>NZ_KQ090002.1:0-75237 GCF_001037885.1 Enterobacter sp. BIDMC109
TAGCGCGGTGGTCCCACCTGACCCCATGCCGAACTCAGAAGTGAAACGCCGTAGCGCCGATGGTAGTGTGGGGTCTCCCCATGTGAGAGTAGGGAACTGCCAGGCATCAAATTAAGTAGTAAGCCGGTGCATTAATCCGGTGGTTACAGAAGTATTCGGTGGAGCGGTAGTTCAGTCGGTTAGAATACCTGCCTGTCACGCAGGGGGTCGCGGGTTCGAGTCCCGTCCGTTCCGCCACTTATTAAGACATTAAGCCTGCCCTTCCGGCAGGCTTAATGGCAAAAACTTTAGGGGCGTAGCTCAGTTGGTAGAGCACCGGTCTCCAAAACCGGGTGTCGCGAGTTCGAGTCTCTCCGCCCCTGCCATATAGAATCCTTTGCTTCGGCAAAGGATTTTTTTTGCCTGCAAAACAGCTCAACACCTTCCTGAAGAATAAGCAGCCTGCGTTTCCGCAGGCTTTTGCGTTAATCCAGTATGCTGGTTTTTAACAGATCTTTTATCTGCGACTGCTTATCGCTGTTTTGCAGCCAAATGGCATACAGCGGCCTGGAGAGCGTTGTCGAATCGGTGACAACATGGAGTGTAGGTTTATTATCCGCCCAGCGAACAGGTAACCAGGTACAGCCTTTCAATGCGGGAAGATGCTGGCATGCGATCTCCGCTGAGCTTGTCGTGAGCTGCGGGATATCATCGCTGGCAATTAACCCCGTCTCGTGTTGCTGAAAATCAGGCCCCCATTCCAGGCGTAAATAATTCAGGTCGGCCTTCATCATTGCAGGCTCCGATGCATAGAGCGCCAGGCTAAACTGTCCAACAATCTGGCTGCTAAATTCGTCCATCTTGGGGGCTTCTGTGGTGATCAGCAGATCAAGCTGCCGCTCGTGGAGTTGCTTAACCAGCGACTGACGTTGCGCAATCCTCGCCTCAAATTGCAGATGGTTGTGTGTGCGATATAGCCGCATAAGCCACTGGCTGAGCATGCATTCCCATAGTGAAGCGCTGGCACCGATCGAGAATTCATTATGCCGGGAGGTGTGCGCAACCTCCTTTCGCGCTGCCTGCCAGGTATTCATCAGGGTTTCTGCATAAGGCAACAGCTTTTCACCAGCCGGAGTTAAACGAATATTGTTGCGATGGCGGGTAAAAAGGTTCACACCCAGTTGATTTTCCAGCTGTCGAATACGAAAACTGACTGCTGACTGCGTCAGGTAGAGGGCTTCAGCTGCTCGCCCAAAGTGTCGCGTTCTGCTCACTTCGAGGAAAGTTTTTAGCAATTCCGTATCCACATCTTTCTCCACAAAATTATTTGTCGTTATGATTTAAATGTTTTGTTTTACACTCTGTCAAGCGTAACTAATACTCCGCGCCATAAATAGCTCGGCCAAAGAATTAGGAGCGTGTAGGATGGCGGAAAGCTTTACGACGACTAATCGTTTTTTCGACAATAAACATTACCCGCGCGGGTTCTCTCGTCACGGCGATTTCACTATCAAAGAAGCTCAACTTCTTGAGCGCCATGGTTATGCCTTTAACGAGCTGGATCTGGGTAAACGTGAACCGGCAACCGAAGATGAAAAACAGTTTGTCTCTGTTTGCCGTGGTGAGCGTGAGCCGCAGTCTGATGCAGAACGTGTATGGATCAAGTATATGGCTCGCATTAAGCGTCCTAAGCGTTTCCATACGCTGTCTGGCGGCAAGCCGCAGATGGAAGGTGCAGAAGACTACACCGAGTCTGACGATTAAGAAGAGAAGGGGCTACGGCCCCTTTTTTTACGCCAGCATTTTTTGCAGATGCAACAGCAGCCGATCGATCGCACGGTAACTTAATGCCTCCTGCAAATGCCGCCTCTCTATTCCGGAGCAGCCCTCCACGTCGGCGACCGTGCGCGCTACTTTCAACAAACGCTGCCACGCGCGAATGGATAGCCCAAACCGCGTCAGTGTCTCTTCCAGCCAGCCTGCATCTTCAGCGTTAAGAGAACAAAACTGTCGGATCCCGCTGTTATCCAGCCGGGCATTCAGCCTGTTCTGACGAGCATACTGCCGCGCCTGCGCCGCAATAACCCGTTCACGCACAGTTGCTGAGCTTTCGCCCCTAATACCGGTTTGCCTCAGCAGACCGGGCGGGGGCAGGGGGATCTCGAGAGATAAATCAAAACGGTCGAGGAAGGGGCCAGACAGCTTACTCAGATAGCGCAGCGTCTGCTCCGGCGTACAGCGGTTATGATTGCCCTGATAATGACCCGTAGGGCTAGGGTTCATCGCCGCGACTAGCTGAAACTGCGCAGGGTAGCTTATTTTGGCCCGTGTACGAGACAAATGGATTTCGCCGGATTCAATCGGCTCCCGCAATGCATCCAGCACGCGGCGTTCAAACTCTGGCAATTCATCCAGAAACAAAATGCCGTTGTGCGCCAGTGAGATTTCACCCGGTCCGGGGATCGAACCCCCGCCCACCATCGCGGTAAGAGACGCACTGTGGTGTGGAGAGCGGAAAGGACGGCGGCGCCACTGTTTATGCAGCGACGTAGAACTGACCAGGCTAAATATCGCGGCGCTTTCCAGTGCTTCATGATTATTGAGGGGTGGCAACAGGCCGCTCAATCTGCTCGCCAGCATCGTTTTCCCCGTGCCTGGCGGACCTATCAGTAACAGGTTATGCCCACCCGCGGCCGTTATCTCTAACGCCCGTTTACCCTGTTCCTGACCCATAATATCGCTGAGATCCTCGGGCGAAGCTGGCGCCACCTCGTCATTCTCCTGCGGCTCGGCAAGCTCGTGTCGGCCTTCCAGCCAGGCGCAAACCTCTTGCAAATGTCCCGCGACAAGACACCCCTTTTCGGCGATAAGGCTTACTTCAGAGGCATTTTCATTGGCCACAATGATTTGTCTTCCCGCGCGTATGGCTTCAAGCGCACCCGAGATTGCTCCGGGAACGCCTCTTAACGCGCCTGTAAGCGCTAATTCACCCACGAACTCACACGAGCTTAGCCCTGGCGTATTGAGCTGTTCAGAAGCCGCGAGAAGCGCTATAGCAATAGGTAAATCATATCGCCCTCCCTCCTTTGGCAAATCGGCGGGCGCAAGGTTAATGGTGATCTTCTTCGCCGGAAAAGCATAACCGCTATTAATAATTGCGCTGCGCACGCGATCCCTCGCCTCTTTAACGGTCGTTTCTGGTAAGCCGACCAGAGTCAGTCCGGGCAGTCCATTACTTAAATGAACCTCTACAGAAATAAGCGGTGCCTTCACGCCGATGGCCGCGCGTGTATAAACAACTGACAGTGACATAAGCCCTCCTTGGCGGTGACTATGCCAGCATCATTTTTTCCTGTTTAGCACTAATTCACTGAATTACGGCGCTCGTTCCAGCCTTTTAGCGGCAAAATGTAATCCTTACATGTCGGTGGAATCGGCCTCGCAGAAAAGAAATCATGCGCGCCTTGCCGGATGAAGCAGGACAAAAAAATGAAAAATCTTCATTTCTATTTTTTCCCTATATAAAACAACGATTTTGAAAGAAATAGTTCGCATGCTACAGATATAGGTCATAAAAAAATCTTGTGTCAGATGAAATATCTGTGGTAACTCTTTAGGTATTCCTTCGAACAAGATGCAAAAAGAACTGAAAATGACAGCCCTTCTACGAGTGATTAGCCTGGTCGTGATTAGCGTGGTGGTGATTATTATCCCACCGTGCGGGGCTGCACTTGGACGAGGAAAGGCTTAGAAATCAAGCCTTAACGAACTAAGACCCCCGCACCGAAAGGTCCGGGGGTTTTTTTATGACTAAAAAACTTAAATGAGGAGCAGAGAATGACGACTAGCACAAAATTCTGTTTCTCCAGATTTATGACGGGGAACTAACTATGAATGGGGCACAATGGGTAGTACATGCGTTGCGCGCGCAGGGAGTCGAAACCGTATTCGGTTATCCGGGTGGCGCAATTATGCCGATTTACGATGCACTGTATGACGGCGGCGTGGAACACCTGTTGTGCCGACACGAGCAGGGCGCAGCGATGGCCGCCATCGGTTATGCCCGTGCGACCGGTAAAACCGGCGTCTGTATGGCCACCTCAGGTCCCGGCGCAACGAACCTGATCACCGGCCTGGCTGACGCGCTGCTCGACTCCGTACCCGTGGTGGCGATCACCGGCCAGGTGGCCTCTCCGTTCATCGGCACCGATGCCTTCCAGGAAGTGGATGTGCTCGGTTTATCGCTGGCCTGCACCAAACACAGCTTCCTCGTTCAGTCTCTCGAAGAGCTGCCGCGGGTGATGGCCGAAGCGTTCGAGGTTGCCAGCTCTGGCCGTCCTGGCCCGGTTCTGGTTGATATCCCGAAAGATATCCAGGTTGCACTCGGCGATCTGGAGCCGCATTTCTCTACCGTGGAAAGCGATAATGCGTTCCCGCATGCAGAGGTGGAAGAGGCGCGTCAGATGATGGCGCAGGCCAAACAACCGATGCTGTACGTAGGCGGCGGCGTGGGCATGGCGCAGGCTGTTCCGGCGCTTCGCGCGTTCATTGCGACCACGCAAATGCCCGCCACCTGCACGCTGAAAGGTCTCGGTGCGGTAGAGGCAGATTACCCGTACTACCTCGGCATGCTGGGGATGCATGGTACCAAAGCGGCAAACCTGGCGGTGCAGGAATGCGACTTGCTTATCGCCGTCGGCGCCCGTTTTGACGACCGCGTTACCGGCAAACTGAATACCTTCGCGCCGAACGCCAAAGTGATCCATATGGACATCGACCCGGCGGAGATGAACAAACTGCGTCAGGCGCATGTCGCGTTGCAGGGCGATCTTAACGAGCTGTTACCGGCGCTGGAGCAGCCGCTGGATATCAACCCATGGCGTCAGCACACCGCTGATATGCGTACTGAACACGCGTGGCGTTACGATCACCCAGGCGACGCCATCTATGCGCCGCTGCTGTTGAAACAGCTGTCAGACCGTAAACCCGCAGACAGCGTGGTAACGACGGATGTCGGCCAGCATCAGATGTGGTCAGCCCAGCACATGACCTACACCCGCCCGGAGAACTTTATCACCTCGAGCGGGTTAGGGACGATGGGCTTCGGTCTGCCAGCAGCCGTTGGCGCGCAGGTTGCCCGCCCGAACGATACCGTTATCTGTATCTCCGGTGACGGCTCCTTCATGATGAACGTCCAGGAGCTCGGCACCGTGAAGCGTAAGCAGTTACCGCTGAAGATCGTCTTGCTCGATAACCAGCGTTTAGGCATGGTTCGCCAGTGGCAGCAGCTGTTCTTCCAGGAGCGTTACAGCGAAACGACCCTGACCGATAACCCCGATTTCCTCACCCTGGCCAGCGCCTTCGGCATTCCTGGCCAGCACATCACCCGTAAAGACCAGGTTGAAGCGGCACTCGACACCATGCTGTCAAGCGAAGGGCCATACCTGCTTCATGTCTCAATCGACGAGCTTGAGAACGTCTGGCCGTTGGTACCGCCCGGTGCCAGTAACTCACAAATGCTGGAGAAATTATCATGATGCAACATCAGGTCGCCGTGCAGGCTCGCTTCAACCCGGAAACGTTAGAACGCGTATTGCGCGTGGTTCGCCACCGTGGCTTTCAGATTTGCTCTATGAATATGGAGACGGCCACCGACGCGCAGAACATCAGTATCGAATTAACCGTTGCCAGCCCGCGGCCGGTCGACTTACTGTTTAGTCAGTTATCAAAACTGGTAGACGTTGCCCATGTTGCCATCTGCCAGAGCACAACCACATCACAACAAATCCGCGCTTAAGCGTGACAGGACGAAAAAATGACGACAAAAAAAGCTGATTACATTTGGTTCAATGGTGAGATGGTTCGCTGGGAAGACGCGAAAGTTCACGTGATGTCCCACGCGCTGCACTACGGCACCTCCGTGTTTGAAGGGATCCGTTGCTACGATTCTCACAAAGGACCAGTGGTGTTCCGCCATCGTGAACACATGCAGCGTCTGCATGACTCAGCCAAAATTTATCGTTTCCCGGTCTCCCAAAGCGTTGATGAGCTGATGGAAGCCTGCCGCGAGGTGATTCGCCAGAACAAACTGACCAGCGCCTATATTCGTCCGCTGGTCTTCGTGGGTGATGTCGGCATGGGCGTCAACCCGCCCGCTGGTTATAACACCGATGTGATCATTGCTGCGTTCCCGTGGGGCGCCTACCTGGGCGCGGAAGCGCTGGATCAGGGGATCGACGCAATGGTTTCTTCCTGGAACCGCGTGGCGCCAAACACTATCCCGACTGCGGCTAAAGCGGGCGGTAACTACCTTTCCTCACTGCTGGTCGGCAGCGAAGCGCGCCGTCACGGCTATCAGGAAGGTATCGCGCTGGATGTGAATGGCTACATCTCCGAAGGCGCGGGTGAAAACCTGTTTGAAGTGAAAGACGGCATTCTGTTCACCCCGCCGTTCACTTCGTCCGCGCTGCCGGGCATCACCCGCGACGCCATCATCAAGCTGGCAAAAGATCTGGGTATCGAAGTGCGCGAGCAGGTACTGTCCCGCGAATCCCTGTACCTGGCTGACGAAGTGTTCATGTCCGGTACCGCGGCTGAAATTACGCCGGTGCGTAGCGTCGATGGCATTCAGGTGGGCGAAGGCCGCTGTGGCCCGGTCACCAAACGCATTCAGCAAGCCTTCTTCGGCCTCTTCACCGGCGAAACAGAAGACAAATACGGCTGGTTGGATCAGGTTAATCACTAAATATAAATTTGGGACGGCACGCACCGTCCCATTAAATAGTCAGACGGGAGTAAATAAAGCATGCCTAAGTATCGTTCAGCCACCACCACCCACGGCCGTAATATGGCGGGTGCCCGCGCACTGTGGCGCGCCACCGGAATGACCGACGCCGATTTCGGCAAGCCAATTATCGCCGTGGTGAACTCCTTCACCCAGTTTGTGCCGGGCCACGTGCACCTGCGCGATCTCGGTAAGCTGGTTGCCGAGCAAATCGAAGCCTCCGGCGGCGTGGCGAAAGAGTTCAACACCATTGCGGTGGATGACGGTATCGCAATGGGCCACGGGGGAATGCTCTATTCACTGCCGTCGCGCGAGCTGATCGCCGACTCGGTGGAGTACATGGTTAATGCCCACTGCGCCGATGCGATGGTCTGTATCTCCAACTGCGACAAAATCACCCCGGGGATGCTGATGGCTTCCCTGCGCCTGAACATTCCGGTGATCTTCGTCTCTGGTGGCCCAATGGAAGCGGGGAAAACCAAGCTCTCCGACAAAATCATCAAGCTCGACCTGGTCGATGCGATGATCCAGGGCGCGGACCCGAAAGTCTCTGACGAGCAGAGCGACCAGGTGGAACGCTCCGCGTGCCCGACCTGCGGCTCCTGTTCCGGGATGTTCACCGCCAACTCCATGAACTGCCTGACCGAAGCGCTGGGCCTGTCTCAGCCGGGCAACGGCTCGCTGCTGGCGACCCACGCCGACCGCAAGCAGCTGTTCCTTAACGCGGGCAAGCGCATCGTTGAGCTGACCAAACGCTACTACGAGCAGGACGACGCCAGCGCGCTGCCGCGTAACATCGCCAGCAAAGCGGCGTTCGAAAACGCCATGACGCTGGATATCGCCATGGGCGGTTCCACCAACACCGTTCTGCACCTGCTGGCCGCCGCGCAGGAAGCTGAAATCGACTTCACCATGAGCGACATCGACAAGCTCTCCCGCAAAGTGCCGCAGCTGTGTAAAGTCGCGCCGAGTACCCAGAAGTACCACATGGAAGATGTCCACCGTGCGGGTGGCGTGATTGGTATTCTCGGCGAGCTGGATCGCGCCGGGCTGCTGAACCGCGACGTGAAAAACGTGCTCGGCCTGACGCTGCCGGAGTCGCTGGAGCAGTACGACGTGATGCTGACCAAAGACGACGCGGTGAAAAACATGTATCGCGCCGGTCCGGCGGGCATCCGTACCACCCAGGCGTTCTCGCAGGATTGCCGCTGGGACACGCTGGATGACGATCGCGCCGAAGGCTGCATTCGCTCGCTGGAACATGCCTACAGCAAAGACGGCGGTCTGGCCGTGCTGTACGGTAACTTCGCGGAAAATGGCTGCATTGTGAAAACCGCAGGCGTGGACGACAGCATCCTGAAATTTACCGGCCCGGCAAAAGTGTATGAAAGCCAGGACGAAGCGGTAGATGCTATCCTCGGCGGCAAAGTGGTGGAAGGCGACGTGGTGGTCATTCGCTACGAAGGGCCGAAAGGCGGCCCCGGCATGCAGGAGATGCTCTACCCGACCACCTTCCTGAAATCGATGGGCCTCGGCAAAGCCTGCGCGCTGATCACCGATGGTCGATTCTCTGGCGGCACGTCAGGCCTCTCCATTGGTCACGTCTCGCCAGAAGCGGCAAGCGGCGGCAATATCGCGATCATCGAAGATGGCGACCTGATCGAAATCGACATTCCGAATCGTGGTATTCAGCTGAAGCTGAGCGACCAGGAGATTGCGGCCCGTCGTGAAGCGCAGGAAGCGCGCGGCGACAAAGCCTGGACGCCGAAAGATCGTCAGCGTGAAGTCTCCTTCGCCCTGCGCGCCTATGCGAGCCTTGCCACCAGTGCAGATAAAGGCGCGGTGCGCGATAAATCTAAACTTGGGGGCTAATGATGGCCGAGTCACAACCCTTATCCGCCGCCCCGGAGGGGGCGGAATACCTGAGAGCGGTACTACGCGCGCCGGTCTATGAAGCGGTGCAGGTCACGCCCCTGCAAAAAATGGACAAACTCTCTTCGCGTCTCGACAACGTCATTCTGGTGAAGCGTGAAGACAGGCAGCCGGTGCACAGCTTCAAGCTGCGCGGCGCCTACGCGATGATGGCCGGGCTGACGGACGAGCAGAAAGCGCGCGGGGTGATTACCGCCTCGGCGGGCAATCACGCGCAGGGCGTGGCGTTCTCCTCGGCGCGTCTGGGGCTGAAGGCGCTGATCGTGATGCCGGTTGCCACTGCGGATATCAAGGTTGACGCGGTGCGCGGGTTCGGCGGAGAAGTGCTGCTTCACGGCGCTAACTTTGACGAAGCCAAAGCCAAAGCGATTGAGCTGGCGCAGCAGCAGGGCTTCACCTGGGTGCCGCCGTTCGATCACCCGATGGTGATTGCCGGGCAGGGTACGCTGGCGCTGGAACTGTTGCAGCAGGACGCCCATCTCGACCGCGTTTTCGTCCCGGTGGGCGGCGGTGGCTTAGCCGCAGGTGTGGCGGTGCTGATCAAACAGCTGATGCCGCAGATCAAAGTGATTGCGGTTGAAGCGGAAGACTCTGCCTGCCTGAAGGCGGCGCTGGACGCCGGACATCCGGTAGATCTGCCGCGCGTCGGGCTGTTTGCCGAGGGCGTGGCGGTGAAGCGCATTGGCGACGAAACGTTCCGCCTGTGCCAGGAGTATCTCGACGATATCGTCACCGTCGACAGCGACGCTATCTGCGCGGCGATGAAAGATCTCTTCGAGGATGTGCGTGCGGTGGCGGAACCATCCGGCGCGCTGGCGCTGGCGGGAATGAAAAAATACATCGCCCAGCACAATATTCGCGGCGAGCGTCTGGCGCACGTGCTTTCCGGTGCCAACGTGAACTTCCACGGTCTGCGCTACGTTTCCGAGCGCTGTGAGCTGGGTGAGCAGCGTGAAGCGCTGCTGGCGGTGACCATTCCGGAAGAGAAGGGCAGCTTCCTGAAGTTCTGTCAGCTGCTGGGCGGTCGTTCGGTAACGGAGTTCAACTACCGCTTTGCCGATGCCAAAGATGCGTGCATTTTTGTCGGCGTGCGTCTGAGCCGTGGCGTGGAGGAGCGCAAAGAGATCCTCAGCCTGCTGCATGACGGCGGTTACAGCGTGGTCGATCTCTCCGACGACGAGATGGCGAAGCTCCATGTGCGTTACATGGTCGGCGGCCGTCCATCCAAGCCGCTGAAGGAACGCCTGTTCAGCTTCGAGTTCCCGGAATCGCCGGGCGCGCTGCTCAAGTTCCTGCACACGTTGGGCACGCACTGGAACATCTCTCTGTTTCACTACCGCAGCCACGGCACCGACTATGGCCGCGTGCTGGCGGCGTTCGAGCTGGGCGAGCACGAGCCGGATTTCGAAACGCGCCTGAACGAGCTGGGCTATGAGTGCCATGACGAAACCCACAACCCGGCGTTCCGTTTCTTCCTGGCGGGTTAGGTTGTTCGGGAAAATGCCTGATGGCGCTGCGCTTATCAGGCCTACGTTCTAAGGGGTGAACTGCGTGTAGGCCGTGTAAGCGCAGCGCCACCCGGCTTTAGTGGTTCGGCAATATCGTCCAGAACGCATCAATAAGCGGCTCATGCAGCCGCTTTTTTTGTGCGCACACGCCTAGCTCGAACGGCGTTTTCTCATCGCTGCGTTCTAAAATCATCACGCGATTGCGCACCGGCTCCGGGCTGTTTTCCAGCACCACTTCCGGTAGCAGCGCTACGCCGCAGCCGAGCGCCACCATCGATACCATCGCCTCATGGCCGCCGACCGTGGCGTAAATCGACGGGTTACTGATCTTCTGGCGGCGGAACCACAGCTCAATGCGGCGGCGCACCGGCCCCTGATCGGCCATGATAAACGGCACCGTGGACCAGTCCGGTTTCTCCACCGAAACCTGGTTGCGCACCGGGCAGGGCAGCGCCGGGGCAATCAGCACTACCGCCAGATTCTCCAGCATCGAGAACGCCACCGCCCCCGGCAGCGTTTCAGGTTTTCCGGCAATCGCCAGATCCGCTTCGCCCGTAACCACTTTTTCCATCGCGTCGGCGGCATCGCCGGTGGTGAGCTTAATTTCAACCGACGGATGTTCCGCGCGGAAGCGGTCGAGAATGGGGGGAAGATGGCTGTAGGCAGCGGTCACGGAACAGAAAATATGCAGCTCGCCGGAAAGCGACGGCCCCTGCTGGTCGATGGTGTGCCGCAGCTGCTGATACTGTAATAACGTCTGCTGAGCAAAGATGCGCAGCTCTTCACCTGCTTCCGTGAGGGTGACGGTGCGGTTATCGCGCACGAACAGCGGCTGGCCGAGGTCTTCCTCAAGGCGCTGGATCTGGCGCGACAGCGTGGAGGGGCTGACGTGCATCGCCCGGGCGCTACGGCCAAAGTGACGGCTTTCCGCCAGGTGCAGGAACATTTTCAGATCGCGTAAATCCACCGATTCCACTCCCTCTTTTTACATTGCAAAAATTGCAATGTGACGTTGTGAATATATCAATTTCCGCAATAAATTTCCTGTTGTAATGTGGGTACATTCTCGCTGAAACGCGAACCGAACAATAAGACACACAACATCACGAGGTATCACCCATGGCTAACTACTTTAATACACTGAACTTGCGCCAGCAGCTGGCGCAGCTGGGCAAATGCCGCTTCATGGCGCGCGATGAATTTGCTGATGGCGCGAGCTATCTTCAGGGTAAAAAAGTGGTCATTGTCGGCTGTGGCGCACAGGGTCTGAACCAGGGCCTGAACATGCGTGACTCCGGGCTGGATATCTCCTACGCCCTGCGCAAAGAAGCGATTGCTGAAAAGCGCGCTTCCTGGCGTAAAGCGACCGAAAACGGCTTCAAAGTGGGCACCTACGAAGAGCTGATCCCGCAGGCGGATCTGGTGGTTAACCTGACGCCGGACAAGCAGCACTCTGACGTTGTGCGTTCCGTACAGCCGCTGATGAAAGACGGCGCCGCGCTGGGTTACTCCCACGGCTTCAACATCGTTGAAGTGGGCGAGCAGATCCGTAAAGACATCACCGTAGTGATGGTGGCACCGAAGTGTCCGGGCACCGAAGTGCGCGAAGAGTACAAACGTGGCTTCGGCGTACCGACGCTGATCGCCGTTCACCCGGAAAACGATCCGAAAGGCGAAGGCATGGCGATTGCCAAAGCCTGGGCAGCGGCCACTGGCGGCCATCGTGCGGGCGTGCTGGAATCTTCCTTCGTTGCGGAAGTGAAATCTGACCTGATGGGCGAGCAGACCATCCTGTGCGGCATGCTCCAGGCCGGCTCTCTGCTGTGCTTCGACAAGCTGGTGGAAGAAGGCACCGATCCGGCATACGCGGAAAAACTGATTCAGTTCGGCTGGGAAACCATCACCGAAGCGCTGAAGCAGGGCGGCATTACGCTGATGATGGACCGACTGTCCAACCCGGCAAAACTGCGCGCGTTCGCACTCTCTGAACAGCTGAAAACCATCATGGCGCCGCTGTTCCAGAAACACATGGACGACATCATCTCCGGCGAGTTCTCTTCCGGCATGATGGCGGACTGGGCGAATGACGATAAGAAACTGCTGACCTGGCGCGAAGAGACCGGTAAAACCGCGTTCGAAACCGCACCACAGTATGACGGCAAGATCACCGAGCAGGAGTACTTCGATAAAGGCGTCCTGATGATCGCGATGGTGAAAGCGGGCGTTGAGCTGGCGTTCGAAACCATGGTGGATTCGGGCATCATTGAAGAATCTGCGTACTACGAATCGCTGCACGAGCTGCCGCTGATCGCAAACACCATCGCCCGTAAACGTCTGTATGAGATGAACGTGGTGATCTCCGATACTGCCGAGTACGGTAACTACCTGTTCTCTTACGCCTGCGTACCGCTGCTGAAAGAGTTCATGACCACCCTGCAAGCGGGCGATCTGGGCCAGGCGATTGCGGAAGGAGCGGTTGATAACGCGCAGCTGCGTGACGTCAACGAAGCGATTCGCAGCCACGAAATCGAGAAAGTGGGCCAGAAACTGCGTGGCTACATGACCGATATGAAACGTATCGCGGTAGCAGGCTAAACACGACGAATCGGGTGGCGTAAGCCACCCGAACTGTTTTAGCTACGCAATATCGCGCCGGGATAACCCAGCTGGCGCCACGCCTCATACACCACCACCGACACCGCATTCGACAGGTTCATGCTGCGGCTGTCCGGCATCATCGGAATACGAATTTTCTGCTCAGCGGGCATGGCATCCAGAATGGTGGCCGGCAGGCCGCGGGTTTCCGGACCAAACATCAGATAATCCCCGTCCTGATAGCTTACGGCGCTGTGCGCTGGCGTACCTTTGGTGGTCAGGGCGAACATGCGCTGTGGTTTTTCGGATCCCAGAAACGCGGCGTAATCGTGATGACGAACGACGGCGGTAAACTCATGGTAGTCCAGCCCCGCGCGGCGCAGACGTTTGTCGTCCCACGTAAAGCCCATCGGCTCAATAATGTGCAGACGAAAACCGGTGTTGGCGCACAGGCGGATAATATTGCCGGTGTTCGGCGGAATTTCTGGTTCGAATAAGACGATGTTAAGCATGCTGCCCCCTTAATTGCGGGGGCAGAATAGCAGAAAAGAGAGGGACTAGGCGACGCCCGGCTCCTGCGCGCGGCTATACAGCATTTTGTAGACGGTTGCCGCCGCAGCCACGAGAGCAGGTACGCTGAGGATCATTAAAATACTGTCCGCCTGCCACTGCATGGAAAGAAGCTGGGCGCTGGTCATGGTGCCCGCCACGCCGCCGAAGCGGCCGATCCCCTGCATCCAGGCGATACCCGTCGCACGGCACTCGGTAGGGTAAAAGGTGGCGGCCAGGGTCTGCATGCCCGACTGCGCGCCGTTCATCGCGATCCCCATCAGGAAAATTAACCCGCCAAACAGGGCGATATGGTTATGCTCAATGCCGAGTAAAAGAATCAGGCCCATCGTCAGCACGAAACCACACGCGACCACCTTGTGCGCTTCCCAGCGATCCATCATCCAGCCCGCGAGCAAAATGCCAGCGGTGCCGCCGAAGGTGAACAGCGAGGTAAGCCAGGCGGATTCCGTCAGCGCATATCCCATCCCCTGCATCAGCGTTGGCATCCAGCTCAGCAGGACGTAATAAATCACCAGCCCCATAAAATAGGTGACCCACAGCATCAGGGTGCCGGGCAGCCAGGGCATGGAAAACAGCTGCGACACGCTGCCTTTTTTCGACGCGACTTTCTCCTCCGCGAGGAAAAAGCCCGTGACGCTATCCAGCGTGCTGCGGGCGAACCGGCTGGCGATGCGGCGAACCTGGGCGACGTCTTTCCCGCGCTGCACCAGAAACTTCACCGACTCCGGCAACAGCAGCGCCAGCAGCACCGTTAAAATCAGCGGCGCAATCGCGCCGGTCAGCAGCACGCTTCGCCAGCCGTGGTGAGGGATAAGCCAGGACGAGATCGCCCCGCCGCCCGCCGCACCCAGCGGAAAGCCGCAGTACATGGTGTTAATTACCATGGCGCGGCAGCGCTGGGGGGCAAACTCGGAGATCAGCGTGATGGCGTTAGGCATGGCAGCGCCGAGGCCGAGGCCTGTCAGAAATCGCCATAGCGTCAGGGTATTCAGACTTTGCGCCCAGGCCGTGCCCAGGCTCGCCAGGCCGAAGAACAGGCATGAAAAGACCAGTACGCGCTTGCGTCCCATCCGGTCCGATACCGGACCTGCAATCAGGGCTCCCAGCGACAGCCCCAGCAGCGCCGCACTCAGCACCGGCCCCAGATCCTGTTTATGTATTCCCCACTCTGTCGACAGCGTAGGCGCAATGTAACCCATCGCTGCGGTATCAAACCCATCAATCGCCAGCACCAGAAAGCCCAGCACAATAAGAAGCCAGTGAAACCCTGAAAAAGGACTTTCATCGATCACCTGCTGAATATCCACCCGACCTGAATACGTCATACGTTCCCCTCCGATGTGATGTTGTTTTTGTGTTCTTGTATTTGCTTGTCTATACAATTGCGGAGAGGCGGGGTGTGTCAAATTTTCTTATCCAGAATGTTACGCAGGTGTTATTTTCAACAAAAAAAGCGCCCGAGGGGGAAGTCGGGCGCGGAAGAAGGGAAGGCTAACCGGGGGAGATCAGGCCGCGTTTCCCTGAGAAAGAGGGGCCAGCGCCGCAGGCAGCTTACTGAGCTCCTGCACCAGAGAGTCTTTGCTGATTTCACCGATTGTTTTCGCACCGGTCAGCGTCATCGCCACCTTCATCTCTTTCTCGATCAGGTTCAGCAGATTCGCCACGCCCGCCTGGCCGCTGGTGGCCAGCGCGTACAGGTAAGCACGGCCCAGCAGCACGCTGTCCGCGCCCAGGGCGATCATGCGCACCACGTCCAGCCCGTTACGGATGCCGCTGTCGGCCAGGATCGCAATATCGCCTTTCACCGCATCGGCAATGGCCGGCAGGGCGCGGGCGGAGGAGAGCACCCCGTCAAGCTGGCGGCCACCATGGTTAGAGACCACGATCCCATCGGCGCCAAAACGTACCGCGTCGCGGGCATCTTCCGGGTCGAGGATCCCTTTGATCACCATCGGGCCGTCCCAGAATTCGCGGATCCACTCCAGGTCTTTCCATGAGATAGATGGATCGAAATTGTTCGCCAGCCAGCCGATGTAATCTTCCAGCCCGGTCGGTTTACCCAGGTAGGCCGAAATATTGCCCAGATCGTGCGGACGGCCGTTCACGCCCACATCCCACGCCCACTGCGGGTGCGTCACCGCCTGCCAGTAACGGCGCAGGGCCGCGTTAGGGCCGCTCATGCCGGAGTGGGCGTCGCGGTAGCGCGCGCCGGGGGTCGGCATGTCGACGGTAAAGACCAGCGTTGAGCAGCCCGCCGCTTTGGCGCGCTCCAGTGCGTTGCGCATAAAACCGCGATCGCGCAGGACGTACAGCTGGAACCACATTGGGCGCTTGATAGTCGGGGCGACTTCTTCAATCGGGCAGACGGACACGGTGGAAAGGGTAAACGGAATGCCTTTGGCATCTGCGGCGGCGGCGGCCTGCACTTCACCGCGACGGGCATACATGCCGCATAAACCGACAGGTGCGAGCGCTACCGGCATGGAGAGCGTTTCGTTAAACAGCTTCGTCTCAAGGCTCAGGTCAGACATATTCTTCAGCACGCGCTGGCGCAGGGCCACCTCCGACAGGTCTTCCACGTTGCGGCGCAGGGTGTATTCGGCATACGCCCCGCCGTCAATGTAGTGGAACAGGAACGGGGGCAAAATGCGCTGCGCCGCGGCGCGATAATCACTTGCTGCTGAAATAATCATGCTTTGTTCTCCCTGGAAATATCACTCTCGCCAGGCAGACGGGTAATACGCGCCTGTCGGGCCTGATCTTCATCGAATCGTTTAATGGTGGTATGCACGAAGCCGAGATGCGCCATCATCGCCTTGCGCGCGGCCTCGGCATCACCGGCCAGAATGGCGTTGAGCACCGCCTCGTGCTGTTCGGTCAGCTGAGCAAACACCGGCGGGACCAGATACATGCGCTGGCGGCTCTGCTTCACGGAGGATTGCAGCAGGTCGAAGAACCCGCGCATGGTTTGCAGCAGTACCACGTTGTGCGAGGCCTCGGCAATCGCCAGATGGAACCGCACGTCCGCCTGGGAGGCGATGTCCGGGTCGCTGCTTTGCGTGGCCTCAAAACAGGCTTTGAGCTTCTCTTTGTCGGCGTCGGTTGCCCGCATCGCCGCGTGCCACGCGGTGCTGGTTTCGATGGCGTGACGCGCTTCGAGGATGTCGAAGCTGTAGTCCGGGTCGTTTTCCATCAGCGTCTTCAGCGGCTGCACGATGTTTTGTTCGGACCAGTCGTCATGCTGCCAGCGCACGAAGGTGCCGCCACCGCGACGGCTCAGCAGCACCCCTTCGCTGACCAGCGTCGCCAGCGCTTCGCGCAGTGAATTGCGCGACACGCCAAGCTGAGCGGCAAGCTGACGCTCGGCGGGCAATCTCATGCCCGCTTCCAGCTGTTGTTCTTCTATCAGCGCCCGTACGCGAGTGGCAATCTCGTCGGACAGGCGTCTGGGCATCACTATCATGGAATCATCCAGGTTAAGACATAGGCCTGCAATGTGGTGATCACGCCCACCATGCAGGTAAATATCAGGCTGTGTTTCACGGTAAAGCGGAACAGATCCGACTCTTTGCCTACCAGCCCCACCGCGGCACAGGCAATGGCGATGGACTGCGGCGAGATCATCTTCCCGGTCACGCCGCCGGTGGTGTTCGCGGCGACCAGCAGCACGTCCGAGACGCCAATCTGCTGCGCAGCCGTGGCCTGTAGGGCGGCAAACAGGGCGTTAGATGACGTATCTGAACCGGTCAGGAACACCCCCAGCCAGCCGAGGAACGGCGAGAAGAAGGTAAACGCGTGGCCGGTATGCGCCAGCGCTAACGCCAGCGTCGACGACAGGCCGGAGTAGTTCGAAATAAACGCGAACGCCAGCACCATGCCGATGGAGTAAATCGGCAGCATCAGCTCTTTAATCGTCGCCGCAAAGGTCTGCACCGCGGCGGCAGGCTTCATGCGCAGCCACACTACGGAAAGGATAGCGGCAAACAGGATGGCCGTGCCGGTGGCTGAGAACCAGTCGAACTTAAACACTGCCGCATATGGCGTGGCGTCGTGCACCACCGGCGGCATACGGGCGACCATTTTGTCGAGGAACGGCACGGAGATATTAATCACCATGTCGTACAGCGCGCCGCCCGGGGCGAACAGTGCTTTAAACGGCGGAATGCTCCACAGCGTCACGGTGGCGGTCAGGAACAGGAACGGTGACCATGCGCGCACAATCTGTCCGGCGGTATAGCCGGTGCGCGCCAGCGTCTGATCCACATGTGAGGCACCCATATCGGCAAAGCGGAAGATGCGCACCGGCTGCCAGCGTTTCAGGAACAGCGTCAGACAGACCAGCGACACCAGGGAAGAGATGATGTCCGGCAGTTCCGGGCCGAGGAAGTTGGAGCTGAGATACTGGGCAATGGCGAACGAACCGCCCGCTACCATCACCGCAGGCCAGGTCTCCTTCACGCCGCGCCAGCCGTCCATAATCGCCATGATCCAGAACAGCACGATAATGGTCAGGAACGGCAGCTGGCGACCTACCATCTGGCCGATCTCGAAGCTGTCCAGCCCGGTCACCTGGCCCGCCACCAGAATCGGAATGCCCATCGCGCCAAACGCCACCGGGGCGGTGTTCACAATCAGGCACAGGCCAGCGGCATACAGCGGGTTAAAGCCCAGCCCGACCAGCAGAGCGGCGGTGATCGCCACCGGCGCGCCAAATCCTGCCGCCCCTTCAAGGAACGCCCCGAAGGAGAAACCGACAATCAGCATCTGTAAACGCTGGTCCGGTGTAATAGAGAGAATCGACGAGCGAATAATGTCGAACTGCCCGGTTTTGACCGAGATTTTGTAGACAAAGACGGCGGCGATGATGATCCACGCAATCGGCCACAGGCCGTAGAAGAAACCATACACCACGGAGGCCAGCGCGCGATCGACCGGCATTTTATAGAAGAACAGCGCCACCAGCAGGGCGATGGCAACGGTGTACGTTGCGGCAAGGTAGCCCTTCAGCTTGAGCTTAATTAGCGCAAAGAAGAAAAACAGGATCGGTAGCGATGCGATCAGGCTCGACAGCCAGATATTCCCGGCCGGATCGTAGTTTTGTTGCCAGAGGCTCATGCAGGTCTCCTGAGGACCACACAGGTGTTCGTCGGGTGAGTCTCTGCTCATCTCAGCGTCACACTTAGTGTAAAAGTGGTCCATCCAATATTGTGATGTAGGGTTAATGGCAATAAATGGTTAACCAAGTGTTGCTATTCGGCAATGGTTTTGTGAAGTGGAGCATCAAAACTGTGAACGATGGATAGCTTTGCGCATGATTGGTAGGACCAAACCCGCAAAATTAACTCACCGTGTGCGTTGGGAGCGGTAGTCAGGTGGAGAGCATTACATTCGTTTTTGAGCAGATACGACGCGTAAAAGATGTTGAATAAAATGGGGAGGTGATAATATTACGTGAATTGAATGAGGTTTGTTTGCTTTATTTGTGTTTTTGAAAAGCTGTATATATGTGAGCAGAGTGATTTATTTCCTATAAATAAAATTTTTTTTGGTTAAAAATGCGAAATCTAAGCTGTAGCAAAAAAATTTTAATTAAGGTAAATTTCACATATAGATTTTAACAGTGTATTACAAACGATCAATTGCTGATCGATAAAGAAATATCCTGTTTAACCGTGATTTTTCAGGATAAAGGGCAAGAATTTTTTGCTGAAGTGACATTTTTTGGCTAATAATATTCTGAAATAAATTGATCAAACAATGATCAGTTGGCTCTCTTGTAATTTAGTTACGGTATTAAAAGCAAATTAATAATTATCAGAGCAATCGAAAGGGGTTAAATTTGTTAGCTGAGTGTTAATTCCAGAGTGTTTACAGACGCGGCGTACTGCTTTTCAATACGTAGACGCTAAAAGGCATATGATTTACTATTTATTCAGAAGCAACGTTACAGAAGACATTAAATTTATTACTAACCACAACGTATTCAGTGTTATTTTCGGCCAGAAGTCATTTCCTCAGTTGCAGGATATCTGTGTATGGCCTTCTGAAAATATACGGATTATCACCATGGGATGGACCCTGCTTTATTCTATAAGGTCGCGTCACCCATTCTGCTAAAACCCTTTTGGTGGCGTTTTTAAATCCTTATAGCGGTTATTGTACCTGGTACAACAAGTCTATATCTGTTTAATTTACAGAGGGGAAAGTGTTCCAAATGAAAATCAAAAATGTGGCGCTGGCGATTGCCGCGGCGGGGCTGCTGTTATCTTCTCAATCAGTACTGGCAAGCAGTGATTCTGGCGTTAATGCTTCCCTGGATACAGGCGCTGGCTCGCAGAGCACAGGCGGCGTGATCAACTTTACCGGGAAAATCACCCTTATTTCCTGTGATATTACCCCTGCGTCAAAAAGCAAAACGGTAGACCTCGGCGCGTGGGCGAAAAGCTACTTCGACGATCACAGCGAAACGACGCCGCGTGAGTTCAAAATCAACGTAGAGAACTGCCCGGAGACGGTTGAATCGGTTGCGGTACTTTTTGACGGAACCAAAGATACGGTGAATGACACACTGCTACAGGTTACGCCAGGCGAAGGTATGGCGACGGGCGTCGGCGTGAAGCTTTATAACAGCGATCGCAGCACCGCGATTAAACCGGGTACGGTATCTGAAACAACCGCACCGGATGCTGAAGGCAATGCTGAATTAACGTTTTATGCCTCTCTCGACAAAGACGGGTCGGAAATTAACGCGGGCGACGTCAATGCCGTTTCCAACTTCCTGATGGTTTATAACTGATTTCACTCTCAGCCACCTCCAGAGATAATAATGATGAAACGTTTATCGTATATTATGCTCACTGCATTAATGGTTAGTTCTGCGTCAGTTTCCGCTGGCGTTGTAATGGGGGGAACACGGATCGTATACCCACAACACAGCAAGGAGGTGGCATTTTCTGTTTCTAATATGGAAAGTGCGGTTCCCTATCTTATTCAGTCGTGGGTTGAAGGTGATGGGCAGGATAAAAATAACGCTGCGCCATTTATTGTTACACCACCTCTGTTCAGACTTGATCCGGAGCAGACCAACACGCTGCGTATTCAATATACCGGCGCTCCGCTGCCCACAGATCGTGAATCTGTATTCTGGCTCGATATTAAAGCGATTGCGCCAAAGCCAAAAGAGAGCAGCAACGAATTACAAGTTAACGTTAAATCGAAATTTAAAATTTTCTACCGCCCGGACAACCTTAAAGGGGACGCTGCCACTGCCTGGCAGAAAATAACGTTTTCGCGGACGGGAAAAGGGCTTAAGGCCGCCAACCCGACGCCATACTACGTCTCTTTTTATCGACTGTCCGTTGGCGGGCATAAAATTGAGCAGCCGGGCATGATCGGTCCAGGGGAAACCCGTGAATGGCCTGTGTCCGCCTCCGGGGGCGTAAGCTGGTCGGCTATTAATGATTTTGGTGCCATCACCGCCACCCACACCCAGCCTCTTTAAGACCATGTCTTTTCGCCTGTTTCGTTACGCGCCGCTTTCGGTGTTGCTGCTTAGCTTCAGCCGCGCGGGGATGGCCGAGGATTACTTTGATCCCGCCGCGCTGGAGCTTTCCTCTACCGAACAGAAAACGGCGGAACTGCACTATTTCTCTGAAAAGGGCGGGCAGATGCCAGGCACCTGGCTCGTGACGCTGGAGATTAACGGACGCGAGGAGCGGCATCAGGAGATCACCTTCGTCAATGAGAAAGGCAGCCTGCAACCCGTTTTAAGCGTATCGCTGCTGGAAGCGCTTGGGGTGAATGTCAGGGCCATTCCTGCATTCTCACGGTTGCGGGAGGGAGAAACGTTCACGCACCTCGCGGATTTCATTCCGGCAGCGCGAACCTCCTATGATTTCAACCAGCAGCGTCTCTTTCTCAGCCTGCCGCAGGCGGCGATGAAACACCGCAGCCGTGGCTACGTGCCGCAGTCGCAGTGGGACGATGGTATCCCGGCGGCATTTACTGATTACAGTCTTTCGGGCGGCCAGGCACATCATCAGCGTGGCATCACGACATCCAGCTATCTGAGCCTGCGTAACGGTATCAATCTGGGGGCGTGGCGGTTGCGCAACACCTCCGCCTGGAGCCACAGCGACGCGGGCGGCGACCATTTTCAGTCGCAAAGTAGCTGGCTGACCCGGGATATTCGCCGTCTTAACAGCCAGCTACGGATCGGCGATGCCTGGACCGCAGGCGACGTCTTCGATAGCGTGGCGTTTCGCGGGGTACAGCTCACATCAAGCGAAAGCATGTTGCCCGACAGCCAGCGCGGCTTCGCACCAACCATCCGCGGCGTCGCACACAGCTTCGCTAAAGTCTCCGTTTCGCAAAATGGCTATGTGATCTATGAAACCTGGGTGGCCGCCGGGCCATTTATCATTAACGATCTGTTCCCCGGCGCACAAAGTGGCGATCTACAGGTGACGGTCACGGAAAGTGACGGCTCAACGCGCGTCTTTACCCAACCCTATTCTGCGGTGCCGTTTATGCGACGCCTGGGCAGCCTGAAATACAGCCTCAACGCCGGACGATTTCACTCCGGCTCCGGCGATGCGCGTTCACCTGAGTTTGTTGAAGGCGCTTTCTTCTACGGCCTGCTCTCGAGGATGACGGTGTATGGCGGCTTTCGTACGGCGAGCAACTATCAGGCCGGTGCAATTGGCGTAGGCAGAGGGTTTGGCGCATTTGGCTCGCTGGGCATTGACGATACGCTGGCAAAAAGCCGTTTACCCAATGGCAAAAGCGCGATGGGGCAGGCGTGGCGCATTCAGTATCAGAAAGATTTCAGCGCTACCGGCACCGCCTTCAACCTGGCGAGTTATCGCTATGCCTCGCGCAATTACTATGAATTCAGTGAACTGAATCAGTCTGACAGCCAACAGCTGCAACTCAATAATCGCCGTAGCCGCTCGCAGGTCACCTTCTCACAGACGCTGGGTCAGTTCGGCAGCCTCAGCGTCTCGGCATGGATGCAGGATTACTGGCATACGTCCGGGCAGGATAAAACCATCCACATTGGCTGGTACACCAGCTGGCGAGGCATTACCTGGGGCGCGGGGTATGACTACACCGACTCAGCGCTTGAGCAGCATCCCGATCGTACCGTGTCGTTTAACGTCAATGTTCCGCTTGGTCACTGGTTACCGGACAGCTCGGTCAGTTACTTCATCAACCACAACAATCGTGGGATGACCACTCAGCAGGTGTCACTCAACGGCAGTGCGCTGGCGAATCGCAACCTTAATTACAGCGTTCAGCAGAGTAAGGCCAGCGAGGGACAAGCCGACAGTACCAGCCTGGCGCTGCAATACAACGGTGGCTACGGCAACGTCAGCCTCGGTTATGACCACAGCCGAAGCGGTAGCAACGCGAGCCTCGGACTCGCCGGAGGCGTTATCGCCACGCAGTATGGCGTCACGCTTAGCCAGCCGCTGGGCGATACCGTCGCCCTGCTACGCGTGCCCGGCGCGGCGAACGTTGAGCCGGAGGGCTACAACGGGATCCATACCGACAGCCGCGGCTATGCGGTCATGCCAACGCTCTCGGCGTATCGCAAAAATACCGTCAGCCTTGATACGGCGACGCTGGGTGAGAACGTCGACGTTGAGCAGAGCGGTCTGACGCTCATTCCCACCAGCGGCGCGGTGGTGCTGGCCAATTACAAAACCCACATTGGTTATCGCGTTCTGTTTTCCCTGCGCTACCACGGCGAACCGTTGCCGTTTGGCGCGCAGGCTGAAGTGGTGGAGCAGAACCGCCATTCTGCAAACCGAAGCATGGTCGCTGACGGCGGTCAGGCCTACCTGAGCGGGGTACCAGAGCGCGGCACCCTGCGCGTCAGCTGGTATCAGGACGGGGAGCAGCAGCAATGCCAGACACCTTTCAGACTGGGGAAAGCTCATATGGCCCCCGGTATCGCCACGCTATCCGTTGAGTGCCATTAGAGGAATATCATGCGTCGTTTTATTCACTGGTTTTTCTATCTGAGCCTTCTTTCGCTTTTTGGCATGCTGAGTTTTCATGCCCATGCTCAGACCTCATCTTGCCGCACCACGCGCGATCAGTGGGTCGTTCAGGTGCCCTACGCCATAGGGTATGCGCCCGGCACGGCGGACTGGACGCCGATATCTGCGCCGATACAATCTACCGGGGCGGATTTCTACAGCTGTGATGGCGGGAATGATGCCTGGCGTAGTATCGGCTTTGTCGACATGGATAACCCCGTCGGCACCGTGGTTGGTGAAGACGGCGCGTCACGTCACGTCTATAAAACTCAGATCGACGGCATCGGCTACGCGCTGGGGTTCCGGGAACAGCAGTACTGCGGCGCCGATGCGGTACGCTACATTGACGGCACAAGTCAGGTGAATGGCAATGAGTCCCGGCGCATTTGCGACGCATCGCAAAACCCCGCCTTTGCCAGCGCCTCAATGTATAAAATGCAGTTCTGGGTGGTGTTTTACAAAATTCCAACGACCAGCGCCATGCCTGACGATAACGCCAATTCCCAGGAGCAAAATGTCGGATCGCTGATATTGCAGGCGGGAGAAAATCAAGCCAGCGCCACCAACGTGGCGACACCGGTACAGATCCATCTCGCCAGCTTCACCGTCAGGCGTACCAGCTGTTCAGTGGGCTCTCGCAGCATTCTTGTTCCCATGGGGAGCGTGAGCCAGCGTGAATTTCATGGCATAGGCTCCCGCGCCGGAGGCGGACGCTTCAGCATTCCGGTGACCTGCGAAAATAACACGGCGGTGAAGATGGGTTTCTTTGGCGATACCACGCCGGGCAACGATCGGGCGCTGGCATTGACGAAGCAGGAGGATAGCGCCAGCGGTGTCGGGATCGAACTGCTTTACGGTGACAATACCGGTTCGGTTCAGGGGCAGGTGGTACCGTGGAACACCCCACAGGTGTCAGCATTTGGGCAAGTGGGGGATAACCAGACGCAAACCTTCTGGTTTGATGCGCATTACCTTCAGACGGAAGAGAACGTGACGGCGGGAAAAGCGGATGCGATGGCGACGTTTAACCTGATTTACAACTGAGTTTCCCCTGCCGCAGCGGCAGGGGAGGACGATTAGAACGCGGTCTTACAAAAACCCGTCATCTCTTTCAGGCCCATTTCGCGACCAAGCTCAGTCATCGGGTGCACCACCACCAGGCCACGGACGCTTTTCTTCAGCTTGCCCATGTCGGCCTGCTCTTTTTTGGTGATCGCGCGGCGATGCGGCATGTTCATCAGCTTCTGCGCTTCTTTACTCAGCTTCTGGCCTTTCACTTCGCGCAGGCGTTCAATTTCCGCCTCCAGCTTCACGGACTCTTTTTCCAGCTCGGCATATTTCTCGGCAGAATCGACCAGGGAGAGGCCAGCCATCTGATGGCGGATCAGATCCAGACGGTCGCTCAGGCGTTTAATTTCGTTCTTTTCGACTTCTTTCATGACAAATAACTCTGAAAACGGGGAATTTACAGGGAAGGATACACCAATGTGTGCGGGCTTACTTCTGAAACGCTTTTTTTAAGCTGATTTTAGAAATCAGCTCAGTCAGGGAAAGCACCATGGTGGAGCGCACAACCTGTTGATAACGCAGCTTTTGCATCGCGTACAGCTCAGGGTCGCTGTTATCAAACTGAGGTGCGGGAGGGAGCGCGGATACGCAGTGCAGTTCGCCGAAGGGCCCCAGTATCTCATCATCGGTAAAGGTGTACTCATTACCGTCATGATTGAGCTCTTCGCGCAGCGCCATTAACAGCTCGGCGTCTTCATACTCCTGGCGGTTCAGCACACCAAGACCGTAAATCAGCTTCAGCCGTACCGATAAATCGCCCAGCGGTCCGTCTCCGTCCAGTAACGGTTCTACAGCATACTTTACCGCGTAGTCGTCTTTGCGAAACACCTGAAGCACCAGAATGTTCACCGCCTCGGTTAACAGCTCGACGGCGGCAATCAGGAAACTCCGTACGGTTTTGCCAGCATTCAGACGCTCAAGCACACGATTTTCAAAGGCCTGGGTTTGTTCCATTATTGCCTGCATATCTGACAATCTGTTATTCGGGCGCAGGCTAACCTGCGCCGGACTCTGCATCATTTGGTTGCGTTGTATGCGCTGACCGCCTCCGCAACTACGTCACTGTTGGCATCCAGACCGGAGATCTGCGCCAGCGCAGCCTGCGCGCCTTTGTCATCAATCAGCTGAGCCAGCTCAATCGCCTGCGGGTCCTGCTCGCTGCGGTAGTGCATGGCGGCAGCGATGCCCTTCACCAGGTTAGCGTGCGGCAGGCCGTATTCCAGCGTGCCCAGCAGCGGTTTAATCAGGCGGTCGCCCGCGCTTAGTTTACGCAGCGGCTGACGACCCACGCGCTCAACGTCATCTTTCAGATACGGGTTTTCAAAACGACCGAGGATTTTCTGGATGTATGCCGCGTGTTTATCAGCATCAAAACCGTAGCGTTTGATCAGCACCGCGCCGCTCTCTTCCATTGCCCCTTTGACCACCGCACGGATGTTCTCATCGAGGATCGCGTCACGAATCGTCTGATGACCGGCCAATTTTCCGAGGTACGCGGTTATAGCATGCCCGGTGTTCAGCGTGAAGAGTTTACGTTCGACAAATGCCATCAGGTTATCGGTTAATTCCATTCCCGGAATGGTCGGCAGCGCACCCTTAAACTGGGTTTTATCAACGATCCACTCGCTGAAGGTTTCCACGGTCACTTCCAGCGGATCGTTGGTGGCGGATGCTGAAGGCGGAACGATGCGATCCACGGCGGAATCCACAAAACCTACGTGCGCTTCAACCCAGGCTTTATCTTCGTCTGCGACGGTCGCAAGAACGTGGCCTTTCAGCTGCGTGGTGCCGCGCACCATGTTTTCACAGGCGATGATGTTCAGCGGTGTTTCAACGCCCTGTGCTTTACGCTTCGCCAGGCCTTTCGCGACCGCCGGGGCGATACGCTCAAGCACCACCGGACCCACGGCGGTGGTGACCAGATCAACGCTCGCGATGAGGTCAATCACGTCGTCGCCAATGCTGCTTACCGCGTTGACGCCAGAGACCGTTTCAACCTGTTCGTTTTCACCCACCACGTGAACCTGATAGCTATGACGGGCATTCAGGGCATCCAGAACCACCTGATTCACATCGGCGAATGTCAGGGTAATGCCCGCGTCTGCCAGCAGTTTACCGATAAAGCCACGACCGATATTACCTGCGCCAAAATGTAATGCTTTCATAGTGTTAACCTTCATCAATGTTTTTACCCGAGAGGGCTGGGGTGAGGAACGTTTTCCCCTCACCCTAGCCCTCTCCCCGGGGGGAGAGGGAAGAGGCGCTGTTACTTGTTCAGCAGGGCCAGAACTTCTTCAACGCTGGTGGTGTTGGCCAGACGCTCAATAACCGTTTCGTCATCCAGCGCATTGGTCAGGCTGGTAATCACCTGGATATGCTCGTTGTTGCGAGCGGCGATACCAATCACCAGACGGGCGATGTCGTCCTCTTCTTCACCGAAGCGCACGCCATCAGGATACTGACAGAACACCACGCCGGTTTTCAGCACGCGGTCTTTGGCTTCCACCGTACCGTGCGGAACCGCGATGGATTCACCCAGGTAGGTTGGGGTCAGCTTTTCGCGTTCCAGCATCGCCTCAACGTACTCAGGCTGAACGTAGCCGCCTTTCACCAGCTGCTCACCGGCGAAGCGAATGGCCTCTTCTTTATTGGTCGCCGTGCGGCCAAGGAAGATGTTTTCAGCGCCCAGTTTGAACAGATGCGCGTTGCTCTCGTCGAAGCTGTCTTGCAGGCTGGTACGCACTTTCACTTCGTTATCTTCATGGCGCTGCGCCGCCACCAGGCGTTCGGTCAGGCTGGCGTACAGGCCGCTGTCGAGGAAGTTGGTCAGGGAAATGTGCTGCGCCTGCGGTACCTGACGCATAGCGCGTTCGGTCAGATCGCGGTGCGTGATCACCAGGTCAACGTCCGGCGGCAGGCTGTTAATCGCGCTGTTGGTGACGGAGATGTTGGTCAGACCCGCATCCTGCACTTTCTTCCGCAGTACGCCCGCACCCATTGCGCTGGAGCCCATACCGGCATCACAGGCCACGATGATTTTACGCACGTGGCTCAGGTCGTTAGAGACATCACCCGCCGCCAGCGGCGTTGCGCCTTTGGATTCGGCTTTCATGTCATGCATACGACGGGTTGCCGCTTCGATATCGTCGTCTTCTTTCACCTTGCTGGTTTTCAGCAGGATAGCGGAGGCCACGAAGGAGACCGCCATGGCCGCACAGATCGCCGCGATGTTCGCGAAGTAGGCGCCTTTCGGGGTCATCGCCAGCACCGCCAGGATAGAGCCTGGAGAAGCAGGAGACACCAGACCACCGCCCAGTACGCTCAGGGTGAACACGCCGGTCATACCGCCAAGGATAACGGCCAGGATCAGACGTGGGTTCATCAGCACATACGGGAAGTAAATTTCGTGAATACCGCCCAGGAAGTGAATGATCGCCGCGCCGCCAGCAGACTGTTTCGCGCTGCCGCGACCAAAGAACATGTACGCCAGCAGAACGCCCATACCTGGACCCGGGTTCGCTTCAATCAGGAAGAAGATGGACTTGCCGAGATCGTGTGACTGCTGAATACCCAGCGGTGAGAAGATACCGTGGTTGATGGCGTTGTTCAGGAACAGGATTTTCGCTGGTTCAACAAAGATAGACGCCAGCGGCAGCATGTCGTGCGCCACCATGAAGTTAACGCCCGCCGCCAGCAGCTTGGACAGCACTTCAACCGCCGGGCCAATGCCGAGGAATGCCAGAATGGCGAGGATCATCCCGATGATGCCCGCAGAGAAGTTGTTCACCAGCATTTCGAAGCCGGATTTGATCTTGCCATCAACCCAGACGTCGAATTTCTTGATTGCCCAGCCGCCCAGAGGACCGGCAATCATCGCACCGAGGAACATCGGCATATCCGCACCGACGATCACCCCCATGGTTGTGATGGCACCCACGACGCCACCGCGGTCACCGCCCACCAGACGACCACCGGTATAACCGATGAGCAGTGGCAGGAGATAGGTAATCATTGGGCCAACAAGTTTTGCCAGCGTTTCGTTAGGCAACCACCCTGTCGGAATAAATAATGCGGTGATAATACCCCACGCGATAAACGCGCCGATATTTGGCATCACCATGTTGCTGAGGAAACGACCAAAGCTTTGCACTTTGATCTTGAAATCGGATGACATAAAACACCCCTTCTTATGTTTACGCTTAGGCTTGTGGCCCGAGGTTTATCGTTAATGTGCGGCGGCAGAGGTAGCCGGGCCCTGTTCTGATGCTGTGAAATCTGGCACTGAATCGTTCAACTGTCCAGACAGTGAAATTTTGTGTGATCTGAATCACATGAATGTAGGGGGTGAGGACATTAATGAAGTGATCGCGATCACATAACGAGTGTGTAAAAAAAATACATCGCTCAGAATTACGCCAAAATGGGCGGTGTTTTGTGATTTGCATCACAATGTTAAGTTGGTTGTTTGTTTCCAGATTGTGATTTGATTCACAAAATATTTTTATGCAGATTTCTCCCGTATCCCCTCATGGCAGGAATGCGATACGCGCACCTGCCTTTTTCCACGGCTTGATCCATACTGACCTCTTTGTGGGCATTAAGGATAAGCAATGAAACTCATCGGCAGTTATACCAGTCCTTTCGTGCGTAAGATTTCGATTCTCCTGCTGGAGAAAGGGATTGAATTTGAATTCGTAAATGAACAGCCCTACAACGCAGAGAACGGCGTTGCGCAGTACAACCCGCTGGGGAAAGTCCCGGCGCTGGTAACGGACGAGGGCGATTACTGGTTTGATTCCCCGATCATTGCGGAGTACATCGAACTGCTTGGCGTTGCGCCAGCCATGCTGCCGGCGGATCCAAAAGCAGCGCTGGCGATGAAGCAAATTGAAGCCCTGGCGGATGGCATTATGGATGCGGCATTGACGTCCGTACGCGAGCAGGCAAGGCCCGCCGCCCAGCAGTCAGAAAATGAGCTGCTGCGCCAGCGCGAAAAAATCAGCCGCAGCCTGGATATGTGCGAACAGCTGATCCGCGACGGGAAAATTCAGAGCGATAGCCTGAATCTGGCGACGATCGCCATCGCCTGCGCCATTGGCTACCTCAATTTCCGCCGCGTCTCGCCGGGCTGGTGCGTGGATCGTCCGCTGCTGGTCAAACTGGCGGAGACGCTCTTCCAGCGCGAAAGTTTTGCCCGGACTGAACCGCCAAAGGCTTGATGCGGGTTATAACACTTCCTGGCGGGAGGCGGTACAATCCCCCCACATGTTAACTCCCTCTCCCGTCGGGAGGGGGGAAGATATTTACTCGCCAGGCGCATTCATGACTACTCATCATTCCCTCTACAGCCAGATCCCCGCTACCGATCGACTGCTTCGTGACCCGCGCATCACTGCGGTGCTGGAGCAGTTTGGCCATACTGCAACGGTCGACATGCTACGCCAGCTTCAGGACGATGCGCGTCGCCATATTCAGGCTGAGAACGCGCTACCCGGCTGGTGCGTGGCGTGGGCGCAGGAAGTTGAACGCAGGCTGAGCAAGCACGGGCAAAGCGCGTTGCGCCCGGTTATTAACCTGACAGGCACGGTTCTGCACACCAATCTGGGCCGGGCACAGCAGGCCGAAGAGGCAACAGAGGCCGTCACCCGTGCCATGCGCTCGCCGGTGACGCTGGAGTACGATCTGGACGGCGCCGGGCGTGGGCATCGCGATCGCGCACTGGCGGATCTTCTCTGCCAGATCACCGGCGCGGAAGATGCCTGCATTGTGAATAACAACGCGGCGGCGGTGCTGTTAATGCTGGCGGCCACCGCGAGCGGAAAAGAGGTTGTCGTCTCTCGCGGCGAGCTGGTGGAGATCGGCGGGGCGTTTCGTATTCCGGACGTCATGCGCCAGGCGGGCTGCACGCTGCATGAAGTGGGCACAACCAACCGTACCCATGCAAAAGATTATCGCGCGGCGATGAATGAAAACACCGCCCTGCTGATGAAAGTGCATACCAGCAATTACCACATTGAGGGTTTCACCAAAACGGTGGAAGAGGCCGAACTGGCCGCCATTGGGCGCGAGCTAAACGTGCCGGTGATTGCCGATCTCGGCAGCGGGTCGCTGGTGGATATGCGCCAGTACGGTCTGCCGAAAGAGCCCATGGTGCAGGAAATGGTTGCCGCGGGCGTAAGCCTGGTCAGTTTCTCCGGTGATAAATTGCTGGGCGGGCCGCAGGCGGGGATTATCGTCGGCAGGCGCGAGCTGATTGCGCAGCTACAGCAGCACCCGCTTAAGCGCGCCCTGCGTGCCGATAAAATGACGCTGGCCGCGCTGGAAGCCACGCTGCGGCTCTATCTCCACCCGGAGAAACTGGCTGACCGCCTGCCCACGTTGCGTTTGCTGAGCCGTGATGCGGCCTCCATTCGCGCGCAGGCGGAAGCGCTACTGCCGCAGGTTGCTCCTCATTACCCTGAGTTTGACGTTCGTATCGAGCCTTGCCTGTCGCAAATTGGCAGCGGCTCGCTGCCGGTGGACAGGTTACCGAGCGAAGCGCTGACGTTCACCCCGCGCGACGGACGCGGAAGCCAGCTTGAGGCGCTGTCGGCGCGCTGGCGCGCATTACCGACGCCGGTGATTGGCCGGATCGGTGACAGGCGCATGTGGCTGGATTTACGCTGTCTGGAAGATGAAGTGCGGTTTCTGGAGATGATGTTGAAATGATTATTGCCACCGCCGGTCACGTTGACCACGGCAAAACCACGTTATTGCAGGCCATTACGGGCGTGAATGCCGATCGCCTGCCGGAAGAGAAAAAGCGCGGCATGACCATTGACCTGGGTTACGCCTACTGGCCGCAGCCCGACGGTCGCGTGCTGGGCTTTATCGACGTGCCCGGCCACGAGAAGTTTCTTTCCAATATGCTCGCGGGCGTGGGCGGGATCGATCACGCCCTGCTGGTGGTCGCGTGCGATGACGGGGTGATGGCGCAAACGCGCGAGCATCTGGCGATCCTCCAGCTGACGGGAAACCCGCAGTTGACCGTCGCCCTCACCAAAGCGGACCGTGTGGATGAGGCGCGTATCGACGAGGTGCGTGAAGAGGTGCTGGCGGCGCTGAGTGAGTACGGTTTTAGGGATGCCGCACTGTTTGTCACCGTGGCGACAGAAGGCCGCGGTATCGACGCTCTTCGCGACCATTTGCAGCAGATCCCGTCTCGTGTACAGGCCAGCCATCACCGCTTCCGTCTGGCGATCGACAGGGCGTTTACCGTGAAAGGGGCTGGGCTGGTGGTGACCGGTACCGCGCTGAGCGGCGAAGTGAACGTGGGCGATACCCTGTGGCTGACGGGCGTGAACAAACCGATGCGCGTGCGCGGGCTGCACGCGCAAAACCAGCCGGTGGAACAGGCCCACGCCGGGCAGCGTATCGCGCTGAATATTGCCGGTGATGCCGAAAAAGACCAGCTTAACCGCGGCGACTGGCTGCTGGCCGACGCGCCGCCGGAGCCTTCTGAACGGATCATCGTTTCTCTCCAGACCCATACCCCGCTGACCCAGTGGCAGCCGCTGCATATCCACCACGCGGCCAGCCACATCACCGGACGCGTGTCGCTGCTGGAAAACGATCTCGCCGAACTGGTGTTCGACTCCCCGCTCTGGCTGGCGGATAACGACCGCCTGGTTCTGCGCGATATTTCGGCGCGGGAAACGCTGGCGGGCGCGCGCGTGGTCATGCTGGATCCGCCCCGTCGCGGCAAGCGTAAGCCCGAGTATTTACAGTGGCTGGCCGCACTGGCCCAGGCCCGCGATGATAAGTCTGCGTTAGATATCCACCTTGAGCGTGGTGCGGTGGATCTGGCGGCGTTCGCCTGGGCGCGCCAGCTCAGCGGCGAAGGATTGCGTCTTCTGACGCAGGAGCCAGGTTTTATTCAGGCCGGGAACAGCCTGCTGAACGCGCCGGTGGCGGCGCGCTGGCAGCGCAAAGTGCTGAGCACGCTGGCGACCTACCATGAACAGCATCAGGATGAGCCCGGCCCGGGCCGTGAACGTCTGCGGCGCATGGCGTTGCCCATGGAAGACGACGCGCTGGTGCTGTTGCTGATTGAAAACATGCGTGAAAGCGGCGTGATTGCAAGTCATCACGGCTGGCTGCACCTGCCGGAGCACAAGGCCGGTTTTACCGCTGAGCAGGACGCGGTCTGGCAAAAAGTGGCGGCGCTGTTTGGCGATGAACCGTGGTGGGTGCGCGATCTGGCGCGTGAAACCAATACCGATGAGCAGCTGATGCGTCAGGTACTGCGCCATGCGGCGCAGCAGGGGATGATTGTGGCGATCGTGAAAGATCGTTATTACCGCAACGATCGGATCGTGGCGTTTGCGAACCTGATCCGGGAGCTGGATCAGGCGCGCGGATCAACCTGCGCCGCAGACTTCCGCGATCGGCTGAACGTGGGACGCAAACTGGCGATTCAGATCCTGGAGTATTTCAACCGCATCGGGTTTACGCGTCGTCGTGGCAATGACCATGTGCTACGCGACGCGCAGTTATTTCCCTAAGCGTTAAGCGCTGCGCGCCTGCTTCTGCTTAGCCAGCCAGACCGCGCCCAGCCTTCCCGCCTGGTTACCCAGCTCGCAGGGAAGGATGGGCACCCGGAGCGCTTCCCACTCCTCGAATCGCTGTAGGTATTTATCCAGCAGGAGATAGATTTTCTCCTGCTCGCTAATGCCGCCGCCAATCAGCACCGCCTGCGGATCAAACATGGAGATCACGCTGTAGATGCCCCGCGAGAGGAAATGCGCCCACTCTTCTATGGCCTCACGCAGATGCACGTCGCTGTCCATGCGTCTAAACAGCTCCTCACCATCAGGCATCTCATCTTCCGACACGGCCAGCGCGCGGCGGCAGGCTTTCATCAGGCCGCTGGCGGACGCCACTTCGTGCATCGGCTCGCCGTTGTTGCCAACGGGCAGCACGCCAAACTCACCCGCCCGGTAGTGCGACCCACGGTAGAGATCGCCCTCCATGACGATACCGCCGCCGATGCCGGTGCCGATGGTGATGCAGACAAAATGCTCATAGTCCTTACCGGCGCCCTGCCAGCGTTCGCCCAGCGCCGCGCAGTTGGCGTCATTTTCGGTTGTTACGGGGAGATCGGTCAGCTGTGCGAAAAGCTCGCACAGGTTTTCACCGTCAAGGTAATCCAGCGCCCCGGCCTTGGCCGCTTCGCCGGTATGGTGATTGATGTGGCCCGGAAAACTCACGCCGATGCCGACGATCTCATGCTCCTGGCGGTACTTATCCACCACCGCTTTCCACTTCTGTTTGAAGGTGCTTTCATCGTCAGGCGTATCATATTCATCGGATGTCAGTTCTTCGCCGTTTTCGTTGATCACGCCGTGTTTGATGTGGGTTCCGCCCACGTCAAAGCCGATAAATAGCTGCATTGCATCGTTCCTCATGACCCTCTGAGCTATTAAGTATGGCTCCGGCGGCAGAAACGAAACGTAAAGTACGGTAATCCGTGATACGGCTCGTAAACCCGTTACCGACTGGCGAGAAAATCACCAGCCGGAACTACCCTTGTTGTACACCTACTGCAAGGAGACGGTCATGACAAACAATCCTCCCTCATCGCGTATCCAGCCAGGCGAGTATGGTTTTCCTCTTAAGCTGAAGCCCCGCTATGACAACTTTATCGGCGGCGACTGGGTGGCGCCCGTCGACGGCGGATACTATTCCAACCTGACGCCCGTTACCGGCCAGCCGCTGTGTGAAATTGCCAGTTCGGGCAAGCGGGATATCGATTTAGCGCTGGATGCGGCGCATAAGGCGAAAGATAAGTGGGGACAAACGTCCGTTCAGGACAGAGCGGCCATTTTGTTCAAAATCGCCGATCGGATGGAGCAGAATCTGGAGCTGCTGGCGACCGCGGAAACGTGGGACAACGGCAAGCCGATCCGGGAAACCATGGCGGCGGACGTGCCGCTGGCGATTGACCATTTCCGCTATTTTGCGTCCTGCATTCGTGCCCAGGAGGGGGGAATAAGTGAAGTTGACAAAGATACCGTGGCGTATCACTTCCACGAGCCGCTCGGCGTGGTGGGGCAAATTATTCCGTGGAACTTCCCGCTGCTGATGGCGAGCTGGAAAATGGCGCCCGCGCTGGCGGCGGGTAACTGCGTGGTGCTGAAACCTGCACGCTTAACGCCGCTTTCGGTACTGCTGCTGATGGAGGTGATTGGCGACCTGTTGCCGCCGGGGGTCATTAACGTGGTCAACGGGGCCGGGGGAGAGATCGGCGAATATCTGGCTACTTCAAAGCGTATTGCCAAAGTGGCGTTTACCGGCTCAACGGAAGTGGGTCAGCAGATCATGCAGTACGCGACCCAGAACATCATTCCGGTCACCCTGGAGCTGGGCGGGAAATCGCCGAACATCTTCTTTGCCGACGTGATGGATGAAGAGGACGCCTTCTTCGACAAAGCGCTGGAAGGGTTTGCGCTGTTCGCGTTCAACCAGGGTGAAGTCTGCACCTGTCCGAGCCGCGCGCTGGTGCAGGAATCCATTTATGAGCGCTTTATGGAGCGGGCGATCCGGCGCGTGGAGTCGATTCGCAGCGGTAATCCGCTGGATAACGTCACCCAGATGGGAGCGCAGGTATCGCATGGCCAGCTGGAAACCATCCTCAACTATATTGATATCGGTAAAAAAGAGGGGGCCGATGTGTTGACCGGCGGTCGTCGTAAGGTGCTGGGCGGCGATTTGCAGGAGGGTTACTACCTTGAGCCGACCATCCTGTTCGGTAAGAACAACATGCGCGTTTTCCAGGAGGAAATTTTTGGACCGGTGCTGGCCGTCACCACGTTTAAAACCATGGACGAGGCGCTGGAGCTCGCCAACGACACGCAGTATGGCCTGGGGGCGGGCGTCTGGAGTCGTAACGGTAATCTGGCCTATAAAATGGGCCGCGGCATTCAGGCCGGACGCGTATGGACAAACTGCTATCACGCCTATCCGGCTCATGCGGCGTTTGGCGGCTACAAGCAGTCGGGCATCGGGCGTGAAACCCATAAGATGATGCTGGAGCACTACCAGCAAACGAAATGTCTGTTAGTCAGCTACTCCGATAAACCGCTGGGGCTGTTTTAATCTCCGGGCTCAGGCCGTTCCGGGTGGGGTGACCTGAGCCGGGTTAAAGCCGGGTGGCGGCTTCGCCTTACCCGGCCTACTTTTTACTCCCTCTCCCGTGGGAGAGGGCTGGGGTGAGGGCAACAGGCCGCAGTTATTCAGCTTTCATCCACCCATATCCGCATTTCCCCTTCTCCCCGGTTTGCCCAGCTGAACCACGGAATAAAGGTCAGCGTCCGGGGCTGACGTTCTACCGGCGAGTGGTCGTACTGCCACAGGGCATCAGTGTCCTTCGCCTGACACCCGATCCCTTCCGCCTGTATCAGCATCTTGTGCGCGAAAATGCCTTTGCCTTCAAATACCCGAAACGCGCTGTCCTGGGGCAAAGAAAGGTTATGCAGATTTGCGCCGTTATCGGCTTCTTCCAGGCAGTAAACCAGCGGTCCACGCTGCAATGCGACTTTCCCAGCCTGCTGGCGCACCTGCGGGTTGCCGTACACGCGGCGGACCGGCATCGGTAACGTCAGCGTCAGCGTGTCGCCTTCCTGCCAGCTTCGGTTGAGGTATAAGTATCCACGGGAGACCTCGCCTGTAATGGCCTGACCATTGAGCGAAACAGCCGGTTCCGCACACCAGTCCGGCAGCCTCAGGGCCAGCGTGTGAGTCACCGGAACTGGTGAGGTAATCTCGATTTTCACCTGCTCATGCCACGGATAGTTCCCGCTAATCCGCAGCTGGAGGATGTTATCCCCAACCGGAATGGCGACGTCGTTCCCCACGTACAGGTTGATCAACAGCGCGTCCGGGCGAACGGTATAAATGTAGTGCCCCAGCGAGGTCAGCACGCGCGCAATATTCGGCGGGCAACAGGCGCAGCCGAACCAGCGCTGGCGCACCGGTTTGACGTGGTCATAGATATGGTTAAAGGCCAGGGTTTTCGGGTGCACTTCCAGCGGATTCACATAAAAGAAATGCTTACCATCCAGCGCCATGCCGCCCAGCACCGTGTTGTACAGCGCGCGCTCCATCACGTCGGCGTAGTGGCCGTCCGCCTCCATCTCCAGCATCCGGCGGGCAAACATCATCAGGCCGATGGAGGCGCAGCTTTCGGCGTAGACCGTATCGTTGGGCAGATCGTAATCGCTGCTGAACGCCTCGCCGCTGCTTTGGGAGCCAATCCCGCCGGTGATGTACAGCTGGCGCTGTGCCATGTTGTTCCACAGCCGCAGGCAATCCTGACGTTTCCCCTCGTCGCTGCTCAGGCGCGCCAGATGTGCCATGCCCGCCATCAGATAGACAAAACGCACGGCGTGGCCTATGGCCGTTTGTTGTTCCGCAAGGGGCAGATGCGCCTGGCTGTAGGCTTTGTCCTTGACCATCCACGCCGGGCCATAGGTGTTCCAGTATGACGTTCTGCCGCGCTTCTCGTATTCGATATCGTAGAAGTGAGGCTGCGCGCCGCGTTCCTCAATAAAGTATTTCACCAGATTGAGATAGCGTTGCTCCTGCGTGACGTCGTACAGCCGCATCAGCGCCAGCTCGATTTCCGGGTGGCCAGGGTAACCGTGCAGCTGGTTTTCGCCCGGGCCAAACACCCTGTCGATATGATCCGCCAGCCTGCACACCACGTCCAGCAGGCGGCGCTTTCCGGTTCCCTGGAAATACGCCACGCCCGCTTCAATCATATGTCCGGCGCAGTACAGTTCGTGGCATTCGGCCAGATTGGTCCAGCGCTCGGCCGGTGCTTTCACCGTGAAATAGGTATTGAGATAGCCATCTTCGCACTGCGCCGCTGCGACCAGCTCGATCACCTCGTCGGCGGTTTTTTCCAGTTCAGCATCCGGCTTCTGGCACAGCGACCACGCCACGGCTTCGAGCCATTTCGCCACGTCGCTGTCCTGAAAGACCATCCCGTAGAACTCCCCCTGTTCCAGACCGGCCGCAATGCGGAAGTTGGCGATGGCGTGGCTGGGTTCGGCCTCCGCCACGCGATCGTTAAGCGCATCCCACTGGTAGGGGATCACCACATCGCGGACCAGCCGTTGGTACTGACCAAGAAACGGGTCGTTGATTTTCAGCTGATGCAGGTCGGCTTCCATTATGGTCATATCGTTCTCCTCAGGACTGTACATGACGCTGGCGCAAATCGGTGGCAATGCGCGACATCACGGGATTGTTAAGCCTGCACCAGCGGATAGCGACCGCCAGCAGCAGGTGGAAAAGGGCAGGAAGCAGCGTCTCCATGGCGGTGATGCCCTGCAATGAGGCGGGTGTCTGGTTACCTGCGCCTGGCTGATAGGCCACGGCAATAAACACCAGGCTGATGATCCCGGCGCTGGATGCCCACGCGAGCTTGATGAAAAACAGATTGAAGGCGAAGTTCATCCCCGATGAGCGCACGCCGGTTTTCCATTCGCCGTAGTCATCGGCAAAGGCCATCAGCGAGAAGTGCAGCGGCAGGGTGAAGCCCAGGATCACGCCGTTACTTAAAATCACGATCAACCAGAGCGTCTGGTGCGCCGGGCCACCCGGCAGGAACCACATTCCCACCGCAAGCGCAGCGAGTATCAGGTTGGTGTAGTAGTAGAGTTTGACGGTATCAATCCGCCGCGACAGCGGACTGACGATCACCGCGCCCAGAATAGCGGCAAAGGTCACCATGGTGAAAAACAGCGAGGTGTACGCCGTGCTGCCCTGAAGCACGTAGGTGATGAAGTACATGTATCCGCCGCCGCGAATGTTGAAGACGTTGATCAGCAGAAACGACATCACCAGCATCAGCAGCAGCTGATCGTTTTTCCGCAGGCCCGTCAGGTGCTCGCGCAGGGTGAATTTACCCATCAGCGCAAGCGGGACGCGCTCGCGCACCCAGAAGAAGCAGCACAAAAACATCACCACGGCGATGGCGCACAGCACGCCGACGCCCAGCTGATAACCCCGGGCGGCATTGCCCTGTCCCAGCTCTGATACCAGCCACGGCAGGCCAACGGAGACCAGAAAGCCCGCCACGCCGCACAGTACGAAGCGCCAGGACTGGCAGGATATAACCTCGTTGTGACGGGTGGTCATGGTGTTGATCAGCGCGCAATATGGCACGTTGATGGCGGTATAGCCCACTGAAAGCAACAGATAGGTGCCGAACGCCCAGGCGATTTTCACGCCCATGCTGGCGTCCGGGACGGTGAAGGTCAGTACGCCGACGATCCCGATGGGAAGCGCGACCCACAGTTGCCAGGGACGAAAACGCCCCCAGCGGCTCTGCGTGCGGTCGGCAATCACGCCCATCACCGGATCGGAAATCGCGTCAAATACCCGAAGGGCAATAAACAGCGTGCCCACCAGCGCAGGCGTCAGGCCAAATACATCGGTATAGAAAAAGGTCAGAAAGTTCATGATCAGGCAGGTAATTACCGTGCCGCCCGCGTCGCCCAGGCCGTAGCCAATTTTCTCGCGGACTGACAGCTGGTCATCGGCTGCCTGTTTTGCAACTTCTGCGTCTGTAATCGGTGTGGAAGTCATGGGGTAACTCCTCGATAAACGATTTTTTATCGTATTTGTGCAAGGTACCCCATTTATTCTGCATTCAACGGGCAGACCAACAAGGGAAGGGAAAAGTATAAAAAGGTGACGATTCCGACCTGATGGTAAAACTGTGAGTTTGATCGAACCGTTCTGCTGATATTTATTAATAATCAAGGGATAAAGACAATATTAGCCACCAAAAAAGCGGAAAAATGAATATCCATGCTTGAATTATCCATAGCACTTCCGATTAGAGTTCAAAATGGCGGGTTATTTATCTCCCGGGGCGTGAGCCGTCATCCCGCACGAAAATTATCTTCGTGGGAGATAATTTTTGTCGAAAAAGGGACATTAACGATCCAGGAGGAAAATACGCTGTTTGAGGTAAACGCTGGCGAGAGTTTATTACTTTGGCCGAAGCGGCGGCATGTCGGCGTGGAAGATTTTCCGGGCGATCTCAAATTTTACTGGCTGCATTTTGAGGTGGATGAACGCTTGCCGGTGTTACCAGGCGCGACGCCGCTGTCGATTGAGCAACACTGTAGCGTGCGGGATCCGCAATATGTTATTGCGTTATTCCGTCAGTTTTTAAGCGAGCAGGAAAAATTACAGCGTAGCCAGGCGCTGGAGATAATTTTGCTGTTAATTTTGCAGCAGATATCGCTCTCGCCGGGATATGAAGATAAAGCGGATGATGCGGGCGCGGCAATGGCGTGGAAGGCCAAGCAGCTTATCCGCACGCACTTTCATTTGCCCCTGTCCACTTCGCAGCTGGCGAAAGAACTGCACTGCAACGCAGATTACCTGGGGCGGGTATTTCGTCGGACGTTTCATTTAACCCTGACGGAGGCAATTCACCGCCAGCGCGTCAGGGCCGCTGAAAAACTGCTGCTGAACGATGCGGCCTCATTAACTGAAGTGGCCGCCCGGTGCGGTTTTAATGACGTGGGTTATTTCCGGCAAATATTCTCAAAACATACCGGGTTAACGCCCGCCGTCTGGAAACGGCGGTACTGTAAAGAGCATATTAATTCCGGATGATCACTGGCCGTAATAGGCATTTGCGCCATGCTTGCGCAGATAATGCTTATCCAGCAATTCCTGCTGCATAACCGGAAGCTGAGGTGCAAGCTGGCGCGAGAAAAGCCCCATATAGGCGCACTCTTCCAGCACCACGGCATTGTGTACCGCATCGGCAGCGTCTTTGCCCCAGGCAAACGGGCCGTGAGAATGAACCAGCACCGCCGGGACCTGCATCGGGCTTATGTCGCGCTCCTCGAAGGTTTTGATAATGACTTCCCCCGTCTGGTATTCATATTCACCCGCGATTTCAGCCGGGGTCATCAGCCGCGTGCAGGGGATCGCACCGTAAAAATAGTCCGCGTGCGTCGTTCCCCACGCGGGTAAATCCTGCCCCGCCTGCGACCAGATGGTGGCGTGGCGGGAATGGGTATGCACAATGCCGCCAATTTCCGGGTAACGACGATACAGCGCGAGATGGGTCGGGGTGTCGGAGGAGGGCTTTTTACTCCCCTCGACCACTTTACCCGTGGCGATATTTACCACCACCATATCTTCTGCGGTCATCACGTCGTACTCCACGCCGGATGGTTTGATCACCATCATGCCGCTGGCACGGTCAACCGCGCTGACGTTGCCCCAGGTGAACGTCACCAGCTGGTGGGCGGGCAGGGCAAGGTTTGCCGCCAGCACCTCGGCTTTGAGTTGTTCTAACATGTCATGCCTCCTTCCTGCATTCGGGCTTCAATCCAGCGGCGCGCCTGGATGATCTCCAGCACCGGCTCTTTGGCTTTCTCGGTCCACATTTCAATCAGAAATGCGCCGCGATAGTTAAGTTGATTCAGCGTGTTAAACACGCCCACGAAATCGACGCAGCCCTCGCCAAACGGCACATCGCGGAACTGTCCGGGGCTTTGCTCGGTTACGGGCCGGGTATCTTTCAGGTGGATAGCGGCGATGCGGTCAATGCCCAGAGTCAGCTCGGCGGTGACGTCGTTGCCCCACGCGCTCAGGTTGCCGACGTCCGGGTAAACGCTGAACCATGGCGAGGCGAGCATGTCGTCCCACTTTTTCCACTTGCTGATGGAGTTCATAAACGCAGTGTCCATGATCTCTACCGCCAGCATTACCTGCGCGGCGGCAGCCTGCTCTACGGCCCACGCCAGCCCTTCGGCAAAGCGCTGTTGCGTGCCCTCATCGTGCTCCTCGTAATACACGTCATAACCCGCAAGCTGGATGGTGCGAATACCCAAATCACGGGCCAGCCGGATGGCTTTGGTCATGATCTCGCGGGCGCGTTCGCGCACGATTTCATCGCGGCTGCCAAACGGGAAGCGACGATGGGCAGACAAGCACATCGACGGGATGGCCACGCCGGTCTCCAGCATCGCTTCCACAAGAGAGGCGCGCTGCGTGGTACTCCATTCAAGGCGCGATAAACGCTCGTCGGTCTCATCCACCGACATCTCCACAAAATCGAAGCCGCAGCTTTTTGCCAGAACCAGGCGCTCCGGCCAGGAGAGATCTTTTGGCAGCGCTTTTTCGTAAATGCCTAACGGATGCTGACGCATGGTTACTCTCCCCAGATGTCGCGGATTTGCGAATGGAATGCTTGTGCCACCTGCGGCGGATTATCGGCGCCTGCCAGCGCGCGCCCGGCAATGAAGGCTTTGACGTTGATCTGCTTAAACAGCGACAGGTCAGCGGGGGTGATACCGCCAGTTATAGAAAGCTGCAAACCGATATCGGACAGCGCCTTCATTTTGCTAAGATCCGCCTCGCCCCACTGCTGGCCGCTGGCCTGTGCGTCGCGCCCGCGGTGGTAAATCGCCTGCTTCACCCCGATGCGATGCCACGCGCGTGCGTCGTCCAGCGTCCAGTTGCCAAACAGCTCCATCTGGATCTCGCCGCCGCCGCGCAGTGCGACCTCGTGGCCACGTTCAACGGTGGCCAGCGGGGCGGCACAGATGATGGTCATCCAGTTTGCGCCTGCGCCAAACGCCTGCTCAGCCAGCGTTTCTCCGGCATCGGCGACTTTCCAGTCCGCCACGATAATTTTATCCGGACACTGCGCACGCAGGGCGCGAACGGCGTTTAGCCCTTCGGTCAGGCATAGAATGGTGCCGGCTTCGACGATGTCGACGTGATCGGAAAGCGTCGCGACATCGCGCTGCGCGGCCTGAAGCGAGGTGTGGTCGAGCGCCAGCTGCAATAATGGTCGGCTCATAGGTCGTACTCCTTAACACGGGCGTGATAGCCCTGTAATGCTGAAATCAGTAGCTGGTAACGGTGATATTTGCGCTGGTAGGCGGCATGGGCACGCATGTCAGGTTCAATCATCCGGATGTCATGCCTGAGGGCGCGCTGAGCGGCGTAAAAATCGGGATAGAGGCCTGTACCGACGAGCGCGGCCAGCGCCGCACCGGAACAGCCGGTCTCTTCCACCTGCGGGAGTTCAATCGCCAGGCCGCTGACGTCCGCGAGCATCTGCATCCACACGTCCGAATGGGTTGGGCCGCCCGTCACACGCAAGGCCTGCACGTGGGGAAAGCGTTCGAGCATACGGTTGAGGTGGGTCATGTGGCTGAATACCACCCCTTCATAAACCGCCTGGAGGAGGTGCGCGCGGGTATGCAGCGCCTGCAAGCCATAGAAGCCGCTGGTCATCTCCAGCCCGGCGTTGCTGCCGTAGAGGAAAGGCAGGAAGAACACATCGCTTTCAGCTTTTGGCAGGCTGGCCACGGCGTGGTTAATCTCATCGAATGACATATCGCCCCATTGGGCCGTCAGCCATTCCAGGTTGCCGGACGACGTGGGGCTGGCTTCATGAACGATGAACTGCTGCGGATGGACGTAGCGGCCATAGACGTAGGGGAAAGGCTCGTTGTCGCGGATGCCGTGGGCAATCCCACTGGTTACGGCCCAGGTCCCCATTACGGCATTCAGCGTATGTTCGTCATGCAGCCCGGCGCAGATCGCGGTGGAAACCACATCAAACAGTCCACCAACGACGGGAGTACCCGCCGTGAGACCGGTCAGTGCGGCTGCCTGAGCGGTGATTTCCCCGCAAATTTCTGCTGAACCGATAATAGGCGGCAGGGCACCGTCAATGTCGCTGATGCCGAGCCAGCGCGTGAGCTGCGGATCGTACTGCCCGGTATTCATGTTGTAGAGATTGGATTCCGAGATGTTGCTCTCTTCGCAGCCTTTGACCCCGGTCAGACACCAGCGCAGGTAATCGTGCGCCATCATCACGCTGCCAATTTGCTGATACCGCTGCGGCTCGTTCTCTTTAACCCAGCGCAGGAGTGAGGCCGGATGCCCCGTCCACAGCGTCTGGCGAGTATGCGGATAGAGCTTTTCGGGTATACCGTCCTGCTGCCAGCGTTGTACGATCTCCAGCGCACGGCGATCGGAGGAGAGAATGGCGTTACCCAGGGGGCGATCCTGTTTATCGAGCAGAAACAGCCCCTTGCCCTGGGCTGAAATGCCAACGCCTTTGATCTGACCGCCGTCAGCGCCTGAATTTTTGAGCAGCAGGGCGACAGTTTTGTGGCAGTGCTGCCAGAGCTGGTGCATATCCCGCTCGGCGTAGCCGGCGCGGGGGCTGAGCGTGGCCACTGAGCGGCGTTCAATACAGACTTCTTTGCCCTGGCTGTTGTATAAACCGGCTTTCAGATAAGTACCGCCACAATCGATACCCAGCCAGAAGGGCTCTTTTTCACTCATCTTCTTCTCGCTTAATTGCCGGGTGGCGCTTCGCTTACCCGGCCTACGGTTTGGTTTAGTGGGTCAGGTGAGGGCCTCAGGCCGCACGTTTATGTGGAGTCACCGTGGGGTTGGGCTCTGCTCCGGCATCGCATTTCGCCGGTAACAGCAGGGCCAGCAGCGATGCCAGCGCCAGCGAAACTGCCAGGCAGTAAACGCCTGCGTCTTTGCTGTACAGGGTGATCAGTACGCCTACCGCATAAGGACCGCAGAACCCGCCGAGGTTGCCCAGGGCATTGATCACGCCGCGAGCGCCACCCGCCATCTCAGCGCTGAACAGACGCGCCGGGATGGTCCAGAACACGCCCGCTGCGGATTGCAGGAAGAAGCCACAGCCCACCAGTGCGGCATAGGCCAGCCAGGTGTGCTCTTTCAGCGCCACGGAGAGGAACATGCAGAGCGCAAAGCCAATCAATGGCAGGGAGACAAACAGCTTGCGCTTGCCGGTGCGGTCAGAGAGCGTAGAGAACAGGAACATGCCAGCAATGGCGCCGATGTAAGGCAGAATGGCGAGCATTCCCACCTGGCCGATGCTGGTGTGTGTCAGCTCCTTCAGAATGGTGGGCAGCCAGAGGGTGTAACCGTAAATGCCGGTCTGGTAGAAGAAGTTGAGGGCGATCAGCTGCCACATGGTTTTGTCAGACAGCACCGCGCTGAGCGAGGCGTTTTTCACCTCTTTACCCGCAATGGCCTGCTGCTCTGCCGCCAGGGTTTGTACCAGGTAGTTTTTCTCGGCCTCAGAGATCCAGCGTGCTTCCTGCGGTCGGTCGTAGACGGTGAACGCCCACAGCACCAGCACAACAACGGACATCAGACCTTCAATAATGAACAGCCAGCGCCAGTCGAGAGCGGTAATAATCCAGCCCGACAGCGGGGCGGTGATGATCCCGGCGATGGGCACGAACATGATCACAATCGCGTTGGCGCGGCCGCGCTCGGCATCCGGGAACCAGTTACTGATCATCGTGAGCACAACGGGCAGCATCCCACCTTCCGCCACGCCGAGTAAGAAGCGCAGTACCAGCAGCTGATACTGGTTGGTCACAAGCCCGGTCAGAACCGAGATCACCGCCCAGGCAACCAGCGACCAGCCGATAAACTTCTTACCGCTGCCGTGCACGGCAATTTTGCCGCCGGGAACTTGCAGGAACAAATAGCCGATAAAAAAGATCCCCCCCCGCCAGGCCCGCCATCGTGGCGGAAATGCCCAGCTCTTCATCCATACCGCCGGGCATCGCAAAAGCTATATTTACGCGGTCCATATAGGAAATAATGCAGGCGATAAGAATAGGGGGAATGATCCTTAGCCAGCGCTGGCGCGGAATGTCCGCGTGTAGAGCATTAGAAGAAATATTCATAGTTAATATCTCATTGAAGGTAACCGGAAAATGTATTCTTTATTTTTATTGTGACGCTTTATTCATAGCGCTAATGCCGTCGCGCAAAATAGCGATGCGATGGCTGACGTCAGCATTAGCATTTATTTCCAGTAATTTAATACCGGAGAATTTCAATGTTGCGGCGCTCGCCGCAGTAAACAGCGTTTTTACATGTTCAGTGGACATGAGACTGTCGGCGCAGAACGAAGAAAACGGCGCGTGCAGATCCTGCCATTCTCCATACTCACCGTGAGGGGTCGTGCCCGAAAACATCAGCGCCCCCAGCTTCCCGGCAGCGAGTGCCGCCTGAACATGTTCCAGCGGAAGGGCGGTGTTGCGACCTTCGATGGCCGAACGTGCCCAGTTGATACAGACGCTGATATCGGTCTCTTTCACTACCTCCAGCACCTGCTCTAAGGGCAAGAACCCTTTACGCGGCGCCGGGCCATTCATCGCATCACAGTGTTCCAGCACCAGATCGCAGCCCCAGTCCCAGCTCGCGATTTCCGGTACCGAGCGGGAGAATGCTTCTGTCGCTTGCTCGACAGAATCATTACCCGCGTGCGGTGCGGCCTGCATTTCCAGAGCGATCACTTTCCCGGGAAAGCGGGTGTTAACGGCATCAATCTTTTGATGCAGATGGCGGTAATATTCAATGCACGCTTTACGCTGTTCTTCGTCCGCGGACGCCAGGCCAAACGCGCCGTTGCTGCCGCGGCGGCGCATGGTTTCCATAACGGCTGTGACAACGATCTGCCAGTCGCCCGGCGTATGACGAAACAGCCATTCATCACCAAACGGATGGAGATTTTCAAGGCAAGGTTGTTCCAGCCCGCGAATATTTGGCGTGTCGGAAAGTTCCCGCCAGAAGGCGTATTCTTCCTGCTCCCCTTTCTGGTGAAATGAGGGTGCACAGGGGTACGCACCAATAATAAAACCGGTGTTGGTCATTTCGCATTCCTGTATTTATCAGAAAATTAATCTAATTCGCTGATGGCCACTTTCACCACAATTTTACGAATTGCGGATCCCTTGTTTTTAATACAGGCAGGACGGTGAACATCCTGCGGGAAAAATATGGCGTAACTGCCAGGTATCATTTCGATAAATGACTCATGTTCGCTGTCGTGATAAAAAATAATATCCCGTTGCTCCAGCAATGATTCGCTGATTTTGTTATTCCCGGTATCAATAGCAATACCGATTTTTTCTTCGCCCCAGGCCAGAAACTGGATATCCAGATAGCGGCGATGGACTTCAGGGCGGTTCTCGTGTTGTTCCCTTGTGGTGAGGTCGAGAACCTGGGCAAAAATGTTGCGGCCTTCAATTTCGATCACGCCCGGCGCCAGGGTGGTGAAATCCGTGGTACGCAGAAAATTAAGCGCCTTTTCTATCGCCAGCGGCAGGCGACATGGATTTGGCTGTGCAATATGTCCGAATATCATGACCCACTCCTTACAGAGACTGGATTTTCGCCCACACGCTGTCGTCAACCGTGATGCCGTTGCGGCGATTCTCCTCCAGCAGGCGTGTGAACTCATGGCCTGGCAGACGGACGGCGACATTTTCATCAGCGCGTTCTGCGGTGGTGATGAAGTCCATGATGCGCTGTAGTTTGGCATCGCGGGTTGGACCGTCGATCAGGCGATCCACTTCGATGGCGATAAAGATCTGCGATACGCCGTATTCGTCGCTGTTGTCCTGGGTCACTTCCGCGACGGACGCGCCGTCAGAGAGCAGGGTGGCGATCATGTCGAGCACAATCGACAAGCCGGAACCTTTCCAGTAGCCCATGGGCAGAATGCGACGGTTTTTCTCAATCACGCCCGGCTCTCTGGTCAGATTGCCTTCATCGTCAAAGCCGCCGTCGACCGGTAATTCGCGTCCGGCCAGGCGATTCACCTCCAGCATGCCGTAGGAGAACATCGACATCGACATATCGACCATGGTGATTGGATTCGACGGGATAGCGACGATCAGCGGGTTTGTGCCGATGCAGCATTCTTTTGATCCCCACGCGGGCATCACGGCAATAGAGTTAGTCCAGCAGATGCCGATATAGCCTTTCTCCGCCGCCTGCCAGCCGTAGCTGCCGCCGCGCATCCAGTGGTTAGCGTTACGCAGCGCCACCAGGCCGATCCCGTGATCGGACGCCAGCTCGGTAGCACGGTCCATCATCTTCTTCGCCGTCAGGTTGCCGATGGAACGCTGGGCATCCCACTGTTCGATGACGCCTAATGTCGTTACGCGTTTCGGCTGGGCGTCAGGGATGATGTCGCCTGCGTCAAGCTGCTGAATAAATCGCGGGAAGCGGTTGACGCCGTGTGAATAAACGCCGGACTCCGTGGTGCGGGCGAACATCTCGGCGCAGGCGTCAGCGGTATCCGCTTTTACACCGCGATCGAGCAGAACCCGATTGAACGCCGCTTTCAACTCTTCGAAGGTCACTTTCATCCCTGTTCTCCTGTTTTTTTAGGGGCAAGTGCGAGTGCTTTTTTATCGCTAAATTTCACTATACGAAATCTGATTTCAAATATAACGATCAAATTTTGTCAGATCAACGACATTCACGTTTTTCAAAATCGATTAAAATCAAATGGTTGTGTTTTTTCTGTTGAGATCGTGAACTAAACCACACTTTGCGCTACCATCAGGGCGCGATAAACAGGAGCCATTTGATGAGCATAAAAGAGAGCGAAATGACGCAAGAAAAAGAGAGGCCAGCAGGTAGCCAGAGCTTGTTTCGCGGCCTGATGCTGATTGAAATCCTCAGTAACTATCCGAACGGGTGTCCGCTTGCGCATTTATCAGAACTGGCGGGGCTGAATAAAAGCACCGTGCACCGGTTATTGCAGGGGTTGCAGTCGTGCGGGTACGTGACGCCGGCGCCGGCGGCAGGGAGCTATCGTCTGACCACCAAATTTATCGCCGTCGGGCAAAAGGCGCTTTCATCGCTCAATATTATTCACGTGGCGGCGCCGCACCTCGAGGCGCTGAACATTGCCACCGGTGAAACGGTCAACTTCTCCAGCCGTGAAGATGATCACGCGATCCTGATTTATAAGCTGGAGCCAACAACCGGTATGCTGCGCACGCGCGCATATATCGGCCAGCATATGCCGCTCTATTGCTCTGCGATGGGCAAAATCTACATGGCGTTTGGTCATCAGGATTACGTAGCGAGCTACTGGGAGAGCCACCAGGAACAGATCCAACCTTTGACCCGCAACACCATCACCGAACTGAGCGCGATGTATGATGAGCTGGCGGAAATTCGCGATCACAGCATGGCGATGGACAAAGAAGAGAACGAGCTGGGTGTGTCATGTATCGCCGTGCCGGTCTTTGATATTCACGGGCGCGTGCCCTATGCCATCTCCATTTCACTGTCGACGTCGCGCATGAAGCAGGTGGGCGAGAAAAACTTGCTAAAACCGCTGCGTGACACGGCGGAAGCTATCTCGAAAGAACTGGGGTTTAACGTGCGCGAGGCGTAACTGATGAACCAATTTATCCTGGCGGTTCCTGAAAAATGTATCGGGTGCCGCACCTGTGAGGTGGCGTGCATGATGTCGCATCAAAGTAGCGCCACGCCAGCAGCGTTTACGTCACGGATCCGCGTGGTTAAGGGGGCAACCTTCACCACGGCCGTGGGTTGCCACCAGTGTGAAGATGCGCCCTGCGCGAATGTCTGCCCGACGGGGGCCATTCACCGCGCTGCGGGAGCCTGGCTCGTTGAGCAGGCCCGCTGTATCGGCTGCAAAAGCTGTATGGTGGCGTGCCCGTTCGGGGCAATGCAGGTTCGGGTTGTGGAAGATCGCGTTCAGGCGCTGAAATGTGATTTGTGCGCGCATCGCGAGGGCGGTCCCGCCTGCGTCGAAGCCTGTCCCACCCACGCGCTGCGCTGCATAGACCCCGCCAGATTACGCGCGGAACGGCTGCGTAATCTGGCCTGAGGTTTTATTAACCGGCCTCGCGCCAGGCGTTCTCAATCTCCTCGGCGAGAATTTTCACACCCGCTTCGATTTTTTCCGGGTCCGGGACGTAGTTCATGCGCATGCACTGGTGCGTGTGCGGCCACGGCTTATCCAGCCCCGGGAAGAAGTAATCCCCTGGCACCATCAGTACGCCACGTTTTTTCAGACGCTGATAAAGCAGCTCTGTCGTAATGGGCAGATCCTTAAACCACAGCCACAGGAAAATTGCCCCTTCCGGTTTATGGATCAGGCAGCGTTCTTCCGGTAAGTAGCGGCGAAGGATGGCGATGGTTTCCTGAACGCGCTGAGAGTAAAACGGCTTGATCACCTCATTCGACAGGCGCAGCAGGTCGTTACGCCTGATCATCTCGCACATCATCGCCGGGCCGATGCCGCCAGGGGAAAGGCTGATAATGCCGTTCATGTTGGTAATGGCGGTGATGATTTTCTCGTTAGCAATGATAATGCCGCAGCGGCTGCCCGGCAGGCCCAGCTTGGAGAGGCTCATGCAGAGGATGATGTTCGGGTTCCACAGCGGACGCGCTTCGCTGAAGATGATCCCCGGGAACGGTACGCCATAGGCGTTATCGATCACCAGCGGGATACCGTGCTGATTCGCCAGCGCATCCAGCTTCATCAGCTCGTCGTCGGTGATCACGTTGCCCGTCGGGTTGGTGGGACGTGATACGCAGATCATGCCCGTCTCTTCACCGATATGCAGATGTTCAAAATCGACGTGATATTTGAACTGGCCCTCTGGCAGCAACTCGATATTCGGACGTGCGGAAACAAACAGGTCTTCTTCGAGGCCGGCATCGGCATAGCCGATATACTCCGGTGCCAGCGGGAACAGCACTTTTTTCGTGGTGCCGTCGGCGCGGCGTCCGGCGAACAGATTGAATAAGTAGAAAAACGCGCTCTGACTGCCGTTTGTCAGTGCAATATTCTGTGGTTCGATATCCCAACCCAGCGCTTCCCGCAGCATTGCCGCCAGAAGCGTCAGTAGTTCTGTTTTACCCTGAGGGCCGTCGTAATTACATAGCGCATCGGTTGCTTTACCGTTTTCCAGCATCTCTGCCAGCAGCGTCTGGAAGTAGGTGTTCATCTCCGGAATTTGAGCCGGGTTTCCGCCGCCAAGCATGATAGCGCCTGGGGTGCGCAGCCCGTCGTTGAGGTCCTCCATCAGGCGGGTAATGCCTGAATGGCGGGTAAATTTGTCGCCGAATAGTGAAAACGTCATAGCAGGTGATCTGTCGGGCTTAATATGAAAGGCAGTAACCATAACGCCAGCACCGTGTTGGTGCAAATCGGCGAAAGTGGTCGGATTTGTTGTTTTATGTGGTAGGTTTGTATTTGTGTGGTGAATTGTTCTGGTGAATGCCCCTCTCCCCGGCCCTCTCCCCCTGAGGCTGAGAGTTCCCCACAAAATAATGCCTGCACAGACGGCCCCCTCTCCCTTGAGAGAGAGGGCTGGGGTGAGGGGGAACATACGGCTCTGGTGGTCATTCCGTTCACGTTATGTTCCTTGCTACTCTGTCACGACATAACCGGTGAACGTGCCATGGTGGCTCAGTCGCCACCACCCTGGCGACCCGGGCTTCCGGCGGTAAATCGCCGCTTCGCGGTGCCTTCGGCTTATTCCTTCCGGCTTATCGGGGACGGGCGGAGGTAACATCCCTGTAAAGCCCGCCCTCTCGGCGCATCCCTGCGCCTCGCCCCGGCCTACAGGAAACGCCTCAGCGATTTACAGCCGGACCGAGGCATCGCTGAAAGCCCTCAGTTATTCTGAGGCAACGTTATAGCTTTTGCTTTCAAATTACTGGGGATCCCTCAGCCCCTGGGGAGAGGGTTAGGGTGAGGGGGTCTATTGATTACCCGCCCACACCACCATCACCTTATCGCCCTTGTGCTCGCGCACAAAGCCGTAGCCTTCTTTCAGTGACAGCGTGGTTTGCTTGCCTTCACCCACCGCCGGATGACGGGCGCGGAACTGCCCCAGAAGCTGCCAGTGAGCGACAGTTAACGCCTGTTTACCCGTGACGTCCTGCCAGTTCATATCCGAACGGGTTCCCTGTAGCGGATCGGAGCCCGTCGGGCCGAATGGACGCTCTGATTCATCGCCGTAATAGATCTGCACGCTTCCCGGTGCCAGCAGCAGTAACTCAGCGGCGCGCTGGCCCCCTTCACGGAACAGACGCGTATCATGGGAGGAGAGATAGCTCAGCACATTAAAACTTTGCAGCTTTTCTGCCATTTGCTGCCAGGTCAAATTCATATCGGCCAGACAGTCCACCGCTTTCGCCGCCTGCTCCTGATAGTCAAAGTTGATCATCGCATCGAAACCGTGGCGGTAATAATCGCTCTGCATCACGCCGTGGCCCCAGGATTCACCGGTCATCCAGAATGGCGCATTGTCGAGTTTTTTGTCCGGGTTGGCGGCTTTCCACGCGGCCAGCGCCTGGCTGGCCTGGTTTTTCAGTTGCTGCCAGGCTTCAGGCTCAACGTGCTTAGCGGTATCGACCCGGAAGCCGTCGATGCCGTAGTCACGTACCCACTGGCTGAGCCAGTGGGTCAGGTAATCTCGCGGCGTGAAATTCGTCATCACTTTCGCGTTGGTGTCGGGCTTGTGTTGATAAAAGTTCGGCAAACCTGACGGGATCTTAGATTCCGTTTTCAGATCCGGCAGGAAGGCCAGCGACATGGTCAGATCGTCAAAGCCCGGGTTGTCATAATCACCGATATCGGTACGGATCCATTTTTTACCCCACCATTTTTCCCATGCGGCTTTGTCACTGAAGTTGATGTAATCGTTGAAGCTGTGCCAGCTTTGACCGGCGCCTGGCTTCCAGTCAGTCCAGCGCTCGCCGAGGGTTTTTTTCAGCTCATCGCCCTGCAAATAGAGCGCGCCAAACTGATACTCCTGCATATCTGCAAGCGTCGCATAACCCGCGTGGTTCATGACAATGTCAAACAGGACGCGGATACCGCGCCTGTGCGCGTCGTCGACAAGCTGGCGTAAATCATCTTCGCTGCCCATGTTGGCGTCGAGTTTCGTCCAGTCCTGAGTGTAATAGCCGTGATAGGCGTAGTGGGGGAAATCCCCTTTGGTGCCGCCGCCAACCCAGCCGTGGATTTGCTCCAGCGGTGAGCTTATCCAGAGCGCATTCACGCCCAGTTGCTGAAGGTAATCCAGTTTGCTGGTAAGCCCTTTCAGATCGCCGCCGTGGAAAGTACCAATCTCCTGCATACCGTCTTTATGGCGGCCATAGCTGTTGTCGTTGGTGGGGTCGCCATTTACGAAGCGATCGGTCAGCACGAAATAGACGGTGGCGTTTTGCCAGCTGAATGGCGCGGGTTTGTCCGTCTCGGCGCGCTCAAGCAGCAGCAGGCCATTGCTGTTGGCGGCTGGCTGAAGAATTACTTTGCCGTTTTGAACGGTCGCGGTCTGTTTGCTGTAAAAATCACGCACCACCGTGCCTTCCGGAAAGGTGTTAACGACATCGATCGTGAGCGGTTTGCCGTCCCACTTCGGGCACTGGCGGGTAACGTTTGCGACAGGCTGTGGCGCCGCACTTTGTACCGTCAACATCAGCGTCGGCGTTCCCGAGCGCGTATCAATACGCATCTGATAAACGCCGTCACGGAATAACCGCCACTGCGGTGGGGTCCCTTCGCAGGGTTTGAGCGACAGCATCTCGTTGAGTTTAATGGCACCTGTCGGCTGCCAGCACGCGTTATCAAGACTCAACGTCAGCGGGCGGGTACCCTTCGCAAGCGTTGCCTGGCTGGTAAAGACGCCGGTACCTTCAGCGCTAAACGCGTTAAATTCCGGCGATGACCAGTCGGCATGCGCGAATGCGGGTAACATCAGAACAGCTAATGCAGTGCGTTTCATTCCATTTTCCTGTCGCGGCATTTTTGACCAGTGTGCCACTCGGCTCAGGGGAAAAACTCCTCCTCTGAGGCTTTCTGCCAGGAGGACGCGAAGGGATGAGTGATCCCGCGCAAAATTAGGCAGTTATCTGCGATATCGCGCACATTTTTCCAGTGCTGGTGATTTAATGAGCATGTTCCGGATGACATAGTTTCGGAATTGGACTATTTGTATACGTGCTCTTGAGGACTATTTTTGGTATGATTTGAGATTCCGCTCTCAAATTTTTGAAGAAAATAAGGTGTTGGAATGTTTATATCCGACCAGGAGACCTAATGATATCGACTCCCATTCGACGATATGGGGCCGCGATACTCATGTTACTCACCATGGCATTTTCAGGTGAGGTGCTTGCAAAGACGCACGCGGATACAACGAGTAAGAAAGCCCACGTAATAAAGACGACAAGCAGTAAGGTTAGCAGTAAACAAGAGTATTCTCGCAATAGTGCAAAGAGTAGTTCACTTCCTGATTTGCGAAAATACCCTTCCGGGACACCAAGGAAAAAAGCGTTTCTCCGGACGGTAATGCCTTACATTAAAAGTCAAAATGCCGCGATTACTGCGGATCGTAACTGGCTGATCTCCAAACAGTACGATAGCCGCTGGTCGCCGTCTGAGCGCACTCGCCTGAAAGACATCGCCAAACGCTATAAAGTGAAGTGGAGCGGGAACACGCGTCGCGTGCCGTGGAACTCACTGTTAGAGCGTGTGGACATTATTCCAGGCAGTATGGTCGCGACAATGGCCGCCGCCGAAAGCGGTTGGGGCACCTCGAAGCTGGCGCGCAACAACAACAATCTGTTTGGCATGAAATGCGCAAAAGGTCGTTGTACTAATGCACCCGGCAAGGTGAAGGGCTATTCACAGTTTGAATCGGTGAAAGATTCCGTGAATGCCTATGTGGTGAACCTGAACACCCATCCGGCCTACTCCTCGTTCCGTAAGTCACGCGCTCAGCTGCGTAAGGCGGATCAGGAAGTAACGGCTACGGCGATGATCCACAAGCTGAAAGGTTATTCCACTCAGGGACAGCGTTATAACAATTACCTGTTCTCCATGTACCAGGATAACCAGCGTCTGATTGCCGCACATATGTAATGAAAAACGCCTTCCACTGGAAGGCGTTCTTTTTTCTAGAGCAGGACTTCACTGTACCGTTCCCGGTACTCCTTCGGCGTGGTGTCATACTCTTTTCTGAACACCGAATAGAAATACTGAAGCGACGGATAGCCGCACATCTGTGAAATCTCGTTGATCGACAGCGAGGTGGAGATCAGCAGACTGCGCGCTTTCTCCAGCTTTTCCGCATGGATCACGGCGTGAATCGTCTCACCGACTTCCTCTTTGAACCGCTTCTCCAGATTCGAACGTGAAATGCCGACCGAATCGAGCACCTGATCGACCTTAATCCCTTTGCAGGCATGATTGCGAATGTAGTGCATCGCCTGAATCACGGCCGGATCGTTTAAGGAGCGGTAGTCAGTTGAGCGACGCTCGACCACGCGAACGGGCGGAACCAGCAGACGCTGGAGCGGCAGGGATTCGTTGTCTAACAGTCTGTGCAGCAGCTTTGCGGCCTGATAGCCCATCTGACGGGTACCCTGAGCCACGGATGAGAGCGCCACGCGCGACAGATAGCGCGTAAGCTCTTCGTTATCAATACCAATCACGCACAGCTTTTCAGGCACCGGAATATGCAAATGTTCGCACACCTGTAATACGTGGCGGGCGCGGGCGTCCGTCACGGCGATAATCCCTGTCTGGGGTGGCAGAGTTTGCAGCCAGTCAGCCAGGCGATTTTGTGCGTGCTGCCAGTTTTCTGGCGCGGTTTCCAGCCCCTGATAAACGACGCCGCGATACTTCTCCTGGGCAACCAGCTGGCAGAAGGCATATTCACGCTCCATCGCCCAGCGCTTTCCGCTGGTGGCGGGCAATCCGTAAAACGCAAAACGATGTACGCCTTTCTCCTTTAAATGGAGGAAGGCGGTCTCGACCAGAGCATGGTTATCCGTGGCGATGTAGTGAACGGGGGGGTAATGTTCCGGTGTATGGTAAGAGCCGCCAACGCCCACGATAGGCACGTCGACGCCACTCAGCAACTGTTCAATCACGGGGTCGTCAAAGTCAGCGATGACCCCGTCTCCCAGCCAGTCTTTGATGTTCTCCAGACGGGTACGAAAATCTTCTTCGATGAAAATATCCCATTCGGATTGCGACGCCTGCAAATATTCGCCAACCCCTTCAACCACCTGCCGGTCATAGGCTTTATTGGCATTGAATAACAACGTAATGCGGTGACGCTTTTCAAACATGGCTCATTTCCCAAATTAGTCACGATAGTGTTATCAGGCGCGCCGCTTGGTGGCAGAGTCCATCCAGACTGCCAGCAAAAGAATGGCACCCTTGACGATATACTGCCAAAACGTCGGCACGTCCATCATACTCATCCCGTTATCCAGCGAAGCCATAATAAATGCGCCCATCACCGCCCCCGCCACGCTGCCAATGCCCCCGGCGAGGCTGGTCCCGCCAATCACGCAGGCGGCGATGGCGTCCAGCTCGGCAATATTACCCGCAGACGGGGAGCCCGCCCCCAGTCGCGAACTGAGGATCAGCCCCGCGATGGCCACCATCAGGCCGTTGATGGCAAAGACGGCGAGTTTGGTGCGTTCTACGTTGATACCAGATAAACGCGCGGCTTCCAGATTGCCGCCGATGGCATAAATACGGCGACCGAATGCGGTACGTGTGGCCATAAACATTCCACCTAACAGCAACAGCGCCAGCAGCAGAACGGGCGTTGGGACGCCGCGATAATCGTTTAACAGCCAGATGGCGCCCAGCACAATCACCGCAGTAAGCGCCTGACGGCCGACAACCGAGGTTGAGGCAGGCGAGGCCAGCCCCAGCGCCTGGCGACGCATGCGTCCTCGCCATTGCCACGCGACAAACGCCATCAGCCCAACCACGCCGATCGTAAAACCGACGCCATCAGAGAGGTAGCTTTGGCCAATCTGGGACATCGAGGCGCTGGTCGGGGAGACGGTGGTGCCGTTGGTGATCCCAATCAGAATGCCGCGGAAGGCCAGCATCCCCGCTAAGGTGACGATAAACGACGGGACTTTACGGTAGGCCACCCACCAGCCATTCCACGCCCCCAGCAGCAGACCCAGCACCAGCGTGACCGCAATCGTCAGCGGCAGCGGCCAGCCTAGCCAGACGTCAAAAATTGCCGCCACGCCGCCGAGCAGACCCATCATCGACCCTACCGACAGGTCAATTTCCGCTGAGATAATCACAAAGACCATCCCCACCGCCAGGATCCCGGTGATGGCGGTCTGACGCAGCAGGTTAGAGACGTTACGTGCGCTCAAATAGGAGCCATCGGTCATCCAGGTAAAGAACAACATGATCACGATAATGGCGGCAATCATTACAAAAACTTGCAGATTCAGCGATTTAAGTCCTGCGAACGCACCGGGCGTCGGAACAGCGACTTTGATATCAGACGGGTTGCTTTTCGACATGGCGTTCGCTCCTTAAGGCAGCTTCCATCACCTGCTCTTGCGTCAGGTTCTGGTTGTTCAGGTTGGCTTTGAGTTTCCCTTCATGCATGACCAGCACGCGGTCGCTCAGCCCCAGCACTTCAGGCAATTCGGACGAGATAACAATGACGGCAATCCCTTGCTGCACAAGCTGGTTGATCAGCTTGTAGATTTCATACTTCGCGCCGATATCGATCCCGCGGGTGGGTTCGTCCAGAATTAAAATGCGCGGATTAAGCAGCAGGCAGCGCGCCAGAATCGCTTTCTGCTGGTTGCCGCCGCTCAGGCGTCCTATCGCCAGCTCCGGCGAGGAGGTTTTCACCTTAAGCCGGGCAAGCGACTGGAGAATACACTGCTGTTCTGCGGCATCATCCAGGCTGCCCAGCGCGCCGGAAAACTGGCTGAGCGCCGCCAGCGTGATATTTTTTCCCACCGCCATTACCGGCACGATGCCGTCTTTTTTGCGGTCTTCTGGCACCATGGCAATGCCCTTAGCAATAGCCTGCTGGCAGTTGTCGATTTTTACCGGCTGACCGTCGATATAAATTTTGCCTTCCCAGCGCCCCGGCCAGACGCCAAAGAGACACTGCACGGCCTCGGTTCTTCCCGCACCCACTAAACCCGCAATGCCGAGAATTTCGCCGCGGTGCAGCGAGAAGGAGAGGTTATCCACGCGCTTGATATGGCGGTTAACGGGATGCCACGCCGTCAGGTTTTCCACGCGCAGGAGCTCTTCGCCGATGGTGTGCGGTTCGTTGGGATACAGCGCGGTGAGTTCGCGACCCACCATCATGGTGATGATGTCATCCTCGCTCATGCCTTCTGCTTCACGCGTGCCGATGTGCTGCCCGTCGCGGATGACGCAGATGGTGTCGGAAATGGCTTTCACCTCATTGAGCTTGTGCGAAATATAGATGCAGGCGATACCGTGGTTTTGCAGATCGCGGATGATATTGAGCAGTACGGCGGTTTCCTGTTCGGTGAGTGAGGCGGTTGGTTCGTCGAGGATCAGCAGGCGCACCTGTTTGTTCAGCGCCTTGGCGATCTCCACCAGCTGCTGCTGGCCTAAACCTAAGTCGCCCACGCGCGTATCCGGTGAGATAGCCAGGCTCACCTGAGCCAGCAGTTTTTCGCAGCGCAGCGTCATGGTGTCGTAATCCAGTACGCCGTGGCGTGAGAGTTCGGCACCGAGAAAGATATTTTCCAGCACGGTAAGGTGCTTCACCAGCGCCAGCTCCTGGTGAATGATAGCGATGCCTTTACGTTCGGTATCGCGAATGTGCGTGGCCTGGAGCACCTCACCGGCAAAAACGATTTCGCCCTCGTAGCTGCCGTGCGGGTAGATCCCGCACAACACTTTCATCAGCGTGGATTTTCCCGAGCCATTTTCACCGCACAGCGACATCACTTCGCCGGGATTCAGCCGCAGGCTTACGTTATCGACTGCTTTCACCACCCCGAAGGCTTTGGTGATGCTTTTCATTTCAAGTAAATAAGACATAACTGCTCCGCATAGCCCAACAGATGAACAGGGCAGGTCAATGCGCCCCTGCCGGGCAGGGGCTGCGCTGGATTACAGTTCACTCTTCTTATGGAAACCGTCTTTCACCACGGTGGCGTCAATATTCTCTTTGATGACTTCGATAGGGGTAAGCAGGCGAGCAGGTACGTCTTTCAGGCCGTTATTTAACGTCGCGTCTGCTTTAGGTTGCTGGCCATTGCCCAGCTCAACGGCAATTTCGGCGGCCGTATTGGCAAGCTCGGTAATGGGCTTATACACCGTCATGGTCTGGGTACCCGCGATGATGCGTTTTACACCCGCAAGGTCGGCGTCCTGTCCGGAAATAGCGACTTTCCCGGCCAGTCCCTGCGCGCTCAGCGCCTGAATGGCGCCACCCGCAGTGGCATCGTTAGAGGCCACCACCGCATCGATTTTGTTGTTATTTGCGGTCAACGCGTTTTCCATAATTTTCAGCGCGTTTTCCGGTAACCAGCCGTCAGCCCACTGGTCGCCGACGACTTTAATTTTGCCCTCGTCGATATACGGCTTCAGCACTTTCATTTGTCCCTGGCGGAACAGTTTGGCGTTGTTATCCACAGGCGAGCCGCCCATCAGGAAATAATTTCCCTGAGGCACTTTTGCGACCAGGCTTTTAGCCTGTAATTCTCCCACCTTTTCATTGTCGAACGAAATATAATAATCAATATCGGCATTATTAATCATGCGGTCATAAGCCAGGACTTTTATCCCTTCCTGTTTCGCTTCTTTCACCACGTTGCTTAATACCTGGCCGTTATACGGGATAATGACCAGCACATCGACGCCACGGTTGATCATATTCTCGATTTGCGACATTTGCGTCTCTTCGTTGCCGTTAGCGGACTGAACGAACACCTCCGCGCCGAGAGATTCCGCTTTTTTAACAAATATATCGCGATCTTTTTGCCAGCGCTCCAGGCGTAAGTCATCAATCGCCATGCCGATTTTGACCTCTTTGGCATGTCCGGCAAAGCTTGCAAGCAGGAGAGTAGTGCAGAGCGTTAGGGTCAGGTTCTTTATCTTCATAATTATTAGGCCTTTTTGTAGGGGTATGTGTAGCTGAGATAAAAGAAACGTTCACTGCTGAGACGCAGCAAATTTTTAACGTGGAAAGGCCTGCTGGCAATTACAGATTTTTATCTTCTCATTACGATATTTGGTTTATTTCTGAATTTATGACCGCGATCGGATTTTAAAAAGCGTAACCTATTAATTACATTTGATTCTGGAATGCGCGCCGAAAAATAGTTTGTCTGCGCATTATTTTGCGAGCCAGCGCACAATTGCGCATTATCTCAATAGCAGTGTGAAATAACGTAATTGAGCAACCTCCAATGTCTATTCACTATTACTCCAGAAGCAAGACCACGCCGCATACCCTGATTATGGAGCTCAATATGCAAGCTTATTTCGACCAACTCGATCGCGTTCGTTTCGAAGGCACGAAAACGACCAATCCTTTAGCATTTCGTCACTACAACCCGGATGAGCTGGTGCTGGGTAAGCGCATGGAAGATCACTTGCGCTTTGCCGCCTGCTACTGGCACACCTTCTGCTGGAACGGTGCCGATATGTTCGGCGTGGGCTCTTTTGACCGTCCATGGCAACAGCCGGGCGAGGCCATTGAGCTGGCGAAGCGTAAAGCCGACGTCGCGTTCGAGTTCTTCCATAAGCTGAACGTGCCGTACTACTGTTTCCACGATGTGGACGTGTCGCCGGAAGGGGCATCGCTGAAAGAGTATCTGAACAATTTCGCGCAGATGGTCGACGTACTGGCTGAAAAACAGCAGCAAAGCGGCGTGAAGCTGCTCTGGGGTACGGCTAACTGCTTTACCAATCCTCGCTATGGCGCGGGTGCGGCAACCAACCCGGACCCGGAAGTCTTCAGCTGGGCGGCAACCCAGGTCGTGACCGCGATGAACGCCACGCATCAGCTGGGCGGTGAGAACTATGTACTCTGGGGCGGTCGTGAAGGCTATGAAACGCTGCTGAATACCGACCTGCGTCAGGAGCGTGAGCAGATTGGTCGCTTTATGCAGATGGTTGTGGACCACAAACACAAAATCGGTTTCCGCGGCACGCTGCTGATTGAGCCAAAACCACAGGAGCCAACCAAGCATCAGTATGATTATGATGTCGCCACCGTGTATGGCTTCCTGAAGCAGTTTGGTCTGGAAAAAGAGATCAAAGTGAATATTGAGGCTAACCACGCTACCCTGGCGGGCCACTCGTTCCATCACGAAATTGCCTCTGCGATTGCGCTGGGCATCTTCGGCTCTGTCGATGCTAACCGTGGTGATCCACAGCTGGGCTGGGATACCGACCAGTTCCCGAACAGCGTGGAAGAGAATGCGCTGGTGATGTACGAGATCATCAAAGCGGGCGGTTTCACCACCGGCGGCCTGAACTTCGACGCCAAAGTGCGTCGCCAGAGCACCGACAAATACGATCTGTTCTACGGGCATATTGGCGCGATGGACACCATGGCGCTGGCGCTGAAAGTGGCGGCCCGTATGATTGAAGACGGTGAGCTGGATAAGCGCGTGGCGAAGCGCTACAGCGGCTGGAACAGTGAGCTGGGCCAGCAAATTTTGAAAGGTCAGTTATCGCTTGCGGAGATCGCGAAGTACGCTGAACAGCATCAGCTTGCGCCGCAGCATCAGAGCGGCCATCAGGAGCTGCTGGAAAACCTGGTCAATCACTACCTGTTCGATAAATAACAGCATCCAGGCCCGGTAAGCGCAGCGCCACCGGGCATTTTCGTCAAAGGAGCCACCACATGTATATCGGGATCGATCTTGGCACGTCGGGGGTGAAAGCCATCCTGTTAAGCGAGCAGGGCGATGTATTAGCCACGCACACTGAAAAGTTGCAGGTTTCACGTCCGTATCCGCTTTGGTCGGAACAAGATCCGGAGCAGTGGTGGCAGGCGACGGACCGTGCGATGAAAGCCTTAGGCGAGCAGCACAGCCTGCGCGACGTGAAGGCGCTGGGCATTGCCGGGCAAATGCATGGCGCAACGTTGCTGGATAGTCAGCATCGCGTTCTGCGCCCGGCTATTCTCTGGAACGATGGCCGCTGTGCGGAAGAGTGCGCGATCCTTGAGGAGCGTGTGCCTGCGTCCCGCGAAATTACGGGCAACCTGATGATGCCCGGTTTTACCGCGCCAAAACTCCTGTGGGTGCAGCGCCATGAGCCTGAGATTTTTCGTCAGGTGGCGAAGGTTCTGTTGCCGAAAGACTACCTGCGTTTTCGCATGACAGGGGATTTTGCCAGCGACATGTCTGACGCCGCGGGCACGATGTGGCTCGACGTGGCGAAACGGGACTGGAGCGAGGCGATGCTGGATGCCTGCCAACTGACGCGCGACCATATGCCTGCGCTGTTTGAAGGCAGTGAAATCACGGGCGCTTTGCAGCCTTCTGTTGCTGAACGCTGGAACATGCCAGCCGTACCTGTCGTCGCCGGCGGCGGCGATAATGCGGCGGGTGCGGTCGGCGTGGGGATGGTCGAGGCAGGGCAGGCCATGCTCTCGCTCGGCACTTCCGGCGTCTATTTTGCCGTCAGTGACGGGTATCGTAGCAACCCGGGAAGCGCCGTACACAGCTTCTGCCACGCGTTGCCGGGTAAATGGCATTTGATGTCGGTGATGCTGAGCGCGGCTTCCTGCCTTGACTGGGCGGCAAAGCTAACCGGAATGGCGGACGTCCCGGCGCTTATAACAGCGGCACAGCAGGCAGATGATAATGCCGGTGCGGTCTGGTTTTTACCGTACCTTTCCGGCGAGCGGACGCCGCATAACAACCCGGAAGCGAAAGGGGTGTTCTTCGGTCTTACCCATCAGCACGGCCCGGCAGAGCTTGCGCGCGCGGTGCTTGAAGGCGTTGGCTATGCTCTGGCGGACGGAATGGATGTCGTGCATGACTGTGGACTGACGCCATCCAGCATTACGTTAATTGGCGGCGGTGCACGAAGCAGCTACTGGCGGCAAATGCTTTCCGATATCAGCGGGTTGCAGCTGGACTATCGTACGGGAGGCGATGTCGGCCCGGCGCTCGGTGCGGCACGGCTGGCGCAAATTGCGCTGAACCCGGATAAACCACTGCACCAGCTTTTGCCCCAGCTGCCGCTTGAACGGCAGCATCGTCCTGATGCGAAAAATCATGCTCGCTATGCTGAAAGACGAGACGTGTTCCGCAAAATCTATCAGCAGCTTTTGCCGCTAATGTCATAAACAGGAGCCGGGTGGCGCTAACGCTTACCCGGCCTACCAGCCTTCAACCGGGCTAGCTTACAAACCTGCGCGTATCGATTCTTTGCAGCAACATTGACAGCAGCAGGCTGACAACCAGCGTAACGGTAAATATCCAGACAATATCCAGCACCGGCCAGCTTTTAAGCTCAACGCCGCGGGTGCGCAGGGCGTGGATCACCAGCGCGTGAAAACCGTAAATGCCCAGCGAGTGGCGAGAGATAAACCCCAGCACCGGAAGCGGGCGGGCATTCAGGGTGTTTTTAACCAGCGTCAGCAGAGAGATCGCGCAGATAAAGACCATCGGCCCGCAGTAGAGATACCAGGTATCGGCAAAGTTGCCGCGCCATTGCAGCTCATGCAGCGTCCCGCGAGAGATAATAAACACACCGACGAGAAACGCGGCTGCGCATAGCCAGTTTATTCCTCGCTTTTGCGTCTCCATCATGCCAATGGCGCGCCCCAGCATGCCGTACAGCACGTAATAAAACGTATCCCCGGTGATATAAAGGTTAACGGGCAGCCATTCAAAGCCATCAATTTTCTGTGAAACGGTATTCGGGTTGGCCACGATCCCGATTATTACCATCAAGGCCAGCAGCATTTTACCGCTGACGTTTTTTACCTGAATTAACGGTGACACCAGATAGATAACGATTATCGCGAAGAAAAACCACAGATGATAGAACACCGGTTTTTGCAACAAATTGAGCAGGGAACGTTCAGCGTTAATTGAAGTGAACAGGATGATATAGAGCAGCGAAATGGCGCTGTAAAACAGCAGACAGGAGACAATACGGATGAAATGTCTCGGCTGCGCGCTACGCTCGCCAAAAAAGAGAAAACCGGAAATCATAAAGAACAGCGGGACGCTCACGCGGGAGGCCGAGTTCAGAATATTGGCGACATCCCAGTTAACAGGGCTGATACTGTGCGCGTTCGTGACATACCAGGTCGTTGTGTGGATCATCACCACCATCAGACAGGCTATTCCCCGCAGGTTATCAATCCAGTTAATTTTTGACTGCATCAGTTCCTCTGTATTCCTGATAAAAAAAGTGTGACTGCGATTGTGTAAAACTTTTCCCTTGGAAAATTCTGAGTTTAGCCAGGCTAACTTGTAGGGAGCTGGCGAGATTCGCAGAATGACGGACTTTAATCTATAAACGTGTTGCTACTAAAAATAACAGCCACTGACCAGGGCGGTAATAAAAATGATGATGAAGCGTGGGGTGTCACTCTTTCTGCTGCTCTTATTAACAGGATGCAGTGCTTCTGAGGAGATACCTGTCCAAAAAGCGCAGCAGGGGAAAATGAGCCCGGAGCGTTCTCTGAATATGGAACAGCTGTGCAGGGATCAGGCGGCTCACCGCTATAATTCCGAAGCACAAAAAATTCATATAAACGGCTTCGAGCGCTTTCAGGGCAGCTATGAACTGAAAGGCTATACGGCGCGTAAAGAGGGCTTTGTCTGCTCTTTTGATGCAGACGGCCAGTTTTTACATCTCTCAATGCGTTAAATTGCTCGTATAAGCAGCAACCAGAGCCTTCGCAGGTTCTGGCTGTAGGGCTTATTCCCCAATTTTCCCTAAACAACCCCGTTTCGTACTGTATATCTTGCAGCCAGCGGGTATACTGATCCCTTCCATTTAAAACCACACGTATCCAGCACGAAATACTATGCAAAAGTTTGATACCAAGACCTTCCAGGGCCTGATCCTGACCTTACAGGATTACTGGGCTCGTCAGGGCTGCACCATTGTTCAACCTTTGGACATGGAAGTTGGCGCAGGCACCTCACACCCGATGACCAGCCTGCGCGCGTTAGGGCCAGAGCCAATGGCGACCGCCTATGTGCAGCCATCCCGTCGTCCGACCGATGGCCGTTACGGCGAAAACCCGAACCGTTTGCAGCACTACTATCAGTTCCAGGTGGTGATTAAGCCATCACCCGACAACATTCAGGAACTGTACCTCGGGTCACTGAAAGAGCTGGGTATGGATCCAACCATTCACGACATTCGTTTCGTGGAAGATAACTGGGAAAACCCAACGCTGGGTGCCTGGGGTCTGGGTTGGGAAGTGTGGCTGAACGGCATGGAAGTGACCCAGTTCACTTACTTCCAGCAGGTTGGCGGTCTGGAATGTAAACCGATTACCGGCGAAATCACCTATGGTCTGGAACGTCTGGCCATGTACATTCAGGGCGTAGACAGCGTTTACGACCTGGTCTGGAGCGACGGCCCGCTGGGTAAAACCACCTACGGCGACGTGTTCCATCAGAACGAAGTGGAGCAATCCACCTATAACTTCGAATACGCGGACGTGGACTTCCTGTTCACCTGCTTCGAGCAGTACGAGAAAGAAGCCCAGCAGCTGCTGGCGCTGGAGACTCCGCTGCCGCTGCCTGCCTACGAGCGTATTCTGAAGGCTGCCCACAGCTTCAACCTGCTGGATGCCCGCAAAGCGATCTCCGTGACTGAACGTCAGCGCTACATTCTGCGTATTCGTACCCTGACCAAAGCCGTTGCAGAAGCTTACTACGCGTCCCGTGAAGCCCTTGGCTTCCCGATGTGCAACCGAAACAAATAAGAGGCGGCCATGTCTGAGAAAACTTTCCTGGTGGAAATCGGCACTGAAGAGCTGCCACCAAAAGCCCTGCGCAGCCTGGCTGAATCTTTCGCTGCGAACGTCACTGCTGAGCTGGATAACGCTGGCCTGGCGCACGGTAACATTGAGTGGTTTGCTGCGCCGCGTCGTCTGGCGCTGAAAGTGGCAAACCTGGCGGCGTCCCAGCCGGATCGCGAAGTTGAAAAACGTGGCCCGGCCATTGCTCAGGCGTTCGACGCGGAAGGCAAGCCGAGCAAAGCGGCAGAAGGCTGGGCGCGCGGCTGCGGCATCACCGTTGATCAGGCTGAGCGTCTGACCACCGACAAAGGTGAATGGCTGCTGTACCGTGCCCATGTGAAAGGCGAAAGCGCCGAAGCGCTGCTGCCTGACATGATCGCGACCTCGCTGGCAAAATTGCCGATTCCTAAGCTGATGCGCTGGGGCGCGTCCGACGTACACTTTGTGCGTCCGGTTCACACCGTGACCCTGCTGCTGGGCGATACCGTTATCCCGGCGACCATTCTGGGCGTGGCGTCCGATCGCGTGATCCGCGGCCATCGCTTTATGGGCGAGTCGGAGTTCACTATCGACAATGCTGACCAGTACCCGCAGATCCTGCTGGAGCGCGGCAAGGTCATTGCTGACTACGAACAGCGTAAAGCCAAAATCAAAGCGGACGCAGAAGACGCGGCGCGCAAAATTGGCGGTAATGCCGATCTGAGCGACAGCCTGCTGGAAGAGGTGACCTCGCTGGTCGAATGGCCGGTTGTACTGACCGCGAAATTCGAAGAGAAATTCCTGGCCGTTCCGGCAGAAGCGCTGGTTTACACCATGAAGGGTGACCAGAAGTACTTCCCGGTTTACGCCAACGACGGCAAGCTGCTGCCAAACTTCATCTTCGTGGCGAACATCGAATCGAAAGATCCGAGCCAGATTATCTCCGGTAACGAGAAAGTGGTGCGTCCGCGTCTGGCGGATGCCGAGTTCTTCTTCAATACCGACCGTAAAAAACGTCTGGAAGACAACCTGCCGCGTCTGCAAACCGTACTGTTCCAGCAGCAGCTGGGTACGCTACGCGACAAGACCGACCGTATCGCGGAGCTGTCCGGCTGGATTGCCCGTGAAATTGGCGCCGACGTTAACCACGCTACCCGCGCGGGCCTGCTCTCCAAGTGCGACCTGATGACCAACATGGTGTTCGAATTTACCGACACCCAGGGCGTGATGGGCATGCACTACGCGCGTCACGATGGCGAAGCGGAAGACGTGGCGGTAGCCCTGAACGAGCAGTATCAGCCGCGCTTTGCCGGTGACGATCTGCCGTCTAACCCGGTTGCCTGCGCCGTGGCGATTGCCGATAAGATGGACACCCTGGCGGGTATCTTCGGTATCGGTCAGCATCCGAAAGGCGATAAAGACCCGTTCGCGCTGCGTCGTGCTGCGCTGGGCGTGCTGCGAATCATCGTAGAGAAGAACCTTAACCTCGATCTGCAAACGCTGACCGAAGAAGCGGTACGTCTGTATGGCGATAAGCTGACCAACGCGAAGGTTGTGGATGATGTTATCGACTTTATGCTCGGTCGTTTCCGCGCGTGGTATCAGGACGAAGGTTACTCCGTTGATACCATTCAGGCGGTGCTGGCGCGTCGTCCGACCCGTCCGGCAGATTTCGATGCGCGTATGAAAGCGGTATCCCACTTCCGTACGCTGGAAGCGGCGTCTGCGCTGGCCGCGGCCAACAAGCGTGTATCCAACATCCTCGCGAAATCCGACGAGACGCTGAACGAGCGCGTCAACGCTGCAACCCTGAAAGAGCCGGAAGAGATTTCTCTGGCGATGCAGGTTGTGGTGCTGCGCGACAAGCTGGAGCCGTATTTCGCGGAAGGTCGCTACCAGGAAGCGCTGGTGGAGCTGGCGGAGCTGCGTGACGTCATCGACGCCTTCTTCGAGAAGGTGATGGTGAACGTGGAAGATAAAGAGCTGCGGATTAACCGTCTCTCGATGCTTGAGAAACTGCGTGAGCTGTTCCTGCGCGTGGCGGATATTTCGCTGCTGCAATAACGTAAAAAACCCGCCCCTGACAGGCGGGAAGAACGGCAACTAAACTGTCTCTCTTCGCCAATGGCGCCATAACTGCGTTGGCTGCGCTCGTTCACCCGAATCACTTACTAATGTAAGCTCATCGGGATTCGCTCGCTTGCCGCCTTGTTCTGACGTCATTGGCTTTGAGATACTTTTCCTTATTTACACCCTCTCAAACACCGTCGCGATACCCTGACCCAACCCAATACACATCGTTGCCAGTCCGAACTGGGCATCTTTGCGTTCCATCAGGTTAATCAGCGTGGTACTGATACGCGCCCCGGAGCAGCCCAGCGGGTGACCGAGGGCGATCGCGCCGCCATTGAGGTTAATCTTCTCGTCGATCTGATCCATCAGCCCCAGATCTTTAATGCACGGCAGGATCTGCGCGGCGAACGCTTCGTTCATCTCAAAGAGGTCGATATCACTTGCGCTCAGCCCCGCTTTTTTCAGCGCCAGTTTTGACGCCGGAACCGGACCGTAACCCATGATGGAAGGATCGCAGCCCACGACCGCCATCGAACGCACGCGGGCGCGTGGCGTCAGGCCTAATTCGCGGGCGCGGCTTTCGCTCATTACCAGCATCGCGGCGGCACCGTCGGACAGGGCAGACGAGGTGCCCGCCGTTACCGTACCGGTGACCGGATCAAACGCCGGACGCAGGGTAGAAAGCGCTTCGACCGTGGTTTCCGGGCGGATAACTTCGTCGTAGCTGAACTGCTTCAGTACGCCGTCTGCGTCGTGACCGCCGGTTGGGATGATCTCATTCTTAAAGGCACCAGACTGCGTGGCGGCCCAGGCGCGGGCATGCGAGCGTGCGGCAAACGCATCCTGCATCTCACGGCTGATGCCGTGCAGACGGGAGAGCATCTCGGCGGTCAGGCCCATCATACCGGCGGCTTTCGCCACGTTGCGGCTCATGCCAGGATGGAAATCGACCCCGTGGCTCATTGGCACGTGGCCCATGTGCTCCACGCCACCCACCAGACAGGCCTGCGCATCGCCGGTCATGATCATCCGCGCCGCGTCGTGCAGCGCCTGCATCGACGAACCGCAAAGACGGTTGACGGTGACGGCCGGAACCGAATGCGGGATCTCCGCCAGCAGGGACGCGTTACGGGCAATGTTGAAGCCCTGCTCCAGCGTCTGCTGGACGCAGCCCCAGTAGATATCGTCCAGCGCTGCTGGGTCCAGCGCCGGGTTACGCGCCAGCAGGCTACGCATCAGGTGCGCGGAGAGGTCTTCCGCGCGCACGTTACGGAACGCACCGCCTTTTGAACGGCCCATCGGGGTGCGAATCGCATCAACAATGACAACCTTTTCCATTGTGACTCCTTAAGCCGTTTTCAGTGCGCCAACCGGACGGGCTGGCTCAACTGCTGGGTAGTAGGGTTCGTTATGGCGCGCTTTGTTACGCAGCCCTTCCGGCACCTCATAAAGCGGGCCGAGGTGCTGGTACTGCTGAGCCATATCGAGATAGCGGGCGCTGCCGAGCGTATCCAGCCAGCGGAACGCGCCGCCGTGGAACGGAGGGAAGCCGAGGCCGTACACCAGCGCCATATCCGCTTCTGCCGGGCTGGCGATAATGCCTTCTTCGAGGCAGCGCACCACTTCGTTGATCATCGGGATCATCATCCGGGCGATGATCTCATCGTCGGTGAAGTCGCGTTTTGGCTGACTGACGTCGGCCAGCAGGCCATCCACCGCCGGATCTTCTTCTTTCTTCGGTTTGCCTTTGCTGTCTTCTTTATAGCGCCAGAAGCCCAGACCGTTTTTCTGCCCGAAGCGGTTGGCGTCGAACAGGGCATCAATGGCGTCGCGATAATCTTTCTGCATGCGCTGCGGGAAGCCCGCCGCCATCACCGCCTGCGCGTGATGGGCAGTGTCGATGCCGACAACGTCCAGCAGATACGCCGGGCCCATCGGCCAGCCGAACTGTTTTTCCATCACTTTGTCGATTTTGCGGAAGTCTGCGCCGTCGCGCAGCAGCTGGCTGAAACCGGCGAAGTACGGGAACAGCACGCGGTTAACGAAGAAGCCCGGGCAGTCGTTAACCACGATCGGCGTTTTGCCCATCTTGCTCGCCCACGCCACCACTTTGGCGATGGTTTCGTCGGAGGTTTTTTCCCCTCGGATCACTTCGACCAGCGGCATGCGGTGCACCGGGTTAAAGAAGTGCATCCCGCAGAAGTTTTCCGGACGCTTCAGCACGCTCGCCAGTTCGCTGATAGGAATGGTGGAGGTGTTAGAGGCCAGCACGGTTTCCGGACGCACCTTGTCTTCGGTTTCGGCCAGCACCGCTTTTTTGACTTTCGGGTTCTCGACGACCGCTTCAACCACCACGTCCACACGGTCGAAACCGCTGTATTCCAGCACTGGCTGGATGGTGGAGATCACGCCTGCAAGCTTCAGACCGTCAATTTTGCCGCGCTCAAGCTGTTTATTCAGCAGCTTGGCCGCTTCGGTCATGCCCAGCGTCAGGGATTTCTCGTTAATGTCCTTCATCACCACCGGCACGCCTTTCCAGGCAGACTGATAGGCGATGCCGCCCCCCATAATGCCCGCGCCGAGTACCGCCGCGTGTTTTGGCGTTTCAACGTTTTTGGTGAGTTGTTTGGCTTTGCCTTTCACGAACTGATCGTTAAGGAAGATACCAACCAGCGCGCGGGCTTCGTTGGTGTGCGCCAGCGGGACAAAGCTCTGGTTTTCAAGCTTCAGAGCGTCATCACGGCCCAGACGGGCTGCCGCTTCAATGGTTTTCACCGCCGTGATCGGCGCCGGGTAGTGTTTACCCGCCGTCTGCATCACCATGCCTTTGGCGATGGTGAAGCTCATGGTGGCTTCAATTTTGCTGAGCTTTAATGGCTCCAGCTTTGGCTGACGTTTGGCTTTCCAGTCGAGATCGCCGTTAATCGCCTGACGCAGAATGGCGATAGCACCCTCAATCAGTTTTTCAGGCTTAACCACGCCGTCCACCAGGCCGATTTTCTGCGCCTGTTCTGCGCCGACATCTTTACCCGCGGCAATGATCTCCAGCGCGCTGTCGGCACCCAGCATGCGCGGCATACGCACGGAACCGCCAAAGCCCGGCATGATGCCCAGCTTGGTTTCCGGCAGGCCGATGCGCAGGTCCGGCGTCGCCAGACGGTAGTCGGTCGCCAGCACGCACTCGCAGCCACCGCCCAGCGCGTAGCCGTTAACGGCTGAAAGGGTCGGGACAGGCAGATCTTCCAGACGATTAAAAACGCTGTTGGCAAAGTGCAGCCACTGGCTCAGCTGTTCTTCGGGCACCAGGAACAGCGACAGGAATTCGGTGATATCCGCGCCAACGATAAAGGCCGCTTTGTTGGAGCGCAGCAGCAGCCCTTTCAAATCTGATTGCTTTTCAAGTACATCCAGCGCCTGGCCAAGACTGGCCACCGTCGCGGTATCAAGCTTGTTCACTGAGCCGGGGGCATCGAACACCAGTTCGGCAATGCCATCTTCCAGCCAGTCTACGTACAGGGTGTCGCCTTTGTAGAGCATGTCGGTCTCCTGAATCCAGCAATTGGATCTGGTCATACCAGATGAAACGGAGTGTGGAATTTATGTTAATAAAATGCAAATTAGTCATTAAGAAATTGCTGCGCTGATCACGGTCGGTGGAAATCACGCAGCCGGAGTGAGGTGTGCTAAGATGCGATGACTTGAGGTCAAAAAAACGAAAGGAAGAATGATGGACTCACTGGCTTCGCTTTATAAAAATCATATCGTTACCCTACAGGAACGTACCCGCGATGTACTGGCCCGCTTCAAGCTGGATGCCCTGCTGATCCACTCCGGCGAGCTGATGAATACTTTTCTTGATGACCATGCTTATCCCTTCAAGGTTAACCCGCAGTTTAAAGCCTGGGTGCCTGTCACGCAGGTTCCAAATTGCTGGCTGCTGGTGGATGGCGTGAACAAGCCGAAACTGTGGTTCTACCTGCCGGTCGATTACTGGCACAACGTGGAGCCGCTGCCGACCTCATTCTGGACCGAAGAAATTGACGTGATTGCGCTGCCAAAAGCAGACGGCATTGGCAGCCAGCTGCCAGCGGCGCGCGGCAACATCGGCTACATTGGTCCGGTTCCTGAGCGTGCGCTGGGTCTGGATATTCCGGCAGATAAACTCAACCCGAAAGGCGTGCTGGATTATCTGCACTACTATCGCGCCTACAAGACCGACTACGAACTTTACTGCATGCGTGAAGCGCAAAAAACGGCGGTGAATGGCCACCGTGCGGCGCATGAAGCGTTCCAGTCCGGTATGAGCGAGTTCGATATTAATCAGGCCTACCTGACGGCGACCGGCCACCGCGATACCGACGTGCCGTACAGCAACATCGTGGCGCTGAATGAACATGCCTCGGTTCTGCACTACACCAAACTGGATCATCAGGTTCCGGCTGAGATGCGCAGCTTCCTGCTGGACGCGGGGGCTGAGTACAATGGTTATGCGGCAGACCTGACCCGTACCTGGGCGGCGAATGCGGACACCGATTTTGCGCAATTGATCAAAGATGTGAACGACGAACAGCTGGCGCTGATTGGCACCATGAAGGCCGGAACCAGCTACGTGGATTATCACATCCAGTTCCATCAGCGCATCGCTAAACTGCTGCGTAAGCATCAGATTGTCAAAGACATGAGCGAAGAGGCGATGGTTGAGAACGATCTGACCGGGCCATTTATGCCGCATGGTATCGGTCACCCGCTGGGTTTGCAGGTTCATGACGTCGCGGGCTTTATGCAGGATGATACTGGTACGCACCTGGCGGCACCGTCTAAATATCCTTATCTGCGCTGCACCCGCGTTCTGGCGCCGCGTATGGTATTGACCATCGAGCCGGGCATCTACTTTATTGAATCCCTGCTGGCACCGTGGCGCGAAGGGCAATTCAGCAAGCACTTCAACTGGGAGAAAATTGAAGCGCTGAAGCCGTATGGCGGCATTCGTATCGAGGATAACGTGGTTATTCACGAGAACAGCATTGAGAACATGACGCGAGATCTGAAGCTGGCCTGATGGAAAGCTGGTTGATACCGGCCGAGCCGGTCACCTTTGTTGAGGAAATCAAGAAAAGCCGCTTTATCACGCTGCTGGCGCATACCGACGGCGTGGAGGCGGCGAAGGCGTTCGTCGAGTCCGTCCGCGCGCAGCACCCCGATGCCCGCCATCACTGTGTGGCGTGGGTCGCAGGGCCGCCAGACGACTCACAGCAGCTCGGGTTTTCTGACGACGGTGAACCGGCGGGTACGGCCGGAAAACCGATGCTATCCCAGTTGATGGGCAGCGGCGTGGGTGAAATCACCGCCGTTGTTGTCCGCTACTACGGGGGCATTTTGTTAGGCACCGGAGGGCTGGTTAAAGCCTACGGAGGTGGTGTCCAGCAGGCGCTTAATCTGCTGATAACAACCCGCAAAACGCCACTTACGGAATATACTTTGTTATGCGATTACGCCCAGCTATCGGGTATCGAAGCACTGCTTAAACAGTTTAACGGTGTCATCGCACACAGTGATTATCAGGCAATGGTGCAATTACGCGTGGCGCTTCCTCAGGCGGAACTGGCTGCTTTTTCAGCAAAACTCGCTGATTTTAGTCGCGGTTCATTGCAATTACTGCCGATTGAAGAATAATCCCCACCTCACAATTTTGAATACCTAAGGAAGCGGCAGAGATGCATTTTCGTGCCATTACCCGAATCGTTGGATTGCTGGTCATACTTTTCTCCGGGACAATGATCATTCCCGGACTGGTGGCGCTCATCTACCGGGACGGCGCGGGGCGTGCATTTACGCAAACCTTTTTTGTCGCGCTGACGATTGGCTCCCTGCTGTGGTGGCCAAACCGCCGTGAGAAAGGTGAACTGAAATCCCGGGAGGGGTTTCTGATTGTGGTCCTGTTCTGGACGGTACTGGGAAGCGTGGGTGCGCTGCCGTTTATCTTCTCCGAACAACCGAATCTCACCGTCACGGATGCGTTTTTTGAATCGTTCTCCGGATTAACGACCACCGGCGCCACCACGCTTGTGGGGCTGGATTCGCTCCCGCATGCGATTCTCTTTTACCGGCAGATGCTCCAGTGGTTCGGCGGTATGGGGATCATCGTCCTGGCGGTGGCTATCCTGCCGATTCTGGGCGTCGGGGGGATGCAGCTTTACCGGGCGGAGATGCCCGGCCCGCTGAAAGATAACAAGATGCGCCCGCGTATTGCGGAGACGGCGAAAACCCTGTGGCTTATCTATGTCCTGCTGACGGTGGCCTGCGCGCTGGCGCTGTGGTTTGCCGGGATGCCTGCGTTTGATGCCATTGGGCATAGCTTTGCGACTATTGCTATCGGCGGGTTCTCCACCCACGATGCCAGCGTCGGCTACTTCGACAGCCCGACAATCAATACCATCATTGCCATCTTTTTGCTGATCTCAGGCTGTAACTACGGTCTACACTTCTCGTTGCTTAGCGGACGGAGCCTGAAGGTGTACTGGCGCGACCCGGAATTCCGGATGTTTATTGGCGTCCAGCTGACCCTGGTGGTTATCTGTACCCTGGTACTGTGGTTCCACGATGTTTATAACTCGGCGGTCACGACCCTGAACCAGGCCTTCTTCCAGGTGGTATCGATGGCGACAACTGCTGGTTTCACCACGGACAGTATTGCGCGTTGGCCACTGTTCCTGCCGGTGCTGCTGTTGTGCTCTGCGTTTATCGGCGGTTGCGCCGGGTCAACGGGCGGCGGTCTGAAGGTGATCCGCATTCTGCTGCTGTTCAAGCAGGGGAACCGTGAGCTGAAACGTCTGGTCCACCCGAATGCGGTTTACAGTATTAAGCTGGGGAACCGCGCGTTGCCGGAGCGCATCCTCGAAGCGGTGTGGGGATTCTTCTCCGCTTATGCGCTGGTCTTTATTGTCAGTATGCTGGCGATTATCGCCACGGGCGTGGATGATTTCTCTGCCTTCGCCTCTGTGGTGGCAACGTTAAACAACCTGGGGCCGGGGCTGGGCGTCGTGGCGGATAACTTCGCCAGTATGAACCCGGTGGCGAAGTGGATCTTAATCGCCAATATGCTGTTTGGGCGTCTTGAGGTCTTTACGCTGCTGGTGCTGTTTACCCCAACATTCTGGCGTGAGTAAGGAGACATTGGTGAAAACGTTAATTCTTTTCTCAACGCGTGACGGACAAACGCGTGAGATTGCTTCATATCTGGCTTCTGAACTCAAAGAGCTGGGCATTTATTCTGATGTGGTGAACCTGAATCGCACAGAGCAGATTGCCTGGCAGGATTACGACCGCGTGGTCATTGGCGCTTCAATTCGTTACGGCCATTTCCATCCGGCGCTGGATCGCTTTGTGAAAAAGCATACGGCGGAGCTCGCTCAACTGCCTGGCGCGTTTTACTCGGTCAACCTGGTTGCCCGTAAAGCGGAGAAGCGTACGCCGCAGACCAACAGCTATACGCGCAAGTTTTTGCTAAGTTCGCCATGGCAGCCCGATATCTGTTCTGTCTTTGCTGGCGCGCTGCGTTACCCGCGTTACCGCTGGTATGACCGCTTTATGATCCGCCTGATCATGAAAATGACGGGCGGGGAAACGGATACGCGTAAAGAAGTGGTTTATACCGACTGGGCCCAGGTCGCCAGTTTTGCCCGTGAAATTGCGCGTTTAACGGACGATGCGCGGGATAAATAAGCGTTGAGTTTGAAAAGTGAGCGAACGAAAAGTTTTTTGTATTTAGTGCTTGTCACTTCAGAAGAACTCCCTATAATGCGCCTCCACTGACACGGAACAACGGCACGCAAGCCGCCGGGTCAGCAGAGAAAAGCAAAATAAACGCTTGACTCTGAAGCGGGAAAGCGTAATATGCACACCCCGCGCCGCAGCGAAAACGAAGCGGCACTGCTCTTTAACAATTTATCAGACAATCTGTGTGGGCACTCAAAGTGACATGGATTCTTAATGTCCTCGGACACTAAATGAATACCAAG
>NZ_KQ090002.1:76617-96197 GCF_001037885.1 Enterobacter sp. BIDMC109
GAGGCTTAACCTTACAACGCCGAAGGTGTTTTGGCGAAGAGACGAAATTTTCAGCCTGATACAGATTAACAGAATTTGCCTGGCAGCTTTAGCGCGGTGGTCCCACCTGACCCCATGCCGAACTCAGAAGTGAAACGCCGTAGCGCCGATGGTAGTGTGGGGTCTCCCCATGTGAGAGTAGGGAACTGCCAGGCATCAAACAAGTGAAGAGGCCATCCGGAAGGATGGCCTTTTTGCGTTTCTGCACCTGCTTCCTTTCCATAAACAAATCACCTATCCCCCCATATATACGGTAAACTATCCCGGTTTTTGCATCAGGATAGCGTCTATGAATCACTCCCTTAAGCCCTGGAATACCTTTGGTATTCAACGGAATGCTAATCAAATTGTACGTGCCGACAGTGCTCAGCAGTTGCTGAATGCATGGCAAAACGCAACAGAAAACGGTGAACCCGTACTTATTCTGGGCGAAGGAAGTAATGTCCTGTTTCTCGATGATTTTGCGGGGACGGTAATCGTCAATCGCATCATGGGGATTGAGCGTAAAGAGAGCGCTGACAGCTGGCATTTACACGTGGGTGCTGGCGAGAACTGGCACCATCTGGTGCAATATACCCTTGAAAAAGGGATGCCAGGGCTGGAAAACCTGGCTCTGATCCCGGGCTGTGCAGGATCATCTCCTATTCAAAACATCGGTGCCTACGGCATCGAACTGAAACACGTCTGCGAATATGTCGACTGCATCGAACTCGCGACCGGAACGGCGAAGCGCCTGACCGCAGAGCAGTGCCGCTTTGGCTATCGCGACAGCATTTTCAAGCACGACTATCAGGATCGTTTCGTCATTGTGGCCGTTGGCCTGCGCCTGGCGAAAGCCTGGAAACCCGTTCTGACTTACGGCGATCTGACCCGTCTCGACCCGGCTACCGTCACACCGCGTGAGGTATTTGATTCCGTTTGCCACATGCGAATGACCAAGCTCCCGGACCCGAAAGTTAACGGAAATGCGGGCAGTTTCTTCAAAAACCCGGTGATCAGCAGCGAAAATGCAAAAGCGTTTCTCGCCGGCTGGCCAACGGCCCCGCATTATCCTCAGGCGGATGGTAGCGTGAAGCTGGCCGCAGGCTGGCTTATCGATCAGTGTGAATTAAAAGGTACGACTCTTGGTGGCGCTGCTGTTCATCGTCAGCAGGCGCTGGTACTGATCAACCAGTCCAACGCGACAAGTGAGGATGTCGTCAACCTGGCGCATCATGTTCGCCAGCGCGTGGGCGAAAAATTCAACGTCTGGCTGGAGCCTGAAGTTCGCTTTATTGGCCGAACGGGCGAAGTGAATGCCGTGGAGACCATTGCGTGAAGGACAATACTATCCCGTTAACTCTCATCGGTATCCTTGCCGATGGCGAGTTTCATTCTGGCGAGCAGCTGGGCGAACAGCTGGGCATGAGCCGTGCTGCGATCAATAAGCATATTCAAACGCTCCGCGACTGGGGTGTGGATGTGTTTACGGTGCCGGGAAAAGGCTACAGCCTGCCGGAACCGATCCAGTTACTGAATGAAAAGGTCATCCGCAGCCAGATTGGGCACGGTAACGTCGCGGTATTGCCGGTCATTGATTCGACGAACCAGTATCTGCTGGATCGCCTGAGCGAGCTGAAATCCGGTGATGCCTGCGTTGCCGAGTACCAACAGGCAGGACGTGGCCGACGGGGGCGTAAGTGGTTCTCACCATTTGGCGCCAACCTCTACCTTTCCATGTACTGGCGGCTTGAACAGGGGCCAGCTGCGGCCATCGGGCTGAGCCTTGTGATCGGCATTGTGATGGCAGAGGTGCTGCACGATCTGGGTGCCGATCAGGTGCGGGTAAAATGGCCCAACGATCTGTATCTCAACGATCGAAAGCTGGCGGGGATCCTGGTTGAACTGACGGGAAAAACAGGCGATGCCGCACAGATCGTCATTGGGGCGGGACTGAACATGGTGATGCGAAACGTGCAGAACGATGTCGTGAACCAGGCCTGGACCAACTTGCAGGAAGCGGGGATCACCATCGATCGCAATATGCTTGCCGTCCGCATGATCAATGAGTTGCGTAGTTCGCTGACGCTCTTTGAACAAGAGGGGTTAGCGCCATTCCTGTCCCGCTGGGAAAAGCTGGATAACTTTATTAACCGACCGGTGAAGCTGCTGATTGGAGATAAAGAAATTTACGGCACATCACGCGGCATTGACGCGCAGGGCGCGTTGCTTCTTGAACAGGATGGCGTGATTAAGCCCTGGGTGGGCGGTGAAATTTCGTTACGAAGTGCGGAGTAACCCTCTCCCCACAGGGGAGAGGGTGTAGCAGGTCATCACTGCGGATACGGCACCCAATCCCCGGCATTCAGTCGGACATAAGGCTTATTCTGATACTGGATCACCACCGCATTGGCGTTTTCCGATACCTCCGCCGTCTGCGGCAGCCCGCTGGTGAGCTGATCCCAGTTCACGCTATCTTCCACAAACAGCTTACCGTCTACAGCGCGAGCAACCAGTTCCGAGATAGCCAGATAGCTGCTTGGCTGGGTGATTTCAATGGGCGCTCCCTGATGCGGCGCCTTCATGCCAAAGAACTTAATCCCGGCCGGAACGTTAGTGATGGACGGGCTTGGGATATCGCGCAGGCCAGACACCTGCATCCTGTCGCCTTTCAGCGCCCCTCCGTGTTCTGGTACTACCACCACCATCACTTTGCGACCTGATTTTTCCAGCTCGTTGAAGAACGCGTTCAGCTCGTCAAAGAACTTCTGAGCACGGGCCTTATAATCGGCCGTTTTACTCACGCCGGGATAATGGTTCCCGTCGTGCAGCGGCAGCGTGTTATAGAACGTCGCACTACGTGTCCCTTCCTCTTTGCCGACGGTATCTAACCAGCGCTGAAGCACGGCGGTATCGTCATACACCGGCGAGCCATCAAAGCCCAGCAACGTTACCGGCAGCCCTTTCTGGTCCATCAGCGGGGCCTGCATGCCACCCTGTTCACGCACTTCTTTCAGGAAGTTACCGAACTGACCGTTATGGCCCATCATCAGGTGCTGGGTAAAGCCCAGTTTTGCGAGGTTATCAAACAGATAACACTGGTTAGCTGCCGGCTGGTAGAGGTTCTTATGCGAAGGCTGTCCGCAGCTGGCGCGCAGCAGGCGGATAGCCGCCGGGCCGCTGTACGACGTGGCCGAGTTGAAGTCCTTAAACTGAATATCGAAATGCGACCACAGCGGGTGCGACATCAAACCAGCCGCGTCAACGTCAGCCCAGGACAGAGAACAGATGTTAATGACCAGCAGCTCAAACGGCTGAGCATCGGCAGGCAGCGCGTCCGGGAATTTCGTCTGACGCTTATCTTCCGCAGCGTAAAAACTGGAGAGCCACACGTTCAGGTTAGTGGATGTCGGCGGTGCAGTCCCAGCTTAAGGTCTATCTGAATGACGAGCTGATGGACGTCCTGCCCGTCACCAAAGAGCAACTGGGTAAGAAAACCCTGGCTCAGGTGCCGATTAATCCGCTGTTTATCACCGACTTTAACCGCGTGCGTCTGGAGTTTGTCGGCCACTACCGCGATGTCTGTGAAAACCCGGCCAGCAGCACCCTGTGGCTGGATGTCGGGCGTAACTCTTCGCTTCAGATGACCTATCAGCCGCTGGCGTTGAAAAACGATCTCTCCGCCTTCCCGGTGCCGTTCTTCGACCCGCGTGATAACCGTCCGCTGAACCTGCCGATGGTCTTTGCCGGCTCTCCCGATGTGACCGAACAGCTGGCGGCCTCTATCGTGGCATCCTGGTTTGGTTCCCGCTCCGGCTGGCGTGGTCAAAGTTTCCCGGTCATGTACGACAAAATGCCGGACAAAAACGCGATCGTGTTTGCCACCAACGCCAAACGTCCGGCTTTCCTGCGTGACCATCCGGAGGTGAAAGCGCCCACCATCGAGATGATCAGCCATCCGGACAATCCGTACGTGAAGCTGTTGGTGATCTTCGGCCGTGATGACAAAGATCTGGTGCAGGCGGCGAAAGGCATTGCGCAGGGGAATATCCTGTTCCGCGGTAACAGCGTTGTGGTGGACGAGGTGAAACCGCTGCTGGCACGTAAGCCTTATGATGCGCCGAACTGGGTACGTACCGACCGGGCCATCACCTTTGGCGAACTCAAAACCTATGAAGAGCAATTGCAGTCAACCGGGCTTGAACCTTCTCCTGTCAGCCTGTCGCTGAACCTGCCGCCGGATCTCTATCTGCTGCGCACCAACGGCATTGATATCAATCTGAACTACCGTTACACCGCGCCGGCAACCAAAGACAGCTCGCGCATGGATATCAGCCTCAACAACCAGTTCCTGCAATCGTTCAGCCTGACCAGCAGCCAGGAGACAAACCGGTTGATGCTTCGTCTGCCTGTATTACAGGGGCTGCTGGATGGCAAAACCGATGTGTCGATCCCGGCGCTGAAGCTCGGTGCGGTGAACCAGCTGCGGTTTAACTTCCAGTATATGAACCCCATGCCGGGTGGATCGGTGGAAAACTGTATTACCTTCCAGCCGGTGCAAAACCACGTGGTGATTGGCGATGATTCCACGATCGACTTCTCGAAGTATTACCACTTTATTGCGATGCCGGATCTGCGTGCCTTTGCTAACGCCAGCTTCCCGTTCAGCCGCATGGCAGACCTCTCTGAATCGATTGTCGTGATGCCAAAAGCGGCCAACGAAGGCCAGGTTACCACGCTGCTGGACACCATGGGCACCGTCGGGGCGCAAACCGGCTTGCCGGCGATCAACGTGACGGTGACGGATGACGGGAGCCAGATCCAGAACAAAGATGCCGATATCATGGTCATCGGCAACATTCCGGACAAGCTGAAAGACGAGAAGCGCGTCGATCTGCTGGTGCAGGCGGCTCAGTCATGGGTTAACACGCCGCTGCGTCAGACCGAGTTCCCGAGCATCATGCCGGACAGCGGCGATCGTCAGGCCAATATCAGGACGACCGTAAGCTCAACGGGTCCGATGGCCGCGATTGTCGGCTTCCAGTCGCCGTATAACGACCAGCGCAGCGTTATCGCCCTGCTGGCGGATAGCCCGCGCGGGTATGAGCTACTCAACACGGCCATGAACGACAGCGGTAAACGGGCGGCAATGTTCGGTTCCGTCTCGGTGATCCGTGAGTCGGGGGTAAACAGCCTGCGCGTGGGGGATGTCTACTACGTCGGTCATCTGCCGTGGTTCGAACGCCTGTGGTACGCCCTGTCTAACCACCCGGTGCTGCTGGCCGTGCTGGCTGCGCTCAGCGTTGTACTGCTGGCGTGGGTACTGTGGCGTCTGCTGCGAATCATCAGCCGTCGTCGTCTTAACCCGGACCATGAGTAAGCGGTGATGAAAATCTTTCGCGGGTGTGTAGTCGCAGCGTTGATGCTGGCGGCGGCGAATCTTCACGCCGCCTGTCGCTGGCCTGCCTGGGAGACGTTCAAGCAGGATTATATGAGCGAAAGTGGGCGCGTCATTGATCCCAGTGACGCGCGCAAAATCACCACCTCCGAAGGGCAAAGCTACGGACTGTTCTTTGCCCTCGCGGCAAACGATCGCAAGGCGTTCGATCTGCTGCTGGCATGGACGCGCGATAACCTTGCCGAGGGAGATTTAACCCAACATCTCCCGGCCTGGCTGTGGGGGAAAAAGGACGACGAAACCTGGGCGGTTATCGACCCTAACTCCGCGTCTGATGCCGATATCTGGATTGCCTGGTCGCTGCTGGAAGCCGGGCGGCTGTGGAAAAATCCCGATTACACGCGCACGGGTAAGGCGCTGTTGACGCGCATTGCCAGTGAGGAAGTGGTGAAGGTGCCGGGGCTGGGTTCTATGCTGCTGCCGGGTAAAGTCGGTTTTGCCGAAGAGAGTGTCTGGCGCTTCAACCCCAGCTACCTGCCGCCGCAGCTTGCGAGCTATTTCACCCGTTTTGGCGCGCCGTGGACGACGCTCCGTGAAACCAACCTGCGTCTGCTGCTGGAGACCGCGCCTAAAGGATTTTCCCCGAACTGGGTGAAATACCAGAAAAAGGGCGGCTGGCAGCTGTCGCAGGATGCGTCCCTGATCGGCAGCTACGATGCGATTCGCGTCTATCTGTGGGTAGGGATGATGAACGATAACGATCCGCAGAAAGCCCGGCTACTGGCGCGTTTCAAGCCCATGGCGACCACCACAATCAAACAAGGCTTGCCGCCGGAGAAAGTGGACGTCGCGACCGGGAAACGCACCGGAAATGGGCCGGTAGGGTTTTCTGCCTCCCTCCTTCCGTTTTTACAAAACCGGGACGCGCAAGCGGTGCAACGCCAGCACGTCGCCGATCGTTTTCCCGATAACAATGCTTATTACAGCTACGTTCTGACCCTCTTTGGACAAGGGTGGGATCAGCATCGTTTTCGTTTCACCGTGCAAGGTGAATTACTACCGGACTGGGGCCAGGAATGCGCACGTTCACACTGAATCTACTCACCTTATCGCTTGGCCTGGCGCTAATGCCCCTGGCCCAGGCCGCCAACTCCCCGCAGCAGAGACAGCTGCTGGAACAGGTCCGTCTGGGGGAATCCACCCAGCGTGAGGATTTAGTGCGCCAGTCGCTCTATCGCCTTGAGCTGATCGACCCCAACAACCCGGACGTGATTGCCGCGCGCTTCCGCTACCTGTTACGACAGGGTGATATGGCGGGCGCGCAAAAAGAGCTGGATCGCCTGAAAGGAATGGCGCCCGATTCCAGTGCCTATCAGTCCTCCCGTACTACCATGCTGCTCTCCACGCCGGATGGTCGCCAGTCCCTCCAGCAGGCTCGCCTGCTTGCCACCACCGGGCACACCCAGGAAGCCATTGCCGCGTATGACAAACTGTTTGACGGTAAGCCGCCCAGTGGCGACATCGCGACGGAGTACTGGAACGTGGTGGCGAAAGAGCCAGCCCGCCGCAACCTGGCCATTAATCAGCTTAAGAAAATAAACGCCAGCAGTCCGGGCAACGTCCCGCTACAGTCCTCGCTGGCACAGCTTTTGTTCCAGAGCGGACGGCGTGATGAAGGGTTTGCGGTGTTACAGGAGATGGCCAAATCGAACAATGGCCGCAGTCAGGCGTCGGACATGTGGTACCAGCAGATCAAAGATCAACCGGCCAGCAGCGCCAGCGTTACCGCGCTGCAACAATACCTGAGCGTGTTCAGCGATGGCGATAACGTGACGGCGGCGCGCGCCCAGCTTGAAGCGCAGCAAAAACAGCTCGCCGATCCGGCGTTCCGCGCCAAAGCCGAAGGGTTAGCCGCAGTGGATGCCGGGCAGGGCAGTAAAGCGGTAACGGAGTTGCAAAAAGCAGTCAGCGCCAACCACGCCGACAGTGAAGCCGTAGGCGCACTGGGGCAGGCCTATTCTCAGAAAGGCGATCGCGTGCGTGCGGTTGCGCAGTTTGAAAAGGCGATCGCCCTCGATCCGCAGAGCGATAACCGGGGCAAATGGGACAGCCTGCTGAAGGTCAACCGATACTGGCTGCTGATCCAGCAGGGGGATAACGCCCTGAAAGCCAACAATACGGCCCAGGCCGAACGCTATTACCAGCAGGCGCGCAATATCGACAATACCGACAGCTACGCGGTTCTGGGCCTCGGTGATGCGGCGGCGGCGCGCAAAGATAACGACGCGGCCGAGCGCTATTACCGCCAGGCGTTGCGGATGGACAGCGGCAACAGCAACGCGGTACGCGGTCTCGCCAATATTTATCGCGCGCAGTCTCCGGAGAAGGCGACGCAGTTTATTCAGTCGCTCTCTGCCAGCCAGCGCCGCAGCATTGATGATATTGAACGTAGCCTGACGAACGAGCAGCTGTCAGCCCAGGCCGAACAGCTGGAAAGCGAGGGGAAATATGCGCAGGCCGCAGAAATTCAGCGCCGACGCCTTGTGCTTTCCCCGGGCGACGTGTGGATCACCTACCGACTGTCACGCGATCTGTATAGCGCGGGTCAGCGCAGCCAGGCGGATAACCTGATGCGTCAGCTGGCAAGCCAGAAACCGGGCGATCCGGATCAGGTTTACGCCAGCGGGCTGTACCTGTCCGGTAACGATCAGGACCGGGCGGCGCTGGCGCATCTGAACACGCTGCCGCGCGACAAGTGGAACGGCAACATTCAGGCGCTGGCGGACCGCCTGCAAAGTAACCAGGTGCTGGAAACCGCCAACCGCCTGCGCGACAGTGGAAAAGAGCAGGAGGCGGAAACGTTGCTTCGCCAGCAGCCTCCGTCCACCCGTATCGACCTGACGCTGGCGGACTGGGCTGAACAGCGTGGCGATCATGAGGCCGCGAAAACCGCCTACAACACCGTCCTGCAACGCGAACCGCAGAACGAAGACGCGATCCTCGGCCTGACCGAGGTCTATCTTGCCCAGGACAACAAGGACGCGGCGCGCGCGGCGCTGGCGAAACTGCCCGCGGCACAGAACGGCGAACCGCTCTCCATCAATATGCAGCGCCGGCTTGCCATGGCGCAGGCTGGCCTGGGTGATCATGCCGCGGCAGAAAAGACCTTCAACGCCATTCTTGCGCAGGCCAAATCGCAGCCGCCTTCGATGGAAAGTGCGCTGGTGATGCGCGATGCCGCCCGTTTCCAGGCACAAAATGGTCAGCCTCAGCAGGCGCTGGACACCTGGAAAGATGCGATGGTCTCATCGGGCATCACAACGACCCGTCCGACCGATAACGACAGCTTTACGCTGCTCACGCGTAACGATGAGAAAGATGACTGGCTGAAGCGCGGCGTGCGCAGCGATGCAGGCGATCTTTATCGTCAGCAGGATCTGAACGTCACGCTGCAACACGACTACTGGGGCTCCAGCGGCACGGGAGGCTATTCCGACCTGAAAGCGCACACCACCATGCTCCAGGTTGATGCGCCGCTGTCGGACGGACGTATGTTCTTCCGTAGCGATCTGGTCAATATGAACGCCGGTTCCTTTGCCACCGATAACGGAACCTACGATCCGACATGGGGTACCTGTGCCGAAACGCCATGTCACGGCAGCACGAACCAGTCGGCCAACGGCGCCAGCGTGGCCGTCGGCTGGCAGAACAAAACCTGGGCGTGGGATATCGGTACAACGCCGATGGGCTTCGACGTGGTCGATGTGGTGGGTAGCCTGAGCTACAGCAACGATTTAGGGCCGATTGGCTACACCCTGAACGCTCATCGCCGTCCGATTTCCAGCTCGGTGCTGGCCTTCGCCGGGCAAAAAGATCCCAATACCGACACCACCTGGGGCGGCGTGCGTGCCACCGGTGGCGGCGTGAGCATGAGCTACGACAAAGGCGAAGCTAACGGGATCTGGTCAAGCCTGAGTGCCGACAGCCTCACCGGGAAGAATGTCGAAGATAACTGGCGCGTCCGCTGGATGACCGGCTATTACTACAAGCTCATCAATCAGAACAACGAACGCCTGACGGTGGGCGTGTCCAACATGCTCTGGCATTACGATAAGGATTTAAGTGGCTATTCGCTGGGCCAGGGCGGTTACTACAGTCCCCAGGAGTATGTGTCGTTCGCCTTACCGGTGAACTGGCGTAAACGCACAGAGAACTGGTCATGGGAGCTGGGCGGCTCCGTCTCCTGGTCTCATTCAAAAACAAAAGATGTGATGCGTTATCCGTTACAGGGGCTGATCCCGGACAATGAGCCAGGCCGTTATACCGATAAAGGTGTAATGGAAACCGGAAGTAGCTCGTCAGGCACGGGTTATACCGCAAGGGCGATTGTTGAACGCCGCGTGACGTCCAACTGGTTTGTCGGACTGGGCGTCGATATTCAGGAAGCAAAAGACTATACCCCGAGCCATGCGCTGCTCTACGTTCGGTATTCTGCCGCGGGCTGGCAAGGTGATATGGACTTACCACCGGAACCGCTGGTGCCTTATGCAGACTGGTGATCGGATTTTTTCTTAATCTAATTGTAAGTCTCTCTTAAAAGTGCAGCTATCGGGTATACTCGGGCGCACCAGGTTTACACCCTGGTGCGCCCTGCGCTTCGAGTTTTGTGGAGAGTCATTTTGCGTGTCAGCCGTTCCTTAACGATCAAACAGATGGCGATGGTGTCTGCCGTCACAATGCTGTTTGTCTTCATCTTCTGCGTCATTTTGCTGTTTCACTCCGTACAGCAGAATCGCTATAACACGGCTTCGCAACTGGAAAGTATTGCCCGCTCGGTGCGGGAACCCCTGTCAGCCTCGATCCTGAAAGGGGATATCCCCGAGGCGGAATCCATCCTGAAGCGCATTCAGCCCGCCGGTATCGTGAGCCGCGCGGATGTCGTGCTGCCGAACCAGTTCCAGGCGCTGCGGATGAGTTTTATCCCGGAGCGTCCCGTCCCGATGATGGTGATGCGCCTGTTTGAACTGCCGGTGCAAATTTCCCTGCCTCTCTATTCCCTGGAAAGACCGGCTAACCCGCAGCCGCTGGCCTACCTGGTGCTACAGGCCGACTCGTACCGCATGTATAAATTCGTTATGAGCTGGGTTGCTACGTTAGTGACTACTTACTTACTTTTGACACTAATGCTGAGCGTGGCGCTGACGTGGTGTATCAACCGGTTAATTGTGCATCCGTTGCGCCGCATAGCCCGGGAGCTGAACGACCTCTCTCCACAGGAGCACATGGGGCATCAGCTTCCCTTGCCGCGCCTGCATCACGACGATGAAATTGGCATGCTGGTCCGGAGTTACAATATCAACCAGCAGCGTGTCCTGCGTCAGCAGGAAGAGCTCAGTAGCAACGCCACCCGTTTTCCGGTATCCGATCTGCCAAACAAAGCGTTTTTAATGGCCTTGCTGGAGCAGACCGTCGCCCGCCAGCAGACCACCGCGCTGATGGTGATTGCCTGCGAAACCTTGCAGGACACGGCGGGCGTGCTGAAAGAGAGCCAGCGCGAGATGCTGTTGCTGACGCTGGTGGAAAAGGTGAAATCCGTTCTGGCGCCGCGCATGGTGCTCACCCAGGTCAGCGGTTATGACCTGGTGGTGATCGCGCACGGTGTTAAAGAGCCGTGGCACGCCATTACGCTAGGTCAGCAAGTACTCACTGTCATTAATGAGCGGCTGCCCATTCAGGGTATCCAGCTTCGCCCGAGCGCCAGCATCGGTATTGCGATGTACTACGGGGGGCTGACCGCCGAGCAGCTTTATCGTCGGGCCTTCTCGGCCGCGTTCACCGCGCGCCGGAAAGGCAAAAACCAGATCCAGTTCTTTGATCCGGAGCAGATGGAAAAAGCCCAGCAGCGCCTGACGGAAGAGAGCGACATTCTGACGGCGATGGACAATCGCCAGTTTGCGCTCTGGCTACAGCCGCAGGTCAATTTGCGCTCGGGTGAAGTGACCAGCGCCGAAGCGTTGCTGCGTATGCAACAGCCGGACGGCACGTGGGAGCTGCCTGAGGGGATGATCGAACGTATTGAGTCCTGCGGCCTGATGGTCACCGTCGGCTACTGGGTGCTGGAAGAGTCCTGCCGCCAGCTTGCGGCCTGGCAACAACGGGGCATCACGCTGCCGCTGTCGGTGAATCTCTCTGCGCTACAGCTGATGCACCCGACCATGGTGCCGGAGATGCTCGAGTTGATCCACCGCTACCGCATTCAGCCCCACACGTTGATCCTGGAAGTCACCGAGAGCCGTTGTATCGACAATCCTGACGATGCTGTCGCCATTCTGAAACCGCTGCGTAATGCCGGGATCCGCATTGCGCTGGACGATTTTGGTATGGGGTATTCCGGCCTGCGTCAGCTCCAGCACATGAAAACGTTGCCGGTGGACGTCCTGAAAATCGACAAAACCTTTGTGGAAGGGCTGCCGGAGGATTGCAGCCTGGTACAGGCCATTATTCAGATGGCGCACAGCCTGAATCTGCACGTAATTGCCGAGGGTATTGAAACCGACGCCCAGCGTGAGTGGCTGGCTGCGGCGGGCGTGGAGAGCGGACAGGGCTTCCTGTTTGACCGCGCCGTACCGACGGATATCTTTGAGAAACGCTATCTCGCTGACGCTGGCAATAACGCAAAAGTGTAATTTTGTTGCTGGCTTGTGCGAGCCAGCTCAAAGTTCTTAACATTTGTGTTTCAAATTTGAACCCCGTTTATTTCTGTCCTGTTATGTGGGTGTTATTTTAAAGCCGCAGGTTAACCATAACCTTACAAAGCCTGTAGTTTTTCTTTCCAGGGACACCCTATGAAAACCTCACTCTTCAAAAGTCTTTACTTCCAGGTCCTGACAGCCATCGCCATCGGTATTCTGCTCGGTCACTACTACCCGGAGCTGGGCGCGCAGATGAAACCGCTTGGCGACGCGTTCGTTAAGCTCATCAAAATGATCATCGCGCCGGTCATTTTCTGTACCGTGGTGACCGGTATCGCTGGCATGGAAAGCATGAAGGCGGTCGGGCGTACGGGGGCGGTTGCCCTGCTGTACTTCGAGATTGTCAGTACCATCGCGCTGATTATCGGCCTGATAATTGTCAACGTGGTACAGCCTGGCGCGGGCATGAACGTCGACCCGGCCACGCTGGATGCGAAAGCGGTGGCGGTTTACGCTGAACAGGCGAAAGATCAGGGGATTGTTGCCTTCCTGCTGGACGTGATCCCGAGCAGCGTGATTGGCGCGTTCGCCAGCGGAAACATCCTCCAGGTGCTGCTGTTTGCCGTGCTTTTTGGCTTTGCCCTGCACCGTCTTGGCAGCAAAGGCCAGCTGATTTTTAACGTCATTGAAAGCTTCTCGCAGGTGATCTTCGGCATCATCAACATGATCATGCGTCTGGCCCCGATTGGCGCCTTTGGCGCGATGGCCTTCACCATCGGGAAATATGGCGTCGGCACGCTGGTACAGCTTGGCCAGCTGATCGTCTGTTTCTACATCACCTGTATTCTGTTTGTGGTGGTGGTGCTCGGCTCCATCGCCCGTGCGACCGGCTTCAGCATCTTCAAATTTATCCGTTACATTCGTGAAGAGCTGCTGATTGTCCTCGGCACATCCTCTTCGGAGTCCGCGCTGCCGCGTATGCTCGATAAAATGGAAAAGCTGGGCTGCCGTAAGTCAGTGGTGGGGCTGGTTATTCCTACGGGCTACTCCTTTAACCTGGACGGCACCTCGATATACCTGACGATGGCGGCGGTCTTTATTGCCCAGGCCACTAACAGCCACATGGATATCTTCCATCAGATTACGCTGCTGGTGGTGCTTCTGCTCTCTTCAAAAGGGGCGGCGGGCGTAACGGGCAGCGGATTTATCGTGCTGGCGGCCACCATTTCGGCGGTGGGCCATCTGCCGGTGGCGGGCCTGGCCCTGATCCTCGGTATTGACCGCTTTATGTCTGAAGCCCGTGCGTTAACCAACCTGGTCGGCAATGGCGTGGCGACGATTGTGGTGGCGAAGTGGGTGAAAGAGCTGGATCACAAGAAGCTTAACGATACGCTGAATAACCGCACATCTGAGGACAAAACCCCCGGTTTATCCTCTTAATCCCTCATAAATGCCCGTATTCCCTTGTGGGGATGCGGGCACCTGCGCATAATAACCGTTCATACCTGTCATAATTCGACAAGATTTTTTTTGGGTATATTTCACTTCCGCCCGTGACGTTTAGCCGAACACGCTGTCTAATCGGAAGGTTTTCATCGTCATCTTTGAGTGCTCACGTCGCGAGACACTCTCTTTAACCAGGAATGTTGATCAGGGGTTCACATGCAGGGCACAAAAATTCGACTCTTAACCGGCGGTTTGCTGATGATGGCAGCAGCCAGTTATGTGCAGGCAGATGCGCTCCAGCCAGACCCGGCCTGGCAACAGGGAACACTGGCGAACGGTTTCCAGTGGCAGGTATTATCCACTCCGCAACGTCCGAGCGATCGCATTGAAATCCGTCTTTCTGTGAATACCGGCTCCCTCACTGAAAGCACCCAGCAGACCGGCTTAAGCCACTTTATTCCTCGACTGGCGCTCACCCAGAGCGGCAGTTTGCAGGCGGTTCAGGTGCGTTCTTTATGGCAACAGGCCATCGATCCGAAACGCCCGCTGCCCCCGGCTGTGGTCTCCTATGACTACACCATGTTTAACCTGAGCCTGCCCAACAACCGTAACGATCTGCTTAAAGAAGCACTGACCTATCTTTCGGATGCCACCGGCAAACTGGCGATTACGCCTGAGACCGTTAACTATGCGTTGAGCAACAGCGACATGGTGGCGACCTGGCCGACGGATACCAAAGAAGGCTGGTGGCGCTACCGCCTGAAAGGGTCAACGCTGCTTGGCCACGACCCAGCAGAGCCGCTGAAACAGCCGGTTGATGCCGCGCAGGTGAAATCTTTCTACCAGCAGTGGTACACCCCGGATGCCATGACCCTGATTGTGGTGGGCAACGTGGACAGCCGTGCGGTGATAGAACAGATCAACAAAGCATTTGGCGATCTGAAAGGGAAGCGTGAAACGCCCGCCCCTGTTCCTACCTTGTCCCCGCTGCGTCCTGAGACGGTCAGCATCATGACGGATACCGTGCGTCAGGATCGTCTTTCAATGATGTGGGATACGGCCTGGCAGCCGATCCGCGAGTCTTCTGCGCTGTTGCGTTACTGGCGTGCGGATCTCGCGCGTGAAGCGCTGTTCTGGCACGTTCAGCAGACGCTCAGCAAGAACAACGTGAAAGATATTGGCCTGGGCTTTGACTGCCGAGTGCTGTTCCAGCGCGCCCAGTGCGCCATTAACGTGGAATCGCCGGGCGATAAGCTGAATGCCAATCTCGGCGTGGTGGCGAAAGAGCTGGCTAAAGTGCGGAAAGAGGGCCTGTCTGAAGAGGAGTTTAACGCGCTGGTGGCGCAGAAATCCCTCGAATTGCAGAAACTGTTCGCCACCTATGCCCGCGCCGATACCGATATCTTAATCAGCCAGCGCATTCGCTCCTTGCAGAATCAGGTGGTGGATATCGCGCCGGAGCAGTATCAGAAACTCCGTCAGGACTTCCTGAACGGTCTGACCGTGGAGATGCTGAATCAGGATCTGCGTCAGCAGCTGTCGCAGGATATGGCGTTGATTCTGTTGCAGCCGAAAGGTGAGCCGGAATATGACATGAAAGAGTTGAAGGCCACCTGGAACGCCATCATGGCGACGCCGCCGCAGCCAGCGCAAACGGCAGCCGATGATTTACACCAGGATGCGAGCGATATTCCGCAGGGCCAGTAAGCTCTGCGTTCCCTCAGCCCTGAGGGAGAGGGTTAGGGTGCGGGCATCAGCCCGCACAGTCCTTAAGCAGGCATCGCCTCGCGCGGAATAATCGCTCCGCGATACTGAATCACCGTGCTGGCCGTCAAGTGACCGCGCTGCGCCGCCGCTTCCGGCGTTCCCCCCGTCAGACGTACCGCCAGATACCCCGCGCTGAAAGAATCTCCCGCCGCCGTGGTATCGATTACCTTCTCTTTCGCCAGCTTCACCGCCGGCACCTCTGTCACGGCTTCACCTGCAACCGCCACCAGGCAAGACTCCGCCCCACGCTTGATCACCACTTCGCTGACCCCGGCAGCCAGCGTCCGGGCAATGACCTCATCAACCGGTTTTTCGCCCCACAGAGCATCTTCATCATCCAGCGTCAGGAAGGCGATATCGGTGCATTCGAGCATCTGCTGGTAGACCTGCTGCGTCTCTTCGCGGCTGGCCCACAAACGCGGACGGTAGTTGTTATCGAAAATCACCTTACCGCCATTGGCCCGGCATTCGCGCAGCAGTGACAGCAGCTTTTCACGGCTCTCCTGGCTCAGGATCGCCAGGCTGATCCCGCTCAGGTAGAGATAATCGAAGGTCGCCAGTTCTTCGCAAATGGCAGCGGCGGCCTCGCTTTCCAGCCAGAATTTGGCGGCCGCTTCATTACGCCAGTAATAGAAGGTGCGCTCGCCGGTGCTGTCGGTTTCGATGTAGTACAAACCCGGCAGGCGGTTTTCCATTCGCTGGATGAGCGAGGTCCCAACGTTTTCACCCTGCCAGGCTTCCAGCATCTGCTGGCTGAAGCTGTCCGTTCCCAGCGCGGTAACGTAGCTCACGCTCAGCGCGTCGGGGGCGACCTGACGGGCAATGTAAACGGAGGTGTTCAATGTATCGCCACCAAAACCGCGGCTGACTTCCGCGCCTTTCTGGGACAGCTCAATCATGCATTCGCCAATCACGGCAATTTTTTTAGACATAGTCGTGAACCTGAACAAAGTAATTAAGGGTAGTGTGCGCTGTGTGTTTTTTATGGTCAACTATATTAAAACGACGTTCCATTATTTTTTTTGAGCCAGCGCGTATTCCGGCATATTTCTGTCATCTTAATTTCATTTTCCCGGTGAATTGAACATAAAGTTCTCACCTGGCGGGCCGATAACTCAGTGACGAGTCCAGAAAGGCTATCCCATACAACAGGACATCCGAAATGAAGTCAGAGCAGGTTATCCAGCGGCTGAGCACTACGCCTGAGGCAAGTATTGAGAACTTGCAGGAGCATCGCTACTGGCTGCAATGTGAGCGAGCGTACACCTATCAGCCCATCTACCGTACCGACGGTCGGTTAATGGCGATTGAGGTGTTAACGGTCGTCACTCATCCATCGAATCCTTCACAGCGTATTGCACCGGACCGCTATTTTGCGGAGGTTGCCGTGCGTCAGCGTATCGACGTGCTGGAAGAGCAGCTGAGAATGCTGGCGACGAAGCAGGCGTTCTTCGAGCAGCACGGTATTCTGGCGTCGGTGAACGTGGATGGCCCAACCCTGATGGCGTTACGTCAGAACGCGACATTGCAGGCGCTGATTGCCACCTTGCCGTGGATGCGCTTCGAGCTGGTGGAACATGTTCAGCTGCCACAGGACTCCTCGTTTGCCTCGATGTGTGAGTTTGGCCCGCTGTGGCTGGATGATTTCGGTACCGGTATGGCCAACTTCTCCGCCCTGAGCGAAGTGCGTTATGACTACATCAAAGTGGCCCGCGATCTGTTTATCATGCTGCGCCAGACGCCGGAGGGACGGAACCTGTTTACGATGCTCCTGCAACTGATGAACCGCTATTGCCAGGGCGTCATTGTGGAAGGCGTAGAGACGCTGGAGGAGTGGCGCGACGTGCAAAATTCCCCGGCAGCGGCGGCACAGGGTTATTTCCTCTCTCGTCCTGTCCCCATGGATACCCTGGAAAAGGTGATAACCACCCTCTGATCTGCCCGCTTCCCTTTGTCTGAACTATAGTTTTAGAGGCAAGTTCATCAGGAAAGGGGACAACAATGACAAAAACAACCAGGGTGATTTCCTGGACAGCAGGGATTTTCTTGTTGCTGATCGTGGTCTTAATCATCATTATCGCCACGTTTGACTGGAACCGGCTCAAACCGACCATCAACCAGAAAGTCTCAACCGAGCTAAACCGCCCCTTCGCAATACGTGGCGATTTGGGTGTCGTGTGGGAGCGCCAGAAAGAGGAAACCGGCTGGCGAAGCTGGGTGCCATGGCCGCACGTTCACGCCGACGACATCATTCTCGGCAACCCGCCGGACATCCCCGAAGTGACCATGATCCACCTGCCGCGCGTGGAAGCCACGCTGGCGCCGTTAGCCCTGTTAACCAAAACGGTGTATCTGCCGTGGATCAAACTTCAGCAGCCCGACGCGCGGCTGATTCGCCTGTCAGAGAAAAACAATAACTGGACGTTTGATCTCGCCAGCAGCGGCGATAAAGATCAGAATGCGCAGCCCTCTTCGTGGTCTTTCCGCCTCGACAATATTCTGTTCGATCGGGGGAGGATCGCCATTGACGATAAGGTGAGTAAGGCTGACGTGGAGATCCTCGTCGATCCGCTGGGCAAGCCGCTGCCGTTTAGCGAAGTGACGGGCAGTAAAGCCAAAGGCGATGACAGCAAAGCGGGCGATTACGTCTTCGGCCTGACGGCGAAAGGGCGCTACAACGGCCAGCCGCTGACCGGTAAAGGCAAAATCGGCGGCATGCTGGCGCTCAGGAGTGAGGGCACGCCGTTCCCGGTGCAGGCGGATTTCCGCTCGGGCAACACCCGCGTGGCGTTCGTGGGCACGGTTAACGACCCGATGAACATGGGCGGCGTCGACCTCCAGCTTAAGTTTGCCGGGGATTCGCTGGGTGAACTGTACGATTTGACCGGCGTGCTGCTGCCGGATACCCCGCCGTTTGAAACGGACGGGCGCCTGGTTGCCAAAATCAACACCGAAAAATCGTCCGTCTTTGACTACCGGAATTTTAACGGGCGCATCGGCGACAGCGATATCCACGGCACGCTGACCTACACCACCGGTAAACCGCGCCCGAAACTGGAGGGGGACGTTGAATCCCGCCAGCTGCGTCTGGCCGATCTTGGTCCGCTGATTGGCGTAGATTCGGGCAAAGGCACGAAGTCTAAAGAGGTTAAAAAGGACGTTCAGCCTGCGGGTAAAGTGCTGCCCTATGACCGCTTCGAAACCGACAAATGGGACGTGATGGATGCGGATGTACGCTTCAAAGGACGTAAAATTGAGCATGGCAGCACGCTGCCGCTGAGCAACCTCTCGACCCATATCATCCTGAAAAACGCCGACCTGCGCCTGCAACCGCTGAAGTTTGGCATGGCCGGGGGAACCATCTCATCGAATATCCACCTGGAGGGGGATAAAAAGCCAATGCAGGGAAGGGCGGAGATCCAGGCGCGTCGGCTGAAGCTGAAAGAGCTGATGCCGGACGTGGAGCTGATGCAGAAAACCCTCGGTGAGATGAACGGCGACGCGGATATTCGCGGCACGGGTAACTCGGTAGCGGCGCTGCTGGGTAGCGGAAACGGCAACCTGAAGCTGCTGATGAACGACGGGCTGGTGAGCCGTAACCTGATGGAGATCCTGGGGCTGAACGTCGGGAACTTTATCATCGGGCAAATCTTCGGTGACGACGAAGTACGCGTTAACTGCGCGGCGGCAAATCTGGATCTGGTCAACGGCGTGGCGCGTCCGCAGATCTTCGCTTTCGACACGGAAAACGCGGTTATCAACGTCACCGGTACCGCCAGCATGGCGTCCGAGCAGCTGGATTTAACCATCGATCCGGAAAGTAAAGGCATTCGTATCATCACCCTGCGCTCGCCGCTGTACGTTCGCGGGACCTTCAAAGATCCGCAGGCGGGCGTGAAGGCCGGGCCGTTGATTGCGCGTGGTGCGGTCGCCGCCGCGCTCGCTACGCTGGTCACTCCTGCGGCGGCGCTACTGGCGTTGATTTCGCCGTCGGAAGGCGAAGCGAATCAGTGTCGGACGATTTTGTCGCAGATGAAGAAGTAGTCCCGTTTCTCCCTCTCCCTGTGGGGAGAGGGGGCTCCAGTAATTTGAAAGCAAAAGCTATAACGTTGCCTCAGAATAACTGAGGGCTTTCAGCGATGCCTCGGTCCGGCTGTAAATCGCTGAGGCGTTTCCTGTAGGCCGGGGCGAGGCGCAGGGATGCGCCGAGAGGGCGGGCTTTACAGGGATGTTACCTCCGCCCGTCCCCGATAAGCCGG
>NZ_KQ090002.1:97320-303726 GCF_001037885.1 Enterobacter sp. BIDMC109
ACGGTGCTGAAGGCAGGCATGGTGTGTCCCTGGTCTTCGAGCCAGCGCTTAATCTTGCGGGCTCCCCAGCGTTCATGACGGGCATGTGCCATGCGCAGCAGGGCAGTGATGTCGTCTGACGAGCGGTTCGGGGAATGGTGCGGTATGCGCGGGCGGTCCTGAAGGCCGGCGGCGCCTTCCTGAACCCAGCGCTGAAGCCACTTGTAGCCGGTGGCAGGGGAAATGCCGTAGTGACGGCAGAGGGAACGGATGTTCGCCCCGTCCTGCGAGGCGAACAAAACAAACTCGGTACGTAATGACATGGTATCTCTCGCATCCCAGGGCATAAGCGACTCCATAAACGGGTTCTTATGCCTTAGTTGTAAGTGTCTACCATGTCCCCGAACAAGTGTTCACTATGTCCCCGGACCGTACACCCTCAAGGGAGAGGGGGCCGTCTGTGCAGGCATTATTTTGTGGGGAGCCCTCAGCCCTGTGGGTGAGGGCTGAATCGTAGGCCGGGTAAGGCGTAGCCGCCACCCGGCATTCACTTACAGCGCCTGATGCTTCGTCTCGTGCGTCAGCAGCAGCGCAATCAGCGTCAGCGCTGCCATTGCCGCCAGATAGACACCCACATAGAATAGGCCATAGTTCGCCTGAAGCCATGTGGCGATATACGGAGCCACCGAGGCGCCCAGAATCGACGAAACGTTATAGGAGAACGACGCGCCGGTGTAACGCACTTCAGTCGGGAACAGCTCCGGCAGCAGCGCGCCCATTGGGCCAAAAGTCAGCCCCATCAGGCTCAGGCCAATCAGCAGATACGCCATCACCAGCGCAGGGCTACCTGAACCCAGCAGCGGCGGGAAGACAAACAGCGCGAACAGAATAATCAGCGAGGTGATGACGATCATGCTTGAACGACGGCCAAATTTATCCGCCAGCAGGCCCGCGATGGGCACCATCACACCAAATCCGATGACCGCCATCATCAGCATCCACAGCACTTCGTTACGCGGCAGGCCCAGGCCGACCGGCGCGGCAGCGGTACTGAAGGTCATGGAGTAAACGGTCATGATGTAGAACAGCGTGTAGGTTGCCAGCATGATGAACGTGCCCAGCACGGTCACGCGGAGGTGTTTGGTCAGCAGCGTCCCCAGCGGAACTTTAACCTGCTTTTTCGCCGCGGCGACTTTAGCGAAGACCGGCGTCTCGTGCAGCGACACGCGAACGTACAGGCCAATCAGCACCAGCACGGCGGAGAAGACGAATGGAATACGCCAGCCCCAGTTCATGAACTGTTCATCAGTCAGCAGCCAGGAGAGGAGCAGGAAGGTGCCGTTAGCAAAGAAGAACCCAATCGGTGCGCCCAGCTGCGGGAAAGAGCCATACAGGGCTCGTTTGCGCGCCGGGGCGTTTTCGGTCGCCAGCAGTGCCGCGCCGCCCCATTCCCCGCCCAGCCCCAGACCCTGCCCAAAGCGCGCCAGCGCCAGCAGCACAGGCGCCAGAATGCCGATAGTTTCATAGGTCGGCAGCAGGCCGATGGCGACGGTGGAGATCCCCATCGTCAGCAGCGAGGCAACCAGCGTCACTTTACGGCCGACGCGATCGCCAAAATGCCCAAAGACCGCTGAACCAATCGGACGCGCAACGAAGGCGATAGCAAAGGTGGCTAAAGACTGTAGCGTGGCTGCCGTCGGGTCGCCCTGAGGGAAGAAAATATGCGGAAAGACAATGACCGCAGCGGTGGCGTAAATATAAAAGTCGAAGAACTCAATGGCGGTGCCAATCAGCGATGCGACGACGACTTTATTGCGCGAGTTGACCGGAACGTGTTCCGCCCCTTCGTTAAGTGTGGTGGCTGTTGCTTGCATAATATTTTCTTATTTTTGGACGAACGAAGGGCCATATTAGGCATAGCAAAAGCGACATTTCAATCTGTAACAAAGGCGTGGTGTGGTCATAAAAGCAACAAAAAGCGGATAATTTTCAGACCAGCGAAAACACTTCTATGAAATGCTTCACACTTTTTAAATATCAGTCATTAAAACTGGTTTTGCGTTAAATAAAAGTTACGGCCTGGATTTATATGCTGAAATGGCGAATCGGGCTGAAATATCAGCCCGACATGATATCAGCGGTGGGTTTTACCCGGCATGCGCGGGTCATCTTTATACTCTGCCGTGGCGATCCACGCGGCGCAGAACAGCGTCAGGCGAGCGAAGAAATAGAAGAAAGCCATCAGCCCCAGCACCGAACCAAAGGCCGCGCCGGAGGGAGACTTCACCAGGGACGGCAGCGTATAGGTCATCACAATCTTGATCACCTCAAAACCAATGGCGGCAATCAATGTCCCGCGCATCAGCGCCTTCTTGCGCGGACGATGGCGGGGCAAACGCCAGAAGATCCAGAAGAACAGAAGGTAGTTAGCAAAGATGGAGATGGCCAGCCCAATGCCGCGCCAGGCCGGTTTCAGCCATTCAATGTAATCCAGGTACAGCGCGGAGATAATCATCTGCTGCGCGGAACCGGCGACCGAGGTGATGGAGAGCGTAATGACCAGCGCCACCAGCAGCCCAATCAGAGAAATAAAGTCGCGCAGATACTTCACCCATATCTTCTCCTGATCCTGCGGTCTACGCTCCCAGACGTCACGCGACTGGGCGCGAATAGCCTCACGCAGGTTGCCCATCCAGTTCACCCCGGAATAGAGCGCAATCAGCAACCCGACGATACCCACGGTGGTACGCTGCTGCACGGCGGTGTTGATGGTGCTTTTGAGCGTTGCGGCGAGCGTCTGGTCGCTGACGTTGGTCAGGATCTTATTGAAGATGTCCTGCAACAGCGTCGGGTGAGACGCCAGCACAAAACCGGCGGCGGCAAATGACACCATCAGGATGGGGATCATCGACAGGAACGAGAAATAGGTAATCGCCGCGCCAAACTGATTTCCCATGCGGTCGTTAAAGCGCTCAGCGGCGCGTATCAGGTGAGCAATCGCGGGTATCTGCTGAATTTTTTCGGCTATGCCGGTCACGGTGCCCAGCGCTTTGCTGGCCGTTCCAGGCTCTTTCGGCGCTTCAGGCTCGTTATCCATCTTTTTGATGGGTTCATAATCTAAATGTTGAGTCGGTCGTTGCGGGTTATTTTCCGGCGTCACGCGCATTTTCCTTTTCGTTGAGCTGGATGTTACTGAATTATAGCTTGTGACTAGTCGACGTAACCTTTTGTGAGTTCGGTAAGCCACTCCATAAACACATGCACCCGGCGGGAGAGGTTACGGCGGTGGGGATAAATGAGGGAGACGGGCATCGGTTCAGCCCGGTATTGCGGCAGGATCTCAACGAGTTTTTTCGTGCGCAGGGCATCACGCACCCCGACGCGCGGAACCTGAATAATGCCAAGCCCGGCGATACAGGCGGCCTGGTAGGTTTCCGTGCTGTTAACCGTCAATACGCCTCCCGTTTTTACCCACTGGGTCGCGCTGCCGTTGTAATACTCAAAACCCTGCGGACGCGTGCCCAGCGTGGCGGAGTAGTGGATGAGGGCATGCGAAGCCAAATCGTCCAGCGTCTCAGGGTAGCCGAATCGCGTCAGATAATCCGGGCTGGCGCAGTTAATCACCGAGAGTTTCCCAAGCGGGCGGGCGATAAGCCCGGAGTCCTTTAAGTTTCCCACGCGAACCACACAGTCAAATCCTTCGCGGATGACATCGACCAGACGATCGCTGCTACTCAGCTCCAGCTCAATGCCGGGAAACTGTTGTAAAAATGCAGGCAGTTTCGGAATGACTACATTTCGCGCAATGGCAACGGGCATATCCACACGTAGCCGACCGCTGATGGTTGAAGGGTCGTGCAGGAACATGCCGTCCAGTTCGTCCAGATTCATCAGCAGATCTTTAGCGCGCTCGTAATAAACCATGCCGTCCTGCGTCAGGCTGACGCGGCGGGTAGTGCGGTGCAGCAGCTGCGTGCCCAGTGCGTTTTCCAGTGCCTGGATCTGTCGCGATACGCTCCCCTTCGGCAGGCTTAACGTCTCCGCCGCGCGGGAAAAACTTTCCAGTTCCGCGACCCGAAGGAAAAGCTGCATTGCGTGTATTTTATCCATAGATGTTGGTCATTGTTGTTATGAATGAAACAGTGAAGCGCTGACGGCACTATTTATTGATTTTCTACCATCTAATAAGCTCTTTCTCAATCTTCATCACAGCCGAAACGAGGTGAATTATGAGTGAACGTATTGCTTTAGTGACGGGCGGTAGCCGCGGCCTGGGGAAAAATGCCGTTTTGAAGCTGGCCGCGGAAGGGACAGGGATCATCCTGACCTGGAACAACAGCCAGCAGGAGGCGCAGGAAGTTGTGCGCGAAATCGAGGGAACAGGTGGAAAAGCGGCAGCATTGCAGCTTAACGTCGGCGATACGGTAAGCTTTTCGCGCTTTGCTCAGCAGGTGAAGGATACCCTCAAACACGTCTGGCAACGTGACACCTTTGACTATTTAGTGAACAACGCAGGTACAGGGTTATACGCACCCTATACCGAGACGACCGAGGCGCAGTTTGATGATGCGCTGAACATTCACTTCAAAGGGCCGTTTTTCCTCACGCAACAGCTGCTGCCGCTCATAAAAGACGGAGGGCGGATCCTGAACGTCTCCAGCGGACTGGCCCGTTTTACTCAGCCCGGTTCAGGCACCTACGCGGCAATGAAAGGGGCGATGGAAGTGCTGACCCGCTATCAGGCAAAAGAGCTTGGTGCGCGCGGAATTTCCGTCAATATCATCGCGCCCGGCGCGATTGAAACCGACTTTGGGGGCGGACGCGTGCGGGATAATGCGGAGCTTAACCAGCTGCTGGCCTCGCAGACAGCGCTGGGACGCGTGGGCCTGCCCGATGATATTGGTGACGCCATTGCGGCGTTGCTCAGTGACAAACTGGGCTGGATGAATGCGCAACGTATTGAAGTTTCAGGCGGTATGTTCCTGTAATGTTCAGTCTTAAGGGGGAGGGAACCCTCTTAAGGAAATCCTTAAAACAAGTATGTCTAAATGCTGGAAGATATAAAGAGAGCTGGGTGATTTGTAACCTCTCCATTCATTGAGTTTTTTCTTAAAAAATGCCTCTGTAGAATCCCCCTTCGCTATTCTCAGAGGAGTAAAACGATGCGAGTAATCATGTTTGACAGGCAGTCATTATTTATTCATGGAGCGATGTACAGTTTGCAGAAGTTAATTCCGAAAATAGAGATGACAGGGGCTCGTCAGACTGATGAATTATGGGCGCAATTATCCGCGTCACCCTCCGCTATCGTCATGATAGATGGGTATTTAATTCGTGATAATGGTGTGGCTTTACTGGAAGAGATTATGGATCGTTTTCCAGCGTCGCGCGTGGTGTTGGTGTTAACGAAAAAAGAGCGACGTTGGGTTGAGCAAATGTTTCAGCGCAACGTGGTGGCGATAGTTCCCCGCAATGCGAATCCCGAACGCTTTTCCGCAGTGCTGGATTCCGTATCGCGTGGAATGGTCTGTTTTCCCGGCGAGTGGCTGAAGCAGCACTCCTCTCAGGATGAACTGGCAGTGTTAAGCGAGCGCCAGCGTGAGGTATTGAAGTTACTGGCGGCCGGAGAGTCCAATAAAGAGATTGGTCGTAATCTCAATATCAGTGCGGCAACGGTAAAAGCCCATCTTGAGACGCTTTTCCGGCGTCTTGATGTCAAAAACCGGACGCAGGCCGCGATGTACTACACCCGGGCGACGGCCTGAAGTATCTTCTCAGGCAGAGGGGACTCTTCCCCAAAACTGAAGAGGGTTAATATCAGGGCGTCATGCTGCTGTTGGGTTAATGGGCGTTTGTTCATTTCCCGCAGCAGCGCCTCACATAATTGAATATCATTAAAAAGCAAATTCTCCGCCTCAATCGGCGTGATGAGACTGTTAAATTTTTCCCACTGGCGAATCACGTGACCATAACCAATAACCCATATACCCTTTTCGTCACGGTATTTCTCCAGGGAAAGACCCTGTTGTTTTTTAATTAATGCGATTGCAGCAGAAGATATCTGCATTGCATAACCCGTCATAAGCGTTTCCTCTTAGTGGCACGACTATAGAGGAAACGCCGCCGGGGAAATATCCGCCAAATGGCTGTTAATCAGGTTAAACTGAACGGGAATTCCTTTTTCAGTAAACCGAATAGCCAGTCGTTATGCCATTGCCCTGAAAGGAAATAACTCTCACGCAACTCACCTTCCAGTTGAAAACCTGTTTTTTCCAGCAGTCGCCTTGAGGCGATATTTCCCGCCGTCACGGTGGCGGTGAGCCGACGGATATTACCCTGAGTCAGCGCGAAATCACACACAGCCCGCAGAGATTCAAAGCCGTAACCTTTCCCCTGCGCAGAGGGCGCAAAGAGAAAACCGACTTCAGCACAATCTGCTTCCCGGTGCACATAGCCGGTTACGCCCAGCGGCGTCTGGCTGGCCGTTTCACGCACCACAAGGCAGAGCCAGTGCGAGCTGCCCGGCGTCCACGGCAACAGACGAGACTCAAAGGCTTCCCGAATGTCCGCCTCGCTACGCGCAGGGGCGACAAAACGCATCACCTCAGGATTTTGCTGTAGCGACAGAAAAAAGGGCCAGTCTTGCTCTTGCAGCGGCGAGCAGGTGAGACGCGCGGTGGTTAAGGCGGGCATGACGATCCTCCGGAGGCATTGCAAATGATTATAAGGTTGTCACTTTATTTCAACAGAAAGTCAGGTATGTTTAACCTCATATAAATAAAAAGAAAAACGACTTTTAATGCCGCTTTAGCGGTACTCATTGTCTCTCAAGGAAAACAATGATGATTAGCTCATCGCATCATACCCGCGAACAGTTTGAACACTGTCTGGCAGCGATCCGTCAGGCGTCTGTTGAAATTTTACTTCTGTTGAATGTACATGTTTCTGAAGGAAAAGATCCACGCTGGTTTCTGGAGCAACTGGATAGCGCCCGCCTGGGGCTGGGCGGGTGGGGCGCCGTAGCCAGGAAGCTGAATCTGAATGATGCGGAAATGACGGCCTTTACGCTGCAATTACGCTTGCTTCAGCAGCGTGTTCCCCAGTATGAAAGCGGGCAGGATGTCAGCGAAAATCAGCTGATTGCGGCGATGCGCTTCGTCACCTCCCTTGAATATCTGCGTCTGCAACAGCCCCTCCTGACCTACGAAACCGGGAGGGTGCCAGAGAAGGAGAGCCAGCTTCAGGCGCAGAAACAGGTGCGTGCCATTGAGCTGATGATTAAAGGGCTGATACAGCAGGCGTGGCCCGATCCGGTGCGGCTGAATAATCATCTTAAGACCTTGTTTAACGCTGAACGCGTGCGTCGCTGGCTGAAAAACGGTGAGATTAATGATGTTCTGAGCGGCATGTTGTTCAGCGAACTGGCCCAGCTGCTGGTGGATAAAAAAGAATTTAGCCGCTACTACGCGCCGCTGTTTAACGCTCCGGACATGCTGACGCTGCTGGTAGAGCCCCGCAAAACCCTGCAAACCTTCCTCGAAGATATTCGACAAATCCGCAACAGCATCACCGTGCAGCAGCCGTTAAGCGGGGCGCAAATCCAGCTGCTCGACTGCTATTACACGCAGATCACCCGCTCCGTTCAGCGCGCGTTTGAGGAAGGGCGGACACGCGTTAACCCGGCGGCGCTGATGGCGGTGGACGAAAGCGAGCTGCACGCGTTCTGGGAAAAGGCGCAAAAAATGGACCGCACCACAGGCGGCGATCTTTTTGAAGTGCGCGACAGTATAGAAAAACCGACTCAGCGCGCCGCGCGTACGCCAGAGCAGCGCGAACAGCTGATTTCCGGCGTGCTGTGGGGAGCGGTTGGCGTGATGGTTATCGCGATTGTCGTGGGGGGATTCTGGCTGGTGACCAGCAGTAAACCGCAGCCGGCTGTGGCCAGTACGGCATCTCCCGCGCAGGTGCAGGAGATGCGCGAAACGCCTTCCTCACGCGAGACGTTAACCCGCATGGGTGTTACCTGGGATGAGAATAATTTCCGCTCGGCCATCAATCGCAATGACACCCGCGTGGCGCTCCTGTTTTTGCAGGGCGGGATGGACTGGAAAATGTCATGGACGGAGGAGGCGTTGTCGGCAGGCTACGACGATGTACTGGAAGTAATGTTGCGCTACCGCCTGCAAATGACAGAGCAAAAGCCCTGCCGACGCTTTATTAATACGCTTAGCCATGCGATGGCGAACGGCGAATCGCTGACGCCTATGCGTAAGCAGTACCTGGAAGCATTCTGTACCGTTCCCGCGGTGGTGAAACGCCAGCAGCACGACGCCGATATGGCAACGCGCCGCGCGAAGACGCAGCCCGATGCCAGCACAAAAAAATGGCAGTCCATCCAGACTGCCATTTATGAGGTGATCCGCTGATTATTTTTCCCCCTCACCCTGCCCCTCAGGGGAGAGGGGCAGGGTGAGGGGTGAGGCTCAGGGCTCCCCATACAGCCCAATCAACCGCCGCACCACGCCATTCGTCCAGCCGAAGCCATCCTGCAACGGATACTCACCCCCGCCACCTTCGCGTGGCGTGCTGCTGGCGATGTGGTACTTCTCAATCAGCTTATGATGGGTTTTGTAGTAATGGTTCACCGTGTGCAGCCAGCTCCAGGCGATCTCATCTCCCAGCGAGTCGTTGCCGTACTGCTTGAACCCCTGGATCGCCATCCACTGGAGCGGCGCCCAGCCGTTCGGCTTATCCCACTGCTCCCCGGTTTCATATTCGGTGGCGAGAATACCGCCCGGCGTGAGCAGACGGGCTTTAACGGCATCGGACAGCCGTTCAGCCTGCTCATGCGTCGCCATGCCCACATACAGCGGCACAATGCTGGCCGCAGAGAACAGCGCCAGGGCTTCACGCCGCCAGTCGTAATCACGATAACAGCCGTTCTCTTCGTCCCACAGATAGCGGTTCACCGCCGCGCGCCGGTCGCTGGCTTTCTGGCGGAACAGATCAGCCGTCTCTTTATCCCCTTTCGACGCGGAGATATTGGCGATAGCGCTCTCCAGTTTGAACAGGAATGCGTTCAAATCAATGGGGATAAATTGTGTCGTGCGGATGCTGGCCAGCCGCGCAGGATCGCGCAGCCAGCGGGATGAGTAATCCCATCCTGAGGCTGCCCCGGCGCGCAGGTCGCGATACACCTCGTTCGGCGGACGACCGGAATGACGGGCGGTTTCCACGTCCTCAATCCACGATTCATCTCGCGGCGTGTCGCGATCGTCCCAGTAGCGGTTGAGCAATGAGCCATCCGGCATGCGAACCGCACTGCGATAGGCCTGATTGAGCAGCAGCGATTCCGCCCCGTCCATCCAGAAGGCGTACTCCATCTTAAGATGCTCAAGATAGCGCTTCGCCCCTCGCACGCCGTCCTCTTCAAACAGCTCCACCATCAGGGCAAAAACGGGCGGCTGGGAGCGGCTGAGATAGTAGGTACGGTTGCCGTTCGGGATATGGCCGTAGCGCTCTATCAGCCAGGCGAAGTTATCGGCCATACATTTCAGCAGATCGTTACGACCGCTTTCAGCAAGCCCCAGCATGGAGAAGTAAGAGTCCCAGTAGTAGGTCTCACTGAATCGCCCGCCGGGCACAATATAGGCCTGCGGCAGCGCCAGCAGCGACGACCACGGGATGTGATCCTGCGGTTCGCGCGTCAGCACCGGCCACAGATTATCAATATGTTCTTTCAGGGACAGGCCGGGGTCAGAGACGTACTCTTTGCTGTAGTCCTCCGGCAGCCAGAAGTGATTCTCCACAAAGCGCGCCAGGTCAAAATCACGGTGACGACGCACCTTGCGATAGCGGATCAAAATATCCAGTGGATCCATCTTCGGCGCGCAGTCGGGAAAGGTTTTGCTGTCCGCAAACAGCCGCGACGACTGGACGTGTTCAAACAGTTCAAGGTAGCGGTCTGCGGGCGTAAGGGCATCGGACGCCGGCAGCCCTTCAATCATTTCCGGTTCCGGCTCTGCCTCGATCATCTCATCCAGTTTTAACTCACAGGGATCGGTTTCGTAGCGCAGCTCTTCTGCAATCTCGAACTCGATATCCTCGGCAGTCTGTAGTTTCTGGTTGAACATGGTGTTCAGGACCTCCGGTTTTTGTCGTAACCAATACGGGTTTTTCCCGGCTATCTTTAAAGCGTAGACATTCGCTTCGGTTAATGCGGTGCGAAGTGTGCGGTAGATCACGCTTTCAAAATGGATTTAAACACGCTGAAAATCAGATATCCCTTTGATTATGAAATTATTAAATCAGAATCTTTGGAAACAGAGCAGGAATAAAATTCAGAGCATTCGGTATTCTGCATATACGCACAGATTAATGTGCCTGACGCGCATCGCCCTGAAGGCTGTTGGCGGTTTGATTGGCTTTCTGGCTGGCGCCTTCGCTTTTATCCATCGCCTTGCTGGCCGCTTTTTCCGCATGGGCGGCGCTGTACGCAGCCAGATGGGAAATCACGATGGCGTAAATGCTCATTAACGACACCCACAGAATGCTGTTTTTCCACCACAGCAGGGTAGGAATCGTCAGTATCGCCCATACCAGCGCGAGAACAAGGTGCATTTTGGCCATCAGTTTTGCGGTGATCTTTACGTGCATTTTCATATCTCTAATCTTTTTCCGTAGTAACAGGCGAACGCGTAGCGCTTTCTAAGATTAGTTAATTCCACCGCGGGTACCGGGTTATTTTGTTACCGTTTGTACAGCCGTTGGGTTTACCTGCCCAGGGCATAAAAAAACCGGCCAGCTGGCCGGTTTTGTTGCGGATCAGACGGATCAGCGCATAGTCACAAACTCTTCCGCCGCAGTCGGGTGGATCGCCACGGTGTTATCGAAGTCTTTCTTCGTTGCGCCCATCTTCAGTGCCACCGCGAAGCCTTGCAGGATCTCGTCCATGCCGAAACCAATGCCGTGGATGCCGACGATCTTCTCCTCCGGGCCCACGCAGACCAGCTTCATGCGGCATGGCTGACGGTGCGAGGTGACCGCGGTATACATCGCGGTAAACGCCGATTTATACACTTTCACCTGGTCATCGCCGTACTGCTCACGCGCCTGCGGCTCGGTTAAGCCGACGGTACCGATTGGCGGGTGGCTGAAGACCACGGTCGGGATGTTGCTGTAGTCCAGATGTTCGTCCGGCTTGTTATTAAACAGACGCTCGGAAAGACGACGCCCCGCCGCCACGGCAACCGGCGTCAGCTCTACGGCGCCGGTGTTATCACCGACGGCATAAATGCCCGGTACGCTGGTGTTCTGGAATTTATCAACGACAATGTAGCCTTTTTCATTGGTTTTCACCCCGGTTGCGGCCAGATTGAAGTTGTCGGTGGCCGGTTCACGACCAATCGCCCAGATCAGGCAATCAACGGTCTGGCTGCGACCATCTTCCAGCTCCAGAGTCAGGCTACCGTCCGCATTTTTCACCACCGCTTTTGGCACGGCGTTGGTGTGCAGGGTTGGGCCTTCGGCGTTCATCACCTCGACCAGCGTGTCGACGATCAGCGGGTCAAAGCTGCGCAGCGGCGCGTGTTTACGCACGAACAGGTGCGCTTCCGCTCCCAGGCCGTTAATCACGCCGGCCAGCTCAACCGCGATGTAACCTGCGCCCACAATGGCAACGCGTTCTGGCAGAGCAGGCAGCTCGAAGAAACCGTCGGAGTCGATACCGTATTCCGCGCCCGGAATGTTCGGGTGGCTCGGACGGCCACCGGTGGCGATCAGGATGTGATCGGCGGTGATCGTCTCGCCGTTCACTTCGATCGTCTTCGCATCCACGAAACGGGCGAAGCCGCGGATCACGTCGACGTTATTCTTGCCCAGTACGTTATCGTACGAGGTGTGAATACGGTCGATGTAGGCGGTACGGCTGGCGATCAGTTTATCCCAGTCGAAGTGGTTGATGGTGGTGTCAAAGCCGTAGTCCGGGCCATACATATGGATAGCTTCACGGATTTGCGCGGCATGCCACATCACTTTCTTCGGTACACAACCCACGTTCACGCAGGTGCCGCCGAGTTCTTTGGCTTCAATCAGCGCACACTTCTGGCCGTACATGGCTGCACGGTTGATGGAGGCGATGCCGCCGCTGCCGCCGCCGATTGCGATGTAGTCATAATGCTTAGTCATAGCGTTGTCCTTAATCGTGAATTGCCGCGATTGTATACCTGAAATCAATAGTTTCCACCGATGGCTGCGATTACTCCGGCACGATCCAGCTCACGGTGGCGTGACCCGTACCGGCTGGCACCAGCGTTTTGTGCAGCCACGGCAGCACGTTGTTCATCTGTGCTTCGAGCTTCCACGGCGGGTTAATGACGATCATGCCGGACGCGGTCATGCCGCGCTGGTCGCTGTCAGGGCGCACCGCCAGCTCAATTTGCAGGATTTTACGAATGCCGGTCGCTTCGAGGTCTTTGATCATGCGTTTAATTTGCGCGCGCAGCACTACCGGATACCACAGGGCATAGGTGCCGGTCGCAAAGCGTTTGTAACCTTCGTTAATGCCGGTCACCACCGCCTGATAGTCGGTTTTGATTTCGTACGGCGGGTCGATCAGCACCAGGCCGCGACGGGAAACCGGCGGCAGTTTGGCTTTCAGCTGCTGGTAGCCATCGGCTTTGTCCACGCGGGCGCGGTTATCTTTCTGAAACTCAGAACGCAGCAGCGGGAAGTCGCTCGGGTGCAGCTCTGTCAGCTGAAGGCTGTCCTGCTCGCGCAGCAGCTGGCGGGCAATCAGTGGTGAACCCGGGTAGTAACGCAGCTGGCCGTTGCGGTTGAAGTGATTCACCACGCCAATGTACGGCTCCAGCTCGGCAGGCAGATCGTCCTGCTGCCAGATACGCGCAATCCCTTCCAGATATTCACCAGTACGCTCGGCATGCTCGCCGCTCAGCTGATAACGGCCCGCGCCCGCGTGGGTGTCCAGATAAAGGAACGGTTTATCCTTTTCTTTAAGCGATTCGATGATCAGGCTCTGAACGGTATGTTTGAGGACGTCGGCGTGGTTGCCTGCGTGGAAGCTGTGGCGATAACTGAGCATGGGTAATGATATTCCGCTGAATTGACGATTTGCCACAGTTTACAGCAGAACGGCACAGATTACCCGCAGGCCCGGTAAGCGCAGCGCCACCGGGCGTTTTTCGACAACCTTCGGCATTGAAATCCTCTACACTTAACCCCATTACTGAAAACAATATGCACAGCGCCGGATGCGCGCTTCATTCATCTATTTCAACAGGACAGCGTTTATGACCAATCCATTACTGACGCCTTTTTCGTTGCCACCGTTTTCTAAAATCCTCCCTGAGCATGTGGTTCCGGCCGTTACCCAGTCGTTGAACAACTGCCGTGCGGCGGTAGAAAACGTGGTCGCGCAGGGCGTGCCGTACACCTGGGAAAATCTGTGTCAGCCGCTGGCCGAAGTGGACGACGTGCTGGGGCGTATCTTCTCCCCGGTGAGTCACCTGAACTCGGTGAAAAACAGCCCGGAGCTGCGTGAGGCCTACGAACAGACCCTGCCGCTGCTCTCTGAGTACAGCACCTGGGTCGGTCAGCATGAGGGGCTCTACAAAGCCTACCGCGACCTGCGCGACGGCGACCACTATGCCGAACTGAACACGGCGCAGAAAAAATCGGTCGATAACGCCCTGCGTGATTTCGAACTGTCCGGGATTGGCCTGCCAAAAGAAAAACAGGTTCGCTACGGCGAAATCGCCGCGCGCCTGTCCGAGCTGGGCAACCAGTACAGCAACAACGTCCTCGACGCCACCATGGGCTGGACGAAGCTGATTACCGATGAATCTGAACTGGCGGGTATGCCGGAAAGCGCGCTGGCGGCGGCAAAAGCCCAGGCCGAAGCGAAAGAGCAGGAAGGCTTCCTGTTAACGCTGGATATCCCAAGCTATCTGCCGGTGATGACCTACTGCGACAACCAGGCCCTGCGCGAAGAGATGTACCGCGCCTACAGCACCCGCGCCTCCGATCAGGGGCCGAATGCCGGTAAGTGGGATAACAGCCCGGTGATGGCGGAGATCCTCGCCCTGCGCCACGAGCTGGCACAGCTGCTGGGCTTCGACAGCTATGCCGATAAATCCCTTGCCACCAAAATGGCCGAGAACCCACAGCAGGTGCTCGACTTCCTGACCGATCTGGCGAAACGCGCCCGTCCTCAGGGTGAAAAAGAACTGGCTCAGCTGCGCGCCTTTGCGAAAGCGGAGTTCGGCGTGGACGAGCTTCAGCCGTGGGATATCGCGTACTACAGCGAAAAACAGAAACAGCATCTCTACAGCATCAGCGACGAACAGCTGCGTCCGTACTTCCCGGAAAACAAAGCCGTTAACGGCCTGTTCGAGGTGGTGAAACGCATCTACGGCATTACCGCGAAAGAGCGTACCGACATCGACGTCTGGCATCCGGACGTGCGCTTCTTCGAGCTGTATGACGAGAAAAACGAGCTGCGCGGCAGCTTCTATCTGGATCTTTACGCGCGTGAAAACAAACGTGGCGGGGCGTGGATGGACGACTGCGTGGGCCAGATGCGTAAAGCGGATGGTTCCCTGCAAAAACCGGTCGCCTACCTGACCTGTAACTTCAACCGCCCGGTGAGCGGCAAACCTGCGCTGTTTACCCACGATGAAGTGATCACCCTGTTCCACGAGTTCGGTCACGGCCTGCACCACATGCTGACCCGCATCGAAACCGCTGGCGTCGCCGGTATCAGCGGTGTGCCATGGGATGCGGTCGAGCTGCCAAGCCAGTTTATGGAAAACTGGTGCTGGGAGCCGGACGCGCTGGCATTTATCTCCGGCCATTACGAAACGGGCGAACCGCTGCCGAAAGAACTGCTGGATAAAATGCTGGCGGCGAAAAACTACCAGGCGGCGATGTTCATCCTGCGTCAGCTGGAGTTCGGCCTGTTCGACTTCCGCCTGCACGCCGAGTTCAGCCCGGAGCAGGGGGCGAAAATCCTCGAAACCCTGGCTGAGATTAAAAAGCAGGTCGCGGTTATTCCAGGCCCGACCTGGGGACGCTTCCCGCACGCGTTCAGCCATATCTTCGCAGGCGGGTACGCCGCAGGCTACTACAGCTACCTGTGGGCCGACGTGCTGGCGGCAGATGCCTTCTCGCGCTTCGAAGAAGAGGGGATTTTCAACCGCGAAACCGGTCAGTCGTTCCTTGATAACATCCTGACGCGCGGCGGTTCAGAAGAGCCTATGGAGCTGTTCAAACGCTTCCGTGGCCGCGAGCCGCAGCTGGATGCGATGCTGGAGCATTACGGAATCAAAGGCTGATTGCTACGTGAAGATCTGCTTAGTAGATGAAACAGGCGCCGGGGACGGCGCCTTATCTGTTCTGGCGGCCCGCTGGGGGCTGGAACATGATGAAGACAACCTGATGGCGCTGGTGATGACGCCGGAACATCTGGAGCTGCGCAAGCTCGATGAGCCAAAGCTTGGCGGGATTTTTGTCGATTTTGTCGGCGGCGCGATGGCGCACCGGCGTAAGTTTGGCGGCGGTCGCGGTGAAGCGGTGGCCAAAGCGGTCGGCATTAAAGGCAGCTATCTGCCGGACGTGGTGGATGCCACGGCGGGGCTGGGGCGCGATGCCTTTGTGCTGGCGTCTGTCGGCTGTCGGGTGCGGATGCTGGAGCGTAATCCAGTTGTCGCCGCGCTGCTCGACGACGGGCTGACGCGGGGCTACGCGGACCCGGAAATCGGCCCGTGGTTACAGGAACGTTTGCAACTTATTCATGCCTCCAGCCTGACGGCGCTGACCGATATCACCCCGCGCCCGCAGGTGGTCTATCTCGACCCCATGTTCCCGCATAAGCAGAAAAGCGCGCTGGTGAAGAAAGAGATGCGGGTGTTTCAGTCTCTGGTGGGGCCAGATTTAGATGCCGATGGCCTGCTGGAGCCGGCTCGTCAGCTGGCGACGAAGCGGGTGGTGGTGAAGCGGCCGGACTATGCGCCGCCGCTGGCGGACGTTGCGACCACTAACGCGGTGACCACCAAAGGACACCGATTTGATATTTATTCGGGAACGCCAGAATAAAAAAGCCGGGTGGCGGCTTCGCCTTACCCGGCCTACATTCAGTGCCGCTTGTAGGCCCGGTAAGCGTTAGCGCCACCGGGCTTTTTTGCACTTACTCGTCTTCTTCGTCACGCAGTGGAACAATCAGCATATCCACGTGTACGGTGTTAATCAGCTGGCGCGCGGAAGACATCAGCTTGCTCCAGAAGTCCTGGTGATGACCGCATACCACCAGGTCCATATCGTATTTCTTAATCGCATCAACCAGCACCTGGCCCAGATCGCCGCTACCGCTTAAGGTTTCAGTGATTGGATAGCCCGCGTTGGTAGAAAGCTCGCTCAGCGCGTGGTGAGTCTCTTCGGAGATGCGTTTCTGCATATCGCCGAGATTCACGTCGATCAGACCGGTGTAGAGGTCGGAGTAATTCACATCAACGTGAATCAGCGAAACTTTCGCGTTGTAGGGACGTGCCATGGATACTGCTTTATCAACCAGCACTTTACTCTCCGGGGAGAGGTCTACCGCGATGAGAATGTGTTTGTAAGCCATAGTGTTACTCCTTCCTTAAGTTATCGATGACTAAATGGGAAAGCCGTCGTCTGATGCTTTCATTACGGCCCAGTTAAACATATTTTTCAAGCTTTGGTGTTGATAACGATTAACCTTGTGGCAAAAAAATTAACGGATCTCCTACACTATTTAATGAGCCGTTCGGATATTAAAACGCGAACCGGATCGACTTTTGGTCATTCTTTCACTGAACTGTCTGTCAGGGCATTGGGGTGCGGTAGCTCAGGAGCCTTGCTTCGTGGGCGGACGCCGGGGAGGATGTATGATTAGCACCGTCGCATTGTTTTGGGCGTTATGCGTGGTTTGCATAGTGAATATGGCGCGCTACTTCTCATCGTTACGTGCGCTGTTAGTGGTACTTCGTGGTTGCGATCCGTTGCTTTATCAGTATGTGGACGGTGGAGGGTTCTTCACCTCGCACGGACAGCCCAGCAAGCAGATGCGTCTGGTGGGGTATATCTACTACCAACGCTACCGCGATCACCACGATGAAGAGTTTATCCGTCGCTGCGAGCGCCTGCGTCGTCAGTTCATTTTGACCAGCGCCCTGTGTGGTCTGGTTGTGGTGAGTATGATTGCGCTCATGATTTGGCACTGAGCATAAAAAAAGCGGGCCAGTTTCCTGACCCGCTTTTTTGTCGCCTTCAGCCGATTAAATCAGCTTCAGCGAAATCCAGTACAGACCGCCAGACAGCAGGATGGACGCCGGGAGGGTGAACACCCAGGCCATCAGAATGTTGGTCACGGTTTTACGCTGCAAACCGCCGCCGTCAACAATCATGGTACCTGCCACGGACGAAGAGAGTACGTGGGTGGTGGAGACTGGCATACCGGTGTAGCTCGCCAGACCGATAGATACCGCTGCCGTCATCTGCGCGGACATACCCTGCGCATAGGTCATGCCTTTCTTACCGATCTTCTCACCGATGGTGGTCGCCACACGACGCCAGCCAATCATCGTACCGATACCCAGCGCCAGTGCGACCGCCATGATGATCCAGATTGGCGCGTACTCAATGGTGTTGAGCATATCGCCTTTCAGTTTCTTCAGCAGACGTTGGTCGTCAGCATTAACCTCTGGCAGCTTCGCGACTTTATCGGTCACGTCGGAGATACAGAGCATGATGCGACGCAGTTGACCACGCTGTTCAACAGCCAGTTTGTCATAGCTTTCGATATCGGCCAGCATGCCTTTCGCACGTTCCAGCGCGTTAATCGCGTTTGCCGGATGGCAATGGAACTCGCCCGGTGCCGTCGTTGCGCCTGACTCCGGAGAAGGAATCAGCTGGTCCACGCCGGTCGCTTTCTTCAGCAAATCAGGATGCTGCTGGAAGTAAGTCTCAACGTTGTTTACCGCATCACGGGTACGGGTGATTTCGTAACCGGAGGCGTTCATGTTAACCACGAAGCCCGCCGGTGCGACGCCAATCAGAACCAGCATCACCAGGCCGATACCTTTCTGACCATCGTTCGCGCCATGAGAGAAGGCGACGCCAATAGCGGAAATGATCAGCGCGATACGCGTCCAGAACGGCGGCTTTTTCTTGCCGTCTTTCTTCTCACGCTCTGCTGGCGTCAGATGGATACGCGCACGTTTTTTCGTGTTGCTCCAGTAGCGACGCAGGATGAAAATCAAGCCACCCGCCACCACCAGACCGACGATAGGGGAGATGATCAGAGAGCCGAAAATGCCGATAACTTTCGGGATGTTCAGCGCATCAACGACGGAGGTCCCGGTCATCAGGGCATTGGTTAACCCGATACCGATAATCGCGCCGATGAGGGTGTGAGAGCTGGATGCCGGCAGACCGAAATACCAGGTACCGAGGTTCCAGATAATCGCAGCAAGCAGCATTGAGAACACCATGGCCAGGCCATGACCGGAACTCACGTTAAGCAGCAGATCCGTTGGCAGCATATGCACAATGGCATACGCAACGCTCAGTCCGCCCAGGAGGACACCAAAAAAGTTAAATACCGCCGCCATCACGACCGCAAGCTGCGATCGCATTGCGCGAGTGTAGATAACCGTTGCTACTGCGTTTGCAGTGTCGTGGAAGCCGTTGATCGCTTCGTAAAACAGCACAAAAACCAGAGCAAGCAATAATAAAAGCCCGGTATGTAAATCCAGGCCGGCAAACAAATGTAGCATAGGACGTTACGCCATTTTGAGGACATGAACGCGGCGCATTATCCAGGACAAATGCGCAACGGGCAAAGTGAAATATAGACTTTTTTTGACATACCACCTGATTTGAGAAATGTGCCTGAAAGGATAATCTTTAAATATCAATGAAATGGCTTTGTAATATCTTTTTACGCTGGTGCGACCACTGAGGAAACTTTACAATCCGCGGCAGTTAACGAAGAGGATTTTGACGTGGAAAGGTTTGATGCCGTAGTAATTGGCGCCGGTGCGGCGGGTATGTTTTGTGCGGCGATGGCCGGACAAGCGGGTCGTCGCGTGCTGCTGCTGGATAACGGAAAAAAGCCTGGCCGCAAGATCCTGATGTCTGGCGGCGGGCGATGCAACTTTACTAATCTTTATGTCGAGCCTGCGGCCTATTTGAGCCAGAACCGTCATTTTTGCAAATCTGCGCTGGCGCGCTACACCCAGTGGGATTTTATCGAGCTGGTGGGTAAACACGGTATCGCGTGGCATGAGAAGACGCTGGGGCAGCTGTTCTGCGACGACTCCGCGCAGCAAATTGTCGATATGCTGGTGGCCGAGTGCGAGAAAGGCGGCGTAGTTATGCGCCTGCGCACCGAAGTGCTGGACGTCGCCCGTGACGAGCAGGGCTACACGCTGCAACTCAACGGTGAAACCGTCAGCGCCGATAACCTGGTGATCGCCAGCGGCGGCCTCTCGATGCCGGGGCTGGGCGCTTCACCGTTCGGCTATAAAATTGCCGAGCAGTTTGGCCTGAAGGTACTGCCCACCCGCGCCGGGCTGGTACCGTTCACGCTGCATAAGCCGCTGCTGGAACAGCTTCAGACGCTCTCCGGCGTGTCTGTGCCGTCAGTCATTACGGCCGAAGACGGCACGGTGTTCCGCGAAAATCTGCTCTTTACTCATCGCGGACTCTCGGGCCCGGCGGTATTGCAGATCTCCAGCTACTGGCAGCCGGGGGAGTTTGTCTCCGTAAACCTGGTGCCGGACTGCGATCTGGACGCCTTCCTCAACGAGCAACGCGCCGCGCACCCGAATCAAAGCCTGAAAAATACCCTGGCGATGCAGCTGCCGAAGCGTCTCGTGGAGTGCTTGCAGGTGTTAGGGCAAATTCCGGATGTCGCGCTCAAGCAGCTCAACAGCCGCGAGCAGGAAACGCTGGTGGAGACGCTGACGAACTGGCGCGTACAGCCAAACGGCACCGAAGGCTACCGCACGGCGGAAGTGACGCTGGGCGGCGTGGATACAAACGAACTCTCATCCCGCACGATGGAAGCCCGCAACGTGCCGGGTCTTTATTTCATTGGTGAAGTGATGGACGTGACCGGCTGGCTCGGCGGGTATAACTTCCAGTGGGCGTGGGCCAGTGCCTGGGCATGCGCGCAGGCACTCGCTGAAAAGAACGGTTAATATTTATTTTTTTAGCGTGCTGCGTCCTTATCGGGTCCACGCTTTTTATTGTGTGCATGGTGTTTTGTCTTCTTAAAAGGGTTGTCTATGTCTGCTGCTCATCTCGGTTTCCCGACGGAAACCGTTGTTGTCTTCGTGGTGATGGCCGTTGGGGCGATGTTTATCGACCTCTTCATGCACCGTCACGATAAACCGATCTCGCTGAAAAGCGCGGTCATGTGGTCCATCTTCTGGGTCATGATGGCGATGGCCTTCGCCGGATTCTTATACGTGCACCACGGCGCGGAGATGGCCAGTCTGTTCCTGACCGGCTATGCGCTGGAAGAGGTGCTCTCCGTCGACAACCTGTTTGTGATGATGGCGATCTTCGCCTGGTTTGGCGTGCCGGATAGATATCGTCACCGCGTGCTCTACTGGGGCGTACTCGGGGCGATTGTGTTCCGCGGTATTTTTGTTGCCATTGGCACCAGCCTGCTGAGCCTGGGACCGTATGTTGAGGTCATTTTTGCGCTGGTCGTCGGCTGGACGGCGGTGATGATGCTGAAACGCAATGAAGAGAGCGATGAAGTAGAAGATTACTCCAACCATCTGGCGTACCGCCTGGTGAAACGCTTCTACCCGGTGTGGCCAAAAATCAGCAGCCATGCGTTTATCCTGACCCAGAAAGAGGTGGATGCCGAACTGGAGAAACCTGAAAACAAGGATGTGATGGTAGGCCGCGTGAAGAAGGCGAAGCGCTACGCGACGCCGCTGCTGCTCTGCGTCGCGGTGGTGGAGCTGTCCGACGTGATGTTCGCCTTCGATTCCGTACCCGCAATCATCGCCGTCAGCCGTGAGCCGCTGATCATCTACAGCGCCATGATGTTCGCGATCCTCGGCCTGCGTACCCTCTACTTCGTGCTGGAAGCGCTGAAGCAGTATCTGGTGCATCTGGAGAAAGCGGTGGTGTTACTGCTGTTCTTCGTGGCGTTCAAGCTGGGGCTGAATGCGACCGACCACTTCTGGCATCACGGTTATAACATCGGCGCCACGGCAAGCCTGTTTGTGGTGCTGGGGGTACTGGCGCTGGGGATTATTGCGAGCGTGATGTTCCCGGGAAAACGTGAGGCCTGATGTACCACTTTTCTCCCTCTCCCTGTGGGTGTACAGTCCGGGGACATGGTAGACAGGTGTTCGGGGACATGGTGAACACTTTTTAACATCCTTTACCCATGATGATCGACTTTTTCTTCAGGTCGATCATCCCCACTTTCGTGCTGTACCACCATACTTCATAGCAGCCGTCCTCCTGTGTCTCCCTCAGCCCCACACGCTCTCCCCTGAAGGCCTTCCCTGCGTTCAGACTGATACCCTGTATGCTCAGCTTCCCGCTGATATCCACCTTCCTGACCACCACGCCTTCATCGTACTCCGGTGGGGGTGTGCCGGCGCGGTACTGCCGCGCAGACGGCTGGTATCTCGAGGCCGGTACTGCCATGTCCAGCGCTTCATGTGGCCGTTCAAGGTTGTACACCGTCCGCCAGTGGTCGAAAGCGCGCTGCAACTCACCGCTGTCCGCGAACCATCTCTCCTGTAGCACTTCCGCCTTCAGGCTGCGGTGAAAACGCTCCAGCTTGCCCTGCGTCTGCGGATGGTAAGGCCGGGAATGGCCCACCCGGATACCGTGGCGCATCAGCCACAGCTCCAGCGCCGTCCAGGTGCCGGTGGTGTCACCCCACGGCGAGCCGTTGTCCATCGTCATCCGGTCCGGCAGGCCGTAACGCTCAAACACGCTGACCAGTTGCTGCTGCACGGTCTCGCGCCGTTCATCGGTACAGTGCGCCAGGCACAGGGAAAAACGGGAGTGGTCATCCAGCAGGGTGAGCGGATGGCAGCGGCCACCGCCAAAGGGAAAGTGGCCCTTAAAATCCATCTGCCAGAGCCTGTTCGGCGCATCGTGTTCGAAGCGGCCCGTAGCCGGAATACCGGGCGCCGTTCCCGGCAGCAGGCCATGGCGGGCCATCAGGTTATGGACGGTGCTGAAGGCAGGCATGGTGTGTCCCTGGTCTTCGAGCCAGCGCTTAATCTTGCGGGCTCCCCAGCGTTCATGACGGGCATGTGCCATGCGCAGCAGGGCAGTGATGTCGTCTGACGAGCGGTTCGGGGAATGGTGCGGTATGCGCGGGCGGTCCTGAAGGCCGGCGGCGCCTTCCTGAACCCAGCGCTGAAGCCACTTGTAGCCGGTGGCAGGGGAAATGCCGTAGTGACGGCAGAGGGAACGGATGTTCGCCCCGTCCTGCGAGGCGAACAAAACAAACTCGGTACGTAATGACATGGTATCTCTCGCATCCCAGGGCATAAGCGACTCCATAAACGGGTTCTTATGCCTTAGTTGTAAGTGTCTACCATGTCCCCGAACAAGTGTTCACTATGTCCCCGGACCGTACAGTGGGAGAGGGCCGGGGTGAGGGCACCGGGCCGCACCTAACCCTTAATTGGTGAATTTCGGCGCTTGCTCGGATGATGAAAATGCCGCCAGTGCGGATCCTGCGCCGCCGCCAGCAACTCGTGGTCGCCACGCGTGTCGCCCCAGGCGCGCAGGTGATACGCGTTCAAATCCCCATACACCTTCTCCAGCCTCGCCACCTTCTGGGCACAACGGCAGTTGTGGCCGGTGATCCGCCCGGTCAGCTTGCCGTCTTTCACTTCCAGCTGCGTGCCAATCAGCTTAATGCCGAGCTTATCGGCCCACGGCTGCAATACCAGCGCCGGGGAAGCAGAGCAAATCGTCACTTCCGCACCGGAATTGACCTCGTTGGCGACGGCCAGCACACCTTCCGGGCGCATCAGCTTGTTCCAGTATTTTTCACAGAAGGCTTCCGCCTGCTGACGTAACCAGTGCTCATCCACCCCCGTCAGGAAGGTTTTAATCAACACCTCTTTCAGCTCATCTCGCGTCAGCTTGCGGCGCACACAGTGCAGCGTAGGCAGGGCCATGCGCACCAGTCGGCCAGCAAAGTAGCGCTTGCCAAAGGCAAAGCGCAGGAACGGGATAAAACTGTCGTGGTGCGTCAACGTACCATCAAAGTCAAAGACAGAGAGCACGCTGGACTTCGCCACGGCTTCGTCGGCAATCATATTGGTCATAAATACGTCTTAGCTGAAATACACATTCTGTTCACTAGTTTACCTGCTTTACCTTCACAGTCCTTATATCTGGTCGCATTTTTTCCTGAACCTGTGGCCTGACGGGTCAAACAATGTCATCCACCACGCCGCCGTCAACGCGCAGCGCCGCGCCGGAAGTCGCGGAGGCCTGCATGGAACAGACATATACCACCATATTTGCCACTTCTTCCACCGTGGCGGCGCGCTGGATCACCGAGCTGGGGCGATTCGCCATCACGAACTCTTTCGCCAGCTGTTCCAGCGATTTACCGGTTCTTTCGATCTCGTCTTTCATCATCGCGGCAAAACCGTCCGACATTGTCGGGCCCGGCAGCACGCTGTTCACCGTCACGCCACTGCCTGCCACGAACTTCGCCAGACCGCGCGCCAGCGAGAGCTGGGCGGTTTTTGTCACGCCATAGTGGATCATATCCGCAGGAATATTGCAGGCCGATTCTGACGAGATAAACACCACGCGACCCCAGCCCTTTTGTACCATGCCGGGCAACAGGGCACGAGAGAGGCGCACCCCGGACATCACGTTGGTCTGCCAGTAGCGTTCCCAGGTCTCGTCGTCGGTGGAATAAAAATCCTGCTGGCCATAGATCCCGGCGTTATTCACCAGAATATCGACGTGCGTGGCAACCCTGAGCAGTTCGTCAACGCCCTCCTGCGAGCTCAGATCGGCGATGGCGGCACGGACCTGTACGCCAGGCACCACCTGCTGTAGCGCCTGAATGCCTTTGTTCACCGAGTCGACGCTGCGCCCGTTCACGATCACTTCCGCACCGCTCTCCGCCAGCCCGCGGGCGATGGCAAACCCAATACCGCCGGTGGACGCGGTCACCAGCGCTACTTTCCCCGTTAAATCAATTTTCATCATTCGCTCCTTGTCATCTTATGGTTCAAAACTTAAAGCGTAGCACTTGACGATGACGGCTCCTGTTTAAAAAGGCGCAACAGCGTCTCAACCTGCTCGTCCAGCGGGCTGAGGGAGCGTTTGACGATGAGGTGCAGCGGCGTGGCGCGACGTACGCCGTGGCTGAGCGGCAGCGTTTTAAGGATGCCCTGCTGGAGCGGGGTCTGAATGCGTTCTTCCGGTAACCAGCCGTATCCAACCTGATACATCACCGCTTCGATCGCGGCATCGATGGTGGAGAAGGTCCACGACTCCCCGGTGGGGTGAGCGGTTGGCTGGCTGTCTGCGATCTGAATGCGCGGCCACGGTCGTAGCATCTCGTCGTTAAGCGGTGTATCCAGCGCAAACAGCGGGTGAGCGTGATGCGCGACGGCAACAAAATCGATATTCATCAGCCATTCGCCCAGGCCGGTAATGTCCTGGCGGCGGGTTAAGACCATCACGTCGGCTTCATCATTGAGCGCATCCGCGCGGCTGTTTTCCAGCACCTCGGTAAGCCGCACCTGCGTTTGCGGGTACAGCTGCTGAAACTGGCGCAAAATCGCGAACAGCCGGCTGCGCGGAAAAATACTGTCTACCATCAGGTCGATACGGGTTCGCATCCCGCTGCGCAGGGTCGCAGCGCGCGTTTCAACATAGGCGAAGGCTTTCAGCAGCGGTTTAACCTGATTCAGCAACAGCTCACCCGCCGGTGTCAGCACGGCACGCCGTCCCTCTGTCATCAGGAGCGCCACGCCCAGCCGCTCCTGCAACAGCGACAGGTTATAGCTGACCGAGGACTGGCTGCGGTGGGTCTCTTCCGCCGCCTTAGCGAAGCTGCCAGCCTCGATGACTCTCTCCAGCAAGGCCCACTGTTCGAGCGTCGTCTTGTGCATAATTAATCTAAATTTTGGATGAATTTGATTCAAACATAGCGTTATTCATTCGTTTTTTGAAGGAATAAGATCGTCTCATCAAAACAAAGGAGACATCGTATGAGCACCTTCGATAAACATGATTTAAGCGGCTTCGTCGGCAAACATCTGGTATATACCTACGATAATGGCTGGAACTACGAAATTTACGTTAAAAACGAAAACACCCTGGACTACCGTATTCACAGCGGTCTGGTGGGCAACCGTTGGGTGAAAGATCAGCAGGCCTACATTGTTCGTGTTGGGGAGAGCATCTATAAAATTTCCTGGACGGAGCCAACCGGTACCGACGTGAGCCTGATCGTGAACCTGGGAGACAGCCTGTTCCACGGCACCATCTTCTTCCCGCGCTGGGTCATGAATAATCCGGAAAAAACCGTCTGCTTCCAGAACGATCACATTCCACTGATGAATAGCTACCGTGATGCCGGGCCAGCGTATCCAACCGAAGTGATTGATGAATTTGCCACCATCACCTTCGTGCGCGACTGCGGTGCGAATGACGACAGCGTTATTGCGTGCGCGGCCAGCGAGTTGCCAAAAAACTTTCCTGATAATTTAAAATAAGCGCGACAATTAACTAAAAAGAAAAGTTCCCGACTCATTTCATATTTATTGGAAATGGTCGGGGATTTTTTTATTTGTTGATGTTTGGTTTAGATAATTGACTTTAATACGGTGAGCGGAATCACATAATAAATAATTCATAATTACTTAAACTATTGTTTAATAATGAATTTATATAAATTCACCCCTCCTTTTTATCACCATCTTAATTTTTCCCTAAGAAATGAACGTTACCTTGAGATGAGTTTATGGTTCGTTGAAATAAACGAATCGGCATTTGGTTAATATCAAAAAGTTGCCATGCATAACTCAAGGAAATTAATAATGCGTGATTTTTTGCCTTTTTCCCGGCCCTCAATGGGCGCGGAGGAAATCGCCGCGGTACAGGAGGTAGTAACCTCCGGCTGGATCACCACCGGGCCGAAAAATCAGATGCTTGAAGAGGCGTTCTGTACGCTGACGGGAAACCGTCATGCGATTGCCGTCTCCTCTGCCACGGCGGGGATGCACGTCACCCTGATGGCGATGGGGATTGGTCCCGGCGATGAGGTGATTACGCCCTCCCTGACCTGGGTATCGACGCTGAATATGATCGTGCTGCTGGGTGCCATACCGGTGATGATCGACGTCGACAGAGACACGCTGATGGTGACGCCTGAAGCGGTCGACGCCGCCGTTACGCCTCGCACCAAAGCCATTGTGCCGGTTCATTATGCGGGTGCGCCGTGCGATATTGACGCCATCCGCGCCGTCGGTGAACGTCACGGTATTCCTGTCATTGAAGACGCGGCCCATGCCGCCGGAACGTACTACCACAGCCGTCATGTGGGCTGGCGGGGCACCGCAATTTTCTCCTTCCATGCCATCAAAAACATGACCTGCGCCGAAGGTGGGCTGGTGGTGACGGATGACGAGCAGCTGGCGCAAAACATCCGTAGCCTGAAATTCCACGGTCTGGGCGTTGATGCCTATGACCGCCAAACCCATGGCCGCGCGCCGCAGGCCGAGGTCATCACCCCGGGTTTTAAATACAACCTCGCGGATATCAACGCCGCGCTGGCGCTGGTGCAGCTCGGCAAGCTGGGCGAAGCCAACAGGCGCCGTCGCGACATTGCCGACCGCTACCTGCTTGAACTCTCGGATACCCCTTTCCAGCCGCTGTGCATTCCGTCCTGGCCGCATCTGCACGCCTGGCACCTGTTTATCATTCGCGTGGATGAGGCCCGGTGCGGCCTCTCGCGTGATGCCCTGATGGCCGCGCTGAAGGAGCAGGGCATCGGTACGGGCCTGCATTTCCGTGCGGCACATACGCAAAAATACTACCGCGAGCGTTTCCCTGATGTGTCGCTTCCGAACTCTGAATGGAACAGCGCGCGTATTTGTTCTCTCCCTCTTTTCCCGGACATGACCCATGACGACACAACCCGCGTCATTACCGCGCTCCATCAGCTTGCAGGACATTGATATGTTCAGTGCGCCGCCTGTACAAAAAGTTTCCGTGGTGATCCCGGTCTATAACGAGCAGGAGAGCCTGCCGGAACTCATCCGCCGCACGACTGCCGCCTGCGAGACGCTCGGCAAAGCTTATGAAATTCTGCTGGTTGACGACGGCAGCAGCGACGACTCCGCGCGGATGCTGACCGACGCCGCGCAAGCGGAGGGCAGCCACATTGTTGCCGTACTGCTCAACCGTAACTACGGCCAGCACTCGGCAATTATGGCCGGGTTCAGCCACGTTACGGGCGATCTGGAGATTACCCTGGATGCTGATCTGCAAAACCCGCCGGAAGAGATCCCGCGTCTGGTCGCCAAAGCCGACGAAGGCTACGACGTGGTCGGCACCGTGCGGCAAAACCGCCAGGACAGCCTGTTCCGTAAGCTGGCGTCTCGCACCATCAACCGTCTGATCCAGCGCACCACCGGTAAAGCGATGGGCGACTACGGCTGCATGCTGCGCGCCTATCGCCGCCACATCGTCGACGCCATGTTGCACTGCCATGAGCGCAGCACCTTCATTCCGATTCTGGCGAACATCTTTGCCCGTAAAGCGACGGAGATCCCGGTGCTGCACGCCGAGCGCGAGCACGGGGAGTCAAAGTACAGCTTTATGCGTCTCATCAACCTGATGTACGACCTGATCACCTGCCTGACCACCACGCCGCTGCGCCTGCTGAGCGTGTTCGGCAGCGTTATCGCGCTGGCCGGGTTTGCGCTTTCCGTTCTGCTGGTCGTTCTGCGGCTGGTCTTTGGTCCCCAGTGGGCGGCGGAAGGGGTCTTTATGCTGTTTGCCGTGCTGTTCACGTTCATTGGCGCCCAGTTCATCGGTATGGGTCTGCTGGGTGAGTACATTGGCCGTATTTACAACGATGTTCGCGCGCGTCCGCGCTATTTTATTCAACGTGTTGTCCGTCAGGAGCACCTGGCATCTCAAGAGGAAAACCACCCATGAAAACCGTCGTCTTTGCCTATCACGATATGGGGTGCACGGGCACGCAAGCCTTGCTGGACGCAGGCTTCGACATTACCGCCATCTTCACCCATCCGGATGTTGCCGGGGAAAACCACTTCTTCGGCTCGGTGGCGCGTATTGCGGCTGAACACGGTATTCCGGTTTACGCCCCGGACGATGTGAACCATCCGCTGTGGGTGGATCGTATTCAGAAGCTTGCGCCGGACGTGATTTTCTCTTTCTACTACCGCAATCTGCTTTGCGACGACATCCTGAGCGTGGCGACAAAAGGCGCATTTAACCTGCACGGCTCGCTGCTGCCTGCCTACCGTGGCCGTGCGCCGCTGAACTGGGCGCTGGTTAACGGTGAAACGGAAACCGGCGTAACGCTGCACAAAATGGTACGCCGTGCCGATGCGGGCGGTATCGTGGCACAGCTGAAAGTGGGCATTGGCGCTGATGAAACGGCGCTGGAGCTGCACCACAAGCTCTGCATCGCCGCGCAAAGCCTGCTTCGCGACGCGCTGCCGACGATCCGTCAGGGGACTTTTACCGAAACCGCGCAGGACGAAAGCAAGGCAAGCAGTTTTGGTCGCCGCACGCCGGAGGACGGGCGTCTGGACTGGGCGAAACCGGCGCGTCAGCTGCATAACCTGGTGCGCGCCGTGACCGACCCGTGGCCGGGCGCGTACAGCTTCGCCGGGGTCAGTAAATTTATCGTCTGGAAATCCCGCGTGCGTGAGGACATTCCGGCGGCAAAACCGGGCACCGTCATCTCCGTCTCTCCGCTGATTGTGAGCTGCGGCGAGCAGGCGCTGGAGATCGTCACCGGACAAACGGACAACGGGCTGTACGTGCAGGGGGCACAGCTGGCGCAGTCTCTGGGGCTGGTGGCGGGGGCGCTGATCACCAGCGCGCCGGTGGTGGCGATCAAACGCCGCACGCGCGTCTTAATCCTCGGCGTAAACGGGTTTATCGGTAACCATCTGACCGAACGGCTGCTGGAAGACGACAATTACGAGATCTACGGTCTCGATATCGGATCCGATGCGATCGGTCGATTCCTCACTAATCCCCGTTTCCACTTCGTTGAAGGGGACATCAGCATCCATTCCGAATGGATCGAGTACCACATCAAAAAATGTGACGTGGTGCTGCCGCTGGTGGCGATTGCCACCCCGATTGAATACACCCGTAACCCGCTGCGCGTGTTCGAACTCGATTTCGAAGAGAACCTGAAGATTATCCGCGACTGCGTGAAATACGATAAGCGCATCATCTTCCCGTCGACGTCGGAAGTGTACGGCATGTGTACCGACAATAACTTCGATGAAGACACCTCTAGTCTGGTGGTCGGGCCGATTAACAAGCAGCGCTGGATCTACTCCGTCTCCAAGCAGCTGCTGGATCGCGTGATTTGGGCCTACGGCGAGAAAGAGGGGCTACGCTTTACCCTGTTCCGTCCGTTTAACTGGATGGGGCCGCGCCTGGACAACCTGAACGCCGCGCGTATCGGCAGTTCCCGCGCCATCACCCAGCTGATCCTCAACCTGGTGGAAGGTTCGCCCATTAAGCTGATTGAAGGTGGCAAACAGAAACGTTGCTTCACCGATATCAGCGACGGTATTGAAGCGCTGTTCCGCATCATCGAAAACAAAGACGGCCGCTGTAACGGAGAGATCATCAACATCGGTAACCCGGACAACGAAGCGAGCATCCGCGAGCTGGCGGAAATGCTGCTGGCAAGCTTTGAACGTCACCCGCTGCGCAGCCAGTTCCCGCCGTTTGCCGGTTTCCGCGAAGTGGAGAGCAGCAGCTACTACGGCAAGGGTTATCAGGACGTTGAGCACCGCAAGCCGAGCATCCGCAATGCGAAGCGCTGCCTGAACTGGACGCCGACGGTGAAGATGGAGCAGACCATTGATGAAACGCTCGACTTCTTCCTGCGCACCGTGGAGCTGTCGGAACAGGCATCATGAAAAAGGTCGGTTTACGCATTGACGTCGACACCTTTCGCGGCACGCGTGAGGGTGTGCCGCGGCTGCTGGAACTGCTGAGCAAGCACGACGTGCGTGCCAGCATTTTCTTCAGCGTCGGGCCAGACAACATGGGGCGTCATCTGTGGCGTCTGGTTAAACCGGCCTTTCTGTTCAAAATGCTGCGCTCGCGCGCGGCATCGCTCTACGGCTGGGATATCCTGCTGGCCGGAACCGCATGGCCCGGCAGGCGCATCGGCGCGGAAAATGAAGCGATCATCTGCAAGGCCGCGCAGCATCATGAAGTGGGGCTGCACGCCTGGGATCATCATGCCTGGCAGGCCTGGGCGGGCGTGTGGGATATCCCCCGCCTGGCGCGTGAGGTTGAGCGCGGCGTGCTGGAGCTGGAAGCCATTACCGGCCAGCCTGTGCGCTGTTCCGCCGTGGCGGGATGGCGGGCCGACCAGCGCGTGGTGAAGGCCAAAGAGCGCTTCGCCTTTCGCTACAACAGCGATTGCCGGGGCACCGGACCGTTTTTACCGCTGCTGGGGGAAAACCGAACCGGCACGGTGCAGATTCCGGTCACCCTTCCGACGTGGGATGAAGTGGTCGGGCGCGAGGTGAGTGCCGACAGGTTTAACCGTTACATTCTGGATGCGATGCACCGCGATGCCGGTACGCCGGTTTATACCATCCATGCCGAAGTGGAAGGCATTGCGTATCAGCAGGATTTTGACGCGTTGCTTGCGCTGGCGGCGCAGGAGGGCATTCAGTTCTGCCCGTTAAGCCAGCTGTTGCCGGAGGATCCTGGCACGCTGCCCCTGGGAAAAATCGTCCGTCGTGAAATGGCTGGCCGGGAAGGCTGGCTTGGCTATCAACAAACCGTGAGCCCGGCACTATGAAAACAACCCGCTATGGCCTGACGCTTATCGCCCTGTTTGTCGTTTACTACCTCCTTCCGGTCAACCTTCGCCTGTTATGGCAGCCTGATGAAACGCGCTATGCGGAAATCAGCCGCGAAATGCTGGCCTCAGGCGATTGGGTGGTCCCGCATTTCCTCGGGCTGCGTTACTTTGAAAAACCCATTGCCGGTTACTGGGTGAACAGCATCGGGCAATGGCTATTTGGACACACCAATTTTGCCGTTCGCGCGGGGGCGATATTCTGCACCGGGCTGACGGCGCTGCTGGTGATCTGGCTGGCCTGGCGTCTCTGGCAGGATAAGCGGGTGGCGATCTTCTCCGGCCTGATCTTCTTAACCCTGTTCCTGGTCTATGGCATCGGCACCTACGCCGTGCTGGATCCCATTATCACCCTCTGGCTGGTGGCGGCTATGTGCAGCTTCTGGCTGGCTTCGCAGGCGAAAACGATAGCCGGAAAAGCGGGGGGCTACATTCTGCTGGGGCTGGCCTGCGGCATGGGCGTCATGACCAAAGGCTTCCTGGCGCTGGCGGTACCGGTGATTGGCGTGCTGCCGTGGGTGATTGCGCAACGACGCTGGAAGGAGGTGCTGGTTTTCGGCTGGCTGGCGATCCTCAGCTGCGTACTTATCGTCCTGCCCTGGGGGCTGGCGATTGCTCAGCGTGAGCCGGATTTCTGGCGTTACTTCTTCTGGGTGGAGCATATCCAGCGCTTTGCCCGGAGCGATGCCCAGCATAAAGCGCCGTTCTGGTACTATCTGCCGTTCCTCATCGCGGGAAGTCTGCCGTGGCTGGCGATGCTGCCGGGCTCGCTGCGCCTGGGATGGCGAGACAGAGAAAACGAGAGGGCGGGGCTTTATCTGCTGGGCTGGATAGTGATGCCGCTGCTGTTCTTCAGCATCGCCAAAGGCAAGCTGCCGACCTATATCCTGCCGTGCTTTGCGCCGCTGGCGATCCTGATGGCGCGCTACGCCTGCACCGTCGCCGAAAAAGCGTTACGTATTAACGGTGGGATCAATATCGCGTTTGGCGTGCTTGGCATGCTGGCGGCGCTGGTGGTATCGCCATGGGGGCTTGCTAAACATCCAGTCTGGACACCGGTCGAATTGTACAAAGTCTTCTGTGCCGTGGTGGCGTTTCTGGTCTGGGCCTCGGTGGGCTGGTTTACCCTTAAAAATCCGCAGCGCTGGTGGCTGGCGGCGCTTTGCCCTGCCGGGCTGGCCCTGCTGGTGGGTTTTGCGATCCCGGACCGGGTAGTGGATTCCAAACAGCCGCAGTCGCTGGTGGATTCCGTTCGCGAGCCATTGCAGATGAGTAAATTCGTCCTGGCGAACAACGTTGGTATAGCCTCCGGGCTGGCGTGGGAGCTTCAGCGTAATGACATCATTTTGTATGGGCAGAGCGGTGAGCTGAAATATGGCCTGGATTATCCGGACGCTAAGGGGCGTTTTGTGAGCAAAGATGATATCGCGCACTGGCTTGAAGCGCATCGTCAGCAGGGACCGGTGTCGCTGGTGATCCTGCTGTCGAAAAACGACGACCTGGCCCGCGCCGGGCTGCCAAAACCGGACAACCTGACGATTCAGGGGCGTCTGGCTTACCTGCAATATCTGCCGCAGTGATGGCCTGGATCTGGCTGGTGCTGGCAAGCCTGTTGAGCTGCGCAGGTCAACTGTGCCAGAAACAGGCGACACGGGCAGGCGGCGGTCAGCAGGTCGCCCTGTGGCTTGGGCTGGCCCTGCTGATGCTGGGTGGCGGGATGGTTGCCTGGCTGGTGGTATTGCAGCATCTGCCCGTCGGGGTGGCGTACCCCATGCTGAGCCTTAACTTTGTCTGGGTAACGCTGGCGGCAAAAATCGTCTGGCATGAGCCTGTCCCGCTACGTCACTGGCTGGGCGTCGGGTTGATTATCGTCGGGGTTATTTTGCTGGGAGGAAGCCTGTGAACGGTGCGTGTTGGGCGTTATGCAGCGTAGTGTTAGTCAGCGTGGCGCAGCTGCTGCTGCGTCATGCGATGGTGACGCTGCCCCCGATGAGCGACGCTTTCTGGGCAGCCCTCTGGCATATAGCCCCCGGTACGGGCGCGCTGATGCTGGGGCTGACAGGCTATTGCGCCTCAATGGGCTGCTGGTATCTGGCATTGCATCGTATGGCGCTCAGCAAAGCGTATGCCTTGCTGAGCCTCAGTTACATCCTGGTGTGGAGTGCTGCAATTTTACTGCCCGGCTGGGGAGAATACTTTTCCTGGCGCGGGCTGGCGGGCGTCGGCTTGATTATACTCGGTGTGCTGGTCATTTTTATGCCGCAGAAATACCGGAGTAAGTAACCGCTTCCGCCGTTAAGGTGAAAGGCGTAGGGGTACAGACCGCCAGGCTCAGCGAGCCGAAGCGTAGCTGACTGACCGGGAGGGTCTGGGCGGTGCTGTCAATACTGACAATCTGCCACGCGCTGCCGCCACGCTGTTTGACGATTGCCTCTTTGCGCGTCCAGATGCGCCAGAATGCGGAAAGCTGCTCTTCCGGCGCTTCACGTTCCAGCTCGTCATGTTCGGTGAGGCTGAAAACGGCATTCGCCAGCGCCTGCCAGTTTTCCCGCGGGCGGATCACTTCGATATCGCAGCCCACTTCACCTTCATCGCTCATCAGCAGGGCAATGTCGTCCCCGCTGTGGCTCAGGTTAAACCACAGAGGATGGCCGTTAGCGAAGGCCGGTTTTCCCTGCTCGCCGTAAATTATCTCGGGAAGCGGTGACGGGGATAAGGTTCTGGCGAGCAGCGTCCGGCCTGCAAGCCAGGAAGCGTGTCGTGCACCCTGAGGTGCCATGTCTGCGAGCGTTGACGCCAGCGGGTCCGCGCTAAGGGTGGAGATCTTTCCCAGTACAAACTGGTACATAGTTACGCCCAGCGTTTAATGATTATCGAGGTATTGATGCCGCCAAAGGCAAAGTTATTGCTCTGAATAAATTCGCAATCAATCGGGCGGGTTTCCCCCATAATATAATCTAAAGCGCCGCATTGCTCATCCGGTTGTCTTAAATTGAGCGTTGGCGTGAACCAGCCCTCCCGCATCATGTGCAGACTCAGCAAGGCTTCCAGCGCGCCGCAGGCGCCCAGGGTATGGCCGAAATAACTCTTTAAGGATGAGATGGGCACGCTGTCGCCGAAAATGGCGGCGGTCGCCTGACTCTCGGCGATGTCCCCGCGATCGGTTGCCGTGCCGTGGGCAGAAATATAACCAATCTCCTGAGGGCCAAGGCCCGCCATCGCCAGCGACTGCGCCATACACACCTGCATGGTTTCACGCTGGGGCTGGGTGATGTGCGCCGCATCGCAGTTGGTGGCAAAGCCCACGATCTCGCCATAGATTGTCGCCCCGCGCGCTCTGGCGTGATCCAGCGCTTCCAGCACCAGCGTGCCCGCCCCTTCGCCAATCACCAGGCCATCGCGCTGAACGTCAAACGGCGACGGCGTGGTTTTTGGCGCGTCGTTACGCTGGCTGGTGGCAAACAGGGTATCGAAAACCGCCGCTTCCGACGGGCACAGCTCTTCCGCGCCGCCTGCCACCATCACCGTCTGGTAGCCGTGACGAATCGCTTCCCAGGCGTAGCCAATCGCCTGGCTGCCAGAGGTACAGGCGCTCGAGGTGGGGATCACCCGTCCGCGCAGGCCAAAGAACAGCCCGGTATTCACCGCCGTGGTGTGCGGCATCATCTGCACGTAGGTGGTGCCGGTGATGTTGTGGGTGTGCTTTTCGGTGAGCATAGAGGCAAACTCGCTGACCGGCCCGGTGCTGCCGGTCGACGAGCCGTAGGCGATGCCGGTCTGACCGTTGGTCAGCACCGCGTCGTCGATCAGTCCCGCCTGCTCCAGCGCCAGCTCGGTGGCGCGGGTAGAGAGCAGCGACACCCGGCCCATGGCGCGAATGCGCTTACGGGTATAGTGAGCGGGGAGAGTGAAGTTTTCAATCGGCGCGGCGAGCAGGGTTTGCAGGCCGTCATACGCCTGCCACTCCGTCATGGTACGCACCGCATTTTCATACTCGCGCAGACGGCGCGAGATGGTCGGCCAGTCCTCGCCGAACGCGGTGACGCCGCCCATGCCCGTAATCACTACCCGGCGGGTCATAGCATGCCTCCGTTAATCGAAATCACCTGACGCGTCACATAGCCTGCTTTATCCGACATCAGGTAACTCGCCAGCCCGGCGACCTCCTCGGCCTGGCCCATACGCTGCATCGGGATCATCGACATCGCCGCGTGCAGCGCAGCTTCGTCCATCTCGATCATGCCGGTATCGATCAGCCCCGGCGCGATGCAGTTGACGGTGATTTTGCGTTTTGCCAGCTCGGTGGCGAGCGCTTTGGTGGCGCCGATGATCCCGGCTTTCGCCGCGCTGTAGTTCACCTGCCCACGGTTGCCCATAATGCCTGACACCGACGACAGGGTGATGATCCGCCCGCCCTTGCGGGTGCCGATCATCGGCATAATGCAGGGATGAATGACGTTATAAAAACTGTCGAGATTGGTGTGGATCACGCTGTCCCAGTCATCGTCGCTGAGCGCCGGAAAAGCACCGTCGCGGGTAATACCGGCGTTACTGACCACGCCATACCACGCGCCGTGGTCAGCGATCTCCTGTTCCAGCACCGTGCGGCACTGCTCGCGGTTGCCCACGTCGAAGGTGAGTAAACGGCCCGCGCCGCCTGCCTGGACAATCGCTTCCAGCGTCTCCTGCGCGCCCGCTTCATCACGATGGTAATGCACGCCGACGGTGAAACCGTCCGCCGCAAGCTGAAGGGCGATAGCGCGGCCAATGCCTTTGCTGGCGCCGGTGACCAGTACGGATCTCATGATGGTGTTCCCTGGTTGAAAAGTGTGGTTAATTCGTCCTCGCTCGGCTGGAAGGTGTTCACGCGGCCCGTGGCGAGGGAGACACTATCCGCATGAATGGCGCACTCGAAGCTGCCAAAGCGTTCATCCTGCATCAGACGTTCGATGGTGATGATCAGCGTGCTGCCTGCGGCAAAATGCCCGGCGTCGCACACCAGCTCGCGCGCGCCCAGCACCATACCCAGCGCACAGTGCGGCAGCCCTTTTTGCATCCGGTGCCATTCAGACCAGACGCCCACGGTCTGGGCCATCAGCTCCAGCGCAAACCAGCCAGGCAGGTTGCCGTCCGCGTCCAGAAACGGAGCCAGAACGCCCCGATCGTTCACCGTCACGCTGCAAACGGCGCGGTCATCGGTAACGCTTTCCACGCTCTCAAGCAGCAGCATCGGCGTGTCGTGAGGAAGATAATCCCCGGGAGGTAAGTAGCGCATCATACCCTCCCCAGCAGAAGGCTGGCGTTGTTGCCGCCAAACGCGAAGGAGTTTGACAGGATCGCCGGTTTATTCAGCGGTGCGCTCTGATGCAGCAGGCCGAAGGCGGGCAGGGTGTCGTCCGGCGCGTAGCGGGAAAAATCCTGCGGCGGCAGCGGCAGGTCTCGGGTCAGGATCAGCCAGCTCAGGGCTGCCTCGGTGATCCCCGCGGCGCCCAGCGTGTGGCCGGTAAGATGTTTCGTGGAGCTGCACGGCACGCGGTCGCCAAAGAGATCGTGGATCACCTGCGCCTCAATGCGATCGTTCAGCGGCGTGGCGGTGCCGTGCAGGTTGATATAACCGACGTCCGCCGCCGTCATGCCCGCCTCGTTCAGCGCCTGGTTGATGGCGCGGATCGCCCCTTCCCCCTGCGGATGCGGGGCGGAAATATGGTACGCATCGCTGGATTCCCCCGCGCCCAGGAGCGCAACCTCGCCCGGCTCGCGGGTCAGCACCATCAGTGCCGCCGCTTCGCCAATGGTGATCCCCCGACGGTGGCGGCCAAACGGTTCGCACAGGGTCGGGGAGAAGGACTCCAGGCTGTTGAAGCCGTTGACCGGCATGCGGCTCAGGCTGTCGGCCCCGCCGACGATGGCGACGTCCACCAGCCCGGCGTCAATCAGGCGCCGACCGCTGATGATCGCCCGCGCGCTGGAGGAGCAGGCGGTTGAGATGGTATACGCCGGGCCGTCCAGCGCAAGCCAGCGGGCGAGAAAGCGCGACGGATCGCCCAGCTCCTGCTGCGGATATTGCCACTGCGGGCTGCGCTCGCCGTTCTGCGCGCGGCGCACGTACTCATCACCCTCGTCCAGCCCGGAGGTGCTGGTGCCCAGCACAACCGCCACGCGGTCGCGCCCCACGCGCGCAATGGCCGCATCGACGGCGGGCCGGATTTGCGCCAGCGCCGCCAGCAGCAGCTGGTTGTTGCGGCTGCGATGCGCAGAAAAAGACCCGGGGACAGGGGGAAGTTCACCCTCCACGCCCCCCAGCACGGCCTCGGGTAAGCCCTGTAGCCAGCCCGCACGCTGGCGCATCCCGGGGGCCACACCAGCGATCAGGTTCGCCGCTATTTCATCAGCCGAGTTGCCGAGCGCGTTGACCATGCCAACGGCAGAAAGGTAAATCATCTCAGTCACCCAGATATTGAATGGTGATGTGGTAGTGAAAAGCGTGCTGCACAATGCTAATCGGATCGCGCCTGCCGTTACGGTTCAGGTAGACAATTTCCGTGACCAGTTTGCCCTCGGGGTTGCGCAGTTCGCGTCTGGTGTCAGTATCGTTCAGCGTCCAGCCTTTCGGCAACTGCTGCTGCCAGGCGCTGAGCGGCCAGTGGCTCAGCATCACGTCGGCCAGCACCTGGCTGGCGGGCGGCAGCTGTGGCATCACAACCGACTGCTCGGTGTGGATCCCGGTGTCGTCGTAGGTGGCGAGGAACAGGCGGATCCCGACGGAGGAGAGGCCGGCAAGCGTCACTTTATTTTCATCGGCGTTCAGCATCACCAGCAGCGACGGGGTCTGGCCTTTAAAACTGCCGGTAAGCAACTGCTGCGCGCGGATGGCAGGCGTGATGCCCGGCGGGGGCAGCGTGACGCGGGTGCCGGGCTGGAGCCAGGCCTGAGGGCGCGCGTCATCGCGGTTCGTCGTATGGCTACACCCCGCCAGCAACAGGGCCATCATCACTGCCGCCAGGCGAATGAAACGGGTCATGGTAAGTTCTCTTTGTTAGACGGCATCGCCAGCGGGGCGAGCAGGAACGCGGTGAAGATACCGCTCACCAGCACAATGCCAAAGCTGCTGATGGCCTGAGTGGTGCTGAACACCAGCAGCCCCAGCGTCAGCAGGGTGGTCATCATGGCGAGGGTAATCGCCAGCATGGAGGTCAGCGGCGTACCGCGCGGGTTGCTGAAAAACAGCGTGTAGTTAATGCCAATGCCGAGGACCAGCACCAGCGCCAGCAGGGAAAACAGGTTCACCGGATGGCCCGTCACGGCCAGCGCCGCCAGCCCGCCGCCCAGCGACAGCACGGACGGCACCAGCGCCACCACCCCTTTTCGCCAGCCGAGGCGTAGCATCGCGCCGCAGGCAATCACCGCCAGCGCCACGCCCAGCAGCCCCGTCAGCAGCGAGCGGTAGAGCGCAAACAGGCTGTCGAAACTGGCCTTACGGTCAACCCAGACGACCCCGGGATGGCGGGCGGCCAGTTCGCCGAGCGCGGCGCTGTTTCTGACGCCATCGACCGGGACCAGCACACCGCTTTTGCCGTCCGGCAGCGTCAGCCACAGCAAACGCCAGCCCTCGCTGGCCGGGCTGGCGAGCCACGCTTCCACGCTGACAGGCATGGCGTTCAGGTTCGGTTCACTGGTCTTCAGCCCCGTGCTTTGCAGCATTTTCATCACCGTCGGCGCGGCGTTACGCAGAAGATGCAGATCGCTGTTCTGCCGCGCCAGCGAGTTCAGCGGCAGGGTGCGCCAGCGGGTTAATTCACCGGCTTTTTGCGCCTGCGCCAGCGCCGGGGTAAACGCCTCCAGCCGCTCCAGCGTTTCCTGAGCCGACGCGCCGTACACCACGAACCACTTCTGATCGACATTTTGCCCGGTCAGGGCGGTGATGGTTTTTTCCTGCGCCAGAATGTCCTGCGGCAGCGCCTGAAGCCGGGCGATATCGTCATCCACCCGCAGGCTGGCGATCCCGATGGCGGAGAGCAGCGCCAGCGCTACCGGCAGCCCGACAGAGAGGGGTTTACTGTCGCGCCAGGCGTTCAGCCAGCGCTGCATCATCCCTCTCAGGGGGACCGGGCGGACCGGCATGCCCCGACATAACCACGGATGCCAGAACATTACCGTCAGGCACGAGGCGCTCAACCCTGCGGCGGCGAACACCGCCATCTGACGAATGCCGGGGAAGGGGGCCAGCATCATGAAGAGATACGCCACGACGGTGGTCAGCAGCGCCAGCAGCAGCGCGTTACGTACTTTCGCCAGGCTTTGCCAGGGCGAGTGTTCCGCGCCGTGCACCATCCGCTCCGTGAGGTAGTAAATCGTATAGTCCGCCGAGATGCCGATGATGCTCATGCTCATCACCAGCGTCATCAGGTGCAGTTCACCGAACAGCAGCAGCGTCACGACCGTCCCCGCCAGCGCGCCGATGGCAATGGAGAGCAGGCTCAGCAGCAGCGGACGCACGGAGCGAAACACCGACACAATCAGCAGGATCACCCCGAGCACCGTGGCGACGCCAAGCGTGGAAATATCTTTTTTAGCCTGCTGGCTGGCGTAATCGCTGTAGAACACCGTCCCGCGCGAGAGCAGCTGCGCCTGTGGATACTGGCTTTTCAGCGTCTGCTGCAACGCGTTAAGGGTGGTCACCAGCTGGTGGGTTTGCTGCATATCAAACGACGAGCCCGCCAGCTCGCCGTGCAGCAGATACCAGTAGTTCCCGGCCGCGTCTTTTGTCACCAGCCAGCCGTCCATCAGCTGCATCTTCTGGCTGTTTTTCGCCAGCGCGAGCTGCGCGCCGCGCATCAGCATCAGCGGATCGTTTTGCAGCTCCTTGCCGCTCACGCCGGAAAAGGCGGAGTAGAGCTGGGACAGGATCCACTGGGCCTGTGCTTGACCGCCGTTTTGCAGGCGGGCGCGGGTGGCCGGATCGACCAGGCCATTGCGGTGTTGCCAGAAGAAATCTCCCCAGGCCTGTTGCCCGGCGGCATCCAGCGGACCTTTTACGACACTCAGCGCCTGGCTGCGTTGCAGCAGGCTTAACCACTGCTGCGCCACGCGCGGGTCCGGCTGTTTGCCGGGGCTGACCAGCCAGATGAGCTGGCGGTCGAGGCGCTGCATAAATCCGTCGTTGAGAGCGGGAGGGATCGCGCCGAGCGTCTGTTTCGGCAGCATGGCGAGCACGCTGCTGTTCAGCCGCGCGCCGGGCAGCAGCGACAGCAGCACGCCCAACAGGATCAGGCATACCGCGGCCCACAGCAGCGCCGGGCGCAGGGCGTTACGGTGCGGCAAAGCGCTGGCGTTCTGCATCGGTCAGGCGGGCGGGCGTCAGTTGGTGGCGGGAGAGGGCGATATCCGTCGTGTCGCCCTGCTTATCGTTCAGGCGAATGGATTCCAGATAGATCGCGCCCTTCAAATCAAGGGTGGAGAAAATCTTGTCCAGCGGCGTGGTGACGGGCGTCAGCACCAGCGACCAGCGGCCTTCGCCCAGGTCTTTGAAATCGACGCGGAAGTTCTCTTCCAGCACCTTGCGGTCGGCCTGGAACAGCGCCCGCAGCAGATGGTTGAACTGGAACATCTGCGGGTTAGTGTCGGCGGTAATGGTCTGCGGCGACTGACCGTTGACGATCTGCACCATCCGTTTGTCATCCAGCAGCAGCGTCATCGGGAACGGCGCTTTTTGATCCCACAGCAGGCCATTGTCACGGGCGATCAGCATCTCCCCCTGCGAGCGCAGGGGCTGAGGCATATCCTTGATCGTGCGGATCTGTTCGAAGTGTGCGCGCACTACCGGTTGCTCCGCAAACCGCTGTTGCAGTTCATCCAGCGTGACCGCGTTCACCAGCGGGCTTACCAGCAGCGCGAGTAGCGTTATCCATTTCATGGCGCGATCCCCATGCGTTCGAACAGAATGGCCGGGCTGACAAAGCACATCTCCCGGCTTGCTTCTTCCACCGCCACCTGAATGGTGTAGCCGGTGGTGGTGCGTTTCCCGGTTTGCGCGTCGAAGATTTGATAGGCGATGCGCAGACGGTTTTCAACCTCTTCAATGTGGGCGCGGACGCGAATGCGCTGCTCGAAGGTCACCGCGTCGCGGTATTTCACCCGGGTATCCACCACCGGCCAGACGTAGCCGGACGCTTTCATCTGGCGATAGCCGTAATCAAACTGGTTGAGCAGCGCTTCGCGGGCAATCTCAAAGTAGCGGAAGTAGTTGCCGTGCCACACCACGCCCATCATATCGACATCGTGGAACGGAACGGTGATTTCAACTTCAGCCGTAAAGCGGGGATCGGTCAGCACCCTTTACTCCTTCTCGTTGACCTCTGGCAGCTGCCAGAAATCGAAAAAATTAAACCAGTCGAGCGGCGACAAGAGCGCGTAATGCTCCAGCCGCTGCGCATAGCGGTCGACGGTCTGCTGTAGCGCCTGCTGGCGTTCGCCGCGTGGTAGCAGCAGCGGGTCGGCAAACGGCTCGCAGTGCAAGGTCAGCTTTCCCTGCTGGCAGAGGGCAAAAATCAGCACCACCGGGCAGCGCAAAATGGACGCCAGGATAAACGGCCCCTGCGGGAACGGCGCGGGCTGGCCCATAAATTCGCTCCATATCACCCGCCAGCTACCGCCGCGCTGCGGGGTGACGGCGATGCGATCGCCCACGATCGCCACCCATTCGCCGCGATCCAGCTTCTCTTTAATGAGGATCGCAGTCTCCGGGCCAATGTCGGTGACCGGCATCAGGTGAATGCCCGCCTGCGGTGCCATCTCCTCCATCACCTGCTTAAAGCGTCTGGCGTTGTCGCTAAAGACCAGCGCGTTGATGGTTTTCGCCCCTTCGCGCTGGGCCAGCGCCCGGCAGGCTTCCACATCGCCAAGATGCGACGCGAGCAGCAGTTTGCCCTGAGGATCGTCGAGCCCCAGCGCCTCCTGCGCGCCTGGCGCAAAGACCAGATCGCGATGGAGTTTCATTTCGCCGCGCCAGCTGGCCACTTTATTCAGCATGGCATGACCGAAGCGCAGGAAGTGGGAAAAACTGTTTAGCCGCGCGAGGGGCGGCATTTGCCGCTGTGCCATCACCGTTTTAACCCGCGCCAGCCACTGCTGCGACGCCTGGCGCGCAGAACGGGCGGTCAGCCAGTATACGGCGGTGACCGGCCACAGCAGGGCGGTAAACGCCTTACGCCCTAGCAGCTGCCAGACGCGCAGCATCAGGCGCATGCCCCATAATCCTTTTACCTCCTGCTGCTGCGCCCAGTGCTGTGAGCGGCGACGCATCAGCAGGGAAGGAATGCGCGGCAGCATGCCGAGAAACAGACGGGTATGCATCAACGAGATGCGCACGTTGTCTTTCAGGGCATCAAAATGGGATACCCCGTCCGGCGGATAGGTCACGCGGGTGGGCAGAAAATAGCTGGTGTTGCCCTGCCAGTAGAGGCGCACCATCACTTCGGTATCAAAATCCATTCGCCTGCCGAGCGGCGTGGTTGCTGCAAGGCGCAGAACCGGGGCTATCGGGTAAACGCGAAACCCGCACATGCTGTCTTTCAGTTGCAGGGAGAGGGTTTCAATCCAGACCCAGACGTGCGTTATCCAGCGCCCGTACAGGCGCGAACGGGGGATTGAGTCATCGTAAACGGGCTGCCCGGAAATGAGCGCATCGGGATGACGCCCGGCCAGCGCCAGCAGTTTGGGAATGTCCTCGATAGCGTGCTGGCCGTCAGCGTCCACCTGAACGGCGTGGGTGAAGCCGCGATCGGCGCAGGCTTTCAGCCCCTGCATCACCGCCGCGCCTTTGCCGCTGTTTTCGGCCAGCCGCAGCAGTGTCATCTGCGGACGATCCGCCGCCAGCGCTTCAAGCGTGCGGCGCGTGGTTTCATCGCTGCCGTCGTCCACCACCAGACAGGGCAGATCGAAAGGTGCCAGGCGCGCCAGCACCGAAGCCATCATCGCCCCGTGGTTGTAGCAGGGGATCAGCACGCAGGGACGGAAGGTTACTGACATAAGCGAATCTTCCCGCTGCTGGCGGTGTGGCGCTCGTTACCCGCATGGCGCTGGTAGCTAAAGGTCAGCAACTGGCGTTCAGGCTGCCAGGCAAGGAGCAGCGTGACCGTGTTCTCCGGCAACAGCGGGGCGGCGAACTTCACGTTCTGAATACTGTGAAAACGGTAGCCCGACGCCAGCGCGGCGGCGTAATGCATCACCCAGTCGAGCTGCGCCACGCCCGGCAGCAGCGGCTGTACGGCGAAATGTCCCTTAAACCAGAGCAGGTCAGGATCAAGATAAAAGGTTATCTCCAGATGCTGTGGATCGGGTTGGAGGCGCCCGATTTCAGGGATCTTCATGAAACAACTCCTGTAGCTGCGCAGTCACGCGCTTGTTCATGCTGTTGACCGGGATTTCATCAACGATCCGCCAGTAGCGCGGTACGGCAACCGGTTCAAGCCAGGGGCGAAGGGCGCGTCGCCAGGCGAGCTCCTGCGCTGTTTTGCTCTGTTCGTGTTGCTGACGCACCGCTTCATTCAGCACCAGCAATACGCCAATGCCCTGACGCCCGCCGCGCGTCACCGTCAGCGCGGCGGCCTCGCGGATGCCGTCCAACGCCAACAGGCGGCGCTCAATGTCATCGAGCGAAATGCGCTTATCTTCAATTTTGACCACCCGACCACGACGCCCGACGAGGCTGAACTGCCCGTCAGCCGTGAAGTGCAGGATATCATCCAGCACGATTCCCTCCGCCTCGGGGATCAGCGGCGATATCACGCGATCGCCGTGAAACGCCACGCCGGGAAAAGGCTGCCAGCGCGTGCTTTCCTCCTGACGGTAGCGCCAGGCCATTACGCCCGTTTCCGTGCTGCCGTATATTTCATCCGGCCAGACGTTGAGCCAGGCCTGAACCGCGGCGACCTCCTGCCAGGGCAGCGCGCCGCCGGCGGAGACGAGCAGGTTGACGGGGGGCGGCGTCAGCGACGCGTCCAGCCGCTTGAGAAACGCCGGACTGCTGATGAAAAGGTAGCGTTTATCGTCGGGAAGGGCAGAGAGCTGCTCGGCATAGTTGAGCAGGCTGGCATGCAGCGGCAGGCCGAGCGCCATGGGTAAGACAACACGAAACGTCAGGCCATACAGGTGGTGCAGCACCACGGAAGCCACGACGTGACAGCCCGCCAGACGCTCGCCAAAATGCGCCGCCAGCAGACGAGCCTCACGATCAAGGCTGACCACCGGCTTACTTACCCGCTGCGGCGTGCCGGTCGAGCCGGAGGTGTAAAGCTCGATCGTGCGCGTCTCACCGATGGCAGGCAGCGGTGAAAAGGGATGGCCTGCCCGCTGCGCGGAAGCCACCCGCAGCTGTCGCCCCTGAAAATCGAGCGTGGTGTCGCTCAGGACGCCGCTGAACAGCGCCCGCTGTTCGTTAAGCTGCGCCGCCCGGCTGTGCCCGGGGAGGACCGGCGTTTTACCCGCATGCAGCGTCGCCAGCAGCGCGACAATAAACAGATAACCGTTTTCGATGCACAACGCCCAGCGCTCGCCATCTTCACGACGCAGCGTGTCGACCAACTGAGTGACGTCGTGGCGCAGATCGCCAAGCGTCCAGAGATGGTCGTCCTGCCAGGCGACAGGGGTGTCGTCAGGGCGGGGCGCACTGAGCCACTGGCTAAGCGGAAGAGGGTTAAGCATCGTTTTTCATCGCCCGTTGTCGCACCACCCACTCGCCAGCCATCAGCGTGCCCATCAGGAGATAGGCAATCATCCCATTCCACAGCGTCCACAGACGGATATCGGCGTGTAATACGGTAAACAGCGCGATCGCCCCGTTGATAATAAAAAAGCCGCACCAGACCTGGGTAACCCGGCGCGTGTAACGTACCCCGACGGGGGAGAGATCCGGTTCACGCAGGCGCGCCAGCCGTTCAACAACAGGCATTGCCGTCCACAGCGAACCGCCAAACACCACCAGCATCACCAGATTCACCACCACCGGATATAACAGCACCCACTGGTGCGCGTGCAGGACGTAGCTCGCCGCGCAAAGTGCTATGCCGGCCAGCGCCACGCTCACGAACAGATAACGCAGGGGGCCGCCCTGCCGACGGGCCTGGCAGACGCGCAACAGCAGCACCAGCGCCATCACGGGCAGTATCCCGTGCAGGCTATTATTCGCCAGCCCGAAGCCGATCAAAAACGGCCATGCCAGCAGCATCAGCCCCGTCAGGGCGGGAAGAACTGGAATCGAACGCACGTTACGCGTCGCGCTGAAGCTGTTCCACAACGTCCACGACGTCCTGCACCGTGCGCACCGCTTTGAAGGTTTCGGGCTTGATTTTATGGCCCGTTTTCTTTTGCAGGTGCACCACCATATCGACGGCATCAATGCTGTCGAGATCCAGATCCTCGTAAAGACGTGCCTCAGGGGTAATATCCTCCGGGGCGATTTCAAACAGCGTAATAAGAAGCGCAGAGACTTCCTGATAAATCGTTTGTTGTTCTGTCATAGCGGTCATTCTCAGGCGCGTTGTTGATGGATAAAAGCCGCGAGCGTGGCAACGGAATAGAAGTGCTGACGCATCTCGTCACTTTCGGCAGAAAGCACTACGCCGTACTGATTTTTTACCGCCAGACCCAGCTCAAGGGCGTCGATTGAGTCCAGACCGAGACCGTCGCCAAAGAGCGCGGCGTCTGTATCAATATCCTCTGGGGTAAGTTCTTCCAGATTCAGCGTAGAGATAATGAGATTCTTAATTTCAAGATAGAGCGCTTGCATCTTTCGTTCCTGACAAAGATTGAAGACCGGTTGTTAACTGATGCTGCATATGCCGGTTTAACTGCCTTGCTGCCAGCGCGGGTTCGTGCTGACTCGCATCATAAAAATCATGAATGTTGATGCGTTCGCGAACATCCACGGTGAAAACAGGTTTGTTGGGGGGCACGTTATACCAGCTGCTCTGTTTATCCAGCATCCGTTCACTACAGTGGATCACCACCACGCGCACGGCGCTGTTGCAGCGAACGGCGATATTTGCCGCCCCACGTTGCAGGGTCATGGCTTCCCCCACCCGGGTGCGGGTGCCTTCAGGGAAGATAAGCAGGGTGTCGCCCTGGGCCAGACGCAGCTGGCTTGCGGCAAGCAGCGTGTCGGCTTCGCTGTTAATCAGATAGTCAGCCGCGCGGATCACGCCGCTGACGAACGGGTTACGCAGCAACGCGCTTTTCACCAGACAGTCGGTTTCGTTCATCACCGACGCCAGCAGAACGTAGTCCAGCAGCGAGGGATGATTCGCAATCACCAGACAGCCCCGCTCGGCGCGCAGAACGTCCAGGTTGTTGAAACGGTAATCCAGTACCCCTGCACCGCGTACCACCGCGAGGAACAGGCGAAAACTGGCAGAAATAGTGCGGCGTGCCAGGCGGCGACGTTGAGTGCGGTCGCGCTGGAAAATCAGCAGCAGGTTAAACCACACCAGCGACAGCGTCAGCCCGCCGAGGCCGAACAGGACGAAACACAATCCGGTCATCAGCATCCGCCATACCCGATCGAGGCGGGAACGTAACCCTCTCATTGGCGCGTCCATTGCCACAGCAGGCGCTCGCCCGGCAGGGTAAACTGGCGCTCGTCCCGCAGGTAATGGCGCAGGAACTGGAGGCTTTGCGGCAGCGCGGGCTCTTCAGGCGTGCGGTTGACGTGCGTTTCACAGCTGAGCGTATTTCCCGCCTCAATCACCAGCGCCAGCGCGTAGGGCCAGACGGGCATCTGCGGCGGCAGCCCGGCGTGATAAAAATCAGGCAGCAGACCGTCGAAATCCACCAGCAACACGCGGGAGTAGCCCGCATGCAGCAGGCTCAGCACGTCGCACAAGCTCTGCTGGAAGGTATCCATACCGGCGGAAACCGACGAAGAGACAACAGGCTGACGCGCGGCGATAGTGAGATTGCCGACCGCCGAGTTGTGTACCGACATGGCAAAATCGGTGGGGGAAACGGGCTGTTCTGCCGCCAGGGCCTGGAGAATACGGAAATTGCGCTCCAGCTCCCCATGACGGCTGCTGTAGACGACGGCATCGATGCGGTGTTTGCGCAGCATCATCAGGCCAAGATCGACGGCCAGCCTGCTGCCTGAATTCAGGCGGCGGGCGGTCATCATCGGCAGATCGGTCAGTTTCGCCAGCGGTGCAGCGGGATCGATGGCGTCAGACCGGCGTGACCATGCCTGCCATTCGTCGGCATCGCTGAGTCCTGGCGCTCTTGCCTGCCAGTCGATAAGGGTAAGTGTAAATTTCATCTACGCGCGTCCGCGATAAACCTGTTTCTGTGACTTTTTCTTCGCCAGCGCGATTTGCTGCGCACATCGTACAATGTTGTCGTCGCGCTGGCGAATAAACGTCACTTTTGACCCTTTCCACCCGGTTATCCCGGCAAACGGCTTTTTGGCCGACCCGGACCCAGAAGAATGGCGAGTTTACTGCCTCCTTTCGTGGTTTCCATCCAGATTTTACAGACGCTGGTGAGCGGCACGGAGAGCAGCATGCCCACCGGACCCAGCAGCCATCCCCAGATCAGTAACGATAAAAACACCACCATCGTCGACATGCCCAGACGATGGCCCATCATGCGCGGCTCGAGAATGTTACCCAGCACCATATGCACGACAAGGAACAGCGCCCCTACCAGCATGCACTCATAAAAACCGTTAAACAGGAACGCCTGGATCATCGGCGGAACGGCGGAAAGCACCGCGCCGATATTGGGTACGTAGTTTAGTAAAAAGGCCAGCACGCCCCACATCAGCGCGAACTGCACGTCCAGCAGTACCAGCCCCAGCCAGACGATCACGCCGGTCCACAGGCTTAACAGCGTTTTCAGCGCCAGATATTTGGATACGCCCTTCAGCGCGCGGTGCAAGCCGGCAATGTGGATCTGAGGATTGTTCAGGGCAAAACGCAGTTTATACGGCACGTGGCGCACTTCGAACAGCATAAACACCACCGTCATCACCAGCAGCAGAATGCTGGCCATTGCCCCGGAAAGCCCGGTCATCAACGTGGTGGCGTAGGTCATCACCTTCTCGGAATCCATCCGACGCAGCATCCGTTCCGGTGAGATATGCAGATTCACGAACGGCAACATGCGCTGAAGATCGACCAGCTTGCGCGTCAGCTCTTTATTGTACTGCGGCAGCATGGTGGAAAATTCGCTCAGCGAGGCGGCGAGCACGCCGAACAGCGCCGTCAGGACAACCAGCATCACCATCACCACAATGGTAATCGCGACCGGGCGGCTGATGCCCCGGCGTAAAAACCATGTCACCAGCGGGTTGAGCACAATGGCGAAAAACAGCGCCAGCAGAAGCTGAACAATGATATCCGCCGCCGCGTGGATACCCGCAAGGATAACCACCAAACAGGCAAGTTTTAATAAAATATGAAGTCCGGCTTTGTCGGGCGGGCTGGCAGTCATAAGAATTCCTTTTTCCGGGGGGCGTGTTAATTGTAGTGCGCCGGATGGGCTTCGTCTGGCGTGTTAGTCTGAAAGTCGTGGCAAAAAAATGGCCCCCGGCGCAAGCGACGGAGGCCACGGCATCCTGGTGAACGATTACTGGATCACGAGGGTGTTAATGATGTTTTCAGCGGCGGTCTGCGCTTTCTGCTGATTGTCTGCCGGCAGGGTGATCTGCATGGTCAGCAGTTTATTGTCCACCTTGCCGAGCACCACGGAGGAGTAGGCGGTCTGGCCTTTGGCAGAGATGATGCTGTCCAGCTGTTGCAGCGTGTGGCCTTTCAGTTCAACAGACTTGTTGGTGACCACCTGAAGCTGCGGGTCGCGGCTGCGCTGCTGATCTTCCAGGCGTTTGGCCAGCACGCCCAGATCTTCGCTGGTATCGTCACCGACGATCACAATCACCGCTTTTTGGCCGGTGGCATCGGAATAGACGTGCATGTTGTTCGCCTGGGTACCCAGCTTACCGCTCTGGTCGGTCATGTCCGCAGGCAGAGAGAAACTGAGTTTGCCATCCATCAGGCTCACCGGCTGACCGGTGGCGTTGCTTTCTGCTGACGCGCCCTGAGCAGGCGTTTTGGTGTCGCTGTTATCACAGGCTGCAAGGCCAACAACCAGCAGGCCAATCCCGACATATTTAACCAGATTGCGCATTGACTTCTTCCTTTCGATAAACGGCCATAACGGCTCATTCGTTCATCTTATCACAACTGATAAAGCGAACCCTTAACCTGCCTGCAATGCGGAGATTTCAGATTTATCTGCCAGCCTTTTCAGCAGCATATTCAACAGCACGCCGTACATCGGCAGGAAGAAAACCAGGCTGATAAGCACCTTAAAGGCGTAGTCCACCAGAGCGATTTCCATCCAGTGTTCTGCCATGAAGGCGTCCGGGCTGCGCCAGAAGGCGATGAAGAAGAAGGCCAGCGTATCGCTCACGTTACCGAACAGCGTGGAGGCCGTTGGTGCCATCCACCAGCGATGGTTTTGACGCAGGCGGTTAAACACGTGGACATCGAGGATCTGCCCCAGGGCATAAGCCATAAAGCTGGCGGTGGCAATACGCGCGACGAACAGGTTGAAGTGCGTCAGCGCTTCGAAGCCCTGCCAGCTGCCCATGTAAAACAGCGAGGAGATGGCGTAGGAGACAAACAGTGCCGGGATCATCACCGCAAAAATAATCCGCCGCGCCAGCGGTGCGCCAAAAATACGCACGGTTAAATCCGTCGCGAGGAAAATAAACGGGAAACTGAACGCGCCCCAGGTGGTATGGAAACCAAAAATGGAGATGGGGAGCTGTACCAGATAGTTACTGGAGATGATCACCAGCAGATGAAATAGCGAAAGCCAGAATAACGCCTTGACGCGCTGCGATTGTGTAAAGGAGTTCATATTGTACCTTTTTGATTAATATTTGGGGTGAGGGAACCCAATAAAGCCGCCGCATGATACTGCTTTGACGACACTTTGCAATGGCTAATTTTCACGCAATCGTTAACCTGGTTTGCATTGGCGATAGCGGGGCGTAAACTACAGCCGTTTTTACCTGAACGAGAAGAAAATGACCGACCTGTTTTCCAGCCCAGACCACACGCTTGATGCTCAGGGCCTCCGTTGCCCGGAGCCGGTAATGATGGTGCGCAAAACCGTGCGCAACATGCAGACCGGCGAAACGCTGCTGATCGTCGCTGACGACCCGGCTACCACCCGTGATATCCCCGGCTTTTGTACCTTTATGGAACATGAACTGGTGGCGCAGCAAACCGAGACCTTGCCGTACCGGTATTTGATTCGTAAGGGGTAAGTGCGGCCTGACGCCCGGCGGCGCTTCGCTTGCACGGGCCTACGGGTGTAGTAGGTCGGGTAAGGCGCAGCCGCCACCCGACAAGTACTCATCACAATTTCGAACCATCGTTTCAAAATTTCGCGCTTTTGTGAGGCGCTTCACCCTCCCTTTTCCAGCCGTAGTCTAATTTTTAAGCGTCAAAAACTAAAACACCGTTTTAACGCTTATCTCACTACCCTGGAGTTGACTCAATGAAAACGACCCTCAAGCCGTTACTGGCCGCGCTGTGCCTGTCTGCTTTTGCCTGCACCGTTTCTGCCCAGACCATCAAAGCCGCCGATGTGCATCCCGAAGGCTACCCGAACGTGGTGGCGGTTCAGCACATGGGTGAAAAACTCAAACAACAAACCGATGGCAAGCTGGAGATTAAGGTCTTCCCCGGCGGCGTGCTGGGGGATGAAAAGCAGATGATTGAGCAGGCGCAGATGGGGGCGATCGACATGATCCGCGTCTCTATGGCGCCGGTGGCTGCCATTCTGCCGGATATCGAAGTGTTTACGCTGCCCTACGTATTCCGCGATGAAGACCACATGCACAAGGTGATCGACGGGGATATCGGCAAGCAGATCGGCGACAAACTCACCGCCAACCCGAAATCGCGTCTGGTCTTCCTTGGCTGGATGGATTCCGGCACCCGTAACCTGATCACCAAAGAGCCGATCGTCAAACCGGACGATCTGAAAGGGAAGAAAATCCGCGTGCAGGGCAGCCCGGTGGCGCTGGCCACGCTGAAAGCGATGGGGGCGAACTCGGTGGCGATGGGCGTCAGCGAGGTTTACAGCGGCATGCAGACCGGGGTGATCGACGGCGCGGAGAACAACCCGCCAACCTTTATCGCCCACAACTATATGCCGGTCGCCAAAAACTACACGCTGAGCGGCCACTTCATCACCCCGGAAATGCTGCTCTATTCCAAAGTGAAATGGGACAAGCTCAGCGCTGACGAACAGCAAAAGATCCTGGTGCTGGCCCGCGAAGCGCAGTTCGAGCAGCGCAAGCTGTGGAATGCGTATAACGACCAGGCGCTGGCGAAAATGAAGGCCGGCGGGGTGCAGTTCCACGACATCGATAAAACGGTGTTTATCAAGGCGACAGAGCCGGTGCGCGCGCAGTATGGCGATAAGCATCAGGATCTGATGAAAGCCATCGCTGACGTCCAGTAAACCGGAGTACGTATGTCCGAACTCTACCTGAAGTGGATGGACCGTCTGTACCTGTTCGCCATGGCGGTGGCAGGTATTTCGCTGTTGGTGATGACGATTGTCATCCCCATCGGCATTTTTTCACGCTACGTGCTTAATCGCGGCGAATCCTGGCCGGAGCCGATCGCCATTATCTGCATGGTGACGTTTACCTTTATCGGCGCGGCGGTGAGCTACCGCGCCGGGTCGCATATTGCGGTCAACATGCTCACCGACCGCCTGCCCGCGTCGCTGCAAAGAGTGTGCGCGCGGATGGTGGATCTGCTGATGCTGCTGATTTCAGCCCTGATGTGCTGGTACAGCTACTGGCTGTGCGTCGAGCTGTGGGAGCAGCCGGTGGCGGAGTTTCCGCTTCTGACCTCCGGCGAAAGCTATCTGCCGCTACCTGTCGGGTCGGCCATTTTGATCCTGTTTGTGCTTGAACGCCTGCTGTTTGGCTCGCAGGAAAACCGTCCGGTCGTGCTGATCGGCAATCACAGTTAAGGGGTGAACAATGGATGCGTTTGTTTTGTTATTCACCCTCGCCATTTTGCTGGCGCTGGGGATGCCGGTGGCCTTCGCCGTCGGCTTAAGCGCCGTGGCGGGCGCGCTGTGGATTGACCTGCCGCTGGAGGCGCTGATGATCCAGATCACCAGCGGGGTGAATAAATTTACCCTGCTGGCGATCCCGTTCTTCATTCTTGCCGGGGCGATCATGGCGGAAGGGGGCATTGCCCGACGGCTGGTCAACTTCGCGTACGTTTTTGTCGGCTTTATTCGCGGCGGGCTGTCGCTGGTGAACATCGTGGCATCAACGTTCTTCGGCGCGATTTCCGGCTCGTCGGTGGCGGATACGGCGTCTATCGGCAGCGTGATGATCCCGGAGATGGAGAAGAAGGGCTATCCGCGCGAATACGCGGCGGCGGTGACGGCCAGCGGGTCGGTGCAGGCGATCCTGATCCCGCCCAGCCACAACTCGGTGATTTACTCCCTGGCGGCAGGGGGAACGGTCTCCATCGCCACGCTGTTTATCGCGGGCGTGCTGCCGGGCCTGCTGCTGGGCGTGAGCCTGATGGTGCTCTGCCTGTGCTTCGCCCGCAAGCGCGGCTATCCGAAAGGGGACAAAATCCCGTTCAGGCAGGCGCTGAAAATCATGCTCGATGCCCTGTGGGGGCTGATGACGGTGGTGATTATCCTCGGCGGGATCTTGTCCGGGATATTCACGGCGACCGAATCTGCCGCCGTGGCCTGCCTGTGGGCGTTCTTCGTCACCATGTTCATTTACCGCGATTACAAGTGGAATGAACTGCCGAAGCTGATGTGCCGCACGGTGAAAACCGTCACCATCGTGATGATTTTGATTGGCTTTGCCGCGGCGTTTGGCGCGGTAATGACCTACATGCAGCTGCCGATGCGCATCACCGAATTCTTCACGTCGCTGTCCGATAACAAATACGTGATCCTCATGTACCTCAACATCATGCTGCTGCTGATTGGCACGCTAATGGACATGGCGCCGATCATCCTGATCCTGACCCCGGTACTGCTGCCGGTGACCAACTCGCTGGGGATCGATCCGGTGCATTTCGGAATGATCATGATGGTGAACCTGGGGATTGGGCTGATCACGCCGCCGGTCGGGTCGGTGCTGTTCGTGGCGAGCGCGGTAAGTAAGCAGAAGATCGAGCACGTGGTGCGGGCGATGCTGCCGTTTTACGGTATGTTGCTGGTAGTGCTGGGGATGGTGACATACATCCCGGCGATATCATTGTGGTTGCCGGGGGTGCTAGGGATGCAGTGACGCCGTTTTATGCCGGGTGGCGGCTACGCCTTACCCGGCCTACGGTTACGGTTCGGAGATGTTGTAGGCCCGGTAAGGCGTAGCCGCCACCGGGCATTTTTACCGACGGCGCAACAGCCGCAACGCGTTCGCCGTCACCAGCACCGTCGCCCCCGTATCCGCCAGTACCGCCAGCCACAGTCCGGTCATACCGAGCAGCGTGGTGACCAGGAAAATCCCCTTCAGACCCAGCGCAATGCCGATGTTCTGCCGAATATTGGCCCGCGTCGCCCGCGCAAGATCTATCATCTGCGCCAGCCCGGTCAGGCGGTTGTGCGTCAGCGCCGCGTCGGCGGTCTCCAGCGCCACGTCGGTGCCGCTACCCATCGCAATGCCGATGGTGGAAGCCTTCATTGCCGGGGCATCGTTTATCCCGTCCCCGACCATCGCCAGCGGGGCATGACCGTTCAGCTCGGTTACCGCGCTGACTTTATCCGCAGGCAACAATCCGGCCTTAAACGCCAGCCCCAGCTCACCGGCAATCGCCGCCGCCGCGCGCGGGTTATCACCGGTCAGGATCACGCCCTGTATCCCCAGCCTGTGCAGCGCGTCGACGGCGTCTTTCGCATCGTCACGCAGGGTGTCGCGCAGCGCCAGCATGCCCATCGGCACACCGTCCTGCATCACGGCAACAACCGTCTGCCCGGCCTGCTCTAATGCCTCAACCTGTGGATTCGCGAACGCGCCTGCTGCGGCGATCAGCACTTTTTTGCCTTCGACCACAGCCTCAATCCCTGACCCGACCAGCGCTCGCTGAGCGGTTGCCGGAGGGATGTTCAACCCGCGCGACTGCGCTTCACGCACAATCGCCTGCGCCAGAGGGTGGGTGGAACCCTGCTCCACGGCAGCGGCCAGCGTCAGCAGGGCGTCTTCACTGATGTCCTGCGGATACACGCCGGTTACCTGCGGCTTGCCGACGGTCAGCGTGCCGGTTTTATCGAAGGCGATGTGCTGAATCTGGCTCAGCTGCTCCAGCGCCGCGCCGCCCTTAATCAGCGCCCCGCGACGTGCCGCCGCCGCCAGCCCTGAGGTAATCGCCGCCGGGGTGGAGATCACCAGCGCACACGGACAGCCGATCAGCAGCAGCGTCAGCCCTTTGTAAATCCAGCCCTCCCACGGCGCGCCGAAGAACAGCGGCGGGACGACGGTGACCAGCAGCGCCACCAGCATGATGGCGGGGGTGTAAATCCGGCTGAAGCGATCGATAAAGCGTTCTACCGGCGCGCGGCGCTCCTCGGCCTCTTCAATCAGCCTGAGGATGCGGTCGATGGCGCTGTCGCCCGGTTCGGAAAGGACCGTCAGCAGCACCAGCCGGTCGACGCTGGTGGCGCCCGCAGGCACCTTTTCGCCTGCCGCACGCTCCACCGGAATGGATTCCCCGGTTAGGGCGCTTTCGTCAAAGCTCGCGGTGGCGGTAACAAGGACCCCATCGGCTGGCAGACGTCCGCCTGCGGGCACTTCAATCACGTCGCCCGGGCGCAGGGTGTTGATGGCGACTGTTTCACGAGTACCGTTTATCACGCGCGTGGCGGTTTCCGGCTTTAGCGCCATCAGCGCGCTCACCCCTTTGCGCGCCCGGCTCGCCGCCCAGCCCTCAAGGCGTTCGCCGATCAGGAACAGCAGCAGCACCATCGCCGCTTCCGCCGTCGCGCCAATAAACAGCGCCCCGATAGCCGCCACGCTCATCAGCGTTTCAATGGCAAACCAGCTGCCGCTTCTCATCAGACGCAGCGCCTGACGCGCAATCGGGAACAGGCCAACCAGCGTGGTGGCGATAAACGCCAGGTTGCCGAACGGGTGGTTGAACTGCTCCAGCCCCCAGCTCAGGGCCATCATGATGATGAGGGTGATAAGGGGCAGATTTTCTTTTAGCGGGGACGTTTTTTCTGCGGGCGTCGTTTCGCTGCGCAGGGTATAACCCGCTTTGCTGACGGCGGCTTCAACCTGTCTGCTGACGTCGTTTTCGGCGCTGACCAGCAGCTTTTCGGTAGCGAACAGCACCTGAACGTGGTTCACACCCGGCACCTGCTTCACCGCATTTTCCACTTTGCGGGCGCAGGCCGCGCAGTCCATGCCGTTGACCACCCAGCTGTAGTGATTGCCGTTTTCAGGCAGCGCTTCGGTCCGGGTTTCGCACGCGCCCTCGCAGCAGCAGTCCTCTTTTGGCGGAACCGGGCTGAGCTTAAGTGCCGAGAATTGGGGAACTTTTTTAGGTATTTCTGGAGTCGACATGGCAGTCTCCGGTAATGATAATTTTCTCATTAACCGCAGCATACACTCTGGAGTCGACTCCAGAGTCAAGCGTTATTTAGATATACAGCGAACGCACAATCAGGAAGTGTCCGGCAAAGTAACAGGCGGCGGAAATCGCATTATCCGCACGGAAGCGGCGGCGATAGTGGCTGCCCAGCCAGACGATATTACCCAACAGCAACAGTGCGGCACCGAAGAACGCAGACATTGCCGGAGCGGTCGGACGGAAGAACCACAGCTCGCCCGCCAGCCACACCATCACCAGCGTCATGGCGATAAACGTACAGACCGGGAGACGCATCTCTTCCAGACGCGACCAGATCACCGCGATCAGCAGGGCGCCAATCACCAGCAGCACCAGCGGCAGCGGCCAGAAGAAGGAGAGCGTCATCTGGCTGGCAAAGTAGATGGTATAGAGCAGATGCGACAGGAAGAACGCCCCCACGGCGTACAGCAGGCGCTGGCGCGGCAGCAGGGTTAAGGCATCGCCAATCAGGGAAGCACACAGCCCCGCGAGGACAAGATAGCTAACGGCGTTAAACATCGGGGCCTGCCAGGCAAGCAACAGCAGGAGTAATAGCGTGACGGGTTTAAACAACCAGCGCTGCCAGGCTGGGCCACGGTAGGACGCATCGACGTAAAGCCATGCGGAAAAACAGACAGCGATAAATGACCAAAGCATATTAACTCCCTGTAACTGTTGAGGCTGAATGATCAGTTCCTGATCCAGTGTAGTGACGCGAGCGGGCGTTTGGCAATGCCGGGGCAGGCGAGGTATCCTGAATTCCGCATAATCTGATGGGACTTTTCAATGAGCAAGATGCCGCTGTTTTTCATTATCGTGGTGGCGATTATCGTCATTGCCGCCTCGTTTCGCTTCGTGCAGCAGCGCCGTGAGAAGGCCGACAATGACGCCGCGCCGCTGATGCAAAAGCGCGTGGTGGTGACGAACAAGCGTGAGAAGCCGCTTAACGACCGCCGCTCCCGCCAGCAGCAGGTGACGCCAGCGGGCACAACGATGCGCTATGAAGCGAGCTTTAAGCCGGAAACCGGCGGGCTGGAGATGACCTTCCGCCTGGAGGCGCAGCAGTACCACCAGCTGACGGTGGGGGAGAAAGGCACGCTGAGTTACAAAGGGTCGCGGTTTGAAGGATTTGAACCGGAGCTGTAATTTTCCCCTCACCCCGGCCCTCTCCCACTGTACAGTCCGGGGACATGGTAGACAGGTGTTCGGGGACATGGTGAACACTTTTTAACATCCTTTACCCATGATGATCGACTTTTTCTTCAGGTCGATCATCCCCACTTTCGTGCTGTACCACCATACTTCATAGCAGCCGTCCTCCTGTGTCTCCCTCAGCCCCACACGCTCTCCCCTGAAGGCCTTCCCTGCGTTCAGACTGATACCCTGTATGCTCAGCTTCCCGCTGATATCCACCTTCCTGACCACCACGCCTTCATCGTACTCCGGTGGGGGTGTGCCGGCGCGGTACTGCCGCGCAGACGGCTGGTATCTCGAGGCCGGTACTGCCATGTCCAGCGCTTCATGTGGCCGTTCAAGGTTGTACACCGTCCGCCAGTGGTCGAAAGCGCGCTGCAACTCACCGCTGTCCGCGAACCATCTCTCCTGTAGCACTTCCGCCTTCAGGCTGCGGTGAAAACGCTCCAGCTTGCCCTGCGTCTGCGGATGGTAAGGCCGGGAATGGCCCACCCGGATACCGTGGCGCATCAGCCACAGCTCCAGCGCCGTCCAGGTGCCGGTGGTGTCACCCCACGGCGAGCCGTTGTCCATCGTCATCCGGTCCGGCAGGCCGTAACGCTCAAACACGCTGACCAGTTGCTGCTGCACGGTCTCGCGCCGTTCATCGGTACAGTGCGCCAGGCACAGGGAAAAACGGGAGTGGTCATCCAGCAGGGTGAGCGGATGGCAGCGGCCACCGCCAAAGGGAAAGTGGCCCTTAAAATCCATCTGCCAGAGCCTGTTCGGCGCATCGTGTTCGAAGCGGCCCGTAGCCGGAATACCGGGCGCCGTTCCCGGCAGCAGGCCATGGCGGGCCATCAGGTTATGGACGGTGCTGAAGGCAGGCATGGTGTGTCCCTGGTCTTCGAGCCAGCGCTTAATCTTGCGGGCTCCCCAGCGTTCATGACGGGCATGTGCCATGCGCAGCAGGGCAGTGATGTCGTCTGACGAGCGGTTCGGGGAATGGTGCGGTATGCGCGGGCGGTCCTGAAGGCCGGCGGCGCCTTCCTGAACCCAGCGCTGAAGCCACTTGTAGCCGGTGGCAGGGGAAATGCCGTAGTGACGGCAGAGGGAACGGATGTTCGCCCCGTCCTGCGAGGCGAACAAAACAAACTCGGTACGTAATGACATGGTATCTCTCGCATCCCAGGGCATAAGCGACTCCATAAACGGGTTCTTATGCCTTAGTTGTAAGTGTCTACCATGTCCCCGAACAAGTGTTCACTATGTCCCCGGACCGTACAGGGAGAGGGTTAGGGTGAGGGGCCTACTTCTTCACCTGCGCCTTAAACTTCTTCATCCACACCAGCAGCTCAAACACGCCGAAAATAAACACCCGCAGCTGCTGCCAGCCGGTCATCGGTGGGCCATCTTTCGGCAGGCCGTTTTTCAGCATCACCATCTGCAAGGCATGCATGAACGCGGTAAAAATCAGCGCCACGTTAATAAAGATATTCAGCGGACGCGGGAACGGGTGCACCAGATTCAAAATCAAAAATGCCCAGACGCCCAGCATCAGCACGCGCCCTACGTTAATCAGTACTGGCATCGGATCCTCCTTGTGCCTGACGGTGATACAGACGATAAGCCACCTGGCCGGCGACCTTCTCGCGGTGCAGATCCCAGTGAACGGGAACGGGCGGCAGGCCATTTTCCACTTCGCTTTCAACGTAAATCAGCGCGTCGTCTGCCAGCCAGCCATTTTTTTCCAGCAACGATAATGTCTCTTCCAGCAGCCCTTTACGGAACGGCGGGTCAACAAACACCACGTTGAACGGCGTCCCCTGTTGGGCGAGGAAGCTCAGCGTGTTGGTATTCACCACTTTCGCGTTGGTTGCCTTTAGCGTAGCCAGATTTTGCTGCAACGTCTGCGCGACGCCGCGCTCCATCTCCAGCAGCGTGGCGCTGGCGGCATAACGCGACAGCGCTTCCAGCCCCAATGCACCGCTTCCGGCGAAGCAGTCCAGGCAGTTGGCGTCTACCATAGACGGGGCGAGCCAGTTAAACAGCGTCTCGCGAACGCGGTCCGTGGTGGGGCGTAAACCGGGGCTGTCCGGCACCGGTAATTTCCGGCCTCGCCACTGACCGCCGATAATGCGAATTTGACCGGCCGGGGCGCGGGTGGGTTTCTTCATCTCAGGAAAGCTCTGTTAACCATTGCCCTGCGATTGCGGGCGGTGATGTCAATTAAGTAAAGTGTTAGACTATTTCATCATTTTTTTAGCTTCCCTGTATATAGCGCCGCGAGGAGTGTAGTCGCAGATGGCAAAACAAAAAAAACGTGGCTTCTTTTCCTGGTTGGGTTTCGGTGAAAAAGAGCAAGAAACAGAACAGAAAACCGAAGAACAGCAGGTTGTAGAAGAGCCGTCACAGCCTGAAACGCCTGTCGAAACCGCTGCGGTTGTCGAAGCGGAAGAGCCAGCCCACAGCAAAGAAGAGATTGAATCCTTTGCCGAAGAGGTGGTTGAGGTTACTGAACAGGTTCAGGAGAGCGAAAAACCAGAGCCGGTTATCGTTGAAACCCTTAACGAAGCGCCGCAGGCCACTATCGAACACGAAGAGCTGCCGCTGCCGGAAGAGGTGAAAGCTGAAGAGGTTTCTGCCGAAGAGTGGCAGGCCGAAGCGGAAACCGTTGAAATTGTTGAGGCGGTGGAAGAAGAAGCGGCCCTTGAGCCAGAGCTGACCGACGAAGAGCTGGAAGCCCAGGCGCTGGCGGCGGAAGCGGCTGAAGAAGCGGTCATCGTCGTGCCGGTGGAAGCGCAGGCCGAAGAAGAGATCGTTCAGGAGCAGGAAAAACCGACCAAAGAAGGTTTCTTTGCGCGCCTGAAGCGCAGCCTGCTCAAAACCAAAGAAAACTTAGGTTCCGGATTTATCAGTCTGTTCCGCGGCAAAAAGATCGACGACGATCTGTTTGAGGAGCTGGAAGAGCAGCTGCTGATTGCGGACGTGGGCGTGGAAACCACCCGGAAGATCATCGCCAACCTGACCGAAGGGGCGAGCCGCAAACAGCTGCGTGACGCCGAGGCGCTGTACGGCCTGCTGAAAGACGAGATGGGTGAAATTCTCGCAAAAGTTGACGAACCGCTTAATATTGAAGGCAAAATGCCGTTTGTTATCCTGATGGTTGGCGTCAACGGCGTGGGCAAAACCACCACCATCGGCAAGCTGGCGCGCCAGTTTGAGCAGCAGGGCAAATCGGTGATGCTGGCGGCGGGCGATACCTTCCGTGCGGCAGCGGTGGAACAGCTTCAGGTGTGGGGCCAGCGCAACAATATTCCGGTTATTGCTCAGCACACCGGCGCGGATTCCGCGTCCGTGATTTTCGATGCCATCCAGGCGGCGAAGTCGCGTAACGTGGACGTGCTGATTGCGGATACCGCAGGGCGTTTGCAGAACAAATCGCACCTGATGGAAGAGCTGAAGAAAATCGTTCGCGTCATGAAGAAGCTGGACGAAGATGCACCGCATGAAATTATGCTGACTATCGACGCCAGCACCGGACAGAACGCCATCAGCCAGGCGAAGCTGTTCCATGAAGCGGTAGGACTGACCGGGATCGCGCTGACCAAGCTGGACGGCACCGCGAAAGGCGGGGTGATCTTCTCCGTGGCCGACCAGTTCGGAATTCCTATCCGTTACATCGGTATGGGCGAGCGTATTGAGGATTTACGTCCGTTTAAAGCGGACGACTTTATTGAGGCACTATTTGCCCGAGAGGACTAACAATGATTCGCTTTGAACACGTCAGCAAGGCCTATCTCGGCGGGAGACAAGCGCTACAGGGGGTGACATTCCACCTCCAGCCAGGCGAGATGGCATTCCTGACCGGCCATTCCGGCGCGGGGAAAAGTACCCTGCTCAAGCTGATCTGTGGGATCGAGCGGCCAAGCGCCGGGAAAATCTGGTTCAGCGGCCATGAAATTAGCCGTCTTAAGAACCGTGAAGTGCCGTTCCTGCGTCGTCAGATTGGCATGATTTTCCAGGATCACCACCTGCTGATGGATCGCACGGTTTTCGATAACGTCGCGATCCCGCTGATTATTGCTGGCGCCAGTTACGATGATATCCGCCGTCGCGTTTCGGCGGCGCTGGATAAGGTCGGGCTGCTGGACAAAGCGAAGAACTTCCCGATCCAGCTCTCCGGCGGTGAGCAGCAGCGCGTGGGTATCGCCCGCGCGGTAGTGAACAAGCCTGCCGTTTTGCTGGCGGATGAACCGACCGGTAACCTGGACGATGCCCTCTCTGAAGGGATCCTGCGTCTGTTTGAGGAATTTAACCGCGTGGGGGTCACGGTACTGATGGCGACGCACGACATGGGGCTGATCTCCCGCCGTTCGTACCGCATGCTGACCCTGAGCGACGGGCATTTGCACGGAGGCCACGGTGAATAAGCGTGATGCAATGAACCAGATTCGGCAGTTCAGCAACCGGTTTGACCGTTTCCGCAAGCCTCAGGGCGGCGGGGACGGCAATCGCAATGCGCCTAAGCGTGCCAAAGCGGCACCGAAACCGAACTCCCGCAAAACCAACGTCTTTAACGAGCAGGTGCGGTACGCCTTCCAGGGCGCGTTGCAGGATCTGAAAAGCAAACCGCTGGCGACGTTCCTGACGGTGATGGTGATTGCCATCTCCCTGACGCTGCCCAGCGTCTGCTACATGGTTTACAAAAACGTAAACCAGGCGGCGTCCCAGTACTATCCGTCGCCGCAGATCACCGTTTATCTGGATAAAGCCCTCGACGATAACGCGGCGGCTCAGGTGGTGGGGCAGATTCAGGCCGAGCAGGGCGTGGAGAAGGTGAACTATCTTTCCCGCGATGAAGCGCTGGGTGAGTTCCGCAACTGGTCCGGATTCGGCGGCGCGCTGGATATGCTTGAAGAGAACCCGCTGCCCGCGGTGGCGGTGGTGATCCCGAAACTCGATTTCCAGGGCACGGATTCGCTCAACACCCTCCGCGACCGCATTACCCGCATTAACGGGATTGATGAAGTGCGCATGGACGACAGCTGGTTTGCCCGTCTTGCCGCCCTGACCGGGCTGGTAGGACGCGTGTCGGCGATGATCGGCGTGCTGATGGTGGCGGCGGTGTTCCTCGTCATCGGTAATAGCGTGCGCCTGAGCATCTTCGCCCGTCGCGATACCATCAACGTGCAGAAACTGATTGGCGCAACGGATGGTTTCATCCTCCGCCCGTTCCTTTACGGCGGCGCGTTATTAGGTTTTTCTGGTGCATTTCTTTCATTGATATTGTCAGAAATTTTGGTGATGCGGCTGTCGTCTGCCGTGACTGAAGTGGCGCAGGTTTTCGGAACTAAGTTTGATATCAGTGGCTTAGGGTTCGATGAGTGCCTGCTGTTGCTGCTGGTGTGCTCCATGATCGGCTGGGTGGCGGCATGGCTGGCAACGGTTCAACATTTACGCCACTTTACTCCCGACTAATAAAAGCGTGATATAATCTTTCCCTGCACCGAGATGTTCGCTTGCAGGGAAAGCGTCCCTGTTGTCTCTTCCCCTGTAATCATCTTCATGTCACAATTTGTGCGTAATTTATTCACTGTTGCACCTGGAACTTGTGGATAAAATCACTGTCTGATAAAAGAGTGAATGCTAATCTCGTTGCTCAAACGCTTTGGCATGGTTGTTGCCTGACGGGGACAACCTGGACCAGAAGAAACATTGAGAGGAATGAATGACCAAAGAAATGCAAACTTTAGCTTTAGCCCCTGTTGGTAACCTGGAATCTTACATCCGGGCTGCGAACACCTGGCCGATGTTAACGGCTGAGGAAGAAAAGGAGCTTGCTGAAAAGCTGCATTACCAGGGCGATCTGGAAGCAGCTAAAACGCTGATCCTGTCTCACCTGCGCTTTGTTGTTCACGTTGCTCGTAATTATGCGGGCTACGGCCTGCCGCAGGCGGACCTGATTCAGGAAGGTAACATTGGCCTGATGAAGGCGGTACGTCGCTTTAACCCGGAAGTGGGTGTGCGACTCGTCTCCTTCGCCGTGCACTGGATCAAAGCGGAAATTCACGAATACGTCCTGCGTAACTGGCGTATTGTGAAAGTCGCCACGACGAAAGCGCAGCGCAAACTGTTCTTCAACCTGCGTAAAACCAAGCAGCGTCTGGGCTGGTTCAATCAGGATGAAGTGGAAATGGTGGCGCGCGAGCTGGGCGTTTCCAGCAAAGATGTCCGCGAGATGGAATCCCGTATGGCCGCACAGGACATGACGTTTGATATGTCTGCCGACGATGACGCGTCCGACAGCCAGCCGATGGCCCCGGTTCTGTATCTACAGGATAAAACCTCTAACTTTGCTGACGGCATTGAAGAGGATAACTGGGAAGACCAGGCGGCGAACAAGCTGACCTTCGCGATGGAAGGCCTCGACGAGCGTAGCCAGGATATTATTCGTGCCCGCTGGCTGGACGAAGATAACAAGTCCACGTTGCAGGAACTGGCCGACCGCTACGGCGTCTCCGCTGAACGTGTGCGTCAGCTTGAGAAAAACGCCATGAAAAAACTTCGCGCCGCTATCGAAGCGTAATTTCCGCGAAGTACACCGAGAACCCTCGAATGCAAATTCGAGGGTTTTGTTTTTTTAGCGCCCGCTCTGGCGAATTTCTTCCCCCTGGCAAACACTTACTGATGCGCTAAGCAGGCGACTTTCAGAGGGTGACAGGGTGAAAAATAACGAACTGAACGACCGGCGTTTACAGGCGACGCCGCGCGGTATCGGCGTCATGTGTAACTTCTATGCCGATAAAGCCGAAAACGCCACGGTGTGGGACGTGGAAGGTAACGAGTATATTGATTTTGCCGCCGGGATCGCCGTGCTGAATACCGGGCATCGCCATCCTAAAGTTATCGCCGCCATCGAAAAACAGCTTCACGCCTTTACCCATACCGCTTATCAAATCGTCCCCTATGAAGGTTATGTGGCGCTTGCCGAGCGCATCAATCAGCGCGTACCCATAGAGGGGCCAGCCAAAACCGCCTTCTTCTCAACGGGGGCGGAAGCGGTCGAAAACGCGGTGAAAATCGCCCGCGCGTACACCAGACGTCCCGGCCTTATCACCTTCGGCGGCGCGTTCCATGGCCGTACCTTTATGACCATGGCGATGACCGGCAAAGTGGCGCCCTATAAGCTCGGCTTCGGCCCGTTCCCCGGCTCGGTGTACCACGCGCAATTCCCCAACAGCCTGCACGGGGTTAGTACCGCCGAAGCGCTAAAAAGCCTGGAGCGCATCTTCAAAGCCGATATCGCGCCCGATCAGGTGGCGGCAATCATTATTGAACCGGTTCAGGGCGAGGGCGGGTTCAACGTCGCGCCCGCTGATTTTATGCAGGCGCTGCGTGCCCTGTGCGATACCCACGGGATTTTACTGATTGCCGACGAAGTGCAAACCGGCTTCGCCCGTACCGGCAAGCTGTTCTCCATGGAAAACCACTGCGTGAAGCCCGATCTGATCACCATGGCGAAAAGCCTGGCGGGCGGGATGCCGCTCTCTGCCGTCTCTGGCCGGGCGGAGGTGATGGATGCGCCCGCCCCGGGCGGGCTGGGCGGAACCTACGCGGGTAACCCGCTGGCGATTGCGGCGGCCCATGCGGTGCTGGATGTGATTGACGAGGACGATCTCTGCACCCGCGCGGCGCATCTCGGGCATCATCTGGTCGAGGTGCTGAATAAAGCGAAGGATGGCTGTCCGTATATCGCCGATATCCGTGGGCAGGGCTCGATGGTGGCGGTAGAATTTACCGATCCGCAAACCGGACAGCCGTCGCCCGAATTTACCCGTCAGGTTCAGGAGCGCGCGTTGAACGAAGGGCTGCTGCTTTTGAGCTGCGGCGTTTACGGCAACGTTATTCGCTTCCTCTACCCGCTCACCATCCCCGAAGTGCAGTTCCGTAAAGCGCTGGATATTATTTCCGCCTCGCTGACACGATAAAGCCAAAAGCCCGGCTGAAATGACAGTTGGGCTTATCATATTTTCATTTCAAATTAGCTATTCCAAAATCATAAAAATGGGGTATGTTTTAGCAGAGTATGCTGAAAAAGCGCGAACAGCACGCCTATAACTGAAATAAAGCGCTACACAACAACATCACAACAATCGTTATAACCATAATAATGGGGAATCTCAGGATGAACATGAAGGGTAAAGCGTTACTGGCAGGATGTATCGCGTTGGCATTCAGCACTATGGCCCAGGCCGATATTAAAGTGGCCGTGGTGGGCGCGATGTCCGGTCCGGTAGCACAGTACGGCGACCAGGAATTTACCGGCGCGGAACAGGCGGTTGCAGACATTAATGCTAAGGGCGGCATCAAGGGCGAAAAGCTGCAAATCGTAAAATATGACGATGCCTGTGACCCGAAACAGGCGGTCGCGGTGGCGAACAAAGTGGTAAACGACGGGATCAAATACGTTATCGGTCACCTGTGCTCCTCTTCCACCCAGCCCGCGTCTGACATCTACGAAGACGAAGGCATTCTGATGATCACGCCGGCCGCGACGGCGCCAGAGCTGACCGCGCGCGGCTATAAGCTGATCCTGCGTACCACCGGTCTGGACTCCGATCAGGGGCCAACCGCCGCGAAATACATCGTGGAAAAAGTGAAGCCGCAGCGCATCGCGATTGTTCATGACAAACAGCAGTACGGCGAAGGCCTGGCCCGTGCGGTGCAGGATAACCTGAAAAAAGCGAACGCCAACGTGGTGTTCTTTGACGGTATCACCGCCGGTGAGAAAGACTTCTCGACCCTGGTCGCGCGTCTGAAGAAAGAAAATATCGATTTCGTTTACTACGGCGGCTACCACCCGGAAATGGGGCAGATTCTGCGCCAGGCGCGTGCGGCGGGTCTGAAGACGCAGTTCATGGGGCCAGAAGGTGTCGCGAACGTTTCCCTGTCTAATATCGCGGGTGAATCCGCTGAAGGGCTGCTGGTGACCAAACCGAAGAACTACGACCAGGTGCCTGCGAACAAACCTGTTGTCGATGCCATCAAGGCGAAGAAACAGGATCCAAGTGGTGCGTTCGTCTGGACCACCTACGCAGCGTTGCAGTCTCTGCAAGCGGGCCTGAACCAGTCAGCCGATCCGGCGGAGATTGCCACCTGGCTGAAAGCGAACTCGGTGGAAACCGTGATGGGGCCGCTGTCCTGGGATGAGAAGGGCGATTTGAAGGGCTTCGAGTTCGGCGTGTTTGACTGGCATGCCAACGGCACGGCGACTGACGCAAAATAAACGTAAAAAGGCAACGCAAGTTGCCTTTTTTAATGTTTTCTCCCTCTCCCCGTGGGCTGAGGGATCCCCAGTAATTTGAAAGCAAAAGCGATAACGTTGCCTCAGAATAACTGAGGGCTTTCAGCGATGCCTCGGTCCGGCTGTAAATCGCTGAGGCGTTTCCTGTAGGCCGGGGCGAGGCGCAGGGATGCGCCGAGAGGGCGGGCTTTACAGGGATGTTACCTCCGCCCGTCCCCGATAAGCCGGAAGGAATATGCCGAAGGCACCGCGAAGCGGCGATTTACCGCCGGAAGCCCGGGTCGCCAGGGTGGTGGCGACTGAGCCACCCTGGCACGTTCACCGGTCATGTCGTGACAGAGTAGCAAGGAACATAAAGTGAACGGAATGACCACCAGAGCCGTATGTTCCCCCTCACCCCAGCCCTCTCCCTCAAGGGAGAGGGGGCCGTCTGTGCAGGTATTATTTTGTGGGGAACCCTCAGCCCCGTGGGTGTACGGTCCGGGGACATAGTGAACACTTGTTCGGGGACATGGTAGACACTTACAACTAAGGCATAAGAACCCGTTTATGGAGTCGCTTATGCCCTGGGATGCGAGAGATACCATGTCATTACGTACCGAGTTTGTTTTGTTCGCCTCGCAGGACGGGGCGAACATCCGTTCCCTCTGCCGTCACTACGGCATTTCCCCTGCCACCGGCTACAAGTGGCTTCAGCGCTGGGTTCAGGAAGGCGCCGCCGGCCTTCAGGACCGCCCGCGCATACCGCACCATTCCCCGAACCGCTCGTCAGACGACATCACTGCCCTGCTGCGCATGGCACATGCCCGTCATGAACGCTGGGGAGCCCGCAAGATTAAGCGCTGGCTCGAAGACCAGGGACACACCATGCCTGCCTTCAGCACCGTCCATAACCTGATGGCCCGCCATGGCCTGCTGCCGGGAACGGCGCCCGGTATTCCGGCTACGGGCCGCTTCGAACACGATGCGCCGAACAGGCTCTGGCAGATGGATTTTAAGGGCCACTTTCCCTTTGGCGGTGGCCGCTGCCATCCGCTCACCCTGCTGGATGACCACTCCCGTTTTTCCCTGTGCCTGGCGCACTGTACCGATGAACGGCGCGAGACCGTGCAGCAGCAACTGGTCAGCGTGTTTGAGCGTTACGGCCTGCCGGACCGGATGACGATGGACAACGGCTCGCCGTGGGGTGACACCACCGGCACCTGGACGGCGCTGGAGCTGTGGCTGATGCGCCACGGTATCCGGGTGGGCCATTCCCGGCCTTACCATCCGCAGACGCAGGGCAAGCTGGAGCGTTTTCACCGCAGCCTGAAGGCGGAAGTGCTACAGGAGAGATGGTTCGCGGACAGCGGTGAGTTGCAGCGCGCTTTCGACCACTGGCGGACGGTGTACAACCTTGAACGGCCACATGAAGCGCTGGACATGGCAGTACCGGCCTCGAGATACCAGCCGTCTGCGCGGCAGTACCGCGCCGGCACACCCCCACCGGAGTACGATGAAGGCGTGGTGGTCAGGAAGGTGGATATCAGCGGGAAGCTGAGCATACAGGGTATCAGTCTGAACGCAGGGAAGGCCTTCAGGGGAGAGCGTGTGGGGCTGAGGGAGACACAGGAGGACGGCTGCTATGAAGTATGGTGGTACAGCACGAAAGTGGGGATGATCGACCTGAAGAAAAAGTCGATCATCATGGGTAAAGGATGTTAAAAAGTGTTCACCATGTCCCCGAACACCTGTCTACCATGTCCCCGGACTGTACAGTGGGAGAGGGCCGGGGTGAGGGCATCAGCCCGCTCAGCCCTCTTTTGCCCGGTGGCGCTTCGCTTACCGGGCCTACTATGAGCACCTCGCAGCCGCCACCCGGCTTTCTTTTAGCGCTTCTCCCACCCGTTCGCCTGCGCCGTAAACCCTAACGCCTGCATAAACGCCGCCATCACGCCGCGATCCTCTACGCCCACGTCGGCCATCCACCAGGAGGTTACGCTCGGGTTTTCGCGGATCACCTCTTCAATCAAATACTGCCCGACCCCGCGACGACGGGTCACGTCGCGCACGCGCAGGGAGTCCAGCGCCCCTTCCGTGCCGCTCAGCGTTACGCGGACGGCGGCCAGCAGACGTTCATTAAAACGCGCGGCATAGATGCGGTGGTTTTCATCGACGGCCAGCGATGAAGGGGAATATTCCGGCCAGATCTTGCCCAGGTCGATACGATCCTGGTCGCTAAAGGTCACCAGACGCACGATAGTCAGTTTCATTAGCTGCTTGTCCAAATCAAAAAGAGTAGGGCCAGTGTACTCAATTTATTTGCTCAGGCGCTTTCTCTTTTTCTTCCCATTTACCAGGTGATTAGTTTTTTGGCAGCGCGATGGGCAGTTTGAAAACACATGGATCGAAAAATAAGCAGAATTTTAACCTGAAGGGCAGTGATTTATTCGGCGCTTTGTACCGTTATTTTATGCTGCAAACCGCGCTTTTATTTGTTTATCTCCGCCTGATTTCAGAATATTATCTTTGCTTAATCGCCTGAAAAATAGAGATTTTAGTCTGGTTTTTGACAAAAAACTGCGCTAAACCATTAAAGGCACTGGTAAAAATAGCGTTGTTCATAAAAAGTACAGAATGCTTTTTAACCATAATAAAACAAAATATAAACATGACATCACGAATGGGGATTCAGAGATGAAAAGGAACGCGAAGACGTTAATCGCGGGGATGGTCGCACTGTCGATCTCGCATGCCGCTATGGCAGACGACATTAAAGTTGCGGTAGTGGGGGCGATGTCCGGCCCTGTTGCCCAGTGGGGTGACATGGAGTTCAACGGCGCGCGTCAGGCCATCAAAGATATCAACGCCAAAGGCGGCATCAAAGGCGACAAGCTGGTAGGCGTGGAGTATGACGACGCCTGCGATCCTAAACAGGCCGTCGCGGTCGCCAACAAAATCGTTAACGACGGTATCCAGTACGTCATCGGGCACCTGTGTTCTTCCTCCACGCAGCCTGCGTCTGATATCTACGAAGACGAAGGCATTCTGATGATCACCCCGGGTGCCACCAACCCGGAACTGACCCAGCGCGGCTACCAGCACATCATGCGTACCGCCGGTCTGGACTCCTCTCAGGGGCCAACCGCCGCCAAATACATCCTCGAAACCGTTAAGCCGCAGCGTATCGCCATCATTCATGATAAACAGCAGTACGGCGAAGGCCTGGCGCGTTCCGTACAGGACGGCCTGAAAAAAGGCGGCGCAAACATCGTCTTCTTCGACGGCATTACCGCTGGTGAGAAAGACTTCTCCGCGCTGATCGCCCGCCTGCAAAAAGAGAATATCGACTTCGTTTACTACGGCGGCTACTACCCGGAAATGGGGCAGATGCTGCGCCAGGCGCGCGCCACCGGCCTGAAAACCCAGTTTATGGGGCCAGAGGGCGTCGGTAATGCCTCCCTGTCCAACATCGCGGGCGATTCTGCCGAAGGCATGCTGGTGACGATGCCAAAACGCTATGACCAGGATCCGGCGAATAAGGCTATCGTGGATGCGCTCAAGGCGCAGAAGAAAGATCCGAGCGGTCCGTACGTCTGGATCACCTACGCGGCCGTGCAGTCTCTGGCCACCGCGCTGGACCGTACCGGCAGTAAAGAGCCGCTGGATCTGGTGAAAGATTTAAAAGCACACGGGGCGAACACCGTGATTGGGCCGCTGAACTGGGATGAGAAAGGCGATCTGAAGGGATTTGAGTTTGGTGTCTTTAAGTGGCACGCCGACGGGTCTTCCTCGGTCGCCAAATAATCATCCCACCGCCCGGCTCACCGGGCGGGTATAAAAAGGTTTTCTTATGTCCGAGCAGTTTCTCTACTTCTTGCAGCAGATGTTTAACGGCGTCACGCTGGGAAGCACCTACGCGCTGATCGCCATCGGCTACACGATGGTTTACGGCATTATCGGCATGATCAACTTCGCCCACGGCGAGGTGTACATGATCGGTAGCTACGTCTCCTTTATGATTATCGCCGCGCTGATGATGATGGGCATCGACAGCAGCTGGCTGCTGGTGGCCGCCGGGTTTGTCGGCGCGATTGTGATCGCCAGCGCCTACGGCTGGAGTATTGAACGGGTGGCCTACCGGCCGGTGCGCAGCTCCAAACGCCTGATCGCGCTAATCTCCGCCATCGGTATGTCCATTTTCCTGCAAAACTACGTCAGCCTGACCGAAGGTTCACGCGACGTGGCGCTGCCAAGCCTGTTTAACGGCCAGTGGATTGTAGGGGCCAGCGAAAACTTCTCTGCCACCATCACCACCATGCAGCTGGTTATCTGGGTTGTGACCTTTATTGCCATGCTGGCCCTGACCCTGTTCATCCGCTACTCCCGCATGGGACGCGCCTGCCGCGCCTGCGCGGAAGATCTGAAGATGGCGAGCCTGCTCGGGATTAACACCGACCGCGTGATTGCCCTGACCTTCGTGATCGGCGCAGCGATGGCGGCGGTGGCTGGCGTGTTGCTCGGCCAGTTCTACGGCGTAATCAACCCGTACATCGGCTTTATGGCCGGGATGAAAGCCTTCACCGCGGCGGTACTGGGCGGCATCGGCAGCATTCCGGGCGCGATGATCGGCGGCCTGATCCTGGGCGTGGCCGAAGCGCTCTCCTCGGCGTACCTGAGCACCGAATATAAAGATGTGGTGTCGTTTGCCCTGCTGATTCTGGTGCTGCTGGTCATGCCTACCGGTATTCTGGGCCGTCCGGAGGTAGAGAAAGTATGAAACCGATGCATTTTGCGATGGCGCTGCTCTCTGCCGCCATGTTCTTCGTCCTGGCGGGCGTCTTTATGGGCGTCCAGTTAGGACTGGATGGCACGAAGCTGGTGGTGGATACCGCTCCCGACATCCGCTGGCAGTGGGTGTTTATCGGCACCGCTGTGGTGTTCCTGTTCCAGCTGTTGCGTCCGCTGTTCCAGAAGACGCTGAAAAACGTCTCCGGGCCGAAATTCGTCCTGCCGGCGATCGACGGTACAACGGTGAAACAGAAGCTGTTCCTTGTGGCGCTGCTGGTGGCTGCCGTGGCGTGGCCGTTTATGGTCTCGCGCGGGACGGTGGATATTGCCACCCTGACCATGATCTACGTGATTCTGGGGCTCGGTCTGAACGTGGTGGTGGGGCTGTCTGGCCTGCTGGTGCTGGGCTACGGCGGGTTCTACGCCATCGGCGCGTACACCTTCGCGCTGCTGAACCACTATTACGGCCTCGGCTTCTGGACCTGTCTGCCGCTGGCGGGGCTGGTCTCTGCCGCGGCGGGCTTCCTGCTCGGCTTCCCGGTGCTGCGCCTGCGCGGTGACTATCTGGCGATTGTGACCTTAGGCTTCGGCGAAATCGTCCGTATTCTGCTGCTCAACAATACCGAAGTGACCGGCGGTCCGAACGGCATCAGCCAGATCCCGAAACCGACCTTCTTCGGCCTGGAGTTCAGCCGTACCGCCCGCGAAGGCGGCTGGGATACCTTCAGCAACTTCTTTGGCATCAAATACGATCCGTCCGACCGCGTGATCTGGCTCTATCTGGTGGCGCTGCTGCTGGTGGTGATTACCCTGTTCGTGATCAACCGTCTGCTGCGCATGCCGCTGGGCCGCGCCTGGGAAGCGCTGCGCGAAGATGAAATCGCCTGCCGCTCCCTGGGCCTGAACCCGACCCGCATCAAGCTGACCGCATTTACCATCAGCGCCGCGTTTGCCGGTTTCGCCGGGACGCTGTTTGCCGCACGTCAGGGCTTCGTCAGCCCGGAATCGTTCACCTTTGCCGAATCCGCCTTTGTGCTGGCGATTGTGGTGCTCGGTGGAATGGGCTCGCAGTTCGCCGTGATCCTCGCGGCTATCCTGCTGGTGGTCTCCCGCGAGCTGATGCGCGACTTTAACGAATACAGCATGTTAATGCTGGGTGGTTTGATGGTGCTGATGATGATCTGGCGTCCGCAGGGTCTGCTGCCGATGACCCGTCCACAGCTGAAGCTGAAACGCACACAGGCGAAAGGAGAGCAGGCATGAAGCCTTTATTATCCGTTAACGGCCTGATGATGCGTTTTGGCGGCCTGCTGGCGGTCAACAATGTGAATCTGGATCTGCACAAGAAAGAGATCGTCTCCCTGATTGGCCCGAACGGCGCGGGAAAAACCACGGTCTTTAACTGTTTGACCGGCTTCTACAAGCCGACGGGCGGCACCATCATGCTGCGCGACCAGCACCTTGAAGGGCTGCCGGGCCAGCAGATTGCCCGCATGGGCGTGGTGCGTACCTTCCAGCACGTGCGTCTGTTCCGCGAGATGACGGTGATTGAGAACCTGCTGGTGGCACAGCATCAGCAGCTGAAAACCGGCCTCTTCTCCGGCCTGCTGAAAACCCCGGCCTTTCGCCGCACGCAGGAGGAGGCGCTCGACCGCGCCGCGACCTGGCTCGACCGTATCGGCCTGCTCCAGCACGCCAACCGTCAGGCGAGCAACCTCGCTTACGGGGATCAGCGTCGCCTTGAGATCGTGCGCTGCATGGTGACCCAGCCGGAGATCCTGATGCTCGACGAACCAGCGGCAGGTCTCAATCCGAAAGAGACCAAAGAGCTGGACGAGCTGATTGCCGAGCTGCGCGACCATCACGACACCACCATCCTGCTGATTGAGCATGACATGAAGCTGGTGATGGGCATTTCGGACCGTATCTACGTGGTAAACCAGGGCACGCCGCTGGCGAACGGCACGCCGGAAGAGATCCGCAACAACCCGGACGTGATCCGCGCATACCTTGGTGAGGCATAAGATGGAAAAAGCGATGTTAACGTTCGACAAGGTCAACGCGCACTACGGCAAGATCCAGGCGCTGCACGACGTCAGCCTGCACATCAATCAGGGCGAAATCGTCACCCTGATTGGCGCCAACGGCGCGGGTAAAACCACGCTGCTCGGCACCCTGTGCGGCGACCCGCGCGCCACCAGCGGGCGGATTGTGTTTGACGGCAAAGATATTACCGACTGGCAGACGGCTAAGATCATGCGTGAAGCGGTGGCGATTGTCCCGGAAGGGCGCCGCGTATTCTCCCGCATGACGGTGGAAGAGAACCTGGCGATGGGCGGTTTCTTCGCCCATCGGGATGAATTCCAGACCCGCATCAAGTGGGTGTACGAACTCTTCCCGCGCCTGTGGGAGCGTCGTATTCAGCGAGCGGGCACCATGTCCGGCGGCGAGCAGCAGATGCTGGCGATTGGCCGCGCGCTGATGAGCCAGCCGCGCCTGCTGCTGCTGGACGAGCCGTCGCTTGGTCTTGCGCCGATCATTATCCAGCAGATCTTCGACACCATCGAGCAGTTGCGTAAAGAGGGGATGACCATCTTCCTCGTCGAGCAGAACGCCAACCAGGCGCTGAAGCTCGCCGACCGTGGCTACGTGCTGGAGAACGGGCGCGTGGTGCTCTCCGATACCGGTGACGCGCTGCTGGCGAACGAGGCGGTGCGGAGCGCGTACCTCGGAGGCTAAGCCGTCTGTGTTGCCCGGTGGCGCTTACGCTTACCGGGCCTACGGATACCATGTAGGCCGGGTAAGGCGCAGCCGCCACCCGGCTTTTTTCATATTAACCCCCTTCACACAACCATCATCCCCCTGACGCCTGGCTGTCACTTATCTGTAAACAAACAGTTATTTTTCTGTCATTCGAGCATGTCATGTTACCTCGCGAGCATAAAACGCGTGATATCGCGCATCCGGCACAATAAGAGAGATGACAATGACATCGTTACGACACACAGCTTTGGGTCTGGCACTGGGTCTGGCTTTTGCGACAAACGCAATGGCTGTGACCACCATTCCGTTCTGGCATTCCATGGAAGGGGAGTTGGGTAAAGAGGTTGACTCCCTGGCGCAGCGTTTCAACGACACCCACCCGGATTACAAAATTGTGCCGGTGTACAAAGGCAACTACGAGCAGAGCCTGAGCGCGGGCATCGCCGCCTTCCGTACCGGTAACGCGCCTGCGCTGTTACAGGTTTATGAAGTGGGCACCGCCACCATGATGGCCTCCAAAGCCATCAAACCGGTCTATGAAGTGTTCAAAGAAGCAGGTATTAACTTCGATGAATCCCAGTTCGTACCGACCGTAGCGGGTTACTACACCGATTCCAGAACCGGCCATCTGCTTTCTCAGCCGTTTAACAGCTCCACGCCGGTGCTGTATTACAACAAAGACGCCTTCAAAAAAGCCGGTTTAGATCCGGAGCAGCCGCCAAAAACCTGGCAGGATCTGGCGGAGTACACCGCGAAGCTGAAAGCGGCGGGGATGAAGTGCGGCTACGCCAGCGGCTGGCAGGGCTGGATCCAGATTGAAAACTTCAGCGCCTGGCACGGCCTGCCGGTTGCCACCCAAAATAACGGCTTCGACGGTACCGACGCGGTGCTGGAGTTCAACAAGCCGGAGCAGGTGAAGCACATCGCGCTGCTGGAAGCACTCAACAAGAAGGGCGACTTCAGCTACTTCGGGCGTAAAGACGAATCCACCGAGAAGTTCTACAACGGCGACTGTGCCATTACCACCGCCTCGTCCGGCTCGCTGGCGGATATACGTCACTATGCCAAATTCAACTACGGCGTGGGCATGATGCCGTACGACGCCGACGTGAAGGGCGCGCCGCAAAACGCCATCATCGGCGGGGCGAGCCTGTGGGTGATGCAGGGTAAAGACAACGGCACCTACAAAGGCGTGGCCGAGTTCCTCGACTTCCTGGCGAAGCCGGAAAACGCCGCCGAGTGGCACCAGAAGACCGGCTATCTGCCGATCACCAAAGCCGCGTACGACCTGACCCGCGAGCAGGGCTTCTACAGCAAGAACCCGGGCGCAGACATCGCGACGCGCCAGATGCTGAACAAGCCGCCGTTGCCGTTCACCAAGGGCCTGCGTCTGGGCAACATGCCGCAGATCCGCACCATCGTGGATGAAGAGCTGGAAAGCGTGTGGACCGGTAAGAAAACGCCACAGCAGGCGCTGGACGCTGCGGTAGAGCGCGGGAATCAGCTGCTGCGCCGCTTTGAGCAGTCGACCAAATCGTAATCCGTGATTCGCCCGGTGACGCGTAGCGATCCGGGCCTACGGGGATCGTGCGGGCTGATGCCCTCACCCCAACCCTCTCCCACGGGGAGAGGGAGAAATATTTGTAGGCCGGGTAAGGCGTAGCCGCCACCCGGCATTGTTCAGGAACCAAATCTCAATGTCATCATCCCGTCCGGTGTTCCGTTCCCGCTGGCTGCCGTACTTGTTGGTCGCGCCGCAGCTGGTCATCACCGTTATCTTCTTTATCTGGCCTGCGGGCGAAGCGCTGTGGTACTCGGTACAAAGCGTCGATCCGTTCGGGCTTTCCAGCCAGTTTGTCGGGCTGGACAACTTTACCGCGCTGTTCCACGACAGCTACTACCTGGACTCCTTCTGGACGACGATCAAATTCAGCACCCTGGTGACCGTCAGCGGCCTTTTAGCCTCGCTGTTTTTCGCTGCGCTGGTGGACTACGTGGTGCGCGGCAGTCGTCTGTACCAGACCCTGATGCTGCTGCCCTACGCCGTGGCTCCCGCCGTGGCCGCCGTGCTGTGGATCTTCCTGTTTAACCCAGGGCGCGGGCTGATTACCCACTTCCTGGGCGAGTTTGGCTACGACTGGAACCACGCCCAGAACAGCGGTCAGGCGATGTTCCTGGTGGTGTTCGCCTCGGTGTGGAAGCAGATCAGCTATAACTTCCTGTTTTTCTTTGCCGCGCTACAGTCTATCCCGCGTTCGCTGGTGGAGGCCGCCGCCATCGACGGCGCAGGGCCGGTGCGCCGCTTCTTCCGGCTGTCGCTGCCGCTGATCGCCCCGGTGAGTTTTTTCCTGCTGGTGGTGAACCTGGTGTACGCCTTCTTCGACACCTTCCCGGTGATCGACGCCGCCACCGCGGGCGGTCCGGTGCAGGCTACCACCACGCTGATTTACAAGATCTACCGCGAAGGCTTTGCCGGGCTTGATCTCTCCGCCTCTGCCGCGCAGTCCGTGGTGCTGATGTTCCTCGTCATCATCCTCACGGTGGTGCAGTTCCGCTATGTCGAAAGTAAGGTGCGCTACCAATGATTGAGAACCGTCGCGGGCTGACGATTTTCAGCCATACCATGCTGATTTTAGGGATTATCGTCATCCTGTTCCCACTGTACGTGGCCTTCGTCGCCGCCACGCTGGACACCAAAGCGGTGTTCGACACCCCGATGACGCTGATCCCGGGCGGACACCTTTTCGAAAACATGAAAACTATCTGGACCCAGGGCGTGGGCGCTAACAGCGCGCCGTTCTGGCTGATGATGCTCAACAGCTTCATCATGGCGTTTGGCATCACCGTCGGCAAAATTACGGTGTCGATGCTCTCAGCGTTTGCCATCGTCTGGTTCCGCTTTCCGCTGCGTAACCTGTTTTTCTGGATGATTTTCATCACCCTGATGCTGCCGGTAGAGGTGCGTATCTTCCCGACGGTGGAAGTGATCGCCAACCTGAAGATGCTCGACAGCTACGCGGGCTTAACCCTGCCGCTGATGGCCTCGGCGACCGCCACCTTTCTGTTCCGCCAGTTCTTTATGACCCTGCCGGATGAGCTGATTGAAGCCGCGCGCATCGACGGGGCCTCGCCGATGCGCTTCTTCCGCGACATAGTGCTGCCGCTGTCGAAAACCAACCTCGCGGCGCTGTTTGTGATCACCTTTATCTACGGCTGGAACCAGTACCTGTGGCCGCTGCTGATCGTTCAGGACGTCAACCTCGGCACCGCCGTGGCAGGCATCAAAGGCATGATCGCCACCGGCGAAGGCACCACCCTCTGGAACCAGGTGATGGCGGCGATGCTGCTCACCCTTATCCCACCCGTAGTCATTGTTTTAGCCATGCAGCGCGCGTTTGTCCGCGGCCTGGTCGATAGCGAGAAATAAGATGGCAGGTTTAAAATTACAGGCAGTAACCAAAAGCTGGGACGGCAAAACCCAGGTCATTCAGCCGCTGACGCTCGACGTGGCGGACGGGGAATTTATCGTGATGGTCGGCCCGTCCGGCTGCGGAAAATCCACCCTGCTGCGTATGGTGGCGGGGCTGGAGCGCGTAACGTCCGGGGATATCTGGATTGACCGCCAGCGCGTCACCGAGATGGAACCCAAAGATCGCGGTATCGCGATGGTGTTCCAGAACTACGCCCTCTATCCGCACATGAGCGTGGAAGAGAACATGGCCTGGGGGCTGAAAATCCGCGGCATGGGCAAAGGCCATATCGCGGAGCGTGTGAAAGAGGCCGCGCGCATTCTGGAGCTGGACGGCCTGCTTAAGCGCCGCCCGCGCGAGCTTTCCGGTGGCCAGCGTCAGCGCGTGGCGATGGGGCGCGCCATCGTGCGCGACCCGGCGGTATTCCTGTTCGACGAACCGCTGTCAAACCTCGACGCCAAACTGCGCGTGCAGATGCGCCTTGAGCTCCAGCAGCTGCATCGGCGGCTGAAAACCACGTCCCTGTACGTCACTCACGATCAGGTTGAAGCCATGACCCTCGCCCAGCGCGTGATGGTGATGAACAAAGGCATCGCCGAGCAGATTGGCACCCCGGTGGAAGTCTACGAAAAGCCGGCCAGCCGTTTTGTGGCGAGCTTTATCGGCAGCCCGGCGATGAACCTGCTGGATGGGCGGATCAATGCGGCGGGAACCCACTTCGAGCTGGAAAGCGGGATGGCGTTGCCGATCAACTGGTACTATCGTGGCTACGCCGGGCGTAAGATGACGCTCGGTATCCGCCCGGAGCATATTGGTTTGACGTCTCAGGCGGACGGCGGCGTGCCGCTGGTGATGGACACGCTGGAGATGCTGGGCGCAGACAACCTGGCGCACGGGCGCTGGGGCGAGCAAAAGCTGGTGGTGCGTCTGCCGCACCAGGAGCGCCCGAAGGCAGGCAGCACGCTGTGGCTGCATATGCCGGAAAATCACCTGCACTTATTTGACGGTGAAACAGGACAACGAGTATGAGCAACTGGCCTTACCCCCACATCGTCGCCCACCGTGGCGGCGGTAAACTGGCGCCGGAAAACACCCTGGCGGCAATTGACGTTGGCGCGCGCTACGGCCATACGATGATCGAGTTCGACGCGAAGCTGTCGAAGGACGGCGAAATTTTCCTGCTGCACGACGACAATCTCGAACGCACCAGCAACGGCTGGGGCGTGGCGGGCGAACTGCCGTGGCGCGATCTGCTGAAGGTGGACGCCGGAAGCTGGTACAGCGGCGAATTTAAAGGCGAACCGCTGCCGCTGCTGGCGGAAGTGGCGGACCGCTGTCGTCAACACGGCATGATGGCCAACATCGAAATCAAACCGACCACTGGCACCGGGCCGCTGACGGGTAAAGTGATTGCCCTTGCCGCGCGCGAGCTGTGGGAAGGTATGACCGCGCCGCTGTTATCGTCGTTTGACATCGACGCGCTGGAAGCCGCACAGGCTGCCGTTCCGGAGTTGCCGCGCGGGCTGCTGCTGGATGCGTGGCGAGAAGACTGGCGCGCGCTGACGACCCGCTTAGGCTGCGTGTCGATCCACCTCAACCATAAGCTGCTGGATGAAGCGCGCGTGACGCTGTTGAAGGAGGCCGGTCTGCATATCCTGGTGTATACCGTCAACAAACCCCAGCGTGCAGCCGAGCTGCTGCGCTGGGGCGTGGACAGCATCTGTACCGATGCGATTGACCAGATCGGGCCGAACTTTATTTATTAAGCATACTGCCGTTCTGCTGGGTCGGCAGCATGTGCTGCTGACCGCTGCTTTGCGATACCCCGCCTCCTAACATCCCACCGTTTGAATTTGGCAGCGGCTGTTCAAGCATCTGGCCCTGCTGCACGCGCTGGGTGTTGGTATTCATCTGGTTTTGCAGGTGCTGCTGCTGCACCTGGGTCTGCGTCTTTAACTGCTGATTGAGCATCCCTTTCTGCTGCTGTTGCTGGCTCATCATCTCCGTCTGCATACGCTGCTGGCTCGGGATGACGTAGCCCGGCTGGTTCGGGTTGTTCAGGGTGTTGATTGGCTGTGCGAGCGCGGCGAACGGAAGCAGCGCGGTCAGGATCAGTAATCGTTTCATGGTTATCTCCTCCTTTGAGGCTTCTCTTAAGTTTAGCCTGATTCCGGCATAACGATGATTTTTTAAGAGTTGTGAACCAGGCTTAAGCGGGGAATATGGACCCCTTCACCTGGAGAACAATAATGATGAAACCAACCTTTTTGCGCTGGGTTGCCATCGCTGCGCTGATGGCAGGCGGCACATTTACCGTGGCGGCCAACCCGCCCGCCGCTCCTCCGGTCTCTTACGGCGTGGAGGAGGATGTTTTTCACCCCGTGCGGGCGACGCACGGCATGGTGGCCTCGGTTGACGCGCTGGCAACGCAGGTGGGCGTCGATATTCTTAAGCAGGGCGGTAACGCGGTGGATGCGGCGGTCGCGGTGGGATATGCGCTGGCGGTGACGCATCCACAGGCGGGGAACCTGGGCGGCGGCGGGTTTATGATGCTGCGCACCAAAGACGGTAAAACCACGGCCATCGACTTCCGTGAGATGGCGCCGAATCAGGCCTCCCGCGATATGTTCCTCGACGATCAGGGCAATCCGGACAGTAAAAAATCCCTGACCTCGCACCTTGCCTCCGGCACGCCGGGCACCGTTGCGGGCTTCTCGCTGGCGCTGGAAAAATACGGCACGCTGCCGCTGAATAAAGTGGTGCAGCCTGCCATCAAGCTGGCGCGCGACGGCTTCGTCGTCAACGACGCGCTGGCGGACGACCTCAAAACCTACGGCAGCGAAGTTATTCCCAATCATGAGAACAGCAAGGCTATCTTCTGGAAAGACGGCGAGCCGCTGAAGAAGGGCGATAAGCTGGTGCAGAAGAATCTCGCAAAAAGTCTCGAACTGATTGCTGAAAACGGTCCGGACGCCTTCTATAAGGGGCCGATTGCCGATCAGATTGCCGATGAGATGCAGAAGAACGGCGGGCTGATCACCAAAGCGGATCTGGCGGAATATAAGGCGGTGGAGCGCGAGCCGATCAGCGGCACCTATCGCGGCTACGAGGTCTTCTCCATGCCGCCGCCGTCCTCCGGGGGGATTCACATCGTGCAGATCCTCAATATTCTGGAAAACTTCGATATGCACAAGTTCGGCTTCGGTAGCGCCGATGCCATGCAGGTGATGGCGGAGGCGGAGAAGCGCGCCTACGCTGACCGCTCGGAATACCTTGGCGATCCGGACTTCGTTAAGGTGCCGTGGCAGGCGCTGACCAACAAAGCTTATGCCAAATCGATTGCCGACGAGATCGACATCAACAAGGCTAAGCCGTCGAGCGAGATCCGCCCGGGCAAGCTGGCGCCGTATGAAAGTAACCAGACCACCCATTTCTCGGTGGTGGATAAAGACGGTAACGCGGTGGCGGTGACCTACACGCTTAACACCACTTTCGGCACCGGGATTGTGGCGGGCAACAGCGGTATTTTGCTGAACAACGAGATGGATGACTTCTCCGCCAAACCGGGCGTGCCGAACGTCTACGGGCTGGTCGGCGGCGATGCGAATGCGGTCGGGCCGAAGAAGCGCCCGCTCTCATCCATGTCCCCTACCATCGTGGTGAAAGACGGCAAAACCTGGCTGGTGACCGGCAGCCCTGGCGGGAGCCGGATTATCACAACCGTGCTGCAAATGGTGGTGAACAGCATCGACTTTGGGATGAACGTCGCCGAAGCGACTAATGCGCCGCGTTTCCACCACCAGTGGCTGCCGGACGAGCTGCGCGTCGAGAAGGGCTTTAGCCCGGACACCATTAAGCTGCTTGAGCAGCGCGGGCAGAAGGTGGCGGTGAAGGAGGCGATGGGCAGCACCCAGAGCATTATGGTCGGGCCGGACGGGGCGCTGTTTGGCGCATCGGACCCGCGTTCGGTGGATGATTTAACGGCGGGGTATTGATTTTTTTGCCCGGTGGCGCTGCGCTTACCGGGCCTACAACGGCACGAACGTAGGCCGGGTAAGGCGAAGCCGCCACCCGGCAACAAACTACTTCATACGCGCCATATAATACGCGTCCACATATTCTCCGTTGCGCAGGGCGTAGCGCCTGCCGGTGCCTTCAATCTCAAACCCGTGCTTTTTGTACACCGCGATTGCCGGTTCGTTATCCACAAACACCGTTAACTCGATGCGGTCGACGCGCAGCCAGTTGTCACACATATCGATCATGGTGCGAATCAGCGCGCTGGCCACGCCGCGGTTATGCCACTGCGCGCCAACGCAGATACCGAAATCGGCAACGTGGCTGCGGCGTGGTCGCTGGGCGACATCAATGGTGAGGTGGCCGACCACGATATCATCAATGCAGGCAACCAGCTGTTTAATGCCCGGCTGCTCGCCTAGCCGCATTTGCCACATTTCCATTGAAGGATGAGGAACCTGTAGCGTGTTGTGGTACACCTCCGGCTGGGCGTGGATCTGACGAATGGCGTCGTAATCTTTCGGTTCAGCGTGGCGTATCACTATCTCACTCATTCCTTGTTCCTCAGTCAGTTAAAAGTCCCTTCCAACATCAGTGACTTTAAAAGTTGAGTCAATCGCTATTTTTTGCAAAAAGTGTTGGACAAGTGCGAATGAGAATGATTATTATTGCTCTGCATTCAGGAAGACCTCCTACGGGAACCTGAAAGCACGACATTGCTCACATTGCTTCCAGTATTACTTTAGCCAGCTTCTCGCTGGCTTTTTTTTGCCCTTTTTCTCCCTCTCCCCGTGGGAGAGGGCTGGGGTGAGGGCAAAACATGCGCTATGGTAAAACCCAGTAACCTTCCAAAAGGACTGAGCCATGACACTACATTGTGCATTTATTGGATTTGGCAAAAGCACCACGCGTTACCACCTTCCGTATGTTCTTAACCGAAAAGAGACCTGGCACGTGGCCCATATCTATCGCCGCCGCGCGAAGCCAGAAGAACAGTCTCCGCAGTATTCTCACATTCATTTCACCAGCGATCTTGATGAAGTGCTTAATGACCCGCAGGTGAAGCTGGTGGTGGTCTGTACCCACGCTGATAGCCACTTTGACTACGCGAAACGCGCGCTGGAAGCGGGTAAAAACGTGCTGGTGGAAAAACCGTTCACCCCGACCCTCGCCGAAGCGAAGGAGCTGTTCGCGCTGGCGAAAAGCAAAGGGCTGACCGTCACGCCGTACCAGAACCGTCGCTTTGACAGCTGCTTCCTGACGGCGAAAAAGGCAATTGAGAGCGGCAAACTCGGCGAGATCGTGGAAATCGAAAGCCACTTCGATTACTACCGCCCGGTGGCGGAAACCCAGCCCGGACTGCCGCAGGACGGATCGTTCTATGGTCTGGGCGTGCACACCATGGACCAGATCATCTCCCTGTTTGGCCGCCCGGACCACGTGGCGTATGACATCCGCAGCCTGCGCAATAAGGCCAACCCGGACGATACCTTTGAAGCGCAGCTGTTCTACGGCGATCTCAAAGCCATCGTGAAAACCAGCCATCTGGTGAAAATCGACTACCCGAAATTTATCGTTCACGGCAAGAAAGGCTCCTTTATCAAGTATGGTATTGACCAGCAGGAGACCAGCCTGAAGGCCAATATCATGCCGGGTGAACCGGGCTTTGCGGCAGATGATTCCGTGGGCGTGCTGGAGTACGTGAACGACGAGGGCCTGACGGTCAGGGAAGAGCTGAAGCCGGAAACGGGCGACTATGGACGCGTCTACGATGCGCTGTATGACACCCTCGCCACCGGCGCGCCGAATTATGTCAAGGAATCTGACGTTCTGACCAACCTGGAAATCCTTGAACGGGCCTTCGAACAGGCTTCTCCTGCCACGGTAACCCTCGCCAGATAAGCAAAAATGGCTCCTCTGCGCTTGTTCTAAATTTTTGAACAGAGGAGTCAATTTTCACCCTCTATGATCCCAGGGCGTTTGCGTCCACACTTACTCCATCGAAACGAACTGAGGGTGAAAACAATGATCTACTTACGCAAAGCAAACGAACGTGGTCACGCGAATCATGGCTGGCTGGACTCATGGCATTCATTCTCGTTTGCCGACTACTACGACCCGAACTTTATGGGCTTCTCCGCACTGCGCGTGATTAACGACGACGTGATTGATGCAGGCCAGGGCTTCGGTACCCACCCGCACAAAGACATGGAAATCTTGACCTATGTGCTGGAAGGGGCGGTTGAGCACCAGGACAGCATGGGCAACAAAGAGCAGGTTCCGGCGGGCGAGTTCCAGATTATGAGCGCGGGTACCGGGGTGCGTCACTCTGAGTACAACCCGAGCAAAACGGAAAAACTGCACCTGTATCAAATCTGGATCATTCCAGAAGAGACCGGCATCACGCCACGCTACGAGCAGCGCCGCTTCGACGCGAAACAGGGCAAACAGCTGGTGCTGTCCCCGGATGCGCGTGAAGGTTCCCTGAAAGTGCATCAGGATATGGAGCTGTACCGCTGGGCGCTGGCGAAAGATGAACAGTCTGTACACCAGATTGCCGCTAACCGCCGCGTGTGGATCCAGGTGGTGAAAGGTGAAGTGTCCATCAACGGCACCAAAGCGACAACCGCCGATGGCCTGGCAGTCTGGGATGAGCAGGCGCTCTCCGTGCATGCCGACAGCGAAAGTGAAATTCTGCTGTTTGACCTGCCGCCGGTCTAAATAATTTCTCAACCTTCCCTTTAAACGGGGAAGGTTGAGCTTTGTCCGTGATAAACTGAGCAAATCTCTCACTTCAAGATTTCTCAGGACGATGAAAAAGAAACGCCCCGTACTTCAGGATGTCGCCGATCGCGTCGGTGTGACCAAAATGACGGTCAGCCGTTTTTTACGTAACCCGGAACAGGTTTCCGTGGCGTTGCGTGGCAAGATTGCCGCCGCCCTTGATGAACTGGGTTATATCCCCAACCGCGCGCCCGATATTCTCTCCAATGCGACCAGCCGTGCAGTGGGCGTCCTGCTTCCTTCCTTAACCAACCAGGTATTCGCCGAAGTGCTGCGTGGCATTGAAAGCGTCACCGATGCGTTTGGCTATCAGACCATGCTCGCCCACTACGGGTACAAGCCGGAACTGGAAGAGGAACGTCTTGAATCGATGCTTTCCTGGAACATTGACGGCCTGATTTTAACGGAACGTACTCACACCCCGCGCACGCTGAAAATGATTGAAGTGGCAGGCATTCCGGTGGTGGAACTGATGGACAGCCAGTCGCCGTGCCTCGACATCGCCGTGGGGTTCGATAACTTTGAAGCGGCGCGTCAGATGACGGCGGCGATCATCGCCCGCGGTCATCGCCATGTGGCCTATCTGGGTGCGCGTCTGGATGAACGTACTATCATCAAACAGAAGGGATACGAGCAGGCGATGCTCGACGCCGGTTTGACCCCGTACAGCGTGATGGTGGAGCAATCTTCTTCTTACACGTCGGGTATTGAGCTGATGCGTCAGGCGCGACGCGAGTATCCGCAACTGGACGGTATTTTCTGCACCAACGATGACCTCGCGGTCGGCGCCGCGTTTGAGTGCCAGCGTCTGGGTTTAAAAATCCCGGATGATATGGCGATTGCCGGCTTCCACGGCCACGACATTGGCCAGGTGATGGAGCCGCGTCTGGCGAGCGTCCTGACCCCGCGTGAACGCATGGGCCGCATTGGCGCAGAGCGCCTGCTGGCGCGCATTCGTGGTGAGGCAGTTACCCCGAAAATGTTAGATTTAGGTTTCACCTTGTCACCGGGTGGATCTATTTAATCCGACAAATTTGAAGTAGCTCACACTTATTCACTTCGCGCACGTTTGGATATTGCTTCTCATATGCCCCGGCAGGACAATGTTACCGATAACTGTTACCCGTAACAATTGACTGAGGGACACCCTTTGAGCACGACTAATCACGATCACCACGTTTACGTCCTGATGGGCGTGTCCGGTAGCGGTAAATCTGCCGTGGCGAGCGAAGTGGCGCATCAACTCCAGGCTGCGTTTCTTGATGGTGACTTCCTCCATCCGCGCAGCAACATCATGAAAATGGCTTCCGGCGAGCCGCTGAACGACGACGACCGCAAACCATGGTTGCAGGCGCTGAATGACGCCGCGTTCGCGATGCAGCGCACCAATAAAGTCTCTCTGATCGTCTGTTCCGCACTGAAAAAAACCTATCGCGACCTGCTGCGCGACGGCAACCCGAACCTCTCTTTCATCTACCTGAAAGGTGATTTCGGGGTGATTGAAAGCCGCCTGAAGGCGCGTAAAGGCCACTTCTTCAAAACCCAGATGCTGGTAACGCAGTTCGAAGCGTTGCAGGAGCCGGGAGTTGACGAACAGGATGTCTTAGTGGTTGATATCGATCAGCCGCTGGAAGGTGTTGTTGCCAGCACCATCGAGGTTATTAATAAAAGGCAGTAAGTTTTGAGTACATTAACGCTAGTTTTGACAGCAGTGGGTTCCGTATTGCTGCTGCTGTTTTTAGTGATGAAGGCGCGTATGCACGCCTTTGTGGCTTTGATGGTGGTTTCTATTGGTGCCGGTCTCTTTTCCGGCATGCCGCTCGACAAAATCGCGGCGACGATGGAAAAAGGGATGGGCGGCACGCTCGGCTTCCTGGCCATTGTGGTGGCGCTGGGCGCGATGTTTGGCAAGATTTTGCACGAGACGGGCGCGGTCGATCAGATTGCGGTCAAGATGCTGAAATCCTTCGGGCACAGCCGTGCGCACTACGCGATTGGTCTGGCCGGTCTGATTTGCGCGCTGCCGCTGTTCTTTGAAGTGGCCGTTGTGCTGCTGATTAGCGTGGCGTTCTCCATGGCGCGGCATACTGGTACCAACCTCGTGAAGCTGGTCATTCCGCTGTTTGCGGGCGTGGCGGCGGCGGCGGCGTTCCTGCTGCCGGGGCCTGCGCCGATGCTGCTGGCCTCCCAGATGCATGCTGACTTTGGCTGGATGATCCTGATTGGCCTGTGCGCGGCAATTCCGGGGATGATTATCGCCGGTCCGCTGTGGGGCAACTTCATCAGCCGTTACGTTGAGCTGCACATTCCGGATGACATCTCCGAGCCGCACCTGGGTGAGGGCAAAATGCCGTCCTTCGGCTTCAGTCTGTCGCTGATCCTGCTGCCGCTGGTGCTGGTGGGCCTGAAAACCATCGCTGCGCGCTTTGTGCCGGTGGGGTCAACCGCTTACGAATGGTTCGAATTTATTGGTCATCCGTTCACCGCGATCCTGGTGGCGTGTCTGGTAGCAATTTACGGCCTGGCGATGCGTCAGGGCATGCCGAAAGACCGCGTGATGGAGATCTGTGGTGCCGCGCTGCAACCGGCGGGGATTATCCTGCTGGTGATCGGGGCGGGCGGCGTGTTCAAGCAGGTGCTGGTGGATTCCGGCGTTGGTCCGGCGCTGGGCGAAGCGCTGACCGGGATGGGGCTGCCGATTGCAGTCACCTGTTTCGTGCTGGCTGCGGCGGTGCGTATCATTCAGGGCTCCGCGACCGTAGCGTGCTTAACCGCCGTGGGTCTGGTAATGCCGGTGATTGAACAGCTGAACTACTCCGGTGCGCAGATGGCGGCGCTCTCTATCTGTATCGCGGGTGGCTCGATTGTGGTTTCTCACGTGAACGACGCGGGCTTCTGGCTGTTCGGTAAATTTACCGGCGCAACCGAAGCGCAAACCCTGAAAACCTGGACGCTGATGGAAACCATCCTCGGCACGACGGGTGCGATTGTCGGGATGATTGCGTTTACGCTGCTGAGCTAATCCCGGTTTTCTCCCTCTCCCCGTGGGAGAGGGCTGGGGTGAGGGCATCAGGCCGCAGAGGGCGTATTTTGTCGGGTGGCGGCTTCGCCTTACCCGACCTACAAAAACCTCAGGTCCCGTAGGCCGGGTAAGCGTAAGCGCCACCCGGCTTTTTTACAGCGGCACGATGCCTTCCTTTGTGCGCAACCAGCGCGGCGCTTTCAGCGTATCACTGTAAAACCCCACTAAATCCTGCAACAAATCTCCTGCGACTCTTTCATCGCTCGCCGAGAGCGTTCGAGCCAACAGCATTTGCGTTAGCAACTGGCAATACCGTCCTAACTGATCCACTTCCGGCTCGAAGACCGGCACGTCCAGCGGCAGGTCATCCACCGTCAGGCTGGCTTTTAGATATTCCGGAACAGGTTCAAGCAGCGTGGGCTGGAGCAGGGCGAGGCAGGCGGAAAGCCGTCCGCATAGCGCCATCTTTTGTGCTGAATCGTCACATTCAACCAGCACGTCTACGAATCGCTCGCAGTTGTCTGCCAGTTCGGTGAAATCGGTAGTGTGATCGAACGGGGTAGTAAATAAAGTGTGAGAAAAGTTAGGGGGAGTAGTCATAAGACAGCCTCTAATGAGTTGAGTTGACCATCTTTGGAGGGACCAACCTCACTGGTGATGGACTGAACGGAGTTGGTCCTACCGGCCTCATCAGCTACCGGCGCGCCTTGCGGCGCCACCGTCCAGCCCACCATTGAAGTGTAACTGACTGCGCGATAAAAAGAGATTCATCGCGGATGAGGATAACAGGGGACCAACCCTGACGCCTGATTTTGCAGGCGCGGCAAGAAGATACTGCGTTGGGGGCGGAGTGGCAAGAGAGGCTCTGGAAGGCGGCTCGCAAAACGAAATATTATTTTAGGGTGCGGCCTGATGCCCTCACCCCGGCCCTCTCCCACGGGGAGAGGGGGCAAACACTAAAAACGGCAATCTAAGATTACCGTTTTGCTTTTACCTACCCTTTCATCCACGCCCGGATCCCGTCCAGGAACATCTGCGTCGCCATCATCACCAGAATCAGCCCCATCAGGCGCTCCAGGGCGTTTACCCCTTTCTCACCCAGCAGGCGCAGGAACAGCGACGACTGCAACAGGATAATAAACGTCCCGCCCCAGGCGATCAGCAGGGCAATCACCAGATGGCTCATCTGATTCGGATACTGATGCGACAGCAGCATCAGCGTCGCCAGAATCGTTGGCCCGGCGACCAGCGGAATTGCCAGCGGCACGATAAACGGCTCTTCACCCGCAGGCAGGCCGCTGCTGCTGCCCTCCGCGCTCGGGAAAATCATCTTAATAGCAATCAGGAACAAAATGATCCCGCCGGAAATGGAGACCGTTTCGGCGCGTAAGTTCAGGAAAGCGAGGATTTTTTCACCGGCGAACAGGAAGATAAACATCACCAGCAGGGCGATGAGCAGCTCGCGGATCATGATCGCCCGGCGGCGCTTCGGCTCGGTATGCTTCAGCACCGACATGAAGATCGGCAGATTACCGAGCGGATCCATAATCAGGATCAATAAAACCGCTGCGGAAATGATTTCACTCATCTTAAATTATCCCTGATACTTATTGTGGTCATTGCGATGATTAGCACTTTTTCTGATTGCCGGGCAATCATCGATTAATTTCGCTTGCGACTTTGGCAGCATTTTGTAATGTGAAGCATATCCCAGTTCAATACTGGCTTGCACAATCAGCACACACCCCTTGCAGGAAAAAAATGCTATGAAAAACGTTGGTTTTATCGGCTGGCGCGGTATGGTCGGCTCTGTACTCATGCAACGCATGGTTGAAGAGCGCGATTTCGACGCCATCCGCCCGGTCTTCTTCTCCACTTCCCAGCTCGGCCAGGCTGCACCGTCCTTTGGGGGTACCACAGGCACGTTGCAGGATGCTTACGATCTGGAAGCGCTGAAGGCACTCGACATTATTGTGACCTGCCAGGGCGGCGATTATACCAACGAAATCTATCCGAAGCTGCGTGAAAGCGGCTGGCAGGGCTACTGGATTGATGCGGCCTCTTCGCTTCGCATGAAAGACGATGCCATCATTATTCTTGACCCGGTTAACCAGGGCGTCATCACTGACGGCCTGAACAACGGCGTGAAAACCTTTGTTGGAGGTAACTGCACCGTCAGCCTGATGCTGATGTCCCTCGGCGGCCTGTTCGCACAGGATCTGGTGGAGTGGGTCTCCGTGGCGACCTACCAGGCGGCCTCCGGCGGCGGCGCGCGTCATATGCGCGAGCTGCTGACCCAGATGGGCCAGCTGCACCAGAGCGTCGCTGCCGAGCTGGCAGACCCGGCGTCCGCCATCCTCGACATCGAGCGTAAAGTCACTCAGCTCACCCGCAGCGGCGAGCTGCCGGTAGATAACTTTGGCGTACCGCTGGCCGGTGGCCTGATCCCGTGGATCGACAAACAGCTGGATAACGGCCAGACCCGCGAAGAGTGGAAGGGCCAGGCTGAGACCAACAAAATCCTCGGCACCGCGAACACCATTCCGGTTGACGGTCTGTGCGTGCGTATCGGCGCGCTGCGCTGCCACAGCCAGGCCTTCACCATTAAACTGAAAAAAGATGTGTCTATTCCGACCGTGGAAGAGCTGCTGGCCGCGCACAACCCGTGGGCGAAAGTGGTGCCAAACGATCGCGATATCACCATGCGCGAACTGACCCCGGCAGCCGTGACCGGCACGCTGACCACCCCGGTTGGTCGTCTGCGCAAGCTGAACATGGGGCCGGAGTACCTCTCCGCGTTCACCGTTGGCGATCAGCTGCTGTGGGGTGCCGCCGAGCCGCTGCGCCGCATGCTGCGCCAGCTGGCGTAATAATTTGTTAAACACGGGGGGTGATTGTCACCCCCTTTTTTTGCGTACTACATGGAGTAAAACGCAGATGTCTTATTTTTTATCAGGAGGACCCACGACGTTGGCTATGCTTTAAGGAAGATTTATTTCTCACCTGAGGGTAGGGCGGAGCAGAGAGGATTAACTGCACCGTTTAGGTCACATTAAAAGTCGTCCCGGAGCGCGTAAAAAGGGCGACATAAAAAAACAGGATGAATACCATGTCCGATCGTATTTCGAGAGACGTGATTAATGCGCTTATTGCGGGTCACTTTGCCGACCCCTTTTCTGTGCTAGGGATGCACCGTACAGAGGCCGGACTGGAAGTTCGGGCGCTGTTACCGGATGCAACAGAAGTGTGGGTTATCGAACCCAAAACCGGCCGCAAGGTGGGTAATCTGGAATGCCTCGACTCGCGTGGCTTCTTCTCGGGCGTCATGCCCCGCCGTAAAAATCCTTTTCGTTATCAGCTTGCCGTTATCTGGCACGGTCAGCAAAACCTGATTGACGATCCCTATAGCTTCGGCCCGCTCTTAAAAGAGATGGACGCCTGGCTGCTGTCCGAAGGGACCCATTTACGCCCCTACGAAACGCTGGGTGCCCATGCGGATACCATGGACGGTATCACCGGCACGCGTTTTGCCGTATGGGCGCCAAACGCCCAGCGCGTCTCCGTCGTCGGGCAGTTCAACTACTGGGACGGTCGTCGTCACCCCATGCGCCTGCGCCGGGAAACCGGCATCTGGGAGCTGTTTATCCCCGGCGCGCACAACGGTCAGCTCTACAAATTCGAGATGATCGATGCCAACGGCAAGCTGCGCATTAAATCCGACCCTTACGCCTATGAGGCAGAGCTACGCCCGAATACCGCCTCGCTGATTTGCGGCCTGCCGGAGAAGGTTGTCCAGACGGAAGAGCGCAAGCGGGCTAACCGCTTCGATGCGCCGATCTCCGTTTATGAAGTGCATCTCGGCTCGTGGCGTCGCCACACCGATAACAACTTCTGGCTGAGCTATCGCGAGCTGGCGGACCAGCTGGTGCCGTACGCCAAATGGATGGGCTTTACCCATCTGGAGCTGCTGCCGATCAACGAACACCCATTTGACGGCAGCTGGGGCTATCAGCCAACCGGGCTGTATGCGCCCACGCGCCGCTTCGGCACGCGCGATGACTTCCGCTATTTCATCGATGCCGCGCACGCCGCCGGGCTGAACGTGATCCTCGACTGGGTGCCGGGCCACTTTCCGTCGGACGATTTTGCGCTGGCAGAGTTCGACGGCACAAAGCTGTACGAGCACAGCGACCCGCGCGAAGGCTATCACCAGGACTGGAACACGCTGATCTACAACTACGGTCGCCGTGAAGTGTCGAACTACCTGGTCGGGAACGCGCTGTACTGGATCGAGCGTTTCGGCATTGATGCCCTGCGCGTGGATGCGGTGGCGTCGATGATCTACCGCGACTACAGCCGCAAAGAGGGGGAGTGGATCCCGAACGAGTATGGTGGGCGTGAAAACCTCGAAGCGATTGAGTTTCTGCGCAACACCAACCGCATTATCGGCGAGCAGGTGGAAGGCGCCGTGACCATGGCGGAAGAGTCCACCGACTTCCCGGGCGTTTCCCGTCCACCGTCAATGGGCGGCCTGGGCTTCTGGTACAAGTGGAACCTCGGCTGGATGCACGACACACTCGACTACATGAAGCTCGACCCGGTTTATCGTCAGTATCACCACGATAAGCTCACCTTCGGGCTGCTCTACAACTACACCGAAAACTTCATGCTGCCGCTGTCGCACGATGAAGTGGTGCACGGCAAAAAATCCATTCTCGACCGCATGCCGGGGGACGCGTGGCAGAAGTTTGCCAACCTGCGCGCCTACTACGGCTGGATGTTCGCCTTCCCGGGCAAAAAGCTGCTGTTTATGGGCAACGAATTTGCCCAGGGGCGCGAATGGAACCACGATACCAGCCTTGACTGGCATCTGCTGGAAGGTGCGGACAACTGGCACCATGGCGTACAGCGTCTGGTCCGCGACCTGAACCTGACCTATCGCCACCATAAAGCGCTGCACGAGCTGGACTTCGATCCGTACGGCTTTGAGTGGCTGGTGGTGGACGACCACGAGCGCTCGGTGTTTGTCTTTGTGCGCCGCGACAAGGCGGGTAACGAGATCATCGTCGCCAGCAACTTCACCCCGGTGCCGCGCGAACACTACCGCTTCGGCATTAACCAGCCGGGCAAATGGCGCGAAATTCTCAATACCGACTCTATGCACTACCACGGCAGCAACGCCGGTAACGGCGGGCTGGTGCAGAGCGATGCCATTGAAAGCCACGGCCGTCCGAACTCCCTGAGCCTGACGCTGCCGCCGCTTGGCACAATCTGGCTGGTGCGGGAGGGAGAATGACGCAGCTCACGGCAGGTAAACCCGAACCGCTCGGGGCGAGTTTTGACGGAAAGGGGGTGAACTTCACGCTCTTTTCCGCTCACGCGGAGCGGGCGGAACTCTGTGTCTTTGACGGGGAAGGTAACGAGCACCGTTACGATTTACCGGCGCGCACGGGGGATACCTGGCATGGCTACCTGGCCGGAGGACGACCGGGGATGCACTACGGTTTTCGCGTACACGGCCCCTGGGAGCCCTCTCAGGGGCACTGGTTTAACCCGGCGAAGCTGCTGATTGACCCGTGCGCGCACCGCGTGGACGGTGAGTTTAAAGATGACCCGCTGTTCCACGTTGGCTACGGCGAACCTGACCACCGCGACAGCGCGCCCGTCGCGCCCAAAAGCGTGGTGGTGCACGATCTCTACGACTGGGAAGACGATGCCCCGCCGCGCACGCCGTGGGGTAACACCGTTATTTATGAAGCCCACGTCAAAGGGCTGACGTATCTGCACCCGTCAATTCCCAAAGAGATGCGCGGCACCTACAAAGCGCTTGGGCATCCGACGATGGTCGCGTACCTGAAACACTTAGGGATCACCGCGCTGGAGCTGTTGCCCGTGGCGCATTTCGCCAGCGAGCCGCGGCTACAGCGTCTTGGGTTAAGCAACTACTGGGGCTACAACCCGCTGGCGATGTTCGCCCTCGACCCGCGCTACGCAGTGCAGCCGGAGAAGGCACGGGATGAGTTTCGCGATGCGGTGAAGGCGCTTCACGCGGCGGGTATCGAGGTCATTCTGGACGTGGTGCTGAACCACAGTGCGGAAAGCGATCTTGACGGCCCGACGCTCTCACAGCGCGGAATCGATAACCGTAGCTATTATTGGATCAGGGACGACGGCGATTACGAGAACTGGACCGGGTGCGGTAACACCCTCAACCTCAGTCATCCGGCCGTTACGCATTACGCGTACGAGTGCCTGAAATACTGGGTTGAGACGTTCCATGTAGACGGTTTTCGCTTCGACCTGGCGCCGGTGATGGGGCGCACCCCGGCGTTCAGCCAGCAGGCGCCGCTGTTTGAGGCCATCAAAAACTGCCCGGTGCTCTCAAAGGTGAAGCTGATTGCGGAACCCTGGGACATCGGCGAGGGCGGTTATCAGGTGGGGAATTTCCCGCCGCTGTTTGCCGAGTGGAACGACCACTTCCGCGATGCCATCCGCCGCTTCTGGCTGACGCGCGATCTGTCGCTGGGGGAGTTTGCCGGTCGCTTTGCCGGCTCCAGCGATCTCTTCAAGCGTGACGGCAAACGTCCGTCGGCCACCATTAACCTGGTGACGGCGCACGACGGTTTTACGCTGCGCGACTGCGTTTGTTTCAATCAGAAACACAATGAGGCAAACGGCGAAGAGAATCGCGATGGGACTAACAATAACCATAGCTTTAACCATGGTATAGAAGGGTTAGGCGGAAGTCTGGATGTGATCGAGCGGCGACGCGCCAGCGTTCATGCGCTGCTGACGACGCTTTTGTTGTCGCAGGGCACGCCGATGCTGCTGGCGGGCGATGAGCACGGCCACAGCCAGCACGGTAACAACAACGCCTATTGCCAGGACAACACCCTGACCTGGCTCGACTGGGGAGAAGCGAACAGCGGGCTGACCCATTTCACCGCGGCGCTGATCCATCTTCGCCAGCGCATCCCCGCGCTCACCGCCGACCGCTGGTGGGAAGAGGGCGACGGCAACGTTCGCTGGCTGAATAAAGACGCGCAACCGTTAAGCGCGCAAGAGTGGCAACACGGCATACCCTGTCTGCAAATCCTGCTTTCGGATGCGTGGCTGGTGACGCTGAACGCGACGGATGACGTCGCAGAGATTGTTTTACCTGACGGGGAGTGGCGAGCCATTCCTCCCTTTGCCGGAGCGGATAATCCGGTTGTTATGGCTGTCTGGCACGGGCCTGCGCACGGAGTGTGCGTATTCCAAAGATGATAAAAAAGGAGTTAGTCATGGTTAGATTAGAGAAGAACGATCCGTTAATGTTGGCGCGCCAGCTACCATTAAAAACAGTTGCCCTGATACTCGCGGGCGGGCGTGGTACCCGTCTGAAAGATTTGACCATCAAGCGCGCCAAACCGGCCGTTCACTTTGGTGGTAAGTTCCGTATTATCGATTTTGCACTGTCCAACTGCCTGAACTCAGGCATTCGCCGTATTGGCGTCATTACCCAGTATCAGTCGCACACGCTGGTGCAGCACATTCAGCGCGGCTGGTCATTCTTCAGCGAAGAGATGAACGAGTTTGTCGATCTGCTCCCGGCGCAGCAGCGCGTTCACGGGGAGAACTGGTACCGCGGCACGGCGGATGCCGTGACCCAGAACCTCGACATCATTCGCCGCTATAACGCGGAATACATCGTTATCCTCGCCGGGGACCACATCTACAAGCAAGATTACTCCCACATGCTGATCGACCACGTCGAAAAAGGGGCGCGCTGCACCGTGGCGTGTCTGCCGGTGCCTGTTGCGGAGGCAACCGCGTTTGGCGTGATGCATGTAGATGGCGACGACAAGATTATCGACTTTGTCGAAAAACCGGCGAACCCGCCAACCATGCCGGGCGACGACACTAAATCGCTCGCCAGCATGGGGATCTATGTCTTTGATGCCGATTATCTTTATGAACTGCTGGAAGAGGACGACAAAGACGAGAACTCCAGCCACGACTTCGGTAAAGACATCATCCCGAAAATCACCAAAGCTGGCATGGCGTATGCACATCCCTTCCCGCTGTCCTGCGTGCAGTCTGACCCGAATGCGGAACCTTACTGGCGCGATGTGGGAACGCTGGAAGCGTACTGGAAAGCCAACCTCGATCTGGCGTCCGTCACGCCTGAGCTGGATATGTACGACCAGAACTGGCCGATTCGCACCCATATGGAATCGCTGCCGCCAGCGAAGTTCGTCCAGGACCGCTCCGGCAGCCACGGCATGACGCTCAACTCGCTGGTCTCTGGCGGGTGCATTATCTCCGGTTCGGTGGTGGTGCAGTCCGTGCTGTTCCCGCGCGTGCGTATAAACTCATTCTGTAATATCGATTCGGCAGTCCTGCTGCCGGATGTCTGGGTAGGGCGCTCATGTCGTCTGCGTCGCTGCGTTATCGATCGTGCCTGCGTCATTCCCGAAGGGATGGTGATTGGGGAAAACGCGGAAGAAGATGCGCGTCGTTTCTACCGTTCGGAAGAGGGGATCGTGTTAGTAACACGGGAAATGTTGCGGAAGCTGCAAATCAAACAGGAGCGATGATGCAGGTTTTACACGTATGTTCTGAGATGTTCCCGTTGTTAAAAACGGGCGGCCTGGCGGATGTTCTTGGTGCATTACCAGCGGCGCAAATCGCCGGAGGGGTGGATACCCGCGTGTTGTTGCCCGCTTTTCCGGATATCCGGCGCGGTATTCCCGATGCAAAGGTTGTTACCCGTCGCGAGACCTTCGCGGGACGTATCACCCTGCTGTTTGGACATTACAATGGCGTAGGGATTTACCTGATTGATGCCCCGCATTTATACGATCGACCCGGCAGCCCGTATCATGATACCAACCTGTATGCCTATACCGATAACGTGATGCGCTTTGCCCTGCTCGGCTGGGTGGGGGCGGAAATGGCCGTCGGACTGGATCCGTTCTGGCGTCCGAACGTGGTGCACGCGCACGACTGGCATGCGGGGCTGGCTCCTGCGTATCTGGCGGCGAAGGGGCACCCGGCCAAATCGGTGTTTACGGTGCACAACCTGGCGTATCAGGGCATGTATTACGCGCATCATATGAATGACATCGATCTGCCATGGTCGTTCTTTAACATGCACGGACTGGAGTTTAACGGACAGATTTCGTTCCTGAAGGCGGGTCTGTACTACGCCGACCACATCACGGCGGTCAGCCCAACCTACGCGCGGGAAATTACCCAGCCGGAGTTCGGTTACGGTATGGAAGGGCTGCTGCAACAGCGCCACCGTGAAGGTCGCCTGTCGGGCATTCTGAACGGCGTGGATGAACAGATCTGGAATCCGGAAACGGACCTCCTGCTGGCGGCGCGCTATGGTCGCGACTCCGTGGAGGACAAAGCGGAGAACAAGCGTCAGCTACAGATTGCGATGGGGCTGAAGGTCAACGACAAGGTGCCGCTGTTTGCGGTGGTCAGCCGCCTGACCAGCCAGAAAGGGCTGGATCTGGTGCTGGAAGCGCTGCCGGGATTACTGGAGCAGGGCGGCCAGCTGGCGCTGCTCGGCGCGGGCGACCCGGTATTGCAGGAAGGTTTCCTTGCGGCCGCGGCGGAACATCCGGGGCAGGTGGGCGTGCAGATTGGCTATCACGAAGCGTTCTCGCACCGCATCATGGGCGGCGCGGACGTGATTCTGGTGCCGAGCCGCTTCGAGCCCTGCGGCCTGACGCAGCTCTATGGTCTGAAATACGGCACGTTGCCGCTGGTACGCCGCACGGGCGGGCTGGCGGATACGGTGTCTGACAGCTCCCTGGAAAACCTGGCGGACGGTATCGCCAGCGGGTTTGTTTTCGAGGACAGTAATGCCTGGTCGCTGCTTCGGGCGATCCGGCGTGCTTTCGTCTTGTGGTCCCGTCCATCCCTGTGGCGTTACGTACAACGTCAGGCGATGTCCATGGACTTTGGCTGGCACGTTGCGGCGCAGTCCTACCGCGACCTTTATCAACGCTTGATGTAACGAGGCGAAGTTACTGATATGAATGCTCCATTTAGCTACTCTTCCCCCACGCTCAGCGTTGAGGCGTTGAAACACTCCATCGCCTATAAGCTGATGTTTACCATTGGGAAAGATCCCGTTATTGCCAACAAACATGAGTGGCTGAACGCCACGCTGTTTGCGGTGCGTGACCGTATGGTCGAACGCTGGCTGCGCTCCAACCGCGCCCAGCTTTCGCAGGAGACACGACAGGTGTATTACCTGTCGATGGAGTTTCTGATTGGTCGCACCCTCTCCAATGCGCTGTTATCGCTCGGGATTTATGACGACGTCAAAAACGCACTGGAAGAGATGGGGCTGGATTTAGAAGAGCTGATTGACGAAGAGAACGACCCGGGGCTGGGTAACGGTGGTCTCGGGCGTCTTGCCGCCTGTTTCCTCGATTCACTGGCGACGCTGGCGCTGCCGGGGCGCGGCTACGGTATTCGCTACGACTACGGTATGTTCAAGCAGAACATCGTGGATGGTCGTCAGAAAGAGTCTCCAGACTACTGGCTGGAGTACGGTAACCCGTGGGAGTTCAAGCGCCACAACACGCGCTACAAGGTGCGTTTTGGCGGGCGTATTCAGCAGGAAGGGAAAAAATCCCGCTGGGTGGAAACCGAGGAGATCCTCGCCGTGGCCTATGACCAGATCATCCCCGGCTACGACACCGATGCGACCAATACGCTGCGCCTGTGGAACGCGCAGGCCAGTAGCGAGATCAACCTGGGTAAATTCAACCAGGGTGACTACTTCGCGGCGGTGGAAGATAAAAACCACTCCGAGAATGTGTCACGCGTCCTGTATCCGGATGACTCGACCTACTCAGGCCGCGAGCTGCGCCTGCGTCAGGAGTATTTCCTCGTCTCGGCAACGATTCAGGATATCCTTAGCCGTCACTATCAGCTGCACAAAACCTATGCGAATCTGGCGGAAAAAACCGCCATTCACCTCAACGATACCCATCCGGTGCTGTCGATCCCTGAGCTGATGCGCCTGCTGATTGACGAGCATAAGTTCAGCTGGGATGACGCGTTTGAAGTAACCTGCCAGGTGTTCTCGTACACCAACCATACGCTGATGAGCGAAGCGCTGGAGACGTGGCCGGTGGATATGCTCGGCAAAATTCTGCCGCGCCATCTGCAAATCATCTTCGAGATCAACGACTACTTCCTCAAGACCTTGCAGGAGCAGTACCCGAACGATACCGGTCTGCTGAGCCGCGCCTCGATCATTGATGAATCCAACGGGCGTCGCGTACGCATGGCCTGGCTGGCGGTGGTGATCAGCCACAAGGTGAACGGCGTGTCAGAGCTGCACTCGAACCTGATGGTGCAGTCCCTGTTTGCGGACTTTGCGAAGATCTTCCCGACGCGTTTCTGCAACGTGACCAACGGCGTCACCCCGCGCCGCTGGCTGGCGCTGGCGAACCAGCCGCTCTCCGATGTTCTGGATGAGAACATTGGCCGCACCTGGCGCACCGATTTGAGCCAGCTGAGCGAGCTGGAGCAGCACATTGATTTCCCGACGGTGAATAAAGCGGTACGGGAAGCCAAGCTGCTGAACAAGAAGCGTCTGGCGGTCTGGCTGGCGATGCATCTGAACGTGGTGGCGAACCCGAAAGCGCTGTTCGACGTGCAAATCAAACGTATCCACGAGTACAAGCGTCAGCTGATGAATGTCCTGCACGTTATTACCCACTACAACCGCATTAAGGCTGACCCGACGGCGGAGTGGGTGCCGCGCGTGAAAATCTTTGCCGGTAAGGCGGCGTCCGCGTACTACATGGCGAAGCACATCATTCATCTCATCAACGATGTGGCGAAGGTGGTGAATCACGATCCGGACATTGGCGATAAGCTGAAGGTCGTGTTTATCCCGAACTACAGCGTAAGCCTGGCGCAGCTGATTATTCCGGCGGCGGATCTCTCTGAGCAGATTTCCACGGCGGGGACGGAAGCATCCGGCACCAGTAACATGAAGTTTGCCCTGAACGGTGCGCTGACTATCGGCACGCTGGACGGCGCAAATGTCGAAATGCTGGAGCATGTGGGCGCGGAGAATATCTTTATCTTCGGGAATACGGCGGAAGAGGTGGAGGCGCTGCGCAAGCAGGGCTACTCGCCGCGTGAGTATTATGAAGAGGATGAAGAGTTACGCCAGGTGCTGACGCAAATCGCCACCGGCGTGTTTAACCCTGAGGAGCCTGGACGCTATCGCGATCTGGTGGACTCGCTGATTAACTTTGGCGATCACTATCAGGTGCTGGCGGATTACCGCAGCTATGTGGATTGTCAGGATAAGGTGGACGAACTGTACCGTCAGCAGGAGAAGTGGACCAGCGCCGCGATGCATAACATCGCCAACATGGGATACTTCTCGTCGGACAGGACCATCAAAGAGTATGCCGAGAATATCTGGCATATTGATCCGGTGCGGTTGTAAAAACAAAGCCCGGTGGCGCTGCGCTTACCGGGCCTACGGGATCGAGTAGGCCGGGTAAGGCGGAGCCGCCACCCGGCTTTTTTTTAATTACGACGCCAACGACAATTCACGCTTTCCCGCATGTTGTTGCAACCATTGCGCCACGCGAGACTGCTGCTCGGCATTCAGCCACATCCCTTCTTTAGTACGACGCCAGATAGCATCGTCCAGACGGCGCACCCATTCGTGTTCCACCAGATAGCGCAGTTCCGCTTCGTACAGCTCATGGCCAAAATGCTCGCCCAGATCGGCAATCTCTTTCGCCTCGCCGAGGAACAGTTCGGTGTTGCTGCCGTAGGTACGGGCATAGTGGCGCGCCATTCCTTCGGTAATGAACGGGAAGCGGCGACGCAGCTTCGCGGCGTAATCGTCGCGGTTATCGCCGATATCGCCGCCAGGCAGCACGGCGCCTTTCGTCCACGCCGGGCCGATGCCTTTGTAATACGGCGCCAGTTTCTCCAGCGCGTGCTCCGCCAGTTTACGGTAGGTGGTGAGCTTACCGCCAAATACCGACAGCAGGGGCGCCTGACCGTCCACGTCATGAATATCAAGCGTATAGTCACGGGTGATGGCCTGCGGTGAGTCAGACTCGTCATCACACAGCGGACGCACGCCGGAGTAGGTCCAGACCACGTCATCGCGCGCCAGCTGTTTCTTAAAGTGCGCGTTGTACACTTTCAACAGGTAGCTGACTTCACTCTCGTCGATCTCAACGTTTTTCGGATCGCCTTTGTACTCCACGTCGGTGGTGCCGATGATGGAGAACTCGTCCATCCACGGGATCACAAACACAATGCGCTTGTCTTCATTTTGCAGGATATAAGCCTGTTTCTGGGTATGCACGCGCGGCACCACAATGTGGCTGCCCTTGATCAGGCGGATGCCGTACGGAGAAGGCAGGTGCATACCGTCATCGAAGAACTGTTTTACCCACGGGCCGGTGGCGTTCACCAGGCCGCGCGCTTTCCAGCTAAACTTCTCACCGGTATCCACGTCTTCCGCTTCCACAATCCACAGGCCGTTTTCGCGGCGTGCGGCGGTCGCGCGGGTACGGGTTTTCACCTCGCCGCCTTTCTTCTCGACCATCTGCGCGTTAGCCAGCACCAGACGCGCATCGTCCACCCAGCAGTCGGAATATTCGAAACCGCGCACGATTTCAGGTTTAAGAACCGACTCTGAGCCAAAACGCAAACCTGTCGAACCCGGCAGGCTGGTGCGTTTACCCAGATGATCGTACATAAAAAGACCAATGCGGATCATCCACGCCGGACGCAGATGCGGGCGATGAGGCAGACGGAAACGCATCGGGATCGCCAGATGTGGAGCCATTTTCAGCAGTACTTCGCGTTCAGCCAGCGCTTCGCTGACCAGGCGGAATTCGTAGTGTTCCAGGTAGCGCAGGCCACCGTGGATCAGCTTGGAGCTGGCGGACGACGTCGCGCAGGCGAGATCGTTAGCTTCCAGCATCAGCACGGATAAACCGCGTCCTGCGGCATCAACCGCAATACCGGCACCGTTGATGCCACCGCCTATCACAATCAGATCTTTGGTTTCCATAACACCCTCATGCACTTTCGTTAAAGCTCAAAAATGTTCGATATCGCTCATAATAGCAAAGGAACGCGCTTTTGGTAACATCAAAAAAACAATTTAGAGTGATATGGATAACATAATGGCGTTTACCCGCCGCCAGGACGTACACTACGGGGTAAAATGGTGCGGTCTGATGCCCTCACCCCAGCCCTCTCCCACGGGGAGAGGGTGATCCGTTTCCCTCTCCCTCCGGGAGAGGGTAGGGTGAGGGGAAAACCGCACCACACCTGAATATAAGATGAGAACACCATGGATCAGTTTGAATGTATTAACGTAGAAGAAGCCCATCAGAAGATGCACCAGGGACAAGCGGTGCTGGTGGATATCCGCGATCCGCAGAGCTTTGCGATGGGCCACACGCCGGGCGCGTTCCATCTCACCAACGACACACTGGGCGCGTTTATGCGCGATAACGACTTCGATACCCCGGTGATGGTGATGTGCTATCACGGCAACAGCAGTAAAGGCGCGGCGCAGTATCTGCTCCAGCAGGGTTACGACGCGGTATACAGCGTCGATGGCGGCTTCGATGCCTGGCATCGTCATTTCCCGGCAGAAGTTGAATACGCGTTTGAGCGCTGATCCCGCTATACTGTCCCCTTTTGTGTGGAAATAAGCGACCGCTGCCCATGTTGATGATCACCTCTTTTAGCAACCCGCGCGTCGCCCAGGCGTTTGTCGACTATATGGCGACGCAGGGCATTATCCTGACTATTCAGCAGCATACACAGACGGATGTCTGGCTGGCAGACGAAAGCCAGGCCGGCCGCGTGAACGACGAGCTTGCGCGTTTTCTGGAAAACCCGGGCGACCCGCGTTATCTGGCGGCAAGCTGGCAATCCGGCCAGACCGGCAGTGGCCTGCACTATCAACGTTTTCCGTTTCTCGCCACCCTCCGCGAGCGCGCAGGGCCGTTTACGCTGCTTTTGATGGCAGCCTGCATCATCGTCTTCATTATTATGAGCGTGGTGGGCGACCAGAGCGTGATGATTGCCCTCGCATGGCCGTACGATCCCTCCCTGCAATTTGACGTCTGGCGCTACTTCACCCATGCGCTGATGCACTTCTCGGTGATGCATATCCTCTTTAACCTGCTGTGGTGGTGGTATCTCGGCGGGGCGGTGGAGAAGCGGCTCGGCAGCGGCAAGCTGATTGTGATCACCCTTATCAGCGCCCTGTTAAGCGGCTACGTGCAGCACAAATTCAGCGGTCCATGGTTTGGCGGGTTATCCGGCGTGGTGTACGCCCTGATGGGTTACGCCTGGCTCAGAGGCGAGCGCGACCCGGATAGCGGCATCTATTTACAACGTGGATTAATAACCTTTGCGTTAATATGGCTTATTGCCGGATGGTTTGATCTGTTTGGTATGTCTATCGCCAATGGTGCGCACGTTACCGGCCTGGCGGTTGGGCTGGCGATGGCGCTGGCCGATACGCTCCATGCGCGAAAACGAACATAATTCCCAGGGATATTTCATGAAACAAACACAACGTCATGACGCCATTATCGAACTGGTAAAAAAACAGGGATACGTCAGTACTGAAGAGCTGGTGGAGCAGTTTGCCGTCAGCCCGCAAACCATCCGTCGTGACCTCAACGACCTGGCCGATCAGAACCGTATTCTGCGTCACCACGGCGGCGCCGCGCTGCCGTCCAGCTCGGTGAACACCTCATGGCATGACCGTAAGGCGACGCAAACGGCAGAGAAAGAGCGTATCGCCCGTAAAGTGGCGAGCCAGATCCCGAACGGCGCGACGCTGTTTATTGATATCGGCACCACGCCGGAAGCGGTCGCCCATGCGCTGCTGAACCACGAGAACCTGCGCGTGGTGACCAACAACCTGAACGTGGCCAACACGTTGATGCAGAAAGACGATTTCCGCATCATCCTCGCGGGCGGCGAACTGCGCAGCCGCGACGGGGGCATTATCGGCGAAGCGACGCTCGATTTTATCTCTCAGTTCCGCCTCGACTTCGGCATTCTGGGGATCAGCGGCATCGACATCGACGGCTCGCTGCTGGAGTTTGATTACCACGAGGTGCGCACCAAGCGCGCGATCATTGAAAACTCACGTCACGTGATGCTGGTGGTGGACCACTCCAAATTTGGCCGTAACGCGATGGTCAACATGGGCAGCATCAGCATGGTGGATGCGGTTTACACCGACGTAATGCCGCCGGCGGGCGTGATGCAGGTAATTAAGGATAACAATTTGCAGCTGGAATTGTGCTAGCGGTTGTGTCGGATGGCGCTGCGCTTACCCGACCTACAAAATTTTCTCCCTCTCCCTGTGGGAGAGGGCCGGGGTGAGGGCATCAGACCGCAGAGGAATTACACTCCATATCCCATCATCTTCAACAGCTGCTGCGCATGCTGCACCGCATCCTGTCGATGCGCTACGCCCAGCTTCTGATACAGATTGCGAATGTGCGTTTTGATGGTGGTCGCCGCCACCGCCAGCTCACCGGCAATCTGCTCGTTGCTGTAGCCGGAATAGATCAGCCCCAGCACCTGCCATTCACGCTGGGTGAGCGGGCTGGTGCGGATAAGCTCCGGCACTTCCGGATGGTTCAGTAGACGTTCAACAAAGTTCTCATCGAAGTGCGCAAACTTGTGGCGATGGTGCTGGTTAATCTCGCGCAGAATGCGCTGGGCGCGATGCTGATCGAGTTCTGGCAGTGTGTTGAGCTGAATCAGCTGGCGCAGCTGCTGGGCCATCACTTCACCCTCAATCACAAAGTGGCTGATAAACCCGGTGCGGTTCGCCAGCTGCAACGCTTCCAGCAGTACGCGCTGGGCATCGTTTTTACGTCCCGCCTGCCAGTAAAGCTGGTTTAACAGCAGCAGGTTGCGGTTTAAATCGCTCATCAGGCGCAGGCTGCGGGCGTTTTCGTTTAACTCTTCCAGCACAATCTCGGCAGGCTCAAAGTCACCCAGCAGGATCTGCACGCGAGCGATGTTGCGCCACTGGCTTTGCAGGAAGTGGTTATTGGCAAATTCCGGTTTAGGCGTATGACGCAGCCAGTTGGCGGCGGACTTTTTATCGCCGGTCATCTGCCAGTAAATCACCCGGACCTTATCGGCGTTGGATACCCAGTCGCTATGGTACTGCCCGTTGCCGAGCAGGTTTTCCAGGCGGTTAAGATGGTTGCGGGCATTATCCAGGTCGCCGCGCGCCAGCGAGCACTGCACCAGCAGAGCCAGACACTGGAGCTGCTGCTGCGGCTGGAAGCTCGAAAGGACATTCAGACCCTGGCGGGCGCAGCTTTCTGCTTCATCCAGACGCGACCATGCCCACAGCAGTTGAGCGCGAATACGCAACAGGAACTCGTGCATCGGCAGCTGTTCCAGATGCTGTTCACGGATCAGCTGGAACGCTTTCTCCTGGTTTTCCCAGGCGGCTTGCAGGAACCCCTGAGCAAATAAAATCTCGCTTTGCTGGATCAGGCTCCACAGGGCGTAATGCCAGACATCGTGGCGGCGCGCCATCTGTTCGGTTTGCTGCATGAGTGAAAGCGAACGCGTGAGATCGCCCTTACAGTGCAGCACTTCGCCGTGTACCGAGGTGGCCACAATACGGCTGTAAAAATTCGCCAGCGGCAGCTCATCCAGCGCGACCATCGCCAGCCGTTCGGCTTCCTCAGGGTCACCGTCGTTAATCGCCACCTGCGCACGCAGGGCGTTAAATTCGCCATGCAGGGTGGTATCCATCTCGCTTTCCATCTCCTGCTCGGCGCGCGCCAGCAGGGTGTTCACTTCGCTGTAGCGATGCTGGCTCTGCATCAGCCAGGCCTGGAGCAGCACCAGGCGCGGATTCTCCAGCAGGCTTTCCCACGGCAGCGCTTTTAACGACTCTTCCAGCAGCGTCAGTTCACTGTGGTTGAACAGTCCCCACGCGTGGTTGAGCAGAATATCGCGCAGCATACCGGCATCCCCGGCGGCCAGCGCATGGTGGATAGCCTCGCTCGGGAAACCTTGCGCCATCCAGCTTTCGGCGGCGGCGCGGTGAATGTCAGGCAGCTCTGCGGCCAGTTCCCACTGGCAACGCTGGCGCAGGAAGCTGCCAAACAGCGGATGGTAGCTAAACCATTCGCCGGGATCGTCCATGCGCGTCAGGAACAGACCCTGACGTTCAATCTCTTCGAGCTGAAGCTGCCCGTTTTCAATGCCGGTGACGCGTACAATCAGCGCATCGTTCATGGAACGCAGCAGGGAGCTTTTCAGCAGGAAATGGCGGGTGGAGAGGTCAACGCTGTCGAGTACCTCATCCACCAGATAATCCGACAGGTGGCTGGCGTTGATGCCCGCCAGGCGGCGCGCGGACTGATGCGTCGGGCTGTTGTTTTGCCGCGCGGAGAGGGCAATCAGCTGAAGCGCCGTGGCCCAGCCGGCAACGTCATCGCACAGGCGGCTGCTTTCCGACGCCTCAATCGGAGACGTCAGGCGGCAGTCAAAGAACTGCTTCGCTTCCTGATGGGTAAAGGCCAGCTGCTGACTGCCGATTTCCAGCAACTGATCGCGCACGCGCAGGTTGGCAATGCCCAACTGCGGAAGGTTACGCGACAGGACAACCAGCGTCAGGTTTTCCGGCTGATGGCGCAGGAAGAAACGCATGGATTCGTGAATAACCGGGTTGGTGATCAGATGATAATCATCAATCACCACATACAGCGGGCGATGCCATTCGGCCAGCTCAATAAATAGCTGGGAGAAAAGAGAGGACAGGCTGGCGTACTGGCGCTTTTGCACCATCACCTCGCTGGTGACGCAGTGTCCGTTGGTTGCCTGCTGAATCGCGGCAATTAAATAGCTGGCAAAGCGCTCCTGCTGGTTATCACCTTCATCCAGGGAGTACCAGCCAAGATCGCTTTTACCTGCCGCCCATTGCGAAATGAGCGTTGTTTTTCCATAACCCGCAGGACTCGTAACCAGCGCCAGTCGGAAATTATGCGCACCGGAAAGTTTAGCCAGCAGGCGCTCGCGGACCACAGTATGGTCAAGACGAACCGGGCGACTTAATTTGGACGGAATCAACATAGTTTTCACTTCACTGTGGGGAACGAGAGAATTTATTTTTTTTGCGCTTCGTAATTAATATCTATAAGTTCGGCCAATAGAGGAACTATTGCAAGTTATGTCTGGGTTTGGAGGCTCTGAATTTGCACTCTGTCACAAAACATTCTCATCACTGATGGAACTTTCCGTAATTGGCTGGATGCCGCGCTGCTTCTGGCTTGTCTGCATAAGTCGCAGTTGCGCTGAAACTGGTTTCAGAAAGAGATAATGACGCTGAAGTTAATTAACTTCAGGGAAAGTTGCATGGGCTTAATAGTGGTGCTGAATAATCCCGACACGTGGAAATATTATTCTACGTAAGTAATCATTTCAGCGATGATAACTTTCCTCCGAAACTGCATTTCATTTCTTTGACGCTCTTCCGGGATCGCTTTTTCCGCGAAGCGCACACTTACACAGTGGCCTCGATCACACTTTTATGCTCATCCCCGCTACTCCTCCCTGCCTAATCCCCGACAGGAGGAGGAAGAGGCGCAATGAGCCAGGCACACTAGCGCCAAATGTGTTTTCTCTCTACAGGATGCCGATTCCCTATGTCACAGCCTACTTTCAACAAAGCTCAATTTCAGGCTGCCCTGACGCGTCAGTGGCAGCGTTTTGGCCTTCATGCTGCAAACGAGATGACGCCTCACCAGTGGTGGCAGGCGGTGAGCGGGGCGCTCGCAGAGCAGCTGGACGCTCAGCCTGTGGCGAAGCCTGTGAAAGGCCAGCGTCACGTCAACTACATTTCGATGGAGTTCCTGATTGGTCGTCTGACGGGCAACAATCTGCTGAACCTTGGCTGGTATCAGGAGGTCGGTGACGTGCTGAAAGAACACGACATCAACCTGACCGATCTGCTGGAAGAAGAGATTGACCCGGCGCTGGGCAACGGCGGCTTGGGACGTCTGGCAGCCTGCTTCCTGGATTCCATGGCAACCGTGGGTCAGTCGGCGATTGGCTATGGCCTGAACTATCAGTACGGCCTGTTCCGTCAGTCATTTGCCGACGGCCATCAGATGGAAGCGCCGGACGACTGGCACCGCAATACCTATCCGTGGTTCCGCCACAACGCGCAGCTGGATGTGCAGGTCGGGATTGGCGGGAAAGTCACAAAGCAGGGGCTCTGGGAACCGGCGTTCACCATTACCGGTGAAGCCTGGGACCTGCCGGTACTCGGCTACCGTAACGGCGTGGCGCAGCCGCTGCGCCTGTGGCAGGCGAAACACGCGCATCCGTTTAACCTGACCAAATTCAACGACGGTGATTTCCTGCGCGCCGAGCAGCAGGGGATCGACGCCGAGAAGCTGACCAAAGTCCTCTACCCGAACGATAATCATCTGGCGGGTAAAAAGCTGCGTCTGATGCAGCAGTACTTCCAGTGCGCCTGCTCCGTGGCGGATATTCTGCGTCGCCACCACTTGGCGGGCCGCAAGCTGGCTCAGCTGCCGGACTTCGAAGTTATTCAGCTTAACGACACGCATCCGACCATTGCGATCCCGGAGCTGCTGCGCGTGCTGATCGACGAGCATCAGCTGAGCTGGGACGACGCCTGGGCCATTACCAGCCGCACCTTCGCCTACACCAACCACACCCTGATGCCGGAAGCGCTCGAGTGCTGGGATGAGAAGCTGGTGAAAACGCTGCTGCCGCGCCATATGCAGATCATCAACAAGATTAACGACCAGTTCAAAACGCTGGTGGAGAAAACCTGGCCGGGCGATAAGGCCGTCTGGGCGAAGCTGGCCGTTGTGCACGACAAGCAGGTGCGCATGGCGAACATGTGCGTGGTCAGCGGCTTTGCGGTGAACGGCGTGGCCGCGCTGCACTCGGATCTGGTGGTGAAAGATCTCTTCCCGGAATACCACCAGCTGTGGCCGACCAAATTCCATAACGTGACCAACGGCATCACGCCGCGTCGCTGGATTAAGCAGTGCAACCCGCTGCTGGCCGGCCTGCTGGACAAGACCCTGAAGAAAGAGTGGGCCAACGACCTGGACCAGCTCATCAACCTGGAAAAACAGGCCGACAACGCGAAGTTCCGCGAGCAGTACCGCGCCATTAAGCTGGAGAACAAGGTTCGTCTGGCCGAGTTTGTGAAAATGCGCACCGGAATTGAGATCAACCCGAATGCGATTTTCGATATCCAGATCAAACGACTGCACGAGTACAAACGTCAGCACCTGAACCTGCTGCACATTCTGGCGCTGTACAAAGAGATCCGCGAGAACCCGCAGGCCGACCGCGTCCCGCGCGTGTTCCTGTTCGGTGCGAAAGCGGCGCCGGGCTACTACCTGGCGAAAAACATTATCCTTGCCATTAATAAAGTGGCGGCGGCGATCAACAGCGATCCGAAAGTGGGCGACAAGCTGAAGGTGGTGTTCCTGCCGGACTACTGCGTTTCTGCGGCTGAAATGCTGATCCCGGCGGCGGATATTTCCGAGCAGATCTCTACCGCCGGTAAAGAAGCGTCCGGTACCGGCAACATGAAGCTGGCCCTGAACGGCGCGCTGACCGTCGGCACGCTGGACGGTGCGAACGTCGAAATCGCCGAGAAGGTCGGCGAAGAGAACATCTTTATCTTCGGCCATACTGTTGAAGAAGTGAAAGCCATCAAAGCCAAAGGGTACGACCCGGTGAAATGGCGTAAAAAAGATAAAGTGCTGGATGCGGTGCTCAAAGAGCTGGAAAGCGGGAAGTACAGCGACGGCGACAAGCACGCGTTTGACCAGATGCTGCACAGCATGGACAAACAGGGCGGCGACCCGTACCTGGTGATGGCTGACTTCTCGGCTTACGTTGAAGCGCAGAAGCAGGTCGACGTGCTGTATCGCGACCAGGATGCCTGGACCCGCGCGTGTATCCTGAACACCGCGCGCTGCGGTATGTTCAGCTCTGACCGCTCAATCCGTGATTATCAGGCTCGTATCTGGCAGGCAAAACGCTAAGGAAGCGCGATGGAGAGTAAACGTCTGGACAGTGCCGCGCAGGCGGCGGGAATTAGCCTCAGTTACATCAATGCGCACGGCAAACCGCAGTCTATTGGTGCGGACACCAAAAGACGTTTGCTGGATGCCATGCACAAAACCGACGCGAAAGCGTCGGGTGCGCCGGTGCCGAACGTCAAGGTCTTTACCGCGGGCAAAAAGATGCCGCTGGCGGTGGAAGGGCGCGGCGAGTTCAGCTGGCTGCTCACCACCGAAGAGGGGCATCAGCACAAAGGCCATGCCACCGGCGGCAAAACCCTTAACCTTCCGGCGAAGCTGCCGGAGGGCTACCACACGCTTACGCTGACCCGGGACGACCAGCGTTTTCACTGTCGGGTGATTGTGGCGCCAAAGCGCTGCTATGAGCCGCAGGCGCTGCGTGAAGGCAAAAAGCTGTGGGGCGCCTGCGTGCAGCTCTATACCCTGCGTTCGGACAGCAACTGGGGCATTGGCGATTTCGGCGACCTGAAAAAGATGCTGGCATCTGTTGGTGAGCGCGGCGGCGCGTTCATCGGCCTCAACCCGATCCACGCCCTCTATCCGGCGAATCCGGAAAGCGCCAGCCCGTACAGCCCGTCTTCCCGCCGCTGGCTGAACGTGATTTACATCGACGTTAACGCGTTAGACGATTTCAAAAACAGCAAAGAGGCGCAGGCGTGGTGGAAGCTTGAGACCACGCAACAGCTGCTGAAACAGGCCCGCGATGCGGACTGGGTTGATTACGCCTCCGTTACCGCGCTGAAAATGGCGGCTCTGCGTCTGGCCTGGAAGGGCTTTGCGAAGCGTGACGACGAGCAGATGGCAGCCTTCCGCCAGTTTGTGATGCAGGAAGGCGAGAGCCTTTACTGGCAGGCAGCGTTTGATGCGCTGCATGCGTATCAGGTTCAGGAGGACGAGATGCGCTGGGGCTGGCCGGTGTGGCCGGAAGCCTATCAGTCCGTTGATACCCCGGAAGTGAAGGCATTCTGTGAGACGCATGCCGACGAGGTGGATTTCTATCTCTGGTTGCAGTGGCTGGCGTACAGCCAGTTTGCCGCCTGCTGGCAGGTGAGCCAGGGCTATAACATGCCGATCGGGTTGTATCGCGATCTGGCTGTCGGCGTGGCGGAAGGCGGGGCGGAAACCTGGTGTGACCGTGAACTTTACTGCCTGAAAGCTTCTGTGGGGGCGCCGCCGGATATTCTGGGCCCGCTTGGTCAGAACTGGGGCTTACCGCCGATGGATCCGCACGTGATGGCGGCGCGTGCCTACGAGCCGTTTATCGACCTGCTGCGCGCTAACATGAAGAACTGCGGTGCGTTGCGTATCGACCACGTGATGTCCGTGCTGCGCCTGTGGTGGATCCCGTACGGTGAAACGGCTGACCACGGGGCGTACGTGCAGTATCCGGTGGACGATCTGCTCTCAATCCTCGCGCTGGAGAGTAAACGTCATCAGTGCATGGTGATTGGCGAAGATCTCGGTACCGTGCCGGTGGAAATTGTCAGCAAGCTCCGCGACAGCGGGGTTTACTCCTACAAAGTGCTCTATTTTGAAAACGACCATGAGAAAACCTTCCGCGCGCCGAAAGCGTACCCTGAACAGTCAATGGCAGTCGCGACGACGCATGATCTTCCTACGCTCAGAGGCTACTGGGAAAGCGGCGACCTGACGCTCGGCAAAACGCTGGGTCTCTACCCGGATGAAGAGGTTCTGCGTGGGCTGTATCAGGATCGCGAGCTGGCGAAGCAGGGGCTGCTGGATGCGCTGCATAAGCATGGCTGTCTGCCGAAGCGCGCCGGGCATAAGGCGTCGCTGATGTCGATGACGCCAACGCTTAACCGTGGCTTACAGCGCTATATTGCCGACAGCAACAGCGCGTTGCTCGGTCTGCAACCGGAAGACTGGATTGATATGGCGGAGCCGGTAAACATCCCCGGCACCAGCTATCAGTACAAAAACTGGCGTCGCAAGCTGTCCACAACGCTTGAAGCGATGTTTGCCGATGACGGGGTGAACAGGTTGATTAAGGATTTGGATAAACGGCGAAAAGCAGCCGCGAAGAAGTGATAAAAAACCCGCCTCTGGCGGGTTTTTTATTGCCCGGTGGCGCTAACGCTTACCGGGCCTACGTGCATTCAGTAGGTCGGGTAAGGCATAGCCGCCACCCGACTTAATACATCAAACCACCATATTCAACAGCAGCACCCCGACCAGACCGCACACCGAAATAATGGTTTCCAGCGCGGACCAGGACTTGATGGTTTCACCGATGGTCAGGTTGAAGTACTCCTTGAACAGCCAGAAGCCCGGATCGTTCACGTGGGAGAAAATCACGCTCCCGGAACCAACCGCGATAACCATCAGCTCAGGGCTTACGCCCGTGGTCGCAATCAGCGGCGCAACGATACCGCCCGCGGTAATCGCCGCAACGGTCGCAGAGCCCAGCGCGATACGCAACACCGCGGCGATAGACCATGCCATCAGCAGCGGGGAGACGTTGGTTTCATGCATCATGGCAGCGATGTATTTATCCACGCCGCTGTCGACCAGCACCTGCTTGAACGCGCCGCCACCGCCGATGATCAGCAGCATCATGGCAATGATTTTGATGGAAGAAGTCAGCGTGTCGTTGATCTGATCCATGGAACGGCCACGGTTAAGACCGAAGGTGAACATGGCGATCAGGACCGCAATCAGCGTCGCCATCACCGGGTCGCCCAGGAACTCCGCAACGGACAGGAACGCGTGACCTTTCGGCAGAACCATCTCTGCTATGGCACGCATCGCCATCAGGATCACCGGTACCAGTGAGGTCCAGACGCTGACGCCAAAGCCTGGCATCTCTTCTTCAGTAAAGGTTTTGGCGCTGTACAGCCCTTCCGGGATAGGCTTATCAATGCCTTTCAGGAAGCGCGCATACACCGGGCCTGCCAGAATCACCGTCGGGATCGCCAGAATCGTACCAAACAGCAGGGTTTTACCCATATCGGCATGGAAGATGGTGGCGATAGCCGTTGGGCCCGGGTGCGGCGGCAGGAAACCGTGGGTGACGGACAGCGCCGCAGCCATCGGCACACCCACGAACAGCAGCGGGATGTTGGCGGCAGCGGCGATGGTGAACACCAGCGGCAGCATCAGCACGAAGCCCACTTCATAGAACAGCGCGAAACCGACGGTAAAACCGGTTAACACCACCGCCCATTGAATGTTCTTCTTACCAAATTTGTCGATCAGCGTGGTGGCAATACGCTGTGCGCCACCGCAGTCCGCGAGCATTTTACCGAGCATGGCGCCGAAGCCCATGATCAGCGCCAGGCTGCCGAGCGTACCGCCGACACCGGCTTTAATGGAGCTGATAACTTTAACCAGCGGCATTCCCTGCATCAGACCGACTGCAAGTGCCACCAGAACCAGAGCGATAAATCCGTTCATTTTGAAGCGGATCATCAAGAGCAGTAATAACACAACACCGATAGCGACGATGACTAATGGCATGATTGACCTGGCCTTTGAATTGTTATGGGTAACGTCATTGTTTCAACGACAAATTCCGGTTGTCCCAACTGGGAACAGAGTGTTAACGGCACTCATACTGATGCCTGCGAAAACGTTAAGTTTAGTCGGCTGTTATAAGGGTGTTGAGTGCCCACGAGAATGATACGGGTAACATGCGGTGATTGAGAATCACCCAGGGAGGCAAAATTTGAATTATGAGACGCAGGTCAACATACAGAGGGGGAGGCAAGAAAAAGTAGGCCCGGTAAGCGCAGCGCCACCGGGCAATACAGACGGGGACTGAATCAGTAGTAAGAGTGCTCGCCGCGCTGGTGCTCGGTCAGATCGCGCACGCCTTTCAGTTCCGGAAATTCGTTCAGCAGCTGCTTCTCGATCCCTTCTTTCAGGGTTACATCAACCATGGAGCAGCCGTTACAGCCGCCGCCGAATTGCAGGATCGCCAGACCATCTTCGGTGATTTCCATCAGGGAAACACGTCCCCCGTGGCCGGCCAGCTGCGGGTTGATCTGCGATTGCAGCAGATATTCCACACGCTCCATCAGCGGGGCATCGTCAGAAACTTTACGCATCTTCGCGTTTGGCGCCTTCAGCGTCAGCTGAGAACCCAGCTGGTCAGTGACGAAATCAATCTCCGCATCTTCAAGATACGGCGCGCTCAGCTCATCAACGTACGCGGTGAGCTGTTCAAATTTAAGGGCAGTGTCAGTTGCTTCCACAGCATCCGGAGGACAATAAGAGACACCACATTCTGCATTCGGAGTGCCTGGATTGATCACAAACACGCGGATCTGCGTCCCTTCTTCCTGATTTGCCAGCAGTTTGGCAAAGTGCGCTTGTGCAGAATCGGAAATACGGATCATAGCTTTGGCCTAATAGTTGACTAAATTACCTGGGTATAATCATACGCCCATTGAAGAAGGGCTACAAGGTACGGCACAGACACCATACCTGAACTGACGCGGCGCCGCTTTGCAAAAGCAGTCGGGAAAGTTCAGCCACGGTACTGCCCGTGGTGACGACATCATCCACAATCGCGATATGGAGGCCGTTGACCGGCAATTCAAGGCGAAAGGCGTTTTTCAGGTTCCTTTTGCGCGACCGGGCGTTGAGCCGGTGCTGAACGGCAGTGGCATGAGTACGTTTCAGCGCAGAGGCGGGGCACCGGCAACCCAGCCAGCGGGCAAGCGGACGACACAGCAGGTCGCTCTGATTGTATCCCCGCCGCCAGTGCCGACGCTGAAACAGTGGCACGTTCACAAGCGTGTCGACCGGCGGCAGCCCGCGCGTTCTTCGCGCCTGTAATACCGCCAGTAACAACAGGCGTGCCAGGGGCTGCGCCAGTGCAGTCTGGCTGGAAAACTTAAACTGATGAACCAGACGACTCAGCGGCAAAACGTAATCATCCACCGCCACCAGCGCGCTCCACGGCGGCGCTTTTTTCAGGCAACGGCCGCAGGGGAGCGTCTGGCTTACGGCAGGCAAGCCGCATTGCGGACAGCCCTTCAGGTAACCCAGTGCTCGCGTGCAAACGGAACAGACGCCCCACGCGCTCATCGCAAGTGGCATTCGGCATAGCCAGCATAAGCCGGGCACTGTTAGCATACGCAACCTCCATGTGAAAAAAGAGAACGTTAACTGATGAAGACGCTGTGGTGGCAGACCGTTGGGACGGGAAATTGTCATCTTGTGCTGCTGCACGGATGGGGACTGAACGCCGAAGTGTGGCGTTGCATAAGTGAGGAACTGGCCTCGCAATTCACGGTACACCTGGTGGATCTACCGGGCTATGGACGTAGCCACGGCTACGGCGCGATGACGCTCGACGACATGGCGGAGCAGGTTCTGGAGGCGACGCCGCAAAAAGCCGTCTGGCTCGGCTGGAGCCTGGGCGGGCTGGTGGCAAGCCAGATTGCGCTGCGCCATCCTGAACGGGTCCAGGCGCTGATCACCGTTGCCTCATCACCCTGTTTCAGCGCCCGCGAGGCGTGGCCGGGCATCAAACCTGAGGTGCTGGCCGGGTTCCAGCATCAGCTGAGCGAAGACTTCCAGCGGACGGTGGAGCGTTTCCTGGCATTACAGACGATGGGAACAGAAACCGCCCGTCAGGATGCGCGGACGCTGAAGCAGACGGTGCTTTCTCTGCCGATGCCGGAGGTTGAGGTGCTGAACGGAGGGCTGGAAATCCTGAAAACGGCCGATCTGCGCGAGCCGCTGGCGTCGTTAACGGTGCCGCATCTGCGTATTTATGGCTATCTGGATGGACTGGTTCCGCGCAAGGTGGTTCCGCTGCTGGATGCGCTGTGGCCGGAGAGTAAATCAATGGTGGTTGCCAAAGCGGCACATGCGCCGTTCATCTCTCATCCTGCTGAGTTTTGTTCGGCGCTGTCCGGTTTTATCAGCGAAGCGTCCACCACTCCCTGAGACAGGCTTTACCTTCAGGACAACTCTTACAACTGCCGGACAGACAACCGTCCGGCTCTTCCTGGATGCGCACGGCTTTCCCCATCGCCTCCAGCCTTTCCAGCATGGCATCGATCATCGGCTGCGGCGTATGCAGGCTGAGGCTAAGCTGCTTCGCCTCCATTCGTCCCTGTAACGCCAGTAAGTCACGAATCTGAATCAACGATGCCATCTTTCTTCCCCTCAGTGACAGTCGCCCGCAGGGCTGCTACAGCAGGTCGTCGGGGTTTTGCGCGTTGCCAGCAGGTTAACGTCAACGCGGCTACGCGCCCGGCGCAGCAGGCCAATCACCATCACGTTAAACAGGATCACCGCGAGGATACAGACCAGGCTGTAGCGCGGATGCTGGCTGTAATTGACGGCCTGATAAAACACGGTCGCCAGCGAGTAGGCAATGTTCAGCCCCCACAGAATGGAGAAGCCCATCCAGCCGCGGCTGGACTCACGGGCAATGGCGCCCATGACCGAGATGCACGGAATATAGAGCAGGACGAAGATCAGGTAGCTGTAGGCCGCCGACGCGCTGCCAAATTTCTGGCCCATCACGCCCATTGCTCCGGTCGCCATTTCGCCGTCGCCTTTGCTGGCTTCAATCGGGTTCGCCAGTACGCTCAGGCTGAAGGTGTCTTTCAGGCTCTGCCAGGTTTCTTCCACCGCGCCAAGCAGTTCATCGCCGAGGTTGAACGCTGCCGGATTAAATTCCTCTTCCTGGATGTTTTCCGCGGTGTAAAGCGTGTTCAGGGTGCCGACAACCACCTCTTTTGCCATCGCGCCGGTGAACAGGCCCACGGTTGCCTGCCAGTTGTCTTCCTGAACGCCAATCGGTTTGAAGACCGGCGTAATGATCCGGCTGACGGAGGCCAGGGCAGAGTCATTAATGTTGTCCGCGGCCTGGCCGCTCAGAGTGAAGCTGTTCAGGGCGCTCAGGAAAATGCTGACCACCACAATCACCTTACCGGCGCGCAGAACGAAGCCCTTCAGGCGCTGCCATGTCTGAATAATCAGGCTTTTCAGATGCGGAACGTGATAAACCGGCAGTTCCATCACGAACGGCGACGCTTCGCCACGCATGATGGTGTGCTTCAGCATCAGGCCGGTGAGAATAGCCATCACGATACCCAGCACATACAGGGAGAAGACGGCCAGCGCCCCTTCCTGACCAAAGAACGCCGCGGCAAAGACCGCGAAGATCGCCAGCCGCGCGCCGCAGGACATGAACGGCGCCATCATGATGGTCATCAGGCGTTCGCGCGGGGCATCCAGCGTACGCGCGCCCATGACTGACGGCACGTTACAGCCAAAGCCGACAATCAGCGGCACGAAGGATTTGCCCGGCAGCCCCAGCGCCTGCATCAGGCGGTCCATCACGAAGGCGGCGCGCGCCATGTAACCGGAATCCTCAAGGAAGGAGAGGAACAGGTACATCATGCCGATCTGCGGCACCAGCGGCAGGACGGTATTGATCCCGCCGCCGATCCCCTGCGCAAGGAAGATGGTCAACCATTCCGGGAAGTGGAGGGTGTAGCCCAGCCACTGAATACCGTGCACGAAGATAGCGACAGAGCCGCCATCAAAGATAGGTTGTAATGCACCGCCGATGTTAATGGCGAGCAGGAACATCACATACATCACCAGTAAAAAGATCGGCAAACCGAGGAAGCGGTTGAGCACAATCTTATCCACGGCGGCGGTGAAGCGGCTGGGTTCAGCGGTTAATGCATTGCTGACCACGTCACAGATAGCGGCAATGGCCTGATAGCGCGCATCCGCAATGTGCAGGGCCGGGTCATCCAGCTCGTCGCTCAGGCGAGCCTGTGCGACGTCCAGCTTATCCGCCGCATCGCCTGCGTAGGCGCGGCTGTAGATATCACCTTCCAGCATTTGCAGGCCAAGCCACAGACGTTGTCTGGCGGGCATGCTGTTGTCCATCTCCTGCGCCAGCTGCCCGGCTTCGCGCAGCAGCGGCTGGGCGTAGTGCACCAGTTCGACGTCGGCATTGCCCGTGTGGCGGTCAATCGCCAGCTTCAGGGCGTCAATGCCGCGCGCGCGGGTAGAAACCAGCGGAACCACCGGGCAGCCCAGACGGGTGGAGAGGGCATCGACGTCGATGCGCAGCTTTTGCTTCTCCGCGATGTCGAGCATGTTAAGCGCCACGATGCAGGGAATACCCAACTCCAGCAGCTGTAACGTGAGATACAGATTTCGTTCGAGGTTGGAGGCATCCACCACGTTGATAAGCAGATCTGCGTCGCCGCTCAGAATATAGTGGCAGGCAATTTGCTCATCGAGAGAGGTCTGCGATGAAATCGTGGTGAGGGAATAGGTCCCCGGTAAATCAACCAGCGTGACCTGATTATCTGTCGTGGTGAACTGGCCTTCTTTGCGTTCCACCGTCACGCCTGCCCAATTTCCCACACGCTGGCGTGCGCCGGTTAACTGATTAAATAAGGTTGTCTTGCCGGAATTAGGATTGCCAATTAAGCCAATAGTTAATTTTTTCATTGTAGTAGACTCACTGAAACCGCTGGCTTGTTAACGGGATAAAGATTCAATTTCAATTAATGCGAGATCTTTTTTACGCAGAACCAGATTAACGCGTCGGGTTTCGATATGAACTGGATCGCCCAACGGCGCAACGCGCACAACCTGGAATGATGAGCCGGGTAGCATGCCCAGTGACAGGAGCTTCTGCCGATAGGCCGGGCTTATCTCACGGGTAAAACCGATAATTTTCCACGCACTGTCTGGAGTGAATTGCATAGCGCCTGATTCCACGATAGGTTAAATAATCTACACTGCGATGATAATGAGAATAGTTTTTATCAGCAATAATAAAAATGTGACGGGATGTTGTTAATTGTATTAATTTGCGGTCTGCTTGACCTTGCTCAATATTTTCGAAATTGAGGTGAAAATAAAAAGAGGGCTATTTGTTAATGAGGTGATAATTCGTGGTTTAAATATGGATACAACATATTTATTTTAATTCCCTGCGGCCTGCTTGCCGGGCGGCACTGCGTTTGCCCGGCCTACAAAACCGTAGGCCCGGTAAGCGTCGCGCCACCGGGCATTTACAGCATTAGCGTTTCTTACCCATCGCCGCTGCCAGCGCATCCATCATCGCGCTGTTGCCCGCCGGCTGTGCGTCACGTCCGCGTGGCTTCGCGGCTTTCGCTGCCGGACGCTGCTGTTCACGGCCACCGCCATTACCGCCACGGCGCGAGTTAGTGTCGCCCGGCTGCTCGTCCAGACGCATGGTCAGGGCAATACGCTTGCGCTGGAGATCCACTTCCAGCACTTTCACCTTCACGATGTCGCCCGCTTTGACCACGGTGTGCGGATCTTCAACGAACTTGTCGGCGAGGGAAGAGATATGCACCAGACCATCCTGATGCACGCCGATATCCACAAACGCGCCAAAGTTGGTGACGTTGGTTACCGCCCCCTCCAGCACCATGCCCGGCAGCAGGTCGTTCATGGTTTCTACGCCCTCAGCAAAGGTCGCGGTTTTAAACTCAGGGCGCGGATCGCGGCCCGGTTTTTCCAGCTCTTTGATGATGTCAGTGACCGTCGGCACGCCGAACTGTTCGTCGGTGAAATCCACCGCTTTCAGGTTACGCAGCGCGCTGCTGTCGCCCATCAGGTCTTTCAGCGCTTGCCGGGTGGCGGCCAGGATGCGCTCAACAACAGGGTACGCTTCCGGGTGAACGGTAGAGGCATCCAGCGGGTTATCGCCGTGGTTGATGCGCAGGAAGCCCGCGCACTGCTCAAATGCTTTTGGCCCCAGACGGCTCACCTTCAGCAGCTGCTGGCGGTTCTGGAACTGACCGTTTTCATCACGCCAGGCGACGATATTCTGCGCCATCATACGGGTCAGGCCCGCCACGCGGGTCAGCAGGGGCACGGAAGCGGTGTTCAGGTCCACGCCGACGGCGTTAACACAGTCTTCCACCACCGCATCCAGCTTACGCGCCAGCTGCGTCTGGCTCACGTCGTGCTGATACTGGCCCACGCCGATGGATTTCGGGTCAATCTTCACCAGCTCCGCCAGCGGATCCTGCAAACGACGGGCGATAGAGACCGCACCGCGCAGGGAAACGTCCAGATCCGGGAACTCCTGCGCTGCCAGTTCCGAGGCGGAATAGACAGATGCCCCCGCTTCACTGACGATCACTTTCTGCGCCGTCACTTTCGGGAACTGCTTCTGCACGTCGAGATAGAAACGTTCAGTTTCGCGGGACGCCGTACCGTTACCGATGGCAACCAGCTCAACGTTGTACTTCTCGCACAGCGCGGCGACGACGACAGCCGCTTTCGCTGCCTGACCAGTGTGCGGGTAAATGGTGTCGGTGGCAACCAGCTTGCCGGTGCCGTCAACCACGGCCACCTTCACGCCGGTACGCAGACCCGGATCGAGACCCATGGTGGCGCGCAGGCCAGCTGGCGCCGCCATCAGCAGGTCGTGCAGGTTACGGGCGAAGACGTTGATCGCTTCGTCTTCGGCGCGCTCGCGCACGGTGCCCATCAGCTCGGTTTCGAGGTGCATCAGCACCTTGATGCGCCAGGTCCAGCTCACCACGCCTTTGCGCCAGCTGTCCGCCGGGGCGTTGTTCAGGCGCAGGCCCAGATGGTCGATAATGATCTGCTCGCAGTGGCTCTCTTTTGGCGGCTCGTCAAACTGTGGATCGGCATTCAGGGAGAGTTGCAGCACGCCTTCGTTACGGCCGCGGAACATCGCCAGCGCGCGGTGAGACGGCGCGGTAGAAATGGGTTCGTGGTGATCGAAGTAGTCGCGGAATTTCGCGCCTTCTTCCTCTTTGCCGGACACCACGGTGGAGACGATATGCGCGTTCTTCCACAGGTAATCACGCACTTTGGCCAGCAGCGCCGCGTCTTCGGCGAAGCGCTCCATCAGAATGTAGCGAGCGCCGTCCAGCGCGGCTTTGGTGTCTGCTACGCCTTTATCGGCGTCGATAAATTTGGCGGCTTCGGTTTCCGGATCGTGGGACGGTTCGTTCCACAGCAGATCGGCCAGTGGCTCAAGGCCGGCTTCGATCGCAATTTGCCCGCGCGTGCGGCGCTTCGGTTTGTACGGCAGATAGAGGTCTTCGAGCTCGGTTTTACTCAGGGTACCGTTAATGGCTTTTTCCAGGTCACTGGTCAGCTTGCCCTGCTCGCCGATAGATTTGAGGATCGCCTGACGTCGGTCTTCCAGCTCGCGAAGATAGCCCAGACGGGTCTCCAGGTTTCGCAGCTGCGTGTCATCCAGACCGCCGGTGACTTCCTTACGATAACGTGCAATAAACGGCACGGTGTTCCCTTCATCAAGCAGGCGAACGGCAGCTTCTACCTGTTCGGCTCTGGCCTGAAGTTCACCCGCAATAATGCGGCAGAGCGACTCTTTCATCATGGTCAGTTCATCTTGTGGATCGAAAATCAGGGGGATAGTTATACGGGCTGACACCAAAAAATGCCAGCCGGGGAGGGCGCTCTCGGACTATTTAACATACTCGATTTCGTTGACGTACCAGCTTGCTTCACCCGCAGGCGTCTGGACAACGGCTAAATCGCCTACCTCTTTTTTCAGCAGGGCGCGGGCCATGGGTGAGTCGATAGAAATGTAATCCTTACGACCGAAAATTTCATCGTAGCCGACGATACGAAAACGCAGGGTGTCGCCGCTGTCGTTTTCAATTTCGACCCACGCGCCGAAGAAGACTTTACCTTCCTGCTGCGGGGAGTAATCGACAATTTTGAGATTCTCGAGGCACTTCGTCAGGTAGCGTACCCGGCGATCGATTTCGCGCAGCCGCTTTTTATTGTACTGGTAGTCCGCATTCTCGCTGCGGTCGCCCAGGCTTGCTGCCCAGGTGACTTTTTTGGTCACTTCCGGACGCTCTTCGCGCCACAGGTAATCCATCTCTTTTTTGAGTTTCTCGTACCCTTCACGGGTGATCAGAGGCGTTTTCATGGTGCAGCCTTTAATGCCGGTTAACTGTCTTTGCGCACAATACGTAGCGCACAGTGTAACAGACAAGATTAATAATGATTTATGTGATGAAATGAACAGATAAGCTGCTGTTAAATATGCTTTGTAACAATTTCGTCTAGAATTTATACCAGAATTTGCTGGTCGAACCCGTGCACTTTTTTAGAATACGCTGTTCCAGGCTTATCCGAACCTTTGGGAGTACACACAATGCAAGAGAACTACAAAATTCTGGTCGTAGATGACGACATGCGCCTGCGTGCGCTGCTGGAACGTTATCTGACCGAGCAGGGCTTCCAGGTTCGTAGCGTCGCGAACGCGGAACAGATGGATCGTCTGCTGACGCGTGAATCTTTCCACCTGATGGTGTTGGACCTGATGCTGCCTGGCGAAGACGGGCTCTCTATTTGCCGCCGTCTGCGCAGCCAGAGCAACCCGATGCCGATCATCATGGTGACGGCGAAGGGTGAAGAAGTTGACCGCATTGTCGGCCTTGAGATCGGCGCTGATGACTACATTCCAAAGCCGTTCAACCCGCGTGAACTGCTGGCGCGTATTCGCGCCGTGCTGCGTCGTCAGGCGAACGAGCTGCCGGGCGCGCCATCTCAGGAAGAGGCCGTCATTGCATTCGGTAAGTTCAAGCTGAACCTCGGCACCCGTGAAATGTTCCGTGAAGATGAGCCAATGCCGCTCACCAGCGGCGAGTTCGCGGTGCTGAAAGCGCTGGTCAGTCACCCGCGTGAGCCGCTCTCCCGTGACAAGCTGATGAACCTGGCGCGTGGTCGTGAATACTCCGCGATGGAGCGTTCTATCGACGTGCAGATCTCTCGTCTGCGCCGCATGGTGGAAGAAGATCCGGCGCATCCTCGTTATATTCAGACCGTGTGGGGTCTGGGCTACGTGTTTGTTCCGGACGGCTCTAAAGCATGAGGCGAATGCGCTTCTCGCCGCGAAGTTCGTTTGCCCGCACGCTGTTATTGATCGTCACCCTGCTGTTTGTCAGTCTGGTGACGACCTACCTGGTGGTGCTGAACTTTGCAATCCTGCCGAGCCTTCAGCAGTTTAATAAGGTGCTGGCATACGAAGTGCGTATGCTGATGACCGACAAACTGCAACTGGAGGACGGCACGCAGTTGGTTGTTCCCCCGGCGTTCCGTCGGGAAATCTACCGTGAGCTGGGCATTTCTCTCTACTCGAACGAAGCGGCGGAAGATGCCGGCCTGCGCTGGGCGCAGCACTATGAATTCCTTAGCCAGCAGATGGCGCAGCAGCTTGGCGGCCCGACGGAAGTGCGCGTTGAGGTCAATAAAAGCTCGCCGGTTGTCTGGCTGAAAACCTGGCTGTCACCCAACATCTGGGTGCGCGTTCCGCTCACCGAGATTCATCAGGGCGACTTCTCGCCGCTGTTCCGATACACCCTGGCGATCATGCTGCTGGCCATCGGTGGCGCATGGCTGTTTATTCGTATCCAGAACCGACCGCTGGTCGACCTGGAGCATGCGGCATTGCAGGTCGGTAAAGGTATTATCCCACCGCCGCTGCGTGAGTATGGCGCATCGGAAGTGCGCTCGGTAACGCGTGCGTTTAACCACATGGCGGCAGGCGTTAAACAGCTGGCGGACGACCGTACGCTGCTGATGGCGGGGGTCAGCCATGACCTTCGCACCCCGCTGACGCGTATCCGGCTGGCAACAGAGATGATGGGCGAGCAGGATGGTTATCTTGCAGAGTCCATCAACAAGGATATCGAAGAGTGTAACGCCATCATCGAGCAGTTTATCGACTACCTGCGCACCGGGCAGGAGATGCCGATGGAGATGGCGGATCTGAATGCGGTTCTGGGCGAAGTGGTTGCCGCCGAAAGCGGCTACGAACGTGAAATTGCGACCGACCTTCAGGCAGGTGAGATTCAGGTACGTATGCACCCGCTCTCCATTAAACGCGCGGTGGCGAATATGGTGGTCAACGCGGCGCGCTACGGCAACGGCTGGATCAAAGTCAGCAGTGGTACGGAACTCAACCGCGCCTGGTTTCAGGTGGAAGACGATGGTCCGGGCATCAAGCCTGAGCAGCGTAAGCACCTGTTCCAGCCATTTGTGCGCGGCGACAGCGCGCGCAGCACCAGCGGAACCGGCTTAGGCCTGGCGATTGTGCAGCGTATTGTTGATAACCATAACGGACTGCTGGAAATTGGCACCAGCGAGCGGGGCGGTTTGAGCATTCGTGCGTGGTTACCGGTGCCGGTTTTACGGGGGCAGGTGAAAGAGAGTTAAAAAAGGGGGGCCTGATGCCCTCACCCCGGCCCTCTCCCACGGGGAGAGGGAGAAAACATTAAAAAAGGCAACTTTCGTTGCCTTTTTGCTTTTACCTTGGTCCCGCACTCACCAGCGCAGCACCGGCCGGGGTGTCGGTGTACTTCTCGAAGTTTTCGATAAACAGTTTCGCCAGCGATTCAGCCTTCTCACGCCACTGTTCCGGTGAACCGTAGGTGTTACGCGGATCCAGGATACGTGTATCCACGCCCGGCAGCGCTGTTGGGATCGCCAGATCGAACATCGGCAGCGTAAAGGTCTCAGCGTTATCCAGCGAACCATCCAGAATCGCGTCGATGATGGCGCGTGTATCTTTGATGGAGATACGTTTGCCCGTACCGTTCCAGCCGGTGTTCACCAGGTACGCCTGGGCGCCGGATGCCTGCATGCGTTTCACCAGCACTTCCGCGTACTGCGTTGGGTGCAGCGACAGGAACGCCGCGCCGAAGCAGGCGGAGAAGGTTGGGGTTGGCTCGGTCACACCGCGCTCGGTACCCGCCAGTTTAGCGGTAAAGCCGGAGAGGAAATGGTACTGCGTCTGGCTGGCGGTCAGGCGGGAAACCGGTGGCAGCACGCCGAACGCATCCGCGGTCAGGAAAATCACCTTCGTGGCATGACCCGCCTTCGATACCGGCTTGACGATGTTCTCGATGTGGTAGATCGGGTAAGAGACGCGGGTGTTTTCCGTTTTCGAGGCATCGTCGAAGTCGATAGAACCATCAGCACGCACGGTGACGTTTTCCAGCAGCGCATCGCGGCGAATCGCGTGGTAGATATCCGGCTCTGCCTCTTCCGACAGGCGAATGGTCTTCGCGTAGCAGCCGCCTTCAAAGTTAAACACGCCGTCATCATCCCAGCCGTGTTCATCGTCGCCAATCAGACGACGTTTTGGATCGGTGGACAGCGTTGTTTTACCGGTGCCGGAAAGGCCGAAGAACACTGCTACATCGCCTTTTTCCCCGACGTTCGCCGAGCAGTGCATGGAGGCGATACCGCGCAGCGGCAGCAGGTAGTTCATGACCGAGAACATCCCTTTCTTCATTTCGCCGCCGTACCAGGTACCGCCGATCAGCTGGATACGCTCGGTCAGGTTGAAGGCGATGAAGTTTTCGGAGTTCAGACCCTGCTCTTTCCACTGCGGGTTGGTGCATTTCGCGCCGTTCATCACGATAAAGTCAGGGGTGAAGTCTTGCAGTTCTTCATCGGTCGGACGAATGAACATGTTCTTCACGAAATGCGCCTGCCAGGCCACTTCAGTAATGAACCGTACGGAGAGACGGGTGTCGGCGTTAGCGCCGCAGAACGCATCAATAATAAACAGACGCTTGCCGGAAAGCTGATGGGTGACAAGTCCTTTCAGATGCTGCCAGGTTTCCGGGGAGAGCGGTTTGTTATCGTTCTTCCCTTTGCCCTTATCAGCCCACCACAGCGTATCGCGGGTGGTGTCGTCTCGGACGATATACTTATCTTTAGGCGAACGACCGGTAAAAATACCCGTATCGACGGCGATAGCACCCAGGTTCGTCAACACACCGCGCTCGTATCCTTCCAGTGCCGGATTGAGCTCTTCCTGATACAGCGTATCGTAATCGGGGTTGTAGACCACTTCCTGGACGTCGTGAATACCATAAGCCTTGAGATCTTGCGGGGTTAAACCATTAACACGCATATCACTGCTCCTTAGCCAATATGTACTGCCTGAAATTGTAGGGTTTTTCTGGGGATGTTAACCGCGACGGGGCTCATAGATTTACGTATCTGGTCAAAACCCTTACTAACGGAAAACGCTGCGACTCCAGTCACAGGGCGGGCAGATTATCGCAGGAATCGCTTTTTGGATGGGGAAAATGTTCTTAAAAGGTTAATCTCTGGTGAATTTATCCAGAAGAATGTGAATGTAATCGCATACATGTAAGAAAATTACGTAAGGGTTACATTGGGAAAACGATTCAGCTTGGGTGGCGTTTTTTACCCCTCACCCAAAGGGGTGAGGGTGTTCAAGTTCCCTCTCCCCGTTGGGGAGAGGGTTAGGGTGAGGGGAAAGAGGTTTAGTGAACCTGCGGGTCCGCTGGAGAGGCGTTATTGCGGATCTCCGCGATATCCATGGAATTGAACACGTAGTGCGTACCGCAGTAATCACAGTGCATATCGATCTCACCGTCTTCCGCCATGATGCTGTCGATCTCTTCATCCGGCAGCGTTTTCAGGGCGCCAGCACAACGCTCGCGAGAGCAGGTGCACTTAAATTCCACATCCTGCGGATCGTAAACCGTCACTTCTTCTTCGTGGTACAGACGCCACAGCACGTCGGTCGCCGACAGGGTGAACAGCTCTTCCGCTTTGATGGTTTCCGTCAGCGTTGCCAGATGCTCGAAATCATTGGTCTGCGCATCCTGCGCAGGCAGAACCTGAAGCAGCATACCACCGGCAGCAGGCTGACCATCCACTTCACCGGTGCGGATGAACAGGCGGGTTGGCAGCTGTTCGGAACGCATGAAGTAATCTTCCAGGCAGGCGGCAAGCGTGTCGCCTTCCAGACCGACCACGCCCTGATAGCGCTCACCCTCTTCAGGCGAGATCGTGATAACCAGGTAGCCATTTCCGACCAGCGTTTTCAGATCCGCATTTTCAGGAATATCGCCCTGAACGCGCGCCACGCCGCGCATCTGCTGCTGGTTATTGCCGTTGATCACCGCCAGCGACATCGGGCCATCACCCTGCAACTGAACGGTAATATCGCCAGCGAACTTCAGCGTGGCGGTCAGCAGGCTGGTGGCAACCAGCAGTTCGCCCAACAGGGTTTTCACCGGCAGCGGGTAGTTGTGGTTTTCCAGAATCTGTTTCCAGGTTTCGGATACGGTGACCAGCTCGCCGCGCACGGCGAATTGTTCAAACAGATAGCGGTGTAATTGGTCGTGTTGGGCCATTTTCATCTCTCGTGCAGGTGAGGGTTACTCGCTCTCACCGTGTTTAAATTTCATCAGATCGCGGCGCTCTTTTTTATCCGGTCGCCGGTCCGGGTGAGGCATGGTCAGCGCATTCATCTTGCGCGCCAGCGCGGTTTTCTCGCGCTTCTCTATGCTTTCGGCCGTCTCTTCATACAGCAAAACGGCTTCGGTTGCGGGCCGCCGCTGCTCGGTAATGGCTTTCACCACCACCGTTTTCTCATCGTTGCCCTGGCGAAGCGTTAGCGTGGCATTCAGTTCAACCAGCTTGCTCGGTTTGCTGCGCTGACCGTTGTAATGCACCTTTCCGCCATCAACCATTTCACGGGCAAGGGCGCGCGTTTTGTAAAAACGGGCGGCCCACAGCCATTTATCCAGTCTTACCCCATCAGCGGGTTTTTCTTTCATGGCGTCTCCTTCACGGTGAGTGAGGGGATCATCCGGCGATAGTCGTTCAGCCCCGGATGTCGCAGATAGCTTTTTTCAGCCAGGCCGGAATCCGGATTGGTCACGCCCAGACAATAGCGAATGCCAAAAGCGGCCGCAGAATCCAGAATCGGCTCGCTGTCGTCAATAAACAGCGTGCGTTCCGGCTGTAAACCGGTCTCTTCCACCACGGCATGCCACAACCGCTGATCCTCTTTCGGATAACCAAATGTGTGGGTGGAAAGCAATAAATCAAGGTGTGAAGCAAGACCGGTATGTTCCAGCTTCACGGCCAGGTTATGGGGATGCGCATTCGTCAGCAAAATGCGGCGCTTACCGCAGGCTTTCAGCGCATCCAGGAACGGGACCGTATCGTCGCGCAGTACGGCGCGTGCGCCCTGGGCGGTGGTCATGGCACAAATATCCAAACCGAGTCGCTCGCTCCAGTAGTCAAGACAGTACCAGTTTAGCGTATGCTGCACCGCGCTATATTGCGAACGAATGAATTCCTGCGCTTCCGCCGGGGAGATCCCCTGCTGTTCACCGTATGTTTCCGGGACCAGCTTTTGCCAGAAATAGTTATCAAAGGCGAGATCAAGCAGCGTGCCGTCCATATCAAGCAGGACGGTATCGACCGCCTGCCAGTCGATATTAAGATGCATAAGGGGGAACTCCAGCCAGAAGAAACGTGCGCGACAGGGTAGCACAACTTGTCGCGCAGGGACGTTATCCGATCAGGCTCTCGGAAGAGGAGATCAGTTTCGGGTTCAGGCAATTTTCGTAGTAGGCCTGGATTTCTGCCAGCCGCGTGCGGGAACGCTGATAGCGGCGTACGGCCTGATAACCGTTCCAGACAATGCACGCCAGCATTGCAATCAGCAGCAGGGATGTCCCTATATAGCGCCACAGGCCAGCGCTATCCGGCATACGGTGCAGGCCAATATGACGCGTGCCGTTGGCGTCGGTAAAGAGGGTGGTGACGATCCCTTCCGCGCTGAATGGCGTCTGCATCAGCATCTGCGCCAGACGCTGGAATTCGCTCCACTGCTCCTGGGCAGGATAGTCATAGAGCGAAACCTGCGGATAAGGTTGATCCACCAGGTCGCTGCCTTCATCGCTGGCAATCACAAAACCGCCGGGCGCCGGGCTGTTAAGCGCCTGGGCAGCACGGGTGGTTTCACGCATCACGAAGGGGGCGGTAGAGGTCGCCACCAGGTTATCCAGCGACTCGGCGCTGACCGGACGCAGAAGCACGTTCACACCGTCCAGGCGTCCCGCTTCGGCGCGTTTCACCAGCGCGTCCCAGTCTTTGCTGTTGCCGAGGTTGACCAGCGCGTTCTTGAGCCGGATACAGTCATCCTGGGCGGAACAGAGATCCTCTGTTTTCAGGACGATTTCGCCAAAGTCATCCAGCAGTACCATGCCCGACTTCTGAATAGCCGAACGCAGGGCAGGGCTGACGCGAGAATCATCATCCGGTTTTGGATGGAGCTGGCGATTAATCGTCTGGGTGAGCGCAGTGGCCTTGTTGACCACATCCGATTCCGGCAGCGGCAGCGGAGAGGCGTCATTCCAGATGATCTGAGAGCAGTCGAACGGCGCGAACGGCGAGTTCTGGCGCGTGTTCCAAGCGCCCGGCGTGTGGATATTACACATCCCGGTGCCTTTGAGGCGCAACGTATCCCCCACGCGTACACCCGCTTCTTCGAGCTGCTGTACGCTGGTGGCTTCCACAGTTTGCGCCCCTTTGATCCACGACAGGGTAAATTTAATCGGCATATCCAGCGGCACGAAGAGCAGCAGCATGACGAAGATTAACGCGGCACCACCGGCAATCACCGCGCTGCGGAGCCAGTGCTGAAGCGGGAAGTTTTTCACTTCGTCGTGCAGGGATAAGTAGCGCCCCTGGCGTACAACGTGGCGGTCGAGATAGATATCAATATCCGTTTTGTGGCCAAGGTCCTGCGCAATCCACGGCTGCCAGTGGCGCGGATAGATAAGATCGATGATCCCGAGCGAGATATTGTTGATATGTTCCTGATCGTTCTCACCGAACAGTCCCCAGCGTTTTGGGGTTCCGCGCAGGCAGTGAATTTCGCGTAATGACGTTTTTGCCGGCGGAGCAAATATGCCCCACAGCCCGGCGGCCAGAAGCAGTACTGCGCCACCCGCGAGCCACGGAACAAACACGTCCGGCGTCAGCAGGCAGATGAAAAAGAGCAGGAACGAGGCGACAATCAACACCGCTTCGCGAATGCCATCCGGGCGGCTCAGGACGTACTCTTCATGCGTCTCCTGGCGGATGTTCAGCAGTTCGATCTGCTCAGTCTCTTCACCGCGAATAGAGGCCTGCGTTCCGCTTGCGCGTTCCAGCGCAAAGCGTGGCGCTTCCTGAACATATTCGCTCAGAGTATGACCATTGAGGGAGATAACCAGCGGCAGCGTATCGGTATGGATGAGCTCGACGCTGTTTTCGTCGTTAATATACTGCTCCCAGAAGGGAGGCAGGTGCACTTCAACAGAGTCGAGATAGTAACGCCACTTGTTGGGATCGTCGGTTGTAATGCCGTAGCGGGTAATGGAGCGCGTTACGCACAGAACGGTGTCACTTTGGGCGTTCAGGTTGAGCGATACGGGGGCGGCGCTGGCGCCGGTAGGGCCAGGCGAAAGCCGGGATCGATTCAGCGTGTCGAGATACTGCTCAACGGTGCTGCGTTCCTCTGGCGAAAGCTTGCGCGTGTTTGCCCCGGCAAACGCGTTCAAAAAGGGCAGCCGATAACGGCGATGTACGCGGCGCATGAATACCCACACCGCAATCGACGCGCAGGCCAGCACAGCAGCGAGAAAAATCAAAATGGTGCTCATGCTTTCCCCATCTTACTTATCTTCTTACAGGTGTTGTCAGTCGCACCTTTTGTACAATGAATGAGATTCTGTGGTCGGCTATCGGCAAGTATGGAGTCTAACTTGAGCATGTTGACGCGCATCCCAGTGACCGGTAATGATAACAAAGCCTGTTCCGGCGCGATATCAGCAAATTCCTGGAAACATTTCAACCTCTTGACATTTGTTTTGAAATGAGAATCGCCTACAGTTACGTTGCATAAATGTAAATAAAGAGCAATTGACATTGCCGAAACCGTGCGGCGTATCGCACAATAAAGCCAGTTCACCCAGCAAAGACCCGTCAAGATGACCAAACCCTTACAAAAGCCCACCATTCTGAATGTTGAAACCGTCGCGAAATCGCGTCTGTTTAATGTCGAAAGCGTGGATCTGGAGTTCAGCAACGGTGTGCGTCGTGTTTATGAGCGTATGCGCCCCTCCTCGCGTGAAGCGGTGATGATTGTGCCCATCGTCGACGAGCACCTGATCCTCATTCGTGAATACGCCGTGGGCACAGAATCCTACGAGCTGGGCTTCTCCAAAGGACTGATCGACCCGGGTGAAACGGTGTTTGAAGCGGCAAACCGGGAGCTGAAAGAAGAGGTCGGTTTTGGCGCGAAAGAGCTGACGTTCCTGAAAAAGCTGAGCATGGCACCGTCCTATTTCTCCAGCAAAATGAACATCGTTGTCGCGGAAGATCTCTATCCTGAATCGCTGGAAGGAGACGAGCCGGAACCGCTGCCGCAGGTTCGCTGGCCGCTGGCTCATCTGATGGATTTGCTGGAAGATCCTGACTTTAACGAGGCGCGCAACGTGAGCGCACTGTTCCTGGTGCGGGAATGGCTGAAGGGGCAGGGGCGTTTGTAGCGCCACCATTAAAAACGGCAACCGAAGGTTGCCGTTTTGCATTGACGTTGTAGGCCGGGTCAGGCGTAGTCGCCACCCGGCTTTTTTGTTGGCGTCAGAACAGCTCGTGCGTTTCGCCGTTATCAATCAATTCCGTACCCACCTCATGCACTGCCTGCGTGGTTGGCTGAGTGCCCTCGATGAAATACTCGGCACGGCTGTTACCGCCATTCGCGAGCTGTCCGGTACTGCGGTCGATATTCACCGTCACCACGCCCGGTGGAGGCGTTAGCGGCTGCTCTGGTACGCCCTCGAGAACGGCCTTCATGTATGCATCCCAGGCAGGTTGCGCACTCTTCGCGCCGCCTTCGTAACCGGAAATCTGATCTTTAATCGCGCCAGAGGCGGTCGTGCGCCCCAGATCGCGGCGGTGATCGTCAAAACCAATCCAGACGGAGGTGACAACCCCCGGGCCATAACCTGAGAACCAGGCATCTTTTGAACTGTTGGTTGTCCCGGTTTTTCCGCCGATGTCGTGGCGCTGCAAATCGCGGCCCGCTCGCCAGCCGGTGCCTTGCCAGCCCGGTTCACCAAAGATGTTGGTGTTCAGTGCGCTCTTAATCAGGAACGACAGCGGCGTGCTGATCACGTGCGGGGCATACTCCTGCGCGCCACTCTGGGCGACCAGCGCCTGATTGGCCTGTTCCAGCTGCGGCTGCGGCACCGCCAGATTCTGACGTTCCTGAGAGATCGCCACATCTTCCATATCCTTGTTTTCCAGGACATTGGATTTTGGCGTGTCGCCGTAAATCACCGGAATATCGCATTCAGGGCAGGCAATTTTCGGTTTCGCTTCAAACAGTACGCCGCCCTGATCGTTCTCTATTTTGCTGATGAAATACGGATCGACCAGGAAGCCGCCGTTCGCCATCACCGAGTAGCCTCGCGCAACCTGGAGCGGCGTAAAGGACGCGGAGCCGAGCGCCAGAGATTCAGTATGAACGATGTTTTGCGCCGGGAAGCCAAAGCGTTGCAGATACTCTGCCGCATAATCCACGCCCATCGCACGCATCGCGCGAACCATGACCACGTTCTTCGACTGGCCAAGGCCCTGGCGCAGACGGATAGGGCCAGCGTATTGCGCCGGAGAGTTCTTCGGCTGCCAGTCAGAGCCCGCACCGGCATCCCAGCGGGAAATTGGCACGTCGTTGAGAATGCTGGCGAGAGTCAGCCCCTTATCCATCGCCGCGGTATACAGGAACGGTTTGATGTTCGAACCAACCTGACGCAGCGCCTGGGTCGCGCGGTTAAATTTGCTCTGGTTGAAATCGAACCCGCCAACCAGCGCCATCACGGCGCCGTTCTGCGGATTGATGGAGACCAGCGCAGAGTTTACGTCCGGCACCTGCGCCAGCCACCAGGCATCACCGACCTGACGCACCCAGATTTGTTGTCCGGTTTGTACGACATCGGTCACTTTACGTGGCGTAGGCCCCTGAAGGGTGTCAGAACGGTATGGACGCGCCCAGCGGACACCCTCCATGCGCAGCGAAACGGATGTGCCATCGGCCATCATCGCCACTGCTTCCTGTGGATCGGCCTGGGTGACGACCGCCGGACGCAGCGGGCCATAGGTCGGCAGCGCTTTCAGGGAATCCGTGATTTTTTTACTGTCCCATGCGCCTTCACCCACTTTCCACAGCACGTTGGACGGGCCGCGATAGCCGTGACGCATATCGTAATCCATCACGTTATTACGCACCGCCTGCTGGGCAGCCTGCTGCACCTTGCGGGTCACGGTGGTATAGACGCGATAACCATCTTCATACGCTTTATCACCGTAGCGACTCACCATCTCCTGGCGAACCATTTCAGTGAGATACGGTGCAGAGAAAGCAATTTCCGGCGCATGGTAATTGGCGTCAATAACGTCGCTGCGCGCCTTATCGTACTCAGACTGGCTGATATAGCCTTCGCTCAACATACGCGACAGCACCACGTTACGGCGCGCGGTGGCGCGGTCCAGCGAGTAGAGCGGGTTAAACGTGGATGGCGCTTTTGGCAGGCCGGCAATGGTCGCCATTTCGCTCAGCGTGAGCTGATCGATCGGCTTACCAAAATAGACCTGAGCCGCAGCCCCTACGCCATAGGCGCGGTAGCCCAGATAGATCTTGTTGAGGTAAAGCTCAAGGATCTCGTCTTTGCTCAGCAGTTGCTCAATGCGGATCGCGAGGAACACCTCTTTGATCTTACGCATCAGCGTCTTTTCCGGGCTGAGGAAGAAGTTACGCGCCAGCTGCTGGGTAATGGTACTTGCCCCCTGAGAGGCATGACCGGAGAACAGCGCCACGCTTGCCGCACGGAAAATACCGACCGGATCGACACCGTGGTGCTCGTAAAAACGGCTGTCCTCGGTGGCGATAAAAGCCTTCACCATCACGGGTGGAATTTGATTTAAGGTCAGAGGGATACGACGTTTCTCGCCGTATTGCGCCATCAGTTCACCATCGGCGCTATAGACCTGCATAGGGATCTGAAGCCGCACATCACGAAGCGTGGCGACATCAGGGAGTTGCGGCTCGACATATTTGTACAAACCAATAATCGAGCCTGCTCCCAGCAGAATGCAACAGACTGCAAGGATCAATAAATACTTTACGAACTTCACCGGAGATTTCCCATTTGGTTTAGCCTGGGCAGTTTCTAAACAATCGCGCGGTAGTATAAAGGCAAGCCTGATTCATTGATATAGCCGTCACTCCGACGGGCGATAAGGAGATCGTGAAGCATGGCTTTTAAAACGTGGCAAACAGGCGTTCATATTCAACAGGATAAGGTGGTTGCGGTAGCGCTGACCAGAGAGCGGGCCGGATGGCGTTTACGGCGCTGGTGGGCGGTACCGCTGTCGGACGGCGTTATCGGGGAAGGCAAAATACTTAAGCCAGAACAGCTGGTTAACGCATTACGTGGCTGGCGGAAAACATTGCCGCACTCGCATCGGGTATTTCTCTCATTTCCGGCGACGCGCGTTCTGCAACGCGCGTTGCCCCGTCCATCCGTTACCTTGCGTGACAGCGAACAGCTCACCTGGGTAGGCGCCGCATTAGCACGTGAGCTGGAGATGCCCGCCGATACGCTCTGTTTTGACTACGCGCAGGATACGTTCAGCAACACTTTTCAGGTTACCGCAGCGCAAAACAGAGAGGTCGATACCCTGTTGACGCTGGCGAACGCGCTGCGTTTGCGTCTGGCAGCAATCGCCCCGGATGCCGGCGCGCTGGCTAATCTTCTCTCTGCTGTTGCCCCCGCCCGGTGCGTCGCCTGGAGAGATCAACACCAGTGGCTATGGGCGATGCGTCACCAGTGGGGGCGGCGCTACACCACAGAAGCGGCGACGGTGAATGAACTGGCGGCGCTGCTTGCGCTTTCTCCTTCTGATATCGCCGTGTTTGATGCTGCCCGCGATCCCTGGGAAGCGGTGACGCTGTGCCAGCCGCCGCTGCCGGAATGCGGTGCTGATTACACCGTCGCCCTGGCGCTGGCCATGAGCGAGGCGCCGTAATGAGCATGCCCAATCTTTTACCCTGGCGTCGGCAGCAACGTAATCAGCGCCTGCGTTTCTGGGGGCTGCTGTTTGCTGGCTCATGGCTGGTGATGCTGGCGGGGAGTATCAGCCTGCGGGCGACGCAGACTCTCGCATTGCAGGCGTTGCAGAGCGAACTGGCGGGGACACGTGCGGTACAGAAAGTATTGAGAGCCCGTCAGCCGCAGTCAGCGGGGCAGAAAACCCCTTCGCTGCCGTTTGATCCGGCCTGGCAACCTGCGCTGGAGTCCCTTGCCAGCGCAATGCCCCGGCAGGCGTGGCTAACGGCGCTGCGTTATCAGCCACCCTCGCTGACCCTGACCGGCTATACCACCTCACTGCCAGCGCTCACCGCCATGACCGATGCCCTGAAAAGGGTGACGGGATTTAACCCCGGACCGGCAGGCGAAATGCAACAGGATAGCCAGGGGCGATGGATGTTCTCTTTTCAACTGCATAGCCGGAGGTAGCCCGTGGGTATCTGGTATCAACGCTGGACTGATGCACGTCCTTCCCGGCGCGTCCTTTGCTGGTTGATCGCATCGGGGCTTGTTGCGTGGGCAATTTGGGGACTGCTGCTCAGGCCCGCAGCTCTGCGCTACACCGATATTCAGGCGCAGGCCATCAGTGCGAAGCGAATCAACGCCTCGCTGTGGCCAGAGGCCGGACGGCGAGCAGTGGTTACGCAAGTGACGCCCTCGCAGCCCTTTTCTCCCCTGGCTTTTCAGCGTGAGGGCGCAAGGCTGGTGTACTGGAAGCCGCAGCAGAGTGGGGGAGAGCTGGCGCTGGATGCCTCCTGGGGCGCGGTCCCGGCGCTCTTTTCCCGGCTGGCGCTTGAGAACGCGCGGGTGAGCGCGTTTTCCATCACCCCACAGGGCAAACAGTTACGCCTCAGCCTGCAACTGGAGATCGGTCATGCGCAGTAAAGCCCGTTTGCTGATCCTGCTTTCTCCGCTTTTCCTGACCGGGATGCGGGATCCCTTCTCTGTGCCGGAAGAGCGTTGCGCAGCCGGGCAGCTCAGCCAGTGGCGGTATCAGGGGATAGTCAGCGGCAGCAGGGATATCGGCCTTATGCAGGACGGGCAGAAGCGTTGGTACCGGGTAAAAACGCAGGTGCGGTTACCGACAGGCTGGCGGGTGAGCGCGATAGATAAACAACAACTGACCGTTGATGTCGGCGACATGTGCGAGCCGAAGCGATGGACATGGCAACGAGAAGGAACGAAAAAAAGTGAAGATAAGGATAGGACTGTTACTGGCGGCACTCAGCCAGCCCCTGTGGGCCGCGACGCCAAAACCGGTCACCCTGCTGGTGGATGATGTCCCGGTGGTGCAGATATTACAGGCGCTGGTGGCGCAGGAGGATCGCAATCTGGTGGTGTCGCCGGATGTCAGCGGTTCGCTTTCGCTGAATTTAACGCGGGTGCCCTGGAGACAGGCGCTTCAGACAGTAGTGAACAGCGCCGGGCTGGTATTGCGGGAAGAGGGCGGCATTTTTTATGTGCATACGGCGGCCTGGCAACGGGAGCAACAGACGCGTAAAGAGCAGGAGCGGGCCCAGCGTCTGCTCGACGCCCCGCTGCACTCTCACAGCATTCCGTTTGCTTATGCGGATGCGGCCGAATTGCAAAAAGCGGCGGAAAAGCTCTTAAGCCCTAAAGGTAGTCTCTCCGTCGACAAGCGCACCAACCGTTTTCTGGTCAGGGATAACCAGACGGTGGTGGATATGCTCCAGCGCTGGGCTGTGCAGATGGATCTGCCCGTCGAGCAGGTGGAACTGGCGGCGCAGATTGTGACCATCAGTGAAAAAAGCCTGCGTGAACTGGGGGTGAAATGGAATCTCGCTGACGCAACGGAGGCCGGTAAGGTGGGTCAGGTCACGACGCTGGGGGCGGACCTGTCGGTGGCCAGTGCAACCACCCACGCAGGGTTTAACATCGGGCGCATCAACGGCAGGATGCTGGATCTTGAGTTGTCGGCGCTTGAGCAAAAGCAGCAGGTGGATATCATCGCCAGCCCGCGGCTGCTGGCATCGCACATGCAGCCGGCCAGCATCAAGCAGGGCAGCGAAATTCCGTATCAGGTTTCCAGCGGCGAGAGCGGGGCGACATCCGTTGAATTTAAAGAGGCGGTATTAGGCATGGAGGTCACGCCGGTGGTCCTGCCGGGCGGTCGCGTGCGCCTGAAACTGCATATCAGTGAAAATATGCCCGGCCAGGTGCTGCAACAGGCAGACGGCGAAACGCTGGCGATCGATAAGCAGGAGATCGAAACGCAGGTAGAGGTAAAAAGTGGGGAAACGCTCGCGCTGGGCGGGATCTTTTCGCAAAAGAATAAAACCGGACGCGACAGCGTGCCCGTGCTGGGCAACATTCCGTGGCTGGGTCAGCTGTTCCGCCATGAGGGAAAAGATAATGAACGGCGCGAGTTAGTGGTGTTTATCACGCCACGTCTGGTCAGTATTCATTAATGGGTAACGATCCCCGCAATGATTTTGCATTCAGTTTGTTGCAGATGTTTGACGTGGGGCATGAATTAGCATACAAGGAGTACCGATTTGAGTTGGACTTACGTCTTATTTCCTTATGCGCCGGGAACGGTGATTTAATCAGTTGCCAAACAAGCCGGAGTATTGAGATAATTTTTCGTCTGACTCTCGCTCTATTGCAAATGAGGTTTCAGTTCATGTCCTGCTACGCCGGGTGTCTGCGCAGCGGGGATTACCATTAACGAATAGTCTTAGTAGTACCGAAAAAATGGCAGAGAAACGCAATATCTTTCTGGTTGGGCCTATGGGTGCCGGCAAAAGCACTATTGGGCGTCAGTTAGCTCAACAACTCAATATGGAATTTTACGATTCTGATCAAGAGATTGAGAAACGAACCGGAGCGGATGTGGGCTGGGTCTTCGACGTAGAAGGCGAAGAAGGTTTCCGTGACCGAGAAGAAAAAGTGATCAACGAACTCACGGAAAAACAGGGCATTGTGCTGGCAACTGGCGGCGGCTCTGTAAAATCTCGCGAAACCCGCAACCGTCTCTCCGCCCGTGGCGTAGTGGTCTATCTTGAGACGACCATCGAAAAACAGCTGGCACGCACGCAGCGTGATAAAAAGCGCCCGTTGTTGCAGGTTGAAACACCGCCACGTGAAGTTCTGGAAGCTTTGGCCGATGAACGCAATCCTCTGTACGAAGAGATTGCTGATGTGACCATTCGTACTGACGATCAAAGCGCTAAAGTGGTTGCAAACCAGATTATTCATATGCTGGAAAGCAACTGATTCTGGCTTTATATACACTCGCCTGCGGGTAAAAGCATTTAAGGTGGATGTCGCGTCATGGAGAGGATTACAGTTACTCTCGGGGAACGTAGTTACCCTATCACCATCGCGGCTGGTTTGTTTAACGACCCAGCTTCCTTCTTACCACTGAAAGCGGGTGATCAGGCGATGCTGGTCACCAACGAGACGCTGGCTCCGCTTTATCTCGACCGTGTACGTCAGCTGCTTGAGCAGGCGGGCGTGAAGGTCGACAGTGTGATTCTGCCCGATGGCGAGCAGTACAAAAGCCTGACGGTACTGGATACCGTCTTTACCGCACTTCTGCAAAAACCGCACGGTCGTGATACAACACTGCTTGCCCTGGGCGGCGGCGTTGTGGGCGATCTGACCGGTTTTGCAGCCGCCAGCTATCAGCGCGGCGTGCGCTTTATTCAAATTCCAACCACGTTGCTCTCACAGGTCGATTCTTCTGTGGGCGGTAAAACGGCGGTTAACCATCCGCTCGGCAAAAACATGATTGGCGCGTTCTACCAGCCTGCCTCGGTGGTGGTGGATCTCGACTGTCTGAAAACCTTGCCAGCGCGCGAACTGGCGTCCGGCCTTGCAGAAGTGATCAAATACGGCATTATTCTTGACGGGGAGTTCTTCACCTGGCTGGAAGAGAATATGGATGCGCTGCTGCGCCTCGACGGGCAGGCAATGGCCTACTGTATTCGCCGTTGTTGTGAGCTGAAAGCAGAAGTCGTTGCCGCAGATGAGCGTGAAACCGGCTTACGTGCTTTACTGAATCTGGGGCATACGTTTGGTCATGCGATCGAAGCCGAAATGGGCTACGGTAACTGGCTTCACGGTGAAGCTGTCGCTGCCGGAATGGTTATGGCGGCGCGAGCCTCTGAACGTCTGGGGCAGTTCAGGCCGGAAGAGACAGCACGTATCATCGCGTTGCTTAAACGTGCTGGCTTGCCGGTGAGTGGTCCGCAGGAAATGTCTGCGCAGGCGTACCTTCCCCACATGATGCGCGATAAAAAAGTATTGGCAGGTGAGATGCGTCTGGTACTCCCGCTTGCAATAGGGAAAAGTGAAGTGCGCGGCGGAGTGCCGCACGAAGTCGTACTTGGCGCTATTGCTGATTGTCAGCAGGCGTAACAACTAGAAAGGTCAGACCGCTGTAACAGGTGGTCGTTTTAGCTTCAGGTAAATGCAGAGTCGTTGGCAGAAGCCTTTGAGTGGGGTGTTAAATGGATGAATTCAAACCAGAAGACGAGCTGAAACCCGATCCCAGCGATCGTCGTACTGGTCGTTCTCGTCAATCTTCAGAACGTGATAACGAGCCGCAGATCAATTTTGACGATGTCGAACTGGATGCAGACGATCGTCGCCCTTCGCGTAGCCGTAACGCGCGAAATGAGCGAGAAGACGAGGAGTATGAATCCGAAGAAGAGTTAATGGATGAACAGCCTGTTGAACGTCGTCCGCGCAAACGTAAAAAAGCGGTAGCGGCAAAACCGGCCTCCCGTCAGTATATCATGATGGGCCTTGGCGTTCTGGTGCTGGTCTTGCTGATTGTCGGCATTGGGTCCGCGCTAAAAGCACCTTCTACCAATTCTACCGAGCAGACGGCGTCTGCCGAGAAGAGCATCGACCTGTCTGGTAACGATGCGAGCAACCAGGCGAATGGCGCTCAGCCTGCGCCGGGCACCACTTCCGCAGAGCAGACCGCAGGTAACACCAGCGCTGGCCAGGATATCTCTCTGCCGCCTGTCTCTGCGACCCCGACTCAGGGCCAGGCGCCTGCGACGCCTGAAGGCCAGCAGCGTGTTGAAGTTCAGGGCGATCTGAATAACGCGCTGATGCAGTCGCAGAATCAGGAGCAGGTTAACGCTGCCGTGGTGAACTCCACGCTGCCAACTGAACCAGCCACCGTTGCGCCAGTTCATGGCAGCAATGCCCAGCAGCAAACGGCGACAACGGAAACCAAACCGCGCCAGACGCAGACTGCGCCACGCCAGGAGCGTAAGCAGGCTGTGATTGAGCCGAAGCGTGAGACGAAACCGCAAACCGTGGCAAAAGCGCCAGAAACGAAAGCGCCAGCGCAGACCAAACCTGCGGTGAGCCAGCCGGTTAAAGCGCCAACGCCTGCGGCAACCACTGCACCGAAAGCAACGGCGACCACAACCGCGCCTGCTGCAACAACACCTTCTGCAACAACACCTGCGGCTCCCGCAGCCAAAACGGGCGCTGCATCAGGTAAAACGACGGGCAACGTGGGTTCTTTGCAGTCGGCCTCTTCCAGCAACTACACCCTTCAGCTGAGCAGTTCGTCTAACTATGACAACCTCAACGCCTGGGCGAAGAAATCGAATCTGAAAAACTACGTGGTTTATCAGACGACCCGTAACGGTCAACCGTGGTATGTGCTGGTGAGTGGTATTTATGCTTCCAAAGATGAAGCAAAACGTGCCGTTTCCACGCTGCCAGCCGACGTGCAGGCGAAAAACCCGTGGGCGAAGCCGATTCATCAGGTGCAGGCCGATCTGAAGTAATGTTTAAAGCGCAGGATGCTGTCGGAGCTTTCTCCACAGCCGGAGAAGGTGTAATCAGTTAGTCAGCATGAAAAAAAATCGCGCTTTTCTGAAATGGGCAGGGGGGAAATACCCCCTGCTCGACGATATTAAAAAGCACCTGCCGAAAGGCGAGTGTCTTATCGAGCCCTTCGTGGGTGCTGGATCGGTGTTCCTGAATACCGATTTTTCTCGTTATATCCTGGCGGATATCAACAGCGACCTTATCAGCCTCTATAACATCGTCAAACTGCGTACCGATGAGTATGTGGAAGAGGCGCGGAAGCTGTTTACGCCAGAGAACAACAACCCGGACGTCTACTATCAGTTCCGCGCTGAGTTTAATCAAAGCCAGGATCCGTTCCGTCGCGCGCTGTTGTTTCTTTATCTCAATCGCCATGGCTACAACGGCCTGTGCCGGTATAATCTGCGTGGCGAGTTTAACGTGCCGTTTGGCCGCTATAAGCGTCCCTACTTCCCACAGGACGAACTGTATCACTTTGCTGAAAAAGCGCAGAATGCCGAGTTCTACTGTCTCTCCTATGAAGAGTGCATGGATCTGGCGGGCGTAAACTCGGTGGTCTACTGCGACCCGCCTTACGCGCCGCTGTCTGCCACGGCAAATTTCACCGCCTACCACACTAATAGCTTCAGCCCGGCCGAGCAGGCTCGTCTGGCTGAGATGGCGGAAAAGCTGGTCAGCAAAAGAATTCCGGTGTTAATTTCGAATCACGACACGCCTGATACGCGCGAATGGTACAAAGCCGCGAAGCATTTTCAGGTAAAAGTGCGGCGTAGCATTAGCAGCAACGGCGGCACACGTAAAAAGGTGGACGAACTTCTGGCGCTTTATCGACCCTGAGCCTTTGCCCGCCGGTAAACACATTTCAAGGAGATGCGGATGAAACAGTTTTTGATTGCCCCCTCAATTCTGTCGGCCGATTTTGCCCGCCTGGGTGAAGACACTGCCAAAGCTCTCGCGGCTGGCGCGGATGTCGTCCATTTCGACGTTATGGATAACCACTACGTTCCCAACCTGACCATCGGTCCGATGGTGCTTAAAGCACTGCGTAACTACGGGATCACCGCGCCCATTGACGTGCATCTGATGGTGAAACCGGTTGACCGCATCGTGCCTGATTTCGCCGCGGCGGGTGCCAGCATCATCACTTTCCACCCGGAAGCCTCCGAACACGTTGACCGCACGCTACAGCTGATCAAAGAGAACGGCTGTAAGGCGGGACTGGTCTTTAACCCGGCGACCCCGCTGAGCTATCTCGACTACGTGATGGACAAGCTGGACGTGATCCTGCTGATGTCCGTCAACCCGGGCTTTGGTGGTCAGTCATTTATCCCTCAGACCCTCGACAAACTGCGTGAAGTGCGCCGCCGTATTGATGAGTCTGGCTATGATATTCGTCTGGAAGTGGACGGCGGCGTGAAGGTCAATAACATCGGTGAGATTGCGGCGGCAGGAGCGGATATGTTCGTCGCAGGCTCCGCCATCTTCGATCAACCGGATTACAAAAAAGTCATTGATGAAATGCGCCGTGAACTGGCGAAGGTAAGTCATGGATAAATTGCAGGCTATTCGGGGTGTAGCATTTGACCTCGACGGCACGCTGGTCGACAGCGCGCCAGGATTAACCCGCGCCGTCGATCAGGCGCTATATGCCCTTGAACTCCCCGTTGCAGGCGAAGAGCGCGTCGTGACGTGGATTGGTAACGGTGCAGACGTGCTGATGGAGCGCGCGCTGACCTGGGCTCGTCAGGAGCGTGCCTCTCAGCGTTCCGCGCAAGGTAAACCGAGTGTTGACCACGCGGATATTCCCCAGGATGAGCAGCAGCGTATTCTGCGCAAACTGTTCGACCGTTTCTACGAAGAGACCGTCGAAGAGGGCAGCTTCCTGTTCCCGGATGTCGCTGAAACGCTGAGCGCGCTACATGCCAAAGGCATCCCGCTGGGACTGGTGACTAACAAGCCGACACCGTTCGTTGCGCCTCTGCTGGAAGCGCTGGATATCGCGAAATACTTCTCCGTAATTGTGGGCGGCGATGACGTGCAGAATAAAAAGCCGCATCCGGAACCGCTATTGTTGGTGGCAGGAAAATTATCCTTAGCGCCTGCGGAGCTGCTCTTTGTCGGGGATTCCCGCAATGATATTCTGGCTGCCAGAGCGGCAGGTTGCCCGTCGGTTGGGTTGACCTACGGCTACAACTACGGTGAAGCCATTACGCTGAGTGAGCCGGACGTTGTGTTCGACCACTTCAAAGATTTGTTGCCCGCACTCGGGCTCTCGCACAGTGAACATCAGGAATTGAATAATGACTAAGCCCATCGTTTTTAGTGGCGCACAGCCTTCAGGTGAACTGACCATTGGTAACTACATGGGTGCGTTACGTCAGTGGGTGAGCATGCAGGATGACTACCACTGCATTTACTGCATCGTGGATTTGCATGCTATCACCGCGCGTCAGGATCCCGAGAAGCTGCGCAAAGCCACGCTGGACACCCTGGCGCTGTATCTGGCCTGCGGTATCGATCCAGAGAAGAGCACCATTTTCGTTCAGTCTCACGTGCCAGAGCACGCGCAGCTGGGCTGGGCGCTGAACTGCTACACCTATTTCGGCGAGCTGAGCCGCATGACCCAGTTCAAGGATAAGTCTGCCCGCTACTCTGAAAACATCAACGCCGGTCTGTTTGACTATCCGGTGCTGATGGCGGCCGACATTCTGCTGTACCAGACCAACCAGGTGCCGGTGGGTGAAGACCAGAAGCAGCACCTGGAGCTGAGCCGCGATATTGCCCAGCGCTTCAATGCGCTTTACGGTGACGTGTTCAAAGTGCCTGAGCCGTTTATTCCGAAATCCGGCGCGCGCGTGATGTCCCTGCTGGAGCCGACCAAAAAGATGTCCAAGTCTGACGATAACCGCAACAACGTTATCGGCCTGCTGGAAGATCCGAAATCGGTGGTGAAAAAGCTCAAGCGTGCGGTGACCGACTCCGACGAGCCGCCAGTGGTGCGCTACGACGTGCAGAACAAAGCGGGCGTGTCAAACCTGCTGGACATTCTCTCCGGTGTGACCGGACAGAGCATTCCTGAGCTGGAAAAGCACTTTGAAGGCAAGATGTACGGCCACCTGAAAGGCGAAGTGGCAGACGCCGTTTCCGGCATGCTGACCGAGTTGCAGGAGCGCTATCACCGTTACCGTAACGACGAAGCTTTCCTGCAAAAAGTGATGAAAGAGGGCGCGGAAAAAGCCAGCGCGCGCGCCTCCGAAACCCTGAAAGCGGTGTACGACGCGATTGGGTTTGTGGCGAAACCTTAAGCCGCTTTGCCGGGTGGCGCTAACGCTTACCCGGCCTACGGGACTTTGCAGGTCGGGTAAGGCGGAGCCACCACCCGACAAAACTGACGAAACAAAAAAACCGGGACATCCCCGGTTTTTTTACGCCTGAAAAACGCTTACTGCTGTGCCGCCGGGCCGCAACCGCCGATGATCTTCGAAATGGAGATCGCCGGGTGAAGCAGGTAATCGTAGCTGCAATTATTTTTAGTATTTTGAACGTGACCGGTGCAGGCCGTCAGAGTTGATAACAGGCCGACCAGTACGGCAGCTTTTGCCAGTTTGAACATACGCATTCCTTGTCAAAAAATCGAAAATTGGATGTAACACGAGGGAATAAATGGAAAAGTTCCATTATGCGGGCGGTATGTTATCGACTGAGGTAAGAAGGGAGTAGTCCGCTTAAAGACTACTCCCGGGAGAGATTATGCGTTAGTGGCTGGAGAACCAGTTCAGTTTTTCGCGCAGGGCTACCACGCGACCCACCACGATCAGCGCCGGGCTTTCAACCTGCTGCGCCAGCTCGCCCAGCTGCGTCAGCACGCCATCGACCACGCGCTGCGTAATGGCGGTGCCGTTTTCCACCAGCGCGACCGGCATATCTGCTTCCATGCCGTGCTCCAGCAGTTTCGCCTGGATCGTGGCTGCCTGATTTAGCCCCATATAGAACACCAGCGTCTGCTTTTCAGCGGCCAGATTATGCCAGTCCAGTTCGCTGCCGGTTTTCAGGTGGCCCGTCACCAGGCGCACGCTCTGGGCATAGTCGCGATGGGTTAACGGAATGCCGGAATAGGCAGAACAGCCGGACGCCGCCGTAATGCCCGGCACCACGGAGAACGGAATACCCGCGTTGCACAGGGTTTCCAGCTCTTCGCCGCCACGACCAAAGATAAACGGATCGCCACCCTTCAGGCGCACCACGCGCTTTCCTTTTTGCGCTTCCCGCAGCAGGATCTGATTGATCTCCTCCTGCGGCACGCAGTGATAACCTGCCCGTTTGCCGACGAACACGCGGTCAGCATCGCGGCGCACCAGATTCATGATGTCATCAGAGACCAGACGGTCATACACCACGATGTCCGCCTGCTGGATCTGCTGGAGACCCTTCAGCGTCAGCAGGCCCGCATCGCCGGGACCTGCGCCCACCAGCACCACTTCACCGCGATGGTCCAGCGGCTCGCTCAGGAGCTGTTCGGTCGTCTCTTCAACGGCTTTGGTGTCCTGATTGGCAAGGGACTGCGCCAGCCTGTCGTTGACAAAGAACTTCTCCCAGAAGCGACGGCGTTCGCCCACGGTTGCGAAGGTTTGCTTCACGCGGGAGCGCAGCTCTCCGGCGTATTGGGCAATCTGACCAAGATGCTGCGGCAGCACGGCTTCCAGTTTTTCCCGCAGCAGACGGGCAAGAACGGGCGAGCGCCCGCCGGACGACACCGCAATCATCAGCGGTGAACGGTCAATAATCGACGGCATGATAAAGCTCGCCTCTTTCGGCGCATCCACCACGTTACAGAAGATGCGGCGCGCTTCGCAGGCGTCGCTGACGCGCTGGTTAACATCATCGTTATCCGTTGCGGCGATGGTCAGCCAGCAGGTATCCAGCAGGGATTCATCAAATTCGCCCTGCACCTGGGTGAGCATCCCTGCCTGCGCCCAGACGTCAAACTGTGGGGCGAAAGTGAGGGCGTTGACGGTCAGTCGGGCGCCCGCCTCTAACAGCAGGCGTGCCTTGCGTTCAGCCACATCGCCGCCGCCCACGAGCAGGCAGTCGCGGTTGCGTAATTGACAAAAAATCGGCAGGTGATCCACGACGTTACCTCACAGCATTCATGGCGGGGGAAGAATTGACGTCAGGATAACAGCAGGAATCGTACAGAACATACGGTTTTTCCTGCCATTACCCATAAGGGGTCATAAGCCTTTCCTATTGAAAAGGCGAGGGGTTACGCTTTCAACTGCACCTCGCCGTCCTTCACGCGGACGTCGTAGTGTTTGACCGAGAAGCTTTCATCTTCCATGCAGAGTCCGTCGGTTAAGCGGAAGCGCTGCTTTTTCAGCGGGCTGGCAACCCACAGCTCGCCCTGGTGCTCCGCAATCAGACCGCGGGAGAGCACGCTGGCCTCGAAGAACGGGTCGATATTGCTGATGGCATAGACCTGTTCATCGTGGCGAGGGCGGAAAATCGCCACCTGCTCGTTGCCCAGCAGGGCACAGACGCCGGTTGCTGGCAGAATGTCGTTAATATTGCAGATGTTTACCCACTGGCTCATGCGTTTTCCTCCACCAGCATCACCGGAATACGTTCATACGGGGTCGCTGGACGATGCTGTTCGCGCTCCGGTACCACCTGCACGTTCGGGTCGCGCTGGGTGCTGTTGATAAAGTGTTTGAAGCGCGTCTGCGCCGCTGGCGTGTTCACGGTTTCGGTCCACTCGCAGATCACCGCCTCGCGCAGGCGAGTCATCTCGGATTCCAGCTGTTCATTCAGACCCAGCTTGTCGTCGATAATGACCGATTTCAGGTAGTCGATGCCGCCTTCGAGATTATCCAGCCAGGACGCGGTACGGGTCAGCTTATCGGCGGTACGAATGTAGAACATCATGAAGCGGTCGAGGTATTTGATCAGCGTATCGCGATCGAGATCGGCGGCCAGCAGATCCGCGTGGCGAGGTTTCATCCCGCCGTTACCGCACACGTACAGGTTCCAGCCTTTCTCGGTGGCGATGATACCCACGTCTTTCCCCTGGGCTTCCGCACATTCACGGGTACATCCTGACACGCCGAACTTCATTTTGTGCGGCGTACGGATGCCTTTGTAGCGGTTTTCCAGCTCTACGCCAAAGCCCACGCTGTCGCCCACGCCGTAGCGGCACCAGGTGCTGCCCACGCAGGTTTTCGCCATGCGCAGCGCCTTGGCGTACGCGTGACCGGTTTCAAAGCCCGCTTCAATCAGCTGACGCCAGATTTCCGGCAGATCATCTTTCTGCGCACCGAACAGGCCGATACGCTGGGAGCCGGTGATTTTGGTGTACAGGTTAAACTCACGGGCGATACGGCCCACGGCGACCAGCCCTTCCGGGGTGATTTCCCCCCCGGCAGAACGCGGGATCACCGAGTAAGTCCCGTCTTTCTGAATATTGGCCAGGAAGTTATCGTTGGTGTCCTGAAGCGGAGTGTGTTCTGGTTTGAGCACATATTCGTTCCAGCAGGACGCCAGCAGAGAACCGACGGTAGGCTTACATACTTCACAGCCATAGCCCTGGCCGTGTTTCTCCAGCAGTTCGTCGAAGGACTTAATGCCTTCCACGCGGATCAGGTGATACAGCTCCTGGCGAGAGTAAGCGAAGTGCTCGCACAGGTTGTTGTTCACTTCAATGCCCTGTTTTGCCAGCTCGGCGTTCAGCACCTGAGTGACCAGAGGAATACAGCCGCCGCAGCCGGTCCCGGCTTTGGTTTCCGCCTTCAGCGCCGCAACGGTGTGGCAGCCTTTGTTAATGGCGGAGATCAGCATGCCTTTGGTCACGTCGAAGCAGGAACAGATTTGCGCGCTGTCCGGCAGTTTATCCACGCCGATGGACGGCTTACCGCTGGAGGCGTGTGCCGGGAGGATCAGCGCGTCCGGGTTTTCCGGCAGCTCAATGGCGTTCAGCACCAGCTGGAGCAGGTTACCGAAGTCGCTGGTATCACCCACCAGCACCGCCCCGAGCAGGGTTTTGTTGTCCTGGCTGACGATGAGGCGTTTGTAGACTTCTTTGCTTTCGTCCAGATAAACATAGCTGCGGGAGTTCGGGGTGCGGCCATGCGCATCACCAATACCGCCCACGTCCACGCCCAGCAGTTTCAGCTTGGCGCTCATGTCTGCGCCGGTGAAGGCGTTTTCGCTGCCGAGGATATGGTCAACGGCGACCTGCGCCATTTTGTACCCTGGTGCAACCAGACCGTATACGCGGTTATTCCAGCTGGCGCATTCGCCGATGGCGTAGATATCCGGATCGGAGGTCTGGCAGGTATCGTTGATCATGATCCCGCCGCGCTGCGCAACGGCCAGACCGCACTGGGTGGCCAGCTTGTCGCGCGGGCGAATACCGGTGGAGAAGACGATGAAATCCACTTCCAGCTCGCTGCCGTCGGCAAAGCGCATGGTTTTACGCGCTTCGGTGCCTTCCTGCACGATCTCTTTGGTGTTCTTGCTGGTGTGAACCTTCACGCCCATGCTTTCGATTTTACGGCGTAGCTGGTCGCCACCCATATGGTCCAGTTGTTCCGCCATCAGCATCGGGGCAAATTCGATGACGTGGGTTTCAACGCCGAGGTTTTTCAGCGCGCCTGCCGCTTCCAGACCCAGCAGACCACCGCCGACAACCGCGCCGCGTTTGCTTCGACGTGCGCAGGATTCAATGGCGTTGAGGTCTTCAATGGTACGGTAAACGAAGCAATCCTGGGTTTCCGACCCTTTAATAGGCGGGATCCACGGATACGAGCCCGTCGCCATGATCAGCTTATCGTAAAAAACCGTACGTCCGGCGCTGGAGTGGATCACTTTCTCCTGACGGTTGATGGTGATAGCGCGTTCGCCCACCAGCACTTTTACGCCATGCTTCTCGTAGAACCCTTCACGCACCATAGAGAGCTCTTCGGCGGTATGGTGAGAGAAGTAGGAAGACAAGTGCACACGGTCGTACGCCTTGCGGGGTTCTTCACAGAACACGGTAATATCGAACTGCTCAGCATCGGCTTTATCGAGAAGATCCTCAATAAAGCGGTGGCCGACCATGCCGTTACCGATGATAGCGAGTCTGACTTTGCTCATTTTTGCCTCGATTTCTTTTCTATTACTGCCTACCTTAACGATTCAGCAGGGGCACTTATTGATGCAAATCAAATACGCCTTCACCTACCCCTTAGTGGGTATATCTATGATTTGTCAGGATTTTTATAAGTGACGGATATTGTTTGATTTTTGTGCGTGCTTATTTTTTGCACAAATGTAGTGGTGTTTTTTAACCCATTGGCGGGCAGGGCGGGTGAGCAGGGGAAAACCCCTTTGCAGTACGCAAAGGGGTTACGGCGATTAGTGGGTAGCTGTTGCCGGGTTGTGTTGACGGTGACGGGTCACAAAGCCCAGCACGAAGCACATGATGAACACCACGGCGTACAGACCGTTAGCGGTATGCAGCGCCGCCAGCGGGCCGCTGTGCGCAACAATCGGGCCCGTGACCACGAAGGTCAGCATGGTGCCGATGGTGCCGCAGGTCAGCACGAAGTTCACCAGCTTTGGCGAGGCCACTTTGGTCTGAAGAGAGCCAAGGGTGATGATCGAGGTGTAAATCGCACTGGAGAAGAAGCCCAGGGTCAGGATGAACCACGGCATATGCTCCGGGGAACCGTTGATGAACAGATACATCAGCACGGTCGCCAGACCCGCCAGAACGGTCAGGATCCGTTGCAGGTCGAAGAAGCGCAGGATAAAGCTAAACGCCCACATGCCGAACATGTAAGACATCCAGAAATCGCTTACCAGTTTACCCGCGTCGTTCAGGCTCATGCCCAGACCTTTCGCGTATTCAGGAACCCAGGAGATAAAGCCCAGCTGGCCGAGGATGTAACACAGCGCGGCGATGGAGAGGAACAGTACGCCGATACCCCATTTTTCTTTCGCAACCGGCTCGGACGTAGTCTGCGCTTTTTTGCCCAGCACCGGGAACTCGCAGCCGAAGGTGAGAACAAAGATCGCGACATAAACCAGACCAATGCAGTCGTACACCCAGTACCACTCAATGCTGCGCGCCAGAAGATACGCGGCGACCATCGGGAAAATCATCCCGGCCATGCTGAAGAAGGAGTCGGTGAACAGCAGACGCGCGCCGCGCTGGCGGCCTTCATACATGTGCGTAATCAGGAACGTACCGATCGACATGGTGATCCCGCTCACCAGGCCCAGCACGAACATGGCGGCAGAGAAGAGGGCGATGCTGTGGCTCAGCATCAGGCCCGCCACGGCGGCAACCATCAGCGCGAAGCCGAAACGCAGCTGCGTTTTCAGCGGCACGATTTCCATCAGCCAGGCATTAAGGAAAATAGAGATCAGGATCCCCGCGTTCAGGAAGGTGAAGGTGTTACTCATACTGGAAACGGGCAGCTGGAAGTAGTCTGCGATATTTCCCATCACCATCCCGGTGACGATCACCAACGCGCCGGTCAGGGCGTAAGAGAAGAAGCTGATCCATGTGAGCTTGATGCGATTGCTGTTAGTCATGTCTGGCCTGTTAAAAGTAAAGAAAAACGCAATGACTGCGTTTGAGCGGGCAGATTTTAGTCGCGAAAGTGATCTAATTAAATCTTTTCAGAAAATTTTGAGCACAATTGCAGGCTTTAACGTGATGTAGATCACATTGCGTTGCGGGCTGAACAATCGTTTGCGCGGTAATAATTGTTTCAATTTGGTAAAATTAGGTAAAAGACTGGTCTGGGTTCATACTGCTCTTTAGAATCAAGCCATTCGCTTTTTATACTGCGCTTTGTTAAGGAATTCTCATGCTCAAATCAACACTGGCGGCTGTCGCAGCTGTGTTTGCTCTTTCTGCCGTTTCCCCTGCTGCGCTGGCAGCCAAAGGAGACCCCCACGTCCTGCTGACTACCTCTGCGGGGAATATTGAGCTGGAGCTGGATAGCCAGAAAGCCCCTGTTTCGGTGAAAAACTTCCTCGACTACGTGAACAGTGGTTTTTATAACAACACCACGTTCCACCGCGTGATCCCGGGCTTTATGATTCAGGGTGGCGGTTTTAACGAGCAGATGCAGCAGAAACAGCCCAACCCGCCCATCAAAAATGAAGCAGACAACGGCCTGCTGAACAAGCGCGGCACCATCTCCATGGCGCGTACGGCGGACAAAGACAGCGCCACCAGCCAGTTCTTCCTCAACGTGGCTGATAACGCCTTCCTGGACCACGGTCAGCGCGACTTTGGCTACGCGGTGTTTGGCAAAGTGGTGAAAGGCATGGACGTTGCGGATAAGATCTCTCAGGTTCAGACTCACGATGTCGGTCCATACCAGAATGTGCCGTCTAAGCCAGTCGTCATTCTCTCCGCGAAAGTGCTGCCATAATCGTTCCCCCACACGGGCACATCTTGCCCGTGTCTTTCCACCCTCCCTGCGAAAGCGCGTTTTGCTGCTTATACTTGTGGCAAACGGACTATTCAGGGAGGCGTAGTGAAAAAACTCACCGACAAGCAAAAATCCCGTCTCTGGGAGCAACAACGTAAGGTCAATTTTCAGGCCAGCTGCCTCCTTGAAAAAGGTAAGGGTCCCGCTGAACCTGATATCGAGACGCTGGAACTGGGGCCTTCCGCACCGGGTTTACCCCATCTGTGTCTTATTCACCGCCATTTATTCCGCAACGAAATGAAAGGCGCGGGCGAGCTGCGCACCGCCGATATTTCTAAGGGCGACATTCCTTTTTGCCATTTCGAGTACATCGAGAAAGTGGGTAATGAGCTGATGGCTTCGCTGGAAAGTGATAAATATCTGGTGGGCCTTCAGAAAGAAGAGTTTACAGACAGAATCAGTCATTACTACTGTGAAATCAACATGCTACATCCGTTTATGAGCGGTAATGGCGTGGCCCAGCGGATCTTCTTTGAACAACTGGCTATTCATGCGGGCTATGTGCTGAACTGGCAGGGGATCGACCCGAACGACTGGGCAGCCGCCAATCAGAGCGGGGCAATGGGGGATTTGACAGCCCTGAACGCCATCTTTGCCAAAGTTGTGAGCGAAGCGCGGGAATCTGCGTAAAATAGGGCGGCCATTTTTTCAGGAGCCGCCATGATTCTGCTGATTGATAACTACGATTCCTTTACCTGGAACCTTTACCAGTATTTTTGTGAGCTGGGGGCAGAGGTGGTTGTCCGCCGTAACGATGAGATCGCGCTGGCTGACATTGACGCGCTGGCACCCCAGAAAATCGTGATTTCGCCGGGGCCGTGTACCCCTTCGGAGTCCGGTATCTCGCTGGAGGCGATCCGCCATTATGCGGGCAAACTGCCGATTCTGGGCGTCTGCCTGGGTCATCAGGCCATTGCGCAGGTCTTTGGCGCCACCATTGTCCGTGCCGCGAAAGTCATGCACGGCAAAACCTCTCCGGTCACGCACACCGGTACCGGCGTATTTCTGGGGCTAAACAATCCGTTAACCGTGACGCGCTACCATTCTCTGATCATTGATCCGCCGACCCTGCCGGCCTGCTTTGAGGTCACCGCCTGGAGCGAGACGCAGGAGATCATGGGCATTCGTCACCGTGAGTACGATCTGGAAGGCGTGCAGTTCCACCCGGAAAGCATTCTCAGCGAACAGGGGCACGCGCTGCTGGCCAATTTCCTTAATCGCTGAATATCTGTTGCCTTGTTGTGATTTTTTATGCATATTTTGTGATTATATTTTCACAATCAATGTGACATAAAAATGGATGGTCATGACATGGCAACTGAACAACCAGCAATTACCCGCGCGACATTCGATGAAGTGATCCTGCCGATTTATGCACCGGCTGAGTTTATCCCGGTGAAAGGGAGAGGCAGCCGCGTCTGGGATCAGCAGGGCAACGAGTATGTTGATTTCGCAGGCGGTATTGCGGTGACGGCGCTGGGCCATTGCCATCCTGCGCTGGTGGACGCGCTGAAAACGCAGGGCGAAACGCTGTGGCACACCAGCAACGTGTTCACCAACGAACCGGCGCTGCGTCTGGGGCGTAAGATCATCGATGCCACCTTCGCCGAACGCGTGCTGTTTATGAACTCCGGCACCGAAGCCAACGAAACCGCCTTTAAGCTGGCGCGCTACTACGCAACCACGCGTCATAGCCCGTACAAAACCAAAATCATCGCCTTCCATAACGCCTTTCACGGACGCTCCTTCTTTACCGTTTCCGTTGGCGGCCAGCCGAAGTATTCCGACGGCTTTGGTCCGAAACCTGCGGATATCATCCACGTGCCGTTTAACGATCTCCACGCCGTTAAAGCGGTGATGGACGATCACACCTGTGCCGTGGTGGTCGAGCCCATTCAGGGGGAAGGCGGCGTCACGGCGGCCACCCCGGAATTTCTGCAAGGGCTGCGCGAGCTGTGCGACGAGCACCAGGCGCTGCTGGTGTTTGATGAAGTGCAGTGTGGGATGGGGCGTACCGGAGACCTGTTTGCTTATATGCACTACGGCGTAACACCGGATATTCTGACCAGCGCGAAAGCGCTCGGCGGCGGTTTCCCGGTCAGTGCGGTGCTCACCACCCAGGATATCGCTTCCGCATTTCATGTGGGCTCACACGGCTCCACCTACGGCGGTAATCCGCTGGCGTGCGCCGTGGCGGGTGCGGCGTTCGACATCATTAATACGCCGGACGTCCTGAATGGCGTGAATGCGAAACGCGACCTGTTTGTGAAACATCTCCAGCAGATTGACCAACAGTTTGATGTCTTCAGCGACATCCGCGGGATGGGGCTGCTGATCGGCGCCGAACTGAAGCCGCAGTACAAAGGCCGCGCGCGCGATTTCCTGCACGCCGCCGCGCACGAAGGCGTCATGGTGCTCAACGCCGGGCCGGACGTGATGCGCTTTGCGCCATCGCTGGTGGTGGAAGACAAAGACATCGAAGACGGATTAACCCGTTTTGCCGCGGCGGTCGCGAAGATCGTCAGCGGCTAATACGCGGTTCGTTTTAACCGGCGCGTTAACCAAATCCCGTGATGCGGGCGCTGACGCCATGCCACCGACGAAATGGTGTGCATGGTGTTCAGGTGCCCGAGAACGCGCTGTAAATGCTGCTCAAGGGTGCTCATCGGCCCGTGGGTCAGCGTCTCCGGCGCTTCCAGAATGTTCGAATCCCCTGACTCGCCCGGCGCGTCATACTCCAGACGCTGCTGACAGCGCTGCAACGCAATTTCACACGACTGCAAATAGCGCTGCGCCAGATCCGTCGTCAGCATCGTGTGCTCCCGCGCCAGCGTCGTCATGGCATTGATGTGCTCGACGATAAACTGGCTGTGCGTGACCCACAGCTTCATGTCAGCCAGATAGTGCGCGTTAAAGCCCGGCTCCTGCATGGCCTGGTTAAGGGAGTTGAACAGGGCGTTATGCGCCTGGTTGACCTTCATGCGCTCGTAGGCCAGCGGAGAGGGCTGCGGGTCATCGCTCAGAATAAGACGAATGGCCTGCTGGTCAGCTTCGAGCGCGTCGTGGGCGTTCTGCCTGAGCAGCCCGCTTTGCCACTGCGGCCACAGCCAGACCATGCCGCCAAAGGCGATCAGGCAGCCAATTAGCGTATCGACCAGCCGGGCAATAATAAACTGTTCCCCGTTAAGCGTGAGCAGTTGCAGGGTATACACCGCCGTCACCGTAAAGCCCACCATCGCCCAGCCGTAGTTTTTGCGGATGATCAGGTAGCTCACCAGCGTGATTGCCAGCATACCGGCCAGGGTATAGCCTTCCGGCACGTGGAAGTGCAGCGTCACGCCCGCGATAATCAGCCCCGCCATCGTACCGCCCGCCCGATGCAGAATGCGCACCCGCGTGGCGCCATAGCCGTTCTGGGTGACAAACAGCACGGTCATTAAGATCCAGTAGGGTTTCGGCAGGTGCAGGGCCATTCCCATCAGGCTGGCGATGCTCAGCATCACACTGATCCGCGCGGCATTGCGCAGGGCGGAAGATTTCAGTGAAAGATAACTTTTGAGCGCGGGCAGTAGCGGCAGCCGTTTTTGCTTATCGGCCATCAGGTCCCGGGCATAAAGCGGGCGCTGGGTGCGTAACACCCGGGCGATGCGGCTGAAATGCCAGGCAGCAAATTGCCCGACCGGGTTATCCGCGTGCTGACGCGCAATCTTTTCCAGCGCGCCGAGCTGTTTGTCCATGTTAAAGCGCGTCGGGTAGCGGTGATAGAGGATATCGTCAGCCAGCACCCGTAGGCGGGCCGCGACGGTCTGCGCGTTCCAGCGGATCACCGCTTCCGCATGGCTGCGCTCCACCAGCTTTTGCACCTCTTCCGGATTATGAAGGCTGACGGAGATATGCTCCTGCAAATCCAGCCCGACCTGGAAGGTTCGCAGCAGCCGCTTGTATTCATGATTTTTGTTGGCGGCAAGCATGTGCAACTGCTGATAGCACTGGCTGATCAGATCCACCACTTTTTGCTGGCGCGCCAGCAGCGGCGGCAGGGATTTTTCCGGGTCGGTATGTTGAGTGAGCAGGGTGTATTTTGCTTCGCAGTATTCAGCAAGCTGCACGTAGAGCAGGCTCAGGGATTCGCGCAGCGGCTGTTCCCGCCACAGCCAGAACCAGAACCAGTTAAACAGCCCGTACCATAGCGTGCCGAGGGCGTAAATCAGCAATGGCTCCCACACCGGCATATTGCCCGCAAGGCTTAAGGTGAAGATGGCGGCAATCAGCGACGCGGGAAGCAGGCGGGCGTGCAGCGAGCTGATTTCGGCGGTGACGCCGAGCGTCATCGCCAGCACGGTCAGGATCAGCGGCAGAGGAATGTCGCGGGCCAGTAAGAGTTGTACGGCAAGGCTACAGCCGGCAAACAGGCAGCCGCCAATAATCAGACGTTTAAAAAAGCGTTTATGCGGTGTATCCAGACCGGCAATGTTGCAGCAGGCGGGCACAAGAGAAAACAGCAGGCCTTGCTGAAGATGTCCGAGGATCAGGCCCACGGCCACGGGAAGACACAACACCAGCGTTTGTCGCAGTGCGTAGTTAACTTCCGGGTGATAGATCAGCCTGCGCCACATGAGGAGTAGAGACAAAAACGGCGTGCCACCCTGCGGCGGCACGCCGTTTGACCGAAATTAACGGGTTCCGTAGACCACGATAGTTTTACCGTGGGCAGAGATCAGGTTCTGGTCTTCCAGCATCTTCAGGATACGGCCCACTGTTTCACGGGAGCAGCCGACGATCTGACCGATTTCCTGGCGGGTAATTTTAATTTGCATACCGTCAGGGTGGGTCATGGCGTCTGGCTGTTTCGCCAGGTTCAACAGCGTCTGCGCGATACGACCGGTCACGTCCAGGAAGGCGAGGTTACCCACCTTCTCAGAGGTCACTTGCAGACGGCGTGCCATCTGGGAAGAAAGACGCATCAGGATGTCAGGGTTGACCTGAATCAGCTGACGGAATTTCTTGTAAGAAATTTCAGCCACTTCACATGCTGTTTTTGCACGAACCCAGGCGCTACGTTCCTGGCCTTCTTCAAACAGGCCCAGTTCACCGATAAAATCGCCCTGGTTCAGATAAGAAAGGATCATCTCTTTCCCTTCTTCATCTTTGATCAGCACGGCCACCGAGCCTTTAACGATGTAATACAACGTTTCCGCTTTTTCACCCTGGTGAATCAGCGTGCTCTTTGATGGGTACTTATGAATGTGGCAATGAGACAAGAACCATTCGAGAGTCGGGTCTGTTTGCGGTTTGCCAAGCACCATGCGCTGTTATCCTCTGTTATAAGCTGTCACCAGAGTCATAAGATGCATCCGGACTCTGGGGTTGCAATCGAATTCTTACCCATACCTGGGAAGTCGGCTGTCGTAACGTTTCGCAGCCAGTAAAGTTTGATGTCCTCTGCATACATGTGTAACGTCAATGTATTACTGTAGCATCCAGAGTGTTTTAGCATAGCTTTCGCCGCGTGTCTCCTGGTGTCTCGCTTCAGCATGACGCAGGTCGCCTTCCGTTGCGAGAAATGTAACGTACACGTAATCTGTCATAAAAAATGCAACGTTGGAGTGAGTGAATATGCAAGCGCGTGTCAAATGGGTTGAAGGGTTAACGTTCCTGGGCGAGTCTGCTTCCGGGCACCAGGTTTTGATGGATGGCAACTCCGGCGATAAAGCGCCAAGCCCAATGGAAATGGTGCTGATGGCGGCGGGGGGATGCAGCGCGATCGACGTGGTGTCGATCCTGCAAAAAGGCCGTCATGACGTGACCGATTGTGAAGTGAAGCTGACGTCAGAACGTCGCGAAGAGGCGCCACGCCTGTTCACGCATATTAATCTGCACTTTATCGTCACCGGCAAAGAATTGAAGGATGCGGCGGTCTCGCGTGCGGTTGACCTGTCTGCGGAGAAATACTGCTCTGTGGCGCTAATGCTGGAGAAAGCGGTAAAAATCACCCATTCTTATGAAGTAATCGCGGCTTAATTTTTTGGCGGGTGGCGCTTCGCTGACCCGCCCTACAAAAGCACGCCCGTAGGCCCGGTAAGCGCAGCGCCACCGGGCAAAACAATTCACGCAATCTGCTTTCCTTCCATCAGTCGCTGCACCAGCGGTGTCATGATCAGCTCCATTGCCAGCCCCATTTTTCCGCCCGGTACCACTAACGTATTCATGTGCGAAATAAACGAACCCTGTAGCATCGCCAGCAGCCAGGGGTAATCAATGCCTTCCAGGTTGCGGAAGTGGATCACCACAAAGCTCTCGTCCAGCGACGGGATGCTTTTTGCAGCGAACGGGTTGGAGGTGTCCACGGTGGGGACGCGCTGGAAGTTAATGTGGGTTCGGGAGAACTGCGGCGTCAGGAAGTTGATGTAATCTTCCATGGAGCGCACCACCGAGTCCATGACCGCCTCTCGCGAATGGCCGCGCTCGCTCATGTCACGCGTCAGCTTCTGGATCCACTCAAGGTTAACAATCGGCACCACCCCCACCAGCAAATCCACGTGGCGCGCCACGTCGTGCTGAGGCGTCACCACGCCGCCGTGCAATCCTTCGTAAAACAGCACGTCAGTCGGTTCCGGCAGCGGCTGCCAGGGCGTGAACGTGCCGGGGACCTGGTTCCAGGGCACGGCTTCATCGTAGGTGTGGAGATACTTGCGGGACTGCCCGGTACCGCTTTGCCCGTATTCACGGAAGGTTTGCTCCAGCAGGCCGAAGTCATTCGCCTCCGGGCCGAAGTAGCTGATGTGTTTACCCAGATCGCGCGCCTTGCGGATGGCCATATCCATCTCCGGGCGCGTGTAGCGGTGAAAGCTGTCGCCTTCTACCTCTGCCGCCCGTAAGTTAAGCTGGGCGAAGATCTTGCGGAAGGCGAGGCTGGTGGTAGTGGTTCCCGCCCCACTCGAACCCGTAACGGCAATAACCGGATGTCTGGCAGACATAGCAACTCCCTGACTGGAAAAGTGTAAAGATCAGCCGTGAAACGCGTTGCGTGGCATGATATTGACCGTCTCATGCAGTTCGGACCATACCAGCACCACGTCGCCGCTTTTAAGCTGGCGCTTAACATCGTTGACCTTTTGTTCAAGCGAACGTTCATGTTCACCATAATCGGTGCCTTCGCGCAAGACAAAGCTTTCAATCAGATTATCGAGCGTGTCGGGAGAGAGATCCTGCCAGGGAATAATCATTATTTACCGTCCAGATAAGCCGTTAACCAGTCGGGAATACGCGTCTCAAGCCACATTTTTGGCCGACGCAGCGTGCCGCCAACAAAGCCGACGTGTCCGCCGAATTGGGTGAGCTGATACTCCACGTTGGCCGGCAGATGATCGGGTGCCGGAATCGAGTGGTGATCCATAAACGGATCATCTTTGGCGTGGATAATCAGCGTAGGTTTCGTGATTTGGTTCAGTAAAGGCATGGCGCTGCACTGACGGTAATAGTCAATCGCATCGGCAAAGCCGTGAATTTTCGAGGTGATCAAATCATCAAACTCGCGCAGGCGCTTCACGCGTTTGAGCTGTTGCAGCGTCACAGGCAGCGTATCCGGATAGGCCTTCAGCTTGCGCGCGGCGTTGGCTTTCAGCAGGTTGAGCAGGTAGCGCTGGTACACTCGCGAAAACCCCTTTTCCATATGATAGCTGCACTGCTCCAGCATAAAGGGCGCAGAGACGATCACCGCCGCATCCAGCGGTACGGCGTCGCTCTCCTTCGCCAGCAGGCAGGCCAGCATATTGCCGCCCAGCGAATACCCCACCGCTGCCGTTGGCGCCTCGCCGAAATTGTCTCTTAGCCAGCGCAGGAACCAGGTACCGTCCTCGGTTTCACCCGAGTGATAAATACGTTTCTGACGATTAGGCTCGCCGCTGCATCCGCGAAAATGCATCACTACCCCAAGCCAGCCGCGGGCTTTCGCCGCCTCAATGAGACCGTGTGCGTAAGGGCTGTGCAGGCTGCCTTCCAGACCGTGAAACACCACCAGACGGGGTTTATGTCTGGCCCGATCCGGATCTTCGCTCCAGGCGAGATCCAAAAAGTCGCCATCCGGCAAATCCAGGCGTTGCCAGTGCGGGGTGAACTGTACCTTGCGGCGGATCAGGCGCGGCAGCATGGTTTGCAGGTGAGGGTTAGCCACACCGCGCATGGGCACGAACTCTGCGCTCTCTTCGGCTGCAATGTCGAAGTCTGAGGGAATGATTTGGGTCATAAGGGCGATGCTGATTCTTGTCAGAAATTAACTATACCTTCCGAATTGTACCCCGTTTAGCCCGTTTTTCCGAAACATGAACTGATCCCGATCACAAATATTTACCTTGATTATTACTCTCAGGCTAATGATTTGGCTCTACGCTTAATTGATGCCTTTCTCACCAGAGCGCACACTTTACTCAACGTTAAGCAAATCAGAATGATGTGCTGAATCAGGAGGTTAATAATGTTATCTGGGCAAACACCCACCCGGCAATGGAACACCCGACGCAGTGAGAAAGCGCGTCGTCTGGCGTCCGTACCGGTGCAGGGCAAGGTACTGCCAACCGGCGATCTTGTCGCCATGCTGGAAAAACTGATCGCACCAGGCGACAAAGTCGTTCTGGAAGGCAACAACCAGAAGCAGGCGGATTTCCTTTCCCGTTCACTGGCGGAAGTGAACCCGCAAATCGTGCACGATCTGCATATGATCATGCCGAGCGTGGGCCGCAGCGAACATCTGGACATCTTTGAGAAAGGCATCGCCCGCAAGCTGGACTTCTCCTTCTCCGGTACGCAAAGCCTGCGAATCTCCCAACTGCTGGAGGATGGTCAGCTCGAAATCGGGGCGATTCACACCTACATCGAACTCTACTCACGTTTATACGTCGACCTATCGCCAAACGTGGCGCTGATTGCCGGTTTTAAAGCGGACCGCAAAGGCAACCTCTATACCGGGGCGAGTACCGAAGATACTCCGGCGCTGGTGGAAGCCGCCGCGTTCCATGACGGCATCGTCATCGCGCAGGTGAACGAGCTGGTGGACGACGAGTGCGACCTGCCGCGTGTGGATATTCCGGGCTCGTGGATTGATTTTGTGGTGGTTGCCGATAAGCCGTTCTTTATCGAACCGCTCTTCACCCGCGACCCGCGCCTGATCAAACAGGAACACATCCTGATGGCGATGATGGCGATTAAAGGCATCTACGCTGAACACCAGGTGCAGTCCCTGAACCACGGGATTGGCTTTAACACCGCAGCGATCGAGCTGCTGCTGCCAACCTACGGCGAACAGCTCGGACTCAAAGGCAAAATCTGTAAACACTGGACCCTGAACCCGCATCCAACGCTGATCCCGGCCATCGAAAGCGGCTGGGTGGAGAGCGTCCACTGCTTCGGCGGCGAGCTGGGAATGGAAGAGTACATCCGCGCCCGCCCGGACGTGTTCTTTACCGGTGCCGATGGCTCCATGCGTTCTAACCGCGCCTTCTGCCAGCTGGCTGGTCAGTACGCGGTCGATATGTTTATCGGCTCCACGCTACAGGTTGATGGTTACGCTAACTCCTCAACCGTGACCCGCGGCCGTCTTTCCGGCTTCGGCGGCGCGCCAAACATGGGCCACGATCCGCACGGTCGTCGCCACGCCACACCGGCCTGGCTGAACATGATCACCGAGCCTGACCCGATGCAGCGCGGTAAAAAGCTGGTTGTGCAGATGGTGGAAACCTTCCAGGCGGGCGTGAAGCCAACCTTCGTGGAAAAACTCGACGCCGTTGAGGTCGCGAAAGCCTCCGGTATGCCGCTGGCGCCGGTCATGATTTACGGCGATGACGTCACCCACGTGCTGACGGAAGAGGGGATTGCTTACCTCTACCGGGCGAAAGATCTGGAAGAGCGTCGCGCCATGGTCGCCGCCGTGGCGGGTATCACCGATATCGGTCTGGGCGTTGACGCCAAACGCGTGGCGGAACTGCGCCAGAGCGGCAAGGTTGTGTATCCGGAAGATATGGGCATTCGCCGCACCGATGCCACCCGTTCGCTGCTGGCGGCCGGTAGCGTCGCGGACCTGGTGGAATGGTCCGGCGGTCTTTACAACCCACCTGCGAAATTCCGGAGCTGGTAATGAAACTTCTGCCCCAGATCCAGGTTGAAGGCGGTGCCGAATGGCTGGCGCGAACCGCCACGCAGTGTCTGATTGACGAAGCACGTTTAAGCCCGAAGCCCGGTCTGGTGGACAGCCGGGGGAACGGCGCGCACCACGATTTATCGCTTGCGCTGATGGAGCGCTCCGCTCACAGCCTGACCCCCACGTTTCAGGCGCTGGCGCAGCAGAGCTGGCAGCGTCCGGCGGATATTGCCCTCAGGCAAACCGTTGGCCGCCTGGGTCGCGAAGGTGAACGGCAGATGATGGCCGCTACCGACGGCGTGAACACGCACCGTGGCGCGATCTGGGCGCTGGGATTGCTGGTGAGCGCGGTGGCGATGCTGGGCGGCGATGCCCGGGCGCAAATCGTCGCGAACACCGCCGCTCAGCTGGCGAAGCTGCCGGATGACGCGGCGCCGAAAGTGTTCAGCAAGGGGTTACGCGTCACGCACCGCTACCGCGTACCGGGCGCGCGTGAAGAGGCTCAGCAGGCGTTTCCGCACATCATGCAGCGCGCGCTGCCGCAGCTTCGCCTCAGCCGTCTCAACGGCAGCAGCGAAACGCAGGCCAGACTCGACGCGCTGATGGCGATCATGACCTCGCTCACCGACACCTGCGTGCTGTCGCGCGCCGGCATGGAGGGGCTGGACGCCATGCAGAACGGCGCCCGTGCGGTGCTGAACGCCGGAGGATGCGCAACCCTCGCGGGGCAGCAGGCGCTGGCGCGGTTAGACCGTCAGATGCTGGCGCTTAACGCCTCGCCGGGCGGAGCCGCAGACCTGCTTGCCGCCACGCTGTTTCTTGACCGCGCCGAAACGCCCTATTCAAAGCATTAAGAGGATGTTATGGAAAAAATCACATTGACCGTGCCCGCCAGCCGCGAAGTAAGCGGCAGGGCGCTGGCAGGGGTCGTCGGTTCCGGGGATATGGAGGTGCTTTTCACCGCCGAACCGGGCCAGACCTTAACCATTGATATCACCACCTCCGTCGACAACAGCCGCGGGCGCTGGGAGGCATTGTTCAACCGCCTGCAAACCGTCAGCAGCCTGCCCGCAGGTAAGCTGACCATCCACGACTTCGGCGCGACGCCGGGCGTGGCACGCATTCGTATCGAACAGGTTTTTGAAGGGGTGAACCATGCGTGATGACAGCAGCTTTATCGAATTAAAAGCGCGCCAGCGTGCGCAGGCGCTGCTCGACGACGGCAGCTACCGCGAACTGCTGGATCCGTTTGAAGGCATTATCTCTCCGTGGCTTGGGCCACAGGGGATTGTTCCTCAGGCCGATGACGGCATGGTGGTCGCGAAAGGGACCATCAACGGCCAGCCTGCGGTGGTGGTGGCGATTGAAGGCACCTTCCAGGGCGGCAGCATGGGCGAAGTGTCCGGCGCCAAAATGGCGGCAGCGCTGGAGCTGGCGGCGGAAGATAACCGCAACGGCATTCCGACTCAGGCGGTGCTGTGCCTCGAAACCGGCGGCGTACGTTTGCAGGAAGCCAACCTCGGCCTGGCGGCGATTGCCGATATCCACGCCGCGATCGTTGACCTGCGTCGCTATACCCCGGTCGTCGGGATTGTCGCCGGGACCGTGGGCTGCTTCGGTGGGATGTCTATCGCCGCGGCGCTGTGCAGCTACCTGATTGTGACCCGCGAAGCGCGGCTCGGCCTCAACGGTCCGCAGGTTATCGAGCAGGAAGCGGGCATTGAAGAGTATGACTCCCGCGACCGTCCGTTTATCTGGAGCATGACCGGCGGCGAAGTACGCTTTGAAAGCGGGCTGGTGGACGCGCTGGTGGGCGACGGCGTGAACGCGGTGAAAGCCGCGATGAACGAAGCCATCGCCAAAGGCGTACCGGCGAAACATCGCACCGATAACTACGACGATTACCTGAACCGTCTGACGAATTTCGACACCCGCAAACAGGCCGATGCCGAACAGATTAAAGCGCTTTTTGCCCGGGAGGTGAAATGATGACTAACTCAATTAGCCGTGGCGAACTCTGGCTGGAAACTCTGGCCCCGAACGCGAAACGTCTGGAGGGGTTATGCCCGTCCGTGCAGGCCGCAGACGGCGAGCTAAACGGTGAAACGGTGCGTTTTGTTACCGTGGTGCCGGACGCCAACAACCACTTCCCGCGCGCGGCGCAGGGTGAAGTCGGCCTGCTGGAAGGATGGACGCTGGCAAAAGTGGTCAGCGAAACCGTCGCCGCCGACGCAGATAAAGCCGTGAAGCGCCCGATTGTGGCGGTAATCGACGTCCCAAGCCAGGCCTATGGCCGTCGCGAAGAGGCGTTTGGTATCCACCAGGCGCTGGCCGGCGCCGCTGCCGCCTACGCTAATGCGCGGCTGGCGGGTCATCCGGTGATTGGTCTTATCGTCGGTAAGGCCATGTCCGGCGCGTTTCTGGCGCACGGCTACCAGGCTAACCGTCTGATTGCCTTCAACGATAAAGGCGTGCTGATCCATGCCATGGGCAAAGAGTCTGCGGCGCGCATTACGCTGCGTACCGTTGAGGCGCTGGAAAAACTGGCTGCAACCATTCCGCCAATGGCGTATGACATCAGCAACTACGCCACGCTGGGGCTGCTTTCCGACCTGCTGGATATCAGCAATCCGGATGCCCCTACCGAAAGCGATCTGACGCGGGTGAAAACCACCCTGCAACAGGCCATCAGCGACGCTCGTCAGGACACCACGTTGAAAAACCGTCTGGGTGCTGACAACCGCCGCAGCTCGGCGCTCGTACGTGAACGTATGCGAGCCAGCTGGTAAGTAAAAAGAGACCTGCCAGATGCATCACCCCGTGGGCGCGCCCGTTGCGTCCACGCGGGAACCTGCATCCTGAAAATAATAAACATCGCGCCAGTGCTTAAACTTTTTTACTACAGGTGATTTATGACTTACGTAATTGTTCATGCTCTTGCACCGATTTTCGTCATCATGCTGCTGGGATTCTGGGCCGGTAAGGCAAAGATGGTCGATAACAAAAATGTTTCCCTGCTGAATATCTTCGTGATGGATTTTGCACTCCCGGCTGCGCTGTTCAGCGCCACCGTGCAAACCCCGTGGACCGGCATCGTGGCGCAGTCGCCGCTGATCCTGGTGCTCACCCTGGCGATGTGGATCACCTATGCGGTCATCTACTTCCTCGCGACGAAAGTGTTTAAAAAATCCCCGCAGGATGCGGCCGTGCTGACGCTTACCGTCGCCCTGCCAAACTACGCGGCGCTTGGCCTGCCGATTCTGGGCAGCGTGCTGGGCGAAGGCCCTTCAACCTCACTGTCCGTGGCGGTCTCCATCGCCTGTGGTTCAGTGTTGATGACCCCGTTCTGCCTGCTGATTCTGGAGCGTGAGAAAGCCCGCGCCGAAGGCAATAACTCGGGTTCAACGCTTTCCATGCTGCCGGTGCTGATGTGGCGTTCCATTAAAAAACCGATCGTGATGGGCCCGCTGCTGGGTGTGATCCTGTCCGCTATCGGCATCAAAATGCCGGAGCTGGTACTGGCGGCGATTAAACCGCTGGGACTGTCTGCGACCGCTGCGGCGTTGTTCCTGACCGGGGTGATCCTCTCCGCGCGTAAACTTCAGATCAACACCATGGTGATCACTTCCACTATCGCCAAGCTGCTGATCCAGCCAGCGATTGCCTGGGGTATCGTTTTAATCTTCGGTCTGCACGGTTCTGTGGCGATCACCGCCATCCTGATGATTGCGCTGTCCGCGGGCTTCTTTGGCGTGGTGTTCGGTAACCGCTTTGGCGTGCAGTCGCCGGATGCTGAAGCCGTGCTGCTGTTGAGCTCCGTACTGTGTATCCTGTCGCTGCCGCTGTTTATCTCGCTGACTTCAGGAATGTAATCATGACCACAACATTACGCCCACACGACCTCATCTGGCTTACCGCGCGCGACGCCCTGGAAGGGATTACCGAATCCTGGGTGGACGCGGCCTGGCATGCCGGACTACCGGTAGTGGTGCGGCGTGATGTTGATAATGAAGGCCGTATTCCCGTTGGCGTGCGCGGATTGCGCCGCGACCAGCGGGCGGCCGGATGGGTGAAGCCTGAGAACGTGTTGCGCGTGGTGTCGCCCGAAGATTTGAGCGTTGCCGCCGACCTGCTGCGTTCGCCGTTTATCACTCAGCCGCCGGTTCAGGTGGCGCTTCAGCTTGCGCAGCAGTCGTGGACGTGGACGTGGGGGATAACCGGCAGTACGGGGTACGCGCTGGCGACCGGCATTCCGGTGATCCACGCCGACAGCGATCTCGATCTGCTCATCCGCGCCCCGCGTGCCGTTTCCCCTGAGGCGTTTACTGGCTGGCAGGCTCAGCTCAGCCGTGCGTTGTGCCGGGCGGATACGCAGGTGGACACGCCCGAGGGCGGATTCGCGCTGGCGGAATGGTTACGCGACGGCAAAACGCTGCTAAAAACGCAATGTGGACCGCGCCTGGTGGCGGATCCATGGCACAGGGAGGAGTAATGAAAATACTGTTTACCTTTCCGGGGCAGGGCACACAGCATGAAGGTATGCTGCAAAACCTGCCGGGAACGGAGCTGGAGCAGGCCCGTGCTGTGCTGGGGGCGGAAGTTGATACCCTGGACAGCGCATCCTCGTTAACCCACACCCGTGCGGTTCAGCTTTCGCTGTTGATTGCCGGCGTGGCGTGGGCGCGCGAGCTGGAACGTCGCGGCGTGTCGCCGGATATCGTCAGCGGGCTGTCCATTGGCGCTTATCCTGCGGCGGTTATCGCCGGTGCGCTGGACTTTACGGACGCGCTGAAGCTGGTGGCGTTGCGCGGCGATCTGATGGAGCAGGCATACCCGCACGGCTACGGCCTGACGGCGATTATGGGGTTGACCCTGCCCCAGGTGGAAAACCTGCTTCAGGGGACAGGAACCTATATTGCTAACCTGAACGCCGAAACGCAGATCGTGATTGCCGGAACCGATGACGGCATGGCGCAGGTGGCGGAGCGCGCCCTGGCAAAAGGCGCGAGCAAGGCTAAGCGGCTGGCGGTGAGCGTACCGTCGCACTGTGAACTGCTGGCGGAACCGGCGCAGAAGCTGGTGGCAGCATTTAATTCGGTCACGCTTTCACGTCCGCGCTGTGCGTACCTGAGCGGCAGTACCGGACGCGTGCTCTGGCAGCCGGAGAAAATTGCCGACGATCTGGCGATGAATATGGCGCGAACCGTGCGCTGGCAGGAGGCGGTGATTTCCGCTAACGAGCGTGAAGCGCGGCTGGCGATTGAGATGCCGCCAGGGGGCATCCTGACCTGTCTGACGCGGCAGGCGGCGTGGGAAGGTGAATCCATTTCGCTGGAGCGCAGCGGGGTGGACGTGGCGGTGCATCTGGCGGGTCGGCTTCGTGCATGAGTTTTTAGCCCGGTGGCGCTACGCTTACCGGGCCTACAATTCGGGAGTAGGCCCGGTAAGGCGCAGCCGCCACCGGGCAATAACATCAGGCACTATCCTGCAAACTTCTCGCATACATCCGCCCTTCCGCGGCCAATGCCCGCAGGCTCGGATCCTGCTCGCGGTTGCGGGCAAAGACGATCGCAATCAGCTGCTGCATCTGGTACGGCTGCGCCAGCTTCAGTAGCTGTACCGAATTTTCATACACTTTCTTCATCCTGCCCGGCATCAGCGTAAACCCGACCCCCGCCTGCACCAGACTCAGCATCGAGAAGATATCGTTCACGCGCGTCACAATCTCCGGCTCGAAACCGGCGATATGAAACGCTTCCTGAAACCCGGCGTAAGTGGCGAACCCTTCCGCTAGGGCGACAAACTTCTGATCTTTATAATCACGCAGATCGGCGGGGCCGCTGGTATTCAGCGTGGCAGAGGCCGGTGCGGCAAGGAAAATATCGTCATGGAACAGAGGAAGCACTTCGAGGCTGTTACGGTCGATATCGCTTTCGGAAATAGAGATTAAAATCGCATCCAGCGATCCCTCATCCAGCATATGGAGTAGGGTTTCGTTCGAGCCCATCGTCAGATCCATCTCCAGATCCGGACGGCGCAGCTTCATGCCCATTATCAGGCGCGGCACGGTTTCCAGCGTCAGCGAGTAGAGCGTGCCGACGCGCAACCGTCCCTGGCCGATACCGGCGATCTTGCGCGACTCTTCCAGCCCGCGCTCCATCACCTGCATCACCTCCTGACAATACTCCAGCAGCGTCCATGCGGAGGGGAGGGCAATCAGGTTACGCCCTTTGTGAGCAAAGAGCGGGCAGCGGACGTTCTCTTCGAGGGTATGCAGCGCGCGGTGCACGCTGACACCGCTCAGGCCGAGCGTTTCGGCGGTACGTGCGATATTGCCCTTCTCCATGAACGTCATGAAGATGCTGAGCTTACGGAATGTAATCTCGCTCGTGGTATCGAAGCCCATAACCCTCCCGGCGTGTTAGTCGGCTTGCAGCATCGCTTCCAGCTGTTCCTGCGCGTCCAGCCATGCCATTTCGCACTCTTCGAGGCTGGATTTGGCTTTCGCCTGAGTTTGCAGACAGTCCGTCAGCTCCGCTTTGCGGCTCTGATCGTACAGTTCGCTGTCGCCCAGCTTCTCTTCGACGGCAGCAAGCGTGGCGTTGAGCTTTTCCATCTCTTTTTCGAGACGGGCAATCTCTTTACGCAGCGGCTGCGTCTGGGTGCGCAGTTCCGCTTCACGGCGCTTCTGGTCTTTACGCGCCTGGGCGCTGTTGGCGTTGTCTTTCGCTGACTCTTCCGGCTGGTTTTCCTGCTTCTGCACGTCCGTCAGCCACTGCTGGTAATCTTCCAGATCGCCGTCGAACGGCTCCACTTTGCCACCGTGCACCAGGTAGAGATCGTCGGTGGTGGAGCGGATCAGGTGGCGGTCGTGCGATACGACAACCAGCGCCCCTTCGAACTCTATCAGCGCTTCGGTCAGCGCCTGGCGCATGTCGAGATCGAGGTGGTTGGTCGGTTCATCAAGCAGCAGCAGGTTCGGGCGCTGCCAGACGATCAGCGCCAGCACCAGACGGGCTTTTTCGCCCCCGGAGAAGCGCTCGGTGTTTTCAGTCACCTTATCGCCCTGGAAGCCAAAGCCGCCGAGGTAGTCGCGCAGTTTCTGCTCCATCTCCTGCGGCGCCAGGCGCGCCAGGTGCTGGATCGGCGATTCATCCGCGCGTAAAAATTCCAGCTGATGCTGGGCGAAGTAACCAAGCTTGATGCCTTTCGCCAGGCCGATTTCGCCGCTGACCGGGTTAAGCTCGCCCGCCAGCAGCTTGATCAGCGTCGATTTACCGGCGCCGTTACGTCCCAGCAGACCAATGCGTGAACCCGGCACCAGGTTGAGCTTGATAGAGTCCAGGATAATGCGATCGCCATAGCCCGCGCTGACCTTCTCCATCTTCAGCAGCGGGTTAGGCAGGCTTTCAGGCTCGCGGAAGCTGAAGTGGAACGGGTTATCCACGTGCGCCGGGGCGATCATCTCCATGCGTTCCAGCATCTTGATGCGGCTCTGCGCCTGCTTGGCTTTTGACGCCTTGGCCTTGAAGCGATCCACAAAGCTTTGCAGGTGCGCCACGCGCTGCTGCTGGCTTTCATACATCGCCTGCTGCTGGGCAAGGCGCGTCGCGCGCTGGCGCTCGAAAGAGCTGTAGTTGCCGGTGTATTCGAACATGCTTTGCTGTTCGATATGAATGATTTTATCCACTACCGGATCGAGGAAGTCGCGGTCGTGAGAGATCAGAATCAGAGTGCCCTGATAGCTCTTGAGCCACTTCTCCAGCCAAATAACCGCATCAAGATCGAGGTGGTTGGTTGGTTCATCGAGCAGCAAAAGGTCGGAGCGGCAGATCAGCGCCTGGGCCAGGTTAAGGCGCATGCGCCAGCCGCCCGAGAAATCGCTCACCGGGCGTTCAAGCTGTTCGTTGCTGAAACCCAGACCGTGCAGCAGGCTGGAGGCACGGGAGCGAATGGTCCAGGCATCGATGGCGTCCAGCTTGCCGTGGACGGTGGCGATGGCGTGGCCGTCGTTACGTTCGTTGGCGGCGTTGAGCTCCGCTTCGAGCTTACGGTATTCACGATCGCCGTCGATAACATAGTCGAGCGCGGGTTCGCTCAGCGCGGGCGTCTCCTGGTTCACCCAGGCGAGCTGCCAGTTGCCCGGGAAGGTAAAGTTACCGCCATCCGCGCTTATCTCGTTTTTCAGCAGCGCCAGCAGGGTGGATTTACCGCAGCCGTTTTTGCCGACCAGCCCCACTTTCTGGCCCGGGTTGATGGTAGCAGTCGCGTTATCCAGCAGGACGCGCACGCCGCGACGAATTTGTAACGAGGAGAAAACAATCATAGAAGCGCCGTATGTTCCGACTATGTTAATTTGTCATTATGATAATGTAAGGTGTGGGCCATTTTCCCCACCGGGCCGCCATGGTAGCCCAAAACGACAACAATACACAAAAACAGAACCGGGAGGGGAGTGATGTCTCAGACAGCGAAAGTGCTGCTGCTGTATGCCCATCCGGAATCACAGGACTCGGTGGCGAACCGGGTGCTGCTTAAGCCGGCCACACAGCTCAGTAACGTAACGGTGCACGATCTCTACGCGCACTATCCTGATTTTTTTATCGATATTCCTTACGAGCAGGAACTGCTGCGTCAGCACGACGTGATTGTGTTCCAGCATCCGCTTTATACCTACAGCTGTCCGGCGCTGCTCAAAGAGTGGCTGGACCGCGTGCTGAGCCGGGGCTTCTCCAGCGGGGTGGGGGGCAACCAGCTGGCGGGAAAGTACTGGCGGAGTGTCATTACCACCGGTGAGCCGGAAAGCGCTTACCGTCACGACGGGCTGAACCGTTACCCCATGAGCGACATTCTGCGGCCGTTTGAGCTGACGGCGGCGATGTGCCGTATGCACTGGATGAGCCCGATTATTATCTACTGGGCACGGCGGCAGGATCCGAAAGCACTGGCGAGCCATGCCAGGGCCTATGGCGAATGGCTGGCGTCACCGATTCCGGCGGGAGGACGCTAATGGACGGTTCGAATTTACTCCTTGCCGGGGTGCTGTTTTTGTTTGCCGCCGTCGTCGCGGTCCCGCTTGCCGCGCGTCTCGGCATTGGCGCGGTGCTGGGCTATTTGCTGGCGGGGATCGCCATTGGCCCCTGGGGGCTTGGGTTTATCAGCGATGTGGATGAAATTCTCCACTTCTCCGAGCTGGGCGTGGTCTTCCTGATGTTTATCATCGGGCTGGAGCTGAACCCCGCCAAGCTGTGGCAACTGCGGCAATCTATTTTTGGCGTCGGGGCGGCGCAGGTGTTACTCAGCGCGGCCATTCTCGCGGGACTGCTGATGTTGACGCAGTTTTCCTGGCAGGCCGCGGTGATTGGCGGGATCGGTCTTGCGATGTCGTCGACGGCGATGGCGCTTCAGCTGATGCGCGACAAAGGGATGAACCGCAACGAGGCGGGGCAACTGGGTTTTTCGGTGCTGCTGTTCCAGGATTTAGCGGTGATCCCGGCGCTGGCGCTGGTGCCGCTGCTGGCGGGATCCGGAGACGATCATTTCGACTGGATGAAGATCTCCATGAAGGTGCTGGCCTTCGCGGGGATGCTGATCGGCGGACGGTTTTTACTGCGTCCGGTGTTCCGGTTTATTGCGGCATCCGGCGTGCGCGAGGTATTCACCGCCGCAACGCTGCTGCTGGTGCTTGGCTCAGCGCTGTTTATGGATGCGCTGGGGCTGTCGATGGCGCTCGGGACGTTTATCGCCGGGGTGCTGCTTGCGGAAAGCGAGTACCGCCACGAGCTGGAGACCGCCATCGATCCGTTTAAGGGGCTGCTGTTAGGGCTGTTCTTTATCTCGGTAGGTATGGCGCTTAATCTTGGCGTGCTCTATACCCATCTGCTGTGGGTTATTGCGAGTGTCGCCGTGCTGGTGGCGGTCAAAACGCTGGTGCTGTATCTCCTCGCGAGGATTTACGGGCTGCGCAGCTCGGAAAGAATGCAGTTTTCCAGCGTGTTAAGCCAGGGGGGAGAATTTGCGTTCGTGCTGTTTTCCACGGCGTCGTCTCAGAAGCTGTTCAAAGATGACCAGATGGCGCTGCTGCTGGTGACGGTCACGCTGTCGATGATGACCACGCCGCTGCTGATGAAGCTGGTGGACAAACTGCTGTCGCGCCGCCTGAATCCTGCGGACGATGAAGACGAAGCGCCGTGGGTGGAAGATGATAAACCGCAGGTGATCGTCGTGGGCTTTGGCCGCTTCGGACAGGTGATTGGTCGCCTGTTGATGGCGAACAAAATGCGTATTACGGTGCTGGAGCGCGATATCAGCGCCGTCAACCTGATGCGCAAATATGGTTATAAGGTGTACTACGGCGATGCGACGCAGCTTGAGCTGTTGCGCTCGGCGGGGGCAGAGGCTGCGGAGTCCATCGTCATCACCTGCAACGATCCGGAAGACACAATGAAGCTGGTGGAGCTGTGTCAGCAGCATTTCCCGCATCTGCATATTCTGGCGCGTGCGCGCGGACGTGTTGAGGCTCACGAACTTTTGCAGGCGGGTGTGAAACACTTCTCCCGCGAAACCTTCTCCAGCGCGCTGGAGCTGGGACGCAAGGCGCTGGTTTCGCTGGGTATGCATCCTCATCAGGCGCAACGCGCCCAGATGCATTTCCGCCGGCTGGATATGCGAATGCTGCGTGAACTGATGCCCGTGCACAGCGACACGGCGCAGATCTCCCGCGTGCGGGAAGCGCGTCGCGAACTGGAGGAGATCTTCCAGCGTGAGATGCAACAGGAACGACGCCAGCTCGACGGCTGGGATGAATTTGAATAAAGGGTAACGAAAGATGGCTGTACGTAAACGCTTTATCGCGGGCGCAAAATGCCCATCCTGCCAGGCGCAAGATACGCTGGCCATGTGGCGTGAAAATAATATCGATATCGTTGAATGTGTTAAGTGCGGTCACCAGATGCGTGAGGCCGACAAAGAAGCCCGCGATCACGTTCGCAAAGAAGAGCAAGTGATCGGCATTTTTCATCCAGACTAGCGATATGCTCTGAGTTTTTTTAAGCTTAAGGGTACACGGGTGCAGATTTCCGCTACAATCTGCGCCAGCAATTTTCCCACGCTCAGGAGATATCATGAAAGTAGCAAAAGACCTGGTGGTCAGCCTGGCCTATCAGGTACGTACAGAAGACGGTGTGTTGGTTGATGAGTCTCCGGTGAGTGCGCCGCTGGACTACCTGCATGGTCACGGTTCCCTGATTTCCGGCCTGGAAACGGCGCTGGAAGGCCATGAAGTTGGCGACAAATTCGACGTTGCTGTAGGCGCGAACGACGCTTACGGTCAGTATGACGACAACCTGGTTCAGCGCGTTCCTAAAGACGTATTCATGGGCGTTGACGAGTTGCAGGTTGGTATGCGCTTCCTGGCGGAAACTGACCAGGGGCCGGTTCCGGTTGAAATCACTGAAGTTGAAGACGACCACGTTGTGGTTGACGGCAACCACATGCTGGCGGGTCAGAACCTGAAGTTCAACGTAGAAGTTGTTGCGATCCGTGAAGCGACCGAAGAAGAGCTGGCTCATGGCCACGTTCACGGTGCGCACGGTCACGACCATGACCACGATCACGGCCACGACGGCTGCTGCGGTGGTCACGGCCACGACCATGGTCATGACCACGGCCACGGTAAAGGTGGTTGTGGTAACGGCGGCTGCGGTTGCCACTGATTCCGTACTCCGGAAAATAAAAAAGCGGGATAATCCCGCTTTTTTTACGCCTCAATAATGAGGTGGTGGTGTCTCTTCTGACTGAGAGGCAATGTTTGACGGCTGCGTGGCCTTCAGCTTTTCCGTCAGCAGGCGCATGTGATCGCGCAGTTTTGCCATTTCAAGCTCATGGGCCGTCACGGTCTGGTTCAGTTCTTCGATGGTGATGTCCTGAAAAGCCAGGCGGCTTTCCAGCTCAGCCAGTCTCGCTTCGATCGTTGTATCCTTCATCATTCACCTCGTTTATCTCTCATTCGCCATAATGGACCAGCGGCGGCGAAGTTTAGCTGACTTTTTCCTTAAGTACAGTATCCATCTCCCTGACAAGAAACTTATTTAAACAAAAATAGTCTGAAAAGAAGCGACATTCGGGGGAGTCTGTCTGTAGATTTCTTCCGCAACGTTTTATAGTACGTCACTCATTTACGTTTAACACTGGGGTGAGAGACCTCAGGTCCTGGAGATATGGATGAAATCACTGTTTAAAGTTACGCTGCTGGCGACCACTATGGCTGTAGCGCTCAATGCGCCGCTGTCTTTCGCTGCTGATACTGCTGCGAAGCCTGCTGCGACTACAGACAGCAAAGCGGCATTCAAAAATGACGACCAGAAATCCGCCTACGCACTTGGCGCGTCTCTGGGTCGTTACATGGAAAACTCTCTGAAAGAACAAGAGAAACTGGGCATCAAACTGGACAAAAACCAGCTGATCGCAGGGGTTCAGGATGCGTTCGCAGACAAGAGCAAACTGTCTGACCAGGAAATCGAGCAGACTCTGCAAGCGTTTGAAGCGCGCGTGAAAGGCGCCGCTCAGACCAAGATGGAAGCAGACGCTAAAGATAACGAAGCGAAAGGCAAAGCCTACCGCGACAAGTTCGCTAAAGAGAAAGGCGTTAAAACGTCTTCTACTGGCCTGATCTATAAAGTTGAGAAAGAAGGTACCGGCGACGCGCCTAAAGACAGCGACACCGTTGTGGTGAACTACAAAGGTACGCTGATCGACGGTAAAGAGTTCGATAACTCTTATACCCGCGGTGAGCCTCTCTCCTTCCGTCTGGATGGTGTGATCCCGGGCTGGACCGAAGGCCTGAAGAACATCAAGAAAGGCGGTAAAATCAAGCTGGTCATCCCACCGGATCTGGCTTACGGCAAAACCGGCGTTCCGGGTATCCCGGCTAACTCCACGCTGGTATTTGATGTAGAACTGCTGGACATCAAACCGGCGCCGAAAGCGGATGCGAAAACAGACGCACCGGCTGACGACAAAGCCGCAGCAGCTAAGAAGTAATGCTGAAAAAAACCGCCGCCTTTACAGGCGGCGGTTTTTTTATTGTGGGGCAGATATAATTAACACTGGAAAGCGTTATACACGCTGTATTAATTTAGTTGTCCGTGTAGATAATGAGCCTGCCCTGAAAACCTAACGACAGGCTCCTGAAAAGGAGTGTTTTTTTCATGTCCAGGTCGCTTTTAACCAACGAAACCAGTGAACTTGATTTGCTGGATCAACGTCCATTTGACCAGACCGACTTCGATATTCTGAAATCCTACGAAGCGGTAGTGGACGGGTTAGCGATGCTCATTGGTTCCCACTGCGAAATCGTATTGCATTCCCTGCAAGATCTTAAGTGTTCCGCTATCCGCATTGCGAATGGTGAGCACACTGGCCGTAAAATTGGTTCGCCAATAACCGACCTTGCATTGCGTATGTTGCATGACATGACCGGCGCGGACAGCAGCGTCTCAAAATGCTATTTCACCCGCGCCAAAAGTGGCGTGCTGATGAAATCAGAAACGATCGCGATTCGAAATCGCGAACACCGGGTAATCGGTTTGCTGTGCATCAACATGAACCTTGATGTGCCATTCTCGCAAATCATGAGCACCTTCATCCCGCCAGAAACGCCGGACGTGGGCTCATCGGTGAACTTTGCTTCTTCGGTTGAGGATCTCGTGACCCAGACGCTGGAGTTCACCATTGAAGAGGTGAATGCCGATCGCAACGTATCCAACAACGCCAAGAATCGTCAGATCGTCCTGAACCTCTATGAGAAAGGGATTTTTGATATCAAAGATGCCATCAACCAGGTGGCCGATCGCCTGAATATCTCCAAACACACGGTTTACCTCTATATTCGCCAGTTCAAAAGCGGCGACTTCCTGGGACAAGACAAGTAATGCGTTTTGCGTTAATGGTGACGGGCCCGGCGTACGGTACCCAGCAGGCCAGCAGCGCGCTACAGTTTGCCCATGCGCTGCTTGATGCCGGTCATGAACTGGCAAGCGTCTTCTTTTATCGCGAAGGCGTATATAACGCGAACCAGTTTACGTCTCCGGCGAGCGATGAGTTTGACCTCGTGCGCGCCTGGCAAAAATTAAACGAAACGCAGGGCGTTGACCTGCATATCTGCGTCGCGGCGGCACTGCGTCGCGGCGTGACGGATGTGACCGAAGCCGAACGCCTTGGTCTGGCGGGGGCTAACCTGCAACCGGGCTTTTCGCTCAGCGGACTGGGTGCCCTGGCACAGGCGGCGTTGACCTGCGACAGAGTGGTGCAATTTTGATGAAGCGCGTAGCGTTTGTTTTTACTTCTGCGCCGCATGGCAGCGCTTCAGGCCGGGAAGGGCTGGATGCATTGCTCGCGACATCGGCTTTAACCGAAGATATCGGCGTCTTCTTTTTAGGCGATGGCGTATTCCAGCTTCTGGCAGGCCAACAACCGCAGGCCATTCTTGCGCGCGACTACATTGCGACCTTTAAAGTTCTGCCGCTCTATGACATTGAAACCTTCTATGTGTGCGCCGACTCGCTGGCCGCGCGTGGGTTAAACGAGAAAACACCGTTCGTGCTGGACGTGACAATCCTGACATCTGCTGCGCTGCGCGAACAACTCTCTCACTACGATACCGTTCTGACTTTCTGAGGCTGTCATGCTCCATACCCTGAGCCGTTCACCGTGGCAATGCGATATCGACACGTTACTGAGCATGCTGCGCGAAGGTGATGATCTGCTGCTGATTCAGGATGGCGTGCTTGCGGCGCTTGAAGGCAGCCGTTTTGTTGAAATCCTCGCTAATGCCCCCATAACAGTCTCTGCGCTGAAAGAGGATCTGGATGCGCGGGGTCTTTCTGGTCAAATTTCAGCCAAAATTGACGTGGTTGGCTATACTGATTTCGTCAATCTTACTGTGACGCACGCCAGTCAAATGAACTGGTGATTTGAGATCGCTGTATATTTCTTGACACCTTTTCGACGTAGCCCTAAAATTTCGCGTCCTCATATTGTATGAGGTCGTTTTATTACGTGTTTACGAAGCAAAAGCTAAAACCAGGAGCTATTTAATGGCAACAGTTAACCAGCTGGTACGCAAACCACGTGCACGCAAAGTTGCAAAAAGCAACGTGCCTGCGCTGGAAGCCTGCCCGCAGAAACGTGGCGTATGTACTCGTGTATATACCACCACTCCTAAAAAACCAAACTCCGCACTGCGTAAAGTATGCCGTGTGCGTTTGACTAACGGTTTCGAAGTGACTTCCTACATCGGTGGTGAAGGTCACAACCTTCAGGAGCACTCCGTGATCCTGATCCGTGGCGGTCGTGTTAAAGACCTTCCGGGTGTTCGTTACCACACCGTTCGTGGTGCGCTGGACTGCTCAGGTGTTAAAGACCGTAAGCAGGCTCGCTCCAAGTACGGCGTGAAGCGTCCTAAGGCTTAATGGTTCTCCGTTAAGTAAGGCCAAACTGATTTATCTTAATGTCAAACTAAACTCGTAGAGTTTTGGACAATCCTGAATTAACAACGGAGTAATCCCATGCCACGTCGTCGCGTCATTGGTCAGCGTAAAATTCTTCCAGATCCGAAATTCGGATCAGAACTGCTGGCAAAATTTGTAAATATCCTGATGGTAGATGGTAAAAAATCTACCGCAGAAGCAATCGTATACAGCGCGCTGGAGACCCTGGCTCAGCGTTCTGGTAAAAATGAACTGGAAGCCTTCGAAGTCGCTCTCGACAACGTGCGCCCGACTGTAGAAGTTAAGTCTCGCCGCGTTGGTGGTTCTACTTATCAGGTTCCAGTTGAAGTTCGTCCGGTTCGTCGTAATGCTCTGGCAATGCGTTGGATCGTTGAAGCTGCTCGTAAACGCGGTGATAAATCCATGGCTCTGCGTCTGGCGAACGAACTTTCTGATGCTGCGGAAAACAAAGGTACCGCAGTTAAGAAACGTGAAGACGTTCACCGTATGGCAGAAGCCAACAAGGCGTTCGCACACTACCGTTGGTAATCCCTTCGGAGTCGTAGTCACCAGGCGGGCGCTTCAGAGAAGCCGCCCGCTCTGGGTAACTTAACTGAACGCCTAAAGATATAAACGAGGAATCAAATGGCTCGTACAACACCCATCGCACGCTACCGTAACATCGGTATCAGTGCGCACATCGACGCCGGTAAAACCACTACTACCGAACGTATTCTGTTCTACACCGGTGTAAACCATAAAATCGGTGAAGTTCATGACGGCGCAGCCACCATGGACTGGATGGAACAGGAGCAGGAGCGTGGTATTACTATCACCTCCGCAGCGACTACTGCATTCTGGTCAGGTATGGCTAAGCAGTACGAACCGCATCGCGTAAACATCATCGACACCCCAGGGCACGTTGACTTCACCATCGAAGTAGAACGTTCCATGCGTGTTCTTGACGGCGCGGTAATGGTTTATTGCGCAGTTGGTGGTGTTCAGCCACAGTCTGAAACCGTATGGCGTCAGGCAAACAAATATAAAGTTCCACGCATCGCGTTCGTTAACAAAATGGACCGTATGGGTGCTAACTTCCTGAAAGTTGTTGGCCAGATCAAAACCCGTCTGGGCGCGAACCCTGTTCCGCTTCAGCTGGCAATTGGTGCTGAAGAAGGTTTCACCGGCGTTATCGACCTGGTGAAAATGAAAGCCATCAACTGGAACGAAGCAGATGCGGGCGTTACCTTCGAATACGAAGATATCCCGGCAGAGATGCAGGACCTGGCTGACGAATGGCACCAGAACCTGATCGAATCCGCAGCAGAAGCTTCTGAAGAGCTGATGGAGAAATACCTGGGTGGTGAAGAACTGTCTGAGCAAGAGATCAAATCTGCTCTGCGTCAGCGCGTTCTGAACAACGAAATCATCCTGGTAACCTGTGGTTCTGCGTTCAAGAACAAAGGTGTTCAGGCGATGCTGGATGCGGTAGTTGACTACCTGCCATCCCCGGTTGACGTTCCTGCGATCAACGGCATCCTGGACGACGGTAAAGATACTCCGGCTGAGCGTCACGCAAGTGATGACGAGCCGTTCTCTGCACTGGCGTTCAAAATTGCTACCGACCCATTCGTGGGTAACCTGACCTTCTTCCGCGTTTACTCTGGTGTGGTTAACTCCGGTGACACCATCCTGAACTCCGTGAAAGCGGCGCGTGAACGTTTTGGCCGTATCGTACAGATGCACGCTAACAAACGTGAAGAGATCAAAGAAGTTCGTGCGGGCGACATCGCTGCTGCTATCGGTCTGAAAGACGTGACCACTGGTGACACCCTGTGTGACCCGGATCACCCGATCATTCTGGAGCGTATGGAATTCCCTGAGCCGGTAATCTCCATCGCAGTTGAACCAAAAACCAAAGCTGACCAGGAAAAAATGGGTCTGGCTCTGGGCCGTCTGGCGAAAGAAGACCCATCATTCCGCGTATGGACTGATGAAGAATCTAACCAGACCATCATCGCTGGTATGGGTGAACTGCACCTGGACATCATCGTTGACCGTATGAAGCGTGAATTCAACGTTGAAGCGAACGTGGGTAAACCTCAGGTTGCTTACCGCGAAGCGATTCGCGCGAAAGTTACCGATGTTGAAGGTAAACACGCTAAGCAGTCTGGTGGTCGCGGTCAGTACGGTCACGTTGTGATCGACATGTACCCACTGGAGCCGGGCTCTAACCCTAAAGGTTACGAGTTCATCAACGACATCAAAGGTGGTGTAATTCCTGGCGAATACATCCCTGCCGTTGATAAAGGCATCCAGGAGCAGCTGAAAGCTGGTCCTCTGGCTGGTTACCCGGTTGTAGACATGGGTGTTCGTCTGCACTTCGGTTCTTACCACGACGTTGACTCCTCTGAACTGGCGTTTAAACTGGCTGCGTCTATTGCCTTTAAAGAAGGCTTTAAGAAAGCAAAACCAGTTCTGCTTGAGCCGATCATGAAGGTTGAAGTAGAAACTCCTGAAGAGAACACCGGTGACGTTATCGGTGACTTGAGCCGTCGTCGCGGTATGCTGCGTGGTCAGGAATCCGAAGTAACTGGCGTTAAGATCCACGCTGAAGTTCCGCTGTCTGAAATGTTCGGATATGCAACTCAGCTGCGTTCTCTGACCAAAGGTCGTGCATCATACACTATGGAATTCCTGAAGTATGATGATGCGCCGAACAACGTTGCTCAGGCCGTTATCGAAGCCCGTGGTAAGTAATCCACAGGATTAAAACCTAAGTCCCGTGCTCTCTCCGAAGGGGAGAGCACTATAGTAAGGAATATAGCCGTGTCTAAAGAAAAATTTGAACGTACAAAACCGCACGTCAACGTTGGTACTATCGGCCACGTTGACCATGGTAAAACTACCCTGACTGCTGCAATCACCACCGTACTGGCTAAAACCTACGGCGGTGCTGCTCGTGCTTTCGACCAGATCGATAACGCACCAGAAGAAAAAGCTCGTGGTATCACCATCAACACCTCTCACGTTGAGTATGACACCCCGACTCGCCACTACGCACACGTAGACTGCCCAGGCCACGCCGACTATGTTAAAAACATGATCACCGGTGCTGCGCAGATGGACGGCGCGATCCTGGTTGTTGCTGCGACTGACGGCCCTATGCCTCAGACTCGTGAGCACATCCTGCTGGGTCGTCAGGTAGGCGTTCCTTTCATCATCGTGTTCCTGAACAAATGTGACATGGTTGATGACGAAGAGCTGCTGGAACTGGTAGAGATGGAAGTTCGTGAACTGCTGTCTCAGTACGATTTCCCAGGCGACGACACTCCAATCGTTCGTGGTTCCGCGCTGAAAGCGCTGGAAGGCGAAGCAGAGTGGGAAGAGAAAATCATCGAACTGGCTGGCTACCTGGATTCTTACATCCCAGAACCAGAGCGTGCGATTGACAAGCCATTCCTGCTGCCAATCGAAGACGTATTCTCCATCTCCGGTCGTGGTACCGTTGTTACCGGTCGTGTAGAGCGCGGTATCATCAAAGTTGGTGAAGAAGTTGAAATCGTTGGTATCAAAGAGACTGCGAAGTCTACCTGTACTGGCGTTGAAATGTTCCGCAAACTGCTGGACGAAGGCCGTGCTGGTGAGAACGTTGGTGTTCTGCTGCGTGGTATCAAACGTGAAGAAATCGAACGTGGTCAGGTTCTGGCGAAGCCAGGCTCAATCAAGCCACACACCAAGTTCGAATCTGAAGTGTACATTCTGTCCAAAGACGAAGGCGGCCGTCATACTCCGTTCTTCAAAGGCTACCGTCCACAGTTCTACTTCCGTACAACTGACGTGACCGGTACCATCGAACTGCCAGAAGGCGTAGAGATGGTAATGCCAGGCGACAACATCAAGATGGTTGTGACGCTGATCCACCCAATCGCGATGGACGACGGTCTGCGTTTCGCAATCCGTGAAGGCGGCCGTACCGTTGGCGCGGGCGTTGTTGCTAAAGTTCTGGGCTAATTAATTATCCCTGAAATAAAAAGGACGCTCCGGCGTCCTTTTTTGTTTTCTGCCGTTGGGGCATTGTCATAAAAATTCGCATTTTTTGCTTTCTCCCGCCACGTATTCCGACGCCCGCGCTATTGTAATCATAACCATTCTCACTTACACTTTGCGCATATTTTGAACGGGAGTCTTTATGTACGTTTGTTTATGTAATGGTGTAAGCGACAAAAAAATTCGTCAGGCCGTTCGCCAGTTTCAACCACAATCTTTCCAGCAGCTTCGCAAGTTTGTTCCGGTGGGAAATCAATGCGGTAAATGCGTTCGCGCAGCGCGTGAGATCATGCAGGACGAACTGATGCAGATCCCGGAATTCAAAGAGATCGCGTAGGCCTCTATCTTTTTTTTGACATCCCTGTAGCCCGATCTACGCTTCAATGAGTGGAAGCGGAGGGACTATATAATGAAAGGTGATGTTAAAATCATAAGTTATCTCAATAAATTATTGGGAAATGAGCTTGTCGCAATCAATCAGTATTTTCTCCATGCAAGAATGTTTAAAAACTGGGGACTGACTCGCCTCAACGATGTTGAATACCATGAGTCCATTGATGAAATGAAACACGCCGATAAATACATTGAGCGTATTTTATTCCTCGAAGGCATTCCTAACCTACAGGATCTCGGAAAACTGGGCATCGGAGAAGATGTCGAAGAGATGCTGCGTTCTGATCTCCGGCTGGAGCTGGAGGGTGCAAAAGATCTGCGTGAAGCCATTGCCTATGCGGACAGCGTACATGACTACGTCAGCCGCGATATGATGATCCAGATCCTGGCCGATGAAGAAGGGCACATCGACTGGCTTGAGACCGAACTGGATCTCATTAGCAAAATTGGCCTACAGAACTACCTTCAGTCTCAGATCAAAGTGGAAAGTTAATCAGGCTTTCCCAGCCAACGCATAAACCCGCTGCCGCCAGAAATGGCCCAAAAGGCAGTGGGTTTTTTAATGCCTGCTTATCAGGGGTAAACAACGAGAAAGCAACCAGATACAGCAGAGCCATTAACGCGGCCACTAATGCCAGTATTGGTAGTACACACCAGCCATGCCATGCCCCCAGCGCCGCCAGATATTTTATGTCGCCATATCCCATCCCTTCACGTCGGCAGATGAGCCGGTATCCCCAATAGATAATGGCGAATCCGGCGTATCCTGCCATCGCACCCACTACCGCGCTCGGCAAAAAATCAGGATGGAGACAAAGCTGGTAGAGCAGGCCCGTCCATAGCAGCGGGCAAAGAAATTTATCGGGAAGAAGCCCCGTGCGAATATCGGTGCGAACAAGCAAGGCCGATAACGCAAAATAGATCAGCAGAAAGGGGAGGGACAGTAGCATAGCGAGAGCCTCAAAATGGTTTGAGCGCATACTCGTAATAATCTGCATGCCCGGCAATGTGTAAAAACAGCAATTGCGTAGCGGCTTCATACAAAGAGTTGAGAAGGGATACTTTGCATAAAAAATTGCGCGGCCTTACGTATAGTACGTCTTTGGCGCTTAATTTCTAAACGGCGCTTGCGTCTTTCTCTGATTTACGTATAATGCGCGGGCTTGTCGTAATTGACGGCGGGTTCAATCTGAACCAGAGTAGCTCACTTTGTTACTCAACAATGCTCCCAATTGGGGAGCTACGTAAGAACGGTTACACTCTCCCATCAATCGTAATGGGTTTGAGGAGTAATCATTTTCGTTTATAAAATAATTGGAGCTCTGGTCTCATGCAGAACCAAAGAATCCGTATCCGCCTTAAAGCGTTTGATCATCGTCTGATCGATCAATCAACCGCGGAAATCGTCGAGACTGCTAAGCGCACTGGTGCGCAAGTCCGTGGTCCGATCCCGCTGCCGACCCGCAAAGAGCGCTTTACCGTTCTGATCTCTCCGCACGTTAACAAAGATGCGCGTGATCAGTACGAAATCCGCACTCACAAGCGTCTGGTTGACATCGTTGAGCCAACTGAGAAAACCGTTGATGCTCTGATGCGTCTGGATCTGGCTGCCGGTGTAGACGTGCAGATCAGCCTGGGTTAATCAGGTCATCGAGCGATTGAGAGGTTGAAACAATGATTGGTTTAGTCGGTAAAAAAGTGGGTATGACCCGCATCTTCACTGAAGATGGCGTTTCTATCCCAGTAACCGTAATCGAAGTTGAAGCAAACCGCGTTACTCAGGTTAAAGATCTGGCTAACGATGGCTACCGCGCTATTCAGGTTACCACTGGTGCTAAAAAAGCTAACCGTGTAACCAAACCAGAAGCGGGTCACTTCGCTAAAGCTGGCGTTGAAGCTGGCCGTGGTCTGTGGGAATTCCGTCTTGCTGAAGGCGAAGAGTTCACCGTAGGTCAGGACATTAGCGTTGAGCTGTTTGCTGACGTTAAAAAAGTTGACGTAACCGGTACCTCTAAAGGTAAAGGTTTTGCTGGTACCGTTAAGCGCTGGAACTTCCGTACCCAGGACGCTACTCACGGTAACTCCTTGTCTCACCGCGTTCCGGGTTCTATCGGTCAGAACCAGACTCCGGGCAAAGTGTTCAAAGGCAAGAAAATGGCAGGTCAGCTGGGCAACGAACGTGTAACCGTTCAGAGCCTGGACGTAGTACGTGTTGACGCTGAGCGCAACCTGCTGCTGGTTAAAGGTGCGGTCCCGGGTGCAACCGGTAGCGACCTGATCGTTAAACCAGCTGTGAAGGCGTAAGGGGATAGCAATGGAATTAGTATTGAAAGACGCGCAGAGCGCGCTGACTGTTTCCGAAACTACCTTCGGTCGTGATTTCAACGAAGCGCTGGTTCACCAGGTTGTTGTTGCTTATGCAGCTGGTGCTCGTCAGGGTACTCGTGCTCAGAAGACTCGTGCTGAAGTAACTGGTTCAGGCAAAAAGCCATGGCGCCAGAAAGGTACCGGCCGTGCGCGTTCAGGTTCTATCAAGAGCCCGATCTGGCGTTCAGGTGGCGTGACCTTCGCTGCGCGTCCACAGGACCACAGTCAAAAAGTTAACAAAAAGATGTACCGCGGCGCGCTGAAAAGCATTCTGTCCGAACTGGTACGTCAGGATCGTCTGATCGTTGTCGAGAAGTTCTCTGTTGAAGCGCCTAAAACTAAGCTGCTGGCACAGAAACTGAAAGACATGGCTCTGGAAGATGTGCTGATCATCACCGGTGAGCTGGACGAGAACCTGTTCCTGGCCGCGCGTAACCTGCACAAGGTTGACGTACGCGACGCGACTGGTATCGACCCGGTTAGCCTGATCGCCTTCGACAAAGTCGTAATGACTGCTGATGCTGTTAAGCAAGTTGAGGAGATGCTGGCATGATTCGTGAAGAACGTCTGCTGAAGGTGCTGCGCGCACCGCACGTTTCTGAAAAAGCGTCTACTGCGATGGAAAAAACAAACACCATCGTTCTCAAAGTTGCTAAAGACGCGACCAAAGCAGAGATCAAAGCTGCTGTGCAGAAACTGTTTGAAGTCGAAGTCGAAGTCGTTAACACCCTGGTAGTTAAAGGGAAAGTTAAACGTCACGGACAGCGTATCGGTCGTCGTAGCGACTGGAAAAAAGCTTACGTCACCCTGAAAGAAGGCCAGAACCTGGACTTCGTTGGCGGCGCTGAGTAAGTCGGAGGAGTAATACAATGGCAGTTGTTAAATGTAAACCGACATCTCCGGGTCGTCGCCACGTAGTTAAAGTGGTTAACCCTGAGCTGCACAAGGGCAAACCTTTTGCTCCGTTGCTGGAAAAAAACAGCAAATCCGGTGGTCGTAACAACAATGGCCGTATCACCACTCGTCACATCGGTGGTGGCCACAAGCAGGCTTATCGTATTGTTGACTTCAAACGCAACAAAGACGGTATCCCAGCAGTTGTTGAGCGTCTTGAGTACGATCCGAACCGTTCCGCGAACATCGCGCTGGTTCTGTACAAAGATGGCGAACGCCGTTACATCCTGGCCCCTAAAGGCCTGAAAGCTGGCGACCAGATTCAGTCTGGCGTTGATGCTGCAATCAAAGCAGGCAACACCCTGCCGATGCGCAATATCCCGGTTGGTTCTACCGTTCATAACGTAGAAATGAAACCAGGTAAAGGCGGTCAGCTGGCGCGTTCCGCGGGTACTTACGTTCAGATCGTTGCGCGTGACGGTGCTTATGTCACCCTGCGTCTGCGTTCTGGTGAAATGCGTAAAGTCGAAGCAGACTGCCGCGCTACTCTGGGCGAAGTTGGCAATGCTGAGCATATGCTGCGCGTTCTGGGTAAAGCTGGTGCTGCACGCTGGCGTGGTGTTCGTCCTACCGTTCGCGGTACTGCGATGAACCCAGTCGACCACCCACATGGTGGTGGTGAAGGTCGTAACTTTGGTAAGCACCCGGTAACTCCGTGGGGCGTTCAGACCAAAGGTAAGAAGACCCGCAGCAACAAGCGTACTGATAAATTTATCGTACGTCGCCGTAGCAAATAATTTTAGAGGATAAGCCATGCCACGTTCTCTCAAGAAAGGTCCTTTTATTGACCTGCACTTGCTGAAGAAGGTAGAGAAAGCGGTGGAAAGCGGAGACAAGAAGCCCCTGCGCACTTGGTCCCGTCGTTCAACGATCTTTCCTAACATGATCGGTTTGACCATCGCTGTCCATAATGGTCGTCAGCACGTTCCAGTCTTTGTTACCGACGAAATGGTTGGTCACAAACTGGGTGAATTCGCACCGACTCGTACTTATCGCGGCCACGCTGCTGATAAAAAAGCGAAGAAGAAATAAGGTAGGAGGAAGAGATGGAAACTTTAGCTCAACATCGCCATGCTCGTTCTTCTGCACAGAAGGTTCGCCTTGTTGCTGACCTGATTCGCGGTAAGAAAGTGTCGCAGGCCCTGGACATCCTGACCTATACCAACAAGAAAGCTGCGGTATTGGTCAAGAAAGTACTGGAATCTGCCATTGCTAACGCTGAACACAACGATGGCGCTGACATCGACGATCTGAAAGTCGCGAAAATTTTCGTAGATGAAGGCCCAAGCATGAAGCGCATTATGCCGCGTGCGAAAGGTCGTGCAGATCGCATCCTGAAGCGCACCAGCCACATTACTGTGGTTGTGTCCGATCGCTGAGACTCTGGAGACTAGCAATGGGTCAGAAAGTACATCCTAATGGTATTCGCCTGGGTATTGTAAAACCATGGAACTCTACCTGGTTTGCGAACACCAAAGAATTCGCTGACAACCTGGACAGCGATTTTAAAGTACGTCAGTACCTGACTAAGGAACTGGCTAAAGCGTCTGTATCTCGTATCGTTATCGAGCGTCCAGCTAAGAGCATCCGTGTGACTATTCACACTGCTCGCCCTGGCATCGTTATCGGTAAGAAAGGCGAAGACGTAGAAAAACTGCGCAAGGTCGTAGCGGATATCGCTGGCGTTCCTGCACAGATCAATATCGCTGAAGTTCGTAAGCCTGAACTGGACGCTAAATTGGTTGCTGACAGCATCACTTCTCAGCTGGAACGTCGCGTTATGTTCCGTCGTGCTATGAAGCGTGCTGTACAGAACGCAATGCGTCTGGGCGCTAAAGGTATCAAAGTTGAAGTTAGCGGCCGTCTGGGCGGCGCGGAAATCGCACGTACCGAATGGTACCGCGAAGGTCGCGTACCGCTGCACACTCTGCGTGCTGACATCGACTACAACACCTCTGAAGCGCACACCACTTACGGTGTAATCGGCGTTAAGGTATGGATCTTCAAAGGTGAGATCCTGGGTGGTATGGCTGCTGTTGAACAACCGGAAAAACCGGCTGCTCAACCTAAAAAGCAGCAGCGTAAAGGCCGTAAATAAGGAGCGTCGCTGATGTTACAACCAAAGCGTACAAAATTCCGTAAAGTGCACAAAGGCCGCAACCGTGGTCTGGCGCAGGGTACGGATGTTAGCTTCGGCACTTTCGGTCTGAAAGCTGTTGGCCGTGGTCGTCTGACTGCACGTCAGATCGAAGCAGCACGTCGTGCAATGACCCGTGCAGTTAAGCGTCAAGGTAAGATCTGGATCCGTGTATTCCCGGACAAACCGATCACCGAGAAGCCACTGGAAGTTCGTATGGGTAAAGGTAAAGGTAACGTGGAGTACTGGGTTGCCTTGATCCAACCGGGCAAAGTCCTTTATGAAATGGACGGTGTTCCGGAAGAGCTGGCCCGTGAAGCCTTCGGCCTGGCAGCAGCGAAACTGCCTATCAAAACCACCTTTGTAACTAAGACGGTGATGTAATGAAAGCAAAAGAGCTGCGTGAAAAAAGCGTTGAAGAGCTGAACGCTGAGCTGCTGAACCTGCTGCGTGAGCAGTTCAACCTGCGTATGCAGGCTGCAAGTGGCCAGCTGCAACAGACTCACCTGCTGAAGCAAGTGCGTCGCAATGTTGCGCGCGTTAAGACTTTACTGACTCAGAAGGCGGGTGCGTAATGACCGATAAAATCCGTACTCTGCAAGGTCGTGTTGTTAGCGATAAAATGGAGAAATCCATTGTTGTAGCTATCGAACGTTTTGTGAAACACCCGATCTACGGTAAATTCATCAAGCGTACGACCAAACTGCACGTACATGACGAGAACAACGAATGTGGTATCGGCGACAAGGTGGAAATCCGTGAATGCCGTCCACTGTCCAAGACTAAGTCCTGGACGCTGGTTCGCGTTGTAGAGAAAGCGGTTCTGTAATAGAGTACGCATTCTCAATACGAATAAACGGCTCAGCGATGAGCCGTTTATTTTTTCTACCCATATTGCAGAAGCGGTGTTATAATGCCGCGCCCTCGATATGGGGCTTTTTAACGGCTCTGATTTTAGAGTCTCAGGTAGTAGTTGACATTAGCGGAGCACTAAAATGATCCAAGAACAGACTATGCTGAACGTCGCCGACAACTCCGGTGCACGTCGCGTAATGTGTATCAAGGTTCTGGGTGGCTCGCACCGTCGCTACGCAGGCGTAGGCGACATCATCAAGATCACCATCAAGGAAGCAATTCCACGTGGTAAGGTCAAAAAAGGTGATGTGCTGAAGGCGGTAGTGGTGCGCACCAAGAAGGGTGTTCGTCGCCCTGACGGTTCTGTCATTCGCTTCGATGGTAATGCATGCGTTATTTTAAACAATAACAGCGAGCAGCCTATCGGCACGCGTATCTTTGGGCCGGTAACTCGTGAACTTCGTACTGAGAAGTTCATGAAAATTATCTCTCTGGCACCAGAAGTACTCTAAGGAGCGAATCATGGCAGCGAAAATCCGTCGTGATGACGAAGTTATCGTGTTAACCGGTAAAGATAAAGGTAAACGCGGTAAAGTAAAAAATGTTCTGTCTTCCGGCAAACTTGTCGTTGAAGGTATCAACCTGGTTAAGAAACATCAGAAGCCGGTTCCGGCCCTGAACCAACCAGGCGGCATCGTTGAAAAAGAAGCTGCTATTCAGGTTTCTAACGTTGCAATCTTCAATGCGGCTACCGGCAAGGCTGACCGTGTAGGCTTTAGATTCGAAGACGGTAAAAAAGTCCGTTTCTTCAAATCTAACAGCGAAACTATCAAGTAATTTGGAGTAGTACGATGGCGAAACTGCATGATTACTACAAAGACGAAGTAGTTAACAAACTCATGACTGAGTTTAACTACAATTCTGTCATGCAAGTCCCTCGGGTCGAGAAGATCACCCTGAACATGGGTGTTGGTGAAGCGATCGCTGACAAGAAACTGCTGGATAACGCAGCAGCTGACCTGACAGCAATCTCCGGTCAAAAACCGCTGATCACCAAAGCACGCAAATCTGTTGCAGGCTTCAAAATCCGTCAGGGCTATCCGATCGGCTGTAAAGTAACTCTGCGTGGCGAACGCATGTGGGAGTTCCTTGAGCGCCTGATCACTATTGCTGTTCCACGTATCCGTGACTTCCGTGGCTTGTCCGCTAAGTCTTTCGACGGTCGTGGTAACTACAGCATGGGTGTCCGTGAGCAGATCATCTTCCCAGAAATCGACTACGATAAAGTCGACCGCGTGCGTGGTTTGGATATTACCATTACCACTACTGCGAAATCTGATGAAGAAGGCCGTGCTCTGCTGGCTGCCTTTGACTTCCCGTTCCGCAAGTAAGGTAGGGTTACTGAATGGCTAAGCAATCAATGAAAGCACGCGAAGTAAAGCGCGTAGCTTTAGCTGATAAATTCTTCGCTAAACGCGCTGAACTGAAAGCGATCATTTCTGATGTGAACGCTTCCGACGAAGATCGTTGGAATGCGGTTCTCAAGCTGCAGTCTCTGCCGCGTGATTCCAGCCCGTCTCGTCAGCGTAACCGCTGTCGTCAAACAGGTCGTCCACATGGTTATGTGGGCAAGTTTGGGTTGAGCCGTATCAAACTGCGTGAAGCCGCCATGCGCGGTGAAGTGCCAGGCTTGAAAAAGGCTAGCTGGTAATTACCAATTGAATCACGGGAGTAAAGACAGATGAGCATGCAAGATCCGATCGCGGATATGCTGACCCGTATCCGTAACGGTCAGGCCGCGAACAAAGTTGCGGTCACCATGCCTTCCGCCAAGCTGAAAGTGGCAATTGCCAACGTGCTGAAGGAAGAAGGTTTTATCGAAGATTTTAAAGTTGAAGGCGACACCAAGCCGGAACTGGAACTTACTCTCAAGTATTTCCAGGGTAAAGCTGTTGTAGAAAGCATTCAGCGTGTCAGCCGCCCAGGCCTGCGCATCTATAAGAAAAAAGATGAGCTGCCAAAAGTAATGGCTGGTCTTGGTATCGCAGTTGTTTCTACCTCTAAAGGTGTTATGACTGATCGTGCAGCGCGCCAGGCTGGTCTTGGTGGCGAAATTATCTGCTACGTAGCCTAATCGGAGGAAAGAATGTCTCGTGTTGCTAAAGCACCGGTCGTTATTCCTGCCGGCGTTGATGTAAAAATCGACGGTCAGGTTATTACGATCAAAGGTAAAAACGGCGAGCTGACTCGTACCCTCAACAATGCTGTTGAAGTTAAACATGCAGATAACGCTCTGACCTTCGGTCCACGTGATGGTTTCGTGGATGGATGGGCTCAGGCTGGTACCGCGCGTGCCCTGCTGAACTCAATGGTTGTTGGTGTTACCGAAGGCTTCACTAAAAAGCTTCAGCTGGTTGGTGTAGGTTATCGTGCAGCTATCAAAGGGAATGCAGTAGGCCTGTCTCTGGGCTTCTCACACCCTGTTGAGCATCCGCTGCCGGCCGGTATCACTGCAGAATGCCCGACTCAGACTGAAATCGTGCTGAAAGGCGCTGATAAACAGCTGATCGGTCAGGTTGCAGCAGATCTGCGCGCCTACCGTCGTCCTGAGCCTTATAAAGGCAAGGGTGTTCGTTACGCCGACGAAGTCGTGCGTACCAAAGAGGCTAAGAAGAAGTAAGGTAACACTATGGATAAGAAATCTGCTCGTATCCGTCGTGCGACCCGCGCACGCCGCAAGCTCAAAGAGCTGGGTGCAACTCGCCTGGTGGTACATCGTACCCCGCGTCATATTTACGCACAGGTAATTGCACCGAACGGTTCTGAAGTTCTGGTAGCTGCTTCTACTGTAGAAAAAGCTATCTCAGAACAATTGAAGTATACCGGTAACAAAGACGCCGCAGCAGCTGTAGGTAAAGCTGTCGCTGAACGCGCTCTGGAAAAAGGCATCAGCAATGTTTCCTTTGACCGTTCCGGGTTCCAATATCATGGTCGTGTCCAGGCACTGGCAGATGCTGCCCGTGAAGCTGGCCTTCAGTTCTAAGGTAGAGGTGTAAGATGGCTCACATCGAAAAACAGGCTGGCGAACTGCAGGAAAAGCTGATCGCGGTAAACCGCGTATCTAAAACCGTTAAAGGTGGTCGTATTTTCTCCTTCACAGCTCTGACTGTAGTGGGTGATGGTAACGGTCGCGTTGGTTTTGGTTACGGTAAAGCGCGTGAAGTTCCAGCAGCGATCCAGAAAGCGATGGAAAAAGCCCGTCGCAATATGATTAACGTCGCGCTGAACAACGGTACCCTGCAACACCCAGTTAAAGGTGTTCACACGGGTTCTCGTGTATTCATGCAGCCAGCTTCCGAAGGTACCGGTATCATCGCCGGTGGTGCAATGCGCGCCGTTCTGGAAGTTGCTGGAGTTCATAACGTTCTGGCTAAAGCATATGGTTCCACCAACCCGATCAACGTGGTTCGTGCAACTATTGATGGCCTGGAAAATATGAATTCTCCAGAAATGGTCGCTGCCAAGCGTGGTAAATCCGTTGAAGAAATTCTGGGGTAATTGACCATGGCAAAGACTATTAAAATCACTCAAACCCGCAGTGCAATCGGTCGTCTGCCGAAACACAAGGCAACGCTGCTTGGCCTGGGTCTGCGTCGTATTGGTCATACCGTTGAGCGCGAGGATACTCCTGCTGTTCGTGGTATGGTCAACGCGGTTTACTTCATGGTTAAAGTTGAGGAGTAAGAGATGCGTTTAAATACTCTGTCTCCGGCCGAAGGCTCTAAAAAGGCGGGTAAACGCCTGGGTCGTGGTATCGGTTCTGGCCTCGGCAAAACCGGTGGTCGTGGTCACAAAGGTCAGAACTCTCGTTCTGGCGGTGGCGTACGTCGCGGTTTCGAGGGTGGCCAGATGCCACTGTACCGTCGTCTGCCGAAGTTCGGCTTCACCTCTCGCAAAGCAGCGATCACAGCGGAAATCCGTCTGTCTGACCTGGCGAAAGTTGAAGGCGGCGTTGTAGACCTGAACACGCTGAAAGCGGCTAACATTATCGGTATCCAGATCGAGTTCGCGAAAGTGATCCTGGCTGGTGAAGTTTCTACTCCGGTAACTGTTCGTGGCCTGCGTGTTACTAAAGGTGCTCGTGCTGCTATCGAAGCTGCTGGCGGTAAAATTGAGGAATAAGTAGCAGATGGCTAAGCAACCGGGATTAGATTTTCAAAGTGCCAAAGGTGGATTTGGCGAGCTGAAACGCAGACTGCTGTTTGTAATCGGCGCGCTGATTGTGTTCCGTATTGGCTCTTTTATTCCGATCCCTGGTATTGATGCCGCTGTACTTGCCAAACTGCTTGAGCAACAGCGAGGCACCATCATTGAAATGTTCAACATGTTCTCTGGTGGTGCTCTCAGCCGTGCTTCTATTTTCGCACTGGGTATTATGCCGTATATTTCGGCATCGATTATTATCCAGCTGCTGACGGTCGTTCATCCGGCCCTGGCAGAGTTGAAGAAAGAAGGGGAGTCTGGACGTCGTAAGATTAGCCAGTACACCCGTTACGGCACTCTGGTGCTGGCAATATTCCAGTCGATCGGTATTGCTACCGGTCTTCCGAATATGCCTGGTATGCAGGGCCTGGTATTAAACCCAGGCTTTGCATTCTATTTCACCGCTGTTGTAAGTCTGGTCACAGGGACCATGTTCCTGATGTGGCTCGGCGAACAGATTACTGAACGAGGTATCGGTAACGGTATCTCAATCATTATCTTCGCCGGTATCGTTGCGGGTCTCCCGCCGGCCATCGCCCATACTATCGAGCAAGCGCGTCAAGGCGACCTGCACTTCCTCCTGTTGCTGTTGGTTGCAGTATTAGTATTTGCAGTGACGTTCTTTGTTGTCTTCGTTGAACGTGGTCAACGCCGCATTGTGGTGAACTACGCTAAACGTCAGCAGGGTCGTCGTGTCTATGCTGCACAGAGCACACATTTACCGCTGAAAGTGAATATGGCGGGGGTTATCCCGGCTATCTTCGCTTCCAGTATTATTCTGTTCCCGGCAACCATCGCGTCATGGTTCGGGGGCGGTACTGGTTGGAACTGGCTGACAACAATTTCGCTGTATTTGCAGCCTGGGCAACCACTTTATGTGTTACTCTATGCGTCTGCGATCATCTTCTTCTGTTTCTTCTACACGGCGTTGGTCTTCAACCCGCGTGAAACAGCAGATAACCTGAAGAAGTCCGGTGCATTTGTACCAGGAATTCGTCCGGGAGAGCAAACGGCGAAGTATATCGATAAAGTAATGACTCGCCTGACTTTGGTTGGTGCGCTTTATATTACTTTTATCTGCCTGATCCCGGAGTTCATGCGTGATGCAATGAAAGTACCGTTCTACTTCGGTGGGACCTCACTGCTTATCGTTGTTGTCGTGATTATGGACTTTATGGCTCAAGTGCAAACTCTGATGATGTCCAGTCAGTATGAGTCTGCATTGAAGAAGGCGAACCTGAAAGGCTACGGCCGCTAACTGGTCGCCTGAGAAGTTACGGAGAGTAAAAATGAAAGTTCGTGCTTCCGTCAAGAAATTATGCCGTAACTGCAAAATCGTTAAGCGTGATGGTGTCATCCGTGTGATTTGCAGTGCCGAGCCGAAGCATAAACAGCGCCAAGGCTGATTATTTCGCATATTTTTCTTGCAAAGTTGGGTTGAGCTGGCTAGATTAGCCAGCCAATCTTTTGTATGTCTGTACGTTTCCATTTGAGTATCCTGAAAACGGGCTTTTCAGCATGGTGCGTACATATTAAATAGTAGGAGTGCATAGTGGCCCGTATAGCAGGCATTAACATTCCTGATCAGAAACATGCTGTGATCGCATTAACTTCGATCTATGGCGTCGGCAAGACCCGTTCTAAAGCCATTCTGGCTGCAGCGGGTATCGCTGAAGATGTTAAGATCAGTGAGCTGTCTGAAGAACAAATCGACACGCTGCGTGACGAAGTTGCCAAATTTGTCGTTGAAGGTGATCTGCGCCGTGAAATCAGCATGAGCATCAAGCGCCTGATGGATCTTGGTTGCTATCGCGGTTTGCGTCATCGTCGTGGTCTGCCAGTGCGCGGTCAGCGTACTAAGACCAACGCACGTACCCGTAAGGGTCCGCGCAAACCGATCAAGAAATAATCGGGGTGATTGAATAATGGCAAAGGCACCAGTTCGTGCACGTAAACGTGTAAGAAAACAAGTCTCTGACGGCGTGGCTCATATCCATGCTTCTTTCAACAACACCATCGTTACTATTACTGATCGTCAGGGTAACGCATTGGGTTGGGCAACAGCCGGTGGTTCCGGTTTCCGTGGTTCTCGCAAATCCACTCCGTTCGCAGCTCAGGTTGCAGCAGAGCGTTGCGCTGAAGCCGTAAAAGAATACGGCATCAAGAATCTGGAAGTTATGGTTAAAGGTCCGGGTCCGGGTCGTGAATCTACTGTTCGCGCTCTGAACGCCGCTGGTTTCCGCATCACGAATATTACTGATGTGACTCCGATCCCTCATAACGGTTGTCGTCCGCCGAAAAAACGTCGCGTATAACGCTCGTTTTTTAGGTTAGTTGGAGATAGAAAATGGCAAGATATTTGGGTCCTAAGCTCAAGCTGAGCCGTCGTGAGGGCACCGACTTATTCCTTAAGTCTGGCGTTCGCGCGATCGATACCAAGTGTAAAATTGAACAAGCTCCTGGCCAGCACGGTGCGCGTAAACCGCGTCTGTCTGACTATGGTGTGCAGTTGCGTGAAAAGCAAAAAGTTCGCCGTATCTACGGTGTGCTGGAGCGTCAGTTCCGTAACTACTATAAAGAAGCAGCACGTCTGAAAGGCAACACAGGTGAAAACCTGCTGGCTCTGCTGGAAGGTCGTCTGGACAACGTTGTATACCGTATGGGCTTCGGCGCGACTCGTGCTGAATCACGCCAGCTGGTTAGCCATAAAGCAATCATGGTAAACGGTCGTGTTGTTAACATCGCTTCTTATCAGGTTAAAGCGAATGACGTTGTTAGCATTCGTGAGAAAGCGAAAAAGCAATCTCGCGTGAAAGCCGCTCTGGAGCTGGCTGAGCAGCGTGAAAAGCCAACCTGGCTGGAAGTTGATGCTGGCAAGATGGAAGGTACGTTCAAGCGTCAGCCAGAACGTTCTGATCTGTCTGCGGACATTAACGAACACCTGATCGTCGAGCTTTACTCCAAGTAAAGCTTAGTACCAAAGAGAGGACACAATGCAGGGTTCTGTGACAGAGTTTCTAAAACCGCGCCTGGTAGATATCGAGCAAGTGAGTTCGACGCACGCCAAGGTGACCCTTGAGCCTTTAGAGCGTGGCTTTGGCCATACTCTGGGTAACGCACTGCGCCGTATTCTGCTCTCATCGATGCCGGGTTGCGCGGTGACCGAGGTTGAGATTGATGGTGTACTTCATGAGTACAGCACCAAAGAAGGCGTTCAGGAAGATATCCTTGAAATCCTGCTCAACCTGAAAGGGCTGGCGGTGAGAGTTCAGGGTAAAGATGAAGTTATTCTTACTCTGAATAAATCTGGCATTGGCCCTGTGACTGCAGCCGACATCACCCACGACGGTGATGTTGAAATCGTCAAGCCGCAGCACGTGATCTGCCACCTGACCGATGAGAACGCAGCTATTAGCATGCGTATCAAAGTTCAGCGCGGTCGTGGTTATGTGCCGGCTTCTGCCCGAATTCATTCGGAAGAAGATGAGCGCCCAATCGGCCGTCTGCTGGTCGACGCATGTTACAGCCCTGTAGAGCGTATTGCCTACAATGTTGAAGCAGCGCGTGTAGAACAGCGTACCGACCTGGACAAGCTGGTCATCGAAATGGAAACCAATGGCACAATCGATCCTGAAGAGGCGATTCGTCGTGCGGCAACCATCCTGGCAGAACAACTGGAAGCTTTCGTTGACTTACGTGATGTACGTCAGCCGGAAGTGAAAGAAGAGAAACCAGAATTCGATCCGATCCTGCTGCGCCCTGTTGACGATCTGGAATTGACTGTCCGCTCTGCTAACTGCCTCAAGGCAGAAGCTATCCACTATATCGGTGATCTGGTACAGCGTACCGAGGTTGAGTTGCTGAAAACGCCGAACCTGGGTAAAAAATCTCTTACCGAGATTAAAGACGTGCTGGCTTCACGTGGTCTGTCTCTGGGCATGCGCCTGGAAAACTGGCCACCGGCAAGCATTGCTGACGAGTAACCGGATCACAGGTTAAGGTTTTACTGAGAAGGATAAGGTCATGCGCCATCGTAAGAGTGGTCGTCAACTGAACCGCAACAGCAGCCATCGCCAGGCTATGTTCCGCAACATGGCAGGTTCACTGGTTCGTCATGAAATCATCAAGACGACCCTGCCTAAAGCGAAAGAGCTGCGTCGCGTAGTTGAGCCGCTGATTACTCTTGCCAAGACTGACAGCGTTGCTAATCGTCGTCTGGCATTCGCCCGTACTCGTGATAACGAGATCGTGGCAAAACTGTTTAACGAACTGGGCCCGCGTTTCGCGAGCCGTGCCGGTGGTTACACTCGCATTCTGAAGTGTGGCTTCCGTGCAGGCGACAACGCGCCGATGGCTTACATCGAGCTGGTTGATCGTTCAGAGAAAGCAGAAGCTGCTGCAGAGTAATCTGTAGTAACGTAAAAAAACCCGCCTCGGCGGGTTTTTTTATATCCGCAGAATCTCCACTTATCTACAATGTCTGTATCTTTTCTGCTCACCCCCTGGAGTTCATTATGTGGTTGCTCGATCAGTGGGCTGAACGCCATATTTGCGATGCCCAAAACAAAGGCGAGTTCGAAAATCTTCCCGGTAGCGGTGAGCCGCTGATTCTGGACGATGATTCACATATTCCCCCTGAATTACGGGCCGGTTATCGCTTACTGAAAAACGCAGGTTGTTTACCGCCTGAACTTCAGCAACGCAATGAAGCCGTCGAGCTTGCCGATCTGCTTAAAGGCATTCATAAGAATGACCCGCGGTACTCCGAAATCAGTCGTCGGTTGGCGCTCATCGAGCTAAAACTGCGCCAGACGGGAATGAATACTGACTTTTTGCATGGCGAGTACAGTGAAAGGTTAATGCAAAAAATAAACGAGGAGTAGCCATGTACCGCATAGGTGAACTTGCGAAGCTTGCTAACGTAACGCCGGATACTATCCGCTACTACGAAAAGCAGCAGATGATCGATCATGAGGTCAGAACGGAAGGTGGATTTCGCCTTTATACGGATAACGACCTGCAACGCCTTCGTTTTATCCGCTATGCACGGCAACTCGGCTTCACGCTGGAGTCGATCCGTGAACTGCTGTCGATCCGTATCGATCCTGAACATCATACGTGTCAGGAATCTAAAAGCATCGTTCAGGCCCGGCTGGATGAAGTTGAAGGACGCATTCAGGAGCTGCAAGCCATGCAGCGATCTCTGCAAAGGTTAAATGACGCGTGCTGCGGTACCGCTCATAGCAGTGTTTATTGCTCAATACTGGAAGCTCTTGAACAGGGCGCCAGTAGTGAAACTCAGGGTTGTTGATTTTTTATCAGCCAGGGACTAGACTCCCGCCGACATTAACTATGCTCAGGAGAAATGATGAGCCGCTATCAGCATACGAAGGGACAAATTAAGGATAACGCCATTGAGGCATTGCTTCACGACCCGCTTTTCAGACAGCGTGTTGAGAAGAACAAGAAAGGAAAAGGGAGTTATTTACGTAAAGGTAAACATGCACAACGGGGTAACTGGGAGGCCAGTGGCAAGCAAGCTAATCGCTTTTTTACCACTGGCCTTTCTGTTTCTGTCGCCTGATTAAACGCGGTTGTTCTGCTCTTTTAACAGATCGCGAATTTCAGTCAGTAAGACTTCTTCTTTAGTTGGTGCTGGCGGGGCAGCAGCCGGTTCTTCTTTTTTACGGTTAAGTCTGTTGATAAGTTTGATCGCCATGAAAATGGCAAATGCCACGATCACGAAATCAAATACGTTCTGAATGAATACGCCATAGTGCATTACAACCGCAGGGATATCGCCCTGAGCCTCCCGAAGGGTGAAGGCGAACTGTTTGAAATCAATGCCTCCAATCAACAGTCCTAACGGCGGCATAATAATGTCGGCGACTAATGATGAAACGATCTTACCGAACGCCGCACCAATAATGACACCCACAGCCAAATCCACCACATTCCCGCGCATCGCAAATTCGCGAAACTCTTTAATAAAACTCATTATGTTCTCCTTGTGCCAGCTGACGCCTATAAGTTTAACAAATGATTAGCTAATTGCCATTGGGGATAAATAATCGTTATGAAAAATAAAAGGCATGAAAATTAGAAGGTTAATATTTGGGTGCTCTCGTCTGAGCACCCAAATCATTACAGGAAGAACGGGCTTGGCTGGAATAAACGCTCGACGTCGGTAATAAATTTTTTATCGGTCAGGAACATAATAACGTGGTCACCCTGCTCAATACGTAAATTATCATTGGCGATCATGACATCGTTACCTCGTACTACGGCGCCGATAATGGTGCCTGGTGGAAGTTTAATTTCGTCGATCGCGCGACCAACAACGCGCGACGTCGTTTCATCCCCATGAGCGACGGCTTCAATGGCTTCAGCAACACCACGACGAAGAGACGACACGCCGACAATATCCGCTTTACGTACATGGCTTAGCAGGGCAGAAATGGTGGCTTGCTGAGGCGAAATAGCAATATCAATTACGCTACCCTGTACCAGGTCGACATAAGCCTTACGCTGGATAAGCACCATTACTTTTTTCGCCCCCATACGTTTAGCGAGCATGGCGGACATAATATTCGCTTCGTCGTCGTTGGTGACGGCAATAAAAAGATCAACCTGATCGATATGCTCTTCGGCCAGCAATTCCTGATCCGAAGCATCGCCATAAAACACGATAGTATTCTGAAGCTTTTCAGCCAGCTCCGACGCGCGCTGTTGATCTCGTTCGATCAGCTTCACGCTGTAGTCTTTTTCCAGCCGTCTCGCCAGACCTGCGCCAATATTACCGCCGCCAACCAGCATAATACGTTTATACGGTTTTTCGAGACGCTGAAGTTCACTCATCACCGCACGGATATGCTGAGAAGCCGCAATAAAGAAGACTTCATCCCCGGCTTCGACAATGGTGGACCCTTGCGGACGAATAGGTCTGTCGTGACGGAAAATCGCCGCAACACGCGTATCGATATGTGGCATATGCTCGCGCATTGTCGACAGGGCATTACCAATCAGCGGGCCGCCGTAATAAGCCTTCACAACCGCCAGGCTTACTTTTCCTTCCGCAAAGTTCACAACCTGCAACGCGCCCGGGTACTCAATCAGACGATAAATACTGTCGATAACCAGCTGTTCAGGGGCAATAAGATGGTCGATAGGTACTGCTTCGGAATTAAACAGCTTTTCCGCATCCCGGACATAGTCCGGGGAGCGAATGCGGGCGATGCGGTTCGGTGTGTTGAAAAGCGAGTAGGCCACCTGACATGCAACCATGTTGGTTTCATCAGAACTGGTTACTGCAACCAGCATGTCGGCATCGTCCGCGCCCGCCTCCCGAAGCACTCGTGGGTGAGAGCCGTGCCCCTGTACAACACGAAGATCAAACTTGTCCTGCAAAACGCGCAGGCGATCGCCATTGGTATCCACAATGGTGATATCGTTGTTTTCGCCCACGAGATTTTCCGCCAGCGTTCCGCCAACTTGCCCTGCGCCCAGAATGATAATTTTCATCTTTCGTGACCTGTTCTCAACATCACTCTTTGATTAGCTTAGCGTAAAAGAAACCATCACCCTCTTCTGCGCCCGGCAGGTTTTGCAGACCCGGGTGCTCAGGTGTTCCCGTATCATGCAGCGTAGCGTCCGGGGTGCGTTTCAGGAAGGCCGCAATTTGCTGACGGTTCTCTTCCGGGAGAACAGAGCAGGTTGCATACACCAGGGTTCCGCCGGGTTTGAGATGCGGCCAGATGGCATCCAGAATTTCGGATTGCAACTGGGCAAGCTCCTTGATATCACGATCGCGACGCAGCCATTTGATATCGGGATGACGACGAATCACGCCGGTTGCAGAGCAAGGGGCGTCCAGCAAAATACGATCGAACCGGGTATCACCACACCAGTCTGCGGGTTTACGTCCATCGCCTTGCTTAACCTGTGCTTTCATACCCAGACGCTTGAGGTTGTCATAGACGCGTGAAAGACGCTGCTCATCAACATCCACGGCCATCACGCTGGCCTGCGGCGCCACTTCCAGAATATGCGTTGTTTTCCCCCCTGGCGCTGCACAGAGATCAAGGATCTGCTCCCCGTCTTTCGGTTCAAGCCAGGTCATGCAGCCCTGAGCGGATGCGTCCTGTACCGTTACCCAGCCCTCTTCAAAACCGGGTAATGCATGTACCGGTGCAGGGGAGGCTAAACGAACCGCATCAGGATAAGCAGCGTGTGTGAAGCCGCTCATTCCGGCCTCTTCCAGCAGGGCCAGCCATGCGTCGCGGGTATGATGGTTACGATTGACGCGTAACCACATCGGCGGACGTTGGTTATTGGCATCCACAATGTCTTGCCATTGCTGTGGGTAGGCTTTTTTAAGGCGATTCAGCAGCCATTCAGGGTGCAGGAAGCGCGCTTCGCTTTGCGCAAATTCTGCCAGCAGTTCGTCCTGCTGACGCTGGAACTGACGCAGCACGCCGTTAATCAACCCTTTCAGTTGAGGACGTTTAATCGAAACGGCACCCTCCACTGTCTCAGCCAGCGCAGCATGAGGTGGAATGCGGGTATGAAGAAGCTGGTAGAAACCGACCATGATCAAATAATGCACGGTACGCTGCTTGCCGCTCATCGGGCGTGACATCAGCTTATTAATTAACCATTCAAGCTGAGAGAGGGTGCGCAGCACGCCAAAGCACAGCTCCTGAAGCAGTGCTTTGTCTTTATCGGAAACCTTTTGTTGCAGTGGAGGCAGGACATTACTCAGTGACTGGCCCTGCTCGATAACCTGCTCAACGGCCTGAGCCGCCATAGTGCGTAGATTTTGTCTTTTCATAACCGTAAAAATAAAAATGCCCGGAAACACCGGGCCTTAAGAGTAAATTTGTTCAGGCAAGGCGATTGCCAGGGATGAACCATTCACGACGGGAATTTAATAGATCCTGCGCGCTCATTGCCTTTTTACCGGCCGGTTGCAGCGATTCAAGATTCAGGATCCCTTCTCCGGTCGCAACCTGGATACCGTTTTTGCTGGCGTCGATAATCGTACCGGGCTCTGCCGAAGTATTGCCGTTAATAACTGAAGCTTTCCAGACTTTCACTGGCTGCTCATCAATCATCAACCAGCTCATCGGCCATGGATTAAAGGCGCGGATACAGCGTTCGAGTTGAGCTGCTGACAGGGACCAGTCGATCCGGGCTTCTTCTTTACTCAGTTTTTCAGCATAGGTCACCTGTGCCTCATCCTGCACTTCAGGTGACGCTGTATTGTCAGCAAGCTGTTGCAACGTCTCAATCAGCCCCTGCGGACCGAGATCCGCCAGCTTGTCATACAGCGTGGCGCTGGTATCTTCTGCGGTAATGGGACACGCCAGTTTATACAGCATGTCGCCCGTGTCTAAACCTACGTCCATCTTCATGATTGTCACGCCAGTTTCAGCATCGCCTGCCCACAGAGCGCGCTGAATAGGGGCTGCACCACGCCAGCGTGGGAGCAAGGAACCATGAACGTTAACACAGCCCAGGCGGGGCATATCGAGTACCGCTTTCGGCAGAATGAGGCCGTAAGCCACAACTACCATCACGTCAGCGTTCAGGTCTGCCACTAACTGCTGGTTTTCCTGAGGTCGTAATGATGCAGGCTGGAAAAGCGGCAAACCATGCGTTTCTGCCAGCACTTTAACCGGGCCAGGCATCAATTTTTTACCGCGGCCAGCCGGACGATCAGGCTGAGTAAATACGCCAACAATCTGATGACCAGACGATAGCAGCGCGTCGAGATGACGCGCCGCAAAATCAGGGGTACCCGCGAAGATTATACGTAGTGATGTAGACACGTTATTCCTTGTATCCGGGGGGCGTTAAGCGCGAGAACGCAAACGATCCAGTTTCTCAACTTTCTGACGAATACGCTGTTGCTTCAGCGGTGAGAGGTAATCGATAAACAGCTTACCGACCAGGTGATCCATCTCATGCTGAATACAAATCGCCAGCAGATCGTCGGCTTCCAGCTCAAACGGATTGCCGTCACGATCCAGTGCGCGGATTTTAACTTTTTCGGCACGTGGCACCAAAGCGCGCTGTTCAGGGATAGACAGACAGCCTTCCTCAATACCTGTTTCGCCGCTTTTTTCCAGCATCTCAGGGTTGATCAGCACCAGGCGCTCATCACGATTTTCAGAAACGTCGATCACAATAATACGTTTGTGAATGTCTACCTGGGTTGCGGCAAGGCCAATGCCTTCTTCAGCGTACATGGTATCGAACATATCATCGACGATACGCTGAATTTCTGCATTCACTTCTTTAACCGGTTCCGCGACGATGCGAAGGCGCTCGTCAGGAATATGTAACACTTGCAAAACTGCCATAAATTTCCAGAGTCGTGTTCAGGAGTTGATAAGAATATTACTTCTATTCTAGACAAATCCCCGGTCGATTGACAGCATCAGTGACCAATCGCAAAGATTGCTGAGGCTGCTTATGGCAGGGAAAAGGATGACGTCCACAGAGATATGGTTACGGCTTATAAACATCGGGTCGTTATACGGTGACGCGATGCTGGAGATTGCGCAGAGGCTGCTTCGCCAGGCAACCGTCGATGCTGAAGCTGTCAACGCGTCAGGGCTTTCGCCCAAACATGCCGTAAAGTTTTTTTCGTTCAGTGAGAGTGAGCTTGAACGTAGTCTGGAATGGCTGGAACACACCGACAACCACCTTCTCACAGCGGATGATCCTCGCTTTCCGCCATTGTTACGTTCTATACCTGATTTTCCCGGGGCGCTATTTGTGCGAGGCCGCGTTGACGTGCTTAATAGCATGCAGCTTGCGGTTGTGGGCAGCCGTGCGCCCTCGTGGTATGGCGAGCGGTGGGGGAAAATGCTGAGTGAACAGCTGTCCCAATGTGGCTTTACGATCACCAGTGGCCTGGCTTGCGGCATCGATGGTGTGGCACATCATGCGGCGTTGTCAGCAAAAGGGCGAAGTGTCGCCGTGCTTGGCAATGGTCTTTTTAGTCTCTATCCGCGTCGTCATCACACTCTGGCTGAGCAACTTATCGCTTCAGAGGGGGCGATAGTGTCTGAGTTTTCACTTTCGGCATCGCCCAGACCGGGTAACTTTCCACGGCGTAACCGGATCATCAGTGGGTTAAGCCAGGGCGTGCTGGTGGTCGAAGCTGCGATTCGGAGTGGATCGCTGGTTACCGCAAGGTGCGCACTGGAGCAGGGGCGTGAAGTTTTTGCGCTACCCGGCCCGTTGGGGAACCCTGGCTGCGAAGGCCCTCACTGGCTGATAAAACAGGGGGCGACGCTGGTGACCTGTAAAGAGGATATCCTGGAAAATTTGCAATATGGATTGCATTGGTTGCAGGATGATCTCCAAAAGCGACATATTTCATCGGATCAGGAGGCAGTAGCATTGCCATTTCCCAAGCTCCTGGCTAACGTAGGAGATGAGGTAACACCTGTTGACGTTGTCGCTGAACGTGCCGGCCAACCTGTGCCAGTAACGGTAGCACAGCTACTCGAACTGGAGTTAGCAGGGTGGATCGCAGCTGTACCCGGCGGCTATGTCCGATTAAGGAGGGCATGCCATGTTCGACGTACTGATGTATTTGTTTGAGACTTACATCCACAACGAAGCAGAAATGCAGGTGGATCAGGACAAATTAACACGGGATCTGACCGACGCAGGTTTTGAGCGGGAAGATATTTATAATGCGTTGATGTGGCTGGATAAGTTGGCTGATTATCAGGACGGCCTCGCCGAACCGATGCAGCTTGCTTCTGACCCATTGTCTGTGCGCATCTATACAGCTGAAGAGTGTGAAAGGCTGGATGCCAGCTGCCGGGGATTCATTTTATTCCTTGAGCAGATTCAGGTGCTAAACCTCGAAACGAGAGAGATGGTGATAGAGCGCGTCATGGCGCTGGATACTGCTGAATTTGAACTGGAAGATCTCAAATGGGTGATCCTGATGGTTCTGTTCAACATCCCAGGCTGTGAAAATGCCTATCAGCAAATGGAAGAATTACTCTTTGAAGTGAATGAAGGTATGCTGCATTAATTCTATGTGCAGCAACAAGAGTTGTTATGGCCAAATCAGCACTCTTCACGGTGCATAAAAACGAGCCCTGCCCACAGTGTGGGGCTGAACTTGTTATTCGGTCCGGGAAACACGGTCCGTTTCTCGGTTGTTCACACTATCCGGAATGTGATTATGTCCGTCCCCTGAAAAGCCAGGCGGACGGACATATCGTCAAAATTCTGGAGGGACAGCTTTGTCCACTCTGTGGCGGCGAACTGGCGCTGCGGCAGGGGCGGTTCGGGATGTTTATCGGATGCAGCCGCTATCCGGAATGTGAACATACGGAACAAATTGATAAACCAGATGAAACGGCAATTGCCTGCCCTCAGTGCCAGCGTGGTCAATTGGTGCAGCGCCGCTCTCGTTATGGCAAGACCTTCCATTCGTGCGATCGCTATCCTGAATGCCAGTTCGTTATCAATTTCAAACCAGTAGCGGGCGTCTGCCCTCATTGCGATTATCCGTTACTTATAGAAAAGAAAACCGCGCAAGGCTTGAAACGCTTTTGCGCCAGTAAACAATGTGGAAAGCCGGTTTCGGCGGATCAAATCAGTGAATAATAACCTGCCATCAGGCTCCATCGCGCAGGCGGTGGACATCCTGAAAAAAGAAGAAGTCATCGCCTATCCAACAGAAGCCGTTTTCGGGGTCGGGTGCGATCCTGACAGCGAAGTCGCCGTTAACCGTCTGCTGGCGCTAAAACAGCGGCCTGTCGAAAAAGGATTGATTTTGATCGCTGCGAACTACGAGCAGCTTAAGCCTTATATTGATGATTCCATGCTGACGCCTGCACAGCGGGAAACCATTTTCTCTGTGTGGCCAGGTCCCGTTACGTTTGTCTTTCCTGCACAACCGACAACGCCGCGCTGGTTAACCGGGCGTTTCGATTCACTCGCGGTACGCGTTACCGACCATCCCTTGGTGGTGGAGTTATGCCAGGCATTTGGTAAACCCCTGGTTTCAACCAGCGCCAACCTGACCGGGCTTCCCCCTTGTCGGACAACAGAAGAAGTTCTGGCGCAGTTCGGGAATGATTTCCCTGTAGCCGTGGGTGAAACCGGGGGTCGTCTTAACCCGTCAGAAATTCGCGATGCCTTGACCGGCGAACGTTTTCGCCAGGGATAATGTTATGGAAACCTATGCTGTTTTTGGTAACCCGATCGCCCACAGCAAGTCGCCTCTGATCCATCAGCTGTTTGCAGAGCAATTGCAGATAGATCACCCGTATGGTCGGGTTCTTGCGCCTGTTGATGCATTTATACCGACGCTGAATAGCTTTTTTGATGCGGGTGGTAAAGGTGCGAACGTCACGGTGCCTTTTAAAGAAGAGGCTTTCGGGCGTGCGGATGAGCTGACCGAGCGTGCCTCGCTCGCTGGTGCCGTCAATACCCTTAAGCGGCTTGAAGATGGTCGCCTTCTTGGCGATAACACCGATGGCATAGGTTTACTCAGCGATCTGGAGCGATTGTCGTTTATTAAACCAGGCTTTCGGATCCTGCTGATCGGCGCGGGTGGCGCGTCGCGCGGCGTATTGCTTCCTCTTCTTTCGCTGGATTGTGCGGTGACAATCACCAACCGTACCTTCTCCAGAGCAGAAGAGCTGGCGGCGTTGTTCGCACACACAGGCAGCGTAACTGCGGTAGCACTTGACGATCTCGCGAGTCACGAATTTGATCTTGTGATTAATGCCACCTCAAGCGGTATTAATGGAGAGATCCCGGCGATTCCTGCATCCCTGGTTCATTCCCACATCTACGCCTATGACATGTTTTATCAAAAAGGGAAAACGCCATTTCTGACCTGGTGTGAACAACAGGGGGCAAAACACGTGGCTGATGGTCTGGGCATGCTGGTGGGGCAGGCGGCTCATGCGGTGCTACTCTGGCATGGCGTGTTACCTGCTGTAGAACCGGTGATCGAAAAGCTGAAACAGGAACTGATGGCATGAATCAGGCGATTCATTTTCCCGACAGAGAAATCTGGGATGAAAATAAGCAAGCGGTTTGTTTCCCGGTGCTGGTGCATGGAATGCAGCTCACCTGTGCGATTAAAGGGGAGACGTTGCATCAGCGCTTTGGTGGTTCAGATCCGTTAGCGGTCTTTTGCGAAAATCGCTGGGATCTGGAAGAGGAAGCCAGCGATTTGATCCGCGATCAGCAGGAAGACGATCAGGGTTGGGTCTGGTTATCCTGATCCAGATAGTCATTCTTCCATTTAACGTAATTGTTCGCTGAGTATTTCAATCCTTCGATCTCCGCCTCTTTTAGGGGGCGGATCTGTTTAACCGGACTGCCTAAATAGAGATAGCCACTTTCCAGACGTTTGTTTTGCGGAACAAGGCTTCCTGCGCCAATCATTACGTCATCTTCTACTATGACGCCATCCAGCAAAATCGATCCCATCCCAACGAGCACCCTGTTACCGATTGTGCAGCCGTGGAGCATCACTTTATGACCAACGGTGACATCTTCCCCAATGATGAGCGGATTGCCCTCAGGGTTATAAGATGACTTATGAGTCACATGCAGCACGCTGCCGTCCTGAATATTGGTGCGTGCACCGATCGCAACGTAGTTAACATCGCCCCGGATCGCGACGAGTGGCCAGATGCTGACATCCTCGGCCATGCGAACATCACCAATGACCACGCTGCTGGTATCGATCATCACGCGATCGCCTTTTTGGGGGAACAGATCTTTATAAGGACGTAATACTGCAAACATATCTACCTCGATACAGATGAGCGCTATTAAAGAAGACTTTGATCGTATTCCTGGATCGAGGCAAGGCAAAATGCGTCAATTTTTAAGCGGATCGGGTGGGTTTTCAGCGAAAAGAACGGAAAATCATCAGTTGGAAAAAAAGATCTAAAAAATACTTGTGCTAAAAACTGGGATCCCTATAATGCGCCTCCATCGACACGGCGGATATGAATCACTTCACAGATAACCCGGTCGGTTGAAGAGAAAAAATCCTGAAATAACGGGTTGACTCTGAAAGAGGAAAGCGTAATATACGCCACCTCGCGACAGAGCGCCGAAGCGCGTCGCAACTGCTCTTTAACAATTTATCAGACAATCTGTGTGGGCACTCAAAGTGACATGGATTCTTAATGTC
>NZ_KQ090002.1:307217-373821 GCF_001037885.1 Enterobacter sp. BIDMC109
GAATTTGTCTGGCGGCTTTAGCGCGGTGGTCCCACCTGACCCCATGCCGAACTCAGAAGTGAAACGCCGTAGCGCCGATGGTAGTGTGGGGTCTCCCCATGTGAGAGTAGGGAACTGCCAGGCATCAAATTTAGCGTGCTGATATGGCTCAGTTGGTAGAGCGCACCCTTGGTAAGGGTGAGGTCCCCAGTTCGACTCTGGGTATCAGCACCACTTTATACTTAGGTTAAAGTTCGGCAAGAAGTAAAAGAATTTGTCTGGCGGCTTTAGCGCGGTGGTCCCACCTGACCCCATGCCGAACTCAGAAGTGAAACGCCGTAGCGCCGATGGTAGTGTGGGGTCTCCCCATGTGAGAGTAGGGAACTGCCAGACATCAAACAAGTAGAAAGGCCATCCGAAAGGATGGCCTTTTTGCGTTATCGCTCCAGCCAAACCAATTCCCTCATTCGATATTCCTGCTGTCGCCATTAATACCTTACGGACGTATTAAAGCGTTTTACCCTACTGAAACTGAAGTTGTGGAATGCATTATGCTGGCTCGCAGCAGCGTTAAATCAATTAAATGTTATGTACAGGTATGGGGTATAGCGGAGAGTAAGGTAGCGTATTGAATTTAATTAATATCTGATGCTATTCGTGATGAGGAATATACGCTCCTTATATCAGGAAAAAATAAAAGCGCGGCGATGGCCGCGCTTTTAGAAGCCTTATTTAGTCAGGGCGACAATACCGAGTGTCAGGCCAGCGATTGCCGCGGCGCCACCAGCAATCGCACCTGCTGTTTCCCAGTTATCCTGGGTAGTGCCCTTCATACAGGTATTGGTGTGAACCAGTCGCCCCTGATCGTCGTATACCGGTACACATGGAGAGTCGTGCGCGCAACCAGCAAGCAGCGCAGCGAGAAGTGCAACGGAAAGGAATCTTTTCATGATGTTACCTCAATATGATCGCTTATTCGCTAAAGAGCCGATACAGCAATTAACGAACTGATGATTATTTTACCACCGCACTAATACCATGCAGCACGGGGAATAATCTCAATTTGTGTGGATTGTAAAAATTATGAAGAAAAAAGCGCGGGCACTGATTATTAATGGAGGAAATGTGAAGAGGGGAAGTGTTTTTACATTGTTTTCAGGAAATAAAAAAGGCACCAGAGGTGCCTTTATGATTTTCATTAATCCTTGTGCTTTGTAAATCGTCTCCGGACAACCACAAAGAAAACAGGAACAAAGAAAATGGCCAACAGGGTGGCTGACAGCATCCCGCCCATCACGCCCGTCCCGACCGCATTTTGTGCCCCACTACCTGCACCGCTGCTGATGACCAGAGGCATAACACCAAGGATGAATGCCAGGGAAGTCATCAGGATAGGACGCAGACGCATACGCGAGGCTTCAAGCGTGGCTTCGATAATCCCTTTGCCTTCTTTATCCATGAGATCCTTGGCGAACTCAACGATCAGTATGGCGTTCTTGGCTGATAAACCAATTGTCGTAAGCAGACCAACCTGGAAGTAAACGTCATTGTTCAGCCCTCGCATTGATGCAGCCAGAAGCGCGCCGATCACCCCAAGCGGCACAACCAGCATGACCGAGAAGGGAATTGACCAACTTTCATAGAGGGCCGCCAGACACAGGAACACCACAATCAGTGAGATGGCGTACAGCGCCGGAGCCTGATTCCCGGAAAGTCGTTCCTGATAAGACATCCCCGTCCAGTCGTAGCCGATGCCGGAAGGCAGTTTTGACGCAAGGCTTTCCATCAACGCCATTGCCTCACCGGTACTTTTGCCAGGGGCAGACTCACCGAGGATCTCCATTGACGGCATCCCATTGTAACGTTCCAGACGCGGTGAACCGTACACCCAGTGAGAGCTGCTAAAGGCAGAGAAAGGCACCATTTCGCCGTTAGCGCTACGCACATACAGGCCGTTAATGTCTCCTGGTAGCATACGGAAGCGAGCATCAGCCTGGACATAAACTTTTTTCACCCGTCCGTGATCGATAAAGTCGTTCACATAGGTGCCACCCAGCGCTGTTGAAATCGTCTGATTGACGTCAGACACGCTCACACCCAGCGCCTGTGCCTTCTCCTGATCGACGTCCAGCTTGAACTGTGGCGTATCTTCCAGTCCGTTAGGACGCACGCGAACCAGTAAGTCAGGATGTTCTCTCACCATGCCCAGCAGCTGGTTACGCGCCTGGGTTAACTGCGTATGCCCCAGGTTTGCCTGGTCAATCAGTTCAAAGTCAAAGCCTGTTGCGGTACCCAGTTCAATAATGGCAGGCAGGTTAAACGGAAATACAAGACCGTCTTTGATCTGGCTGAACGCTTTCGTCGCGCGGCTGACAATCGCCTCAACGCCGTTTTCCTTGCCCGGACGTTCTTCCCATGGCTTAAGGCTGACAAAAGCGATACCGGAGTTCTGCCCCTGTCCGCTAAAGCTAAAACCGTTTACGGTAAAGACCGATTCAACGTTCGCTTTCTCTTTCGTCAGGTAATAATCCTGAACCTGATCGAGTACCTGCTGGGTACGCATCTGCGTCGCCCCTGCCGGCAACTGAACCATCGTCATAAACACCCCCGGATCCTCTTCCGGCAGGAAGGAGGAAGGCAGGCGCAGGAACAGAACTGCCATGCCGCCGACGATGATGACGTAAACCAGCAGATAGCGGCCGGTCTTACGTAAAATGCCGCTCACGCTGTTGCTGTAATGCTCCACACTTTTATCAAAGAGCGCGTTAAACCAGCCGAAGAAACCACCTTTCTTTTCATGATGTTCGCTGGCAACCGGTTTGAGCAGCGTTGCACAAAGAGCAGGCGTTAATATCAACGCCACCAGTACCGACAAGGCCATCGCGGAGACAATGGTCAGCGAGAACTGGCGATAGATAGCCCCGGTTGAACCACCAAAGAATGCCATCGGGATAAATACCGCCGAAAGCACCATGGCAATGCCCACCAGGGCGCCCTGGATTTGCTCCATCGACTTCTGCGTCGCCTCTTTTGGCGGCAGCTTGTCCTCAACCATGACGCGTTCTACGTTCTCGACCACCACGATGGCGTCATCGACGAGCAGACCTATCGCCAATACCATCCCGAACATCGTCAGGGTGTTAATGGAGAACCCGAACGCAGCCAGTACCGCAAAGGTGCCCAGTAACACCACGGGCACGGCGATCGTCGGAATAAGCGTTGCCCGCAGGTTTTGCAGGAACAAGTACATCACCAGGAACACGAGAACAATCGCTTCAAACAGTGTCTTCACCACTTCATGGATTGAGATCTTCACGAAAGGTGTGGTGTCGTACGGATACACGACTTTCAGGCCCTGAGGGAAGAAGGGCTGCAACTGCGCCAGTTTACTCTTGATGGCGGCAGCGGTATCCAGCGCGTTTGCGCCAGTCGCCAGCTTGATCCCCAGCCCCGTTGCTGCCTGGCCATTGATTTTGGTGACCATGTTGTAGTTTTCGCCACCCAGCTCAATGCGGGCCACATCTTTCAGGTGGACCATTGAACCGTCCTGGTTCACCTTCAGAGTCACACGACCAAACTCCTCCGGCGATTTCAGACGCGTTTGAGCAATAATTGAGGCGTTCAGTTGCTGCCCAGGTACGGACGGTGTTCCGCCCAACTGGCCCGCAGCAATCTGGTCGTTCTGCGTTTTTAGCTGGTTAATGATATCCAGCGGCGTGAGCTGATATTTGTTCATCGCGTTGCTGTCCAGCCAGATGCGCATTGCATACTGGGCACCGAACAGCTGCACGTCACCGACGCCGGAAGTACGGCTGATCGCATCTTTTACATTAGAAGCGACATAGTCGGAGATATCATCCTGCGTGAGGTTTTTATTGTCCGACACAAAGCCTGCAACCAGCAGGAAGCTGCTGCTGGATTTCTCCACGCCGATCCCCTGCTGCTGCACTTCTTGTGGCAGCAGCGGCATGGCGAGCTGGAGTTTGTTCTGAACCTGCACCTGCGCAATATCAGGATCCGTACCCGACTCGAACGTCAGCGTAATGGTGACGTTACCAGCGGAATCACTGGTGGACGACATGTACATCAAATTATCGATACCGTTCATGTTCTGTTCGATAACCTGAGTGACGGTGTCCTGTACCGTCTGGGCATCAGCGCCCGGGTAGGTTGCTGTCACCGCAACCGCCGGCGGCGCAATGGTCGGATATTGCGCGACCGGTAGTTTTAAAATGGCCAGTCCGCCCGCAATCATCAGAATGATGGCGAGTACCCAGGCGAAAACAGGCCGTTGAATAAAGAAATTAGCCATGTCGTTATTCCTTAACTGGCTGGAGTCGCTGCGGTATCAGGAATAGCCACGACGGTGACGCCAGGACGAACTTTTTGCAGGCCGCTGATAATGACGCGGTCGCCGTTTTTGAGGCCTTCCGTGATCAGCCAGCGATCGCCAATCGCCTGCGGTGCAACGACAGTGCGTGATTCCACCTGGTTTTTCTCATTTACCACAAGCACGGTGGCATCTCCGCGTGGTGTACGGGTTACTCCCTGCTGGGGAACCAGTATGGCATCAGGTTGCGTACCTTCATCGATGCGCGCACGGACAAACATACCCGGTAACAGCATATGCTGTGGGTTAGGGAAGAGGGCGCGAAGGGTGATTGAGCCGGTACTTTCATCTACCGAGACATCAGAGAACTGGAGCGTTCCTTTCAGCGGATAAGGCTGGCCATTTTCCATCAGCAACTCGACGCTGCTGGTGTCTCCCTTTTGCAGGCTCGTCTGCTGCTTCAGGCGCATAAAATCGCTGCTGGATTGCGTCACATCGACATAAATGGGATCGAGTTGCTGAACCGTAGCCAGTGCAGTTGCCTGGCCATTAGTGACTAACGCCCCTTCGGTGACGCTGGATTTACCTATACGCCCGTTGATTGGGGATGTGACTTTCGTATAGGCCAGGTTGATCCGCGCGCTTTCAACGCCAGCCTTCGCGGCAACCACGCTCGCATCCGCCTGCTGGGCAGTTGCCACCGCCTGATCGTACTCCTGCTTGCTCACATATTGCGTACCAACCAGCGGAACGTAACGTTTCACCGTCAGATGGGCGATATTCGCCGCCGCCTGTGCTTTTACCAGCTCACCTTTCGCATTGTCGTAGGCTGCCTGATAGGTGGCCGGATCGATTTGATAAAGGGATTCACCCGCTTTAACGTCGCTGCCTTCGGTAAAATTACGGTGCAGAATGATACCACTTACCTGAGGACGAACCTCCGCAACACGATACGCGTCAGTTCTGCCGGGCAATTCTGTCGTTACGGCCAGTGGCGCGCTTTTAACAATATGAACACTGACCTGAGGAGCTTGCGCATGCTGCTGTGGGTTTTCTTGCCCATCGCACCCGGTGAGCAGCGCGGCACAGACAATGAAACCGGATAAGGGTAAGCATCTGAAGTGATTCGTCATTACTGTTCCTTAAACTACCCTTGAGCCGATATTTGCCATGAATCGGTGAAAGGGTGTGAGGCAAAAAATAGAAATGTAGCCGCGTATAATAATGAGGGTGTTTAATGTTTTTTAATTTATAAGTGCTGATGGAGCTTTTAAAAGTAAAAATCGGAATCTGACACAGTGCATTCGGTATTCTTTTTCTGTCAGGATAATCAACGAAATGTTTTCGGTGAATGCTATTCATATATTTTATGAATTTTATGTATTCGATTTATTCACGTGAATTATAAATTAAATGAATTGACTTTTTTTGTGCAAAATTAACACGGGTTTTGGTTAATACTTTGACTACACGACCACGGCAATATCCTTTGATAACGTATCAATTTTATGAGTAATGAGTAGCAGGTTATGGCGCGCAAAAAAAAAGAAGAGGCTCAAAAGACCCGCCAGCAGCTGATTGAAGCCGCTATCGGGCTATTCGCGACGCGTGGCGTATCCAGCACCACGCTTACCGACATCGCCGATGCTGCTCAACTCACTCGCGGGGCGGTTTACTGGCATTTCTCGAGTAAAGCGGAAATATTTAATGCAATATGGGATCAGCAATTGCCGATGCGTGAGATGATTCGTGACAGGTTAATACTTTCCGAAAATGACGACCCTTTGTTAATGCTTCGTGAACAATTTATTGTCGCACTACAATATATTGCGAGCGAGCCGCGGCAATATGCGCTTTTACAAATTTTGTATCATAAGTGTGAATTTCATGACGATGTGATTTCAGAATGTGAAATACGAAAGCGGATCGGTTTAAACGATGATTATCTTCGCAAGACGCTAAAGCGATGCATTGCTCGTAACGTTATCTCTTCGCAAACCAATATTGAACTGGCGCTGATTTTTTTCCACGCCTTTTTTAGCGGTGTCATTAAAAACTGGTTAATGGATAGCAACAATTTTAATCTGTACAAACAAGCACCGGCGCTGGTGGATAATATTCTGGCGACACTAAATATCACCCGAGTGGCGCCAGTGGTTTACGATACAGCCTCATGACCGCGTCCGGGGTAGCGACATCTCCCCGTGCTGGCACTGTTCCATAATAGCTTGCGCGGTAATCGGTTTGCCCAGCAGGTAACCCTGTAGCGTATTGCATCCCAGTTCTGTCAGAAAGGTTTGCTGCGCTGCGGTTTCGACCCCTTCCGCCACGACCTTCAGATTCAGCGTTTTTGCCAGGGCGACAATCGCCGAGACAATCGTCGCATCTTCGCTCTCACCACTTAACTCTTTCACAAAAGCACGATCGATTTTCAACTCGCAGGCGGGGAGTCGCTTAAGATACAGAAGGCTTGAGTAACCGGTGCCAAAATCGTCTATCGAGGCTTTTACTCCCGCATCCGTCAGCGCTGTCAGGACACGCACGCTTTCGTCCGGATTGTTCATTGCCGTGGTTTCGGTCACCTCCAGGATCAACATGCCGGGCGGTACGCTATGGCGCGTCAGACAATCGAGAACTGTTTTAACCAGCGACGGCTGTTCGAACTGCAATGTAGAAAGATTCACCGCCATTGACCAGTCCGTGTGGCCCTGAAGATGCCATTCACGCAGCTGGCGGCAGGCCTCGTCGATTACCCAGTTTCCAATCGGAATAATCAGCCCCGTTTTCTCTGCCAGCGGTAGAAAAAGATCGGGTGGGAGTAACCCCTGTTTGGGATGCTGCCAGCGTAACAGCGCTTCGAATCCGAGGACTGGCCCGGCAGGGGCGTGAAATTTAGGTTGATAAAGCAGGCGTAACTCATTACGGTCGATGGCCTGCCACAGATCATTCATCAGCTGTAGATGCGTCTGCGCCAGCGTATTCATTGACGGCTGGAAGAAGTGATAGCCGTTACGACCCATATGTTTTGTGTGGTACATCGCAGCATCAGCGTTAAACATCAGTTCACGATCGGTTTTGCCATCGTGTGGATATAGCGCAATGCCAATGCTCAGGGTGACCATCAGTTCGTAAGGATCGAGATGGAACGGGCTATCAATGACGCGCACCAGTGAATTTGCCAGTGAGGCAGCATCATCCGGAGTGGCGGTTTCGGCCAGCAGGACGAATTCATCCCCACCGATACGCGCCAGCGTATACTGACCTTTCAGCTGCAACAGCAAACGCTGAGTCACCGCAACCAGAAGCTTGTCACCGACATCATGACCATAGGCATCGTTGACGGTTTTAAAGCCGTCGAGATCCATAAACATCAGCGCGAAAGGGCTTCCTTCGCGATCGGCCTTGCTGATGGCCTGATCGAGGCGATCCTCAAGCAGAATACGATTGGGTAATCGCGTCAGCGTATCATGTAACGCCAGCTGTGCGAGTTCACGATTAGCTTCTGCCAGTGATGAGGCCAGCAGCGAGGTACGAGCCTGAAGGCGGGCATCGAACATCGACACCAGCAGCGTAATCCCCAGAATAGCGAGCGCGACCACGCTAACCAGTATCGCCAGCCAGCTCCCGTTAATGCCATGATGGTGGACCATCGTCGACATTGGAAATTGTGCTGCTTCCATGCCGGCGTAATGCATGCCAGCGATAGCGATGCCCATGGTGATCGCCGCCCCCAGCCGCATCAACGCCATTCGTGCGGCTTCCTGACGTAAACGGAACGTCAGCCAAAGAGCGGCCAGTGAAGCGGCAAGGGCAATGACCACGGAGATAGCCACCCACTTTTTATCCCAGACAATACCCGGTGTGACCTCCAGGGCTGCCATACCAGTGAAGTGCATGGCAACAATGCCCGTTCCCATCACGACGGCGCCAGGCAGCAGCCGGCGCAAACGTAGCTGCTCGCCGCTAACGAGCCACAGGGCAAACATTGACGAGCTGATGGCGATAACCATCGAAAGCACGGTCAGGACCGCGTTGTAACTCATGCTCATGGAAAGATCCATCGCCAGCATACCGATGAAATGCATCGCCCACACGCCAATCCCCATCGAAACACCGCCACCTGCCAGCCAGACGCGTGCAGCGATGCCCTGGCTTCCGGCAACGCGCGCAGCCATATTCAGCGCGGTATAGGCGGCAAGAATGGCAACAACAAAGGAGATGACTACGAGGATTTGGTTGTATTGGCTAACCAGCATGGTCTGTTCACTCGTTGTGAGACGTTAAGCAAGAGCGGTTGGAAAGGGCACAGACATTATCATCGTCAGGAAATGACGAAAAGTGATTCAAATCCCTGTTTTTATTGGGTGATAACAGGGGGGGACAGGATGGAAGCGGTTAGTCCAGCTCTGAGCAGTTGACCAGTTTAAGCGGGTTCACGGAATTCATATTGCGACATTTATCGGTTTCGGTGCTCATCAGTTCAATCCACTGCATCAGCAGCGCATCAAAAATGAAAACAGAGACAGCAAAAACGACCAGCCACCAGTATTTACGAATCATGTGTCATTCCGTGAAAAGAGAGCCTGTAAGTTGCTGGAAATATACACGAAAAGCGGGCGTTGAAAAGTGGGGAAAGAGAAGGTTTACAAAGCATTGACGGTTGCCCGTCCGGACGATAAAAAAGGCGCTTCCCCATGCCGAAGAGCGCCTTTTTAAACAAGCAGTTAGCTAATCGAAATTAGTTCATGCCGTATTTTTTCAGTTTCTTACGCAGGGTACCACGGTTGATGCCCATCATCAGGGCAGCGCGGGTTTGATTACCACGGGTGTATTGCATCACCATGTCCAACAGTGGCTGTTCAACTTCAGCCAGTACCAGCTCATACAGGTCATTAACATCCTGACCGTTCAGTTGAGCAAAATAGTTCTTCAGTGCCTGTTTAACCGAGTCACGCAGGGGCTTTTGAGTCACCTGATCCTGGGAGTTAACGGTAGATACGGTCAGTACGTCAGAATTTACGCGTTGTTCGAACATAGTTCTGTCAGCTCTTTATTTCATTACGCAAGATTTTCGAAGTATGCCTCCAACGCCTCCAGCTGTACGCTGGCATCCTCTATGGCGTTGAATGTGCGCCGAAACTGGTCATTTGGAGCGTGCTCCTGGAGATACCAGGAGACGTGTTTACGCGCAATTCGGTACCCTTTTGCCTGGCCGTAGTGGTCATGCAGTTCCCGAACATGCGAACAAAGCAAGCGCTTAACCTCTGCCAGAGGCAGTGGGGCAAGCAGCTCCCCAGTGTCCAGATAATGCTGGATTTCCCGAAAGATCCAGGGTCTTCCCTGAGCGGCACGTCCTATCATCAGAGCATCAGCTCCCGTATAGTCGAGCACAGCTCTGGCTTTAAGCGGGTCAGTAATGTCGCCATTCGCGATAACCGGAATGGAAACTTTCTGCTTAACTGCCCGAATGCTGTCGTATTCAGCTTCACCGTTGAACAAACAGGCGCGAGTGCGTCCATGTATGGTCAGGGCCTGAATGCCACAGTCTTCGGCCAGTTGGGCAATCTCTACGCAGTTACGGTGTTCCGGCGACCAACCCGTGCGAATCTTCAACGTAACAGGAACGTCCACTGCGCTGACAACCGCCGTCAGGATTGACTTCACCTGGTCGGGGTATTGCAGAAGGGCTGAACCTGCAAGCTTGCGATTCACCTTTTTGGCCGGGCAACCCATATTGATATCAATAATCTGGGCGCCACTTTCCACGTTAATACGCGCGGCATCTGCCATCTCTTCAGGCACGCTTCCGGCAATTTGCACGGTGCGGATACCTGGTTCATCAATGTGCACCATCCGTAGGCGGGACTTATCGCTTTCCCAAACCTGCGGGTTAGACGACATCATCTCGGAAACGGTCAGGCCTGCTCCCATCTCGTAACACAGCGTCCTGAACGGCCGGTCGGTAATACCTGCCATTGGGGCTGCGATCAGGCGATTTCTGAGCTGGTGGTGTCCGATGCGCATGAGTTAAGAAATGACCATACTGTGACTGCAAGGCGGCGTATATTACGCATTTTTTGCACGAGATGAAAGGCCAAACTTTGAACAATCCTCTGTTGTAGATCAAGGAATCGCCAGTCATTCTTTTTGGATAAGATTATTCGCTATTTAAATCATTGTGTTATGAATAAATGAACATTTTGTGGGCGCTTACAATTTCCCGTAACTTCTCATCATTTCTGAATAAATGAATCAATTGTCCGGGATAATCTGCTGCTATAAGCAGCAGATTATGGCGCTTCTTTGCGATCTGCGTCGCATTTCAGCACAGGATATCAGCGTAAAAAAATCGACTTATTCAACAACCAGACGGCCATGAAGCGGTTGAACCGGGCGGCTGTTTTCATGGTGCATGGTGTGAGTGAATTTTTGCAGCTGTTCAGCAGAGACGGTCAGCGGGTGCTTGAGCACCAGCCATGTCACCCCTTCTGAACACGGTGGCGTGGTCAGAGAGCCGCTAAAACGCCAGTAGGTTTTATCCGTGGGCAGTAATTTATTCATATCGAGGGTTGGCTTAATCGTGACGTTCTGGTCAACCTGTCCAGGCATCACGCCCCAGAGTTTATCCAGTTCAGTGTTTGCCGCGCCCTGATCGAACATAACGGCAACGACCGTCAGTTCGCCGTCAGCGTTTTTATGGACCAGATGCATTTCCATTGTGTATTTTTTACCGTGCACCGTGTTTTCGGATGGCGCATGGAAATGGAACTGCTGTAACGTCCAGCGCTGTTTATCAAGCGTGATGCTGTCGCGTGTATCGGCATTTTCACTTGCCTGGATAGTATGGCCGTTGTTTGTCAGAATGACCGGGCCGTCGATATAGTGCGTTTCCAGCGGAGAGATGTGGGCTTTGACCGTGTTATCTATGTTGACCGGCGACTGATACATTCCGCTTTTACACGTCTTGTACGCCTCGTCCAGTTCGCCCCAGTGTTCCGGTGCGCCTTCTCCCTGATAACTCCAGTGTGATGCGTAAGCCGTAGCCGAAATCATGCTCAGCGCCAGCAGCGCTGCCTTGCCTGAAATGTGTTTCATCATATTCTTCCTGTGAATTTTATTATCCAAATCAATGATTAACATTATGATTTGTGCGGTTATTTTATCGAAGAAAGGAAGAAGGCGGGAGAAAAAACCGAAGGGAAAAGGCGTGGTCAGACGACCACGCCAAACGCTTATTTTTTACGGCCGGTGATGCGACACCACTCTTCTTTCTCGACCACCGGGTCGAGCGCGAAGAGATCGGCGTAGGCTTCACAGACGCTGTCTGCCTGGCTGGCAAGGATACCGGACAGGCCCAGCAGACCGCCTTCAACCGGCAGCACGCTGATTAACGGCGCCAGCTCGCGTAACGGGCCAGCCAGGATATTCGCGACCACAACATCGGCTTTCATCGCCTCTGGCTGTGCATCGGGCAGATACAGTTCAAGGCGATCGGAAACGCCATTACGCTCGGCGTTATCACGGCTGGCCTGAATCGCCTGCGGATCGATGTCGATCCCGATGGCTTTTGCCGCGCCCAGTTTCAGCGCCGCGATAGCAAGGATCCCGGATCCGCAACCGAAGTCGATCACGGTTTTGCCTTCCAGATCCAGGCCATCCAGCCATTGCAGGCACAGGGAGGTTGTCGGGTGGGTGCCGGTGCCGAACGCCAGACCCGGATCCAGCATCACGTTGACGGCGTTTTTATCGGGAACTTCACGCCAGCTTGGGCAGATCCACAGACGCTGACCAAACTGCATCGGATGGAAGTTGTCCATCCACTCGCGTTCCCAGTCTTTGTCTTCCAGCTGTTCAATTTTATGCGCGAAACCCACGCCCAGCAGCGGATGGTTTTCCAGAATCGCCACGACCTCTTTCATGTCGGTTTCTGCATCGAACAGGCCGATAACGTCCGTATCACCCCACAGGCGCGTTTCGCCTGGCAGCGGCTCAAAGACCGGCGTGTCATGCGTGTCCTGGAAGGTGATAGAGACCGAACCGGCCTCCATCAGCGCATCACTCAGTTCTTCGGCGTTCGCGCCGGTTGTGTTCAGTTTTAATTGGATCCACGGCATGGCAAAACTCTTTATTTATCAGTAGAAATCAGGGCAGTTTGTGGCACCGGTCGACCAAAACGGTTTCCCACCACAAACGCCAGTAAACTTAACAGTAACGAAGGCACGATAGGATGGAAGCCCAGATACTGAATTTTAAACGTGGCGAGAACGGCATACAGGACGCCCCCGACAATCATGCCGCTTAATGCACCCGCGGCATTCGCGCGTTCCCAGTACAGCCCCAGCACCAGCGGCCACAGGAAAACGGCCTCCAGCCCACCAAAGGCGAGCAGGTTCAACCAGATGATCATCTCCGGTGGACGCCACGCGGCCAGCAGCAGCAACGCCCCCAGCACCAGGGTAATCACCGCCGACATGCGCTTGAGGCGTCGCTCATTTTCGACCTGTTCAGGGCGCAAATTCAGATAGAGATCTTTAATGATCGTAGCGGAACTTTGCAGCAACTGAGCGTTGATGGTCGACATAATGGCCGCCATGGGGGCGGCGAGGAAAATCCCGGCGGCAAACGGCGGAAGCACTTTCACCATCAGGGTTGGAATGACCAGATCCGGTACGGTAAGGTCAGGGATCACCGCGCGTCCCAGCGCACCCGCCAGGTGCATACCGAACATCAGGATCGCCACCACAATTGTCCCGATAATGATCCCGCGGTGCACCGCTTTGCTGTCTTTATATGAGATGCAGCGCACGGCGGTATGCGGCAGGCCAATCACGCCAAAGCACACCAGTACCCAGAACGAGGTCATAAAGGCTGGAGAGAGGATGTCATCCGCCCCCTGCGGCGAGACCAGTTTCGGATCGATCGCTTCCAGGGTTTCAACCGCATGACTCAGGCCTCCTGCGGCATGCACGATACCTACCAGCAGAACGAGGGTGCCAATGAGCATCACCATCCCCTGCATCGTGTCGTTGAGTACGCTGGCGCGGAACCCGCCAAACGCGGTATACAGCGCGATACTCACACCGAAAATGACCAGGCCCGTCTCATAGGGGATCCCGGCTGCCGTCTCCAGCAGTCGCGCCCCGCCGATAAACTGCACCGTCATTGCGCCAATAAACGCCACCAGCAGACTCAGGCTTGCCAGCCATACCAGCAAGCGACTCTGATAGCGGGCAAACAGCATATCGTTCAGCGTTACGGCATTGTAGCGACGGGCCAGAATGGCAAACTTTTTACCCAGTATGCCCAGAGAGAGCCAGATGGCAGGCAGCTGGATCATGGCCAGCAGTACCCAGCCCAGCCCGTACTTATAAGCGGCGCCGGGGCCACCGATAAACGAGCTGGCGCTGATGTACGTGGCGGTCAGCGTCATGGCCAGCACGACGCCACCCATTGAGCGGCTCCCGAGGAAATACTCGTTCAGAAAGGTGCCGGTCGAACGTTTACGCATCGCATAAACCGACAGGCCAAACACCAGGAACAGGTAAGCGATAAGGGGCAGAATGACTTCAAGCTGCATCATCGTCCTCCAGTGAAATATCGCGATAGATGAATTTCACCATCGCCCAGCACAGCAGGATAAACACCAGCGGCAGCAGCAGGCAGGCCATTTCAAACCAGTGCGGGAGGCCGGTAATGCCAATCGCCGAATCAGGTAAGTAAGCAGTTACTAACCACGCGGCGAGATAGAGAAGGGTCAGCCACAGCGCCCAGCGCGCTTCTTTATGGGCCTGAACAAAACGTTTGTCCATTTTTTGTCCCTTGTGGATGAAGAAAGCGGGGATTGTACATGATGGGGCTTAGCGATCCCCAGAAATAAAAAAGGCCGGATAATCCGGCCTTTTAGCAACACTGGTCTCTTACTTCTCGTTCAGACCGAGTTTTTTCTCCAGGTAGTGGATGTTAGTCCCACCATTCTGGAAGTGCTCGTCGCTCATAATGCGCATCTGGAGATCAACGTTGGTTTTGATCCCGTCGATGATCAGCTCCTGAAGGGCATTCTTCATGCGGGCAATGGCCACGTCACGGTTTTCGCCGTAGCAGATCAGCTTACCGATCATTGAGTCATAATACGGCGGTACGGTGTAACCGGCGTAGATATGGGACTCCCAGCGCACACCAAAGCCACCCGGCGCGTGGAAACGCGTGATTTTACCCGGGCTTGGCAGGAAGGTATTCGGGTCTTCGGCGTTGATACGGCACTCTACCGCATGGCCTTTAACCACAACTTCTTCCTGTTTGATGGACAGCGGCTGACCGGCTGCGATACGCAGCTGTTCTTTGATCAGGTCAACGCCGGTGATCATTTCGGTAACCGGGTGTTCAACCTGAATACGGGTGTTCATCTCGATGAAATAGAACTCGCCGTTTTCGAACAGGAACTCAAAGGTACCCGCCCCGCGATAGCCGATATCGACACACGCTTTGGCGCAACGCTCGCCGATGTAGCGACGCAGTTCCGGCGTAATGCCCGGCGCTGGCGCTTCTTCGACCACTTTCTGGTGACGACGCTGCATGGAGCAGTCACGTTCTGCCAGATAGATTGCGTTGCCCTGACCGTCAGCCAGCACCTGAATTTCGATGTGGCGTGGGTTTTCCAGGTATTTTTCCATGTACACCATGTCATTACTGAAAGCCGCTTTCGCTTCCGCTTTGGTCATGGAGATGGACTGCGCCAGTTCAGCATCGCTGCGTACAACGCGCATACCGCGACCGCCGCCGCCGCCGGACGCTTTGATGATCACCGGATAGCCAATGCGTTTAGCATGGGCGCGGTTAGCATCCATATCGTCGGTCAGCGGGCCGTCAGAGCCCGGTACGGTTGGCACGCCGGCTTTTTTCATCGCGGTGATGGCAGACACTTTGTCACCCATCAGGCGAATGGTGTCGGCTTTCGGGCCAATGAAGATAAAGCCAGAGCGTTCAACCTGCTCAGCAAAGTTGGCGTTCTCAGAGAGGAAACCATAACCCGGGTGAATCGCGACCGCGCCAGTGATTTCGGCGGCGCTGATGATCGCCGGGATGTTCAGATAGCTTTTTACGGACGGAGCCGGACCGATACAGACCGTCTCATCCGCCAGCAATACGTGTTTTAAATCGCGATCCGCGCTTGAGTGCACGGCCACGGTCTTGATGCCCAGTTCTTTACAGGCACGAAGAATACGCAGTGCAATCTCGCCACGGTTGGCGATAACAATTTTATCCAGCATGTTCGCCTCGTTACTCGATGACGACCAGCGGCTCGTCAAATTCTACCGGCTGACCACTTTCGACCAGGATCGCTTTCACAGTACCTGATTTGTCTGCTTCGATCTGGTTCATCATTTTCATGGCTTCAACGATGCACAGGGTATCGCCTACGTTGACTTTCTGACCCACTTCGATGAACGCCTTCGCGTCCGGGCTCGGGGTGCGGTAGAAAGTACCAACCATTGGGGAACGTACGATGTGACCACTGATTTCTGTTGCAGCCGCAGGTGCCGCTTCTGCTGCCACTGGTGCAACGGCTGCGGAGAGCGCAGGCTGCTGCACTGGCGCAGCGTAAGCTTGCTGCATTACCGGGAAGCTAGCGGCCGGGGCTGCACGGCTGATGCGTACAGACTCTTCGCCTTCAGAAATTTCCAGTTCGGAGATGCCTGATTCTTCAACCAGCTCGATCAGTTTTTTAATCTTACGAATATCCATGAGTGGGTTCCGTACTCTTGTTTAGTGTGATTGTGACAAGCGTTTTACCGCTGTCTGTAAAGCGTATGAATAGCCGTCTGCACCCAGCCCACAAATCACGCCAGCGGCGATATCTGACAGGTAGGAATGGTGGCGGAACGGCTCTCGGGCGTGCACGTTACTCAGGTGGATCTCGATAAACGGGATACTCACCGCGAGCAGTGCGTCGCGTATAGCAACACTGGTGTGCGTAAACGCGGCCGGATTGATCAGGATATAGTCCACAGTGTCTTTAGCCTGATGAATACGGTCGATGATTGCGTACTCCGCGTTTGACTGAAAATGGTCCAAATCCACATTCAGCGGGGCTGCTTCCGTACTCAGACGGTTAACAATTTCGCTCAATGTCAGCGTGCCGTACTTCTCTGGCTCACGGGTGCCGAGCATGTTCAGGTTCGGACCGTTCAATACTAAAATTTGGAATTTGTCAGCCATTATGCCGCTATCTCCTGCGATTTTCGGGTAAAAAACAACATATACCCTCAAAGCGCAATTGTCACCCTTTCAGAGGCCTAAAACCCCTGTCCGGAAAACCGAAGTCGCACATTATAACGATTTCGTAGCATTTGGCAGCTAAATACTGGTCTTATCAGGGAAGATTATCAACCGCTATCCGAAAAAGATTCGCGGTTGATAAATAATCTGCGGGAAAACGCACAGTTTCGTGAACTATCGCAACCACTGGCGGAACTTCTTGTAACGCCACGCTAAAAGGGCCAGGGCCAGCAGGGCGTAGATGACTGGCTGAGGGGATAAAATCTTCACCGACCACAGGTAATGAATCGGGGCGAGGATCGCGACAAGATAGACGAAGTTGTGCAGCAGTTGCCAGCGTCGACCTAGTTTTCGCTGCGCATACTGCGTGGATGTCAGCGTCAGCGCCAGTAAAACCAGCCAGCTTACGATACCCAGCGTCAGATAGGGACGCGTCACCAGTTCGCTGCCAAGGAGTGCCAGGTTGTTAATGCCCAGTTCCAGCAGGGCGTAGCTGGTGAGATGCAGCGTCGCCCAGGCAAAACACCATAGCCCTAAAAGCCGACGGGTGCGTATCAATAATGGCTGTTTAGCGTAGCGCGCCAGCGGTGAGACGAGCAAGGTCGCCAGCAAAAATTTCAGAGCCATCCGACCCGTAAAATGCTGAATATCTTTCGCCGGATCGGCACTGAACTGTCCCTGGCTGGCTGCCCAGAAGAGCCAGATAAAGGGGAGCAATCCGGCTAAATGCAGGAGTACCTTCAGCCAGGTTATCTGCTTTGCCGTTAAACGCACTTAGAAGTTCTCCCGTAAATTCAGCCCACGGTAGAGGGATGCCACCTCATCCGCATAGCCGTTAAACAGCAGCGTTGGCTGGCGTTTAACATCCAGCGCGCCGCCGGAGCCGATAAAACGTTCCGTCGCCTGCGACCAGCGCGGATGGTCAACGTGCGGGTTAACATTGGCAAAAAAACCATACTCGTCAGGCGCTGCCAGGTTCCAGGTGGTGGGGGGGCGTTCACGGGTGAGCTTAATGCTGACGATCGATTTGATGCCCTTGAAACCGTATTTCCACGGTACGGTCAGGCGAATGGGCGCCCCGTTTTGCGGCGGCAGCGCTTTGCCGTAAACCCCAACGGTAAGCAGCGTAAGCGGATGCATGGCTTCGTCGAGACGTAAACCTTCAACGTAGGGATACTCCAGCCCGCCGCCGATAAACCGATCCTTCTGGCCTGGCATCTCGTCCGGGGCGTAGCGCGTCTGGAAGGAAACATACTTCGCGTTGCTGGTGGGCTCAACCAGCGCCAGCAGTTTATGCAAAGGGAAACCTACCCACGGCACCACCATCGACCAGGCTTCCACACAGCGCATACGGTAAATGCGTTCTTCAAGTGGGAAGCGGGTGGTGAGGTCATGATGATCCAGCGTCAGCGGTTTTGCCACCTCGCCATCTATCTTCAGCGTCCAGGGATCGGTTTTCATGCTCCCGGCGTTGGCGGCAGGATCGGCCTTATCGAGACCAAACTCATAGAAGTTGTTATAGCCGGTGACTTTATCTTCCGGCGTCAGCGCCAGTTTATTCTGCCACTGCGCCGGTTTGGTGAAGTTAAGCGGTGCGCCGGAGGGGGCTTTCGGGCGATCGTTGCCCTTAAACCAGTCGAGCAGATCGGCATGGGCCGCAGGGGTGAGCGTCAGGGCGGTGGCGCTGATGCCAAGCATTTTCAGGATCTGGCGGCGCTGTAGCATAAAGACAGATTCAGACGTTACGTCGGCTTCCGTCAGTTTTCGGGTTTTCATGGCATCCTCCGTCAGGCGTTTTTCTAAGCATGACGGAGGAGGAGGGTTAGCGCGAATATGTCACGAAAATTTGAAGATTAGGCGATTTTAACCAGCGCACGACCGTGGAACTGATTGTCCATGATTTTACTGGCGAACTCTGGTGCCTGGCTCAGGGTAATCTCAGTGGCGCTCTGGTCAAAGAATGAGGCTGGCAGATCCTGCACCAGACGTTCCCAGGCCTCAGCTCGCCGCTCGGCTGGGGTCATGACCGAATCGACACCCTGAAGACGCACGTTACGCAGAATAAATGGCATCACCGTCGTCGGCAGGGCAAAACCGCCCGCCAGACCACAGGCCGCCACGCAGCCGCCGTAATTCATTTGCGCCAGCACCTTCGCCAGCACTTTGTCGCCGACGGTATCTACTGCGCCAGCCCAGACCTGTTTTTCCAGCGGGCGGGTCTCGGCGAATTCGTCGCGGCTCAGAATACGGCTTGCGCCCAATTGACGTAGATAATCATGCGTACTTTCGCGGCCTGAGACGGCAGCGACCTGATACCCCAGCTTGTGCAGCAGCGTGACGGCCGTGCTGCCCACGCCGCCGCTGGCGCCGGTGACGACAATTTCGCCAGAGTCAGGGCGGATCCCGGCCTCTTCCAGCGCCATCACGCACAGCATGGCGGTGAAACCTGCCGTGCCGATGATCATCGCCTTACGACCGTCCAGGCCTTTCGGCATCGGGACCAGCCAGTCACCTTTTACGCGCGCCTGCGCTGCCAGTCCGCCCCAGTGGTTTTCACCTACGCCCCAGCCGGTGAGCAGCACCTGCTGTCCGGCGTGAAAACGTGGATCTTCACTGGTATGTACGCGGCCTGCAAAGTCGATTCCTGGCACCATCGGGAAATTTCGGATGATTTTACCTTTTCCCGTAATGGCCAGCGCATCCTTATAGTTCAGGCTGGACCAGTCGATATCTACGGTCACGTCGCCCTCCGGCAGGCGGCTCTCCTCGATGGCTTGCACTGAGGCAACGGTTTTGCCGTCCTGCTGTTCTAAGATCAAAGCCTGCATACTGGGTCCTCACTAGGTTTGATGATGGGAAAATATGTTCTGATGACTATACTCGCTCAATGAAACGCAGTGCCGATTTAACGCAATAAATTGCCAGATACGCCAGGTTTGGTAGTATGCCGCATTTGAAATGCAAGTTAGTGCTCACTTGCACCCCCCTTCAACCCACGGAGTAATCTCAAGGATGCGATTAACGACGAAGTTCTCAGCTTTTATCACCTTGCTGACGGGGCTGACCATATTTGTCACGCTAATCGGCTGCTCGCTGAGCTTTTACAATGCCATCCAGGATAAGCTGGTTAACCGGGTTGAATCGGTTGCATCGGTTATCGACACTCGCCTGATTGCAACCTCCTTCCCGGCGCTTTCGCGTGAGCTGGATGAGTTAATGGTGCCTGTGGATATCGTGCAGATCGACATTAAACAGGGGAAGCAGACCGTTTTCAGCCATACCCGCCAGGGCAGCTATCGTCCTGCCGGCACGGTAGATCAGTATCGGGACGTCACGGTTAATTCACTTAAACATCCGGGTATGACAATTCATCTGATGTACCAGGATCCGATGAGCAACTATTTACGCTCGCTTATGACCACCGCGCCCTTAACCATCGCCGTTGCCTTTATCGTACTGCTGATTTTCCTCGCCGTTCGCTGGCAGCGTCGTCAACTTTCCGGCCAGGAGCTGCTGGAAACACGCTCCGTGCGGATACTGAATGGCGAACGGGGTCCACAGGTGCGGGGATCGGTTTATGAATGGCCATCACGCACCAGTAGCGCCCTGGACGTGTTGCTCTCCGAAATCCAGTTTGCCAGCGATCAGCGTAGCCGTATGGACACATTGATTCGCTCTTACGCCGCGCAGGATAACAAAACGGGCCTCAACAACCGTCTTTTCTTTGATAATCAGCTGGCTACCCTTCTTGATGACCCCGAAAAGGTGGGTACGCATGGCGTGGTAATGATGATTCGCCTGCCCGACTTCGATCTGCTCCGTGATACCTGGGGTCAGCGCGTGGCGGAAGAGAACCTCTTTACGCTGATTAACCTGCTGTCCACCTTTATTATGCGCTACCCCGGCGCGTTACTGGCACGCTACCACCGCAGCGACTTTGCCGTCTTGCTGCCGCATCGCACCTTAAAGGAGTCCGAGAGTATCGCCAGCCAGCTGCTGAAAGCCGTCGATGCGCTGCCCCAGAGCAAAATGCTCGACAGAGACGATATGGTGCATATGGGCATCTGTGCCTGGCGCGGCGGTCAGTCGACGGAGCAGGTGATGGAACATGCGGAAGCGGCCACGCGTAACGCCGTATTGCAGGGGGCGAACGGCTGGGCAGTCTATGATGATACGCTGCCGGAGAAAGGGCGCGGCAACGTGCGCTGGCGAACCCTGATTGAACAGATGCTTAGCCGGGGCGGACCGCGCATCTATCAAAAACCGGCGGTCATGAAGAATGGTCATGTTCATCATCGTGAGCTGATGTGCCGTATTTTTGATGGCACAGAAGAGGTTATCTCCGCGGAATATCTGCCCATGGTGTTGCAATTCGGATTGTCCGAAGAGTATGACCGTCAGCAAATCACCCGTCTCATTCCGTTTTTATCGTACTGGCCTGAAGAAAATCTGGCTTTACAGGTGACCGTCGAATCGCTGATCCGTCCGCGTTTCCAGCGCTGGTTACGTGACACGTTAATGCAATGCGAAAAATCGCAACGCAAACGCATTATTTTTGAACTTGCAGAGGCAGATGTAGGTCAACACATCAGCCGGTTGCGCCCGGTAGTGCGTTTAATCAATGCGCTTGGGGCTCGCGTGGCGGTAACCCAGGCGGGTTTGACGCTGGTGAGCACCCGCTGGATCAAAGAGCTGGATGTTGAATTATTGAAGCTGCATCCGGGTCTGGTAAGGAATATTGAAAAACGCACGGAAAACCAGCTGCTGGTACAAAGCCTGGTGGAAGCGTGCAAAGGAACGCAAACGCAAGTATTTGCCACAGGCGTACGTTCACGTAGTGAATGGCAGATGTTGACAGAGCGCGGCGTGACGGGCGGTCAGGGGGATTTTTTTGCCGCCTCTCAGCCGCTTGACACCAATGTGAAAAAATATTTGCAAAGATACTCTGTTTGACCTGCCGTTTACTTTGTTTTCACGTAGAATATCGCGCCTGTAGCTTTGAGTAAGACGAGCATAAAAGCCAGTGAACGACCTTTAGTGGGTTACAAGTGAAAGTGAGGGACGCTGCTGTTTACTCAGCCCTGAGGGATTCAGGGGATGAATTTGTAACAAAGGAAACGTGCTGCACTAATTTTCACCGTAGCAGACGATTTTTGCGCCTTGTCGCTGCTGCGTGTGGTTGGTAAAGTAAGCGGATTTTGTTTTCCGCCCCAGCTTTCAGGATTATCCCTTAGTATGTTGAAAAAATTTCGTGGCATGTTTTCCAATGACCTGTCCATTGACCTGGGTACCGCGAATACCCTTATTTATGTAAAAGGACAAGGCATCGTATTGAATGAGCCTTCCGTTGTGGCCATTCGTCAGGATCGTGCCGGCTCGCCAAAAAGCGTGGCCGCAGTAGGTCATGATGCGAAGCAGATGCTGGGCCGTACGCCGGGCAACATCGCCGCGATCCGCCCTATGAAAGACGGCGTTATTGCTGACTTCTTCGTGACCGAAAAAATGCTTCAGCACTTCATCAAGCAGGTTCACAGCAACAGCTTCATGCGCCCAAGCCCGCGCGTGCTGGTGTGTGTGCCGGTTGGCGCAACCCAGGTTGAACGCCGTGCGATCCGTGAATCCGCTCAGGGTGCCGGTGCGCGTGAAGTGTTCCTGATTGAAGAACCGATGGCTGCGGCAATTGGTGCGGGTCTGCCGGTTTCTGAGGCTACCGGTTCTATGGTGGTGGATATCGGTGGCGGTACCACTGAAGTGGCCGTTATCTCCCTGAACGGTGTGGTGTACTCCTCTTCCGTGCGTATCGGCGGCGACCGTTTCGACGAAGCCATCATCAATTACGTTCGCCGTAACTACGGCTCTCTGATCGGTGAAGCAACCGCAGAGCGCATCAAGCATGAAATCGGTTCTGCCTATCCGGGTGATGAAGTACGCGAGATCGAAGTTCGCGGTCGTAACCTGGCTGAAGGCGTGCCACGCGGATTCACCCTGAACTCCAACGAAATCCTGGAAGCGTTGCAGGAGCCGCTGACCGGCATCGTGAGCGCGGTGATGGTTGCGCTGGAACAGTGCCCGCCAGAGCTGGCTTCCGATATCTCCGAGCGCGGTATGGTTCTGACCGGTGGTGGTGCGCTGCTGCGTAACCTCGACCGCCTGTTAATGGAAGAGACAGGTATTCCTGTCGTAGTTGCAGAAGATCCACTGACTTGCGTCGCCCGTGGTGGTGGCAAGGCGCTGGAAATGATCGACATGCACGGCGGCGACTTGTTTAGCGAAGAGTAGTCGGGTGTGAGAGGGTAGCAATTCGCTACCCTTTCTCTCTGACGCGAGAATACGCATAGCCTATGAAGCCAATTTTTAGCCGTGGCCCGTCGCTACAGTTTCGCCTGATCCTGGCGGTTCTGGTTGCGCTCGGGGTCATTATTGCCGATAGCCGCCTCGGTACGTTCAGCCAGATCCGAACGTACATGGATACCGCCGTCAGTCCTTTCTACTTTATTTCAAATGGTCCCCGTGAACTGCTCGACTCCGTGTCGCAAACGCTCTCATCGCGTGACCAGCTCGAACTCGAAAACCGTGCGTTACGCCAGGAACTGCTGCTGAAAAATAGCGAGCTGCTGATGCTGGGGCAATATAAGCAGGAAAACGCCCGTCTGCGCGAACTGCTTGGCTCGCCGCTGCGCCAGGATGAACAGAAAATGGTCACCCAGGTGATCTCCACCGTAAACGATCCGTACAGCGATCAGGTGGTGATTGATAAAGGCAGCGTGAACGGCGTATACGAAGGTCAGCCTGTCATCAGCGATAAGGGCGTCGTGGGCCAGGTTGTGGCGGTTGCCAAACTGACCAGCCGCGTGTTGCTGATTTGCGATGCCACCCATGCACTGCCGATTCAGGTGCTGCGTAACGATATTCGCGTGATTGCCGCCGGTAATGGCTGCACGGACGATCTGCAACTGGAACATCTGCCCGCCAACACGGATATCCGCGTGGGCGACGTGCTGGTGACGTCCGGTCTGGGCGGTCGTTTCCCTGAGGGCTACCCGGTTGCGGTTGTCTCTTCCGTGAAGCTCGACACTCAGCGTGCCTACACCGTGATTCAGGCGCGTCCAACGGCCGGCTTGCAGCGTTTGCGCTACCTGTTGCTGCTGTGGGGCGCCGATCGTAACGGCGCTAACCCGATGTCCCCGGAAGATGTGCATCGCGTGGCCAACGAACGCCTGATGCAGATGATGCCGCAGGTGTTGCCTGCGCCGGATGCGATGGGACCACCTGCACCCGTACCGGCTCCGGCGACGGGGTTAACGCAGCCGCTGCCGGATGCGCCCCCATCGCCGCAAGTCTCGGGTGGAGGGCAGTAGTGGCCAGTTATCGTAGCCAGGGGCGCTGGGTAATCTGGCTCTCATTCCTCGTTGCACTGTTGCTGCAAATTATGCCCTGGCCGGACGACATTCTTGTTTTCCGGCCAAACTGGGTATTGCTCATTTTGCTCTACTGGATCCTTGCCCTGCCGCACCGCGTAAATGTCGGCACAGGTTTTGTGATGGGTGCCATACTGGATCTTATCAGTGGCTCTACGCTTGGCGTCCGCGCCTTATCCATGAGCATTATTGCGTATCTCGTCGCACTCAAATTCCAGCTCTTTCGTAACCTTGCGCTCTGGCAACAGGCGCTGGTAGTGATGTTGTTGTCGCTCGCTGCGGATATCGTTGTTTTCTGGGCAGAGTTTTTAGTGATCAACGTCTCTTTCCGACCGGAAGTGTTCTGGAGTAGTGTAGTAAACGGTGTGCTCTGGCCGTGGCTGTTCCTGCTGATGCGTAAAATTCGCCAGCAGTTTGCCGTGCAATAAAAGGTTTCTATGACGTCTTTGTATCTTGCCTCCGGTTCTCCGCGTCGCCAGGAACTGCTCGCGCAGTTGGGTGTCTCCTTCGAACGCATCGTTACCGGTATCGAAGAAAAACGTGCTGAGGGTGAAAGCGCTCAGCAGTATGTCTCTCGTCTGGCGCGTGAAAAAGCGCAGGCGGGCGTTGCATGCGTGCCGCGTGACTTACCGGTGCTGGGTGCGGATACCATCGTCATTCTCAATGGTGAGGTGCTTGAGAAACCCCGCGACGCAGACCATGCGGCGCGGATGCTGCGTAATATGTCCGGACAAACCCATCAGGTGATGACGGCGGTAGCGCTGGCAGACAGTCAGTACGTTCTGGATTGCCTTGTGGTAACGGAAGTGACGTTCAGAGTCCTCACCGACGAGGAGATCGCCGGCTATATCGCCAGCGGTGAACCTATGGATAAAGCAGGTGCATACGGTATTCAAGGGTTGGGTGGCTGTTTTGTCAGGAAGATAAATGGCAGCTATCACGCCGTAGTCGGCTTACCGCTGGTGGAAACGTATGAGTTGCTGAGCAATTTTAACTCACTGCGTGAGGGAAGGGATAATTATGACGGCTGAATTGTTGGTAAACGTAACGCCATCGGAAACCCGTGTGGCCTACATTGATGGTGGCATTCTCCAGGAAATTCATATTGAGCGTGAAGCGCGACGCGGAATCGTAGGCAATATCTACAAAGGTCGTGTCAGTCGTGTCCTGCCGGGTATGCAGGCGGCTTTTGTAGATATTGGGCTCGATAAGGCGGCGTTTTTACATGCCTCCGATATCATGCCGCACACCGAATGTGTGGCAGGCGAAGAGCAAAAGCAATTTGCCGTGCGCGACATCTCTGAGCTGGTGCGTCAGGGCCAGGATCTGATGGTACAGGTGGTAAAAGATCCGCTTGGCACCAAAGGCGCGCGTCTGACCACCGACATCACCCTGCCTTCACGCTATCTGGTCTTTATGCCGGGGGCGTCGCACGTCGGCGTGTCACAGCGCATTGAGAGCGAAAGCGAGCGTGAGCGCCTGAAAAAGGTGGTCAGCGCCTACTGCGACGAGCAGGGCGGGTTTATTATCCGTACCGCGGCGGAAGGGATCAGCGAAGAAGATCTGGCCTCGGATGCGGCCTATCTGAAGCGCGTCTGGACCAAAGTGATGGAGCGTAAAAAACGCAACCAGACCCGCTACCGGCTGTACGGTGAGCTGGCGCTCGCTCAGCGCGTATTACGTGATTTCGCCGACGCCCAGCTTGACCGCATCCGCGTGGACTCCCGTCTGACGTACGAAGCCTTACTGGAGTTCACCGCCGAGTACATCCCGGAAATGCCGGGGCTGCTGGAGCATTACACCGGACGCCAGCCGATATTTGACCTCTATGACGTTGAAAACGAAATCCAGCGTGCGCTGGAGCGTAAGGTTGAGCTGAAATCGGGTGGCTATCTGATCATCGATCAAACCGAAGCGATGACCACCGTCGACATCAACACCGGCGCGTTTGTCGGCCATCGCAACCTCGATGACACCATCTTCAACACCAACATAGAAGCGACGCAGGCCATCGCGCGTCAGCTTCGTCTGCGTAATCTGGGCGGCATTATCATCATCGACTTTATCGATATGAACAATGAAGATCACCGCCGTCGCGTGCTGCACTCACTGGAGCAGGCGCTGAGTAAGGACCGCGTGAAAACCAGCATCAATGGCTTCTCGCAGCTCGGTCTGGTGGAAATGACCCGGAAACGGACCCGCGAAAGCGTGGAACATGTCCTGTGTAATGAGTGTCCAACCTGCCATGGACGCGGAACGGTAAAGACGGTGGAGACGGTCTGCTACGAGATCATGCGTGAGATTGTCCGTGTCCATCATGCCTACGACTCAGACCGTTTTCTGGTCTATGCTTCCCCTGCGGTGGCGGAGGCCCTGAAAGGGGAAGAGTCGCACGCGCTGGCAGAAGTGGAAATCTTTGTCGGCAAACAGGTAAAAGTGCAAATTGAGCCGCTCTATAACCAGGAGCAGTTTGACGTCGTCATGATGTAAACGCAGTTCGCTGCGAGATTTAAGGCTGACAAGGAGAGACGCGTGAGGCGATTGCCGGGGATTTTACTGCTTACAGGGGCAACGCTGGTCGTGATTGTCGCGTTGCTCGTGAGCGGGCTGCGTCTCGCCTTGCCGCATCTGGACAGCTGGCGGCCGCAGATCCTGGCAAAAATCGAATCCGCCACCGGCCTGCCGGTGGACGTGAGTCATATCGAGGCAAGCTGGCAGAACTTTGGCCCGACGCTTGATGCGCGGGATATCAGCGCCAGCCTGAAAGATGGCGGCCACCTCAAAATCAAACGCGTCACCCTGGCGCTGGATGTCTGGCAAAGCCTGCTGCATTTGCGCTGGCAGTTTCGCGATCTCACCTTCTGGCAACTACAGCTGATGACTAACACGCCGCTGCGAAGCGGCGACAGCGATCGGGGGCTGGAAACCAGCCGTATCAGCGATCTGTTCCTGCGGCAGTTCGATCATTTCGATCTGCGCGACAGCGAAGTGAGCTTTATTACTCTTTCCGGCCAGCGCGCTGAGCTGGCGATCCCACAGCTGACCTGGTTAAACGGGAAAGATCGCCACCGCGCCGAGGGGCAGGTGAATCTCTCCAGCCTGAACGGGCAGCACGGCGTTATGCAGGTGCGGATGGATCTGCGTGACGACAATGGCCTGCTGAACAACGGCAGGGTGTGGCTACAGGCGGACGACGTGGACGTGAAGCCGTGGCTCGGTGAGTGGTTACAGCAGAACATGCAGCTGGAGACCGCGCGCTTCAGCCTGGAAGGCTGGATGACCCTGACGAACGGGACGTTCGCCAGCGGCGATATCTGGCTTAAGCAGGGAGGCGCGAGCTGGAAAGGGGAAAACCATCAGCATCAACTTTCCGTCGATAACCTCACCGCACACGTGACGCAGGATAAAGGCGGCTGGCAGTTCGCTATACCGGATACGCGCATCTCCATGGATAACAAACCCTGGCCGCGCGGCGCGCTGACGCTGGCGTGGATGCCGGAGCAGGACGTCGGCGGGATAAACGGTAAACGCAGCGACGAGCTGCGTATCCGCGCCAGTAACCTGGATCTGACGGCGATCGAAGGGCTGCGTTCAATGGCCGCAAAACTCTCCCCGGAGCTGGGCGAAATCTGGCTGGCGACGCAGCCGAGCGGGCAGATAAACCGGCTGGCGCTGGATATTCCGCTCCAGGCTACGGAAAAGACGCGTTTTCAGGCGGCATGGAAAAATCTCGCATGGAAACAGTGGAAACTGCTGCCGGGTGCCGAGCACTTCAGCGGTAAACTGGAAGGAAGCGTGGAAAACGGCAGGCTGACGGCAGAAATGCAGGACGCGAAAATGCCGTACGAAACGGTCTTCCGTGCGCCACTGGAGATCGAAAAGGGAAATGCCACCCTCAACTGGCTGAAGAATGACAAAGGTTTTCAGCTTGATGGCCGCGATATCGATGTGAAAGCCAAAGCGGTACATGCCCGCGGTAATTTCCGTTATCTACAGCCTGAAGGCGATGAGCCGTGGTTGGGTATTCTGGCGGGCATCAGCACGGATGACGGTTCGCAGGCGTGGCGCTACTTCCCGGAAAACCTGATGGGGAAAGCGCTGGTGGACTATCTCAGCGGCGCTATTCAGGGCGGCCAGGCGGATAACGCCACGCTGGTCTACGGCGGCAACCCGCACCTGTTCCCGTATAAGCACAACGAAGGCCAGTTCCAGGTTCTGGTGCCTCTACGCAACGCCACCTATGCCTTCCAGCCGGACTGGCCGGCGCTGAAGAATCTGGATATTGAACTCAACTTCCTGAATGACGGCCTGTGGATGAAGACGGACAGCGTTGCGCTGGGCGGCGTAACGGCAAGCAACCTGACGGCAAACATCCCGGATTACTCCAAAGAGAAACTGCTGATTGATGCGGATATTAAGGGGCCAGGTAAAGCGGTTGGCCCGTACTTTGAAGATACGCCGCTGAAAGACTCCTTGGCAGCCACCCTTCAGCAGTTGCAGTTAGATGGCGATGTGAATGCTCGCTTACATCTGGATATCCCGCTGGACGGTGAAATGACCACCGCCAAAGGCGACGTTAGCCTTAATAACAACAGCCTCTATATCAAGCCGCTGGACAGCACGCTGAAAAACCTCAGCGGTCAGTTCAGCTTTGTTAACGGCACGCTGGAAAGTGAGCCGCTGAAAGCGACCTGGTTCAATCAACCCGTCAATATCGATTTCTCCACCACCGAGGGCGATAAAGCCTACCAGGTGGCGGTCAATATGGACGCGAACTGGCAGCCGTCACGCATGGATGTTCTGCCGAAGCCGATTGAGAATGCGGTGGACGGCGCGGTGTCATGGAATGGCAAGGTCGCCATCGACCTGCCTTATCATGCCGGTGCGCGCTATAACGTCGACATTACGGGCGATCTGAAAAACCTCAGCAGCCAACTTCCCGCGCCGCTGAATAAGAAAAGCGGTGAAGCATTGCCCGTCAATGTTAAGGTTGCGGGCAACCTTAACAGCTTCGATTTAACCGGAAACGCTGGTGGAACAAACCACTTCAACAGCCGCTGGCTGCTTAACCGCAAGCTGACGCTCGACAGAGCGATCTGGACGACGGACAGCCGTACCACGCCGCCGCTGCCGGAGCAGGCGGGCGTTGAACTGAATCTCCCGCCGATGGATGGCGCAGAGTGGCTGGCACTGTTCCAGAAAGGTGTCGGGCAAAACGTCGACCAAACGGCGCAGTTCCCGCAGTCCATTACCTTGCGCACGCCTGCGCTGACGCTGGGCGGGCAGCAGTGGAACAACCTGAGTATTGTCTCCCGGCCGACGGTAAACGGCTCAAAGGTCGAGGCGCAGGGGCGTGAGATTAACGGTTCGTTGACCATGCGCGATCACGCGCCATGGCAGGCGGCTATCCGTTATCTCTATTACAATCCGACCTTTACGGCGTCTAAAGCAGAGTCGACAAGCGCTTCTCCTGTCAGTGGCAGTGGGACGTCGCGCGTGGATTTCAGCGGCTGGCCCGATCTCCAGTTGCGCTGTGCGGAATGCTGGCTGTGGGGGGCAAAAATATGGCCGTATCGACGGTGATTTTGCTATTCAGGGCAATACGCTGAGCCTCTCTGGTGGGCTGGTGGATACCGGCTTTGGCCGCATGACTGCCGCTGGCGAATGGGTGAACAAACCGGGTGAACAGCGCACCTCGCTGAAAGGCGATATTAAAGGCAACAAGCTGGACGCCGCAGCTAACTTCTTCGGCATTAGCACGCCGCTTCGCGGATCGTCCTTCGATGTGAATTACGATCTGCACTGGCGCGCAGCGCCATGGACACCCGATGAAGCTTCGCTTAACGGCATCCTGAAAACCCACTTCGGTAAGGGTGAGATTGCCGATGTGAGCACGGGGCGCGCCGGGCAGATCCTGCGTCTGCTGAGTTTTGACGCGCTGCTGCGCAAGCTGCGCTTCGACTTTAGCGACACCTTCAGCGAAGGTTTCTACTACGATTCCATTCGCAGCACGGCGTGGATCAAAGACGGCGTTCTGCACACCGACGACACGCTGGTGGACGGCCTGGAAGCGGATATCGCGATGAAAGGGTCAGTGGATCTCGTGCGCCGCGAGCTGGATATGGAAGCCGTGGTGGCGCCGGAGATTTCCGCAAGCGTGGGCGTTGCGGCAGCCTTTGTGGTCAATCCGATCGTCGGGGCGGCGGTGTTTGCGGCCAGTAAAGTGCTGGGACCGCTCTGGAGCAAAGTCTCGATTCTGCGCTATCGCATTACCGGGCCGGTTGATAAACCACAGATTAATGAGGTGCTGCGCCAGCCGCGCAAAGAAGCACAGCAATGATTTGACGTGGGCAGGTAATTGCCTCACTCTCAATAAATACGATCTTTATACCGCCACTGGCGGCAACGAACGAGTAGCAATAGATGAGTCTGAACCTGGTAAGTGAACATTTGCTCGCAGCGAACGGCCTGAGCCATCAGGACCTGTTCTCCATTCTTGGTCAACTGACCGAACGCCGCCTCGACTACGGCGATCTCTATTTCCAGTCGAGCTATCACGAATCCTGGGTTTTAGAAGACAGTATCATTAAAGATGGCTCTTATAACATTGACCAGGGCGTCGGCGTGCGCGCCGTCAGCGGCGAAAAAACCGGTTTTGCCTATGCAGACCAGGTAAGCCTGGCCGCGCTGGAGCAGAGCGCGCAGGCGGCGCGAACCATTGTGCGCGATACGGGCGACGGACGGGTGAAAACGCTGGGTGAAGTGCAGCACGCTGCGCTCTATACCAGCATCGACCCGCTGCAAAGCATGAGCCGCGAAGAGAAGCTGGACATCCTTCGTCGCGTGGACAAAGTGGCTCGCGCGGCGGATAAACGCGTGCAGGAAGTCTCTGCCAGCCTGACCGGTGTTTATGAACTGATCCTGGTGGCGGCGACGGACGGTACCCTGGCGGCGGATGTTCGCCCGCTGGTGCGTCTCTCTATCAGCGTGCAGGTTGAAGACGACGGCAAGCGCGAGCGCGGCTCCAGCGGTGGCGGCGGTCGTTTTGGTTATGACTGGTTCCTGGGTGATGTCGACGGCGAAGCCCGCGCGGATGCATGGGCAAAAGAAGCCGTGCGCATGGCGCTGGTCAACCTGTCTGCCGTGGCTGCACCCGCCGGTACGTTGCCGGTGGTACTGGGCGCAGGCTGGCCGGGCGTGCTGCTGCACGAAGCGGTCGGTCACGGCCTGGAAGGTGATTTCAACCGTCGCGGGACGTCCGTATTCAGCGGTCAGATGGGGCAGCTTGTCTCCTCAGAGCTGTGTACCGTGGTGGATGATGGCACCATGCTCGACCGTCGCGGCTCGATTTCTATCGACGATGAAGGTACGCCGGGTCAGTACAACGTGCTGATCGAAAACGGCGTACTGAAAGGCTACATGCAGGACAAGCTTAACGCGCGCCTGATGGGCGTTGCGCCGACGGGTAACGGCCGTCGTGAATCCTACGCACATCTGCCGATGCCGCGCATGACCAATACTTACATGCTGCCGGGCCAGTCCACGCCGCAGGAGATTATCGAATCCGTTGATTACGGTATCTTTGCGCCAAACTTTGGCGGCGGTCAGGTGGATATCACCTCCGGCAAATTTGTCTTCTCTACCTCAGAGGCGTATCTGATTGAGAAGGGCAAAGTGACCAAAGCGGTGAAGGGCGCAACCCTGATTGGCTCCGGCATTGAGGCCATGCAGCAGATTTCCATGGTCGGTAACGACCTGAAACTGGATAACGGCGTGGGCGTTTGCGGCAAAGAGGGCCAGAGCCTGCCTGTGGGCGTCGGTCAGCCTACGCTGAAAGTGGATAATCTGACGGTGGGCGGCACGGCGTAAATTTTCCCCCGCACCCTAACCCTCTCCCCAACGGGGAGAGGGGAAAAGCCTACTCTTTCCTTCTACCTCGCATGCCCTGAAACAGCTCCGCCACTTCGACAAAATAGTCCGTCAGATAGTTAATACAGACCTGCACCTTCAGCGGCAGCTTATCCTTTTCGGTATAGAGCGCGTACACCGGACGCGGATCGGACTGGTAGCGCGGAAAGAGGATCTCCAGCACGCCGCTGTTGATCTCGTTGATCACCCACATCAGCGGTACGTAGGCGATCCCGGCCCCGGCCACCAGCCAGCGTGAGATGGTCATCGGATCGTTGGTGACGAAGCGGCCTTCAGGCAGCAGTTTAGTGGAAAGCCCTTCCGGCGCGATCAGTTCAAATTCGTTATCTGGCCGAACGCTGTATTCCAGCCACGAGTGGTTGCTCAGGTCGGCAGGTTTTTCCGGCACGCCATACTGTGCCAGATAGCTTTTCGACGCGCAGACCACCATCGGCATGCTGCCCAGTCGACGCGAGAACAGGCTCGAGTCCTGCAACGCGCCAACGCGGATCACCACGTCTAACCCATCGGCAATCAGGTCCGGTGCCGGAATGCCCGTTACCAGATTAACGGTTAAACCGGGATACTCTTTAAGCATTTCCGCCGTCATGGCAGCGAGAACATTTTGTGCCATAGTTGAAGAACACCCGATACGCAGCGTGCCGATAGGCGTGTTGTTAAAGGCATAGAGCTGCTCGTGAACATCCTGCACCTCATGCAGCATTCGACGGCAGCCCTGATAGTAAATTTTACCCGCTTCCGTCAGCCCGATGCTGCGGGTGCTGCGGTTGAGCAGCTTCACCTGGAGCTCATCTTCCAGTTTTGACACTGTCTGGCTAATGGATGAGACGCTCATTTGTAGCTGACGTGCTGCGGCGGTAAAAGAGCCTTGCTCAACCACTTTCGCAAAGACGGACATGCGTTTTAGACGTTCCATTATTCACTCTGGCTTAAAAGTGATTTAGATCACATATGATAGATAACAGCATAACAGTTACGTTAATATATTATTAATTACATAACGGCTGCGCCACTCTCGCCCGGCAATTCTTGCTCTCCTGCGGCGGCGCGAGCTTAAAAATCCAGTAACCTGCACTCTCTTTAATCAAGGTCAACATGAGTCTGTTTCCCGTTATCGTGGTGTTCGGTTTGTCGTTCCCACCGATATTTTTCGAGCTTCTTTTATCACTGGCGATCTTCTGGCTGGTGCGCAAGGTGCTGGTCCCTACCGGGATTTATGATTTCGTCTGGCATCCTGCATTGTTCAATACCGCGCTGTATTGCTGCCTGTTCTATTTAATATCGCGCATGTTTGTCTGAGGTTGATGTGAAAACGCTAACAAGAAAAATCTCCCGCACTGCCATCACTATGGCGCTGGTCATCCTGGCGTTCATCGCTATTTTTCGCGCCTGGGTTTATTACACCGAATCCCCGTGGACGCGCGATGCGCGTTTTAGCGCGGAGGTGGTCGCGATAGCGCCCGATGTCGCCGGTCTCATTACGGCGGTCAACGTCCACGATAACCAACTGGTGAAAAAAGATCAGGTGCTGTTCACTATCGACCAGCCGCGCTATCAAAAAGCGCTGGAAGAAGCGGAAGCCGACGTGGCGTATTACAACGCGCTGGCCGCTGAAAAACGCCGTGAAGCAGGTCGCCGTAACAAGCTGGGCATCCAGGCTATGTCCCGGGAAGAGATTGACCAGTCTAATAACGTGCTGCAAACCGTGCTGCATCAGCTGGCAAAAGCGCAGGCGACGCGCGATCTGGCGAAGCTCGATCTGGAACGTACCGTTATCCGCGCGCCGTCCGATGGCTGGGTGACCAACCTCAACGTCTATGCGGGTGAGTTTATCACGCGCGGCTCAACTGCCGTGGCGCTGGTGAAACAGAACTCCTTCTACGTCCTCGCCTATATGGAAGAAACCAAGCTGGAAGGCGTGCGTCCGGGCTATCGCGCCGAAATCACGCCGCTCGGCAGCAACCGGGTCCTGAAGGGAACCGTGGACAGCGTGGCCGCGGGGGTGACCAACTCCAGCAGTACCAATGATACAAAAGGGATGGCGACCGTCGATTCTAACCTCGAGTGGGTTCGCCTGGCGCAGCGCGTACCGGTACGCATTCGTCTGGATGAGCAGCAGAGCAACCTCTGGCCCGCAGGCACCACCGCGACGGTGGTGATCACGGGTGAAAAAGACCGTGATGCCAGCCAGGATTCTATCTTCCGTCAAATCGCCCATCGCCTGCGCGAGTTTGGTTGATCGCTATGGGCATTTTTTCCATCGCCAGCCAGCACATCCGCTTCGCCGTGAAGCTGGCATGCGCCATTGTGCTGGCGCTGTTTGTTGGCTTCCATTTCCAGCTTGAAACGCCGCGCTGGGCCGTTCTGACCGCCGCGATCGTCGCCGCGGGTCCAGCCTTCGCGGCGGGTGGCGAACCTTACTCCGGGGCAATTCGCTATCGCGGGATGCTGCGTATTATCGGCACCTTTATCGGCTGTATCGCCGCCCTGACCATTATCATCCTGATGATCCGCACGCCGCTGCTGATGCTGATTGTGTGCTGTATCTGGGCGGGTTTTTGCACCTGGGTCTCTTCGCTGGTGAAGGTGGAGAACTCGTACGCCTGGGGTCTGGCGGGGTATACCGCGCTGATTATTATCATCACCATTCAGAGTGAACCGCTGCTTGCTCCGCAGTTCGCCGTGGAACGTTGTAGCGAGATTGTCATTGGTATCGTCTGCGCGATTGTCGCAGATCTGCTCTTCTCTCCGCGATCCATCAAGCAGGAAGTCGATCGTGAGCTGGACGCGCTGATTGTTGCTCAGTACCAGCTTATGCAGCTGTGCATTAAGCACGGCGACAGCGAAGAGGTCGACAAGGCCTGGAGCGCGCTGGTGCGCCGCACGCAGGCGCTGGAAGGGATGCGCAGTAATCTCAACATGGAGTCTTCCCGCTGGGAGCGGGCCAATCGTCGTCTGAAAGCGATCAATACCGTCTCGTTAACGCTGATCACCCAGGCGTGTGAAACCTACCTGATTCAGAACACCCGCCCCGAAGTGGTAACGGATACTTTCCGCGAACTGTTTGATGAGCCCGTGGAGACGGTGCAGGACGTGCATCGACAGCTTAAACGCATGCGTCGTGTGATTGCCTGGACAGGAGAACGGGATACGCCAGTCACCATTTATACCTGGGTTGGCGCCGCAACGCGCTACCTGCTCCTGAAACGCGGCGTGATTAGCAACACCAAAATCAGTGCGGCGGAAGAAGAGGTGTTACAGGGCGAAGTGGTGATCAAACCGGAGTCCGCCGAGCGCCACCATGCGATGGTTAACTTCTGGCGTACCACCCTGGCCTGTATACTCGGCACGCTGTTCTGGCTGTGGACCGGCTGGACGTCCGGCAGCGGCGCGATGGTGATGATTGCCGTCGTCACCGCGCTGGCGATGCGTCTGCCCAACCCGCGCATGGTCGCGATCGATTTTCTGTATGGCACCATTGCGGCGTTACCCATTGGTGCGCTCTACTTCCTGGTGATTATTCCCTCGACGCAGCAAAGCATGCTTTTGCTCTGCATCAGCCTGGCGGTGATGGCGTTCTTTATCGGGATTGAGGTACAAAAACGCCGTCTGGGATCGTTGGGTGCGCTGGCGAGCACGATTAACATCATCGTGCTGGATAACCCGATGACCTTCCATTTCAGCCAGTTCCTGGATAGCGCATTAGGTCAGCTGGTGGGCTGTTTCCTGGCGATGATGGTGATCCTGCTGGTGCGGGATAACTCTCAGGCGCGGACAGGGCGTGTGCTGCTGAATCAGTTTGTGTCGGCCGCCGTATCGTCATTGACTACCAACACCGCGCGGCGCAAGGAGAACCACCTGCCGGCGCTCTATCAACAGCTGTTCCTGTTGCTGAATAAATTCCCGGGCGATGTCGCCCGCTTCCGCCTGGCGTTAACCATGATTATCGCGCACCAGCGTCTGCGGAACGCGCCAGTGCCGATCAATGATGATTTGTCCGCTTTCCACCGCCAGCTACGGCGAACGGCGGACCATGTGATATCGGCATCGAGTGATGACAAACGTCGCCGCTACTTTAAGCAACTGCTGGAGGAGCTGGATATCTACCAGGAGAAACTGCGGATCTGGGAAGCGCCGCCGCAGGTTACCGAGCCGGTAGAGCGGCTGGTGTTTATGCTGCACCGCTACCAGAATGCGCTGACAGACAGCTAACGAAGAGAAAACCGACGCCAAAAGCGTCGGTTTTTTTGTGGCTATACTTATTCTTGCAGGTTCAAACATTCAGGAAGGGAGGACACATGACAACCCAGGCTCTTCAGGACAGTATCCTTTTTCAGACCGGGTATCTGGTTAACGGTATCTGGAAAACACTCGACACCACGTTTGATGTGCTAAACCCGGCCACGGGCGAGGTGGTCGCGAAAGTGGCGAAAGCAGGGAAAGCCGAAACCGAAGAGGCCATTGCGGCCGCGACGAAGGCCTTTCCCGCATGGCGCGCAAAAACGGCAAAAGAGCGCTCCACGATCCTCTATCGCTGGTATGAACTGATTATCGAGAATAAAAGCTGGCTCGGGCGACTGATGACTACCGAGCAGGGCAAGCCGCTGAAAGAGGCTGAAGGTGAGGTGGACTACGCTGCCAGCTTCATTCAGTGGTTTGCCGAGCAGGCCAAGTGCGCCAACGGTGAAATCATTCCTCCGGTTAAACCCGGCTCCCGTATTCTGGCCACTCGTGAACCTGTCGGGGTGGTTGCTGCTATCACGCCATGGAATTTCCCGATGGCCATGCTCACCCGTAAGCTCGGCCCGGCGCTGGCAGCAGGATGTACCGGCGTCATCAAGCCTGCAAACAACACGCCGCTGAGCGCCTTTGCGCTGCTGACGCTGGCGAAGCAGGCCGGTGTGCCGGATGGTGTGCTGAATGCGGTCGCGGGGAGCACCTCAGAAATTAGTGACGCCATTATGGCCAGCCATGACGTGCGCAAAATCTCGTTTACCGGATCAACCGCCGTCGGGAAAACGCTGGTTCGCAATTCCGCAGAGACCATGAAAAAGGTATCGATGGAGCTGGGCGGTAATGCGCCATATATCGTTTTCGAGGACGCGGATATTGAGGCCGCCGTCAAAGGCGCGATCGCCAATAAGTTCCGTAACGCCGGGCAGGTCTGCGTCAGCGTAAACCGTTTCTATATTCAGGAGACGGTCTATGACAAGTTTGTCAATCAACTTGCCGATGCGGTGAAGGCGCTGAAGGTGGGTAACGGTCTGGACGAGGGCGTCGTTGTCGGCCCGCTGATTGAGCCTTCGGCTGTCGAAAAAGTCCGTGAGCACGTCGAAGATGCGGTAGCGAAGGGCGCCACGGTGCTGGCTGGGGGTAAACCGCACGAACTTGGCGGCAACTTCTGGATGCCAACCGTACTCGGTGACTGCCATGAAGGCATGAAGCTGGCAGAAGAGGAGACCTTTGGTCCCGTTGCCGCCTGCTTCCGCTTCACGTCGGAAGACGAAGTGGTTATGCGCGCTAACAATACGCCTTACGGGCTGGCAGCCTACTTTTATACCCAGAATCTCTCGCGCGTGTTCCGCGTCTCGCAGGCCATTGAGAGCGGCATGATCGGAATTAATGAATGTGCGGTCTCGACCGAGCTGGGTCCGTTTGGGGGCGTAAAAGAGTCCGGGCTGGGCCGCGAAGGGTCCGTGCTGGGGCTGGAGGAGTTTCTGGAAGTCAAAACCCTGCATATCGGGGGATTATAATAGACAGGGCGGCATTTGCCGCCCGCCTGTACCGGGTGGCTGGCAATGAAAATTTATACCTTTGATTTTGACGAAATTGAGAGTCAGGAAGACTTCTATCGCGAGTTTATTCGGGCGTTCGACCTGGAGCGGGGCAGCGTAAGCAATCTTGATATGCTGTGGGATGTGGTTACCGGCGATCGTCTGCCGTTACCGCTGGAAATCGAATTTACCCATCTGCCTGAAAAACTACGCAGACGCTTTGGTGCATTGATTTTATTGTTTGATGAAGCGGAGGAGGAGCTGGAAGGGCAACTGCGTTTCAACGTGCGCCAGTGATAAAAAAGCCCCTGACCGGGAGGTCAGGGGCAAGTCGTATGATGAGATACGACGAGGGTTTATTTGTACAGTTCTGCGGTAGCGTGCCAGTGGTCGCCACTGCGCGCTTCGATGATGCGATAGGATGACGCACCCTGTTCTTCCGCTTTTTTGTTCAGCATTTCGTGCATGTCCATCGGAGACGTACCGATGGCGCCAACAGAAACAGTCCCGATAGCCTGACGGGATTGTGCCTGTTCAGCATTGATGGTGTCGGCTGCAAACGCACCGAATGACAGGACTGACAGTACGCTCAGGGCAGCTACAGTGGTTTTAATTTTCATGATTATTTACCTCGTCAATTATTTTACTGGGGTCTTTGTTCTGTGACCCTCATCACAAAATCAAGTATACACTAATCACGCAAAAAATTAATACCAGACTAATGGTTTCGTCTGTTATTACGCGTTAAAAAATTCATTTTTTATAACGAGAATGCATAAAAAAGGGCGTCACAATGCGAGGTTTGTGGTTTTTTCTTATGTAAATCAAAGGCGTATGGTAATTTGATTTTTTGTGCGATTTTGCGGCAGATCATTCACTGAATGAATGTTAACAGGCGGTAAAAAGCACTATTTGCAAAAGTAGCAGGCAGAGAAAAGCAGGGTAAAACGCGGTAAAAGCAGAATGATCCCCGCAGCCAGGCGCTACGGGGCAGACAATTACAGCTCCTGTTCGAACAGGACCAGAATCGCTTCGTAGAGGTCTTTCACCGAGAAACCATTTGCCGGGGTGGTAAAAATGGTGTCATCGCCGGCGATGGTCCCGAGGATCCCCTCTGCTTTACCCAGCGAGTCCAGCAGGCGGGCAATCAGCTGGGCTGCGCCCGGGCTGGTGTGGATCACGACCACGGCATCGTTATAGTCGATGTCCAGAACCAGGTTTTTCAGCGGGCTGGAGGTCGTTGGCACGCCAAGTTCAGCAGGCAGGCAATAAACCATTTCCATTTTGGCGTTGCGCGTACGCACCGCACCAAACTTGGTTAACATGCGAGAGACCTTCGACTGGTTGATGTTGTCGAAGCCTTGTTCCTGCAACGCCTGAACAATTTCTCCCTGAGAACTGAATTTCTCTTCTTTGAGTAGCGCTTTAAACGCCTTCACTAATTCTTCTTGCTTAGACGAGCTTCGCATAAGTCACCCGGAATATGACGATAGAAACAACATTATTATGCATGTGGATGAATTTTTATGCAAATTATCTACCTGGCACCAGGCTGAAATAATGTTATGAAAGGGAGAGATTTTATCAGATTTCGTTATCGGAAAACATGCCTGGGTCACGCCGCGCAAATAAGCTTAAAAGTAAATTAAATGTTATCAAAATGATGTTGTTTTGGTGGCGTGGCAGGGTGTATTGTAACCCCCTCTTAATTCGTTGTTGCCTGCATCCCGATAGTATTCAGGTGAAGGCGAAAGACGTGCGACCTCAAATTCTTTAGCGATGAAAATTGTAATTAATGACGTGCTGAATTATGGTCGCCGCAACGGAGTTACAGATACTTAAGTTAACCATAATAAGGAGTTTAGGATGAAAGTCGCAGTCCTCGGCGCTGCTGGTGGTATCGGCCAGGCGCTTGCCCTACTACTGAAAACCCAACTGCCTTCAGGCTCAGAACTCTCCCTGTACGATATTGCTCCGGTAACCCCAGGTGTGGCGGTTGACCTGAGCCACATCCCGACAGCTGTGAAAATCAAAGGCTTCTCCGGTGAAGATGCGCGTCCTGCGTTGCAGGGTGCCGACGTGGTGCTGATCTCCGCGGGTGTTGCGCGTAAACCGGGTATGGATCGTTCAGACCTGTTCAACGTCAACGCGGGCATCGTGAAAAACCTGGTTCAGCAGATTGCTGAAACCTGCCCGAAAGCGTGCATCGGGATCATCACCAACCCGGTGAACACCACCGTTGCTATCGCAGCAGAAGTGCTGAAGAAAGCGGGCGTTTACGACAAGAACAAACTGTTCGGCGTAACTACGCTGGATATCATCCGCTCCAATACCTTCGTGGCTGAGCTGAAAGGCAAGCAGCCAACGGAAGTGGAAGTGCCGGTTATCGGCGGTCATTCTGGCGTGACCATCCTGCCTCTGCTGTCGCAGATCCCGGGCGTGAGCTTCACCGAGCAGGAAGTGGCTGACCTGACCAAACGTATTCAGAACGCAGGCACCGAAGTGGTGGAAGCGAAGGCGGGTGGCGGTTCTGCAACCCTGTCTATGGGCCAGGCGGCGGCACGTTTCGGCCTGTCTCTGGTTCGCGCGTTGCAGGGCGAAAAAGGCGTTGTTGAATGCGCCTATGTTGAAGGCGACGGTGAACACGCGCGCTTCTTCTCTCAGCCGCTGCTGCTGGGTAAAAACGGTGTTGAAGAGCGTAAGTCTATCGGCACGCTGAGCGCGTTTGAGCAAAACGCGATGGAAGGCATGCTGGATACGCTGAAGAAAGACATTACGCTGGGCGAAGAATTCGTTAACAAGTGATCTTATCCCGGTAAAAAAAACGGAGCGTTAAGCTCCGTTTTTTTATGCCCGTCAGTTAGTGGCCGGGTATTCCTGGATGGTGACCTGAATCGTCAGCTTCTTGTCATTACGCATGACTTCAACAGGGATGATGGAGCCCGGGCGAATCTCAGCCACCTGGTCCATGGTTTCCAGCGCAGAGACCGCTGGCGTACCGTTGACGGAAAGGATAACGTCGTTCACCTGGATACCTGCGTTGGCCGCCGGGCCGCCAGGCGCCACTTCGTTGACCACAATCCCCTGGATCTGATCGATACCACCGCCCTGCGTATGCATCGGCGCGATTTCACGCCCGCCAATACCGATGTAGCCACGGATCACGCGGCCATCACGGATCAGCTTGTCCATGATCTTGGTCGCCAGCTGGAACGGAATGGCAAAGCCAATCCCTTCCGGCGTTTCGCCGTCGTTGCTCTTGTCGAACGAGAGGGTGTTAATGCCCATCAGTTCGCCGAGAGAGTTCACCAGCGCACCGCCGGAGTTACCGTGGTTGATTGAGGCATCGGTTTGCAGGAAGTTCTGCCGCCCTGACGGGTTCAGGCCGATTCGACCGGTCGCGCTGATGATCCCCTGAGTGATGGTCTGGCCCAGGTTGTACGGGTTACCGATCGCCAGCACCACATCGCCGATGTGCGGGGTGCGTTTGCGATTAATCGGGATTGTCGGCAGACCGCCTGTGGCGTTGATCTTCAGCACCGCCAGGTCGGTAAGGCTGTCCGACCCCACCAGCAGGGCTTCAAACACGCGGCCATCCTGTAAGGCGACGATAATCTGGTCGGCATCGTTAATGACGTGTTTATTGGTGATGATGTAGCCCCGGTCATCCATGATCACACCGGAACCGAGCGTGCGGATCTCCAGCTGGTTATGAGCGGAACTGTTAAGCCCGCGGTTATAGACGTTAACCACGGCGGGGGCGGCACGGCGTACCGCCTGATTGTACGTTGCAGGCGTTTCATCCGTGCTGTCGAACTGAGGAGCCGACAGTTTGTTGAACTGGCGTAAAGATGGCATAGCCACCAGCAGCAGACCGGCAACGATCAAACCAATGACAATTGAACGAAAGAGCTTTAAAAGCATGATGCGTGTGTCGTTAAAAAAGGAACGGTTTGCAGCATAACATGAGTTATCCGGACATCACACGCAGCGGCGATGTCCGGAGTCGCAAATGGTTAACGCAGTAAAATGTAGAGGGTGTCGTTGCCACGGATAATTTGCAGGGCAATGACCGCCGGTTTACTCTCCAGCACCTTACGCATTTCGGCAATAGACTGCACGCGAGTGCGGTTCACGCCCACGATCACGTCGTCCTGATGTAAACCTGCCTGCGCGGCCGGGCTGCTCTTCTCAACGGTAGTGACAGAAATGCCTTCGTGCCGTTTTTAAGCTGACCGTCGCTCAGCGTAGCGCCCTGTAGAGCCGGGGAGATCTGTTCTGCGCTGGCGGAAGAGGAGGTGCTTTTGTCCAGCGTCACTTCCACGGTCAGCGGTTTGCCCTCACGGATCAGGCCCAGCTTCACTTTAGCGCCCGGCTCCGTGGTGGCAATACGTGATCGTAATTCAGCGAAGCTGCTCAGCGGTTTATCGTTCAGGCTGACAATAATGTCGCCGGATTTCACGCCCGCTTTCGCAGAGCCTGAGTTGGGCAGCACTTCGCTGACAAACGCCCCGCGCTGGACGTTGAGCTTAAAGGCTTTGGCGATATCGGCGCTCATCTCCATGCCTTTGATGCCCAGCAGACCGCGCTTAACCTCGCCAAACTGAATCAGCTGTTGAGACAGGGTTTTCGCCATGTTACTCGGAATGGCAAAACCAATCCCGATGCTGCCGCCGCCTGGCGCGAGGATAGCGGTGTTGATGCCGATCAGCTCGCCGTTCAGATTAAGCAGCGCACCGCCGGAGTTGCCCCGGTTGATGGAGGCGTCGGTCTGGATGAAGTTTTCCAGCCCTTCGAGATTCAGGCCGCTGCGCCCCAGGGCGGAGACAATCCCGGAGGTGGCGGTTTGGCCTAAGCCGAACGGGTTACCGACCGCGACGGCAAAATCACCGACGCGTAGCTTATCGGAATCTGCAATGGCGATCTGGGTCAGATTGCTGGGGTTTTGCACCTGTAGCAGGGCGATATCACTCTGATCGTCACCGCCGATCAGTTTGGCGTCAAACTCCCGGCCATCGTTCAGCTGAACGCTGATTTTATCGGCCTGGCTGATCACGTGGTTATTGGTCAGGATATAGCCCTTAGCCGCGTCGATAATCACCCCTGAGCCCAGGCCTTCAAAGGGCTGAGCCTGCTGATCCGGCGCATCTTCGCCAAAATATTTCTTCAGCTCTTCAGGAATACGCTGGCTTTGGCGTGCCGTCCCTTCCACCTGAACGCTGACTACCGCAGGCAGGACTTTTTCAAGCATCGGCGCAAGGCTGGGAATGGCTTCTTGTCCAGGCACCTGCGAAGGCAGTGCCGCACTGGCGGGGAAGGACGCCGAGAGAGATAACCCGACACTTAACGCTAAGGCGCTCAACAGCTGGTTTTTTTTCTTCATTGATGCTGACTCTCGTATCCTGGAATGAAAAAGAACGGCCCCAAAAACATCTTGATGTTATTGAATTTTCAACCGCTGAACAATGAGGTGTTTGACTAAATAATAGCTGGGGAAGGGAAGAAAGGATGGGCGCATAAGGTGCGCCCGTAAAATTTATTCAGGTTGTGCGATTAATCGCGTTTTACGCCACCGCGCAGCAGGCCGGACGCGCCGTCTGAATAGTCGCGTGGCATCTGAACCGGAGCCTGATCGTTACCGGCTTCAGAATCAGCCAGACGATTGCGGAAGGGGTTGGTCTCCGCGGTCATTTCCGGCAGCAGGCTGCTGGAGCTTTTCGCCATGTGCTGGTAGAGCTGGCGATAATCTGTCGCCATGTTGTCCAGCAGCTCAGCGCTACGGGCAAAGTGGCTGACCAGCTCTTCGCGATATTCTTCCAGTTCGGCTTTGTTCTTTTCCAGTTCGTATTGCAGTGACTGCTGCTGACGCAATTTGCGGTTACCGAAACGCATGGCCACAGCACCAATGATGATGCCGACGACTAAACCGATTAGCGCATATTCCCAGGTCATGAACTTCTCCCGTTGTCTTGTTGTTCCGTAGGGTGTTGGCTCGGCTCCTGCCTGTGCCTGATTATGCCACTATAACCGCTATTTCCGCAGAAGTGGAATCCTGACGTATCATCGCGTAGTGTAGAACGGCCTTTTTTTCATCAGCCACGCGCGCTGGTGAGGTTTAACTAAAGGAATAACAACAACATCATGCAAAACCTGTCCCCTTCATCGCGTTACCAACTGGCCCTGAGCGAGGGCACACACCAGCCGGATGATGTCCAGCGTGAAGCGGTTAACCGCCTGGACACTATTTATCAGGAACTTCTGGCGAAATCCGCCGATGCGGTGCAGAGCAGTGGGCTGAAGGCGGCATTCGGCCGTTTACTGGGCAAAAAAGAGCCCACGGTGAACGCACCGGTTCGTGGCTTATATATGTGGGGCGGCGTTGGGCGGGGTAAGACCTGGCTGATGGACATGTTCTACCAGAGCCTGCCCGGCACGCGTAAGCAGCGCCTGCACTTTCACCGTTTTATGCTGCGGGTCCATGAAGAGCTGACGGCGCTCCAGGGCGAAACCGACCCGCTGGACATTGTGGCCGATCGCTTTAAGGCGGAAACGGACGTGCTCTGCTTCGACGAGTTCTTTGTTTCCGATATTACGGATGCCATGCTGTTGGGGGGCCTCATGAAAGCGCTGTTTGCGCGTGGGATCACTCTGGTGGCGACCTCCAATATCCCGCCGGATGAGCTTTATCGCAATGGTCTCCAGCGGGCGCGTTTCCTGCCGGCCATTGATGCTATCAAACAGCACTGCGACATCATGAACGTCGATGCCGGCGTCGATTATCGACTGCGCACATTAACGCAGGCACACCTGTGGCTTTCGCCGTTGAACGCCGACACAGCCCGCGAGATGGATAAACTGTGGCTGGCGCTGGCGGGAGCGCCGCGGGGTAACGCGCCAGCGCTGGAGATTAATCATCGTCCGTTGCCGACGCTTGGCGTAGAAAACCAGACGCTGGCCGTCTCGTTTGCAACGCTCTGCGTGGACGCCCGCAGCCAGCATGACTACATTGCACTTTCGCGTCTGTTCCATACCGTTATGTTGTGGGATGTGCCCGTTATGACCCCACTCATGGAGAGCGAAGCGCGCCGCTTCATCGCGCTGGTAGATGAGTTTTACGAGCGCCACGTTAAGCTGGTGGTCAGCGCCGAGGTGCCTTTATATGAGGTTTATCAGGGCGAGCGCCTGAAGTTTGAGTTCCAGCGCTGCCTGTCGCGCCTGCAAGAGATGCAGAGCGAAGAGTACCTCAAGCGTGAGCATATGCCGTAATAAATGCTCCCCTCTCCCCGTGGGAGAGGGGCTGGGGGTGAGGGCACCAGACCGCACAATACCTGACCCCGAAAAACCCATTCCAAATCACATTTAAGGGTCGATCTTTGACCTCAACTTCTCTATAATCTTGCGACCCCACGTTACGAGAAGGTTTTTTTCCCGAAACTTTCTATGTGTCGGCATGTGCTATTCGAAGGGGTAGGTTTGCCGGACTTTGTCGTGTGAACCTCAACTGACTAAACGTTTGGGTGTTCACCAACGTGTAACTTATTATTTGGGTAAGCTTTTAATGAAAACTTTTACAGCTAAACCAGAAACCGTACAGCGCGACTGGTATGTTGTTGACGCGACCGGTAAAACTCTGGGCCGTCTGGCTACTGAACTGGCTCGTCGCCTGCGCGGTAAGCATAAAGCGGAATACACTCCGCACGTTGATACCGGTGATTACATCATCGTTCTGAACGCTGACAAAGTTGCTGTTACCGGCAACAAGCGTACTGACAAAATGTACTACCACCACACCGGCCACATCGGTGGTATCAAAGAAGCGACCTTTGAAGAGATGATTGCCCGCCGTCCTGAGCGTGTGATTGAAATCGCGGTTAAAGGCATGCTGCCAAAAGGCCCGCTGGGTCGTGCTATGTTCCGTAAACTGAAAGTTTACGCAGGCAACGAGCACAACCACGCGGCACAGCAACCGCAAGTTCTTGACATCTAATCGGGATTATAGGCAATGGCTGAAAATCAATACTACGGCACTGGTCGCCGCAAAAGTTCCGCAGCTCGCGTTTTCATCAAACCGGGCAGTGGTAAAATCGTAATCAACCAGCGTTCTCTGGAACAATACTTCGGTCGCGAAACTGCCCGCATGGTAGTTCGCCAGCCGCTGGAACTGGTTGATATGGTAGAAAAACTGGATCTGTACATCACCGTTAAAGGTGGTGGTATCTCCGGTCAGGCAGGTGCGATCCGTCACGGTATCACCCGCGCGCTGATGGAGTACGACGAATCCCTGCGTTCTGAACTGCGTAAAGCTGGCTTCGTTACTCGTGACGCTCGTCAGGTTGAACGTAAGAAAGTGGGTCTGCGTAAAGCACGTCGTCGTCCACAGTTCTCCAAACGTTAATCCATTCTGCTTACGCAGAACGATTGGCGAAAAACCCGCTTCGGCGGGTTTTTTTATGGATAATGCGCAGGTTATCCACAGTAACATTTCATATATCTTCTCTTTTTCCACATTTCCGGAATCCCCTCACCACAAAGCCATCAAAATCTGGTAAACTATCATCCAATTTTCTGCCCAAATATCGGTGAATACTCGATTTTTGTTCGATTCTTGAACAATGTGTCTTCTCTGGGATGGGCGATACATCATCTGGCTGGCCCCGTTGGGCTGGTAGCAGTAAAAATTCTGAATATACCTGGAGGTTTTCATGGCTGTCGCTGCCAACAAACGTTCGGTAATGACGCTGTTTTCTGGTCCTACTGACATTTATAGCCATCAGGTTCGTATCGTGCTGGCCGAGAAGGGTGTCAGTTTTGAGATCGAGCATGTGGAAAAGGATAACCCGCCTCAGGATCTGATCGATCTCAACCCGAGCCAAAGCGTACCGACGCTGGTGGATCGCGAGCTGACCCTGTGGGAATCCCGTATCATTATGGAATACCTGGATGAGCGTTTCCCGCATCCGCCGCTGATGCCTGTTTATCCTGTTGCGCGTGGTGAAAGCCGCCTGTACATGCAGCGTATCGAGAAAGACTGGTACTCGCTGATGAATGTTATCGTCAACGGTTCCTCTTCTGAAGCGGATGCTGCACGTAAACAGCTGCGTGAAGAGCTGCTGGCAATCGCGCCAGTCTTTGGTCAGAAGCCTTTCTTCCTGAGCGATGAGTTCAGCCTGGTCGATTGCTACCTGGCTCCGTTGCTGTGGCGTCTGCCAACCCTGGGCGTAGAGTTCAGCGGCCCTGGCGCGAAAGAGCTGAAAGGCTATATGACTCGCGTCTTTGAACGCGACTCTTTCCTGGCATCTTTAACTGAACCGGAACGTGAAATGCGTCTCGGCCGAGGCTAATGACTGTGGAAATGTCACAACTTTCACCACGCCGTCCGTATCTGCTGCGCGCCTTCTATGAATGGCTGCTGGATAACCAGCTCACGCCGCACCTGGTTGTGGATGTGACGTTGCCGGGCGTGCTGGTTCCAATGGAATACGCGCGCGACGGACAGATTGTACTGAATATTGCGCCACGCGCAGTGGGTAACCTGGAGCTGGCGAACGACGAAGTGCGCTTTAATGCGCGCTTCGGCGGCGTGCCGCGTCAGGTTTCCGTGCCGCTGGCAGCTGTGCTGGCTATCTACGCCCGTGAAAACGGTGCGGGCACCATGTTTGAGCCGGAAGCGGCTTATGATGAAGAGGTTGCCAGCCTGAATGATGATGAGGCATCCGATGAACGCGAAAGCGACACGGTAATGTCTGTCATCGATGGCGATAAACCCGATCATAATGATGACACCGATCCGGATGACGAGCCACCACCACGCGGTGGTCGTCCCGCACTGCGCGTTGTGAAATAAACCAACAGGCCCGACGGGCCTGTTTTGCTTTCGGTCCCTTTTCGCCCCCTCTAATTTCCTGTGTTATGATGAACTGTTTTCCTTCAATGGCACCGGACTGCAATGAAACCGACTGATCTTAAAGCTGAAAACTCTGATGAAACCATTGGTCGCAGCCTGCGCCGTCGGCCGCTGGCGCGCAAAAAACTGTCTGATATGGTGGAAGAAGAGCTGGAGCAGATGATCCGTCGGAAGGAATTTGCCCAGGGAGAGCAGTTACCCTCCGAGCGCGAACTGATGGAGTTCTTCAACGTGGGTCGCCCCTCGGTGCGCGAAGCGCTGGCGGCGCTAAAGCGTAAAGGGCTGGTGCAGATTAACAACGGTGAACGTGCCCGCGTAACCATGCCGTCTGCCGATACCATCATCAGTGAATTGTCGGGAATGGCGAAAGACTTTCTGACCCAGCCCGGCGGTATTGCCCATTTCGAGCAGCTTCGCCTGTTCTTTGAATCCAGCCTTGTTCGTTATGCCGCAGAATATGCCACTGACGATCAGATTGCGCAGCTCACGAAAGCCCTGGAGATCAACAGCCAGTCCCTGGATGACAACACGCTATTTATTCGTTCCGATGTCGATTTTCACCGCGTGCTGGCGGAGATCCCCGGCAATCCGATCTTCAATGCGATCCACGTTGCGCTGCTTGACTGGTTAATTGCGGCGCGTCCTAAAGTGCCGGACGCAGAGCTTTATCAGCATAATGAAGTCAGCTATCGCCAGCATATCGCAATTGTGGATGCGATCCGCCGCCGCGATCCCGATGAAGCGGATCGGGCGTTGCAAACTCACCTTAACAGCGTCTCCGCCACCTGGCACGCTTTCGGCCAGCATTCAAAAGCCAAAAAATAACGATCCTTTAGTGAAGCAGATCGCAATATAAGCGTTCTGTATTCTACTGCTGCTTAATTGATCTGGTATAACAGGTATAAAGGTATGTCGTTATAACAAACACACGATCGATTGAGGTAACTATGGCAACGCAATTACGCGGCGTAATGGCCGCACTCCTGACCCCGTTTAACTCTGAGCAGATGCTGGATAAAGAAAGCCTGCGCCGTCTGGTGCGGTTCAATATTGAACAGGGTATCGATGGGCTGTACGTCGGCGGTTCAACGGGAGAGGCCTTTGTACAGAGCCTTTCGGAACGAGAGCAGGTGATGGAGATTGTGGCGGAAGAGGCGAAGGGGAAAATCACGCTCATCGCCCATGTTGGCTGCGTCAGCACGGCGGAAAGCCAGCAGTTAGCCATGGCCGCCGCCCGCCTCGGTTTTGACGCTGTATCCGCCGTCACACCGTTTTACTATCCCTTTAGCTTTGAAGAACATTGCGATCATTACCGTGCAATTATTGATTCGGCGGATGGTCTGCCGATGGTGGTCTATAACATTCCGGCGTTAAGCGGCGTGAAGTTAAGCCTGGATCAGATCAACACGCTGGTAACGCTCCCCGGCGTCGGCGCGCTGAAGCAAACCTCCGGCGATCTCTTCCAGATGGAGCAGATCCGTCGCGAACATCCGGATCTGGTGCTCTACAACGGCTATGACGAGATCTTCGCCTCCGGCCTGCTGGCCGGCGCGGACGGGGGGATCGGCAGCACCTACAACATTATGGGCTGGCGCTACCAGGCGATCGCTAAAGCGGTTCGTGAAGGGGATAACGCCACCGCACAGCGCCTGCAAAGCGAATGCAACAAGGTGATCGATCTGCTGATTAAAGCCGGGGTGTTCCGTGGTCTGAAAACGGTTCTGCACTATATGGACGTGGTATCCGTGCCGCTGTGCCGTAAGCCGTTTGCCCCTGTGGATGAAAAATTCGCGCCAGCGCTGAAAGCGCTGGCGGAGCAGCTAATGGCGGAAAAACGCTAACACATCGCCGGGGGCGCAGCCGCCATCCGGCAAAACGACAGAGAAATCGTCGGGAGAGTGAAATGAGTAAGTCTACCCAAAGCATCCCGTGGTACCGCCATCTTACCCGTCCTCAGTGGCGCGCCTTCTCCGCCGCCTGGCTGGGATATCTGCTTGATGGCTTCGATTTTGTATTGATAGCCTTAGTCCTGACAGAAATAAAAAGCGAGTTTGCCCTGACGACAGTGGAAGCGGCGAGCCTGATTTCGGCGGCCTTTATATCGCGCTGGTTCGGCGGCCTGCTGCTGGGCGCCATGGGCGACCGCTATGGCCGCAAGCTGGCGATGATCACCAGCATCGTGCTCTTTTCCTGCGGTACGCTGGCCTGCGGTTTTGCGCCGGGTTACGTCACCCTGTTTATCGCCCGCATGGTGATAGGCATGGGGATGGCGGGGGAATATGGCTCCAGCGCAACCTATGTGATTGAAAGCTGGCCAAAGCACCTGCGCAACAAGGCGAGTGGTTTTCTGATTTCCGGTTTCTCCGTCGGCGCCGTGGTTGCGGCCCAGGTCTACAGCCTTGTCGTGCCCGTCTGGGGCTGGCGGGCGCTGTTCTTTATCGGCATTCTGCCCATCGTCTTTGCCCTGTGGCTGCGGAAAAATATTCCGGAAGCTGAGGACTGGAAAGCGAAGCACGAAGGCAAAGTCCCGGTGCGCACCATGGTTGATATTCTGTATCGCGGCAAATACCGCGTCATCAATATGGCGATGACGCTGTTTGCCGGTACGGCGCTGTGGTTCTGTTTTGCAGGCGAACTCAACAACGCGGGGCTGGTCGTTATTCTCGGCCTGCTTTGCGCCATCGTCTTTATCAGCTTTATGGTGCAAAGCAGCGGTAAACGCTGGCCGACGGGCGTCACGTTGATGGTTGTCGTGCTCTTCGCCTTTCTCTACTCCTGGCCGATTCAGGCGCTATTACCCACTTATCTGAAAACCGACCTGGCCTATGATCCGTCAACGGTGGCGAAGGTGCTGTTCTTTAGCGGCTTCGGTGCGGCGGTAGGCTGCTGCGTGGGTGGTTTTCTCGGTGACTGGCTTGGCACCCGCAAGGCCTATGTCTGTAGCCTGTTGGCCTCACAGCTCCTGATTGTTCCCGTCTTTGCGATCGGCGGCGCCAATGTCTGGGTGTTGGGCTTGTTACTCTTTTTCCAGCAGATGCTGGGGCAGGGGATCTCCGGGATCTTACCCAAACTCATCGGCGGCTATTTCGATACCGACCAGCGTGCGGCGGGTCTGGGCTTTACCTACAACGTTGGCGCGTTGGGCGGCGCGATTGCCCCGGTGATTGGCGCGCTGCTGTCGCAGGATATGGCGCTGGGCACGGCCCTGGGATCGCTCTCTTTTGGCCTGACGTTTGTGGTGATCTTGCTTATTGGTCTGGATATGCCCTCCCGCGTTCAGCGCTGGATCAGGCCAGAAGCCCTGCGTACGCATGACGCTATTGACGGTAAACCTTTCAGCGGAGCCGTCCCGTTTGGCGGCGATAAAAGCGCTTTAGCGAAAAGCAAAAGTTAATCCGCTTGCCCGGACCTGTACCGGGCACATTCGTAAGGGATGAGGTATGTCACAACGGGATAAAAACATTTCCGAGCGGGGCGGTGCTATGACGACACTGGCGATAGACATAGGTGGAACTAAACTTGCCGCCGCCCTGGTGGATGACGGTTTACAGATCCACGCGCGACGCGAATGCCCTACGCCCGCCAGTAAGACGCCTGACGCACTGCGTGAGGCGCTGGCTGAGCTGGTCAAGCCGTTACAGACCCAGGCAACGCGTGCGGCCATTGCCTCAACCGGAATCATTCAGGACGGCAATCTGCTGGCGATTAACCCGCAAAATCTCGGAGGATTGCACCATTTTCCGCTGGTGCAGACGCTCGAAGACATTGCTGGTTTGCCGACCCTGGCGATCAATGATGCTCAGGCTGCGGCATGGGCGGAATATCACGTTAGTGCGAAGGAAATTAAAGACATGGTATTCCTGACTGTTTCAACGGGCGTGGGGGGCGGCGTAGTCAGTAACGGGAAACTCGTGACCGGAAGCGGCGGACTGGCTGGGCATCTTGGGCATACGCTCGCCGATCCAAACGGCCCGCAATGCGGCTGTGGTCGCGTGGGGTGCGTGGAAGCCATCGCGTCTGGTCGCGGTATTGCCGCCGCAGCCAGGGGAGAGCTTGCAGGATGCGATGCAAAAACGATTTTTGCGCGCGCGGCAGAGGGAAATAAACAGGCGGCGGAACTGGTCCAACGTTCTGCACAGGTACTGGCGCGGCTTATTGCCGACACGAAAGCGGTGATGGACTGCCAGCGCGTGGTGATTGGCGGCAGCATCGGGCTGGCAGGAGGGTATCTGGCGCGGGTCCGCGCGTATCTTGAGGAGCATCCTTCTGTTTATCACGTTGAATTAACCGCCGCGCACTATCGACACGATGCGGGCTTACTGGGCGCGGCGCTGTTGGCTCAGGGAGAAAGATGATGTTTTTTGGTGAGATTCGGACGCTTCCCTCCACGGGGTTGCATCCCGTTCTTCTGGAGGCGCTAACCCTCGCGCTGGCTGCCCGTCCGCTGGAAAAAGCGGCAGGACGTTATGAGCTTCGCGGTGAGGATATCTTCATGAACGTGATGACGTTTGCCACGCAGTTTCCAGACCAGAAGAAAGCGGAACTGCATGAGCAATATATTGATATCCAGGTGTTATTGACGGGAGAAGAGCGCATCCTCTTTGGCGTGACGGGCTCGGCACGCCAGCGTGAAGATTTTCATCCTGAAGAAGATTATCAGTTGTGCAGTGAGATTGCAGGTGAACAGTGTGTCACCCTCCGGCCGGGGATGTGCGCCGTATTTATGCCGGGAGAGCCACATAAGCCAGGATGCGCAATCCTTGAGCCAGGCGAGATAAAGAAAGTCGTGGTGAAGGTACGCGCCCGCTTGCTGGATACGTAGTTTATAGGCCTGATGGCGCTTCGCTTATCAGGCCTGCGGGCATAACGTAATTTGCAGGCCGGATAAGGCGCAGCCGCCATCCGGCAATGTTATTCGATATTCTGGTGCTTAAACGTCACCGCTTCCGGCTGCGTCAGGTGCAAGGTTGTCTGGCTGGGCACCGTCTCGGCAATCACCTTGCCGTGGCGAACAGAGTATCGTGCCGGCGTCTGGCGACGAACTGCATCAAACCCATTCTCTGCCGGGAGAATCACCAGGTTTGCTGTATTCCCAACGCGCACGCCATAGTCCTGCAAATCGAGCGTTTTCGCGCTGTGGGTAGTGATCAGGTTAAGCCCATCATTTATTTGCCCGTAACCCATCAGTTGGCAAACGTGCAGCCCCATATGCAGAACCTGAAGCATATTCGCGGTTCCCAGCGGATACCACGGATCGAAAACGTCGTCATGACCAAAGCAGACGTTGATCTCCGCTTCCAGCATTTCTTTGACGCGTGTGATGCCTCGGCGTTTGGGATAGGTATCGAAACGGCCCTGCAAATGCGTGTTAACCAGCGGGTTTGCCACGAAGTTAATGCCTGACATTTTTAACAGGCGGAACAGTCGGGACGTATACGCGCCATTATAGGAGTGCATCGCCGTGGTATGGCTGGCGGTCACGCGTGAACCCATTCCGTCACGATGTGCCAGTGCGGCAACGGTTTCAACGAAGCGCGATTGTTCATCATCAATTTCATCACAGTGGACATCGATCAGTCGGTCGTACTTTCTGGCCAGGGAAAACGTTTTATGCAGCGACTCAACGCCATATTCACGCGTAAATTCAAAGTGGGGGATTGCGCCGATGACATCCGCCCCTAAACGCACGGCTTCCTCAAGCAGTTCTTCACCGTTCGGATAAGAAAGAATGCCTTCCTGCGGGAATGCCACAATTTGCATATCGACCCACGGGGCGACTTCCTGCTTCACCTCCAGCATGGCTTTCAGTGCCGTAAGGGTGGGGTCCGAGACGTCAACGTGTGTACGTACGTACTGAATGCCGTTGGCGATTTGCCACTTCAGGGTCTGCATCGCGCGAGTTTTAACGTCTTCGTGGGTAAGCATCGCCTTGCGTTCGGCCCAGCGCTCGATTCCCTCGAAAAGCGTGCCGGACTGGTTCCAGTTCGGTTCACCCGCCGTTTGCGTTGTATCCAGATGGATATGCGGCTCGATGAAAGGAGGGATAACCAGCCCGCATTCGGCGTCCAGCACCTGACCGACTGGCGCAGAGGCGGTTTCCTGAGGATCGATACGGCTGAAGCGTCCGTCCTCAATCGTGATTTGCCATAAACCCTCTTGCCCCTGCAAACGGGCCTGACGGATAGTGAGGGAATTATTCTGCATGGGAAACCTCCGAAGGATTAGCAAGGGTACGTTTGGCGAATGGGTTTAACACCAAATAGCTGAAGACGCCACCCAATACTGCGTTAACGGGGACAATTCCCGGAATGTAGTGCCCGGCAGCAACACCCAGGGCGACCGAGAAAATGGCAATCCAGTTAACGGACACAAATTTTGCGTGGTCGAAGCTGGCATAGCGGCGGCGATTAATCAGGTAGTCGGCGATAATCACCCCGCCAACCGGCGGAATCGCTGCCGACAAAAAGGTCAGCCAGCCAACGAAGTTGTTGTATAGCCACAGCGCGCACAGCGTACCGATAATGCCATTAACCACCGACAGCGTACGGCTGGAAAGACCAGTAATATTGGCGAAACCCAGACCAGAGGCGTACAACGCGTTGTCATTGGTGGTCCAGATATTCAGGCCAAGAACGACAATGGCCGGCAGCAGCAGTCCCTGGGCGATCATCACGTCAGAAATATCGGCCTGTCCTACGGCGGCAGCGCCTGCCGCACCGAAGATAAACATCAGCGAGTTGCCAAGGAAAAATGCCACCATCGCCACCAGAACGGCACCTTTGGCATTGCGGCCAAAGCGGACGAAGTCGGCGGTCAGCGTGCCTGCGCTGATAAACGAGCCTACGACCAGCGCCAGCGCGCTGGAAAAGTTGAGCGGCGTCTGCGGCACAATGGATTTGAGGTGGTCCAATCCTCCCACGCCGTCCACCGCCAGCCAGACGGAGTAGCTACCCAGGATGACGATAGCGGGTACGGCGATGATGGATAAAATCGTCAGTGCCGAGATGCCAAAAAAAATGGTTAACGTCATCAACAGGCCGGAAACTGCAATCAGGATGTTCACGTCGATGCCCGTGGCTTTACTCACCGGGATGGCAAACATCGCTACGCCGACGCCAAACCACCCTACCTGCGTACCGCCTAAAAGCATGGAGGGAAGCCAGGAACCTTTTATACCGAACGAGTAACGCGCAAGAAGATGGGTTGAGAGGCCGGTTTTTGCGCCAATGTAGCCAAGAAAAGCAGTGTAAATACCGAGGAGGAGATTGCCGAAGAGAACTGCGAGGAAGAAATCATTATAGGAAAGACCGGTACCGAGCGTGCCTCCGGTCCACATACTGGCGGAAAAAAACGTTAACCCTAACATCACAAAAGTGAGTGGAACCACGCCTTTCCGCGCCGCCAGAGGGACGGGGCCCTGGCTATAATTGTTATCTTGCGACACAACGCCTCCTTGAATTTTGGCCAAAAAATCCGCCGCATAATATACATTTTTTTCACGAAAGCAAACGTTTACGTCGGGATTTACGCTGCTTTTTTGCTTAAAAAGGCACCATTAACTTAAGGGTAGGCTACTGAAAACAGGCTCCCCAGCGTTCCGCTTTATGCTTCTGCCGGGGAGTCAGAGGGGCTTACACTTCCAGGAAGTTCATGATCCCGTCAGCCGCTTTACGGCCTTCGGCAATCGCCGTGACCACCAGGTCAGAGCCGCGAACGATGTCGCCACCGGCGAAGATTTTCGGGTTGCTGGTCTGGAACGCGTTATCGCTGCCTTCTGGCGCAATGATGCGGCCCTGAGAGTCCAGCTCTACGCTGTGCTTCGCCAGCCACTCCATGCTGTGAGGACGGAAACCAAACGCCATCACCACGGCGTCAGCCGGGATCACGTGTTCAGAACCGGCCACGATCTCCGCGCGACGACGGCCTTTCGCATCTGGCGCACCCATCTCCGTGCGCGCCATCTTCACGCCGCTCACTTTACCGTTGGCATTCACTTCAATACCCAGAGGCTGGATGTTGAACTGGAACTCGACGCCCTCTTCACGTGCGTTTTTCACTTCGCGCTTAGAGCCCGGCATGTTCTCTTCGTCACGGCGGTAGGCACAGATGACATGCGCCGCATTCTGGCGAATGGAGGTACGCACGCAGTCCATTGCGGTATCACCGCCGCCCAGCACCACCACGCGTTTGCCTTCCATGCTGACGAACGGCTCATCGGCGGTCTCGCCGTAGCCCATTAGCTGTTTGGTATTCGCAATCAGGAACGGCAGCGCGTCGTACACGCCTGGCGCATCTTCGTTCTCCAGACCACCGCGCATGGACTGATAAGTGCCTACGCCCAGGAACACGGCGTCGTAATCTTTCAGCAGGTCGTCGAGCTGCACGTCGCGGCCCACTTCGGTGTTGAGTTTGAACTCAATGCCCATGCCGGTGAAGATTTCGCGGCGGCGGGTCATCACCTCTTTCTCCAGCTTGAAGGCCGGGATACCGAAGGTCAGCAGGCCGCCAATCTCCGGGTGGCGATCAAAGACCACCGCCTTCACGCCGTTACGGGTCAGCACGTCCGCACAGGCCAGGCCTGCCGGGCCCGCGCCGATAATCGCTACGCGCTTGTCGGTTTGACGCACACCGGTCATATCCGGGCGCCAGCCCATCTCGAACGCTTTATCGTTGATATAGCGTTCGATGTTGCCGATGGTTACCGCGCCAAACTCGTCGTTCAGCGTACAGGAGCCTTCACACAGACGATCCTGAGGGCACACGCGGCCGCACACTTCCGGCAGGGTGTTGGTCTGATGAGACAGCTCGGCGGCTTCAAAAATACGCCCTTCGTTGGCCAGCTTCAGCCAGTTCGGGATGTAGTTATGGACCGGACACTTCCATTCGCAGTAAGGGTTACCGCAGGACAGGCAGCGGTCTGCCTGTGCTTTGGCCTGGCCTTCTGAAAACGGCTCATAGATTTCAACAAATTCAATTTTACGGATCTTCAGCGGTTTCTTTGGCGGATCAACACGCTGAAGGTCGATAAACTGGTAAACGTTCTGGCTCATCTGAATTCCTTACTGCGCCTGCACGCGCAGCTCTGCTGCGCTACGACTACGGTGACCCAACAGGGCTTTAACATCGCTGGACTTCGGCTTCACCAGCGCGAATTTCGCAGAGAACGCCGGCCAGTTGGCCAGGATCTCTTCGCCGCGCGAAGAGCCGGTATGCTGCACGTGTTCGGTAATTAAACCGCGCAGGTGTTCTTCGTGGATGGCCAGCGTATCAACGTCCAGCACTTCCACCAGCTCCGGGTTCACGCGTTTGCGGAACTCACCGTCTTCATCCAGGACGTAGGCAAAACCGCCCGTCATGCCCGCGCCAAAGTTCACGCCGGTTTTACCCAGGACGCACACAATTCCGCCCGTCATGTATTCACAGCCGTTATCGCCGATGCCTTCCACCACGGTGATGGCGCCGGAGTTACGCACCGCAAAACGTTCGCCCGCACGGCCCGCGGCAAACAGACGACCGCCGGTTGCGCCGTACAGACAGGTATTGCCGATGATGCTCGCTTCATGGCTGCGGAAGGCTGAACCAACCGGAGGACGCACCGCCAGCAGACCGCCCGCCATGCCTTTTCCGACGTAGTCGTTGGCATCGCCGGTCAGGTATAACTCAACTCCGCCTGCGTTCCACACGCCGAAGCTCTGACCCGCGGTACCGCTGAAGTGCGCGGTAATCGGATCCGACGCCAGACCCTGGTCACCGTGCGTTTGCGCGATGTAACCGGAGAGGGACGCACCCACGGAACGGTCGGTGTTGCGGATATCAAACCAGAACGTTTTGCTCTGCTTCTCATCCACATACGGCTTCGCCTGTTGCAGCAGCTGTGCGTTCAGAACGCCGTTGTCGAACGGCGGGTTGTTCTCGGTACAGTAAACCGCTTTGCCAGGATGCGGCTGAGCGGTTTCCAGCAGCTTAGACAGCTCCAGCTTCTGCTGCTTGGCCGTGAAGCCCTCAAGCTCTTTCAGCAGGTCGGTACGGCCAATCAGGTCTACCAGACGCTTCACGCCCAGCTGCGCCATCAGCTCGCGGGTTTCACGGGCGATGAAGTCAAAGTAGTTGGTCACTTTGAACGGCAGGCCGTGGTAGTGATTTTTACGCAGCTTTTCGTCCTGGGTAGCAACGCCCGTTGCACAGTTGTTCAGGTGGCAAATACGCAGGTATTTACAGCCGAGCGCAACCATTGGGCCGGTACCAAAGCCGAAGCTTTCCGCTCCCAGAATCGCCGCTTTGATGATGTCGAGGCCGGTTTTCAGTCCGCCGTCCACCTGCAAACGGATCTTGTGACGCAGGCCGTTAGCGACCAGCGCCTGCTGGGTTTCCACCAGGCCAAGCTCCCACGGACAACCCGCGTATTTCACGGAGGAGAGCGGGCTTGCGCCGGTGCCGCCGTCGTAACCGGCGATGGTGATCAGATCCGCATAGGCTTTCGCCACGCCGGTGGCAATGGTGCCAACGCCCGGTTCGGAAACCAGCTTCACGGAGATCATCGCTTTCGGGTTGACCTGTTTCAGGTCGAAAATCAGCTGCGCCAGATCCTCGATAGAGTAGATATCGTGGTGCGGCGGCGGGGAGATCAGCGTCACGCCCGGCACTGAATAGCGAAGCTTAGCGATGTATGGGGTGACTTTATCACCCGGCAGCTGACCGCCTTCACCCGGTTTCGCACCCTGCGCGACTTTAATCTGAATCACGTCGGCGTTAACCAGGTACGCAGGCGTTACGCCAAAGCGACCAGACGCCACCTGCTTAATACGGGACACTTTATTGGTGCCATAGCGGGCCGGATCTTCACCGCCTTCGCCGGAGTTGGAGTTGCCGCCGATGCTGTTCATGGCTTCCGCCAGCGCTTCGTGGGCTTCCGGGCTCAGCGCGCCGATAGACATCGCCGCGGTGTCGAAACGTTTGAACAGCTCAGACGCGGGTTCAACCTCGTCAATGCTGACCGCTTCATCACCTGGATTGAGGGCAATGAGATCGCGCAGCGTCGCTGCCGGACGGTTATTCACCAGCTCTGCATACTGCTGATAATCGCTGTACTCGCCGCTCTGCACCGCCTGTTGCAGCGTGCGCACCACGTCCGGGTTATAAGCGTGATACTCACCCCCGTGGACATATTTCAGCAGGCCGCCCTGTTCCAGCGGCTTACGTGCCAGCCAGGCGCGTTTCGATAGGTTCACCAGATCCTGCTGGAAGTCAGCAAAACCGGCGCCGCCGATACGGCTGATCACGCCCTGGAAGCAGAGGTTGGCGACGTCGTCATGCAGGCCGACCGCTTCAAACAGCTTCGAGCAGCGGTAAGAGGCGATGGTCGAGATGCCCATTTTGGACATGATTTTGTACAGACCTTTGTTGATGCCGTTACGGTAGTTCAGCATCACAGCGCGGTAGTCTTTGTCGATCGCGCGGGTATCTACCAGGCGGGCCAGCGTTTCGTAGGCCAGATACGGGTAGATTGCCGTGGCGCCAAAGCCTAACAGCACCGCAAAGTGGTGCGGGTCGCGCGCGCTCGCGGTTTCAACGATGATGTTGGCATCGCAGCGCAGGCTCTTGTCCACCAGACGCGTCTGGATAGCCCCCACCGCCATGGGTGCAGGCACCGGCAGACGGTTTTTCGCGATGTTGCGGTCAGACAGCACCAGCAGAACGGTGCCGTTACGCACCATCTGCTCGGCTTTATCGCACAGCGCGTTCACCGTCTCTTCGAGGCTCGTTTCGGTCACGTCGAAGGTGATATCGAGCGTGTCGGCGCGATAGTGCTCCTCGGTCATGGTGGTGAGCTGTTTGAAATCGGAGTACAGCAGGATCGGTGATTTAAAGGTCAGACGGTGCGCCTGGCCTTCAGCTTCACAGAAGACGTTCATCTCACGGCCGATGCTGGTGGCCAGCGACATGACGTGGGCTTCGCGCAGCGGATCGATTGGCGGGTTAGTGACCTGCGCAAACTGCTGACGGAAGTAGTCATAAATAATGCGTGGCTGGCTGGAGAGCACGGCAAACGGGGTATCGTCACCCATTGAGCCGACCGCTTCCTGGCCGTTTTCACCGAGCACGCGGATAACCGAGTCCAGCTCTTCCGCGCTGTAGTTAAACTGCTTCTGGAAGCTCGCGAGGGTGTCATCGTCCAGCTCGCGGCTGCCCACTTCTTCGTCCGACAGATCTTCAAACGGCACCAGACGACGCACGTTTTTCTCCATCCACTCTTTGTACGGATGGCGGCTCTTCAGATCGTTGTCGGTTTCGGCGGAATGCAGAATACGCCCACCGCGGGTGTCGATCACCATCAGCTCGCCCGGTCCGACGCGGCCTTTCTCGACCACTTCGTCTGGCTGGTAATCCCAGATCCCGACTTCAGAGGCACAGGTGATGAGCTTGTCTTTGGTAATAACGTAGCGCGCCGGACGCAGACCATTACGGTCCAGGTTACAGGCGGCAAAACGACCGTCGGACATAACGATGCCCGCCGGGCCGTCCCACGGCTCCATGTGCATGGAGTTAAAGTCGAAGAACGCGCGCAGCTCAGGGTCCATATCCGGGTTGTTCTGCCAGGCCGGTGGCACGAGCAGACGCATGGCGCGCACGATGTCCATCCCGCCCGCCAGCAGCAGTTCCAGCATGTTATCCATGGAGCTGGAGTCCGAGCCGGTTTCGTTCACGAACGGCGCGGCATCGTGCAGGTCCGGGATCAGCGGCGTCTGGAATTTATAGGTACGGGCGCGGGCCCACTGGCGGTTGCCGGTGATGGTGTTGATCTCGCCGTTATGCGCCAGGTAGCGGAACGGCTGCGCCAGCGGCCAGCGTGGAACGGTGTTGGTGGAGAAGCGCTGGTGGAACAGGCAAATGGCCGATTCCAGACGCAGGTCCGCCAGGTCCAGGTAGAAGCGCGGCAGGTCAGCCGGCATACACAGACCTTTATAGATGTTCACAAGGTTAGAGAGGCTACAGACGTAGAACTCTTTATCATCCTGAAGACGTTTTTCAATGCGGCGGCGGGCGATAAACAGACGGCGTTCCATATCACGCGGACGCCAGCCCGCAGGCGCATTGACAAAAATCTGTTCAATACGAGGCAGCGAGGAGAGGGCGATTTCACCGAGCACCCCTTCGTTGGTTGGCACATCGCGCCAGCCGACGATCGACAGGGTTTCACGCTGAAGTTCTTCTTCAACGATGCGGCGTGAGGCGGCAGCTTTTTCAGGATCCTGATTCAGGAACAGCATACCGACAGCGTAGTTTTTGGCTAAACGCCAGCCGCGCTCTTCCGCTACGATACGGAAGAAACGATCCGGTTTTTGCAGCAGCAGGCCGCAACCGTCGCCGGTTTTACCATCGGCAAGGATGGCGCCACGGTGCTGCATACGGGCCAGTGCGTGAATAGCAGTACGCACTACCTTGTGGCTAGGTTCGCCTTCTATGTGGGCGATCAGGCCGAAACCACAGTTATCCTTCTCAAGGGATTTATCGTACAACATATCAGTGAACCTCCCCAGGCTCGTCGGGCTTCCCACTGAACTTTACCGTGGCGCACAGGCGCAGAAAGAGCATGGCGACGGGGTTAGCGTTTCATACGCGGACCTCGCATTCGCCCTCTTTTTCATCCTTTCGCGCAGGTAAACAAGTTTGAGGACTTGCTTCAGAGGGAATCTCAATTACTGCATAAATATGATGAGCAGGCCGCTCATCCAGAAAGCTTCCAGCGGATTTCCAACTTATCGGGAATTGGTACACAGGTCAAATGGCAATCTTATTTATACAAAAATGTGCTAAAGCGTAGTTATCTTTTTGTTTTTAATATGTATTTAACTATTTTTACAACCACTTAAAGCACCGGGGAGGTGCAGGGGAGTGTGATCTGACTCACTATATGAAAGCGGTATTATCGATGCAGCGTGCTGAAATGCAGATTTATAGCAGAATATTAATCTGGTGTTGCATTCGAACCCGCATAAAATCACTGTTTTTCAGTCCTGGCGCTATAAATGAAAAAAACCATCAGAACATAAGGAAAAGTAATTACGTACAGGGTGAATGAAATCTCGGTAATCGTGATTATTTATTCAAACAGATAAAGGCCGTCCAGGGCGATTGATCCAGGTCATCGCCGACAGAGGCTAAAAATGGCAGGCTTGTCCCCTTTCTTCGGGACGGTCTATCAGATTATGCAGTTACAGAAATTAGTCAATATGTTTGGTGGGGATCTTTTGCAGCGCTATGGGCAAAAGGTTCACAAACTGACGCTGCACGGCGGCTTTAGCTGCCCGAATCGCGATGGCACCATCGGGCGTGGTGGCTGCACTTTCTGTAACGTGGCCTCGTTTGCTGACGAGGCCCAGCAGCATAAATCTATCGCTGAACAGCTCGCCCATCAGGCGAGTCTGGTGAATCGCGCGAAGCAGTATCTGGCCTATTTCCAGGCCTACACCAGCACGTGGGCTGAGGTGCAGGTACTGCGCTCGATGTATCAGCAGGCGGTTGCTCAAGCGAACATTGTCGGGCTGTGCGTGGGGACGCGTCCGGACTGCGTGCCGGAGGCCGTGCTGGATTTACTTAGTGAGTACAAAGAGAAGGGCTACGAGATCTGGCTGGAGCTGGGCTTGCAGACCGCGCATGACAAAACCCTGCACCGTATCAATCGCGGGCATGATTTCGCCTACTACCAGCGCACCACGCGTCTCGCCCGTGAGCGTGGATTAAAAGTCTGCTCGCATCTGATTGTCGGCTTGCCAGGAGAAGGGCAGCAGCACGGGCTGGAAACGCTGGAAAAAGTCGTCGAGACCGGCGTGGATGGCATTAAGCTGCATCCGCTGCATATCGTGAAGGGCAGCATAATGGCGAAAGCCTGGGAAGCGGGGCGGTTAAGTGGTATCGAACTCGACGACTATACGGTGACGGCGGGGGAGATGATTCGCCACACGCCTCCGGAGATTGTTTACCACCGCATCTCGGCCAGCGCCCGCCGCCCAACGCTTCTGGCACCGCTCTGGTGTGAGAACCGCTGGACGGGGATGCTGGAAATCGACCGCTATCTACAGGAGAACGGCGTACAGGGGTCGGCGCTTGGCCGCCCGTGGGTTCCCCCGCTACCGGCGACGGCCGCCTAGCAGATTTCCCAGCATGCCGCGTATTATCTGGTTGGTAATCTGACGCGTCGCGCTTTTTGCCATGGTCTGAACCACGCCATCGCGTTTGCCGCCGCGTGGCCCGGTGCTGCCGAACAGAATATCTTTCAGCCCGCCGAGAATGCCGTCGTCCACGGCAACAGATTGCCCTTTTGCGGCAGGGGCATCCTGCGATTCGGCAGTCGCCTGCACCCCTTTTTGCAGCATCTCGAACGCGGATTCGCGATCCACCTCGTCTTCATACTTCCCGTACACCGGGGAGTGATTAATCAGGCCGTTGCGTTCATCGTCCGTTACCGGCCCCATGCGCGAGCAGGGCGCAATCACCATCGCACGCTCGACAACTGTCGGGCTGCCTTTTGCATCGAGGAACGAAATCAGCGCTTCACCGGTACCCAGCGCCTGAATGGCGGTTTCGGTATCAAAGGCCGGATTGGCACGCATGGTTTGCGCCGCGGCTTTCACCGCTTTCTGATCTCTCGGCGTAAAGGCGCGCAGGGCGTGCTGCACGCGGTTACCCAGCTGCCCCAGTACGTTGTCCGGAATATCCGACGGGTTTTGCGACACAAACCAGACCCCGACACCCTTGGAGCGGATCAGGCGGATAACCTGTTCAATTTTATCCAGCAGCACCTGCGGCGCGTCGTTAAACAACAGGTGCGCTTCGTCAAAGAAGAACACCAGTTTGGTTTTTTCCAGATCGCCTGCTTCCGGCAGTTGTTCGTACAGTTCAGAGAGCATCCACAGCAGGCTGGCGGCGTAAAGCTTCGGCATCTGGTAGAGCTTCTCTGCGCTCAGAATGTTGATGATGCCTTTGCCGCTGCTGTCGGTACGCATCCAGTCTTTGATATCCAGCATTGGCTCGCCGAAGAAGTGTTCGGCACCCTGTTGCTCCAGCGTCAGGAGCCCGCGCTGAATGGCGCCCACCGAGGCGCTGCTGATATTGCCGTACTGGTTCTGGAAGGATTTGGCGTTATCGCCAATGTACTGGGTGATGGCGCGCAGATCTTTGAAGTCGAGCAGCAGTAGCCCCTGATCGTCGGCGATACGGAAGATAATGTTCAGTACCCCGGACTGCACGTCGTTGAGGTTAAGCAGACGGGCCAGCAGCAGCGGGCCGAGGTCGGAGACGGTGGCGCGCACCGGATGGCCTTTTTCGCCGAAGATATCCCAGGCCACCACCGGATTACCGTGCGGCGTCCAGTCGGTGATGCCGATATTTTTCAGGCGCTCGAGGAGTTTTTCTGACGCTGCACCTTCCTGAGCCACCCCGGTTAAATCGCCCTTCACGTCAGCCATAAATACCGGCACGCCAGTCTCTGACAACGACTCAGCCAGCTTTTGCAGGGTGACGGTTTTTCCCGTCCCGGTCGCGCCGGTGATCAGGCCATGACGGTTCGCCATCGCGGGCAGTAAAAACAGCTCTTTTTCCAGCGTCCTGGCGATTAACAATGGTGTACTCATGATGCACGTCCTCTCGTAGTCCTGGGTGGAGTATAGGCAACCTGACGGCAAAATGTCTGCGTAAATTCCTCACTTTGCGGCGCATTATCCAGTGCGGACTATGCTTTTGCATACGGTAAACAAAATTTTGGGAAACTATGTCCAGATTCTTTTTTAACGACCGCAAACAGCTTGTCAACGATGCCATTGAAGGCATACTTCTCTCCGCGCCGCACGGTAATCTCGTCAAACTGGATATCGATCCGGCCATCCGCGTGGTGGCTCGCGGCGACTGGGATAAAAGCCGCGTGGCGGTGATCTCCGGTGGCGGCTCCGGCCATGAACCGGCACATGCCGGGTTCGTCGGTAAAGGCATGCTTACCGCAGCGGTGTGTGGCGATCTGTTCGCTTCCCCAAGCGTGGATGCGGTCCTCAATGCCATTGTGGCGGTGACGGGCGATCGTGGCTGCCTGCTGATTGTGAAAAACTACACCGGTGACCGGCTTAACTTTGGCCTGGCGGCGGAAAAAGCCAAACGCTACGGCCTGAAGGTCGAGATGGTTATCGTGGCGGATGATATCGCCCTACCGGATAACAAGCAGCCGCGTGGTATCGCGGGAACGGCGCTGGTGCATAAGATTGCGGGATATGCGGCAGAACAGGGGAAATCGCTGAACGACGTGCGGGATATTGCGCAACAGGCCTGCGATAACCTCTGGAGCCTGGGGGTTGCGATGCAAACCTGTAACCTGCCGGGTAGCGATGATGAAGAAGGGCGCATCAGGCAAGGCCACGTGGAGCTGGGGCTGGGGATTCACGGCGAGCCGGGGGCATCGGTGGTGGATACGCAGAACAGCAGGGCGATTATCGATACGCTGGTGATGCCGCTAAAAGCCCAGGCGGGTGACGGGCGCTTTGCGGTGCTGATCAACAACCTCGGCGGCGTGTCAGCGCTGGAGATGGCTCTGCTCACCAAAGAGCTGGCGCATTCGGCGTTGAAAGAGAACATTGCGTATCTGATTGGCCCGGCGCCGCTGGTGAGTGCTCTGGATATGAAAGGCTTTTCGCTAACGCTGTTAAAGCTCAACGATTTCTTCGAGAAGGCGATTCACGCCGAGGTCGAGACGCTGGGCTGGCAGAAGCCCGTCGCGTTCGCGCCCCTGCGTACCGTCCCCCATAGCGCCCTTCATGATCGCGTGGAATATACCCCGTCGGACAATCCGCAGGTGAGCGAGGCCGTCGCCTCGGTAACGAAAACATTGATCCAGCTGGAAAATCGCCTTAACGCGCTGGATGCCAAAGTAGGCGATGGCGATACGGGCTCCACCTTTGCGCAAGGGGCGCGGGATATTGCGCAGCGACTTGAGGAGAACAACCTGCCCCTTAACGACGTGCCGACATTACTCCTGCTGGTTGGCGAGCGGCTGGCAACGGTAATGGGCGGATCGAGCGGCGTATTGATGTCGATCTTCTTCACTGCGGCAGGACAAAAGCTTCACGATGGACAGTCGCTACCTGAAGCATTGCTGAGCGGACTGGCGCAGATGAAGCAGTATGGCGGTGCAGATCTCGGCGATCGTACGCTGATCGATGCCCTGCAACCGGCGCTGGAGGCGTTACAGAAAGGCAATATTCAGGCGGCAGCGCAGGCCGCGCAGCAAGGGGCTGAAGCAACGGCGAAAATGGCGAAAGCCGGCGCGGGACGCTCGTCGTACGTGAATAAAGAGAATCTGGACGGGGTGATGGATCCGGGGGCGGTCGCGGTGGCGGAAGTGTTTAAGACCATGGTAGATGCAAAACGGTAACAACCGTTACCGTTTTTAGTGTTTGCGCCCTCTCCCTGTGGGTGTACGGTCCGGGGACATAGTGAACACTTGTTCGGGGACATGGTAGACACTTACAACTAAGGCATAAGAACCCGTTTATGGAGTCGCTTATGCCCTGGGATGCGAGAGATACCATGTCATTACGTACCGAGTTTGTTTTGTTCGCCTCGCAGGACGGGGCGAACATCCGTTCCCTCTGCCGTCACTACGGCATTTCCCCTGCCACCGGCTACAAGTGGCTTCAGCGCTGGGTTCAGGAAGGCGCCGCCGGCCTTCAGGACCGCCCGCGCATACCGCACCATTCCCCGAACCGCTCGTCAGACGACATCACTGCCCTGCTGCGCATGGCACATGCCCGTCATGAACGCTGGGGAGCCCGCAAGATTAAGCGCTGGCTCGAAGACCAGGGACACACCATGCCTGCCTTCAGCACCGTCCATAACCTGATGGCCCGCCATGGCCTGCTGCCGGGAACGGCGCCCGGTATTCCGGCTACGGGCCGCTTCGAACACGATGCGCCGAACAGGCTCTGGCAGATGGATTTTAAGGGCCACTTTC
>NZ_KQ090002.1:374254-931698 GCF_001037885.1 Enterobacter sp. BIDMC109
CGGCGCGAGACCGTGCAGCAGCAACTGGTCAGCGTGTTTGAGCGTTACGGCCTGCCGGACCGGATGACGATGGACAACGGCTCGCCGTGGGGTGACACCACCGGCACCTGGACGGCGCTGGAGCTGTGGCTGATGCGCCACGGTATCCGGGTGGGCCATTCCCGGCCTTACCATCCGCAGACGCAGGGCAAGCTGGAGCGTTTTCACCGCAGCCTGAAGGCGGAAGTGCTACAGGAGAGATGGTTCGCGGACAGCGGTGAGTTGCAGCGCGCTTTCGACCACTGGCGGACGGTGTACAACCTTGAACGGCCACATGAAGCGCTGGACATGGCAGTACCGGCCTCGAGATACCAGCCGTCTGCGCGGCAGTACCGCGCCGGCACACCCCCACCGGAGTACGATGAAGGCGTGGTGGTCAGGAAGGTGGATATCAGCGGGAAGCTGAGCATACAGGGTATCAGTCTGAACGCAGGGAAGGCCTTCAGGGGAGAGCGTGTGGGGCTGAGGGAGACACAGGAGGACGGCTGCTATGAAGTATGGTGGTACAGCACGAAAGTGGGGATGATCGACCTGAAGAAAAAGTCGATCATCATGGGTAAAGGATGTTAAAAAGTGTTCACCATGTCCCCGAACACCTGTCTACCATGTCCCCGGACTGTACAGTGGGAGAGGGTTGGGGTGAGGGCATCAGGCCGCACATTCCCCGGCAATCTCACATCAGAAATCCGCTTTCAACACCACGCGGTAGCGGGCTTTGCCGTCGCGCACGTGCTGGATCGCTTCGTTGATTTTTGACATCGGATACAGCTCGGTGGTTGGCGCCACTTTTGTGCGTCCGGCAAACTTCATCAGCTTGCGTAACTCATATGGTGTGCCGGTAGCAGAGCCGGATATGCTGCGATCGCCGCCGATCAGGGTAAACGCCGGAACCGGCAGCGGCTTCATCACCGCACCCACGGTGTGGAAGTTACCGCCGTAGGCCAGGGCTTCAAAGTACGGCTGCCAGTCGAGATCGACGTTGACGGTGTTGATGATCAGGTCAAACTGGCCTGCCAGAGCGGTGAGCGCCTGGGGATCGCGACTGTTCACCACTTTATCCGCACCCATGGCCAGCACTTCCTGCTCTTTCGCCGGGTTAGAGCTGAACGCCGTCACTTCACAGCCCATCGCGTGCAGCAGCTTGATGGCGATATGGCCCAGACCGCCAATCCCGATCACGCCCACGCGGCTGGTGGCGGTGACGTGATGCATCAGCAGCGGTTTAAAGACGGTGATACCGCCACACAGCAGCGGACCGGCGGATTCGATATCAATGCTGTCCGGCAGCGGGATAACCCATTGCCAGTCGGCGCGCAGCTTATCGGCGAAACCGCCCTTGTTCAGGATGGTCGGCGTAGCGCCCTCAAGGCAGTTGATCTGATTGCCGCTGATACAGGCGTCGCAGTGGCCGCAGCTGCGTGCCGTCCAGCCGATACCCACGCGCTGGCCCACTTTCAGCCCTTTGTCCTGCGCGGCGCTGCCGAGCGCCACGACGCGGCCAATGACTTCGTGCCCGGCCACCAGCGGATAGCTGGAGAAGCCCCATTCATTGTCGATCATCGAGAGATCTGAGTGGCAGATCCCGCAGTAATCAACCTGTACTTCGACGTCTTCCGCTTTTAGTTCGCCCGCATCGTACTCGTACAGCTCAAGTTCTGCACCCGCCTGCGGTGCGGCGTAGCTTTTTATCTTCGACATCGCATTTCCCCTGTTTTGGTGTGAATTGTGAGTGTAGAGCATTCAGTTTACAGACGCTTAACAGAAGACGGCAGGAACAAAACTTACAGATTTTTCAGCATCCTGACTTCGCAGTCCACGTGGCCCGTGCAGCCCAGTGGCGCATCGATATGCTCAAAGCCGAGATGTTCATACAGGCCAATGGCCTCTTTAAGGAAAGCGGTGGTTTCAAGGTAGCAACGTTTAAAGCCCTGTGAGCGTGCATGTTCAAGGGCGACCAGCGCTAGCTTTTTCGCCAGGCCTTGTCCGCGTATCGTTGGCAGGAAATACATTTTCTGGAGTTCACAGATATCCGGCTCGCTGCAAAGCAGTGGGGCAATGCCGCCGCCGCCCACTACCTGGCCGTCCTGCTCGATGACCCAGTAGGCATGGCCCGGCTGGCTGTACAGCTGAAAAAGTTCGTCCAGATTTGGGTCGGCCACGGTGTAGCCTTTGTCGGCGGTCAGGCCATATTCGGCAGAAACCGTGCGGATAACGGCGGCGATAGCCGGGTTGTCCTGCTCAGTGATCCGACGCATTGTCGTCGCGACGGGGGTAATCACGCTCATAGCATTACTCATGACAAAAATTGACACACAACTGCTGTTAATAGCACCGCAGAAAGGGGAGTGCAAGCGAGGAGTTTTCAGGAAGGATACCCCTTACGCCCTGAAGCGTAAGGGGTAAAAGCATTACAGCGCCGCGATAACCGCCTGCTGCTCGATCAGTTTGGTCTTCGCATCGGCGAAGGCAACCAGACGCTCACGCTCTTTGGCGATGACCGCTTCCGGCGCGCGGGCCACAAAGCCCTCGTTCGCCAGTTTGCTTTCGATTTTGCCAATTTCCACGTCGACTTTCGCCACTTCTTTCGCCAGACGCGCCAGCTCCGCATCTTTGTCGATCAGGCCCGCCATCGGGATCAGCAGCTCCGCGCCGTCGATGATTTTGGTCACGGAAACCGGACCTTTGTCATCGGCAGGCAGCACGGTGATGCTTTCCAGACGCGCCATGGTTTTCAGGAAGGTGTTGTTCTCGGTGACGCGACGAACGGCAGCTTCGCTGCAACCGCGCAGCAGCAGCTCCAGTGGTTTACCCGGAGCGATGTTCATTTCCGCGCGGATGTTACGTACCGCAACGATCGCCTGTTTCAGCCACTCGGTATCCGCAGATGCGGCTTCATCCACTTTCGCGGCGTCGAATGCCGGGAACGGCTGGAGCATGATGGTATCGGCATTAATACCGGCAATCACCTTCACGCGCTGCCAGATGGTTTCGGTGATGAATGGAATGATCGGGTGCGCAAGGCGCAGCAGACCTTCCAGAACGGTAATCAGCGTATTACGCGTGCCGCGCAGTTCCGCTTCAGAACCGCCGTTCATGACCGGCTTCGCCAGCTCCAGATACCAGTCACAGAACTGGTTCCAGGTGAATTCGTACAGGATGCCTGCCGCGATGTCGAAGCGGTAGCTGTCCAGCGCGTCGCGGAACGCTTTCACCGTCTGGTTAAATTCCGCCAGGATCCAGCGGTCTGCCAGAGACAGGGTCATTTCGCCGCCGTTAAAGCCGCAATCCTGATCTTCGGTGTTCATCAGCACGAAGCGGCTGGCGTTCCACAGCTTGTTACAGAAGTTACGGTAACCTTCCAGACGCTTCATATCCCAGTTGATGTCACGACCGGTGGAGGCCAGCGCCGCCAGGGTGAAGCGCAGGGCGTCGGTACCGTGAGATTCGATCCCGTTCGGGAACTGCTTCTCGGTACGCTTGCGGATTTTCTCCGCCAGCTGCGGCTGCATCATGTTGCCGGTACGTTTTTCCAGCAGCTCTTCCAGAGAGATACCGTCCACCATATCCAGCGGGTCGATAACGTTACCCTTGGATTTGGACATCTTCTGGCCTTCGTCGTCGCGGATCAGGCCGGTCATGTAGACGGTATGGAACGGAACCTGCGGCTTGCCGTCTTCGTCTTTGATGAAGTGCATGGTCATCATGATCATGCGGGCAATCCAGAAGAAGATAATGTCGAAGCCGGAGACCATCACGCTGGTTGGGTGGAACTGACGCAGCGCGTCGGTGTTTTCCGGCCAGCCGAGGGTGGAGAAGGTCCACAGCGCGGAGGAGAACCAGGTATCCAGCACGTCTTCGTCCTGGCGCAGGGCAACATCCGCGCCCAGGTTGTTTTCCTGACGCACTTCCTCTTCGGTGCGGCCAACGTAGACATTGCCTTCGTTGTCGTACCATGCCGGGATACGGTGACCCCACCACAGCTGACGGGAAATACACCAGTCCTGAATATCGCGCATCCAGGAGAAGTACATGTTTTCGTACTGCTTCGGCACGAACTGAATGCTGCCGTTCTCAACCGCTTCCACAGCCGGTTTCGCCAGCACGTCGGCACGCACGTACCACTGGTCGGTCAGCATTGGCTCGATAACCACGCCGCCACGGTCGCCGTACGGCACGGTCAGATCGTGAGGTTTAACCTCTTCCAGCAGGCCGAGTGCGTCAACGGCGGCTACGATGGCTTTACGCGCGGCAAAGCGCTCCAGCTTCTGGAACTCAGCCGGGATGTCGCTGGAATAAACGTCGGATTCGTTGCCTTTGGTGTCATACACTTCTGCGCTTTCGCGGATATCGCCGTCGAAGGTCAGAATGTTGATCATCGGAAGTTGATGACGACGACCGACTTCATAGTCGTTGAAGTCATGCGCCGGGGTGATTTTCACGCAGCCGGTGCCTTTTTCCATGTCGGCGTGTTCGTCGCCCACAATCGGAATACGGCGGTTCACCAGCGGCAGCACCACGAATTTGCCGATCAGATCTTTATAACGCGGATCTTCCGGGTTAACGGCCACGCCGGTATCGCCCAGCAGGGTTTCCGGACGGGTGGTCGCCACCACCAGGTAATCTTTACCGTCGGCGGTTTTTGCGCCGTCGGCCAGCGGATAGCGGATGTGCCACATGGAGCCTTTAGACTCGCGGTTTTCCACTTCCAGGTCAGAGATGGCGGTGCGCAGTTTCGGGTCCCAGTTGACCAGGCGCTTGCCACGATAAATCAGGTCTTCTTTGTACAGGCGCACAAAGACTTCTTTCACGGCGTTGGACAGACCTTCATCCATGGTGAAGCGCTCGCGCTCCCAGTCTACGGAGTTGCCGAGACGGCGCATCTGACGGGTAATGGTGCCGCCGGATTCTGCCTTCCACTGCCAGATTTTGTCGATGAACGCGTCGCGACCGTAGTCGTGGCGGGTTTTACCCTCTTCAGCGGCAATTTTACGCTCAACCACCATCTGGGTCGCGATACCCGCGTGGTCAGTCCCCGCCTGCCACAGGGTATTTTTGCCCTGCATGCGCTGGTAGCGGATCATGGTATCCATGATGGTCTGCTGGAAAGCATGCCCCATATGCAAACTGCCGGTGACGTTCGGCGGCGGGATCATGATGCAGAAGGACTCTTTGCTTTCGTCGCCGTTAGGCTTGAAATAGCCCTGCTGTTCCCAGTGCTCGTAAAGCGGCTGTTCGATATCGCGTGGGTTATATGTCTTTTCCATTATTTCCAGGTTGCCGTATTCAGGTTAAAACCGGCCAGGCGGTACGCTTTGTAGCGTTCGCGCGCCAGTTGTTTCAAGGATTCTTCGTAAGGGACAAAGTCTACCACTTCTGTGAAAGCGGTGGCAAAATCTGCAAAGTCTGTCCGCAGGCTAATGAGAATATCGCGCGCGCTGCTGTTGCGTTTTTGCGGCCAGGCAATCTCCACCGGTGCCCCGCCGCGTGGACCTTCGCCCGACAGGTTATGCGGAACAAAACTCTCCGGCGGGCGCGCCCATAGCGCTTCATCCAGGCGAATCGCCTGCTGCTCATCTTCACAGGCAATCAGGACGCGTTTACCTGCGCGCCAACGTTCTGCGGCAATTTCACACACCAGCTGTTCAACGGCGCTGAGGCCATCCTGATGGGTGTCATTGTCCAGAAGGTAGAACGTTGCATTCTTCATATATGGGGCTTCTTGTCGTGGATTTAAATGCAAAGCCGGGTGGCGCTTCGCTTACCCGGCCTACGGTTGAGTGGCGTGTAGGCCGGGTAAGGCGTAGCCGCCACCCGGCGTTTTACATCACTCGTCGCCGTTAAAACCCGCACGATTGAGCAGGAACTGCGACAGCAGCGCCACCGGACGTCCGGTCGCGCCTTTGGCTTTACCGGAGCGCCATGCAGTCCCCGCGATGTCCAGGTGCGCCCAGTTGTACTTGCGGGTAAAGCGCGCCAGGAAGCAGCCCGCGGTAATTGCTCCGCCAGGACGACCGCCGATGTTCGCCATGTCTGCGAAGTTAGACTCCAGCTGTTCCTGGAACTCGTCCCCCAGCGGCAGACGCCACGCGCGGTCGCCGGCCTGCTCGGACGCGCCGATCAGCTCATGCGCCAGCGGGTTGTGGTTCGACATCAGGCCGGTGATGTGATGGCCCAGCGCGATCACGCAGGCGCCGGTCAGGGTAGCCACGTCGATAACCGCTTCAGGTTCGAAACGCTCAACGTAGGTCAGCACGTCACACAGCACCAGACGGCCTTCGGCGTCGGTGTTCAGCACCTCAACGGTCTGGCCGGACATGGTGGTCAGCACATCACCCGGACGATAAGCGCGGCCGCCAGGCATGTTTTCGCAGCCCGCCAGCACGCCGATCACGTTGATGGGCAACTGAAGTTCCGCGACCATGCGCATGACGCCGTAAACCGCCGCCGCGCCGCACATGTCGTATTTCATCTCATCCATGCCTTCTGAAGGCTTGATGGAAATACCGCCGGAGTCGAAGGTCAGCCCTTTACCGACGAGCACGATGGGTCGCGCATCTTCTGACGGATTGCCCTTGTACTCAATGACCGACATCAGGGATTCGTTCTGGGAACCGTTACCGACCGCCAGATAAGAGTGCATCCCCAGCTCTTTCATCTGCTGTTCGCCGATAACGCGGGTGATGACGTTCTTGCTGTAGGCGTCAGCCAGCTGGCGCGCCTGAGACGCCAGGTACGCGGCGTTACAGATGTTTGGCGGCATATTGCCAAGATCTTTTGCCGCTTTAATACCGGCGGCAATGGCCAGACCGTGCTGAATAGCGCGCTCGCCGCTGGTCAGCTCGCGACGGGTTGGCACGTTAAAGACCATTTTACGCAGCGGGCGACGCGGCTCGCTTTTGGTGGTCTTCAGCTGATCAAAGCTGTAGAGGCTCTCTTTTGCGGTTTCGACGGCCTGACGCACTTTCCAGTACGTGTTGCGGCCCTTAACGTGCAGCTCCGTCAGGAAGCAGACGGCTTCCATCGAACCAGTATCATTCAGTGTATTAATGGTTTTCTGAATAACCTGCTTGTACTGGCGCTCATCAAGCTCACGTTCTTTACCACAGCCAATCAGCAGAATACGCTCGGACAGGACGTTCGGAACATGGTGCAGCAACAAGGTCTGCCCTGGTTTGCCTTCCAGTTCGCCACGGCGCAGCAGGGCGCTGATATAACCGTCGCTGATTTTATCGAGTTGCTCGGCGATCGGGGAGAGTCGGCGTGGTTCAAAGACGCCCACAACGATGCAGGCACTCCGCTGTTTCTCCGGGCTACCGCTTTTTACACTGAACTCCATGCACTACGCTCCTGAATCTTAAAGACAACGGCGGCGGCTACGGATAGAATTGAAACCTTTCGTAACTCATGTCCGCCGTTGTGGTGACTTCGTGTTAATCTTACGTTACTACGGTTTCGACACGTCAATAAATGTCATGAAGCGCGAATCCGCCGGGTTTTTTAATCTTAGCGATGATTTCGACGACTCAAGAGAATAAATGACGTTTAAGCCATGAAACAAGCTAAATTCCTGCATAAGACGAGTTTTAACGGGCGTATTTAAAGTGATAATCATAAGATATCTGGTTCGGGAGACGCTGAAGAGCCAACTGGCGATCCTCTTTATCCTCCTTCTGATCTTTTTCTGTCAGAAGCTGGTCAGGATCCTCGGCGCGGCGGTTGATGGCGAAATCCCAACGAATCTGGTGCTTTCCCTGCTCGGGCTTGGCGTGCCGGAAATGGCGCAGCTTATCCTGCCGTTAAGCCTGTTCCTTGGTCTGCTGATGACCCTGGGTAAGCTCTATACCGAAAGTGAAATCACCGTGATGCATGCCTGCGGCCTTAGTAAAGCCGTACTGGTAAAAGCAGCCATGGTGCTGGCGCTGTTTACGGGCATTGTTGCCGCGGTTAACGTCATGTGGGCGGGGCCGACCTCCTCTCGTCATCAGGATGAGGTGCTGGCGGAAGCAAAAGCTAACCCGGGGCTGGCGGCGCTGGCGCAGGGGCAGTTCCAGCAGGCTACCGACGGTAACTCCGTGCTGTTTATCGAAAGCGTCGATGGCAACCGCTTCAATGACGTGTTTCTTGCTCAACTGCGCCCGAAAGGTAACGCTCGGCCTTCTGTGGTGGTGGCGGACTCCGGTCAGCTGTCGCAGCGTAAAGACGGCTCTCAGGTTGTCACGCTGAACAAAGGAACGCGTTTCGAAGGCACGGCTATGCTGCGCGACTTCCGTATTACCGATTTTCAGAACTACCAGGCCATCATTGGCCATCAGGCCGTCGCGCTCGATCCCACGGATACTGAGCAGATGGATATGCGCACCTTAATGAATACCGATACCGATCGTGCGCGTGCTGAACTGCACTGGCGTATCACGCTGGTCTTCACCGTATTTATGATGGCGCTGATGGTGGTTCCGCTGAGCGTGGTAAACCCGCGCCAGGGCCGCGTGCTGTCGATGCTGCCAGCGATGCTGCTGTATCTGGTGTTCTTCCTGCTGCAAACCTCAATCAAGTCTAACGGCGGGAAAGGAAAAATTGACCCGATGATCTGGACCTGGGTCGTGAATGGTTTGTATCTGCTGCTGGCAGTCGGACTCAACTTGTGGGACACGGTGCCTGTGCGTCGTCTTCGTGCCCGGTTTACGCGTAAAGGAGCCATCTAATGCAGGCGTTTGGCGTACTTGACCGCTATATCGGTAAAACGATTTTCACCACCATCATGATGACCCTGTTCATGCTGGTGTCGCTCTCGGGCATTATCAAATTTGTCGACCAGCTGAAAAAAGCTGGGCAGGGGAGTTACGACGCGTTGGGCGCCGGGATGTATACCCTGCTCAGCGTACCAAAAGATGTGCAGATCTTCTTCCCGATGGCGGCCCTGTTGGGGGCGCTGCTGGGCCTGGGGATGCTGGCTCAGCGTAGCGAGCTGGTGGTGATGCAGGCATCGGGTTTTACCCGTATGCAGGTTGCGCTGTCGGTGATGAAAACCGCGATCCCGCTGGTGCTGTTGACCATGGCGATTGGCGAATGGGTCGCGCCGCAGGGCGAACAGATGGCGCGTAACTACCGTGCTCAGGCTATGTACGGCGGTTCACTGCTCTCCACGCAGCAGGGATTATGGGCGAAAGATGGTCAGAACTTTGTCTATATCGAACGCGTGAAAGGGGACGATGAACTGGGCGGCGTGAGTATCTATGCCTTCAATAACGATCGTCGTTTACAGTCGGTGCGTTATGCCGCCTCCGCTAAATTTGATGCGAACAACAAGCTGTGGCGGTTATCCCAGGTTGATGAATCTGACCTGACGAACCCGAAACAGATCACCGGTTCGCAGACCGTTAGCGGTACCTGGAAAACCAACCTGACGCCGGACAAGCTTGGGGTGGTAGCGCTCGATCCCGATGCGCTCTCCATCAGCGGTCTGCATAATTACGTGAAGTATCTGAAATCGAGCGGACAGGATGCGGGGCGTTACCAGCTCAACATGTGGAGCAAAATCTTCCAGCCGCTGTCCGTGGCCGTGATGATGCTGATGGCGCTATCGTTCATCTTTGGACCGCTGCGTAGCGTGCCGATGGGGGTTCGCGTGGTAACCGGTATCAGCTTTGGTTTTGTGTTCTACGTCCTCGATCAGATTTTCGGTCCGCTGACGCTGGTGTATGGCATTCCGCCAATTATCGGCGCACTGTTGCCGAGCGCCAGTTTCTTCCTGATCAGCCTCTGGATGCTGCTAAAACGCTCCTGATAAACCTTCTTCCTCGCTCCCGGTTGCCCGGGGGCGAGGCTAATCTCCTGTTTCACCCCGCACTTTTTCTCACAACCTTCAACGCCTCGCCGTGAATTTGAGTATTATTGAGCGATAAAGTCGTGAAGGGATCCTCTATGAAGCAAATTCGAATGCTGGCCCAGTACTACGTCGACCTGATGATGAAGCTCGGGCTGGTGCGTTTTTCCATGCTGCTGGCGCTGGCGCTGGTCGTTCTGGCCATCGTCGTGCAAATGGCCGTGACCATGGTTCTGCATGGTCAGGTCGAGAGCATCGACGTGATCCGCTCTATTTTCTTTGGCCTGCTGATTACCCCATGGGCGGTCTATTTTCTCTCCGTGGTGGTTGAGCAACTGGAAGAGTCCCGACAGCGTTTATCGAAACTGGTGGATAAGCTGGAAGAGATGCGCGAGCGCGATCTCAAACTCAACGTCCAGCTCAAGGACAACATTGCCCAGCTGAATCAGGAAATTTCAGACCGTGAGAAGGCGGAAGCCGAGCGTCAGACCACGCTTGAGCAGCTAAAAGTTGAGATGAAAGAGCGTGAAGTGACGCAGATCCAGCTTGAACAGCAATCCTCTTTCCTGCGCTCGTTCCTCGATGCGTCGCCGGATCTGGTGTTCTACCGTAATGAAGATAAAGAGTTCTCCGGCTGTAACCGGGCCATGGAACTGTTGACCGGGAAAAGCGAAAAGCAGCTGATCCACCTGAAACCTCAGGATGTCTATTCCGAAGAGGCGGCAGCAAAAGTGATGGAGACGGATGAAAAGGTCTTCCGCCATAACGTTTCGCTGACCTATGAGCAGTGGCTGGACTATCCTGACGGGCGCAAAGCCTGCTTTGAGATCCGCAAAGTGCCTTATTACGACCGGGTGGGGAAACGTCATGGTCTGATGGGCTTTGGCCGCGATATCACCGAGCGTAAGCGCTATCAGGATGCGCTGGAGCGCGCCAGCCGGGATAAAACCACCTTCATCTCCACCATCAGCCATGAACTGCGCACCCCGCTGAATGGCATTGTGGGGCTGAGCCGCATTCTGCTGGATACCGAGCTGACCAGCGAGCAGGAAAAATACCTGAAAACGATCCACGTCTCGGCGGTCACGCTGGGCAATATCTTCAATGATATTATCGACATGGATAAGATGGAACGCCGTAAAGTTCAGCTCGACAACCAGCCGGTTGATTTTACCGGTTTCCTCGCGGACCTGGAAAACCTGTCAGGTTTACAGGCTCAGCAAAAAGGGTTGAGCTTTGTGATGGAGCCAACGCTGCCGTTGCCGCATAAAGTGGTGACGGACGGCACACGTCTGCGGCAGATCCTGTGGAACCTCATCAGCAACGCCGTGAAGTTTACCCAGAAGGGGCAGGTTGCGGTGCGCATTCGCTATGACGAAGGCGACATGCTGCACTTTGAAGTTGAGGACTCGGGTATCGGCATTCCTCAGGAGGAGCAGGATAAGATCTTCGCCATGTATTATCAGGTTAAAGACAGCCACGGCGGTAAACCGGCGACCGGTACGGGCATTGGACTGGCGGTGTCGAAACGTCTGGCGAAAAGTATGGGCGGGGATATCACCGTTGCCAGCCAGCCGGGTAAAGGCTCCACCTTTACGCTTACCGTCCACGCGCCTGCCGTGGCGGAAGAGGTGGAAGATACGTTTGAGAACGACGATATGCCGCTGCCAGCCCTGCACGTCCTGCTGGTGGAAGATATTGAGCTGAACGTCATTGTCGCCCGGTCGGTACTGGAAAAACTCGGTAACAGCGTGGATGTGGCGATGACCGGGAAAGCCGCGCTGGAGATGTTCACGCCGGGCGAGTATGACCTGGTGCTGCTCGATATTCAGCTACCGGACATGACCGGGCTGGATATCTCCCGCGAGCTGACGCGCAAATATGCTCCTGACGAGCTGCCGCCGCTGGTGGCGTTGACCGCAAACGTGTTGAAAGATAAAAAAGAGTATCTCGAGGCCGGTATGGACGATGTGCTCAGCAAGCCGCTGGCGGTACCCGCCCTGACGGCGATGATCAAGAAGTTCTGGGATACCTGTGATGAAGAGGAGAGCACCATGACGTCTGTTGATAGCGCTAAAGCCCAAACGATACTGGATACCGCCATGCTGGAGCAGTATATCGATCTGGTGGGACCAAAACTGATCACCGATGGCCTCGCCGTGTTCGAAAAAATGATGCCGGGCTATCTGAACGTGCTCGAATCCAACCTGACGGCGCGTGACCAGAAGGGCATCGTCGAAGAGGGGCATAAAATCAAAGGCGCGGCAGGATCTGTCGGGTTACGCCATCTCCAGCAGCTGGGCCAACAGATTCAGTCTCCTGATTTACCTGCCTGGGAAGATAACGTAGGTGATTGGGTCGAAGAGATGAAACAAGAGTGGCAAAACGATGTGGCAGTGCTGAAAGCCTGGGTGGATGCCAGAAAAAAATGACCCCGGCTATACCGGGGTGCGCGAATACTGCGCCAACACCAGGGAAATCGTGGCTGCGCCTGATTTTTATGGGTTGTTTTCGCATGGACGCCGCCTGAAAATTGAGGCCGCACGCAGATAAGATAGCAAATCTTAAACAGTTTGTTACATGAATCAGTGAAATGTGTGAAGCATAGCGTTTTAATCAGAATTTTTAATGTGCTTCAGCGAGTTGCATAGAAGGATCGTCAGAATGAAAAAGATTGGTGTCGTGCTGAGCGGATGTGGTGTTTACGATGGTTCAGAGATACATGAAACCGTATTAACGCTGCTGGCATTATCGCGCCAGGGGGCAGACGTTATCTGCTTCGCCCCGGATAAAACCCAGGCAGACGTGATTAATCATCTCACCGGCGAGCCAATGGCGGAAAGCCGTAACGTGCTGATTGAAGCGGCGCGTATTGTGCGCGGCGATATTCACCCGCTGGCACAGGCCGATGCCGCTGAGCTTGATGCGCTCATCGTGCCGGGCGGTTTTGGCGCGGCGAAAAACCTGAGCACGTTTGCAACGGAAGGCACGGCGTGTCATGTCGATCCCGATTTGAAAGCGCTATCGCTGGCGATGCATGCGGCAGGTAAGCCGCAGGGCTTTATCTGCATTGCGCCGGCCATGCTGCCGAAAATTTTTGATTTCTCGCTGCGGCTCACGATCGGAACCGACATTGATACCGCTGAGATTGTCGAGGATATGGGCGGTGAACACGTGCCATGTCCGGTAGACGACATTGTGGTGGACGAGGACAACAAGATCATCACCACGCCAGCGTATATGCTGGCGCAGAACATCGCCGAGGCTGCCGCAGGCATTGAAAAGCTGGTGGACAGAGTGCTGGTCCTGACCGAATGAGTCGTAAATTCTCCCCCGGCGGGTGGTTAAAACGGATCCTGCTGCGTATTGTGCTGGTCCTGGCTGTGTTCTGGGGCGGCGGTATTGCGCTGTTCAGCATCCTGCCCGTCCCGTTCTCGGCCGTGATGGCAGAGCGGCAGATTAGCGCCTGGCTCTCTGGGGATTTTGGCTATGTTGCCCATTCTGACTGGGTCAGCATGGATGCCATCTCCCCGTGGATGGGGCTGGCGGTCATTGCGGCAGAAGATCAGAAATTCCCGGAGCACTGGGGTTTTGACGTGGCGGCTATCGAGAAGGCGCTGGATCATAATGAACGTCATGAAAACCGCGTCCGCGGCGCGTCAACGCTTTCTCAGCAGACGGTAAAAAACCTGTTCTTATGGGACGGTCGCAGCTGGGTGAGAAAAGGGCTGGAGGCCGGGCTGACGCTGGGGGTCGAGACGGTGTGGAGCAAAAAACGCATTTTAACCGTCTACCTGAATATCGCGAAATTTGGTGACGGCGTATTTGGTGTCGAAGCGGCATCGCAGCGCTATTTTGGCAAGCCCGCCAGCAGGCTGACTATGTCCGAAGCGGCACTGCTTGCCGCCGTGCTGCCGAACCCGCTGCGTTTTAAGGCCAGCGCCCCGTCAGGCTACGTGCGAAGCCGCCAGGCGTGGATTATGCGCCAGATGCGTCAGCTGGGTGGGGAAGGGTTTATGGAGCGAAATAATCTTAGGTAGGGCGGGTAAGCGCAGCGCTACCCGCCGACATGGCGAACGTTAGTCTTCGTCAAACCCGGCGTTGAACAGGGCAATCACTGCCGCCAGCGCTTCTTCTTCCTGCGGGCCGGTGGCTTCAACTTCAATCTGACGGCCTTTGGCAGAATCCAGCATCAGTAGCGCAATCACGCTGTTGGCTTCTGCCTCGGTTCCCTCGTCGTTGCGCAGCAGCACCTCAGCATCAAAACCCTGCATCAGTTCAAACAGCTTCATCGCCGGGCGCGCATGCATGCCCAGCTTGTTGGTGATTTCGACGGTCTGTTTTACGGTCATGTTTTGCGTTTTTCCAGCGTGCGATGGCGGGACTGAACGTTCTTCCCGCGTGAGCGGAAGTAATCGGCCAGCTGTTCGGCAATGTAGACCGAACGATGTTTACCGCCGGTACAGCCAATCGCCACCGTCAGGTAGCTGCGATTGTTTGTTTCCAGCATAGGTAACCATAGCTCAAGGTAGCTTCGCGTCTGGTAGATAAAATTGTGTACTTCTGTGTGTCTGTCGAGGAACGCCGCCACCGGCTTATCCAGACCGGTCATCGGACGCAGTTTCGGATCCCAGTGTGGGTTCGGCAGGAAACGCACATCAAAAACGTAATCCGCATCGATAGGTATGCCGTGCTTAAAGCCGAAGGATTCAAACACCATCGTCAGTTCGCGCTCGCGCTTGCCGAGTAAGCGCGTACGCAGCATTTCCGCCAGCTCGTGGACGGACATTTCGGAGGTGTCGACAATCAGGTCGGCCCGGGAACGCAGCGGCTCAAGCAGATCGCTCTCTTTATCGATGGCGCTTTCCAGCGAAAGATTTTTACTGGAGAGCGGATGCAAACGACGTGTATCGCTGTAGCGACGGATCAGCGTGTTGCGGTCAGCGTCCAGGAACAAGAGCTGAGGCGAGAAGCATTCCGGCAGGCTGTTCATTGCCTGCTCGAAGATTTCCGGCGATTCCGGCATGTTACGCACGTCGATACTGACGGCGGCAGAGATTTGCCTGTCCGCCAGCGTCCGCGCCAGATCGGGTAACAACACTACCGGCAGGTTATCTACACAGTAAAATCCCATGTCTTCCAGCGCGCGCAGGGCCACGGACTTCCCGGACCCCGAACGACCGCTGACGATCATCAGCACCATGTTCCGTTTCTCCTCAGGGCAGCCGTTCTGAAGGCCCTTTCCCGATTATGCCTCATCCTGATTGCCTTCTGCTTCAGTGATAATTTGATAAAGCTCTTCATCACTTTGGGCTGAGCGCAGTCGACGACAAATGGTTTTATCCGCCAGACGTTTGGCAACCAGCGACAGCGTGTGCAGGTGGGTTTTGGTCTGATCGGCAGGAACCAGCAGCGCGAAAAGCAGATCCACAGGCTGGTTATCGATGGCGTCAAAAGCGATAGGCGTTTCCAGTTGCACAAACACCCCCACGGCACGCAGCGTATCTTCTTCCAGCTTGCCATGCGGGATCGCAATGCCATTGCCGATGCCGGTACTGCCCATTTTTTCACGGGTCAGAATGGCTTCAAACACGATCTGCGGCGGCAGACCCAGCTGTTTTGCGGCCAGCTCACTGATGATTTCCAGCGCACGTTTTTTGCTCTGGCAGTGAACGCCACTGCGGGTACAATCCTGGTTAAGGACATTGCTCAGTTGAAGAGCGGAATCGTTGTTTATCATAATTTCACCTAAGCGCTAACTGTACAAATGGCCTGTTGTGTTTCACAACAGGCCGTCCTGCACCCGTTAACTGCCCGGACAATTAGTGTTGTTTCAGTTTATCTTTATGTTTATTGAGCTGTCTCGCAAGCTTATCAATCAAGCCGTCGATAGCCGCGTACATGTCTTGCCCTTCCGCACTGGCATGGAGTTCCCCTCCGTTGACGTGCAGGGTCGCATCCGAGATATGCGTCACTTTCTCCACTTTCAACACAACATAGACCTGGTTGATCCTCTCGAAATACTGCTCGAGTTTCGCAAACTTAGTGTTTACAAAATCGCGTAAAGCCTCAGTAATCTCGACGTTATGTCCGGTGATATTGAGCTGCATAGTGTCTTCCTTATCGGTTGTGTCAAACCAGTTGTTTACGCTGGTTAGACGGCGGAATGGATAAAGACTCTCGATACTTCGCGACAGTACGACGTGCCACCATAATACCCTGATCGGACAGCATGGTGGTTAACTTACTGTCACTGAGTGGCTTCGCGGGGTTCTCCGCGGCGATCAACTTCTTCACCAGTGCGCGAATAGCCGTTGACGAGGCCTCGCCGCCGCCTTCGGTGTTCACGTGGCTGGAGAAGAAATACTTAAGCTCAAAAATACCGCGTGGGCTGTGCAGATATTTCTGCGTGGTCACGCGGGAAATGGTTGATTCATGCATCTCGACGGCCTGGGCGATGTCCGCCAGCACCATCGGTTTCATAAACTCTTCGCCCTGCTCAAAGAACGCCTGCTGCTGTTCGACAATACAGCGGCTGACGCGCAGCAGCGTGTCATTACGGCTCTCCAGGCTCTTGATCAACCAGCGTGCTTCCTGAAGGTTGCTGCGAATGTATTGATTATCAGCGTCGTTACGGGCGCTGGTGCACATGGAGGCGTATTGCTGGTTGATTTGCAGGCGAGGAATGCTGTCGGCGTTCAGTTCAACGACCCACCGGCCATTGTGTTTTCTCACCAGCACATCGGGGATGACATATTCCGGTTCGCTGGTCTGGATCGACTGCCCCGGACGCGGATCGAGCGACTGGATCAGATTCACCGCTTCCTTCAGCACCTCTTCTTTCAGGCGTGTGACGCGCATCAGGGTGCGGAAGTCGTGATTCGCCAGGAGATCCAGATGATCGCTGATGATGAGCCGGGCTTCGTCAATCCACGGTGTCTCTTTGGCAAACTGCGAAAGCTGGATCAGAAGGCAGTCGCGCAGATCTTTCGCGGCGACGCCAATCGGGTCGAAACGCTGAACGCGTTTCAGGACGGCTTCGATCTCTTCCAGTTCAATCTCGTCATCGCCGATGCTTTCCAGAATCTCGTCCAGCGTCACGGTCAAATAGCCCGTGTCGTCAACGGCATCGACAATCGAGGTGGCAATGGCGCGATCGGTATCGGAGAAAGGGGTCAGCTCTACCTGCCACATCAGGTAGTCCTGAAGCGACTGGGTGGTTTCGCCCTGGTAGACCGGGAGTTCATCGTCCTGGTAGTCTGCGCGCGTCCCGGAAGGGGTACCCGCGGTGTAGATTTCGTCCCAGCTGGCATCCAGCGGCAGTTCGTCCGGCATCTCTTTCTGTTCAAGCGCATCTACGGAGTCGAGCGTTTCTGTGTCCTGCGTCTGCTGGGCGTCTACCTCGTCATGAAGATCGGTTTGCTCCAGCAGCGGATTGCTGTCCAGCGCCTGCTGGAGCTCCTGCTGGAGTTCTAACGTGGACAGCTGCAACAGACGGATTGCCTGCTGTAGCTGCGGCGTCATGGCCAGTTGCTGGCTGAGCCGTAATTGCAAACCTTGCTTCATGTTCAGAGCGTTTTTCTCCGGTTCGGCGTGACTTAACCTCTACCCTATCAGAGTCTGAAGTCTTCCCCAAGGTACACGCGCTTAACATGCTCATCTTCGAGGATTTGCTGCGGCGTACCGTGGGCAATCAGATGGCCCTGGCTCACTATGTAGGCGCGCTCACACACGGCCAGCGTTTCACGAACGTTGTGGTCCGTGATCAGTACGCCAAGCCCGCTGTCGCGCAGGTGCTCAATGATACGTTTGATATCGATAACGGAGATGGGGTCAACGCCCGCAAACGGTTCATCCAGCAGGATGAATTTTGGGTTTGCTGCCAGCGCGCGCGCAATCTCAACGCGGCGGCGTTCACCACCGGACAGCGCCTGGCCGAGGCTGTCACGCAGATGTTCGATATGAAACTCTTCCATCAGCTCGTTCGCACGGTCAGTGCGCTGCTCGCTGGTCAGATCGTCACGGATCTGGAGCACGGCCATCAGGTTGTCGAACACGCTTAAGCGGCGGAAAATAGACGCTTCCTGCGGCAAATAGCCGATGCCACGACGCGCGCGGGCATGAAGCGGCAGCAGGCTGATATCTTCATCATCGATGATGATGTTGCCGGCGTCACGCGGGACGATGCCCACCACCATGTAGAAGGTCGTGGTTTTACCCGCCCCGTTAGGGCCAAGCAAACCCACGATTTCGCCGGAGTTGACGGTCAGACTGACATCTTCGACGACGCGGCGGCCCTTATACGCTTTCGCGAGGTTTTTTGCAGTTAAAGTTGCCATAACGAATTAGTTACTCTTTTTCTGTGCCGGAGCCTGACCGTTGTTCTTGTCCTGCAACTGCGAAGGCACAAGCACGGTCGTGACGCGTTTGCCTTTTTCGCTGGAGGCCTGCATTTTCTGCTCTTTCACCAGATAGGTGATCTTGTCGCCTTTGATGTTGCTGTCCAGCTGTTCCAGGTAAGCATTACCGGTCAGGATGACCAGATCCTTCGCCAGTTCATAGTGCATATGCGAGGCATGGCCTTTCACCGGCTTGCCGTTGTCCTGCATCTGGTAGAAGGTGGCCGGGTTGCCATAACCATCGATAATCTCTTTGCCCTGCTCGCCGCCCGGACGGGTAACGACCACTTTGTCGGCGTTGATTTTAATGGTGCCCTGGGTCATGACGACGTTGCCGGTAAAGGTGACGACGTTACCCTGCATATCCAGAGACTGGGTATCGGATTCAATATGAATCGGCTGTTCGGTGTCGCCAGTCACAGCAAGCGCGGGAAGACTGGCCGCCAGCAGCGCGCTGGCGATAACAACTTTAAGGCTGAGTTTGTTTGTTTTGAATTTCATAGGAGGTTCTAACCTTTTCAATCAGCTCGGCGTTTTTGCTGCGTAAGTTCCCGCGCATTCTTAAACCGCTGGAATTAAATGTTGTGCCATACAGGGTGACTAAATCCTGCGACGTGACATCCTGGGTGACCAGGTTGATCTGGGCGTTATCCGTCGTAATTTTTCTCAGTTGCGCGTCAGCGGTCAGGGCGTTGACTTCAACGTGACCATACAGGTAAAGCATACGGTCATTTGTCAGTTTTGCCCGGTCAGACTTGATAGACCACGTCGGCACTTTGTCCGTATCAAAGGTGGTCATGACCGGTTGGGTAAACCACGAGGTACCGTCATCTGAAAAATATTCTACATGCTGAGCAACGAGGCGATAGTTCAGCGCGCCTTCCGGGCTATAGACCACGGTGTCGCTGTGATCGCTTTTATAGGTCGGGTCGCTCGTGTTAACCACTTCCGCTTGCGTATCATCGCGGTCAGCGAGGTTGACGCCAATCAGTACCAGGGCGACAAGCGCAAGCAGAATGATAACCCAACGTCTGGTTTTACTCATATCGATTGCCCTTTCGCCTCATCAAGCTTGCCCTGCGACAGCAGAAGCAGATCGCAGACTTCACGGACGGCGCCGCGGCCACCGTGAATATGGGTAACGTAATCAGCACGCGGGATCAGCAGCGGGTGCGCGTCAGCCACGGCGATGCTCAGACCCACCTCCGCCATCACTGGCCAGTCGATCAAATCATCCCCGACGTATGCCACATTCTCTGGTGCAATGGCCAGTTTTCCCAGCAGATCCCGGAAAGCTACCATCTTATCAGACTGCCCCTGATAGAGATGGGTAATGCCCAGCGTTTCACACCGATCTTCTACCAGTTTAGCTTTCCGCCCGGTGATGATTGCAACTTCAATTCCGGACGTGAGCGCACAGCGGATACCGTAACCGTCGCGAACGTTAAAGGCTTTCAGCTCTTCGCCGTTATTGCCCATATAAATCAGACCGTCGGAGAGCACACCATCCACATCGAGGATCAACAGGCGGATATTTTCCGCCTTTGCCATCATGTGGGCGCTCACCGGGCCATAACAGGTTGCAAGGGATGCACCCGCATTACTCATTGTCTTATCCTTCATTACACTACGCCAGCGCGCAGCAGATCATGCATATGTACCACACCCAGCAGTTGGTCGCCATCGGCAACCATCACTGAGGTAATATGACGGGACTGCATCAGGTTCAGCACATCTACCGCCAGCGTGCCCGGACGGACGCGGATCCCGCCTGGCGTCATCACATCAGCAATGCCCAGCGTTCGGACATCCACACCCATATCGAATACCCGGCGCAGGTCGCCGTCGGTGAAAATGCCCTGAATCTTCATCAGATCGTCGCAGATAACCGTCATGCCCAGGTTTTTACGGGTGATCTCCAGTAACGCGTCGCGCAAAGAGGCCTCTTTGCTCACGTGCGGGATCTCATCTCCGGTGTGCATAATATCGTTAACCCGCAGCAGCAGTTTGCGCCCGAGCGCGCCGCCGGGATGAGACAGGGCAAAATCTTCAGGCGTAAAACCGCGGGCTTCCAGCAGCGCAACGGCAAGGGCATCGCCCATCACCAGCGCGGCGGTTGTGCTGGAGGTCGGCGCCAGCCCCAGCGGACAGGCTTCTTTAGGCACTTTCACGCACAGGTGAATATCCGCCGCACGCGCCATGCTGCTTTCCGGTCGGCTGGTCATGCAAATCAGCGGTACGTGCAGACGCTTCAGTACCGGGATCAACGCCAGGATTTCATTCGATTCCCCGGAGTTGGACAGCGCAATAACCACGTCCTGCGGCGTAACCATGCCGAGGTCACCGTGCGCGGCTTCACCGGGATGAACGAAGAATGACGACGTGCCGGTACTGGCAAAGGTCGCCGCCATTTTGCGTCCGATATGGCCGGATTTGCCCATCCCCATCACCACGACTTTGCCGGCACAGTAGAACATCTTCTCACAGGCCAGACTAAAATCCTGATTAATGTACTGATCTAACTGCGCCAGACCTTCACGTTCAATCTCCAGAACGTCTTTGCCTGCTTTCTGAAAGTCAAAACCCGGCTGCAATTCTATTTGCGACATAATGCGTTTCCGTTTACCCAGAGAGAAGAGGCGAAAGCCAGTACAGCATCGCCAGCCATACGATAAATCCACCCGTCAGCAGCGCGCCTGCGCCTTTGCCGATCTGCTCTTTTCGCCGCCAGCAGAGCAGGGCGAAAATCACGCTGACCAGCAGCATCACACCGTAATCGCGCGTGAAAACCATAGGGTTAAACGGCCCCGGCGAGATTAGCGCCGGCAGCCCCGTCACGATTGCGATATTGAAAATATTCGAGCCGATGATATTGCCGATGGCGATATCATCTTCCCCTTTACGCGCCCCGGCGATGGCGGTGGCCAGCTCTGGCAGGCTGGTGCCGATGGCGATTACCGTCAGACCGATTGTCAGTTCGCTCATCGCAAACGCGTTCGCCAGCACCGTCGCGTTATCGACCACCATCCGCGTGGCCATTGGCATGATGATTAGCGCGACGCCCAACCACAGCAGGGCGACGGGTAAGGTTCCTTCCCGGGGCAGCTCGGCGAGATGCTCACGCGTGAGGCTATCGTTACCCTGTTTTTCCGCCAGACGTGCGATCTTCACGCTGTAAAGCAACCAGATCACGGCCAGGGCGAGCAGGAATATACCGTCACCGACGCTCAGCACCCCGTCATAAAGTACGTAGCCTGCCAGCAGACTGACGACTAACATTAACGGCAATTCCCGGCGCAAAACATCAGAATGCACGCGAAATGGATGCAGTAATGCGGCTAAGCCTAAAATCAGTAAGATATTGACGATGTTAGAGCCAATCGCGGTGCCGATAGCGAGGTCGACCTGCCCATGCAGCGAGGCTGAAACAGAAACGATGATTTCAGGAAGCGATGTGCCTACACTGACCACCGTCATGCCGATAATGATGGGCGGCATGCCAATGAGTCGACAGAGAATGGATGCGGCAAAGACCAAACGGTCAGCACTGTAGACCACCAACAGTAAACCAATTATTAACAGTGCTGTTGCTAAAAGCATCAAAAGTCCTTTCTTCAGGTATACTCGCTGGTCCACTGCGCACGAATGTTGGCGCCAGATGAAGTCTGAGACGTAACGAATTCCTAATTTTGACTTTATGCGCCGGAAAAGTAAAACAAATGCCAGCTTTCGCTAACCCCAATAGTGAATATTCTGTAAAAATGCGGGGTTTAGGGCTGATTTACGCTTCATGCCAGCCGTGAAGCAAGGTAAGTAAGGAACCATAAATGAGCCAAACGATGGCGAATATAGTCGATGTCCGGGGCGTCAGTTTTTCTCGCGGCAACCGGTTAATATTTGATGATATTTCGCTGACCGTGCCGCGCGGTAAAATCACCGCCATCATGGGGCCGTCAGGGATCGGTAAAACCACGTTGCTGCGTCTTATCGGCGGGCAAATCCCCCCTGACAGCGGCGAAATTCTCTTCGACGGCGAAAATGTCCCGGCGATGTCTCGCTCGCGCCTCTACACGGTTCGCAAACGGATGAGCATGCTCTTTCAGTCGGGCGCGCTGTTCACGGATATGAACGTTTTTGACAACGTGGCCTATCCGTTGCGTGAGCACACCCATCTTCCTCCTGAGCTGTTGCACAGTACGGTGATGATGAAGCTTGAAGCCGTGGGGCTGCGGGGGGCTGCGAAACTCATGCCGTCCGAACTCTCGGGTGGGATGGCGCGCCGCGCCGCGCTGGCGCGTGCTATTGCCCTGGAACCCGATTTAATCATGTTCGATGAACCGTTCGTCGGGCAGGACCCCATCACCATGGGCGTGCTGGTGAAGTTAATTTCGGAGCTGAACAGCGCCCTTGGCGTCACCTGCGTGGTGGTTTCCCACGACGTGCCGGAAGTGCTGAGTATCGCTGATTACGCCTATATTGTGGCTGACAAAAAGATCGTCGCCCACGGCAGCGCGCAGGCGTTGCAGGAGAATGGCGATCCGCGCGTGCGGCAGTTCCTGGACGGTATCGCAGATGGGCCGGTGCCTTTCCGCTATCCGGCGGGCGACTATCATGACGATTTACTCGGAATAGGGAGTTAAGCCACTCATGCTGTTAAATGCGTTGGCGGGTCTTGGACACCGTGGCCTAAAAACCATCAGTACGTTCGGGCGTGCCGGATTAATGTTGTTCAACGCGCTGGTCGGCAAACCGGAGTTCCGCAAGCATGCGCCGTTATTGGTACGGCAGCTTTATAACGTCGGCGTGCTGTCGATGCTTATCATCATCGTGTCGGGTCTGTTTATTGGCATGGTGCTGGGGTTGCAGGGGTATCTGGTGCTGACAACCTACAGCGCGGAAACCAGCCTTGGCATGCTGGTGGCGCTCTCGCTGCTGCGTGAACTCGGGCCGGTGGTTGCCGCGCTGCTGTTCGCCGGGCGTGCCGGGTCAGCGTTGACGGCGGAAATTGGCCTGATGCGCGCCACCGAGCAGCTCTCCAGTATGGAGATGATGGCAGTCGATCCGCTGCGCCGGGTAATCTCGCCGCGCTTCTGGGCCGGGGTTATCTCCTTGCCGTTACTGACTATCCTCTTTGTGGCGGTAGGTATCTGGGGAGGCGCGCTGGTTGGCGTTAACTGGAAAGGCATTGATGCCGGATTCTTCTGGTCTGCCATGCAGGACGCCATCGATCTGCGGATGGATCTGGTGAACTGTCTGATCAAGAGCGTGGTTTTCGCTGTGACGGTTACCTGGATTGCGTTGTTTAATGGTTACGATGCCATTCCGACGTCGGCGGGCATTAGCCGTGCAACGACGCGTACTGTCGTACATTCGTCGCTGGCCGTTTTAGGTCTGGATTTTGTGCTCACCGCACTGATGTTTGGGAATTGAGTTCATGCAAACGAGAAAAAATGAAATTTGGGTTGGCGTGTTTCTGCTTCTGGCGCTGCTGGCCGCGCTGTTCATCTGCCTGCGAGCGGCGGACATCACCTCTGTTCGCGCCGAGCCGACGTATCGTGTCTACGCGACTTTCGATAACATCGGCGGCCTGAAAGCGCGCTCACCGGTGCGTATTGGTGGCGTCGTTATCGGACGTGTCGCTGACATTACGCTTGATGAGAAAACCTATCTGCCGCGCGTCGCGATGGATATCGAAGAGCGCTATAACCACATTCCGGACACCAGCTCGCTTTCTATCCGCACCTCTGGCCTGCTGGGGGAGCAATATCTGGCCCTTAACGTTGGTTTTGAAGATCCTGAGCTGGGAACGACTATCCTTAAAGACGGTAGCGTAATCCAGGATACCAAGTCAGCGATGGTGCTGGAAGATATGATTGGTCAGTTCCTTTACAACAGTAAAGGGGATGATAAAAAGTCTGACGATGCCCCTGCGCAGAGTGAAGACCACACCAACGTCGAACCGACGCCAGGCGCGACGAATTAATTTCAGGAGAAGTTATTCATGTTTAAACGACTGTTAATGGTTGCCATGCTGGTCATTGCCCCTCTTACCGCGGCGCACGCTGCGGATCAGAGTAACCCGTACAAACTGATGAATGAGGCCGCGAAGAAAACCTTCGACCGTCTTAAAAACGAACAGCCAAAAATCCGTTCTAACCCGGATTATCTGCGTGATGTGGTGGATCAGGAACTGCTGCCGTATGTGCAGATCAAGTATGCGGGCGCACTGGTGCTGGGCCGTTACTACAAAGACGCGACCCCGGCGCAGCGCGAGGCTTACTTTGCGGCGTTCCGTGAATACCTGAAACAGGCTTACGGCCAGGCGCTGGCGATGTACCACGGGCAGACCTATCAGATTGCCCCTGAACAGCCGCTGGGCGATGCCACTATCATTCCTATTCGCGTGACGATTATCGATCCAAACGGTCGTCCACCGGTTCGTCTGGACTTCCAGTGGCGTAAAAACAGCCAGACCGGAAACTGGCAGGCGTACGACATGATCGCTGAAGGCGTCAGCATGATCACCACTAAACAGAACGAGTGGAGCGATCTGCTGCGCACTAAAGGCATCGATGGCCTGACGGCTCAGCTTCAGTCCATCTCTCGTCAGAAAATTACCCTGGACGAGAAGAAGTAATGTCACAGCAGCTTAGCTGGGCGCGTGACGGCGAGACGTTGACGCTGACGGGAGAGCTGGATCAGGATCTGCTTAACCCGCTGTGGGACGCTCGCCATAACGCGATGCAGGGCGTGACGCTGATTGATCTCCATGGCGTTACGCGGGTAGATACCGCCGGTATCGCCCTGCTGGCGCACCTGGTGGCCACGGGCAAAAAGCAGGGGAGCAGCGTTACCCTGACGGGGGTAAGCGATAACGTGATTACCCTTGCACAGCTTTACAATTTGCCCGAAGACGTATTACCTCGCTAATTTTTTCAGTACGTTACTTCTGAAAGCCCCGACAGTTTACGCGTCGGGGCTTTTTGCTTGTTTAAGACCGCGCCACTTTGCTCTAAGATGTTGAGCTTGTTTTCACTATCAGATGATGTAGACCCCATGGAAAATAATGAAATCCAGACTGTGCTGATGAATGCACTCTCCCTTCAGGAAGCCCACGTCTCTGGCGATGGCAGTCACTTCCAGGTTATTGCTGTGGGTGAGATGTTCGACGGAATGAGTCGCGTGAAGAAACAGCAGGCTGTGTACGCGCCGCTGATGGAATACATTGCGGATAACCGCATCCACGCCCTGTCGATTAAAGCGTTCACCCCACAGGAGTGGGCACGCGATCGCAAACTAAACGGTTTTTGAGCTGAGGGCGGAACGCCCGCAGCACGGTTGAATTTATAAGAGAGCAAACGATGGATAAATTTCGTGTACAGGGACCCACGCGTCTCCAGGGCGAAGTCACAATTTCTGGCGCTAAAAACGCCGCGCTGCCCATTCTTTTCGCTGCGCTGCTCGCAGAAGAGCCGGTAGAGATCCAGAACGTACCGAAGCTGAAAGATATCGACACGACCATGAAGTTGCTCGGCCAGTTGGGCACCAAAGTGGAGCGTAACGGTTCCGTCTGGATCGATGCCAGCAACGTGAACAACTTCTCAGCGCCGTATGAGCTGGTGAAAACCATGCGTGCTTCCATCTGGGCGCTTGGTCCGCTGGTGGCGCGTTTCGGTCAGGGACAGGTTTCACTGCCGGGCGGATGCGCTATCGGCGCGCGTCCCGTTGACCTGCATATCTTCGGCCTGGAAAAACTCGGCGCGGAGATCAAGCTGGAAGAGGGTTACGTTAAAGCGTCCGTCAATGGTCGTCTGAAAGGCGCGCACATTGTCATGGACAAAGTGAGCGTGGGCGCAACAGTCACCATCATGTCGGCTGCTACGCTGGCAGAAGGCACTACCATCATCGAAAACGCCGCCCGTGAGCCGGAGATCGTGGATACCGCGAACTTCCTGGTCGCGCTGGGGGCGAAGATCAGCGGGCAGGGCACAGACCGTATCACCATCGAAGGCGTTGAACGTCTGGGTGGCGGTGTGTACCGCGTTCTGCCGGACCGTATCGAAACCGGTACTTTCCTGGTGGCCGCAGCCATTTCTGGCGGTAAGATTGTCTGCCGTAACGCCCAGCCGGATACCCTGGATGCGGTGCTGGCGAAGCTGCGCGATGCGGGTGCGGACATTGAAATCGGTGAAGACTGGATCAGCCTCGATATGCACGGGCAGCGTCCTAAAGCCGTTAACGTGCGTACTGCGCCACATCCGGCATTCCCGACGGATATGCAGGCACAGTTCACGCTGTTGAACCTGGTGGCCGAAGGCACGGGCTTCATCACGGAAACTATCTTCGAAAACCGTTTCATGCACGTACCGGAACTGATCCGTATGGGTGCGCATGCTGAGATTGAAAGCAACACGGTAATTTGCCACGGCGTTGAAAAACTGTCCGGTGCGCAGGTGATGGCGACCGATCTGCGCGCGTCTGCGAGCCTCGTGCTGGCAGGTTGTATTGCGGAAGGGACTACCGTTGTCGATCGTATCTACCACATCGATCGTGGTTACGAGCGTATTGAGGACAAACTGCGCGCGCTGGGTGCAAATATCGAGCGTGTGAAGGGCGAGTAATCGTTCCGGCACCCCCCTGCCACAACAGGCCGGGGGATTGCTGTTCCTGTCAATCCTGGTGCATCAGTCCTGATGTGCTTTCTTCGTTTTGCCCTGGCGCATCATGCGCGTTCTGTCGATAAATTCATGGGTAATAGGATCGTGGTAGCGTGACGGCCATATCACCCACGGATGCGTATCCAGCGCCGTCGCGATAATCAGTTCCCCCTTCGGCCATGGGCGGGTCAGGGCGTTTGCCAGCGTCGACGAGCTTAGCCCATGACGACGTGATTCGGCAGCCAGCGATGTTCCTTTTTTACGCAGTGCCGCAATAATGTCAGCAGAATGCCAGTCGATGAATTTTGTATCCATAATGCTGTCCTTGTGTTCGTTATCGTCCACGTCGTTTCGTGTGAAAAGACAGCATTACTATACTCACTTCGAACATGTGTTCTAAAAAGTTCATGTTACGAGAAGCAATATTCAGAATAAGGCACGGCTTTATACATGCGGCCTGTAACCCGATGGGCTTACGCGGAAATGTAATTTATTGGTGTGTACTGGAATCTCCCTGCGTGGGCGCAGGGAGATGAGGAGGGGATTATCGGTCGCGCTGGACGGCGATGTGCGCGAGGCCGATTAGCGCATCACGCCATGGGCTGTCGGGAATGACCTGAATGGCGGCGATGGCTTTGTCCGCTTCTTCTTCAGCGCGCTGACGCGTCCATTCCAGGGAGCCGCAGATAGCCATTGTTTCCAGTACCGGTTCCAGAAGATGGCGTCCATTTTCCTGCTCGATAGCCTCCCGGATCATTTTCGCCTGCTCTGGTGTGCCATTGCGCATCGCGTGGAGCAGCGGCAGCGTTGGCTTGCCTTCGTTCAGGTCATCGCCGACGTTTTTACCGAGCGTTTCGCCATCCGCGCTGTAGTCCAGCAAATCATCAATCAGCTGGAACGCGGTGCCGAGGTAACGGCCATAGTCCTGAAGGCCCTTTTCCTGAGCTTCGCTACAGCCTGCCAGAATGCCGGAGCATTGCGCGGCGGCTTCGAACAGACGTGCGGTCTTGCTGTAAATCACCCGCATATAGTTTTCTTCGGTGATGTCCGGGTCGTTGACGTTCATCAGCTGTAGGACTTCACCTTCAGCGATAACGTTCACGGCTTCTGACATCACTTCCAGCACCTTCAGCGAGCCAAGGCTGGTCATCATCTGGAAGGCGCGGGTATAGATAAAATCGCCTACCAGAACGCTTGCCGCATTACCAAACGCGGCGTTGGCGGTGGCTTTACCACGACGCATGTCTGATTCATCCACAACATCGTCGTGAAGCAGGGTGGCGGTGTGGATAAATTCGATCAGCGCCGCGATCGTGACGTGGGCATTTCCCTGATAGCCAACCGCGCGTGCGGCCAGAATGGCAATCATCGGACGAATACGTTTACCGCCCCCGCTGACGATGTAATAGCCCAACTGATTGATCAGCTGAACGTCAGAGTTGAGTTGCTCCAGGATTGCTGCATTCACACCCGCCATATCTTGCGCGGTTAACTCATTGATTTTTTTTAAATTCATCGCAAAAGCCGGGCTTTTTATCCTGTTTATCCCACACGAGATGGGTACACAAAGGGTTTCGGTTTATAAATAGTATTGCTGATTGTACTGAAAAAACGGCTCAGATAAACGTTACCGTACGTGTTGTGTTTTTTTTCTTCATGTATTGATGGTAGCACTTGTCAAAGGCTCGCGTTTTGCGTAATATTCGCGCCCTATTGTGAATATTTATAGCGCACTCTGAATCATACGAGGATGTGCGCGGAAGCGGAGTTTATATGTACGCGGTTTTCCAAAGTGGTGGTAAACAACACCGAGTAAGCGAAGGTCAGACCGTTCGCCTGGAAAAGCTGGACATCGCAACTGGCGAATCTGTTGAGTTCGCTGAAGTTCTGATGATCGCAAACGGTGAAGAAGTCAAAATCGGCGTTCCTTTCGTTGATGGCGGCGTTATCAAAGCTGAAGTTGTTGCTCACGGTCGTGGCGAGAAAGTTAAAATCGTTAAGTTTCGTCGTCGTAAACACTATCGTAAGCAGCAGGGCCACCGTCAGTGGTTCACTGATGTGAAAATTACTGGCATCAGCGCCTAAGACCTGAGGAGAGATTTAAATGGCACATAAAAAGGCTGGCGGCTCCACACGTAACGGTCGCGATTCAGAAGCTAAACGCCTGGGCGTTAAGCGTTTCGGTGGCGAATCCGTTCTGGCGGGTAGCATCATCGTTCGTCAGCGTGGCACCAAGTTCCACGCGGGTACCAACGTAGGTTGCGGTCGTGACCACACTCTGTTTGCTAAAGCAGACGGTAAAGTGAAATTTGAAGTTAAAGGCCCGAACAACCGTAAATACATCAGCATCGTTGCTGAGTAAGGTTTTCTCGGTCCGGTAACGGATTAAAGCCCCGCAACGTGTTGCGGGGCTTTTTACATTGGAAACCCGGAAAATTTTCTGTAGGGAAAACGGGCATGAAGCAGCAGGCCGGCATTGGTATTCTTTTGGCGCTCACTACCGCAATGTGCTGGGGTGCGCTGCCAATTGCAATGAAGCAGGTACTGGAAGTCATGGAGCCACCGACGGTGGTGTTTTATCGCTTCCTGATGGCAAGCATAGGCCTGGGCGCCATTCTGGCCGTCAAAGGTAAGCTGCCACCGCTGCGCATCTTCCGAAAACCGCGTTGGCTGGTGTTACTGGCTATCGCGACGGGCGGTCTGTTCGGTAACTTCATTCTGTTCAGCTCTTCCCTGCAATATCTTAGCCCTACAGCGTCGCAGGTGATTGGTCAGCTTTCACCGGTCGGCATGATGGTCGCCAGCGTATTCATCCTCAAGGAGAAGATGCGCGGCACGCAGATCATCGGGGCAAGCATGCTGCTTTGCGGGCTGGTGATGTTCTTTAATACCAGCCTGATTGAGATTTTTACCCGCCTGACGGATTACACCTGGGGTGTCATTTTTGGGGTGGGTGCAGCAACGGTCTGGGTGAGTTATGGCGTCGCGCAAAAGGTGTTATTGCGCCGTCTTGCCTCACAGCAGATCCTCTTTTTGCTGTACACTTTGTGTACACTGGCATTATTGCCTTTAGCGAAGCCGGGTGTAATTACCCAGCTCAGCGACTGGCAACTGGCGTGCCTCATTTTTTGTGGGCTGAATACGCTGGTCGGTTATGGCGCTCTGGCTGAAGCCATGGCGCGCTGGCAGGCAGCACAGGTGAGCGCCTTAATCACGCTTACCCCGCTGTTTACGCTGTTATTTTCAGATTTGTTATCAATGGCCTGGCCCGATGTCTTCGTCAAGCCGATGCTCAACCTGTTGGGTTATCTCGGTGCGTTTGTCGTGGTTGCGGGCGCGATGTATTCCGCCATTGGTCATCGTCTCTGGGGGCGTTGGCGCAAAAATGAAGCGGTTGTAATAGTCCCCCGCTCAGGCGAATGAGTTACGGAGAGTAAAATGAAGTTTGTTGATGAAGCGACGATTCTGGTCGTGGCAGGTGATGGCGGTAACGGTTGTGTAAGCTTCCGCCGTGAAAAATATATTCCTCGTGGCGGTCCTGACGGCGGTGACGGTGGGGACGGTGGCGACGTGTGGCTGGAGGCGGATGAAAACCTCAACACGCTGATCGACTACCGTTTCGAAAAATCTTTCCGCGCCGAGCGTGGCCAGAACGGCCAGAGCCGCGACTGTACCGGTAAACGCGGTAAAGACGTGACGATCAAAGTGCCGGTGGGTACGCGTGTCATCGATCAGGGCACGGGCGAAACCATGGGTGATATGACCAAACACGGTCAGCGCCTGATGGTGGCGAAAGGCGGCTGGCATGGTCTGGGTAACAGCCGTTTCAAATCTTCCGTTAACCGTACCCCGCGTCAGAAAACCATGGGTACCCCGGGTGATAAGCGCGACCTGCAACTGGAACTGATGCTGCTGGCGGATGTGGGGATGCTGGGTATGCCAAACGCCGGTAAATCGACGTTTATCCGTGCGGTCTCTGCGGCGAAACCCAAAGTAGCGGATTATCCGTTTACGACGCTGGTGCCGAGCCTGGGCGTTGTCCGTATGGATAACGAGAAGAGCTTTGTGGTCGCTGACATCCCGGGTCTGATTGAAGGGGCAGCAGAAGGCGCCGGTCTGGGTATTCGCTTCCTGAAGCACCTTGAGCGTTGTCGCGTACTGTTGCACCTCATCGACATCGATCCAATCGACGGTTCCGATCCGGTTGAAAACGCCCGTATTATTATCGGCGAGCTGGAGAAATACAGTGAAAAACTGGCGCAAAAACCGCGCTGGCTGGTATTTAACAAGATCGACCTGATGAATAAAGCGGAAGCTGAAGCGAAAGCTAAAGCGATTGCCGACGCGATGGGTTGGGAAGATAAGTACTATCTGATCTCTGCCGCCAGCCAGGTTGGCGTGAAAGATCTCTGCTGGGATGTGATGACCTTTATCATCGAGAATCCGGTCGTTCAGGCAGAAGAGGCGAAACAGCCTGAAAAAGTCGAATTCATGTGGGATGACTACCACCGCCAGCAGCTCGAAGAGCTGGAAGCGGAAGAAGATGATGAAGACTGGGACGATGACTGGGATGAAGACGACGAAGAAGGCGTCGAGTTCATCTACAAGCACTAACCCCTGTATAAAGCCCCTTAACGGGGCTTTTTTTTATCCTATTTTCGCCGGTAACCAACAGCTGGCGATGAGGCCGCCCTCAGCGCCGTTCTCCAGCGTTAAATGGCCATGATGGAGCTGTACGATACGCTGTACGATGCTCAGCCCAAGGCCGCTGCCGCCGTAGCGCTGGTCGAGACGTCGGAAAGGTTCGGTGATCGACTGGCGGTGCGCCTCATCAATACCCGGCCCCTGATCGGTAACGCTCACCCGGGTACCGCCCTCCGTCGCTGTTAATGCCACTTCAATGGTTGTGCCTGCCGGGCTGTAGCGGGCGGCATTCTCCAGAAGGTTCCTTAGCATCAGACGTAACAGGACGGCGTCCCCCTGAACCGTCAGCACGCTGTGGGCCGGCCATATTACCGTATGCTCTTTGGCTTCATGCTCCAGGCTGAGCGGAGCAATGATCGTCTCTGTCCAGTTCACGGTATCGTAATGGCCGCTGGCCATCGCCTGCCCGGCACGCGCCAGCATCAGCAGCTGTTCCACCGTGTGCATCAACTGATCGATACGGCTTATCAGTGGCGTGGCCTGCGGGGAACCGGACTGAGCCATCAGTTCCAGATGGAGCCTGATCCCCGCAAGCGGCGTACGTAACTCGTGTGCCGCATCGGCGGTAAACAGGCGTTCCTGTTGAATAGTGTGGTCCAGCCGGGCGAGGAGTTGATTGAGCGACGTGGTCACAGCGCCTATCTCTTCCATATCGGAATACATCGGCAGGGGAGTCAGATTATCCGCCGAACGGTTCGCAAGGCTGGCGCGAAGTTTGTTGAGTGGTCGGGTGATCCAGGTGACTGCCCAGAATGAGAAGAGCAAGGTAAAACCGACCATCACCAGAGAAGGGACCAGCAGGGAGGCAATGGCTTCGCGGATCTCTTTTTCGACATGGTTGTTGCGCGCTTTGGCGGACAATGTTTCGTTCACCAGAAAACCGATTTGCTCGCGGCTCTCATGCCACAGCCAGACTACGCTAATGAGTTGAAAAAATAGCAGAATAACCGCCAGCAACACCATTAATCGCCGGCGCATACTGTTCATTTCTGGCTCTCCAGACGGTAACCCACGCCGCGTACGGTTTTGATGCGATCTTTACCGAGCTTGCGCCGCAGATTATGAATGTGAACTTCAAGCGTGTTTGATCCTGGATCGTCCTGCCAGGAGTAGATGTCCTGTTGCAGCGTTTCACGGTGCACGGTCTGCCCGCTGCGCATGATCAGGCGCGTCAGCAGAGCGAACTCTTTTGGCGTCACTTCCACAGGCTGAGACTGGCGCAGCACCTGCTGAGTTTGCAGATTGAGGGTGATATCTCCGTCCGTCAGCAGGTTGTCGCTGTGGCCCTGATAGCGGCGGATCAACGCCCGTACGCGAGCCTGTAGCTCGGCAAGGGCGAAGGGTTTTACCAGATAATCGTCAGCGCCAGAATCCAGCCCGTTAATTCTGTCTTCAATGGCATCGCGGGCGGTGAGAATCAAGACGGGATTCTCAACCCCGCGACGACGCCACTGGCAGAGCAGCGTCGCGCCGTCTTTATCCGGCAGCCCTAAATCCAGGATCACGAGGCTGTATTCACCGCTCTGGATCAGGGCATCTGCTTCAGCGGCCGTGGTGGCACAATCCAGGGCGTAGCCTTCATTCCCCAGCGCCAGCGCTAACCCTTCCTGCAATAACAGATCGTCTTCAACTATCAGTAGTTTCATCGCTAGTTATTCTGGTAGATGTCCTTATAGAGCCTGCTTTCGAAACGCACCAGTGGAATACGGCGATTGCGCTGGTCAGCCGGTTCGACGGCATAGCCGGAAAGATACTGCACAAATGCCATGCGTTGTCCGCTGGCGGTCGTGATAAAACCGGCAAGGTTGTAAACGCCTTGCAGGGAACCCGTTTTGGCTGACACTTTGCCATCCACGCCCGCAGCGTGAAGGCCCGCGCGGTACTGAAGAGAGCCGTCGTGTCCGGCAAGCGGCAGCATCGTAATAAAGTTTAGCTCAGCGTCATGCTGAGCAATGTACTGCAACACCTGCATCATGGTGGCCGGCGAGATCAGGTTATGACGCGATAAACCGGAACCATCAACGGCGATCGTATTGCCCAGATCGATACCCGCCTGCTGGCGCAGGATCTGACGTACGGCATCAGAACCGGCCCGCCAGGTGCCCGGCACACCAAATCGCGCGTGCCCAATCATGCGGAACACCGTGTCGGCAATCATGTTATCCGACTTTTTCAGCATAATCTTAAGCAAATCATGCAGTGGCGCGGACTGTTTGCTGGCGATCACCGTGCCTGGCTCATTCACCTGCGTCTGGCGCAGCAGCGTTCCGGTGTAGGTTATGCCCGCCTGCTTCAGTTCATCTTTAAAAATGGCACCGGCATAGCCCGCGCCATCCTGAATGGCGAAGGCCAGCGGGAGGGGATCGGACCGCTGGGTCAGGCAGCCGGTGAGCGTATAGCGATTGAGATCGCCCGGTACCACGTCCAGCTCGCAATACTGCGCCTCCGGGGAGCCTTTCGCCAGCGTCCGCACCTGGCTGAACATCGTGACCGGGTAGTATGAGGCCACGCGGATAAAAGCTAAGTCATTTGGTTTTGGCGCGCTGTAAAGCGATACGGAGAAGCAGTTACGGTCAACGATGGCGGCGGCTGGCGGGGCGCTAAAGCACTGCGTCATGTCGTTCCACGGCCAGCCAGGCGCTTTATCGTGGCTGGCGAAAATGGAGGTGTCGATCAGCACGTTGCCATCAATTTTTGTTACGCCGGATTTTTTCAGTACCGCCACCATATTGCGGACATCCTGGCGCTTAAAGGTGGGATCGCCACCAAAACGGGCGATAAGATCGCCTTTCAGTTCGCCACCCTCAACGTTACCTCTGGTTTCAAGGGTGGTAGTAAAACGGAAGTCAGGCCCGAGCTGGAGCAGGGCGGCGAGGGCAGTGATCACCTTCTGGGTACTGGCAGGCAGCGCCATCTGTTGACTGTGATAGTCAATCTCGGGAGCCTGCGCGCCAACCTTCTGCACCATCAGGGCAAGGTTCGCGCCGGCGGGCAGTTGATTAATGTACTCATCAACATTCGCGGCCTGAACGGTGAACGTTATACTGGTAGTCAATCCGATGATAAAACTGGAAAATCGCATAATCTCGCGCTAACAACCCGAAAACAAACCGTCATACTACGGTGCATGGCACTGTAAAGTAAACGATGACCCATAGTGAACTTCGCGGTAAAATGCGTATCAAATTGAAAAATTGCTGCTGACCTGGGGCGTTGCTCCCGGGTCGGTTTTCTTTTTGCTTCTGGCCTGTTCAGGTGGGCTGGAGCAGGGAACACTGCTCCCAACAGGAATGTTTAAGAGGTATAACAAATGCAAGCTATTCCGATGACCTTACGTGGTGCCGAAAAACTGCGCGAAGAGCTGGATTTTCTCAAATCCGTGCGTCGCCCTGAAATCATCGCCGCTATCGCGGAAGCGCGTGAGCATGGCGACCTGAAAGAGAATGCTGAATACCACGCGGCGCGTGAGCAGCAGGGTTTCTGTGAGGGGCGCATTAAAGATATCGAGGCGAAACTGTCTAACGCGCAGGTTATCGATATCACCAAAATGCCAAATAATGGCCGTGTGATCTTCGGCTCTACCGTCAGCGTCCTGAATCTGGACAACGACGAAGAGCAGACCTATCGCATCGTGGGTGATGATGAAGCGGACTTCAAACAGAACCTGATTTCGGTGAACTCGCCGATTGCTCGTGGCCTGATTGGCAAAGAGCAGGACGATGTGGTCACCATCCGCACCCCTGGTGGTGAAGTGGAATACGAAATTATTAAGGTTGAATACCTGTAATTCGCTTCTCTACTAAGATGTTGATACATTGTAAAGAAAAGAAAAAGGCCGCATAGCGGCCTTTTATCAACTCAAGGAGCATGGCATTTTGCTCGCCTGCTGAAAGAAATCCCTCGTTTCACACAGAAAATGTGTTCGATTCAGGATATCCTTAACGTGGCAGCGAGATTTTGCGCTCTTTAGATGGGCGATAGAGCACCAGCGTTTTACCGATGACCTGTACATTACAGGCGCCGGTTTCGCGCACGATGGCTTCCACGATCAGGTTTTTAGTGTCTCTGTCTTCAGAGGCGATTTTCACCTTGATCAGCTCGTGGTGTTCCAGCGCTTGTTCAATCTCGGCAAGCACCCCTTCGGTCAAACCATTGTTGCCAAGCATCACTACAGGCTTGAGCGGATGTGCCAGACCTTTAAGGTGCTGTTTTTGTTTAGTACTCAGATTCATCGTATATTTTTGCTTACGTTGGGATTGAAAACGGTTCATTCTACCGCCATCTCCCTAATATCGCCAAATAGCTGCGTAGAAATTTACGTCACAGGCAAGCAACGATGAACCAGGACGGAAATGTTAAATGACAGGTAAAAAGCGTTCTGCCAGCTCCAGCCGCTGGCTTCAGGAACACTTTAGCGATAAATATGTTCAACAGGCGCAGAAAAAGGGGTTGCGTTCCCGCGCCTGGTTTAAACTTGATGAAATACAGCAAAGTGACAAACTTTTTAAACCGGGAATGACGGTGGTCGACCTCGGTGCGGCACCTGGCGGATGGTCCCAGTATGCGGTTACGCAGATCGGCGGAACGGGCCGAATCATCGCATGCGATCTTTTACCAATGGATCCCATCGTCGGTGTCGACTTCCTTCAGGGCGACTTTCGTGATGAATTAGTGCTTAAAGCACTACTTGATCGTGTAGGTGACAGTAAGGTCCAGGTTGTCATGTCGGATATGGCGCCAAATATGTGTGGAACACCGGCGGTGGATATCCCCCGCGCCATGTATCTGGTGGAACTAGCGTTAGAAATGTGTCGTGATGTACTAGCGCCTGGTGGTAGTTTTGTTGTGAAGGTGTTTCAGGGCGAAGGTTTCGAGGAGTATCTTAAGGAAATTCGCTCCCTGTTTGCGAAGGTCAAAGTTCGTAAGCCGGACTCTTCCCGGGCCCGTTCCCGTGAAGTGTATATTGTAGCGACCGGGCGAAAATGATAACCGGTAGATTTCAGGCGAAAGTTTGAATGAAACTGGATATAGAGTATCCTGACGCTGTTTTTAACACAGTTGTAATATGAGGTTAATCCCTTGAGTGACATGGCGAAAAACCTAATACTCTGGCTGGTCATTGCCGTTGTGCTGATGTCAGTATTCCAGAGCTTTGGGCCCAGCGAGTCGAATGGCCGCAAGGTGGATTATTCTACCTTCCTGCAAGAGGTCAATCAGGACCAGGTTCGCGAAGCGCGTATCAACGGACGTGAGATCAACGTTACCAAGAAAGATAGTAACCGTTACACGACTTACATCCCGGTGAACGATCCTAAGCTGCTTGATAACCTTCTGACCAAAAACGTCAAAGTGGTAGGCGAGCCGCCGGAAGAACCAAGCCTGCTGGCTTCTATCTTCATTTCCTGGTTCCCGATGTTGCTTCTTATCGGCGTCTGGATCTTCTTTATGCGCCAGATGCAGGGCGGTGGTGGCAAAGGTGCCATGTCGTTCGGTAAGAGCAAGGCGCGTATGCTGACGGAAGACCAGATCAAGACCACGTTTGCTGACGTAGCAGGTTGTGACGAAGCAAAAGAAGAGGTGGGTGAACTGGTTGAATACCTGCGCGAGCCGAGCCGTTTCCAGAAACTGGGCGGTAAGATCCCGAAAGGTGTCCTGATGGTCGGCCCTCCGGGTACCGGTAAAACCCTGCTGGCAAAAGCCATCGCGGGTGAAGCGAAGGTGCCGTTCTTTACTATTTCAGGTTCTGACTTCGTTGAAATGTTCGTGGGTGTCGGTGCATCTCGTGTGCGTGACATGTTCGAGCAGGCTAAGAAGGCAGCACCGTGCATCATCTTCATCGATGAAATCGACGCCGTAGGCCGCCAGCGTGGCGCAGGCCTGGGTGGTGGTCACGATGAACGTGAGCAGACGCTGAACCAGATGCTGGTTGAGATGGACGGCTTCGAAGGTAACGAAGGTATCATCGTTATCGCGGCAACTAACCGTCCGGACGTACTCGACCCTGCGCTGCTGCGTCCAGGCCGTTTTGACCGTCAGGTTGTGGTCGGTCTGCCGGATGTTCGCGGTCGTGAACAGATTCTGAAAGTGCATATGCGACGCGTACCGCTGGCGCCAGATATCGACGCGGCAATCATCGCGCGTGGTACTCCAGGCTTCTCCGGTGCGGATCTGGCTAACCTGGTCAACGAAGCAGCACTGTTTGCCGCTCGCGGTAACAAGCGCGTGGTGTCCATGGTGGAATTCGAGAAAGCGAAAGACAAAATCATGATGGGTGCGGAACGTCGCTCCATGGTGATGACGGAAGCGCAGAAAGAGTCCACGGCATATCACGAAGCGGGCCACGCGATTATCGGTCGTCTGGTGCCGGAACACGATCCCGTACACAAGGTGACGATTATTCCGCGCGGTCGTGCGCTGGGTGTGACCTTCTTCCTGCCTGAAGGCGACGCGATCAGCGCCAGCCGTCAGAAGCTGGAAAGCCAGATTTCAACCCTGTACGGCGGTCGTCTGGCTGAAGAGATTATCTACGGTGCGGAACATGTTTCCACCGGTGCGTCGAACGATATTAAAGTGGCGACAAACCTGGCGCGTAACATGGTGACTCAGTGGGGCTTCTCCGACAAACTCGGTCCGCTGCTGTATGCAGAGGAAGAGGGCGAAGTATTCCTGGGCCGCTCCGTGGCAAAAGCGAAACATATGTCCGATGAAACGGCACGTATCATCGACCAGGAAGTGAAAGCGCTGATTGAACGTAACTACGCTCGCGCCCGTCAGATCCTGAACGACAATATGGACATCCTGCATTCGATGAAAGATGCGCTCATGAAATATGAGACCATCGATGCACCGCAGATTGACGACCTGATGGCGCGCCGCGAAGTGCGTCCGCCGGCAGGCTGGGAAGACCCAGGCGCGTCTAACAATTCTGACAACAATGGCACCCCGCGTGCGCCGCGTCCGGTCGATGAACCGCGTACGCCAAACCCGGGCAACACCATGTCAGAGCAGTTGGGCGACAAGTAAGTCACTGCTGTTGAAGCGTTTGTCTGTATCTCAAACCCTGGAGCTTGCTCCGGGGTTTTTCTTATCTGTTTAACCACATTAATTCCAGAGACTTCACCATGAAACTATTCGCCCAGGACTCGCATCTCGACCTTTCACATCCTCATGTGATGGGGATCCTGAATGTCACGCCTGATTCCTTCTCTGACGGCGGCACGCATAATTCGCTTATCGACGCGGTTAAACACGCGAATTTAATGATCAACGCGGGTGCCACCATCATTGACGTTGGAGGGGAGTCAACGCGGCCTGGTGCGGCGGAGGTTTCGGTGGAGGAAGAGCTGGCGCGCGTGGTGCCGGTGGTGGAGGCTATCGCCCGGCGCTTTGAAGTGTGGATCTCCGTTGATACCTCCAAACCCGAAGTGATCCGTGAAGTGGCGAGAGTTGGCGCTCACATTATCAATGATATCCGCTCGCTGACCGAGCCGGGCGCGATTGAAGCCGCCGCAGAAACCGGGCTACCGGTGTGTCTGATGCATATGCAGGGCCAGCCTAAGACAATGCAGGAGGCGCCAAAATATGACGATGTGTTTGCCGACGTCACCCGCTTCTTTATTGAGCATATCGAACGCTGTGAACGTGCGGGTATCGCAAAAGAGAAATTGCTGCTCGACCCGGGCTTCGGTTTCGGTAAAAATCTCTCACACAATTACGCGTTGCTTGCGCGCTTATCAGAGTTTCATCAGTTCGGCCTGCCACTGCTGGTGGGAATGTCGAGAAAATCGATGATTGGTCAGTTGTTGAATGTCGGGCCGAGCGAACGTCTGAGCGGCAGTCTGGCCTGCGCGGTGATTGCCGCGATGCAAGGTGCACACATCATTCGCGTCCATGACGTAAAAGAAACAGTAGAAGCCATGCGTGTGGTGGAAGCCACACTGGCAGCGAAGGAAAACAAACGCTATGAGTAATCGTAAATATTTTGGTACCGATGGCATCCGTGGGCGTGTAGGCGATGCGCCAATTACCCCTGACTTTGTCCTGAAGCTGGGCTGGGCGGCGGGTAAGGTACTGGCGCGTCATGGTTCCCGTAAGATCATTATTGGGAAAGATACCCGTATTTCGGGTTATATGCTGGAATCCGCGCTGGAAGCCGGGCTGGCGGCGGCGGGGCTTTCAGCTTCCTTTACGGGGCCAATGCCGACCCCTGCTGTTGCCTATCTGACCCGCACCTTCCGTGCGGAAGCGGGCATCGTCATTTCCGCTTCCCATAACCCGTTCTATGACAACGGTATCAAATTCTTCTCCATCGACGGCACCAAACTGCCGGATGACGTAGAAGAGGCGATTGAAGCGGAAATGGAAAAAGAGATCACCTGTGTTGACTCCGCTGAGCTGGGTAAAGCAAACCGTATTGTCGATGCCGCAGGCCGCTACATTGAATTCTGCAAAGGCACTTTCCCGAATGAGCTGAGCCTGGCACACCTCAAAATTGTGGTGGACTGTGCCAACGGTGCGACTTACCACATTGCGCCGAATGTGTTCCGCGAGCTGGGTGCGAAAGTGATCACTATCGGCTGCGAGCCGGACGGTCTGAACATCAACGAAGAAGTCGGCGCGACAGACGTGCGTGCCTTGCAGGCGCGTGTCCTGGCTGAAAAGGCCGATCTGGGTATTGCCCTGGATGGCGATGGTGACCGTGTGATCATGGTTGACCACGAAGGTAACAAGGTCGATGGCGATCAGATCCTTTACATCATTGCCCGTGAAGGCCTGCGTCAGGGGCAACTGCGCGGTGGCGCGGTGGGCACGCTGATGAGCAATATGGGCCTGGAACTGGCGTTGAAACAGCTGGGCATCCCGTTTGTTCGTGCGAAAGTGGGGGACCGCTACGTGCTGGAAAAACTCCAGGAGAAAGGCTGGCGTATTGGCGCGGAAAACTCCGGCCACGTGATCCTGCTCGATAAAACCACCACCGGTGACGGTATTGTGGCGGCGCTTCAGGTTGTTGCCGCGATGGCGCGTAACCATATGAGCCTGCACGATCTGTGCAGCGGCATGAAAATGTTCCCGCAGATTCTGGTCAATGTGCGTTTCACCGCGGGTAAAGGCGACCCGCTGGAAAATGATAACGTGAAAGCGGTGATGGCAGAGGTGGAAGCGACTCTTGGCAGCCGTGGGCGCGTCCTGCTGCGTAAGTCGGGTACCGAGCCGCTGATCCGCGTGATGGTGGAAGGCGAAGACGAAGCGCAGGTGACTGAATTTGCGCACCGCATTGCGGATGCAGTCAAAGCTGCATAATCTTTCAGAATAAGTGTTTAAAAAGGCGGCGTTTGCCGCCTTTGTTTTAAGCAATTAATGGCTTTTTGCTGTTTTTTTCCGCAGTTGATACAATGCCTCGAAAATGCCCTTGCGAAGGTGATTCGCTTTGGTTAGTATTCACACCCGCTTCAGTGGGAAACAAAATCCTGCTAATTGGTCGAAGCATTGGTATGCGGCAAATCCGCAAGGAACAGGTTGATTATGTACGAAGCTCTTTTAGTTATTTTCCTTATTGTAGCCATCGCTCTCGTAGCGCTGATTATGCTACAGCAAGGTAAAGGCGCTGATATGGGAGCCTCCTTCGGAGCAGGCGCTTCCGGTACGCTGTTCGGTTCAAGTGGTTCTGCGAACTTCATGACCCGTACGACGGCGATTCTGGCTACGCTGTTCTTCATCATCAGTCTGGTGCTGGGCAATATCAACAGCAACAAGACCAGTAAAGGAAGCGAGTGGGAAAATCTGAGCGCGCCAGCAAAAACTGAGCAAACTCAGCCAGCTGCACCGGCTAAGCCAACCAGCGATATCCCGCAGTAAGTATTCCGTACCGAGGTGGTGGAATTGGTAGACACGCTACCTTGAGGTGGTAGTGCCCTAACGGGCTTGTGGGTTCGAGTCCCATCCTCGGTACCAATATTCCAGAAGAAAGACGTCGCAAGACGTCTTTTTTTTCGTCTGTACATTCTGTGTATCCGATCTTTTGTAGGGCGGGTAAGCGCAGCGCCACCCGCCGTTTTGCCCGGTGGCGCTGCGCTTATCGGGCCTACGAAGACCACAAAAAAGGCGCCCAATGGGCGCCTTTTGCATGTCTTGCTGTCGATTATTTCTTATCGCTGTGTTCCAGGTTCTCAACCTGAGGGAGGCCATTACCGGAACTGGCGGAGAGCAGGCCATTCTCAACATAGTTGAACAGCTTCTCACGGGTATCGGTGATGTCCAGGTTACGCATGGTCAGCTGGCCAATACGATCGTCCGGAGAGAACACTGACTCACCTTTCTCCATGGTCAGACGCTCTGCTTTATAGGTCAGGTTGTCAGACACGGTATTGAGGATGGAGTAATCATTGCCGCGACGCAGTTCCAGCGTCACTTCGCCGGTGATTGCGCTTGCCACCCAACGTTGCAGGGCGTCACGCAGCATCAGCGCCTGTGGATCAAACCAGCGACCCTGATACAGCAGTTTGCCCAGCTGACGGCCATGAGAGTGATACTGCTCGATGGTGTCTTCGTTGTGAATACCGGTCAGCAGACGCTCGTAAGCGATGTGCAGCAGCGCCATCCCCGGCGCTTCGTAAATGCCACGGCTTTTCGCTTCGATGATACGGTTTTCGATCTGATCGCTCATACCCAGACCGTGACGACCGCCGATGCGGTTTGCTTCCAGCATCAGTTCAACATCGTCGGAGAAGGTTTTACCATTCAGGGCAACCGGATGACCACGTTCGAAACGCACGGTCACTTCTTCCGCCGGGATCTTCACGTTCTCATCCCAGAACTTCACGCCCATGATCGGGTTAACAATTTTTACGCTGGAGTTCAGGAATTCCAGGTCTTTCGCTTCGTGCGTCGCACCCAGCATGTTGGAGTCGGTTGAGTAGGCTTTCTCAACGGACATCTTGTAGTCAAAGCCGCAGGCAATCATAAACTCAGACATTTCATGACGGCCACCCAGCTCGTCGATGAAGTCGGTATCCAGCCACGGTTTGTAGATCTGCAACTCGGCGTTGGTCAGCAGGCCATAACGATAGAAACGTTCAATATCGTTGCCTTTATAGGTGCTACCGTCCCCCCAGATGTTCACACCATCTTCTTTCATGGCGGCAACCAGCATAGTGCCGGTGACGGCACGACCCAGCGGGGTGGTATTGAAATAGGTCAGGCCGCCGGTCGTATTATGGAAAGCACCGCACTGGATTGCGGCAATCCCTTCGGCAACCAGCTGCTTACGGCAGTCGATCAGACGTGCGTTCTCTGCGCCATATTCCATGGCACGACGAGGGATCGCGTCATAATCTTCCTCGTCCGGCTGACCCAGGTTCGCAGTATATGCATAAGGAACCGCTCCCTTCTGGCGCATCCACAGCAGTGCAGCGCTGGTATCCAGGCCGCCAGAAAAAGCGATGCCAATACGTTGTCCTACCGGGAGATGCTTGAGAATCGTCGTCATATAATAAAACCCTGCTTGATTGACTGATTAGAGACCGCTTTCGCTCTCGATGCATGTTTATGCAAAATAAGTGAGTATTCATTTAATCATCTTTTATCGACGACCGAAAGAGACGTGTGCGTTTTTTGTAAAAATTTCCCTTTTATTGCCCTGGCTGAAGTTGGGTTGACAGGTGGGGTCAACTATCAATATACTGAACGCCGATTTTACGTCCCGTCTTCGGTACCAAATCCCAGCATTATTTGCAAATTCTGTCCAAAACGCGTAGAATTTGCAACGTTTCAGGCGCGGGGTGGAGCAGCCTGGTAGCTCGTCGGGCTCATAACCCGAAGGTCGTCGGTTCAAATCCGGCCCCCGCAACCACTTTCCCATAAAGTTCTTTTTCAAATATACTGTGAAGACTTAGAGCCTTCGTAGCTGGATTTGAAAAAATGCTTTCGGAGAGTGCTCCAGGCCACAGTTGTGGCTATAGGGTTCAGTTATCTAAAGCCCCGATTTATCGGGGTTTTTTGTTATCTGACTACAGAATAACTGGGCTTTACGCCCTTTTTTTATGTCTTGGGGGTGGGCTTGTCCACATTAGAGCAAAAATTAACAGAGATGATTACTGCGCCGGTCGAAGCACTGGGCTACGAACTGGTCGGCATCGAATTCGTTCGCGGCCGTACATCCACACTGCGCATCTATATTGATAGTGAAGATGGCATCAATGTTGATGATTGTGCTGATGTCAGCCACCAGGTGAGTGCGGTTCTTGATGTTGAAGATCCGATTACCGTTGCGTACAACCTGGAAGTTTCCTCACCTGGCCTCGATCGTCCGATGTTCACGGCCGAGCACTACGTGCGCTTTACCGGTGAAGAAGTGGCTCTCGTTCTGCGTATGGCCGTACAGAACCGCCGTAAATGGCAGGGAATTATCAAAGCCGTTGATGGTGAAATGATTACGGTGACAGTCGAAGGCAAAGATGAAGTGTTCGCGCTGAGTAATATCCAGAAGGCGAACCTGGTTCCCCACTTTTAACAGTCTGGATTGAGGTGAAAAGCCCGCGATGAACAAAGAAATTTTGGCTGTTGTTGAAGCCGTCTCCAACGAGAAATCACTGCCGCGTGAGAAGATTTTCGAAGCGCTGGAAAGTGCACTGGCTACAGCAACCAAGAAAAAATACGAACAAGAGATCGATGTTCGCGTAGAAATCGATCGTAAAAGCGGTGACTTCGATACATTCCGTCGTTGGGTAATCGTAGAAGAAGTGACCCAACCGACCAAAGAGATCACGCTGGAAGCGGCACGTTTTGAAGACGAAAGTCTGAACGTGGGTGACTACGTTGAAGATCAGATTGAATCTGTTACCTTCGACCGTATCACCACCCAGACCGCGAAGCAGGTTATTGTGCAGAAAGTTCGCGAAGCCGAGCGCGCGCTGGTTGTCGATCAGTTCCGCGATCAGGAAGGCGAAATCATCACTGGTGTGGTGAAGAAAGTGAACCGCGACAACATCTCTCTGGAGATCAAATCCGAAGGGCTGCCGGGTAACGCTGAAGCCGTGATCCTGCGCGAAGACATGCTGCCGCGTGAAAACTTCCGCCCAGGCGACCGTATTCGTGGTGTGCTGTATGCCGTACGTCCTGAAGCGCGTGGTGCACAGCTGTTCGTGACGCGTTCTAAACCAGAAATGCTGGTTGAACTGTTCCGTATCGAAGTGCCGGAAATCGGCGAAGAAGTTATCGAAATCAAAGCGGCGGCCCGCGATCCGGGTTCCCGTGCGAAAATTGCGGTGAAAACCAACGACAAGCGTATCGACCCGGTCGGTGCTTGCGTCGGTATGCGTGGCGCACGTGTTCAGGCGGTTTCTACCGAACTGGGCGGCGAGCGCATTGATATCGTTCTGTGGGACGATAACCCGGCGCAGTTCGTGATCAACGCAATGGCACCGGCTGATGTGGCGTCTATCGTTGTTGACGAAGACAAACACACCATGGATATCGCTGTAGAAGCGGGCAACCTGGCGCAGGCGATTGGCCGTAACGGTCAGAACGTACGTCTGGCGTCACAGCTGAGCGGCTGGGAACTCAACGTGATGACCGTTGATGACCTTCAGGCCAAGCATCAGGCTGAAGCCCACGCGGCGATCGATACCTTCACCAAATACCTGGACATTGACGAAGACTTCGCCACTGTGCTGGTTGAAGAAGGTTTCTCTACGCTGGAAGAACTGGCCTACGTGCCAATGAAAGAGCTGCTGGAAATTGACGGTCTGGATGAACCAACCGTTGAAGCCCTGCGTGAACGCGCTAAAAACGCACTGACCACCCTGGCGCTGGCTCAGGAAGAAAGCCTTGGCGATAAGAAGCCGGCTGATGACCTGCTGAATCTGGAAGGTCTTGATCGTGCGATTGCGTTCAAGCTGGCTGCCCGTGGTGTTTGTACGCTGGAAGATCTCGCTGAGCAAGGCGTTGATGACCTGGCCGATATCGAAGGTTTAACCGACGAGAAAGCCGGCGAACTCATCATGGCCGCACGTAATATTTGCTGGTTCGGCGACGAAGCGTAATAAACTGTAGCAGGAAGGAACAGCATGACTGATGTAACTGTAAAATCGCTGGCTGCTGAGATTCAGACCTCCGTGGACCGCCTGGTACAGCAATTTGCTGATGCAGGGATCCCGAAGTCCGCTGATGACTCGGTGACCGCGCAAGAAAAACAAACCTTGTTAGCGCACCTGAACCGTGAACACGGCTCTACGCCTGACAAGTTAACGCTACAGCGTAAAACGCGTAGCACGTTGAACATCCCTGGTACCGGTGGCAAAAGCAAGTCGGTACAAATTGAAGTCCGCAAGACGCGCACCTTTGTAAAACGTGATCCGCAAGAGGCAGAACGCCTTGCCGCGGAAGAGCAGGCACAGCGTGAAGCGGAAGAACAAGCTCAGCGTGAGGCAGAAGCCACTGCCAAACGTGAAGCAGAATTAAAAGCTGAACGTGAGGCCGCAGAAAAAGCGAAACGCGACGCCGGTGAAAAAGCGAAGCGTGACGCTGCGGAAAAAGACAAAGTGAGCAATCAACAGACCGACGAAATGACCAAAACTGCCCAGGCTGAAAAAGCCCGCCGTGAAAATGAAGCTGCCGAGCTGAAGCGTAAAGCGGAAGAAGAAGCCCGCCGCAAGCTTGAAGAAGAAGCTCGCCGCGTCGCCGAAGAAGCGCGTCGCATGGCAGAAGAAAACGAGAAGAACGGTGTGAATACCGCTGAACCAACTGAAGATACCAGCGATTATCACGTCACCACGTCTCAGCATGCGCGTCAGGCAGAAGACGACAACGACCGCGAAGTTGAAGGTGGTCGTGGCCGTACTCGCAGTGCAAAAGCTGCGCGTCCTGCGAAAAAAGGTAACAAACACGCCGAATCAAAAGCTGACCGTGAAGAAGCGCGTGCAGCGGTTCGCGGCGGTAAAGGCGGCAAGCGTAAAGGTTCCGCTCTCCAGCAGGGCTTCCAGAAGCCTGCTCAGGCCGTTAACCGTGACGTTGTGATCGGCGAAACCATCACCGTTGGCGAACTGGCTAACAAGATGGCGGTGAAAGGCTCTCAGGTCATCAAAGCGATGATGAAACTGGGCGCAATGGCCACCATCAACCAGGTCATCGACCAGGAAACCGCACAGCTGGTTGCCGAAGAGATGGGCCACAAAGTTATCCTGCGTCGTGAAAACGAGCTGGAAGAAGCAGTCATGAGCGACCGTGATACGGGCGCAGCGGCTGAACCGCGCGCACCGGTTGTGACCATCATGGGTCACGTTGACCACGGTAAAACCTCTCTGCTTGACTACATTCGTTCTACTAAGGTTGCCTCCGGCGAAGCGGGTGGTATTACCCAGCACATCGGTGCTTACCACGTAGAAACCGAAAACGGCATGATCACCTTCCTGGATACCCCAGGCCACGCAGCGTTTACCTCAATGCGTGCTCGTGGTGCTCAGGCAACGGATATCGTTGTTCTGGTTGTTGCTGCCGACGATGGCGTGATGCCACAGACCATTGAAGCTATCCAGCACGCGAAAGCGGCGCAGGTGCCTCTGGTTGTCGCAGTTAACAAAATCGATAAGCCAGAAGCCGATATGGATCGCGTGAAGAACGAACTGTCCCAGTACGGCGTTATGCCGGAAGAGTGGGGCGGTGAAGCGCAGTTCATCCCTGTATCTGCAAAAGCAGGTACCGGTATCGACGACCTGCTGAACGCTATCCTGCTTCAGGCTGAAGTTCTGGAGCTGAAAGCGGTTCGTAAAGGTATGGCGAGCGGCGCGGTAATCGAATCCTTCCTGGATAAAGGTCGTGGTCCGGTTGCAACCGTTCTGGTTCGCGAAGGTACTCTGCACAAGGGCGACATCGTTCTGTGTGGTTTCGAATACGGTCGCGTTCGTGCGATGCGTAACGAACTGGGTCAGGAAGTGCTGGAAGCGGGGCCGTCCATTCCAGTGGAAATTCTCGGCCTGTCCGGTGTTCCGGCTGCCGGTGACGAAGTCACCGTGGTACGTGACGAGAAGAAAGCGCGTGAAGTCGCTCTGTATCGTCAGGGTAAATTCCGTGAAGTGAAGCTGGCTCGTCAGCAGAAATCCAAACTCGAGAACATGTTCGCCAACATGACCGAAGGCGAAGTTCACGAAGTGAACATCGTTCTGAAAGCGGACGTTCAGGGTTCTGTGGAAGCGATCTCCGACTCCTTGCTGAAACTGTCTACCGACGAAGTGAAAGTGAAGATCATCGGTTCTGGCGTAGGTGGTATCACCGAAACTGACGCAACCCTGGCAGCAGCGTCCAACGCGATCCTGGTTGGCTTCAACGTTCGTGCTGACGCATCTGCGCGTAAAGTGATTGATGCTGAAAGCCTGGATCTGCGTTACTACTCCGTCATCTATAACCTGATTGACGAAGTGAAAGCAGCGATGAGCGGCATGCTGTCTCCTGAGCTGAAACAGCAGATCATCGGTCTGGCTGAAGTACGTGACGTGTTCAAATCACCGAAATTCGGTGCGATCGCGGGCTGTATGGTTACCGAAGGGACCATCAAGCGTCACAACCCAATCCGCGTACTGCGTGACAACGTGGTTATCTACGAAGGTGAGCTGGAATCCCTGCGCCGCTTCAAAGATGACGTTAACGAAGTCCGTAACGGTATGGAATGTGGTATCGGCGTGAAGAACTACAACGACGTTCGCGTTGGCGATATGATCGAAGTGTTCGAGATCATCGAAATTCAGCGTACCATCGCGTAATCTTCGTCAACTGAAGATTAATTAGCGTAGGCCGGGTAAGCGAAGCGCCACCCGGCAGTAATTTTAAAAAGGGGCTTAAGCCCCTTTTTTGTCTGGAGAATTTATTATGGCGAAAGAATTTGGTCGCCCACAGCGCGTCGCGCAGGAGATGCAGAAAGAGATCGCTCTCATTCTGCAACGTGAAATCAAAGATCCACGCGTGGGTATGATGACCACCGTGTCTGGCGTGGAAATGTCCCGCGACCTGGCGTACGCCAAAGTGTTTGTTACTTTCCTGAATGACCAGGATGAAGACGCCGTGAAGAACGGCATTAAAGCGTTGCAGGAAGCCTCTGGTTTCATCCGCTCTCTGCTTGGCAAAGCAATGCGCCTGCGTATCGTGCCAGAGCTGACCTTCTTCTACGACAACTCGCTGGTTGAAGGTATGCGTATGTCCAACCTGGTGACCAGCGTGGTGAAACATGACGATGAGCGTCGTGTTAACCCGGCGGACGACAGCAAGGAGGACTGATGAGTCGTCCTCGTCGTCGCGGTCGTGACGTGCATGGCGTGCTGTTGCTGGATAAACCACAGGGCGCATCCAGCAACGACGTACTGCAAAAAGTGAAGCGTATTTATAACGCCAACCGTGCAGGGCACACTGGCGCGCTGGATCCGCTGGCAACCGGCATGCTGCCGATCTGCCTGGGGGAAGCGACAAAGTTTTCCCAGTACCTGCTGGATTCGGATAAGCGCTACCGCGTGATTGCCAAACTGGGCCAGCGCACGGATACCTCTGATGCAGATGGCCTGGTGGTGGAAGAGCGCCCGGTGACCTTCAGCGCGGAGCAACTTGATGCGGCGCTGGACAGCTTCCGTGGTGATACGCTACAGGTGCCGTCGATGTATTCGGCGCTGAAATATCAGGGCAAAAAGCTCTACGAATATGCGCGTCAGGGCATTGAGGTTCCGCGTGAAGCTCGTCCGATTACCGTGTATGAGTTGCTGTTCATTCGCCACGAAGGTGATGAACTCGAGCTGGAAGTACACTGTTCGAAAGGGACCTATATCCGCACCATCATTGATGACCTCGGTGAAAAGCTGGGCTGCGGCGCGCATGTGATTTATCTGCGTCGTCTGGCGGTCAGCAAATATCCGGTCGAACGCATGGTGACGCTTGAGCATCTGCACGCCCTGGTTGAGCAGGCGCAAGCGCAGGGCGTTGCGCCAGCCGATCTGCTGGACCCGCTGCTGATGCCAATGGACAGTCCGGCAGTGGACTTCCCGGTTGTTAATCTTCCTTTAACATCGTCCGTTTACTTTAAGAACGGAAACCCGGTTCGCACATCGGGGGCGCCGCTTGAGGGCCTGGTACGCGTGACGGAAGGTGACGAAGGGAAATTCATCGGTATGGGCGAAATGGACGGCGAAGGGCGTGTGGCGCCGCGTCGTCTGGTCGTCGAATATCCGGTCGAAGCGTGACGGTGATAACGCCTCACCTTGCGATAAGCAGGGGAGACGAGTAGAATATCGCCGCTTAACGCCTGGTAAATTGTTTAACAATCTGCGGGGCGTACATGGGATAGCTGAATTAGAGATCGGCATCCTTACATTCTTTATACTTTGGAGTTTGAAAATGTCTCTAAGCGTTGAAGCTAAAGCTAAAATCGTTTCTGAGTTTGGTCGTGGTACTAACGACAGCGGTTCTACCGAAGTTCAGGTTGCACTGCTGACTGCACAGATTAACCACCTGCAAGGTCACTTTGCAGAGCACAAAAAAGATCACCACAGCCGTCGTGGTCTGCTGCGTATGGTTTCTCAGCGTCGTAAACTGCTCGACTACCTGAAGCGTAAAGATGTTGCACGCTACACCGCGCTGATCGAGCGTCTGGGCCTGCGTCGCTAATTCTTGCGAGTTTCAGAAAAGGGGGCCTGATGGCCCCTTTTTTCAACCAGACGGCAGCAATTCAATGGAAACTATTGTATTGTTGCTATAAATGATCTTCATTGCAGAGGTTCGCGCGGCTAATGAGAGGCTTCACCCATGGGGGTGTCGGTTGTCATTAGTCGCGAGGATGCGAAGAAGGTCGGGTTAAATCGTCAGCACACCTGAGGTGTGCTTTCAAACATTTAAGAAAGGACAGAATTTTGCTGAATCCGATCGTTCGTAAATTCCAGTATGGTCAGCATACCGTCACGCTGGAAACCGGCATGATGGCGCGTCAGGCTACTGCTGCCGTTATGGTAAGCATGGATGACACTGCTGTATTCGTTACCGTAGTTGGCCAGAAAAAAGCTAAACCAGGTCAGGACTTCTTCCCACTGACCGTTAACTACCAGGAGCGTACCTACGCTGCCGGTAAAATCCCGGGTGGCTTCTTCCGTCGTGAAGGCCGTCCAAGCGAAGGCGAAACCCTGATCGCGCGTCTGATTGACCGCCCGGTTCGTCCGCTGTTCCCGGAAGGCTTCGTAAACGAAGTTCAGGTTATTGCGACCGTTGTTTCCGTTAACCCACAGGTTAACCCGGACATCGTTGCTATGATCGGCGCATCTGCGGCCCTGTCACTGTCTGGTATTCCATTCAATGGCCCAATCGGTTCCGCGCGCGTTGGCTACATCAACGACCAGTACGTACTGAACCCAACTCAGGAAGAGCTGAAAGAGAGTAAGCTGGACCTGGTTGTTGCCGGTACTGAAGCAGCGGTTCTGATGGTTGAATCCGAAGCTGAACTGCTGAGCGAAGATCAGATGCTGGGCGCTGTGGTATTTGGCCACGAGCAGCAGCAGATCGTTATTCAGAACATCAACGACCTGGTGAAAGAAGCCGGTAAACCACGTTGGGACTGGCAGCCAGAAGCGGTGAACGAGGCGCTGAACGCACGCGTTGCTGCACTGGCAGAATCTCGTCTGAGCGACGCATACCGCATCACCGACAAACAGGAGCGCTATGCTCAGGTTGATGTGATCAAATCTGAAGTGACCGCGACCCTGGTTGCCGAAGACGAAACGCTGGACGCTAACGAGATTGGCGAAATCCTGCACGCCATCGAGAAAAACGTTGTTCGTAGCCGCGTCCTGGCAGGCGAGCCGCGTATCGATGGCCGTGAAAAAGACATGATCCGTGGTCTGGACGTGCGTACTGGCGTACTGCCACGTACTCACGGTTCTGCGCTGTTCACCCGTGGTGAAACGCAGGCGCTGGTAACCGCGACCCTGGGTACCGCACGTGACGCACAGATCATCGACGAACTGATGGGCGAGCGTACTGACAGCTTCCTGTTCCACTACAACTTCCCTCCGTACTCTGTGGGCGAAACCGGTATGGTTGGCTCACCGAAGCGTCGTGAAATTGGTCACGGTCGTCTGGCGAAGCGCGGCGTGCTGGCAGTGATGCCAGAAGCAGACAAATTCCCGTACACCGTACGTGTGGTGTCTGAAATCACCGAATCCAACGGTTCCTCTTCTATGGCTTCCGTGTGTGGTGCCTCTCTGGCGCTGATGGATGCAGGCGTGCCAATTAAAGCCGCCGTTGCAGGTATCGCAATGGGTCTGGTGAAAGAGGGCGACAACTACGTTGTTCTGTCTGACATTCTGGGCGACGAAGACCACCTGGGCGATATGGACTTCAAAGTAGCGGGTTCCCGTGACGGTATCTCTGCCTTGCAGATGGATATCAAAATTGAAGGTATCACCAAAGAGATCATGCAGGTTGCTCTGAACCAGGCTAAAGGTGCGCGTCTGCACATCCTGGGCGTGATGGAACAGGCGATTAATGCGCCGCGTGGTGATATTTCTCAGTTCGCTCCACGTATCCACACCATCAAGATCAATCCAGACAAGATCAAAGATGTTATCGGTAAGGGCGGTTCTGTTATCCGTGCACTGACCGAAGAAACGGGCACCACCATCGAAATCGAAGATGACGGTACTGTGAAAATCGCAGCAACCGACGGCGAGAAAGCGAAATACGCTATCCGTCGTATCGAAGAGATCACGGCAGAAATCGAAGTGGGCCGTATCTACAATGGTAAAGTGACCCGTATCGTTGACTTTGGCGCATTCGTTGCCATCGGTGGCGGTAAAGAAGGTCTGGTACACATCTCTCAGATCGCTGACAAGCGCGTTGAGAAAGTGACCGATTACCTGCAAATGGGTCAGGAAGTACCGGTGAAAGTTCTGGAAGTTGACCGCCAGGGCCGTATCCGTCTGAGCATTAAAGAAGCAACCGAGCAGTCTCAGCCTGCTGCGGCGCCGGAAGCTCCGGCTGCTGAACAGCAAGGCGAGTAAGGTTGCCATTTGCCCTCCGCGCAGGTGGAGGGCTTATTATCAGGCAGGACGCCTTGTTAAGCCGCCGGGGGACAGGACGTTCATCCAATAGTTGTCTTCGGGAGTGGGAAATGAAGCCTTTTTTGCGCTGGTGTTTCGTTGCGACAGCTTTAACGCTGGCAGGATGCAGCAACTCTGCCTGGCGTAAGAGCGAAGTCCTCGCAGTGCCATTGCAACCGACTTTGCAGCAGGAAGTCATTCTGGCACGCATGGAACAAATACTTGCCAGTCGGGCTTTAACCGATGACGAACGCGCACAGCTTTTATATGAGCGCGGAGTGTTGTATGATAGTCTCGGTCTGAGGGCACTGGCGCGAAATGATTTTTCACAAGCGCTGGCGATTCGACCTGATATGCCTGAAGTATTCAATTACTTAGGCATTTATTTAACGCAGGCAGGCAATTTTGATGCTGCCTATGAAGCGTTTGATTCTGTACTTGAGCTTGATCCAACTTACAACTACGCGCACTTGAATCGCGGTATCGCATTGTATTACGGCGGTCGTGATAAGTTAGCGCAAGATGATCTGCTGGCGTTTTATCAAGACGATCCTAATGATCCTTTCCGCAGCCTGTGGCTTTACATCGTTGAGCAGAAGCTCGATGAGAAGCAGGCCAAAGAAGCACTGAAACAGCGCTTCGAGAAATCGGACAAGGAACAGTGGGGATGGAACATTGTCGAGTTCTACCTGGGCAACATTAGCGAAGCAACGCTGATGGAACGCCTCAAGGCGGACGCAACGGATAACACCTCGCTCGCTGAGCATCTCAGTGAAACCAACTTCTATTTAGGTAAGTACTACCTAAGTCTGGGGGATATGGACAGCGCTACGGCACTGTTCAAATTAGCGGTTGCTAACAACGTACATAACTTCGTTGAGCACCGTTATGCATTGTTGGAATTATCGCTCTTGGGCCAGGAGCAAGACGACCTGGCAGAATCGGACCAGCAATAGCTGACGACATAAACATCAGCCCGTAATCTTTTGATTGCCATCACCTTCACTGGTGAGGGCGTTGTTGTTCGTCAATACACCTAATTTGAGCCGGTTCACACTTTTCAATGAAAATTGCTAATCATTTTCACGATGAGCTAAGTAGACTGGCCGCCATTAATATCGAGGCACTTGTACTACATGGCTGAATTCGAAACCACTTTTGCAGATCTGGGCCTGAAGGCTCCTATCCTTGAAGCCCTTAACGATCTGGGTTACGAAAAACCATCTCCGATCCAGGCTGAGTGTATCCCACACCTGCTTTCTGGTCGTGACGTGCTGGGCATGGCCCAGACTGGTAGCGGTAAAACCGCAGCATTCTCGCTGCCGCTGCTGAACAACATTGATCCGGACCTGCGCGCGCCGCAGATCCTCGTCCTGGCTCCAACCCGTGAACTGGCTGTTCAGGTTGCTGAAGCCATGACGGAATTCTCTAAACATATGCGCGGCGTAAACGTGGTAGCCCTGTACGGCGGCCAGCGTTATGACGTGCAGTTACGCGCCCTGCGCCAGGGTCCACAGATTGTTGTCGGTACGCCGGGCCGTCTGCTGGATCACCTGAAGCGCGGTACCCTGGACCTCTCTAAACTGAGCGGTCTGGTACTGGACGAAGCCGATGAAATGCTGCGTATGGGCTTCATCGAAGACGTAGAAACCATCATGGCGCAGATCCCGGAAGGTCATCAGACCGCTCTGTTCTCTGCAACTATGCCAGAAGCGATCCGTCGCATTACCCGCCGCTTCATGAAAGAGCCGCAGGAAGTGCGTATTCAGTCCAGCGTGACCACTCGCCCGGACATCAGCCAGAGCTACTGGTCTGTATACGGCATGCGCAAAAACGAAGCGCTGGTGCGTTTCCTGGAAGCGGAAGATTTTGATGCGGCGATTATCTTCGTTCGTACCAAAAACGCGACCCTGGAAGTGGCTGAAGCCCTGGAGCGTAGCGGCTACAACAGCGCTGCGCTGAACGGCGACATGAACCAGGCCCTGCGTGAGCAGACTCTGGAGCGTCTGAAAGACGGTCGTCTGGATATCCTGATTGCAACCGACGTGGCAGCACGTGGCCTGGACGTTGAGCGTATCAGCCTGGTTGTAAACTACGATATCCCAATGGACTCCGAGTCTTACGTTCACCGTATCGGTCGTACCGGTCGTGCGGGTCGTGCAGGCCGTGCGCTGCTGTTCGTTGAGAACCGCGAGCGTCGTCTGCTGCGTAACATTGAACGCACCATGAAGCTGACCATTCCAGAAGCCGAGCTGCCAAATGCAGAACTGCTGGGCAAACGCCGTCTGGAAAAATTCGCCGCGAAAGTACAGCAACAGCTGGAAAGCAGCGATCTGGATCAGTACCGTGCGCTGCTGTCCCAGATCCAGCCTGTCGCTGAAGGCGAAGAGCTGGACATGGAAACCCTGGCCGCAGCACTGCTGAAAATGGCGCAGGGCGAACGTAGCCTGATCGTGCCACCTGATGCGCCGATGCGTCCTAAGCGTGAGTTCCGTGACCGTGACGATCGCTTCGAACGTCGTGGCGATCGTAACGACCGTGGTCCACGCGGTGACCGTCCAGAGCGTGGTGGTGAAGACCGTCCACATCGCGAGCGTCGTGACGCTGGCGAAATGGAACTGTATCGCATTGAAGTGGGCCGTGATGATGGTGTTGAAGTTCGTCACATCGTTGGCGCGATCGCTAACGAAGGCGACATCAGCAGCCGTTACATCGGTAACATCAAGCTGTTCGGTTCCCACTCCACCATCGAGCTGCCAAAAGGCATGCCGGGCGAAGTACTGCAACACTTTACTCGCACCCGCATCCTGAACAAGCCGATGAACATGCAGCTGCTGGGCGATGCACAGCCACGTCCTGACCGTGGCGGCGAACGTCGTGGCGGTGGTCGCGGTTTCGGTGGCGAGCGTCGTGAAGGCGGTCGCAGCGAAGGTCGCGGTGGTGAAGGCCGTCGTTTCTCCGGTGAGCGCCGCGAAAACCGTGGTCCACGCCGTGAAGAAGGCGCCAGCCGTCGTCGTTTCGGTGACGCGTAAGCCTTTCGCTTCTGACGTAAAGTAAAATATACAGCCCCGATAGTTGCTATCGGGGCTTTTTTTATTCCTTTTGTACTCTTGTACTGGTACAGTGCAACACACTAAAATGCAGAACCACATTTTTCACTGGAGATAAGGCCGCATGGCAACACTAACCACCACCCAAACGTCACCTTCGCTGCTTGGCGGCGTGGTGATCATCGGCGGAACCATCATTGGTGCAGGGATGTTTTCCCTGCCTGTGGTCATGTCCGGTGCGTGGTTCTTCTGGTCGCTGGCGGCGCTGGTTTTCACCTGGTTCTGCATGCTCCATTCCGGGCAGATGATCCTTGAAGCAAACCTGAACTACCGCATTGGCTCCAGCTTCGACACCATCACCCGGGATCTGTTGGGCAAAGGCTGGAACCTGGTGAACGGGCTGTCCATCGCGTTTGTACTCTATATCCTGACCTACGCGTACATTTCAGCGAGCGGGTCGATTCTGCATCACACCTTCTCAGAGATGTCGCTGAACGTTCCGGCGCGTCTGGCGGGTCTCTGCTTCGCGCTGGGCGTGGCGTTTATCGTCTGGATGAGCACCAAAGCGGTCAGCCGCATGACGGCAATCGTGCTGGGCGCAAAGGTCATCACCTTCTTCCTGACCTTCGGCAGCCTGCTGGGGCACGTCACGCCGGCCACGCTGTTTAACGTTGCCGAAGTGAACACCTCCTACACGCCGTACCTGCTGATGACGCTGCCATTCTGTCTGGCGTCGTTCGGCTACCACGGCAACGTACCGAGCCTGATGAAGTACTACGGCAAGGATCCGCGCACCATCGTGAAATGCCTGGTTTACGGCACGCTGCTGGCGCTGGGGCTGTATGTTATCTGGCTGCTGGGGACGATGGGTAACATCCCGCGTCCGGAATTTATCGGCATTGCGCAGAAGGGCGGTAACATTGATGTGCTGGTACAGGCGCTGAGCGGCGTGCTGAACAGCCGCAGTCTGGATCTGCTTCTGGTGGTCTTCTCGAACTTTGCGGTGGCGAGCTCATTCCTCGGCGTGACGCTGGGCCTGTTTGACTACCTGGCGGATCTGTTTGGTTTTGATGACTCTGCTATGGGGCGCTTCAAAACCGCGCTGTTGACCTTCCTGCCGCCGATTGTGGGCGGCCTGCTGTGGCCGAACGGTTTCCTGTACGCCATCGGCTATGCGGGACTGGCGGCCACCATCTGGGCGGCGATTGTACCGGCGCTGCTGGCGCGCAAATCACGTAAGCGCTTCGGCAGCCCGAAATTCCGCGTCTGGGGCGGAAAACCGATGATTGCGCTGATTCTGGTATTTGGTATCGGCAACGCGGTGGTCCACGTGCTGTCGAGTTTTAATCTGTTGCCTGTGTATCAGTAAAACGTGCGGTCTGAACCCCTCACCCCGGCCCTCTCCCCATGGGAGAGGGAGAAAAGAATGTAGGCCCGGTAAGCGAAGCCACCGGGCAAAGCAAAAAACTACCCCACCAACTCCTCTTTCACCTGCATCGCTAAATCAAACGAATGCAGACGCGCCTGGTGATCGAAAATCTGGCCGTTAACCATAATCTCATCCGCCTGCGTTTCACGCAGCACCACCTCCAGCCCGTGACGCACTTTCGCCTTATCACCCACCAGCGACATACTCAGAGCCTGCTGCACGCCATACTGCTCGGAGGCTGACCACAGCTGGTGCATATTCTCTACCGGCGGTGGAAGCTGGCCCGTCTCACCGCGACGCAGCTTCACAAACGCCTGCTGCATAGAGGTAAACAGGAATTCCGCGTCGCGGTTGCTGTCGGCGGCAATGATATTGATACACACCATCGCATACGGCTTCTCCAGACGTTCAGACGGTTTGAAGTGCGTACGATAAAGATGCAGTGCCTGATGCAGCATATCCGGTGCGAAGTGGGAAGCGAACGCGAACGGCAGCCCCAGCTGAGCGGCGAGCTGCGCGCTGTACAGGCTTGAGCCTAACAGCCATACCGGGATCTTTTCCCCGTACCCCGGCACAGGTCGCACGTGTGGGTTCGGATCCCGCGCGTCAAACCAGTCCACCAGCTCGGCCACATCGCGTGGGAAGTTATCGATATCGCCGCTCATATGGCGACGCAGGGCGCGCATGGTCGGCTGGTCGCTGCCCGGCGCGCGGCCAAGCCCTAGATCAATACGGCCCGGATAAAGGGTATTCAGCGTCCCGAACTGCTCGGCAATCACCAGCGGGGCGTGGTTCGGCAGCATCACACCGCCGGAGCCCAGGTGCAGAGTGGTGGTATTCGCCGCCAGATAGCCAATCAGCACCGAGGTGGCGGCGCTGGCGATGCCCACCATATTGTGGTGCTCCGCCAGCCAGTAGCGGTGATAGCCGCGCTTTTCGGCAAGCTGAGCAAGATCGAGAGAGTGCGTGAAGGCTTCTCTGGCCGAGGAGCCTTGTGGGATCGGCGCCAGATCCAGCACCGAAAACGGAATGGTTTTGTCAGTCATAACAGCTCACTTTGTCGACGGTCAATCTTTAATACTGCATTAAAAAATGATAACCGTTGTTAACAAAGTGAGCCTTTTTTACGCCTGCAATTCCAGCCCGGCGAGACGTCGCCAGTAACCGTTGCAGTCGCTGTTTGCGGTCAACGGTAGCGGCGAGGCGCCGTTTTCATTGGCGCGGAAGGCGTCCAGCATGGCGAAAACACCGGTATCAAGCGGCGAAAGACGCACCATATCCACCAGCCCGTGCATTGACGCCAGTTCGTTGCCGAGGTTATAGACGTAACCGCTCATGGTCTGAATGCCGTTAAGAACAAACACCTGCTGGTTCTCCTGCGACAGCATACTGCGGCCGTTCGGGTACTTAATGCAGCAGGTTTCGCACTCGTCTTTCGGGCGATCTTCGGAACGTGCGGTGAAGCAGCGGGCAGAGTAGGCCAGCGGCAGATGCCCATAGCTCAGGACTTCCACTTCAAACTTGTTGCGAATGCCCAGCTCTTCGCACTGATTCAGCAGGTTGGCCAGCCAGTCGCGGGAGAGCTCTACTGGCATGCACCAGCGGGTCATCCCCTGTTTGAGCAACAGGCGCAGGGTCACCGCGTTATAGCAGTTCAGCGCATGTCCGGCGACAAACGGCAGCTTACGCTCGGCACACAGGTTTACCACGCCCAGGTCGCTCGCCTCCAGCAGGAACTCACCGTTTTCGACGTAGCGCTTCAGCTCGCCCAGTTCAGAGGACGCCTGCACCAGCGCCAGCGTCGAGAGCACCACCTGCTTGCCGCTGCCGGCCAGGTTTTTCGCCATATCCAGCCAGTCGCCCACTTTGGTGGCGCGGCGCTTGCTGCACACCGCTTCGCCGAGGTAAATCACATCGGCGCTGCTGTTAGCCGCCTGCTGGTAAAAATCTTCCAGCGTCTCTTTTGGCCAGTAGTAAAGCACCGGCCCTAATGAATATTTCATGATTATCTCACTGCCATTTACGGTGGTACGCGCCGAGCGTAGTTTGGGTGCCTTCAGACATCGCGCCGAGCGTCTCCATCCAGGCCGCTTGTGGAGCATAGTTTTGCGGGTCCGCCATGCAGCGGTCGATGGCCTGACGCCACACCTTCGCCACCTGGCTCACGTAGGCCGGGCTGCGCTGGCGGCCTTCGATTTTCACCGAGGCAATATTGGCGGCCAGCAGTTCCGGCAGCAATTCCAGCGTGTTGAGGCTGGTGGGCTCCTCCAGCGCGTGGTAGCGCTCGCCGTCCACCAGATAGCGGCCCTTACACAGTGTCGGATACCCCGCGTTTTCACCGTCCTGATAGCGGTCAATTAACACGTCATTCAGGCGCGACTCCAGTCCCTGCGGCGTTTGCTGCCAGCGAACGAAGCGGGCAGGCGAGCAGGCGCCGACGGTATTTGGCGATTCCCCGGTGAGATAGGAAGAAAGATAGCAGCGGCCTTCGGCCATGATGCACAGGCTGCCGAAGGCAAAAACCTCCAGCGGCACTGGCGTGACGCGCGCCAGTTGCTTAACCTGATGAATAGAAAGCACGCGCGGCAGCACCACGCGGGCTACGTCAAAGTGTCGATGATAAAAACGCACGGCCTCTTCATTGGTGGCCGATGCCTGAACAGAGACGTGGCGCTCAATATGCGGATAACGTTCTGCCGCATACTCAAGCATGGCGAGGTCAGCCAGGATCAGCGCATCTGCGCCCAGCTGGGCCGCCATATCCACGGCGCGCTGCCAGCGGGCATAGCCATCAGGATGGGCAAAGGTATTGATGGCGATGTGCAGTTTGCGCCGGTGCTGGTGAACGAAGTTAACGGCTTCCTGAAGCTTTTTCTCCGTAAAGTTAAGACCCGCAAAATGGCGGGCGTTGGTATCATCTTTCAGCCCGATATAGACCGCATCGGCCCCATTTTCGATGGCCGCCTTAAGCGCCGGAAGGTTTCCGGCAGGGCAGAGCAGCTCCATAATTTATCCCGATGTTGTCGATCGCAGGGATCGTAAAAAATGTTAACGAGCTGGGATTTTAATTAACCCATACGCGACAATTTTTGATTTAAGGCAGCTAATGGCGTATTGATGGCACCAATAATGAGGTATACCGGACAACGGTTTGTTGATTTACGCCGCTATCTTCTTGTCGGGATATGGCAAAATAGCAGGACTATAGCTATCAGGGAGTAAAGCTCGTGCTGGATAAACTGCGTTCACGTCTCGTACAATTTGGTCCATCAATGCTGAGCGTGCCGGTAAAACTGGCGCCGTTCGCGCTTAAACGCCAGGTGCTGGAACAGGTACTGAGCTGGCAGTTCCGCCAGGCGCTACAGGACGGTGAGCTGGAGTTTCTGGAAGGCCGCTGGTTAAAGATTGAAGTGCGCGATATCGGGTTGCGCTGGTTTACTTCCGTTGAGAACGATCGGCTGATCGTCCGTGAAACCGCCGAGGCGGATGTCAGCTTTAGCGCGGATGCCAGCGATCTGCTGATGATCGCCGCGCGCAAACAGGATCCGGACACCCTCTTCTTCCAGCGTCGTCTGGTGATTGAAGGCGACACGGAGCTCGGTCTGTACGTCAAAAATTTAATGGATGCCATTGAGCTGGAGCAGATGCCGAAAGCGCTGCGTATGATGTTGATGCAAATGGCAGATTTCGTTGAGGCCGGGCTAAAAACCCCGCCGGACAGTAAACACACTTCAGTAGGTGAGCCATGCTGATTCGAGTCGAAATTGGGATTGATGCGCCGGGTATCGATGCGTTGTTACGCCGCTCTTTTGCAGGCGACGCCGAAGCCCAACTGGTTCACGATCTTCGCGAAGATGGCCTGATTACGCTGGGCCTGGTTGCCACCGACGATGAAGGGCAGGTGGTCGGCTACGTGGCCTTCAGCCCGGTGATTGTGCAGGGTGAAGAGTTACAGTGGGTCGGCATGGCGCCGCTGGCGGTGGATGAAAACTACCGTGGCCAGGGCCTGGCTCGCCAGCTGGTCTATGAAGGGCTGGATTCACTGAATGAATTTGGCTATGCCGCTGTCGTCGTTCTGGGCGATCCGGCGTTCTACGAACGTTTAGGTTTTAAGCCAGCGTCCAGATACGATCTGCGCTGCCACTGGCCGGGCACGGAAACATCTTTCCTGGTGCATCCTCTGGCGGATGATGCGCTCGACGGCGTTACCGGTCTGGTGGAGTACCACGATCATTTCAATCGTTTTTAAGCAGGCTTTCGCGTAGCGCCTCGAAAGAGCCGTCCCCGTTGACGAGACGCTCTTTCTGGCGCTTCGTCAGCTGCTTGATGCGGTATTCCAGCCTGAGCGCCAGGGATCTGTCGCCCACGGCGGCTGAAAACGCTAACTGAAGTTCACCTTTCCCCCGCAGCGCCTTCGCCCCTTTCCCCGTTTGATGTTGTAAAAAACGCCGTGCCACATCGGTAGTGATCCCGGTGTAGAGTGCGTTATCAGCGGTTCGGACAAGATAGAGAAACCAGCACACGGTAAACAGATTCAGTATGTTAAGGTGAACGCACCATAGCATGAGAGAGAGCGAAAATGGAAACACTGGCCGCCATTAACCGCTGGCTGGCAAAGCAGCATGTCGTGACCTGGTGCGTCTGTAAAGACGAGGAGATGTGGTGCGCAAATGCCTTTTATTACTACGATCCCGGGCGCGTGGCCTTTTACGTGATGAGCGAAGATAAAACGCGGCATGCGCAGATGACGGGCCAGCGGGCAAAAGTGGCGGGCACGGTAAACGGTCAGCCTAAAACCGTTGCGCTGATCCGCGGGGTCCAGTTTAAAGGCGAAATTCGTCGCCTGGAAGGTGAGGAGAGCGACGCGCAACGTAAACGCTATACGCGCCGCTTCCCGGTGGCTGCGGCGCTAAAAGCCCCGGTGTGGGAAATCCGCCTTGATGAGCTGAAATTTACCGACAACACCCTGGGCTTTGGCAAGAAGCTGCACTGGTTACGCGCCGAGCAGGCGTAGCGCTTCACGGTTAAACGCTGGCAGATCGTCCGGTGTACGGCTGGTGATCAGCTGATCGTTATCGTTCACCACTTCCTGATCGTAGAACTCGGCTCCCGCGTTTTTCAGATCGATAACGATCGGCTTCACCGCGGTGAGCTTACGCCCGCGTACCACCTCGGCGCTGATCAGCAGCTGCGGACCGTGGCAAATGGCAAATACCGGTTTACCGGTGCCGACGAAGTCACGGGTAAAGGTGACGAAACGCTCGTCTCCGCGCAGGGAATCCGGTGAATGACCGCCCGGTAACAGCAGGGCGTCGAAATCCGACGGGCTGACGTTATCAATGGATTCGTCAATGGTCACGCTGGCTTCGCCCTTATGGCCCTTCACGGTTTTACCCGCTTCTTTCTCGATGGTGACCACCTCGTGGCCCGCCTTGCGGAATGCCTCTGCTGGCGACGTAAATTCTGAATCTTCAAACTCGTCGGTAATCAAGACTGCGATTTTTTTACCCATGCTTCCTCCGTTGTTTTCGCTTCAGACTGTTTTTTTCCCGTTTGTGGTAAATACTTACCGGTAACAGACTTTTAAGTGTGGTAGAGCAGGCCCAGAACGCAAACGGACAATTCTGTAAAGGGGATAAGATGAGTCAGGTACTGATTACCGGCGCAACCGGGCTGGTGGGTGGACATCTGCTGCGGCTGCTGATCCAGGATCGGCATATCAATTATATCGCCGCCCCGACGCGTCGCCCGCTGTTGGATATCACCGGCGTCTATAACCCGCACGATCCACAGCTCACCGACGCGCTGGCGCAGGTGCAGGATCCCATTGATATCGCCTTTTGCTGCCTTGGCACCACCCGACGGGAAGCGGGCAGTAAAGAAGCCTTTGTCCATGCGGATTACACGCTGGTGGTGGATACCGCCCTGACGGCGAAAAAGCTGGGCGCAAAACATTTCCTGGTGGTCAGCGCGCACGGCGCGAACGCAGGCTCGCCGTTTTTTTACAATCAGGTGAAGGGCAAAATGGAAGAGGCGTTAATCGCTCAGAAATGGGAGCGCCTGACCATCGCGCGGCCTTCCATGCTGATGGGGCACCGTGACGAACGTCGTTTTAACGAGTCTATTTTCGCTCCGCTGTTTCGCATCCTGCCGGGTAACTGGAAGTCCATCGAGGCGCGGGATGTCGCGCTGGCGATGCTAAAAGAGGCGCTGGCTCCGTCGCAGGAGGGGGTTAATATTATCCCTTCGGCAAAACTGCGTGAAATCGCGCAGGGCGAGGCGTAAACTTCCCCGGCTTATTAAATAACACCTTCCGGGGAATGGTATGACTGGTCAGTCTTCATCTCAGGCGGCAACACCTGTTCAGTGGTGGAAGCCCGCACTCTTCTTTCTCGTGGTCATCATTGGCCTCTGGTATGTGAAATGGCTGCCGTACTACGGTAAAGCCTTCACCGCCGCCGACACCCACAGCATCGGTAAATCGATTCTCGCGCAGGCCGATTCCAGCCCGCTACGCGCGGCGTGGGATTACGCCATGGTCTATTTTCTTGCCGTCTGGAAAGCGGCGGTATTGGGCGTATTGCTGGGCTCGCTGATTCAGGTACTTATCCCGCGTAACTGGCTGGTGAAAACCCTGGGACAGCCGCGCTTGCAGGGCACGCTGCTGGGGACGATTTTCTCCCTGCCGGGCATGATGTGCTCCTGCTGCGCCGCACCGGTGGCGGCGGGTATGCGCCGACAGCGCGTGTCGATGGGCGGCGCGCTTGCCTTCTGGATGGGTAACCCCCTGCTGAACCCGGCAACGCTGGTGTTTATGGGCTTCGTTCTCGGCTGGCATTTCGCGTTTATCCGTCTGGCGGCTGGCCTGCTGACGGTGGTGCTTGTCGCTACGCTGGTGCAGCACCTGGTGAAAGACAACGAGGCCGGGCCTGCCTCCGTTGAGCTGGACGTCAGCGAGCCGCAGGGCAGTTTCTTTGCTCGCTGGGGCAAAGCGCTGTGGCAGCTTTTCTGGAGCACCATTCCGGTCTATATCCTGGCCGTACTGGTGCTGGGGGCGGCGCGCGTCTGGCTGTTCCCGCATGCGGATGGCGCTATCGACAACACGCTGATGTGGGTGATTGCGATGGCGGTGGCCGGGTGCCTGTTCGTGATCCCAACCGCGGCGGAGATCCCGATTATTCAGACCATGATGATGGCTGGTATGGGGACCGCACCGGCGCTGGCGCTGCTCATCACGCTGCCGGCGGTGAGCCTGCCGTCGCTTATCATGCTGCGTAAGTCATTCCCGGCGAAAGCGCTGTGGCTGACTGCGGGGCTGGTGGCGTTGAGCGGAGTGATTGTGGGGAGTATGGCGCTTGTGTGAAAAAAAGCCCGGTGGCGCTAGCGCTTACCGGGCCTGTAGTCAGGTGGTAATTACTTAATGTAAGTAAAGGCGGTGGTGACGTGTTTCACGCCGCTCACCCGGCTGGCGATATCCGCCGCCGCTTTCCCTTCACGTTCCGTCACCAGACCCAGCAGGAACACTTCGCCGTTCTCCGTGGTCACTTTCACGTTTGAGGATTTCACCTGGTCGGTACCCAGCAGCTGGGAACGCACTTTGGTGGTGATCCAGGTATCAGATGACGCGGTGCCGAGACCAATCGGCTGGCCCTGGCGGATCTCGTTAAACACTTCCGCCGTACCTTCCACACCCATCGCAATCTGTTTGGCGCGCGAGGCGAGTTCAGGATTTGGCGCCTGGCCTGCCAGCAGCACTTTGCCCTGATAAGCCGTCACGTTGATGCGTGCTTCCTTCTTGATCTGCTCGTCTTTCGACAGCGCACTGTTTACGCGCAGCTCAAGCGTACCATCATCCACCTGCGTCCCAACGGTACGCGGATCGGTCGCTGCTTTGGTGCCGACCGCTGCGGTGCCGACTACAGCGGCAGCGATGCATCCCTGAAGCAGTAATGCAGACATCACGACTGCAAGGGCCGATAAAACCTTCATGAGAACTCCTTAATCATCCTGGTGAGGGAAAAGCGTGTTATCGATCAGATCGCATAAGCAGTTCACCGTGAGCATATGCATCTCCTGGATGCGGGCGCTACGGTGCGAAGGAATGCGGATCTCCACATCCTGCGGCCCCAGCAGGCCAGCCAGCTCTCCGCCGTCGTAACCGGTCAGGGCGACAATCGTCATATCCCGGGTCACGGCCGCTTCAACCGCTTTAACGATATCCCGGCTGTTACCGCGCGTGGAGATCGCCAGCAGCACGTCTCCGGCATGGCCTAAGGCGCGCACCTGCTTGGCGTAGATTTCGTCATGCAGACGATCGTTGGCAATCGCAGTTAAGACCACGTTATCGGTGTTTAGTGCAATGGCAGGTAAACTCGGGCGCTCGGTTTCGAAGCGATTGATCATGCTGGCAGCAAAATGCTGTGCGTTGGCGGCGGACGTGCCATTGCCACAACAGAGGATTTTGTTGCCGTTGAGCAGCGACTGAACCAGCGTCATCGCTGCACGCGAGATCGCGTCCGGAAGGGCTTCCGCCGCGGCAATCTGCGTTTGAATGCTTTCTGTGAAGCACACTTTAATTCGTTCGAGCACGGTATCCCTTTAAAATCTTATTTATGCGTCTTCGCCAAACGCGTTTTTAAGCCAGTCGATCGCATTTCCGGTGAAGGCTACCACATCGAAACGGCAATCCACAGTATCAAAACTCCCATTATGGCGGGCAAGCCACAAGTGGGCAGTCTGTAATAATTTTTGTTGTTTGGCGAGCGTCACGCTGGCGGCAGCACCGCCAAAACGGGACGACTGTCGGAAGCGAACTTCAACAAACACGATGGTCTGACCGTCTTTCATGATCAGGTCAATCTCGCCGCCGCGCCCGCGAACGTTGGCGGCGACAAAGCGCAGTCCTTTGCCTTCAAGCCAGCGACGCGCCTTTAACTCCCACGCGTCGCCGGTCTGTTTACGGCTTAACTGGCCGGGACAATCTGCCCCTGCTGGTATTTGAGCCATGATAACTTCCTGTTAATCACACAATCCTGATCGGCGGTCAGATCGCCGGTATTCCCGTTAAGCTCGAAGCCCGGTACCTGACGCATCTGGGTGAAGTGGTTTGCCAGCGCCCAGGCATCGACGCCCATCGCGTACAGACGCGCCAGGGAATAGTCATTGCGCACCGCGCCCAGCGCCTGCTGCATCAACTGCGGGTTGCTGCCTGCCAGCATGGGGATCTCGCTGTATTGCAGTCCTTCCATTTCCAGACGGAAATCCGGGCCTGCGGTACCCTGTGCGCTGCGTGAGCTGGCGTAGAGCGTTGCACCGCTCTGGCTGCCGTTACGCATGGCGATCATCGGTTTGATAAAGGCGATCTCTTCCGGCGTAGCGACGATGTACGCCGAATCCACTTTACCGCCGCCGCTGATTTGCGCGTCGGTAGGTGGTGCCGGGATCGTCAGACCGCCGATGGTGACGCTCTGCTGCTGCGGCAGGCTGGCGGATACCGGGCTACCGTTGAGGGCAATACCTGCCCCGCCGTTCACGCCCGCTCTCAGTTCGGAAGCTGAGCCAAATTTCTGCTGCAACACCACGCCACCGCCAAGGGTCTGCCACTCTTGCGCAAACGCGTTGGCAACGCGATCGCCCAGCGTGCTGCGTGGGATCAGCAGCAGCGGCGCCTGCTTGCCCTGCTCGTGAATATGGCGGGCCGCATCGCGGGCTTCATCCTCCGGAGAGAGGGCGAAGTAACAGATATTGGCGCGGTTCTGAACCTGCTCAGGCTGGTTAAGCGCCAGCACGTTCAGCGTGGTGTTGCTCTTCATCAGCGCTTCCACGTTGTTTTTCAACAGCGGGCCGACAACGATGCTGGCCCCGTCCTGCTGAACCTGCGCCAGCACCTGGTCAAGCGGCTGGGCGCTGGTGTCGTAGATTTTCAACTCTGCACCAGGGTTAGCGCTGGTGGTGACCACAGCCTGCGGCTGGGCTGCTGGCTGCTGTTCCGGCTGCGCGGTTTGCGGCTGAGGTTGTTCTGCCGTCGCGGGCGCCGGTGTTTCAGCCGGGGCCTGTGTTGCCGCAGGCGCTGGGGTAGCAGGCTGCGTCGTTGGGGCAGTAACCGGATTCTGCATGGTGCCCTGCGCAGGGGTTTGCGCGGTGGTCAGGTCGCTGGTTTCGGCGGCGGACGGGCTGACAACGTCATTCACATTCGCCGCCTGTGCAGCCTGCGCCGGAACCGCGCTGCCGCTGACGGCGGTGGTGCCGTTTTTCGCGGCTTCAAAACCTTGCTGAATGGCGCGACCAAACACCGCAGCCTGACCGTTTAACGGCAGCAGCAGGGCAATTTTGCTGGTGGAGGCGGGCTTAAAGTTTTGCACGTTCACCAGCTGCGTTGGCAGCATTTTCGCTCCCGGGTTTTGCGGGTAACGCTTTTGCCAGTCGGTAATGCCGGCTTTCAGCATGTTCGGATCGCTGCGGTTGTTGAACCACATCTGTTGCAGATCCAGCCAGCCTTGCAGGACATTTTCATCGGCGTTGATTACCAGCGCCTTGGCCTGATCCTGGGTCATGGAGGCGAGCGCCTGCCAGGTTGCGTCAATATTTTTTTGCTTGTCCGCACCCGCGAGCAGAGGCTCCTGGGCAATCAGCGCGCGGAGTAGCGTCAGGGAAGGGCGACCCTGCTCAGCGGTGATACCGGCCTGCCAGAAACGGGCCTGCTGGTTTTTATCCAGCGTGCTGAGATCGATGGTGCCGAGGATCTTCTTCGCGCCGTCGTAATCTTTTTGCGCGACCTTCAGTTCTGCCGACAGCAGCGTCTGCTCATGGCGCTGAGTGTCGTTAAGATCCTGCGGCAGCTGGCTGAACAGCTCGGCGGCCTGCTGGTTTTTCCCTTCTTTCAGCAGTGCACGAATGGCGAGTAATTGCCAGTTGATCCTGGTATCATTTGTACTCTGCGACATTTGTTGCAGATAAAAGCCAGAATCAGCCTGAGCGGATCCCTGCATATGAGCAGTGCTCTGGTCAGGTGCCTGGGTGCCGCAGCCGGTAAAGATCAGGGCTGCCAGCAGGAGGGGCACGCTGTGCGCGGCTTTTTTTCGAAGAAACGTTAACGGTACCATACTGTATCCAGTGATTTTTTTACGCAATGCTCAATATTAAATCGGCAATACGGACGAAACAATGAAACAACACGAAACGGCAGATAATTCTCAAGGCCAGCTTTATATTGTACCTACTCCTATCGGGAATTTGTCTGATATTACCCAACGTGCGCTCACCGTATTGCAAGCTGTTGATTTAATTGCGGCTGAAGACACCCGTCATACCGGTTTACTGCTACAACACTTTGCCATCAACGCCCGTTTGTTTGCCCTGCACGATCACAATGAGCAACAAAAAGCCGAAACGCTGGTGGCGAAGCTTAAAGAAGGGCAGAACATCGCGCTGGTCTCCGATGCGGGAACGCCGCTGATCAACGATCCGGGCTACCATCTGGTACGCACCTGCCGGGAAGCAGGCATCCGCGTTGTGCCGCTGCCGGGGCCGTGCGCGGCGATTGCGGCGTTAAGCGCTGCGGGTCTGCCGTCCGATCGTTTCTGCTACGAAGGCTTCCTGCCTGCTAAATCCAAAGGCCGTCGCGATGTGTTAAAGGATCTGGAAGCTGAACCGCGTACGTTGATCTTCTACGAATCAACCCACCGTCTGCTGGAAAGCCTGGAAGATATGGTGACCGTCTGGGGCGAAGCCCGCTATGTGGTGCTGGCGCGCGAGCTGACCAAAACGTGGGAAACTATTCACGGTGCGCCGATTGGCGAACTGCTGGCGTGGGTGAAAGAGGATGAAAACCGCCGCAAGGGCGAAATGGTGCTGATTGTTGAAGGCCACAAAGCGCAGGAATACGCTCTGCCTGCCGATGCGCTGCGTACGCTGGTCCTGCTACAGGTTGAACTCCCCCTGAAAAAAGCGGCGGCGCTGGCGGCGGAGATCCACGGCGTGAAGAAAAATGCGCTGTATAAATATGCGCTGGAGCAGCAGGGGGAGTAAGACCCTGCCGCCTGTTTTGCCGGGTGGCGGCTTCGCCTTACCCGGCCTACACCGTGTCAAAGCCTCACTATTTCTCCGGCATCGCCTCAAACACCAGCGTTTCCAGCGGTTGCAGCGTAATCACCACAGCGTTTTTATACTCCTCTGGTACGGTCGAATTACTGCCGTACACGGCTTTCAGGGTAAACTGCGAACGCTCTCCTGCCGGGATCTCAAAATCTTTGGTTAAATCCAGGAAGTAACGTTGCGGCTTATCCGATGGGTTGCGTAAGCCAAAAATCGCTTTGTCTTTACTCCATGAGGCCCAGCCGTAAACCTCAAGCGAAGTTGGGTCACCGCCAATCCAGTGAGTATCCACCAGCACGCTGGCATTCTCACGCGACCATTTCGCCGCCTGCGCCAGGGTATCCCACTTCGCCTTATTCAGCATGGACGGCGTGATGTACAGCTCCTGAAGCTGAGTTCCGGTTGCGAAGTAGCTCCAGACCTGATCGGCAAAATCGCTGTCTGTTTGCACTTTCTCGAGTCCATAGTAAGCGTTCTCTGCGCTGACGATCCCGTGGTACATCAGTGAGTTAAGCGGGAACAGCGGACCTTTACGCACGATGGATCGCCAGGTTTCGGCATCGCGGTAGGTCATCCACTGCTGCACTGGCGTGCCGGGGCCGTACAGGTTGATATCATCGCCCTGACGCCAGATTGAATCAGCATAGAACAGCCAGGACGGGCTGGCGTCGGTGCCTGTGGTCAGGTTGATAAACAGGTTCGGATTTGCGCTACGCATGTTGTGCAGCAGGGCAATGGACGCGTCAAAATCCGATGCAAATGGGCTGCCCTTGATGTGCGAATTGGCGTTACCCATTCCGTCGAGTTTGAACGAGGTAATGTGCTCGTTTTTGATCAGCTTGATGATCTGATCGTTGAAGTTTTTAAAGTAGTTCGGCCCCGACAGCGCCAGCTTGCCGTCTACGGTTTCGAAACCATACTCTTTTGCATGCGAGACGCGAATATCGCGCGGCTTGTTGTATCCGCCCCACGGAGAAAGCCACAGCCCAACCGAGCTATGCAGGCTGTCGGCTTTTTCCCTGACTTTGCCAAAACCGTTGCTGAATGCCGGGCCAAACAGCCAGCGTCCGGTGCGATCGTCCCAGCCATCGTCCAGCAGGAACGCGTCCAGCGCCACCCCGCGTCCGGCAATAAATTCTTTATTCCATTCGTCCATCCGCCCAATGACATCCTGCTCGGAGTAAGGGGTAAAGAAGCCGATGTCCATCCAGCTGTTGTAGTGCAGGTAAGGCTTATAAGGCCGCGGACGCACGGCATCGATAAACTGGTTTACGCTGCGGCGCAGCTGATTAGTTTCCGGGAAAGTGCCGAACCAGGTGGTAAAACTAACCGGTGTCTCAGGCAGAATTGGCGTTTTCAGCTCCACGTTGAGGTTCGTGGTGGCTTCATAAGCGTAAGTATTCACAATCGGTTTGTCTGGCAGGATGAAGAACGAGTCGGCCACGATTGGCGAGCTGTTAATCGCCCCGTCAACGTAAGGTGCCTGAGACTGCTTCTTCGTCGGGAAGAAGGTAATTTTCGCTACGTCCCGCGGCTGCCCGACGGCGGCGATGGTGTAGCCGATGCTGGCGTATTTTCCCTTCACCAGGTTCAGTTTCACCGTTACGTTAAAATCCGGATGCGTAAAGTCGATGACTATCGCATTGTCCTGCTTTTCGACGTGCTTGATTTTGAAATCAGCGGTGTGGATTTTTGTTTCATCCGGTAGCGTCAGAAAGAACAACTCCTGGGGCGTGAGCGGATGGTTAGCTTTGCTGTCCGTTACCACTACCGTTGCGTTTGCATCATCAAACGAAAGGGCAATATTGTCGTTACTGAGCGCGTAGTTTGCTGCTGCCGCGCCATGAGAAACACAGAGAGTCAGCAGCGAGAGAGTGAGCATTTTTTTCATCGGGGTAAGATCCTTATCAGTAATGCTTCAGCATTCGGTTGATGGACTGTTCCAGCCAGTAGCGCTGGGTGCCGAAGTTAATACGCAGGTAGTTTTCGCCGTTTTGTACGTAGTGGCTGCCATCTTCAATGACCACGCCAGCCTGTTTTGCGAAATGTTGAGTTAGCGCCGTCGCACTGCGATCGTCCGCACTGACGTCTATCCAGGCGAGATACGACGACTCCGGGTTCATCATCTTCCATGCAGGGAAATGGGTCTGAATGGCATCCGCAAGGTAGCGGGCATTGCCGCGCAGATAACCATTCAGCGCGTCGAGCCATGGCAGACCTTGCTGATAAGCCAGAATAATTCCCCACACGCCGAAGATATTGGGCGAGGTAATGGAGTTCTTCTCCAGCTGCTGGCGGAAACGCTGGCGCAGCGAATCGTCTGGAATCATTGAGTAGGATGTTTTTAGCCCGCCAAGGTTGAAGGCTTTATTGGGGGAGGTCAGCACAATCAGGTTGTCCTGGGCGGCACAGCCCGAAGTCAGACAACTGACGAATGTACCGTCCAGAATGTGCTCGGCGTGAACCTCATCAACCACCAGAATCGTGCCGTAGCGCTTACAGAGATCGGACACCTGACGTATCTCATCCGCGCGCCAGATTCGGCCCGAGGGGTTATGCGGCGAGCAGAAGAACCACAGTTTTGGACGGTGAGTTTTGAGCTGAACTTCAATCAGATTAAAATCCAGCTGATAGCGGTTTTCCTTCACGCTCAGCGGATTTGCAAGCACCCGCACGCCCTGTCGCTGTGTCGCCATCGCAAACGGGTCATACACCGGGGTATTCATCATCACGCAGTCGCCGGGTTTGCAGAACGCCTGAACCGTATAGTGCAGCGTGGAAACGGTGCCGTAGGTCAGGGTGATCCATGACTTATGCACCTCAACCTGATGACGGCTACGCTGGAAGGCGATGACCGCATCGTAGAATTCGTCGAAGCACCAGGTGTAACCGAAGGTGCCATGCTCCACGATGCGCTGGAAGCCTTCAATCACGGCGGGTGGCGAGGTGAAATCCATATCTGCTATCCACAGCGGGATAAATCCCTCCGGGACATCACCGAAACGCGAGCACACAAACGTATGATCCCATTTACGGCATTTATCGCTTTTACGCTCAATGATTCTGTCGAAATCAAACACAACGTCCCCCTGTTAAATTAAGGCTTCAATGCCGGATTTGACGCTCTGCACCTGCGGACCGATGATCACCTGAACGCTGTGGGCATCAAGCACTACTACTGACAAGGCGCCCGCGGCCTTCAGCGCCTGCTGGTCGATAAGCCCCATCTCTTTTACCACAAGACGTAAGCGGGTGATGCAGTTGTCGAGCGACTCAATATTCTCTTTACCGCCAAGCGCGCGAAGAATAAGCCCATGATCGTATTTCGATTTTCCACGTGCCCGGGTATTGGCTTCCACCGCCTGGAGCGCGCCCTGCGCGTCAACCTCACGGCCCGGCGTTTTAATATCGTGCCTGAGGATGTACCAGCGGAAGACGAAGAAGTAGATAGCAAACCAGGCAATACCCACCGGGAACAGCAGATACCATTTGGTCGACATCCCCTGCATGACGCCGAAGATCAGCAGATCCAGAATGCCGCCGTCGGTGTTGCCGATGGTGACGCCGAGCAGCGCCATCACCATCAGCGCCAGGCCAGACATAACGATATGAAACGCGTAAAGCACAGGGGCAATAAACAGGAACAGGAACTCAATCGGCTCTGAAATACCCGTGACAACTGAAACCAGCACGCCTGAAAGCAGCAGCCCTTTAATCACCGGACGGTTTTCCGGGCGCGCGGTGCGGTAGATAGCGTAAGCCACGGCAGGCAGGCCGAAGATAAATGTCGGCATAAACCCTTGCGATAAAAATGCCGTAACGTGCGGGCTAAACGGCAGGCCAGCTTTCAGCTCGGCGTAGAAAATGTTCAGCGCACCGGCCACTTCCTGGCCGTTAACCATCTCAATGCCGCCCGCCGGGGTGAAGCGCACCATCGCCAGCAGGATGTGGTGCAGGCCAAAAGGTTTGAGCAGCAGTACGCCTACGCCATACAGGAACGGCCCAAAGACGCTGGTGCTCTGGATGATATGACCAATCCCGGCAATGCCCATTGCCACATATTCCCACAGCAGGGGGATAAACAAGCCGACCAGCGACAGGGTGAGGGCGGTAATGATGGGCACAAAACGAATGCCGCTAAAGAAGGCAAACGCGTCGTGCAGCACCGTGTCCTGGAAACGTTCGTGCAGGAAGTAGGTGATCACCCCTACCACAATGCCGCCGAGCACGCCCATCTCCAGCGTTTGAATGCCAAGCACAATGGATTGTCCCACCTGTCTCATGGTGGCGGCATCCGCAAGCTGGTGGGTGGCGGTCAGGTAGTAGTTGATGCTCATGTTCATCAGCATGTAGCCAACGAATCCGGCAAAAGCGCCAACCGCTTTATTACGTCTGGCAAGGCCCATCGGGATCGCCATGGCAAACATCAGCGGCAGATAGGTAAAAGCAAAGCCGCCGACCATGGCGATAAAACCAAAGGTGAGCTGCGTTAACTCGCCGCCCAGAAAGGGAAAACTTTTGATGGTGGAAGGGCTGGTGACAGAACTACCGATACCTAACAACAACCCCATAAAGGCCAACAGTGAGACCGGAAACATAAACGTCTTTCCCAGGCTCTGGAAAAACTCCCACGCTTTCGATTTAAACGACTTTTCCTGTGTCATGTAGGGACTCCTCGGATTTTTAGGATAATGGAAGGCGCTGTCCGGCTTAAGGACGCGCCTTCATATTTGCGAGGCTTATAGTTATTTTTTTAGGTACTAACGTTATGCGCGATGGGTTCAGGCTTCAGTCGCAAGCAGCAGCCGGTTCGCCGAGCCGCAAACGGTGATTTTGCTTCTGACCACCTCTTTCATGGCATCCATGCCGACGCGCATGTAGAAGCGCGGATCGTTGCCCTGTGGGTTCTCGGCAAACCAGGCTTTGACTGCGTCAGAGAAGGCGATTTTCAGCTCTGTTGCGACGTTAACTTTGCAGACGCCCAGCTCAATGGTGCGGCGCACATCCTCATCCGGCACATCACTCGCACCGTGCAGCACCAACGGCACTGTCACTACCTCGCGGATCTCGGCCAGCCGCTGGAAGTCGATTTTTGGGCGTTTGGTATAGAGACCGTGCGCGGTACCGATGGCAACGGCGAGGCTGTCCACGCCTGTTAGTTCGACAAAGCGTTTTGCTTCCTGCGGGTCGGTCAGGAACGCGCTTTCGGCGTCGACGCTCATGTCATCTTCCACTCCGCCCAGTCGGCCCAGTTCGGCCTCGACGCTACAGTCGTTGAGGTGGCAGAAATCGACGACCGATTTCACCAGCTTGACGTTTTGTTCGAAGGGGTAATGGCTACCGTCGATCATTGCGCTACGTACGCCGGCATGGACTTTGCGGCGAATGTCGTCCAGCGATTCGTGGTGATCGAGGTGTAGCGCCAGCGGCATGTCATAAGTCAGAGAATATGCGCTGCACAAGGCGTAGATCTCTTCCAGCGCAATATGTTTAAACGTCCCCGGCGTACCCGCGAGGATCACCGGCGATCGCATTTCGCTACAGACTTCGAGGATCGCCTGGATCGTCTCGGCGTTATGGATGTTAAAGGCCGGAACGGCATAGCCCTTCGCCTGTGCGTCCTGCAAAAGATATTTAGTAGAAATAATACTCATGAGCCTGTCCTCTTAAGCCTGCCACGGATGAATAACGACGCCCTGGACCACACGGTTAACCGTACCGCTGGCGGATGGCGTATCCGGCGTATTGCCAACGTGCAGAGACTGGGTCAGTGCGAAGACCTGGGCGTACATCAGGAAGCAGAACGCCTGCTCCATATCGTTAAATGAACGTGAAGGCGGCAGCAGGATATGCGGGCCAGCTTCAATGACCGGATCCGTTTCGGCTGCAATGGCTACCACGCGCATAGCCTGACGATCGCGTCGCAGCTCGGCGAGCAGATCCCGATCGTACTGACGCGTATACGGATGGCTGGAGACAAACACGACGACCAGCGTTTCGTTGTCTACCAGCGACTTAGGCCCGTGACGGAAACCCGTGGGCGAATCGTAGAATGCCGCCAGCTTGCCGGCGGTCAGCTCCAGCACCTTCAGCGCAGACTCCCGTGCGGCGCCCTGTAATCCACCGCTGCCCAGATAAACAATGCGTTTCCACGGTTCGTTACCAAAGACGCCGGGACTGAAATCGCCAAGCGATGTGAGGATCGCCTGACAGCGATCGGACACGTCGCGGAACGTTTTGCTGTTGATCGTTTCCGGTGCGAATACCGCCAGGCAGCTCGCCATCATGGTGGTGATGCTGCTTGTCATCGCGAACCCGCGATCGTGCGTTTCGGCTGGCATGAGCAGAGCGCAGGCGTTATCGCTGTCGACGGCATTCTGGTACAGGCTGCCTGCTTCATTACAGGTGATCGACAGGTGGTAGCACTCCGGTACAAACTGATTCGCCAGCTCAACGGCGGCGACGCTCTCCGGGCTATTGCCAGAACGGGCGAAAGAGACCAGCAGCAGCGGGTGCGAAGGGCTGAAATAATCCATCGGGTTGGTGACCAGATCGGTCGTAGGTATCGCGGTGATGTTTTTCCCCGTGTGGCTGGCAAGCCATGGCGCAATGATGTCGCCGATAAAAGCAGACGTACCCGCGCCGGTTAGAACGATCCGCAGATCGGGCTTGCGCAACAGTGGCGTCAGAAAACTGTCGATCGACGCGCGCAGATTATCAATATTGTTGAGCGAGCGAAGCCAGCTGGCTGGCTGCTGGCGGATCTCTTTTTCGGTCCAGGTGCCGGTGGTGGCGATAGTGGTTTGTGGCATAACTCAGTCCTTAGTCGTGTGAATTCCACATCAGACGCTGGCAAATGTGTCGCTATCTTTCGTTTCGTTTCACTTGTTCACTTTAGCAGTTAAATAAAATTTATAGAAAAGAAATCGAAAGTTCAATGGCGAAAAAGAAATAAAACGAAAATTGTCATCGCGAAAGGAAAGGCGAAAATCAAGGAAAGGAAAAGAAAGGCCTTACGATCGTCTTCCGTAAGGCCAACAGGGCACACTGTGAAGGGGCTACAGGGAAAGAGCCTGACCCTGGATCCAGATCTGCCGGAGGTGTAAACCCGCATCCAGCGCAAGAACATTGGCGCGTTTGCCTGGCGCTAACGTTCCCAGCAGGTGATCCATCCCGAGCAGACGGGCAGGATGCAGCGAGGCCATATGGATTGCGTTTTCTGGGGCGATCCCCGTATGCTCCACCATATTTCGCACGGCGGCATCCAGCGCGAGCGTGCTGCCCGCCAGCCCGCCTGAGGCCGTGCGGACAACGCCGCCCTGCATCTCGACATTTTCACCACACAACGTATAGCGCCCATCAGGCATACCCGCCGCCTGCATGGCATCGGTAATCAGCACCGTACGATCCTTCGCGCAGCAACAACATAGCCGCATGGCTCCAGGATGAACGTGATGCCCGTCGGCAATAAGCTCCAGCCACGCGCGTGGGTCTGTAAGCCCGGCGCCAACCATGCCGGGCTCCCGGTGGTGTAACCCCGTCATGCCGTTGTAGCAGTGCACCAGCCCGGCTGCGCCTGCATCAAATGCGGCCAGGGTTTGCGCGTATGTAGCGGCGCTGTGGCCCAGCATGACGCGTATCCCTTTTTGCTTGAAGTGATGGATCGCCTTCAGGGCATCCACTTTTTCCGGAGCAAGCGCCACCACCCGCAGCGTGTTCTGCGAAACCGCAATCAGCTCATCAAGTTCCGCGAGATCCAGTTCGCGAAACAGTTCTGGCGGGTGCGCCCCTTTGTTCTGCGGTGTAAAGTACGGGCCTTCCAGATAGCTGCCCAGGATCTGCGCGCCGGGGCCACCGGCATGACAGCGCCGGGCAATGCGCCGTAACGCGCCATGGATCGCCTCCAGCGGAGCGGTGACGGTGGTAGGCAGAAACGCCCCCACGCCTTCACGCGCTTTGTGCACGGCTAACCGGTCCAGCACGTCGGGCGCATCATCCATCACATCCACACCCGCGCCGCCGTGGACGTGGATATCAATGTATGCCGGGCAAAGCAGGTCTGCCTCGCGGGTATTAACCCCTGCCGGAATCGGCTCGATGGCGGTGATGACGCCTCTATCCATACGCAGCTGATGGTCATCCAGCCAGCCCTGCCCGGTCAGCAGACGACGCGCGCGCAGCAGCTGGCTCATATCCCTTCCTCGGCGGGCGCTTCCTCGCGACAGCGTGCAAGTTCATCCACAAGGCTGGTCAGGCCGCGATGGCCGCACTCCAGCGCCTGCAAACGAAAGGCTTCACTGCTTAACCCGTCGCGCTCCAGAACCATCTCCAGCAAAAGCTGGAGATTGGTGCCGGTGATCACTTCGCTGCCGGGGCGCTGCATCGCGAGGGTAGAGGCCACACGAAACGGCGTACCGCCGAGAAGATCGGTGAGAAACACAATATCGTGCTCTGCATCCAGTTCATTCACTGCCTGCTCAAGCTGCGCGGTCAGCCGCGCAGTGGTGGAGCTTTCCGGAAAATCGATGGCGATAAACTGCGGCTGTTCGCCGAGGATTTGCTTCATCGCCTGTTCCAGCCCGCTGGCAAAACCGCCGTGACCCGTCAAAATAATGCCTAACATCGCAACCTCTTTGCTTTTTACAGGAAGTGACAGAATTTACCGACAACGCCCAGCACCACGGTGATACCAATCAGGCGCAGCGGGCTCCAGCCACGGCGTACCAGCCAGAACATGGTCAGGGTATAGACCAGCGGCAGAAAGGCGGGCATCAGTTTGTCGATCACATCGGTTTGCAGTTTGACGACCGCATCCCCGGCTTTAATCTCGAGTGTGGTATTCAGGCGCACATAGGTTGCCACCAGCGCACCAATCACTGTCATCCCGACAATGGACGCAGCATGACCAACCTTTTTGGTGTTGGCCTTGATCAGCGGGATCGCGGCGACACCCATTCGGTAGGCATAGTGCGCCAGACCAAAACGCAGGCCGAGATGCACCACGTTAAACAGCACGATAAAGACCACCGCGCCAAGAATGGATCCCTGTAGCGCCAGGCTGGCGCCAATCCCCCCGCAGATGGGCAGCAGGGTCAGCCAGAACATGGCGTCACCAATGCCACCGAGCGGTGCGCCGACGGCAATTTTAGTGCTCTGGATGCTGTTCACATCCTGCTTGGAACGCTCCATTGCCAGAATAATGCCGATGACGAAGGTCACCAGGAACGGGTGGGTGTTGAAGAAGCCCATATGGCCTTTCATGGCGCGCGCCAGGTCCCGCTTATTGGTGTGGATCTTTTTCAGCGCGGGCAGTAGCCCATACAGCCAGCCGGAGGCCTGCATACGCTCGTAGTTAAACGAGGCCTGTAGCAGCATGGAACGCCAGGCGACACGGTTAATATCCTTTTTCGTTAGCTCAGCGCCAATACTCTGGTCTTCGTAGACGTTTTCATTCACGCCGGTCAGCAGTGTCTCTTCACTTTCAGACACGCCCGGCAGGGTGGTGTGATTAGATGCCATCTTCAAATTCCTCTTTCTGGGCCGCAGGCGCCGTGGGTTCAGGCGATTTGCGCAGCAGGTCGATCAGCGCCATCGCCAGCGCAGCCGCGGCAATCGCCAGCACCGGGAGTTTCAGCCAGGCCGCGGCGACAAAGCCGATAATGAAGTAAGGGATGTAAACGTTTTTCATCATGATCTTCAGCAGCACGGCGAAGCCGATCGCTGGCATGATGCCGCCCGCGACGCCGAGACCGTCGATCAGACGTTCCGGCAGCACGTCAATGGCGGTTTTCGCATGTTCAGCCCCGAAGTAGATGGGCAGAAACGCGCACAGGAAGTAGAAGACGCCGAGCGCCAGCAGTGCCAGATAGTTGACCCGTTCAATACCACGGGTGTCTGCGTTAGCCGCCATGCGATCGCAACGGGACATCACGCCGGACATCACCGAGAAGAGGAAGGTGATCCCCATCTGAACCGCCACGGCAAACGGCACGGCGACCCCAACGGCGACATCCGGCTTCACGCCTGTAGTAATGGCAAATGTGGTGCCAACGATGGTGCCGATAATCACGTTTGGCGGCTGCGCGCCCGCCAGCGGCGCGAGTCCCATCCAGACCAGTTCTAACGTACCGCCGGTCAGAATTCCGGTGTGCAAATCGCCCAGAATCAGGCCAACCAGTGGCCCGAGTACCACCGGACGGTGCATGTGTGTTAAGCCGTTAAACATATCCAGGCCCGCTATAAAGGCGAGAAGCCCCAGCGCGAAAGCCTGCAACAGACTGATTTCCATTGTGAATCCCTCAGAGCAGTTTAAAGAGATCCAAAGCAGTCTCTGTTGGAACGCCCTGAACGAAGCATTCCACTCCGGCCGCCTTCAGGCCGTTAAACGCGGCGATATCGTTCGCGTCTACAGATACCGTTTTGGCAATTTGCTGTTTGCCACTGGCGTAATGCATATTTCCGACGTTAATACGGGTGATGGGCACGCCGCCCTCGACCAGCGTTAAAAAATCAGCCGGTGTTTTACAGACCAGCAGAATTTTCTGCCGGTCGGCGGCGCGATGAATGTTGTCGATCACTTTTTGCAGGGACCAGAAACGCACGGCGATGCCTTCCGCCAGCACCATCTCCATCAGGTTTTGCTGAACCGGATCGTCTGCAACCTCGTCATTTGCCACCAGCACCAGGTTCGCCCCCGCAAACCCCACCCACTGTACGCCCACCTGACCGTGGATCAGGCGTTCATCAATGCGGCATAAGACAATGTTTGGCATAGCGTTTTCCTCTTTTTAATTATGCGTGTTGAGTCGTTACGCCTTCGCAGGCGGCATGGTACTGCTGGAGTATGTCCTGAATGTGGTCGAGGATGAGTTCCCGTGGTGTGGACCTGAGAGCTCCATCGCGAACTTTGCTGTACTGCAACGGCAGATACTGGCTGATCAGCGGCAGCGGAATCGGTTCATCCGCCAGGTTGCGTACCAGCCGCTCAAAGGCGTCGTCAATCTGGCTGTCTGGCCAGTAATAGCGCACGCGGTCGGAATAGCTGTAACCGCGCGCCAGGCGACGGGCATTGCCGTCGCCGTGATAGTGGCTTTGCCAGTATTCCGGGCGATCGAGCATCACGTTTTCCAGGACGTGACGCAGCCCTGAGCAGGCTTTTGCCGGCAGCAGCTCTTCTTCAATTGCTGCCAGTGAGAACAGCGCTTCGCGCAGCGCGAAGGTTAGCGCAGGGCCGACTTTCAGAATGGCGAAGTGATCTTTCACCAACTGGCGCAGCGCCTGCGGCGTCTGGTAATCGGTAGAGTGTGCTTCAAATACAAGCGTGTCGTAGGCTTCAACCATCTCGCTCAGCGCGACGGCTTTATGCGGTTGATAGTCACAAACCTGCGCATGGTCGAACTCAACGCCAGGCTGAACCACCAGGCCAATAATGCGCGGCCAGATGTCGCTTAACCCTTCCTTCTCGAATGCGTGGCGGTGTGCCTCAAGCGTGGCGCGTGCCGCCTCTGGCGTGGTGACCTCAAGCTCGGTCAGCGTCTCGTGTGCCCCACCGGGAACCGGAACTTCCGTGCCGATAACGTAGACCAGATCGGCTACGCCAAATTGCTCGAGACAGGTGGTTTCGGCAATTTTAGCCAGCCGAGCGGCACGCCCGGCAACGATTGCATCGGTTAACGGAACCGGGTCGTCTTCGCAGGACATGCTGCAATCGAGGTGAATTTTTTTAAATCCGGCCGCCACGTAGCTTCTGAGCAGATCGTCGGCGTTCGCCATCGCCTGCGAAGCCGGCAGGTTTTGCCAGCGGTTTGGACCTAAATGATCGCCGCCAAGGATCAGCTGCGAGGTGGGGAAACCAAGAGATCCCGCCAGCTTGCAGACAAACCCATAAAAATCGGCGGGCGTCATACCGGTATAACCGCCAAACTGATCCACCTGGTTTGAGGTGGCTTCTATCAGCAGGGGCGTCTGTTGTGAATGGGCGTAACGTAGTGCAGCTTCAAGTACCAGTGGATGTGCGGAACAGACGGCATAAATCCCGTTTGTATTCCCCCGTTTATGTTGTTCCACCATTTCTGTCAGATGTTTCACTTTCCTCTCCATTTCGGATGGTGTTGGTATTCATCTTTCGTTTTGTTTCATTTGATACTGCATTATGGTGAGGTAAAAATAAAACGAAAGATAATAGTTTTCCGATCTGTTTCACAAAAGAAACATAATGAAAGGTTTCAGCGGCGATTAAGCTTGCGTCCGCACACCATACAGGGCTTGCATTCCCTCAAAAGAAAGGCGTTAATAAGCAAAACGAAATGAAACGAAAGTGTATTTACTAAGGAGCTCGTATGAGCAGCACCGATTCATCCGCAGAGAAGCGCATCACCGGCACCAGTGAAAGGCGAGAGCAGATCATTCAGCGGTTGCGGGCGCAGGGAAGCGTGCAGGTTAACGATCTTTCTCTTTTATACGGCGTGTCGACGGTGACGATCCGTAACGATCTGGCCTTTCTGGAAAAGCAGGGGATTGCCGTTCGCGCTTACGGCGGCGCGCTGATTTGCGAAGGCAATGCCCCCGGCGTGGAGCCGTCCGTTGAGGACAAAAGTTCCCTTAATACGTCAGTGAAGCGCAGCATCGCGCAGGCGGCGGCTGAACTGGTGAAGCCGGGTCACCGCATTATTCTGGACTCCGGCACCACAACCTTTGAAATTGCCCGCATGCTGCGCCAGCACACCGATGTCATTGCCATGACCAACGGGATGAACGTGGCAAATGCACTACTGGAAGCGGAGGGCGTAGAGCTGCTGATGACCGGCGGGCACTTGCGCCGTCAGTCGCAGTCCTTCTACGGCGACCAGGCGGAGCAGTCCTTACAGAATTACCATTTTGACCTGCTGTTCCTGGGTGTCGATGCCATCGATCTCGACCGGGGGGTGAGTACGCATAACGAGGATGAAGCCCGTCTGAACCGCAAAATGTGCGAGGTGGCGGAGCGTATTATCGTTGTCACGGACTCCAGCAAGTTTAATCGTTCAAGCCTGCATAAAATCATTGATACTCAGCGGATCGACATGATTATCGTTGATGAAGGCATTCCGGCGGAAAGCCTTGAAGGATTACGCAAAAGCGGGATCGATGTGGTGCTGGTCTAAAGAGGCTTTTCCCCTCACCCTAACCCTCTCCCCATAGGGAGAGGGTTCCCCAGTAATTTGAAAGCAAAAGCGATAACGTTGCCTCAGAATAACTGAGGGCTTTCAGCGATGCCTCGGTCCGGCTGTAAATCGCTGAGGCGTTTCCTGTAGGCCGGGGCGAGGCGCAGGGATGCGCCGAGAGGGCGGGCTTTACAGGGATGTTACCTCCGCCCGTCCCCGATAAGCCGGAAGGAATAAGCCGAAGGCACCGCGAAGCGGCGATTTACCGCCGGAAGCCCGGGTCGCCAGGGTGGTGGCGACTGAGCCACCCTGGCACGTTCACCGGTCATGTCGTGACAGAGTAGCAAGGAACATAAAGTGAACGGAATGACCACCAGAGCCGTATGTTCCCCCTCACCCAGCCCTCTCCCTCAAGGGAGAGGGCTGGGTGAGGGGCCATCACGTCACCGGCGCCGGGTTAAACACCGCCAGCGAGTTATGCAATCCCCATTGATCGGAGAAGGTTTTCTTCCGCCCGCTTGCCACATCCAGAATGAAGTGGAACAGCTTCCAGCCCACCTCTTCAATACTCTCTTCCCCGGTGGCGATGGTGCCCGCGTTGATATCCATTAAGTCATACCAGCGGTTTGCCAGCTCGGTGCGGGTCGCCATTTTGATCACCGGTACCGCCATCAGGCCGTACGGCGTGCCGCGCCCGGTGGTAAAGACCTGTACCGTAATGCCGGACGCCACCTGTTGGGTGCCGCACACGAAATCACTGGCAGGCGTTGCCGCGTAGATCAGGCCGCGTTTGGTTGGGCGCTGGCCAGGTGAGAGCACTTCCACAATCGCGCTCTGGCCGGATTTGGCAATCGATCCGAGGGCCTTTTCCACCACGTTCGCCAGGCCGCCTTTCTTGTTACCCGGAGACGGGTTGGCGCTGCGGTCGGTTTTGCCCATGTCGAGATAGTTATCGTACCAGGCCATCTCCTCCAGCAGGCGTTTGCCCACCTCTTCGTTGACGGCGCGCGGCGTGAGCAGGTGGATAGCATCACGTACTTCGGTGACTTCGGAGAACATCACCGTGGCGCCGCAGCGCACGAACAGATCGGAGGCATAACCTACCGCCGGGTTAGCGGTGACGCCGGAAAACGCATCGCTGCCGCCACACTGTGTCCCAACGACCAGTTCAGAGGCCGGGCAGGTTTCACGCTGGCGTTTGTTCAGCTTCTCCAGATGGCGCTCTGCCACCTGTAAAATGTCGTCGACCATCGATCTGAAGCCGACATGGTGTTCATCCTGAAGTCGCACAACACTGGCATCGTCAACCGGAATGGCTTTCACATCCTCAGTACCCTGCAACAGGCGTTCTGGCTGCAATTTTTCACAGCCGAGACCAATCACCATGACCTCACCGCCAAAGTTTGGGTTAAGGGCGATATTGTGAATCGTGCGGATCGGCACGACCGCTGCGGGCGCGTTGATCGCCATGCCGCAGCCGTACAGGTGGTTAAGACCCACCACGCCGTCAACGTTGGGGTATTTCGGCAACAGATCGCGCTCAATAATTTTCACCACATAATCCACTACGCCCGCCACGCAATGCACGCTGGTGGTGATGCCAAGCAGGTTTTTGGTTCCCACGCTGCCATCCGCGTTGCGGTAACCCTCGAAGGTATAACCCTCCAGCGGAGGCAACGGCTCAGGGACGCGGGTAGCCAGCGGCAACGACTCCAGCGGCGGGGCGGTGGGCAGCTCAACCAGCGACTCCTCAATCCAGCTACCCTGCGGGATAGCGCGCACCGCATAGCCGATGACTTCGCCGTAGCGCACGATTTCGCCCTGCGCCGGGATATCGACCAGTGCGACTTTATGCCCCTGCGGAATGTGCTCAATCAGCTCCAGGCCATCCGGAAAGCGGGTGCCAGCTTTTAAGCCATTGTCGTTGACAATAATCGCCACGTTATCGGTATCGTGCACTTTTATATAGAACGCCGTCGGCGACGCCTGTCGAATTTCAATATCGGCCATTGTTCACTCTTCTCCAGCAAAATATCTGATACTAAATATAGCCAGATGGTTAATTGTTTCTTATTGAGGAAATAAAGAATGCCAGGAGAGGAAAGGTGAGAATGTGATCGCGATCGCTCCCGAACCACTAATCGTTGATTCTGTGCATCAGCGCCCACTGTGTTGGGCATATGCTCAAAATAGCGTGCCACTCCCGTTGGATAATTGAGCATTGAGACAATGTGCTGCCGGGTGGTGACGATTATACTGAATGACGATTTTATAACGCCAAAATTCAGTCAGGAAAATAAATATAACGCTGACGCTGAGTCGGAATAAATAAGAAAAGCTACTGGCTAAAACTGCGGAATTAAAAAAGGTATAAGTAATGAGTAACGACATCTTCCCGAATAAATTTAAAGCGGCCCTCGCGGCGCATCAGATTCAGATTGGCTGCTGGTCTGCGCTGGCCAACCCCATCAGCACCGAAGTGCTGGGCCTGGCCGGGTTCGACTGGCTGGTGCTGGACGGCGAACATGCGCCAAACGATATCAACACGTTTATTCCGCAGCTGATGGCGCTGAAAGGCAGCCACAGCGCGCCGGTGGTGCGTGTACCCACCAACGAGCCGGTGATCATCAAGCGTCTGCTGGATATCGGCTTCTACAACTTCCTGATCCCGTTTGTTGAAACGGAAGAAGAAGCGGTGCTGGCCGTGGCGGCGACCCGCTACCCACCGGAAGGGATCCGCGGCGTGTCCGTCTCGCACCGCGCCAACATGTTTGGCACCGTGCCGGACTATTTCGCCCAGTCCAACAAGAACATCACCATTCTGGTTCAGATCGAGAGCCAGCAGGGGGTCGATAACGTCGACGCCATTGCCGCGACGGAAGGGGTAGACGGCATTTTCGTCGGCCCGAGCGATCTGGCGGCCGCCTTTGGTCATCTGGGCAACGCCAGCCATCCGGACGTGCAGCGCGCAATTCAGCACATTTTTGCCCGTGCCAAAGCGCACGGTAAACCGTGCGGCATTCTGGCGCCAGTGGAAGCCGATGCCCGCCGCTACCTGGAGTGGGGCGCAACGTTTGTTGCCGTGGGCAGCGATCTCGGCGTATTCCGCGCCGCCACGCAGAAATTAGCGGACGCTTTTAAAAAATAACCATCATTGAGGAAACAGATTATGACGCTGAAAGTGGGTTTTATTGGCCTGGGTATCATGGGCAAACCAATGAGCAAAAACCTCATCAAAGCAGGTTACTCACTGGTGGTTTTAGATCGTAATTCAGACGCGGTGGCAGAGGTGATTGCGGCTGGCGCAGAAACGGCGACAACCGCAAAAGCGATTGCTGAGCAGTGCGACGTGATTATCACCATGCTGCCAAACTCCCCGCACGTGAAAGAGGTGGCGCTGGGTGAGAACGGCATTATCGACGGCGCGAAGCCGGGTCTGGTGGTGATCGACATGAGTTCTATCGCACCGCTGGCAAGCCGCGAAATCAGCGAGGCGCTGAAAGCGAAAGGCGTGGCAATGCTGGATGCGCCGGTCAGCGGCGGCGAACCGAAAGCCATCGACGGCACCCTGTCGGTGATGGTGGGGGGGGATAAAGCCGTGTTTGACAAATACTACGACCTGATGAAAGCCATGGCTGGCTCCGTGGTGCACACCGGTGAAATTGGCGCAGGCAACGTCACCAAGCTGGCAAACCAGGTGATTGTGGCGTTGAACATCGCGGCCATGTCCGAAGCGCTGACGCTGGCCACCAAAGCGGGCGTTAATCCGGATCTGGTTTATCAGGCCATTCGCGGTGGTCTGGCGGGCAGCACCGTGCTGGATGCCAAGGCGCCGATGGTGATGGATCGTAACTTCAGGCCGGGTTTCCGCATCGATCTGCACATTAAGGATCTGGCGAATGCGCTGGATACCTCCCACGGCGTGGGCGCGCAGCTGCCGCTGACTGCCGCCGTCATGGAGATGATGCAGGCGCTGCGTGCGGACGGTCTGGGCACCGCCGATCACAGCGCGTTAGCGTGCTATTACGAAAAACTGGCGAAGGTTGAAATTGCTCGCTAATGACGTCCTGCCCGGTGGCGTTACGCTTACCGGGCCTACGGCTCAGGCATACAACTATGAAAATCGTAATCGCGCCAGACTCTTATAAAGAAAGCCTGTCTGCCACCGAGGTGGCGCAGGCGATAGAAAAAGGATTTCGGGAAATTTTCCCCGATGCTCATTACGTGTCTGTTCCCGTTGCTGACGGCGGAGAAGGTACGGTTGAAGCGATGATCGCTGCGACGCAGGGCACCTGGCAGCAGGCTGTCGTCACCGGCCCGTTAGGGGAAAAGGTGAAGGCCAGTTGGGGGATCTCGGGCGACGGTACCACCGCGTTTATCGAGATGGCCGCCGCCAGCGGCCTGGTGCTTGTTCCTCCCGCGCAGCGTAACCCGCTGGTCACGACGTCGCGCGGGACGGGGGAGCTGATCCTCAGCGCGCTGGATAAAGGCGCGCGCAACATCATTATCGGTATCGGCGGGAGCGCAACCAACGATGGGGGCGCGGGTATGATGCAGGCGCTGGGCGCGAAGTTTACGGATGCGAACGGGACGGAGATCGGCTACGGCGGCGGCAGCCTGATGGCGCTTAACCGGATTGATATTTCCGATCTCGATCCGCGTCTTCAGGGATGCGCAATCCGCGTCGCCTGTGACGTGACGAATCCGCTGGTCGGTGAAAGCGGCGCGTCGCGTATCTTTGGCCCGCAAAAAGGCGCCACGGAGGAGATGATCCTCGAACTCGACGCCAATCTTAGCCACTACGCCGGGGTGATCAAAAAATCGCTGCGCATTGACGTCAACCGGGTTCCGGGGGCTGGCGCCGCGGGCGGCATGGGCGCAGCGCTGATGGCCTTCCTGGGCGCTGAGCTGAAAAGCGGCATCGAGATTGTCACTCAGGCGCTCAATCTTGAAGAACATATTCACGACTGCACGTGGGTGCTGACCGGGGAAGGGCGCATCGACAGCCAGAGCATTAATGGCAAAGTGCCCGTCGGTGTGGCGAGCGTCGCCAAAAAATACCATAAGCCGGTGATCGGGATTGCCGGAAGTCTGACGCAGGATGTGGGTGTGGTGCATCAGTACGGCATCGACGCGGTGTTCAGCGTACTGACCCGCATCGGTTCACTGGAAGAGGCGTTCCAGGAAGCGTATGACAACATTTACCGCGCCTCGCGGAATATCGCGGCCACATTGCAGGTAGGCATGCGTAGCCAGGGGTGACAGCGGCGGGCAAACCCTCTATACTGCGCGCCGAAGCTGACCAGACAGTCGCCGCTTCGTCGTCGTCCCTTTCGGGGGAGACGGGCGGAGGGGAGGAAAGTCCGGGCTCCACAGGGCAGGGTGCCAGGTAACGCCTGGGGGGGAAACCCACGACCAGTGCAACAGAGAGCAAACCGCCGATGGCCCGCGCAAGCGGGATCAGGTAAGGGTGAAAGGGTGCGGTAAGAGCGCACCGCGCGGCTGGTAACAGTCCGTGGCACGGTAAACTCCACCCGGAGCAAGGCCAAATAGGGGTTCACATGGTACGGCCCGTACTGAACCCGGGTAGGCTGCTTGAGCCAGTGAGCGATTGCTGGCCTAGATGAATGACTGTCCACGACAGAACCCGGCTTATCGGTCAGCTTCAACTTCTTACGAAACCCCGCTTCGGCGGGGTTTTTGCTTTCAGAAGGTTGCAGGCCGGGTAAGCGAAGCGCCAAACGACATCAATTCTCAATTTTGCGATGCGAAGCACATTTCACTATTTGCCTGACTGTGTGTTCCTCTCATCTGCTGCGCATGATCGTAATCACAAAATTTAACGCTATAAAATTAGAAAATTTTAGTGTTGATAAGATGTTGTAAATGTTTAGTCAGTGATGCCGAATGTTATTCATTTGATAATTTAATATTGAATCTAAAAACATTCTTCTGGTGAATGTGTGATATATCCCACTCTTTAACCGGAAAGTGAATAAATATTCCTGATAAAGTTGATAAACCACAAAAATGTTTTAAAGGAATAATGGTGTTTTATTAACCTTTAATTGCCTGAAAGATAGCCTTTATTAATATTTTTAAGGCAAAAAAATTCACGCTGGTTATTGCCATAAAATAAATTTATTACCGCGTTTTTTATTGATCGATATCAGCGTAAATGCGTATTTTTATTGTAATAAGCATTTGATTTATAAAGACATAAATAGATTTCTGGTGCGATTGAAAACAGAGCGTCCTGGCAAATTGTGAGTAACAGCACATACCCCCTGAAACAATATTGGGTAGAATCCGCTGCGTCATAGGGAAATAAGCGCAGAATATTATGAATACTATTATTCTACCGAAAACACAGCACCTCGTGGTATTTCAGGAAGTCATCAAAAGTGGCTCCATAGGTTCTGCTGCAAGACAACTGGGGCTGACGCAACCTGCCGTCAGCAAAATCATCAGCGACATCGAATCCTACTTTGGGGTGGAAGTGATGGTGCGTAAGAACACCGGCGTAAAACTCACTGCCGCCGGTCAGGTGCTGCTGTCCTACGCTGAGTCGATCACCCGCGAAATGAAAAACATGGTGAGCGAGATTAACAGCCTCAGTTTCAGTACCGTCATGGACGTCTCTTTTGGCTATCCGTCGCTGATTGGCTTCACCTTCCTGTCCGGGATGATCAAAAAATTCAAGGAAGTGTTCCCGAAAGCGCGTGTCTCAATGTATGAAGCGCAGCTCTCTTCATTCCTGCCCGCCATTCGCGATGGCCGGCTGGATTTCGCCATCGGCACGCTGAGCGACGGGATGCAGCTTCAGGATCTTCACGTTGAGCCACTGTTTGAATCCGAGTTTGTGCTGGTGGCGAGTAAATCACGAACGTGCACCGGCCCGACCAGACTGGCATCGCTCACGCACGAGCAGTGGGTGATGCCGCAAACCGATATGGGCTACTACAACGAACTCCTGACCACCCTGCAAGACAACCACATCAGCATTGAAAACATCGTCCAGACCGATTCCGTCGTCACCATCTATAACCTTGTCCTCAATGCCGATTACCTTACGGTGATCCCCCGTGACATGATTGCGCCATTCGGCTCGGACCAGTTTATTGTTCTGCCGGTGGAAGATGAATTACCCGTGGCGCGTTATGCCGCCGTGTGGTCAAAAAATTACAGTATTAAAAAATCGGCGTCAGTATTAGTTGAACTGGCAAAACAATATTCGTCGATGAATATCGAAAAACGACGATAGAAATAATGATGATTTAAAACACCCGGAGCGACGCTTTTTAACGCTCTGATACCCTGACTTTGCCTGAAAACAATGAATTATTATAACGAGGATATTATGCACATTACTTACGATCTCCCGGTGACCATTGAAGATATTCAGGACGCCAGAAAAAGACTGGCGGGAAAGATCTATAAAACCGGTATGCCGCGCTCGAATTATCTGAGCGAACGGTGTAAGGGTGAGATATTCCTGAAATTTGAAAATATGCAGCGTACCGGTTCGTTTAAAATACGTGGGGCGTTTAATAAATTAAGCTCGCTGACCGATGCGGAAAAACGCAAGGGCGTGGTGGCCTGTTCCGCAGGGAACCACGCGCAGGGGGTTTCTCTCTCCTGCGCCATGCTCGGCATCGACGGCAAAGTGGTCATGCCGATGGGCGCGCCGAAATCCAAGGTTGCCGCCACGCGTGACTACTCTGCCGAAGTGGTGCTGCACGGCGAGAACTTTAACGACACCATCGCCAAAGTGAGCGAAATCGTCGAGATGGAAGGGCGCATTTTTATCCCGCCTTACGACGATCCGAAAGTCATTGCCGGCCAGGGCACCATCGGCCTGGAAATCCTCGAAGATTTATATGACGTGGATAACGTGATTGTCCCCATCGGCGGCGGCGGTTTAATTGCCGGTATTGCGACAGCAATTAAATCCATCAACCCAACTATCAATATTATCGGCGTGCAGTCTGAAAATGTGCACGGAATGGCGGCATCGTATCAGGCCGGAGAAATAACCAGTCATCGTGTTACCGGCACATTAGCTGACGGCTGCGACGTGTCTCGCCCAGGTAATTTAACCTTCGAAATTGTTCGTGAATTAGTCGATGACATTGTGCTGGTCAGCGAAGACGAGATTCGCAACAGCATGATCGCGCTTATTCAGCGAAATAAGGTGGTCACGGAAGGTGCCGGTGCGCTGGCGTGCGCGGCGTTATTAAGCGGCAAGCTGGACCACTATATTCAGGGCCGAAAAACCGTCTGCATTATTTCCGGCGGCAATATCGATCTCTCGCGTGTTTCCCAAATTACCGGCTTCGTTGACGCATAAAGGATGACTTATGAGCAACACAGAAAGCATTATCGTTGGCCAGACTAAAACGTCCACCTGGCGTAAATCGGATACCACCTGGACGCTCGGCCTGTTTGGTACCGCCATTGGCGCAGGCGTGCTGTTCTTCCCTATCCGTGCAGGCTTTGGCGGCCTGATCCCTATCCTGCTGATGCTGGTACTCGCGTTCCCGATTGCGTTTTACTGCCACCGCGCGCTGGCGCGTCTGTGTTTGTCCGGCAGTAACGTCTCCGGCAACATCACCGAAACGGTGGAGGAGCATTTTGGTAAGACCGGCGGGGTGGTGATCACCTTCCTCTACTTCTTTGCCATTTGCCCGCTGCTGTGGATTTACGGCGTCACCATTACCAACACCTTTATGACCTTCTGGGAAAACCAGCTCCAGATGCCCGCCCTGAACCGCGGCGTGGTGGCGCTGTTCCTGCTGCTGCTGATGGCCTTTGTTATCTGGTTCGGTAAAGACCTGATGGTGAAAGTGATGAGCTACCTGGTGTTCCCGTTCATCGCCAGCCTGGTGTTAATTTCTCTCTCGCTGATCCCGTACTGGAACTCGGCGGTGATCGACCAGGTTAACCTGAGCGATATCGCCTTCACCGGTCATGACGGCATTCTGGTCACGGTGTGGCTGGGGATCTCCATCATGGTCTTCTCCTTCAACTTCTCGCCTATCGTCTCCTCGTTTGTGGTCTCCAAGCGCGAAGAGTACGAACCAGAGTTCGGGAAAGAGTTTACCGAGCAGAAATGTTCCAAAATCATTGGTCGCGCCAGCCTGCTGATGGTGGCGGTGGTGATGTTCTTCGCCTTTAGCTGCCTGTTTACGCTCTCTCCGCAGAACATGGCGGACGCCAAAGCGCAGAACATTCCGGTGCTCTCTTACCTGGCGAACCACTTCGCGTCGATGTCAGGCAGTAAATCCACGTTCGCCACGGTGCTGGAATACGGCGCCTCCATCATCGCGCTGGTCGCTATCTTTAAATCCTTCTTCGGCCATTATCTGGGCACGCTGGAGGGGCTGAACGGTCTGATCCTCAAGTTCGGTTACAAGGGCGACAAGAAGAAAGTCTCCGTGGGCAAGCTGAACACCATCAGCATGGTCTTCATCATGGGCTCCACCTGGATTGTGGCCTACGCCAACCCGAACATCCTGGACCTTATTGAAGCCATGGGTGCGCCAATTATCGCCTCTCTGCTGTGCCTGCTGCCGATGTACGCCATCCGCAAGGCGCCTGCGCTGGCGAAATACAAAGGCCGGACCGAGAACATCTTCGTAACCGTGGTCGGCCTGCTGACCATTCTGAACATCGTGTACAAACTGTTTTAAACCAAAGCTCAGGAAGAGCGGAGCCATACCATGATTGAGTTTCCGGTAGTACTGGTCATTAACTGCGGATCGTCCTCTGTTAAGTTCTCGGTGCTGGACGCCGCAGGCTGCGATGCCCTGATGACGGGCATTGCGGACGGCATCAACACAGAAAAAGCCTTTATTTCCGTGAATGGGGGGGAGCCGGTCAGACTGGCTCACCAGGACTACGAAGGGGCGCTGGCCGCCATCGCCCTGGAGCTGGAGAAACGCAACCTGATGGGCAGCGTGGCCTTGATTGGCCATCGCATTGCCCACGGCGGCGACCTCTTCAGCGAGTCGACCCTGATCACGGAAGAGGTGATGGCGCAGATCCGCGAGGTCTCCCCGCTGGCGCCGCTGCATAACTACGCCAACCTGAGCGGCGTGGAAGCCGCCGGGCGCCTGTTCCCCGGCGTGCAGCAGGTGGCGGTATTTGATACCAGCTTCCACCAGACCATGGCGCCGCAGGCGTATCTGTACGGCTTGCCGTACCGCTATTTTGAAGAGCTGGGCGTGCGCCGCTACGGTTTCCACGGCACCTCTCACCGCTACGTGTCGGCGCAGGCGCACGCGCTTCTCGGGCTCTCTCCCGATGACAGCGGCCTGGTAATTGCCCATCTCGGCAACGGAGCGTCCATCTGCGCGGTGCGTAACGGCGTAAGCGTGGACACGTCCATGGGGATGACGCCGCTTGAAGGACTGGTGATGGGCACACGCTGCGGCGACGTGGATTTTGGCGCGATGGCGTGGATTGCCCGGCAGACCGGCCAGTCGTTCGAGGATCTGGAGCGCGTGGTCAACAAAGAGTCCGGGCTGCTGGGGATCTCTGGCATCTCCTCCGATTTGCGCGCGCTGGAGAAAGCCTGGCATGACGGCAACGAGCGGGCGCGGCTGGCAATAAAGACCTTTGTCCACCGGATTGCGCGACATATCGCCGGTCATGCCGCGTCCCTGCACCGTCTGGATGGCGTGGTGTTTACCGGCGGGATCGGTGAGAACTCCGTGCTTATCCGCGCGCTGGTGGTGGAGCATCTTAAGGTGTTTGGCATCATCCTCGACGAGTCCAAAAATGCCCTGCCGGGCAGCGCGGGCGAGCGCGTGATCTCCACCGAGTCGTCCCGCGCGGCCTGCGCGGTGATCCCTACCAATGAAGAAAAAATGATCGCGCTGGACGCCCTCCGTCTTGGGAAGGTTACTCCGGCTGCGGCTTACGCCTGATAAAGCGAGAATCTGATGAAAGTAACAATCGATACGGGCGTCGCGCCTTACAGCGACGCATGGGCCGGGTTTCGCGGTGAAGAATGGAAAAACGCCATCAACGTGCGCGATTTTATTCAGCATAACTACACCCCTTATGAAGGCGATGAAGCTTTCCTCGCGCAGGCGACGCCAGCAACGACGGCGCTGTGGCAGAAGGTGATGGTCGGCATTCGTCAGGAGAATGCTACTCACGCTCCGGTGGATTTTGACACCAACATCGCCACTACCATTACCGCGCACGGGCCGGGCTATATTGATCAGGAGCTGGAGACGATCGTTGGCCTGCAAACCGACAAGCCGCTCAAGCGCGCCCTGCATCCGTACGGCGGGATCAACATGATCCGCAGCTCGTTCGAAGCCTACGGTCGCGAGATGGATCCGCAGTTTGAATATCTCTTCACAGACCTGCGCAAAACCCACAACCAGGGCGTGTTTGACGTTTACTCCCCGGAGATGATGCGCTGCCGCAAATCGGGGGTGCTGACCGGTCTGCCGGACGGCTACGGGCGCGGACGCATCATCGGCGACTACCGTCGCGTGGCGCTGTACGGCATCAGCTATCTGGTGCGCGAGCGTGAACTTCAGTTCGCCGATCTCCAGGGGAAACTGGAGCGCGGAGAAGATCTGGAGGCCACGATCCGCCTGCGCGAGGAGCTGGCGGAGCATAAACGTGCGTTGCTCCAGATCCAGCAGATGGCGGCGAACTATGGCTTTGATATTTCACGTCCGGCGATGAATGCGCAGGAAGCGGTGCAGTGGGTCTACTTTGCCTACCTTGCCGCAGTGAAATCCCAGAATGGCGGGGCGATGTCGCTGGGGCGCACGGCCTCGTTCCTTGATATCTACATTGAACGCGACATGCAGGCAGGACGGCTGAATGAGGTGCAGGCCCAGGAGCTGATCGACCACTTCATCATGAAGATCCGCATGGTACGCTTCCTGCGCACGCCGGAGTTCGACACGCTCTTCTCCGGCGATCCGATCTGGGCCACGGAAGTGATTGGCGGCATGGGGCTGGATGGCCGCACGCTGGTGACCAAAAACAGCTTCCGCTACCTGCATACCCTGCACACCATGGGGCCTGCGCCGGAGCCAAACCTGACGATCCTCTGGTCCGAACAACTGCCGATCGCGTTCAAGAAATACGCCGCGCAGGTGTCGATCGTCACCTCCTCGCTGCAATACGAGAACGACGATCTGATGCGCGCCGACTTCAACAGCGACGACTACGCCATTGCCTGCTGCGTCAGCCCGATGGTGATCGGCAAGCAGATGCAGTTCTTCGGCGCACGCGCCAACCTGGCGAAAACGCTGCTGTATGCAATCAACGGCGGGGTGGATGAGAAGCTGAAGATCCAGGTGGGGCCGAAAACCGAGCCGCTGCTGGAGGAGGTACTGGATTACGACACCGTAATGGCGAGCCTCGATCACTTCATGGACTGGCTGGCGGTGCAGTACATCAGCGCGCTGAATCTCATTCACTATATGCATGATAAATACAGCTACGAAGCCTCGCTGATGGCGCTGCACGACCGGGACGTCTACCGCACCATGGCCTGCGGCATTGCCGGGCTGTCGGTGGCGGCGGATTCCCTGTCGGCCATCAAATACGCCACGGTAAAACCGGTGCGCGACCACACCGGTCTGGCGGTGGATTTCGTCATCGAAGGCGACTATCCGCAGTACGGCAACAACGACGATCGCGTGGACAGTATCGCCTGCGATCTGGTTGAGCGCTTTATGAAGAAAATCCAGGCGCTGCCGACGTACCGCAACGCGGTACCGACGCAGTCGATCCTGACCATCACCTCCAACGTGGTTTACGGGCAGAAGACCGGCAACACGCCGGACGGACGTCGCGGCGGCACGCCGTTTGCGCCTGGCGCCAACCCGATGCACGGGCGCGACAGAAAAGGGGCGGTGGCGTCGTTAACCTCGGTCGCCAAGCTGCCGTTCACCTACGCCAAAGACGGGATCTCCTACACCTTCTCCATCGTGCCGCAGGCACTGGGCAAGGACGAGCCGGTGCGCAAAACCAACCTTGTCGGGCTGCTGGACGGATACTTCCACCACGAAGCGACCATTGAGGGCGGGCAACACCTGAACGTCAACGTGATGAACCGGGAGATGCTGCTGGATGCCGTCGCCCATCCGGAGAACTATCCGAACCTGACGATCCGCGTTTCAGGTTATGCGGTGCGGTTTAACGCCCTGACGCGCGAGCAGCAGCAGGACGTGATTTCGAGGACGTTTACGCAGGCGATGTAATACAGGCTTCATCTTCAGCCTCCTCAAATGGGGAGGCTTTTAATTTTGTGAACGTCGTCAATTTTAGAAAACTTACTCTCCTTTCTGCTATCCCGAAGTAATATTATTCTCTCGCTTTAGAAAATCCCTATAAAAGTTGTGACTTTTTTCTCCCGCGCTCCGGATATGATCTTCCCATATCAATAACTCACACCTGCACCCTCTGACTCGCAATCGCTGGCGATCGGAACCTTATAAAAACAACCAGTTACCCTACAAAATAAGCGAGTGCCCAATGAATATGGCAACAAACAGCAGTGTGATTGTGAGTGATTCCCCTGCGGCAAGGCGGGCGGGAATGAGCGAAAGCGAATGGCGAGAGGCGATCAAATTCGACAGCACCGATACGGGCTGGGTCATCATGAGTATCGGGATGGCTATCGGCGCGGGCATCGTTTTTCTTCCTGTGCAGGTCGGGTTAATGGGGCTGTGGGTGTTTTTACTCTCGTCGATAATTGGTTATCCGGCTATGTACCTGTTCCAGCGCCTGTTTATTAATACGCTGGCGGAATCACCGGAATGCAAAGATTACCCGAGCGTCATTAGCGGTTATTTAGGTAAAAACTGGGGCATCCTTTTGGGTGCGCTTTATTTCGTGATGCTGGTGATCTGGATGTTTGTCTATTCCACGGCTATCACCAACGACAGCGCATCCTACCTACACACCTTCGGCGTAACCGACGGTTTGCTGTCGGAAAATCCGTTCTACGGCTTATTCCTGATCTGCATTCTGGTCGCCATTTCGTCGCGCGGTGAAAAACTGCTGTTTAAAGTCTCCAGCCTGATGGTGCTGACCAAATTATTTGTGGTAGCGGCGCTGGGGCTTTCGATGATTGGCCTCTGGCATTTAGCCAACGTCGGTATGCTGCCGCCGATGGGCCTGCTGATTAAAAACGCCATTATTACGCTGCCTTTCACCTTAACCTCCATTCTGTTTATTCAGACATTAAGCCCGATGGTGATTTCCTATCGTTCACGGGAAAAATCCGTTGAGGTGGCGCGTCATAAAGCGCTGCGGGCAATGAATATCGCCTTTGGCGTGCTGTTTTTGACGGTCTTTTTCTACGCGGTCTCCTTTACGCTGGCGATGGGGCACGACGAGGCGGTAAAAGCCTACGAGCAGAATATTTCCGCCCTGGCAATCGCAGCACAGTTCATCAGCGGTGACGGTGCGGGCTGGGTCAAAATCGTCAGCGTGATCCTCAACATTTTTGCCGTGATGACCGCGTTCTTTGGCGTCTATCTCGGCTTTCGTGAGGCGACGCAGGGCATCGTGATGAACATCCTGCGCCGCAAAATGCCGGCGGAGAAAATCAATGAAAGCACCGTCCAGCGCGGGATTATGCTGTTCGCTATCCTGCTGGCCTGGAGCGCGATTGTGTTAAACGCGCCGGTGCTGAGCTTTACCTCCATCTGTAGCCCTATTTTCGGAATGGTGGGTTGCTTAATTCCGGCGTGGCTGGTCTACAAAGTGCCCGCACTTCATAAATATAAAGGCGTATCGCTGGTGATTATTGTGTTTACCGGGCTGCTGCTTTGTGTTTCTCCTTTCCTCGCCTTCTCATGAGGTTAAATAAGGTCGTAACGATGTCTGAGCAAATTAATCCTTTATGGAACCATTTTATTCGCGCTGTGCAGGAAGAGGTAAAGCCTGCGCTGGGCTGTACCGAACCCGTCTCGCTGGCGCTGGCGTGCGCGATGGCTGCCGGACAGCTTGACGGTGAGGTGACGCGTATCGAGGCGTGGGTATCGCCGAACCTGATGAAAAACGGGCTTGGCGTAACGGTGCCCGGCACCGGTATGGTCGGTTTACCCATCGCGGCCGCGCTGGGGGCGACAGGCGGTAATGCACACGCCGGGCTGGAGGTGTTGAAAGACGCGTCGGCCGAGGCGCTAACGCGCGCCAAAGCACTGCTGAACGCGGGTCTGGTGCAGGTGAAATTGCAGGAGCCGTGCGAGGAGATCCTCTATTCACGCGCCTGCGTTTACGTCGGTGAATCCTCGGCGATGGTGACCATCGCTGGCGGGCACACTCGCGTGGTGGAGGTAGTTTGTCAGGGCGAAACGCGCTTCAGGCTTGACGATCGTCAGAGCCAGAACAACGACGATCCGCTGGCGGTACTCTCGACCACCACGCTGTCGCAGATCCTTGAGTTTGTAGAGCAGGTGCCGTTCGACGCGATCCGCTTTATCCTCGATGCGGGGCGGCTGAACGATGCGCTCTCCCGCGAAGGTTTGCGTGGCAACTGGGGGCTGCATATTGGCGCGACGCTCAATAAACAGCGCGCACGCGGCTGGATGGCGCAGGATCTGGGTTCAGACATTATTATCCGCACCAGCGCAGCCTCGGATGCCCGCATGGGAGGCGCGACGCTGCCGGCGATGAGCAACTCGGGTTCCGGGAATCAGGGCATCACCGCCACCATGCCGGTAGTGGTGGTGGCTGAGCACGTTCAGGCCGATGACGAACGGCTGGCGCGGGCGCTGATGCTCTCGCATCTGTCGGCTATCTATATCCATTACCAGCTTCCGCGCTTGTCCGCGTTGTGCGCGGCGACAACGGCCGGAATGGGGGCAGCGGCGGGGATGGCGTGGCTGATGGGCGGATCTTACCAGACCATTGCCATGGCGATCGGCAGTATGATCGGCGACGTGAGCGGGATGATCTGCGATGGGGCCTCTAACAGCTGCGCAATGAAGGTCTCGACCAGCGTCACCAGCGCCTGGAAAGCCGTGATGATGGCGCTGGATGATACTGCGGTGACGGGTAACGAGGGGATTGTGGCGCACGACGTGGAACAGTCTATCTCTAACCTGTGCGCCCTGGCGTGCCGCTCAATGCAGGCGACGGACCGGCAGATCATTGAGATTATGGCGAGTAAGGTGTTGTGATTTAATCCAACCCGTTACCCCTGACCCTAACCCTCTCCCATAGGGAGAGGGAACCGATCGAGCGAGGGGGCGTGTTGATCTTAAACCGGCAAATCAATCAACAGCGCGCGCAGCGGCGTATCGGCAACCAGAGTGATATTCGCTTCGTCACGAATAAACGCCCCGTCACCGCAGGTGAGCGCTTCTTTCTCTTCCGTATGCGTGACCGCATGCACCGTTCCGTGAATGGACTGCAAATAGGCACGCGGGCCATGAAGCTGGAAGCTCGCCTGTTCACCTTTTTTCAGTTCGATATGGTGCAGCCACACCTGCTGGCGCAACTGCAAGCTGCCTTTGCTGCCGTCTGGCGAGGCAATCAGCTGCTGTTTACCGCCCTTCAGATCGATTTTTTGCACCAGCGGATTTTCCCGCTCCGGACAGGCATCCAGCCACAGCTGCATGCGGGTCAGCGTTTTATCTTTGCTGAGGTTATGCTCGCTGTAGCTAATACCTGGCTGCGTGGAAATTAACAGCGCCTCGCCAGCCTTTGCCTGGACATGATTGCCCTCGCTATCGCGGTATTCTGCCTCGCCTTCCAGGATCAGGTTCAGGATATCGACTTTAGGGTACGTGCGCGGCTGGAAGGACGCGCCCGGGGCGAGCACTTCCTGATTCAATACGCGCAGTGAAGCGTAACCGAGGAGTTTAGGGTCAAAGTAGTGTCCAAAGGAAAAGGTGTAGCGGGCCTGCAACCAACCGAAATCGGCTTGTCCGCACTGTTTCGCTGTTCTTGTCGTAATCATAAACTTGACCTCTCTTTACACTAAATCAATGGTAAAGGTATGGACGCTGCATTGTTAGCCAGATATTCTGCCTGGTATGTTCAAATTTCCTGAATGAGAACGAGATGGCTAAAGAGAGAGCATTGACGCTTGAGGCGCTTCGCGTCATGGACGCGATTGACAGGCGCGGCAGTTTTGCCGCGGCGGCAGATGAACTGGGGCGCGTTCCGTCTGCCCTGAGCTACACCATGCAAAAGCTGGAAGAGGAGCTGGATGTTGTGCTCTTTGACCGTTCCGGTCATCGAACAAAATTCACCAACGTTGGGCGGATGCTGCTGGAGCGCGGCCGCGTATTGCTGGAAGCGGCGGATAAGCTCACGACGGATGCCGAAGCGCTGGCCCGCGGCTGGGAAACCCATCTGACGCTGGTGACCGAAGCGCTGGTGCCCACCGAGGCGCTGTTCCCGCTGGTGGACAGACTGGCCGCGAAAGCCAATACCCAGCTGTCGATCATCACTGAGGTGCTGGCCGGGGCGTGGGAGCGTCTTGAGACGGGCAGGGCGGATATCGTGATTGCGCCGGACATGCATTTCCGCTCATCGTCAGAAATCAATTCGCGCAAACTGTACAGCGTGATGAACGTCTACGTCGCCGCCCCGGATCACCCGATCCATCAGGAGCCGGAGCCGCTCTCTGAGGTCACGCGCGTGAAATACCGCGGCGTGGCGGTCGCGGATACCGCCCGAGAGCGCCCGGTGTTAACGGTACAGTTGCTGGATAAACAGCCGCGACTGACGGTAACGTCGCTGGAAGATAAGCGACAGGCGCTCCTGGCGGGGCTGGGCGTGGCGACTATGCCGTATCCGTTTGTCGAAAAGGACATTGCAGAAGGGCGGCTGCGCGTCGTCAGCCCGGAATACACCAGCGAAGTGGATATCATTATGGCGTGGCGTCGCGACAGCATGGGCGAAGCCAAATCGTGGTGTTTGCGTGAAATTCCCAAGCTCTTTGCCCACCACAACAAATAAGCGTAGGCCCGGTAAGCGTATGCGCCACCGGGCAGAATTTACGCGCTTGCCTTAGGATCCGGACCAAAGCGGTTTTCGCCCGGCGTTCCGCTCTGACAGTTGAAAATCAAAATCACGATCCAGCCGATAAGCGGGATCAACAGCAACAGCAGCCACCACGCCGAACGATCTGTGTCGTGGAGACGACGAAACAGTACGGCCCATGAAGGCAGCAGAACTAACACACCATAAATGGTGGTGAGAATGCCTTCACCCCCCTCGCGTTCCCAGCCGAGGATCTTGTCCACAATGCCCAGCACCATAATCAGGACGAAGTTCACCAGAACGAACATCCAGTACTCTTTACGGCGGGCACGGCCACCAAATCCAACGTAGTTGCGCAGTACTTTTAAATACCAGTCCATTTTTCCTTGCCTCTTAATCAGTCAATCACTTGTTTTCTAAGCGATCGAGGTAAGGATAGATGTATGCTGTGAATTAAAAAAGGGAATCAATTGATTCCCTAAATAATTATCCGAAACGCACGTCGCGCCCGTGCGGTTCATCCAGGTCCTGCCACGGGCCAATGGAGATAATGCCCGTTGGGTTGATGGTCTTATGACTGCGGAAATAGTGGGTGCGAATATGGTCAAAATTGACCGTCTCCGCAATCCCCGGCATCTGATAGATGTCGCGCAGGAAACCGTGCAGGTTCAGGTAATCACTGATGCGATGCTTGTCGCACTTGAAGTGGGTGACATATACCGGATCAAAGCGGATCAGCGTCGTCCACAGGCGGATGTCTGCTTCGGTGAGGCGATCGCCCGCTAAATAACGATGCTGGCCGAGGATCTGCTCCAGGCGCTCCAGGGATCCAAACACGTTGCCGACCGCTTCGTCGTACGCTTCCTGACTGGTGGCAAAGCCCGCTTTGTAGACGCCGTTGTTAACGTTGTCGTAGATCCAGCCGTTCAGCTCGTCAATTTTCTCGCGCAGCTCAACCGGGTAGTAATCCCCGGCGCGGGCACCGTGCGCGTCAAACGCGGTATTGAACATGCGAATGATTTCAGCGGATTCATTGCTGACGATCGTCTGGTTTTTCTTGTCCCACAGCACAGGCACCGTTACGCGTCCGGTGTAGTGCGGATCGGCGCGCAGATAGAGCTGATACAGGAAATCGTGATGATAAAGCTCATCACCCGTCGCGGCCGGGAAGCCACTGTCGAACGTCCAGCCGTTTTCCAGCATCAGCGGGTTGACCACCGAAACCGGAATTAACGATTCGAGACCTTTAAGTTTGCGCACAATCAGCGTGCGGTGCGCCCACGGACAGGCGAGAGAAACATACAGATGATAACGATCTTTTTCCGCCGCAAAGCCCCCTTCGCCACTCGGGCCGGGTGCGCCGCCGGCGGTCAGCCAGTTACGGAAGGCCGAAACAGAGCGCTTAAAGCGTCCACCGGTGGATTTGGTGTCATACCAGACATCCTGCCAGACGCCGTCTACGAGTTGTCCCATTTTTTACTCCTCCGTCAGATAGCAAAAGCGAGGAGATGTCTCCTCGCTTTGAATGTAATCAGTATAGCCTGCTTACCACTTCTTATTCAGAAGACGGTCGATGCTGTAGGCGCCCGGACCCGTGATAGCCAGCAGCAGGAAGCCGCCCGCGATGGTCAGGTTTTTCATGAACATCAGGGAGTTCACGCCTTCCGCAAAGTTGCTGTGGAAGATGAACGCGGTCAGCAGGGTAAAGCCTGCGGTGAACAGCGCCGTAGTGCGGGTCAGGAAACCGAACAGCACTGCCAGGCCGCCGCCGAACTCAAGCAGAATGGTCAGTGGCAGCAGGAACCCCGGCACGCCCATCGCTTCCATATACTGCTGAGTGCCCGCATAGCCGGTAATTTTGCCCCAGCCTGCGGTGATGAACAGAACAGGCATCAGAATACGCGCTACCAGTACACCAACATCTTCTAATTTTTTCATTTTACTCTCCAGGAAACCACATCAGCGGCTAAACGTTATTTGCTTGCAAATTCGGGTAGATACCGCGTCTTTGCTGTCGATGGAGAGGAGTGTAAACGGGGCGGATGGCAAATGTTAGCAAGGAAAACTGTTAATCTTCTTCAAAGATATTGAGTAAGGGAGGGGGTTTTGCCGGGTAGCGGCTACGCCTTACCCGGCCTACACGCAATCGTAGGCCGGGTAAGCGCAGCGTCACCCGGCAAGAAGGCTAGCGCAACTGCTGTTGTCGCAGCGTGGTTTTCACCAGACGCCAGGCGCTCCAGGCGCCAAAGCCGCGGCGTGCCCAGCGGATCAGCATGTTAGGATGCCGAACCGACCAGATCGCCATCACGCTGCTGCCGACCAGCGCCCATGAGCGCAGGCTCAGGACCGTGTTCCAGCCGCGGTCAAACCGATGCGTGGCTTCAACCCAGTCTCGACGGCTGGCAGACAAATCCAGCCGCTGCTGCTGGATTTGGCTCAACAGATACGCTTTCCGCTTTTGACGTTCGGCTTTGTCGCTCACGACTTATCATCCTCCAGCAGGGCGCGGTCGTTGGCCAGCTCCTGGCGCGTATGGCGCAGGAAGGTCGACGTGCGCGCTTTATGCAGGGTCCAGATACCGCCTATCAGCGCCGCCACCAGCAGAACCACGGTAGTCGCAATCATCGCGTTCAGACGATACTGTGGGTCGATAGCCCAGATGATTAACACCATCAGGCTCATCAGACCAAACGCGGCAAAGAGCATCGTAAGCCCAAGCATGAGCAGCATCTGGAAGAGGTTGGCTTTCTCCTCTTCCAGCTCCACTACCGCAAGCCGGACGCGCGTTTCGGCAATCCCGACCAGCGTCGTAAGAATACGCTGGCCGATGCCGAGGACGTTTTTAGCAGGCCCTTGTGCGTGACGTGGATCTTCCATAATCAACGACGCGTCAGCAGGACACCCAGCACCACACCCACTGCGGCGCCAATACCTACACCCGTCCATGGATTATCACGTACATATTCGTCTGCGCGCGCTGCCGCTTCGCGGGTCTGTTTCGCCAGCGCATCACCGGTTTCACCCAGACGGTAACGGCTCTCTTTCAGTGCCTGCTCCGCTTTGCTGCGCAGTTTACTTACTTCTTCTTTCGATTTATCCGCAGAAGAGTTCAGCACCTCTTCCAGGGTGTCCGCCAGGGATTTCAGTTCAGCGCGCAGATTTTCTGAAGTTGTATCTTTTGACATGATTCTCTCCTGTTGAGATTTCCGTTAACTCAATAATCGCGAGCTTCCAGCGCTTTCAGTTCGTCCTGCGCCTCTTGCAACTTCCTCTCGCGCTTGGCAATTTTTTCCGCATCACCTTTCTCTTTTGCTTCCTGTAGGTCTTGACGGCGCTCGGCTATCTCGTCCTTCTGTTCAGCGATTTTTTCCTGATGATCGGCACGCAGCTTGCTGTCCGTACAGTTGTCTTTCACTTCGCTCAACGCTTTTTTCAGCCCGTCGATCCGGTGCTGATTGTTATGCTTTTCGGCATAACTGATTTCGCGTTGGATATCCTGTTCTTTCTCCTGACAAAGAGACATAGCGAAGGAAGCTGTGCTTAAAGAAAAAAGGGCCAGAGCCAGAGTGATGCGGTATTTCATTATAGAAACCTTCCATTGTGTTACGGCGTAAGCCGTGTTCCAGAACTATGCAGAGAACATCTGAGGGGTGCTCCGCGTACTTAAGCATAGTAAGTAAACGGGAGTTTCACCAAAGTAGGTGAAAATATTCGGAATCTTAGTCGTTAACCAAATCGATGCGACGTGTCGCGTAACCGTGACATCCAGGAGGCTACGTGGCTGTCATCATCCTGTTGCGCAATGATGTAACCCTGCGGCAGCGTGCGGTCCAGCACGGCTTTCGCCGCGGCGCTTTGCGCACTGGAGTCAAATTTTATCAGCAGCACATCGTCTTGCGGCGTGATGCTCTTAAAGCGGATCCCGTTTGCGTCCAGATGATGCCAGATGGAAAAACCATCCGGCACGCTGGTTCCCTGGCTCACAGGACGGATAGCCAGCGTCGACTCCTGATGCTGTAGCGCAGACCACAGCAGGATAAGAGCGCTGAACATCATCAGCGCGACGATAGCGTAAGAGAAGCGGCGCAGCGCGAGCGGGGAGATAACCATCGTTAACCCCTGGCTCCGTATTTCTTCTTCCACAGTACGACCAGGGACCCGACCAGGCCAAACACCAGCAGAACGACGGGCAGTAGCATCAGGCAAGACATCAGCTGATCTTCATATTTCATAAAGACCGGCGTTTTACCCAGCGCGTAGCCGAGCGTGGTCAGGATCAGCACCCACAGCAAGCCGCTCATCCAGTTAAAGAACTGGAAGCGCGTACTGCTCAGGCCGGACAAGCCCGCAATGGTGGGCAGCAGGGTGCGTACGAATGCGATAAAGCGGCCGATCAGTAAGGCGGAAAGCCCATGCTTATGGAAAAGGTGGTGCGCTCGCTGGTGGTAATGGGCCGGAAGGTGCGAAAGCCAGTTCTGAACGATTCGCGTGTTACCCAGCCATCGCCCCTGAATGTAACTCACCCAGCAGCCCAGGCTGGCGGCAATGGTCAAAAGCAGGACCGTTTGCGGGAAAGCCATCGCCCCTTTTGCACAGAGCACCCCGACCAACACCAGCAGGCTGTCGCCGGGTAAAAAGGCAGCAGGCAGCAGACCGTTCTCAAGGAACAGGATCATAAATAACACAAAGTAGAGCATGCCAATCATGGACGGGTTGGCCAGCGTTTCGAAATCCTGAGCCCAGAGGGCGTTCAGTAGTTGGGTCAAAAGTTCCATTCAGTGTTCCTGGAAATCGGTTAACGTCACGCCTGTCATTCGGGAAAACAGCACGGCGACATTGTTATGATTTCATTATGGTCGCTCGCGGACACATTGATGTGTGGCCAACACTGTTCCCTGTTAATTGGCTGGTTAGCAAGCACTAACTTACAAAATAACGAAGTGAATCCAATTGTAACAAAGCCCGACGTTCTGCGTCACAGAATTTGAGGGGAAACACGATTTTGGCGTAAGCCACGGAGGGGAGCGAGAAATTTTACAAAGGCTGACACTATAGAGGTTTTCTTACCCTGTCTGGCCGGAAGGCGCGGCGGTGCGCCTGCCAGCCGTTCGGGGGATTATTTTGCGAGATTGGTCGCGGTATCGAGGTGAACGACCGGATTATCGGCAAAAAGATAGCGGTCAGCGTTAAATTCAAAGTCATCACTTGTTTCATTAAACAGCATCTGTTTGGTGTTCTCCAGGTGCTGCCACATTGCCAGTTTCGCCGCATGCGGATCTTTACGAATCAGAGCCTTAAGAATCTGGTCGTGGTCGTCACACCAGTTGTCTACCGTGCGGGAATCAATGTGATCGTGTAATTTCTTCCAGTACGGGTTGTGAACGCGCTGAGTCCACATTTTTTCAACGATTGCCGCCAGCGCCGTATTCTGAGTCGCAAGGGCGACCTGGACGTGGAATTGCAGGTCCCATTCGGAATCGCGGAAACATTTTTCTTTACGCGCATGATCCTGGATTTCCATCAGCTTCATGATGTCCTGCTTGGTCACCTGAGTCGCAGCAAATTCCGCAATGTTGCTTTCAATCAGCTGGCGAGCCTGGAGAAGCTCAAACGGACCGTAGCTGGCAAACTCCAGACTTTCGTCCGGGGTGGGGGAGTGTTTCGCCTGGCTGGAAATCACATGAATGCCGGAACCTTTGCGTACCTCAACATACCCTTCCACTTCCAGCATGATGATGGCTTCGCGGACCACCGTACGGCTGACGCTTTTTTCATCCGCAATGAAACGCTCAGCGGGAAGTTTATCACCGACAAGATAGACCCCTTGCTCGATGCGATCTTTCAGCTCGGCGGCAAGTTGTTGATATAAACGACGTGATTCGGTGATTTCCATATGCGCTCCAGGCAGGGTACGGCGAATGATTTGTTATACCACTTTTGCGTGCCACTCTCCAGATTTCGCCATGAAAAAAGCCGCCCGTAGGCGGCTTTTGAGAAGATTTTGCCGGGTGCGCTTCGCTTGCGCGGGCCTATGGGTTTTGTAGGCCGGGTAAGGCGTAGCCGCCACCCGGCACAACAACGCTAACTCTGCGTCGCCGGTCCCCCAAGGGACTCTTTCGCCAGTTCATCGGCGGATTTGCTCTTCAGCACCGTCCAGATAACCACCGCACCCATCAGGTCGAAGATAGCCAGTACCGCGAACAGCGGGCTGAAACCAATCGTATCTGCCAGCGCGCCGACCACCAGCGCAAACAGGGTACTTGCGGTCCAGGCGGCCATACCGGTCAGGCCGTTGGCGGTAGCGACTTCGTTACGACCAAACACGTCGGACGAGAGCGTAATCAGCGCACCGGACAGAGACTGGTGAGCAAAGCCCCCGATACACAGCAGGGCGATAGCCACGTAAGGGCTGGTGAACAGGCCGATCATGCCCGGGCCGATCATCAGCAGGGCGCCCATGGTGACCACCATCTTACGGGACACAATCAGGTTCACGCCAAACCAGCGCTGGAACAGCGGTGGCAGGTAGCCGCCGACGATACAGCCCAGGTCTGCAAACAGCATTGGCATCCAGGCGAACATCGCGATCTCTTTCAGGTTAAAGCCGTAAACTTTAAACATGAACAGCGGGATCCAGGCGTTAAACGTACCCCAGGCCGGTTCTGCCAGGAAGCGTGGCAGGGCGATACCCCAGAACTGACGGGTGCCCAGGATCTGCCAGACGGACATCTTTTTGCCGTTGTCGGTCTGATGCTGAGATTCCTGACCATTGATAATGTAGTCACGTTCTTCGTCAGACAGCTTTTTCTGATCGCGTGGGTGTTTATAGAAGATCAGCCACGCCATGGCCCAGGCAAAGCTCAGCACACCGGAGATGATGAACGCCATCTGCCAGCTGTGCATCACAATCGCCCACACCACCAGTGGCGGAGCAATCATCGCCCCGATGGAGGAGCCCACGTTGAAGTAACCGACAGCGATTGAACGCTCTTTTGCCGGGAACCATTCAGAGCTGGCTTTCAGACCCGCGGGGATCATCGCTGCTTCGGCAGCACCTACCGCACCACGCGCCAGCGCCAGTCCGCCCCAGCTGCCGGCCAGCGCGGTCGCCCCACAGAAGACGGCCCAGGCTACAGCGAAGAAGGCATAACCAATTTTTGTACCCAGAATATCAAGAACATAACCTGCAACAGGCTGCATTACGGTGTAAGCGGCAGAGTAAGCCGCAATGATGTAAGAGTATTGCTGCGTGGAGATATGTAACTCTTCCATCAACGTTGGCGCCGCTGCTGCCACGGTGTTACGTGTCAGGTAGCCCAGCACGGTGCCGAGCGTCACCAGTGCGATCATGTACCAACGTAACCCTTTAATTTTACGCATGTAAAACCTCATCGTTATGTTATTTCCGTGTCGGGACACGGCAACAACTCAACCGTTGTCGGGAGCTGTTCTGTAACGGGAGGGGCGTAACCGGGAACCTGTCCCGGAACGGCCCGAACCTTGCCATAAGTAATCGTGCTAAGTCGGCTTCCGTACCGTTAAATCCGATGTATCAAACACCGGTAATGCATTCCGTCGGCTTATAGTTTGCGACGGCGAAAAGATAACTTGTCATACAACTTTAAAAGGTGAGTGACATCACAAAAGTGTGAATCTTTGTAGGGACATTATGCGGCGCGCGTAAAGCCAGAACTGGCGCGGCCTGCGAGAGGGTTTACCCCTTTGAGGGTAATTTATTTGTCGACGTTTATTGATCTAACTCACGAAAAAAACGTCGGACTCTGGAAATTGGTGTGATAACTTTGCAGCATCTGAACATAAGCTTTCTGACGCTCCCGTAATGAGGAAGACGATAATGACACCGTTTATGACCGACGATTTTCTGCTAGATACCGAATTTGCTCGCCGCCTGTACCACGACTACGCAAAAGACCAGCCAATTTTCGACTACCACTGCCATTTACCGCCGCAGCAGGTTGCCGAAAATTACCGTTTCAAAAACCTGTATGATATCTGGCTGAAGGGTGACCACTATAAGTGGCGCGCAATGCGCACCAACGGCGTGGCCGAGCGCCTGTGTACCGGCGACGCGACCGATCGCGAGAAGTTTGACGCCTGGGCCGCTACCGTTCCTCACACCATCGGTAACCCGTTATACCACTGGACGCACCTCGAACTGCGTCGTCCGTTTGGTATCACCGGCAAGCTGCTCTCTCCCGCCACGGCGGATGAAATCTGGGATCAGTGCAACGAACTGCTGGCGCAGGATAGCTTCTCGGCGCGCGGCATCATGCAGCAGATGAACGTGAAGATGGTGGGCACCACCGACGATCCGGTCGACTCTCTGGAGCATCACGCTGTTGTCGCCAAGGACAGCACGTTTGACATCAAAGTGCTGCCAAGCTGGCGCCCGGATAAAGCCTTCAACATCGAGCTGCCGACCTTTAACGACTACATGGCGAAGCTGGCGGAAGTTTCGGATACCGATATCCGTCGTTTTGGCGATCTGCAAACCGCGCTGACCAAACGTCTGGATCACTTTGCCGCACACGGCTGTAAAGTGTCTGACCACGCGCTGGACGTAGTGCTGTTCGCGGAATCCAGTGAAGCTGAGCTGGACAGTATTCTGGCGCGTCGTCTCTCCGGCGAAGCCCTGAGCGAGCACGAAGTGGCGCAGTTTAAAACCGCGGTGCTGGTGTTCCTCGGTGCGGAATATGCCCGTCGCGGCTGGGTTCAGCAGTATCACATCGGCGCGCTGCGTAATAACAACCAGCGTCAGTTCAAACTGCTGGGCGCGGACGTAGGCTTTGACTCCATCAACGACCGTCCGATGGCGGAAGAGCTGTCAAAACTGCTGAGCAAACAGAACGAGCAAAACCTGCTGCCAAAAACCATTCTGTACTGCCTGAACCCGCGCGATAACGAAGTGCTGGGCACTATGATCGGCAACTTCCAGGGCGAAGGGATGCCGGGCAAGATGCAGTTCGGTTCCGGCTGGTGGTTTAACGATCAGAAAGACGGCATGGAGCGTCAGATGACGCAGCTGGCGCAGCTCGGCCTGCTGAGCCGCTTCGTTGGCATGCTGACCGACAGCCGCAGTTTCCTCTCCTATACCCGCCATGAATATTTCCGCCGCATTCTGTGCCAGATGATTGGCCGCTGGGTGCACGCGGGCGAAGCGCCAGCGGATATCCAGCTGCTGGGCGAAATGGTGAGAAACATCTGCTTTAACAATGCGCGTGACTACTTCGCCATTGAACTGAACTAAGGCCGTTTGAGGTTGATATGCAATACATCAAAATCCATTCGCTGGATAACGTTGCCGTCGCGCTGGCCGATTTAGCCGAAGGGACGGAAGTGACCTTCGACAACCAGTCGGTGACGTTACGCCAGGCCATTGGACGTGGACATAAGTTTGCCCTGATCCCCATCGCGAAAGGGGAGAACGTGGTGAAGTACGGTTTGCCCATCGGTCATGCGCTGGCGGATATTGCGCCGGGTGAATACATTCATTCCCACAATACCCGCACCAATCTCAGCGATCTGGACGAGTACAGCTATCAACCTGACTTCCAGGCAGAAGAAGGACAGGCGGCCGATCGTGAGGTGCAGATCTACCGCCGCGCCAGCGGGGAGGTGGGGATCCGCAATGAACTGTGGATCCTCCCGACCGTCGGCTGCGTGAACGGGATCGCGCGTCAAATTCAGACGCGTTTCCTGAAAGAGACCAACAATGCTGAAAGCACCGACGGCGTGCATCTGTTCAGCCATACCTACGGTTGTTCCCAGCTGGGCGACGACCACATCAATACCCGCACCATGCTGCAAAATATGGTGCGCCACCCGAACGCGGGGGCGGTGCTGGTGATTGGCCTCGGCTGTGAAAACAATCAGGTCGACGCCTTCCGCGACACGCTGGGCGAGTTCGATCCTGAGCGCGTGCACTTTATGGTGTGTCAGCACCAGGACGACGAAGTGGAAGCGGGCGTTGAACAGCTGCACCAGCTGTATGAGGTGATGCGTCACGACAAGCGCGAGCCGGGCAAGCTGAGTGAACTGAAGTTTGGCCTGGAGTGCGGCGGATCTGACGGGCTTTCCGGCATTACCGCTAACCCGATGCTGGGCCGCTTCTCAGATTACGTGATTGCCAACGGCGGCACCACGGTGCTGACCGAAGTGCCGGAGATGTTCGGCGCAGAGCGCATTCTGATGAGCCACTGCCGCGACGAAGAGACCTTTGAGAAGACCGTCACCATGGTCAACGATTTCAAACAGTACTTCATCGCCCATAACCAGCCGATTTATGAGAACCCGTCGCCGGGTAACAAGGCGGGTGGGATCACCACGCTGGAAGAGAAATCCCTGGGCTGCACCCAGAAAGCGGGCGCCAGCCAGGTAGTGGACGTGCTGCGTTACGGTGAACGGCTGAAAACGCACGGTCTGAACCTGCTGAGCGCACCGGGCAACGATGCGGTCGCCACCAGTGCGCTGGCGGGAGCGGGCTGTCACATGGTGCTGTTCAGTACCGGGCGCGGCACGCCGTACGGCGGATTTGTGCCAACGGTGAAAATCGCCACTAACAGCGAGCTGGCGGCGAAGAAAAAACACTGGATCGACTTTGATGCCGGCCAGCTGATTCACGGCAAAGCGATGCCGCAGCTGCTGAGCGAATTCGTGGACACGATTGTGGAATTTGCCAGCGGCAGGCAGACCTGCAACGAGAAGAACGACTTCCGCGAGCTGGCGATCTTTAAGAGTGGTGTGACGCTATAAGTGCTTTGTCGGGTGGCGCTAGCGCTTACCCGACCTACTAAACCCTGTAGGCCCGGTAAGGCGTAGCCGCCACCGGGCTTTTCTTTTTAACTGCGCAGGGCGTTCTTCGCTAAACGCGCGTCTTCCGCCTGACAGGCCGCTGCGGTAAACAGCACGTCGGTAGAGGAATTCAGCGCGGTTTCGCAGGAATCCTGCAATACGCCGATAATGAAGCCGACCGCGACAACCTGCATGGCAATCTCGTTCGGAATACCGAACATGTTACAGGCCAGCGGGATCAGCAGCAGCGAGCCGCCCGCCACGCCGGATGCGCCACAGGCACACAGTGATGCAACGACGCTCAGCAGCAGCGCGGTTGGCAGATCCACCGGAATGCCCAGCGTATGCACCGCCGCCAGCGTCAGCACGGTGATGGTGATCGCCGCACCTGCCATGTTCACGGTTGCACCCAGAGGAATCGACACCGAATAGGTATCGCGATCCAGATTCAGCTTCTCCGCCAGCGCCATGTTGACCGGAATGTTTGCCGCCGAGCTGCGGGTGAAGAAGGCATACACGCCGCTTTCACGCAGGCAGGTCAGCACCAGCGGATACGGGTTGCGGCGGATCTGCCAGAACACCAGCAGCGGGTTGATCACCAGCGCCACCAGCAGCATACAGCCGACCAGGACGACCAGCAGCTGCGCGTAGCCCCACAGTGCATCGAAACCGGTGGTTGCCAGCGTGGAGGAGACCAGACCAAAGATCCCGACTGGCGCAAAGCGAATCACCAGCTTCACCATAAAGGTGACAGCGTTGGACATATCGTTCACCAGGTTTTTCGTGGTCTCGTTACCATGACGCAGCGCGAAGCCCAGACCGATCGCCCAGACCAGGATGCCGATGTAGTTCGCGTTCATCAGCGCGGTGACGGGGTTAGAGACCATGCTCATCAGCAGACCGCGAAGCACTTCCACAATCCCGGACGGCGGGGTGATATCACCGGCCGCGCTGGTCAGGTGCAGCGTGGACGGGAACAGGAAGCTAAACACCACGGCCGTTAAGGCAGCAGAGAAGGTTCCCAGCAGATACAGGAACAGAATAGGGCGAATGTTGGTTTTTTGTCCGTGCTGGTGGTTGGCAATCGACGCCATCACCAGCATCAGCACCAGTACCGGGGCGACGGCCTTAAGTGCGCCAACGAAAAGGGTGCCGAGCAGCCCCGTCGCTTCCGCGGCAGGTTTTGACACCATCGCCAGCAGAATACCCAGTACCAACCCGACCAGAATTTGTTTTACAAGACTGCCCTGCGCCAGGCGCGCGAACAGACCGCGTGATTGTGTGCTCATACGTTATTCCTGAGTGAAATTGCGTTCCATCCTGGATGTGCTCTAAGTCACATTTGTGTCCGGATGTAAGTATTTGTTTGCCTGGTTGAGTATCAGGGAAAGCAGCGAAAGGCGGAAGCGTAAAATGCTGGATTTTACGTGTTGCGTCATGTTTTTTAACTATTGGTTAACGAAAGTGCCGGGTGGCGCTGCGCTTACCCGGCCTACGGGGTGACGTTGTAGGCCCGGTAAGCGTAGCGCCACCGGGCAAAACGCACTAAGCCTGCTGCTTCTTATCGTGCTGGCGGTTAACCCAGGTATTGATAATCAGCGTCACCAGCAGAATGCCAAACACCACGCCGAGCGAAATGGCGATCGGAATATGGTAGAAATCGACGATCAGCATCTTGATACCGATAAACACCAGAATCACCGACAGACCGTACTTCAGCATTGAGAAGCGCTCTGCCGCACCCGCCAGCAGGAAATACATCGCACGCAGGCCGAGGATGGCGAACAGGTTTGAGGTCAGCACGATGAACGGGTCGGTAGTGACCGCGAAGATAGCGGGGATACTGTCCACCGCGAAAATCACGTCGCTCAGTTCGACCAGAATCAGCACCAGCAGCAGCGGGGTGGCGAACAGCAGGCCGTTCTTACGCACGAAGAAATGCTCGCTCTCGATCTTGTCCGTCATGCGCAGATGACCCCGGATCCACTTCACCAGCGGCTTATCACCGATACCGGTATCGTCTTCTTTCGCCAGCGCCATTTTTACCCCGGTGAACAGCAGGAACGCGCCAAACACATACAGCAGCCATTCGAACTGGGTAATCAGCCAGCTACCGGCGAAGATCATGATGGTACGCAGGACAATAGCGCCCAGCACGCCGTACACCAGCACGCGACGTTGCAGAGCCGCAGGCACGGCGAAGTAGCTGAACAGCATCAGCCAGACGAAGACGTTATCAACCGCCAGCGCTTTTTCAATCAGATAGCCGGTGAGGAAGGCGAGTGCCTGAGGATCGGCCACCGCGCGGCCTTCGGTTGAGGCCAGATACCACCAGAAGGCGGCGCAGAAGAGGAGTGAGAGGGTAACCCATACCAGCGACCAGACGGCGGCTTGCTTGACGCTCATGCCGTGCTCGCCGCGACGACCCTGCAAAAAGAGGTCGATTGCCAGCATGATGAGCACGACAACCGCGAATCCGCCCCACAGCATTGGAGTGCCGACAGAATGCATACTATTTTCCTTACACATAAAAAACAAAAACGGCCATGGTCAGAAGACGATAGCCGTTAGCTTTTTATGCATAGACCTCGCCTTCCGGCAAGGTCTCACTTACAACCACGAAGGTTGCCCGGCGACCGGATGCGGTTTTGCACGCATCGTAATGACGATCCACCGGCGAAGAAGTTACTCCCCTTTGCAGGTAACAAATTATGTCAGACCATCGGTTTCGTCAATGGTCTGCACGATTTCATTACACAGTTTTACGCGACGGCTTCCACATTCACGCCGTCTGCGGGGAAGATCACGCCAGTCTGTCGGCGGATCTCCGTTTGCAGCTTCGCCGTGGTGCGGCTGATCGCCAGCCCCGGGTGGTTCACTTCGTTGTCTTCTACCAGACGGGCGAAGACCTCTGCCTCATAGAGCATAGTGTTAATATGCTGAGGCTGCGTCAGCTCCTGCGCTTTGCCGCCGCGGGGAACGATGCTTAGCTTCTGACATTCGGAGATTTTTTCGATCACCAGCGAGCCGTCTTCGCCCTGAATTTCGCTTGGCAGTACGGAGTCACTGACCTTCGAGTGCTGCAACGTCACGCTAAAATCACCGTAGTCCAGCACCACAACGCCGTGTGCATCCACGCCGCTTTCCAGCAGGCTGGCGGTGGCGGTTACGCCGTGCGGTTCACCCCACAGGGCGACCGCAGAGGCCAGGCAGTAAAAACCGATATCCATAATCGAGCCATTCGAGAAGGCCGGGTTAAAGGTGTTCGGGTTTTCGCCGTCCAGGTAGCGCTGGTAGCGCGAGGAATACTGGCAGTAGTTGATAAAGGCTTTACGCACTTTGCCAATTTTCGGCAGCGATTGCTGCAACAGCAGGAAGTTCGGCAGACTGGCGGTTTTGAACGCTTCAAACAGTACCACCTGGTTTTCGCGGGCAAGCGCAATGGCGGCTTCCACTTCCTCAATATTCGAGGCGAGCGGCTTCTCGCAGATCACATGCTTTTTGTGGCTGAGGAACAGCTTCGTTTGCGGGAAGTGCAGAGAATTCGGGCTGGCGATATAGACCGCGTCAATGGCGTCGCTTTGCGCCATCTCATCGAGCGAGGTGAACAGATGTTCAACCAGGTAGTCATTCGCAAAACTCTGCGCCTGCTCAAGGCTGCGGGAATAGACTGCGGTGAGCTTATATTTGCCGGTTTCGTGGGCGGCGTCGACGAACTGGCGCGTGATCCAGTTCGTACCGATGACTGCGAAACGTATCATAAACGTTTACGTACTCCGTAGCAGGGAACCTAAAGCCACTGTAGCACGTCATCATGACATTTCGCGTGCGCTACTGCGCATTACTCTTTAACGATAAATGCGTCAGCCACAAACGGGTATCAAACTCCAGCTGGTGGTACTGCGGCTCCATATGGCAGCACAGTGAGTAGAACGCTTTGTCGTGCTCTTTCTCTTTCAGGTGCGCCAGCTCGTGCACCACGATCATCCGCAGAAAGGCTTCCGGCGCATTGCGAAAGACGGTCGCGACGCGGATCTCCGCTTTGGCCTTCAGCTTGCCGCCCTGTACGCGGGAGATGGCGGTATGCAGGCCGAGCGCGTTTTTCAGCACGTGGATCTTATTGTCGTACATCACCTTGTTGATCGGCGGAGCGCTCTTAAGATACTGGTTTTTCAGATCCTGCGTATACTGCCAGAGGGCTTTGTCAGTCGCGAAATCATGCGTGCCCGGGTAGCGTTTCTCCAGCACCGCACCGAGCTTTCCCGCGGCAATCAGGTCACGAACCTGGGAAAGTAAATGCTCCGGATAGCCCTGGAGATAAGTCAGCTGGTTCATCAAAACCCCAAAATAGTGTGAAAACGGGTATACTCACGCACCCTTTTCAGGGATACGCCAAATTTTACCATTCAGGAGGGCCGATGAGCCACTTAGACAACGGTTTCCGTTCACTCAACCTTAAACGTTTCCCGGAAACGGACGACGTTAACCCGCTTCAGGCGTGGGAAGCGGCGGATGAATATCTGCTGCAACAGTTGGATGGGACTGAAATCAGCGGCCCGGTTCTGATCCTGAATGACGCGTTTGGCGCGCTGGCCTGCGCGCTGGCGGAACATGCGCCTTACAGTATCGGCGATTCTTACTTAAGCGAGCTGGCGACGCGTGAAAACCTGCGTCACAACGATATCGAAGAATCCAGCGTGAAGTTCCTCGACAGCACCGCGGACTACCCGCAGGCGCCGGGCGTGGTGCTGATTAAAGTGCCCAAAACCATGGCGCTGCTGGAGCAGCAGCTTCGCGCGCTGCGTAAGGTCGTGATGCCGGATACGCGTATTATCGCGGGTGCCAAAGCGCGCGATATTCACACCTCGACGCTGGAATTGTTCGAGAAAGTGCTCGGCCCGACCACCACGACGCTTGCCTGGAAAAAAGCGCGCCTGATCAACTGTACCTTCAGCGCACCGGCGCTGGCCGACGCGCCGGAGACGCTGAGCTGGAAGCTGGAAGGCACCGACTGGACCATCCACAACCACGCGAACGTTTTCTCCCGCACCGGTCTGGATATCGGCGCACGCTTCTTTATGGAACACCTGCCGGAAAACCTGGAAGGGGAAATCGTTGATCTCGGCTGCGGTAACGGCGTGATTGGCCTGACGCTGCTGGCGAAGAACCCGGAGGCCAGCGTGGTGTTCAGCGACGAATCGCCAATGGCGGTGGCGTCCAGCCGTCTGAACGTGGAAACCAACCTGCCGGAGGCACTGGATCGCTGCGAGTTTATGATCAATAACGCGCTGTCGGGCGTAGAGCCTTTCCGCTTCAACGCGGTATTCTGTAACCCGCCGTTCCACCAGAAGCACGCCCTGACGGATAACGTCGCGTGGGAGATGTTCCACCACGCGCGCCGCTGCCTGAAAATCAACGGCGAGCTGTATATCGTGGCCAACCGCCACCTGGACTACTTCCACAAGCTGAAGAAGATTTTCGGCAACTGCGTCACCATTGCCACCAATAACAAATTCGTGGTGCTGAAATCGGTGAAGCTGGGGCGTCGTCGGTAAGATTGGGTATGTGCGGCCTGATGCCCGGTGGCGCTTCGCTTACCGGGCCTACAATGGCCTCGAACCCGTAGGCCGGGCAAGCGAAGCGCCGCCCGGCAATGCCCTAGATCGCCAGAGCTAACTTCGTCCCCTGCGCAATTGCCCGCCGCGCATCCAGCTCCATCGCCACATCGCACCCGCCGATCAAATGCACCGTTTTCCCCGCCTCACGCAGCGGATCCGCCAGATCCCGCTTCGGCTCCTGCCCGGCGCACAAAATCACATGATCCACGCGCAGCAGTTGCGGTTCGCCGCCGATCAGCACGTGCAGCCCGTCGTCGTCGATCTTCTGGTAGCTCACCCCCGGGATCATCTTTACCCCGCGCGAGAGCAGGGTGGCGCGGTGGATCCAGCCCGTGGTTTTTCCCAGACCTTCACCCGGCTTGCTGGCTTTACGCTGGAGCATCACAATCTGACGCGGGCTTTTCGGCAGCTGCGGACCTTCCGGGCGTAAACCACCGGACTGACTGAGGCTGGTATCAATGCCCCATTCCACGCAGAACTCAGCGATGTTCTGGCTGGTGGCTTCGCCCGGCTGGCTTAAATACATCGCGGTATCAAAACCGATCCCGCCGCAGCCGATGATCGCCACCTTCTCGCCAACCGGCGCTTTGTCCCTTAATACATCCAGATAGCTCAATACCTTCGGATGATCGATGCCTTCGATCGCAGGCGTGCGCGGGGCGATCCCACTCGCGAGGATCACCTCGTCGAAACCGATCAGATCCGCCGCGCTGACAAACTGTTTAAGCCGCAGATCGACGCCCGTCACCTCGATCATCCGGCGGTAATAGCGCAGCGTTTCGTAGAACTCCTCTTTGCCGGGGATCTGTCTGGCGATAGTAAACTGCCCGCCGATTTCCGCCAGCGCATCAAACAGCGTCACGCTGTGCCCGCGCGAGGCGGCATTGACTGCAAACGCCAGGCCCGCCGGCCCTGCACCCACCACGGCCAGACGCTTCTTGTTGACCGCAGGAACGATCGGCATTTTGGTTTCATGGCAGGCGCGGGGGTTAACGAGGCAGGAGGTGACCTTGCCGACGAAGATCTGATCCAGACACGCCTGGTTGCAGCCGATGCAGGTATTAATCTCGTCCGCACGGCCGCTTTGCGCTTTGGAGAGCAGTTCGGCATCCGCGAGGAACGGGCGCGACATCGATACCATATCGGCATCGCCGCGTGAGATCACATCCTCCGCCACCTGCGGATCGTTAATGCGGTTGGTGGTGACCAGTGGAACGGAGACTATGCCTTTCAGCTTGCGCGTTACCCAGCTGAACGCCGCGCGCGGCACCGGCGTAGCGATGGTCGGGATGCGCGCTTCGTGCCAGCCAATCCCGGTGTTGATGATGGTGGCGCCAGCGGCTTCAATCGCCTGCGCCAGCTGCACGGTTTCGTCGAACGTGCCGCCGCCCTCCACCAGGTCGAGCATCGACAGGCGGAAGATGATAATAAAATCCGCACCCGCACGTTCACGCACCGCGCGCACCACCTCCACGGCAAAACGCATCCGGCGGGCATAGTCGCCACCCCATTCGTCGTCGCGCTGGTTGGTGCGTGCGGCGAGGAATTCGTTGATCAGATAGCCTTCCGAGCCCATCACCTCAACGCCGTCGTAGCCCGCTTCCCGCGCCAGCGCCGCGCAGCGGGCAAAATCGTCTATCAGCGCCAGGATCTCGTCGTGGCTGAGGGCATGGGGAGTAAAGCGGTTAATCGGCGCCTGAATAGCCGAGGGTGCAACCAGGTTCGGCTGATAGCTGTAGCGTCCGGTATGCAGAATTTGCAGGGCGATTTTGCCGCCCTCGCTATGGACCGCGTCGGTCACAATGCGGTGATGCGGCAGCTGTGACGCATCGTTCAACACTGCGCCGCCCTCCATCGTCACCCCGGAAGGGGCAGGGGCTACGCCGCCGGTGACAATCAGCGCCACCCCGTGGCGCGCGCGCTCGGCATAGAAGGCTGCCAGACGTTCAGCCCCGTCCGGACGCTCCTCCAGCCCGGTGTGCATCGAGCCCATCAGCACGCGGTTTTTGAGGGCGGTGAACCCCAGATCGAGAGGGGCGAATAACGACGGGTAGCGGCTCATAGTTTCTTCCAGTGTAAAATTATTGTTATGTGGTCGGATGAGTTACTAATTTAGCCAGCGGCAGCGGAAAGGTAAAAGCGGGATCGAATGATTGTGATAGATCTCAAAGAACTTCCCCGGTGGCGCTGCGCTTACCGGGGCTACAAACCGTAGGCCGGATAAGCGCAGCGCCATCCGGCGTATTTTACGGCGCCGCTGCCCGCACCAGCCCCGGTGCCTGCCACATCGACGTCGTCAGCCCGCTGTCCACCAGCCCAAGCTGGTCGGCATACACCGCCTGCCATTTCTGCATCATGCCGTCGTACAGCTCGCGGTGCTGCGGGTTCGGCGTGAACTCGCGGCTCCACTTCACCAGCCGCTCGCCCGTCGAGGCCATATCCGCAAACAACCCCGCGCCAGCACCTGCCGCAATCGCGCAACCCAGCGCCGTTGCTTCCTTCACTTCCGGCACGCGCACCGGCAGCCCGGTAACGTCGCTTAAAATCTGGCTCCACAGGGCGCCTTTGGCCCCGCCACCCGCAAACACCAGGCTCTCAAACGTCACGCCGGAGAAGCGGGAAATCTGCGCCAGGTTGCAGGCCGAGACGATGGCCGCGTTCTCTTCCAGCGCGCGGAACAGCGTCGCTTTGTTGCACTTTTCCGGGTCGATGGAGAGGTTAATAAACGACGGCGCTGCGTGATACCACTGCTTAAAATGCATCGCGTCGGAGAAGATCGGCATCACGCCGTGGGAGCCCGCCGGGACGCGGCTCGCCATCTCTTCGAGCAGGGAGTAGGTGTCCATTCCCATTCGTTCGGCAATCAGCTTCTCTTCGGCGCAGAAGGCGTCGCGGAACCAGCGCATGGTTAGCCCGGTAAAGAAGCTGATCGACTCCGCCTGCGCCATGCCGGGGATGACGTGCGGGTTTACGCGGATGTTCATCTCAGGGTCGGTGCGCACCTGCGGCAGATTCACCACCTGCTGCCAGAAGGTGCCGCCGAGAACCGCCGTTTGTCCGGCGCGGACCACGCCCAGCCCCAGACAGCCCAGCTGCACGTCGCCGCCGCCCATCACCACCGGTGTGCCTTCGCGCAGGCCGCTCTGCTGCGCGGCCTCTTTGGTGACAGCGCCCAGCACGGTGCCGGTCTCTTTCACCGGGGAGAGGATATCGGCGCGCAGCCCGGCCATGTCGAGCAGCGCCGGACGCCAGTCGCGGGAGAAGAGATCCAGCATGCCGGTGGTGCCCGCATTGGACGGATCGACCGCCAGCTCACCGGAGAGCTTCGCCGCCAGCCAGTCGCTGATCATGGTGATGGTGGCGGCTTTACGATAAATATCCGGACGATGGTGCGCCAGCCACAGCAGGCGCGGCATGGCGCTGAGGGCAAGCGTCTGGCCGGAAACATCATACACTTCGGATTCAAACCGGTAGTCGTGGATCTCTTTGAGTTCAGCCACCTCGCGGCTGGCGCGGGCGTCGACGTTGGCGCAGGCCCAGATAGCCTCGCCGTTGCGGTCGTACAGCACAATCCCTTCGCGCATCGAGCAGCAGGCGACGGACTGAATATCCGCCGCGCTCAGGCGTGCGTGCTCCAGCGCCTGATGAATACACCGGCAGGCCAGCCGCCAGTTGGTGTCGAGGTCGAACTCCATCGAGCCCGGCACGTTCTCCACGCTCAGGTGCTTCCACTCGGCCTGGCCAACGGCAATCTGGTTGCCCTGTAAATCAAAAATCACGGCGCGAACGCTGCCTGTCCCTGCATCTAACGCTAAAAGGTAACTCATGAGCTTGCCTCGTGTCAGGCGCAGGGCTGCTCTTATCCGGCCAGAGCCAGCACCGCGCGGGCTGTCGTCTCTTCCGTCACCAGGCCATTAATACGGCGACCTTTCAGTGCGGCATAAATCGCATCGGCTTTCTCTTCCCCTCCGGCCACGCCTACGATGGTGGGCAGCTGCGCCAGTTCATCGAGCGTGACGCCCAGTAATTCTTTGTGGATCTCCAGCTCCTCAACGCATTCCCCTTCGGCATTAAGGAAATAGCCAAGGATATCGCCCACCGCGCCTTTACGGGCGTACATCAGCTGTTCACCTTCGCTGATATAGCCGGAGCGCAGTATCGTCGCGTCACGGCGCTGGTTTACCGAGCCAATCCCGACCACCGCCACGTCAGCCGCGGTGGCGGCGAGGATCACGTCCCGCACGCTGGTTTCGCGCTTTAAGATCCCGGCGACTTCAGCGGATGACACGCGAAGCGGGGCGGGGATCATGCTGACGCTACAGGCTGCATCCAGCTGGCCGATACCGGTCATATACGGCCCGACGCCGCCGGAGAGCGTCACCAGGCGGATCTGCTGCGAGCTGATAAAACCGCTTAAGTGTTGCAGACTGCTCATGGTGGTTTCACCGAAGCCCACCGCTAACAGCTGGCCGGGTTGCAGTACGCCCATCAGCGACTGTGCCGCGCCAATGCCCAGCCGCACGTTCATCGGCGGCGTATTCAGGGCGGGCATCACGCGCACCAGCTTCAGGCCAAATCGTTGTTGCAGCTCGGTTTCCAGCGCCAGGCAGCCCTCGTAGCGGGAGTTGATCTGCACGCGGATCACCCCGGACTGACGGCCTTTCTCCAGCAGGCGGGAGATCTTCAGACGCGGCAGCCCGAGCCGTTCGCCGATGTCGTTCTGGGTCAGCCCGTCGTGGTAGTAGCACCAGGCCACGCGCGCCACCAGCTCCTCTTCCGCCAGTGCCAGCCCGGCAAACCGTCCTTCTTCCGCAGTGCGTTTATCGCTCATAATTGAACTCTTATAAAAATTTAGATCATATGTTCGTGATGGTGCGACGTGAAAATGTGAGCCACGCGACAAAACGGATCTTTTCGATCGTTTCCGCTTTATCTGAATCTCAATCGATAAAACTGTGATCCCTGCACGGTTGTAAATATAGTTCACCGTCTACGCTTTTGAACATTATTAAATCTAAAAATCATTTGTTCAATAGCGGAGCGATGATGACACCACTTCTCGACGCGCGTGATATCAGCAAGCAGTTTTCAGGCGTACCGGTCTTAAAAGGCATTGATTTCACGCTGCTTGCGGGGCAGGTGCATGCGCTGATGGGCGGTAACGGCGCGGGAAAATCGACGCTGATGAAGATCATCGCCGGGGTAGAAACCCCGGATAGCGGTGAACTTTCGGTGGCGGGTGAGTCTTTTGCACGGCTTACCCCGGCGCAGGCGCACAGGTTAGGCATTTATCTGGTGCCGCAGGAGCCGCTGCTATTTCCCAACCTGACGGTGCGGGAAAACATCCTGTTTCGTCTGCCGCGAGAGCGCGATCGGGAAAAACGCCTGGCGGAAAAACTCCGGCAGCTGCAATGCCAGCTTAACCTCGACGCTACCGCCAGCACCCTCGAGGTGGCGGACCAGCAGATGGTGGAGATCCTGCGCGGGCTGATGCGCAACGCCAGAATTCTGATCCTTGATGAACCCACGGCCTCGCTGACGCCCGGTGAAACCGAACGGCTGTTTCGCCAGATCCGCGCCTTGCAGGATCTTGGCGTCGGGATTGTTTTTATCTCGCATAAGCTGCCGGAGATTCGACAGCTGGCGAGTCACGTCTCAGTGATGCGCGACGGCGCGGTGGTGCTCAGCGGCGAAACTGCGCATTTTGACGATAACGCCCTGATCGCCGCCATGACGCCTGTAAGCCGGGAAGCATCCCTGAGCGATACGCAAAAGCTGTGGCTGGCGCTGCCGGGCAACCGCCGCACCCAGGCGCAGGATTTTCCCGTGCTGCGCGTGGAAGCGCTCACCGGGGAGGGCTTTATCGATCTCAGCCTTGAGATTTACGCCGGGGAGATTGTCGGTCTGGCCGGGCTGGTGGGGTCCGGGCGCACCGAGTTTGCCGAAACGCTCTACGGCCTGCGTCCGGTTCGCGGCGGGCGGGTGTGGCTGGAGAGCCAGGAGATCACCGCCGATCCGGTCAGTTCACGCCTGCAAAAAGGGCTGGTCTATCTGCCGGAAGACAGGCAGGTGTCCGGCCTGTTTCTCGACGCGCCGATCCGCTGGAACACCGTGGCGCTGAACGAGCCGTCGCTCTGGCAGCAGCGAAAGCGGGAGTCTGCGGTAGTGGAACGCTATCACCGGGCGCTGGGGATCAAGCTCAACCATGCGGATCAAACCGTGCGCACGCTCTCCGGTGGTAATCAGCAGAAGGTGCTGCTGGCGCGCTGTCTTGAGGCCAATCCGCTGCTGCTGATCGTCGATGAACCGACGCGCGGCGTGGACGTATCGGCGCGCGCTGATATTTATCAGCTGCTGAAAAGCGTGGCGGCGCAGAACGTGGCGGTGCTGATGATCTCAAGCGATCTCGATGAGTTTCCCGGCCTCGCGGATCGGGTGCTGGTAATGCACCAGGGCGTACTCAGCGGCGAGCTGCCGCGCCAGGCCGTCAGCCTCGACCGGATGATGGCGCTGGCGTTTGGAGGGCAATCATGAAGATCTTACTGAAAAACCGCGAGCTGAGCGCATTTCTCGCCATTCTGGCGCTCTTTGCCGTGCTGGTGGCGCTGAACCCGTCCTACCTGAGCTTACAGACGCTGGGGATGATATTCGCCAGCTCGCAGATCTTGATCCTGCTGGCTATCGGCGCGGCGCTGGTGATGCTGACCCGCAATATTGACGTCTCCGTCGGCTCCACCGTCGGGCTTTCCGCTATTGCCGTCGGCGTGGCGCTGAACGGCGGCTACAGCCTGCCCGTTTCCATTCTCTTCGCGCTGTCGCTCGGCGCGCTGGCGGGGGCGTTCAACGGTTTTCTGGTGGTGGGCCTGCGCATTCCGGCGATTGTCGCCACCCTCGGCACGCTGGGGCTGTATCGTGGGGCGATGCTGCTGTGGACCGGCGGGAAGTGGATAGAAGGGCTGCCGCCGGGGCTGAAATCTCTCTCTGAGCCCGCCGCCGTCGGCATTTCGCCGCTCGGCATACTGGTGTTGATTATCGCGGCCATCGGCGCGTGGACGCTGTCGCGCACCGCCTTTGGACGTGATTTTTACGCCGTGGGGGATAACCTCGCCGCCGCGCGCCAGCTGGGCGTGGCGGTGAACCGCACCCGCATGATCGCCTTTACCCTCAACGGCATGCTGGCGGCCTGCGCCGGGATTGTGTTTGCCTCACAGATTGGCTTCGTGCCGAACCAGACCGGCAGCGGGCTGGAGATGAAGGCCATCGCCGCCTGCGTGCTCGGTGGCATCTCGCTGCTGGGCGGCACCGGCACGCTGGTCGGCGCCTTACTCGGCGCGTTCTTCCTCACCCAAATCGATACCGTGCTGGTGCTGTTCAGGCTCCCGGCGTGGTGGAACGACTTTATCGCCGGGCTGGTGCTGCTGGGTGTGCTGGTGCTCGACGGGCGGCTGCGTCAGGCGCTCTCACGGCATCAGCGGGCGCTGAAATACAGCCGTTTCCAGCCGGGTAACAAAGGGGGAAAGCACGTTACCCCGTTTCCGAAACGCAAAAAAGAGGTGGCGTAAATGAGGCTTAACTGGGAAAGCGCGCTGCTGATTTTACTGGTGCTGGAGATCCTGCTCTTCGGCGCCATCAACCCGCGCATGCTTGATATCAACATGCTGCTGTTCAGCACCAGCGACTTTATCTGCATTGGCATCGTGGCGCTGCCGCTTACGCTTGTGATTATCAGCGGCGGGATCGATATTTCCCTCGGCTCAACCATCGGCCTGTGCGCCATCGCGCTGGGGGTGATGATGCAGGCAGGGTGGCCGATGGCGGTTGCCATCCCTCTGACGCTGCTGCTCGGCCTGCTGTGCGGGCTGGTGAATGCGGCGCTGATCCACTACACCGGCATCAGCCCGTTGGTCATTACCCTCGGCACGCTCTACCTCTACGGCGGCGGGGCGCTGCTGCTCTCCGGCATGGCGGGGGCGACGGGCTACGAGGGGATCGGCGGCTTCCCGGATGGCTTCACGGCGTTCGCTAACCTCACGGTGGTGGGCCTGCCGATCCCGCTGGTGCTGTTCGCGGTGATTACCGCTTTCTTCTGGCTGATTACCCACCGCGGGCGCTTTGGTCGGCATCTGTTTTTGATTGGGCAGAACCCGCGCGCGGCGCGCTATGCGGCGCTGTCGGTGAACGGCATGCCGTATGCGCTGTACGGCCTGGTGGGGGTAGCCTCGGCGGTTGCCGCCCTGGTGATGGTTTCCTATTTCGGTTCCGCGCGCTCGGATCTGGGGCGCGATTTACTCATGCCCGCGCTCACCGCCGCCGTACTCGGCGGGGCCAATATCTACGGCGGGTCAGGTTCGGTTGTCGGTACGGCGCTGGCGGCGTTGCTGGTGGGGTACCTGCAACAGGGTTTACAGATGGTCGGCATCCCCAACCAGGTGTCGAGCGCGCTGTCAGGGGCGCTGCTGGTTGTGGTGGTGATGGGACGTTCGCTGAGTCTGCACCGCGAATGGGTGCGTTCTCTCTTCAGAAAACTATCCGGAGCGTAAGATGAAAACAAAACTATTCGTCCTGGCAATGGCCCTCAGCTTCGCTTCGGCGCAGGCGGCGGACCGCATTGCCTTTATCCCGAAACTGGTAGGCGTGGGATTCTTCACCAGCGGCGGCAACGGCGCGAAAGAGGCGGGGAAAGATCTTGGCGTGGACGTCACCTACGACGGCCCGACCGAGCCGAGCGTCTCCGGCCAGGTGCAGCTCATCAATAACTTCGTCAACCAGGGTTATAACGCCATCATCGTCTCTGCCGTGTCGCCGGACGGTCTCTGCCCGGCGCTGAAGCGCGCGATGCAGCGTGGCGTGAAGGTCCTGACCTGGGACTCCGACACCAAACCGGAATGCCGCAGCATCTATATCAACCAGGGCACGCCGGAACAGCTCGGCGGCCTGCTGGTGGAGATGGCAGGCAAGCAGGTCACCAAACCGAACGCGAAAGTGGCGTTCTTCTACTCCAGCCCGACCGTTACCGACCAGAACCAGTGGGTGAAAGAGGCGAAGGCAAAAATCGAGAAAGATCATCCCCAATGGCAGATCGTCACCACCCAGTTTGGTTATAACGACGCCACCAAATCCCTGCAAACCGCCGAAGGGATCTTAAAAGCCTATCCGGATCTGGATGCGATCATCGCCCCGGACGCCAACGCCCTGCCAGCCGCGGCACAGGCGGCGGAAAACCTGAAACGGGAAGGGGTGGCGATTGTCGGCTTCAGCACGCCGAACGTGATGCGCCCGTACGTTGAGCGCGGCACGGTGAAAGCCTTCGGCCTGTGGGATGTGGTGCAACAGGGCAAAATTGCGGTCAATGTCGCCGATCGTTTACTGAAAAAAGGCGATCTTAACCCTGGCGACAGCGTCGACGTGAAAGATATCGGGACGCTGAAGGTCGAGCCGAACAGCGTGCAGGGCTACCAGTATGAGGCGAAGGGCAACGGCATCGTGCTGCTGCCGGAGCGGGTGGTGTTCACCAAAGAGAACATCAACAAATACGATTTCTGACGGGGGAGCAAATGGCTGATTTAGATGACATCAAAGACGGCAAGGATTTTGGCATCGGCACGCCGCAGCAGAATGTGCCGTACACCCTGAAGGGCTGCGGCTCGCTGGACTGGGGAATGCAGTCGAGGCTTGCGCGCATCTTCAACCCACAGAGCAACCGCACGGTGATGCTGGCCTTTGACCACGGCTACTTTCAGGGGCCGACCACCGGCCTTGAGCGTATCGATCTCTCCATCGCGCCGCTGTTTGGTGAAACCGACGTGCTGATGTGCACCCGCGGCATCCTCAGGAGCCAGGTGCCAGCCGCCACGAACAAACCGGTGGTGCTGCGCGCCTCCGGCGGTAACTCGATTCTGGGCGAGCTGTCCAACGAGTGCGTGGCGGTGGCGATGGAGGACGCGCTGCGCCTGAACGTCTGCGCGGTGGCGGCGCAGGTGTATATCGGAAGCCCGTTTGAGCATCAGTCGATCAACAACATCATCAAGCTGGTGGATGCGGGGGCGCGCTACGGCATGCCGACGCTGGCGGTGACGGGCGTGGGGAAAGAGATGGCGCGTGACGCGCGCTATTTCTCGCTTGCCAGCCGCATCGCCGCCGAAATGGGAGCGCAGTTCGTCAAAACCTACTACGTGGACGAGGGCTTTGAAAAAGTGACCGCCAGCTGCCCGGTGCCGATCGTCATCGCCGGGGGCAAAAAACTGCCAGAGCACGAGGCGCTGGAGATGTGCTGGCGGGCGATTGACCAGGGCGCGTCCGGCGTGGACATGGGACGGAATATCTTCCAGTCCAGCGCGCCACTCGCCATGCTGAAGGCGGTGAAGAAAGTCGTTCACGAGAACATGAGCGCCCGGGAGGCGTTCCAGTTCTGGCAGGAAGAGAAACAGGGAGAAGCAAAATGAACGTGACGCTGGTGGAGATTAATATTAAACCCGAGCGGGTGGACGAGTTTCTGGAGGTATTTCGCGCCAACCACGAGGGGGCCATCAAGGAGCCGGGAAACCTGCGCTTTGATGTCTTGCAGGACCCGCGGGTGAAAACCCGCTTCTTTATCTACGAAGCCTATAAGGACGAAGCGGCGGTGCTGGCGCATAAGCAAACGCCACACTATCTGGCGTGCGTGGATAAGCTTGAAGAGCTGATGTCAGAGCCGCGCAAAAAACGCTGTTTTGTGGGGTTGTTGCCGGAGTAGCGGCTTTGCCCGGTGGCGCTGCGCTTACCGGGCCTACGGGGGATGGTGCGGTGTTTGCCCGGTGGCGCTGCGCTTACCGGGCCTACGGGGGATGGTGCGATGTTTGCCCGGTGGCGCTGCGCTTACCGGGCCTACATATGCAGTATTTGTAGGCCGGGTAAGCGAAGCGCCACCCGGCGTTGTTCACGCCAGCTCCAGCAACTGAATACGCGCCGTCGCGCCCGGCATCAGCTTTTGCAGATTGCTCACCAGCTCATCGCCAGCTTCCTGTAATGCCGCCAGCGGCATCGACGGCAGGCTTTCGAGAATAAACCACATGGATTGCGCCTGGCTGTCCAGACGCGTGCGTACCCCCTGTCGCCAGTTCCAGCGGCGGCAGGTGACGCCGAGATCGTCACGCCAGATAACTTCGCCTGGCTCCGGATTTTCTACAACCGGCTCACCTTCTTTAAAGGTATCAAACGGCTCGCTGCCGTCGGCCAGCGTCAGGCGCGGCGCTCCCGAGTAAGCCGCCAGATTTTCTCCCCCTACCGGAATAGCGTAGCGGATACTGATGGCATTATAGACATCCACCACCGGGTCGAGCGGCGGCAGCGAACCGTCTCTCATCACGCGCTTGCGCAGGGCCGAGGCCGAGCAGGGCGTACGTTTGGGTTTTGCACCAAAGGCTTTAAACACCTCATCCCAGGCGGCGAGATGATTTTCTGCCCAGGGCACATCATCATTGAGCATCTGCTGGCAGGCCTGCGCCAGCGCAGCGGGCGCAACCTCCGGTTGGGTAATCGGGGCAGCTTCAACCAGAATGCTCAGTGCCCGAAAGCCGGGCGCGATCCCGACAAGTCGCGAATCTATTGACGGTGTTAGAAGAGACATAAATAATCCTGTATTGACTGTTTTATACCATGGTAGTGACCAATGACTGATAAAGTCAATATAATGACCGATGCGGGCGCCGATGTTGCCCAGGTAAGCCTGGCCGTGGCGAACCGTATCCGCAGCTGGCGGAAAGAGAAAAAGCTGTCGCTGGACGAGCTTTCCCGCCGCGCCAGCGTCAGCAAAGGCATGCTGGTGGAGATCGAAAAAGGGGCTGCCAACCCCAGCATTGCCATTCTGTGCAAACTGGCCGCCGCGCTTGGCGTCTCGGTGGCAGACATCGTTAACGTCTCCAGCGAGCCGCAGATACACATTATTCAGGAAGAGGCGATCCCGGTTCTGTGGCAGGGCGCACAGGGCGGTTATGCCAGATTGCTGGCAGGCACCGCAGGCCCCGACATGATTGAGCTGTGGCAGTGGGAGATGCATCCGGGAGAGACTTTCACCTCTCCGGGACATCCGGCGGGAACGTTTGAGCTGCTGCACGTGAACGAAGGCGTATTAACCCTGACGGTGGACGAGACGGTGGTACAGGTTAATGCTGGCGCGTCGGCGGTAGCGAAAACGGAAGCGGCGCACGGCTATGCCAATGAGGGAGAAAAAGTGCTGCGCTTTACCATGACGGTAGCGGAGTTTCACCGCTAGTGTCGGTCCGCTGCCAGGATACCCCCGCGAGCAATTATTTCACCGTGCGGGCGATCGAGGGCAATATCCGCCCCTCGTCGCTCAGCGACTGCCAGGTGAGCTGGCACCTGGCAGTCCCTTTACACCAGTCCGTTTGTCGCTGGCTCAGAGGGGCGACAACGCCGGCGTTATCCACCCGCGTTCCGTTAACGGAAAGCTGATACAGCGTGACGTAATAAGGCGACGGGTTTTCAACCGTCAGCCCGTCGGCGGTCAGCTGCCAGCGTAGCTGACGATAGGCCAGCGCCGGTTCGCCCTGAAGCCCCTCCGGGCGATAGATAAACTTCATGCTGGAACGTACCGCCATCTGAACGTTATCGCTGTGACGCTGGCTGGCCGGAATGGAGGCAATGCTTAGCGTGAAAAGCGTTTCGCGATCGGCAGGAAGCGGCGCATCGGCGCGAAACAGACGGATCTTATTCTCACGTCCGGGCTGGAGTGCAAAAAGTGGCGGCGTCGCGGTAAACCACGCGGTGGCCGCTTCGGGGGGCTGCTGCGCCCCCGGCCATCGGCCGCCGCGATAAATTTTTGTGCCAATCAGATACGGCAGCGAGGACTTATTGCGCACGGTGACGCTGATAGCGCGCTGATCCTGAGGATAAACAAACCGCGTGCCGCCAATCACCACCCCGGCCTGAGCAGGCAAGAGCCAGAAAGACGCGGCGGTCAGCAGGGCTATCCCCGCTTTTTTCAGCAGGCTGGCCTCACGCATAGGTCAGCACAAAGGTGGCGGCAGCGTTAGCCACCCCCGGCGTAACGGCGTTCGTCACGGCGAGGTAGCGGGCGTAAAAATGCAGCGCCAGGGTGGTCTGGTCATTGCTTAGCGCGAACGGCAGGCTTTCATCCCCCATGGCGATCAGCGATTTATCAGGATTATAGAGGCCGATAGCCACGCCGGTTGCATAGTCCGGCCCGCCGGTCAGGGCCAGCAGATCGCTATTGTTACCGTCCGGCGTGCCTTCAAAATGGGTGCTGACGGCGGATAACCCGGCGCCGCAGGCTTCAAGGTTAATAGTGAACGGCTCATAGGGCGTTTCGTTTTTTTGCCCGGCCAGCTGGCGGGCCGCCACATCATGCATCTCCACTACCAGCTGTTCCGAGCCGGGGGAGACAATACAGGTTTTGCCTTTCACCACGCCGGTAATATAGACCGTGCCGTCATGGGCGAGCGTCTTGCCTGACAACAGCAGCGCGCAACAGATAAATAACCTGTTCAGGATCGTCATTCTGTCTCCTTACTGGTAAAGCAGATCGAAATACATCACGGCGGTGGCGTTGCCGGTGGTGACCGTCGGCAGCGTAGATTTATAGCGCAGGAAGAAGGTCAGCGTGTTATCGCCCGGCAGCAGGGGATATAGCGGCGACTCGGTATTATTGATCGGGACAGACGCCCGCGCGCTGTCGAGCAGCTCGACTGCCAGTCCGGTCGCCATCATGTGCTGCGTCCCTTTTCCCGTATCTGATAAGGCAAGCAGCGTGGGATCGTTGGCGTCCGCGTCGCCGGTAAACCAGACGGTCGTGCCGCCGATTGCGCGGGTGCAGTTTTTGAGCGTGATGGCAAACTGCTTTTCCGGTGTCGTGGCGCCCACGCGCGGAAATTCCTCTGTCGTAAATTCACCCAGGTCGATCGTTTGCTCTGCGCTGTTAGTATCGACGTTACAGGATTCCCCAACGATGGTGCCGATAAACTGCACGTTAAAGCTTGTGTCGTCAGCCTTCACCAGCGGCGGGTTTAACAGGGCCACGCTCAGCCATACGGTGTTTTTCCATGAAATGGTCATTACGCTTCCTCAGGCGAAATCAATGCGTAACAGCGCCAGCGCCCTGAAGACGCCCAGCTCTGGCGACTGCCCGGTGGTGCTGATGGGGTAGGCTTGCAGCGTCACGTCCGCGCGTCCTGACGTATCCGTGGTAAAGGGGACGCTGCTTGAGAACACGTTTGGCCGCAGGATCTCGCCCTGCGGGCTGGTCACGATGACGGCCACGTCCGGGTTATCCGTCGCCAGCGCGTTGGCGAAACGAGCGTCTGCCGTCCCCTGTACCCGCAGGGTAAGCTGCGCCGGTGAGTTGACATCAGCGTTGCATTCGATCGGCACGGTAAAGGTTTTTGGCGCTACGCTGTCGGGTCGCTGTCCGGCCTGGGTGAAATCGCCGTGGTAGAGTGCCCCAAAATCGACGGTGACGGTTTGCCCGGCGTTAATCACGCAGTTTTGCGGGACGGTTATTACGCCGCTGTAGGTGATCTGATAAACGATTACGGTGGGCCGGTCATTTTCCGTCGTGGTGACATAGACGTTAAACATCAGTTTCGGCGGGATCACGACCGAGCCGATGAACGGCCTGACAATCTGTATTTTGAAGGTCAGATTGCTGTCGTTCACCGGGAAGACGCCGCCCGTATCCACCTCTTCGTGCCCCCCCCATGTGGACATACTCCACCGGCGGATAAAAATCGCCGATGGTGGCATCATGGATTTTCATCGCACCGATAATATAATCCGGATCAAGCTGTAAATATTTCCACTCGCCTTCCGTTTTGACCACGGGGAAAGGTGAGATATAGGTACGATAGGTGCGCTTCTCCCAGTTGCCTGGGGGACAGGTGGCGTTGACGTGGATATCCTGGGTTCGGTTCAGCTCTGTACCGTTGCCCTTGATGTTTTGATCCGTGGTGAGCGTGGTGGTCAGATCGTAATTCACCATGGAAATTCCGCCGTTAGCGTTTTTGCACGTTGCGGCCAGGCTGCTCAGCGAAAAAAGTAGCCCAGCGGCAGAGAGAAGCATCATCCTTAATTTCATTTATGAACACTCCATGGTGATCCGCAGCAGCGGCTGTTTGCTTTCAGGTAAGTGGTAGTTGGCCGTACAGCGCTTATCCGCCCCTTCTCCCCATTGCGCTTTCAACACTCCCTTTTGGCTCAGGCCGGAGAGGTAGGTTTCGCCTTCTTCGCCTACGATGGTGTCGCTGCCGTTATCGTCGCGGGAAACCATGGCGCCAAACGGCACCGGCTTGCCGTGGTAGCGCAGCGTTACCAGCGCGCGTGCGCCCAGGCGGGCGTTAAACGTGGCGCGCACGATGGCGCCGTGGGTCGGCACCACGCTGGTGACGGCATCATCGATATCCATGGCGTCTGAGAGGGAGTTAATGTCCAGCGCCATCCTGTTCAGATGGTAGGCCGAGGCGTAAGGCACCACCGCATAGCCGCGTCCGTCGGTATGGATACCGGGTTCATTCTCGACGCTGACGTCCGCTGCGCCCGGTACGGCAATCAGCACGTTGGTATCACCCAGTGGCTGGCTTAAGGTGATGCCGTTGCGGTGGGCTACCACGCCTCCGCTCAGGCCGTAGGTCACTTCCCGATAATCGCCGTTATCGCTGTAGTTGTAGCCCAGGCTGGCGTTGCCGTAGGCGGCATCGTATTCCAGACTGGCGGAACCTTGCGAGCCAGCCCCCTGGCTGGCATAACCTTCCTGCACGCTGTAGTTAAGGTTGTTCTCCGCCAGCAGCGTGCCGTTAATCCCCGCGTTCTGAGATGTTTCTCCATGTTTATTGGCGCTCATGCCGTAGGTGGCATAGGCGTAGTTCCGCTTCTGACTGACGTCATTGGCAGGTGAAAGCCACTGGCTAAGCGGGAAGGAAAGGTTAATCGCATAAATCTCATCGCTATCCGACATGCCCGGCGATTTGTTGTAGTTGTAGGTCAGGCTGTATGAGATCCCGGCCCAGGTACCGCTGTATCCCACCTGGACGAGCGTGTTTTTGTCGTCCGTGTGCCAGTAGCTCTGCTGGCTTCCGGTCACGAACAGCGAGCCGAGCCCGCCTAGCTGCTGCGAAATATTGAATTGAAGCTTGCCGCGTTTAGTCCAGTTGAGGTTGTAGTAGTCCAGCCAGTTCGTGGCCTCATTCGCGTCATCCTGCTCCGCATCGCCCGTATAGCCCTGCATATGTGTGTAGGTTGTCTCATCCAGGTTATAGAACCCGGACGTGGAGTAGCGGTAGCCCAGCAGCTGGAAGTTCGTACCCATCTTGTTGAGGGATTTGGCATACAGGAAACGAAGAGACTGCCCCGTATGGCTGGTGTCGTCGGCCAGCGTACTGCGCGCGTGGGTAACGTCGAGAGAGATGGCGCCAAAGTTGCCCATATTGAGGCCAGCGCCAAGAGCCAGCGCGTGATAATCGCCGGAAAGCTGTGAGCCGCCATAGACGGTTACGCCCTGCGGTAGCCCCCAAATCAGCGTGCCCTGGGCAAAATTCACCTCGTCCTGCTGACCGTTATTGCTGCGGTACTGTGCCGCCGTCAGGGCATACTTCACCCGCCCTTCGCGCTGGAGGAGCGGTACGGCGGAGTAAGGAACGGAATAGCGGGAGATACTGCCGTCCGTCTCCTTCACTTCTACCGTGAGGTCGCCGCTGGAGGAGGTTGGGAAGAGATCGTTAATGGCGAAGGCGCCGGGCGGAACGTAGCTCTGGTAAAGACTATAGCCGTTCTGCTTGATGGTGACCTGCGCGTTGCTTTTGGCAATTCCGCGAATGGTGGGCGCAAAGCCTTTCATGCTGTCTGGCAGCATGTTGTCGTCCGAGGCGATCTGCGCGCCGCGAAAGGGAAGGCTGTCGAAAATTTCCGACGAGGTATAGCTATCGCCCACCGTCAGTCTGCCCTTTAGCGGAATCACCGTCCGCTCAAGATAGGTGTTGATATGTTCCCATTCGCTATGGCGGTTCTCGTCGCTGTTATAGTAGTTCCACGTCGAGTAGTCCCGCAGACGCCACGCACCAAGATTCACCCCGCTGTTCAGGCCGAGGAAATAGCTTTTGTGGGTTGTGCCGTTTTCGCTGCGATCGCGGCTGTATGAGCCGCTAAAGTTATAGTTCAGCAGCAGAGCGTTAATACCTTCATCCCACTGCTCTGGCGGGATATAGCCGCGCGCGTTGTTGCGTAATGCGGCCTGCGGAATGCTGATTTCCAGACGCTGCTGTTCGAAATTAAAGAGAGTGGCAGCGGCCGGAATAATGGCGGCAATGTCCACGCAACTGTCGGCTTTCGCGGCGGCCAGCGCCGGGAATGCCTGAACGTTGACGCCCAGGTTTTCATACGCTTTGGGCGTCAGGCAGGCCATTAGCCCCGTGTCGTCGCCCTGTACGGCTCCGTCCGTTACGGTTCTGGCGATAAAGTTGATATCGCGGGTGGTGACAAATGTCCCATTCAGCCAGAGATCCACGCGATAGACGCCCGGCGCCTGGCCATTTGTTGAAAAACGGGAGAGATCCGCCACGGCGGAAGGATCGCTCGACAAAAATGCCGGGTTAAAAAAATACTCCGCGCGCACGGTGATGGACGAAAGGAGTCCCGCAATCGTCAACGCCAGCGGCGTTAGCGACGCTCTGACGAGCGCGTTAAATCTTCGTGGCTGAACACGCTTCATGTCTTCCCTTACCTGCGAGGCTTTTAATGACAAAACGTCATACGTAACGCCGTATACGACTTATTTCGCGCATGACTGAACGGGCGTGTTGGCACCAAAGTCATTAACGGTCTGAAACCTCACGCTGCCAGTGCCGCCACCGGGGATCTCCACCACCAGGTTATTTTTGGGCGCTACCATGTTATTTGCCAGTTGCGTGTTGCCGACGAAAAACTGAACCAACGAAACGTAATAAGGCGATGGATTGGTAATAGTGACTTTTCCATTGGTGACTGAGCAGGTTAATGTTTTGGGCGCATCAATAGAGAGCGACGGCAATTTTTTCGGCCGGATAAAAAGTTTAATAACGCTCTGGGTGGCAATTTGTAGCGTATTACCGGAAAGCTTATTTTTCTCGACGGAAGGAATGGCTTTGCTGTTCAGATAAAAAACGCTTTCACGATCGACAGGCAGATCGGGGCCCACGTACATAATACGCAGGGTATTCTCTTTTTTAGGATGGATAACGAACAGCGGCGGCGTAATGACAAAATCCGCTGATTTTGCCCCTTCGGCGTTGGACACCCAGCTCTGAATTAAAAAAGTGGTATTCGTTGAAGAGTTAATAATGGCTAATGAAGCCTGCTTATCACCCTGGGGATAAATCACCCGGGTTCCCCCGAGCGCGATACCGCCTGCGCTGGCAGAACCGGCCATCCCCATCGCGAACAGAGCCGTTAGCGCGCCAGCTATCAGACGAGTCAGTTTACAGCGTGATGTAATGATACGCATTGTTCCCTCAGTTTCTCATGTGTCAGGCTTCTTGCCTGTGAGTCAGTTATTGGTAAAAAACGATGAACCAGACCTGCGCGTTCGCGGTACCAGCGTTGACGCTATCTTCGGTAGCGCGATACCTGGCGATATAGCTCAGCCGGTTTTCACCGTCCTGCAAAGGTCTGTACCAGGGGGGCGCGGTGTCTGGCTTTACCAGGTTCCCCATCGCATCGAATAGACCGATACCAATCCCGGTGGCGGCGCCAGGCCCATAGCCCGCGCGAAAAACCTGGGGATCGTTGCCGTCAGACTCGCCGCTAAACAGCACCCCGGCGCGCTGGCTTACGCTGGTGTCGCATGCTTCCAGCGTGATGAAGAAGGGTACCGGTTTGGCCCAGTCACCGGCGGCGATGAACTGGCTATTGCGTACCTGTCCCATATGCACGATTTGATCCTGGGAATCCATGCTGACGGAACAGGCCGCATTGACGACCTGACCCTGAAAGGTCACGCTTCCATCGTCCTTTGCCGCGGCTGGCAATACGGCAAAAAGCGCAGTGCCGGCTATCAGCAGCGCCCGATTTATGGATTGCTGCATTGCGAACTCTCTAACGCTTGCCGGACAACGCTTCTCCGCCCGCAGGCGAAGAAGCGAGATCGGCTAACGAATCAGGAATAAACCATCTGGAACGTTGCGACGGAGGAGACGTTGCCCGGCTCGGCCGCGCCTGTGGCCACGTAATCCACGCTCAGCGGGATGATGTTTTCGCCGTTGATCAGCTTTACGTTGGAGGAGGTATCGCCAATGTTCAGCGCCTGGCCGTCCGGCCCGAACAGTTGCAGCGCAACGTTTTTGGCCGAGCCTGCGCCAGCGGTGTTCGCCAGGCTGCCTTCTACAGCAGGGTCCTGCTGGCCGTTAAAGATCACGGCGGCATTCTGGCTAACGGTGGCGTCGCAATCTTCCAGAACGATTTTAAAATCTTCTTTCTGGTTGGCCTGCATGCCGACCGTTGTCAGCTTGACGGTACGCACCTGGCTCAGGGTAACTGTCTGGTCTACGGAGTCAGCCGCGACGGAACAGGCGGCGTTTACCACCTGGCCGACAAAGTTGACGGTCCCGCCGGAAACGGTAACGGTATCGGCCTGCGCATTAATTGCCATGCCACCAGCCAGCGCGCCGGCAACAGCCATTGCTATAACTTGCTTTTTCATACAAATCCTTTTTAGATAAACATCATGCTGTCAATTGAAATAATATATTCACAATGTCACGTGAATCTTTTTTCGAGGCGGTGGTATAGGATATGTTTTTAGATTAATATATTATTTTTACCCAGGGCGTTGTTACTGGTTTTATATCATCCGCCACTGCGCTGATGAATGAGGGGATTCTACGGATTAAATAATATTATATTAATGTGATAATGGGTTGATGTTTTATTAGTTTTACTAAATATAAAATTAACTCATAATTTATTTGTTTGAATGATATTGCACGCCGTCAGAACCGCATTTCTATTCGCTGGTCGGTTTTATTAATGTCTGCGATGAATGTCATCGTGGTTTTGTTAATAATGCAAGACGTTACGGCTGTCATTATTCGGACATGCGTTGGGAATGCGGTGGTGTTATTATCCGGCTGCTTTTACAATCTGATATTACATAAAGAAATATTTTAAATTTATATGATGAACCGTGTTTGCACTTATGCACATTATTCCTCAGTCTGACTGCATAAAGAAATCCCTGGCGTATCCCAGGGATTTCTTTGCATATCGCCCTGATACTGCTAAAAGGGCAGGAAAAATAAATGTTCAGGCGGATGTTACGGCAATACGTAATGCCGCCAGCGCTTTACGCGCCGCCTTCAGCACTTGCTCACACTGCTCAATGGTAAGCGTCAACGGTGGCTCAATGCGGATGGTTTTCGAGTTGTTAAGCGTTCCCGCCACCAGTACCCGCTGGCGGAACATCTCGCTTGCGAAGCTATAACCGGTTTCGTTATCAACGAACTCAATCGCCATCAGCATCCCTTTCCCGCGCGCATCCTGTACCAGATCCGGATATTCCCGGCCCAACTGACGGAAGCCGTCCAGCAGCATGTCGCCTTTCTGCTCCGCTTGCGCGGGCAGGTTTTGCTCCAGCAGCACGTTGATGGTGGCCAGCGCCGCCGCACAGGCCAGCGGGTTACCGCCAAAGGTGGTGGTATGTAAGAACGGGTTATCGAACAGCACCGAGAAGACCTCCTCAGTGGCGACCGTTGCGCCAATCGGCATCACGCCGCCACCGAGCGCTTTCGCCAGGCACAGAATGTCCGGCTGAACGTTCTCGTGCTCGCAGGCGAACATCTTGCCGGTGCGCCCCATCCCGGTCTGCACTTCGTCGAAGATCAGCAGCGCGCCAAACTCATCGCACAGCTGACGCACGGCGGGCAGATAGCCCTGCGGCGGGAGGATCACGCCGCCTTCACCCTGAATCGGCTCCAGGATCACCGCCGCCACGTCGTCGCCGGTTTTACGGCATTCACTCAGCACGATGCGCATGGCGTTGATGTCGCCAAACGGCACGTGGCGGAAGCCCGGCAGCAGCGGCATAAACGGCTTGCGGAAGGTAGATTTAGCGGTCGCCGACAGAGCGCCCAGGGATTTCCCGTGGAACGCGCCGCTGGTGGCGATAAAGGTAAATTTCCCGCGCGGCGACTGGTACGCTTTGGCGAGTTTAATCGCCGCTTCGACCGATTCGGTGCCGCTGTTGCTGAAGAAGCTGTATTTCAGCTTACCGGGCGTTAAGGCTGCCAGCGTTTTCGCGAGCATGGCGCGAAGCGGATCGAGCAGTTCCTGGCTATGGAGAGGTTGTTTCGCAAGTTGATTCTGTACGGCGGAAACCACAACTGGATTACGGTGCCCCACGTTGAAAATACCAAAACCACCCAGGCAATCGATAAACTCCTGTCCCTGGGTGTCGACAAGCGTATTCAGACTGCCCGCTTGCCACTCTACGGCTCCGTAATCCCCGCCGGCGGTAACAGATTTGCGATACTCCAGAAAACCTGGATTCACATGCTCCTTAAAGTAATCAATGACCTCACGGTTAAGTTGTTTCATCTCCTCATGATCAAGCGTTCGCTTCTCAATGAGATTCAGTGCGTGCGCGGTACAGGCAAGAGCCGAGGCGCTGGAAGGTAACCTGTTCAAAATATGCTCCCGGGGATCGCGTATCACATGATACTGAGTTAATTATTGCAGGGATTACGCCACCTCAGATGCCTTAACAAAAATCGGGATAAACGCCAGGTGAAATCAAATTTGCACAATATTTAATCATGCCATTGCGCGCCGCACGGGATAAGGGATAACGAGCCGGGGATGGGGTGTCGTCAATTGCACTGCTCCAGGGCAGGGAATGCGCCTTAAGTGTGCACCGGGGTATCATGCTTTGTAGGTAGTTTCATGCAGAAAGTATTTTAAATCAATTAATTAGAAAAACGTACGAAAAGTGCGGTTTAACCGAGATTTGCGATCTCAATCATATTTAACAACTAAAGATAAATTTTTTATCGCCGAAAAAACATAAGCCACAAAATTAACATTCAAATAACCTGCAAGGGATGCTCACTATGTCCTCTCCTGACTATGTCACCCAGAATGAATATCCGCTGGACGATGACACCACGCTTATGTCGACCACCGACCTCCACAGCTACATGACCCACACTAACGACACTTTTGTGCAAGTGAGCGGCTTTACGCTCCAGGAGCTGCTCGGGCAACCGCACAACATTGTGCGTCATCCGGATATGCCGAAAGCGGCTTTTGCCGACATGTGGTACACGCTGCAAAAGGGCGAACCCTGGAGCGGGATTGTCAAAAACCGACGTAAAAATGGCGATCACTATTGGGTACGTGCCAATGCGGTACCAATGGTGCGTAACGGCCAGATGACGGGCTATATGTCCATTCGTACCCGCGCCACGCAGAACGAGGTCGCCGCGGTGGAGCCGCTTTATAAGGCGCTCAACGAAGGACGCTGCAAAAAACGCATTCATAAAGGGCTGGTGGTGCGCAAAGGCTGGCTCGGCAAATTACCGGCGATGCCGCTGCGCTGGCGCGTGCGTAGCGTAATGGCGGTACTTTTCGCGGTGATGGCCGCAACGCTGGTTGCCAGTGCCGCGGGCTGGGCTTCGCTGGCGGCGGCGGCCGTGGTGATGCTGCTTGGCACCCTGGTGTTTGAGCAACAGATTGTCCGCCCGGTGGAAAACGTCGCACGGCAGGCGCTCAGGGTCGCTACCGGAGAGCGTAACAGCGTGCAGCATCTTAACCGCAGCGATGAACTGGGGCTGACGCTGCGGGCCGTCGGACAGCTGGGGCTGATGTGCCGCTGGCTGATCAACGACGTCTCCAGCCAGGTGGTGAGCGTGCGCGACGGTAGCGACAGGCTGGCGCAGGGCAATGAAGATCTCAACGACCGCACGCGCCAGACCGTGGCTAACGTGCAGCAGACCGTGGCAACAATGAACCAGATGGCGGCGTCGGTGCAGAGTAACTCTGAGACCGCAGCCGAAGTCGACAAGCTATCGATGGCCGCCAGCAGCGCGGCCACGCAGGGGGGCACCGTGATGCAGACCGTGGTGAAAACCATGGATGACATTGCCGACAGTACCCAGCGCATTGGCTCTATTACCTCGCTTATCAATGACATCGCCTTCCAGACCAATATTCTGGCGCTGAACGCCGCGGTTGAGGCGGCACGCGCGGGCGAGCAGGGGAAAGGTTTTGCGGTGGTGGCGGGCGAAGTGCGTCATCTTGCCAGCCGCAGCGCGAACGCGGCTAACGATATTCGCAAGCTGATCGACGCCAGCGCCAGCAAAGTGCAGTCGGGCGCCGAGCAGGTCCACGCCGCGGGACGTACCATGGATGATATTGTCGAGCAGGTGAAAAACGTCACGCAGCTCATCGCGCAGATCAGTCACGCCACCTCAGAGCAGGCGACAGGCCTGACAGAGCTGACCCGTGCTGTGGCAGAGCTGGACAGCATTACGCAGAAAAATGCTGACCTGGTCGAAGAGAGCGCGCAGATTTCCGCGATGGTTAAGCACCGGGCCGGACGCCTTGAAGATGCGGTTACCGTGCTGCATTAAGAAATGCATGCTTCGATAAAGCCGTTTATTCCTACTGGGTAAACGGCTTTTTTGTTTTTCAGAATAAGTTATGTTGTTAATGAAATATTAAGTAACTAAAAAAAGCGCCCGGTTTTTAATTGTTATGATCCAGATTCATTGAGAGTGAAAAATAAAAAAACGATCAAAGTCATAAAGTTAGCGTGTTTTCTGTCGATAACAGCGATCGTCTGAGAAATAATCACATCGATGGGGTAAATATGTTCATACATGACGTAAAGATCGGCACGAAATTATTTCTGGCGTTTGGATTATTTATTGTCCTGATGGTCGTCAGCGCAAGCTTGTCTCTGATGAGCCTGAATCGGGCAAACAATGGAATGCAAACCATCCTTACCAGCGACTATCCAACGACGGTAAAAGCGAACCAGTTAATCGACAACTTCCAGGAATTTATAAGCACGCAGCAGCTCATGCTGCTGGACGAACAGGGAACGTACACGGCGCAATCAGAGCAGCGTCTGAAGGCGATCAGCGAGCACATCTCCGCAATCCTGAGCGAGCTGGACAACGCTCTCAAGGATAAAAAATCCCAACAGGTGCTGGCCGATATCCACGGCGTACGCCAGCAATATCTTGACTCGCGCTACCGCATTTTGCAGGCCGTGCAGAATAACGACCGTGCGGGCGCGATAAACGAAATGATGACCAACACCCTGAATCTGCAACAGTCCTACAAAGCGAAAGTGCAGGCGCTGATTGCGATCCAGGACCATGAAATGCAGAGTGCGGGCGAGCAGGTGGAAGGCGATTTCCGCACCAATCGTCTCCTGCTGGTCCTGATTACGCTTTTCAGCGTCGCGGCAGCCAGCCTGACTGGCTGGTTCATTGTGCGATCCATTACCCGACCGCTGAACGACGCGGTGAATTTTGCGGAGGCCATTGCCGATGGCGATCTCACCGGCAGCATTACCTCGCACGGTAAAGATGAAACCGGACTGCTACTCACCGCACTGATGGAGATGAAAACGCGCCTGCTGGAGATTGTGCAGCAGGTGCAAACCGGATCGGAAAACATCTCCAGCGCCGCCGCGCAAATTGTCGCGGGCAACCAGGATCTGGCTGCCCGCACGGAGGAGCAGGCCAGTTCCGTTGAACAAACGGCCGCCTCGATGGAGCAGATCACCGCTACGGTGAAGAACACCGCGTCCCACACCGGAGAAGCGACGAACCTGTCTGCCGATGCGGCTGCCGTGGTCAAAAACAACGGCGAGATGATGAAGCAGGTCACCAGCAAGATGCGCCTGATTAACGAAACATCGAACAGGATGTCCGACATTATCGACCTGATCGACGCCATTGCCTTCCAGACTAATATTCTGGCGCTGAATGCGGCGGTCGAAGCGGCGCGCGCGGGTGAGCATGGTCGTGGCTTTGCGGTGGTGGCGGGCGAGGTACGCCAGCTCGCGCAGAAAAGTGCAACATCTGCGAGTGAGATCCGCCAGCTGATTGAAAGCTCCACAAGCCAGACGCAGGACGGCATGAACCTTGTGGAGAAGGCCAGCGGGCTTATCAACGGCATGGTCGGCAACGTAGAGGAGATGGACGTAATCCTGCGTGAGATTCGCCAGGCCAGCCACGAACAGACGGAAGGCATCTCGCAGATCAACAGCGCGATTGGCCTGATAGACGCCACCACCCAGCAGAACTCCGCGCTGGTGGAGGAGTCCGTTGCGGCGGCGGCATCCCTTAACGAACAGGCCATGCACCTGAAAGAGCTGGTCCGCGTGTTCCGCGTGAGCGACGGCGTGCTGGCTTAATCCAGCTGGGAGATCTCCAGCGCCGCGCGGTCAATCACGCCGATAATCTGTTTCAACTGCGCGTCGCTGAGCTCTCCCTGATTAACCTTCAGATCCAGTACCGCTTTGAAGTTATCCAGCGCCCGCTTCATCTGCGGGTTTTTGCGCAGCTGGAAACCGACGGAGCGCGCCTTGATACGCGTCTGGATCTGCTCCAGCTGTTCCCGGTTGTCATCCAGCCACTGTTCTCCGGCGGCGTTAATCGCAATCCGCTTACGGCCGTTCTCTTCTTCGGTAATGGTGATAAACGCCTGATCCTGCAAGTAATCCAGCGTCGGATAGATCACGCCAGGGCTTGGCGTGTAATGTCCCTGCGTCAGGTTTTCGATCTCTTTGATCAGTTCGTAACCATGGCTCGCGTTGCGGGTCAGGATATCCAGGATCACCAGCCGCAAATCGCCATGACCAAAAAATCGTGGCCGGCGTCCGCCGCCGTCGTGTTCGTGTCGCATGTTTTTCCCTCAATTTGATATATCTAAACTATATCTAAGATATATTCAGATGCAATCTAAAAAATCTTGATTTCTTAGTTAATAGCAATCATTATCATTAAGAATTCATTCCGATATATCGTATTCACCTGAGAAGGGCATCAACATGGCATCTACCCGTTACCCTCAACGTGTCCGCAATGACCTGCGTTTTCGTGAGCTGAACGTGCTGCGCACTGAGCGAGTCAGCGCAGGATTTCAGCGCATTGTGCTAGGCGGCGAGGCGCTGGAGGGCTTTAGCTCTCGCGGCTTTGACGACCATACCAAAGTCTTTTTCCCGGCACCGGGCACCACTTTCGTGCCGCCTGTGGTGACCGATGAAGGCATCGACTGGGGCGACGGCGCGCGTCCGCAGGCACGTGACTATACCCCGCTGTACGATGACGAAAAACATGAGCTGGCGCTCGATTTCTTCGTTCATGATGGCGGCATTGCCAGCAACTGGGCGGTAGAGGCTAAGGTGGGCGACAAGCTGACCATCGGCGGGCCGCGCGGTTCGCTGGTGGTGCCGGAAGATTACGCCTGGCAGCTGTACGTGTGCGACGAGTCGGGGATGCCCGCGCTGCGCCGCCGTTTAGAAGGCATCGCAAAACTGCCTGTTCGCCCGGCGATCCACGCCATTGTCACCGTGGGCGATGCGGCGTATGAGGACTATCTGGCGCACCTGAGCGGGTTCAACATCACCTGGGTTATCGGCCACAACGAGCAGGCGGTGGCCGACCATCTTGCCGCGCTGGCCGTGCCGGAAGAGGATTACTTTATCTGGCTGACCGGGGAGGGGAAGGTGGTGAAACGCCTGAGCCGTCAGTTTGAAAACGACGCAATTGACCCGCAGCTGGTGCGTGCCAGCGCGTACTGGCACGCCAAATAATCAGGCAGCGGGATCCAGCTGCGCTTCGCTCACCTGATGTTCGAGCGAGGCGCATACCTCTTTCAGCGCTTTCTCCTGCTGGGCAAAGTAGGCTTCCATATTGCTGAGCGACGAGACGAGCAGCCAGGACTCTTCCTTCTCCAGCTCTGCCAGCTCGTTCACCAGGGTGTCGATTTGCTCACGCACCTGCGCCATCTTTTTACGAATACGTTCCAGGTCGTTCAGTCTGTCGCTTGCCATCATCGGTTCGAATCCTTGTTGCAGACGGGCGACCAGCGAGCGAATGGCCTTCACGTCGCCGCGCTGTTTGGCCTGGTTGAGTTGCACCATCATCCTGTTGGCTTCCTCTTTTAAATCATCGGCAACCAGATCCGGGTGGCATAGCTTGCTCGCCTGACGCCAGAGCCGCTTCAGCTCGTTCCGATCCTCTTCTGAGAGATCCTTGCCTTTACGCAGGCGAACTTCGGCATCATGATGCTGTTCGCGATACTTCTTGTACTCTTCGTTGGCCTCATCGCGCGCCTGACGTGCCGGCTCTTCTTCACGCGTTAAACCGGTCTCCAGCTCCATTGCTTCGGCCAGCAGGTTGGCAATCAGATTGCTTTGCTGCTGAAGATGTTTGCGCGCCTCTGCCGCCTGAACGGAATCCGCAGGCAGATCTCGCCAGCGCCGGGTGAGCGTTGTCAGAACCTCTACGGCCTGCGCCATATAGTCCTGGCAGCGGCGGTAATCCTCTTCCCGACGACGCGTCTCCGCCTGCTGACGACGCAGGTTAAGCTCCGCCAGCGTTTTACGCAGGGCGAGGATCTGCTGCATCAACGGCCCGAGGCGGGAGAAATAGAGATCGTTGAACTCATCTAGCTGCTGTACCCGGGCGTTACGGCGATCAATCAGATCGCGCAGACGCTCTTCCAGGGCTTTCAGCTCCAGCTTGCTGGCCGCCAGCTGTGGGTCACGCCACGGGGTAACGGCGCGCTGGCTTTGCAGCCAGGCGGTGATAGCGCGAAGGGCTGCGGTGTAGTTTTTCTGCTCAAGCGCCGCGACGATGGACAGGAGATCATCGTCAAAGGCTTCCTCTTTGAGACGTTTCAGCTGGCTCCGGATGATGTCGTCATCTTCCAGCTCAATGGCATTTTTAATGATTTCTAGCCGTTTGATCGGTGTGCTCATGATGCCTTTCGCTCTGGCGCTTAAGTATTTGAGTTAAGGTTAGTTGTTGTAAAAGCTACAGGAAATAATACACACGGATGATGATCGGCGCGATGGGGGATTTCTTTAGTTTTTAGGGTTTGTGAGGGGAAGCGACAGGCCGGGCTACGTGTGGTGGATTACTTACAAAAAAGCCACTCAATTGAGTGGCTTAACTGGATGATTCTAAAGCTAAAATTTGGTGGCCCCTGCTGGACTTGAACCAGCGACCAAGCGATTATGAGTCGCCTGCTCTAACCACTGAGCTAAGGGGCCGTGGCGGTGAATTATAAAGTAACTCCCCTCAGCAATCCAGCCATTCACACCTGCCTGCTGTTTTTATAAACAACGCATAATCAATCCTTTATACTTACCTTAAGATGCATAGACAGGAGTAGAGATGATCAACGATATTCTGGCCCCTGGCCTGCGGGTGGTGTTCTGCGGTATCAATCCGGGTAAGTCATCGGCGCACACCGGTTTTCACTTTGCTCATCCGGGAAATCGCTTCTGGAAGGTGATCCACCAGGCCGGTTTTACCGACAAACAGCTTAAGCCGGAAGAAGAGCAGCAGCTGCTGGATACGCGCTGTGGCATCACCATGCTGGTCGAGCGACCCACGGTACAGGCAAGCGAAGTGAATCTGCATGAGCTGCGCGCTGGCGGGCGTGAGCTGATCGCGAAAATTGAAGACTATCAGCCCGCGGCGCTGGCGATCCTCGGCAAGCAGGCCTACGAGCAGGCGTTCAGCCAGCGCGGCGCCAGCTGGGGTAAGCAGAACATTACCATTGGCGTAACGCAGGTGTGGGTGCTGCCAAACCCGAGCGGGCTGAACAGGGCGACGCTGGACAAGCTGGTGGAGGCGTATCGGGAACTGGATGAGGCGCTGGTGGTGAGGGGGCTTTAGCTCCTCTGCGGCTTGATGCCCTCATCCTGACCCTCTCCCACAGGGAGAGGGAATAAACAAAAAAAAAGCTCCCGATTGGGAGCTTTTTCATTTCAGGACCGATTAATCGTCCAGGAAGCTACGCAGCACTTCAGAGCGGCTCGGATGGCGCAGCTTACGCAGCGCCTTCGCTTCGATCTGACGGATACGTTCGCGGGTAACGTCAAACTGTTTACCCACTTCTTCCAGCGTGTGGTCGGTGTTCATGTCGATACCGAAACGCATACGCAGCACTTTGGCTTCACGGGCGGTCAGGCCAGCCAGCACGTCGTGCGTAGCGGCACGCAGGCTCTCGGTGGTGGCAGAGTCCAGCGGCAGCTCGAGGGTGGTATCCTCGATGAAATCACCCAGATGCGAATCTTCATCATCACCGATTGGCGTTTCCATGGAGATTGGCTCTTTAGCGATTTTCAGCACTTTACGGATCTTGTCTTCCGGCATCAGCATGCGTTCAGCCAGCTCTTCCGGCGTCGGCTCGCGGCCCATCTCCTGCAACATCTGGCGAGAGATACGGTTGAGTTTGTTGATGGTCTCAATCATATGCACCGGAATACGGATGGTGCGCGCCTGGTCTGCGATAGAGCGGGTGATCGCCTGACGGATCCACCAGGTAGCATAGGTGGAGAACTTGTAACCACGACGGTATTCAAACTTATCTACCGCTTTCATCAGACCGATGTTGCCTTCCTGAATCAGATCCAGGAATTGCAGGCCACGGTTGGTGTATTTCTTGGCGATAGAGATAACCAGACGTAAGTTCGCTTCAACCATCTCTTTCTTCGCACGGCGGGCTTTCGCTTCACCGATGGACATACGACGGTTGATGTCTTTCACCTGCTCGATGGTCAGGCCGGTCTCTTCTTCAATCTGATGCAGTTTTTGCAGGCCGCGCTGTACGTCTTCTTTCACGTCGTGCAGCTTTTCAGACCACGGCTTGTTCATCGCGATAGCGGCGTTGAACCAGGTTTCGCTGGTTTCATTGCCGGTGAAGAGGGTAATGAAGTTCTTCTTCGGCATTTTGCACTGTTCAACGCACAGCTTCATGATGATACGTTCCTGGGTACGTACGCGATCCATCATCACGCGCATGCTGTTCACCAGGTAGTCGAACTGTTTTGGCACCAGGCGGAACTGTTTGAACACTTCAGACAGCTTCAGGATCTCTTCCTGAGCGGCGGCATGGCTGCGGCCTTTCGCTTTGATGGTGTCACGCGTCACTTCGTACTGGGTACGCAGCTCGGCAAACTTCTCACGCGCCAGTTCAGGGTCGATGCTGTTGTCATCGTCGCTGCTGTCGTCCTCTTCTTCTTCATCTTCGTCTTCGTCGTCATCCATCTCTTCCTGAGACAGCTCAGAACCGACGTGAGTGGCGGTTGGCGCCATATCTTCTTCAGCGTTCGGGTCGACAAAGCCAGTGATCAGATCGGACAGACGCGCTTCTTCCGCTTCAACGCGATCGTACTGCTCCAGCAGATAGGTAATCGCTTCCGGGTATTCGGCAACAGAGCACTGAACCTGGTTGATCCCGTCTTCGATGCGTTTTGCGATGTCAATTTCGCCTTCGCGGGTCAACAGTTCAACGGTACCCATTTCGCGCATGTACATGCGGACCGGGTCAGTGGTACGCCCGATTTCAGATTCCACGCTGGACAGGACCTGTGCAGCAGCTTCTTCCGCATCTTCGTCAGTGTTGTTGGAGGTTTCAGCCAGCAACAGATCATCGGCATCCGGTGCTTCTTCCATCACCTGAATGCCCATGTCATTGATCATTTGGATGATATCTTCGATCTGATCTGAATCGACGATATCTTCCGGCAGATGGTCATTGACCTCGGCATAGGTCAGATAGCCTTGCTCCTTACCGCGTTGGACAAGAAGTTTCAGCTGTGACTGCGGGTTTTGCTCCATAAGACGGTATCCACACTTAATTCGTTTGATTGGTGTCGGCGATGGGCTGCCAACCTTTAAAGCGAGGGCGTACTTATATTTTTGCCGCTGCCTCTCAGTGCGGCTGCCGGGGGCTTCCCGATCGATATTCGGCACTTAAGCCGTTAAATTTTTTATTTCTTCGCCAGTTCCTGGTTAATCATCCAGAGCTCCCGGCGTTCTTCGCTGCTCAGGCCATGGGTGCGCTCGCGAGCTATCAACTCTTCCTGGCGCAACTCAAGCATCGAATCAAACATATGGTTGAGCGAGTCGGTGAACGTTTTTTCTGCGATATCCTTATCTGCTATATCGTCCCACATCGACAGTTTTTCAAGGGTAGCGGCCTCTTTTGTGCCGCGATAATGCTCTAAAAGTTGTCCGGTGGTCAGACCTGGCTGAGACAAACAAGTGTTAACCAATTCTGAAAATAAGCCAAGCCCGGGCAATTTTTCGTGGTTCAAACCCGCCAGCGACGGCACTTGCGGAGCAAGTTCGGGGTTTTGCACCAGCAACCCTATCAGTATACGCATGGTTGTGCGTTTTAGCTGAGGCGCGGGGCGTACCGTGCCGTTTTCAGCCTGTTTCGGCATTAAACGTTCAAGCTGGCTGTCATCCAGAATGCCGAGCTTGTTGCCTAACTCCTGACGCAGATAGATGCGCAGCGTTTCGCCGGGCACCTGGCTGATTAACGGCAGCGCCAGCGTGCTGAGCTGCGCGCGCCCGTCAGGGGTACTCAAATCAACCTGCGGCATCAGGCTGTTAAACAGAAACGTGGAGAGCGGCTGAGCCTGCTCCATCCGCGCTTCAAACGCCGCTTTGCCCTCTTTACGCACCAGCGTATCCGGGTCTTCACCGTCGGGCAGGAACATAAAGCGTAGCTGACGCCCGTCGGTCATATACGGCAACGCGGTTTCCAGCGCTCGCCAGGCGGCGTCGCGTCCTGCGCGGTCACCGTCGTAACAGCAAATCACGTTGTTGGTGACGCGGAACAGCAGCTGGATATGGTCCGCCGTGGTGGATGTTCCCAGCGACGCAACGGCATAGTTAATGTCGTACTGCGCCAGCGCAACAACATCCATATAGCCTTCGACGACCAGAAGACGCGGAGGTTCCGCATTATCCTGCTGTGCCTCATAAAGACCGTAAAGCTGGCGGCCCTTATGGAAAATATCGGTTTCCGGGGAGTTAAGGTATTTCGGCAGGGCATCACCCAGCACGCGACCACCAAAACCTATCACCCGGCCACGCTTGTCGCGGATCGGGAACATCACCCGTTCACGGAAGCGGTCGTAGCTTCGTCCCTGGTCGTTGGTGACCAGCATGCCTGCGTCGATGAGGGATTTACGATCTTCGCTATTGCCGCCAAAACGCTTTAACACGTTGTCCCAGCCGGGCGGGGCGTAACCAATAGCGAAACGCGCAATCACATCGTCACTCAGTCCGCGCTTGTTCAGATACTGACGCGCAGGCTCAGCCGCAGAGTGCTTAAGAGACTGTTGGTAAAACGAATTCAGGCCATCCATCAGTTGGTACAGCGTTTGCCGCTGATGGCGCTCGATCTGACTTGGCCCACTGCCCGCTTCATACGGCACTTCAAGGTTATGCATCGCCGCCAGCTCTTCGACGGTTTCAACGAACTCGAGCTTGTCGTAGTTCATCAAAAAATCGACGGCATTACCGTGTGCGCCACAGCCGAAGCAATGGTAGAACTGCTTTTCACCGTTTACGGTGAAAGAGGGGGTTTTTTCGTTATGGAACGGACAGCACGCATGGTAGTTCTTGCCCTGCTTTTTTAGCTTCACCCGCGCGTCGATGAGATCGACGATGTCGGTTCTGGCAAGCAGGTCATTGATGAAAACGCGTGGGATTCTTCCGGCCATATGCCCCAAAAATTTAAGCGACTTATAAACGAAAACAAGCCGCGCATTCCTTCCGGAAGCACGGCCTTACGACTACAACTCTGTCTGTCAATTGAGGGCTGTGGCCCTCAACAGATTAGTACAGACGAGTACGGCGTGCGTTTTCGCGAGCCAGTTTCTTCGCGTGACGTTTCACAGCGGAAGCTTTAGCGCGCTTACGTTCGGTCGTTGGTTTTTCATAAAACTCACGACGACGAACTTCAGCCAGAACACCTGCTTTCTCGCATGAACGTTTGAAGCGACGCAGTGCTACGTCGAACGGCTCGTTTTCACGTACTTTAATTACCGGCATGTAACTCTCACCTTTAATAAATTCGGTTTGCCGCTGGCATCAACGCCAGCTTATTTCAAAATGGTGCGGAATTTTACTGCAAATGCTGCTGCTTTGTAAAGCACCGATGCGATTTTGAAAGGGACTTTAATAAGGGTGAGGAGTATACACGAGGCTTCTTCCTGGGGCGAACAAAGTTTTACAACAATCCGCCCAGGCTCTACACTGCGCGGTATTGAAACGAGGTAAAACAAGTCATGCGTGTACTGGGTATTGAAACATCCTGCGATGAAACCGGCATCGCGATTTACGACGACGAAAAAGGGCTTCTGGCCAACCAGCTGTATAGTCAGGTGAAATTGCACGCTGATTACGGCGGCGTCGTGCCTGAACTGGCCTCTCGTGACCACGTGCGTAAAACGGTTCCCCTGATTCAGGCGGCGCTTAAAGAGGCCGGGTTGAGTGCAAAAGATATTGATGCCGTGGCCTATACCGCAGGGCCGGGCCTGGTCGGCGCGCTGCTGGTCGGCGCAACGGTAGGGCGTTCGCTGGCCTTCGCGTGGGATGTTCCGGCCATTCCGGTTCACCATATGGAAGGGCACCTTCTGGCGCCGATGCTGGAAGACAATCCGCCAGAGTTCCCGTTTGTGGCGCTGCTGGTTTCCGGTGGGCATACCCAGCTGATTAGCGTAACGGGCATTGGCAAGTACGCGCTGCTGGGCGAGTCGATCGACGATGCTGCCGGTGAAGCCTTCGATAAAACCGCCAAGCTGCTGGGGCTGGATTACCCGGGCGGCCCGATGCTGTCGAAAATGGCGTCGCAGGGAACGGAAGGGCGCTTTGTCTTCCCGCGACCGATGACCGACCGTCCGGGGCTGGATTTCAGCTTCTCTGGCCTGAAAACTTTCGCGGCCAATACTATCCGCAATAATGACGACAGTGAGCAGACCCGTGCCGATATCGCCCGTGCGTTCGAAGACGCGGTGGTGGATACGCTGATGATCAAGTGCAAGCGCGCGCTGGATCAGACCGGCTTTAAGCGCCTGGTGATGGCCGGTGGCGTCAGCGCTAACCGCACGCTGCGCGCGAAGCTTGCCGAAATGATGCAAAAACGTCGCGGGGAAGTGTTCTATGCGCGTCCGGAGTTCTGTACCGATAACGGGGCGATGATCGCTTACGCCGGAATGGTTCGTCTGAACGCCGGCGCAACGGCTGACCTGAGCGTGTCTGTGCGTCCGCGCTGGCCGCTGGCGGAACTGCCTGAGGCGTGAGTTTCTTTGCCCGGTGGCGCTGCGCTTACCGGGCCTACAAGATCCACGTGTGCTAACGTGCAATAAACCACCCTACACCCGCAACATTCCTTTCTCTTCCAGAAACGCAATGATCGTCGCCAGCCCGTCACCCGCTTTCAGGTTGGTAAACGTCCACGGACGCTTGCCGCGCATGCGATTAGTGTCGCGCTCCATTACCTCCAGCGACGCCCCCACGTACGGCGCGAGGTCGGTTTTGTTGATCACCAGAAAATCGGATTTGGTGATCCCCGGCCCGCCCTTGCGCGGGATTTTTTCCCCTTCGGCCACGTCGATGACGTAGATGGTGAGGTCCGCCAGCTCCGGGCTGAAGGTCGCGCTCAGGTTATCCCCGCCGCTTTCCACGAAGATCAGATCCAGATTGCCGAACTTCTCGCTCAACGCTTCCACCGCCGCCAGGTTCATTGAGGCATCTTCGCGGATGGCGGTATGCGGGCAGCCGCCCGTTTCCACGCCCACGATGCGCTCTGGCTCCAGCGCACCCGCCTCGGTCAGGATGCGCTGATCCTCTTTGGTGTAGATATCGTTGGTCACCACCGCCAGGTGATAGGTGTCGCGCATCGCCTTGCAGAGCGCTTCCAGCAGGGCGGTTTTGCCCGACCCTACCGGGCCGCCCACGCCCACGCGCAGGGGATGTTTGTAATCAGCCATGTTGACTCCTCAGGAACGGAATAGTCGTGAATATTGGGTTTCATGGCGCGCGGAGGCGATGGCCGACAGCGGCGTAGCGGCCCCCAGCGCGTCGTCGCCACGTAAAAATGCCTGTTCAAACCCGGCGGCAAAATGGTCGCTCAGGTCGATAATCAGCTGTTGTGCTGCCTGCTGCCCAAACGGCACCAGCTTGACGCCCGCCATCACCGCGCTCTCAATCCAGCTGTAGCCGAGGCTCAGCGCCAGCTCGCGCGCGCTAATGCCCCAGCGCACGCCGAGCCACGCCATGCCGCCGAGCTGGCTTCGCATCAACAGCGGCAGCCATTCTGGCGGGCAGGCGGGTTCCCAGCTTTTAATCAAGCGCGTAAAGGCCGCCCCACGGTTGCGTTCTTCATCGCGCAGCTCGCGCGTTTCCCGGCAGGCGAGCAGGTATGCCGTCCAGCGTTTTGCTGTCGCGACGTCCTGCTTCTCGCAGGCACGATACAGGCGGATAAACAGCGGCAGGTCGACGCAGAAAAAGCTCTGCTCCATCTGCTGGATCTGCCAGCGCCTGAAGGCCTCAGCGTCCGTGACCCACCCGGCCTCAACGGCCCACTCCAGCCCCTGCGACCAGGTAAACGATCCGACCGGCAGGCTACTGCTGGAGAGCTGCATCAGGCGCAGCCGCTGGCGGGCGTGCTCCATCAGCTCATCAGCGCCAACAGGGCGGAGACGATCAGCCCGCCACCGAAGGTTTTACGCAGGCCGTCGTGACGGCGCAGCAGCAGCCCTGCCGCGAAGCTGGCACACAGCACCGTGGCGCTGGCTAACATAAACCCGCTGGTGAAGAGCCAGAAGCTGTGGCCGGACATCTCCACGCCGTGCGCCCAGCCGTGGAACATCGCCAGGGCTGGCACCGCCAGCAGCAGGCGATTTTCAGTCTTAAACATCATCACGCCGCAGACCGCCAGCGAGGCGATAATCAGCATCTCCATGCCGCTAAAGCCGCCGAGCAGGCTGCCCGCAACGGCACCAGCAAGCATCATGCCGAGCGTCGCTAACGGCAACAGCAGCTTGCGGCCGCTCAGGGCGGAGAGCACGCCAGCCCCCGTCAGCATCAGCAGGTGATCCAGCCCGGTCAGCGGATGGAGAAATCCGGCCTGGAAGCTGTCGGTCCCGTGGCCGGGATGTGCGAGCGCGGGAACGGAAAAAGCCAGCAGTAACAGCGGTAAGTACTTGCGCATGATGAGTCCTTAATGTGAATGAGCGTGAGAGTGGCTATGGCTGTGGGCATCACTGGTGTAAGCGCCCGCTTCCGGTTCAAACGGCAGGCTGGCGAAGGTCACCTCCAGCCCGAACTGACGCAGCATATCGTCGAGGACGTGGTCGTGGTGGTAGCGCAGTTCGCCAGGCATTATTTGCAGCGGTACGTGACGATTGCCCAGGTGATAACAGGCGCGGGCGAGCAGGAACGGGTCGGCGCAGCGCACCACGGAAACCGACTCCGGGGCGGCGATCACTTCGATCACCTCGCTGCCATCGTCGGTAGTCAGCAGGTCGCCCCCGCGCAGTAGCAGGCCGCGCGGCAGCATTAGCCCGGCTTCGCGGCCGTCGTTCAGCGCCACGCGGGCGCGGCTTTTTACCCTCACATCAATCGGTAGCGTGACGCTGGCGGTAATCGGATGCGCATGGTCCAGGCGTTGGGTTAAATAGATCATCATGACTCCTCAAAACAGAAAATAGCGTTGCGCCATCGGCAAAACCTCTGCCGGTTCGCTGGTGATCAATTCGCCGTCGACGCGTACCTCATAGGTTTGCGCGTCAACGGTGATATTCGGCTGTAAATCGTTGTGGATCATGTCGGCCTTTTTCACCGACCGGCAGCCTCTCACCACCGCGGTGGCACTTTGCAGTCCGAGCCGTTGCGGAATGCCGCTGGCATCAGCAGCCTGAGAGACAAACGTCAGCCGCGTGGCGTGGCGTGCGGCACCAAGGGCACCAAACATCGGGCGGTAATGTACCGGCTGCGGCGTGGGGATCGAGGCGTTGATGTCGCCCATCGGCGCGCAGGCGATCATCCCGCCTTTGACGATGGTGGCGGGTTTGACGCCAAAGAAGGCGGGGGACCAGACCACCAGATCCGCCAGCTTGCCCGCCTCAATAGAACCGACCTCATGGGCGATGCCGTGGGTCAGCGCCGGGTTGATGGTGTATTTGGCGACATAGCGCTTCACGCGGAAGTTATCGTTATCGCCGGTCTCTTCCGGCAGTGCGCCGCGCTGCACCTTCATGCGGTGCGCCACCTGCCAGGTGCGGATAATCACTTCCCCCACGCGGCCCATTGCCTGTGAATCTGACGAGGTGAGCGAGAACGCGCCGATATCGTGCAGCACGTCTTCGGCGGCGATGGTCTCCCGGCGAATGCGGGATTCGGCAAACGCCACGTCCTCGGCGATATCCGGGTCGAGGTGATGGCAAACCATCAGCATGTCCAGGTGCTCGTCGATGGTGTTGACCGTGTAGGGCAGCGTCGGGTTGGTGGAGGAGGGCAGAATATTCGGGTGCGCGCAGGCGGTGATGATATCCGGCGCATGGCCGCCGCCCGCCCCTTCGGTGTGGAAGGTGTGGATGGTGCGCCCGGCGATGGCGGCCAGCGTGTCTTCGACAAAACCGGACTCGTTCAGCGTGTCGCTGTGCAGCGCCACCTGAATATCCATCTCTTCAGCGACCTCCAGCGAACAGTTGATGGCCGCAGGCGTCGCGCCCCAGTCTTCGTGGATCTTAAGCCCGATGGCACCTGCCGCGATCTGCTCGCGCAGCGCGTCCGGGTTGGAGCCGTTCCCTTTACCCAGCAGGCCAATATTCACCGGTAGCGTATCGGCTGCCTGCAACATGCGGGCGATATACCACGGCCCCGGCGTGCAGGTGGTGGCGTTTGTGCCTGCCGCAGGCCCGGTGCCGCCGCCGATCATGGTGGTGACGCCAGACACCAGCGCCTCTTCCGCCTGCTGCGGACAGATCCAGTGGATGTGGGTGTCGATCCCGCCTGCGGTGACAATCTTCCCTTCGGCGGCGATCACCTCCGTTGCCGCGCCAATCGGGATTGTCACGCCGGGCTGAATGTCCGGGTTTCCGGCTTTGCCGATGGCGAAGATCCGCCCATCTTTTACGCCGATATCCGCTTTCACGATCCCCCAGTGATCGACGATCAGCGCGTTGGTGAGCACCAGATCCACGCAGTCGTCGGCGGTCATCTGCCCCTGTCCCATACCGTCGCGGATCACTTTTCCGCCGCCGAATTTAACCTCTTCGCCGTAGATCGTGAGATCGTCTTCCACTTCGATCCACAGCTCGCTGTCGGCCAGCCGCACTTTATCCCCGGTAGTGGGGCCGAACATATCGGCATACGCCTGGCGTGAAATCTCAGCCATGTTTCACCTCGCCCATGACCTCGCCGCGAAAGCCGAAAATGCGCTGTGCGCCCGTCACCTGCACCAGCGTCACTTCCCGCTTCTGGCCGGGCTCGAAGCGCACGGCAGTGCCGGCCGGGATGTTCAGCCGGTAACCTCGGGTGGCTTCGCGATCGAACTTCAGCGCCGGGTTGACCTCGTAAAAGTGGTAGTGCGATCCGACCTGGATCGGCCTGTCGCCGTGGTTTTCCACGATCACACTTCGGGTTTCGCGCCCGACGTTGAGAGCAATGTTTCCGGACTGGATCCGGTATTCGCCTGGGATCATCACGCGCTCCTTACACGATCGGGTTGTGGACGGTGACGAGCTTGGATCCGTCCGGAAAGGTGGCTTCCACCTGGATATCCGGGATCATCTCCGGCACGCCTTCCATCACCTGATCGCGCGTCAGGACGTGGCGGCCGGCTTCCATCAGCGAGGCGACGGTTTCGCCATCGCGCGCGCCTTCCATAATAAAGGCGCTGATCAGCGCGACCGATTCCGGGTAGTTGAGCTTTACCCCGCGCGCGAGGCGGCGTTCGGCAACCAGCGCGGCGGTGAACAGCAACAGCTTGTCTTTTTCTCTGGGAGTCAGTTCCATAGCGTTTCTCTTATGTTTGCCAGATGCGCGGCGAACAGGCGGTTTTGGAAGTTAAAAGCGGGCGAAGCGACTGCCAGATATCGCGCATCACCCGCTGACAAATCAGGTTGTCGTGGGAGAGAAAACGCACCGACAGCAGATCGTCGGTGAGCGTCGCCCCGCCAACGTTTTCCAGCGGGGCGAGAAGCGCACGCACCGCGTCGAGAAGTGCTTCCCGGGCCGGATAGAACAGCAGCGTGCCGACCCACGGATGGTCCGCGACGGGCGTCAGATCGCCACCGCTGAGATGCAGTCGCTCAATCAGACGCGGCTCGCCATCCACCCACACCTCAAGGCGGTTCTCCAGCGTGCCGTGGCTGAAGGTTTCGTTTATCACCGGACGGCCCAGACAGTACAGCTCCCACGCCAGCAGCGTGCTGGTGGCGTGCAGGTGAAAGACGGAACGCAGCGCGGCGTTAGCGCCGGGGAAAATAATGGTGTCCTGCGGCAGCCACTCCAGCGTGGCCTCTTCGTCGAGGTAAAAATGCTGACTGAGGCAGGCCAGCGGGCCGTTGCTGCGATAGAACTTGCTGGCGCCGGGCATGGTAATGAGGGCATGGCTTTTGGCGTCGAGCCGCACGGAAATATCCAGCGTATCTCCGCCCACAATTCCGCCTGGCGGGTGCAGCAGGTAAAGGTGGCAGGTTTCCCCTTCGGGATAAAACGGACGCTGAACGGTGAGCGGCCCGCTGTGACGCGCGGAATGGAGGAGGGTTTTCTCAGGGGTATGACAAAACTGGAGGGCAAGCGAGGCCTGCCAGCCTTTGTATGAATTATCAGTGACCTGAGTTGCTAACATGGTGCTTCCATTTCCACACTATCGGGGTACGTTTCAGTATGCCCTGGCGGAAATGAAGGCTGTCATATGAGTCGCTTATGGATAAAAAAACGGCTCATGTGAGCCGGTTTCAGTAATGTAGGCCGGGTAAGCGCAGCGCCACCCGGCAAGAAAGGCTAGCGATAATCCTCTGCATCCACATCATACCCCGACGGCTCCCAGCGGATCGCCAGCAGCGACGCCAGACCGATAAACGGCGCCAGCGCAATCACCCAGAACACGGCGGTATCCAGCGAGGCGACCAGCAGCGGGAACAGAAACAGTGACAGCGTTGAACTGCTGCGCATCAGCGTCTGGTTAAGCCCCACGCCCACGCCGCGCAGCGAGGTCGGGTAGCTCAGGGAGGCAAACGTCATGGTGTGCGCACCTGGACCAAAACCCTGACCAAACAGGAACAGCGCCAGCATCGCGACGGCGACCACGCCTTCCGTAGCCCCGTCAGGGCGGCCAATCAGCGCCAGGCCGAGCAGTGCCGCAAGCTGGCACGCATAACCCGCCAGTGACATCCGCCATGCGCCGAAGCGCGGAACATAGCGCACCGCCAGCAGCCCGCCGACAAATGCGAACAGCAGGTTAAGCGCCAGCGAGATCAGAATGGTGGTCAGCATCGACTGCACAAAGAAGCTGGAGATGATCACCGGCAGGCCAAAGGCTACGGCGTTATAGGCGAACGAGGAGACCACTGACAGCAGCGTGGCGAGCGTGGTACGCCGCAGATAGATACCGCGGAACAGGTTCAGGTAGTTCGACCATTTTGCCTTGTTCACGACAGGCGCGGGCTGGTCGAGCGCATCCTGCGGTACGTGGGCATTAATATTGTAAGACTGCCGCAGGATGGACGCCGCCTCCTTCAGATTGCCCTGATTCGCCGCCCAGACCGGGGATTCGCTCATATAGCGGCTGCGGATGGCGATAATCACCAGCGCGGGCACCGCGCCAAAGCCAAGGATCAGACGCCAGAGCCAGTCGCTGTGGCTTTCCGGCAGCACGGCGTAAAAGAAGAGCACCAGAAGATAAGAGATGCTGATGGCCGCGTACCAGGTGGGGCACCACATTGCGACGCTGGAGGCTTTATTCCCCGGGCCTTTCAGCCTGGCGAACTCGCTGAGAAACGCCATCGCGACGGGAAGGTCGATCCCAACGCCAAGACCCATCACAAAGCGCGCGCCCGCCAGCACATATTCGTTAGGGGCCAGCGCACAGGCGATAGCGGCAACGACAAAGAACACCATGTCGGCCATAAAGACGCGGTAGCGCCCGATTTTATCCGTAAGATAGCCGCCGAGCAGCGCCCCGACAATCGCGCCAAAGGTAATCGCCGAGGCCACCATGCCGGTACCGGCGGGCGTCAGGTTAAATTCGCGGGTGATGTCTTTGATGCCGAATGCCAGCGCGCCGAGATCGTAGGCATCGAGGAAAATTCCCCCGAGCGCGATACCGACCACGATGCGGGCATTGGCCCGGCCCTGAGAGCCGTCATTAACGAGACGTGAAACGTCCGATGCGCTACGTACCCACTTGATGTCGCCATCCGGGGTATTTCCTGCCGTTGGAAGGGGAGTTGAATCTGTGATTTCTGCCATTTTCTTTTTGTGTGGTTGTGTTGTGTCTCTAACAGTTACCACAGGCAGAAGGTGACAAAAATCACATTTGGTTATAAGGCATAACGAACGGTTTACTGAGCGTCTTTCTTTTTACGCCTGAGCTTCGTCCAGATCTTCGTTTCCTTACGCCGCCACAGGCGCTGAATGTTGTCGTGGTGGCGCAACAGGATCAGACACGAGAGCATCGACACCGGGAAGGTAAACTGCGGTTTAAACCACCAGACATAAAACGGGGCGATCAGTGCGCTGACGATGGCGCCCAGCGACGAATAACCGCTCAGCAGGATGGTCAGCAGCCAGGTGCCCGCCATCACGCCGGTGAGATCCCAGCCGATCGGCGCAATCGCGCCAAACGCGGTGGCAACGCCTTTACCGCCTTTAAAACCAAAGAAAACGGGCCAGATGTGGCCGACGCAGGCGGCGATGGCAATCAGCCCCAGCCAGAAGGGTGTGACGCCGAGCGCATACGCGCCCCAGACGGGAAGCATTCCTTTCAGAACATCAAAAATCAAAACCGCTACGGCTGCTCCCTTGCCGCCAATTCGTAGTACATTGGTCGCCCCCGGATTCCCGGAACCACTTTCACGCGGGTCAGGCAACCCGGCGATGCGGCAGACCAGAATGGCGCTGGAGATTGAGCCGCAAAGGTAGGCGAGGATAATCATTCCAGGCGCGATTGCACTCATAACGCTGTTCCGTTTTGAAAATGTATCTGTATTCTCAGCATCTGTGGATAATACGCATAATTCGCCGGAAGTGGTATCCGGTTTAGCCAAAAAGCAGGCAGGTCGTGATGGATATTGTATTTATAGAGCAACTTTCGGTAATCACCACAATTGGTGTTTACGACTGGGAACAGACCATCGAGCAGAAACTGGTGTTCGATATCGAAATGGGCTGGGACAACCGCAAGTCAGCAAAAAGCGATGATGTGAATGACTGTCTGAGCTACGCCGACATCAGTGAAACGGTCATCGCCCATGTGGAAGGGCAACGTTTTGCGCTGGTAGAACGCGTGGCGGAAGAGGTAGCAGACCTGCTGCTGAGCAGATTTAACTCCCCATGGGTGCGCATTAAGCTAAGCAAGCCGGGAGCGGTGGCGCGCGCCGCCAATGTAGGCGTGATCATCGAGCGTGGCACAAATCTGAAAGGAAAGATTTAACGTCATAATAGCTAAACCATTTTAGGTTATATCGGTCTTAAAGCTGTATCTTTCACGGTTGTCCGCGTGGGACACCGTTTTTTTATATCTTTTTAGGGGTTTATAGATGAGCGATATGCACTCGCTGCTGGTGGCGGCAATACTGGGTGTGGTCGAAGGATTGACGGAGTTTTTGCCGGTGTCCAGTACGGGCCATATGATTATCGTTGGCCATCTCCTGGGCTTTGAAGGCGATACCGCAAAGACGTTTGAGGTGGTTATTCAGCTGGGCTCTATCCTGGCGGTGGTCGTGATGTTCTGGCGACGTCTGTTTGGTCTGATCGGTATCCACTTCGGGCGTTTGCCGCAGCGTGAAGGAGAGGGCAAAGGGCGCCTGACGCTGATTCATATTCTGCTCGGGATGATCCCGGCGGTGGTGCTGGGGCTGGTGTTCCACGACACCATTAAATCGCTCTTCAACCCGATTAACGTGATGTACGCGCTGGTTGTCGGCGGCTTCCTGCTGATTGCCGCCGAAGTGCTGAAGCCAAAAACCCCGCGTGCGGAAGGTCTGGACGATATGACGTATCGCCAGGCGTTTATGATTGGCTGCTTCCAGTGTCTGGCGCTGTGGCCGGGCTTCTCCCGTTCAGGGGCAACCATTTCCGGCGGGATGCTGATGGGCGTGAGCCGTTACGCGGCGTCTGAGTTCTCGTTCCTGCTGGCGGTGCCGATGATGATGGGCGCCACCGCGCTGGATCTCTACAAAAGCATCGGCTTCCTGACCGTGGGCGACATTCCGATGTTCGCCGTGGGCTTTATCACCGCCTTTATCGTGGCGCTGATCGCCATCAAAACCTTCCTGCAACTGATTAAGCGTATTTCGTTTATTCCGTTCGCGATCTACCGCTTTATCGTCGCGGCTGCCGTGTACGTGGTCTTCTTCTGATGACCGACCGCCCTCAGTCTTTCGGCTGAGGGCAACGTTTTTCCTTCCACGCTGCAACCGCATCAATCCGCCGCTTCGTCAGCTCTTCGCGGATCGCCGGGCCTTTAAATCCTGCCTCCACCACCTCTTTTGTTGGCACCGCTTTCGCCACGTCCCACGCCTCACGCAGCAAACGACCTTGTGGATAATCGGACGCTTCAAACCCGGTGCGGCCGCGCACGTCGGCTTCGCTGGTCAGCGCAATTTGCTCCACGCGCTGCGGTTTGCGCCAGGCGTCGATGTTATCAAACAGCCTGACGATGGTGGCGGGTTTCAGGATCGGGAAGGTGTGGATCAGGTCGTGAAACTCGGCCACCAGTTTTGCCAGATCGCGAATGTCATTCGGCACGCGCAGGCGCTGGCAAAGCCCTTCAACCAGCTTCACGCCAGCCGGACCGTGCCCGTGGTGGCGTGGCCACAACTCCTTTGGCGTTAACCCTTTGCCGAGGTCATGGCAGAGGGTGGAAAAGCGCACGTCCACCTCCGGGCTGAGCATGGCGGCCATGCTCAGCGTCATCAGGGTGTGAATGCCGGTATCAATTTCCGGGTGCCATTTCGCCGGGGCGGGCACGCCAAACAGCGCGTCTATTTCCGGGAACAGCACTTTCAGCGCCCCGCAGTCGCGCAGAACCTGGAAAAAGACCTGTGGATTGCGGGTAGTCAGGGCGTTTTCGGTCTCTTTCCAGACGCGTTCTGGCGTCAGATGTTCCAGCTCGCCCGCGTCGGTCATGGCCGTCATCAGCGCCATCGTCTCGTCGGCGATGCGGAAGCTGAGATGGGCATAACGAGCGGCAAAACGCGCCACGCGCAGTACGCGTAATGGATCTTCAGAAAAGGCGGGGGAGATATGGCGTAAAAGACGGTCGCGCAGATCGTTCTGGCCGCCGTAGACGTCGATAATATGGCCGTTTTCGTCCTGCGCCAGGGCATTAATGGTGAGATCGCGGCGCAGTAAGTCCTGCTCCAGCGTCACATCCGGCGCGGCATAGCAGGTGAAGCCGGTATAACCGGAACCGGATTTCCGTTCGGTACGCGCCAGGGCGTACTCTTCCCGGCTTTTCGGATGGAGGAACACAGGAAAATCGCGGCCTACCTGCTGGTAGCCCGCGTCAATCATCGCTTCGGGCGTGGCACCGACCACGACCCAGTCTTTATCTTTGACCGGCAGACCTAATAACGCATCACGTACCGCACCACCGACCAGATAACTCTTCACGCCAACACTCCCGTTTTCTCTTTTCGCAAGATGATACGTAAGTGTGGCAGAGAAGACGAGTTAGTTCATCCAGCGGTCTTTACGTTTACGGCTTGGGATAAGGTGAGGAAGCACCAGACCCAGCACCAGACCGACGCCCAGCACTCCGCCGCCATACATAAACCACTGCATGATGATGGTGCGTTGTTTGTCATCCAGCTGTAGATTCGCGGCGTTCACTTTCTTCTGCGCGACGATGAGCTCATTTTTCAGCTTCTGATTTTCGTCTTTCAGACCGGCGATCACGCTGTCGCTTTGCGCCACTTTCTGCTGCATCTCTGCGGTGCGCTGGTTCCAGGTGCCGTCAATGTTGTTCAGCTTATCGGTCAGGGTTTTCACCTGATTTTCCAGATCCGGCACGCGGGTGCGCAGGCTTGGCACCGTGCTCAGCTCTTTCAGCGGGATCCATGAGGTGCGGCCAGAGCTGTCACGAACCTGACCGTAATTGGTGTCTGCATTGGTTTGCAGCAGAGTCACTTCCTCGCCAGCATTTACCGTACCAACGAGGCGATAATTGTCTCCAGGGCCGCTGCGTACCCAGGTATTCAGTTCATCAGAAACGTAACGTTTCTCTTCAGCGTGGACCGCGGTTGCGGCGCTAAAAGCGAGTAAAGTAAGTCCAATCAGGCGTAATTTAAGCATATCAGTCGTTATTTTCATAAAAAGTGGAACGATAGTAGTGGTATCAGTGTCGCTACGCAAAGGATTCATCATCAATCGGAATCATCTGTGTCATGATTTCCACCGCTTTAAACTTTTACGCCCGTCAAATTGCTCATTGCGTGGCAATTTGGCGCAAAATACTATGTACTGACAAACAAATGGCGAGGAAGTTCGCCTTCATCGACGCGTCTGTGACGCACGCAAAAGTACAAGGCTATGGCACAAGAGATCGAATTAAAGTTTATCGTCGAAAAAGACAGCGCTGACGCGCTCCGCCAGCATCTGAATACGCTGTCCGGCGAGCACCATGAACCCGTACAGCTGCTCAACATCTATTACGAAACGCCGGACAACTGGCTGCGCAACCACGATATGGGCCTGCGCATCCGGGGTGCGAACGGGCGCTACGAGATGACGATGAAAATCGCCGGTCGCGTGGTGGGCGGTTTGCACCAGCGTCCGGAATACAATATCGACATCAGTAAGCCAGAACTTGAGCTGGATCGTTTTCCGGCGGAAGTGTGGCCGGAAGGAACGCTGCCCGCAACGCTGTCGGCAGAGGCGCAACCGCTGTTCAGCACCGATTTCTGGCGCGAAAAATGGCTGGTGACGGAAGGCAAGAGCCGCATTGAGATCGCGTTTGATCGGGGTGAAATTAAGGCGGGTGAAGAGCAGGAGCCGATCTGCGAATTGGAACTCGAACTGCTGGAAGGCGAGGCGAGCGACGTGCTGAAGCTGGCGCACAAGCTGGTGAACCAGCCTGGCCTGCGTCAGGGCAGCCTGAGTAAAGCGGCACGCGGCTATCACCTGGCCGCCGGGAATGCGCCGCGCGTGCTGCGAGAAACCCCGATTCTGCGCGTTGTGCCGAAAGCCTCCGTTGAGCAGGGCATGGAAGCGGCGCTGGAGCTGGCGCTCTCTCAGTGGCAGTACCACGAGGAGCTGTGGGCGCGTAACGTGAAAAATGCCAAAAAACAGGTGCTGGCCGCTATGGGGCTGGTGCGTCATACCCTGACGCTCTTTGGCGGCATTGTACCGCGTAAAGCCAGCACTCACTTACGTGATTTGCTCACTCAAACCGAAACGCTGATGCTTTCCGACGTGTCGGCACAAACGGCGATCTACAGCCCGCAAAACGCCGGCGCGAAACTGGCGCTGACCGAGTTTCTGGTGACGCGCGGCTGGCGCACGTTCCTCGATGCGAAAGGGCAGACCAAAATCGCGGAAAACTTCAAACGTTTTGCGGATATCCACCTCTCCCGTCACGCGGCCGAGCTGAGAACCACCTTTGCGCATCCGCTGGGCGACCAGTATGGCGATCAGCTTCCCCGCCTGGCGCGTAACATCGACAGCATGTTGCTGCTGTCAGGTGCGTATGAGGGCGTGAAGGCGCAGGCCTGGCTGGAGAACTGGCAGGGGCTGAAGCATGCCATAGAGACCCGTCAGCAGATCGAAATCGAGCATTTCCGCAACGAGGCCATTTCGCAGGATCCGTACTGGCTGCACAGCGGAAAACGTTAATTCTGGCAAGGAACCCCTGATATGCCGCTTTCTTCGCAGTTACAGCAGCACTGGCAGACCGTTTGCGAACGCCTGCCTGAGTCGTTACCCGCGTCATCGTTAAGCGAGCAGGCGAAAAGCGTGCTCACGTTCAGTGATTTTGTGCAGGAGAGCGTCAGCGCCAACCCGGACTGGCTGGCAGAGCTGGAAAGCGCGCCGCCGCAGGCTGACGAGTGGCGGCATTATGCTGGCTGGCTGCAAACCGCGCTGGCAGAGGTGGCAGACGAAGCCACGCTGATGCGCGTACTGCGTCAGTTCCGCCGCCGGGTGATGGTACGCATTGCCTGGGCGCAGGCGCTGGAGCTGGTGAGCGAAGAGAGTGCCTTGCAGCAGTTGAGCGAGCTGGCGCAGACGTTGATTGTCGCCGCGCGGGACTGGCTCTACGCCGCCTGCTGTAAAGAGTGGGGCACGCCGTGCAGCGAAGACGGGGTTCCGCAACCGCTGTTGATTCTGGGGATGGGCAAGCTGGGCGGCTGCGAGCTTAATTTCTCCTCAGACATCGACCTGATTTTTGCCTGGCCGGAGAACGGCTCCACGCGCGGCGGTCGTCGCGAGCTGGACAACGCCCAGTTCTTTACTCGCCTGGGGCAGCGGCTGATTAAGGCACTGGATCAGCCCACCCAGGATGGTTTTGTCTACCGCGTGGATATGCGTTTGCGTCCGTTTGGCGACAGCGGTCCGCTGGTGCTGAGCTTTGCCGCGCTGGAAGATTATTACCAGGAGCAGGGTCGCGACTGGGAGCGTTACGCGATGGTCAAAGCGCGGATCATGGGTGACAGCGACGATGCCTGGGCCAACGAGCTGCGCGCCATGCTGCGCCCGTTTGTGTTCCGCCGCTACATCGACTTCAGCGTGATCCAGTCCCTGCGAAATATGAAAGGGATGATTGCCCGCGAGGTGCGTCGCCGTGGCCTGAAGGACAACATCAAGCTCGGCGCGGGCGGTATTCGTGAGATCGAATTTATCGTCCAGGTCTTCCAGCTGATACGCGGCGGGCGTGAACCTTCTCTGCAATCCCGCTCGCTGCTGCCGACGCTGAGCGCTATCGAGCAGCTGCATCTGCTGCCGGAAGGCGATGCGCAAACGCTGCGTGACTCTTATCTTTTCCTGCGTCGTCTGGAAAATTTGCTGCAAAGTATCAACGACGAACAGACCCAGACGTTACCGGGCGACGAGCTGAACCGGGCGCGTCTGGCCTGGGGGATGCGGGTGGATGACTGGGCGGCGCTGACGCAACGGCTGGAAGCGCATATGGCGGGCGTGCGCCGCATCTTTAACGATCTGATCGGCGACGACGAAAGCGAATCGCAGGACGATGCGCTCTCCGAGCACTGGCGCGAGCTGTGGCAGGACGCGCTCCAGGAAGATGACACCACGCCGGTGCTGGCGCACTTAAGCGACGATGCCCGCCATCGCGTGGTGGCGCTGATTGCCGATTTCCGCTTCGAACTGAACAAACGCGCCATTGGCCCACGCGGTCGTCAGGTGCTGGATCATCTGATGCCGCATCTGCTGAGCGATGTCTGCTCCCGCGAGGATGCGCCGGTGCCGCTGTCGCGCATGATGCCGCTGCTGAGCGGGATCGTCACGCGTACCACTTACCTCGAACTGTTAAGCGAGTTTCCCGGCGCGCTGAAGCACCTGATTTCCCTCTGTGCCGCCTCGCCGATGGTGGCGAACAAGCTGGCGCGTTATCCGCTGCTGCTGGACGAACTGCTCGACCCGAATACGCTGTATCAGCCGACGGCGACGGATGCCTACCGCGACGAGCTGCGTCAGTATCTGCTGCGCGTACCGGAAGAGGACGAAGAGCAACAGCTTGAGGCGCTTCGTCAGTTTAAGCAGGCGCAGATGCTGCGCGTGGCGGCGGCAGATATCGCCGGCACCCTGCCGGTAATGAAAGTGAGCGATCACTTAACCTGGCTGGCGGAAGCGATCATCGACGCGGTTGTCCATCAGGCGTGGGTGCAGATGGTGGCCCGCTACGGGCAGCCGAAACACCTTGCAGAGCGCGAAGGCCGCGGTTTTGCGGTGGTGGGTTACGGCAAGCTGGGCGGCTGGGAGCTGGGCTACAGCTCCGATCTGGATCTGATTTTCCTCCACGACTGTCCGGCAGACGTCATGACCGACGGCGAACGTGAGATTGACGGGCGGCAGTTCTACCTGCGTCTGGCCCAGCGCATCATGCACCTGTTCAGCACCCGCACCTCATCCGGCATTCTGTATGAAGTGGATGCGCGTCTGCGCCCGTCCGGCGCGGCAGGCATGCTGGTCACCTCGACGGAGGCTTTCGCCGACTATCAGAAGAACGAAGCCTGGACGTGGGAGCATCAGGCGCTGGTGCGCGCCCGCGTGGTATACGGCGATCCGCAGCTCAAAACGCAGTTCGATGCGATCCGCAAGGCGGTCATGGCGACCCCGCGCGAGGGCAGTACGCTGCAAACCGAAGTGCGGGAAATGCGGGAGAAGATGCGCGCGCACCTTGGCAACAAACATCGCGATCGCTTTGATATCAAAGCCGATGAAGGCGGCATTACCGATATCGAGTTTATCACTCAGTACCTGGTGCTGCTGCACGCGCACGATAAGCCGAAGCTGACCCGCTGGTCGGATAACGTGCGCATACTGGAACTGCTGGCGCAGAACGACATTATGGATGAGCAGGAGGCGCAGGCATTAACCCGCGCCTACACCACGCTGCGTGATGAGTTGCACCATCTGGCCTTACAGGAACAGCCGGGCCATGTGGCGCTGGACTGTTTCGCCGATGAACGCGCGCAGGTGACCACAAGCTGGCAGAAGTGGCTGGTGGAACCGTGCGTAACAAAACAAGTGTGATATTATCGCGCGCAAATTGTGAATCTTTCTGGAGTCAGGAATGAAAGTAACACTGCCAGAGTTTGAACGTGCTGGAGTTATGGTTGTCGGTGATGTGATGCTGGATCGCTACTGGTATGGGCCGACCAGCCGTATCTCTCCGGAAGCGCCGGTGCCGGTAGTTAAGGTCGACACCATTGAAGAGCGTCCAGGCGGCGCGGCAAACGTGGCGATGAACATAGCCTCGCTGGGCGCGCATTCGCGTCTGGTGGGCCTGACCGGCATTGACGATGCGGCGCGTGCCCTGAGTCAGTCGCTGGCGGACGTGAACGTGAAGTGCGACTTCGTTTCTGTTCCGACCCACCCAACCATCACCAAGCTTCGCGTCCTGTCGCGTAATCAGCAGCTGATCCGCCTCGATTTCGAAGAAGGATTCGAAGGCGTTGATCCTGAGCCGCTACACGAGCGTATTAGCCAGGCGCTGGGTAATATCGGCGCGCTGGTGCTGTCTGATTATGCCAAAGGCGCGCTGGCGAGCGTGCAGACCATGATCCAGCTGGCGCGTAAAGCCAGCGTACCGGTGCTGATCGATCCGAAAGGCACCGATTTCGAGCGCTATCGCGGCGCAACCCTGCTGACGCCAAACCTCTCTGAATTCGAAGCGGTGGCGGGCAAGTGCAAAACTGAAGAAGAGCTGGTTGAGCGCGGCATGAAAATCATCGCTGATTTCGAGCTGTCTGCGCTGCTGGTGACCCGTTCCGAGCAGGGCATGACGCTGCTGCAACCGGGCAAGGCGCCGCTGCATATGCCAACCCAGGCGCAGGAAGTGTACGACGTGACCGGTGCCGGTGATACGGTGATTGGCGTGCTGGCGGCGACGCTGGCGGCGGGTAACTCCCTGGAAGAAGCATGCTACTTCGCGAACGCCGCGGCGGGCGTGGTCGTTGGTAAACTCGGGACCTCCACCGTTTCGCCAGTCGAGCTGGAAAACGCGGTGCGTGGGCGTGCGGATACCGGCTTTGGCGTCATGACCGAAGACGAGCTGAAAGTGGCCGTTGCTGCCGCGCGCAAACGCGGTGAAAAAGTGGTGATGACCAACGGCGTGTTCGACATCCTGCATGCGGGTCATGTCTCGTATCTGGCGAATGCGCGTAAGCTGGGCGATCGCCTGATTGTGGCGGTCAACAGCGATGCTTCAACCAAACGTCTGAAGGGTGAAACGCGTCCGGTGAACCCGCTGGAGCAGCGCATGATAGTGCTCGGCGCGCTGGAAGCGGTGGACTGGGTGGTCTCATTTGAAGAAGACACCCCGCAGCGCCTGATTGCCGGGATCCTGCCTGACCTGCTGGTGAAGGGCGGTGATTACAAACCAGAGCAAATCGCAGGTAGCGAAGAGGTCTGGGCAAATGGTGGTGAAGTGATGGTGCTCAACTTTGAGGACGGGTGTTCAACCACCAACATCATTAAGAAGATCCAGAAAGACAGTCAGTAAAAAACGGGCCTGTTGGCCCGTTCGTTTTTCACCCTCTCCCTGTGGGAGAGGGCTGGGGTGAGGGCATCAGGCCGCACTTATGCCTGGTCATCCACCGGTGGAATAGCTGGCGCTGGCTTCACTTCTTCCGGCGCATTGCGGCTCTCCAGCTCGCTCAGACGCTGTTCCAGCAGCGCCAGCTTCTCGCGGGTGCGCAGCAGCACCTGCGTCTGCACGTCAAACTCTTCGCGACTGACTAAATCAAGGCGAACCAACTGTGCCTGCAACGTCTGGCGGATTTTCTTCTCAACGTCATCACCAAACTCACGAATACCTTTCGGCATGGACTCATGAACCTGACGCGCGATCTGCTCAATTTTCTTTGGGTCAATCATTGTCGTTTCCCTTGATGAAAAGGTGTTAGTGCCTATTGTAGCGCGTCATGCCGTGGGTTAAACAAAATTGTTTGAAGCTTATGCATTGCCCAGGGTAATCAATAGCGTTATAGTTATCTCGCTTATTCTCAGGGCGGGGCGAAATTCCCCACCGGCGGTAAATCAGCTTAACGCTGAAAGCCCGCGAGCGCTTTGGGTGAATTCTCAAAGGTCAGCAGATCCGGTGTAATTCCGGGGCCGACGGTTAGAGTCCGGATGGGAGAGAGTAACGATCCAGTCGGGCATGGCCCGCTCACGTTATTTTTTTGCCGCTAGTACGGCGCTCCTAAGACTGCCCTGATTCTGGTAACCATAAAGTTAATGAGGTTTTTTTACCATGAATCAGACGCTACTTTCCTCTTTTGGCACTTCAACTCAACGTGTTGAGCATGCACTGGATGCACTGCGCGAAGGCCGCGGTGTGATGGTGCTTGACGATGAAAACCGTGAAAACGAAGGCGACATGATTTTTGCCGCCGAGAACATGACCGTTGAGCAGATGGCGCTGACCATCCGTCACGGTAGCGGCATCGTATGCCTGTGCATCACCGAAGACCGTCGCAAGCAGCTTGATCTGCCGATGATGGTTGAAAACAACACCAGCGCCTTTGGTACCGGCTTCACCGTGACCATTGAAGCAGCGCATGGCGTAACCACCGGTGTGTCGGCGGCTGACCGCCTGACTACCGTGCGTGCAGCGATTGCTGATGGTGCGAAACCATCCGATCTGCACCGCCCTGGTCACGTCTTCCCGCTGCGCGCGCAGCCGGGCGGCGTGCTGACCCGTGGTGGTCATACCGAAGCGACCATCGATCTGGTTACGCTGGCTGGCTTCAAACCCGCAGGCGTGCTGTGCGAACTGACCAACGATGATGGCACCATGGCGCGCGCGCCGGAGTGCATCACCTTTGCGCGACTGCACAATATGCCAGTGGTGACGATTGAAGATCTGGTTGAGTACCGCCGGGCGCACGAGCGCAAAGCCAGCTAAACATGCTGATGTGAAAAAGCCGGGGAAACCCGGCTTTTTTGTTTCTAGTGGTAGTTAATTTTGAAGAGTACCACGGTTTCAAACGGCCCGGACTGAATCGCTTTCCCTTCTTCCCGTGAAAGTTCAGCCGTGTAGTTTTGCTCAACATTCATCGTATCGCCCGTAAAATCGGCGTACTCCTTGTACTGGTTGAAGGTGTAAGGCTCCGTTCCGTTAAGAATACGCAGCTTTAACCCATTCCCTATCAGTACCGCGGTGTCGTCTGCGCTAAGCGTTTCGGTTGTGTAAAACGACGAGTCCATCTTAAATCCGTCCGAGCATTGGGCATCCTGCACTTTGGTGGTTCGTATTGAAAACGTGCGCATACGCGTCTGCTGATTCACAATGTCGCGCGCGCTGAAGGCGCCGAAGTCGATCTCCTGATTTTCAGGGAAAATGCTAAACGTCGCTCCGCAATCAAGCACCGTAATGTTTTGCAGTCCGTTGATGTGATACTTGAGGTTCTTCGCGTCGGCCATCTGATTCACGCCACCCTTACCGTCAAACTGCACAACGATGTAATCGCTGAGCGAACTGACATAACCATGTGGCGGCATAGTCTTAATTCTCACGAAAAGCCGTAATCGGGCGACGAACGTGCGTGAAATATGGATATCATCCGGATTGCCGGAGCAGATGCGATTCTCCCAACCCATCTGGCGGATTTGATCCGCGGTGTAAATGGTGATGTTATCGTTGTCCAGACACTGGCGGGTATCCACGCCGTTGGGCTGGCCCGTGGCATCGTAATCTATGCCTTCATAGGTGACGCCCAGTTCATAATAGGGATCGGTTGCGGCAGGATAAGGGTTCACCCATGCAAAGACATCTTCCGGCTCAAAATTGCTCGTGACGTTGTTATCACACGTCACCGGAATTTTAATGTCATCAGACTCCCATATTTTTTGGCCAACCTGTGCGTTGCTGGGTATGGCAAAAGGGGTGATCGTTTTTGTCTCCTCGACGGGGCCGCCAGATCCACCCAGATAGCAGTTAAGCGCCAGCGCGTCTTTCAAAGGCAGCGCTGAAAGCAGCAGGGTAACCAGCAAACTAGCGAGCTTTCGCATCTTTATCGATTTTCCGTTCGGTAAGTTTACATTGCGCCGTTCCGGTGCACTGCACGTCGACTTTTTTTAGGGCGCCGTAATCGTCGATATAGCCGATGCTGTAATAACTACCGTGGTAATCGCCGGTAGAGGCGGTTGCCGTGGCGAAAGGCGCAATCATCAGACTGTCAAAACCCGGCAGCATGGTTTTGGCATTTTTGCTCAGCCACGCCAGCGTGATGTAGTACGGCGTAGGGTTGTGGATCGTGAGTCCTTTCGCGCTGGCGGTAATTTCCATGCGCATTTCAGTCAGTTCGCCAGATTTTTTGCGAATCGCTTCCGGACGCCAGAACAGCTTAATTCGGCTCTGCATGGCAACCTGCATCACGCTGCGCTCCTCGCTGGCGCTGGTGCTTTTTGGCGGTACTTCACGCAGGTTGAAATAAAACAGCGATTCCCTGTCTTTTGGCAGCTGGCGGGTAGCGGCTTGTTTAACAATTCTTACCAGCGACGAGGCGCCTGCTTCGATACGTTGAATAGGGGGAAGCGCCATAAAGTGCGTATCTTCTTTTTGCCCCTTTTCATCTTCAATCCAGGAGAGCGCCAGATAAGGCAGCGCCTTGCTCTGGTTGTCCAATTTCAGGCTGCTGGCTTTGTCGCTTTCTGGAAAAACAATGCGCGTGCGGTCCAGGTTAATGGCCGCATGGGTGGTAAATGCTGTGCTGATTAGCATCAGGCACAGGCTTTTAATCGGCGTTAATTTCATGATGATTTCTTACTGACACGGCAGTATCAACTGCATACTGTTTTCTAAGTGAGAAGGTAACGAGAAGCGACACTGTTGGTTGTCGCCCCATGTCACGCGAAACTGCTGTTCTGGCTCAACGGCGCCCAGCCAGACGTGGCCTTCATCGGCCACCATCCCAACCTGCAAATCGCTTTCTTCCAGGCGAACAATCGCCCCGAGCGGTGGCGTTCCTGATGACATCCGCAGAACGCCTGCCACGTCCTGACCTGCACGCGTGGCAATCTGACGAAAACCAATGGCCCCCTCAGTCCAGGTTGAGGTCACGACGCGGCTGTCCACGTCCACGCCATCCGGAAGGTTGTTCATATTGACCTGCACGCTGGAGGGGGAATAGCTGGAAAATGACGGTAAAACGCCGATGCCAAAACGGTTGGTTTCATCTCGCGACATATTCAGCGGGATATTGCCTACCCCGTCGGTGCTGACCATTACGCGGGGTTCATTACCGTAGCTGCGCCGGTGCAGCGCGGCGCCTTTCGCTGTTGAGGTGAAGGAACCGCTCCAGCTTGCGCTGAGGGAGTTATATTCGTCAGCTTTATAACTGCCGGAGAGATTGAGATCGCCGTACGCAGAATAATGCTGATAATTCCCGCTGACCTGCGCGCCGGAGTCTGGCTTCCCGCTCTCCGCGCCCGCGGAAACGCCCCAGGTGTTATTGCGATCCGACGTGTCATACCACGACACGTTATGGCTCAGCGTATCGCGGTTACGCAGGTCATAGTTAAGGCGATGATCGGGATCGAGCGGTACGCTGAGCGAGAGATAGAACTGAGTATCGTCACTTTCGTCTTTCTCATCGTAATGCGTTTTACTCCAGGACAGGGTTACGCCAAGGTTCTTCCAGCGGCCCATATCAAAGTTGTAGCCCGCCGTGATACTGCCGGTCGTGGAGGGTGAATCATTCCACCATGTCTGACGCAGCATATTGACGTACAGGTTCAGGGATAACGCCGAAATGTACTGGCTTGCCGTCACGCTCAGGGTTTGTTTTTCCGACTGGCGGTCACCGTCGTCATAATCAAGGTAGCGGGCGTAGCTCAAAAACTGTGGATCTGAGTAGCGGTAGCTGGCGAGCGTAAGCTGACTGCCGGTGGTATCGAAACGCTTGCTGTAGTTAATGCGATAGCTGTATCCCGTCTGGCTGCGCTGGTGTGGCAGCTGGCTGGTGGCCTGCGTGACGTCAAAAGAGAGCGCCCCCAGCCAGGCCATATTCTGGCCGATCCCGGCAGCGAGGGAACGATAGCGGTCGCCATCGGCCAGCGTACCGCCATACAGGGAGGTGTGCGACAGCATGCCCCAGGAAAATTCGCCGCTCATGAAGGCGTTATCTTCAACGTCATGGGAGGCGCCCTGGCGCGCTTTACCCGCCGCGAGCTTGTAGCGCACCTGACCCTTGCGCGTTAAAAATGGTACGGATTCGGCCGAGACCTGGAAGGTGCTGACGCGTCCATCCTCTTCCGTGACTTTGACGTCCAGCGTGCCCTGAACCGACTGGTTAAGATCCTGAATAACAAAAGGGCCTGGCGGCACTTTACTCTGGTAAATCACGCGATCGGCAAGGCTTACGGTTACCGTGGCGTTGGTTTGCGCTATCCCGGTAATCTGCGGGGCATAGCCGCGCAGCGACCATGGCAGCATACGTTCATCGCTGATTAGCGATGCGCCGGTGTAGGTAAAGGCGTCAAAAATTGCGGACTGGAAATCCGTTTCACCCAACGTCAGTTTCGCACCGATCGAGGGCAGAGGGCGGAACATATACACGCGTGAAAAACGTCCATTATGCTCCGAGCCTGCGTCAGTATGGCTTTGCGTGTACTGGTAATCGCTGCGTAGCCGCCACGCGCCCATGTTCGCACCGGCGGTGCCATAGGTATTGGCGTTGTCATTGTTGCTGCCGCTATTGGGCTGATAATGGCTGGCAAAAAGATTGTAATCCAGCAGTACGCCCGGCACGCCGATGTCCCAGGTGGATGGCGGCATCCAGTCAACCGCACGGTATTGCAGCCACGCCTGGGGGATGGTCACTTTCAGGGTCTGGCTGCCTTGCTCAAAAGTAAATCGGATGTCGGGTCTGGCGGAGAAATCAACGCATCCCTCTTTCTCAGGCAAAGCGTGGCGAACGTCATCCTGCAACGCAAAGGTATCGACCAGCTCGGGGGGAATACAGACCTGAACGGCGTTATTTATTTCTCGCCAGCGAAGCTGCCAGCCATTTGCCAGCGGAATATCATTGACGGCAACCGTAACGAAATAGCTTCCCGGCGTAACCGATATTTGATCTTTAAACAGTGATAAATCGACGCTGCCGCGCTGATCTTTATCGATGGCGTTTATATTAAACTCGGTGGCAGAGGCAACTTTCGTCATTAACAGGGACGCAATGATGATTATCCATTGTAATTTGTATGTCATCATCCTGTTACTCGAGTAAATAGAGAGTGCCGACCGGTATGAATTACCAGTCGGCTGGTGCCGTGACGTAACAGAATTATTTGTACATCAGGACGTAGTTAGCCGTGGCTTCAACCTGGCCTGCCGTCGCAGTTTTACCTGTAGGGACTTCCATAACCGCTTTGAAATGCAGCGTCTGGGTGGTTGAACCCGCCAGCAACTCAACCTCGTTGGCCTCTCCCAGCGTGATAGCAGACTCCGCGTTATCCAGCAGACGCACCCCCACGTTCTGCGCACCGCTTGCATAGGTGTTGCTCATCAGGCTGGTATTCGCCGCGTCTGTCGCTGCGCTGGTAAAGGTCACATCCACTTTGGTAATTGGCGTGTCGGTCTCGTCTGCCGGATCGTCAAGCTGGCAGTTTTCCAGATTGATATCGACCGGTACCGGGGTAGATTTTTTGTTGGCGTTGATAACAGCCGTGGTCACTTCACCCAGATCGACTTCTTTATCAACGCTGTCTGGTGCGATACTGCACGGTGCGTCAATAACAATACCTTTGAATTTGATTTTTCCTGAGCCTTGATCATCTGCAAAAGCAGCACCCGATACAATGACTGCCATAGCCGTCGCTAACAGTAGTTTTTTACCCATATACATGAAAATATCCTTTTTCAGAGTGATTCATAATGTGAATATTAATTTCAGAATACTCGCGAAGTATACAAATTGGGGTGGGGAGACGCGATTAACATGACTTAAATATATTTTTAGATGGTTTTAATTAATATTTGCAGGCTATCTTAAGAGGCGTGGTTTTCGGAATTTTAACAGGTCTATATTTTTCAGGTTATTATAGGTGAAATATATAGGATTGTTTTTTTGAATAATATATAGCCTCCGTATAAAACGGAGGCATAAATTCTTAGCCAATACCGGCCGTTTGCAGCAGTACCAGACTCATCCCCATCACTGACATTCCACACAGTACGCCGTAGCTGGGGTTATTGTTGGGATCGATCTCTTTCGCCAGCGGCATCAGCTCATCGACAGAGAGCGCGACCATAATCCCGGCCACGGCAGCCATAATTGCAGCCATCACAATCGGGGAGACGAGACTACCGAGGATCAGCCACGCCAACACGCCGCCGAGAATTTCAGCCATCCCGGAGATACCCGCCCAAAAGACCGCCGTACGTTTTGAGCTCGTGGCGGCATAAACGGGCCCGGCAACGGCAAGTCCTTCAGGAATATTGTGCAAAGCCACGGCCAGCGCCACACCAAAACCCATTTCCAGGTTGCTGCTGGCCGTGACATAGGTGGCGATACCTTCCGGAAAGTTATGCAGGCTGATACCCAGCGTCAGCAGAATGGCCGTGCGTTTGATATTGCCCGGGATGGGGGTAACGCTTTTTTGCATTAAATCCTGCGGGTGCGCGTGAGGAAGAATACGGTCGAGCGCAAAATAACCCAGCAGTCCAATGATAAACATGCCATAGCCCAGAACAGGCGACATACCTTCGGTGTGAAGCGCGGCGGGCAGCATCTCCATCAGCGAGATAAGCAGCATGATCCCGGCGGCGAAACCCAGCGAGAAGGCCAGAAGGCGATTAGAGGGTTTTTGCCCGAGTACCCCGAGGAACGCACCGATAAAGGTTGCGGCGCCCGCGAGTAAGGTCAAAATCAACGGTACTGACATGCATTCTCCTTAAGCGATATCTGACATTCAAATTTCCTGATGATGATCTTCACGGTTATCTGCGTTCATCTTCACCTGAATGCGCGTAATGTAGGCCCATCACATTGACACCTTCTCTAAGGATATCACCATGTCTTCTTCTCGTATGCCAGCACTGTTTTTAGGCCATGGCAGCCCAATGAACGTCCTGGAAGATAATGTCTATACCCGTGCCTGGCGTCAACTGGGTGAGACGTTACCGCGTCCGAAGGCAATTGTGGTGGTCTCTGCGCACTGGTTTACCCGGGGTACCGGTGTGACGGCTATGGAAGCGCCAAAAACGATTCATGATTTTGGCGGCTTTCCGCAGGCGCTGTATGACACGCATTATCCTGCTCCGGGCTCCCCCGAGCTGGCGCAGCGGCTCGTTGATCTGCTCGCCCCTGTTCCGGTTGCGCTGGACAAAGAAGCCTGGGGCTTTGACCACGGCTCATGGGGGGTGTTGATCAAAATGTATCCGGATGCCGATATCCCGATGGTGCAACTGAGTATCGACAGCACCAAACCGGCTGCCTGGCACATGGAGATGGGGCGTAAGCTGGCTTCGCTTCGTGATGAGGGCATCATGCTGATTGCCAGTGGCAACGTGGTACACAATCTGCGTACGGTACGCTGGCACGGTGAAAATACGCCGTACCCCTGGGCAACAGCCTTTAATGACTATGTAAAAGACAACCTGACCTGGCAAGGGCCGGCCGAACGACACCCTTTGGTGAACTATCTGGATCATGACGGCGGTTCGCTCTCTAACCCGACGCCGGAACACTTCTTGCCATTGCTGTATGTATTAGGCGCGTGGGATGGTCAGGAGGTTATTACAATCCCGGTCGACGGTATTGAGATGGGGAGCTTGAGTATGCTGTCGGTGCAGGTGGGGTAAAAACATATCGGGTGGCGGCTTTGCCTTACCCGACCTACATATTGAGCGTAGGCCCGGTAAGCGTAGCGCCACCGGGCAAGTCTTACTCGACGAAAATATGCGGGTAGAAACGCGACAGATCCTGCGTAATCAGCGCGCGATCTTCGCGAATGCCAATCCCGGCAGGCTGATCGTTAATAAGCCAGCTGCCGATCAACGTATAGCTGTCGCCAAACTTCGGCAGTTGATAAAACGCCTGGACGATCATCCCTTCTTCACCGTACGGCCCTTCAACCGCTTCCAGCGTTTTACCGTTTTCGATAATCGAGACGTTTGCCCCTTCTCGGGAGAAGATTGGCTTAACGACGTATTTCTCCATCGGTGGGAAATCATCTTCAGCAAAGTAAGTAGGCAGCAGGTTCGGGTGATTCGGGAACATCTCCCACAGCATCGGCAGCAGGGCTTTATTGGAGATAATGCTCTTCCAGGCCGGTTCCAGCCAGCGCACGCCGGCGTCTTCCAGTTTGGTAGAGAACATTTCCCGCAGCATGTATTCCCACGGATAGAGCTTGAACAGGTTGCTGATGACCTGATCCTGCATGTCCGTAAACTGACCTTTTTCACCTAAACCGATATCTTCGATATAGAGGAATTCCGTCGCCACTTCCGCTTCGGCTGCGCAGTCCTGCAAATACTGAACCGTACCGCGATCTTCTTCGGTATCGCGGCAGCAGGCGAGGTGCAACAGGTTGAAACCGTGCTGTTCACGCAGTTCGACGAAACGCTCAATCAACTTTTCCTGAAGGCTGTTGAACTGGTCGCTGCCTTCGGGCAAGTTTCCGGCATTCGCCTGATCTTCCAGCCAGATCCACTGGAAGAACGCGGCTTCGTACAGAGAGGTTGGTGTATCCGCGTTGTTTTCTAAAAGCTTCGGTTCACCCACGCCATCCCATGCCAGATCGAGGCGAGAATAGAGCGAAGGCTGGTTCGTTTTCCAGGACTGACGAACAAAACTCCAGGTGTGCTTCGGAATGCGGAATTTGGTCATCAGCTCATCGCTGTCGATGACTTTTTCTACTACCTTCAGGCACATCTGGTGCAGCTCTGCGGTTACCTCTTCAAGCTTTTCGACCTGAGCGAGCGTGAGCTTATAGTAAGCATCTTCACACCAGTACGGCTCGCCGTACATGGTGTGAAAGTTGAAACCGTATTCGGTGGCTTTTTCGCGCCAGTCCGGGCGCTCAACAATACTGACTCGTTCCATGATCACCCGCCCATTGAGCGAGTTGAGGAGCCGGTCGCACTACGCTGCATGGTGGTTTGTTTGGCAACAGACTCACCAAAGCCGCCACGGGTAATGGTGCTGGTGGTGGCTGGTTTCGGCGCCATTGCGGTTTTCGGTACGGTCATCGTACGGCCTGGCGTTGCAGCACCGTAACCCTTGCCGGAGGCATCGGTGTATTTACCGTAGGCCGGGCTGTTCGGGTTTTTGGAGCTAAACAGCGGCTGCTGCTGGTAGCCCGCACCGCCGCTCATCAAACGGCCCATCATATAACCCGCCATCAGCGGCATCCAGAAGCTGCCGCTGGACTGTGCCTGCGCCTGGTTTTCCGGTGCCATACCCGCCTGAGCAGGTGCCTGCTGGCACTGGCCTTCACCGAATTCGGCTACACAGTCTTCGCGAGAGGCATATTTCGGCGCGGTACGTTCCGCTTCTTTGAGGGCGTTGTTATAGGCCGTCGTACACTCAGCGGCTTTACCGGTTGCGCTCGCGCAGTCGTCGGCGTTTTGATACAGCGAAACCGTTTCGTCGTTTTGCTCACAGCCTGCCAGCATAAAGACGGCGGTGACCGCCAGCGCGACAGGTGTCAGGTGGCGTGCGTTCCAGCTTTTGCGGAACGACGCGTGATTCATCGTTTTTGTCCGTTTCATATTTGTCTTCCAGGACCCAGTGGTAATAACGCTCAGGATAGAGGATGAGTGGTTGAAAATGAAGCGAAGAGGGGCGAAATGCGGGGGATCTTTACGTTGGCTTACGTTCAGGTGTGATTTTGCGCCGGGTGGCGCTGTGCTTACCCGGCCTACGATTAAGTAGGCCCGATAAGCTCAGCGCCATCGGGCAAGGCCTAATGACGGAACGGATTCGTACCGCTGCTGGCAGGTGCGGTGCTACGCGCTGCCGCTGGCTGCGCAAGCGGGGCGCTGCTGTTAGGGGTGAAATTATCAACGGCGGCATCCTGCTGTGGATTTTCCGGCGCGACGCTGTCAGGCGACGTAGGGACCGGTTTGCCCAGCGTGCTGTTCAGCATTTGCAGATCCTGCTCGTTCAGCGTACCCAGCGCCTGCTTGATGTTCAGCTGGTTAATCAGATACTGATAACGTGCGCTGGAGAGCTGCTGTTTCGCGTTATACAGCGTGGTCGTTGCGTCTAACACGTCCACGATGGTACGCGTACCTACGGAGTAACCCGCTTCGTTCGCATCCAGTGAGCTCTGGGCAGAGACGACGGCCTGTTTATAGGCGTTGATGCTGCTGATAGAGGCATTTACGTTGTTGTAGGAAGAACGCACGGTCTGCACCACGTTGCGGTGTGCGCTTTCCAGCTGCTCGCTGGCACCCACAAAGTTGTACTGCGCCTGTTTAACCTGAGAGTTAACCATCCCGCCCTGGTACAGCGGCAGAGAGAAGCTGAGACCCACTTTGTTCTGGCCAACGTTGCTGTCGTCATAGGCCTGAGAGGTCGTTTTAGACCCGCTGTAGCTGGTGTCCGATACGCCGGTAGAGGCGCTCAGGCTCAGAGTTGGCAGGTGACCATCCTGTGCAAGACGGATCTGTTCGCGCGCCAGATCCTGGCTCAGGCGTGCCTGCAACAAGGTCAGGTTGCGGTTTTCCGCTTCTTTCAGCAGGGCGTTAACCGCCTGCGGTTTGTCCGTTTTGAAACTGTCCACGTTCAGAGAGGCCAGCTCAGGATAGTAGTTACCGGTGACCTGACGCAGTGCTTCCAGGGCGTTGTCGAGGTTGTTACGTGCGGTCACTTCGTTAGCCAGTACGGTATCGTACTGTGAACGGGCGTTCTGCACGTCAGTAATGGCGACCAGGCCCACGTTAAAACGCTGGGTGGTTTGATCTAACTGACGGTAAACCGCCTGTTTCTGCGCTTCGGTGTAGGAGAGGGCGTCAATCGCGCTCAGAACCTGGAAATAGGCGGTCGCGGTATTCAGGATCAGCGTCTGCTGATCGGTCTGATAGGTGACATCCTGAATGCCGGCGCTCTTTTCCTGCAAGCTCAGTTCCCGCCATTTGGACATGTCGAACAGGGTTTGTGTAAGCTGTAAAGAGGCGCTGGTGGCATTCGAATCGATGCCATTGTTATCGCGAAAACCGTTAGTGTAGGTATAATCTGCACCTAAGCCTAACTGCGGCAGCAGTGGACTACGTGCTTCGTTAATCTTTTCAAACGCAGCATCACGATCGGCCGCTGATTTACGTAAATCAGGGTTGCCCAGACGTGCCTGCTGGTAGACCTGTAACAGGTTTTCTGCCTGGCTCATTGCACTGAAGCCCGTCAGGCTCAGGCCGATAAGGATGGGGAGCAATTTCTTCATTTGCATTCCTTGTTGTGAAGCAGTATTAGCGCTGATCTAATTAAAAATAATTGCCGATTCTAACAGAATCATCCACACCAAAAGGTTGGCGTAACGTGCCATCTGGCGGTAATTTGCTCCAATCTACCATATAGCCATACAAACGGCAGCCAAACAGCCTTGAAATTCACAATTTCATCACCATTGCTACCAGGACTCGACCGATGCAAAAACCAGAAAACGTGCCTGTCACCTTCGCCAAAAACGATGTAGAAATTATTGCACGAGAAACGCTTTATAGCGGTTTTTTTTCAATGGAACTTTACCGTTTCAGGCATCGTCTGTTTAACGGTGAGATGAGCGGTGAAATCAAACGCGAAATTTTTGAGCGCGGGCATGCGGCTGTGTTGCTACCCTATGACCCTGTGCGTGATGAAGTGGTGCTGGTCGAACAGGTGCGTATTGCGGCTTATGATACCAGCGATACGCCATGGTTGCTGGAGATGGTGGCAGGGATGATCGAAGAAGGTGAGTCGGTCGAAGACGTCGCTCGCCGTGAGGCGCTGGAAGAGGCGGGCCTGGCGATCGGCCGGACGAAACCGGTGTTGAGCTACCTGGCAAGCCCGGGTGGGACAACGGAACGTTCATCTATTATGGTGGGCGAAGTGGACGCCAAGACAGCGGAAGGGATCCACGGTCTGGCAGATGAAAACGAAGATATTCGGGTTCATGTGGTGAGTCGGGAGCAGGCTTACCAGTGGGTAGAAGAGGGGAAAATCGACAACGCAGCGTCTGTCATCGCCCTGCAATGGCTACAGCTGCATTATCAGACATTACGACACGAGTGGAAAAAATGAAGCGTTATACACCTGACTTCCCAGAAATGATGCGCCTGTGCGAAACCAATTTCGCCCAGCTGCGCCGCCTGCTGCCGCGAAACGACGCGCCCGGCGAAACGGTGAGCTATCAGGTGAGCAACGCGCAGTATCGGTTAACGATAACAGAATCAACGCGCTACACTACGCTGGTGGAGATTGAGCAAACGGCGCCGAGCATCAGCTACTGGAGCCTGCCGTCGATGACGGTACGTCTTTATCATGACGCGATGGTCGCTGAAGTGTGTTCAAGCCAGCAGATCTTTCGCTTTAAAGCGCGGTATGATTACCCGAATAAAAAGTTGCATCAACGCGACGAAAAGCATCAAATTAACCAGTTTTTAGCCGACTGGCTAAGATATTGTTTAGCACATGGAGCAATGGCGATTCCGGTTTGTTAGCGTCATAAACCTACCTAAGGACACCATTTGGAAAGCCTGTTGAACCTGACTGTTGCTGGTGGGGCGCCAGTCAGGATATTACAAATCACCGACACCCACCTTTTTGCCGAAAAGCATGAGACGCTTCTGGGCGTGAACACCTGGGAGAGTTATCAGGCGGTTCTTGACGCGATCCATGCTGAAAAGCGGCCATGCGATCTGATCGTCGCGACGGGCGATCTGGCGCAGGATCAATCCTCCGCAGCCTATCAGCATTTTGCTGAAGGGATTGCGAGCTTTAGCGTGCCTTGCGTCTGGCTACCGGGCAATCACGATTTTCAACCCGCTATGTACAGTTCGCTTCAGGATGCGGGGATTTCACCGGCAAAATGTGTCTTTGCGGGGGACCAGTGGCAAATTCTGCTCCTCGACAGTCAGGTGTTTGGCGTTCCGCACGGTGAGTTGAGCGACTATCAGCTTGACTGGCTGGAGACAAAACTGGCCGCCGAACCGAATCGCAATACGCTGCTGTTGCTGCATCATCACCCGCTGCCGGCGGGCTGTAGCTGGCTCGATCAGCACAGCTTACGCAACTCTGCGGCGCTGGACGGCGTACTGGCGAAATTTCCGCGCGTGAAAAATTTGCTGTGCGGGCACATTCACCAGGAACAGGATCTCGACTGGAATGGTCGCCGCCTGCTCGCGACGCCCTCTACCTGCGTGCAGTTTAAGCCGCACTGCGCCAACTTTACGCTGGATACCATCGCACCGGGCTGGCGCTGGCTGGAACTGCATGCCGATGGCTCGCTGACCACCGAAGTTTGCCGTCTGACCGGGGCTCAATTCCGCCCGGATACCGCTTCGGAAGGCTATTGATGTCGACGCTTCTCTATCTGCATGGGTTTAACAGCTCACCACGATCGGCGAAAGCGACGCAGCTTCGCCAGTGGCTGAGCGCGAATCATCCCCACGTGGAGATGATTATTCCGCAGTTGCCCCCCTTATCCGGCGGATGCGGCAGAGATGCTGGAATCGATCGTGCTTGAACACGGCGGCGAATCGTTTGGCGTTGTCGGGTCGTCGCTCGGCGGCTACTACGCCACCTGGCTGTCGCAGTGCTTTATGTTACCCGCTGTCGTCGTCAACCCGGCGGTCCGGCCATTTGAGCTGTTAAGGGACTTTCTTGGCGAAAACGAGAACCCCTACACCGGCCAACAATATGTGCTAGAGTCACGCCATATTTACGATCTCAAAGTTATGCAGGTCGACCCGCTTGAAGCGCCCGATCTTATCTGGCTGCTGCAACAGACGGGAGATGAAGTGCTGGATTACCGCCAGGCAGTGGCGTATTACGCATCCTGCCGCCAGACTGTAGAAGAGGGCGGTAACCATGCTTTCACGGGCTTTGAAGATCATTTCACCCAGATTGTCGATTTTCTTGGACTGCACAGCCACTGACAATCAATGCGAATTGCTAGCTTAAATCATGACGCAAACCTATAACGCTGATGCCATTGAGGTACTCACCGGGCTTGAGCCGGTTCGCCGCCGCCCGGGGATGTACACCGATACGACGCGCCCAAACCACCTGGGCCAGGAAGTAATTGATAACAGTGTGGACGAAGCGCTGGCAGGCCATGCCAGACGCGTGGACGTTATCCTGCACGCCGATCAGTCGCTGGAAGTTATCGACGACGGCCGCGGCATGCCGGTAGATATCCACCCGGAAGAGGGTGTTCCAGCCGTTGAGCTGATCCTCTGTCGTCTGCACGCGGGCGGTAAGTTCTCCAACAAAAACTACCAGTTCTCCGGCGGCTTGCACGGCGTGGGGATCTCCGTGGTTAACGCCCTGTCAAAGCGCGTGGAAGTGAACGTTCGTCGCGATGGCCAGGTGTATAACATCGCGTTTGAAAACGGCGAAAAAGTGCAGGATTTGCAGGTCGTCGGGACGTGCGGTAAACGCAACACCGGCACCAGCGTCCATTTCTGGCCTGACGAAAGCTTCTTCGACAGCCCACGCTTTTCCGTTTCTCGCCTGACGCACCTGCTGAAAGCCAAAGCGGTGCTGTGCCCGGGCGTGGAAATCACCTTTAAAGATCACGTAAACAACACCGAACAGAGCTGGCGCTACGAAAAGGGTCTGAACGACTACCTGTGCGAAGCGGTTAACGGCCTGCCGACCCTGCCGGAAAAACCGTTCGTCGGGAATTTCGAAGGTGACACCGAAGCGGTGGACTGGGCGCTGCTGTGGCTGCCGGAAGGCGGTGAGCTGCTGACGGAAAGCTACGTCAACCTGATCCCAACGCTGCTCGGCGGGACGCACGTCAACGGCCTGCGTCAGGGGCTGCTGGATGCGATGCGCGAGTTCTGCGAATACCGCAACATTCTGCCGCGCGGCGTGAAGCTTTCCGCAGAAGATATCTGGGACCGCTGCGCCTACGTGCTCTCCGTGAAGATGCAGGATCCGCAGTTTGCCGGTCAGACTAAAGAGCGCCTGTCGTCACGCCAGTGTGCGGCGTTCGTCTCAGGCGTGGTGAAAGATGCGTTTACCCTGTGGCTGAACCAGAACGTTCAGGCCGCAGAAATGCTGGCTGAAATGGCCATCTCCAGCGCCCAGCGTCGCCTGCGCGCGGCGAAGAAAGTGGTGCGTAAAAAGCTGACCAGCGGCCCCGCGCTGCCGGGCAAGCTGGCGGACTGTACCGCCCAGGATCTCAACCGCACCGAGCTGTTCCTGGTGGAAGGGGACTCGGCAGGCGGATCGGCCAAGCAGGCGCGCGATCGTGAATATCAGGCGATCATGCCGCTCAAGGGTAAGATCCTCAACACCTGGGAGGTCTCGTCTGATGAAGTGCTGGCCTCGCAGGAAGTACACGACATCTCCGTGGCGATCGGCATCGATCCGGACAGCGACGATCTGAGCCAGCTGCGCTACGGCAAGATCTGTATCCTCGCGGATGCGGACTCCGATGGTCTGCACATCGCCACGCTGCTCTGTGCGCTGTTCGTGAAGCACTTCCGCACGCTGGTGAAAAACGGTCACGTCCACGTGGCGCTGCCGCCGCTGTACCGTATCGACCTTGGCAAAGAAGTCTACTATGCGCTGACGGAAGAAGAGAAAGCGGGCGTGCTGGAGCAGCTCAAACGCAAGAAGGGCAAACCGAACGTTCAGCGCTTTAAAGGGCTGGGCGAGATGAACCCGATGCAGCTGCGTGAAACCACGCTGGATCCGAACACCCGCCGTCTGGTGCAGCTGACCATCAGCGATGAAGACGAACAGCAAACCAACGCCGTGATGGACATGCTGCTGGCCAAGAAACGTTCTGAAGACCGACGTAACTGGCTACAGGAGAAAGGCGATATGGCGGATATAGAGGCCTGATGTCCCCTCACCCTAACCCTCTCCCACAGGGAGAGGGTTAGGATCGTAGGCCCGGTAAGCGTTAGCGCCACCGGGCTTTTTTACGTCAAAACTCCATCTTCACCGTAAACTGCACTTCACGCGGGTCGCCAATCTGGTTGCCCAGGTTGTTGGTCGCAATCGACGACGTGTAGTAGGTCTTATCGAACAGATTCTTCACGTTCACCTGTAGCGTCACCGGATATTGCAGCTTCATTTTGTACGCCGCAAATGCATCCGCCACGAAATAGCCCGGCAGATAATAATCCGCACCGTTAGTCGCTGAGCGGCGGCTTACGCCGTGCCCGCCGCCGCCAATTGTCAGCGTATTCCCGGCAAACGCATTGTGAATATCGTACGTCAGGAACAGGGAGCCGGTATGGCGCGGTACGTTCGGCAGCGGTTTGCCCGCGTAGTCCGGGTCTTCCAGCACCTTCGCATCGGTATAGCCGTAGCTGGCGATAATGTTGGTGTTCTCGGTCAGCGATCCGGCGAGATCCACTTCGACACCCTGCGAGCGCACGCGGCCCGCGGTTTTGGCGACGGTTTCATCACCGACGCTTTCGGTGTACAGCACGTTGCGCTTGTGGATATCAAACAGCGCGATGTTGGCGGTAATGCCGTCGAACAGGTCGAATTTAGCGCCTATTTCATACGCGTTCGACGTTTCCGGCGGCAGGTCGCCGATGTAGCTCGCAATGGACGACTGCGGCATAAACGTCTGGGAATAGTTGGCAAACAGGGAGACTGCCGGCGTGAGCTTGTATACCAGGCCCAGCTTCGGCGTCCACTGGTCGTCGCGGCTGTCGGTGTTGACGTTAAACGGACGGCCTTTGCCCGCGTACTGGGTGTAATACTGGTAGCGCAGTCCGGCAACGGCGATCCATTTATCGGTCAGGTACAGCGCGTCCTGCGCGTAGGCGGAGTAGCTCTCCTGCTTGATGGTTTGATCGCTGTCGGCTGCCGAGACGGTGGTGCACTTGCCGAGGCTGCCGTAGCTCGGGTTGTAAATATTGAAATCCTTAACGTTCTTACAACGGATCATGTCCGTGCGCAGCAGATCGTAATTCTCATACGACACGCCGGTCAGGATCTCATTGTAAAAGCCCGCGATGTCCACGTTCCCCTGCAAATCTGCCCGCGTTGTGTGCATACGCTGGGTCGAACCCTGGGTCGCATCCACGCGGCGGGTCAGGTTGCCGGTTTTTGAATCGTAGGCCATCACGCGAGCCTGGTTATCGCTGTACTTATCCTGGCTGTAGCTGTAGTCGAACTTCGCGGTCCACTGGCTGTTGAGCCGATACTCCGCGTTAAGCTGAGCGAGGTCGGACTGACCGTCGGTCACGTTAAATGGCTCATCAAAGCGGGTTTTGCGATCGACGTCGACGGCCTTTTTGGTGTTGAGATCGAAGATCGTTCCGCGATCGAACGGCGTTTTATAGTCGCGATGCGAATAGAGCACGGTCACGGTGGCATCATCGCCGAACCAGGTCAAAGACGGGGCGATAAAGGTGCTGCGTTCGGTGCCGAAATTACGCCAGTAATCCTCGTCCTGATACTCCCCCGTCAGGCGATAGGCCAGACGCGTACCTTCAATTGGACCGGTGACGTCAAACTGTCCGCTACCGCCGCCAAAGCTGGTTGATGTGGCAGAAATCGAGCCGCCGAAGGTTTTCTCCGGGCGTTTGGTCACCACGTTAATCAGGCCGCCGGGGTCGAGAATACCGTAAAGGGTCGAGGCCGGGCCTTTTAGCACCTCCACGCGCTCGGTTGCGGCATTGAAGCTGCGCGGCAGCACGGTGCGCAGGCCGTTGGTCATGATCGAGCCATCGCGGTTTGCGCCGAAGCCACGGCGCACGAAGGCATCCTGCGTGCCGCCCAGGGTGTTGGTCTGCACCACGTTGCTGACGTTATACAGCGCCTCGTCTAGCGTGGTCGCGTTTTGGTCTTCCAGCACTTTATCGCTGACGGTATTGACCACCTGCGGGATGTCCAGCATCGGCATGTTGGTCAGCGTGGCGGTGGAGGTGTTCAGGGGCTGATAGCCGCTGGTGGCGTCGGTGGAAGCGTAAGGATCGGCAGTGACGGTAAGCGTCTCACCGTCTTTTGCTGCTGCGTGCACCAGAGGCGCCATGAACAGGAGTGAAAAGAGCGCGCGCCCTTTTACCCCGGCGAATGAAGGTGTGAACTTAGCCATTACATCTGTTTTCCCAAAATATCCTGCGATGAAATGCTCGCGGAAGAATGTGTGAGTCATTGCCCTTACGGTCTGTCCGTTAGCCTCTACGGCATCGGACTTGTAATTGAGAATCATTCAAGCATGAGGGCATGTAGTAGTAAATGGAATAAATAAAAATTTCGCTACAGAGGTTTTTCTCTGGCTAACACGCTTCGATTTCTTGTTTAAAGTATTGAAAATAATTAATAAAAATGAATTTCAATTTGTGCGGTGACGCTCAATTATCCCTGGGATTTACAGGGTGTATCTTCGCTTGACTACTACATGGAGCGGCGGCAAACTCACAAAAGAGAATGAGTTTTATTTTTATTTGTTGGTTTTTTTTCTTACGTTGGCGTTCACGTGGCTCACTACATCAAAAAGCCGGGACTGGTTCTTGAGAACCTCTCCGCGGGTTACCAGAAAAAAATCATCGTTGATGATATCTCCCTTGCGATCCCCCAGCAGAAAATGACTGTTCTGGTGGGCGCAAACGGCTGCGGAAAATCGACGCTGTTAAGTACCCTCGCACGGCTGCTTCAGCCGCTCGGCGGCAGCGCGGTGCTGGACGGCAAAGCCATCCACTCGCAACCAACCAAAGCGGTCGCCCGCCAGCTCGGGATCCTGCCGCAGTCTCCGCTGCTTCCAGAAGGGTTAACCGTATTTGAGCTGGTCTCGCGCGGACGTTTCCCCTGGCAGAACGTGATGCGCCAGTGGAGCGAGGAAGACGAGCGGGCCGTGGAAGAGGCGTTACGCCTGACCGGAACGGCAGAGTTTGCCCATCATCTGGTTGAAAGCCTGTCCGGCGGCCAGCGCCAGCGCTGCTGGATCGCTATGGTGCTGGCGCAGCAAACGCCCTATATCCTGCTGGATGAACCCACGACGTACCTCGATCTTCGCTACCAGGTGGAGATCCTCGAACTGCTGCACACGCTGACGCGCCGGCACGGGCGCACCGTGGTGGTGGTTCTGCACGATCTCAACTTCGCCGTGAATTACGGTGATTCGCTGGTCTTTTTACGTCAGGGAAAGGTTGAGGGGGTACTGCATGAGGGCGACGCCTGCACGCCGGAGCTGATCAAAGCGGTGTTTGACGTCGACGTGCATATGTCGGTTAACCCGCTGACCGGCAAGCCGTTCTTTATGCCGTTCCGTCAGGCTGACGACAAACCATGATGCGCACATCTGTGGCCTTTATTCTCTTTACGCTGCTGCTTCTGGCAGGCGCGATTGCGCACCTGAGCATCGGGGCGCGCGTTATCGCCCCCCGGACGGTAGTAGACGCATTTTTCCATTTCGACCCGCGCAATTTTGAGCATAGCGTGATCGTCAGGCTGCGCTTGATGCGGCTGTGCGCCGCCCTGGTGGCGGGCGCGGCGCTCGGCGTCGCGGGCGTGCTGCTGCAATCAGTGATCCGCAACCCGCTCGGCGAGCCGCATATCCTGGGGCTGAATGCAGGGGCGGCGCTGGCGGTGGTGCTGACGAGTGCCCTCGGGCTGTCGCTGCCGTTTGGCCGCCCTCTGATAGCCGCAGCTGGCGCCGCCGCGCTCTTTTTGCTGGTGCTAACGTTCTCCTCATCCGGGCGTACCGGTCTCACGCCGATGAAGGTCACGCTGTGCGGCGTGGCAATGTCGGCATTTGTCTCATCGATAACCGCCACGGTGTTGATTCTGGATGAACAGACGCTGCTGGCCATGCGGACCTGGCTTGCGGGGGATGTGGCGGGAGTCATCGGCGAGACGATCGCTAGCGCCGCGGGGGCCGCTGCCGTGGGTTTTGCGCTGGCGCTCTGGCTGTCGCCGTCGCTGAACATGCTGGCGCTGGGCGAGAGAATGGCGCAGGGGCTTGGCGTGTCGCTGCTGAAAACGCGCCTGCTCGCGCTGCTGGCCATCGCCCTGCTGTGCGGCGCGGCGGTTTCAGTTGCCGGACCGATCGGGTTTATCGGACTCGTGGTGCCGCAGCTGATTCGCCGTCTGGTATCGGTGGACCTGCGCGTGATGGTGCCGCTTTCAGCCCTCTGCGGAGCGCTGGTTCTGCTGATGGCTGATATCGCCGCCCGTACGCTGTTAACGCCGTATGAGCTGGCGACCGGCGTGATGACTGCGCTGGTCGGCGCGCCGGTCTTTATCCTTATGGCGTCAAGGATGTTCAAATGAACCGGGCTGGATTGAGGGCAGTACGATTTTTCTCCTTCTCGGCGCTGGTTCGCCCGAGGGCGCTGCTGTATCTGGCCGTATTATCGCTTGCCGCTCTCCTGCTGCTAAGTTTTGGCCTGACGCACGGTTCGCTGCCCATTCCTGCTTCCGCCATCGGACGTGCGCTGTTTTATCCTGAACGTCTGACGGCGGATGCGCATTACATTGTGATGGATATCCGCCTGCCGCGCCTGCTGATGGCGGTGCTGTGCGGCGCGATGCTCGGCATGGCGGGGGCGGCCATGCAGTCCATTACCCGCAACGGCCTTGCTGACCCCGGTCTTATCGGCGTGAAAGAGGGCTGTAGCGCGGCGGTGCTGCTGCTGATTTTTCAGTTTCCGGGATTGGGGCCGTACTGGCGTCCACTTATCGGCATGGCCGGTGGGCTGCTGACCGCGCTGCTGGTAGTGGCGCTGGCGCGTGATATCTCGCGCCCGCGATTCATCCTGATCGGCATCGGCGTGTCATGGGCGTTTGCCGCCGCGATGGGGGTCTTTATGACGACCGCCGACGTGCGCGACGTCCAGACGGCGATGCTGTGGCTGGCGGGGAGCCTGCATGCGGCAAGCTGGACGCTGGTCAGCATCGCTGCTGCCTGGACAGTGCCAGCGTTTGCGCTGCTGCTCTTTACCGCACGCGCCGCAGACGTAGCCTTGCTCGGCAACCACACTGCGACGGGGCTGGGCGTGAGGACTTCACGCCTCGCTCTGCTGCGCGTGTTTGCCCCCGTGGTGCTCACCGCGGCCTGCGTCTCCTGCGTGGGGAGTATCGGCTTTGTCGGGCTGATTGCCCCGCACATGGCGCGCCTGCTGCTGCGCGGAGGGCAAACGGCACTGCTGACGGGAAGTGCCGTACTGGGCGCGCTGCTGGTGCTGCTGGCGGATAACGTCGGGCGGCTGGCATTTCTCCCGTTGCAGCTGCCGGCGGGAATTGTCATTTCACTGATTGGCGGACCGTTTTTCCTGCTGCTGCTCTGGCAGCGTCGGGATCGATTTTAGGGGATAAAAATGCGCGTATTTTTTGCAATGCTGGTGCTGGTGGGTTTTGCTGTAGGAGCCGCAGAGCCAACGCAGACGTTTACTGACGACCTGAACCGCAACGTGGTGGTGCCGGTTAACCCGAAGCGGATTGTGTCCCTGCACGACCTGGATATCACCATTCCGCTGATCGAGCTTGGCGTACCGCCGGTTGCCAGCCATGGCCGCACCCGACCGGACGGCAGCCATTTTCTGCGTTCCAGCGGTATGCTGACGGGCATCGATTTTGATAATTCCGACATCACATTCATCGGCACCGCGGATATCGATATTGAAGCCATCGCCGCGGCGAAGCCGGATCTTATCATCACCGAGCCGACCCGCAACACGCCGGTCGAGCAGCTGGAAAAAATTGCCCCGACGGTGAGTATCGATCACCTCGACGGCGGCGCGCCGGAGATCTACCGCAAGCTGGCGCAGCTTACCGGGACAGAGGCGCGGCTGAAGATTCTGGAGCGTCGCTATCAGGAGCAGATCGAGGCGCTAAAGGCGACCATCGATACGAGCAAACTGACCGTCTCGGTGATTCAGGCCAATCAGGGCAAAATCAACGCCATGCACAGCTACCACTCGCTTGGGCGCGTGCTGCGCGACGCAGGGTTCAGGTTCCCGCCGCTGATTGAGAGCATCCCGGAGGGCGGGCGCATCGACGTCAGCGCCGAGCGCCTGCCGGAGCTGGATGCTGATTTTGTCTTTGCCACCTGGCGCGGGGACACCGGCGGAAAACCGCAGGACGAGCTGGCGGCGATGGATGCGGTGATGCCGGGCTGGTGTCAGTTTCTCAACGCCTGCCGAACCGGGCATTACGTGCTCATCTCCCGCGAGGAAGCGATCTCAAATTCATTTGCCTCGCTGGGGCTGATGGCCGCGCAGGTGCAGTCGCAGATAGCGGGCCGTCCGCTGCCGGAGGCCGCACAATGATCCGAAAAATTGATGTCTACGGCGACCGCCTCCGCTCGCGGGCGCACCTGCTGACGCCGCGTCTGCTGCAGGTGGCGAGCTATATCAATGAAAATCGTGAAGCGGTTATGGAGCAGACGGCAATGGAGATTGCCGCTGTGCTACACACCTCGGACGCCACCGTGGTGCGTGCCATTCAGGCGCTTGGGTTTGGCGGGCTGCGGGATCTCAAGCAGACCCTGGAGCAGTGGTTTGGCCCGGTGGTCACCTCCAGCGAGAAGATGTCCACCACGGTAAACACGCTTACCAGCGACGTCGACGCGAGCATCGATTTTGTGCTGGAAGGCCATCAGCACACCTGCGCGGTGTTGTCCGAACCGGGCAACCGCTACGCGATGGCGCAGGCCGTGTCGCTGCTGGCGCAGGCGAGACAGGTCGCTATTTTTGGCATTGGCGCATCCGGCATTCTGGCTGAGTACACCTCGCGACTGTTTAGCCGTATAGGCCTGCCTGCGATCCCGCTCAACCGCACCGGTATTGGCCTCGCCGAACAGCTGATTGCCCTACAGCGCGGTGACGTGCTGGTAATGATGGCGCAAAAATCCGCGCACCGGGAGGGGCAGACCACGCTGCGCGAAGCGAAGCGCCTGGGTATTCCCACCATTTTGCTGACCAACGCCACGGACTCGCGCTTTAGCAAAGAGGCAAGCGTAGTGATCCACGTCCCGCGCGGCGGCGAGAAGGGCAAAATCCCGCTGCACGGCACGGTACTGCTGTGCCTGGAGATGATTATTCTGTCCGTCGCCTCCACCGAGCCGCAGCGCACCATCAAGTCGATGAAGCGCATCAACGAGTTACACCGCGGATTAAAGCCGGGGAAAAAGAGCGGTTGATCTTCCCCCTCTCCCCGTGGGAGAGGGCTGGGGTGAGGGCGTCAAACCGCACGATGGTTCTTCCTGTACTGCAACGGCGTCTCGCCAATCCCCTTTTTAAATGCGCTGATAAACCACGTCACGTCGGAAAATCCCGCCTGTGCGGCAATGTCACGCACGCTCGAGTCCGTGTGGAGTAAACACTCGCACGCCTTACGCAACCTTAGCGTGTTCAGGTAGTCGTGAATTTTTTCGCCCGTTTCCGCATGGAATCTTCGCGATACATAACTGCGTGATTTACCCAGCTCTTCGGCCAGCGCATCCAGACGAAATTTCTCCTGATAATGCTCGTCGAGCCAGAACATTACCTGGCTGGCGATCCCCTGGCTGTTGCCCGGCTCACCGTCGCGATCGTCGGGGAGCATCGCGAACAGGCCGATCAGCAGGCTGGCGATGCTCTCGCCGTTCATCGGCGGTTTATAGCAGCTAAACAGATGGTCGATATGGTGGTGACAGTGGGCTAAATCGGCGACCCACGCTTCGCCGCCACGGCGTGACAGCCGCTCCAGGCGCTGCCGGGTCTGGGGAAAATCCCGCAGGATCTTCAGCACCGCGTGCTGGTCGAGATGAATAATGGTGCGGCGGTAAATTGCCTCCGCCTGTTCGTCCACCATGACCTTGTGCAGCGTAAAAGGCGGGAAGAAAAACAGTCGTCCGGGGCGCATGGTGTAGTGACGATTATCGATAATCGCCACGCCAAAGCCCTCTTCCACATAGAGGATCTCCAGACACTGATGCCAGTGATGGTAGCGCACCGTATTGGCAAACAGGCGGCTGAACGAGGCCACGGTATCATTCAGGGCGATCAGTTCCAGAAGGTCGGATGTCGGCGTGTCGCGCATAGTGCAATAAAACTCAACTTTTTCCTGTCTGATCGTCTTTATAAACCACCTTTTTAAATTTTCTCAACTGGAGGTTTATTCATCGTTCATGCCTGTGACATGGCTAACATTTCTGCCCCTTGCGGATTCACTATGCTTTGCCGCAGTTGATTACGAGGGCGAACCGATGTGGGCGGCAAACAAAGAAAAATCAAATCCGTTGTCTTCACGCCAGGAGGTAGTGGCGTCGTTGAATGCACTTTTACAGGCGCTGGACACGCAATTTCCGGCGAACCGTTCACGATTCCCGCTGGGCGACACCTGCGCCCATTACACAGCGGATATTGCGCAGATGGAGGGACTTTCTCGCGCGCTCTGGGGGCTGTTTCCGCTGATGGCATCTGGCGAAAGCACGCCGTTCAGCGAGAAGTACCTTACTGCCATTAAGCTTGGTACCGACCCGCAAAGCAGCGGCTACTGGGGTGAAACCGGCCCGTACGATCAACGTCTGGTGGAGATGGCGGCCTACGGTCTGGGGCTCGCTCTGCTGGGGGATAAACTCACCGCGCACTTTACCGGGCGCGAGGTGATGAACCTGCACGCGTGGCTCAACCAAATCACCGACGCGCAGATGCCGGACAGCAACTGGAACTATTTTGCCATTATGGTCCAGCTCGGCTTTAAGCGCGCCGGCCTGCCGTACGATCGGGCCGCCATTGACCACCGCTTTGCGCTGATGGACGCCTACTACCTCGGCGACGGCTGGTATTCCGACGGTCCCGGCCGCCCGAAAGATTACTACATCTCCATGGCTTTCCATTTCTACGGCCTGATTTACGCCACCCTGAGTGACGACGAGGCGAGGGCGAAGGTGCTGCGCGAGCGCTCGCGTCTGTTCGCGGAAGACTTTATCTACTGGTCCGCCGCCGATGGCGCCTCGGTGCCGTTTGGCCGCAGCCTGACCTACCGCTTTGCCATGGTTGCCTTCTGGAGCGCGGTGGCCTTTTCTCAACTGGACGTCTTCACCCCGGGGATCGTGAAGGGCATTGTGCTGCGGCATCTGCGCTGGTGGCAGCAGCAGTCGATTGTCGATCGCGACGGTATTCTTACCCTGGGGTTTGCGTATCCGAACCTGGCGATGTGCGAGGATTACAACTCCCCCGGTTCACCGTACTGGGCGCTGAAAACCTATCTGATCCTGGCGTTGCCGGAAGCACACCCGTTCTGGCAGGCGGAAGAACAACCGCTGCCCGCGCTTGCTGAAAAACATGTGATTCCGCATGCGCAGCAGATCCTGATGCATTCGAAAGATTCGCAGCACGTCGTCATGCTCACCGCCGGTCAGCTGGAGCTGAACAACTACGTCAACACCGAAGCGAAATACACCAAATTTGCCTACTCCAGCCGCTTCGGATTCACCCTTGAGCGCGGGCGTTTTGGCCTGAAGCATGCCGCCTGCGATTCCATGCTGCTGCTGGCGGACGGAGATGACTATTTCCGCGGTCGTCGCGAGTGCGACGAGGTTCGGGTGGATGAAAATTACATTTTCTCGCGCTGGTCGCCGTGGCGCGACGTGCAGATTGCGACCTGGCAGATCCCGTTCGGGGAGTGGCACCTGCGCCTGCACCGTATCAACAGCGCGCGCACTCTGCAAACCGTCGAGGGCGGCTTTGCGGTGATGAAAACCGCCCACCAGGTGCGCGAACGCGGTTGTTATCTGTTGGCTGAAAACGGCAGCAGCGTCATTGTCGATCTTTCGCCGATCATTCAGCGCCAGCCAGACAGCATCGTCACGCCGCCGAACAGCAGCATTATGTTTGCGGAGTGCGCCTCCATTCCGCTGTTGAAAGCTGACCTCCCGCAAGGGGAAAGCTGGCTCTGTTGCGCCATTCTGGCTGGCGGAAAACAGCCCGCTGCGGCGACGCCGCAGCTGAATATAACCCATAACCAGGTCGTGATTAGCGAACCCGGAAGCGAACGTAAGCTGTCGTTCACATTATAAAAATCTGGCCCTACACCCCGGCGAGGATGATATGAAAAGCACATCGACAACCAACAGAACTGAATATTACAAAATCAGCAGCTTTATCTTTCTCTATTTCTTTACCTGGTCTGCCAGTATTGGTCTGCTGGCAATCTGGCTCGGTCAGAAAGCCAACCTGAGCGGATCGGTGATTGGAACCGTCTTTGCGGTGAACGGGATATTCTCCGTTATTCTCAAGCCGATCTACGGCTATATTCTCGATAAGATCGGCATGAGCAAATATCTGCTCTATTTTGTGGTGATCATGTCGGCCCTGATGGCGCCATTCTTTATTTATGTTTACCAGCCGCTGTTAATGTCTAATACCCTGCTGGGGATTATTATCGGCGCGCTCTATTTAAGCTTTGCCTGGTACGCGGGCGTGGCGGCGTGTGAATCCTATTCCGACCGCTTTAGCCGTTTGAATGGCATGGAGTTCGGGCAGATCCGTATGTGGGGATCGCTCGGCTGGGCGGTGGCGTCATCTTTCTCCGGCCTGCTGTTCAACCTCTCACCGGCGTATAACTTTATTCTCGGCAGCGTGGCGTCGGTGGTGATGCTGATTGTCCTGCTGAGCCTGAAAGTGAACACTAACTCCGCTCACGCAGGCGAGGTGCTGACGAAAGAGAAAATAGCCCCGTCTGACGTTTACGCCCTGCTGCGTAACCGCAAATTCTGGGCCTTCTGCCTGTACGTGGCGGGCGTGGCATGGATGATGTTTATCGCCGAGCAGCAATTCTCGCGCTATTTCGTCACCTTCTTCGATGATATTCATGAGGGCAACGCCGTATTCGGCTATCTCGGGACCGTACAGTCGGGCATGGAATTTGTCATGTATATGGTGGTCCCGCTGTTTGTGAACTTTATTGGCGCCAAACGCGGGCTGTTAATTGTCGGGCTGGTGGTTGGGGCGCGTCTAATTATTTCCGGCATGTGTGATTCACACCTGTTAATTTCAGTGCTTAAGCCGCTGTACGGTCTGGAAATTTGTCTCCTGCTGGTGTCGGTATTTAAATATATCGCCGAGCATTTCGACAAGCGCGTCAATGCCACCATGTATTTACTCGGCTATCAGGCGATGCTCTACGTTGGCAACGTGGTGGTCTCTTCCCCTGCCGGCTATATGTATGACCGTATTGGCTTTGAGCACACCTATATCATCATGGGCGCAACGGCGCTGACCTTTACCCTTATTTCTGCTTTTACGTTATCCGCCTGTCAGAGCAAATGGCGCGGGGCTCGTGCGCTGAACGTAGCAGAAACGTCAACACGATAAATTACGCCGTCAAAGAAGGAACCGAAATATGTTAAGTCGTATCAAAGAAGAACGTCTGCCTGTTATCGCTGCGCCCGTTGACTCCCGCGCATTCAGCGATGAACTGAATTCGGCGCGCAGCCACGTTCTCGACCTGATTAGCCGTCATTTAACGGAGTTCGGCGACAAATTCCCGGCGGAAACCTGCCAGAACGGTTTTTATCCGCTGACTGACAACGTGGAGTGGACCACCAGCTTCTGGACCGGGCAGCTGTGGCTGGCATGGGAGATGAGCGGCGAGGAAAAATTCCGCGCGATGGCGGAAAAACACGTGCGCTCGTTTGGCCTGCGCATCGCCGGGCGCAACGACACCAACACCCACGATTTAGGCTTCCTCTACACGCTCTCCTGCGTAGCCGCGTGGCGGCTGACCGGAAGCCGCGAGGCGCGCGGCTTCTCGCTGCTGGCGGCGGAAGCCCTGCTGGAACGCTTCCACGAGAAGGCGAAAATCATCCAGGCGTGGGGCGATCTCTCCGATCCGGAGCAGGCCGGGCGGATGATCATCGACTGCAACATGAACCTGCCGCTGCTCTACTGGGCAACGGAGCAGACGGGCGATCCGCGCTTTGCCGACGCCGCAAAAGCGCACGTCATGCAGGCCGCGACATACCTCATTCGTGACGATGCCTCCACCTTCCACACCTACTATATGGATGTGGCAACCGGCGCACCGCGCTACGGCAACACCCAGCAGGGCTACGCCGACGACTCCTGCTGGTCGCGCGGGCAGGCTTGGGGCATTTACGGTTTCCTGCTGAGCTATATCTATACCGGCGACGAAACGATGATCGCCCTGTCAAAACGGCTGGCGAACTACTTCCTCAATCGCCTGCCGGAAGACTACGTCTGCCACTGGGATCTGGCGCTGGTGGGCACCGACGCACTGCGTGATTCTTCCTCGGCGGCAATTGCGGTGTGTGGACTGCTGGAGCTGGTGAAACATCTGCCGGTCACAGATCCGGATCGCGAACGTTACCTCGAATGGGCGAAAGGGATTATGTCCTCGCTGACAAAGCACTATCTGATGGGCAAAGAAGAGAAGGGCAACGGGCTGCTTAAGCACTCGGTGTATCACCTGGCGAGCAATAAAGGCGTGGATGAGTGCGCGAGCTGGGGCGATTACTTCTACGTTGAGGCACTGGTGCGTTTTACGCAGAGCTGGAAACTGTACTGGTAAAAACAGTCGGGGGGTAACCCCCGACTTATCGATCACGCTTTCGGAATACGCAGCGTCTGACCGGGATAGATCTTATCCGGGCTGGAGAGCATTGGGCGGTTAGCCTCAAAAATCTTATTGTACTGGTTGGCATCGCCGTACACGGTTTTAGAGATTGCGCTCAGGGTATCGCCGGATTTCACCGTATAGTAGGTGGCTTCATCTTTGGCATCTGTTGCGGTGATATTGTTCTCCACTTCGCTGACGCCCGCGATGTTGCCGACGGCGACCTGGATTTTTTCTTTCTGCTCCTGCGTCAGCCCGTCGCCCGTCACGCTGGCCTTGCCGTCAGTGACGTTAACCTGAACCTTATCGGAACCGGGAATGTTGAGTTTCTTGAGGTGCTCGGTGATTTTGTCGCCCTGACCTTTATGATCGGTCAGGTTATCCCACAGCTTTTCGCCTGCTTCTTTTACGAAGTTAAAAAGTCCCATTCCATCCTCCTGTTAACAATGAAGTCAGAATAAGCATAGCAGTTGAGTATTAAGATGATACAAAAAGCCCGGTGGCGCTAGCGCTTACCGGGCCTACGAGTCAGGTTTTGTAGGCCGGGTAAACGCAGTGCCACCCGGCAAATTTCACGGAACTTAAACCCCTTGCTCCAGAATACGGATATGGGTATCCAGCACGTCACCTTTTACCGCCTCACTCCACGCTTTCATGTGCGGAGTCTGCAAATGCGCTTCAAGGTGCGCGACGGTTTCCCACTGCTCAACCATGATGATTGAGTCTGGCGCGGTCGCCTGAAAGCTTGCGCTGGTGGCGGCGTCCACCATCGGCGCGTAGCCGTGGCAGCCTTCTTCTTTCAGTACGGTCGGGATGATCTTCGCGAACTCATCCAGTACCGCCTGGCGGTGATGTTGGCCAGGACGCGTACGGATTTCAGCAATAACGGTAAGCATAATTAACTCCTTCTAATTCCAGGCTACCAGTTAAGCAAAAATTTCCGCGAGATGCTTGCGATATTCTGCGATATAGCGCGGGACGTCCGGCATTTTAATTACGTCGTTGACGATAAAGGTCGGCAGCGGCTCCATACCCAGGAACTGATTCGCCTTGTGGAACGGCAGATACGCGCCGTCTACGCCCACGCCTTCGAAGAACTGATCTTGCTCAGTGAACGCTTCTAGCGGGGCATTCCAGGTCAGGGAGAGCATGTATTTCTTGCCCTGAATCAGGCCGCCGGAACCGTATTTTTTAGACGCGTCTGAGCGGGTGCGGCCGTCGCTGGCATACAGTGAACCGTGACCTTCGGTAAACACATCGTCCATGTATTTTTTCACGGTCCACGGTGCGCCCATCCACCAGCCCGGCATCTGCCAGATAACCACGTCGGCCCACAGGAAGTTCTGCACTTCGGCTTTAACGTCGTAATCGCTGTCCGCGCGCACGACCTTAACATCATGTCCGGCGTCGCGCAGGAAACCATCCGCGACCTCGGTCAGGGTGTCATTGAGCTGGCCTTTAGAGTGCGCAAATTCTTTCGCGCCGTTGATAATCAGAATGTTGCTCATTATTTGTCCTCGATGCTGAGAGTATACCGGGTATTCTACGCGCGAGGACGGAGCGGAAAAATAAGCAGAATGTGCAAAGTCTTTTGCGCTCAGCGCAATAATGGCTACCAGCTGACGGTCACCTCAAAGCCCCCTTCCGGCGCATTGCCCAGCGAGACGCTCATCCCATGTAACGTCGCGATACGCTTGACGATAGACAACCCCAGACCGCTGCCGGTGGCGTCCTGGCCCGGTGGACGATAAAAGCGCTCGCCGAGACGCGCCAGCGCATCGGATGAAATGCCCGGGCCGTTGTCGCGCACGGTAAAGCTTTGGGTATTCAGCGTCACGTCCACCACGCTGCCGCGGGGGCTGTAACGAACGGCGTTGTCCAGCAGGTTACGCGCCAGAAGGCTCAGCAGTAGCGGCTGTCCGTGACGCATCACCTCGGGCGCGTTGACGTTGAGCCGAATATCAATGCCCGCCTGCTGCGCCGGATGCCAGATATCCAGCACCGCGGATTGCAGCAAATCGGCCATCATCACGGGTTCGACGTCATTAAGATTATCCAGTGAATCCAGGCGCGACAGGGTGAGAAGCTGGTCCACCAGCCGGGAGGCGCGGTCGATGCCCGCATGCAGCTGCCCCAGCGCTTTAGACTGCGCCCCGGGATCGTCAAAGGAAAGCTGCGCCACGTCGGTTTGCACCTTCAGCGCGGCCAGCGGGCTGCGCAACTCATGGGCGGCATCCGAGGTGAAGCGGCGCTCGCGGGCCATCATCTCCTGCGTACGGGCGAAAAGATGGTTAAGCGCATCAAGCAGCGGGCGAACCTCCGTCGGCACGCCGTGGGTGGGCAGCGTATCGGTCGCATCCGGCGAGCGCGAGCGCAGGGTCTGCGCCAGTTTTTTCAGCGGTTTCAGTTCCCGGCTCAGCAGAACAATCAGCAACAGTAGCATTACGGGCAGCGCCACCAGCCACGGCGTCAGCTGCGAGCTGACCACGTCCAGCGCCATATCCTGTCGGTACTCCCACTCCTGGCCAACCACCACGCGGTATTTCCCGTCCGGAGAAGTCAGCCACAGGAAACGCCATTCGTCGTTGTCATCCTGCAAGCGACCGTCATCAAACCCGTCCCGGCGGTAGAGGTAAGGTATGTCGCGCCCGTTTTCGCCGTCGTTAAGCACCATGCTGCCGTCGGCGGTGAAGATTGCGAAGGCCAGCGCATCGTCGTCCAGATGGCCGTGTTTGGCTTTTTTCGGTACCTCGCGCATGCGTTCCGGGGCGCGGAGTTCGTCCACGTCCATCGTCAGCAGCCGTTTGGCAAACAGCATCTGCTGGGTATCGAACAGCTTATCGAGCTTGTCGGTCGTCTGGTGCCAGGCCACCACGCTTGCGGCAAACCAGGCCGCCAGGGACAGCAACAAAAAGAGGAGCGTCAGGCGCAGCTTCAGGCTCAGGCGTAGGGTCAGTTTCATGCGTCACCCAGGGTATAACCGATGCCGTGCACGGTGCGGATAAATTCGCTGCCGAGCTTGCGGCGTAAATGATGAACGTGGACTTCGACGGCGTTGCTGGAGACGTCATCATCCCAGTTGTAGAGTTTCTCCTCGATGGTCTTGCGCGGCAGCACGCGGCCCGCGTTGCGCATCAGCAGCTCCAGCAGGGCGAACTCTTTGGGTTTGAGCACCAGCGTTTCGCCCTCCAGCGTGGCGACAAGGCTTGCCGGATCGAGCGTGACCTTGCCGTGACGCAGCTCGCTGCGCGCCTGCCCGTGACTGCGGCGCACCAGCGCTTCAAGGCGGGCCGCCACTTCAATCAGCGCGAACGGCTTACACAGGTAATCATCCGCCCCCAGGCGTAACCCTTCGACGCGCTGATTCAGCGCATCCCGCGCGGTCAGGATCAGCACCGGTTCGCTCTTACCGCTTTCGCGCCAGGCGCGCAGGATCTCAAGCCCGTCGATTTCTGGCAGCGTCAGGTCCAGCACCACGGCATCATACGGCGCGGTGTACAGGGCCGCCTGCCCGGTTTTACCGTCGGTAAACCAGTCCACGTTAAAGCCCATTTTGCTTAAGCCCGCTTTGATGCCGTCGCCGATGAGCCTGTCGTCTTCTACCAGTAAAATGCGCATATTTCCTCCTTGATGCCGTCAGTAAACCTTCTGCAAGCGCCTGCTGTACAGTAAAAATAAATAAATTTTCCCCTTAAGAAGTTGTTAAGGTTTACCCTGTTTAATGGATTGTGAAACGACATTAAAGGGAGAGATAAAGATGAAAAAATTCGCTGCAATTGCTGCCATCATGATGATGACCACGGCCCCTGTCTTTGCTGCACAGGGTGGCTTCTCTGGCCCATCTGTGACACAGAACCAGACGCAAACCCAGCAGGGTGGCTTTGTCGATAACAACGCCAACCTCACCACCGCGGCTAAAGTGAAAGACCTGAAGGACGATGCCTGGGTGAAGCTGCGCGGGAACATTACCGAGCGCCTGTCCGATGACCGTTACACCTTCCGCGATGAGAGCGGCACGGTGGTGGTGGAGATCGACCACAAGCGCTGGAACGGCGTGACGGTGACGCCCCAGGATAAAGTCGAACTCCAGGGTAAAATCGATAAAGACTGGAACGAGTTTGAAATCGACGTGAAGCAGGTTATCAAGCTGAACAAATAACCCGGAAAGGGCCGCTTATGCGGCCCTTTTTCTTTGTGACTCAACTCGCCAGATGAGGTAGTATCTGCGGCAATATTGCCTGAAACCCATCGGTTTCTGAGTTGAGGAATCACACGTAATGAGCGATATGGCAGAGCGCCTCGCGCTACATGAATTCACGGAAAACGCCTACCTGAACTACTCCATGTACGTCATCATGGACAGGGCGTTGCCGTTTATCGGGGATGGCCTGAAGCCCGTTCAGCGCCGCATCGTCTATGCGATGTCCGAACTGGGGCTGAATGCTACCGCCAAGTTTAAGAAATCCGCCCGTACCGTCGGCGACGTGCTGGGTAAATACCATCCGCACGGCGACAGCGCCTGCTATGAAGCGATGGTGCTGATGGCCCAGCCGTTCTCTTATCGCTATCCGCTGGTGGATGGCCAGGGGAACTGGGGGGCACCGGACGATCCGAAATCCTTCGCGGCAATGCGTTATACCGAATCCCGCCTGTCTAAATATGCCGAAGTGCTGTTGGGCGAGCTGGGGCAGGGGACGGTCGACTGGGTGCCAAACTTCGACGGTACGATGCAGGAGCCGAAGATGCTGCCTGCGCGTCTGCCGAACATCCTGCTGAACGGCACGACCGGTATCGCCGTGGGCATGGCGACGGACATTCCGCCGCACAACCTGCGTGAAGTGGCAAAAGCCGCCATCACCCTGATTGAGCAGCCGAAAACCTCGCTGGACGATCTGCTGGATATTGTGCAGGGGCCGGACTATCCGACCGAAGCCGAGATCATCACCTCGCGTGCGGAAATCCGCAAAATTTACCAGAACGGCCGTGGCTCCGTGCGCATGCGCGCGGTGTGGACCAAAGAAGACGGGGCCGTGGTGATCACCGCGCTGCCGCACCAGGTGTCCGGTGCGAAGGTGCTGGAGCAGATCGCCTCCCAGATGCGCAATAAAAAGCTGCCGATGGTGGACGACCTGCGCGACGAATCGGACCACGAAAACCCGACCCGTCTGGTGATCGTGCCGCGCTCTAACCGCGTGGACATGGAGCAGGTGATGAACCACCTGTTCGCCACTACCGATCTGGAAAAAAGCTACCGCATCAACCTGAACATGATTGGTCTGGACGGTCGTCCGGCGGTGAAAAACCTGCTGGAGATCCTCACCGAATGGCTGGCCTTCCGCCGCGATACGGTGCGCCGTCGTCTGAACCATCGTCTGGAAAAAGTGCTTAAGCGCCTGCATATCCTCGAAGGTTTGCTGGTGGCGTTCCTCAACATTGACGAAGTGATCGAGATCATTCGTACCGAGGATGAACCTAAGCCTGCCCTGATGTCGCGCTTTGGCATCAGCGAAACCCAGGCCGAAGCGATCCTCGAACTGAAATTGCGCCATCTCGCCAGACTGGAAGAGATGAAGATCCGCGGCGAGCAGAACGAGCTGGAAAAAGAGCGCGATCAGCTTCAGGCGATTCTGGCGTCCGAGCGCAAGATGAACACCCTGCTGAAGAAAGAGTTGCAGGCCGATGCCGACGCCTTTGGCGACGACCGTCGTTCTCCGCTGCACGAGCGCGAAGAGGCGAAGGCGATGAACGAGCACGACATGCTGCCGTCCGAGCCGGTGACCATTGTGCTTTCCCAGAGCGGCTGGGTACGTAGCGCCAAAGGCCACGATATCGACGCGCCGGGTCTGAGCTACAAATCCGGTGACAGCTTCAAGGCGGCGGTGAAGGGCAAGAGTAACCAGCCGGTGGCGTTCATCGACTCCACGGGCCGCAGCTACGCTATCGACCCGATCACGCTGCCGTCTGCGCGCGGCCAGGGCGAACCGCTAACCGGCAAGCTGACGCTGCCGCCGGGCGCCACGGTGGACCATATGCTGATGGAGGCCGACGATCAAAAACTGCTGATGGCGTCTGATGCGGGCTACGGCTTTATCTGTACCTTCAACGATCTGGTGTCGCGTAACCGTGCTGGTAAGGCGCTGATTAGCCTGCCGGATAACGCACACGTCATGCCGCCGCTGATCATCGAGAACGAAAGCGACATGCTGCTGGCGATCACCGCTGCCGGACGCATGCTGATGTTCCCGGTCAGCGATCTGCCGGAGCTGTCGAAAGGGAAGGGCAACAAGATCATCAGTATCCCGTCAGCGGAAGCGGCAAAAGGCGTCGATGGCCTCGCGCATCTCTTCCTGCTGCCGCCGCAGAGCACCCTGACCATTCATGTCGGCAAGCGTAAAATCAAACTGCGTCCGGAAGAGTTGCAGAAGGTGGTGGGTGAGCGTGGACGTCGCGGCTCACTGATGCGCGGCCTCCAGCGAATTGACCGCGTGGAGATCGACTCGCCGGCGCGCAGCAAAGCGGACGACAGCGAAGAGTAACCTGTTTCATCCCCCCTCTTTCCGGAGGGGGAATTACCATAAAATTTCCCGTAAAAACGTTGTTAATTCGTGCGTTGCGATTAACAATACGCGCTCGTAATAAAGTCCTTACCTGGCCACAGGTGAAGTATAATTGTCAGCTGTCAGGGCTTCAGAGGTCGCTATGCTATACATTGTTCGTCTCATTCTTACCGTTATTTATTGCATTCTGGTCTGTATTTTCGGATCGATTTATTGCCTGTTCAGCCCGCGTAACCCAAAGCATGTCGCGACGTTTGGCCACATGTTTGGTCGTCTTGCGCCGCTGTTTGGCCTGAAGGTTGAAAAGCGTCTGCCTGAAGGGGCGGAGAATTTCGGTAACGCCATCTATATCGCTAACCATCAGAACAACTACGATATGGTGACGGCCTCAAATATTGTTCTTCCGCCGACCGTAACCGTGGGTAAAAAAAGCCTGCTGTGGATCCCGTTTTTCGGTCAGCTGTACTGGCTCACCGGTAACTTACTGATTGACCGTAACAACCGTGCCAAAGCGCATGGCACCATTGCGGAAGTGGTGGATCAGTTTAAAAAGCGCCGGATTTCCATCTGGATGTTCCCGGAAGGGACGCGCAGCCGTGGTCGCGGCCTGCTGCCGTTTAAGACCGGCGCGTTTCATGCTGCAATTGCGGCAGGCGTTCCAATTATTCCCGTGTGTGTTTCCAATACATCGAATAAGATTAATCTTAACCGTCTGAATAACGGACTGGTCATTGTCGAAATGCTGCCGCCGGTAGATACCTCAAAATACGGTAAAGACCAGGTGCGCGAGCTGGCCACGCACTGCCGCGAGCTGATGGCTCAGCATATTGCGCAGCTCGATAAAGAAGTTGCAGAGCGAGAAGCCGCCGGTAAGATTTGACCCGGTGTCGTGTAAGGGAAAACGAATTCCCGCGTTGTTAGTCGTTTCAGATGGAGCTTATATGTCACTCAGTCGGCGTCAGTTTATTCAGGCTTCGGGTATCGCCCTTTGTGCGGGTGCGATGCCGCGGACAGCCAGCGCCGCCGGGCAGCAACAGCCGCTGCCTATTCCGCCGTTGATTGAATCCCGTCGCGGGCAGCCGCTATTCCTCACGCTTCAGCGTAGCCACTGGTCCTTTACCCAGGGAACGCGCGCGCAGGTATGGGGCATTAACGGACGCTACCTCGGGCCGACCATTCGCGTGTGGAATGGCGATGACGTTAAGCTCATCTACAGTAACCGTACGACGGAAAATGTCGCGATGACCGTCAGTGGTTTGCAGGTGCCGGGGCCGCTGATTGGCGGCGCGGCACGCATGATGTCGCCGAATGCCGACTGGGCGCCCGTCCTCCCGATTCGTCAGAGCGCGGCGACATTGTGGTATCACGCCAACACCCCGAACCGCACCGCCCAGCAGGTCTACAACGGCCTGGCCGGAATGTGGCTGATTGAAGATGAGGTCAGCAAAACGCTGCCGATCCCGAATCACTACGGCGTCGATGATTTCCCGATCATTATTCAGGACAAGCGGCTGGATAACTTCGGCACGCCGGAGTACAGCGAGCCGGGCAGCGGTGGTTTTGTGGGCGATACGCTGCTGGTTAACGGCGCGCAAAGCCCGTATGTCGAAGTGTCTCGTGGCTGGGTGCGCCTGCGTCTGCTGAATGCCTCTAACTCGCGCCGCTACCAGTTGCAGATGAGCGACGGCCGCGCGCTGCACGTGATTTCAGGCGATCAGGGGTTATTACCTGCGCCGGTGTCGGTAAAACAGCTGGCGCTGGCACCGGGCGAACGTCGTGAGATCCTCGTGGATATGACCAACGGGGATGAAGTGTCCGTGACCTGCGGCGAAGCGGCAAGCATTGTTGACCGTATTCGCGGCTTCTTTGAACCGTCGAGCGTTCTGGTCTCCACGCTGGTGCTGACGCTGCGCCCGACCGGCCTGTTGCCGCTGGTGACCGACAGCCTGCCGATGCGCCTGCTGCCGCAGGAGATTGTGACCGGCCCGGCAGTACGCAGTCGCGATATCAGCCTTGGCGACGATCCGGGCATCAACGGTGCGCTGTGGGACGTAAACCGCATTGATATCACCGCCCAACAGGGAACATGGGAGCGCTGGACCGTCCGCTCGGAGATGCCGCAGTCGTTCCATATTGAAGGGGTGTCATTCCTGATCCGCAACGTCAACGGGGCGATGCCGTTCCCGGAAGACAGGGGCTGGAAAGATACCGTCTGGGTGGATGGCCAGGTCGAACTGCTCGTCTACTACGGCCAGCCTTCCTGGCCGCACTTCCCGTTCCTGTTCCACAGCCAGACGCTGGAGATGATGGACAGGGGATCGGTAGGGCAGATGCTGGTGAATCCGGCACCATAAAACGCTTTCTCCCTCTCCCTGTGGGTGTACAGTCCGGGGACATGGTAGACAGGTGTTCGGGGACATGGTGAACACTTTTTAACATCCTTTACCCATGATGATCGACTTTTTCTTCAGGTCGATCATCCCCACTTTCGTGCTGTACCACCATACTTCATAGCAGCCGTCCTCCTGTGTCTCCCTCAGCCCCACACGCTCTCCCCTGAAGGCCTTCCCTGCGTTCAGACTGATACCCTGTATGCTCAGCTTCCCGCTGATATCCACCTTCCTGACCACCACGCCTTCATCGTACTCCGGTGGGGGTGTGCCGGCGCGGTACTGCCGCGCAGACGGCTGGTATCTCGAGGCCGGTACTGCCATGTCCAGCGCTTCATGTGGCCGTTCAAGGTTGTACACCGTCCGCCAGTGGTCGAAAGCGCGCTGCAACTCACCGCTGTCCGCGAACCATCTCTCCTGTAGCACTTCCGCCTTCAGGCTGCGGTGAAAACGCTCCAGCTTGCCCTGCGTCTGCGGATGGTAAGGCCGGGAATGGCCCACCCGGATACCGTGGCGCATCAGCCACAGCTCCAGCGCCGTCCAGGTGCCGGTGGTGTCACCCCACGGCGAGCCGTTGTCCATCGTCATCCGGTCCGGCAGGCCGTAACGCTCAAACACGCTGACCAGTTGCTGCTGCACGGTCTCGCGCCGTTCATCGGTACAGTGCGCCAGGCACAGGGAAAAACGGGAGTGGTCATCCAGCAGGGTGAGCGGATGGCAGCGGCCACCGCCAAAGGGAAAGTGGCCCTTAAAATCCATCTGCCAGAGCCTGTTCGGCGCATCGTGTTCGAAGCGGCCCGTAGCCGGAATACCGGGCGCCGTTCCCGGCAGCAGGCCATGGCGGGCCATCAGGTTATGGGCGGTGCTGAAGGCAGGCATGGTGTGTCCCTGGTCTTCGAGCCAGCGCTTAATCTTGCGGGCTCCCCAGCGTTCATGACGGGCATGTGCCATGCGCAGCAGGGCAGTGATGTCGTCTGACGAGCGGTTCGGGGAATGGTGCGGTATGCGCGGGCGGTCCTGAAGGCCGGCGGCGCCTTCCTGAACCCAGCGCTGAAGCCACTTGTAGCCGGTGGCAGGGGAAATGCCGTAGTGACGGCAGAGGGAACGGATGTTCGCCCCGTCCTGCGAGGCGAACAAAACAAACTCGGTACGTAATGACATGGTATCTCTCGCATCCCAGGGCATAAGCGACTCCATAAACGGGTTCTTATGCCTTAGTTGTAAGTGTCTACCATGTCCCCGAACAAGTGTTCACTATGTCCCCGGACCGTACAGTGGGAGAGGGTTGGGGTGAGGGCAACAGCCCGCACAATACCCCTTCATTTCCCCCGGTAAACCAGCGTATAATCCCGCTCCTTTTGTCTATTTTTTCTTCGGAAGCATTATGAGCGCTATTTCCCTGATCCAGCCGGATCGCGACCTCTTCTCCTGGCCCCAGTACTGGGCAGCCTGCTTTGGACCGGCGCCGTTCCTGCCGATGTCCCGGGAAGAGATGGATCAACTGGGCTGGGACAGCTGCGATATCATTCTGGTGACGGGCGATGCGTATGTCGATCACCCGAGCTTTGGCATGGCGATCTGTGGCCGTATGCTTGAAGCCCAGGGCTTCCGCGTGGGGATCATCTCCCAGCCTGACTGGAACAGCAAAGACGACTTTATGCGTCTGGGCAAGCCTAACCTGTTCTTCGGCGTGACCGCGGGCAACATGGACTCGATGATCAACCGCTATACCGCCGACCGTAAGCTGCGCCATGACGACGCTTACACGGCTGACAACGTGGCGGGTAAACGTCCCGATCGCGCGACCCTCGTCTACACCCAGCGATGCAAAGAAGCATGGAAAGACGTGCCGGTGATCCTGGGCGGCATCGAGGCGAGCCTGCGCCGCACCGCACACTACGACTACTGGTCTGATACCGTGCGCCGTTCGGTGCTGGTGGATTCGAAAGCCGACATGCTGATCTTCGGCAACGGCGAGCGTCCGCTGGTGGAGGTGGCGCATCGCCTGGCGCAGGGTGAACCGGTCAGCGAGATCCGCGACGTGCGCAACACCGCGATCATGGTGAAAGAGGCGCTGCCGGGCTGGAGCGGGGTGGATTCCCGCATTATCGATATGCCGGGCAAAATCGACCCTATCCCACATCCGTACGGTGACGATCTGCCGTGCGCGGATAACAAACCGGTTGAGCCGAAGAAAGCGGAAGCAAAGGCCGTGGTGGTGCAGCCGCCGCGTCCGAAGCCGTGGGAAAAAACCTATGTGCTGCTGCCGTCTTACGAAAAAGTAAAAAGCGATAAAGTACTCTACGCCCACGCATCGCGCATCTTACACCATGAAACCAACCCCGGCTGCGCGCGAGCGCTGATGCAAAAGCACGGCGAGCGCTATATCTGGGTTAACCCACCGGCGATCCCGCTCTCTACCGAAGAGATGGACAGCGTCTTTGCTCTGCCGTACAAGCGTGTGCCGCATCCGTCATATGGCAACAGCCGTATTCCGGCTTACGAGATGATCCGTTTCTCAATCAACATCATGCGCGGCTGCTTCGGCGGGTGCTCATTTACTCTTGTTTTTATGTATTTAGAGTTAAACTCTACTTTTCTATTTTTAGAATTCAAGCTATTCATCGTAATTGAGAGATATCCTTTTAATGTTCAGCAAGCCTGTTAAAAGCACTTTATCTGAACCGCGTTTTGCCTAAATCCTGCTCAATATATACTCTCCCTGAGTTCTGAAATCCTCAAATTCCCCAATCTTAAAGCATTGATACATAGATGATGTCAGATAATGCGCAATCATCTCACCGCCAATATGGATCCGTTCCGGGTGTGAGTATGTCGCCTGTATAGCCCTTTGTTCATTCATCATTACAGGAATTGTCTGCAACAAATCCCCATCCAGGATTTGGCACTCAGGTTTTACTCCTGTTCCGTATTGTAATTGCTCTGATTCGAAATCATGGACTGAGCGATAGGCGAACGAAACGATATTTCCTGTTTCCTCGCAAATTGCGAACTGATAAACACTGGTTGTCACCGTTGAAGAAGAGGGAATTGCATGGTCATGCTTGTATTGTTTCCACAGCCTCCTTAGACAGGCCGATGTATGATAATTGAGATTTTGTATACCTGATACGACCATTCTGGTTGATGCTTCAAGCAACCAGGTGTTAGAAAATCCACCTGCCCCCGTACCTGCTATGATGGTTCTTAGCTGGGGGATGTAACCTGCTTTGGAAACAAAAGATAACGGCTCCCCATTATCGGTGACGGCAAGGGTATCTGTTACAATCAGTGCTTGTGCTTCGTCTGTATAAAATATCAGTGATGACATATTTTCCTCATCCAGAAAAGACATTACATGAATCACAGAACAGGTCACTACAACCACGTGAAAGGGAGTCAGACCATTTTCCAGAGGTAAATATATTCTTGTGTTTGGACGCGTTGCGGTTCTCTGTAAAAAATATATAGCACAAACAAAAGTCCCCGCAGGGATAAATATAGTTATATGCGCTTTTTCTGCTGGCTTTTACAATTGAAAGTGACAGGTAAACGAAATGTGTTACAGGTTTCTTTTGCTTTTCGTTGGGTTCTGTATATGCGAATTTACCCTGTGTGTTATTTTTGCAATGGACTCAGGCTGTATTCAATCAATTAAGGTTTACTTCTGGCATTAAGATGTATCCGTTGCCTGTTTTTTAAGGGCACGGTTTGTGCCGGGAAATGAAAATCACATCTTAAGTTCTTCACTCAAAGGATTTGTGATGTTTATCACGTATGGTCCGGGTAACGTGTTGAGGTCAATGTATTGCATCGTGATGGTGTCGTTACATCTTTTACTTTCCTCCTGATTTGCATATTCACTCCCGGCAACCTGGTTGTTTGTTTTTTCTTCTTCCGGATTTATAGTGTAGGCATGAGGTGGCGTTTCAGGGCGACAGACTGTGAGGATAATCACTAACATTCATGCGCGTTATGGGCGTGTCAGCAAACTGGATGCAACAGAGCCGAAACTGAAATTTGAACCCGGATTTCTGTATGCTGAAATACCTTATATTAGCGGCATCCAGAATCGAAAACTGAGCCGATATGTACACTTTTATCTTATGGATAAAGCTATCCTGCAGGCCAGGGATTTAAAGCCTTTAGCCCGGGCATTTTTACGCTGGATAAGGTGGCTGGAGGATAACGGACTTGACCCTTTCACCCCGGGAACGTTGAAATACCAAAGCCCTACATATGGCTTCAGGGAGTATCTTCTGGGGGCCGTAAGGCAGGGGCGCATCGCCTCATCCACCGCGGCGGTGTACATCAGCGTTATCCGACGGTTTTACGTATTTCTGGGCAAGTGTGGTGAGCTGGCTGCCAGCTCATTTTTTACGTTGGTCGAAAAAGTCGTTGACGGGCGACGCAAGGTGATAAGTTCGGATCTTGCCATCAGGATAACCAGCACAACAAAAAGGACAATCAACCCACTGAATGATGCAGAGGTTCATATCCTGGATGAGGCACTGAAATCTGAGTCCGGGTTGTTCAGTTTAATGATTGTGCTGATGAAAAATTGTGGGTTACGGCTGGATGAAATGCTGACCCTGCCGTCGTCACTCTTTACTGAAGAGTACCTTGCCAGTGTCCCTGTATCTGAGTTGACCATCAGGGGGCTTCATATTGGTCCGAGATGCGGAGTTCATACGAAGTTTGGGATGACGCGAGAACTCTTCATCACCAGACGATTGTACGAGCAGGTTCTGGATTATCTGGCGGATGAGGAGTATGAAAAGAAGATCCAAAAATGGCGTGCACGACAGGGTGGGGAAGGGCGGCACGAGCCTTTATTTTTAATGGCAAACGGGAAACGGATGTCTGAAAAAGCCTTTTACTCCCGCTGGTACAGTTTTCGCCATCGCCTGGCCCGGTCTGCTCCGGGAAATGTGTTCAGACATAAACCCCATGATTTGCGGGCAACGTTTGCGACCCATTTTTTACGCTCGGCACTGAGTTGCTATCCCGATCAGGCCGCAAATGCGCTGGGTACAGTAAAATACTGGATGGGCCATAAAAGCGAAAATACGACGATGAAATACATCGTCTTTCTTCAGCAAAACCAGATTTCTGATGCAGTCGCCGGGGTCATGGACGCATTGATTGACGGTGCTGCAGGTCGCGATGGAGCCATATATGAGCCGGAGTGAAACGCAGATAACGTGGATGGCCGAAAATGTGCTGTCATGGGAGACGGTCAGCGGACACATCACTCAGCGGGATCTGAACCGATATTATTTACTTGACGTTTATCTTCAGGCTCATTTTTCAGATTATGTGTTGCTCCCCGGATGGTTTAGTGAACATTCGCATCTTGCCCGCCCTGAAAAACGCGATTTTATTGCCTCTCTGAAACGATTTCTTCTGTCTTACCGTCCCGCCGGAAGGTTAACCATTTTCCGTTATCTCAATATGTTTTTTATATGGCAGTCAGTCAATCAGTATGACTATGGCACGGCTGAAGGCGTTGAAATGTATATTAAACATCTCATGAACGATATTCGTCGGCGAAAAATTTCAGTCAGGATGGCAAGACACTACTTGTCCGTGGTCAACCGGTTTTTGCTTACGGGCGGGCAGATTCAGAGGCGGTATGAATATGAATTCTTACCGAAAGGAACGTATCAGCAGCAGGGAAGGGATAGCTATACCAGGAATGAACTTTCCGAGATCCTGAGGCAGTTGTCATCCATGAATGAGTTCCTTGCGGGATGTATCCGGGAGCATATCGCTAAATCGGAAAAAGGGGTGCGGCATTTCTCACCGTCTTTGCTGGCACCTGTTTATGAAGCGTATTTCCGGTATCCGGGAGAGAACGGGGTCAGCAGGGCAGAGATCATCATCAGGGACGTTCTGGAAAATTACTTTCTTACTTCTTTTTTTCTGTTCTGTTACCACACATGGGGAAACACCTCTCAGGTTCTGGGTCTGACGCGGGATGATATACATCTGGATGAAAAGGGTATCAGCACTGATTATGTTTATAAGGGGAGAGCGAATAAGTATATACGTCTGACGATAGGTAAATCGGAGTATGTGACCAAACGTGCGGGCTATTACTGGTTTCTGTCTTTTATCAGGCTCAGGGACGACATCGTTAACTATCTGGTTTCCGCAGATAACTTCCCTCCGGTACAGGCGCTGTTTCTGAGTGAGCCGCAGGTGAAATTCCGTAAGCTTTATTCTCTTAATCCCAGTCATCTGACTAAATTTTCTAACTCTGAGGGGGCGTGGGCCACGATGCGGCAGCTTAATCCCTCGCTTCCATCAATTACCGTTTCTGGCTTGCGCAAAACGTCTGAGCAGTATACGGACAGAACATTAAAGAATGGTCTGATTACGGCGGAAAAAGCACAGCATAACTGGGGCACTTACAGGCGGAATTATGCTGCAGGTAACCCACAGGGGGCGAAGGAAAACTTCAGTGCTGCACTTGATACGCTTATGAATCAGGGGATTGCGACACGTGCGTTATCCGAGCGGGTAAAAGTTGCTGATGAGCTGGGGATCGATCTGCGTGGAAGCGATGAGGGTGTGGATCTTTTATTGAATGGCCTGGGATGTCGATCGCAGGAGCCGCCTACAGATATTGAATTGCGCTTTATAAAAAAGCAAAAACGATTTGGCCGGACACCAAAGGCTTGTGCGGATTTTTCTCATTGTGTCGAATGTTCAAAAAGTTGCGTTGTGGAAACGCTGGAGTCTGTATGGCTCCTGCTGTCATTCAGGCATGCTATCGAGTATGGAAAACCGTTGTACATCGGTTCGGTCAATGCTGTGGAGCGTTATGAAACGTTACTCCTGAAGATTGATTTACGGCTTGGGCTGGTAGATGAGGCGACCCTGAAAAAAGCGCGCGTTAAACTTCAGCGAGAAGGTGTGGCTCCGGTATGGCAGATTTGAAGAAAAAAGAGGTAAGCCGTAGTCGAATGGCGGAGTTTCCTGTCGGAACGCCGCTTCGTTCAGGGGATGAGTTTCCGACTGAGGATATCATCTGTGAGGCACTAGAAAACAAAAGCTTTGAACGTCTGAATAACTGCCTGGTTATCGCCAGCTCAGATGAACATGATATGCGTTTTATCAATGAGGAGACGCTGAATATTTATTTCAGGGATGATGTCTGGACCAATCGCTATGTCAGAACCCATATTGGTGAAACGTTAAGAACCGTTAATTTTTCAGGCATACGGGATCCTGAACTGCGTCTTGAAGCCAAAATCATCTCAGCCAGCCTGCTCTGGATTGTCGGCAGGACCGCGAAGACGCAGTCCCTGATCCGGAAATGTGCAAACATTGTGGCGGGAGCCCGTATTATTGAGTCTATGGGGTATCGCAGTCTGTTTCAGCTTCGTTTTCCGCTTGTCCGGAATGCTTTCATTGTAAAGATGAAGGAGGAGGATGAGCACGGCAGGAAGCGTTCTGAAAGAACATTACGTAATTACTTTATGGACCTGGCGGATATCTCGCTGACAGGTCATACCCGTCTTCGAAAATACGGTTACTTTCCTGATATTAGCTTCGACAGTTACAACAGTGTGGATGATTCAAACCAGACATATTGTATGCCTTTCAGTCTTATGATGTCTGTCTGGGAAGGGCTGATTACTGAACTGGATGCTGAAATCAGTGATTTCGATTTTGACGGGTTTTCCCGGCTGTGCGCTATCATAAACGGTTTTTATGATTCGCCTTACTATACGTCGATGCTGGAAGCCCGTAAAAGAGGGACAGCAAAAAGCATACCGGATTACCGGGCCGCGTATTACTACAATATTGTTGCCGGGGAAATTCGGGCGCTTTTCGCGACACTTGGCCCCGGGATGCAGGGCTGGTTCTCGGTACATAAAAATAAGCGCTGGAGATCTGATTTTATTGGCGTTGATCACATAAAGCTGAACACCTGGCATTTTGAGCTGACGTTAAAAGTCATGAATGTGATACAGGCCATGTCGGGGATGAGACACAGCGAAGTGCTTGGCGTGATGCACGGTTCACTGATTTATGATGGTGATATCCTGGGACTTCGTTCGGTGTTGCATAAGTTCGCCCCGGAAGGTGGAAGTCACGAAGACTGGGTTGTTTGTCGCTATGTGGAAAAGCCTTTTCAGCATTTACGCAGAATTAATCAAATCATGACAGGCCTGGACGGGAAGACGCTGGACAATGTTCCATTGTCTTTAAATATCAGGTCGTGGTTCTCGGAGCAAAAACTCTCTTTTATGGGGACGCAGCGCCAGACTGAGTGGGCAAAGAAATTTGTGAAAAGACACCATCTGTTCATCCGACGTGACCATATTGATGAGTTCAGGCTTTTAAATCCAAACATACGTGATGATGAACGCGTTGCGATGGAGATTCGGGAGGGGGCTTTCTGGCCATTGCGAACCCATCAGTTTCGCCGTTCACTTGCTGTACACCTCAGGCGTCTTGATCTGATTTCTACTAATGATCTTATCCGGCAGTTTAAGCACTTAATCAGAGGCATGACGGAGTGGTATATGTCCGGTGCACTCAACGCTTCGCATTTTAGCCGGGCGATCCCTCAGGCATTCGCTGCCGAGATTGAGAGGGTTGATACCGAACTCTCAGCTTCCAGGGCTGTTTCTTATCAGCATGAAGGCCTGCTTTATGGCGAAGGCGGGAAGTTACTGATGTCCCAGAGAGGTGGGCACTTACATCAGATGACGTTTCCTACACTGAAAAAAGCGATGAGCATGGCTAAACGAGGCGGGCAAAAACTGGTATCTCTTGGAAACGGTTTTTATTGCATGAATGGCCATGACTGCGAGTTTAAGGCGGTTGTTCAGTCAGCGTCCTGCAATCCGGGATGTGAGAACATGCTGGCCGGAGCTGATTCTGTTCCCGTGTGGAAACGCAGGATGGCTCATTATGACAACCTTCTGGAGATTGCCGTGCGAAATAATGCTCCTCAGGCTGACAGGGATTTTCTGATGCTTGAGAGAGATTTTTATGCAGATGCTGTCCGTTTTTTTGAAAAGGATGAATAGAGCATGACGAACGAACAGTCGGGGGTTAAAAAAACACAGGCAAGAGCAGAGCAGGCCCTGAGGGAACTGATGTTATCAGGGGAGCGTATCAGCCAGTATGCTGTGGAAAAACGAGCGGGGCTGGCAAACGGCACCCTGAATTATAACTGTCCTGAGTACAGGCAGGTCAGGGAGGCTATCCGCAGTCTGAAAAAAACGTGCCAGGGCACCGCGCCGGTTGATGAGCAGGGCATTGAGCAGCAGATCAAGCTGAAAGAAAAGTATCGCCGTCAGAGAAATGAGCTGAGGGAAGAAATCAAAAAGATGATGGCTGAAAATGTAGAGCTGTTACATAACCTTATACTTTTACAGCAGTATGTCAGGGAGCTTGAACGCAACACCGGGAGGGAGAAAGGGGACGTCATTCCGTTCTCGGGTGGTGTCAGGGACTGAGGCTATACTGAACGGAAGGACGCGAGGTGAATCGCCACAGGTTTAACAGACACCTCAGAGTCATTTAAGATGACTTAAAGAGAGGTGCCCATGAGCGGTAAGCGTTATCCTGAAGAGTTTAAAATTGAAGCAGTCAAACAGGTTGTTGATCGCGGTTATTCTGTTGCCAGCGTTGCAACGCGTCTCGATATCACCACCCACAGCCTTTACGCCTGGATAAAGAACTACGGTCCGGATTCTTCCACTAATAAAGAACAGTCAGATGCTCAGGCCGAGATCCGCCGTCTTCAGAAAGAGCTGAAGCGGGTTACCGACGAACGGGACATATTAAAAAAAGCCGCGGCGTACTTCGCAAAGCTGTCCGACTGAGGTACGCCTTTATTCGTGACAACACCTATTGCTGGCCTGTTCGCCTGCTCTGTCGGGTGCTGGATGAACATCCCAGTGGTTTTTACGCCTGGCTTCAGCAGCCGCATTCACAACGCCATCAGGCAGACCTGAGACTGACAGGACAGATTAAACAGTTCTGGCTGGAATCGGGATGCGTCTATGGTTATCGCAAAATCCATCTGGATCTGCGGGACAGCGGGCAACAGTGCGGAGTGAACAGAGTCTGGCGACTGATGAAACGTGTCGGGATAAAGGCTCAGGTCGGATACCGGAGCCCGAGGGCATGTAAAGGCGAGGCCAGTATCGTGTCGCCCAACAAGCTCCAGCGACAGTTCAATCCGGATGCTCCGGATGAGCGTTGGGTAATCACAGCGTGGTTTCCTCAAACCCTCGCTGTGAATTAACTGAAATACTTCATTGAAGCTGTAACCAAACAGTTAACTGAAAGAATGAGCCCGCAGAGCATTGCACAGCGATGACACCATTTGTTGAGCTTCACCGTTTTCGCATACAACCGTCCGGAATTTGGAAAAGCACTGTCTTTTTGTACTGACCGATCATGATTAAGTGACACCTCTTCGAAAAAGAGAGCGCGATGAGCGATTAATATATGGCTCGAAAGACAATTATGTTGGGCTTTTATGACCGCTGTCAGAGGTATTATCTTACCCGGACGGCAACAGGGTCGGAATGTCATCAGCGGCACTGTAACAAGCTATCCGCCATCTTAAATATCTGCAGGTCCTTGCACCGAGTATGCACACCAACCGACAGAGTGATTTGACCCAAACTGGTGGATATTTTGCAAAACTATTAGCCTCTTATGACCGGTCTGCAGCCTGATATTGAGGAATTAGTGCGCTTTCATGGAATGCCTGCCGGGATCGCAAGTACGAACCCCCGGTACTGTTACACTGAATGTGCTCAGTCCTGTATCAGATTGTATTTTTCAGCAACTCAAGAACAACCCTTATTTTATCATTGTCACGTTTGTAGTACGTCCAGGGACCGATGCGCTGAGAAGTAACAAGTTGTGCCCGTTGAAGAGCTGAGAGGTAAAGAGAAACGGTAGACTGTGAGAGCCCGACCTTTTCCTGAATGATACTGACACACACACCGAACTCGTCCGCATCAGCATAAGGCTGATGGAAGTGTATTTTCGGTTCCTTGAGCATATGCAGAATTTTTCTTCTAACAGGGTTTCCCAGCGCCTTAATCACGTCATTCAAATCAATATCAGGCATAAACTCTGTCACTTGTCGCATTGAGGAATTGCAATGTTACGATACTTCTCTACGTTAAGCATCAGCTTTTGAAAAGCTGATGCTCATAAGAATGGTTAGCCAAAGGCGGGATAATCTGTGTAGCCTTTTGCCGTTCCACCATACATGGTTGTTGGATCGACCGGATTCAGTGGCCATTCATGATAAAGGCGCTGCGGTAAATCCGGATTAGCTATGAACGGGCGGCCAAATCCGATAATGTCTCCCCAGCCAGCACCGATAATCCGTTCGGCTTTTTCTTGCGTATATCGCCCGGCATACATAATTACACCGCTGAATAACTTACGGACTTCAGCTCTGAATGCTTCAGGCAATTCGGGAGCATCATCCCAGTCGGCTTCAGCAAGAGAAATATAGGCTATTCCGATTTCTTCAAGAATTTTAACGGCTTCGGTATAGGTTTCATGGGGATCATCTTCCACCAGGCCAAGATAGACCCTTACTTCATCCGTGGTCTGAAAGAGCGGAGCAAAACGGACTCCCACACGGTCTTTACCGACCACATCAGCGACAGCCTGCGTCACTTCGCGCAGAAACCGCAGCCGGTTATGTAATGAGCCACCATATTCATCCTCTCTTTTGTTGCTATGGGATGACATGAACTGGTTAACCAGGTATCCATTTGCACAGTGAATTTCCACACCGTCAAAACCGGCATCAAGGGCGTTCTGAGCTGCCCCGGCGTACATCCTGACAATCTCACTAATTTCCTCTTTTTCCAGTGCGCGGGGGCAGGAAGCGGTAGCCAGCGCACCCTCTCCCGGCCCGGTTTCGATGAATACCTTAACGTTTTCCCCTGCCGGTATCGCCGACGGAGCGACAGGCGAGGCGTTACATGGCTGCAGGGAGTTATGGGATACTCTTCCGACATGCCAGAGCTGGGCAAAAATGATGCCTTCTTTTTCATGCACTGCCCGCGTCACTTTCTTCCAGCCTTCCACTTGCCGTGAGCTGTAGATCCCCGGGGTCCACGCATAACCCTGCCCACGAGGTTCGATTTGTGTTCCTTCGGTCACCATAAACCCGGCACTGCTGCGCTGTGCGTAATATTCAGCCATCAGTTCGTTCGGAATATCACCCGGTTGTGAGCTCCGTGAGCGGGTTAAAGGCGGAAGTACAACACGATTCTTCAGGGTGTAGGGACCTAGTCTGGTGGGAGAGAACAGGTTTTTCGTCTTCATTACATATCCTGATATAGCGAATTTTCAATATCACTGAAACGCCATGTCTCAGCATTTACGACCTGGCATGTCGTCGTTCGGCCGATGTAGCCGCAGAACCACGACACTTTATTCCACATATTGAGATTTACCAATATCTAGATTTATAAAAATTATGATCGGATGAGCGGAACGGGGGGGTTGCCTGATGGCTCACAGAATCGGCATCATGAACCTAAATGGTTCTGATAATGTTATCGGAGATCCTGAACGGGAACGGTATGCGTCACGATTTTAATGACTATGTTGCATTCATGGCAGTAGCACAGGAGTGCAGTTTTTCACGGGCTGCTGTCCGCCTCGGGATCTCGGCATCCACGCTTTCACACACGATACGTCGTCTCGAGGAGCGCGTTGGCATGCCGTTACTTATGCGTACAACCAGGCGGGTGGCTGTCACCGAAGCCGGTAAACAATTATTACTGACGCTTGAACCCGGTCTTGCGCGCATTGAAGCGGGCGTGACAGCTCTTCAGAGACTGCGCCATACACCGGCTGGGCTGGTCAGACTTACGGTATCAGATCACATGATTCATGAATGTCTCTGGCCACGATTGTCACCGTTACTAAAAAAATATTCGGATATCAAGGTGGAAATGTCGCAGCAGAACGGTTTTGTCGACATTGTTGAGGGCAATTTTGATGCCGGAGTCCGAATTGGTGATGACATATTAAAGGATATGGTGGCCGTCCGAATCGCACCGGACATACGGTTTGTCGTCATTGGATCGTCCACCTATCTTGCAGAAAGAGGTCTGCCGCTACATCCCTCTCAGCTGGAAAAACATGACTGCATCAATATACGTCTGTCACCCACAGGCCCGCTGTATGGCTGGGAATTTGTCAGGCAGGGGGAGATTGTGAAAAAAGTGGACGGGCAGCTTACTTTTTCAAGCATTTATCCAATGCTTCAGGCAGTAAAAGATGGCTACGGCCTGGCCTACCTGCCGGAGTCTTCTGCCCTGGCGGGGATTGAGGCGGGACACTATTGTCGGGTGCTTGAGGACTGGTCAGAGGCTTTTCCCGCCGACATGATAATTCCAATAATGTCCATTACAGGCTCCGGTAAAGATAATACCGACACCTTACATGAGAAAGGCAAAAGCAATATAACCTGCTGTGCTCCGGATTTTAAGAATGAGCGGTTTACGTAGCAGGATGAGCAGTTCGAACCAGAAATTTCGTTACTATTGCTAAAGTAAAACCTGATGACCTCTAATCGTAACGGAGACCAATATGACTTCACAACTGAACTGGCAGGCCCCGGCTATCAATCGCAAAAAAGTAGGTGACATGACTGTGACCATGCTGAGTGATGGCTATCTGGACGTATCTTTTGAGCTGCTGTCTGGTATTGACGGCTCACGTGCCGAGGATTTACTGCAGAAGCGCGGTGTGCCAGCAGTACCCCGTATTAATATCAACGTCTACGTTATCCAGACGCCTGAGCGAACCATCCTGATTGACAGTGGTGCCGGAGGTATCAATGGCTGGGGCGGTCGGCTTCAGGTAGCCCTGGCCGCGGCAGGCATTGACCCGCTTCAGATTGATACCCTTCTCCTGACTCACGCGCATCCTGACCATATCGGCGGGCTTGCAGGCCCCCTGCAGACTCCCGTTTTCCGCAATGTTCAGCAGTTGTTTGTGCATGAGAAAGAACTCGCTTTCTGGCGTGATGAAACCATTTCCGCTGGCGCGCCTGACGCATTCAAGCCGTTCTTTGAAGTAGCAAGGAACGCCTTCAGCGCTTATGACGACAAACTGGTGCCATTCCGCGAGGAAGCGATTTTACCAGGTATTCAGACTGTACCGCTGTTCGGCCATACACCAGGACATACCGGTTATCTGCTGGGTGATGAAAAAGAGTCGCTGCTCATCTGGGGTGATATTGTTCACTTCCCGCACATTCAGGTTGCTCAGCCTGACGTTACTATCGCGTTCGACAGCGATCCTGCGGCGGCGGCGGCCATCCGTAGCAAAGTGCTTGACCGCGCAGCGAGCGATAACCTGGCTGTCAGTGGTATGCACTTCAACCTGCCTACTACCGGTAAGGTTATCCGTGAAGGTAACAGCTTCGCACTGAATTACGACCTGTGGTCACCCGCAGTCTGATCACCTTCCTTCCCGGTGCACACAATAGTGACCGGGAAGATCCCCTTTCATATCGCCCGACAAGAACCCACCTGCAATACTATGAATATCACTGCCTCACAAAAAAATGGCTCATTACTCTTGCGCCCTGGCTTTTTGTATTCCTCTGGAGTCAGGGTTTGTCGCAGCCAAATTTACCGTGCAGTACAGCGCGCCGTTTCATCTTTTATTCCTGCGTGGCGCATTTTCCTGTCTGGTCCTTCTGCTGCTTACACTGGGGTTCAGGGCCCGTTTTCCGTCCGGCAGAGGAATGGTTCGCAACCTGATTGTCGGACTTTTCCTGCAGAGCTTCTTTCTGGGCGGATGCTTTTATGCCATCCATCGTGGCATGCCGTCAGGCATTGTGGCGCTCATCACCGGCCTGCAGCCGGTACTGACTGCAATACTGGTTTCACTCATGCACCGTCAGTCCCTGCATCCCCGGAAATGGCTGGGTATTGCGATTGGCTTTGCGGGCGTTTTCCTGGTGCTCTCGCCAGGCCAGCATAGTTTTGCACTGGATCCTGTGGCTTTTGGGTCGGTCATGCTGGGGTTATTTGGCGTAACGATCGGAGCGCTTTATCAGCGCCGTGCTCAGGGAGATGGACATATCTTTGCGAACACGTTTTTACAGTACGTCACTTTGACAATATCGATGGGTGCAATTAGCCTGATGTTCGAATCTGCTCCGACGCAGTGGAGCTTATCATTTGCGCTGGGTCTGGGCTGGCTGGTTATTGGCGTATCGGTTCTGGCGATTATGTTGCTGATTTTTATGATACGAAGCGGTGAAGCAACCAAAGTCGCTACTTACTTTTACCTGGTTCCCATTCTCACGGCAGCTGAAGCGTGGTTGCTGTTTGGAGAGGCCATTACATTGCCCATGCTTGTGGGTATGGCAATAACTATAATCGGCCTGATTTTTGTCATCCGGGAATAGACAACCGCACGCGTCGCTGTATGCTTTTGTATATGGCGACGTATAATAGCGGTCAAAGTCAAATTCCGGATGAATATGCAAACAGTCAGCTTTTCCGATTCTCCCGTTGATGATCTCCTCGCTGAGCTTCTTACCCTGGCACGCTCCCGTTTTCCACTTCCCTGCGATTGCCTTCGCGCAGAACAGACGCATCAGGTAAAGAAGTTCGAGGTGGAAGGTGCGACCCTTTCCTTCCCGCTGGAAGGAGAATTCCGGTATCGTGAAAATGAGAAATGGCACCGGGTGATCCCGGGCGAGATTATGGTCGTCCCGAATGCCCGTAGCATCGATATAGAATATGCCCCTTCAGAACAAAGTGGTGAGTTTGTTGCCCTGAGCGTGGTGCTCGCGGAGGAACAGCTTGAAGCAGCCAGGCTGTTACTTGCCGCACCACCACCACAGGACACCGGCAGCATCGCAGCCATTTCCGTATCAGCTCTTCTTTCACCCCTTAACCGCTGGACAGCCGCAATGCGGGAAGGGAAGCGTCCGCTTTCCCTGCACGCCATGGTTGAAGTGGTGCTCTGGCTTTATGGCATGGGATACCATGCTTTGCTGCGAGCCCGGCAGCCAAGTCTGGCCATGAAAATCCGTCAGATGGTAGCGGACAAACCGGCTCATCCCTGGAGTGCTGCTGAAATTGAAGATCTGACGGGACTCAGTGGCCCCACGCTTCGGCGCCACCTGGCCAGTGAGTCAACCAGCTTACGCTCAGTTATCGCCGATGCACGTATCGCGGAGGCTCTCCGCCTGCTGATGACATCGACGCTGCCGGTAAAAACGGTCGCGGGGCGGGTGGGTTACAATTCACTATCGAGCTTCAGCAAGCAGTTTTCTGAACGCTATGGAATCGAACCTTCAGGGTTCCGCTGACTTCAGTTCGTTCAAGGTACACATTGCGTCCCTCGCACTTCAGTAACTTGCGTGGATCTTTCGAATATAACGGAAGATATTGGCCGGCATTGCGTGTAACCGGTTCAGGAGTTCTCATCGTGACGGGAGAGCTAAATCGGTACGGCTGTTGTTCTCAGCTATAAGAACAACTGAGTATCTGACCAGCTGTCTGGTGCTGGCAGCAGCATGCAGTGCAATCGGTCAGGCTCAAAGGAACTGACCTGATGTCAGGTTATAATTTCGGACACATCATAACCCCAGAAGGAGACAACTGTGGTTCATGTTTTCATTATCGGTGGTGCAGGCAAAATCGGCCAGCGTCTGTGCAGGATCCTTTCAGGTAGGGGGCATGCTGTTCGTGCCCTCTACCGTAAGCCAGAGCAGCAGGCATTGCTAGGCGAGCTGGGTGCTGAGCCCGTCAGTGGGAGCCTGACAGAGCTGGATGCAGCTGCGCTGGCGATGCACTTTGCAGGTAGTGATACAGTGGTGTTTACTGCCGGTGCCGGCGGTAAGGGGGGACAGGAGATGACCAATGCGGTCGACGGCGAAGGGCTGAAAAAGTCGGTAGCTGCCGCCCTCAGTGCCGGTGTGTCTCGCTTTCTGCTCGTTTCTGCATTCCCGGAGTCCGCACGGGGAGAAACCACTTCTGAATCATTCGAAAATTATATGCGTGTTAAAAAAATGGCCGATGTGGAACTAGCACAAAGCGAGCTTGACTGGGTGATCCTGCGCCCCGGCGCGCTGCAGGATAAGACTGGTACGGGTTATGTACGTGCCGGCCTGGCCATCCCGTATGGTAACGTGCCCCGTGATGACGTGGCGGCTACGCTGGCTGAACTCATTGAGCAACCTGCCGTCAGCCGCGTCATCATTGAGCTGACGTCTGGCGATGCTCCTGTCCGTGAAGCCATACAGAAGCTGGCGGGCCGATAAAAGGCAGCGCACGTACCAGCAGGCTGCAGGCCCCCAGGCGTTTACAATAAACTTTCCAGCCAGTCGGTAAACGCCCGTACTTTTCGGGAGAGATGGCGGTGCGGATACAGAAGTTACAGTTTGCGATTCGGGGACGTATTATCTGGCAGAACCTCTACCAACAGCCCGCGATCGAGATAAGGCTGCAAAAAAATATTCATGCCCTGTAGTATTCCCAGCCCCGCCAGGCCTGCTGCAATGTAGGCTTCTGAGTTATCCACGACAAGCCTGCCTGGAAGTTCAATTTCGGTGGAGCCCTCTGACGTCCCGAATGTCCAGGGCATAACTTGTCTGTTGCTGCTGTTAATCCAGTTGACGGCCTGATGCTGCTGCAACTCGTCCATTGTTTCCGGGGTGCCGTGTTGATCAAGATACGCAGGACTGGCGCAGGTCGTCATTTTAACGGTTCCCACCTCCTTTGCGATATAGTCGCCATCGTCCAGCTCCCCCACCCTCAGTATGCAGTCCAGGCCATCATGCAGCATATTCCGTCGGCGGTCTGAGCTGCTCAGGATAATTTCAATTCCGGGATGCTGGCGATAAAAATCAGGCAGGTTGGGTATAACAAGTAAAGCCGCAAACGCGACAGGCATATCTATGAGCGAATAGCGGGCGTCAAAATGATAGCGACAGGAAAGTTCTGCCATATTAAACATAACAACCCTTGGGCGCACCGCCGCAGGCGCCCTCAGCACGTTTCTGCGGCCTCCCGCCTGTTTCCGGCACCTTTCAAACGCCCCTGATGATTTCTGCGCGTCTGCATGGCTATGCAGTGAGATCTGCTCTCCACCGATTAGTGCATGCAGATTTTGGAAACGTCCAATTCTGGCACGAAGCGGTCACCCCGGCGGGGTGCAGTCCGCTGTCAGCGAAAACGGACATTGAGCCAATCAAATAATCTGTGCCAGAATTTGTCATTGAGGCTAGTACTTTCGAGTAGATCTATTTCCCGCCCGTACTCTTAAACTCATCTATCTCATCCTTCTACGACTTATTACCGGGAATATAAAACCCCGCCGAAGCGGGTTTGGTAATTTGAGTTTTTCTCAGGCGGCCATCTTTCTGCATTGTTCGGCGCAGTGATGACAAGCGCTTGAGCAATCCTGACAATGGTCATGTTCATGCTTTCCACACTCGTCACCGCACTTCTGACAAACATCAGCGCAAAGACGGCAAAGATCCTGGGCAGACCCGCTATTTAGTGTCATGAATTGAGCTGCAAGACGGCAGATATTTGCACACTGCATATCCAGTTTTATGCACTCGCGCATCATCTCCAGATTCTCTTCGTCGAGACACGAAGCCGCACAGTTATCACATGCCGTTGCACATAGATAACAGGCTTCGATGCATTTTTTGTATTCGTCTAACATAATTTCTCCTTAGCTAAGGTTACGTATTAAGCATGGAAGAGATAACTGATTATTCAAATTTTGAATTAGTTAATTACCTTTTCAGCATTTCATATCATTGATTCAAAGTGCATCTCTAGGGTTACCTAATTCACCTATGTCTACTTCTGGCACAATGCAGAAATGAGATAGATTTACTTTATCCGCTTCTCGCTCAAAGCTGTCCGTAATCCCTTGCCTGCTTAAAAAAACCGGATTAACGTGTGATGTTTTTACGTTTTCCAGGCAGCCTTCATCGGTAAGTACCTGTCTTACAGACTTCAATGCACTTAGTTAAGAAACATCCTAATCGTCCTTTCGCCGATCGCGAGATCTGTTATGGCAGCTAAACTCGATTGATACCCCAATCCGCGGGGCAGCATTTCCTTTCCGCACGCAAGAAGGAGAAGATCATGAAAGCAGTAATTTACAACGGTCCTTATGATGTAAAAGTAAAAGACGTACCGGATGCGAAAATTGTCCGCCCCACGGATGTACTCGTCCGCATCACCACCACCAACATTTGTGGGTCGGACTTGCACATGTATGAGGGCCGGACCAGCTTTGAACAGGGACGGATTCTGGGTCACGAAAACCTGGGTGAAGTGGTCGAAATTGGCTCAGGCGTTGAACGTATTAAGGTGGGCGACTATGTTTGTCTGCCGTTTAACGTGGGATGTGGTTTTTGCGAAAACTGTGAAAAAGGTCTGACCGGCTTTTGTCTCACTACCAATCCGGGTACGGCAGGCGCAGCTTATGGTTTTGCTGAAATGGGTCCCTGGGAGGGAGGTCAGGCGGAACTGCTTCGGGTGCCATTTGCCGACTTTAACTGCCTTGTTCTTCCCCCTGATGCGGCAGAAAAAGAAGATGATTATGTGATGCTCTCTGACATTTTTCCTACCGGCTGGCATGCAACAGAACTTGCCGGATTGAAGCCTGGTGAAAGCGTGGCCATTTATGGCGCGGGGCCGGTCGGTTTGATGGCAGCTCATTCGGCGATCATTAAAGGTGCTTCACAGGTGTTTGTGGTTGATACGCACACAGACCGGTTGGCTCTGGCTGAAAAAATGGGGGCGACGGGCATCAATGCTACTGGCGATGAAGCTGTACAAAAAATTCTCGACCTGACGGATGGACGCGGTACGGATTGTGGCTGCGAATGTGTTGGCTATCAGTGCTGTAACAAACATGGCCATGAAGATAACTCTGTTACCATGAACAGTCTTGTTGCGTCGACGAAAGCAACCGGGGGAATTGGTGTGGTTGGCGTCTTTATTCCTCAGGATCCGGGGGCTGAATCGGAGCTTGCCAGAGAGGGTAAGATGCCATTTGATTTTGGGAGTTTCTGGTTTAAAGGACAGGCAATCCGTACCGGCCAGGCGAACGTTAAGGCCTATAACCGTCAGCTGTCTCGCCTCATCCATCACGATAAAGCCAGTCCGGGCAAAATAATTTCTCATCGTCTTTCGCTTGAAGAGGCTCCTGCCGGATATAAGCACTTCGATGAGCGGGATGAAGGATGGACGAAGGTTATCCTTAAGCCTTAAATAGAGTTATCCGGTATGAGAAAGCAAAAACCGGGAAAGAATGTATGACTTTTGACAGGGTGCAATAAAATATCCTGTCAGGGCGTTATTATTCATACTTTCAGCTGCCAGGCGCTTCCATATCCAGACTTGTTCCCTGATTTTGCCGACGAGATAGCAAAATTAATACATTCAGGAGGAGGCATCTGCGGTTGATCTGTTCCGTATTTATTAACGCCCTGTGCTGTAAGTATTGTCTGCCTCTACCACATAGCAGACATGTGCGCAGGAACGGTCCGCTATGAGCGAAAAGCGGACTTCCGGTCCTTGCGCAAACTCCCGTTCCGAGAAGTTGCAGTTCACAAATCACCTGTTAAAGAAGGTATGGTAGCCCACAGCATTAATTTTGCTTCCATCTTCAGTCAGACTGGCCGGTACCGGCTTCCGATAAGTTTCGTCGGCTGAGGCCCGCTAAAGTAGAGAGGTCAAAAAATAACCTTGACGTACAATAATTTTCGATATCCAAACTGACCCCTAATTAGGTGGACACCTGATGACTGACTTAAAATTTCTATCACGCCAGCGTTACACATCCGCAGTCGCATCTTGCGGGGTTCAGCGGGGTGTTGCAGGCGGACGTGCACGTGCGGACGCCCTCTGACACCACGACCGAAGCGCTGTGCCGTATCGGCGAGCTGTATGGCATCGAGGCGGGCATCCGGGGCAAAAGCGCGGCGGAACGGCTGGCCATTCGGCAGGAAAAAGCGGTACCGCTGCTGACCGCGCTGGAGGGCTGGCTGCGTGAAAAGCAGAAAACGCTGTCACGGCACTCGGAGCTGTCGAAGGCGTTCGCGTACGCGCTGAACCAGTGGGATGCGCTGAAATTATACCTGCGGGAGATTACTGATACAGAACACGCCGGGAATGTGCCGCCATTGACGCAATGACGACACAGCCCTTTTTAACCGTTCCGTGAGAGTTCCCTGGCAATATACTGTGCGGTACGGCTTTCTTTGACCTGCGATACCTGTTCGGGAGTTCCTGCGGCAACCAGGCGTCCTCCCTCATGTCCCGCTCCAGGACCGATGTCGATAACCTGGTCTGCCTGAGTAACCGCCCGCATATCGTGTTCAATCATTATCACCGTATTTTCTGCATCAACAAGCCGCTGCAGCTGCACAAGGAGGCGGTCGGCGTCTGAAGCATGCAGGCCGGTTGTCGGTTCATCTAGGATATACAACGTGTGGCCACGTTGGCTACGTTGTAGTTCGGTTGCCAGCTTGATCCTTTGCGCCTCCCCTCCGGATAACTCGGTTGCTGGTTGTCCCAGACGCAGGTAGCCCAGACCAATTTCACTCAGCAGACGGAGGGGACGAGCCACTGGTTCTTCAGTCGCAAAGAACTGACTGGCTTCATCCACCGTCATATGCAGGACCTCCGCGATATTTTTGTCCTGCCAGCAGATCCTGAGAGTATCCCGGTTATACCGCGCGCCATGGCAGGTCGGGCACGGTGCATACACGCTCGGCATAAACAACAGCTCCACGCTGACGAATCCTTCACCTTCACAGGTTGCACAGCGGCCTTTTGCCACATTGAAAGAGAATTGACCCGCATCGTAATGATGGAGTTTGGCGTCAGTCGTTCCGGCAAAGAGCTTACGAACAGGATCAAACAACCCGGTATATGTCGCCAGGTTTGAACGGGGGGTCCTGCCTATCGGTTTCTGGTCAACCTGAACCAGACGCTTTACCAGTCCGGTATCACCGGTCAGGGTACCGTACGTTTTCTCCGTTACGGATGGCCCCTCAGCGTCGCTGGCTTCGGAAAGCACGTCTTCTGGCTCACCGCCAAGTGAAGAAAGCACCAGTTCCGGTAAGGCCTGGGCAATCAGACTGGATTTACCGGAGCCAGAGACTCCCGTCACGGCTGTCAGCACACCCAGAGGAATATCAACATCGATCCACTTAAGATTGTGGCGATGGATCCCCTGCAGTTTCAGCCACCCGGATGGGATACGGGCAAAAGATTGTGGTGGCCGGACTTCATCAAATAAATAACGCGCGGTACGAGATTGGGTGACGGCTTTCAGATCTTCAGGAATACCACTGTAGAGAACATGTCCTCCCTGTTCACCAGCCGACGGTCCCACATCAACAAGCCATTGCGCCCGTCGCATCAGGTTAAGATCATGTTCAACGACAAACACCGAGTTGCCGGCATCACGAAGGTTCTCAAGCGCATCGTAAAGCGCTTTACTGTCTGAGGGGTGCAGACCCGCAGACGGTTCATCAAGAACATAGACCACACCAAACAGCATCGAACTGAGTTGCGTGGCAAGACGCAGTCGCTGAAGCTCTCCTGCAGATAGAGTTGGGGTTGCTCTGTCCAGCGTAAGATAACCCAGCCCCAGCTTCTGCAACTGATACAACCGGGCCATGACACCACCGGTCAGCCGTTGTGCCGCCAGTCGTTTCTCTTCCGATAACGCCGATGTCCGGCAGACATCGGCGTTATCGGAATGGACCGCTTTTCCGGATGCAGCACGCTCTGTCAGATCCCGACGGGTGATATCCCTGTCGGCATCTGCGCCGGCGTGGTGGGCACTGAAATCCCCCCGGGAGATTGGAAGGAGCAATTCCGCCAGCTGGTCTAAGGGCATCTGCATAAATTCACCAATGTCCACACCGGCAAAGGTGACGGACAATGATTCTGACTTCAGTCTTTTCCCGTGACAGACCGGACACAGCTTGCCTTCCATAAAACGGGAGACTCGTTTTCTCATCAACGCGCTTTGCGTGCTGGCGAAGGTATGTAGCACATAACGACGTGCCCCGGTGAAGGTCCCCATATAACCCGGCGTCATTTTTTTCCTGACGGCTTCGCGCGTATCTTCCGGACTCAGTCCCGGGAAAACCGGTACAGTGGGGGTGTCTTCGGTAAAAAGGATCCACTGACGGTCTTCCGCTGGCAGATTTTTCCAGGGAGTGTCGATGTCATACCCCAGCGTCACCAGAATATCCCGCAGATTCTGTCCGTGCCAGGCCGGGGGCCAGGAAGCAATAGCCTTTTCACGGATACTAAGTGAGGGATCGGGCACCATCAGTGTTTCAGTTACCTCATAGATATGGCCCAGACCATGGCAAGAAGGGCATGCCCCCTGCGGCGTGTTGGGAGAAAAATCCTCGGCATACAGCATCGGTTGTCCGGCAGGATAAGCGCCCGCCCGTGAGTACATCATTCGCACCAGACTGGATAAGGTGGTCACGCTGCCGACAGAGGAGCGCGCGTTACTGGCACCGCGTTGTTGCTGAAGCGCAACGGCTGGCGGCAGTCCGTCAATGGCATCCACATCCGGAACCCCGACCTGATCAATGAGGCGACGAGCGTAGGGGGCAACCGATTCAAAGTAGCGCCGTTGCGCCTCAGCATAAATGGTGCCAAAGGCCAGTGAAGACTTACCCGAGCCTGACACACCCGAAAAAACAACCAATGCGTTGCGCGGAATGGAAACATCCACCTCTTTAAGGTTGTTCTCGCGAGCACCGCGAATCACAACTGAATTGTTGTCGTCAGTCAGGATGGGATGATAACCGAAAAGTTTCTTTGCCATAGAATTTCCTGTGCTAGGTGTGTCCGCTCTTAATAAGGCCACCTCTTGTGACGGTATCTGGTGTGCCGGACCGCTCGATCAGAAAGCCCGTCGAAAAAAGCGTTTGTGTGACTGGAAACAGATTGCTGAAGCTGGGCCCGGTGGTACCATGTGGGACACCGCTGAAGTTTCAGCGGTACCCTGCGGATCCGCCTTCTGTATGAGAACTGGCTGGCGGCGTACCCGGGACCGGAGATTTGGCTCCCGTGATAATGCGGGCTCCCCGGTACGCGACGCTGTGGTTCCAGACCCAGCTGATGGCGACACTCAGGCGGTTTCGGGTACCAATTAAAAAATACAGATGAATAATGCACGTGATTTCATATGTCATTTCCTTTCATTACAGTTTTAGACCCCATCAGACATCTGCCTGGCAGAGTTAACGGAGATAGGAGCGGACTATCGAAATGGTGTCGTCGATTGACCTCTTCTGCGACTCATTTCGTTTGCCCGTATCGGGGAATTCCTCCCGAAGATAGCTTTCCAGAACAACCGCCATCAGGTCGTTAACGGCTCCCTGGACTGACCCCGCCCCGGTAGACGATCCTGCCCTATAGTTTGAGTATAGGAGGAGCGTATGGGCACACCACGATTTACACCTGAATTTAAGGAAGAAGCCGTCCGTCAGATAACGGAACGCGGTTATTCCGTCGCCTAAGTATCTGAGCGTCTGGGCGTCTCTGCACACCGCCTCTACAAGTGGCTACGGGCTATCAAACCTGATAACAGCGAGCAGCATGCCCGGGATTTACTGGAAGCTAAAAGCGAGATCCTGAAACTCCGGGCGCAGCTAAAACGCACCGAAGAAGAACGGGATATCCTGAAAAAGGCCGCGCGGTACTTTGCAAAGGAGCCCGACTGAAGTACCGCTTTATCAATGAGCACCGAACTGTATGGGGTGTGATGACGATGTGTCGGGTACTGAATGTCGCCCGGGCCGGGTTCTATGCGTGGCTGCATAACCCTGTCTCGGCGCGTGATAAAGATAACCAGCGCCTGCTGATGCTTATCCGCGACTCATATTCCCTGAGCGGAGGCGTATACGGTTACCGGCGGGTTCATGGCGATCTGAACGAAATCGGGGAAACCTGTGGTAGAAACCGGGTGGGTCGGATCATGCAACTGGACCGGATTAAAGCTGTGCGCGGCTATAAAGCGCCACGTCGTATCGCTGGCAGGCCTTCAGTCGTTGCTCCTAATCTCGTGCAGCGGCAGTTCACCGTTGTCCGGGCCACCCAGGTCTGGGTCACCGATATTACTTATATCCGCACCTGGCAGGGCTGGCTGTATCTGGCGGTGGTTATCGATCTCTTCGCCCGTAATGTGGTCGGCTGGTCGATGAAACCCACTCTCTCACGCGAACTGGCGCTCGACGCGCTGATGATGGCGGTCTGGCGCCGAAAACCAGACAGCGAGGTTATCGTACATAGCGATCAGGGCAGCCAGTACGGCAGTGACGACTGGCAGCGCTTCTACCGGGCCAATAACCTGGCGCCGAGCATGAGCCGGCGTGGCAACTGCTGGGATAATGCGGTGGCCGAATCGTTCTTCAGTTCGCTGAAAAAAGAACGGATCAGAAAACGCATATATAAAACCAGGGATCTGGCCCGGGCGGATCTTCGATTACATTGAAGTCTTCTATAACCGGTCCCGGCGCCACAGCCACCTCGGCGACGTCAGTCCGGAGGCCTTCGAACAGGCCTCGTCGTGAGGACAGGATTTGTCTACAGGCGTGGGGTCAGTCCAAACTATAGGGCAGGATCGTCTACCGGGGCGGGGTCAGTCCATCAACGGCTCGGAAGTGTCTAGATTATCCGTGGCGATTCAGTTACAGTACATCTCAGGTCTGCAGGGTTCAGGCCCTGTTCAGGCCTGAAAATTAAGCACATTTTCTGAGGCTGGAAATCAACTCATGCTGACAGCCTGAGCCTGTTGGCATGGTAAGCAATGTGCTCACCAATAAAGCTGGAAATGAAATAATAGCTGTGGTCGTATCCAGTATGATATCGGAACGACGCATTGAGGTTCATCTCATTGCATACTCTCTCAAGGATTTTGGTGCGCAGTTGCTCTTCATAAAAGGCGTCACTCAGCCCCTGATCAATGAAGATTTCTGGTAATTTTTCACCCTGTAAAATGAGGCTGACTGGATCGTAGGCTTCCCACGTTTTTCTGTTTTCACCCAGGTAAGCGCTAAATGCCTGTTGCCCCCATGGCACCTGAGAAGGCGATACTATCGGGGAAAATGCTGATACGCTCACATATTCACCAGGATTTCGCAGAGCCAGCACCAGAGCACCCAGCCCTCCCATAGAATGACCGGATATAGATTTTCTTGCCGTTGCAGGAAAATGATTCATGACGACATCCGGAAGCTCTCTGAGAATATAGTCATACATCCTGTAATGAACATTCCACGGCTGTTCCGTCGCGTTCAGATAAAAACCGGCCCCCTGGCCAAGATCGTAACTGTCGGCATCCGGGACATTATTACCCCGGGGACTGGTATCCGGGACAACAACGATGACGTTATGCCGGGCTGCATAATGCTGCATACCTGATTTGGTGATGAAATTCTGCTCAGTACAGGTCAGGCCCGACAACCAGTATAGTACCGGCAGTTTTTCTGTTACTGCTTTGGGAGGAAGATACACACCGAAATTCATTTCACAATTAAGGGATTGTGAATAATGCCGGTACACGTTTTGCCAGCCGCCAGAGCTGGCATGCTGCTCAATGAGTTCCATCAGCCGTTATCTCATGGTTATTTCCCCTGACCGAAGCCAGGGGAAGTATCTTTAAATCCGGACGTCAGATAAACGTATACGCCGTGATTTTGTTACCCGCCGGATCCCGCAGGTAGGCAGCATAGGCCCCGGGAAGGTGACCACGCGGGCCAGGTTGACCTTCATCAGCTCCACCGGCGGCAAGGCCGGCAGCATGGAAAGCATCAACCTCTTCCGGGGTGGCAGCAGCGAAGCCGACAGTCACCCCGTTAGCGGAAGGTGCTTCACCGTTGCCCGGACGGGCAATGATAAATGCCGGCTTTTCGCGGCCATAGAGTACCCAGCCGTTGCCAAACGGGCCGAGGTTATTGATACCAAGCGTGCCCAGGACGACATCGTAAAATGCGGAGGATTTCTCGACATCGGCTGCGCCAATGAACACATGAGAAAAGATGCCGTCACCAGAAATTACCGGAGTTGTCATTTTCCACTTCCTTCAGTTTGAGTTGATTAAAATTCTGATGGGATCAGTAATGAATCACTGTCCGGATAGATTTGCCTTCATGCATAAGCTCGAAGGCGTCATTGATTTCATCCAGTGTCATCGTATGGGTTACAAATGGCTCAAGGTCAATATCCCCCTTCATGGCATCCTCGACCATACCGGGGAGCTGAGTGCGGCCTTTTACTCCGCCAAACGCGGAACCTTTCCATACGCGCCCGGTGACCAGCTGGAAAGGACGGGTGGAAATCTCCTGTCCGGCCCCTGCGACACCAATGACAACGGACTGCCCCCACCCACGGTGAGCACTTTCCAGCGCTGCACGCATGACGTTAACGTTACCGATACATTCAAAGGTATGGTCAATACCCCACTTGTTGATATCCAGCAGAACATCTTTAATCGGTTTGTCATAATCATTCGGGTTAATGCAGTCAGTGGCCCCGAACTGACGGGCCAGGTCAAATTTTGTCGGATTAGTATCGATAGCGATAATACGTCCCGCTTTTGCCTGACGGGCCCCCTGTACCGCAGCCAGACCAATTGCCCCCAGACCAAAAATGGCAACTGAATCGCCCGGCTGCACTTTAGCCGTGTTATGGACGGCGCCAATACCGGTAGTCACGCCACAACCCAACAGGCAGACGTGTTCATGGTTCGCCTCCGGGTTAATTTTTGCCAGAGAAACCTCGGCCACAACGGTGTATTCACTGAATGTGGAACATCCCATGTAGTGGTAAAGAGGCTGACCGTTGTATGAAAAGCGAGTGGTCCCGTCAGGCATCAGTCCTTTGCCCTGAGTCTCGCGAACCGATACACAGAGGTTCGTTTTACCGGACTGGCAGAATTCACACTCCCCGCATTCAGCGGTGTAGAGCGGAATAACATGGTCACCCGGCTTCACACTGGTGACGCCTTCACCAACTTCAACGACGATACCGGCTCCCTCGTGGCCGAGAACCACCGGGAAAACGCCCTCAGGGTCATTCCCTGAGAGGGTAAAGGCATCGGTATGGCAGACACCTGTGTGGGTGTTTTTAATCAGCACCTCGCCTTTTTTAGGCGGAGCAACATCAATTTCAACAATCTCCAGGGGCTTCCCTGGTGCAAATGCAACAGCGGCACGTGATTTCATACGTAATATATCCTCAATGTAATAATGGCCTCACCTATTTAAGATAGGCACGAACCAGCTCAATCGTATCGTCAACTGATTTACTGACTTCATGACTGTAGCTGTCATTCTGGTCAAAGGTTTCCCGTATGTGGCTCTCCAGCACCTCTGCCATCAGTCCGTTAGCGGCGCCCCGGACGGCGGCGATTTGCTGGAGAACGGAACGGCATTCAGCGCCACTTTCAAGTGCTCTTTCCAGAGCATCAATCTGACCCCGGATACGGCGAACCCGGGTTAGGACCTTTTTTTTCTCTTCAGGAGTACTGGGCATTGCTTACCTCACTGCTCTGTATTTCTTATACTATAGGGGAGTATTACATTAAGATCAACACATACCCCACTATAGTATAATAAATATATCAGAGCACCGGTAATGACTCCAACTTACTGATAGTGTTTTATGTTCAGATAATGCCCGATGACTTTGTCATGCAGCTCCACCGATTTTGAGAACGACAGTGACTTCCTGCCCAGCCTTGCCAGATGCTGCCTCAGATTCAGGTTATGCCGCTCAATGCGCTGCGTATATCGCTTGCTGATAACGTGCAGTTCTCCCTTCAGGCGTGATTCATAAAGCGGCCAGCCATCCGTCATCCATACCACGACCTCAAAGGCCGACAGCAGGCCCAGAAGACGCTCCAGCGTGACCAACGTGCGTTCACCGAATACGTGCGCCACAACCGTCCTCCGTATCCTGTCATACGCGTAAAACAACCAGCGCTGGCGTGATTTAGCGCCGACGTAACCCCACTGTTCGTCCATTTCCGCGCAAACAATGACGTCACTGCCCGGTTGTATGCGTGAGTTTACCGACTGCGGCCTGAGTTTTTTAAGTGTCGTAAAATCGTGTTGAGGCCAACGCCCATAATGCGTGCACTGGCGCGACATCCGACGCCATTCATGGCCATATCAATAATTTTCTGGTGTGTACCGGGCTGAGAGACGGTGTAAGTGAACTGTAGCTGCCATGTTTTACGGCAGTGAGAGCAGAGATAGCGCTGATGTCCGGCAGTACTTTTACCGTTACGCACCACGCCTTCAGTAGCTGAACAGGAGGGACAGCTGATAGAAACAGAAGCCACTGGAGCACCTCAAAAACACCATCATACACTAAATCAGTAAGTTGGCACCATTACCCGAATTACCAGCGTCTGCTCTTGGCACGGAGCGGACCTATTTACTGAGCCGAAGGTCCGCTCAGACTAACTCATTAAAGCCTGGTTGTTTTATCGCATCATCAGCCGTGTTCTGAAGCATTAGCTATGTATCTTCAGGGATGCTGATTTTCCCTCTGCACCAGATAAACCAGAATACAGTTTGATGTCGGTCAAAAAAGACAGCTTTAAGTGCATGAAATGAATAATGTTTCTTGAATGCTGGCAAAGCACTGGGATCGTAGTGTTGATTATTAGACGATCGGTCAATATTATTTATTGACGACTTAATGACTGAACGGTAAACGCCCGGACAAACGAGGTGAACGTGTTTAAATCTTTATTAATCAACAAAACAGATGGACGCTATAGTGCGCAACTTGCTGAAATCGCTGAAAGTGAACTACCGCAGGGGGATGTGGAGGTCAATGTTGACTATTCATCCATCAACTACAAAGACGCACTGGCCATTACGGGCCGGGGCCCAATCGTCCGACGCTTTCCCATGGTGCCCGGCATTGATTTTACCGGTACAGTGTCCGCCAGTTCACATCCCGAATATCAGGCCGGAGATAAGGTTCTCCTGACCGGCTGGGGTGTTGGGGAAAAACACTGGGGCGGACTATCCGAAAAAGCACGGGTAAATGGAGACTGGCTGACGCCGCTCCCGGCTGGCGCTAACGGCAAACACGTAATGGCAATCGGAACAGCTGGGTTTACCGCGATGCTGTGCGTAGACGCACTTCTGAATCATGGTATTAAGCCTGAAGATGGTCCGGTACTTGTTACCGGTGCCAGCGGCGGCGTCGGGAGCATTGCGGCCATGATCCTTGCATCAATGGGGTACCGCGTTACGGCGTCTACTGGACGCCCGGAAGAGGCTGCCTGGCTCTATAAAACGGTCGGTGTGGACGAGATTATTAACCGTTCCGAGCTCTCCTGTCCCGGAAAACCGTTACAGAAAGAACGCTGGGCTGCCGCCATTGATACAGTCGGTAGCCATACGCTCTGCAATGTATGCGCCGGGGTGCGTTATGGCAGTATTGTTGCAGCCTGCGGCATGGCACAGGGGATGGAACTAATGGGGAATGTGGCTCCGTTTATCCTGCGTGGCGTCACGCTGAAAGGGATTGACAGTGTCATGTTCGCGAAGGAAAAAAGAGCGGCGATCTGGCAGCAGGCGGTACAGTATTTACCGGAGTCCAGACTGGATAGCCTGACCACCGTTTATCCGCTGAGTGATGCCATCAATGTGGCCGAAAAACTTCTGAGTGGCGGAATTCGTGGCCGGGCAGTAATTCAGTGTAGCTAATGAAGTGGAAGCCAGGCTCAGCCTGGGTTTGATAATTATTATCAGGGGCTGCGGCCCCTTTTTTACTTTTCAACAGCCGTGTCCTTAGAGGGCTGATAGCGTACTGACTTTTTGAAATAGCTCCAGAAGTCGTACACAGGCTGGGTTGAGCAATAAAGTTTGGCACGCATTACGGCACCCTCCCAACTGCTCCAGAAAATGGCCGCCAGTTGCGTATTATTCATATCGGAACGGATTTCGCCCGAAGATAACGCGTCGGACAGACAGCACGCCACAAGCGCCTGCCAGCGCTCAAGTATTTCGTGGAGCTGTTTGATAAAGGACAGTGGAAGACCCGGACTCTCCTGCATCATATTGCCAACCAGACAGCCCCGGGTGAAATTGTACTTTTTAATGCCGTCGCAGGCATCGTCGATGAAATTTTCCAGACGCATCATTGGTGTGAAGGATGATTCATACAGATGTTTTTGGAGTTTATGCACAAAGAAACTGTCATAGGCGCTCAGAACAGTCTGGGCATACTCTTCTTTGCTCTTGAAATAGTAATAAAATGAGCCTTTAGGAACACTGGCATTTTTGACAATGGCATCGACTCCCGTTGAAAGAAAACCATTCTGCGTGAGCAGTTCAAGCCCGCTTCGGATCAGGTCATTACGGGTATCTGTATAGGTACTCTCTGTTTTTCGTGGCCTGCCTCGCCCACGAATTTCGCCAGTCATGACTTTGCTCCTGCATTTTATTAACGGAAAAGAATAAGTGATTTTGCGCGGAGGCTTCAATCAGTTTATCCCCGGCGGTGACGAGGTGGCCACCTATGCCGACTGGACAGGGGACTGACTATTGCCATAACGCCATCGCAGGTTGCTTCAGTAAACCTGCTAATCCCGTACAATGGCGAATTCGCTATATCCGCTTCTCGCACTTAGCTGCCATAAATCGGCCAGGCAATCACAGGTCATTTCTGTCTCGCAAAGAAGGTGCCGTTTCTGCTTTGCGTTGACACCCCTAAATATTAGAATTAAAAGGAGAGAGTTACTGGAAAAAGGCAGCGGAGGCAGTGACAATCGTGGCTTGAAGCCACTACTCGATGGATGCGGACATGTAGTTGGCGTCATTCGACAAAACTAGCAAACTTCTAATAGTCACCATTTCTCCCGTCTGGCGGGAGTGCTGTCAAATGCCCCCCTCATCTCTGTGTGGGAAATGAAGGGTGAAGGGGAAATAGATGACAGCGTTATTTCTACGCCCAGAATACTGAATACCTTGTACAGACGATCAATACTGGCGCTAGCAGGGTTTGCTTCCAGGCGGGCATAGGTTTGCTGCGTTACGGCAAGCCTCTCAGACACATCTTTTTGCGTGAAGCCCTTGATTTTGCGAAACCCGATTAGCACAGGTCTGAGCTGGTTCAGCGTTTTTATCGGGAACTGATTATTCATAAGTGACCTGCCTCGCAGACTGAGTAGGGAGTACCGCCCTGTAATACAGCAGGTAAGGTGTATTTTGTGTTATACAGACTATAGGCTGTAAAACCTTTATTGAAAAGATGCTGATGTTCCAGGGGCATGCCGAGCATGGACGATTTTCTGCGGGGCGGTATTTCGCTACGGGGGAGATTGCGTTCGGGCAATGTACCGGTGTAAAAAACGTCAATTTTTCAAAACCGCTGTTATCGGGATAAGCTGAAAACTCCGAAGGCAGACACAGCCACGAATAATGTCAGACTTAAACTCTGTAGCTGTCTTCTTTTGCCTGTAAATAACGTCTAGTTTGACTCTGATGAAGGCTGTACCAGGCAGAGAACATGTCACTCTCGGGGCCGGATGATAAAATGTGTTCAACTGGCTGGGCAGGGTAATAGCGAAGAACGTTCTCTGAAATTCGATTCAGCTCAGCGTAACGTGCGCTGTAGGTATGTATAATCCATTGCATCAATTTTGCATCCGTATTATTCGCAGATTACACACAAGAAGCTTAACAATGGCTGAAAGAGTGAGCAGGGATATGTAACAAAAACAAGGGCTTCAAGATGAACTGGATAAAACCGGAGCAGAGCAAGCCCTGTTCCGGTTTGTCAGGCTTTGGAATTTCTTCCAGGCCCCTGCAGCTAGTCACAACAAACACATTAATGTTTTCATTGCTTCAATTCAATATTATTGTGTGAAAGGGATTCCATCGAAATCGGCTTATGCATGCTTAAAACTAAACTGCCCCGGCTGCAGTCATTTGGTTGCTGTGGGCTCTGTACTGTGTCTAATAGTGAAAGAATCTTACGTTATAACGAAGGAAATTGCTGAATGACTCTACGATTGCAGACGGAATCACCCGCTGACCAGGATATGTTTAGAGGCAGCAGTCATGAAAAAGTTGCAGAGAATGTGGCTCAGATCATCAGGACACCTGATGTCAATATTATTGGTCTGGAAGGTGAGCTGGGTTCAGGTAAGTCAACAATATTGAAGTTCCTGCAGAAAAAGCTTAAAGATGATTTTACGTTCATTAACTTTGATGCAGAACGTTACCATCATGGCTCAACTAAAAAAGCGCTTATCGATGTCATCCACCACGGGGTCAGCCTACAATGTCCGGGCTCCCGGGATGTGTTGGATAAGTATAAAAATCTGGCTCTGGGTAACATCGTTGAATACGACAAGAGGGTCAGCAGCAGGCTAAGCTGGTTGACCGTCGTTTTTATTTTACTGTCATTGCTTTCCGTGCAGATGCTTCGTTATGTGCTAACAGACCTTAATCAATATTTTACTAACAAGGAGTCATTATTAGGGTGGCTTTTTTATGTTGAGGTGGCCGCGTTTCTTTCTCCTGCCATTATGGTCGCAGGACTGGCATGCCTGCAGAACATGGAATGGTACAGAAAGAAAGGGTATTCGAGTATTGGTGATTTGTTCAAACGCAACAGTACTGACAGGATTGAAGAGACTTGGCTAGTTAATAAGGAGGTCGGAGCTATTGAGCTGGCTGAAGCTCTGCAGGGATTTACCTCCAAAGAGGTCATTTCCCATGGAGATCGCTTCATCCTTATCATTGATAATCTGGACCGAATCAGTGCAGACAAAGTGAAAGAGCTCTGGAGTGATATGGAGCTTATTGCCGGAGCCACTCATGAACACTTCAGGATAGTGGTGCCCTATTCGGCAAGACAGGTTTCAGCCTCACTTTCTGTGGCGGGTTTCAGCGGGCGTGAGTTTATTGCAAAGCGGATTCCTGTAAGTTTTCAGGTTCCTCCTCTTATTTCGGCAGGATGGCAGGAAGCGTTAAGGCAGTACTGGAAAGAAACAGTAAATGAGGATGCAGGGATAGCGTGCCGGGAAGCAACGGTGTTGCTTGAGCGCTGGAAACCCTCTGAGTATCCTCGTATCACACCGCGATTAATGAAGAAGTTTGTTAATGATATTCATATTCTGAACCTTACCGTTCCTGCAACAGAAGATCATCGCCATATTCTTATTGCTCTCTACTTACTGGTGGTCAGATACGGGGAGCGAGATATTAAAGTATTACTTCGCGATCCCAAAGCTAGTCAGACCGAACCCGGTATTGCTCCGGATGATTTTGACGAGATGCTCTCGCTAACTTATCAACAAATATCCCGAATTTTTAATAACGATACAGAAAGATGGAGCGAATTTCTGATGAGCATCCACTATCAGTCCACGGTGGAGCTTGCCAGGAGCGAGTTGCTTGATACGCCTCTTAAAGACGCGATTGGTGCTATAAATATCCCACGGCTTGAAGAACTGACGGCCTTGTGGGGTTTCGCTGAAGCATGGCAGCGAGTGGCACCACATATTCAGATGCGAGACTGGCTGGTTTCTTATAGCCGGATGGATGAGAAGTGTCAGGCTCTCGCCGAACCGCAACTCAAAGTCGCAGTGCAAATGCTGAATCAGAGTTATGCTGTTTCACTCAGAGAAAAGAATGATGAAGGTTTCGTATTGAGTCTGCAGAAACTGATGGCTGACGGGCGGATAAGCCTAGAGCCTTTCGTCGAAAGGCAAATATCGTTTATTGTGAGTAAACTTGATGAAATTCAGGATTCAGAAAAATTGGAGGCTGAATCCACGCAGACGTTGCTGCAGGAAGCTGATTCATACTCTGTTCTGGCCGGTGAATCACTACTGAATAAAATGGAGAATTTTGTAGATGGCGTATTTTATGTGGAATACCTTGTCAATAATGAAGAGACCTTGTCAAACCTGAAAATTGGCACACTAGATATCGGAAATCACGGTCGGGAGGAGATGTTACGCTATGGAGCTGAGCAACCTCAGATAGACCTTTTTAATCCGGGAATTATCCGGCATATCAATATTGCATCGAAGGCGGTACAGAACGTAATTGGAAAGAATGATGGTACAGGTGGGGCTCAGGTTAGCTCTGCAATAATGACGCTTAAAAATCGTCAGGTTGTTGAGGACGTTATCCATTTCAGAAAAATTGTTCTGAGCCCGGACTGGAATAATAATGTTTTAAATCAATATTATCTTAATAATACGGCGACGAGGAATCTCTTCCCTGCGGAATTTGCTGCACAGGCTGTTGCTCACATGGTGCTCCATGGTAACTATGCCGGTATCGAGTCGTACAGTGAACATATTGGTGAGGAACGGTTTGACCTGGCTTTGGCTGCATATCTTCGTTATCTACGTACTGCCGAGAGTATCTTTATAGCACTTAAGGATAAAAATGTTCTGCCGTACATCAAAAATGCTGTTGGCAGGATTGTTGATTTAGGTCTTCTGGTGAATATACCTGTCCTGAGCTTTGTTAAAGGTCAGTATGACGTCATCAAAGAAGCTACAAATGCAACCTCTCTTTTAATATTTGTGCGAGAGCGTCAAAAAGCACTGTCAGAGAAAATAATTGAGTCTGATGTGAATGCTATGGGTCCAGTATTTCTCCATGACGTATATCAGTCAGGTGAGCAGTTTGATATTTTGAAGAAAAAGCTGAACGCCCTGGCATGTGGAGTATTTAGTTCTTCTGAAAGGCTTATTGAGTGTTTTACGGTTCTTCCTGTGAACATGCGCTTTATCCTTGAACAAATGCAACTTCAGGGGCAGCATATCCGGATGGAAGGTAGTGTGGGTATCTTTGCATCATGGTTCCGTGATGCAGAGCCAGACGTTGTCACAAATGCCGAGAACATTCATTTCCTGTGGTCTTGCCTCGACGATACCCAGAGAGAGACTGTACTTGATGAGTTGCACGATGTCTTACTTGAAAGACATATTCGTATTGACAGCCGTATTGCGATTATTACCCGTTTTCATAATGAGTTGTCGTTTATTGAACCTGAGAAGGCCGTTGAACGCAGGGCTATTGCGGCGCTGTTTAGCGCTTCTGTTGATAATGTATTATTGTCTCAATGGCTTGACCGTCAGACGTTTTCATTTTCATCATGGTCTCCGGAGGACGCCCGTACGGCAACGAGTTGTATAATGAATAACTCGGAGATTTTTCCTCTCATCTGCAGGAATTCACAGTATATTAAAAACAGAATGTTACCAGAGAAAGCGGACGTTACAGAAGATAGTGATACGTTTCCGGACTGAGTTCGTTCTTTAAATCCTATACCTGAAGACCACAGCGGTGGTCTTTGGGAGTTTTTTTATTGCCTGATATACATTAAGCATGTTATATCTTGCTAAGAAATAATCATTCAGGGATTAATCATAACTACTGAAGTTATGTTGTGTTCTTTTCTTTTAAAAATAAATTATTCAGATTTATTTTCTATTGATTTAATGAGGTAGGGAATGACAGAAAGTGCTTTGCTTTTGCGAGAGGCATTTAATGAATCGGTTAACTATATGACATGGTCTTTTTATTCACTGATAACTGCTTACGTTTCGATGGCTTTTTATGATAGAGTTGAGGTTAAGACCCGAATAAATAATTATCTGAATAAGTTACTTTTCGTGATTGCTATGTCCGTTTTTATCCCAAATATGTACTTTGTTTCAATGGTGTTCAGTCAGAAGTTAGGCACCGCAGCTGGCGTTGCGTCATTCATTATTGGGCTACTTTTCATGATGTTAAACTCGGCGCCTGTAATTACTGGTATCGTACAGCAGCGCAAAGATTGAGTTTTATGAGTATAGTCAGTTGGGTTTTCATCTGTTTTATCAGACTTAGAAAAATGAAATCTTTCAATTCATTGATTTTAAACGCAAAAAAATTTCTAAATGATCAGAATTATAGGGTGCTCGCTCTGTTCGATCACCGAACACGAAGGCCGTATTATTCAGAGCCGTTCCGAAGAGTCGATTGTTAACGAGATCGAAGCGATTCGCGACACGGTGCCGGGCTTTACCGGCGTGATCTCCGATCTGGGTGGTCCAACGGCCAACATGTACATGCTGCGCTGTAAATCGCCGCGCGCCGAGCAGACCTGCCGTCGTCTCTCCTGCGTCTATCCGAGCATTTGCGAGCATATGGACACCAACCACGAGCCGACTATCAATCTTTACCGTCGCGCCCGTGACCTGAAAGGCATCAAGAAGATCCTGATCGCCTCCGGCGTGCGTTACGACATTGCGGTGGAAGATCCGCGCTACATCAAAGAGCTGGCGACGCACCACGTTGGCGGTTATCTGAAGATCGCCCCGGAGCACACTGAAGAAGGCCCGCTGTCCAAAATGATGAAGCCAGGCATGGGCAGCTATGACCGCTTTAAACAGCTGTTTGATACCTATTCAAAACAGGCGGGGAAAGAGCAGTATCTGATCCCATACTTCATCTCCGCACACCCCGGCACCCGTGATGAAGACATGGTGAATCTGGCGCTGTGGCTGAAGCAGCGTCGATTCCGTCTGGATCAGGTGCAGAACTTCTACCCGTCGCCGCTCGCCAACTCGACGACCATGTATTACACCGGCAAAAACCCGCTGAGTAAGATTGGTTATAAGAGCGAAGACGTGGTGGTGCCGAAAGGGGATAAACAGCGCCGTCTGCATAAAGCGCTGCTGCGCTATCACGATCCGAAAAACTGGCCGCTGATCCGTCAGGCGCTGGAAGAGATGGGGAAAAAGCACCTGATCGGCTCGCGTCGTGATTGCCTGGTGCCAGCGCCAACGCTGGAAGAGATGCGCGAAGCGCGCCGCCAGAACCGCAACACGCGCCCGGCGCTGACCAAGCACACGCCTATTGCGCATCAGCGTTCGAACGGTGTTGCGGGAACGAAGAAGAACGTAAAACGTAAGACCGGTTAAACCTGTAACAATGCCCGGTGGCGCTGCGCTTACCGGGCCTACAGGTCTAACCCTCTCCCCTCCGGGGAGAGGGCAGGGTGAGGGGATCACCCGCCAAACTGATCCGGGTCCGGCCCAAGCCGTTTGCCCTGATCCAGCTTCGCAATTTCACCCAGCTCGTCTTTATCCAGGCGGAAATCCCAGACGTCGAAGTTCTCGGCGATACGCGATGGCGTGACCGATTTCGGGATCACCACCAGACCGCTATCCAGATGCCAGCGAATGACGATCTGCGCCGGGGTTTTACCGTACTTATCCGCCAGTTCACGGATGATTTTCTGGTCAAACACCCCTTCGCCGCCCTGGGCCAACGGGCTCCAGGATTCGGTCTGGATCTTGTGCGTGGCGTTCCATGAATGAAGCTGGCGCTGCTGCATCAGCGGGTGCAGCTCAATCTGGTTAATCACCGGCGCGACGCCCGTTTCATCAATCAGGCGTTGCAGATGATGAACCTGGAAATTACAGACGCCGATGCTTTTTATCAGCCCCTCTTTTTGCAGTTCAATCATCCCTTTCCAGGCATCAACGTAATGGTCGATAGCCGGTACCGGCCAGTGCATGAGATAAAGATCGACGAAATCGAGCTGGAGTTTCTCCAGACTCTCCTGCAACGCTTCGCGGGGACGCTTTTGATCGTCGTTCCACAGCTTGGTGGTGATGAAAAGCTCATCCCGGGGAACGCCGGCGCTGGCAAGCGCTTTTCCCACGCCGTCCTCGTTTTTATAGGCGGCGGCGGTATCGATGGACCGATAGCCGACTTCAAGGGCTTTATGAATGGCGGAGACGACCTCGTCGTTACCGGCTTTCCATACACCTAGCCCCAGCTGGGGCATCACGTTGCCGTCCTGTAGCTTGATTACGGTTTGGTTTGCCATTTTTCCTCCTTCAGGTGCTCATCGCCGGAGGGAACCTCCGACGATGTGATGTGCATTAAGTCTGGACGAAATGTCAAAAAACGAAAGTCAGGATCCTAAAAACGCTTAGCGTGCCGCTTCGTAAATACGACGGCTGACGTCCAGGGTGATGTCGCCATGCTCGCCGATCTGCGTCATACCGTGTGCTTCCAGTTTCGCCAGCAGGGCAGGGATGGAGCTGCCGTCCAGGCCGTAGCCAGAGAGACGCGTTGGCACGCCCAGGCTTTCAAAGAAGTGACGGGTGGCTTCAATCGCGGCATCGATACGCGCATCGTCGGAACCGTCGGTGATGTTCCACACGCGTTCGGCGTACTGGAGCAGTTTGGCGCGTTTAGCGTCACGTTTTTCGTTCCACAGCGCAGGCAGAACCACCGCCAGCGTCTGGGCGTGATCCAGGCCGTGCATCGCCGTTAGCTCGTGACCGAGCATATGAGTAGCCCAGTCCTGCGGCACGCCTGCGCCGATCAGGCCGTTCAGCGCCTGGGTGGCAGCCCACATCACGTTGGCACGCACGTCGTAATTTTCAGGCTCTTTCAGCGCTTTTGGACCTTCTTCAATCAGCGTCAGCAGAATGCCTTCCGCGAAACGATCCTGAATTTTGGCGTTTACCGGGTAAGTAACGTACTGCTCAACGGTGTGAACAAAGGCGTCGACCACGCCGTTCGCCACCTGACGCGCAGGCAGGGTATAGGTGTAAACCGGATCGAGGATCGCGAACACGGGCTGAACGTGTTCGTTCATAAAGGCCTGCTTGTCACCGGTGGTTTTACGGGAGATGACCGCGCCTTTGTTGGACTCTGATCCGGTGGCCGGCAGCGTCAGCACGGAGCCCATCGGGATCGCACTACTGATGTCGCTGCCGCCCGTTTCCAGAATATGCCACGGGTCGATGCCGTCAGCGTAATGGGCCGCCGCCGCGATGAATTTGGTGCCGTCCAGCACGGAACCGCCGCCCACCGCCAGCAGGAAGGTGATTTGCTCCTCACGGGCGATTTTTACCGCGTTCATCAGCGTTTCATAAGATGGGTTAGGCTCGATACCGCCGAACTCGCGCACGTCCAGACCTTCCAGAGCGCTGTACACCTGATCCAGTACGCCGGTTTTTTTCACGCTGCCGCCGCCGTAGGTAATCAGGACGCGGGCGTCCGTCGGGATTTGCGCGCGCAGGTCAGCGATAGCGTTTTTACCAAACAGAATGCGGGTTGGGGTATGAAGATTAAAGTTGTTCATGGCTTGTTCCCTGTAGTGGGTAAAAAATCGTGGTGGCGCAGAAGGCAACCTGATGCTGCTCATTGTGGCGGGCAGGCGCTATCCTCTCAATGCACATTCCTGCCGATGTCTTGCCCATTTCTACAGCGCGCTGGAGAAACGGTAAGAAAATGCGCACACTGTCAGCGTCGGAAACCGTACCCGGAGTAACTGAAAATGAACCGTGATGCCATCTGCCGCCAGCTAACGTCGCAGATTAAGAGACTGATAGATAACGGAAATGATTCGGCTGAGCTGTTGCCGGATATTCGATTGCTGTACGGTACCCAGCCCGGGACGCGCACCCCGGTGATGTATCAGCCCGGCATCGTGTTTCTCTTTTCTGGCCATAAGATTGGCTATATCAATGAGCGCGTGTTCCGTTACGACACCAATGAATATCTGCTTCTGACAGTACCTTTACCCTTCGAATGTGAAACTTTCGCGACAGAGGAGGTACCGCTGGCCGGGATCCGCGTCAACGTCGACATCCTCCAGTTGCAGGAGCTGCTGATGGAGATTGGGGAGGACGAACTTTTCCGGCCGTCAATGGCGGCAAGCGGTATCAACTCTGCGACCCTGTCGGAGGAAATTCTCTGCGCGATTGAACGCCTGTTAGACGTGATGGAAAGGCCGCTGGATGCGCGTATTCTCGGAAAACAGATTATCCGCGAAATTCTTTACCATGTGCTGCTGGGACCGGGCGGCGGGGCGCTGCTGGCGCTGGTAAGCCGGCAAACGCACTTCAGCCTGATTAGCCGCGTGCTGAAGCGCATCGAGAGCCAGTACACGGAAAACCTCAGCGTTGACCAGCTGGCGGCGGAAGCCAATATGAGCGTCTCGGCGTTTCACCATAACTTTAAATCCGTCACCAGCACGTCGCCGTTGCAGTACCTCAAAACCTACCGTCTGCATAAGGCGCGGATGCTGATGATCCACGATGGCATGAAGGCCAGCGCCGCGGCGATGCGGGTCGGGTATGAAAGCGCGTCGCAGTTTAGTCGGGAGTTTAAGCGCTACTTCGGCGTCACGCCGGGGGAAGATGCGTCACGTATAAGAACCATGCAGGGAGCCTGAGGGGAAACGGAGGCCGGGTAAGCGGTAGCGCCACCCGGCTTTTATTTATGCGCTGCAATACTTTTTCTTAATCACTACCGCAATGGTACCCACCAGCCCTGCAACCAGCAGGAAAATCGGCAGGATCATCAGGAAGGTCATCACCTGGTCTTCATGGCGCTTAACAAAGGGGATCATATTCAGCGCGTAGCCGAGCGTGGTGACCACGCCTACCCAGAGCAGGGCGCTCAGCCAGTTGAAGAACTGGAAGCGGCGGTTAGAGAGGCCTGAAATACCCGCCATGGTAGGCAACAGGGTACGAACAAACGCCAGAAAACGCCCGGCAAGTAACGCCAGCAGGCCGTGACGGTCAAACATGCAGGTCGCGCGCTGGTGATATTTATGCGGCAGCTGCGCCAGCCAGCCTTTCACCACGCGAGTGTTTCCAAGCCAGCGCCCTTGCAGGTAGCTCAGCCAACAGCCGAGACTGGCCGCAGAGGTGAGGATCACCATTGTCGGTGCGAAGTCCATCACGCCCTTGCCGATTAACGCCCCTGCGAGCAGGAGCAGGCTGTCACCGGGTAAAAATGAGGCTGGCAGTAATCCATTTTCCAGAAACAGCGTCGCGAACATCACGAAATAGACAATCCCGACGACATGCGGGTCCGCCAGCGCGGCAAAATCGTGTTGCCAGAGCGCCGTGATGATATTTTGAATAACAGCCATGGACTTTCCTGTGGAACAGCAGATATAACGCTATTGTACTCCCAATTTTGCCTGTCGGGGTTGATCGCAGGCGCATCTCATACAGACTTTTCTGCTTGCGGTGTTCAGAATAGCGTCCGGGGAGTACATTTCAGCCAGCACTTTACACGATGCGCTCAAATCCTGCCGATAAATCCGCAATTAAATCGTCCACATTTTCCAGCCCAATATGCAGGCGGATTAAGGTCCCCTCGAAGTCCACCTCGCCGCCCGGGCGCAGGGCCGCAATCTGCTCCGGCTGGTTGGGCAGGATCAGCGATTCAAACCCACCCCATGAATAGGCCATGCTGAAGAGGGTAAAGTTATCCAGATAGCTTGCCAGTTCGGCGTCATTCAGGCGCTTTTTAAGAACAAATGAGAACAACCCGCTGCTGCCCGTAAAGTCACGTTGCCAGTATTCGTGGCCCTTGCTGCCCGGCAGCGCCGGATGGTTAACGCGCTCCACCTGCGGATGCAGCGCCAGCCACTGTGCAATTTGCAGGCTGCTTTCGTGATGCTGACGCAAACGCACGCCGAGCGTACGGATGCCCCGGCTGGTCATGTAGGCGGTATCGGCATCCACCATCTGGCCCATCAGGTAGGCGTTTTCACGCAATTGATCCCAGCAGCGGGCGTTAGACACCGCCGTACCGATCATGCCGTCGGAATGGCCAATCAGGTATTTGGTTGCCGCCTGAATGGAGATATCGATGTCAAATTCCAGGGCTTTAAACAGCACACCTGCCGCCCAGGTGTTGTCGATCATGATGATCGCTTCCGGCGCTATGCTGCGCACCGCCTTCACGATGGCCGGGACGTCATGCACTTCCATGGTGATGGAGCCGGGAGATTCCAGGAACACAACGCGCGTGTTGGGCTGAATAAGCGCGGCAATACCGGCCCCAATCAGCGGATCGAACCAGCTGGTGGTGACGCCGAGCTTGCTGAGTATTTTGGTGCAGAAGTCCTGGCTTGGCTCGTAGGCGGTATTGGTCATCAGGACGTGGTCACCCTGTTCCACAAACGCCAGAATGGTATTGGCGACCGCCGCCGCGCCGCACGGGAACAGCGCGCAGCCCGCGCCGCCCTCCAGTTCGCACATGGCTTCCTGCAACGAGAAATGGGTTAACGTGCCACGACGACCGTAAAACAGCCCGCCCTTCGCGCGATTACGCGTAGCGATTTTTTTATCTTCAACGGTATCAAACACCAGCGAGGAGGCGCGCTGGATCACGCTGTTGACCGAGCCCTGCGTGTATTTCTTACTGCGTCCTGCCTGCACCAGCGTGGTCTCAAGCTGCTTTTTAGTCATGTTCGCTAACCCTATTTTTATACGTCTGGACGTCCAGACTACCACGATTGTCAGAATGTGCATCCGGATGCTTATCGAATAAGCAGAAAATATTATCAAAAATTCGCATAAGAAATTTTTACTGCGTAAGCGCAAGGAAAGTGAGCGAAAATTACGGCACTATGTAAATACTAATGAGAACTACTATCAATTCGACGACGTTTTGATATTATTACGTTCAGATTTTGTGATTTGCGTCCTGGAGATACAGAGTGGGTAATAATTTGATGCAGACGGATCTCTCCGTTTGGGGCATGTATCAACATGCTGACATCGTAGTTAAGATTGTGATGATCGGCCTGATTCTGGCGTCCGTGATCACCTGGGCTATCTTCTTCAGCAAGAGCGCCGAACTTCTTTCACAAAAACGCCGCCTCAAGCGTGAGCAGAAGCAGCTGGCGGAAGCCCGCTCTCTGGATCAGGCTTCTGATATCACCTCATCCTTCCATGCGAAAAGCCTGACTACCCTGTTAGTGAACGAAGCGCAGAACGAGCTGGAACTCTCCGCAGGCAGTGAAGATAACGAAGGCATTAAAGAGCGTACCGGCTTCCGTCTGGAGCGTCGCGTTGCGGCCGTGGGTCGTCATATGGGCCTCGGTAACGGCTACCTGGCGACTATCGGCGCCATCTCCCCGTTTGTCGGCCTGTTCGGTACCGTCTGGGGCATCATGAACAGCTTTATCGGTATCGCCCAGACGCAGACCACTAACCTTGCGGTCGTCGCGCCGGGTATCGCAGAAGCGCTGCTGGCCACGGCTATCGGTCTGGTTGCCGCTATCCCGGCGGTTGTTATCTATAACATCTTCGCGCGCATGATTGGCAGTTATAAAGCCACACTGGGTGACGTTGCCGCGCAGGTTCTGCTGCTGCAAAGCCGCGATCTGGACCTGAACGCCAGCGCCGTTAAACCGGTTCATGCGGCGTCCAAACTGCGCGTAGGTTGATTGTATGGCAATGCGTCTTAATGAAAATCTGGACGATAACGGTGAAATGCATGAGATTAACGTGACGCCGTTTATCGACGTCATGCTGGTTCTGCTGATTATCTTTATGGTTGCCGCACCGCTGGCGACGGTGGACGTGAAGGTGAATCTGCCTGCGTCCTCCAGCCAGCCGCAGCCGCGTCCGGAAAAACCCATTTACCTGTCCGTGAAGGCCGATAAGTCCATGTTCCTGGGCAACGATCCGGTAACGGATGCCTCGGTTATTCCGGCGCTGGACCAGCTGACCGGCGGCAAGAAAGACACCACCGTCTTCTTCCGCGCGGATAAAACCGTCGATTATGAAACCATGATGAAGGTAATGGACACGCTGCATCAGGCGGGATACCTGAAGATTGGTCTGGTCGGCGAAGAGAAAGCGGCCGCGAAGTAAAACGAAGGCTTTTGCAGCCTTCCCTGCCGGGCGGCGGCGTCGCCTTACCCGGCCTGCATTCCGCAACAATCATTGTTGACTCACACTGAAGGCGCCGTCGGCGCCTCTTCATCAAGCGCTACACAGGTCACGTTTGAAGTTCGGTAATGACCTTCCGAGAGTTTACGGGTCAGGCGCAGGGTGGCTGTCTCGCGTGCCAGCAGGTACTGATAGTTCGCCTCCAGTCGCCCGAGGATCTTCTCTTTAAGCTCAGGGCGCTGTTCAATAATGGCGTTCATCACCGCGCCGTAAATCTCCTCCTTGGCCTGCAAGGCGTAAATCTCCCGACGATTCTGCCATTTCAGGCGCACCAGCGTGGCCGGAATCGAAACCAAATCCTGCGTAATTCGCGTCATCTCGTCATTTTTTATCTTTTTCAGGGCGTCGAGATTCTGCTTTAAGATAAATTCATCGCTTTTCTTATCATCTAAAGTCAAATAAACGTTATTACCGCTGTCATCATTCACGTTAATCTTCCCCCAGGTTATAAAAAATGGGATTGTTTTTTTCACGCGTAATTAAATTAAGCCAAATTTCATTGCCGGCCTCATTTATTTGCTGCGTTTTCTCGGTCATTATTTGACTTAGCGTCTGGGCATCTATTTCCCCTTCGGCCTGTAAATCATTTAGTAGATGAACTAAGGCTTCAATCTTGATGGCGCGAAATAAACGCTCTTTTAAATGGCGATCGTGCTCTTCCAGCACCATATTACGGGATTTGCCGGTGCGTGAAACACCAATTAATATGTCGGCTTCATAGTCGGAGAGTTTTCTTTTTCCTTGAGTGAAATTCGCCTCTTTATCTGCTTCCGTCGAAGGCTGTTCCACAGGCGTAATGTGGTACTTTGCCGGGACAAGATTGTCGGGCAGCATTTTAATTTCCTTTAATTTCAAAAAAGGTGGGGGTGGAAAAAGGGTGAGATTCGTTGACAATAACATGAGGCAATTTTAAAATCAAAAAAAATGGAGCCTACCCATGAACAGCATTTTCTTTACGGTCATAACGTTACTATTACTGACCGCTGGCGTGCTTTTATTGATGCAAGAGTTAAATAAAACGAAAGCGTCAAAAGACGTCAGTGAACCGCCGCAGCCTGAATTGATGTCGAAAGAGGAGGGGGAAGATCATTTCTCCGTATTGATGAACGCCGTGACGCCGGTCTGGTACTGGCGGGTAAATCACGAATATATCGATTTTCTCCATGCGACAATTAAGCGAATGAAAATGGCTGAAATTAATGATACGCCCGGCCTGTTCGACGCGCAGCGCCGTTGTAGCGACCTTAATTCGGCGGTTTATAAATATTACGACAATATCAAAAAACGCTGTCTGAATGGCGAGAAGGTGTCGTACTCCGATTTAGACGTATTAAATCTGCGCCAGTGTTTTCGCGAGTTTAGCCTGGAAGCCTACCCGGAACTGGTCGCGCTGGTCTGGCCGGAGTATGCGCGTCCGGATGTGGATCCCAACGAGGTATAGTTGAGATATACTGAGCGCTGGTTTCGTTTGCAGACAGGATTTTATGGAACGCTTCTTTGAAAACGCAATGTATGCCTCTCGCTGGCTGCTCGCACCCGTCTATTTTGGTCTCTCCCTGGCGTTGGTCGCCCTGACGATCAAGTTCTTCCAGGAGATATTTCACGTCCTGCCAAACATTTTCTCCGTGGCAGAAGCCGATTTGATTCTGGTTCTGCTGTCGCTGGTGGATATGACGCTGGTGGGGGGGTTACTGGTGATGGTGATGTTCTCCGGTTATGAGAATTTCGTCTCTCAGCTTGATATCGCCGAGCACAAAGAAAAGCTCAACTGGCTGGGGAAAATGGATGCCTCATCGCTGAAGAATAAAGTCGCGGCGTCGATTGTGGCGATTTCGTCTATACACCTGTTACGCGTCTTTATGGACGCGAAAAACGTCCCGGATAATAAGCTGATGTGGTATGTGATTATCCACCTGACGTTTGTGCTGTCGGCGTTTGTGATGGGGTATCTGGATAAGATCAGTAAGAAATAATTTTACAGCGCCCCTCACCCTGCCCTCTCCCCAGAGGGGAGAGGGCAGGGTGAGGGGCGAAAGCAGCAGGCCGCACTATTTATTTATCCGACGACGCCTGCCACAAATTCAGCTCACCATCCGCAACGTGCTGGTCAATCCGCGTCAGTTCATCTTCGCTAAAGCGCAGGTTATTCAGCGCCTGAACGTTCTCTTCCAGCTGCTCCGGGCGGCTCGCGCCAATCAGCACCGACGTTACACGCTCATCTTTCAACAGCCAGCTTAGCGCCATCTGCGCCATCGTCTGCCCGCGCGCGTGCGCCATCTCGTTCAGCAAACGAAGGCTGCTCAGGTTGGCTTCCGTCAGCATTTTCTCCGTCAGGCCGCGCACTTTTTTCCCTTCGCGTTGCATACGTGAACCGTCCGGAATACCGTTCAGGTATTTTCCGGTGAGCAGGCCCTGTGCCAGCGGGGTAAAGGCGATACAGCCCGTTCCGTTTTTCTCCAGCGCGTCCAGCAGGCCGGTCTTGTCGACCCAGCGGTTAAGCAGGTTGTAAGACGGCTGGTGGATCAAAAGCGGGATCTTCCACTCGCGCAGCAATTTGGCCATTACCGCCGTGCGTTCCGTGGAGTAGGACGAAATGCCGACGTACAGCGCTTTTCCGCTCTGCACCGCGTGCGCCAGCGCGGCGGCGGTCTCTTCCATCGGCGTGTTTTCGTCTACGCGGTGAGAATAGAAAATATCCACATACTCCACACCCATGCGTTTCAGGCTCTGGTCGAGGCTGGCGAGCAGGTATTTACGTGAACCGCCCGAACCATACGGCCCTGGCCACATGTCGTAGCCCGCTTTGGTGGAGATGATCAGCTCGTCACGATACCCGGCAAAATCCTCCCGCAGCAGACGGCCAAAATTCTCTTCAGCGCTGCCTGGTGGGGGGCCGTAGTTATTGGCAAGGTCAAAGTGGGTAATACCGAGATCGAAGGCCTTACGCAGCAGCGCGCGCTGGGAATCGAGCGGCTGAACGTGACCGAAGCTGTGCCACAGGCCCAGCGACAGTGCCGGTAAGCGCAGGCCGCTTTTGCCGCAGTATCGGTACTGCATGTTTTCGTATCGGCCGGTGTAAGGGTGCCAGGACATGATGTCTCCTTTCTTGTCGGTGAATTTTCGAAACAACGTTTTCATTCTATGCCGACTCGATAACAAAAAAGTATATTTTCTGCGGTATCTGCCGATAAAGAGGGTAGTACTCGCCTCTGGGCGAATTCACCCTCACGGCAAGGAATACTCAATGAAGATGCTTCGTAATTTCACCATCCGTTTCGTCATGCTGACGATACTGGGGATCTTTTGTGTCATGTGGGCAGGCGTGGGGCTTTACAGCACCTGGTCTCTGTCTCGTGTTTCTGATGGTAATGATGTTGACCGCCAGCTGGTCCGGCAAATGACGGTGCTGAGCCAGGGCAACGATCAGTATTTCCGTTTCGTCACCCGCCTGAGCCGGGCGATGGAAGTCAAAGCGGCGGGCGGCACGCCGGACCTGGCTCCTGCTCAGCAGGCGCTGGATAACATGAGTAAAAAGCTGGCAGAGATGAAAGCTATCTCCCCGGGCCCGATGGATGAAAAGGTGTCTGCGCAGGTGATTTCCACCTGGCAGGCGCTGCTCGATCGTGGCGTGACGCCGCAGATGGCGCAGGCGAAGCAGGCGACGCTCGAAGGCTATCGTCAGCATGCCAACAACGTCACGCCGCCGCTAAGCCGTGCATTCGGGTCAGCGGCTGAGAACTTTAACAACACCGCGGCGAAGGCGCTCGACAGCACGCGCGTGGTGGTCGACGGCCTCACCAGTATGACCCGGACGGTGATTATCACCGCCACGATCGTGGGTCTGTTGATCCTGCTGTTCACCGACCGCTACCTGGTGGCGATACTGGTAAAACCGCTGGATCGTATCCGTCAGCAGTTCCGCCAGATTGCGCAGGGCGATCTCAGCCAGCCGATTGAATCCTTTGGCCGCAACTGCGTGGGGCAACTGGTGCCGCTGCTGAGCGCCATGCAGGACAGCCTGCGGGAAGCGGTCAGCACGATTCGTTCCGGCAGCGAGAATATCTGGCGCGGGGCAACGGAGATCTCCAGCGGGAATAACGATCTCTCTTCGCGTACCGAAGAGCAGGCCGCCGCGCTGGAAGAGACCGCGGCCAGCATGGAGCAGCTAACCGCAACGGTGAAGCTGAACGCCGAAAGCGCGCGCCAGGCCAGCCAGCTTGCGGATGTCGCCTCCAGTACGGCCAGCCGCGGCGGCTCGCTGGTGGAAGATGTGGTCACAACCATGAGCGGCATTTCGGACAGCTCGAAAAAAATCGCTGAAATCACTACCGTCATCAACAGCATCGCCTTCCAGACCAATATTCTGGCGCTGAACGCCGCGGTGGAAGCGGCCCGGGCCGGGGAGCAGGGGCGGGGCTTTGCGGTCGTGGCGGGTGAGGTGCGTAATCTGGCCAGCCGCAGCGCGAATGCGGCAAAAGAGATCGAAGGGCTGATTGCAAATTCCGTTGCCCGCGTGGAGCAGGGGGCGCAGCTGGTGAACGATACCGGCACCACGATGGAAGCGATCCTGCGCGACGTGACGGAAGTGACCGTCATTATGAAGCAGATCGCCACCGCGTCAGAGGAGCAGAGCAAAGGTATTTCTCAGGTCGGCGTTGCCATCACGCAGATGGACGGCGTGACCCAGCAGAACGCCTCGCTGGTGGAGCAGGTTTCCGCCGCCGCCGCCGCACTTGAACGGCAGACCGAAGAACTCCAGCGCTCAGTGCAGAAATTCCGTCTCACCGCGTAACCTCTCGTGTCAGGCCGTCTCTGGCGGCCTGACGTTTATCGCTCTGAATAATCTGTGTCACCTGCGACAGCTGACCAATTTTCACTTCACTTGCCCGCATAAATTTACTTTTGTCGATCAGCAGCAGCGACTGGCTGGCGCGGTTTAACAGCAGCGCCTTAAAGCCCGCGTTGTGCTCGGACGGATCCCAAAGGACGCCATGCTCATCGACCCCTTCACACGAGAAGATGAACAGATCGATCTCCAGCCCTTTTAGCTGCGTCACCAGCGCCGGGTTAACATAGCAGCGATACTTACGCTCAAGCGTTCCGCCGGAGCAGATAAGCGTGATCCGCTCGCGCTTTGCCATCTCGTGGCAGATAGGCAGACTGTTGGTAAATACGGTGAGGTCGATGTCCGGCAACTGGCGCGCCAGATGAAAGCAGGTTGAGCTGGCGTCGAGGGCGATGGTCATCCCTTCGCTGATCCAGCCCAGCGCGTGGCGGGCAATATCGGCTTTGTCGGCATAATGGCTTTTCAGGCGTGCGCCAAAGGGTTCACCGCTGTCGCGGCTGTCCGGATGAATCAGACGCGCGCGCCCGTGCTGGCGCAGAAGCTTCCCCTGCTGCTGCAACGACTTCAGATCCCGGCGGATGGTCTCTTTGCTGACGGAGAGCTTTTCAGCCAGCACATCGGTAGTCAGCCAGTCGCTTTTACTCAGCAAGGTGATAAGACTCTGCTGTCGGGTCGCTTTTAGCGTCTGGTCTGACATACGAGGCTCCTTGCGCACGCGTGCTGACGCATTTTTCTCATCGCGGAAGAAGGGCGGCGAACCGCCCGGTCATGGATCAACCCTGACGTTTATCTTCCGTCTGGGTATCGAAGTCGCTTGCTGAATGACGCTCATGTAACTGCTCGTTCAGCTCGCCGTTGGTACGGTTAACAATGCGCCCGCGTTTAACGGCCGGACGATTCGCCACATCTTTTGCCCAGCGCTGCACGTTGGTGTACTTCCCGGCATCCAGGAACTCGGCGGCGTTATACACGCTGCCCAGCGCCACGCAGCCAAACCATGGCCAGACTGCCATATCCGCAATGGTATATTCCTCACCCGCTACGTAACGACCGCGCGCCAGCTGTTTGTCCAGCACGTCGAACAGGCGTTTAGCTTCCATGGTGAAGCGATCGATAGCGTACTCAATCTTCACTGGTGCGTAGTTATAGAAGTGGCCAAAACCGCCGCCGAGGAACGGGGCCGCGCCCTGTAACCAGAACAGCCAGTTCAGGGTTTCCGTTCGTCCTGCCGGATCTTTTGGCAGGAAGTGACCAAATTTCTCGGCCAGGTAGAGCAGGATATTGCCGGATTCAAAGACGCGCGTCGGCGGGGTGGTGGAGTGGTCACGCAGGGCCGGGATCTTCGAGTTCGGGTTCACGTCGACAAAACCGCTGGAGAACTGATCGCCCTCACCAATGCGGATCAACCATGCGTCGTATTCCGCGCCCGTCACGCCCAGCGCCAGCAGCTCTTCCAGCATGATGGTAACTTTCTGTCCATTCGGCGTACCGAGAGAGTACAGCTGGAGCGGGTGCGCGCCCACAGGTAGCTCTTTCTCGTGCGTCGCGCCCGAGACGGGACGGTTGATGTTGGCGAACGCACCGCCGTTATTCTGTTTCCATTCCCACACTTTCGGTGGCTGATAGGTGTTATCTGACATGTTGGCCTGCCTTTTTGGTGTTGTGTTGAGGCAGTGTAGCAGGAGATGCAGGAACCGTTTAACGATGCGAGCGTAATGGGCAGGGCGGGTGTATGATAACGCCACCTCTGTCAGTTAATTACAACGTGCAGACGACGACAACCCCACAAAAAAATTGCCGCCTGCCTGTTTTAGGTTGGACACATGCGTAAAGGAACGTTAAGCAGTGACGCACCCTTCGGGACGTTATTAGGTTATGCGCCGGGTGGCGTGGCGATTTACTCTTCAAATTACGGCAGTCTCGATCCGCGTCACTACCCGGAAGACGCGGAATTCCGCAGCTATATCGGCAACGAATACATGGGCCATAAATGGCAGTGCGTTGAGTTTGCGCGCCGTTTCCTGTTTCTCAATCACGGGTTTGTTTTTACCGACGTCGGGATGGCGTGGGAGATCTTCTCCCTGCGTTTTTTGCGCCAGGTGGTAAACGACAATATTTTGCCGCTACAGGCCTTTGCTAATGGCTCAAAACGCGCGCCGCAGGCCGGTGCGCTGCTCATCTGGCAAAAGGGCGGTGAGTTTCATGAAACCGGCCACGTCGCCGTCATTACCCAGCTGCTGGATGACAGAGTGCGCATTGCCGAGCAGAACGTTATTCACTCCCCGCTGCCGATGGGGCAGCAGTGGACGCGCGAGCTGCGTCTGAGCGTGGAGGACGGTTGCTATACGCTTCATGACACGTTCAACGATACCGAGATCCTCGGCTGGATGATCCAGACGGAGGAGACGGAACACAGTATTCCTCAGCCGGAGATCGACGGTGAACTGCTGAAAATCAGCGGCGCGCGATTGAAGAACAACCGTCAGTTCGACGGAAAATGGCTCAATGAAAACGACGCCCTGCAACAGGCGTACGTTCGCGCCAACGGCCACGTTATCAACAACGATCCCTGCCAGTACTTCACCATTACCGAAAGCGCCGAGCAGGAGCTGATCAAAGCCACCAACGAACTGCATCTGATGTACCTTCATGCCACCGACAAGGTGCTGAAAGACGACAGCTTACTCGCGCTTTTCGACATCCCGAAAATTCTCTGGCCGCGTCTGCGCCTTTCCTGGCAGTGGCGTCGTCACCATATGATCACCGGTCGTATGGATTTCTGCATGGATGAACGCGGCATCAAGGTTTACGAGTACAACGCGGATTCCGCCTCCTGCCATACCGAGGGCGGGCTCATTCTTGAAGAGTGGGTGAAAAACGGCTATCGCGGCACCGGCCACAATCCGGCGGAAGGGCTGCTGGAGGAGCTGACCGGCGCATGGAAGCACAGCCACGCGCGGCCGTTCGTCCATATCATGCAGGACAACGATATCGAAGAGGATTACCACGCGCTCTTTATTCAGCGCTCGCTGATCCAGGCCGGGTTTGAAACCAAAATCCTGCATGGACTGGGGGCGCTGAGCTGGGATGCAGCCGGGCAATTGATTGATGATGAAGGCCGTCACGTCAACTGCGTATGGAAAACCTGGGCGTGGGAAACGGCGATTGAGCAGATCCGCGAGGTGAGCGAAACCGAGTACGCCGCCGTGCCTATCCGCACTGGTCACCCCCAAGGTGAAGTGCGCCTGATTGATGTCCTGCTGCGCCCGGAAGTGCTGGTCTTTGAACCGCTGTGGACGGTGATCCCTGGTAACAAGGCGATCCTGCCGGTGCTGTGGCAACTGTTCCCGAACCACCGTTACCTGCTGGATACCGATTTTGAGGTCAACGATCTGCTCAAACGGACCGGTTATGCCGTTAAACCGATCGCCGGACGCTGCGGGAGCAATATCGATCTGATCGGCGCCCAGGACGAACTGCTGGACCAGTCCAGCGGCAAGTTTGTTGACCGCAAAAATATCTACCAGCAGCTATGGTGCCTGCCGAAGGTTGACGGCAGATACATTCAGGTCTGCACTTTTACCGTGGGCGGGAACTATGGCGGAACCTGTCTGCGCGGGGATGACTCGCTGGTGGTGAAGAAAGAGAGCGATATTGAACCGCTGATTGTGGTGAAAGATAAATAACGTCTCCCTGTTATAAAAACGCCCCCGCAGGGCATGTTGCGGGGGCGTTTCATTACTGCTCTTCCTCTTCCTGCTGCTCGCTGATCTTCAAATCAATGATCCGGCCAATCTGGTCATGGTAAACCGTCAGCAGGTTGTACTGGCTCATCTCGGACATAATTTGCGGCGTGACGTTAAAACTTTGGGCAAGCTCGTCATGGCGCAACATTTCCGGATGACGCCGCCTCACATGCGCGCGGCGGCGATTGTACTGATACCACAGGATCAGCAGCCAGCCGTTGAACGCCGCAATCAGCAGATAGACCAGCACCGTATTAAAGGAGGCGATAATCACGCTCCAGCGGTGATCGCCCTCCTCGGTTAACTGCATCCACAGCCTGGCGTACAGAAAAAACAGGAATCCTCCCCAGGCTATCAGCGTTAATGCGGCATCGAAAAGACGCGGCGCCAGCCGATGTTCAGTCAAAATTAACGTATTCTCGTTCATTGGATGCTCCCTTTACCCCGGTCCGGACTGATCCAGCGCGCGCGGGCGCGTTTACGTTTAAGCATGACTTTCGGAAATGCCATGAGGGTGGTAAACAGGCCAATCATCCAGTACACCATCGGGAACCAGATTACCCAGAACAGCGAGCCTGCCACTTTCCGCTCGTAGCGCCGCTCGATATACAAACTGACGAGGAATTGCAGCAGGCACATCACGCCCAGCAGCAGCCCGGTAAACGCCGGGGGAAACAGGCTCGCAACGGCCAGGTTCGCGGGAAGAGGGATAATATGGCTGAGAATGAACAACACCACGGTCGCCCCATAGGCAAACGCCCACAGCGTTGATAGCGCGTACTCAAGAAACAGGGGCCACATGCGATGATGCTCCCAGCGGGCCATCTTGCGCAGGTTAACCAGAAACACCTCTGCACCCCCCTGCGCCCAGCGCAGACGCTGTTTCCACAGCCCCTTTAGCGTCTCCGGCATCAGGATCCAGCACAGCGCCCGCGGCTCGAAAAAGATATCCCAGTGGCGAAGCTGAAGCTTCCAGCTTATGTCGATATCCTCTGTGATCATGTCCGGGCTCCAGTACCCGACATCCGCCAGCGCCTGTCGGCGAAAGGCGGCGATGACGCCGGAGACGGTAAAGACCCGGCCATAGATCCGCTGCGTTCGCTTGATAAGGCCAATAATGGAAGAAAACTCGCCCACCTGAATGCGGCCAATCAGCGTTGAGCGCGTGCGAATACGCGGATTCCCGGTGACGGCCCCAACGTGGGGATACTGAATCAGCGGTGCCACCAGATACGCCGCGGTGTCGCGGTCGAGCAGGGCGTCGCCGTCAATGCAGACCAGCAAATCGCCCCGGGCCGCCGCAGCGCCGGCCTTGAGCGCCACGGCTTTCCCCTGGTTCTCCGCGAGATTAATCACCCGCAGGCGCGGTTGCTCTCGCGCCAGCTGTTGCAGTACCTCCGCCGTGTTATCAGAAGAACCGTCGTTGATGGCGATAACTTCCACATTCCAGTACCGCTGACCCAGCGCGGCGCTAATGGTCTCCCGTGCGTTGCGTTCCTCATTGAAGCAGGGAATAAGAATCGAGATTAACGGCTCACCGGCTAAGGCGGGGGCGGGTGTTGCGTTATCCCACGACCAGTGCCGTTCAAGCTGAAACCAGAAATAGAGGCCGCCGGTTACCCAGAGCACGGACATAAAAAGCGGCCAGAAAAAGACAAAGTCCAGAATCAGTTCGCCGGTAAACAGCGCGGCTACGCCTAACGGCAACCCGAATACCAGACACAAAATAGAGAAGGCGATAATGCGATCAGTCATTGTCAGGATACCAGTACGAAGAAAATTCAGGTCTGATACGTGAAATATCAGGTTGGTTGTTGAGGAAGTCGTCGGGGTAATAACCGTAATTTTTGATGCCGTTCAGCTGGAGCACCCGCATCCACTCCACCAGACGTTCATCGGCTACGGCACGCTGCGGTTTCTGTGCCCAGTTCCTGGCCTGTAGCTCAAAAATCGTTTTATTCAGCGCGCCGGGGCGTGCGGCGACGGCTTTGACTAAACGCGTCAGCCAGGCATTGCTCTCTTCTGCCGGGACGGACTCCATCAGCGGCATTGCCATCGGCACCGTCCAGTCGTAGGCCGCCAGAAAATCATCGAGATTTTGCGCAAACCATGCCTCGCTTTCCGGCTCGAGAATGGGCAACGCGAACATGTTCCGCGCGGTTTTGATCTGCGGGCCACGGATGTTTTTCACCGCCTGGCTCAGGGTGCGGGTAAAGCCGATAAGCCGCTGACTCTTCTGTCGGGTCGTGTCCTGCCCGGCATCGTCAACGTCCGTCAGCACCGCATCGTCATGAAATAAGATCCCATTGAAGCTGGCATAGCGGGCCAGATCTTCATAGATCTCCGTCACCTGCTGGCGAACCTGCGGACTCCACGGGGAGAGCCTGATATAGGGCTCGGCGGCCACGGTCAACGCTCCCGTTTGACGATCCCGGCGCTGCACGCGCGGCAAGGCTGGACTGAGATCGAAAGAGAGAACCGGCATCCACGCGAAGACTTTCACTCCCGCGCGGGTTTGTAGCTGCCAGGCGACAAAATTAAAGAGATCGGCCCGGACCGGGAGCCGACGGTTGGGGAAATAGAGCGCATCGATCCTGCCGTCGCCCCGCGGATCCGAAAACGCCTGGAGAAACACATGGCTGATTTTCATGTCGTAGACCCGCTGGACGAGTTTGTTGATGTTTTTCGTCTGCTGGGCCGGATCGGGATCGTAGACGTAATCGAGATCGACATGCATGACGCGCACCGGGTCAAACTCCTGAACGCGGCTAACCGTGTTGGAAAAGGTTTTTATCGACGGATTTCCAGCGATCAGCAGGCGCGGGATGTTGCCGAGGTCGCGCACGTTTCCCAGCCCGTCCTCCAGGGTAAAGGCCAACTGATAGCCCTGTTTCTGGGCGATAGCGAGCGACGTACCGTTGGCAGCCCCATAGGGCCACACCCAGGCACGCGGCGCTTTTCCCGTCACCTGGGTGATTTTATCGGTGACTTTCCGTACGTCTGCGGCGATCCGCTGGTTGAAGTGTTCATCGGTTTCGTAATGCCCCGTCGCGTTATCGAAAAAACGGTTGGCGATGGCGGGTTCACGGCTTCCCTGCGGGTTGGCCGGAATGCCGTAATGCGAGGCCCAGGTATGCGAGCCAATCTCAACCAGCGGGGACTGGCTGAGCTCGCGAACCATATCCCAGGTGGCAAAGCGATCGCGGGGCGTCATCAGGCCGCCGAAGTTAACTTTTTGATTTGCTGGCGTATCCACCCAGCTGCCCACCGGCGCCCACAGCGCAGGAACGTTCCAGGCCTGAAGCAGGGGCCAGACCCGGGTATAAAAGCTGCTGTAGCCGTCATCAAAGCTGAGCAAAACGGCTTTCGGCGGCAGCGCTTTTTTCCCTTCATGCGCATCCAGAATGTCCTGCACGCTGATGGCGTGATAGCCGTTGTGCAAAAGCCAGCTTATCTGCTCGTTTAAGGCGCTGGTGCGAACGGAGAGGTAGCGCTGATCGGCGGCATCATCTTCGACGTCGTGGTAGGCCAGAACCAGAAACTGATTCTCCGGCCAGGGTTTGCTGGCCTCCAGCTGCGGCCTCTCTTCAGGGGCCATAAAGGAGAGCGGCTGCGCGCAGAGGCTCGCGCTGAGGCAGAGCCAGCCGATGACGATCAGGCTTACAGAAAAACGTGTGTTCAGCATATTCATCCTTAAAAGCGTAAAGTCGCATCTAACGTGACGGAGAGATTGCTCTCGCGTTTGCCGTCGTAAGGGCGCTTATCCCAGTTCAGCATCACGCCAGTATCGACAACGTTGTTCCACTGGATGCGTTGCCCGTAACCCATCAGGGTAATGGCGCCAGGTGACTGATTTTTCTGCCAGTAGCTGCCGCCGCCTGCCTCGAACTGCTGGCTCCAGAGGGTGTCGTAGTGGCGGTACATCTCATGGTCAACGGACAGGGCGGCCGTCACGGACAGATCCCGTGCCGGGTTGTAATAGAGCGTATTCCGCAGGCTGTTTTTACTGGCGGCGATCCCCGGTTCGAGATCCAGCGTCAGGGTCGGGGTCTGCCAGAGACGCTCTTTCCCGGAGAGGGTGTATTCCTGACGGCGGTTGTGGTCTGAGAAGCGGCTGACGGCGGCGTTGAACTGGTATTCACGTCGCTCGTTTTGATACCAGCGCACCCCCCCCTTCACCCCGGTTGGCGCTGATCCCATTGCGTAATGCCCGTAAGGGTGTCGCGCGTGACAAGCGTTCGAGGTTACCGCTGACCTGCCAGTTATCACTCAGGCTGTAGGTTGTTGAGAGCCGTGCGCCCGGCCTGTTTGTGCCGTGATAGCGGTTGCTGGAGAGCTCGGCTTCGAGCGTGAGGTCACGGGGGCGCCACTCAACGCCGCCCAACAGGTGGCGGCTGATGCCTTTACCTTCGTCGAAATTCCCCTGGGCATAGCGGGCGCCGGCAAACAGCCGCCAGTTATCCGCCACGGGCGGGCCATAGAGCGTGGCGTCCCAGCTCATGTCGTGGCTACCGCTGACGGGGTTATCTGAGTGCAATCCTTTACCCGCGTTCAGACGCAGCTCAGACATGTGGTGGACCGCTCTGAGCCTGTCCAGGCGACGGGCGCTGCGATCGGCGGGGGCGCGAGCAATCACGTCATCAGCCAGTAAATCCATCTGACGCCACTCCTGAAGGTCCATTGCGACGTAAGCCTGCTGTTTTTCAAGCTCCAGATTCGCGGGTTCAAGCGCCTCTGCTCGTTTAAGCTTTTGCTCGGCCGCGCGCGGCAGGCCTCTGGCCTGAAGCAGGGCGGCATAATCAATCTGTAACCCCTGATTTCCCGGCGCCGTTGATGCCAGACGATACGACAGCTTTTCGGCCTCCGGCAGGGCGTTGGTCGCCAGCAAATAGTTAAGTTTGAGAGACTGTCCGGTGAGCCACCGATCGTTCGGCTGAGCGGTCGGGGATCCGAAATCGTAGCGGGTCCAGGGAACGCTGCGGGTCTCGCGCTCAACGTAGCGGCGGGCGGTCTGATACTGCCCCGTATCCAGCCAGGCGTAGAAAAGCGCATGCTCCTCATCCTGCGGATCGGAGGCGTAGTGTGGATAGCGTTGCACAAGCGAGAAGGCGGCGACGGTGTTTTTCTCCTGCAAATATGCCGAGATCACCCAGCCGATGGCCCAGTCCGGTACCGGATGCTGTGCGGCCGTCAACGCCTCATATTCGCTAATGACCTGCCGGTAATTACCCTGCGCATACAGGGCGCCAAGCCGATCGATACGGGCAAGGACGACGTCTTCAGCCGCCTGCGGTTCGTTTTGCCAGCGGGAAAGCAGGGTGTGATAGCGATCTAACGCGTTTTGTGCCAGCCGCAGGCGCTCTTTCTCCGTTCTGCCAGGCACATCCGCCAGGCGTACCCTTTCAGCCGCGGCGTTACGCTCAAGGCGGCGGCGCTCCGCGGGAGACATCGCCGCGCTTTGCGACAGCCAGAGTGCAGGCGTGCTTACCCGGTTTTCCGTTAACGCATCGATCGTCTCGCGAAGAAGGGCATTATTCTCGGGAGCGGCGTTCAGTGCACGCATGTCCGCCAGCAGCCGGTCCCCGTTTTTTCCCTGGCGCATCCAGACATAGGAGAGCGTCTCAAGGTGCGCGGGAGAAGGATCGTCCTTAACCAGCTGCCGGGCTTCCGAAAGCGCGAGGCGATCTCTGCGGGCATCGGCCAGGGTCTTAACATAGCCGATGCGGTAATCGTCGTTATCTGGCGCAAGGCTGAGCGCCTCTTTCCACAGCGATAAGGCGGATGGCCAGGCTTTTTGGTTTCTTCTGGACTGGGCGACAGCAGCGATGGCGCGAGCGGGCAGCGGCATATAAATACCATAACGCTGCCAGACCCGGATAACCTCATCATCGCGTCCTGCCCAGGAGGCTACCTGTAACCAGTCCGCAACCTGTCCGGGTGTTAAAGCATGCTGTTGCTCATAGCGCTGTAGGTAATCAAGAAACAGAGCGTAATTACCGTTACGTGCCTGTTGTATCTGATGCTCATAAACGGATTCATCAGCCTGAACCAGAACAGGAAAGAGTAAAAGCAGGAGCAATAATATTGTGGTGCGATAAAAGAATAACGTAGTGAAGCTAAGCGATCTTTCCATATCTATTTGCCATTTGTTTATCGTGAATCCATTGCATAACACGGCCGCCTTTTAACTCTGTGTTAAAGGGCATAAAGGAGAACATTAAATCTGAATGATGCTACGTTATGGGGTACTTACTTAAAGGTAATTATGAGCCCTCATCTCAGTGGTCTGATTGGGCTTAATGTACACCCGATATGTTGGGGGATAAATAAGTTGAAAAGCGGCTGGGAGGTTTTGAGATAATTCTGGAAGAAGTAAGTTTTTTAGATAATTCAGTGCAGGATTGTTCTTTTTAACTGATTGATGTTAAATGTTTTTTCTTTTGCTGCTTCCTGTTTTTTTATATTAGAAATGAAGTTCTGCTGAGTTAATTAAAGTACTTTCTGGTGCATGTTTGGGAAGTTTCATGACAAAAATTCTTAATGTTCAGAGAAGTGACTTTTCTGAAATTCTTTTTTATTTATAATTAACGCCAGGCATTGAGTGATAGTCTACAAAAAGTCTAGCTCACCAATGTCATATTGAGGGATGATCAAAGCCAGAAAACATTTGCCGTTAATGTAAAACGCTATAAACGAAAGCGTTCTTGTTTCTTAAGAGGCGGGCTTGCTTTAATCTAAAAGGGATGGTTAGTGGCGACTTCAATAGTGTTAGTGACTCAGGATTGTTTCCTTGTCAGGGGGATGCGGCTATTTTTCCCGGATATAATTTGCCTCAGTTCGATAGACAGAAACATATTTGATACCGACGCAAATGAATATACTGTACTGATTGATAGCCGTACGCCGCTCCGTTTATATGATTACCTGATACGCCATCCGGCCAGAACGAGAAAAACGATCTGCTGCGTTATGCTGGATATGCGTCCTCGAGAGGAGGATCTTCTCAGTATGAAGCTGTTTATGAACACGTCGCTTACGGCTCCGGATATGGCGTCGTTATTCAATCTGGTGCTTGATATGAAAGGCAGGCGTCTGACAACCAAATGGCTGCTTAACTTACGGCTGAGTCGACACGAAGCGATAATGATCAGGTTGCTGAAGGCAGGGAGGTCAATGGAAGAGATTGCAGATAAGCTGAATATGTCGGTTAAAAGCCTCTATCGCAAGCGAACGGTGCTGTCGGAGCGGTTAGGAGCAGGTAACTTCAACGAGGCGTGTTTGTTTATCTTTAAAAACAAACTGCTGGACGTGGTTGGGAACGATCCCTAGCTTCGTCAGAAGCCAAAAGCAGAAACCCGCCACGAGGGCGGGTTCTTTTAATGGAAATAATTCAGAACGACCAGCGCAGATTGGCGTTAACAGAGTTGACGCGGGTATCCGCACCATATTGTCCCTGGTAACCCACATCCAGCGTCGCAGCACGCGACAGCTGTACGCTCACGCCGATATCACCGACCATCACATCCTCATCCACGGCCTGTCCCTGAGTAATGAACGCGTCGCTGCCCGCAAACGCCATGCGCGAAGAGGTATTCTTATCGCCATAGGCGTGCTGCCAGCCCAACGAACCGTAGAGGTTAACGTGCTTCGGCAACTCGGTCACACCGCGCAACCCGAGTGTCGTATAGAAGGTGTTCATCGTTTCGTTACGGACGCTCAGCGCAGCGGCACCGCCGTCTTCCCTGAAGCTGTCGGTATGCAGCCGGATGTACGATAAATTGACGAACGGCTCAATATTCCTGTCTGGCTGGCCGAAACGGTAGCCCGCTTCGGTGAACGCCAGCAGGGAGTTCGCGTCGTAATCTGACTTCAGCCGATCCGAGAAGCCGCTGAAATCAACATTGCGCTCGCCTTCGATCTTGTGCCAGGTGTAACCCAGCGCGCCGCGAAGGGAGAACGCATCCTGTTGACCCGCCGCATACAGACCAAGGTGATAGTTGTCGGTATCCGTTGAGGAGCGACGGCTGTCGACGTCATAATCACCCCGGCTGTAGCCGAAGTAGCCGCCGACACGCACGTTATGGTCCGCCAGTTTGCGATCTGCCCCCAGCAGGAAGCCGGTGGTGTTGCCGTCCAGCTTGCCCACGTTACCGTCGCCGCTGTTTCGGCTCCAGGAGCTGAAGGTCTGGCCCCAGACGCCATTGTTTTGCGGCTCCGGCTGCTGCACCAGCGACATGGCTAACGGTGGTATCGGCAGGCTGTCGTTATCAAACGCGCGCTGCATCCGCTGGTTTAACACGTTAAACACCTGCGTGCTGCCAGCGATCAGGTTGGACTGCATTGACGGATAAACTTCACCAGAAAGCTGGTTGAACGCCTCGCGCGCTTCCGGTGCGCTCAGCAGAAGCAGCGAGTTATACAGCGCCAGCGACGGGCCGCTTTGCGTCAGCGTGGAGAGCGCGCCTGCGGTATTCCACTGGTTGCTGCTTTGGGCCACGGTCTGGAAAATGCCCGGCTTGCCGCTGCCCGGGTTTTCACCGCCAGGATTCTCACCGCCCGGGTTTTCACCACCAGGATTTTCGCCTCCGGGGTTTTCACCGCCAGGATTCTCACCGCCAGGGTTTTCGCCTCCGGGGTTTTCTCCTCCAGGATTCTCGCCACCGGTCTCTTTCTGCGCGATGGTCAGATCGACGGCGTTGGTACTTTGCTTAAGCGCCACGTCGAGGAATGCGGATTTGGAGATCGCTCCGGCGAACTCACCGTCGATTCCCCCGTCGGAGGTCAAAATGCGGTAGCTTTGGCCCGTTTTATAGCTGGTTTGCGGATCCAGCGCGGTGACCTGTACCTTAGCCTGATTGCTGATGGTGGTTTTGCCCGATACCAGTAGCTGGTCGCTGCGGCCATCTGCTGCGATATCGACGTCATAGAAGGATTCGCCGATAAAGTTCAGATAGCGTTTCAGCGTCAACGTACCGATATTGCCGTCGCCGGGCGAGATATGTCCGCCGGACAGGATCTCGGTCTGGCCCAGCGTCCCGTTGCCGCCCAGCGTTCCGCCGGACTTGATTGACGCGGCACTGCTGTAACCCACCCCGTTGCTGACGTCTGAACCCGCCGTCGCGTTGAGGATCAACGTGCCGCCGTTCTCCGCGCTAAGGGTCTGGACGTCAAAGATATCGTCTTCTGGCTGGGTATTAATATTGCTGGCAATGATGACTTTACCGCCCCGCGCGGTTACGTTCGCCTTGAGTGCGGAAAGATCGCCGTTCAGCGTCGTCTGCCCGGAGGTGTTGATCACATCACCTTCACCGCTCATCGTGTTGCTGAAGAGGTAATTTCCGTCGGTATGGTTGAAGTAGACATAGCTGCCGAACAGTCCGCCACGAAGGCTGATTGCCGTCTTCGCATCGAGGGTACCTGCGCCGCCCGCCGTGCCAAGCGTTGGCTCAGTTAAACCCGTGCCGGTGTCCATATTGCCGCGGCTGCCGATGATGAGCGCACCCCGGTTCGAGCCGGAACCCGATGTCCCCACGATCAGCGCATTGCTGCCAGCGGAAAATGAACCGCCGTCAATCACAGACAGCACGCCATTGCCGTAATCGCCCACGCTCACGCTGCTGCCGCTGGTAAAGCGCGAGTCCTTGCCTGCAATAACCAGTTCGGCAGTTTTCCCTGCGCCGGAGACGCCCGCCACCTGCACGCCGCCAACGTTAACCGTTCCGCCGTTCAGCACATCCAGGTCGCCATATAGCGTCAACGTACGGCCAACGTTCCACTGTGACCCGCTCCCCGTGACGGTGGCTTTCGGGCTCAGCGTGTCGGTTTCACCCGGCCCGGTACCGTTGCCGATGCGCGCATCGTAAGCGGTGCTGAGCGACGCGCCGTCTTCAATCGCAAGCGTGGAGCGTGCGCCCAGATCGGTGCCTACACTGAGAAAATTACTGGTCACACGAGAGCCGGCACCCGTGGCGATTAGGTGGCTGTCGTAGCCGCGGGTGGTGCCGACAACGATCTCCTTTGCGCTCGCCAGCGCGCCCTCTTCGACTCGCAGGGTGCCGAGGCCAAGATTCAGGTCGCCGCGAAGGACGTACCGATCGTTCACCGCGTTAAGCTCAGCGTCTGGCCCACGGACCGTGACCACGCTTTCATAAATTTTGCCGTCGAACAGCCGACCGATATTGATGTTATAGGCGGTGATTTTGCCATTATCGATCAGCAGGTTTCCGCGTTGGTTACGTCCAACATAAACATCTCCGGTGTAACCCAGCGTTTCGGTAATACGCGACTCGCCATCAAAAAAGGCATCGGCTGCACGCGCGACATCGGCAGGTAAAAAAAGTAACAGCGGCGCGGAAAATAGAGCGAGGTAAAGTCTGGAAAGCGGTGTCTTAACCGCTAAAGAATGTGATGTAGAGTTATTCACGGGCTATCTCCGTACTCATTAGCATGATGTCAGGAACATCGTTTTTATATGAAAACTCAGATACGTCAGATAACGTAAAAGGCGTTATTTCAGTACGCCTTTTAATGCGGTGCTAATTATTTATGTGTGACAACTGGTGTACAGGTTGGCGCGCTCAGCGTCGGTGCAGATCCTAAAATTCCCGGCATCATCATCGATGAACAATCGAAAATACGCCCTTTTTCTGTCGTGGCGCGATAAGAGAGTTTTTGTCCTCCCAGTGCGTCCGGCTGGGCGCCATTAACGTTGGATACGGTTATTTCATCCGATGAGCCCAGTCCCAGCATTTTAGCGGTCTCCGCCTGTAGGAGTGGAATAGCCTGATCGGTTTTCAACGTGGAACAACCGGCTAGCATCAACGTAACGGTTAAAACGATGAGTGGTTTTTTCATAAATTATCCTTGATATCCAACCAGTTAATTTCACTGATTGTATTTATGTTTTCTTTTACCCAAATCAGCGAATAATATATTTCTCTTTCCTAATCGAAAAAACCCTCCTAAAGTAGGGTGGGTAGATAATAATTCATCTGTACTCTAAGATATGCGAAGGTAAAAGGAGGCTCCTTTGGGACAGAATTATGCGTTAGTCGTTGATGACCATCCATTGGTAGCAAGCGGCATCGCCAATTTTCTGATTACACATTGCCATTTTAAGCAGGCGTGTGTGGTGACGAATGAGGATGATTGCTACCGCCAAATTAGGGATCATGGCCCGCCACGTTTGCTGGTAATCGATTTTTGGCTCTCTTCCGGAACGGCCCTGAAATTACTCAAAGAAGTAAAGCAACTTTACCCACAGGTACGACTCCTGGTGGTCAGCGGGGATGACAATAATGATATCTGGCGCAAAGTTAATGCCGCCGGGGGACACGGTTTTGTATTGAAAAGCGAGCCACCTGAGATGTTTTCGCGGGCCGTTTTCGCACTCACTGATAATCAGACATGGTTTCCTGAGGGAAACGAAATTTCCGTTAAGACGAATAATGAGAAGTTAAGTAAATTTAACTTAACGCCGCGACAAATAGACGTGTTAAATATGATTATGCGCGGCCTGCCAAATAAACGCATCGCCGCCCAGCTTTCAATTTCTGAGCCCACGGTCAAAGAACACATCAGCAATATATTGAAAAAGATAGGCGTTAACAGCCGGGTCGAAGCCATCACGCTTCTGCATGGCAAGCAGGAACCGTCGGAATGAGGTTTTTTCAGAGCTTACAAAATGATGGTATCTCTGCTCCGGCGCAGATCCGTTTGCTAAACAACACCTTTCTGCGGCTGGTATTCAGCTTTAGTGCGGTACCCTTTGTTGGTATTCCTTTCGCCATCTGGATTTATATGCTTGGGGATGAACTCGGCCCGACGATTATCTGGATAATTATTTATCTGCTATGTGCCGTGGCGATACGAATATTGCACCGACGCTATCAGCGTGAAGCGAAAGAAAACGGTGAAAGGGACGTTCTGCGACGCTGGCTTCCGCGTATTAATAATATTGCCTTTATTCACGGGCTGGGAATTTCATCACTCTATTTAATTACGCCACAGACGCAGAATTTTGACTTTTTCCTGTTACTTAATATCAGCATTGCCGCCATCGTCGCCGCCAATGCGACGCATCTGACGCCTGTCATCAGTACCTTTACGCGTTTTTTCTTCGCCTCCTGGGGGGTGCTGAACCTCGGTATTATCTGGCGGCTGGATGAGTTGATGTTCATCGTGCTCATGCTGAATCTGCTTTACGGCTTCGCGATTTACCGCCATGCGTTAACTTCCCATGCGTTCTTTATTCAGCAAGCGCTGCTTGAGGAAAAAAGCTCACGCCTTGCGGAACAGTTTCGTCAGGCCAAAGAGGACGCGGAGCAGGCATTGCTGGATAAAAATCAGTTTCTGACCACCGCCAGCCACGATCTGCGCCAGCCCGTACACGCAATGGGCTTTCTGATCGAAGCCATCCTCCACCGAAACCGGGACGACAGCCTGACGCCGCAGCTTCTTGACCTTCAGCAGAGCGTTCGCTCGGTGCATTTAATGCTCAATTCTCTGCTCGATCTGAGCAAAATAGAATCCGGGAATGTCCTCTCTGCCCCGACCAAAGTGGATATCGGTGCTCTGCTCGACTCGGTCATCACGCTGTTTCGTGAAGAGGCCAACAGCCGCGCGCTTAGGCTGTGTATCCGGCGGCCTAAACGCCGTATCGACGTGATGGGCGATCCGCTGCTGGTGCGACAGTCCCTGATTAACCTGATTCAAAACGCCCTTCGCTACACGCTCCAGGGCGGGGTGCTGGTCGCCATCCGACCGCGCGGTGACGAGTGTATGGTGGAGGTGTGGGACACGGGAGTCGGTATCGCCGATGAAGAGAAGGGCAAAATCTTCTCACCTTACTACCGCCCCGAGCTGGCATGGAAGATCGACAGCGCCGGACACGGGCTGGGGCTGGCCGTCGTTGCCCGTTGTGCCAAGCTCATGAAGGTAAAATACGGGATGCAATCCATTGAAGGTAAAGGCTCACGCTTCTGGATGCGCTTTATCCAATATGCTGGCGAAGATAGCGTGCTGGACACCCCGCCCGCCGCTGACAACACCGCCACGCCGGTACGCTATGCGCCGCTGCACGGTTCCTGCCTGGTCGTCGATGACGACCCGCTGGTGACGTCTGCCTGGGAGAGCCTGATGAGCGTCTGGGGAATCGACGTACGCTGTGCGGCCTCGGCTGAAGAAGCGTTTGCCATCATCGACGACGGCTTTACGCCGTTCGCCGTGCTGTGCGACCAGCGCCTGCGATCCGGCGAAAGCGGCTTCGATATCCTGAAGGCGCTTTTTGAACGTCTGCCGGATATGAGCGGCGCGATAGTCAGCGGCGAATTTAATTCACCGGTTCTGCTGGAGGCGGAGCAGGAGGGTTACCTGGTGCTCCGCAAGCCTCTGGAGCCGGCTAAACTGCATGCGCTGCTGACGCAGTGGTCGGGGTGTCGTTAAGGGAATGCAGAAGTGTCGATTCTGGCGGGTTCAGAATGCAAAAACGGACCTCCGTGGAGGTCCGTTAATATAAATTTTGGTGCCCGGACTCGGAATCGAACCAAGGACACGGGGATTTTCAATCCCCTGCTCTACCGACTGAGCTATCCGGGCAACGGGGCGCATTAAACCCGATCCTCCCTCCGGCGTCAACGAAATTTGTTGCTTTCGGAGCAGACTGCACACTCTCTCACCATTTCGTCGCAAACTTAAGCGAAAAAGTGCGTCCAGAGCGCGGAAAGCGGCATCGCGAGCAGCAGGGCAGGGAGCATGTTCACCACTGCAAACATCTTAATGCCACAGATGCGCAGCCCTGTCGCCAGCAGCAACAGGCCGCCGACGGCGGTAAAGTCTGCCATCATCGCTGGCGTTGTCAGCGGCAGGATCAGCGTGGCGCAGGTGGCCAGCGCCAGCTGAATAAGCAACATAGGCACACAAATCGCGGCGACGGCGATGCCGAGGGTGGTGGCAAAAATGGTGGCAGTAAAGAAATCCAGAAACGCTTTCGCAATCAATATGCTGGGATCGCCGGTCATCCCTTCCTGCATCGAACCGAATATCCCCGTGCCGCTGGCGCAGAACAGAATAATGATCGCAACGTAGTTCTGAATAAACGACTCGTGCGTGCCGTGCTTTGCCTTGCCCGGTCGGGCAATCAGATTTTTGGCTTTGCCTACCGCGTGATTAATACCTTTTTCCAGATAGCAAAACTCGCCGATGAGCGCGCCGAGCAGCGTCGCCAGTACCATCACCGGCAGGTTGGCGCATTTCACCACTAAAAGGATACCAATCCCTAACGACGCCAGGCCAAAAATAGAAGGCATGGAGACGCGAATACGCTCCGGCAGGCGCTGACTTAATACTGCCCCAAGTACACCGCCCAGCAATACGGCTCCCGCATTGATAAAGGGTCCAATTACCACGTTTAACTCCTGTTATTTAAGCACTGGCATTGCATGATTATGGCACGTTCGTCCCTGATTACGCTTAGCTTTGGGAGGCGTAACGCATACTGATTCCTTCTTGCACCTGAAAATAAAAGGTGACATGATTGCGCGAATTTTCTCCTTCCTGTCTCACCGTTCGGTGAGGGTGTTTGCGCTTATGAAAACCATGAAAATTGCCGTCAGCCGTGAGCTGGTATCCAAAGTTTCTACGCATCGCGAAAAAGTTATGCTGGATAACACTGATTTCACCGATGTGGCGGCAGTCGTCATTACGGTTGTTGAAAGCTACAGCGGCATTCTCGCATTGCTGAAGCGTACGGGCTTTCAGCTACCGGTATTTATGTTCTCAACAGAGCCAGGAGAGATGCCAGAGGGTGTCACGGCGATCATCTCAGGTAAAGCACAGGAATTGCTGGAACTGGAATCTGCCGCCTGCCGGTATGAAGAGAACCTGCTGCCACCCTTTTTTGACACCCTGAGCCAGTATGTGGCGATGGGAAACAGCACCTTTGCCTGTCCGGGTCACCAGCACGGTGCCTTTTTCAAAAAACACCCGGCGGGGCGGCAGTTCTATGATTTCTTCGGTGAGAACGTTTTTCGCGCCGACATGTGCAACGCCGACGTTAAGCTGGGCGATCTGCTGATCCACGAAGGCTCCGCCAAGCACGCGCAAAAGTTCGCGGCGAAAGTATTCAACGCGGACAAAACCTACTTTGTGCTGAACGGCACGTCGGCGGCCAACAAGGTGGTGACCAACGCGCTGCTGACCCGCGGCGACCTGGTACTGTTCGACCGCAACAACCACAAGTCCAACCATCATGGGGCGCTGATCCAGGCCGGGGCAACGCCTGTCTATCTTGAGGCAGCCCGTAATCCGTTTGGTTTTATCGGCGGGATTGATGAGCACTGCTTTGATGAGGCCTGGCTGCGGGAACTGATCCGTGACGTCGCGCCGCAGAAAGCCGCCGAGGCGCGCCCGTTCCGTCTGGCGATCATTCAGCTCGGCACCTACGATGGCACGATCTACAACGCCCGTCAGGTGATCGACAAGATCGGTCACCTTTGCGACTACATCCTCTTTGACTCCGCCTGGGTCGGCTACGAGCAGTTTATCCCGATGATGGCGGAAACGTCTCCGCTTCTGCTGGAACTGAACGAGAACGATCCGGGAATTTTCGTGACCCAGTCGGTGCACAAGCAGCAGGCCGGGTTCTCGCAAACGTCGCAGATCCATAAAAAGGATAACCATATTCGCGGTCAGTCGCGCTTCTGCCCGCACAAGCGGTTGAACAATGCGTTCATGCTGCATGCCTCCACCAGCCCGTTTTACCCGCTGTTTGCTGCGCTGGACGTGAACGCCAAGATCCACGAGGGCGAGAGCGGACGCAGGCTGTGGGCGGAGTGCGTCGAGCTGGGCATTGAAGCGCGCAAGGCCATCATCGCCAACTGCAATATGATCAAACCGTTTATCCCGCCGGTGGTGGCGGGGCGGCCATGGCAGGATCACCCCACGAAGGCTATCGCCAGCGAGCGTCGCTTCTTTAGTTTTGAACCGGGTGCAAAATGGCACGGTTTTGAAGGCTATGCCCGCGAGCAGTATTTCGTCGATCCGTGCAAGCTGCTGCTGACCACGCCGGGCATTGATGCTGAAACAGGGCACTATACCGATTTCGGCATTCCGGCGACCATTCTCGCCCACTACCTGCGCGAGAACGGCATTGTGCCGGAGAAGTGCGATCTCAACTCCATCCTGTTCCTGCTGACGCCAGCCGAGAGCGCGGAGAAGCTAATGCAGCTCGTGGCAATGCTGGGGCAGTTTGAACAGCATATTGAAGACGACACACCGCTCGCGGATGTGCTTCCGACTATCTATCAGAAATACCCGGTGCGTTACCGCGACTACACGATCCGTCAGCTGTGCCAGGAGATGCACGATCTCTACGTCAGCTTTAACGTGAAGGATTTACAGAAGGCGATGTTCCGTCAGGAGAGCCTGCCGGCCGTGGTGATGAACCCGCAGGATGCCAACCAGGAGTACATTCGCGGGAACGTCGAACTGGTGCGTATTCGTGACGCTGAAGGACGCATTGCCGCCGAAGGTGCGCTGCCATACCCGCCGGGCGTGCTGTGTGTGGTGCCCGGGGAAGTCTGGGGTGGAGCAGTACAGCGCTATTTCCTGGCGCTGGAAGAGGGCATTAATATGCTGCCGGGTTTCTCCCCAGAGTTGCAGGGCGTTTACAGCGAGAAAGATGCGGACGGGATTAAGCGGCTGTATGGATACGTATTGAATGTCTGAACGTAGGCCGGGTAAGCGTTAGCGCCACCCGGCGAGTTGCCCGGTGGCGCAAGCTTACCGGGCCTACAATACTGCGTCAGGCTTCTGCGCGGCGGTACATCCTTCTCGGATGCCCAATCTTCCCGTACAGCATCTCCACTGTCAGAAAACCCACCTCCACGCAGTGTTCCAGATAGCGCCGGGTGGTGGTTTTACTCAGGCCCGTCTCGCTCACCACCTCATCCACCGTAAAACAGTGCGCCGCCTTGTTGTTAAACAGCATTTGCACCCGCGCCAGCGTGTTCTCCTCTATCCCTTTGCTGCCGTTGTCCAGGCGATAGTTTTTCGCCTGCAATTGATAGAGTGAATCTACGTTCTGCTGGTCGACAATCTTCCAGACGCGCTGCTGTTCGGCAAACTGCACAAAACGTTCCAGCGACTGGCTCAGGCGCTTCCAGGAAACCGGCTTGAGGATGTAGTCGAACGCGCCGTTACGAATTGCCTGGCTACAGGTGTCCATATCGCTGGCGGCGGTGATGAAAATCACCGAGCAGTTGGCGCGGGTGAGCATCGGGTTGCTGATAAGGGTGATGCCTTTGCCGTCCGGCAGGTAGTTATCCAGCAGCATCAGCTTCGGCTGTTTGCTCTCCAGTTGTACCTGCGCGTCGGCCAGCGACGCGGCAATCCCCACCAGCCTCAGGCGCGGATGTTTACCGATAAGCTCCGCGTGCAGTTGCGCCAGTTCGTTCTCGTCTTCAACAATCAGTACGTCGATAAGTTCATGTTGCATAGTCGGTATCTTCCAGTTCCTGTACGGGGTGCCGGGCCGTTCCCGTGGCGGGAATAAACAGTGAGAAAATGGCACCGCGTGGGGTGTTATCGGCAACTTCAATTGCACCGCCAGCCTGTGTGACATAGCTTTCAATCAGATACAGGCCAATACCATGATCGCCGCGCGTTTTGGTGGTGATGCCGCGCTCAAAGATCCGGTCGCGGATCTCCGGTGTGATGCCGACGCCCTGGTCGGCGACTTCAATAATCAGTTCCTGCTCGTTCAGCTTTATCAGCACGTCCACCGGGGCATGCGGGAGCGGTGCACGCTGGGTCGCTTCAATGGCGTTATCCAGCAAGTTCCCGATGATCGAGATAAGTTCCGATTCGAGCAGCGGCAGGAACGGTTTATCCACCCGGCAGGCCGGGTCGAAACTCAGCTCAACGCCTTTTTCACGCGCGCGGGCGGCCTTTCCAAGCAGCAAACCACACAGCGTCGGAGAGCTAAAGCGGGACGAGATAAAGTCCAGCAGCTCCTGAGCGTGTTCCGACTGCGCCTGTATGTAGCGAATCGCTTCGTCATAACGGCCCATATGCAGCAGGCCGGACAGCGTAGTCATGCGGTTCAGCTGTTCATGGCGCATGATGCGCAGGTTATCAACGTAGCGCTTCACCTGGCTGAGCTGGGCGCTGAGCGAGTCGATCTCGTTGCGATCGCGAAAGGTGATCACCCAGCCCTGCAACGCATCTTCCAGCATGATCCGCACCCGGCTGGCAATGACCGTGAGATCGTTAAAGCGACAGATCTCATCGTGGGTGTCTTTCGCAAGCATGGTTTGCGCGTTGAAGAACGGGACGGGCGCGATCACCTGGCTGATGAGTTGACCTCGCAGTTCGCGGGCGGGCTGGCGTAAGTCTAATAATTTACGCGCCGCCTGGTTGATCACCTCAATGCGGAGATCGTCGTCGATGGCAATCACCCCTTCATAAATGGATTCCATCATCGCCTTTTGCTGGCGCACCAGCAGGCCGATTTCGCGCGGCTCCAGAGAGAATATCTGCTTCTTGATGCTGCGGGTGAAGAACCAGGAGAAAATAAACAGGGCGATAAGCAGCAGCACGGCGGCAATCAGGATATTAACCACCTTGTTGACGGTGATGGTGTCCAGATAGCTCGTGAGATAGCCTACCGAAACAATCCCCACCACCTGCCCGGCATCATTAAAAATGGGCGCTTTGCTGCGCAGCGAAATGCCTAACCCGCCCTTGCGGATGGTGATGGTGCTTTTGCCGTGTAATACCTCGTCGTTATCTCCGCCAACCAGCGTTTTGCCTACCCGGTCGGCAAACACGGAGTGGAAAAGATGCAGCCCCTTATTGTCACCAATCACAATAAAACTGGCGTCGCTGCGGGCGGCTATTTTCTGCATAAAGTCATGGATACCCAGGATATCCTTTTGTTCGACTTCTTTTCGCAGGGTAGGAATAAGCGCAATTTCTTCGGCCTGTATTTTTGCGCGCGCGCTCATTTCCTGATAAAGCTGCCTGCCGACATCGACATAATAATATCCGCCCAGTAATGCGAACAGCACTGAGAAAAAGGCGACCAGCGAAATAAACAGCTTGATCTGAAACGATACTTTCATAACTATCACGCGAGATATCAACAGGTCGGCTGAATATATCATCTTTTAAGGCCAGGATGCCCGCTTTGCCGAAAACTTGTGATCCCTTGCACAGCGCAGCCTGTAAAAGATTTTTCCGAAAGTCTCATCCTCTTAAGGTTAAATGAATAAATGTTATTTCTTTGTTCAGTTAAGAAAAGAAACCATAAAAACCACGGCAATAAATAAGGCGTAAATCACATTAAATAAAAGAAACCATTAAAACCATAGCGTCCATTAAAACTTCGCTTTTAATATGCCATCCCTCACATAAAGTAAGCCTTTGTGACTCTAAGCTGAACGCACAAAATAACTAAGGGGCTTATTATGAGCACAACTGACGATTCATTCTCTGTTACCCACGACCCGATTGATATTCAGCGGCCATCGCTCAAAGAGCGCTGGTGGCATATTATGGATACCTGGAAAATCGGCATTATTCCTCTGCCGCTGTTCGTTCTGGCGGGCGCGCTGATTGCGATTGATTGCCTGGGCGGAAAACTGCCGAGCGACATTGTGGTCATGGTGGCCACGCTGGCCTTCTTCGGCTTTGCCTGCGGTGAGTTCGGCAAACGCCTGCCGATTGTCGGCAAGCTCGGTGCGGCGGCAATTTGCGCCACCTTTATCCCTTCCGCGCTGGTCTATTACGGCCTGCTGCCGGACGTGGTGGTTGAGTCCACGACCAAATTCTATAAATCCACCAATATTCTCTACCTCTATATCTGCTGCATTATCGTCGGCAGCATCATGAGTATGAACCGCACCGTGCTGATCCAGGGCTTCCTGCGCATCTTCTTCCCGATGCTGTGCGGTGAAATCGTCGGCATGATTGTCGGCATGGGTGTTGGGCTGGCGCTGGGCCTCGAGCCGTTCCAGATCTTCTTCTTTATCATTCTGCCGATCATGGCGGGCGGCGTCGGGGAAGGGGCGATCCCGCTCTCTATCGGCTATGCCACCCTGCTGCATATGGATCAGGGCGTGGCGCTCGGCCGCGTGCTGCCGATGGTGATGCTCGGCGGCCTGACGGCGATCATTATCTCCGGTTGCCTCAACCAGCTCGGTAAACGCTACCCGCACCTGACCGGTGAAGGCCAGCTGATGCCGAATCGCGCCAACGCTGATGCCACTGTTTCCCAACCTGCGTTCTCCGGCAAAGCGGACGTGACGACCATCGCCTCGGGCGCGCTGCTGGCGGTGCTGCTGTACATGCTGGGCATGCTCGGTCACAAGCTGATTGGTCTGCCAGCGCCGGTGGGCATGTTGTTTATGGCGGTGCTGGTGAAGCTCTGCAACGGCGCCTCTCCGCGTCTGCTGGAGGGTTCCCAGGTGGTGTACAAATTCTTCCAGACCTCCGTGACCTACCCAATCCTCTTCGCTGTCGGCGTGGCGATTACCCCATGGCATGAACTGGTGGCGGCGTTCACCGTCAGCAACCTGCTGGTGATTGTCAGCACCGTTTCCGCGCTGGTGGCGACCGGATTCTTCGTTGGCAAAAAGATTGGTATGCACCCGATTGATGTCGCCATCGTCTCCTGCTGTCAGAGCGGGCAGGGTGGCACCGGTGACGTGGCGATCCTGACCGCAGGCAACCGCATGAGCCTGATGCCATTCGCCCAGATTGCTACCCGTATCGGCGGTGCGATTAACGTCTCTGTCTCACTGCTGATTCTGGGCAACTTCCTCGTTTAAGTTTTCAGGAAAGAACAATGAAACTCGCAAGCTTTTTATACCAGGGAAAACGCAGCTACGGCATCGTACAGGCCGAAGGCGTGATTGATTTGGGCCGCCGCCTGGGCGACCGCTATGGCGACCTTAAAGCGCTGTTGCAGGGGAACGGGCTGGCGCAGGCCACCCGTTTTCTGAACGACGCGGTGGATGTACCGCTGAACGCCATCACCTTCTTACCGGTGATTGTCCAGCCGGAAAAAATCCTCTGCGTGGGCATGAACTATGCCGACAAGCGCAAGGAGTTTGACCAGCACAACCCGGCCCCGACGCTGTTTGTCCGCTTCCCGGATTCACAGACCGGCCACAACGAGCCGGTGCTGAAGCCGCGCCACTCCAGCGAGTTCGACTACGAAGGCGAGCTGGCGGTGATCATCGGCAAAGGCGGGGAGAACATCAGCCGCGACGACGCCCTGCGCCACGTGGCGGGCTACAGCTGTTACATGGACGGCTCCGCCCGCGACTGGCAGCACACCTGGTTCACCGCCGGGAAAAACTGGCGGCAGACCGGGGCGTTCGGCCCGTGGATGGCGACGGCGGATGAGATCCCGGACCCGCACAGCCTGGCGATCCGCACCTGGCTGAACGGCCGCATGGTGCAGGAGGACAACACCAGCAGCATGATCCACAAGGTGGCGGAACTGATCGAGTACATCAGCACCTTCACCCGTCTCAGCCCGGGCGACGTGATCATCACCGGCTCGCCTGGCGGCGTGGGTAAAAAGCGCAACCCGCCGCTGTTTATGAAGGAGGGGGATCGCATTGAGGTGGAGATCGAGCATATCGGTCATCTGAGCAACGTGATCGTGGAAGCGCCAGCCGTCGGGCTCGCGGCAGCGCACTGAGTAAGGCGGCAGCATGCAATCGCAACCCATTGATTTTCGGCACACCGTTGTGGCGAAACACCCAGAACGCTTAAGCCAGATCCGCTACCTGCTGGCAGACAGCGGCCTTGGCCTGGACAACGACATCACGCTGTTTGTCGAAGCCTGGTCCGGCGCGCAGCTGGTGGGTTGCGCCGGGCTGGCTGCCAACGTCATCAAATGCGTGGCGGTCAACGAGCAGCTTCGTGGGGAAAACCTCAGCGCGCGTCTGCTGGCAGAGGTGGAAAACGCGGCGCTGGAGCGCGGCCATTTTCACCTCTTCCTCTGCACCCGTCCGTGCAATAAGGAGCGCTTTGGCCGCAGCGGTTTCTGGCCGATTGCCCAGAGCGGGAACAACGCGGTGCTAATGGAGAACACTCCGCAGGGGATCGCGCGCTACTGCCGCTCCCTGCGCGCGAAGCGCAGGTGTGGGGAAAAAACGGGCGCGATCGTGATGAACGCCAATCCCTTCACCCTCGGCCATCGTCATCTGGTGGAGCAGGCGGCGACGCAGTGCGATGCCCTGCATCTGTTTGTGGTGCGTGAAGACGCCTCGTTCTTCCCGTTCAGCGCGCGCCTCGAGATGGTGCGTGCGGGCGTGGCGCATCTGCCGAACGTGGTGGTGCATGAAGGCTCGCAGTACATCATCTCCCGCGCCACCTTCCCGGCCTACTTCCTGAAGGAGACCGGCAAAGTGCAGCAGGCGTGGAGCGAGATCGACGTGCTGATCTTCCGGGACTTTATCGCCCCGGCGCTGGGCATCACGCACCGCTTCATCGGCTCGGAGCCGTTCTGCGACATCACCCGGCAGTACAACCAGACGCTGCACGACCTGCTGGCCTCGCACATCGACGTGGTGGAGATGCCGCGCATCAAGGCCACCGGCAACGCCATTTCGGCCTCGGAAGTGCGCCGTTTACTCAAGACACAGCAGTTTTCCCGGATCCGGGAGATTGTCCCGGACTCCACCTTCGCGCACCTCGAAGCACATTATCGTGCGAGTGCGGAAGTCGCATAACTATCAGGAATTTATCATGAATATTGTAAGGGAGGCGCTGGCCGGAACGCAGGAGTCCAGCGACCTGATGGTGAAAATCGCCCCCGCTCACGGTGAGCTGGAGATTGTCATCCACAGTGAAGTGATTAAGCAGTTTGGCGAGCAAATACGCCAGGTGGTCAACGACACATTGCGCGCCATGAACGTGCACCAGGGATTAATCATTATTGAAGACAAAGGGGCGCTGGACTGTGTGATCCGCGCTCGCCTGCAAAGCGCGCTTCTGCGTGCCGCCGATGAACAGGCCATCAACTGGGGGGCGCTGAAATGAGCAAACTCCGCCGCAGTATGCTGTTCCTGCCAGGCGCCAATGCCGCCATGCTCTCTACCGCCTTTATCTACCGCCCCGACTCCATCATGTTTGACCTTGAGGACGCCGTGGCCCTGCGCGAGAAAGACACCGCACGCATGCTGGTGTTCCACGCGTTGCAGCACCCGATGTATCAGGATATCGAAACCGTGGTGCGCATTAACCCGCTGAGCACGCCGTTTGGCCTGCTGGATCTGGAGGCCGCCGTGCGCGCGGGCGTGGACGTTATTCGTCTGCCGAAAACCGACACGCCGGACGACATCTACGAGCTGGAAGGCCACCTCGAGCGCATTGAGCAGGCGTGCGGGCGTGAGGTGGGTTCTACCCGCGTGATGGCGGCGATTGAATCGGCCATTGGCGTTATCAACGCCGTGGCGATTGCCCGCAGCTCCCCGCGCCTGATCGGCATCGCGCTGGCCGCCTTTGACTACGTGATGGACATGCAGACCGAGCGCGGCGACGGCACCGAGCTGTTCTATGCCCGCTGCGCCGTGCTGCACGCCGCACGCGCCGCCGGTATCGACGCCTTCGACGTGGTGTGGTCCGACGTTAACGACGAAGCCGGGTTCCTGCGCGAGGTCGACCTGATCCGCAAGATGGGCTTCAACGGCAAATCGCTGATTAACCCGCGCCAGATAGACCTGCTGCACAACGCCTACGCCCCGACTCAGGAAGAGGTGGATCACGCCAAAAGGGTGATTGAGGCGGCAGAAGAGGGCGAGCGTAACGGCCTGGGCGTGGTGTCGCTCAACGGCAAAATGGTGGATGCACCGATTATTAACCACGCGCAGGTGGTGCTGGAGCGCGCGGCGGCCTCTGGCGTGCGTCGGTAAGGATGACATAATGAATCAGACAGAACTTCTCCATGTAAATTTCCCCCATCTGCGGGATCTGAAACCCTTTGATACCGCCCACAGCGCGACGCCGTGGCTGGCGGACAGCGAGGCGAAGCACAGCCGCAAGCTCTGCGCCTCAATTGAAGAGGCGGTTAAGCGCAGCGGCTTGCAGGACGGGATGACCATCTCCTTCCACCATGCCTTTCGCGAAGGCGACCGGGTGATCAACACCGTCGTGGCGCTGCTGGCGCGGATGGGCTTCAAAAATCTGACCCTGGCTTCCAGCTCGCTGATGACCTGCAATGACGCGCTGATCGAGCATATCGAGAGTGGCGTCATCACCCGGATTTACACCTCCGGCATGCGCGGCAGGCTGGCGGATGCCATCTCCCACGGGCTAATGGACGAGCCGGTACAAATTCACTCCCACGGCGGGCGCGTGAAGCTGCTCCAGGACGGCGAACTGAGCATCGACGTGGCATTTCTTGGCGTGCCGTGCAGCGATGAGTTTGGCAACGCCAACGGCACGCACGGAAAATCGTGCTGCGGTTCGCTGGGCTACGCCATGGTGGACGCGCACTTTGCCCGTAAGGTGGTGCTGCTGACGGAAGAACTGGTGCCGTTCCCCAATATGCCCGCCAGCCTGGTGCAGGATCAGGTGGACTACATCGTGCAGGTGGAGAGCGTGGGCGACCCGGCGAAAATCAGCGTCGGCGCGGCGCGCGTCACCAGCAACCCGCGCGAGCTGATGATCGCCCGCTATGCGGCGGACGTGATTGAACACTCTGGCTATTTCAAACCAGGCTTCTCGATGCAGACCGGCTCCGGCGCGGCGGCCACCGCCTGCACCCGTTTTATGGAAGAGAAGATGGAGCGCAGCGGCGTGAAGGCGCGCTTCGCCCTTGGCGGCATCACCGGCAGCCTGGTGGATCTGCACGAGAAGGGGCTCATCGAAAAGCTGCTCGACACCCAGTGCTTTGACGGCCAGGCTGCGGCCTCGCTGGCGCGCAATCCGAACCACGTGGAGATCTCCACCAACGTCTACGCCAACCCCGGCAGCAAGGCGGCAAGCTGCGACCAGCTCGACGTGGTGATCCTCAGCGCCCTGGAAATCGACGTCGACTTTAACGTTAATGTCATCACCGGCTCCGATGGCGTGATGCGTGGCGCATCCGGCGGACACTGCGACGTGGCGGCGGCAGCCAACCTGACCATTGTGGTCGCGCCGCTGCTGCGAAGCCGCATCCCGACGGTCGTGAAGCGCGTTACCACCCGCCTCACGCCGGGGGAGAGCATTGACGTGCTGGTCACCGACCACGGTATTGCGGTCAACCCGGCGCGCCCGGAGATCCGCGAGCGACTCATGGAAGCAGGGCTGAAGGTTGTAGATATCAACGCGCTGTATGAGCGAGCGATTTCGTTGACAGGCGTACCGAAACCGATTGAGTTCACCGACAAAATCGTCGGGGTGATCCGCTACCGCGACGGCAGCGTGATCGACACCGTTCGACAGGTAAAGGAGGAAGTGTGACTATTGCGACACCCGTGCGGACGGTTGTCAGCCTGGACGAACTGCTGGCGGCGAAAGAGCGCCGCGCAGCGCGCCAGGCTGACATGCTTGCGCACTATCAACAACCGGTGATCTCCCTCACGCTGGTTACGCCCGGGGAAATCAAAGACAGCCTTCGCTATCGCAACACCATGGGCGTGGCGCTGCAAATGTGCGACCAGCTGCTGTGGGAAAACCGCTGGCAGGTGCTGGACCGTAAGGTGCTGTGGCTACCCACCGGACCTGAAGCCTTGTGGTGCATCGCGCATCCGGCGGCGGAAATTAAGGCGCACTGTGCAGAACTGGAGCAGACGCACCCACTCGGCAGGCTGTGGGATCTGGATGTGATCTGCCCTGAAAACGGCCACGTCGGGCGTCAGTCGCTGGGGGCGAATCTCAGACGCTGCCTGATCTGTGACGAGCCCGCCCACGCCTGTTCCCGTTCGCGCAATCACCCCGCTGAGCAGGTGGTTTCCCGCGTGGAGAAGATGATCGATGACTGGTTTGCTCGCGACTGAACCGCGCCCGGTTGATCTCCCTGCGCTTGCCGCAGAGGCGCTGTGGCAGGAGCTGGAGCTGACGCCAAAACCGGGGCTGGTGGACAGGCTCAATAACGGCTCCCATCGCGATATGGACCATGCCTTGTTTGTCCGCAGCATTATGGCGATTACGCCGTGGTTTGCCCGGTTTGCGGAACTGGGTGAAGCACATGCGGCCAAACCTGCCGATCGGCAGTTGCGGATTCTTCGCCCAATGGGAATGGCCTGCGAGCAGGCAATGTACGCCGCCACGGGCGGGGTAAATACCCACAAGGGCGGGATTTTTGCCCTCGGTTTGCTCTGCTTCGCCGCCGGGCGTGTGAAAAATATCTCTGCGGATAGCCTCTGTTGTGAGGTAAGTAACATCTGTCATGGGCTGGTGGCGAGGGAGCTGGCCGGGCGCAGTGGGCAGGCAACGGCGGGGGAGCGGCAGTTTCAGCTGTACGGTTTAACCGGCGCGCGTGGCGAGGCGGAAAGCGGCTTTGCCACGGTGCGTAAGGCTTTGGATGCGTGGAACGGTCAGTCGCTTCACGGCCTGCTGTTGCGCCTGATGGCGGTAAATCAGGACAGCAATCTCGTTTCGCGCGGCGGCATTGAGGGGCTGCGCTACGTTCAGGGCTACGCGCGGGAATTACTGGCTAACGGCTGGGACTGCGAGGCGTTGCTGAAGATGGATAAGGCATTGATTGAACGCAACCTGAGCCCGGGCGGCAGCGCGGATTTGCTGTCGGTGGGGTGGGTGCTTTCTGGAATAAAATAGCCGGGTGGCGGCTACGCCTTACCCGGCCTACGGTCTGGTTTTCCAGGCCCGGTAAGCGCAGCGCCACCGGGCACAACAATCAATGCGCGATCGGCTGTGCACCGTGCGGCTCGCGCACGTGCTTGTACTTGAACAGCGCGATGAACGCGAAGAACAGCACCAGCGAGTACCCGGCGAAGATCAGCCACACTGGTTGCCAGTTGGTGATGCCGTTAGTGGTATACATCTCAACCACTTTGCCGCTCACCACGCCGCCCAGAATACAGCCGAAGCCGTTGGTCATCATCAGGAACATGCCCTGCGCACTGGCGCGGATTTCAGGCTTCACCTCTTTTTCCACAAACACCGAGCCGGAGATGTTGAAGAAGTCGAAGGCACAGCCGTAAACAATCATCGACAGAACCAGCAGCACGGTGCCGAACGCGCTCGGGTCGCCATAGGCGAACAGACCGAAGCGCAACATCCAGGCGGCGATACTGATCAGCATGACGTTCTTGATACCGTAGCGGCTCAGGAAGAACGGGATGGTCAGGATGAACAGCGTCTCGGAGATCTGCGAGATGGACATCATCACCGACGCGTGTTCGACGATAAAGCTCCCGGCAAACAGCGGATCGTTATCGAAGCTGTGCAGGAAGGTATTACCGAACATGTTGGTGATTTGCAGTTCCGCGCCCAGCAGCATGGAGAAGATAAAGAAGATCGCCATGCGCTTGTTTTTAAACAGTGCGAAGGCGTCCAGGCCAAGCATGGTGCTCCAGCTCTGGTTTTTCTGCTGATTAGATACCGGAATGGTGGGCAGTGTCAGGGTGAACAGCGCCAGCAGTACGGAGAGCGCTGCGCCGATGTAGAGCTGCATATGGCTCAGCTCGAAGCCCGCGAAGCTCACGCCCCACATCGCCATGATAAAGCCGATGGTGCCCCAGATACGGATTGGCGGGAAGTCGGTGACGATATCCAGACCGGCAGATTTCAGGCGATAGTAGGAGATGGTGTTGATCAGGCCAAGCGTTGGCATATAGGCCAGCGAGTTAAGCAGGATCACCATGAACATCGCCCCCGGCGTGGTCACTTCGGCCGCCATAAACAGCGTCCCCGCACCCACCAGGTGGCAAAGCATATACAGCCATTTCGCGCTTAGCCATTTATCCGCCACGATACCGAGCAGCGTTGGCATGAAGACAGCCGCAATACCCAGCGAGCTGTAAACGGCACCGATCGACGCACCATCGAACTTGAGCGTCACAAACATATAGGAGCCGAGTGTAGTCAGCCAGCTACCCCACAGGCAGAACTGCAGAAACGACAAGATTTTAAGCTGCAGCTTAAGGTTCATGTTACTTTCCTCACAAGTGAGCGGGAGATATGTTGTTTTGGGAACATTCAGGGTTGTTATTTGATGCAATTCTATCAGTTGGCAACGATATGTTTTGTTACCTCCCGCAAAAAAATGCAATCCACATTAATTTGCAGTCTGGATTGTGATGCAAATAGCATTTTCGTATGGGTGGGATGAGATGGGTGCGGTCTGATGCCCTCACCCTGGCCCTCTCCCACAGGGAGAGGGGAAGCAGAACACCTTCTCATTGCAGGAGAAGGTGTGTTGACTAGCGGCGACGGTAGTTCTTCTGCGCCGTATTCACCTTATACAGATAGCGGCGTGATTCCGCAGACGGGTGGCGGGTGGTGAGGGTTGAGTAGACATCCCCCGGCGCCATGCTGTTGATGATGTTCGCGGCCTGCACTTTGTCATTTGAGAAGACGCGCAGCACGCTGCCCGCGCCACCGTTATAGGCGGTGATCACCGCATAGCGGCGTGAGGTTGGGTTATCAATCCCGCCCAGGTAGACATTGTTCAGCATCGCCAGGTAGGCCGTACCGGTATCAATGTTGCTTTGCGGATCGAACAGGTAGCTGCGGCTCGGCGTGCCGGATTTCCCCTGTGCGCGGAACACGTCTTTACCGGCGCTGTGCTGTACAACCTGCATCAGCCCCAGCGCGTCGGAACGGCTTACCGCGTAGGGGTTGAACGAGGACTCGGTCTGCATAATCGCCAGGATCAGCGACTCATCCACGCCATACTTACGCGACGCCTGACGCACCATGCCCAGATACTTATGCGCACGCTTGTCGAGGTGGTTCGGCACCAGGTTGATCGTGACGCTGTAGATCACTTTCAGGCCGTTGGTGCGGCTTTTCAGGCGCGTTTGCAGCAGGTAGTCGGCAAATTTCGTGGCGCGGCCTTCCCAGCGGATCGGCTGACCGGTCTGGTCAACGACCTGGCCATACAGAAACGGCTCTTTGGAGATGGTGATGTCATCGGCATCAGAGTAGAGGTCGATAGACCCCGGATCGTCGCCCATCAGCAGGGTTTTGATGATGGCCTGACGTAAATGCGCCGCAGGTTCAGTCCCTGCGATGGTTTCAACCGTAATCGTACCGTCATCGAAGTTGATGTGGCTACGGGTCTGATAGGCGTCGGTGTACTTAACGTAGTCCTTCGGTCCGGCAATAAGAACTTCGTTAAATCCCCATATGTTCTCGATGTTGTGGGCAAACTGCCCCATCAAAATGTCAAAACCGTTGGTGTCCTTGACCCAGGCTTCGTTGTATTCATCGCCTTTTTTGGAAGAACAAGACACAAGCAACGGCGCAACAAGGGCTAGCGCTAAAAGTTTTTTCATCATTCCGGGAGTGCGTGTTGTGTTTGCTTTGGGGTTGCTGTTGCCGGGTGGCGCTGCGCTTTCCCGGCCTACAAAACCGTAGGCCCGTGCAAGCGCAGCGCCGCCGGGCAGCAGCCGCAGAGTATTATTTTTCCGGTGGCGTATAGCCTTCGATATGGACGTCTTTACCTTCGAACAGGAAGTTCACCATCTCCTGCTCCAGCAGTTTGCGGTGTTCCGGGTTCATCATGCTGAGCTTTTTCTCGTTGATCAGCATGGTCTGCTTCTTCTGCCACTGTCCCCAGGCTTCTTTGGAGATCTCGTTGTAAATGCGCTTACCCAGGTCGCCCGGGTAGAGCTGGAAATCCTGGCCTTCAGCGTCGCGCTGTAGGAAAGTACAAAAAATGGTTCTGGCCATACTCATTCCTCTTTGTCTTGCCGATGCTAAACCATTGCACCGACACGTAATTGCTGTAACAGGCGCTCCACGGGAGCCGCCAGCCCGACTGATGGCGGTTGCGCTAAGTTATACCAGAGAGCGGTGCCTTCATCCATGCACGACGTGAATGAGGACACGGGAAGCCACATCGGCACAATATCCAGATGGAAATGGCTGAAGGTATGACGGAACGCGTTGAGTTGCGTCAGGGTATCGGCCGCAATGCCGCGCTGTTCAAGCCATGCCCGAAGCGAGGCTTCATCCTCAAACTGTGGGAAGCAGTATAGACCACCCCACAGGCCACTCGGCGGGCGCTGAGCGAGAAACACCTCATCGCCATGCTGCATCAGCAGCATGTACCCGGTGCGTTCAGGCAGCGTCTGCTTCGGTTTTTTCCCCGGATACTGCGCCCAGTTGTGGTTCGCATACGCCACGCAGAGGTTGTTTACCGGGCAGAGTTCGCACTTCGGTTTTGAACGGGTGCAGACCATCGCGCCCAGATCCATCATCGCCTGGTTAAAACGCTCCACCCCTTTCGCCGGAGTGACCGCTTCACTGATCTCCCACAGGCGTTTCTCAACCTCTTTCTTGCCCGGCCAGCCATCTACGGCGTAGCAGCGTGCGAGCACGCGCTTGACGTTGCCGTCGAGAATAGGGAAATGTTTGCCTAAAGAGAGGGAGAGGATTGCGCCTGCGGTTGAACGCCCGACGCCGGGCAAATCCGCCACCTCGTCAAAGGTCTCCGGGAATTTACCGTTGTGGCGGGTGGCGACCTGCTGTGCGGCTTTGTGCAGGTTGCGCGCGCGGGCGTAATAGCCGAGGCCTGTCCACAGGTGCAGTACCTCGTCCAGCGGCGCGTTGGCCAGATCGGTGATTGTCGGGAAGCGCGCCATAAAACGCTCGAAGTAAGGAATGACCGTCGCGACCTGCGTTTGTTGCAACATCACCTCGGAGAGCCATACTTTGTACGGCGTTTTTTCAATTTGCCAGGGCAGGGTTTTACGCCCGTATTTGTCGTACCAGTCCAGCACCTGGGCTGAAAATTGAGAGGCTTGCATGGTCATCGATTCGCTTAATCAGGGACGCAGATTGCAGCACAGCGTCAATCTGCTGTAAACCGGATCTTTCCCATGCTTGCATAGAAGCCTTAACTTTGGATAATGCCCGTTTCCCGAACATTCTCACAAGCAGACAACTCTTTTATGAAAAACGACGTCATTTCACCGGAATTTGATGAAAACGGTCGCCCGCTGCGCCGTATTCGCAGCTTTGTCCGCCGTCAGGGGCGCCTGACAAAAGGGCAGCAACACGCGCTGGACAACTACTGGCCGGTGATGGGCGTTGAGTTCAGCGAGCAACCGCTCGACTTCGCCGACCTGTTTGGCCGCGACGCGCCAGTGACGCTGGAGATTGGTTTTGGCATGGGCACCTCGCTGGTGACCATGGCAAAAGCGCGCCCGGAGCAGAACTTCCTCGGTATCGAAGTACACTCGCCGGGCGTCGGCGCGTGCCTGGCAACGGCCCACGAAGAGGGCGTTGAGAACCTGCGCGTCATGTGTCACGACGCGGTGGAAGTGCTGCACAAAATGATTCCTGACAATTCTTTGGACATGGTTCAGCTCTTTTTCCCTGACCCATGGCACAAAGCGCGTCATAATAAACGCCGTATCGTTCAGGCGCCGTTTGCCGAGCTGGTGAAAAGTAAGCTCAAGCTGGGCGGCGTTTTCCACATGGCAACCGACTGGGAACCTTATGCGGAACATATGCTGGAAGTGATGTCGTCCCTGGACGGGTATAAAAATCAGTCTGAAAGCAACGACTACGTACCGCGTCCGGATTCACGTCCGGTGACAAAATTTGAACAGCGTGGCCATCGTCTTGGTCACGGCGTATGGGACTTAATGTTCGAGAGGGTGAAATAATGGCAAAGAATCGTAGCCGTCGTCTGCGTAAAAAGATGCACATCGAAGAATTCCAGGAAGTGGGTTTCTCCGTTGCCTGGCGTTTCCCGGAAGGCACCAGCGTTGAGCAGATCGATCAAGACGTTGATGCATTCATCAACGAGGTGATCGAGCCAAACAAGCTGGCCTTCGACGGTAGCGGCTATCTGGCGTGGGAAGGTCTGATTTGCACCCAGGAAGTGGGGAAATGCACCGAAGAGCATCAGGCGCTGGTACGCAAATGGCTTGAAGACCACAAACTGGAAGATGTCCGCGTTAGCGAACTTTTCGACGTTTGGTGGGACTAATAAAGCAAGAACGGGCCAGCATTAGCTGGCCCATTTTGTCTGAGGGAGTGTTAAAGATGCGCAAAACGTTGCTGGCTGTTGCATTACTGGCAATCGGATCCACCGCCCATGCGGAGTATAAATGTAGCGTCACCCCGCGTGATGACGTGGTGCTGAGTCCGCAAACCGTGCAGGTTAAGGGCGAGAATGGCAATCTGGTGATTACGCCGGATGGCAACGTGACCTTTAACGGCAAACCGCAAAACCTGACGGCCGCTCAGCGCGAGCAGGCGATGGACTACCAGGCCGAGTTGCGTACCGCGCTGCCCTGGATCAACGATGGCGCGCTGACCCGCGTCGAGAAAAGCCGCGTGGCGCTGGATAAAATCATCACCAAAGAGGTGGGGGAGAGCAGCAATATGCGCACCCGCCTGACGAAGCTGGATAAACAGCTGAAAGAGCAGATGAACCGTATTATCGAGACGCGCTCTGATGGCCTGACGTTCCACTATAAGGCGATCGATCAGGTGCGTGCCGACGGTCAGCAGCTGGTGAACCAGGCGATGGGCGGCATTCTCCAGGACAGCATCAACGAGATGGGCGCCAAAGCGGTGCTGAAGGGTGGCGGTAATCCGTTGCAGGGTGTACTGGGTAGCCTGGGCGGACTGCAAACCTCGATTCAGAACGAGTGGAAGAATCAGGAAGCCGATTTCCAGCAGTTCGGCAAAGACGTGTGTAAACGCGTGGTGTCGCTGGAAGACAGCCGGAAGGCGCTGGTGGGGACGCTGAAGTAATTCACTTAGCCCCTCACCCTAACCCTCTCCCCAAAGGGGCGAGGGAATAGTTTGCTCCCTCACTTTAACCCTTTCCCTAAAGGGGCGAGGGAATAGTTTGCGCCCTCACATTAACCCTTTTCCTAAAGGGGCGAGGGGATGGTTTGCCCCCTCTCCCTTTCAGGGAGAGGGCCGGGGTGAGGGTTGCAGCGCTTGCAGCGTTTCAAGGATCCTTTCTAACACCGCCTCTTCGTTATTCCAGAGTTCGTTGTTCCAGAATCGAATAACGTGCCAGCCCTTATGGTTTAACCACAATGTCCTTTGTCGATCGTATTCCAGCTTTTCATCATGTTGTCCGCCATCTAGCTCAACGGCCAGCCGAGCCGCGCAACAGGCGAAATCCAGAATGTAGTGACCTACCGGGTGCTGTCGGCGAAATTTATAATTTTCGAAACGGCGGCTGCGCAGTAAATACCAAAGCCGCCTTTCTTCCTGTGTCAGCTCGCGTCTGAGCTGTTTTGCATAAGAACGAGTAATTTCCATCCCCACACTCTGCCAGCCTTTCCCTCAGCCAGCAGAACGGGATGTAAAATTCTGAATCAGCCTTCAGGATTTTCAGCGAGGAACAGCTCAAGAAGGGAGTTTAAGAACAGCTTGCCGTGCTCGGTGATCTGCCAGGACTCATCACACTCGGTCAGATACCCCTGCGCCAGCGCCTCGTCAATCTGCGGACGAATCACCGACTCCGGCAGCCCGGTGTAGAGCGCAAACTCCGCGCGCGGTGCGGCTTCCAGCAGACGGAAGCGGTTCATAAAGAACTCAAACGGTTTATCCGCCGCCTCGACGTCGTGCTGACGCTCCAGGTAGCGACCTTCCATATACCCGCGCGGATGACGGGTTTTAGCGGTACGCAGAATGCGTCCGTCCGGGAAGGTCACTTTGCCATGTGCGCCGCAGCCAATTCCCAGATAATCACCAAAACGCCAGTAGTTCAGATTGTGCTGACACTGATAGCCCGGCTTCGCATACGCCGACGTTTCGTATTGCTGATACCCCGCCGCGGTCAAAAGCTGGTGGCCCTGCTCGAAGATATCCCACAGCGCGTCGTCGTCCGGCAGCACCGGAGGACGGGAACCAAACAGGGTGTTCGGCTCAATGGTCAGCTGATACCACGACAGATGCGGCGGATTCAGTTCAATCGCCTGACGCAGGTCGTCCAGCGCTTCTTCGAGAGACTGATCCGGCAGGCCGTGCATCAGGTCGAGGTTAAAGCTGCGCAGCCCAAGCCCTGTTGCCAGGTTTGCCGCGCGCTTTGCCTCTTCCGGACCGTGGATACGCCCCAGACGCTTCAGCTTTGGCTCGCTAAAGCTCTGCACGCCGATAGAGATACGGTTCACGCCCGCGCGTTGATACTCGACAAAACGATCGGCCTCAACGGTACCGGGGTTGGCTTCCATCGTAATTTCAGCATCCACTGCCAGGTTCAGGCGTGCGCGCACGCCATCCAGCAGCGTCTGCATCGCCGGGCCTGAAAGAAGGCTCGGTGTACCGCCACCAATAAAAATGGTCTTCACTTCACGTCCCTGTGCGTACGGTACATCAGCATCCAGATCGGCCAGCAGATGCGCGACGTAATCATCGTGCGGCACTTCGCCCTTCAGCGCGTGCGAGTTGAAATCGCAGTACGGGCATTTCTGCACGCACCATGGGATGTGAATATAAAGACTCAGAGGCGGCAAATTAGCCATTACGCAGTGCTTCCAGTAACAGTTTCAGGGCGCGTCCACGATGGGAGATCGCGCTTTTCTCTTCGCGGGTGAGTTCCGCAGCGGTTTTGCCCTCGGTCGGGACAAAGAAAATCGGGTCGTAACCAAAGCCGCCGTTGCCCGCCGCTTCACGGGTGATCACGCCCGGCCAGCTGCCGTGACAGACAATCGGCGTGGGATCTTCCGCGTGACGCATGTAGACCAGCACGCAGTGGAACTGCGCGGTACGCTGTTCGTCAGGGACGTCTTTCAGGGCCACAAGCAGCTTTTCCAGATTCTGCTGGTCGGTGGCGTCCACCCCGGAATAGCGGGCGGAGTAAATCCCCGGCGCACCGCCCAGAAAATCCACGGCCAGACCGGAGTCATCGGCTATCGCGGGCAGTCCGGTGATCTGCGCGGCGTGGCGCGCTTTCAGAATGGCGTTTTCGATAAACGTCAGGCCGGTCTCTTCGGCGGAGTCCACGCCCAGCTCGGTCTGGGCCACCACGTCCAGCCCAAAATCATTTAATAGCGAGGCCAGCTCGCGCACTTTACCGGCGTTACCGGTGGCGAGAACAACTTTCTGCATGGTTTAGTCCTGTTCTTTCAGAGCCGCGACTTCCGTCGGGATAGATTGCGGGTTAAGGATTTTTACCTGTTTATGCCGGCCAAGTTCACCTTTCTCAATGATGACCTGACTTTTAGCGACGCGAAACTGTTTAGCCAGATATTTGGTCAGATGCGCATTCGCCTGGCCGTCAACCGGCGGGGCAGTGATGGCGACTTTTAGCTCGTCGCCATGCAGCCCAACAATACTGTCGCGGCTGGCTTTCGGCTGAATGTACAGCCGCAAAACCAGCCCGTCGGCGCAGGGGCTAACTGCACTCATAACGCCATCCACAGCCCCGGCAGCAGCATATTACCCGTCGCCTGTAACAGTTCCGCGATACCCATATTCAGCACGTACAGCAGCAGAACGAGAAGCATCGGGGAGAAGTCGATTCCGCCCATTGCAGGCAGCAGGCTACGAATCGGGCGCAGCAACGGTTCAGTCAGCTGAATCAACGCGTACTCCACCGGGCTACGGCCCCGGCTTACCCAGCTCATGATCGCCATCACCAGCAGGACCCAGAAGATCAGCGAGCCGACGGTTTTAACCAGGATCAGAACGGCTGAAATCCAGATAATCGGCTGGAAAGTGATGACCATAAACAGCACGATCGCTTTGATAACGCTCAGAATAAACGCCATCAGCAGAGATGAACTGTCAATTGGCCCCATTGCCGGAATGACGCGGCGAAGCGGCCCCACAACGGGCTGCGTGATTTTCACGATAAATTGTGAGAATGGATTGTAAAAATCACAACGGGCCCACTGCATCCAGACGCGCAACAGCAGCGCCATCGTATACAGTTCAATGACCGTTGAAAGCAGGAAAGTCAACGTCTTCATGGCGTTCCTCAGGTTTCCTTATTATTGGGGGTAATCGCGCGCACCGAAAATTGCCGTGCCGATGCGCACCATGGTGCTGCCTGCCGCGATGGCGGCTTCCATATCGTCCGACATGCCCAGAGAAAGCGTGTCTACCGTGTCATAGCGCGCCTTAAGCGCCTCAAATGCTACAGCCATTTGCTGTGCCACGGCAAACTGCCTTTCATAACTTGACTCTGGCGCCGGGATAGCCATCAGCCCGCGCAGGGTTAAGCGCGGCAGCGCCGCCACGTCTGCCGCCAGCGCCTCCAGTTCGCCCAGCGTAATGCCGGACTTGCTGTTTTCATCGCTGATGTTGATTTGAATCAGCACGTTAAGCGCTGGCATCTCCATAGGGCGCTGGTCGCTCAGACGGGTAGCGATGCGCAGACGATCGATGGTGTGGCACCAGTCAAAGTGCTCTGCTACCAGACGGCTTTTGTTCGACTGTAGCGGACCGATAAAGTGCCATTGCAGGTCTGTATTTCCCCGTTCCCGGAAAGCGCGAATTTTATCCACGCCTTCCTGCACATAGTTTTCACCGAAGGCACGATGACCGGCGGCTATCGCTTCTGCGATGGCGCTCGCAGGCTTAGTTTTGCTGACTGCAAGCAACGTAATTTCTTCTGGAGCACGGCCGCAACGCGTTGCCGCGGCTGAGATTTTGTCCCGGACCTGTGCCAGGTTATGCGCAATGTCGTTCATTTTCCGAGGAGTAGTCTATGGATGTGGAAGAAATTGTGGCCCTTAGTGTAAAGCATAACGTCTCCGATCTACACCTGTGCAGTGATTCGCCACCGCGCTGGCGCAGGTCAGGCCGTCTTGAACCTGCGCCGTTTCCGCCCCCGGATGTGGAGGCGTTATTAAAAGCGTGGCTCAACGACGAACAGCAGGGCGCATGGTGGGCAAACGGGCAAGTGGATTTTGCCGTTACCCTCGCAGGCCGTCAGCGGCTGCGCGGCAGTGCGTTTAAGCATATGCTCGGCGTTTCGATTGCGCTGCGGCTGTTGCCGCTGACGTGCCCGCAGCTCTCTGCGCTAGGTGTGCCGCGAGCGATCCCGGAACTACTGTCCAATGACAATGGCCTGATTCTGGTCACCGGCGCCACCGGCAGTGGGAAATCGACCACCCTGGCCGCTATGGTCGATTTCCTCAATCACCAGACGGACGGGCATATTCTGACCCTGGAAGATCCGGTGGAGTTTATGTACCAGAGCGAACGTTGCCTGATCCAGCAGCGGGAGATAGGCCAGCACAGCCCGTCCTTTGCCGAGGCGCTGCGCAGCGCGCTGCGTGAAGATCCGGATGTGATTCTGCTTGGTGAGCTGCGCGACAGCGAGACGATACGCCTGGCGCTGACGGCGGCGGAAACCGGCCATCTGGTGTTAGCCACGCTGCATACGCGCGGCGCGGCGCAGGCGATCGAGCGCCTGGTCGACACCTTTCCAGCGCAGGAGAAAGATCCGGTGCGTAATCAGCTGGCGGGAAGCCTGCGTGCGGTCCTGGCGCAGAAGCTACGTCAGGATGTCCAGGGCGGGCGCGTGGCGCTGTATGAGCTACTGGTGAATACCTCGGCGGCGGCAAACCTGATCCGCGAAGGCAAAACCTGGCAACTGCCGGGCATTATTCAAACGGGGCAGCAGGCGGGAATGCAGAACTTTGAGCAGAGTCTGGCGGAGCGACGGGCGCAGGGGCGGCTGTAGCCCCGGCGCTCAGTAACCCTGTTCGAAATAGCTTTCGAGGATAATGACGGCTGAAGCTGAATCCACGCTGCCTTTGTTCAGCGCCCGGAAGCCACCGTGCTCGAACAGGCCAGCGCGTGCCTCGACGGTGCTCAAACGTTCATCGTGCAGCTTAACGGAGACGCCAAAGCGGCCATGGATTTTGTTCGCGAATTTGCGCGCGCGGGCGGTAAGCGGTTGCTCGGTGCCGTCCATGTTTAGCGGCAGGCCGACAATCACGTCGTCCGGCTGCCACTCTTTGAGCAAGCGCTCAATAAGGTTCCAGTCCGGCGTGCCGTCGTTAGCTTTCAGCGCCGTGAGCGGGCGAGCGGTGCCGGTGATCCGTTGACCCACAGCGACGCCGATGCTTTTGGTGCCGAAGTCGAAGGCGAGAAGGGTGCCGCTCATTACGCGTGCCCCGCAACGCCAGGCATGGTCAGAATATCAATGCCAATCAGTTTTGCCGCGTCACGCCAGCGATCGGCGATAGGGGTCTTAAACAGGATATTCATATCCGCAGGGGCTGTCAGCCAGGCGTTGTCCAGAATTTCTTGTTCCAGCTGCCCTTTTTCCCAGGAGGCGTAGCCGAGCGCAACCAGCACCTCAGAAGGCTGACTGGCAGTGCCCAGCGTTTCAAGCACGTCGCGAGAGGTGGTGACGACGGTGTTATCGGAGATACGAATGCTGGACGAGAAAACCGGCGGGGTATGCAGGATAAAGCCACGATCTTCTGCAAGCGGGCCGCCGAGCATCACCGGTTTATCGAGACGGATTTCCGGCAGCCGCGCTTCAGCAGGGATTTTCAGCTTGTCCAGAATGCCTTCCACCTGGAGGTTTTCCAGCGGCTTATTGATGATAATCCCCATCGCGCCGTCTTCGTTGTATTCGCAAATATAGACCACGGAGCGGCGGAAAATCGGATCCTGGAGAGCAGGCATGGCAATAAGAAAGTGATGCTGTAAATTCATTGTCAGAGGTACTGTTTCCTGGTTTAAAAAGCGACAGCGCCCAGTATGGGGATAAACACAGGCGCTGTCACAGGTTATTTCTGTAAACGTTTTTCGATAGCGTCCATCAGCATTCCGGTGATCGAGATCGGGAATTCCGCTTCGATTTCACGAATGCAGGTCGGGCTGGTGACGTTCACTTCGGTCAGGCGATCGCCGATGATATCGAGACCGACGAAGATCAGGCCTTTGGCTTTCAGCGTAGGGCCGACGCGGCGGGCAATTTCCCAGTCGCTTTCGCTTAACGGACGCGGTTCGCCACGGCCGCCAGCCGCCAGGTTGCCACGGGTTTCCCCTCCCTGCGGGATACGCGCCAGGCAGTAAGGCACCGGCTCGCCGTCTACGACCAGCACACGCTTGTCGCCGTCTTTAATGGCTGGCAGATAGTTCTGCGCCATGCAGTAGCGGGTTCCCAGCTCGGTCAGCGTTTCGGCAATCACGCCAATGTTCGGATCGCCCTCTTTCACGCGGAAGATCGACGCGCCGCCCATGCCGTCCAGCGGCTTCATGATGATGTCGCCGTGCTTCTGCCAGAATTCTTTCAGCTGCGTTTTGCTGCGGGTGACGAGCGTTTCCGGCGTCAGGTCAGAGAACCATGCGGTATAGAGCTTCTCGTTGCAGTCGCGCAGGCTCTGCGGCTTGTTGACGATCAGCGTTCCTTTCTCTTCGGCACGCTCAAGGATATAGGTGGCGTAAATGTATTCGGTGTCGAACGGCGGATCTTTACGCATCAGGATCACGTTAAGGTCGGCCAGGGCAATATCCTGCTCGGTACCGAATTCGTACCATTTTTCGTAGTTCTGCTCGACGTTAACGATGCGGGTGCGTGCGCGGGCTTCACCGTTGATCAGGTAAAGATCGTTCATCTCCATATAGTGGAGTTCATAGCCGCGACGCTGCGCTTCCAGCAGCATAGCGAAGCTGGAGTCTTTCTTGATGTTAATGTTTGCGATGGGGTCCATCACGATGCCGAGCTTAATCATCTTCTTCTCCGGTTATGGGTCAGGCTTTGCTTCAACCCAGATCGCCAAATCGCACCTGTAGCGCGGTAATGGCGGTGAGTGCCGTTGTCTCAGTGCGCAGAACGCGAGGTCCCAACAGAATATCAGTAAACTGGTAACGCGCCGTCATGGCAATTTCGTCAGCCGACAGGCCGCCTTCCGGGCCAATCAGCAGGCGTACACGCTCAACGGGCAGCGGCAGCGTATTGATGCTGGCGCTGGCGCGCGGATGAAGATTGAGCTTAAGCCCGCTCTCCTCTTCTGCACACCAGTCCTCCAGATCCATCGCCGGGCGGATCTCCGGGATACGGTTGCGGCCGCTCTGTTCGCAGGCCGCAATGGCAATTTTTTGCCACTGCTGGATCTTTTTGTTCAGACGTTCCGCATCCAGTTTAACGCCGCAGCGCTCAGAAAAAAGTGGCGTAATGAGGCTTACACCCAGTTCAATGGATTTCTGAATGGTGAACTCCATCTTTTCCCCACGCGACATCACCTGGCCCAGGTGAATGTGCAGCGGGGATTCCCGGTCATCCACCTCGCCACGCAGCACCTTCACGTGCACGCTTTTTTTATCGGCGCGCGTAATTTCAGCGTCGAAAACCTGATTAGAGCCGTCAAAGAGCTGAATCGCCTGGCCTGCACCCATGCGCAGCACGCGGCCTACATGGTTTGCGGCATCATCAGACAGGGCGATTTCGCCGCCTGGGGTAATCAGTTCAGGGTGATAGATGCGAGGGATGCGCATAGTCAGAAATTCCATGTGTCATGCGATATAAGCGAATTGCCGTAGTGTAGGTTAGCTCTTTTGCGCCTGGCAAGCCCGCTGGACGTAAGGGTTATGATTCCCCTGGACTTTGGCGATACGTTCGTCGCGCTGGCATTCCCAGTCCGTTACCGGGTAGAGCTTGTCCCAGGCATTGAAGAGCTGCGTCTGCTGGCGGGAAAGATTGAGATCGTAGCGGTCGCGCATATAGAAATAAGTGCGGGCGATGCTGCCGCGCGCGCGGGCAGGCGGTTCGGCGACTTTCTCTTTGAAATCGACCTTCATGGCGCACTGACCGTACTGGCCTTCGCCACCGTTCCACTGGCTGTACATGAAGTTTCCGCGGTCGCCATTGACCTCACCCACGGCGGGTTGCAGGTTGTGCATATCGCTTTCCATCTGGCGGTAGACCGGATCTTTGGCGCAATTTTTACGTCCACCGTCCTGCCAGCACTGGCGCTGGTGGCCAAACTGCCAGGCCGGAACAACGTGTTCCCATTCGATTCGGCTGGCGCGATTCTCGTTCTTGCGCACCTTATAGCCGCAGGATCCCAGATCCACGACCCCTTTCTTACCCTGCCAGTTAATTTTACAGCCGCAGTAGAAATCACCCGGTACGTCGGCGTTAATCTTTACGCCCGCGGTTTTTGCCTGAGAGAAACTGTGAATACCGTCGGCCAGAGCATGGCCGGAGAGCGCTGTCGCCAGAAAAGCGACCGCGAGAGAAACATTACGGGACATCTTACACTCCGTGTCAAAACGAGCCCGCAACGTAACGAATGTTGTTCCCGTATGCAATCAGTCAGATCAGGAAAGTTCCTGAAAGTTCAGTTGATTATTCCGCGACCAGCGGTTCGCCGCACTTTACGCAGCGGTAGGTCGCCTCGCCGCGCACCACGCGGTTATGGCGGCGGACGGTAAGCTGGTGCTGTTGACACTGGCAGCGGTAGGGGAAGGTATTGCGGCGTACCGATTCCAGCTCGAACTGATGGGTGCGGCGGGCCGGAACCCCGAGCACCGCCTCCATCATCCATTTCCACTCTTTGCCGTGCGGCGCGACGCGGCCAAAGTGCTTCCACACCAGAAGGTGCGCCAGTTCGTGCGGGACGACTTCGTCGATAAACGCCTGCTGGTTTTCCATCATCAGTACCGGATTCAGGCGGATCTCGTAGGCTTCCAGCCAGGCGGTGCCTGCCGCGGTGCCACGCTGCTGATAGACCAACTTCGGTTCAGGATAATTGCGGCCGAGCTTCAGGTTGGCCTGGGCGAGTTTTTCCCGCAGGCTGCGCATGACGGCTTGCTGAATGGCGATGGGGAGACGGGGAGCTTTCATAGGGGCAGAGCATAAAGCGGGAAGCGGGGAGGCGCAAGAGGCGCCTCCCGCAGGAGGATCAGTCGTGTGCGCCGATTTCGCGCAGAGGACGACCTTTCATCAGGTTACGTTCAATGTGTTCCAGTGAAACATGTTTGGTTTCAGGAACCAGCCAGATAGTGAGAACGATAAAGAACAGGTTCAGACCGGCGTAGACCCAGAAGGTATTGGCGTTACCCAGGGTATTGAGCATGGTCAGGAACGTTGCGCCGACGATCATGTTGGCAATCCAGTTGGTTGCGGTAGAACAGGTGATACCAAAATCACGCCCTTTCAGCGGCTGGATCTCAGAGCACAGCACCCAAATCAGCGGACCGGCGCTCATCGCAAACCCAATGATAAACATCAGCAGCATCGCCACGGCGAAGTACTGTGCCGTTGGGGAATGAATGCCCATGTGCATCATGGTACCCAGCACGCCCATCCCGACGGCCATCACCAGGAAGCCCAGCGTCAGGGTTGGCTTACGTCCCCAGCGGTCCACCAGACCGATAGCGATAAAGGTCGCCAGCACGTTGGTCAGGCCGACGATCACGGTGCCCCACATCTGCTCGGTGGTGTTGGTGTAGCCCGCCAGTTCGAAGATTTTCGGCGCGTAATACATGATGACGTTCATCCCGGTGAACTGTTGCATGATCTGTAACAGCACACCGAGGAACACCGCGCGGCGGAAGTTGCTGTTCTCTTTGAACAGCGCCCAGCCGGACTGTTTGACCTTCAGGCTTTCGCGGATCTCTTCCAGCTCGTTTTTGGCTTCGGCGCTGGTATCACGCAGGCGTAAGAGCACGCGTTCGGCATCATGGAAGCGGCGTTTGGCGGCGAACCAGCGCGGACTGTCCGGCAGGAAGAAGACGCCAATCAGCAGCAGGATGGCTGGAATGATGATTACGCCCAGCATCCAGCGCCATGCGCCGCTGTAGCTGAATGCGGTATCCGAGAGATAAGCCCCCAGAATACCGATGGTGATCATCAGCTGATACATGGAAATCATGCTGCCGCGGATTTTTTCCGGAGCGATTTCAGACAGGTATAGCGGGGCAGTATAAGACGCCACGCCCACTGCCAGACCGAGCAGCACGCGGGAGATGATCAGCACTTCAACGTTAGGTGCAGCGGCAGAGAACAGTGAGCCGGCAACGAACAGGATCGCGCCGATCATCAGGCTCTTTTTACGCCCGAGCTTAAAGGAGAGCCAGCCGCTGCCGACCGCGCCGACGGCGGCACCGAACATCATGGAGCTAACCACCCATTCCTGAGTGTGTGCGCTAATCTGGAACTCATCGGTGATGAAAGGTAATGCACCGGCAATTACGCCAATATCCAGGCCAAAGAGTAATCCTGCCAGAGCGGCGAGGAAGCAGACGAAGAACGTCATTACCTTATTGGACGTACGCCCCTGTTTATTATTGTCAGGCATTATGCCCTCCAGTTGGGTTATCAGTTTTTACGATATTAAGAGTAGGTGAGCGGCTCATAAAAATATGTGAGTCAAATCACAACGGTGTAATCGGTTACACTGGCTTGTAACCGTAAAAATAATTAAAGCTTTGAAAATATAGAGGTAAATTAATTGATGTGCATCGCGTTTGCACAAATTTCAGACTTAACTGAAAGGGAATGTAACAGCAGAAGAAATGCGATCATGCAAAGAGAATATTCTGAAAGCGGGGTATAGAGAGTGAGGTGTAAACGGTTCCAAACATTGCCGGGTGGCGGCTGCGCCTTACCCGGCCTACAAAAACTCACTACCCGTAGGTCGGGTAAGGCATAGCCGCCACCCGACATAAAAAAGGCCAGCACAAAGGCTGGCCTGTTTAAGCTACTGGCAGTCGATTATTTCAGACCGGCAGCATCACGCAGCAGGGCGGCTTTGTCGGTTTTTTCCCATGGGAAATGTTCGCGGCCAAAGTGACCGTACGCTGCGGTTTCCTGGTAGATTGGGTGCAGCAGATCCAGCATCTGAATCAGACCGTATGGACGCAGGTCGAAGAACTCACGCACCAGCAGGGTCAGCTGTTCAGAAGGCACTTTTTCAGTACCGAAGGTTTCCACCATGATGGAGGTTGGCTCAGCCACGCCGATAGCGTAGGAAACCTGGATCTCACAGCGGTCAGCCAGACCGGCAGCAACGATGTTTTTCGCCACATAACGTGCAGCGTACGCCGCAGAACGGTCAACTTTAGACGGATCTTTACCTGAGAATGCGCCGCCGCCGTGACGTGCCATGCCGCCGTAGGTATCTACGATGATTTTACGACCGGTCAGACCGCAGTCACCCATTGGGCCGCCGATAACAAAGCGTCCGGTTGGGTTGATGAAGAATTTGGTCGCAGAGCTCAGCCATTCAGTTGGCAGAACCGGCTTGATGATCTCTTCCATCACCGCTTCTTGCAGGGATTTCTGGTCAATCTCTTCCGCATGCTGCGTGGAAAGAACCACTGCATCGATACCGACGATTTTCCCGTCGTCATACTGGAAGGTCACCTGGCTTTTCGCATCCGGACGCAGCCACGGCAGGGTGCCGTTTTTACGCACTTCAGCCTGACGCTGCACCAGACGATGGGCGTAGGTTACCGGCGCTGGCATCAGCACGTCGGTTTCGTTGGTTGCGTAGCCGAACATCAGGCCCTGGTCACCCGCGCCCTGTTCCAGCGGATCGGCACGGTCAACGCCCTGGTTGATATCCGGAGACTGTTTGCCAATCGCGCTCAGTACGGCGCAGGAGTTGGCATCAAAGCCCATATCAGAATGTACATAGCCAATCTCACGCACCGTGTTACGGGTGATCTCTTCGATATCAACCCATGCGCTGGTGGTGATCTCACCGCCAACCAGAACCATGCCGGTTTTGACATAGGTTTCACACGCTACGCGCGCCTTTGGATCCTGCGCGAGGATCGCATCCAGCACCGCATCGGAGATTTGGTCAGCAATTTTATCAGGATGTCCTTCTGATACGGACTCGGACGTAAACAGGTGTTTTGCCATGTTTTATTTCACCTAAGAGGAATTTGGTTAGCTCAAGCTGCTGTGTGGAATAGCCATAGGAGATAATTCTACCAAGGCCTACAGGATTTTGACACTGGCAGTCTGAGTGTTAATCGGTATGGATGGATTAACATCTGGACGTCTATTTTAGGTCACTTCTTCACCCGATTTCCAGTTTTTTTTGACTCACCTCTCACTGTGTTGAAAACACGGCTGGAAATTTTTCCTGACGACGCTGGCAACCTGCGCATTTTTGTTTTGCTTTTTAGCGACCTTCTCGGTATAAAACGCGGCGCGCGGCTCATATAAAATAAGCGCTCGATGAACACATCGTGTCGCCACTTCCAGCCGGGTTAAGCAGTGAACTGTTAGCTTTGGCTTGTGGTCCGTTTCAGCAGAGGCGGCCGTGGAGGTGATACGAGATAATGAACCATCGTTTTCCGCTCATTCAGCGCAGCCGTTCTGGCGCGCATTTGATTCCCACCCGCACTTCTGGTCTAAACACCTGCCGATGTTATACCCATCTCGGTGCTTCTCAGGATTCCAGAGCCGGTCACGCTTTGTGAAAACTGAACAAGGGCGCTCTTGTTAATACAGGAGTTTTCTCGTGGTTTCGCCGAACCTTGTCATACAGAGTTCGGATACGTGTTTTACAATGATATGAATAAGAAACCGGTCGCACGGTCTGGATTTCAGCATACTCTGCTGGGAAATGGAGCCGTTAATGGGTTGTTATCGCCGTATAACGCTGCGATAGTAGTCAACTGTTTTACACTTAATACAAAGAGTTGAGGTTCGCTATGTCTGACGACATGTCTTCGCTTTCGCCTTCGTCAGCAGGCGAACAGGGTGTACTACGTTCTATGCAGGAGGTTGCGATGAGCTCCCAGGAAGCCAGCAAGATGCTGCGCACTTACAATATTGCCTGGTGGGGCAATAACTACTACGACGTTAACGAGCTGGGCCACATCAGTGTCTGCCCGGATCCGGACGTCCCGGAAGCGCGCGTGGATCTCGCTAAACTGGTGAAAACCCGTGAAGCGCAGGGTCAGCGCTTGCCTGCACTGTTCTGCTTCCCGCAGATCCTGCAACATCGCCTGCGTTCTATTAACGCCGCGTTCAAACGCGCGCGGGAATCGTATGGTTATAACGGCGACTATTTCCTCGTTTACCCGATCAAGGTCAACCAGCACCGTCGCGTGATTGAGTCCCTGATCCACTCCGGCGAGCCGCTGGGCCTGGAAGCCGGCTCTAAAGCGGAGCTGATGGCGGTTCTGGCGCACGCGGGCATGACCCGGTCGGTGATCGTCTGTAACGGCTATAAAGACCGCGAATACATTCGTCTGGCGCTGATTGGCGAGAAGATGGGCCACAAGGTCTATCTGGTGATCGAGAAGATGACCGAAATCGCGATCGTGCTGGAAGAGGCCGAGCGTCTGAACGTGATCCCACGCCTTGGCGTGCGTGCGCGACTGGCGTCGCAGGGTTCCGGTAAATGGCAATCTTCCGGCGGTGAAAAATCCAAGTTCGGCCTCGCGGCGAACCAGGTGCTTCAGCTGGTGGAAATTCTGCGCGAGCGCGGTCGTCTGGACAGCATTCAGCTGCTGCACTTCCACCTCGGCTCGCAGATGGCCAACATTCGCGACATCGCCACCGGCGTGCGTGAATCTGCGCGTTTCTACGTTGAGCTGCATAAGCTTGGCGTGAATATTCAGTGCTTTGACGTGGGCGGCGGCCTGGGCGTGGACTACGAAGGGACCCGCTCGCAGTCTGACTGCTCGGTAAACTATGGCCTGAACGAATATGCCAACAACATCATCTGGGCGATTGGCGATGCCTGCGAAGAGCACGGCCTGCCGCACCCGACGGTGATCACCGAATCCGGCCGCGCGGTCACTGCACACCATACGGTGCTGGTCTCTAACATCATCGGCGTTGAGCGTAGCGAAATCACCGAAGCCACGCCTCCGGCAGACGATGCTCCACGTTCCCTGCAAAGCATGTGGGAAACCTGGCAGGAGATGCACGAGCCGGGCACGCGTCGTTCCCTGCGCGAATGGCTGCACGACAGCCAGATGGACCTGCACGATATTCACGTCGGCTACTCGTCAGGCACCTTCAGCCTGCAAGAGCGCGCGTGGGCGGAGCAGCTCTATCTGAATATGTGCCACGAAGTGCAGAAACAGCTCGATCCGAGCAACCGCGCGCACCGTCCAATTATCGACGAGTTGCAGGAGCGTATGGCGGACAAAATGTACGTCAACTTTTCTCTGTTCCAGTCGATGCCGGATGCCTGGGGTATCGACCAGCTGTTCCCGGTTCTGCCGCTGGAAGGGCTGAACCACGCCCCGGAACGCCGCGCCGTGCTGCTGGACATCACCTGTGACTCCGACGGCGCAATCGACCACTACGTCGACGGCGACGGTATCGCAACGACGATGCCAATGCCGGAGTACGATCCGGAGAACCCGCCAATGCTGGGCTTCTTTATGGTGGGTGCGTATCAGGAGATCCTCGGCAACATGCACAACCTGTTCGGTGATACCGAAGCGGTTGACGTGTTTGTCTTCCCTGACGGCAGCGTGGAGGTTGAGCTGTCCGACGAAGGGGATACCGTGGCGGACATGCTCGAATACGTTCAGCTGGATCCGAAAAAACTGCTCACCCAGTTCCGCGATCAGGTGAAAAACACCGGTCTGGACGATGCCTTGCAGCAGCAGTTCCTGGAAGAGTTTGAAGCGGGTCTGTACGGGTATACGTATCTGGAAGACGAGTAAGAAAACCTCCCTCTCCCTGTGGGAGAGGGGCGGGGTGAGGGCATCAGGCCGCTGTGCCGCCGATGCCCGGTGGCGCTGCGCTTACCGGGCCTACGAATGTAGGCCGGAGAAGGCGAAGCCGCCATCCGGCAGAATGCTATACTCACTTGAACCCGTATGAATTAACGGCGATAATTCGCCCCAATATGCGATTTACGAATCAATCCCTTCCTCGTCGGGTTTAACGACGCGGAGGGGATTTTTTTTTCATCTGTTTTTAATGTATCGACTTTATAAGAGGTCAGGACATGAGCACTTTAGGTCATCAGTACGATAACTCTCTGGTATCTAACGCGTTTGGTTTTTTACGCCTTCCGATGAACTTCCAGCCGTACGACAGCGATGCGGACTGGGTGATCACCGGCGTACCGTTCGACATGGCAACGTCCGGTCGCGCGGGTGGACGTCATGGCCCGGCGGCGATCCGTCAGGTTTCCACCAACCTGGCCTGGGAGCACAACCGCTTCCCGTGGAACTTCGACATGCGCGAGCGGCTGAACGTGGTGGACTGCGGCGATCTGGTGTACGCCTTCGGTGACGCGCGTGAAATGAGCGAAAAATTGCAGGCGCACGCCGAGAAGCTGCTGGCGGCCGGTAAACGCATGCTCTCCTTCGGCGGTGACCACTTCGTGACCCTGCCGCTGCTGCGCGCCCACGCGAAGCACTTCGGCAAAATGGCGCTGGTGCACTTCGATGCGCACACCGACACCTACGCGAACGGCTGTGAATTCGACCACGGCACCATGTTCTATACCGCGCCGAAAGAAGGCCTGATCGATCCAAACCACTCCGTGCAGATCGGCATCCGCACCGAGTTCGACAAAGACAACGGCTTCACCGTACTCGACGCGGGCCAGGTGAACGATCGCGGCGTGGACGATATTCTGGCTCAGGTTAAGCAGATCGTCGGCGACATGCCTGTCTATCTGACCTTCGATATCGACTGCCTGGATCCGGCATTCGCACCGGGTACCGGTACGCCGGTGATCGGCGGCCTGACATCAGACCGCGCCATCAAGCTGGTGCGCGGCCTGAAGGATCTGAACATCGTCGGGATGGACGTGGTGGAAGTAGCTCCGGCCTATGACCAGTCCGAGATCACCGCGCTGGCCGCGGCGACCCTGGCGCTGGAAATGCTCTACATCCAGGCGGCGAAAAAAGGCGAATAAGCCTTACGCGCTGATTGCTGCTGCGCGCCGCATGCGCAGCAGCAACATTCCCCCGGCAAGCAGGGTGACAACCTGCGAGACGACCAGCACCGAAAAGCCTGAACTGACCGACCCCACCGATCTCATCACCATCCCCATCAGCAGCGGAATAAACGCCGCGCAGATATTGCCGATCCCATTAATAATGCCGTACGCGCTGCCCACGGCGTCCCGGGCGGCGTGATGCTGGATTACCGCAGGAATAGCCGCTCCCTGAAGTCCCCAGAACACGTTGGCAGACAGCATAAAGAGCGCCAGCCATGCGGGTTGATGGCTGAGCATCAGTGCGATCACGGAGAGTGCCGTCAACGTACCGCCCACCACAAACAGTACCGGCGCCTGTTCCGGACGCATTTTGTCGAGCAGCACGCCGCCCAGAAACTTTGACCCCAGGCTCAGCAGGAAGGGGACCGCCGCAAGCATGCCCGTCGCGTGCAGCGAGAAGTGGTGCTCGTCACGCAGCCACGCGGGTAACCAGGCGCTGCTCCCCCAGAGATAGCTCAGGGTGGCGATTTCAACCAGCAGGATCCAGCCCAGCAGCGGCGTCTGCCAGGCCAGCGTGAAGGTGTGAACAAACCCCGGCTTTTTCGCGGTCGGGAGCTTGCGCGGCGCGGGCAGAAAACGCCAGATTAAGCCGCCGCCGAGGAGAAGGTTGATTGCCGCCAGCGCGTAAAACGATCCGGCCCAGCCCAGATGCGACATCAGCCAGGTCACCAGCGGAAAGCCCACGGCCAGCCCGAGAGAGACGCCCAGCGCGGTCACGGCGTTGGGTTTGCCGATCTCTTGCGCGCTAAAGTTATCGCTGATAAAGCGCGTTTTCAGTGAAAAAAGCGGTCCCTCCGCGATCCCCAGAATCACGCGGGCGAAGAGCATTCCCGTCAGCGAGCCGAGCAAAGGTGAAGCCGCGCAGACCGCGGCCCAAATCGCAATGCTGCTTAATAATCCCTGCCGATAATGAAGTTTGCTTTCAATAACCGGCGTTAATAATAAAGCGGAAAAGCCATAACCCAGCAGAAAGCAGGTCATCAGCATTCCCTGTAACATTCTGTTTTCATCTAACTGAAAATGTTCGGCAAATTCCGGGTTTAAAATCATTACCGAGATATTTACCCGATCGACGTAGGAAATAATAATGAGTAATAAAAGCGCAATCGTGCCTTGCCATCTTGCCGTCATCATGTCCGCCTTACGTTTTTTGTAACTTATATTTTTCATCAATGTGATTGTCACGGAGCTAAAATGGTTCACCTGTGAAACTCTTTGTTTATTAAGGATAAATTAAAAATTCGTTTCACAGGTGAAACGCGAAAGAGGTGACGTTCATTTATTTTTAGAGAGTAAAAAGAAAAGAAGTCAATATCTTTTATTGAAAATAAGAGACCATTAAAAAAACGTATTTCTCACGCTGCAATAATGAAAATTTCATATCGCTGCATTTTTTCGTGATCCCTTGCACACTTAGTTAATTAATTGCCGATCGATTAACAAATTCGTCACATTGTCGCTTGACGAAACATTCATCGCTTTTATATTGACCGTATTAAATAAGAAACAGAGTTTCATATATGAAACAAAAGCCTGGAGGATCGTGATGAGCTGGATAGGCGTATGTGACGCAGAACAAGTACAGGAAGATTTCCCTTTTAGCGGCAACGTCGACGGTAAAGAGATCGGCGTTTACCTGATCGACGGTGAATATTACGCGCTGGAGGACGTATGCCCGCACGCCTATGCCCTGCTGAGCCAGGGCTTCGTGGAAGACGGCAAGGTGGAATGCCCGCTGCACGAGGCGGTGTTCGACGTCAAAACCGGCCAGTGTCTGCACGGCCCCGGAGGACGCAACCTCAACCGATACCCGGTTCGGGTCTTTGAAAACCAGATTCAGATTACCTTCGTTGAGGAGACCGTGGCATGAGCGACACGCTGAACTACAACCCGGCGCTGCCGGAAAGCCGCCAGTTTACCCCGCCGGCAGAGGGCGGTAATGGCGCCATTCACAAGCCGGGCGAGTACCAGAACCTGATCTGGCAGACCCGCAGCCGCGAGCCGGAAAGCTGGGAAGTGAAGCTGATTGCGACGCTGGAAGATCTCTTCGAGCAGGGCGTTGAAACCCTGCCGGAGCTGGTAAGCGGGCTGAACGCGGTGCGTATGCACGACCAGCAGGGCGAGCCGTGGAGCGACGCCAGTTTCCAGGCATTCTTACAGGTTAACGGCTACTGAGGGCAACGTGATGACGACGACCGTACAAAACTATCTTGATAAAGGCCTGCGCGGCCTCTGGTATCCGGTGCTGGCGAGCTGGGAAGTGCAGTCTGCGCCGGTGGGCATCACCCGCCTGGGCGAGCAGATTGTGGTCTGGCGCAATAAAGATGGCCAGGTGCAGGCGCTGGAGGACCGCTGCCCACACCGCGGCGCGCGCCTGTCGATGGGCTGGAACCTCGGGGACCGCATTGCCTGCTGGTATCACGGCGTAGAGGTGGCGGGCAACGGCGAGGTGAAAGACGTGCCCGCCGTGGATAAATGTCCGCTGGTCGGCCAGCAGTGCGTGCGCAGCTATAACGTGCAGGAGGCGCACGGCGCCATCTTCCTGTGGTTTGGCGTCACCGCGGACCAGCAGCCGGACGAACTGACCTTCCCGGATGAACTCGCCGACACGGAAAACTTCAGCAACTTCCTCTGCACCGCCGCGTGGAAATGCAATTACCAGTACGCGCTGGAAAACGTGATGGACCCGATGCACGGCACCTATCTGCACTCCTCGTCGCACTCGATGGCGGAAGGGGATCGCAAGGCCGACATGGTGCTCCAGCCGACCAAAACCGGTTTTATTTTCGAGAAGAAAGGGCAGAGCGGCGTCAATTTTGACTGGGTGGAGCTGGGCAACAGCGGCACCTGCTGGATGCGCCTCTCCATTCCGTACAAGAAGCGCTTCGGACCGGGCGGCCACTTCTTTATCGTCGGCATGGTGGTGCCGGAAGATAACGACAACTGCCGCGTCTTCTTCTGGCGCATCCGCCGCGTGCAGGGCTGGCAGCGCGATATGTGGCGCTTCATGTACCGCAACCGTCTGGAAAAACTGCACAGGGACGTGCTGGAGCAGGACCGCGTGGTGCTGGAGAGCCTGGCGCCAAACGCGCGCGATCATGAATACCTGTATCAGCACGACGTTGGCCTCTCGCGCCTGCGCCGCATGATGCAAAAGGCCGCCAAAGAGCAGCTGGCGATGCGTGAAGCACAGCAGGGAGCCGCCTGATGAATGGGCTGCTGAGCGGCAAGCGCATCGTGGTGACCGGCGCCGCGCGCGGGCTGGGCTACCACTTTGCCCAGGCCTGCGCGGAGCAGGGCGCGGCGGTGGTGATGTGCGACATCCTCAAAGGCGAGCTGGCCGAGAGTGCCCACCGGCTGCGCGAGCAGGGCTATGCGATCGAATCGCACGTTATCGATCTGGCCGATCAGCACTCTATCGACCAGGTGTTCAGCGCCATTGGCGAGCAAGGGCAGATTGACGGCCTGGTGAACAACGCGGCGATGGCGACGGGCGTGGGCGGCAAAAACATGCTTGATTACGATCCGGATCTCTGGGATCGGGTGATGAGCGTCAACGTCAAAGGCACCTGGCTGGTGACGCGCGCCGCCGTGCCGCTGCTGCGCGAAGGGGCAGGCATTGTGAACGTGGCGTCCGACACCGCGCTGTGGGGCGCGCCGCGCCTGATGGCCTACGTTGCCAGCAAGGGGGCCGTGATTGCCATGACCCGTTCAATGGCGCGCGAACTGGGGGAAAAACGTATCCGGATCAACGCCATCGCACCGGGGCTAACCCGCGTCGAGGCGACGGAATATGTCCCCGCCGAACGGCATCAGCTCTACGAAAACGGACGCGCGTTAACCGGCGCGCAGCAGCCGGAAGATGTCACCGGCAGCGTGGTCTGGCTGTTAAGCGATCTGTCGAGGTTTATCACCGGACAGCTGATCCCGGTCAACGGCGGTTTTGTCTTTAACTAAGGTAGGGCGATGATGGCAAACGATCAGGAAGTGAAGTATCTGGTGCCGGGGCTGGAGCGCGGTTTACAGCTGCTGTTGGCCTTTGGCGAGCAGCATCGCGATCTGACCTTTGCCGAACTGCACCGGCTGGTGGATATGCCGAAGGCCACCGCCTACCGCGTGGTACAGACGCTGGAGTACATGGGATTTCTGGAGCGCAACACGCGCACCAATACCTTTTCGCTGGGCATGAACGTGCTGCGTCTTGGCTTTGAGTACATCGCCTCGCTGGACGTGGCGCAGGTCGGCCAGCCGGTGATCGAGCAACTGCGCGACGTGAGCCAGTGCAGCAGCCATCTGGCGATCCGCGACGGGCGCGACATTATCTACATCGCCCGCGTCAGCGCCGCCGGGTCGCGCATCAACCAGGTCAGCATTGGTACCCGCCTGCCGGTGCACTGCACCTCGCTGGGCCGCATGCTGTTGACCGATATTTCCCGCGCTGATTTCGAACAGCTGTTCCCGCATGAGCGTCTGCCGGGCAACACGCCGGGGCAGCTTCACGACCGCGAAGCCCTGTGGCAGATGGTGCAGCAGGACAAAGCCCGCGGGTATGTCATCGGCGAATCCTTCTTCCGCCACGGCATCTCTTCCATCGTCTACCCGGTGTATGACCGAAGCGGCCGCGTGGCGGCGGTGGTCAGCATTCTGGTGCCGTCGGAGGAGATCCCGCAGAGCGACCGCGAGCGCCTGCAAAACGAGGTTCGCCTCGCGGCGGATAAAATTTCTGGCTTCTTAGGGTATTTGTCACAGGCCAGTTAAATCAGTGAGTTAACGTCAGGCGCTTGACTGCGTCGGGCATGTTTTACGCCCAATCTGGGCCAGATGAGGCAACGAACGATGAGTGTAACCGGAATTGAAAAGCTGGAATTTGGTGTGGAAGACCTGACGCACTGCGCCAAATTTATGCGTGATTTTGGCCTGACGGGCGATGCCAGCGGCCAGCGTTTCACCACCCTGAGCGGCGCGCGCGTGGAGCTTAACCCGATCGACAGCCCCGACCTGCCGCCCGCGTTTGAAGCGGGCAACACCCTGCGCCGCATGACCTGGGCGGTTGCCAGCCAGTCAGATCTGGACGCGCTGCGCCCGAAGCTGGCGCAACAGCCAGGTTTTCGTGAAGTGGGCGACGCGCTGGAGTGCCTGGACCCGAACGGCATGACGCTGCGCGTGCAGGTGACCCAGCAAACTGACGTGGAGCTGAACGTCGAGCCGATTAACCAGTGGGGCGATGCCCGCCGTATCGACACCCCCAGCCCGGTTTACGATCGCGCCCAGCCGATCAACGTGGGGCATGTGGTGTTCTTCGTGGAAGAGCTGGCGGCAGTGGAGAAATTCTACCGCGAGGTGCTCGGCTTCCAGGTCTCGGACCGCTATATCAACCGCGCCGTGTTCCTGCGCTGCGGCGTGCGCGGCGGCCATCACAACCTGTTCCTGCTGCAACTGCCGAACCGCAAGCGCGGCCTCAACCACGTGGCCTTCACCGTGCGCGACATCCACGAGGTGATCGGCGGCGGTATCGCGATGAATAAACATGACTGGAGCACCTTTATCGGGCCGGGCCGTCATCCGGTGTCGTCGGCGTACTTCTGGTACGTCAACAGCCCGACCGGCGGGGCGTTTGAGTATTACACCAACGATGATTATCTGACGGAAAACTGGCAGCCGCGTGAGCTGGAGCATTCGCTGGTCTCCTTTACCGAGTGGGCGGTGGAAGGCGGGATTGACCACGACACGCGCCGTCAGCAGAAAAAGCCGGAGGCGGTATGACATCGCGCATTGTCATTATCGGCGGCGGTCAGGCGGGCGGCTGGGCGGCGAAAACCCTGCGCGATGAGGGTTTCGACGGCGAGATTTGCGTGGTAGCGGAAGAAGAATGGGATTTCTACGAGCGCCCGCCGCTGTCGAAAGCGTCTTTGCTGGAGCCGAACGCGGCGCTCCCAAGGCTGTTTACCGACGAGGTGCAGCAGGCGCTGAACCTGGCCTGGTACCGGCCGCTGCGCGCTGAATCTGTCGATCGCGATGAGAAAAAAGTTGTTCTTAGCAACGGCGAGCGGCTTAGTTACAACATCCTTTTAATCGCTACCGGCGGTCGGGCGCGCCTGCCTTCGCAGGCGTGGGCCAGCCATCCGCAGGTCTATACCCTGCGCCACTGGCAGGACGCGCAGCGCCTGAAAAGTCGTCTGGCGGAAAGTAAAAAACTGGCGATCGTCGGCGGCGGCTGGATCGGACTGGAGATTGCTGCCTCGGCGCGGAAAAGCGGCGTGGCGGTCACCCTGTTCGAGCAGCAGCCCGCGCTGTGCATGCGCTCGGTGAGCGGCGAGGTGTCGCAGCGCCTGGAGGCCATCCACCGCGAGCAGGGGGTGGAGATCCGTACCGGCTGCGGTGCGCTGGAGCTGGAGGACGACGGCGGCCTGCCGGTCATCCACTGCGACGGCCAGCGTGAAACCTTTGATGCGGTCGTGGTTGGGATCGGCGTCGATCTCAATCTGGAGCTGGCGCGCGATGCGGGGCTGAAAACCGGGCGCGGGATCGTGGTGGATGCCCAGGGACGCACCTCGGATCCATTCATCTTTGCCGCAGGAGATGTCGCCCAGCACCATCACTACGGCTTGTGCATCCAGTCCTGGGCCTTCGCCCAGAATCAGGCGGTGGCGACGGCGAAAGCGATGCTCAACCCGGATGCGCCAGGCTACGACGACGCGCCGTGGCTGTGGTCGGATCAATACCAGCACAATATTCAGATCCTCGGTATTCCGCAGCCAGGCAGCAGAACGGTCGTGCGTAAAGAGGCGCTGTACTTCTCGCTGGACGACAACGGGAGGCTGACGCAGCTGGTGGCGTTCGACGATGCGCGTACCGTCAAGCTGGCGAAGCGCTGGATGGCGGCGGGGCGGGATCTGTCCGACGTGCCGCTCGCCGACCCGACCTTTTCACTGATGTCACTGCGATAGCTAACCCGCACCCGTAGGGGGAGAGATGACCACACTCGAGACTAACACCGCACCGGTTGAGGCGAGCGGTGAGGGGACCCGCACGCCCGAAAAAGCGGTGCGCTGGGCCATCCCGCTGTCGCTGCTGGCCTGCGTGCTGCTGGCGTTTTTCGACAAAATCAGCATCGCGGCGCTCTTTTCGGATACCCATTTCCAGCAGGCGATGGGCATTGATTTCGACACCACGCGTCTCGGCATTTTGATGAGCGCTTTCCTGCTGAGCTATGGCTTCTCATCGGTGTTTTTAAGCGGTTTAGGCGACAAAATCGCGCCGCTGCGCCTGCTCACCGGGATGATGGCGGTGTGGTGCGTGCTGATGGTGGCGATGGGCTTTACCCATAACTACACGCTGATGATCGTCCTGCGTATTCTGCTGGGCGTGGCGGAAGGACCGCTGTTCCCGCTGGCCTTCGCCATCGTACGTCACAACTTCCCGCAGCATTTACAGGCACGCGCCACCATGCTGTGGCTGCTGGGGACCCCGGTGGGCGCGGCGATTGGTTTCCCGCTTTCCCTCTGGCTGCTGAACACCTTTGGCTGGCAGAGCACTTTCTTTGTGATGGCCATGCTTACCGTGCCGGTGCTTATCTTTGTGCGCATTGGTCTGCGCGGGATCCGCCTGGAGGCAAAACCCGGCACCTCGCAGGCGTCCCGGGACGAGCGGCGCGCGGCGCGGCGTGAGCTGTTCGTCAGCCCGCACTTCTGGATCATCTGCATCTTTAACATCGCTTTCCTGACCTATCTGTGGGGCATCAACGGCTGGCTGCCGGGCTACCTGATCAAAGGCAAAGGCATTCATCTGGAGCACGCGGGCTGGCTGTCGTCGATGCCGTTCATCGCCATGCTGGCAGGGGAAGTGATTGGCGCGTGGCTCTCGGACAGGGTCGATAAGCGCGCGGCGGCATGCTTTATCTCCATGGCGGGGGCGGCCGTCGGGCTGGCGGCGGTGATGCACCTTGATACCCCGCTGGCCGTCATCGCGGCGATGAGCTTCAGCACCTTTATGTGGGGCACCGGCGCACCCAACATTTTCGCCCTGCTGGCGAAGGCCACCCATCCCCGGGTGAGCGCCACGGCGGGCGGTATCTTCAACGGGCTGGGAAACTTTGCGGGCGCGCTGTCGCCGGCGGTGATGGGTGCGCTTATCGCCTTCACCCACAGCATGGATTCCGGGCTGATTTTTCTGGCGGTGATGGCGGCGGTGGGCTGCGTCCTGTTACTGCCGCTGCTGAGACGTTACTGAGGAGAGTGTCATGACTGATTCAACCGTAACCAACACAACAGGCATCAAACCTGACCACCTGACGATGGAAGAGTGGGTCGAGTCGCGCATCGCGCGCTTCGAAGGGCGTAAATACGACTGGAACGCGCTGAAGTTCCAGGCCGATTTTGACCCGAAATACCGCCGGGCGCAGATGCGCTACATCGGCACCGGCGCAACGGGCGTCGCGAACGACACCAACACCGTGCAGGCGGACCATTTTACCTTCTCCACCATGGTGCTGCCGTCGAAGTGCGAAGGACCGCTGCACCTGCACGACGACGTGGAAGAGGTGTTCTTCATGCTCAAGGGGCAGATCACGCTGATGATCCAGGACGGCGACAACTACACCGAAACCGTGCTGCGTGAGCGTGATCTGATCTCCGTTCCGCCGGGTATCTATCGCGGGCTGTTTAACCACGGCGAAGAAGAAGCGCTGATGTGCGTCATGCTGGGGACCAACAAGCCGGAAATCCCAACCTATCCGTCCGACCATCCGCTTTCCAAAGTGAAGCGGAACTAAGGGGGGCATGATGACGGGTTTTCGTGAACAGGGAAGCGGCATACCGCTGGTGCTGCTGCACGGGATCAGCTCCGGCGCCGCCTCCTGGCACAAGCAGATGGCGCTGAACGGTTTTCGCGTACTGGCGTGGGACATGCCCGGTTACGGCGAAAGCCCGATGCTGGCCGTAGCGCGGGCGAACGCGGGGGATTACGCCGACGCGCTGGCGGCCATGCTGGATCGCGCCGGTGTCTGGCAGACAGTGCTGGTCGGCCATTCCCTGGGGGCGCTGGTGGCCAGCGCCTTTGCCGCGAAGTTCCCTGAGCGCGTCATCCATCTGGTGCTGGCCGACGCCGCGCAGGGGTACGGCAATGCCGCGCCGGAGCAGCGGGAGCAGGTCTGGCGCAACCGCGAGCAGCAGATGGCGCTGGGGGGCGACATCCTCGCCCAGACCCGCGCCGCGAAGCTGCTGCGCCCCGGCGCGCGCGCGGAAGATATCGCCACCGTCGCGGCGGGCATGCGGGCGCTGCGCCCGGAAGGCTACCTCGCTGCCGCATGGATGCTGGCACATGACGACATTCACGGCTGGCTTAAACGCTACTCCGGCACGTTTGAAGTCTGGTGCGGCGAGCAGGATGCCATCACCCAGCCGGAACTTGTTCAGGGTCTGGCGCTGCGCTACGGCATGCCGTTTATCGCCATTCCGCAGGCCGGGCACGCCAGCTATCTCGATAACGACGCGTTTTTCAACCAACAGCTTTTACGCATTAACGAAGAGGTGCGCGATGAATGCACAAATTGACGGGCGCGTAGCGGTCGTTACCGGCGGTTCTTCCGGCATTGGCTTTGAAACGCTGCGCCTGCTGCTGGGTGAAGGGGCGAAAGTCGCCTTCTGCGGCCGTGACCCGGACCGGCTCGCCAGCGCCCATGCGACGCTGCAAAACGAATTTCCCCACGGGGAGATTTTTGCTTACCGCTGCGACGTGCTGAACGCCGACGAAGTTCAGGCCTTCGCGGATGCGGTGCAGGCGCGTTTTGGCGCGGCGGATATGCTGATCAACAACGCCGGGCAGGGCTACGTGGCGCACTTCCATGACACCCCGCGCGAGGCGTGGCTGCACGAAGCCGAACTCAAACTGTTCGGGGTGATTAACCCGGTGCAGGCGTTTCAGCCTCTGCTGGAGCAGTCCGACATTGCCTCTGTTACCTGCGTGAACTCCCTGCTGGCGCTACAGCCGGAGGAGCACATGATCGCCACCTCCGCCGCTCGTGCCGCGCTGCTGAACATGACGCTGACACTGTCGAAAGAGCTGGTGGGCAAAGGTATTCGCGTCAATTCCATTCTGCTCGGCATGGTGGAATCCGGCCAGTGGCAGCGCCGCTTTGAAAACCGGGCGGACAAAAGCCAGAGCTGGCCGGAATGGACGGCGGATATCGCGCGCAAGCGCGGCATTCCGATGGCGCGCCTCGGCAAGCCGCAGGAGCCCGCGCAGGCGCTGCTGTTCCTCGCTTCGCCGCTGGCCTCGTTTACCACCGGCGCGGCGCTGGACGTTTCCGGCGGCTTCTGCCGCCATCTGTAAGGACACATCATGAAAAAGGTAATGTTGATTGGTTTTGGCGCCATGGCGCAGGCGGTGATTGAGCGCCTGCCCGCCGGCGTGGCTATCGGCTGGATCGTGGCGCGCGCGTCTCACCATGCCGCCATTCACGACCAGTTTGGCAATGCGGTCGAGGCGCTGACGTCGCCGATGGCGTGCGCACAAACGCCGGATCTGGTGCTGGAATGCGCCAGCCAGCAGGCGGTGGCCCAGTACGGGGAAGAGATCCTGCGTCGCGGCTGGCATCTGGCCGTCATTTCCACCGGCGCGCTGGCGGACAGCGCGCTGGAGCAGCGTCTGCTCGCTGCGGGCGGAAAACTGACCCTGCTTTCCGGTGCGGTGGCCGGTATCGACGGGCTGGCGGCGGCGAAAGAGGGCGGCCTTGAGCGCGTTACCTATCAGTCGCGCAAAAGCCCGGCCAGCTGGCGCGGCAGCTATGCCGAGCAGCTTATCGATCTGAATGCGGTGTCAGAGGCAAAGGTTTTCTTCGAGGGCAGCGCCCGCGAGGCGGCGCGCCTGTTCCCGGCGAACGCCAACGTGGCGGCGACCGTGGCGCTCGGCGGCGTCGGGATGGACGACACCCGCGTGCAGCTGATGGTTGACCCGGCAACGAAACGTAACACCCACACGCTCCACGTGGAAGGATTGTTCGGCGAGTTTCATCTGGAGCTGAGCGGACTGCCGCTGGCTTCTAATCCTAAAACCTCCACCCTGGCGGCACTGAGCGCGGTGCGCGCCTGCCGCGAGCTGGCCCTGAGCTGAGGAGAGACGATGGACGATCTGAAGATTTTTATCGGCGGCCAGTGGCGACACGGCGGCGGCAACCCGATGCAGAGCCACTTCCCGGCAGACGGGTCGATCAACGCGACGCTGAACGCCGCCAGTCTGGATGACCTGGAGGAGGCGGTAGACGCCGGAGAGCGCGCCTGGCGCGATCCCGCATGGCGTAACAGCCTGCCGCATATGCGCGCGAAGATCCTGTATAAGGTTGCCGATCTCATTGAATCCCGCGTCGACGCGCTGGCGCAGATGCAGAGCCGTGATAACGGCAAGCCGCTGGCGGAAGCGCGCGGGCTGGTGTTGAGCGCGGCGGGAACGGCGCGCTACTTTGCCGCCGCCTGCGAGCTGCTGGAAGGGGAACTGCCCACGCCGCGCCAGCCGGATCTGCTGACGCTGAGCCGCTACGAGCCCCTTGGCGTGGTGGCGGCCATCACGCCGTGGAACTCGCCGATTGCCAGCGAAATGCAGAAGGTCGCACCGGCGATTGCCGCCGGAAACGCGGTGATCCTCAAGCCGGCCGAAGCCACGCCGCTGATGGCGCTGGAGCTGGCGCGGATTTTTGAACAGGCCGGGCTGCCCGCCGGGCTGCTGAGCGTGCTGCCGGGCAAAGGCTCGGTGATTGGCGATGCGCTGGCGCGCCATCCTCGCGTGCGCAAAATCTCCTTTACCGGTGGAACCACCACGGGCCGCCATCTGGCGCACGTGGCGGCGGAAAAACTGATCCCGGCCTCGCTGGAGCTGGGCGGCAAATCGCCGACCATCGTGCTGGAGGATGCTGATATCGAACAGGCCGCGCGCGGGATCTGCTATGGCATTTTCAGCTCGGCGGGGCAGGCGTGTATCGCCGGATCGCGGCTGTTTATCCACGAGAGCATTTACGCCCCGCTGATGGCGAGGCTGCTGGAATTAACTCGCGGGCTGCGTGTCGGACACCCGTTTACCGACGGCGTGCATGTCGGACCGCTGATCGGCGAAAAACATCGCCAGAGCGTGATCGAGTACGTCGAACTGGCGAAGCGTGAAGGGGGCCGCGTGCTGTGCGGCGGCGAGATCCCCGCCGATCCCGCTCTGGCAAACGGCAGCTTTTTCCTGCCCACGATTATCGAAGGGTTGAGCAACAGCGCCCGCGCCTGTCAGGAAGAGATCTTCGGCCCGGTACTGGTGGCGATGCCGTTTGCCGATGAAGCCACGCTTATCCGCGAGGCGAACGACTCGGTTTACGGCCTGGCAGCGGGGATCTGGACACGCGATACCGGTCGCGCCCTGCGTCTCAGCGAGCAGCTGGAGGCAGGCACGGTGTGGATCAACACCTACAAAGTCTTTGCGATTTCGACCCCGTTCGGGGGCTTTAAAGAGAGCGGTCTGGGCCGCGAGAAGGGTATCCAGGGGCTGAAAGCCTGGATGCAACAAAAGAGCATTTATCTGGCGACGGGTAACAGCGTCAACCACTGGTGCGACTGAGAAAGGGTGAGCAATGAGCGAAATGATAACCGTCGGCGACGCCATCGCCAGAACGCTGGAGCAGTATCAGGTTGAGGCCATCTACGGCGTCATCTCCATTCACAACCTGCCGATCGCGGATGCGGTTGGGCAGCGGGGCAATATCCGCTTTGTGCCCGCCCGCGGTGAAGCCGGTTCCGTCACCATGGCCGACGCCCACGGGCGCTTTTCCGGCCTCGGCGTGGCGCTGACCAGCACCGGCGCGGGGGCGGGTAATGCGGTAGGCGCGCTGGTGGAAGCCATGAATGCCTGCACGCCGCTGCTGCATTTAACCGGGCAGGTTGAGAAAGCCTGGCTGGACGCCGACACCGGGTTTATCCATGAAACCCGTGACCAGCTGACCTTCCTGAAGGCCAGCTCAAAACGGGCGTACCGCATCAGCAATGCGAATCAGGCGATAGCGATTCTGCATAAAGCTATCCAGGACGCGCAGACCCCGCCGTGCGGACCGGTCTCGGTGGAAATCCCGATTGATATTCAGGGCGCCAAAATTCCGCTGTCGCTGGTGACTAAACCGGTTAAACCGGCATCGGTTCCAGCCGTGGATACCGGAATGGTTGACGCGCTGTGGGCGCAGCTCAAACAGGCGAAACAGCCGCTGCTGTGGCTGGGGGGCGGGGCGCTGGGCAGCGCAGACGCGGTTAAAACGCTGGCGGATGCGGGCATCACCGTGATTTCCAGCACCCATGCGCGCGGCGTGCTGCCGGACAGCCACCGCGCCAGCCTTCGCGCGTTCCACAACTCGCCGTCGGTGGAGGCGCTGATTGCGCAGTGTGATTTTACGCTGGTGGCCGGTTCTCGCCTGCGCAGCAACGAAACCCGATCCTGGACGCTTGAGCTGCCTTCCCCGCGGGTGCAGATCGATATCGACCCGGCGGCGGCGAGCCGTAACTACCTGATGGATAGCACGTTGATAGCCGATTGTTCAGCGGTGCTTGGCGCGCTGGCTGAAAAAGTACAGGGCCGCGAGTGGGGCAGTCCCCAGTGGGATATGCAGGTGCAGCAGGCGGTCGGGCAAGCTGAGCAGGGGCTGCGCGAGCAGTGCGGCGCCTATGCGAAGCTTAACGACGCCATAGCAAAAGCCCTGCCGAAAGACGGCCTGCTTGTGCGCGATATCACCGTGTCCGGCAGCCTGTGGGGTAGCCGCCTGTTCAGGGCTAACGGTCCGATGATGAACATTCACTCCCTCGCCGGGGCGATTGGTATGGGGCTGCCGATGGCCATCGGCACCGCGATTGCCAACCCGCAGCGCAAGGTGGTGGGGCTGGTGGGCGACGGCGGCCTGAGCCTCAATTTAGGCGAGCTGGCGACGCTGGCGCAGGAGAAAGCCAACGTGACGCTGCTGGTCATGAACGACGGCGGCTACGGGGTGATGCGCGGTATTCAGGATAAGTATTTCGGCGGGCGTCAGTATTATAACGCGCTGCATACGCCGGACTTTACCCTGCTGGCGCAGGCGATTGGCCTTCAGGCGTGGAGCGTTGAGCGGGCAGAGGATTTTGATGCGGTGATGACGGAGGCGCTGGCGATGCCGGGGCCGTCGGTAGTGGAAGTGCGGATGGGGCAGATTGGCGCCCTGAAGTTTGCCGGGCCGCCGCAGAAGACGCTTTACTAGCTGTTTCCCCTCATCCTAACCCTCTCCCACAGGGAGAAAACGGTAGGCCGGGTAAGGCGAAGCCGCCACCCGGCTTTTTTCATCAGAACACGTTAAACGGGTATTCCACGTAAGCGCGGATCTCGTCCCCGCCCACGTTGTACTCGCTGGCGTTGCTGGAGACGCGCAGTACGGAGTAGCGCAGCTTCAGCTTCAGATCTTTCGCCGGGCCATCCTGCACCTGGTACTGGATCTGGTTAAACCACTCGTGCTCTTTGCCATTGCTGGTTTCAGAGGTTTTGATGTTATCGCCGCGCACGTAGGCGGTGGTCCAGCTCAGGCCCGGTAAACCAAGGCCGCCAAAGTCCAGACCGTAGGATGCCTGCCAGGAACGTTCATCTTCGCCGTTGAAATCAGACCAGTAGGAGTTCGCCAGCCAGATGGTGTTACCGCCGTCACCCACGCCGCCTTTGTCGCGATAGCCGCCGTAGTTGTAGCCGGTACTGCCGCTGCTCTGCTGGTACGCCACTTTGAACGTGTGAATGTCCCAGATATAGCTCGCTGCCAGGCTCCAGATGGTGTTGCTGCGGCCCGTGTTGAGGCTGTCCGCGTAATGCTGGTCGAGACGGGAGTTATAGCCGTTGAAGTCGAGCACCAGCTGCTGCCCGGTACTGAACGGCTGTTTGAAGTTCATGCCCAGGTACTGCTTGTTCATCACCTCTTCGTTATGAGAGGCGTACAGCGCGCCGCTGAACTGGTCGTTAAACTGATAGCTCGCACCGCCGAAGGAGAGGCTCTTCAGTCCGCTGTCGTGGCGGTCATCGCTTTTACGCTGCTCGTCGGTGAAGTAACCGGCGTTGACTTCCAGACCGTCGATCTCTTTCGAGGTCAGCAGGGTGCCGGTGTAGCTTTCAAACAGCAGGCGGGAGCTGTCGGATGTAATGATTGGCAGCTCAGGACGCTGGTTCCCGTAGCTCAGCACGGTATTGGAGATGCGCATTTTGGCCGTCGCGCCAAACTTTGCCAGATCGGATTTTGCCCGGCCGTCGTCTTCCTGCTTAAAGAAGTCGATGCCGCCCGCGCCGCTCTTGCCGCGGCCACCGTCCAGACGCACGCCATACTGCGCGATACCGTCCACGCCGAAGCCCACCAGCCCTTCGGTATAGCCGGATGCAAACGTGGCGATGATCCCCTGACCCCATTCGGCTTTGTCCTGCTGGCCCTGATGGTAGTCGCGGCTGATATACGCATTGCGTAAAAACAGATCCAGATGGCTGTCGTCAATAAAACCCTTGCTGTCGGATTGCTGGCTTGCGGCGGCAGGTAATGCGGCAAATAAACTTAAAGCAATTAATGATAATTCTTTTTTCACGGAGGGAACGTCTCTGTCTGGATATATTAATTTGAATAACTGCGGAAGAGATAATTACCGGAAAAAGTAACCTTTGCAATAATTATGTGACTAGGCATTTCAGAGTGGCAGGGTAGATTTGGCGGGGCTTTCAGGGGGGTTATCGATACGTGCTTTTAAGTTAACAATTCATGCGAAATAAAAAGGAGGCAAAACTGCCTCCTTCTGAAATTATTTAATTCCGTCTGCCGCCATACGGTCGCGAATATGCTGTGCACGCTCTTCCGAAGCCGGGTGATCGTCAAACATGGAGCTTTGACGGCCCTCCTCCAGTTTCGCCAGTTTTTCGAAGCTGGTAGCTAAACCCGATGGATTGATGCCGCGTTTGCGCAACAGATCGTAAGAGTAGTCATCCGCTTCCGACTCCTGACGCTGGGAGAACTGCGAGTTCACCAGTTTTTCGCCCACGTCGCCCAGCTGCGACTGGGACAGGCTGCCGACGATGCCGCCCGCAGAGGCCGCCGCTGCGCGCACGGCATTGGTGCCCAGCGCAACCTGCATCCCTTTCTTCACGTGACCCAGTGCAACGTGACCCATTTCATGGCCGATCACCGCTTCCACTTCGTTGTCGGTCATCATGTCCATCAGGCCGCTGTAAACGCGGATACAGCCGTTCGCCATCGCAAAGGCGTTGACGTCTTTCGCCATATACACCTTGTAGTTCACCGGCTGACCGTTAATGTTGTCGCCCAGCGCGGAAGCAATCTTGTTCAGACGCTGCGTGTAGGTGCTGTTTGCCGGGGCAAGCGTAGCTTTTCCATCCATATCCTTACAGGCCTCGTCGCTCAACGCTTTCACCTGCGCATCGCTCAATGAGTAGGCCTGAAAAGCTTCTGCGCCTGAGGTCATCAGGCCGTTAGAATCCATATTCTGACAGCCGCTTAGCAGGAGCGTTGTTCCCACAGCCAGCCCGATTGCACGCATTTTCATGATGTTGCTTCCGTACTCGTTAATCTGAATTAATTCCGAAAAATGCACCGTCAACGAAGCCGGTGTCGGGCTAAGTATAAGGAATATCGACAGAGGCGGGCGAGCAGATTGCGCAACATGCGAGCATGATCCAGAGATTTCTTAAGCTGCAAAAGAATGGTCCATGTACATGCCCTGCGGCTTGGGTTACATTGTTGGCACTTTTTTCCGGCGTAGCCCAAAACGCGCTGTCGTCAAGGGCATGGCCTTTAACAGTCCGATCTGGAGTTAAAATGTCCTCACGTAAAGAGCTTGCTAATGCTATTCGTGCGCTGAGCATGGACGCAGTACAGAAAGCCAAATCCGGCCACCCGGGCGCCCCTATGGGCATGGCTGACATCGCCGAAGTCCTGTGGCGTGATTTCCTTAACCACAACCCGCAGAACCCGGCATGGGCAGACCGCGACCGTTTCGTGCTGTCTAACGGCCACGGCTCTATGCTGATCTACAGCCTGCTGCACCTCACTGGCTACGATCTGCCAATCGAAGAGCTGAAAAACTTCCGTCAGCTGCACTCCAAAACTCCAGGTCACCCGGAAGTGGGCTACACCGCTGGCGTTGAAACCACTACCGGTCCGCTGGGTCAGGGCATCGCTAACGCCGTAGGGATGGCGATTGCAGAGAAGACCCTGGCGGCGCAGTTTAACCGTCCTGGCCACGACATCGTTGACCACTTCACCTACGCCTTCCTGGGCGACGGCTGCATGATGGAGGGCATTTCTCACGAAGTGTGCTCCCTGGCAGGCACCCTGAAGCTGGGTAAACTGGTTGCGTTCTACGACGACAACGGCATCTCCATCGACGGTCATGTTGAAGGCTGGTTCACTGACGACACCGCCGCACGTTTCGAAGCCTACGGCTGGCACGTTGTGCGCGGCGTTGATGGCCACGATGCTGACTCGATTAAACGTGCCGTAGAAGAAGCGCGCGCCGTGACCGACAAACCGTCCCTGCTGATGTGCAAAACCATCATCGGCTTCGGTTCTCCGAACAAAGCGGGCACTCACGACTCCCACGGCGCACCGCTGGGCGACGCGGAAATTGCACTGACCCGTGAAGCACTTGGCTGGAAACACCCTGCCTTCGAAATCCCGTCTGAAATCTACGCTCAGTGGGATGCGAAAGAAGTGGGCCAGGCGAAAGAAGCGGCCTGGAACGAGAAGTTCGCGGCATACGCGAAAGCCTTCCCTCAGGAAGCGGCTGAATTCACCCGTCGTATGAAAGGCGACATGCCGTCTGACTTCGACGCGAAAGCGAACGAGTTCATCGCGAAGTTGCAGGCGAACCCAGCCAAGATCGCCAGCCGTAAAGCATCTCAGAATGCGATCGAAGCGTTTGGCCCTCTGCTTCCAGAATTCCTCGGCGGCTCCGCTGACCTGGCGCCATCAAACCTGACCCTGTGGTCCGGATCTAAGCCAATCAACGAAGATACTGCCGGTAACTACATCCATTACGGTGTACGTGAATTCGGGATGACCGCGATTGCCAACGGTATCGCTCTGCACGGTGGTTTCCTGCCGTACACCTCTACCTTCCTGATGTTTGTGGAATATGCACGTAACGCCGTGCGTATGGCTGCGCTGATGAAACAGCGTCAGGTGATGGTCTACACCCACGACTCTATCGGTCTGGGCGAAGACGGTCCTACCCACCAGCCAGTAGAGCAGGTGGCTTCCCTGCGCGTGACCCCGAACATGAGCACATGGCGTCCATGTGACCAGGTTGAATCTGCGGTGGCGTGGAAATACGGCGTTGAGCGTCATGATGGCCCGACCGCACTGATCCTCTCCCGTCAGAACCTGGCGCAGCAGGAGCGTACCCCAGAGCAGCTGGCAAACATCGCGCGCGGTGGTTACGTGCTGAAAGATTGCGCAGGCCAGCCTGAGCTGATCTTCATCGCGACCGGTTCTGAAGTTGAACTGGCCGTTGCCGCATGGGAAAAACTGACTGCTGAAGGCGTGAAAGCGCGTGTGGTTTCTATGCCATCTACCGATGCGTTCGACAAGCAGGATGCCGCGTACCGCGAATCCGTACTGCCTAAAGCGGTCTCCGCTCGCGTGGCAGTGGAAGCGGGTATCGCTGACTACTGGTTCAAATACGTTGGCCTGAACGGCGCTATCGTCGGTATGACCACGTTCGGTGAGTCTGCGCCAGCTGAACAGCTGTTTGAAGAGTTCGGCTTCACCGTTGAGAACGTTGTCGCTAAGGCGAAAGAACTGCTGTAATTGCCGTTTTGCCCGGTGGCGCTAACGCTTACCGGGCCTACAAATGGCATAAAATGTAGGCCGGGTAAGCGTTAGCGCCACCCGGCTTTTTTGTATGCACGATTCCTCAGACATGTAACTGCTCTGTAAATTATTCCACCGAAAATGTGATGCAAGTCATATAGCTCGCTTATTCATCTGGACAGAGATTCCTTTTATTCCCCGATTCGCTTATTCTTGCTGAAGCGTTTCAGTCGATTAAATGTTCGACAATTGACCAATCAATCGCAGTTTGTGACAGCAAGGATTCCCCTTCGGGCGTCGCTGGATTACTCTTTCAGCCACCTCAAACTCAGGGATAGCTTTGCAGGAGATCTATGACCGTACGCGTAGCGATTAATGGCTTCGGTCGCATCGGGCGCAACGTGGTTCGTGCTTTATATGAATCCGGGCGTCGTGCGGAAATCACCGTGGTGGCAATCAATGAACTGGCTGATGCTGCGGGCATGGCGCATTTGTTGAAATATGACACCAGCCACGGTCGCTTTGCCTGGGACGTTCGCCAGGAAAGGGAACAGCTGTTCGTCGGTGACGATGCCATCCGCGTGCTGCATGAGAACAGTATTGAAGGGCTGCCCTGGCGCGAACTGGGTGTGGATGTGGTGCTGGACTGTACCGGCGTGTACGGTAACCGTGAACATGGCGAAGCGCATCTGAATGCTGGCGCGAAAAAAGTGCTGTTCTCCCATCCCGGCAGTAACGACCTCGACGCCACCGTCGTGTTTGGCGTCAACCAGCACGAGCTGCAAGCTGAACACCGCATTGTCTCCAACGCCTCCTGCACCACCAACTGCATTATTCCGGTCATTAAACTGTTAGACGATGCGTATGGCATTGAATCCGGCACCGTGACCACGATTCACTCCGCCATGCACGATCAGCAGGTCATCGACGCCTACCATCCGGATTTACGACGCACTCGCGCGGCGAGCCAGTCCATCATTCCGGTGGATACGAAACTGGCTGCCGGGATCACCCGTATTTTCCCGCAGTTTAACGACCGTTTCGAAGCGATTGCCGTGCGCGTGCCGACGATAAACGTCACCGCAATCGATCTTAGCGTGACGGTGAAAAAACCGGTAAAAGCCTGTGAAGTCAACCTGTTGCTGCAAAAAGCGGCACAGGGAGCATTTCATGGTATAGTTGACTATACGGAATTACCGTTGGTCTCAGTAGATTTTAACCACGACCCGCACAGCGCCATCGTGGATGGCACGCAGACGCGAGTCAGTGGTGCGCACCTCATCAAGACGCTGGTCTGGTGTGATAACGAATGGGGCTTTGCTAACCGAATGCTCGACACCACGTTAGCCATGGCCGCAAAAGGTTTCAGGTAGAGCGCACCTTGCGCTTGCAAAACTTTAAGAATCAACGAGAGGATTCACCATGTCTGTAATTAAGATGACCGATCTGGATCTGGCAGGTAAACGCGTTTTCATCCGTGCCGATCTGAACGTACCGGTTAAAGATGGCAAAGTGACCAGCGACGCGCGTATCCGTGCATCTCTGCCAACCATTGAACTGGCTCTGAAGCAGGGCGCTAAAGTGATGGTCACCTCCCACCTGGGCCGTCCAACTGAAGGCGAGTACAACGAAGAGTTCTCTCTGCTGCCGGTTGTTAATTACCTGAAAGACAAACTGTCCAGCCCGGTTCGCCTGGTGAAAGATTACCTGGACGGCGTGGAAGTTGCCGAAGGTGAGCTGGTTGTTCTGGAAAACGTTCGCTTCAACAAAGGCGAAAAGAAAGACGACGAAACCCTGTCCAAAAAATACGCTGCGCTGTGCGACGTATTCGTGATGGATGCATTCGGTACGGCTCACCGTGCGCAGGCATCTACCCACGGTATCGGTAAATTCGCAGACGTCGCCTGTGCAGGTCCGCTGCTGGCTGACGAACTGGAAGCGCTGGGTAAAGCTCTGAAAGAACCTGCTCGTCCAATGGTCGCTATCGTTGGTGGTTCTAAAGTTTCTACCAAACTGACCGTACTGGATTCCCTGTCCAAAATCGCTGACCAGCTGATCGTTGGTGGTGGTATCGCGAATACCTTCGTTGCTGCGCAAGGCCACAACGTGGGTAAATCCCTGTACGAAGCGGATCTGGTTGACGAAGCCAAACGTCTGCTGAGCACCTGTGATATCCCGGTTCCAACTGACGTTCGTGTAGCTACCGAGTTCTCCGAAACCGCTACCGCAACCCTGAAATCTGTTAACGACATCAAAGATGAAGAGCAGATTCTGGACCTGGGCGACGTTTCTGCACAGAAACTGGCTGAAATCCTGAAAAACGCAAAAACTATCCTGTGGAACGGTCCTGTCGGCGTGTTCGAATTCCCGAACTTCCGCAAAGGGACTGAGATCGTGGCTAACGCTATCGCAGACAGCGAAGCGTTCTCTATCGCAGGCGGTGGTGACACCCTGGCAGCTATCGATCTGTTCGGTATCGCTGACAAGATCTCCTACATCTCCACTGGTGGCGGCGCATTCCTCGAATTCGTGGAAGGTAAAGTCCTGCCAGCAGTAGCAATGCTCGAAGAGCGCGCTAAGAAGTAAGCCATTCAGGGGCAGGGAAACCTGCCCAATTTTCAGCGCGCTTATCAGAGCTCGCACCTTTTCTAACGGCCGAAGATACAGGACTAAGCAACATGTCTAAAATTTTTGATTTCGTAAAACCTGGCGTTATCACTGGTGATGACGTACAGAAAGTGTTCCAGGTAGCTAAAGAAAACAACTTCGCTCTGCCAGCAGTTAACTGCGTAGGTACCGACTCCATCAACGCCGTACTGGAAACCGCTGCAAAAGTTAAAGCACCGGTTATCGTTCAGTTCTCTAACGGCGGCGCTGCGTTCATCGCAGGTAAAGGCGTGAAAACTGACGTTCCTCAGGGCGCTGCTATCCTGGGTGCTATCTCTGGCGCACATCACGTTCACCAGATGGCTGAGCACTACGGTGTTCCGGTTATCCTGCACACTGACCACTGCGCGAAAAAACTGCTGCCATGGATCGACGGTCTGCTGGACGCAGGTGAAAAACACTTCGCAGCAACCGGTAAGCCACTGTTCTCTTCTCACATGATCGACCTGTCCGAAGAGTCTCTGGAAGAAAACATCGAGATCTGCTCTAAGTACCTGGCGCGTATGTCCAAAATGGGCATGACCCTGGAAATCGAACTGGGTTGCACCGGCGGTGAAGAAGACGGTGTGGACAACAGCCACATGGACGCTTCTGCTCTGTACACTCAGCCAGAAGACGTTGATTACGCTTACACCGAGCTGAGCAAAATCAGCCCACGCTTCACCATCGCAGCGTCCTTCGGTAACGTACACGGCGTATACAAACCAGGTAACGTGGTTCTGACCCCGACCATCCTGCGTGATTCTCAGGAATACGTGTCTAAGAAACACAACCTGCCGCACAACAGCCTGAACTTCGTCTTCCACGGCGGTTCCGGTTCTTCTGCTCAGGAAATCAAAGACTCCGTAAGCTACGGCGTAGTGAAAATGAACATCGATACCGACACCCAGTGGGCAACCTGGGACGGTATCCTGCAATACTACAAAACCAACGAAGCTTACCTGCAAGGTCAGCTGGGCAACCCGAAAGGCGAAGACCAGCCGAACAAGAAATACTACGATCCACGCGTATGGCTGCGCGCTGCCCAGACTTCTATGATTACTCGTCTGGAGCAGGCATTCAAAGAACTGAACGCGGTTGACGTTCTGTAATTTGAGCTGTTCATAGCGTCAAGAAGGTCCGCATATGCGGGCCTTTTTTTATGCCTTTTCAATAGCCTGATGCCTCTGTTTTTGTGATCTGTTTGGCAATATCATGGCTTTTTGTTTACCCTTTACTGACCTGCCTGTCTCCGTGTGGGATAGATTTTGTGGTTTTTATGAGCATAAGGAAAGATAAATGGAAGATCTCGGTGTTGTAGATAGCATCAATAACGCTGGCTCCTGGCTGGTGCGCAACCAGGCGCTCCTGATTAGTTACGCTGTGAATATTGCGGCGGCAATCGCCATTATTATTGTGGGGATGATCGTTGCCCGCACGGTTTCCCGGGGCGTTAATCGCGTAATGCTATCCCGTCATATCGATGCAACCGTTGCTGATTTCCTTTCTGCGCTGGTGCGTTACGGGATTATTGCGTTTACCCTCATTGCGGCAATGGGGCGGGTCGGTGTACAGACCGCTTCGGTCATTGCCGTACTTGGTGCCGCTGGTCTGGCCGTAGGTCTCGCTCTTCAGGGCTCGCTGGCTAACCTTGCAGCTGGCGTACTGTTAGTGACGTTCCGTCCTTTCCGTGCCGGAGAGTATGTTGATCTCGGTGGCACTGCGGGCACCGTGCTGAACGTGCAGATTTTTTCTACCACGCTGCGTTCGGCAGACGGCAAAATCGTCATTGTGCCAAACAAGAAAGTGATTGATGGCAACATTACTAACTTCTCTCGTGAGCCGGTTCGCCGTAATGAACTCATTATCGGGGTTGGCTATGATTCAGATACTGAGTTGGTGAAAAAGCTGATTACCGATATCATCGAATCAGATGACCGCATTCTTAAAGATCGCGAAATGACCGTTCGCCTGAACGAGTTGGGCGCGTCATCCATTAATTTTGTGGTGCGCATCTGGAGTAAAAGCGGCGATCTGCAAAACGTTTACTGGGACGTGCTGGAGCGCATTAAGCGTGATTTCGATGCCAACGGCATCAGCTTCCCTTATCCGCAGATGGATGTGAACTTCAAAAAAGTGAAAGAAGCTGACTAACGCTCGTCAGTTCAGACAACGCCCGCATTGTATGCGGGCGTTGAGCCTATCGCTTTTGCCGGGCGTTAGCCTCCAGCAATAGGCGTAGCTCGTGCATCAATTTGCCTGCGTCCGTATTACCCTTACTTTCCTGTTGCCGTACCCATTCCTCCTGAACCTCTTGATATCGCGTTGCTTTCTGCCATTCCAATTGCTCATCACGGCTCAGAAGATGAAGCTTAGCGCCTTCGTTTTCCAGACGCGTGGTGAGAGAAGCCAGCCCGCTGTCCAACGCAGCACCGAGTTGTTTCTCCGTGGTTTCGGCTGCACGACGAATAGCAAGACGATCCCGCTCGTCCAGTGCGTTTAAGGTGTCCTTATTTATAACCAGAAGGTAGACATGCCCCAGCCAGAGCGCAGGAGAATAATGAATGTAGGGCGCCGCGCGCTGCGCATGTATGTCATCTCCGCTGTCGAGATTCACCATAAGGCCATTCAACTGTCCCGTGCGCAACGCGTCGGTAATCTTGTCATTCCAGGGCATTACCAGGGTAGCTCCGCCAGCATTGCGCAAAAATGACTGGTGCCAGAAGCTGGCGGTTCGCCATTTTGTTCCCTCTAGCTGCTTCAGCTTAACGTCTGGCTGACGGGTAAAGAACCCGACCGGATAACCCAGGAAGAACTGCAAATTCACCAGGTTATTCTGCCCAAGCTCGCGGGCAAACTGTGGGTATTGCTGGAACACGCGATGAAAGAAGCGCACCTGGGCCTCGCCGTTTGCAGGCCCCAGGGGAAAGCTTTTGAATATTTGATGAAGCGGCAGTTGCTCAGCCGTATATTCAGGGACAACGATGCCAATATCAGCTCTGGTTCCCTGGCCAAGCGTACTTAGCGCATTGTAACTACTTGATATATCACCTTTCCAGTGGGCTTCAATTTTCAGGCGGCCTTGCGATTCTTTTTCAATCTCACTAAAGAAAACGTTTTTGATAAATTGCGTACGCATATTGCCGTACGGTTCATGGTCCGTGTAGCGAAGTATCTTTCCTGCACTCGCTATGGCCGGAAATGCAGTTAAGAGCGCAAATATGGCGGAGATGACCATTGCAACGCCTTGATGTTTCATATGATTTCCTGTGAGAATTTTTCGGCCTGGGGCATTACAGCATACGCCGGGTCGCGAGAGGGCAGGTTTTATAAAATCTTAATATTGTATACAGCAGGGTTTTATTAGTGATTCTAATTAACCATTAAAATTTTAAATTTTATCTAATGATGGTCACGCAGTATAGTCTGCACGTAGAGAAAACTGCCTGAGAGTTATCAATGTTAACTTACTATTTTCAAGGGCTTGCATTAGGTGCGGCCATGATCCTTCCCCTTGGTCCACAAAATGCGTTTGTGATGAACCAGGGCATTCGCCGCCAGTATCATCTGATGATTGCCCTGCTGTGCGCGGTGAGCGATTTGCTACTGATTTGCGCCGGGATTTTTGGCGGCAGCGCCTTGCTGATGCAGTCGCCGTGGCTGCTGGCGCTGGTTACCTGGGGCGGCGTAGCGTTTCTGCTGTGGTACGGGTTTGGCGCCCTGAAAACGGCCATGAGCAGCAATCTTGAGCTGGCGAGCGCCGAAGTGATGAAGCAGGGGCGCTGGAAGATTATCGTCACCATGCTCGCCGTGACGTGGCTTAACCCGCACGTCTACCTTGATACCTTTGTGGTGCTCGGCAGCCTGGGTGGACAGCTGGACGTTGAGCCCAAGCGCTGGTTTGCGCTCGGTACGGTCAGCGCCTCCTTCCTCTGGTTCTTTGGTCTTGCGATCCTGGCGGCATGGCTGGCGCCCCGTCTGCGTACCGCTAAAGCGCAGCGCATTATCAATACCCTGGTTGGGCTGGTGATGTGGTTTATTGCCTTCCAGCTGGCGAAAGAGGGGATTCATCACGTACAGGGACTGTTCAACTAAGCGTTGTCTTATGGACATCTGAACAAGACCCGCTAAGCTTGCTGGCATGAGCCCTGTTGATGGGGCACTCTTCGCAACATGGAGGAATGACAGTGAAGTTTAAGGTGATGGCCCTGGCGGCATTAGTAAGTTTAGGTGCGGTGTCGGTGCAGGCGAATGAACTGCCAAACGGCCCGCACATTGTCACTTCAGGCACGGCAAGCGTGGATGCGGTACCGGATGTTGCAACCCTGGCAATTGAAGTGAACGTGGCGGCGAAAGATGCTGCTTCCGCCAAGAAACAGGCAGACGATCGTGTTGCGCAATACCTCTCTTTCCTGGAACAGAACGGTGTCGCGAAAAAAGACATCAGCTCTGCGAACCTGCGTACCCAACCGGATTACGACTACCAGAACGGCAAAAGCATCCTGAAAGGCTATCGCGCCGTGCGTACTGTGGAAGTGACTGTACGCCAGCTTGATAAGCTCAACGGATTGCTGGATGGTGCGCTGAAGGCTGGGCTGAACGAAATTCGTTCCGTCTCGCTGGGCGTTGCGCAACCGGAGAAATATAAAGACGAAGCGCGTAAAGCGGCGATTGATGATGCCATTCATCAGGCGCAGCAGCTGGCATCCGGCTTCAAGACCAAGCTCGGTCCGGTTTACAGCGTGCGCTACCACGTTTCAAACTACCAGCCAAGCCCGATGGTTCGGATGATGAAGGCGGACGCCGCGCCGGTTTCTGCTCAGGAAACCTATGAGCAGCCAACCATTCAGTTCGACGATCAGGTTGATGTGGTGTTCCAGCTGGAGCCGACTGAAAAGCCCGCTCAGTAACCCGTAGGCCGGGTAAGGCGAAGCCGCCACCCGGCTAGTTTTTCAATCCTGTCTTAACACCTTATGCCCAAACGCCAGCAGCGCGTCAGTGACGTTGCGCATCATGCGGCTTTCCGGCGCAAAACGGTGCCAGTACAGCATCCGGCGCTGATACAGCCCCGGGGTTAAATCAATCAGCTCACCGCTTTTCAACTCTTTCTCAATCTGCAAATGCGGGATCATGCAGCAGGTGGTTCCCTGACGCGCGAGCTGTACGAAGGCTTCGGACGAGTTAACGATATGACACGGTACGCTGCCCGGCGGCAGATCGAAGTTTTGTTGCAGGAAGGCCTGATGCATATCGTCCAGATGGTCGAAAGCGACGGCAGGCGCTTTCAGCAGCGCGGCGCGGGTCACACCGTTCGGGAAGTAACGCTCGGCAAAGGCTTTTGAACCGACAAACAGGTAATCCAGCGCGCCCAGCTGATCCACCAGACAGCTTGGCAGCGCCTGAGGCTGAATACTGACCGCCCCAACCACTTCGCCACGGCGCAGGCGCTCCTGGGTGCGGGTCTCGTCTTCAACCTGGAGATTCAGGCGGATAGGGGAGTCGGCCAGCACCGGCGCAAGGGCCGGCAGCAGCCAGGTCGCCAGACTGTCGGCGTTCACCGCCAGCGACAGCAGCAGCGGCGTGGAGCCGGTCTGTTCATCGCCCAGCCATTCATCTTCCAGCAGTTCAACCTGACGCAGCAGCGCGAGGAGCTTTTGTCCTTGCTCCGTCGGACGCGGCGGCACGGTACGCACCAGCAGCGGCTGCCCGAACATGTTTTCAAGCTGTTTGATACGCTGTGATACGGCGGACTGGGTGATGCACAGCTTTTGCGCCGCGCGCTCAAAACCGCGTTCACGAATAACTGCATCAAGTGCCTGTAGTGTTCTGTAGTCCGGACGTTTCATTGCTCTGGCTGACTCCTTAATTTTGCTTAATCTGCACTATGACACAATTTTCCCTTCGTGGCAGACGAAATCCATTCGACGTGTTCTATAATGCGCCCTGAGTTTTCACACCACAGGCAAAACGATCATGACGCAGGATGAACTGAAAAAAGCAGTAGGATGGGCCGCTCTCCAGTACGTACAGCCGGGTACCATTGTCGGTGTTGGTACGGGGTCGACGGCGGCGCACTTTATCGATGCGCTGGGCACGATGAAGGGGCAGATCGAGGGCGCGGTTTCCAGCTCCGATGCTTCCACGGAAAAGCTGAAAAGTCTCGGCATCACCGTTTTCGACCTCAACGAAGTGGACCGTCTGGGCATTTACGTTGATGGCGCGGATGAAATCAACGGCCACATGCAGATGATCAAAGGCGGTGGCGCGGCGCTGACGCGCGAGAAGATCATTGCCTCCGTTGCGGATAAGTTCATCTGCATCGCGGACGCCTCCAAGCAGGTCGACATTCTGGGGAATTTCCCGCTGCCGGTCGAAGTGATCCCGATGGCGCGCAGCGCCGTGGCACGTCAACTGGTGAAGCTGGGTGGTCGTCCGGAATACCGTCAGGGTGTGGTGACCGACAACGGCAACGTGATCCTTGATGTTCACGGCCTTGAGATCCTCGATGCCATTGCGCTGGAAAATGCGATCAACGGCATTCCAGGCGTCGTTACCGTAGGGTTATTTGCCAACCGTGGCGCGGATGTGGCGCTGATCGGCACGGCTGACGGTGTAAAAACCATCGTAAAATGATCTGACGGGGGGAACGCTCCCCCCGCTAAAAAAATTTGAAAAGCTAAATTCGGTGACTTGTGTCACGTTTTTCCGCCTCTTTTGCCGATCCTGCCACGTTCGTAATTTTCCGCAGCATTTTCCTCTGCCATTTTGCTCTGTATGACTTTTCTTCAGAGTGCCGACGCAAACGTTCATATTGCTGCAATAGTTTTTTTTGATATGTTGGCTGCACGGGATTTATATCCAGCACAACATCAGTTCAGATAAAAACAGGGTCGGGTAAATGGCAAAGGTATCACTGGAGAAAGACAAGATTAAATTCCTGCTGGTTGAAGGCGTGCACCAGAAAGCGCTCGATAGCCTTCGCGCAGCAGGCTACACCAACATCGAATTTCACAAAGGCGCGCTGGACACTGAAGAGCTGAAAGCGTCCATCCGTGATGCCCATTTCATTGGCCTGCGATCCCGTACCCAACTGACTGAAGACGTTATTGCTGCGGCGGAAAAGCTGGTGGCGATTGGCTGTTTCTGCATCGGCACCAACCAGGTTGATCTGAATGCCGCCGCAAAACGCGGTATCCCGGTCTTTAACGCGCCGTTCTCTAACACCCGTTCCGTGGCGGAGCTGGTGATTGGCGAGCTGCTGCTGCTCCTTCGCGGCATTCCGGAAGCTAACGCCAAAGCGCACCGCGGCGTGTGGAATAAGCTGGCTGCGGGCTCCTACGAAGCGCGTGGTAAAAAGCTCGGGATTATCGGTTACGGCCACATCGGTACGCAGCTCGGTATTCTGGCGGAATCCCTCGGCATGCACGTGTTTTTCTACGATATCGAAAGCAAGCTGCCGCTGGGTAACGCAACGCAGGTACAGCATCTTTCAGACCTGCTGAACATGAGCGACGTGGTCAGCCTGCACGTGCCGGAAAATGCGTCCACCAAAAACATGATGGGGGCGGAAGAGCTGGCGCTGATGAAGCCGGGCTCTCTGCTGATCAACGCCGCGCGCGGTACGGTGGTCGATATTCCTGCACTGTGCGACGCGCTGAAGCGTAAGCATCTGGCGGGTGCGGCGATTGACGTATTCCCGACGGAACCGGCCACCAACAGCGATCCGTTCACCTCTCCGTTGTGCGAGTTCGACAACGTGATCCTGACGCCGCACATCGGCGGTTCTACTCAGGAAGCGCAGGAGAATATCGGCCTGGAAGTGGCGGGTAAACTGAGCAAATATTCCGACAACGGTTCAACGCTCTCTGCGGTGAACTTCCCGGAGGTGTCTCTGCCGCTGCACGGTGGGCGTCGTCTGCTGCACATCCACGAAAACCGTCCTGGCGTGCTGACCGCCATCAACCAGATCTTTGCCGAGCAGGGCGTTAACATTGCCGCGCAGTATCTGCAAACTAACTCGCAGATGGGTTATGTGGTGATTGATATCGAAGCGGATGAAGACATCGCCGAGAAAGCATTGCAGAGCATGAAGGCCATTCCGGGGACGATTCGCGCGCGCCTGTTGTACTGATGGTGCAGTTTGTGGCGTCGGGTGGCGGCTGCGCCTTACCCGACCTACAGTTGTCGTGCGGTTTGTGTGTCGGGTGGCGCTTACGCTTACCCGACCTGTAATGTTCGAGGATTTATGTAGGCCGGGTAAGGCGTAGCCGCCACCCGGCTTTGTTCTACCAGGTCCAGGTTTTACTGGGCGTCACCACCGCCGGCAACGGCACATCCCATTTCTCTACGGGTAATGCCTCCACGCCCTGGCAATCATGCGCATACCCCACCGGCTGCAATCCGTACTGCTGCCAGTTTTGTAGCGTCCTGTCATAGAATCCCCCGCCCATGCCCAATCGCTGGCCCTGCTCGTCAAACGCCACCAGCGGTGTAATCAGCACATCCAGCCCGGAAAGCGGGAGCACGTCGCGCACGTCGAGTTTGGGTTCGGTGATTTTCAGACGATTTACCACCAGCTCGCTGTGCGGATGGTAGTGCAGAAACAGCAGATTGCCCGGGCTAAAGGGATGCAGAACCGGCAGGTAAACTTTTTTCCCGGCGCGCCAGAGCTGGTCGATAAGCGGTTGGGTATCCAGCTCACCATCAAACGAGAGAAACAGGGCGACGGTGTTTGCCATCACCACAGGCGGATAGGCCATCATGCGGGCGGCGGCCTGCTGGGCAAACTGTGCCTGTTGCTCGGCGCTTAGAGCGCGACGACGCTGGCGAATAAGCTGACGGATGTCCTGGCGTGAAGCAGAAACTTCAGGGAGTTGAGTCATGGTAGTCGGTAGAAGAAAAGAGAGGGAATCTCCGAGATGCCGCCGCAGGCTGTAACCCTTGAACCCTTGGTTCAAGGTGAATGTGTCGTCATAGTTTTAAGGCTTCTCGGACGAACCGAGCATGCTCACCAACCATGGAGCGCCACATTCTTGTGGTATGAAATATCGGCTCAGGGGACTGGCCCGCTTGCGAACATCTCAGAGAAATTTTGTCTTCACAGTTACTCTACCATAGTCAACTGAGAAGTGTTATTCAAACTTTGGTCCCGGTCTTTCGGGACTGCGACCTTGATCAAGCAATGCCTGTTCTATGGTCTGCTGGAGCATTTTAATGCGCTGCTCCATGCTTGCCGCGTAATCGCGGGTCTTCGCTTTTTCCTGAGTCAGTTCATAGCTGATGTTCAACGCGGCGATGAAAACCAGCTGCTCAGTATTTGTGACTCTAGTGCGTTCTTTTAGATCTTGCAACCGCTGATTCAAATCGTCCGCAGCCTGATTCAAGGCATCCCTTTGTTCAGGCGGACAATTCACTCGCAGTGAACGGCCAAAAATCTGGAGATCGACGGGTTGTGCAGACATGCCACCTTCCTGCTGATTGACTGCGCTGCCTTCGCATACTGCCCCGGGGGCTGCGAAGGGGCGACACTATAGCTACCCTGATGTGAAGATACAAGCCCTTTTCTGGTATCACCAGGGTCCAAAGTGGTAGCATATCATGAATATCCTCCCTTTGATGACGAATGCGTATGTCTATACAGAACGAAATGCCTGGTTACAAGGATTTAAACCAGTTACTGAACCAGCAGGGAGTCGGTCTGACCCCTGCCGAAATGCACGGTCTGATCAGCGGCATACTGTGCGGCGGAAACAGCGACAGCTCATGGCAGCCGCTGATCCACGACCTCACCAACGAAGGGCTGGCGTTTGGCCACGAACTGGCGGAAGCGCTGCGTAAAATGCACGCCGCAACCAGCGATTCCCTGGAAGACGATGGCTTTCTTTTTCAGCTTTATCTGCCTGAAGGCGACGATGTAAGCGTCTTCGATCGCGCTGATGCGCTCGCGGGTTGGGTAAACCACTATCTTCTTGGCCTGGGCGTAACCCAGCCTAAACTGGATAAAGTGACCGGCGAAGCGGGTGAAGCGATCGACGATCTGCGCAACATCGCCCAGCTCGGCTACGATGAAGACGAAGACCAGGAAGAGCTGGAGATGTCTCTCGAAGAGATTATCGAGTACGTACGCGTGGCGTCTCTGCTGTGCCACGACAACTTTACGCGCTCGCAGCCGACCGCGCCGGAAGTTCGCAAGCCAACATTACACTAAGAAAAATAACGCACAGGAGGGTGTCATGGTTATCTCCAGTCAAGAGTATTCTCGCCGTCGTCAGGCGCTGCTGGCAAAAATGCAGCCGGGAAGCGCTGCCCTGATTTTCGCCGCGCCGGAAGTGACGCGCAGCGCCGACAGCGAATACCCCTATCGCCAGAGCAGTGATTTCTGGTACTTCACCGGGTTTAACGAGCCGGAAGCGGTACTGGTGCTGATTAAAAGCAATGACACCCACAACCACAGCGTGATTTTTAACCGCGTGCGCGATCTGACCGCGGAAATCTGGTTTGGCCGCCGCTTAGGACAGGAGGCGGCGCCGGAAAAACTGGGCGTGGACCGCGCGCTGGCCTACAGCGAAATCAACCAGCAGCTCTACCAACTGCTGAACGGTCTGGACGTGCTCTATCACGCCCAGGGCGAATACGCGTATGCGGATGACATTGTTTTCACCGCGCTGGATAAGCTGCGTAAAGGCTCACGTCAGAATTTGTCTGCACCCGCCACCCTGACGGACTGGCGACCGATGGTGCATGAGATGCGCCTGTTCAAGTCTGAAGAAGAGCTGAACGTGATGCGCCGCGCGGGCGAAATCAGCGCCCTGGCGCATACCCGCGCCATGGAAAAGTGCCATCCCGGTATGTTCGAGTACCAGCTTGAAGGCGAAATTCACCATGAATTTAACCGTCACGGTGCGCGCTTCCCGTCCTATAACACCATCGTAGGCGGCGGGGAAAATGGCTGCATTCTGCACTACACCGAAAACGAAAGTGAACTGCGCGACGGCGATCTGGTGCTGATTGACGCCGGCTGTGAATATCAGGGTTACGCGGGCGACATCACCCGTACCTTCCCGGTGAACGGTAAATTCACCTCCGCGCAGCGTGAAATCTATGACATCGTGCTTGAGTCTCTGGAGACCGCGCTGACGCTGTTCCGTCCTGGCACCTCCATCCAGGAGGTTACGGGCGAGGTGGTGCGCATCATGATTACCGGGCTGGTGAAGCTCGGCATTCTGAAAGGCGATGTGGACACCCTTATAACCGAAAACGCCCATCGTCCGTACTTTATGCACGGCCTGAGCCACTGGCTGGGGCTGGATGTGCATGACGTCGGGGCATACGGTCCGGAACGTTCGCGCGTGCTGGAGCCTGGCATGGTGCTGACCGTTGAGCCGGGGCTGTACATCGCGCCGGATGCCGACGTGCCGGAACAGTACCGCGGGATCGGCATTCGTATTGAAGATGACATCGTCATCACGGAAACCGGTAACGAAAACCTGACCGCGACCGTGGTGAAAAAAGCCGACGACATCGAGGCGCTGATGGCGGCGGCACGCGGATGAGCGTAATCATTGTTGGCGGAGGCATGACCGGCGCTACTCTGGCGCTGGCTATTTCGCAGTTAACCCAGGGCCAGCTTCCGGTGCATCTCGTCGAGGCGGTCGCGCCGCAGGCGGCCGATCATCCCGGTTTCGACGCCCGCGCTATCGCGCTGGCGCAGGGAACCTGTCAGCAGCTTGCGCGTATTGGGATCTGGCAGGCGATAGCGGATTGTGCAACGGCGATCGGCACCGTTCACGTCAGCGATCGCGGGCATGCCGGGTTTGTGACGCTGGATGCCCACGATTATCGGATCGAGGCGCTGGGGCAGGTTGTCGAGCTACATGACGTAGGGCTGCGGCTGTTCCGTCTGTTACAGGACGCGCCTGGCGTCACGCTGCACTGTCCGGCGCGCGTCGCCAGCTTCAGCCGCTGTGACGAGGCCGTCAGCGTGACGCTGGACAACGGCACCACGCTGGAGGGGCAACTGCTGGTGGCGGCGGATGGTTCACGCTCCGCGATCGCCACGCAGTGCGGCGTAGAGTGGCGCGCTCAACCCTATGGTCAGGTGGCGGTTATCGCTAACGTTTCCACGGCAGGCGCGCATAACGGCAGGGCCTTTGAGCGCTTCACGGAGCACGGCCCGCTGGCCATGCTGCCGATGTCGAACGGGCGCTGCTCGCTGGTATGGTGCCATGCGCAGGATCGGGCCGATGAGGTTCTCTCCTGGTCCGACGAACGTTTTTGTTCCGAGCTGCAAAAAGCCTTCGGCTGGCGGCTTGGGCGCATCACCCATGCCGGAAAACGCGTGGCCTATCCGCTCGCGCTGACGACCGCATCGCAGACTGTCTCCCATCGCGTCGCCCTGGTCGGCAACGCCGCGCAGACGCTGCACCCCATCGCCGGGCAAGGCTTCAACCTTGGCCTCCGTGACGTGATAAGCCTGGCAGAGCTCCTGGCCCGGACGTGGAGCGAACAACAGGATTTTGGCGCATACTCGGTGCTGAGCCATTACCAGAAACGACGCCAGGCGGACAAAGCGGCGACCATTGGCGTCACCGACGGTTTAGTCCACCTGTTTGCCAATCGCTGGGCACCGCTGGTTGCGGGTCGCAACCTTGGGCTGATGGCGATGGAACTGTTCATTCCGGCACGTGACGTGCTGGCGCAGCGGACCCTGGGTTGGGTCGCGCGTTAAGGAGTATTGACCGTGCAAAATGTTGATGTCGCCATTGTGGGTGGCGGAATGGTAGGACTGGCGCTGGCCTGTGGTTTACAGGGCAGCGGCCTGCGCGTGGCCGTGCTTGAGCAAAAAGCGCCGCAGCCTGTGGCGCAGGATGCACCGCCGGAGCTGCGCGTCTCGGCGATCAATGCCGCCAGCGAAAAGCTACTGACGCACCTTGGCGTCTGGTCTGAAATCGTGGCGCTGCGTGCCAGCTGTTACCATGGCATGGAAGTGTGGGACAAAGACAGCTTCGGCCATATCGCGTTTGACGATGAAAGCATGGGCTACAGCCACCTTGGACACATCGTTGAAAACGCGGTGATCCACCACGCGCTGTGGCAGAAAGCACAGCAGTGCAGCGACGTCACGCTGATCGCACCGGCGAAACTCCAGCAGGTGGCGTGGGGCGAAAACGACGCGTTTATCACTCTTGAAAGTGGCGACATGCTGACCGCGCGTCTGGTGGTGGGTGCCGACGGCGCCAATTCCTGGCTGCGTAACAAAGCGGATATTCCGCTGACCTTCTGGGATTACCGCCATCACGCGTTGGTGGCCACAATCCGCACCGAAGAGCCGCACGGCGGCGTGGCGCGCCAGATTTTCCATAATGACGGCATTCTGGCCTTCCTGCCGCTTGCCGATCCGCATCTCTGCTCCATCGTCTGGTCCTTAGAGCCGGAGAAAGCGCAGCAGATGCAGGAGGCGACGCCGGATGCCTTCAGTCAGGCGCTATGCGTGGCGTTTGATAACCGTCTGGGCCTGTGCATGCTTGAAAGCGAACGCCAGACGTTTCCGTTAACCGGTCGCTACGCGCGTCAGTTTGCCGCGCACCGTCTGGCGCTGGTGGGGGATGCGGCGCATACCATTCATCCGCTGGCCGGGCAGGGGGTGAACCTTGGCTTTATGGACGCGGCTGAGCTGGTTGAAGAGCTGCGTCGCCTGCATCGGGAAGGTAAAGATATTGGTCAGCATCTGTATCTGCGTCGCTACGAGCGCAGCCGCAAACACAGTGCGGCGATGATGCTGGCGGGTATGCAGGGCTTCCGCGAGCTGTTTGCCGGAGCGAATCCGGCGAAAAAACTGCTGCGCGATATTGGCCTCAAGCTGGCCGACACCCTTCCCGGCGTAAAACCGCAGCTTCTTCGTCAGGCAATGGGCCTCAACGATCTTCCCGACTGGTTACGTTAATCTCGATCCCCGTCACACTTTATTTTCCCGGCCTCCGCGCCGGGGAAATTTCCTCGTTTGAAATAATCTAATTTCACGTCATTTTTCGCATTAGAAAATCTAATCTAACTATTTTTATGTTACGGAAATTCGGCCCGTTTTTCCGCATGAAATATCACCATCTGCTAAACCCTGTTAGATCATTGTTAATTTTATGCGGGTTTAATCGCATTTTCCCAGTGAATAACTCTGTAGGCTTTTCAGCGATTTTTGGTCATAAGCTAATGTGATGACCCGTTTTACCTTATGGTTAACCGCCGGTTTCGGTGGTAAGTTCAGGTAAAAGAGAACGTTTGCGTCGGCCCCCGATCGCGAGGCCGACACCGGGTTTCACGGTGAATTTTTCAACGAGGAAAAGATGGCTCAACAGACTCCTTTGTACGAACAGCACGTGTTGTGCGGCGCCCGCATGGTGGACTTCCACGGCTGGATGATGCCGCTGCACTACGGCTCGCAGATTGATGAGCACCACGCGGTGCGCACCGATGCCGGTATGTTCGACGTGTCTCATATGACGATTGTCGACCTGCGCGGTAGCCGCACCCGGGAGTTTTTGCGTTATCTGCTGGCAAATGACGTCGCCAAACTGAAGACGCCGGGCAAAGCGCTCTATACCGGCATGCTCAATGCCTCTGGCGGCGTGATTGACGACCTCATCGTCTACTACTTCACCGAAGATTTCTTCCGCCTCGTTGTAAACTCCGCCACCCGCGAAAAAGACCTCTCCTGGATTTCCCAACACGCTGAACCTTACGCCATAGACATCACCGTCCGTGACGATCTGTCGCTGATTGCGGTGCAGGGGCCAAACGCCCAGGCGAAAGCCGCCTCTCTGTTCAGCGACGAGCAGCGCAAAGCCACCGAAGGCATGAAGCCATTCTTCGGCGTGCAGGCGGGCGATCTGTTTATCGCCACCACCGGCTACACCGGTGAAGCGGGCTACGAAATTGCGATGCCAAACGAGAAGGCCGCTGATTTCTGGCGTGCGCTGGTGGAGGCGGGCGTGAAGCCTGCGGGCCTGGGCGCGCGCGATACGCTGCGTCTGGAAGCGGGGATGAACCTCTACGGTCAGGAGATGGACGAAGGCGTCTCTCCGCTGGCGGCCAACATGGGCTGGACCATTGCGTGGGAACCGGCTGACCGTGATTTTATTGGCCGTGAAGCGCTGGAGATGCAGCGCGAGAAGGGCACTGAACAGCTGGTCGGCCTGGTGATGAAAGAAAAAGGCGTTCTGCGCGGCGAGCTGCCTGTACGCTTCACCGATGCCGATGGCAATCATCGCGAAGGCGTGATCACCAGCGGAACGTTCTCCCCGACGCTCGGCTACAGTATTGCCCTGGCACGCGTGCCGGCGGGGATTGGCGAAACGGCGGTGGTGCAGATCCGCAACCGCGAAATGCCGGTCAACGTGACCAAACCGATTTTTGTTCGCGCCGGTAAGCCGGTCGCCTAACTATTTTTATCAGGAGAACTTCAATGAGCAATGTGCCAGCGGAACTGAAATACAGCAAAGAACACGAGTGGCTGCGCAAAGAGGCGGACGGCACTTACACCGTTGGGATCACCGAGCACGCGCAGGAGCTGCTGGGCGACATGGTGTTTGTTGACCTGCCGGAAGTGGGCGCAACCGTGAGCGCAGGCGACGACTGTGCGGTGGCGGAATCCGTTAAAGCGGCCTCTGACATCTACGCCCCGGTGAGCGGTGAAATTGTTGCCGTGAACGACGCGCTGAGCGACTCCCCGGAGCTGGTCAACAGCGAACCGTATGAAGGCGGCTGGATCTTCAAGATCAAAGCCAGCGACGAAGCGCAGGTTGCCGCGCTGCTGGATGCGACCGCGTACGAAGCACTGTTAGAAGACGAGTAATCAGTAATCCCCCTCTCCCTTTGGGAGAGGGCAGGGGTGAGGGTGCCAATCTTCCCCTCACCCTAACCCTCTCCCAAAGGGAGAGGGAACTTAAATTCACTGCATGTTTCAGGAACCATCGCTCATGACACAGACTTTAAGCCAGCTTGAAAACCGTGGCGCCTTCATTGAACGTCACATTGGGCCGGATGCTCAGCAACAGCAGGAGATGCTGAAGACAGTTGGCGCGGATTCATTAAACGCACTGATCGGCCAGATCGTGCCAAAAGACATCCAGCTTGCTACGCCGCCGCAGGTAGGCGAGTCCACGACGGAGTTCGCCGCGCTGGCGGAGCTGAAGGCCATCGCCGGCCTTAACAAGCGCTATAAGTCTTACATTGGCATGGGCTACACCAACGTGCAGTTACCGCCCGTGATCCTGCGTAACATGCTGGAAAACCCGGGCTGGTATACCGCTTATACCCCGTATCAGCCAGAAGTCTCCCAGGGCCGTCTGGAAGCGCTGCTGAACTTCCAGCAGGTGACGCTGGATCTGACCGGTATGGATATCGCCTCTGCCTCGCTGCTGGATGAAGCGACCGCCGCCGCCGAAGCGATGGCGATGGCGAAGCGCGTGAGCAAGCTGAAAAACGCCAACCGCTTCTTCGTGGCGGCGGACGTGCATCCCCAGACGCTGGACGTGGTGCGCACCCGTGCGGAAACCTTCGGCTTTGAGGTGATTGTCGACGACGCTGAAAAAGTGCTGGATCACCAGGACGTCTTCGGCGTGCTGTTGCAGCAGGTGGGCACCACCGGGGAAGTGCACGACTACGGCGCACTGATCGCCGAGCTGAAATCCCGTAAGGTTATTGTTAGCGTCGCCGCTGATTTTATGGCGCTGGTGCTGCTGACCGCGCCAGGCAAACAGGGCGCGGATATTGTCTTCGGCTCAGCCCAGCGTTTCGGCGTGCCGATGGGCTACGGCGGCCCGCACGCGGCGTTCTTTGGCGCGAAAGATGAATTTAAACGTTCCATGCCAGGCCGTATTATCGGCGTATCGAAAGATGCCGCCGGTAACACCGCGCTGCGCATGGCGATGCAGACCCGCGAGCAGCATATCCGCCGCGAGAAAGCGAACTCCAACATCTGTACCTCGCAGGTGCTGCTGGCTAACATTGCCAGCCTGTACGCGGTGTTCCACGGTCCGGCTGGCTTGAAACGCATTGCCAGCCGCATCCACCGTCTGGCCGATATCCTGGCCTGCGGTCTGCAACAGAAAGGTCTCAGACTGCGTCATGAGCACTACTTCGACACCCTGTGCGTCGAGGTAGCAGACAAAGCGGCCGTGCTGGCGCGCGCCGAGGCAGCGCAAATCAACCTGCGCAGCGACATTCACAATGCGGTCGGCATTACGCTGGACGAAAGCACCACCCGTGACGATATCCTGACCCTGTTCAACGTATTGCTGGGTGACGCACACGGTCTGGACGTTGATACGCTCGACAAAGAGGTTGCGCTCGACAGCCGCTCCATTCAGGAAAGCATGCTGCGCGACGACGCGATCCTGACTCACCCGGTGTTCAACCGCTATCACAGCGAAACCGAGATGATGCGTTACATGCACTCTCTGGAACGTAAAGATCTGGCGCTGAACCAGGCGATGATCCCGCTGGGCTCCTGCACCATGAAGCTGAACGCCGCGGCTGAGATGATCCCAATTACCTGGCCTGAATTCTCTGAGCTGCACCCGTTCTGCCCGGCTGAGCAGGCGGAAGGTTATCACATGATGATCAACCAGCTCTCCGACTGGCTGGTGAAGCTGACCGGGTACGACGCGCTCTGCATGCAGCCGAACTCCGGTGCGCAGGGTGAATACGCTGGTCTGCTGGCGATCCGTCACTATCACGAAAGCCGCAATGAAGGCCACCGTGATATCTGCCTGATCCCAAGCTCTGCCCACGGTACCAACCCGGCTTCTGCCCAGATGGCAGGAATGGAAGTGGTGGTTGTGGCGTGCGACAAAAACGGCAACATCGATCTGGCCGACCTGCGCGCCAAAGCCGAGCAGGCGGGCGACAAACTCTCCTGCATCATGGTGACCTACCCATCCACCCACGGCGTGTACGAAGAAACTATCCGTGAAGTGTGTGAAGTGGTGCATCAGTTCGGCGGCCAGGTTTACCTCGACGGCGCAAACATGAACGCCCAGGTGGGCATCACCTCTCCGGGCTTTATTGGCGCGGATGTGTCGCACCTGAACCTGCATAAAACGTTCTGCATTCCGCACGGCGGTGGCGGCCCGGGGATGGGCCCAATCGGCGTGAAAGCGCACCTGGCACCGTTTGTGCCGGGCCACAGCGTGGTGCAGATTGAAGGCATGCTGACCCGTCAGGGCGCGGTCTCCGCGGCACCGTTCGGCAGCGCCTCTATCCTGCCAATCAGCTGGATGTACATCCGCATGATGGGCGCGGAAGGGCTGAAGCAAGCCAGCCAGGTGGCGATCCTCAACGCCAACTACATCGCAACGCGTCTGAAGGACGCCTATCCGGTGCTCTATACCGGTCGCGACGGTCGCGTGGCGCACGAATGCATCCTCGATATTCGTCCTCTGAAAGAAGAGACGGGCATCAGCGAGCTGGATATTGCCAAGCGCCTGATCGACTACGGCTTCCACGCGCCAACCATGTCGTTCCCGGTAGCGGGTACGCTGATGGTTGAGCCGACTGAATCTGAAAGCAAGGTGGAGCTGGATCGCTTTATCGACGCCATGCTGGCGATCCGCAGCGAAATCGACCGCGTGAAAGGCGGGGAGTGGACGCTGGAAGATAACCCGCTGGTGAACGCGCCGCATACACAGAACGAACTGGTGGCAGAGTGGAACCACGGTTATACCCGCGAGCTGGCTGTCTTCCCGGCAGGTGTGGCAAACAAATACTGGCCAACCGTGAAACGTCTTGATGATGTTTACGGCGACCGTAACCTGTTCTGCTCCTGCGTGCCGATGAGCGAATACCAGTAACGTTGTTCCTGTAGTAACGTAGGCCGGGTAAGGCGAAGCCGCCACCCGGCTTTTTTATTGGGAGAAAAGAATGGCAATTGCACTGGTCACCGGCGCCAGCCGGGGTATTGGTAAAGCCACCGCGCTACAGCTGGCAAGCGAAGGCTACACCGTTGCGGTGAATTTTCATCACAACATCAAAGCCGCGACGGACGTCATTAATCAGATCGTGGACGCGGGCGGTAAAGCCTTTGCCGTACGCGCGGACATCAGCGATGAAGCGCAGGTGATGGCGATGTTCGACAGCATCGATCGCGAAGGTGAGCCGCTCGCCGCGCTGGTGAACAACGCCGGGATTTTGTTTGAACAATCCACCATCGAAAATCTCTCCGCTGAACGTATTAACCGTGTGCTGGCTACCAACGTCACCGGCTATTTTCTCTGCTGCCGTGAAGCGGTTAAGCGCATGTCGCATAAACACGGCGGCAAGGGCGGCGCGATTGTGAATGTCTCCTCGGCGGCATCACGGCTGGGCGCGCCGGGGGAATATGTGGATTATGCCGCCTCAAAAGGGGCGGTGGATTCCCTGACCACCGGCCTCGCGCTGGAGGTGGCGGCGCAGGGCATTCGCGTTAACTGCGTGCGGCCAGGCCTGATTTATACCGATATTCACGCCTCCGGCGGCGAGCCGGGGCGTGTGGATCGGGTGAAGTCGATGTTACCGATGCAGCGTGGCGGTCAGCCGGAGGAGGTCGCCCAGGCCATTGCCTGGCTGCTGAGCGACAAAGCCTCCTATGTCACCGGTAGCTTCCTGGAGCTGGCTGGCGGGAAGTAACGCTACGACGCCAGCCACAGCCGCAGGCGCATTCCCCAGCCGCTGGTCCAGCCGGTGGTGATCGACTTCACCTCGCCGTGAGAGATCACTACCAGCGTTGGCGTCACCTTAACGTCCCACTCACGCGCCAGTTCTCCACTGGCGTCGTTGACCGTGGGCATCATCGCCTTCTTCTTCCTCATCCATGTTTCGAGCGTCGCGTTATCGCCCGAGCGCAGCGCAACCGACATCACGTTACCCCCGTCCGCGGCAAGCGTCGCCACCGACGGCGTGGTATAGCGGCAGACGCCGCACCATGTCGCCCAGACGTAGACCAGCAGCGGTCGCTCCTTACTCATGGCGATAAGATCGACGGGCTGACCGTCGAGGGTGTGCAGTGCCGTCGCGGAGAAATTCTGCGGCAGCGCGGGCTGGCGGAAATAGTCCACCGCCAGGCTCACGGCTACGCCAATCAGCAGCCACACGCCCAGCTCGCGCAGCAGGCGCGGAAGCTTACTTGCCACGGGCGTTTGCCAGCTGTTCTTTGACCAGCCCCTCCAGGTCGTCATACGGAATTGCGCCCGCCACCATCTGGTCGCCGATAATGGTCGCCGGGGTACCCTGAATATTCAGCACCTGCGCCAGGATGAGGTTCATCTTTAGGCTGTCCATGGTTTTATCATCCGTTTTAATGCTGTCCGTTCCGGTCTTTGCCTTCGCGGCGGCGATGCTGGCGTCATCGTGATAGCCCTTTTTCATCATCAGCCGCTGGTGGAGCGCCCAGAATTTATCCGGCGCCTGCTGCCACGTTGAGAGTGCCGCTTTCGCGGCATTTACCGAGCTTTGTCCCTTGAACGGCAGCAGTTTGACGATGAGCTGCACGTCGGGATTTTCCTGCACGATTTTCTCAAGCATTGGGTCGAACTGCTTGCAATACGGGCAGTTGTAGTCAGTGAAGGAGACGATGGTCAGCTTCGGCGATGTCGCGCCGGTTCGCGGGCTGTTGGGGTCGTTAAACAGCAGTTTTGCCAGCTGGTCGCTGGAAGCGTCATCAGAAGGTGCGGCGAAACCGAACGTTGATAACGACAGCAGAAGTAAGGCAACGAAGGCTCTCATGCTATTTTCCTTTTGCATCGGACAGGGTGCTCAGCACCGCTTCGCGGCTTAACAACGCAGGCAGCACGTGGCCCTGCGGTAATCCCGGTCCGTAGATCTGGTTAAACGGTACGGCGGCGCTGCCGCGCGTGGTTAAGAACTGGCTGATGGTATCTGAGGGGCGGCTCCAGTCGCCGCGCAGGGCGACAACGTCCGGGGAGGAGAGCGCATCCTGCACGTCGTCGCGCAGCAGCACGTTGTATTTATTGGCTTTACAGGTCACGCACCAGTCGGCGGTCACGTCGACGAACACCCGTTTGTTCTCCGCCAGCGCGCGGGCAATGGCCTGCTCGCTGAGCGGCTGCCAGTGAATACGATCGCGGCGGGAACCCTCGCCGCCGGAACCGGATACAAACGCGACCGCCCCGGCCACCACTACAGCTAATACCCCGGCGCGCAGTGCCGTTTGCCAGCGGTAGCGCCAGGCGGTGACCAGCAGCAGCGTAAGGATCAGGAACACGCCCAGCGTGATGACGGGCAGGCTGCCAATGTGCACCGTCAGCAGGCTCAGCAGCCACAGCGATGAGCCGAGCATCATCATCCCCAGCACTACGCGTACGACGTTCATCCAGCGTCCCGGACGCGGCAACCGCTGGGCCAGCCCCGGCCAGGCCGCCACCAGCAGCCACGGCAGGCTCATGCCGATACCCATCGCCAGGAAGATCCCCCACAGCAGGGGAAGCGGCGCCGCCAGCGCGACCGAGACCGCCGTACCCAGGAACGGCGCGGTGCAGGGTGTCGCCAGCAGCGTGGCAAACGCGCCTTGCCAGAAATGACCCGCAAGCCCGTTGCCGCCGCGCGTGGCGAGGAAGGTGCTGGCGCCGGAAGGGAGACGGATTTCAAACAACCCCAGCAGGCTGGCGCTGAAAAGCACCATCACCAGCGCCATCGCGCCAATAAACCACGGATTCTGGAACTGGATCCCCCAGCCGAGCGCCTGATTGCCTAAGCGTAAAACCGTCATCATCAGCGCCAGCGCGAGGAACGAGATCACGATCCCGGCTACCGACGCAAGAAACTGTCGGCGTACCTGACCCCGCGCCTGCCGTTCGGTTTGCATCAGCGTGCCCAGCTTCATGGCCAGCACGGGCAGTACGCAGGGCATGACGTTAAGGATCAGACCGCCCGCCAGCGCCATCAGCAGCACCCAGCCTAACGAGAGCGTCGGCGCGGCGTTCCCCGGCTGAATGCTCAGGCTGGACTCCTGCGCCTGCCCGCTATCGGCCAGAACCAGCGACAGGGTTTTGCCGCTGAGGTTGGGCGCGGCCTCGCCCCAGTTGTCCGTCACGGGCACGGTGGCGACCAGCGAGTCACCGCGCACGGTGAGGGCCGGTTTGCCGAAATCAACATCATCCATACCGTCGATAAACAGGGACGGTGCCTGCCAGCCTGCGTCACGCTGCGCCGTTACGGTCAGCTTGCCGGGGGCATAGGTGGCGTTAAGCGTTGAGGTCAACCCGCCGCTGAGCGGAAGGGTGCCCATGGCCCGACTGAAATCGTAATCAAAACCGGCGCCTGCGGATGCGGTCATGTTCAGCGAAAACGGGTAGTCGGTAAGAATACAGACGTTGCTACAGGTGGAGAGCGTCAGTACGCCGCTCAGGATCTTCGGGACGTCGCCCCGCAGAGTGATGGGAAAGCTGACATCGCCGTGGTAGCCCTGCGTGGTGATGCCCGCGACGTCGAAACGCTGCGGCACAGGCCAGCGCCAGATCGCCTCGACGGGCTGATGCCATTTAATCGCGGGTGCGACGCCGCCTTCGCCCGGCGAGCGCCAGTAGGTTTTCCAGCCTTTTTGCAGGGCGACGTCCAGCAGCAGGCGGGTTTCGCCAGTGCTTTCGGGTTGTGCACGCAGCCTGACGCTGGCGTGCTGATTATCGGCGGCGCGCAGCCAGCCGCTGTCGGCAGCCTGGCTGAGGGGCAGCCATAGCCAAAGCAGGCAGACCAGCAGTCGCCTGAATACAGTAAACATAAATTTTCTCCGTAAATAATGAATTAACCTGAAGTAACAGGCGAAGGCTCATTCACGGAAGACGCATAATCGCAGATGCACCCTTAACCGGGGCGGGGAGATAACGCGGGGAGGCCACTGCCGTTCGCGGCGCGGTGGACTGGCTGCCAGCAACGCCAGCAGCAGGGTGACGGCAATCAGGGCGCCTTCAAACAAAACAGGCGGGACCGACATCAGCGACTTGGCGCTAAGCTCACACGGGGTTACCGGTGCGTCGGTACTCTCCTGCCCCTGCTGGACAGACTGGCTCGTGGCGGTGACGTTCATGACAAGCGCGTGCATCCCGGCCATCCGCTGGGCGGTGCATATCAGCACCACCAGGCAGGCCAGGGCTACAAGCAGGATAGCGTTGCGTTGTCGCTTGATCATGTTCGCCTCAAATATTCAGGACGCCTATATTATCGGGCGAACATATTTTGGCAACGCAAAAGCTGTAAAGAAGTGTCTGGAAGATAAGCGGTTTGCCCTCTCCGCTTGCAGAGAGGGCGAGCCATTACAGCGTTTCGCCGTTGCTGGCAATGACGGTTTTATACCACTCAAAGCTCTTCTTACGGGAGCGGGACATGTCACCGGTACCGTCGTCGTGCTTGTTGACGTAGATAAAGCCGTAGCGCTTACTGTACTGGCCGGTGGTGAAGGAGACGCAGTCGATGCAGCCCCACGGCGTGTAGCCCATCAGATCCACGCCATCCCAGGTCACCGCCTTCATCATCTCTTCCACGTGGGCGCGCAGGTAGTCGATGCGATAGTCATCGTTGATGCTGCCGTCCTCTTCCACGGTGTCGTAGGCGCCGAAACCATTTTCCACGATAAACAGCGGCTTCTGATAACGTTCGTACAGTTCACACAGCGAATAGCGCAGGCCTACCGGATCAATCTGCCAGCCCCAGTCGGACGCCTTGACGTGTGGGTTCGGCACGCTGCCCTCGAAGCCGGAAATGGCGTCACCGGTACCGCCTTCCGCTTTGACCGCGTTGGTCATGTAGTAGCTGAAACCTAAGTAATCGCAGGTGCCTTCACGCAGGATCTGCTCGTCGCCCGCTTCCATTTTGATGGAGAAGCCACGGCGCTCCCACTCGTTCAGCACGTAAGACGGGTAGTAGCCGCGCAGCTGTACGTCGGTAAAGACGTAGCGCTCGCGCATGGATTCCTGAGCGAACATGACATCTTCTGGCTTGCAGGAGTACGGATAGAGCGCCACCATCGCCAGCATGCAGCCGACTTTCATTTCCGGGTTAATGCGGCGTGCGGCTTTCACCGCCAGCGCGCTGGCCACGAACTGGTGGTGCAGCACCTGGTACATGGTCTCTTCCGGGTTGTCGTGCTCGGTATAGACCACGCCAGAGCAGCAGTAGCCGAACAGCGGCGCACGCCAGTTGCGCTGGTTGTTGATTTCGTTGAAGGTCATCCAGTATTTGACCTTATTTTTGTAGCGCTCAAATACCACTTCCGAGAAGCGCACAAAGAAATCGACCACTTTACGGTTGGTCCATCCGCCATATTCCTGAACGAGGTGCAGCGGCATTTCAAAGTGGGAGAGGGTGATCACCGGCTCGATGTTGTACTTCAGCAGTTCATCGAACATGTCGTCGTAAAACTTCAGCCCCTCTTCGTTTGGCTGAGTTTCGTCGCCTTTCGGGAAGATGCGCGTCCAGGCGATGGAGGTACGGAAACATTTGAAGCCCATCTCGGCAAACAGCCTGATGTCTTCTTTGTAATGGCCGTAGAAGTCGACGGCTTCGTGGTTGGGGTAATATTTGCCTTCAATCACTTCCTGCGTGATTTCTCGCGGAACGCCGTGTGCGCCGCCGGTGAGCACGTCGCAGATGCTTGGCCCTTTGCCGCCTTTGTTCCAGCCGCCTTCAACCTGGTGCGCCGCTACCGCGCCGCCCCATAAAAAATCTTTCGGTAAGGTGAGTTTTTTCATCTTTGCTATTCTCAATTCAGGACTTATTGATTTCGAGTCTAGCAAAGCGGAATTAAATGTCACGATATAACATTTTGCGGAAATTGTAATTTGTCACATCAAAAAAACAGGATGTTTTATTCTGTTAATTTCTTCGCCAGTTTCCGGCCTAATGATTCCAGAATATAGATGACGGGAATTTGCGTGGTGATATCGTAAACGCCGCCAATGCGCGTTTGCGGGACATGCCAGGAGAGGTTAAAGTCCGCCAGCTTTGCGAGACGTGAATGTTCGTGGCTGGTGACTGAGAGCACCTTGCAGTGGTGCAGGCTGAACTGGCTGGCGAAGCGCAGGATCTCCTCGGTTTCGCCGGAGACGGAGAGTACAATAGCCAGCGCATTTTTAGCCATGTCGTTAGTGACCGGGAAATAAGGATCGTCGATATGGTTGCTGAATTTCCCGATATTTGAAAAGAAACGTGCGCCATATTTTGCCAGCGATCCGGAGGTGCCCGCACCGACAAAAATAATTCGTTCAGATGATAAAATAATATCGACGGCGTTATCTAATAGCGCATCAAACTCTTCGTTATTTACGCTTTTAAAGAAGCTGATGATTTCACTGGCACCAAAATTCGCCTGCTGCGGCTCGTTCTGCTCCAGATAGAGTTTAAAGCGCACCCGAAATTCCGAGTAGCCATCGCAGTTAAGCTTGCGGCAGAAGCGCAGGATGGTAGTAGTGGAAACGCCCGCCGCATCCGCCAGCTCGCGGATGGTCATGTACATCACTTTATCGCGGTTCTTAATGACATAGTTGTAGACCATCATTTCCAGATTGTTGAGGCTGGCAATGGCGGAATGGCTGAACATACTCACAATGGCTAAACTCGCTGTCGGACACTATTCCTGAAGCATACCATGATGACGAAGGACGGGAGACGGATTTATCTCCTTGATTACTTAGATGTTAATGAAATCATTTACACCTGTGCGGTGGATTGTTTTTACATTATGCTGATTTATAAGGATAAATCTTGAATGTGGATTTATTTTAGCTAACAGGTGTTCACTGGAATCATTCTCAGTTAGCATAGACTGGCGATGAATAATCATCTTTTGTTTTCCCGGAGTTAAGTATGGTGAGCAGACCATTAATCGCACAGGGATATTCGCTGGCTGAGGAAGTAGCCAACAGTATAAGCCACGGCATTGGCCTGGTTTTTGGGATTGTCGGCTTAGTGTTATTGCTGGTACAGGCAGTGGATACCAACGCCAGCGCGATGGCCATTACCAGCTACAGTCTGTATGGCGGGAGTATGATCCTGCTTTTCCTGGCCTCAACGCTGTATCACGCTATTCCGCATCAACGGGCGAAGATATGGCTCAAGAAATTTGACCACTGCGCTATCTATCTTCTTATTGCGGGTACCTATACGCCGTTTTTGCTGGTGGGGCTCAACTCACCGCTGTCGCGTGGCCTGATGATTGTGATCTGGAGCCTGGCGCTGCTGGGGATCCTGTTTAAGCTGACCATTGCGCACCGGTTTAAAGTGTTGTCGCTGGTTACCTATCTGACAATGGGCTGGCTGTCGCTGATTGTGGTGTATCAGTTAGCCATTAAGCTGGCGGTGGGGGGCGTGACGCTTCTGGCGGTGGGCGGGGTAGTCTACTCGCTGGGCGTGATTTTCTACGTCTGCAAGCGTATTCCGTACAACCATGCCATCTGGCACGGCTTTGTGCTGGGCGGCAGCGTGTGCCACTTCCTGGCAATTTATCTGTATGTTGGGCAGGTGTAGTTTTTTTGTAAGGTGCGGTCTGATGCCCTCACCCCGACCCTCTCCCACAGGGAGAGGGAGAATATCAACACCGTAGGCCCGGTAAACGCAGCGCCACCGGGCGATACAGCATCAATCTTCCAGAGAATACGGTAGCGGCTCAATGCTGAGCGTGTTTGCATCATCCCGCACGCGGAACACGCTGTCGGGCTCCATATCATTATTCATGACAACCTGCACCAGCAGGCGGCCATCATCGAGCTGGACGGCGGCTAACACGGTGCCGGTACGGCGCCAGTTTTCGCCCATCTTCATCTCAAGATCTTCACCCGCTTCCGGCACACGGCTGGCGTGACCAGCCAGTGTCCACAGGGCGCGTTTGTTCGCGCCGCGGAATTTCGCACGCGCCACCATTTCCTGACCAGTGTAGCAGCCCTTCTTAAAGCTGATACCACCCAGCGCCTGGATGTTTGTCGCCTGCGGGATAAACTGCGCGCTGTTTGCCGCGTCAATCACCGGCAGGCCCGCTTCGATGTTCAGCGCCAGCCACTGCTGGCTGTTGTTGAGCTGTGCTTCACCGCGCAGGGCGTCAGTGACGCGTTCCGCCGTTGCTTCGTCGGTTACCAGCAGGAAGCGCTCCGCCGGGTGTTCGAACCACAGAATGGAGGTCGCTCCCTCGCTGACCAGCTGTTTTTCAGCATCCGGCAGCTCGGCAAACAGGTTTTTCAGCGCTGCACGCGCCTGGAAACCCGCGACCCCCAGCAGAACGTGTTCATCGTCCGGGGCGATGGTGACTTTAGAAAAGACCGCGTATTTTTTCAGCTCTTTAAGCTGGGCGTCACGCAGGCTGCGGCGCTCAATAAAGGCGAATCCGTCCTGACGGCGGAACAGACGCAGGTTGCTCCACATTTTGCCTTTTGGATCGCAATGCGCGGCCAGCAGATGCTGGTGCTCAGTCAACTGCGCCACGTCCGCCGTGACCTGGCCTTGCAGGTATTTTTCACTGTCCGCACCAGTCAGTGTCGCCAGTGCCCAGTCATCAAGAGTAATCAGCGTCAGCGGCAGACGCGCAGAGGCGGCGGGCTGGCGAGGAGAAAATGGTGTAAATGCCATAGTGATGTCCTGAATTGCTTAACGCTTTGATAATACCTAATGGTAAAAGAGACTGTATTCAATGCAAGCGCTTTCAGCAGGCCATTCGTGCCATTACGCGGTTATGCGTGGCGCTACGCAAAATAGTGTAATCCGCTGTCTTTATAAGGATTATTCAGGGAGCCTGCTCGAGGTTCGCAATATTCCAGTAAAGAAACGGTCAAAAACACGTTACACTAGCAGGTGTTCCCGGAGAGCAATAATGAATACCAAACGGGATACCGACTGTGCCAAACGTAATGCAGGAAACAGAACATGGATATTAACAACAAGGCCCGTATTCACTGGGCGTGCCGTCGCGGCATGCGTGAACTTGATATCTCCATCATGCCTTTCTTCGAGTATGAGTACGACAGCTTAAGCGATGACGATAAGCGCCTGTTTGTCCGTCTGCTTGAGTCTGACGATCCGGATTTATTCAACTGGCTGATGAATCACGGCAAGCCCGCCGACACCGAGTTGCAACGGATGGTGCAATTAATTCAAACACGGAATCAGGAACGTGGTCCTGTGGCAATCTGATCTTCGCGTCTCGTGGCGCTCACAGTGGATGTCCTTACTGCTCCACGGGCTGGTGGCGGCACTGGTGTTATTGGTGCCGTGGCCGCTTAGCTATACCCCTCTGTGGTTGCTATTGCTGTCGTTTGTGGTGTTTGACAGCGTGCGCAGCCAGCGTCGAATCAACGCCCGTCAGGGTGAAATTAAGCTGCTGATGGATTCTCGCCTGCGCTGGCAGGGAAAAGAGTGGGAGATGATGGGGACGCCGTGGATGCTTAATACCGGGATGATGCTACGGCTGCGTCGGGTCGAGGATAACCGTCGCCAGCACCTGTGGCTGGCCGCAGACAGTATGGATCCCGCGGAGTGGCGAGATCTGCGCCGGTTGATCGTGCAACAGCCGACGCAGGAGTAAATCAGCTGAACTGCTCGGCCATCTCACCCAGAATCTGCTCGCACCAGCTCTGGAGGCGCTCGTCGCTAAGATCGTACTGGTTGGTTTCATCCAGCGCGAGCCCGACAAACAGCTGACCGTCGGCAATAATCGGTTTTTGACTGGTGAACTCATAGCCTTCCGTAGGCCAGTAGCCGATAAAGGTCGCGCCCTTTGGCGCCAGTTTGTCGTGCAGCATGCCGAGTGCGTCAAGGAACCACTCCCCGTAGCCCAACTGGTCGCCCATGCCGTACATCGCAATGATTTTGCCTTCAAAATTGACTGAATCGAGCTGATCCCAGATGGCTTCCCAGTCTTCCTGAATCTCACCAAAGTCCCAGGTAGGGATACCCAGAATCAGCACATCGTACTGCTCCATCAAGGCAACCGCGTCATCTTTCAGGTTATGCAGCGTCACCAGTTCCGGGCCAATGATGTCACGAATTTTCTCCGCCGCCATTTCGGTGTAGCAGGTGCTGGAACCATAGAACAGACCAATATTCATCGCGTAACTATCTCAATTCTTGCTATGACTTTGCGCGTAGTGTACCAGAAACCGATGGCATTCAGGCATAATGGCCAGATTGCAGAACCAAAGGGGCTGATGTGGAAAAGGATCTCGCACTCATCGAACAGTTTCTCGACGCGCTGTGGCTGGAGAAAAACCTCGCTGAAAATACGCTCAGCGCCTATCGTCGGGATCTCACGCTGCTGGTCGAGTGGCTGGCACATCGTGGGCTGACGCTTGAAAGCGCGCAAAGCGATGACCTGCAAGGGTTACTGGCTGAGCGGATGGAAGGGGGGTACAAAGCCACCAGCTCTGCACGTCTGCTGAGCGCCATGCGCCGCCTGTTCCAGCACCTGTACCGCGAGAAGATCCGCGCGGATGACCCCAGCGCACTGCTGGCATCGCCTAAACTGCCTCAGCGGCTGCCAAAAGATCTCAGTGAAGCACAAGTTGAGAGATTATTACAGTCGCCCGCAGTTGACCTTCCGCTGGAGTTACGCGATAAAGCCATGCTTGAACTATTGTATGCCACGGGCTTGCGCGTTTCCGAGCTGGTGGGCCTGACGATGAGCGATATCAGCCTGCGTCAGGGCGTGGTGCGCGTTATCGGTAAAGGGAACAAAGAACGGCTGGTGCCGCTGGGTGAAGAGGCGGTCTACTGGCTGGAGACGTATCTGGAACACGGGCGTCCGTGGCTGCTGAACGGCGTCTCCATAGATGTATTGTTCCCGAGCCAGCGCGCGCAGCAGATGACGCGACAAACGTTCTGGCATCGCATTAAACATTACGCCACACTGGCGGGTATTGACAGTGAGAAGCTGTCGCCGCACGTTTTGCGTCACGCCTTCGCGACGCATCTGTTAAACCACGGCGCTGATTTACGCGTGGTGCAGATGTTGCTTGGACACAGCGATCTTTCAACGACGCAAATATACACCCATGTCGCGACGGAACGCCTGCGGCAGCTACACCAACAGCACCACCCTCGCGCGTGAGTGCCGACGAATTGTTACAGGAACAAATATGAAAAAGTCTTTAGCGCTGCTCACCCTGCTGGCAGCTTCGGTTTCCGGTATTGCCCATGCGGACGATGCCGCCATTAAACAGTCTCTGACGAAACTCGGCGTCGCCAGCAGCGAGATCCAGCCAGCGCCGGTGGCTGGCATGAAAACGGTGCTGACCAACAGCGGCGTGCTGTACGTGACCGAAGACGGCAAACACATCATTCAGGGGCCTATGTACGACGTGAGCGGCGCGCAGCCGGTGAACGTCACTAACCAGCTGCTGATGAAAAACCTGAACGCGCTCGAAAAAGAGATGATTGTCTACAAGGCGGCGCAGGAAAAGCACGTTATTACTGTCTTCACCGACATCACCTGCGGCTACTGCCACAAGCTGCATGAAGAGATGAAAGACTACAACGCGCTGGGCATTACCGTGCGTTACCTGGCTTTCCCACGCGCCGGCGTGCAGAGCCAGCCTGAGCAGGATATGAAAGCGATCTGGTGTGCGAAAGACCGCAACAAGGCCTTTGATGATGCGATGAACGGCAAAGGCGTGAAGCCCGCGTCCTGCGATATCGACATCGCTAACCACTACGCGCTGGGCGTACAGTTTGGCGTGAGCGGTACGCCAGCCATTGTGCTGAGTAACGGCTACGTGGTACCGGGCTACCAGGGTCCAAAAGAGATGAAAGCGTTCCTCGACGAGCACCAGAAACAGATGGGTGGTAAATAATTCGCGTGAAAGCCCCGATAAAACTGCGCCGCCGCGATGCGGGTGAAACCGCGGATTTACCAGACACGCTTCCGCTGCTGTTAAAGCGGCTGTACGCCAGCCGTGGCGTGCGTACGGCAAGCGATCTTGAGCGCAGCGTCAAAGGCATGCTGCCCTGGCAGGCGCTGAATGGCATCGAAAAAGCGACTGAAATGCTCTACGACGCGTTCCGGGAAGGCACGCGGATTGTCGTGGTGGGCGATTTCGATGCCGACGGCGCAACCAGTACCGCGCTGAGCGTGCTCAGCCTGCGTGCGCTGGGCTGTGATAACGTGACTTACCTGGTGCCGAACCGGTTTGAAGACGGCTACGGCCTCAGCCCGGAAGTGGTCGATCAGGCCCACGCCCGTGGCGCACAGATGATCATGACCGTGGATAACGGGATCTCTTCTCATGCGGGGGTCGATCATGCCCATGCGCTGGGGATCCCGGTACTGGTCACCGATCACCACCTGCCAGGCGAAACTCTGCCTGCCGCCGAAGCCATCATTAACCCGAACCTGCGCGACTGCGATTTCCCGTCGAAATCGCTGGCCGGAGTAGGGGTGGCGTTTTATCTGATGCTGGCGTTACGCACGTTGCTGCGAGATAAGGGCTGGTTCGAATCGCGCGGGATTGCCGTGCCGAACCTCGCGGAGTATCTCGATCTGGTGGCGCTGGGAACCGTGGCGGACGTGGTGCCGCTCGATACCAATAACCGTATTCTCACCTGGCAGGGCTTAAGCCGCATTCGGGCAGGTAAATGCCGTCCGGGGATTAAGGCGCTGCTGGAAATTGCCAACCGCGATCCGCTGAAGCTTGCGGCAAGCGATTTAGGCTTTGCCCTCGGCCCGCGCCTGAACGCGGCGGGGCGGCTGGATGATATGTCGGTTGGCGTTGCGCTGCTGCTGTGCGACAACATCGGCGAAGCGCGCGTGCTGGCCAGTGAGCTGGACGCACTCAACCAGACCCGTAAAGAGATTGAGCAGGGCATGCAGGCCGAAGCGCTGACCCTGTGCGAAAAGCTGGAGCGCAGCGGCGATACCCTGCCGGGCGGGCTGGCGATGTATCACCCCGAATGGCACCAGGGCGTGGTGGGCATTCTGGCGTCGCGCATTAAAGAGCGTTTCCACCGCCCGGTGATCGCGTTCGCCCCCGCCGGGGACGGCACGCTGAAAGGCTCCGGTCGTTCCATTCAGGGTCTGCATATGCGCGATGCGCTGGAGCGTCTGGATACGCTGCATCCAAACTTGATGATTAAGTTCGGCGGTCACGCGATGGCGGCAGGCCTGTCGCTGGAAGAGGCGAAGTTCGACGAATTCCAGCGTCTGTTTGGCGAACTGGTCACCGAGTGGATCGATCCGGCTCTGTTGCAGGGTGAAGTGGTTTCTGACGGTGAGCTTTCACCGGCTGAAATGACCATGGAGGTGGCGCAGATGCTGCGCGATGCCGGCCCGTGGGGGCAGATGTTCCCGGAGCCGCTTTTCGACGGACGTTTTCGTTTGCTGCAACAGCGCATCGTGGGCGAACGCCATCTCAAAGTGATGGTGGAACTGGTCGGCGGCGGACCGCTGCTCGACGGCATCGCCTTTAACGTTGATACCTCCATCTGGCCGGACAACGGCGTGCGCGAGGTTGAGCTGGCCTATAAGCTGGATATTAACGAGTTCCGCGGTAACCGCTCCCTTCAGATCATCATCGACAATATCTGGCCAATTTAGCGTCAGTAATCTCTATAAAAAAGGGCGTGGATTCGGTACAATCCCGCTCTTATCACCGCATTTTGACAAGCTCATAAAAGAAAACAGACCATGTTTGAAATTAATCCGGTAAAAAACCGCATTCAGGACCTCACGGAGCGCTCTGACGTTCTTAGGGGGTATCTTTGACTACGATGCCAAGAAAGAGCGTCTCGAAGAAGTAAACGCCGAGCTGGAACAGCCGGACGTCTGGAACGAACCTGAGCGCGCTCAGGCGCTGGGTAAAGAGCGTTCCTCCCTCGAAGCCATCGTAGATACGCTGGATCAAATGGCGCAGGGTCTGGAAGATGTTTCTGGGCTGCTGGAGCTGGCTGTCGAAGCCGACGACGAAGAAACCTTTAACGAAGCCGTGGCAGAGCTCGACGTGCTGGAAGAGAAGCTGGCGCAGCTGGAATTCCGTCGCATGTTCTCCGGCGAATACGATAGCGCTGACTGCTATCTCGATATTCAGGCAGGTTCTGGCGGTACCGAAGCGCAGGACTGGGCGAGCATGCTGATGCGCATGTACCTGCGCTGGGCGGAAGCGCGCGGTTTCAAAACCGAGATTATCGAAGAGTCCGAAGGTGAAGTGGCGGGTATCAAATCCGTCACCATCAAGATTATTGGCGATTACGCTTACGGCTGGCTGCGTACCGAGACCGGCGTTCACCGCCTGGTGCGTAAGAGCCCGTTCGATTCCGGCGGCCGTCGTCACACCTCCTTCAGCTCCGCGTTTGTCTACCCGGAAGTCGATGAAGATATCGATATCGACATCAACCCGGCGGATCTGCGTATCGACGTTTACCGCGCATCCGGCGCGGGTGGTCAGCACGTTAACCGTACGGAATCTGCGGTGCGTATTACCCACATTCCAACCGGGCTGGTAACACAGTGCCAGAACGACCGTTCCCAGCATAAGAACAAAGACCAGGCCATGAAGCAGATGAAAGCGAAGCTTTATGAGCTGGAGATGCAGAAGAAAAATGCTGAGAAGCAGGCGATGGAAGACAACAAGTCCGATATCGGCTGGGGCAGCCAGATCCGTTCTTACGTCCTTGATGACTCCCGCATCAAAGACCTGCGTACCGGGGTTGAAACCCGCAACACGCAGGCGGTGCTGGACGGCAGCCTGGACCAATTTATCGAAGCAAGTTTGAAAGCAGGGTTATGAGGAACCAACATGTCTGAACAACAAGCACAGGGCGCTGACGCGGTAGTCGATCTTAACAACGAACTGAAAACCCGCCGCGAGAAGCTGGCAGCGCTGCGCAAGCAGGGCGTGCCGTTCCCGAACGATTTTCGTCGTGACCACACCTCAGACCAACTGCACGCAGACTTCGACGGTAAAGAGAACGAAGAGCTGGAAGCGCTGAACGTTGAAGTGTCCGTGGCGGGCCGCATGATGACCCGTCGTATCATGGGTAAAGCGTCCTTCGTGACCTTACAGGACGTTGGCGGCCGCATTCAGCTGTACGTCTCTCGTGACGACCTGCCGGAAGGCATCTACAACGAGCAGTTCAAAAAGTGGGACCTCGGCGATATCCTGGGCGCTAAAGGTAAACTGTTCAAAACCAAGACCGGTGAACTGTCTATCCACTGCACCGAACTGCGTCTGCTGACCAAAGCCCTGCGCCCGCTGCCGGACAAGTTCCACGGTTTGCAGGATCAGGAAGCGCGCTATCGTCAGCGTTACCTGGATCTCATCTCTAACGATGAATCCCGTAAGACCTTCAAAATTCGCTCCCAGATCATGGCCGGTATTCGCCAGTTCATGGTTAACCGCGACTTTATGGAAGTAGAAACCCCGATGATGCAGGTGATCCCAGGCGGTGCCTCTGCCCGTCCGTTCATCACCCATCACAACGCCCTGGACCTGGACATGTACCTGCGTATCGCGCCGGAACTGTACCTGAAGCGTCTGGTGGTCGGCGGTTTCGACCGCGTGTTTGAGATCAACCGTAACTTCCGTAACGAAGGTATCTCCGTACGTCATAACCCAGAGTTCACCATGATGGAACTCTATATGGCGTATGCGGATTACAAAGATCTGATCGAGCTGACCGAATCCCTGTTCCGCACCCTGGCGCAGGACATTCTGGGCACCACCCAGGTGCCTTACGGTGAAGAGGTGTTCGACTTCGGCAAGCCGTTCGAAAAACTGACCATGCGCGAAGCGATCAAGAAATACCGTCCGGAAACCAACATGGCGGATCTGGATAACTTCGACTCTGCGAAAGCGATCGCTGAAAGCATCGGTATCAAGGTTGAGAAGAGCTGGGGCTTGGGTCGTATCGTGACCGAAATCTTCGAAGAAGTGGCCGAAGCGCACCTGATTCAGCCGACCTTCATCACCGAATACCCGGCGGAGGTGTCTCCCCTGGCGCGTCGTAATGACGAGAACCCGGAAATCACCGATCGCTTCGAATTCTTCATCGGTGGCCGCGAAATCGGTAACGGCTTTAGCGAGCTGAACGATGCAGAAGATCAGGCGCAGCGCTTCCAGGATCAGGTTAACGCGAAAGCGGCAGGCGACGACGAAGCGATGTTCTTCGACGAAGACTACGTGACCGCGCTGGAGCACGGCCTGCCGCCGACGGCTGGCCTGGGTATTGGTATCGACCGTATGGTGATGCTGTTCACTAACAGCCACACCATCCGCGACGTGATCCTGTTCCCGGCGATGCGTCCGGTGAAATAAGCCGTTAAGACGTAAAAAAAGCCCCGTGCGTTTATCACCGGGGCTTTTTTATTGCGCCGCGAAGGCGCTGAGTTTTTCACGCGCGGTGTTCGCTTCCTGCACCATCCACGGGCTAAATGCCCACGGTGTGGCGTCCAGCGCGCGGAATAGCGCGTCCAGCTCCACCCACTGATACTCCATCACTTCATCGTCATTGATTGCGAGGGTATTCGTTACGCGGGCGGCATAGACCGGGCAGATTTCGTTTTCAACGATCCCTGACGGGTCGGCTTCACGGTAGCGGAACTCCGGGGCAATGGGGGTGATGTCTGTGATTTCGGCGCCGACTTCAAAGCGACAGCGGCGGATAATCGCCTGCTCTGTCGCTTCGTCGGCCTGTGGATGACCGCAAACGGAGTTGGTCCATACGCCGGGCCAGGCTTTTTTACTTAAGGCGCGCCGGGTGATCAGACATTCTCCGTTAGCGTTAAACAGCCATGAAGAGAAGGCCAGGTGTAGCGGGGTGTGTGACGTGTGCGCGGCGTACTTCTCCTGAGTGCCAATCACCTTTCCCTGGTCATTTACCAAAATAACGTGTTCTTGAATACTCATTGATGCTCCAGTGCCAAAATGCTTAATGGTTCAGCACCACCAGCGGAATTATTATACTGCATTCTTATGCGAACGGTTTGGCCCACAGAGCGGAAAAGGGCATGACCCGCATCAGTTTGGGCTGCTATCATAGTGCGCCATTCACGCTGACCGAGGAGCTGTTTTGTTTGCAGGAAGCCTGACGAGAAACCCGATCATTGCCGTTTTCTGCCTGACGCTGACGCTACTTGTAGCAGGATGCTCGGGGAGTAAATCTTCGGATATGGGCAGTTATTCCGGTGCAGTCTATACCGTTAAGCGCGGGGACACGCTCTACCGCATCTCACGCGCCACGGGAACCAGCGTGAAGGAGCTGGCGCGCCTGAATAATATTTCTCCACCGTATACTATTGAGGTAGGGCAGAAGCTCAAGGTTAACGGCGGTTCCTCCTCAGGGAAAAAGTCCTCAACGCGTAAAACAGCCAAAGTCACGCCATCCTATCAGGTGCCTAAATCATCCTGGCCGCCGGTCGGTCAGCGCTGCTGGATCTGGCCTGCAAGCGGAAAAGTGGTTGCGCCGTACTCGCTCTCGGAAGGTGGCAATAAAGGTATTGATATCGCTGCCGCACGCGGCACACCGGTTTACGCTTCAGGGGCCGGGAAGGTGGTCTATGTCGGTAACCAGCTTCGTGGATACGGTAACCTGATCATGATTAAGCATGGTGAGGACTACATTACGGCGTATGCGCATAACGACACGATGCTGGTCAATAACGGCCAGAACGTGAAGGCGGGGCAGAAGATTGCGACCATGGGCAGTACCGGGACGGATACGGTTAAGCTGCACTTCCAGATCCGCTATAAGGCCACGGCCATCGATCCGCAGCGTTATCTTCCGGCGCAGGGCAGTAAGCCGAAGTGCTAAGTGATTATTTAATCGCCACTTAGTGGGGGAAAGGCTTGTATGAAGAGGCGTAAGGTCTATAATGCCTTACGCACCTCAAAGCGGGCGTAGTTCAATGGTAGAACGAGAGCTTCCCAAGCTCTATACGAGGGTTCGATTCCCTTCGCCCGCTCCAGTCTCCTGATAAATCAAGAAGTTACGATTTATCAGTTAGTTACGTTGCCCCGCTAAAGCAGGTACAACTTAAACTACCCATTGTTCTACGCCCGCACCTGTCGCGTGATTGGTCTGTGGTACAAGGGAGCATATCATCACGCTGGCGGTGGTTCCACGTTCTTACCGCGACAGCACAACAACGAACAAAAAGCCGCATACCTGGCATAACTCCCAAACAGATTGATCACACGCATTTAAGCCCGATGTGTGGCCCTGTGAGCCACGTAAACAGGTGAATAGTGGTAATGCCCCGGTAGCTACAGATCCGGCTCTGCCAGCGCTTCGCTCACGCTCCTAACGGTACACGAGCACCCTGATAAGGTGTGATCTCTCTGACAATCTGATGAAGTCCCTACGCTCCGCTTGTTGCTTGTACCACTAACGGGGCTTATTGGTATCTATTGTCCTAAATCGGGGCATTGTGTCTACCACACACACCATATAACCTAGGACTATTCCTGGTGTTGGTTCTGCTAAGAAGGGTCCACTCAATGTCATATACAGAATTTCAGCCTGTTACATTCCAAGAATTAGTGGGTGAAGAGGTTGTAGATCTAATTTTCAATAAAGCCCCTACAAAAGTCTTATCTCGTGTCGTAAATGCAATCATGCACGTAGAGAGGGCAAAAAAACTTAAAGATATTGACGCTGAAATGGCCTCAATCAGGCTTATTGCAGCAGAAGAGGAACTAGTTGTTGCAATATTTGAATGGTTGAAAATCAATAAAGAGAAAATGCCTCAGCATACTGAACTAGTCAAAAGTTATAAGAATCATCAAGTGAAACTGATGTTTGTTCCAGTGCTTCTCCTGATGAAGAATATTCTTTGGCATTGTGTGCCACCAATTCCTAACCTAAATGAAAGAAATCTAAAAATTTATCCTAAGCATGATGACGGGAAAATTGTTATCATGTTACAACTACCATTCTCAGATGTACAATTCCCTTTGAATCCACTATCTGTTTTTATCACAATGGGCGAGGATGTGGATGAAAATCAAGTGGTTGATTCATTGTATTCAGAGCTGGAAGATACTGTAAAAATAAAATATGGCATGACATTAAAACAATTCATAAAACAACGTGCCGAATTTAGAAATACTCTTCTTTATGCTGGGGATGCCATACCTGTTAACTATGTAGTTGATTATGACGAGATGACATCTATCTGTTATAGTGCGTATGAAGCCCTTTTGTGGTCTTTGGCTGCGCTCCTAACGAACGACCCATTATCACCACACCTTGGGGCTGTGAGTCAATTCATTGCTATTTATAAAAAGGTTTTATTAGATTCTAAAGTTATAAAGTTGAAAGAAACGTCGGGCCAATAATTCAGTGAGTATTGCCAATTTCAGAAGGTAATAAAAAAGGCCAGCCCTCACAGGCTAGCCTTTTGAATATTTTCAGTTTTTCATGCACTGCCGGAGTTTTTTCTTTTCCAACATTATTTTTAATGCTCGCTCAAACCCATGTTGCTTTTCGTAACGGCTAAAAGCCACCTGATCGATCCCCAACTTACGAGCCAGCGCCGAACGGTTGATAATATCGGCATTGGTGGCGGTGTACACCTCACCCATCCCCGGAATGTTGATCGCTAATTTCATTACTCACCTCAAATAGTAAAAAGCCCCAGCAATGCCAGGGCTAAAATTTGCTTGCTGTCTTACTTCAGCGTGATGGTAGTCAGCCACTGAGGACGCAACAGGAGAGGCAACAGAGAAAATTCACTTTGCATCTTAATCATCCCGTCATCGTCAACACTGGTCCAACCGTAGCGATCCTTAACGCCACCTTTCACAGCCAGGCTCTGATTGCGGCTACATGGTCCTGAAATTCGGCGCAAAAACGAAACGTCAGGGTTAGTCATACGTGGGACAACCAAACCGCTGTTTTCTTCAACTGGGTAGGTAGGGTCACCAGCCAGATCGATAAAGGTTACAGGACCCAGCGACATGGTATTAAAACCACTTAATGCGTTAGGAATGACAGCACCGGAGATCTGCGCCTGCTGTACGCTGTGCAGGATAAACGCTTGAATCTCTTTGTTGGTGGCGATAACGTCATACAGGCCACTGTCACACATCACATAGAGACGGTCGCTATAGTTGCGGGCACCGCCCAGCGCTTGGGCCACCTGGCGGCGCAGTTTGGCTAGTTGCTGATACAGGGAATCGGCGGAAGCATCCAGGGTAAAGGAACCCGGAGACCGGGACGGTCTCCCTTTTCTTTGTGTTGCAAACACCCCCATTTAAATGGCGTTAAATAGGGATTAAATACCCGGTAAATGAAGCACAGGCCCCAATAAAGGCTTGTAAAGATGAGGTGAGTTGGTTGAATTATGTACAGTCGAGACCCCCTAACCTCTAATATCTAATTGATTTTGCTGATGTAATTTTCTATTCATATGGGGTATGCGTAGCATAATTCACTCTAACCCCAAAAAATTTTTTTCTCAGAAAGTCAAAACCCCGAAAATCTGCAATTGAGAGCTATTCTCATCTGTGGGTAATACTGATAATTACTCTCAACAACCCCGGGCGGTAGCCACCGCCCTAAACCCAAAATGTGTTTTTGCTCAAAGGTAAAGCCTGAAGAGGCGGACGCCTCGAAAGGGTAGAAAATAGGGTTAGTGCGTGGGAGTTATCCACAGGTGAACGGCGTTACTCACAGGAGGAATGGAAATACAGGAATGTAAGCCTGAAGAGGCGGATCAGATGGGAAAAGAGTTCCCCCGGAGGGCGTTACAGGAGGTTAAGAGGTTGAAACGTTCAAAAGCGTACAGGTCTAACCTGTTGCGGGATTGTTAAAAAGGTACGTGTAAGAGTCATTATGTTAAATTGCTGTGCAAATAGCGACCAAATCATAATTTAATGCCCATCCAAAATTACAATAATCACCTGCAAGACTCTGTAAGCCTCCCTGAGGTGTCGAAAGGGTTTAGCTGTGGGGTTGTATAGGAGGAGGGGAAATAACGCCACAGGGGAGCGCACAGGAGGCCAACCGGGAAGGGTGCCCTGATATTTCCAGAAAATGACATAGGCCCCCGGGGGGCGGGGTGTTTGGGTGCCTGGCAGATCTGCCCAAACTCCAAGATATTTTCCACCTTAACAGGGCAGGGTCCCACTGGTTTAGCCATCGTAAAAATATAGCGGTGATACTTACATGATCTGCGTACAGGCGATCAGCGCCATTTGATGCACATGTATAGGATTGGCTGGGTGAGGCTTACCTGAGGGAATAAAAAGCCGGGGATTGCCCGGCTTTTCTCTCAACTAACGTTTTTTATTTGATTGCGAAACCACTGAACCGGCTAAGGTTTTAGTAACTTCGCTTGAGCGCGGGTTTTTCAATGCTGCTGATGCTTTGGCTTCCATACCTGCACCAGTCTGGTTTTTTGTCCCGGCCTGGGAAAGTACCGAACCCGCTAAACTTTTCTGAATCGCCGAGGCGTTCGGATTGTTAAGGGTCTCTGCTGCCAAATGAGACACGCTTTGTGAAGATTGCTTACTATTCGCTGCCATTCAAACGCCTATTCACAGTATGGATGATTGTATATATTGTATTTTTTATATAAATAAACACAATATGTAGTGTTTATGATAATAACGAAGCGGCAAAGTTAGCAAGCTCGGAAAAAAAGTTTTTACTGGTTTTATGACCAGTGTCAATTGTTTGATAACTGACCATTTACGAAGCGGCAGAGGAGTCATATAAGTAGTGTGCAGGCATAAGCCTGTATCACGAGGAATCAGTAAAATGGCTGATGACAAGACAAAAATCGGTACACCTGACAATGATTTAATAAGTATCAAACAGGATTACGAGAGACGTGATTGGGCTAAAAAGTTTGGAGTTAGTGAGGCCAGGCTTATTCAAGCCGTACAGGCCGTAGGTCATTCGGCTAAGAAAGTACAGGCATGGCTTAAAGACCATTGATATATGGGCACCTTACGGGGCGCTTTATTTTTATTGTCCTTTGGGAGAAAGTTAATGGCTAATAATTTATTTATTACTTACGACCTGATCAAGACCAAAGACTATCCGGCAGTACATAAAGCCATCCAATCATTAGGGGCGTGGGCTAAAGTTACGGAATCCAATTGGTATGTGAACTCGACATGCACCGCAACAGAAGCCGCCAAAAAAGTAAGAGCTGCTATGGATGGCGATGACAAGTTAATTGTTGTTGATGCAACAAATAATACTTTTGCTGCTTATAATTTGAGTGATGCAGTTGTTAATCAGTTAAAAACTGAATGGTCGAAATAACTTTAAGGGGGATATCTCCCCCTTAAAATATTAAATATCGTAATTCACTAACTCAACATACTCCGATAGTTCCTTCATCCTCGCGCCTTTGCTGTAGGTTCTGAATGCTTCGGTTTTCGCTTTCTGTTCGGTGTGTCCGGTGATGGCTCCGATCCGTTGTTCGGGGACTCCCGCGCGGTCCAGGCTGGTAATGAACATTCCCCGCAAACTGTGAAAACACTGCCGATCTGTAGCTGTGGGCAATGTGCTGTCACGTAGTCGGGTGAACTTTTGGCTGTACCACGGTCCCCGTTTACCATCCTTCCGAATGATATTGTTTGACTGTGCCAGCAGATATTCTCCGCTGTGATTTGCCAGATGTTTATCAATAATGCCGATCAGAAGAGAGTGGATCGGAACGTACCGCACCCCTGCTACAGTCTTGGACTTGCTGACAAAGAAACATCTGACACCCTCCAACATTACAATTTCATCCCGTTTGATGCTGGCGATCTCATCAAGTCGCATTCCTGAATACAGCCCAATCAATATGACATCGCGTAGAACGTCATCCGCTTCTCTGATAAGGGTTACCAGTTGATCGGCTTCAAACGGTTGATAACTTTCAATTGTGCGCCGTGCTTCGAGGTTGTGACCGTGAAACGGGTTGCTGTCTGGGATTGCGTCATATCGACGTTTGGCGAACTCGTACAGGCTTCCTAAAGAGGTTAGCCAGTTCTGGATAGTCTGAGGCGCTACCTTCGATTGTTGGCACTCGATGAAGTCTGTGACGGCCCTACGTCCGATCTTGTTCAAACCAATATCAACTTTCCCAATACTCTGGAGAAACACTTCTACGGCCCTCGCTGATTTGCTTAGGGTAGAGAATGCCCGGCGTTCACTATAAACAGTCATGTATTCATCACGGACAGTTGCCAGCGTTGGAACGGGGCCAATTGCCGTTGGTACACTCTTTGCCTGTTTTACAGTGGAGTGGAGGACGGAGAGAGCATTCTGAATGCGGATATCTTCCCGATCAGGGTTCAACATCGCTTTCAGGTTGTTGAACTCAATCAGCATGTGATTTCTGAAGTGTCGCGCCTTGTCGATATCCTTCGTCCCGGTGGACTTTCTCCAGGCTCGTTTGTTGTCGAATATGTGGCGCATGTACTTTGGTACGAAGATTTGGAAAACCCAGATCCCGCAATGACTTTGAAAAAGATACTGATTGTTCTTGATAGCCATGATTACGATCCTATAGGATCACGCTATCAGGTACGAAAATATGTACAATGTTGAGATGGACTAACGAGAGCTTCCCAAGCTCTATACGAGGGTTCGATTCCCTTCGCCCGCTCCAGAATTTCCCCAAGAAGAACCGTTCAAAAACTCTCTTTATTTCAGTAGGTTGCTCAGTAGCGCTGACTAACTTGTTTAGGCGTTATGTCCTGTAGAGCATTGACGTCCTCCCTGCACACGAAATGCAGGTAACCCTCTGACAGTCTTATGAAATCGCTGTGCTACGCTTGTCTTCTAACCTCTAAGGGGCTTAATGGTTTCTGTTGTCTAAAACCAGAAGAGAAAGAGCCAGCGTGGCAGCTGGCTATGTTTTTAGTATGGTGATGCGGTTAAATAGACAGGGACGGAGTAGATCGAGCCACCTGCCAGATAATCCGCAGGGCTGTGAAAGGTGTAAATGGTTCCCTTCACGGAAAGGTAGATCGCATTATTCTCGACCTTCTTCAATGCATCTTTGTCCGTGGTGATCATGAAAGGCTGGTGATCGTTCTCCAGACTCGCCATAAACGCTTTATCATCTTTGGTTACATCATAGAGATAGAAACGGTAGGAAAAGCCTGTGGTGGCTCCTGCACTCGCTTCTGTGATGTAAAGATTAGCCAGATTGTTAACTTTCGCCTTCTTAATAATCACTTGCTCAAGTGGTGAAAAGTGCAGCAAGTTGTATATCCCATAGGCGACAACAGCCAACAGGATCAGAAGTAGATACCGCTTCTTAAAAACCTGTGCGTTTTGCATAGTCGATACCCGCTCTTATCCAGTACTGGTCGTTAGGATCATCACCGTAAGGCGTTGAGCCAAACCAATCACCAAAAGCCGGATCCGTTGTTCCTGCGCGGCTTTGCGCCCATCCTGCGCCACCGTCATCTTTAAGCCATAGGTAAGCTGGAATAGCCATTTTCACTTTTTCCTCATGCTGTTATAAAAAAAACCATAGAGAAAGTGTACCTATATGTGAGAGAGCAATAAACGATTAAATCTAACAAAATCATTAATTTAAATGTGATTAAATTTGAGTTAAGTTAAATTAAAGGGAAGGTAGGCATTGCACCCTCTCGATTATTGCAAAGCCCGTATGTAATCTGGCAAGGCTTTCAATTGGCTATCTTTCATCGCCGGAACAGGAATACCCCTATCAGTCTTTCCTGTACTGGCGTACCTGCTTCCCCCTTTCGTTCATTGTTATGATCGGTTGTCGGCATAACACGCTAAGTTGCACATTTCCTGCACCCTGGATACCCTGAGATTAATCCTAATAACTCAAGGGTGAGTATGGCTACCGGGAAGAGAAAGAACCAAAAGGAATCACCTGAAGAAGAGTTAGATCGCTTGCTGGATGAGCTTGAACTCACAGAGGAGCAACGGGAGTTTATCGAATCCATGCGGGAGGATAAGGGCGATCCCAGTAGTGAGTAACGCTTGCCTTCAGCCGAACGAATACGAATGGCCGCGTAACGGCATTGTAAAGATTTCTTCTCCTCACGAGGGCTTCCGTCAGCGTCGATGGCTCAGCGTACCGTGCCAGAAATTGTCCTGAAATGATGCGGTATTCAGACCGGATCGGACTACTATTCATTATGATTTATCAATGCATTATACCCTGACCATGTGCATGTAAAATCGCGGAGCCGGGAGAGTTGACGGCAATGTAAAAGAAATCATGAGGAAAGAAATATGGCTGCTACAAACGGTATGATTGATACTGATGACGCTGTAATTTTACTCATCGACCATCAGAGTGGCTTATTCAACACGGTACGTGATGTGCCTGTACCAGACCTTCGTAATTATGTGACAGCGATAGCCAAAGTTGCCACGCTTTTAAATATCCCGGTGATCACCACGGCCTCTGTTCCTGACGGTCCCAATGGCCCGCTCATCCCGGAAATTCACAAATATGCACCCCATGCCGTGTATGTTCCACGCACCGGGCAGATTAATACCTGGGATAATCCGGCGTTTGTGAAGTAAGTGGAAAAGACGGGCAGAAAGACCCTGATTATTGCCGGCACGCTCACCAGCGTCTGCATGGCGTTCCCTGCGGTTAGCGCTGTCCAGGAGGGGTATAAGGTTTACTGTGTTGTGGATGCCTCGGGGAACTGGTCCAAAATCGCGACCGATACCACCATCGCGCGCGTGGCTCAGGCGGGAGCGATCCCTACCGATACGTTTGCCATTGTCGCTGAATTAATGAGAACCTGGAACCGCGCGGAAGGTTCTCGCTTTGCTGAGATCCTGGCAGAGCATGTCTGTCCGGAATATAAGTGCCTGATTGAAAGTTTCGGCAAAGCTCAGGAAATTGCCAGAACAGGCCCGGAAACCAATCTGGAGCATTATAAGTAAGTCCGGATAAACCTGAACATAATTCCTGGATTTTATCGTCCTGTACCTGAACGTATTACAGGTGCAGGACGTAGCGGCGTCGTATTCCGGACGTCGCTGAATTGTCAGAGATATTAAGAGGGGCTGAACCGCGCATAATTTAAAATTAAACCCTCTTCCTTTTTACGTCATCAGGCGCCCCTGTTATATCTGTCGGCAAATTTTTTATTTCCCGGATCGCAGATGAAAACACGACTCCTCCTGTGCGCGGGCTTATTTGCCGCCTCCAGTGCCCATGCCAGCGCCCTCTATTTTTATGAAGCCGGCACCGAAGATACCGCGCTTGCCGGAGCAGGGCAGGCGGCTCGTGCGCAGGACGCCTCGACAATCATGACCAACCCTGCTGGCATGACGCGCCTGCCGGATCATATGGTCACCGGTGGGTTACAGGTTATGGATGGCTCCATCGACAACCAGCTGGATAACCATGCCCATCAAAGCCCCGGCGACGTGATGAAAACCATCCCGAATGCCAGCGCCTTTTATAGCCAGAAGATAAACGATGATCTTTATGCCGGGATCGGGCTTTACGGTAATTACGGTCTGGGGATCGATTACGGTAGCTGGGCGGGCGACAGGCTGATTAAAAAGAGTACCCTGGTTGCAATGACGCTCAGTCCGTCACTGGCATACAAGCTCAACGACCGACTCTCAATAGGGGCGTCCGCCAACGTTAATTACGGTTATTTCTCGCTGACCCGCAACGTTAATGATAATGACTATCGGCAGCATGATGAGGACTGGGCCATGAGCTATCGGCTTGGGCTACTCATGCAACTGACCGACCAGACGCGAGCCGGTATTACATGGAACAGCGAGACGAACTATCGCTACTCTGTTAACGGCAAAGCTCGAGTACAGAATGGTGCCTACGACCTCCCGGTGTCGGCACAAATCAGCGCGCCGCAGCAAATCATGCTCAGTCTTGTGCATGATATTAACCCTCGGTGGTCGGTTATGGGCGATCTCGGCTGGCAGGACTGGAGCCAGTTCGGTGCCCCGCAAATCGTCGTTGGGGATCGGCAACTGAACAACGTCAGCCGCCTGAAGGATACGTGGCACGGCGCGGTGGGCGTGCAGTATCGTCCAACACCTCAGTGGCGACTGAATATCGGTGTGGCGTTCGACAGCTCGCCGTATGAGAGTCAGAGTGATGTGGCCTTAACTTTACCCACCGGGGATGAGTGGCGATTTGGCACGGGAGCCCAGTATCAGATCACCCCGGCCAGCAATATTGGTATTGCCGTGTCGTATCTTCATATGCAGTCGTCTCATGTGAAATCCCCGACGGCGTTTGCCGGAAGTTACGATCATCCTTATCTTTGGTTTGCCAGCGTCAACTACAGCTATCAGTTTTGATCGGCTAACCGCTTAAAATATATGGTCTATAATGGCAGATATTCAATGTCAGAAGGTTGTACCATGCATATTTTACCGCCTGTTCGACCCGAAAGATCCATCGAACGACTGACCGCCATCCTTGAGCCGATAGCGGAGAAAGTGCACGTTGTTCCGCGTAAGCGACTCACCTGGTTACGGAAGGGGAAACAGCAGATGTACCTCTTTCTGGAAGGAGAGCTGTCCCTGCTGCGGGCTTCGGATGGACTGGTGGTAGTGACCGTTTACGAGCCGCATTTGTTTGGTATTGCAGAGATGATCCAGCCTACGCAGGGGCACCTTCTCCGTGCTGAAAGAGAGTCGACTATTTTACGTCTCGATGCGGACAAGGCGGCTGAGTTGTTTCGTGCCGAGGGCGTCTGGGAGGATGTCGCCGCGCTGCTCTCATACCATACGGCCTATTTAATATTCCGTGATGCTCAGGTACTCCAGCAGCGTACCTATTCCGTTATTCGTAACCACCTTCAGGAAATGATTTTGCTCCCGGAAGAGACGCGTTTGCGTACCACGATTCTGGAATATATCCAGGATCGTACGCTGCTCTCTCGCAGCAGTATACTCAATGTATTATCTGCCCTTAAGCAGGGGGAATATATCGCCTTTAAGCGCGGTGGATATCTGCTTGAGGTCAGACATTTACCCGAGTCATTCTAGCGGAAGTTTAAAATTAAACAGAAATGCAATTAACGCTACCGTTAATTTTCTATATCGTTTGCTTTCTCAGATTTAACATTATCAAGTAAACGGTATATTTATGAAAAAGACAGTTATCGCATTGATTATGGCTAATGCATTTACCGCCACTTCCGCGTTCGCCGCCGCTGATGCGGGCACCTGGTATAGCGGGGCTAAATTCGGCTGGTCTCACTATTTTGATACCAATATGGGTTCAAAAGCGTTTGAGAACACGTATTCCGATCACTTTTATTTTAACCATGATAATGTCGGCGGGGGTGTTTATACGGGTTATCAGATTACCCCATGGCTTGCGGTAGAAGGTGGTTATGATTATTTAGGTAACATGCAGATTAAAGGTCAGCATGGCGCCGGGGCGCAAATGAAGACGCAGGGGCTGCAAATGTCTCTGAAGGCCAGTTATGCCCTGACCAGTGACTGGGATATTTACGGCCGTGCCGGCGCAATGGGCTATCGCGCTGAATCCGATGTAAGTGGTCACAATCGTTTTGAAACCGGTGTGCGCCCGCTTGCAGCCGTGGGTACTGAATACGCTTTCAATAAAAACTGGGCGGGCCGCCTGGAGTATCAGTGGGTAAGCAACGTGGGCAATGTTAACCAGATCGGCGTGAGCAGCGACCTGAGTTCCGTCACCGCAGGGCTTAGCTATCGCTTTGGTCAGTACGACTGATGCCCGTGATATGCCCATTAATAAAAACCCGGCTGCTTATGTTGCCGGGTTTTTTATTTTCAGCTGGTGAATAACGGTTCAAGAATGATATGAATATTTTGCAGGCCCGTGACATTATTATCTTTCAGGTATTGCTGATTAACCATATCTAGCTGTTCCAGTTTGGTCAGCGAGGCATAAACGCGTTGAACGGCACTGTCCGCAACAAAAATTTCTTTTGCGGTGGTGTCCTGTAGATACTGCGATTTTACGCTGCGCGTTAAGGTCTCGATCTGCTGTTTATTTTCCTGATAAAGAGACGCGATATGCGATATCTGTACCTGCGGCGGTTTTTCCCCCGGCAACACCAGTGGAATTTGCAGATGATTAATTTTTTCAACATTGTCTGGTTGGGGAGAACTACAGGATGTTAATGTGCTGAGGGTAAATACAGCGAAAAAGAACGGCAGGCTCTTCATCGAATCACTCCGGGAAAATAACTGGACTCAGCATTATCCCTTAAGGATGCAGCGACGAAAGAATAAACTAATTTATTTATAAACGTTATTTCCATAGGTTAAAGATAAGCCTGGTGATAGCCTCCTTTCCCCCCATGTACCGCCAGCGTGAATATAACTCCTCGAGGAAGTATGAAATTTAAAACTCTCGTTAGTGCGATGGCCGTTGCTGGTCTGCTATTAGTGTCGTTGACCTCATTGCCTGTCCTGGCACAAAAGGAAGGGAAGGGAGCCACTGCCCATACGAAAGAGATGAATGATGCACTTTATGGTCAACTGCCCTTCTTTGATAAGACGGATTTCCGCAATGCGCACAAAGGCTTTATTGCCCCGCTGCCACCCGCGGTGATTAAAGGCGAAAAAGGCGCCGTTATCTGGAACCCCCGGAAATACGCTTTTATCAAAGAAGGGCAAAAAGCGCCGGATACCGTCAACCCGAGCCTGTGGCGTCAGGCGCAGCTGAATACTATTGGCGGTCTGTTTGAGGTCACGGAAGGCGTCTACCAGATCCGTAACCTCGATCTGTCGAATATGACGATTATAGAGGGCAAAGAGGGGATCACGGTTATCGATCCGCTGGTGTCTGCGGAAACGGCCAAAGCGGGCATGGATCTTTACGTTCAACATCGTGGCAAACGCCCGGTTGTTGCCGTTATTTATACCCATAGTCATGTCGATCATTATGGCGGCGTGCGTGGCGTAGTCGATGAAGCGGGAGTGATAACCGGCAAAGTGAAAGTCTATGCTCCAGCAGGTTTTATGGAAGAGGCGGTATCGGAAAATATCATGGCCGGAAATGCCATGAGCCGCCGTGCCAGTTATATCTACGGAAACCTGTTAAAGGCCAATGTAAAAGGTCAGGTAGGGGCGGGTCTGGGGACGACCACCTCAGCCGGGACGGTCACGCTTATCGCGCCCACTCACGCCATTACCGAAGACGGGCAGAAAGAGATCATCGACGGTCTCACCTATGATTTTATGCTGGCGCCGGGGTCGGAAGCGCCGTCTGAAATGCTCTGGTATGTGGAAGAGAAAAAGCTGATTGAAGCAGCAGAGAATGTCACTCACACCCTGCACAATACTTACTCGCTGCGCGGGGCGAAGATACACGATCCGCTGGCATGGTCAAAATACATCAATAACGCCCTCGATCGTTGGGGGGATAAAGCGGAAATTATTATCGCGCAGCACCACTGGCCTACATGGGGTAATAAGAAAGTGGTGAAGCTGATGAAAAGCCAGCGTGATATCTACCGCTATATCAATGACCAGACGCTGAGGCTGGCGAATAAAGGGCTGACGAGGGATGAGATAGCCGCTAATTTCGCCCTGCCTTACGGGCTGGCGAAATCCTGGGCAGGCCGTGGCTATTACGGCTCGGTAAGCAACAATGTCAAAGCCACCTATGTCTACTATCTTGGCTGGTTCGACGGCAATCCGGCGACGCTCAATGAACTGCCTCCGGTCGAGGCGGCGAAAAAATATGTCGATTACATGGGCGGAGCCCGCGCGATCCTTGAAAAAGCCCGGGTTGATTATGCCCGGGGAAATTACCGCTGGGTGGCGCAGGTGATGAATAAAGTCGTTTTTGCCGATCCCAATAATAAGGCGGCGCGCGAACTGGAAGCGGACGCGTTTGAACAGCTGGGATACCAGGCTGAGTCAGGACCCTGGCGTAACGCCTACCTCACCGGTGCGCAGGCGTTGCGTAACGGCGTGAAGAGGATGCCGACGCCCAATACCGCCAGCCCGGATGCGGTCCGTGCCATGTCGACTGAGATGATTTTTGACTACTTCGGCGTTCACCTTAACGGCGTCAGAGCCGCGAATGCCAGAGGGATTTTTAACGTTGATCTGGGCCGCGAGGGCGGCAGGTACAAGCTGGAGCTGGAGAATGGCGTGCTGAACCATAGCGCCAACGCTCAGGCACAAGATCCGGATGCAACCATCACGCTCAGCCGCGAAACGCTGAATAAAATCATCCTCAAAGACACCACGTTGAAAAAGGCGCAACAGGCAGGAGAGGTGACGATCGTCGGCAATGCCGCGAAGGTAAACGAAATGCTGCGCTGCATGGAGAGCTTCAGCTTCTGGTTTCCTGTCGTCACCCCTTAAACGTAAAAAAGGCTGCTTTCGCAGCCCTTTAGCATTCGCCTGCAACAATTTGCCGGGTGGCGGCTTCGCCTTACCCGGCCTACTCTGCGCGCCTTGAGCGCTAGATGACGCCATCCCCGCCGTCTGAACACCACACCTGCCCGGAGGTGTATGAACACTCATCCGAGGCCAGGGTGACATACAGCGGTGCGATCTCCACGGGCTGTCCCGGGCGTCCCAGAGGGGTACTCTCGCCAAAGTGTTTCACTTTTTCCTGTGGCTGCCCACCGCTGGGCTGAAGCACGGTCCAGTAAGGTCCCGGCGCTACCGCGTTCACGCGTATCCCTTTCGGTCCCAGCTGTTTCGCCAGCGCTTTGGTAAACACCGCGAGACAGGCTTTGGTCTGCGCATAGTCAAGCAGTACGGCGCTCGGTTTCACCGCCTGTACAGATGAGGTGTTAATGATGGAGGCGGGGGCTTTCATGTGGCGCAACGCCGCCTTTGTGATCCAGAAAGGCGCATAGACGTTGGTCTTAAAGGTCGCGTCAAAATCTTCCGTGGTCAGTTCTTCCAGCGATTCACGGTACTGCTGGCGGCCTGCGTTATTCACCAGGATATCCAGCCCGCCCAGTTTTGAGACGGCCTGCTCCACCAGGTTCTGACAAAAAGTTTCGTCCCGCACATCGCCCGGAAGCGCGACGGCATTCCGTCCTTCCGCTTTAATCAGGGCGATGACTTCCGCTGCGTCTTCTTCCTCTTCCGGCAAATAGTTAATCGCGACATCTGCCCCTTCGCGGGCATAGGCAATGGCTACCGCGCGTCCTATGCCGGAATCGCCCCCGGTAATTAGCGCCTTCTTACCGGCAAGACGACCATGCCCTTTGTAGCTCTTCTCGCCGTGGTCGGGTACGGGTTCCATCTCTGAGGCCAGGCCCGGTGGCGTCTGAGGCTGCTCCGGGAAAGGTGGCGTTGGGTAAGCGTTCGTACGTTGTTCATTATCACTCATAGCTAACTCCTTGTTAGGGGTGAGATTTGATGGATAGTTACAGCGTTAACGCTTCGCTGAATTATTTTTGCAAGTGGCTGACCCGCACTACGGGTGGGGATGATTTTTTATCGAGCGAGCCGCTAATACTGATCATGTTGTCAGGTTCCACGGTTCTGTCGTCAAATACGGCTTTCGGGATAATAACGTCGATTTTCCCGGTTTTATCCTGGAAAACGTATTTATCGCCATTGCCATCAATAAGATTGCCGCGCAATGAAATAGAGGCACCATCATGCATCTCTTTGGCCTGAGTAATGGTCATAATGCGCGCATCATCGGTACCACGATAACCGCTGTCCAGCGCATGCGGCGGTGGCGGCGCGTCACCCTTTTGTAACCCGCCGTTATTATCTGCCCATGCAGTAGGGATAATTAATATTAACAAGGCTGAAATCACTGATAATTTCATCTGATATCCTTCATTTTGGATGTCTTGACTTATTAAGTATTGTTGCTATTCCTTTATGTGGCAAATGTGATAAGTCTTAAAAGCATTTGCACAGGAAAATCATAAATTTCGGCAATTAAGCGAAACGGTGACCACAGCCATGGAACCAAAAAATGAAAAAGTGCCTGGGATAAAAGAGAGTAGCCGTTTACTGACGTTTGAGTATGCATTTCGCCAGGTGGGTTTTATTGTGCTGTTAGCTATTATCGTGGCCGCGATAGCCGGCCTGTTTTCCAGCGGCGCGGTCAGCGACGTGGAGAAAACAAACGAAGCAAAATCCCTGACCCTGAGCTATGAGCGCTTCGGTCGCCGCCAGACCGAATCGCGGATGGCACTGACGTTTCCGGTGACGTCTGAGGGGAAATATACCCTCAGCATGACCAGCGAAAGCAGCGACGCATATGAGCCCGGCAGCGTCTGGCCACAGCCGGACAGCATGTACAGCCGGGGGAATACCCTGTTTCTCGTCTACGATCGTTTACAACAGACCGATAAATTTACCGTTTTGTTATTCATCACGCCGTCAAAAGCAGGGAAGTGGACAAACAGTATCCGCGTAAACAACGAGCCAGATATCCATTTCTGGCAGTTTATTTACCCCTAGGAGTCGAATATGGACATGGTTTTTCGTGCCCTGGCAATTTACCTGTTTCTGGTCATTGTGTTTAAAGTTGCCGGGCGACGCGCTCTGCTACAAATGACCAGTTTTGACCTTATTTTGCTCTTAATTATCAGCGAGGCGACACAACAGGCGCTGCTTGGCGAAGATTTCTCCGTCACCGGAGCAATGATTACAATAACGACGCTGGTGGTTGTGGATATTATTTTTGGCCTACTGAAAAAATATTTTTCCACTGTTGAGAATATTCTTGATGGCACGCCGGTGATATTGGTGGAGAACGGTGTTCCCCTTGCCGATAAACTGAAAAAGGTCGATGTATCCTGTGATGACATATTGGTATCAGCCCGTCAGAATCACGGTATTACAGAATTGAAGGAGATTAAATACGCTATTCTTGAGCGTAATGGTCATATTTCTATTATTCCTGACGAAAATTAAGGGGCAACGCGATGAGCAACCTTATTCACGACAGCAACAGCACCATCAGCGAGCTGACGAAAAAGCTCGCCACTCAGCTTACGGACAGAGGTTTGCGGTTAACCACCGCAGAGTCCTGTACCGGCGGCAATCTCGCGGTTGCGCTTTGTGCCGAAGAGAACACGGCGGAATTTTATGACGTTGGCATGGTGGTGTTCAGCGATGCGGCGAAGGAGAGGATCCTCGGCGTGCGGCACGAAACCATTGAGCGCTTCACCGCCGTCAGTGAACAAACGGTGACCGAGATGGCCGCTAAAATTCGCGAAATTGCCGAGGCGGATATCGGCCTTGCCATCAGCGGCTATGCGGGACCGGAAGGCGGAGACGATGGCACCGCAGCCGGTACGGTCTGCTTCGGCTGGAATATTCGCGGAAAGACGGAAACCCGCACCGTGCTGTTTTCCGGTGAATGTCAGGATGTGGTGGATAAAGCGGTGCGTTATTCCCTGTCTGAACTGATCGAAATACTCTCCGGCTGGGATAACGTCTGAAACAAGGGGAAAGGCTATGGCTGTGATCGTTATTACCGGCGGTACGGCGGGCGTGGGGAAAGCCACGGCGCTGCACTTTGCCAAAGCGGGCTACGATGTGGGCATCATTGCCCGCGACGAGCAGAGCCTGCGCTCCACAGAAGAGGAGTTGCGCCGTTTTGGGATCAACGCCCGTGCCGTTCAGGCCGACGTGGCCGACAGCAAGGCGGTGACCGATGCTGCTAACGAGATTGAATACCGGCTTGGGGCCATCGATGTCTGGGTGAATAACGCTATGGGCGGGATGCTGGCGCCGTTTCGCACCATGTCCCCGGAGGAGTTTCGCCGCGTCACCGAGGTGACCTATCTGGGCTATGTTAACGGCACCCGCGCCGCGCTGGAGTTAATGACCCCACGCGATCGCGGAACGATTATTCAGGTTGGCTCCGCGCTGGCCTACCGTTCCATTCCCTTGCAGTCAGCCTACTGCGGGGCGAAAGCCGCGATCCGCGGATTTACCGATGCCGTGCGCACCGAACTGATGCATGAAAACAGCCGGGTGCAGATCGCAATGGTACAGATGCCAGGCCTCAATACGCCGCAGTTCGAGTGGGCGAGGAATAAATTTGCCTTGGCGATGCGCCCGGTTCCTCCCGTTTTTCAGCCGGAAGTAGCTGCCAGCGCTATTTTTAAGGTGGCGCAGAAACCGGTGCGGGAACTGTGGGTGGGCAGCAGCACCGTCCAGTCGATTGTCGGGCAATTTCTTTTCCCCGGCTTTCTGGATCGGCTGATGGTTAAAAAGGCCTGGGAAGGGCAGATGACCGATACGTTAAATGCGGATGACCGTCAGGACTATCTGGATCAGCCGGTCAACGACCTGCATAAAATCCACGGGCACTTCACCGACGAAGCAAAAGAGCGCGCTATCAGCGTCACCTCCGGCATGCCGGGGAAAGTGCTGCTCGGCTCCCTTGCCGTCACGGGCGCGATCGTGGCCCGTCTGCTGCTCTCGCGGAGACGATAATCAGCGCAGTGCGGTACGATCGGTCCAGAACCAGCGGTAGCCATAGCCGCTGAGGTTAAGCGCGACGGTTTTGCCGCACACCAGCGCGTCGTCGTAGCGTTTGTCCGCCAGGCAGGCGGTCCAGGTCGCATGCCGGATCCCTCTGGCGGTAAAATTAACGGGCTTATCGCTGAAGTTAACGAAGGTCAGAATGCTGCGCGTGTCGGTTTCGTAATAGATCCCCAGTACCGCATCGCTGTCGATATTAATAAGACGAAACGGCGCGACGCCGATCTCAGGGAACTCCGAGCGCGTATTGGCGATATCGATAATGCAGTGCAGGAGTGAGTTGCGGTGCAACAGCGAATCCGCCACGTTGATTTTTTGATAGCGGTACGGGCCGTGGTCAATCATCGGGGCGACAAAAGTTTCCGGGTCGGCATCTGAGAAACCGCCGCCTTGCGATCCGGCCCACTGCATCGGGGTGCGTACGGCGTAACGCTCCTCAAGATCCAAATCATCCCCCATGCCAATCTCATCCCCGTAGCGCATGACCGGTACGCCCGGTAGCGAAAACAAGACCGCATGGCAAAAGGCCAGCCGCTTTCGATCGCCATTAAGCATCGGCGCCAGACGGCGGCGGATACCTCGCTGATACACACTCATCTCTTCGTCAGGGGCAAAGGTATCGATGACGGTCTGCTTCGCTTTTTTTCCTATCCCTTCCAGATCCAGCTCATCATGATTGCGCAGCCAGTTGGCGAAGCAGCAGGAGTCCGGCGGCACAATCATCTTCTTCACCGCGTTGCGCAGCGGTCGTGCGCTCTTCTCTGCCAGGCTGACGTAAAAGTACTTATTGAGCCAGAAATTCAGCACCAGGTTGAGCCGGTCGTTCTGACCAAAATAATCTTTGTAGGCCTCGACCTCCACGTCGACTTCGCCGAGCAGGATCGCGTCCGGGTTACGCTGCCCGATAAGACGGCGCAGATGCTCCAGGATCCACAGGCCGCGTTTTTCATCCCCACGTCCGGCCTGTTTTGTCAGGTGCGATGCCGCATCCAGGCGAAAGCCCGACACCCCGAGCTTTAGCCAGAAGATGATGATGTTCTCAATCTCCTTTAGCACCGCAGGGGAGGCCAGATTGAGATCCGGCTCGTGGTGATAAAACATATGCCGGTAGTATTGCCCCGCCTCGTCGTCCCATGTCCAGATGCTCTTCTCCACGCCGGGGAACATCGGTGGCGTATCGTCGTCGTCCGTGTCGGACCACAGGTAATAGTCACGGTAGGGTGACTGGGGGTTGCGGCGGGCCTGTTGAAACCAGGGATGCGCATCCGAGGTATGCTGGATCAGCAGCTCAATAATGACCTGCATCCCCAGCTCCCGCGCCTGTTCAATAAAGGCGATGATATCGTTGAGCTTGCCGAAGCGGGGATCGACCTGCAAATGGTCGCTCACGTCATAGCCTTCATCGAGAAAAGGCGTGAGGTAAAACGGGGTGATCCAGATAACCGTCGCGCCCATCCGACGGATGTAGCGCAGCTTCGCGGTGATTCCGGCGATGTCGCCACAGCCATCGCCGTTAAGATCGTAAAACAGGGCGGTATCAATCTGGTAAATAATGGCGCGTGTATGCCAGCCTGCCATAGCAATCCTTAATGATAACCTTCGGTATCAGACACTTTGCCCCGGAAGACGTAGTAGCTCCAGGCGGTATAAACCAGGATCACCGGGATGATTAACAGCGTGCCGATTAGCATAAACAGCTGGCTGGCAGGCGGCGCGGCAGCTTCCCACAGGGTGATGTGCGGCGGAATAATGTGTGGCCACAGGCTGATGCCCAGGCCGCTAAAGCCGAGGAAGATCAGGCCCAGCGTTAACAGGAACGGACGGGCATGGCTGTCGGGATTGCGCGTCAGCCGCCAGATCCACAGGCTGAATACCGCCACCAGAACCGGAACCGGCAGGAACCAGAAAAAGTTGGGCAGAGTAAACCAGCGCTCGGCGACAAACTGCCAGCCGAGCGGGGTCCAGATACTTACCACCGCAATAACGGCGATCAGCGCCAGCAGCACGTGGCGGGTCAGCTCGCGCATCCGGTTTTGCAGCGCGCCTTCGCTTTTCATGATCAGCCACGTGGTAGCCAGCAGGGTATAGGCGACAATTAAGCCCAGCCCGCAGAACAGATTAAACGGGGTGAACCAGTCCAGCGAGGAGCCCACAAAGCGACGCCCTTCCACGTCAAAGCCGTTGATCATCGCGCCAACCACAATCCCCTGGCTGAAGGTTGCCAGCAGGGAACCGCCGGCAAAGGAGTAGTCCCAGAATTTGCGGTGTGAAGGGGTCGCCTTAAAGCGAAACTCAAACGCCACCCCGCGGAAAATAAGCCCGATCAGCATGGCCGTCAGCGGGATGGTCAGGGCATCAATTATCACCGCGTAAGCCAGCGGAAACGCGCCGAACAATCCTGCACCGCCGAGAACCAGCCAGGTTTCATTTCCGTCCCAGACCGGGGCGACGCTGTTCACCATCACGTCGCGCTCTTTGGCATCGCCCACAAAGCTGAACAGCATGCCGATACCGAGATCGAAACCGTCCATGATGATGTACATCAGCGTGGCGAAGACAATAATGGCAAACCAGATGACCGGGATATCGACGCCCATCAGATCTTCTCCTCTTCCGGAACGGACTCGGCGGCGGACAGCGGACGGGCAGGGGTGCCCGACGTATTAGACGTTAGCGTGCCCACAGGCTGCGGACCTTTCTTAATCAACCGGGCGAGATACACATAACCCACGCCAAACACCGAACAGTAGACCACGATAAAGGCCAGCAGGCTGATGCTCATCTGCAACGTGCTGTGCAGAGACACCGCATCTATCGTGCGCAGATAGCCGTAAACGACCCACGGCTGGCGGCCCACTTCGGTGGTGACCCACCCGGCGAGCAGCGCGAGCAGTCCGGCAGGCCCCATACAGAGGGCAAACCAGTGGAATGGCCGCGAGTGATAGAGTCGACGGCGATAGCGCAGCCAGACGCTCAGCACGCCAAGGGTAATCATCAGCAGCCCCATGCCGACCATAATGCGGAAGGACCAGAAGACGATGAGCGAGTTAGGGCGGTCCTCTTTCGGGAAATCCTTCAGCGCCGGGACCTGTTTATCCAGGCTGTGCGTCAGGATCAGGCTGCCGAGCGCGGGAATTTCAAGCCCGTATTTGGTGCGCTCCTCTTCCATATCCGGTACGCCAAACAACAGCAGCGGGGTGGCCTCGCCGGGCGGGTTTTCCCAGTGGCCTTCAATCGCGGCGATTTTGGCAGGCTGGTGCTCAAGCGTATTCAGGCCGTGCATATCCCCAACCACAGCCTGAATGGGCGCGACCAGCAGCGCCATCCACATGGCCATGGAGAACATTGTGCGAATAGCGGGCGTATCGTTACCGCGCAGCAGATGCCATGCCCCGGATGCGCCCACAAACAAGGCGCTGCACAGGAAGGCGGCGATGGACATATGGATCAGGCGGTAAGGGAATGAGGGGTTAAAGATAATGGCCAGCCAGTCTTCGGGAATGACCTGACCGTTCTGAATACTGAAGCCCTGCGGGGTGTGCATCCAGCTGTTGGAGGCGAGGATCCAGAAGGTGGACATCAGCGTGCCCAGCGCCACCATGCAGGTGGCAAAGAAGTGCAGGCCGGGGCCGACCTTGTTCCAGCCGAACAGCATCACGCCTAAGAAACCAGCTTCCAGGAAGAAGGCGGTTAAGACTTCATAGGTGAGCAGAGGGCCGGTTATGCTGCCTGCGAACTGGGAAAAGCCGCTCCAGTTAGTCCCAAACTGGTAAGCCATGACCAGCCCGGAAACCACTCCCATACCAAAGTTGACGGCGAAAATTTTCAGCCAGAAATGGTATAGCGAGCGCCAGACATCATTTTTGGTGCGAAGCCACATGCCTTCGAGAACCACCAGATAGCTCGCAAGCCCGATGGTGATCGCCGGGAAGAGAATATGAAAAGAGACGGTAAAGGCGAACTGTATCCTGGCCAGATGAAACGCATCAAGCTCGAACATGCTCCGTACCTCTGGAACTGATAGCGCACAAGGCATTGCCAGACAGCCTCAGGCTGCCTGGCAAAACCGGTTACGGTTTTTTCTTACCTGCACCAAGCTCGGCACCGGTAAGCGGATCGGCATTGGGGTCGGATTTCGTGCGTGCGCACATCGCTTTGACCAGCGTTTCCTGCTCTGTAGTGAGCGTTACGCTTGCGCCGCCGTCACCGCCATCGACCGCTGGCTGAGGAGATTCCACGTAGTCGAAGTGCTTATCGCTGTTCCAGCTGCCGCGAACTTCTCCCCCCTCAGACATATTGTAGTACTTGTTGGTGTACTCTTCGATTGGCGGCAGTTTACCCGGTGGGAAATTGTTACGGATCGACTGGAGCGCCTTCTCAAACGAGAGCTGGTGTGCTGCCTCACGCGTCATTAAAAACGCCAGCGCATCTTTAACACCCGGATCGTCCGTTACGTTAATAAGCCGTTCGTAGATAATTTTGGCGCGCGCCTCGGCCGCTATGTTAGAGCGCAGATCCGCGGTCGGTTCGCCAATGGTATCCACGTACGCCGCCGTCCACGGTACGCCTGCGGAGTTAGTAAGCGGAGTACCGCCGCCGTAGAGCAGGGAGGTGATATGACTGTCGTTGCCGTTCTCGGTCATGGAGCGGTACAGTTCCGCTTCATTTTCAACGCCTTCCGCCAGTTCGCCTTTCGCACCCTTATTGAGCATACCCACCAGGGTGCCGATAATTTCCAGGTGACTTAACTCCTCGGTCGCGATATCCATCAGCATATCTTTACGACCGGGATCGTCGTCGCTCAATCCTTGCGTAAAGTAACGACATGCCGCGGCAAGTTCGCCCTGTGGCCCGCCAAACTGCTCAAGCAGAAGATTGGCCAGGCCCGGATTCGGTTCGGCTACGCGTACCGTGTATTGCAGCTGTTTTACGTGTCGAAACATACATTCTCCCTCTTTTGTTATTTTTTCGCTTCAACGCCATCCGCGTCGGAGCGCAGCAGGAACTGTTCCGTCGTCTGTGGAATATGCTGGAGCAGCCAGTCTGCCATCTGGCGCTCTTCTTCCAGAATGGATTCAAGGGCTGAAATGGAGGCGGTATCGCCCGCTTGTTTGGCCGCAGCCAGCAGAGAGGTGTAGCAGGCAATTTCAAACTGCTCAAAAACGTAGCCGCTGATAGAGCCTTTAACAATTTCGTCGGAAGGGAACATGCCGCCAATGGACTGGCCGAGCGCCGCCATTTTACTCATGGAATCTTTTATGACCGAACGGGAAATATCATTGCGGTCGAGAATTTCTTCCAGCACGGTAATTTGGTGTTTAGTTTCATTAACGTGTTGTTCAATTCGTGCACGTAAGTCGGGATAATTATCAATACGGCTGGCCATTGATTCCAGCATGGATTCGGCTTGCTTTTCCATCGCATGGGCATCGCGTAGCCAATCATGGTAGTGTTCTACATGATTCATAATTAACTCCTGTGATTTATTTTTGGTTAATTTTTGGTGCTGATGCTCATCAGATATTAATTATCCTTTCTGGGCTTTTTGATTAATATTACCGACAGCCAGATCGGTTAATTTGAGATCGGTTTCTTTTTCTTCTTCCAGCGTTTCGGCAAGAAGTTTAACGGCTTTTTTATAGCCTAATTGTTCAGCCAGGGTGGCCAGGGTGCCGTAGCTGGCAATTTCGTAATGTTCAACTTTCTGAGCTGCGGCAATTAATGCAGCGTCACGCACTTCATTTTTCTCAGTGCTCTCAATAACTTCGTTGGCTTCTTCAATTAAGCCTTCCATCGCAACGCATTTCATGCGCTTCAGTTTGAGACCGGATTCCTGCTCAATAATCTGATCGATACGTTCGATCTGTCCCTGCGTCTCTTCGAGGTGAGCCGTGAACGCGGCACTCAGCTTCTCGCTGGATGCGGCGCGAGCTAATTTGCTTAGCGCGCGGGTCAGCTGCTTCTCAGCGCTGTAGGTGTCGGATAACAGGTGAATAAATACATCTTCAACAGTTTTCATATTCATATTTTCGCTCCAGTGAAATAAAGGGAAGGTACTGCGAGCCGACGGGCCCGCAGCATGCTCTCGGTATATTTATAAGAGCTTTAAATAAGATCAGGAGTTATCAGATTTACGGCCTCCGCCGTGACTGCTCTGTCCCCCTTTCTTACCCGCTTCAGATGCGCGTTGCGGATCGTTTTTGAAATTACCGCCGCTGTGCTGGCCGCCTTTACGTCCAGCTTCTGATGCCTTTTCACGGTCTTCAGCGAAATTACCGGAACCACCACGATGTTGCTCTGCCATATATCAACCCTCATGTTGCGTTTATGTCAGGAGATACGATAAGTAATTCGTATCAGTTGTCGTTCAGAAATTAACATTAGTCGTTATGTGAGAAGAGTCAAATTTCTTGTCTGGGTTGTTTTGCGGTAATTTTGCAGGGAGTGAAGAAATACCGCTTCGTTACGAGTTTTAAAAACGGATGGGAAATCCATCAGTTAGATGAAAATAAATCCGGAGGTTAAGATTGCGCTTAGCTAATAATCCTAATGTGAACGTGGCGTGAATTATTACAAGAATTGACACAGCGCAAAAATATATCTTCGCAACGGGTGTTCTTGTATTCGGAATAATCCTATGAACGTGAAGAAGTCATGCGCTGAAAAGAGTGTGGCTAAACCTCGTTTTTGACGTGGTCAGGCGGATCGGGTGAGGGTATGCTTCTTTTGTCACCACAATAATTACAGAGGCAATGTCATGGATCAGGAGCTACTGGATGCGGGGTACCGGGCCTATACCGGTGAGAAAATCGATGTCTACTTCAACACCGGGATCTGCAAACACTCGGGCAACTGCGTGCGCGGCAGCGCGAAGCTGTTCGATCTGAAGCGTAAACCATGGATCGCGCCGGATGAAGTAGATGCAGAAACGGTTATGCGCGTAATTGATACCTGCCCGAGCGGTGCGCTGAAGTACCGCCAAAAATAAGCGAGGAACCATGGAAATTCTTGAAGGCCATAACAAGTTTTACGTCAACGACGCCGAAGGCAATCAGGTAGCGGAGATCGTCTTTGTCCCGACCGGCGAGCATCTGAGCATCATTGAGCACACCGATGTGGATCCGAGCCTGAAAGGGCAGGGTGTGGGTAAACAGCTGGTGGCGAAGGTGGTAGAGAAGATGCGCGGTGAGAATCGTAAAATTATCCCGCTGTGTCCATTTGCGAAGCATGAGTTTGATAATACGCGGGAGTATGACGATATTCGGGCGTAAAACAGATGCCCGGCATTGCGCCGGGCAGCATGCTCAACCCACAAACATCACCGACACACACAGCACACCCACAATCAGCGTCAGCAGGTTACCGATGGAGCGGTACGGTTTTAATGACGGGATCAGGTACGTCGACAGCGTCGGCATGATGAACAGGATCATGGCGATAAGCGGACCGCTGATGGCATAAATCATTGAGATCGCATTCGGGTTGATGCAGCAGACCGCAAAGGTAATCAGCGACACGCCGAGAATCGAAACCGCGCGGTTAAAGGCGCGGCTTTTCTTCACACCCACCTGATTCAGCGACGATTTCACAATTTCCGTTGCCCCTTCAATCACGCCAAAATAGGTGCCGAGGAACGATTTCGACATCGCAATAATCGCCACGATAATGCCGGAAATGCCCAGCCATGCCGGGGACGAAGGCATCATTGACAGCGCGGACAGGATCGTCACCCCTTCCTCTTTTGCCGCCACGATATACGACGGTGGAATCGAAAGCAGGCAGCTGAACACAAAGAACAGCACGCTGAGGCAGATGATCAGGTACGCCACTTTCATGATTTTTTTGCATTTACCCATCGCCTCTTCACCGTATTTCTCGCGACGGTCTACGGCGAAGGTCGAGATGATCGGAGTATGGCTAAAAGCGAAAACCATCACCGGGATCGAAATCCACACCTGGTGCAGCGTATGCTGGTCGAAGGCCATCTGGCTGGTCAGCAGCGACGGCTGCCAGCTGCCCGTCAGATACAGCGAGACAAACAGGAAATAGGCGATCAGCGGAAAGACAAGGAAACCCATCACCTTAATGGTGATGTGCCGCCCCATCAGGAAGATCAGATTCAAAATCAGCACTACGCCAAAGCTCACCAGCATCCGCATGCCGGTATCCACCGTCATCCGTTTCGCCAGCTGTTCAGTGAGTGAGTTGGTTATCGCCACCGCGTAAATCAGAACTACCACAAAGAAGGCCACAAAATAGAGTGTGGTGATCAGGTTGCCGATCTTTTTGCCGTAGTAATGCGAAACGGCACCGGTGATCCCTTCGTTGCCTTTCGTCTTCGACGACAGAATAAATTGCGCCAGCGCTTTATGCGGCCAGTAGGTTAAGGGATACGCCACAAGGGCGGTAATCAGCAGGACAATCGCGCCAGCAGAGCCGAGCTGAATGGGCAAGAACAGGGTTCCTGCGCCCACGGCAGTGCCGTAGAGGGCGAAACTCCAGAGAGTCTCTTCTTTTGACCAAATTTTCGACATTAGAGCAACGTATCAACTATAAAACGAACAAAAAGGAGTGCAATTTACCATAATTATGCGTTGAGGTCGCCGTTGCTTCGCAGGGGGTGGGCCGGAGCAGGTCTCCGGCCGGAAGGTTATTCGCTTGCCAGGGCGCGTCGTTGCTGGCGGCGCTTGATGATTTTCTCCCGCAGGGTGTCGTACGCCCAGTTGTAGAGCATGGTGTACGGCAGGAAGAACAGAAAGAAACCAATTTCCAGGGTAAAAGCCTGGAGCAGCGTCACGCCCAGCACGGCGGCAACGATGGTTACGCCAATCACAATAAAGCCGCATTCAAAACCCAGGGCATGCAGGGCGCGCACTTTCGCCGTGCGCTTCACCCGCTGGACGGGCCAGAAACGGTCGAAGCCAAAGTTATAGATAATGTTCCAGAGCATTGCCGTGGTCGCCAGAATAATGGTGAGACCCCCCATTTCAACCACCGAGCGCTGCATTAGCCACGCGGCCGTCGGGGCGAGGATCGCCGTAGCAATGCCTTCAAAACAGACGGCATGGAAGATCCGCTCCGGCAATTTACGTTGGAGTGCATCCTGATGTTGCATATTTACCTCATATAGACGCCAGTATGGGCGTTGATGCGGCCTATTCTTATCGCTTAAGGTGATATATAAAAGATGGTATCCATCGATAAAGTAGATACATCATGCGTTACTCTCCCGAAGCACTGACCGCGTTTGTTGAAACTGTCGCCGCAGGTTCGTTTTCTGCTGCGGCACGGCGGCTGCGTAAAAGCCAGTCCACCATCAGCACCTCCATTGCCAACCTTGAAGCTGACCTTGGCTTTGAGCTGTTCGAACGCTCGGCGCGTCATCCGGTATTAACCGCCCAGGGTGAACAGGTGCTGGGCTATGTCCAGTCGATACTCGCCGCCAGCGCGCGCCTGGATGAGCTGGCCGTATCGTTAACCGCGCAAACGGAGGCGCGTTTTACCTTTGTTCTCTCCGATACGCTTAACCCGGCCGTGCTGGAACAGATGATGAGCCAGTTCGACCAGCGTTTTCCGCACACGGAATTTGAGTGCCTGATTGGAGAAGAGGAGGACGTGATCGATCTGCTGCAAAAGGAGCGGGCGCAAATTGGCCTGACGGAAGCGCGCGACAGCTACCCGACCGATATTGGCGCGACCCGTCTGCCCATGCAGACGCGGATGGCCATCTACGTTTCTGCCGGACATCCTCTGGCAGGGCAACATGAGACGCAGGCGGACGAGCTGCATGGCTGGCGCGAGCTGCGGTTGAGCACCTATCTTGAACGGGAAGCGCCCCTTTCGCGCGGGCCGGTCTGGTCTGCGCCGAATTATCTGTTACTGCTGAGCATGGCGGTACAGGGCTTTGGCTGGTGCGCGTTACCCTGCGCGCTGGTCGACGAATTTGCCGCGTCGAAATCGCTGGTGCAGCTGAACGTGCCGGGCTGGCCGAGGTCGATTGCCATCGATCTGGTATGGAACAAACGAACCCCGCCCGGCGTCGCCGGAAGCTGGCTGCGCCAGTACTTGCAGGACGCACGATAATCCTGTGACTAAACTCACTAATTTTAAACATTTGCGTCAATTGTTGATAACAATCCTCTACTATCGTCATGTCATTTTGCACAGAGGTCGTGATGAAAGATGTCGTTATAGTGGGTGCGTTACGTACGGCTATCGGCTGTTTTCAGGGAGCGCTTGCGCGTCACTCTGCGGTTGATCTTGGCAGCGTGGTGGTAAGAGCGCTGGTGGAACGCAGCGGGGTTGCCGCACATGAAATTGATGAGGTGATCCTGGGCCAGGTGCTGACCGCTGGCGCGGGACAAAACCCTGCGCGCCAGGCGGCGCTGAAGGGCGGCCTGCCTAATACCGTTTCGGCAATTACCATTAACGACGTCTGTGGTTCAGGTTTGAAAGCGCTCCATCTTGCAACGCAGGCCATCCAGTGTGGTGAAGCGGATGTGGTCATTGCCGGCGGGCAGGAGAATATGAGCCGTGCCCCGCATGTCCTGACCGACAGCCGGACCGGCGCGCAGCTCGGAAACAGCCAGCTGCTTGACAGCCTGGTTCACGACGGGCTGTGGGACGCCTTCAACGACTACCATATGGGCGTAACGGCGGAAAACCTGGCGCGGGAATACGGTATCAGCCGCGAGCTTCAGGATGCATATGCCCTCAGCTCACAGCAAAAAGCGCGTGCAGCGATCGACTCCGGGCGTTTTCGCGATGAAATTGTCCCGGTCAGTACCCAGCGCCAGAACGGCGAAGCGCTCATCGTCGATACCGACGAGCAGCCGCGCACCGATGCCAGCGCAGAAGGGCTGGCAAAACTCGATCCGGCCTTTGAAACGCTCGGTTCCGTAACGGCAGGCAACGCCTCATCCATCAACGACGGTGCGGCGGCGGTGATGATGATGAGTGAAAGCAAAGCCCAGGAGCTGGCGCTGCCGGTGCTGGCGCGGATTAAAGCGTTTGCCAGCGTGGGCGTTGATCCCGCGTTAATGGGGATCGCCCCGGTCTATGCCACGCGCCGCTGCCTGGAGCGGGCGGGCTGGGAGTTGAACGATGTGGATCTGATTGAGGTCAACGAAGCTTTTGCTGCACAGGCGATCTCGGTCGGGAAAATGCTGGAATGGGATCCGCTGCGGGTCAACGTCAACGGCGGAGCCATCGCGCTGGGCCATCCCATTGGCGCCTCCGGCTGCCGCATTCTGGTGTCGCTGGTCCACGAAATGAAAAAGCGTAACGCCCGAAAAGGGATCGCAACGCTCTGTATTGGCGGGGGGCAGGGGGTGGCCCTGGCTATCGAACGGTAATTTCTCCCTCTGCGCACAGAAAACCTCCCACGGGAGGTTTTTTTGTGTCCGCAGAATCCTTTTTTAACACTTATGCGTTCTTTCTGAAGCCCGCAATAATTATTGCGCGGTTAATTATTGGCTTTGTGAAGTGCTTAATGTGATCTCACGCCTGAAATTTACGGTTAATACCCTTTTTTTGTTGATGGGGTTCACGTCAATCTTTGCCAAAAAAAATGAAACAAATAATTTCGATCCTTGTCACTAAAATAACGGTGCATAAAAAATAAACTCAAGTTTCATAAAAACGAAACGTTATTTTAATTGAGGGTTTTTTCATGTTTAAGAAATCTCTGCTCCTTGCTTCCCTTATTAGTGCCTCTTTTGCGGCTAGCGCCGTTACCGTCGATCTGCGTCACGAATATATTGACAGCGGCTCGAATGCCGACCGTGTTGCCGTCTCGCACCGCTTTGATAATGGCTTTGGTTTTTCAGTCGAGGCGAAGTGGAAATCAGGCGGGGACAAGGCAGATCAGCCATTCGCGGATGTAGTGGGGAACGGTCACGAAGATCAGATTAGCTGGCGCTGGAAAGCGACAGACAATATCGCCCTGACCCCTGCGTTTACGATTGAAAGCACAGACAGTCGCACCATTTATAAACCGAATCTGCATGTGCAATATAGCTTCGATAATGGCTTCTACGTGGCTGCGCGTTACCGTTACGAATATACCCGCTACCCGTCAAGCTCAAATAAGGACGATGATAAAGTTAACCGTGGCGATGCGTGGGTCGGTTGGGTATTAGGTGACTGGCGTACCGAGCTGAACTATGTTTACGCGAAAAGTTCTGAAGGCGTGGCCCGAAATAACAATAAAGATTATTCCAACGAATATAATGCCAAGCTGGCCTACAAATGGGATAAAAACTGGGCGCCGTATGTGGAGGTGGGCAACGTGGGGGTTAAAGACACGGACGAACGGCAGACCCGGTTCCGTTTAGGCGTGGCGTACTCCTTCTGATAATTTATCTTCTTCGCTAAAACCGCCGGGTGGCGCTTCGCTTACCCGGCCTACACCTTCCTTCCACTCCGTCGTTTCGTATGTCGCGTAATCACTCAAAAAAAAGCCCTCCGAATCGGAGGGCAAGGCCAGTTACAGAAACACTAACTCAAGTCAGGCATGCAACATTTCAGGTTGCTCAGGGAGTTTCGCGATATAGAGGGCCGGTTTGCCGTCTTTATCGGAACTGTACAGCACCGCTTTTTCGTCCGGCGTGAAGGACGGATGCGGGTGGGTTACCTGGCGGCTGTTCGCCACCGTAGCCCATGAGGTGTCATGACGGGCGATGCGGTAACAGGCTTTCTTCGCCACGTCAAAGGCATACAGATAAGGATCGTTATCAATGGTGTAGCCGCCGGTGTCTTTCACATCGACAGGCGTACCGGAGCCGTCGCCAACCAGCAGGGTGCCGTCAACGTTGCTCATCAGATGCGAACAGGCGGGCATATTCATTACCGCTTCATTCACGCCGGTGTCCGGGTTGAAGCGGGAGATGGTGCGCCCTTGCTGACCTTTCAGGTAAGAAACGTAGATCAGCGCGGACCCGTCCGGCACCCAAAATTCATGTGTACAGCTTTCACCTTCCGCGTGCGTTTTCACTTTCCGCACGTTGCTGCCATCTTCGTTCACCAGCCACATGCGGGCGTCGACCAGGTCGTGCGGCCCTTCATGACAGAAGGCCACGGTATTGTCATCGAACGGGCGATAAATCGGATGTCCCAGCCAGATCTTCTCGTCATGAATGGTGGTGCTTTCACCCGTTTTCAGATCAACGCGCAGCAGGCGGCAGTGCGGCCCTTTGTGGAAGAAGTCGTGGAAAATTTTCCAGTCGTTGAGTGGCGTCCAGTCACGTCTGGCAATCTCAATACCCACCAGTTTGGTGCAGTCGCTGTTCGCGACCCAGGTGCCGTAGCCGACCCACTCTTCCGGTACGCGGTACACTTCGCGCTCTGCCAGCGTCTGTAAATCCACCTCCAGCAGGGTGCGATCGTTCTTCACATAGTAGAGGGATTTATCGTCCGGAGAGAGAAACCCGCCAAAGGTGTTATCGCCCGCGCCTTCGGTCAACTGTACCGCTTCGGCGTTTTTCAGATCCAACAGGTAATAGTTCCAGTGACCGTCGAACTCCCCGGCGAACAGCAGGTGGCTGCCATCGTTAAAGAAGCACTTCTGATAAAAGTAGTTGCGATGACAGGTTACTTCCGGTGGGGTCAGGCGGGTGACTTCCACGCCTGTATCCGGATCGCGGCTGACCTCATAGTTCAGCTTGACCCGCATACCTTTAGCCATAATGCACTCCTTTGAACGCGTAATGTAGGTTGAAAACTAGGTGATAAATTATCAAAACGTTGTTTCATTATGTGTGACTGACAGCGCACTTTCTCAGTTTCATTAACCAGATTGAGGGTCTTAAAGATTTATCGTGATCGAAACACCATTTCTGGCATAAACAAGCAGAAAAAATGAAACGTTGTTTTAAATTCAATTGAAAACCCCGTGGTCAGGGGATAATATGTGTTCATCACGAAAACGGAACGTTGTTTCGTTAATTATCTTTGCCTTCGGGCACGATCAATTCTGGAGGTTTACGTGGACGTCAGACAAAGCATCCACAGTGCGCACGCTAAAACGCTGGATACTCAGGGGCTGCGCAGTGAGTTTTTAGTTGAGCAAGTGTTCGAAGCCGACAAGTACACCATGCTCTACAGCCATATTGACCGCATTATTGTGGGCGGGATTATGCCGGTGGCGAAAACCGTCTCCGTGGGCGGTGAAGTGGGCAAACAGCTGGGCGTGAGCTACTTCCTCGAACGCCGTGAACTGGGCGTGATTAACATCGGCGGGCCGGGCACCATTACCGTTGATGGCCAGTGCTACGAAATTGGTCACCGCGACGCGCTGTACGTCGGCAAAGGGGCGAAAGAAGTGGTGTTCGCCAGCATTGATGCCAGTAAACCGGCGAAGTTTTACTACAACTGCGCCCCGGCTCATACGACTTACCCCACCAAAAAAGTCACGCCAGCGGACGTTGCCCCGGTGACCCTTGGCGATAACCTCACCAGCAACCGTCGCACCATCAACAAATACTTTGTTCCGGATGTGCTGGAAACCTGCCAGCTCAGCATGGGGCTGACCGAGCTTGCGCCGGGCAACCTGTGGAACACCATGCCGTGCCATACCCACGAGCGCCGCATGGAGGTCTACTTCTATTTCAACATGGATGAAGACGCCTGCGTGTTCCACATGATGGGGCAGCCGCAGGAGACGCGCCATATCGTTATGCACAACGAGCAGGCGGTCATTTCGCCGAGCTGGTCTATCCACTCTGGCGTGGGAACGAAAGCCTATACCTTTATCTGGGGTATGGTCGGTGAAAACCAGGTCTTCGATGACATGGACCACGTCGCTGTTAAGGATCTGCGCTAGTCGCAGGCAGTTAAGCATACATCTGCCTGTTGGTGACAGGCGCTGAACGATTAAGGAACAAACATGATTCTGGATGCATTTTCTCTGCAAGGTAAAGTGGCTGTGGTTTCCGGTTGTGACACCGGGCTGGGGCAGGGTATGGCGTTAGGTCTGGCTGAAGCGGGCTGCGATATCGTCGGGATTAACATCGTTGAGCCAACGGAAACCATCGAGCGCGTTACCGCACTGGGCCGCCGTTTCCTGAGCCTGACCGCGGACCTGCGCAAAATCGATGCGATCCCTGAGCTGCTGGATCGCGCGGTGGCGGAGTTTGGGCATATCGATATTCTGGTCAACAACGCCGGCCTGATCCGTCGTGAAGACGCGATTAACTTCAGCGAAACGGACTGGGACGACGTGATGAATCTGAACATCAAGAGCGTGTTCTTTATGTCCCAGGCGGCTGCGAAGCACTTCATCGCCCAGGGGAAAGGGGGCAAGATCATCAATATTGCCTCCATGCTCTCTTTCCAGGGCGGCATCCGCGTGCCGTCTTACACCGCATCGAAGAGTGCCGTGATGGGCGTGACCCGTCTGCTGGCGAACGAGTGGGCGCAGCACAACATCAACGTCAACGCGATTGCGCCGGGCTACATGGCCACCAACAATACCCAGCAGCTGCGTGCGGATGAAGAGCGCAGCGCGGCAATCCTGGAGCGTATTCCAGCGGGTCGCTGGGGTCTGCCGAGCGATCTGATGGGCCCGGTTGTGTTCCTGGCGTCCCCGGCTTCGGATTATATTAACGGCTACACCGTTGCCGTTGACGGCGGCTGGCTGGCACGATAATTCACCCCGAATAAAGAACCTCTGCCCTCGGGTGGAGGTTTTTTTTGCGCCAAAATTGGCTTTATCCATATCCTTAAAGATGAAAAATCCATACTGAAAAGGAATGAATGACGGGTGTCACACATTTATTGCTTAAATATTAACTAATTAATAAAAAATAAGGTTAAACCACCCTGATTTGAAATTGTAATGTCCATCACAGATCGGTATGTCGTAGCGAAATAATCCATATCTTCACCAGTTCCGGCCTGACACTTTCTTCCGGTATCTCGTAATTTCACTTAACGAATTTCGCTGTTGAGGCAGGAAACTATGACATCTGTAAATGACTCTACCCTTATGCCCGCTGCGCTGCGCGATACCCGACGCATGAACCAGTTTGTTTCTGTTGCGGCCGCCGTAGCCGGTTTACTGTTTGGTCTGGATATCGGCGTTATCGCTGGCGCACTGCCCTTTATTACCGACCACTTTACGTTAAGCAACCGCCTGCAAGAGTGGGTGGTGAGCAGCATGATGCTCGGCGCGGCCATCGGCGCGCTCTTTAACGGCTGGCTGTCGTTCCGTCTCGGGCGCAAATACAGCCTGATGGTCGGGGCGATCCTGTTTGTTGCCGGCTCTCTTGGTTCAGCGTTTGCAACCAACGTTGAAGTGCTGCTGCTCTCCCGCGTGCTGCTGGGCGTGGCGGTGGGTATCGCGTCCTACACCGCGCCGCTTTACCTCTCCGAAATGGCGAGTGAAAACGTGCGCGGGAAGATGATCAGCATGTACCAGCTGATGGTGACGCTCGGTATCGTGCTGGCGTTCCTGTCGGATACATACTTCAGCTACAGCGGCAACTGGCGGGCAATGCTTGGCGTGTTGGCGCTGCCTGCGGTGCTGCTGATTGTGTTAGTCATTTTCCTGCCGAACAGCCCGCGCTGGCTGGCGCAAAAAGGGCGTCACGTGGAGGCGGAAGAGGTGCTGCGCATGCTGCGCGACACGTCTGAAAAAGCGCGTGAAGAGCTGAACGAAATCCGCGAGAGCCTGAAGCTGAAGCAGGGCGGCTGGTCGCTGTTTAAGGCAAACCGCAACGTGCGCCGCGCGGTGTTCCTCGGCATGCTGTTACAGGCGATGCAGCAGTTCACGGGGATGAACATCATCATGTATTACGCCCCACGCATCTTTAAAATGGCCGGTTTTACCACCACCGAACAGCAGATGATCGCCACGCTGGTGGTAGGGCTGACCTTTATGTTCGCCACCTTTATCGCGGTGTTCACCGTTGATAAGGCCGGACGTAAACCCGCCCTGAAAATTGGCTTTAGCGTGATGGCGCTCGGCACCTTAATACTCGGCTACTGCCTGATGCAGTTCGATAACGGCACGGCGTCCAGCGGCCTCTCCTGGCTCTCCGTCGGCATGACCATGATGTGCATCGCCGGTTACGCGATGAGCGCCGCGCCGGTGGTGTGGATCCTGTGCTCTGAAATTCAGCCGCTGAAATGCCGTGACTTTGGTATCACCTGTTCCACCACCACCAACTGGGTGTCGAACATGATCATTGGCGCGACCTTCCTGACGCTGCTGGATGCGATTGGCGCGGCAGGCACCTTCTGGCTCTATACAGTGCTGAACGTGGCATTTATCGGCGTGACCTTCTGGCTGATTCCGGAAACCAAAGGCGTGACCCTGGAGCATATTGAACGCAAGCTGATGAGAGGGGAGAAACTACGTAATATCGGCGTGTAATGTCATTGCCCGGTGGCGCTTCGCTTACCGGGCCTACGATAGCCTGTAGGCCGGGTAAGGCGTAGCCGCCACCCGGCTTTGTGTTTACCGCATCGCACGTCTCAAAATACGCTCCGCCTGACGCTGGAAGTCAGCGGCCGTCTCTTCCACGGTTTTCTGCCCGTAGTCGATATACTGCAAAGAGGTACCGAACTGCGCCACAATCTGTGGGTCGTCAAAGTATGGTGAGACGGTGAGTTTCGCCGGCAGCGACTGCGCCAGGCGCAGGCCCGCCACGGATGGATCGTCCTCTTTAATGGTGCCGTCTTCGGTCAGATACTGCACCGCCACTTTGCTCAACGGCACGCCGCGCTCAAGACCCAGCGTATCAACCCCTTCTTTGCTGTTGAGCAGGAAGTTAATCAGCTTCGCTGCCGCTTCCGGGTTTTTGGTCGTCTTACCAATCGACAGCATCTGCGCCGGTTTGAAGAACAGACCCGCGTCGGTGGCGCCCGGTAGCATTGGGTAGCTGCCCAGCTCCAGTTTCGCCGGTGGCTTCAGGTTGTCGGAATATTTGTTGATGGTGGAGTTCCACATGTAGGTGCCGCCCCATTCACCCTGGATCCACGGCTTCATCTCATACATGTTGCTCTTACCGAACGAGGCATAGTATTTGGTGTCCGGCATGACGTGGCTGTCGATCAGCTTTTTGTAGGTCTGGAAAAACTCCACCCACTGTTCCTTTGTGTAGCTGAACTTTTTGGTTTTCTCATCCACCGCAGGAATGTTGTACTTCTGGATCATGTACGAATTCAGCAGCGCCAGCGTATCCTGGTGCTCCAGGATCACCGGGTAGTATTGCTTGCCGAGCTTGCTCTCGAAGGTTTTACCGGCCGCCATCAGCTCGTCCCAGGTTTTCGGGTACGCAATACCCGCTTTTTTCCAGGTTTCGTCATTGAAGTAGAACACGCGCGCCGTCACCGAGATCGGAATGCCGTTCAGCTTGCCGTTCACGGTGGTGGTTTGTAGCTCTTTGGGATCGAACTGCGACAGGTCGATCACGTCCTTCATCTTGTTCAGATCGTAGAAGCCATCACCGGTTTTGGAGAAGATCGGCAGCCAGTTCCAGTTCGTCTGCATTACGTCCGGCTCGGTGCCGCCCGCAATCTGGGTGGTCAGACGGGAAAGGTGACCGTCCCAGCCGGTGTATTCCGCTTTCACGTTGATGTCCGGGTTCTGCTTATGGAACTCTTCCAGCGCTTTCAGGGTGACCTGGTGACGGCCGTTGCCGCCCCACCAGGACATCCGTAAATCCACATTCTGCGCCATCGATGGCAAAGCGGTAAGGCCGAGGGTCGCGGAGATTGCTGCGCTTAAAAGCACTTTTTTCATTTTTATCACTCCATCAGAGAGAGAGGTTCTGTTCAGTTTTTGCGTCAAAAATATGACACTTGTTCATCTCAAACGTGAAATACACCTTACGATGAAGCCCCTTATCAATCATTGGCTTAGCCTCATCGGACGGGATTCGGGCGGTCAGTTCGTAGTCCGCGACCTTCAGGTACACAAAGAATTCGTGGCCCATGTTCTCAACGCGCACCATCTCCCCGCTACAGCCGCCGTCCGGGAAGGGCTCATCAGAGAGCGATACAAATTCCGGGCGCACGCCGTAGAAGATCTCCTGACCCGCGTAAGCCGCGACTTTCTCCTGCTTCTCCGCGTTCAGCGGCATGGTTTCATCGCCAATGGCGATGTGCAGCTGACCCGCTTTTTCGACCAGCACGCTTTTGCGTATATTCATCTCCGGCGCGCCGATAAAGCCCGCCACGAACATGTTCTTCGGCTTGTGGTAGAGGTTGTCCGGCGTGTCCACCTGCATGATATGGCCGAGCTTCATCACGCAGATGCGGTCGCCCATGGTCATCGCTTCGGTCTGGTCGTGGGTCACGTAAACGGTAGTTGCTGGTTTACCCGATTTCTTCAGCTGCTTGTGCAGGTCAGAAATACGGATACGCATCGAAGCGCGCAGTTTGGCGTCGAGGTTTGAAAGCGGCTCATCGAACAGGAACACATCCGGCTTTTTCACAATCGCACGGCCTACCGCCACGCGCTGCGCCTGGCCGCCGGAAAGCTGGCGCGGCAGGCGGTCGAGCAGCTCTTCCAGCTCAAGAATTTTGGCGGCTTCATTCACCTGAGACTCAATCTGATCTTTCGGCAGTTTGCTCAGCTTGAGACCAAAGGCCAGATTCTCGCGCACCGTCATGTGCGGATAGAGGGCGTAGTTCTGGAACACCATTGCAATACCGCGCTCTTTCGGCGCGAGGTTGTTCACGATCTTGTCGCCGATGCGCACCTCGCCGCCGCTGATGGTTTCCAGCCCCGCCAGCATGCGCAGGGTCGTGGATTTGGCGCAGCCGGATGGGCCGACGATCACCATGAATTCCCCTTCAGCAATTTTAAGATCGATAGCGTGTACCGCTTTAAAGCCGTTGGAGTAGACCTTTTCCAGCTTGTTGAAAATAACTTCAGCCATGGTATTTCCCTCTTAACCTTTAATTCCGCTGCTGGTGACGCCCTGTACGAAGTAGCGCTGTGCCAGGAAGAAGACAATGATGGATGGCAGAATGGAGATGCTCGCCATTGCCAGAATTTCGTTCCACGGCGCGCCTTCGGTGACGTCGATGGACATTTTCAGCGCCAGTGCGATGGGGTATTTATCCACGCTGTAGACGTAAATCAGCGGCCCGATAAAGTCGTTCATGGACCACATGAACTGGAACAGGGCGACGGAGATAATGGCCGGTTTCAGGATCGGCACCACCACGTACCACAGCACCTGAATGGAGTTACAGCCGTCTATCTGCGCCGCCTCTTCCATGTCACGCGGGACGCCGCGCAGGAACTGGATCAGCATGAAGACGAAGAACCCCTGAGTGGCGAAGGCCAGCGGCAGGTACAGCGGCATATAGCTGTTGAGCATGCCCATTTCACGGAACATCAGGTACTGCGGGATCAGCAGCACGGTGCTGGGCAGCAGCATGGTGGTGATGAGCGTGGCGAACCAGAACTTTTTCCACGGGATCTCGAAGCGGGCAAAGCCGTACGCCACGATGGTGGAGGAGATAATGGTCAGGATCACTTTCGGGATCACATACTTAAAGGTATTCAGCATGTAATGGCCGAAGTTGTACTCGGTGCCGGTTTTCCAGCCGTTTACGAAACCATCCCAGGTGGCGTGGGCTGGCCACAGGCTCAGGGTGGTGAAGATCTCGTGGTTCGGTTTGAACGACGCGGAGAACATCCACACCAGCGGGTAAAGCATCAGCAGGCCGACAACCAGCAGGATCACATAGCGAACGGAGGCGTTGATTTTCTCTCTGCGCAGCGTGCGGGCCACTTCGCGTTCGGCGACGCTTCTTGCCGTGGAGAGTTGTTGAATATCAGCCATTTTTGCCTCCTTTATCGGCGGAGTAAAACACCCAGTATTTCGACGACTTAAAGGCGATACCGGCGAAGACGGCCACCACCAGGAACAGGATCCACGCCAGCGCCGCGCCATAGCCCATATCGAAATACTTGAACGCGGTGTCGTAGATGTAGAGCGAGAACAGATAGGTCGAATAGGTTGGCCCGCCGCCGGTAATGACGTACGGCCCGGTAAATTCCTGGAACGCCTGCGTGGTCTGCATGATGAAGTTGAAGAAGATCACCGGCGTAATCAGCGGCACGGTCACCTTCATGAACATCTGCCATTTCGATGCGCCATCGATCATTGCCGCTTCATACTGGGACTGCGGTACGTTTTGCAGCGCGGCCAGGAAGATGACCATCGCGGAACCGAACTGCCAGACGCGCAGCAGGGTAACGGACATCAGCGCCAGCGACGGCTCGCCCAGCCAGTTCACCGGATCAAAGCCAAATACGCCGATAAAGCTGTTCAGCAGACCATCAATGGCAAATAAGGCGCGCCACAATACGGCAATGGCGACGGAGCTGCCGAGGATCGACGGAATATAGTAGGCCGTTCGGAAAAAGCCGATGCCGCGTAATTTAAAGTTCAGGACAAAGGCAATTCCTAATGCAAAGGCGAGCTTTAACGGGATGGTTAAAAATACATAGGCAAAGGTCACGCCCATGGATTTCCAGAAGAGCGTGTCTTCGGTAAACATGTAGCGATAGTTTTCAATGCCGTTAAACACCGGCGGACTCATCAAATCGTAATCCGTAAAGCTGAGGAAAAACGATGAGACGAAGGGGAATGCCGTAAAGAGTATCAGCCCGATGATGTAGGGTGATATCCATGCGAGCCCCAGCAGCTTGTTTTCATTCATACATACCTACCTGGCAATCAATGGTTTAATACGAAATCTGCTTTGTTACATTTTCCCAGGCCTGCGATGCGCGGCATGAGAGCTGAAATTCAGGGTGCAACGTCTGGAAAAGGCGAAATCTACGTTTGTTTTTTAACGCTTTTTTGTCTTTCTTTGTGCTGTAAGTGCTTCTGGTTTCAAAAGAGCTGAACCGGTGTTCTTGGATACTAAAACATCGTTTTATTTTATATTATTGCGATTTATTTCTGCGTCATTCGCTTAATGGTGGAAATGTGATCGGCGTCGAAACGCTGTTTCAATATAGTGAGGGAGGTGGCATTTTTGACTTTTCACGAAGCTTTGCCGCCGGCCATGAGGAAGAGATAACGAAGCAAAAAGGGAGCGGGAATAAGAATAGTCACGCAGCGTGGCTAACTACCAGATCTGATAGCAGGTCTACAGATGTACCAATTCGTCATTCAGATAATTCTTACATTCTTGTATGATTTGTTACACCGGAACCAGTCAGGCAGAATTTCACTGCATCCTTAAAAGAAGAACAGTTATGTCAGCGATGGATTTCAAAAAACATACGGATCTCAACTTTCCTCACTATGCTCCCCCGGCGGTCAGCGCTAAAGAAATAGATCTTCTGGGTCTGCTGGACGTCCTGCTGGCAGCAAAAAAACGCATCATCACCATTGTCTTTGCATTTGCACTGGTCGGCCTGGCTATCGCCTTTCTGATACCGCAAAAATGGACCAGTAAAGCGGTCATTACGCCCGCGGAACAGACGCAGTGGAGTTCGCTGCGCCAGATGATGGTGGCGCTCCAGGTGCTTGATGTCGACGTGAAAATTACCCGTGCGGATGTGTTTAATCTGTTTATCAAAAAGTTTCAGTCCCAGTCTCTGCTTGAAGAGTACATGAAGAGCTCACCCTACGTGATGGCTCAGCTCGATGGCGCTGAGGTTGATCCGCTGGAGCTGCACCGCGCGGTGGTCAATATTGCCGAAAAGATGAAGGCTGTTGATAACACGCAGGAAAAAAACGCTGATAAAGCACCGTACCTCTCCTGGACGTTAAGCTTCACTGCCCCAACGGCAGAGGACGCGCAGAAAGTGTTGAATGGTTACATTCAGTACATCTCCCGCATCGTCGAGCAGGAGACCATGCAAAACATTCGCGATCAGCTGATCCTGAGAACCAAAACGGTTCAGCAGCAGCTGGAACTGGATCGGGTCCGTCTGACAAATATCCATAATACCAACCTGCAACGCCTGAACTACTCGCTGGAAGTGGCGAACGCGGCAGGGATCAAAAAGCCGGTCTACAGCAATGGACAGGCGGTGAAAGACGATCCGGATTATTCCGTCGCCCTCGGTGCGGACGGGATTGCGCAGAAATTGCAGATTGAAAAAAATCTGAAGGACGTTTCTGAGCTGAACGCCGATTTCCAGAACCGCGAATACTATCTGGCACAGCTGCAAAAACTCTCCTTCGAAGATGTGAGCCTGGAGCCGTTCAAATACCAGCTCTCTCCTTCTATGCCGGTGAAAAAAGATGGCCCGGGCAAAGCCCTGATTGTGCTGCTGGCGTGTATTCTGGGTGGACTGTTCGCCTGTGGCAGCGTGCTGTTGCGCGAGGCAATGAGCACCCGCAACCCGCTGCCGGAACAACTTCCTGAGCCGGTTACGGAATAACATTAAAAAAGGCGCTCAACTGAGCGCCTTTTTTTATTTCAGGAAATCTTCGCGTACCGGCGTAAAGGTATCCAGCAGGGTGCCGGGTTTCAGGCAAACGCAGCCGTGCATCACGTGCGGCGCTTTATAGAGGGTGTCGCCCGCGGTCACCACATGCTTCTCCTCGCCGATGGTGAACTCAAACTCCCCCGAGAGAACGTAGGTGAGCTGCTCATGCGGGTGGTTATGCATCGGGCCAATCGCGCCTTGTTCGAAATTCACTTCCACCGCCATCATCCTGCCGTCGTGCGCCAGAATACGACGCGTCACGCCGTTGCCCAGATCCTCAAGCGTGGTCTCTTTATGGAAAATAAACATATTTTCGCCCTGTTATGTAATGAAACATTGTTTCAATTAACTTATCGCACCCGCAGAGAAAAGGAAACGTTTAGCCAAATAACTGGAAAGGCGATCACAAGTTTGCTTCACTGGGTGAAATGCACAGGAGGAAAGATGAAAACGATCGGTCTGTTAGGGGGCATGAGCTGGGAATCAACGATCCCGTACTACCGCCTGATTAATGAAGGCGTCAAACAGCGTCTGGGCGGTCTGCATTCGGCCAGCCTGCTGCTGCACAGCGTGGATTTCCATGAGATAGAAGCCTGCCAGTCGAGCGGGGAGTGGGACAAAGCGGGGCAGATGCTGGCGGACGCCGCGCTCGGGCTGGAGCGTGCGGGCGCGCAGGCTATTCTGCTGTGTACCAACACCATGCATAAGGTGGCGTCGCACATTGAAGAGCGCTGTTCGCTGCCGTTCTTACATATCGCGGATGCCACCGGGCGAGCCATACGTGCCGCCGGCATGACGCGCGTGGCGCTGCTGGGGACGCGCTACACCATGGAGCAGGATTTTTACCGCGGGCGGCTGAGCAGCCAGTTCGGGATTGAAAGCCTGATCCCGGAAGAGGCTGACAGGGCGCGCATTAACCAGATTATTTTTGATGAGCTGTGTCTGGGCACCTTCAGCGAAACGTCGCGCGCCTTGTATGTCAGCGTGATTGAGAAACTGGCGCAGCAGGGGGCGGAAGGGGTCATCTTCGGCTGTACCGAAATTGGCCTGCTGGTGCCGGCAGACCAAAGCCCGATACCGGTCTTCGATACCGCCGCCATCCATGCCGCCGATGCGGTGGAGTTTATGCTGTCATAAAGGTTTTTGCAGGTCAGGTAAGCGAAGCGCCACCCGACGCGCGTGCGCAATCAGGTGTTCACTAAACGCATCAACCAGCGCTGAGGCGGGCCGGTGCAGCGGGCGGATCAGGCTCACGGTAAAGGGAACGGAAACGCTAAAACGGCGCAGAACCACGCCGCTGCTGGCGTAGTCCATGGCCGTGAGCGGGTTCACCACCGAAATACCCACGCCCGCGCGCACCATCGCGCAAATAGACGCCGCACTGTGCGTTTCCATCACCATCCGCCGCTTCACCTGATGCTCGGCAAACAGGCCATCCAGAAGCTGCCGGTAGCTGTCGGTCTGCGACAGGCTGATATAGTTCTCACCGTGAAAATCCGCCGGGGTCAGCACCGTTTTGTGGGCAAGCGTGTGGCTGGCAGGCAGCACGCAGACCTCATCCAGCGACAGCAGCTCCGTGCGTTCCGTTCCCGCTGGCGTGACGAGGGTTTCGGTCAGACCCAGATCGTGGCGCTGGGCCGAAAGCCACTCCTCCAGCAGCGGCGACTCCTGCGGCACGATGGTCAGGCTGACCTCCGGATAGCGGGCCAGAAACGGCTGTAACAGTACCGGCAGGAATGACTGGGAAAAGACCGGCAGGCAGACGATGGACAGCTCGCCCTGGCGGAACTCCCTCAGGCTCTCTGCCGCGCTCACGATCCTGTCCAGCCCGTACCAGGAGCGCTGAACCTCCTCAAACAGACGTAAACCCTGCACCGTTGGATGCAGCCTGCCGCGGGTGCGTTCAAACAGCTTCAGCCCCAGCACTTTCTCAAAACGCGCCAGCTCGCGGCTGACCGTCGGCTGCGAAGTGTGCAGCATGTGCGCGGCTTCAGTGAGATTGCCGGTGGTCATTACCGCATGAAAAATCTCGATATGGCGTAGGTTAACGGCGGGCATAGGGCACCTGATGGCTGAGCGTAGTCCATATCATTTTTGCATAGACTCACGATAAAACGATATTTTTTATTCTCTTCAGGCTATGGCGTAATGATAAAAAACAGATTTCCGGAGACGACCATGCCACGCCCACTCAACCAGACCGAGACCGATTTAAACGCCGATAACCTGCTGCGCCTGCCTGCCGAATTCGGCTGCCCGGTGTGGGTCTACGATGCGCAGATTGTCCGCGAGAAGATCGCCGCGCTGCATCAGTTTGACGTGGTGCGTTTTGCGCAGAAGGCCTGCTCCAATATTCATATTCTGCGCCTGATGCGCGAGCAGGGCGTGAAGGTTGACTCCGTATCGCTGGGTGAAATCGAACGTGCGCTAGCGGCTGGGTTTGATCCGAAAGCCGACAGCGACGCGATCGTCTTCACCGCTGACCTGATTGACGACGCCACGCTGGCGCGCGTGCACGAGCTGCAAATCCCGGTCAATGCCGGTTCGGTGGATATGCTGGAACAGCTTGGGCAGGTCTCTCCTGGCCATCGCGTCTGGCTGCGCATCAACCCGGGCTTTGGGCACGGCCACAGTCAGAAAACCAACACCGGGGGCGAAAACAGCAAGCACGGGATCTGGTATGCCGATATGCCTGCGGCGCTGGAGGTTTTACAACGCTACAACCTCAAGCTGGTGGGCATTCACATGCATATCGGGTCCGGCGTGGATTACGGCCATCTTGAGCAGGTCTGTGGCGCCATGGTGCGTCAGGTTATCGATTTTGGTCAGGATCTGGAGGCGATCTCCGCCGGGGGAGGGCTTTCGATTCCTTACCGCGAAGGGGAAGAGGCGATCGACACGGATCACTATTACGGCCTGTGGAGCGCCGCGCGTGACAGCATCGCCGCCCATCTGGGCCATGCGGTGAAGCTGGAGATTGAGCCGGGTCGTTTCCTGGTTGCCGAGGCCGGCGTGCTGGTGGCGCAGGTGCGGAGCGTGAAGGAGATGGGAAGCCGTCACTTTGTGCTGATTGATGCTGGCTTCAACGATCTGATGCGCCCGTCCATGTACGGCAGCTATCATCACATCACCGCACTTGCCGCCGATGGCCGCGATCTGGTTAACGCCCCGCGCATCGAGACCGTTGTTGCCGGCCCGCTGTGTGAATCCGGTGACGTCTTTACTCAGCAGGAAGGCGGGAAAGTCGAAACCCGTTCGCTGCCAGAGGTAAAACCGGGAGATTATCTGGTGCTGCATGATACCGGTGCGTACGGGGCGTCTATGTCTTCCAACTACAATAGCCGCCCGCTGCTGCCGGAAGTGCTGTTTGATAACGGCGTGGCGCGGCTGATTCGCCGTCGCCAGACCATTCAGGAGCTGCTGGCGTTAGAGCTGGTCTGATTAAACCAGGGCCCTGTTGTCACCGAATCGCGTAACACCAGGGTGCCGGTGAACGGCGGGATCGCTTCAACCGGCTGGTTTTTTGCCAGCCGGATCGCCTGGTCGATCGCCGTGACGATCATGTTGTCGATCGGCAGATACACCGACGACAGGGCAGGCTCCAGCCACTTTGCGCTGGGGGCATCGTCAAAACCAAACAGCGAAATATCCTGCGGGATCTTCAGCCCGGCCTGGTGTAATGCTTTGGAGGCGCCCAGGGCCATATCATCGTTACAGGCAAACAGGGCGCTGAACGATGTCTTTTCCGCAATCAGCTCCTTGCACAGCTCGTAACCCCGCGTCATGCCTGCATCGCCGTATTTAATCCGCCGCTCGTCGAGACGAATACCGTGCTTCTCCAGCGCCTTACGGTAGCCCATCAGTCGCGCTTTACCCGTTGGCGTGTGGATCGGGACGGTGATACAGGCGATCTCCCGGTGGCCCTGGCTTATCAGGTAATCCACCGCTTTGAAGGCTGCGTCCTGCTGTTCAAAGAAGACGCAGCGATCCGCCGCCTGGCTCACTTCACGGTTAATGATCACCAGCGGCGTCTGCACGCTGTTGATCAGCTTCAGGATCGTCTTTTCGCTCATGTAACGCGTATACAGCACGATGGCGTCGCACTTGCGATCGGCGAGCATCTGGACCGCCTGTTCTTCCTGCTCAGGGGCGTCGTGACCGTCGGTAACAATCAGCTGTTTTCCGTGCTTTTCGGTCTGCCGTGACGCCTGCTGTAGCAAACGACCAAAGTAAAAACCGTCGAACGTCGAGACGACCAGACCAATGCTGTTGCTGGTCTGGTTAGCCAGCGAACGCGCGAGAAAGTTCGGACGATAGCCCAGCTCCTCCATCGCGCGAAATACCTGCTGACGCGTGCTCTCTTTAACCTGACCTGTGCCGTTCAGCACGCGCGAAACGGTGGCCTTCGACACGCCCGCACGCAGTGAGACATCCAGCATTGTTGCCATTCGAAATTCCTGTTTCCACGTAATGGTTTGCAGTTTAACACAGACCATCCGGCGCATAAGCGACGTGGGAAGGGCAAAACCCCATAACGATCACGCTTTTCGGTAACGATCCTCGCCCGCGGGATAAACGCCTGTCATTGGCATGCCAAAATGGTGATAAATCGCAATCTGGAATACCTCTTACCTCATTGAGAGCTTAATCACAGAACAAAGCGCCTGTGGACGCTATTTTTGGCATACCAATAGTATCCGGCTGTCCATCTTATTCAATAAAAGCCCTTTTACTGAGGTATTACCCTATGGCATTTCAGGAAAAACTGATCGACGCTCTGGGCAGTTTTGCCACCACCTTCAACAGCTATCGCTATATCCAGGCGATCAAGTCTGCGTTTATTACCTTAATGCCGGTCATCATTGTGGGGGCGTTCTCGGTACTGATCTCCAATATGGTGCTGGATCCGAAAAACGGCCTGGCGAGCTTTCAGTCGCTGTCGTTTCTGGCGGAGTTAAAGCCGATCACCAGTGCGCTGAACTATGCCACGCTCAACTTTCTCAACATCGGCGCGGTGTTTTTAATCGGCATTGAGCTGGGGCGTATTAACGGCATTAAGTCCCTGTTCCCCGGCCTGCTGGCGGTGATCTGCTTTATCTGCGTGACGCCGACCACGGTGGAAATGCTGGTGGACGGCGAGATGCACGTGGTGAAAGACGTGCTGCTGCGCCAGTTCTCGGATACCCGCAGCCTGTTCCTCGGCATGTTTATCGCCATCCTGTCAGTGGAGATTTACTGCTGGCTGGAAAACCGCAAGGGACTGAAAATCAGGATGCCAGACACGGTGCCGCCGAACGTCGCCGCGTCGTTCTCTGCGCTGATCCCGGCCATTATCACCACCACCGCCATCGCCACCTTTGGCTTCGTGTTTCATCGGGTTACCGGAATGTATCTCTACGACGCGGTTTACCAGGTGGTGCAACAGCCGCTGGAGCGCGTGGTGCAAAGCCTGCCGGGGATCCTGCTGCTGATGTTTGTCGCCCAGCTGTTCTGGGTGATTGGTATTCACGGCAACCAGATGATCAAGCCGATCCGCGAGCCGCTGCTGCTGGGGGCAATCACCGTTAACATGAGCGCGTTCGAGCAGGGCAAAGAGGTGCCAAACATCATCACCATGCCGTTCTGGGACGTCTATATGAGCATCGGCGGCTCCGGCCTGACCATCGGCCTGCTGATCGCGGTGATGATTGCCACCAAACGCAAAGAGATGAAGGAGATCGCTAAGCTCTCCATCGGGCCGGGTATTTTTAACATCAACGAGCCGGTGATCTTCGGGATGCCAGTCATGCTCAACCCGATCCTGGCTATCCCGTTCATCATCACGCCGCTGGTGACGGGCTCGATTGGCTACTTTGCCACCGTGACCGGATTTGCCGGGAAAGCCGTGGTGATGGTGCCCTGGACCACGCCGCCGCTGATCAACGCCTGGCTGTCAACCGCGGGCTCCATGGGGGCGGTGATCACCCAGTTTATCTGCATCGTGACCGCGGTGATTATCTATCTGCCGTTTGTGAAAATTGCCTCACGCCGCGCAGATCAGGCCGCACTGCAACAAGCCACCGATAACGCATGAGGACAGGATGAGCATAAAACAGATAACCATACCGCCAGATTTTATGCTGGGCGCGGCGGCATCGGCCTGGCAGACCGAGGGCTGGAGCGGCAAAAAGCCGGGGCAGGATTCGTGGATCGATCTCTGGTACAAGAACGATCGTCACGTCTGGCACAACGGCTACGGCCCGGCGGTGGCAACCGACTTTATCAATCGCTTTCGCGAAGACGTGGCGCTGATGAAGCAGGCGGGACTGACGCACTATCGCACCTCGATCAACTGGTCGCGCTTTTTGACCGACTATGAAAACGCCACCGTAGATGAAGAGTACGCCGCCTATTACGACGCGCTGTTCGATGAAATGCACCGTCAGGGCATTGAGCCGATGATCTGCCTGGAACACTACGAATTGCCGGGCGTGCTGCTGGAGACCTACGGCGGCTGGGCGTCGAAGCACGTCGTCGAGCTGTTCGTTCGCTATGCGGAAAAGGTGTTTGAGCGCTTTCACGGCAAAGTCACCCGCTGGTTTACCTTCAACGAGCCGATTGTGGTCCAGACGCGCGTCTACCTTGACGCACTGCGCTGGCCCTATGAGCAGAACACCAGCACCTGGATGCAGTGGAACCACCATAAGGTGCTGGCGACGGCGAAAGTGGTGAAGCTGTTTCGCGAGAAAGGGTATGACGGCACGGTGGGTTGTATTCTCAACCCGGAGGTGACCTACCCGCGCTCGCGCGCGTCGCATGACGTGCGGGCGGCAGAGATGTACGATCTGTTCTATAACCGCGTCTTTCTTGACCCGCTGGTGCACGGGCGCTATCCGCAGGCGCTTTTTACCCTGCTGGCGCAGCATCAGGTGCAGTGGCATTACACGGCTGACGAGCTGGCGCTGATTGCCGACAACACCGTCGACGAGCTGGGCATTAACCTCTATTACCCGCATCGCGTCAAAGCCCCGTCCCGCGCCTGGCACCCGGAGACGCCGTTCCACCCGGCGTACTACTACGAGCCGTTCGAGCTGCCGGGGCGGAGGATGAACACCTCCCGCGGCTGGGAGATCTTCCCGCGCATTATTTACGACATGGCGATGCGGATTAAAAATGACTATCGCAACATTGACTGGTTTGTAGCGGAAAGCGGGATGGGCGTGGAGAACGAAGCGCAATTTCGCAATCGCGACGGCATTATCGATGACGCGTACCGCATTGCGTTTCTCAGCGAACATCTTTATTACACGCTGCTGGCGCGGGAGGCGGGGGCTAACTGCCACGGCTATATGCTGTGGGCCTTCACCGACAACGTCTCCCCGATGAACGCGTTTAAAAACCGCTACGGGCTTATTGAGATCGACCTTGAAAACCATCGCGCACGGCGGGCAAAGAAATCGGCATCCTGGTTTCGCCAGCTGCGCGATGAGCGTGTGCTGACGCTCAGGGTTGACGATGAATGGAAGTAAGCCTTCTGGTAAAATAGCGCACAAACTGGCCGGGAGGACGTCCGGCCCGCGCATTAACTGAAAAACACAGGTGAAAACGTGGATAAGGCTGTCATCCTGCCGGAAAAAAAACAGTACCAGGAGATTGGCGAGGATTTACGGGCGCAGATTATCCAGGGGCATTATCCCGTGGGATCGCGTCTGCCGCCGGAGCGCAACATCGCCGAGACGTATGGCGTGAGCCGCACTATCGTGCGCGAGGCGCTGCTGATGCTTGAGCTACAGGGGACGGTGGATATTCGCCAGGGGTCTGGCGTGTACGTGATGCGCATTCCGGAGGAGCATGAAAACGAGGAAGAACGTTTTCTGAACAGTGACGTGGGTCCGTTTGAAATTCTTCAGGCGCGCCAGCTGCTTGAAAGCAACATTGCCGCCTTTGCCGCAAAAATGGCGACGCGGGCGGATATTGACAACCTGCGCCGCATCATCGAGCAGGAGCAACGGGCAATTGCCGCCGACGATCGCAGCCAGGACAACAACAAAATGTTCCACCTGGTGCTGGCGGGGGCCACACAAAACCAGATGCTGCTGGCGACCGTTGAAAGCGTCTGGCATCACATGGACAGCAGCCCGCTGTGGCAGCAATTCAACGGCCACATCGCCAGCCGCGCATGGCGGCTGAAATGGCTCGGCGACAGGCAAACCATTCTCGCTGCGCTCCGCCGCCGCGACGTGATGGGGGCGTGGCAGGCGATGTTCCAGCATCTTGAAAACGTCAAAAAGAGCCTGCTTGAGCTGTCAGACGAAGACGCGCCCGATTTTGACGGCTATCTCTTTGAATCGGTCCCCCTTTTCCAGGGGAAACTGGTGTGAATATACTGCCGCTTCACGCTGCGCCGCAGTTTACACAGTGGGTGATCGACTGGATCTGGAACGCGTTTGGTGAAGGTATGCCGCGTGCCTTTTTCCAGAGCATTGTTGAGCACAGCCTGACGCCGGGCGAGTTACCGCTCACCTTTATTGCCGTTGAGGATGACCAGCTGCTGGGCACCGTTGGGTTGTGGCGTTGCGATTTAATTTCCCGGCAGGATCTCTACCCCTGGCTGGCTGCGCTGTATGTCGATGAAGCCGCCCGGGGAAACGGGCTGGCGGGAAAACTTCAGCAGCATGTTATCGGCTACGCGCGACGCGCCGGGTATCACGAGCTTCATCTCTGGTCTGCCTGCCGCGACTTCTACGAACGTTACGGCTGGCACTACATTGGCGATGCGCTGGAATACCCGGATAAAACCGTCCATCTCTATCGCTGTTCGCTCACGGCTTCCGCGGGCGATACCACCGAGTGACGGCGCACTAAGGTTGGGCTGAACAGGTGGGTAATTTCCGGTGGCGGGCGATGCTCGGCCAGCGCTAACGCCAGTTCTGCCGCCTGCGTTGCCATGGTCACAATCGGGTAGCGCACGGTGGTCAGGCGAGGGCGCACGTAGCGCGACACCAGCACATCATCAAAGCCAATCAGCGAAATTTCTGCCGGGACGTCAATCCCGTTATCATTCAGCACGCCCATTGCGCCGGCGGCCATGGAGTCGTTATAGCTGGCCACGGCGGTGAAATTCCGCCCGCGGCCCAGCAGCTCCGTCATCGCCTGCTCGCCGCCACTCTCATCCGGTTCTCCGTACGCCACAAGACGATCGTTGCACGGCAGACCGGCTTCGCGCAGCGCGTCGTAATAGCCCTGAAGGCGATCTTCCGCATCGGAAATTGGGTGGTTGGAGCACAGATAACCAATTCGGGTATGGCCCTGCTGGATCAGATGACGGGTTGCGAGCCATGCGCCGTAACGGTCGTCGAGCGCCACGCAGCGGGTTTCAAAACCGGGAATAATACGGTTGATAATCACCATCCCCGGCATCTGTTTCATCAGATGGATCAGCTCGGCGTCGGGGATCATTTTGGCATGGACCACCAGCGCCGCACAGCGATGACGGATCAGTTGCTCAATGGCCTGGCGCTCTTTCTGTTCATTGTGGTAGCCATTACCAATCAGCAGGAAATTACCGGTGTGATAAGAGACTTGTTCTACGGCTTTGACCATTGCACCGAAAAACGGATCGGATACATCCCCGACCACCAGCCCGATGGTTTCTGTCGACTGCTGGGCAAGGGCGCGCGCGTTGGCGTTAGGGTGATAATTCAGGTTTTCCATGGCGTCCTGCACGGCCTGGCGCGATGCATCACTCGCTTTAGGGGAGTTGTTGATCACGCGGGAGACGGTCGCGACGGAAACACCGGCCAGACGAGCCACATCCTTAATTGTCGCCATTCAATACCTTCTTATTGGGGTAAGCGTTTACACACTAACTAGTGTTGCGGAAAAGCGGCGCGCATTCAAGGGGAGCGGGTGAGCGTCCTCTGCAAACGTGAAGCAGAACATCCCTCGCGGTGTAATCGTTACACAGCCAGTCATGTCTGAATAATGTCAATCTGAACCTTTAGTTACACTTTGCCTCAGGCTGTTGCGATTGTCCGTTAGCAACGATGCGTAGTGAATTGCTAGAGTCGAGATCCCAGAGGTATTGATAGGTGGAATCAACTTCGGTTGATTAACACGATTTACACCAACCTGCGTTTTACGCAGGTTTTTTTTTGCCTGTAAGTTCAACCTGTAACAGCAAAAGAGAATATTCACACCTGGTTGCACTTCGGCTCATTCCCTTGCGTTTTCCCGCTGGCGAAGCCTGTCGCCGGAGGCCACAATCAAGATCCCAGAGGTATTGATTGGTGAGAATTCCTGGTACGTTTTCGTACTCTTCTCTTGCACCAACCTGCGCGGATGCGCAGGTTTTTTTTCGCCTCTGTTTTTGCTATCGCTCCCTCACTACTTCTCGTGTAATCTGCCACCATTTATACCTTTCACACTGGCTGGCAAAGGGAGTTGAAATGCTTTTTGGGTTCTTCCGCACACTGTTTCGTGTCCTGTTTCGCATCCGCGTGACTGGCGATACGCAGGCACTCTATGGCGAGCGTGTGCTTATCACACCGAATCACGTCTCTTTTCTTGATGGCGTATTGCTGGCGCTGTTTTTGCCCGTGCGGCCCGTCTTCGCGGTTTACAGCTCCATCAGTGAAAAATGGTACATGCGCTGGCTCAAACCGCTGATTGATTTTGTCCCGCTCGACCCAACCAAACCGATGATGATTAAACATCTGGTGCGTCTGATTGGGCAGGGGCGCCCGGTGGTTATCTTCCCGGAAGGGCGTATTTCAGTGACGGGCTCCCTGATGAAAATTTACGACGGGGCTGGTTTTGTCGCGGCGAAGTCTCAGGCCACCGTCGTGCCGCTACGCATCGACGGGGCTGAGCTAACCTTTTTCAGCCGTCTGAAAGGGCTGGTGAAGCAGCGTCTGTTCCCGAAAATTACCCTGCATATATTACCGCCGACGTCACTGCCGATGCCCGAGGCGCCGCGCGCGCGTGACCGCCGTAAAATCGCCGGGGAAATGCTGCACCAGATTATGATGGAAGCGCGCATGGCCGTTCGCCCGCGCGAAACGCTGTATGAATCGTTGCTGTCGGCGCAGTATCGCTACGGTGCGAAGAAAAACTGCATCGAAGACATCAGTTTTACGCCAGATACCTACCGTAAGCTGTTGACCAAAACGCTGTTTGTCGGGCGTATCCTGGAAAAGTACAGTAAACAGGGCGAAAAGATCGGCCTGATGCTGCCAAACGCGGGTATCAGCGCGGCGGTAATCTTTGGTGCCGTCTCCCGGGGCCGCATTCCGGCGATGATGAATTACACGGCGGGCGTGAAAGGGCTCTCCAGCGCGATTACCGCAGCACAAATCAACACCATCTTTACCTCCCGCCAGTTCCTGGATAAAGGCAAGCTGTGGCACCTGCCGGAACAGCTGACGCAGGTGCGCTGGGTGTTCCTGGAAGATCTGAAAGCAGACGTCACGACCGCCGACAAGCTGTGGATTTTCGCGCACCTGCTGATGCCGCGTCTGGCGCAGGTTAAGCAGCAGCCGGAAGATGATGCCATTATCCTCTTTACCTCCGGCTCTGAAGGCAACCCGAAAGGTGTGGTTCACAGCCACAAAAGCATTCTGGCGAACGTCGAACAGATTAAAACCATTGCTGACTTTACCGCCAACGATCGCTTTATGTCAGCGCTGCCGCTGTTCCACTCATTTGGTCTGACCGTGGGTCTCTTTACGCCGCTGCTGACCGGTGCTGAGGTGTTCCTCTACCCAAGCCCGCTGCACTACCGCATTGTGCCGGAACTGGTTTATGACCGTAACTGCACGGTGCTGTTCGGGACGTCCACCTTCCTCGGTAACTACGCGCGCTTCGCCAACCCGTATGATTTCTTCCGCGTACGCTACGTGGTGGCGGGCGCGGAAAAACTCCAGGACAGCACGCGCCAGATCTGGCAGGACAAGTTTGGCCTGCGCATTCTGGAAGGCTATGGCGTGACGGAGTGCGCGCCGGTGGTCTCCATCAACGTTCCGATGGCGGCAAAACCGGGAACGGTTGGCCGCATTCTGCCGGGGCTGGATGCGCGTCTGCTGGCGGTGCCGGGTATTGAAGACGGCGGACGTCTTCAGCTGAAAGGGCCGAACGTCATGAACGGCTATCTGCGTATGGAAAACCCGGGCGTGCTTGAGGCGCCGACGGCCGAGAACGTCAATGGCGAGGTTGAAACGGGCTGGTACGACACGGGCGATATCGTGCGCTTCGACGATCAGGGCTTCGTGCAGATCCAGGGACGAGCAAAACGCTTCGCCAAAATCGCCGGGGAGATGGTCTCTCTTGAAATGGTCGAAACGCTGGCGACCGCCGTCTCGGCGGAGAAAATGCATGCGACCGTGGTGAAAAGTGATGCCAGTAAAGGCGAGGCGCTGGTGCTCTTCACGACAGACGGTGAACTGAAGCGTGACGCACTGCTCAGGTATGCACGCGAACACGGTATCCCCGAGCTGGCGGTCCCCCGCGATATTCGTTACCTCAAACAGTTACCGGTGCTGGGCAGCGGTAAACCCGATTTCGTGACCCTGAAGGGCATGGTTGAAGAGGCAGAACAGCAAAATGCGTGAGTCAGTGCACACTAACACTTCAATCTGGTCGAAAGGCATGATGGCGGTTATCGCCGCCCAGTTTCTTTCCGCGTTCGGCGATAACGCGTTGCTGTTTGCCACGCTGGCATTGCTGAAAGCTGAGTTTTATCCCGACTGGAGCCAGCCGATCCTACAGATGGTGTTTGTGGGTGCTTACATCGTATTTGCGCCGTTTGTCGGCCAGGTGGCGGACAGCTTCCCGAAAGGTCGGGTCATGATGTTTGCCAACAGCCTTAAGCTTCTGGGCGCGGCAAGTATCTGCTTTGGTATCAACCCGTTTGTCGGCTACACGCTGGTGGGCATTGGTGCGGCAGCCTACTCCCCGGCGAAGTACGGTATTCTGGGTGAGCTCACCACCGGTGATAAGCTGGTGAAGGCCAACGGCCTGATGGAGTCCTCCACCATTGCGGCTATTCTGCTGGGTTCGGTGGCGGGTGGCGTACTGGCAGACTGGCATGTGCTCGCCGCGCTTGGCATCTGCGCCCTGATGTACGGTGGCGCGGTGATCGCCAACCTGTTTATCCCCAAACTGGCCGTGGCGCGTCCGGGGCAATCCTGGCGCTTCGGGCCCATGACCGGCAGCTTCTTCAACGCCTGCCGCGTACTGTGGCGTAACGGTGAAACACGCTTCTCGCTGATGGGCACCAGCATGTTCTGGGGGGCCGGCGTTACGCTGCGTTTCCTGCTGGTGCTGTGGGTGCCGGTGGCGCTGGGCATTACTGACAACGCCACGCCGACTTATCTGAATGCCATGGTCGCCGTCGGGATTGTTGTCGGGGCCGGGGCTGCGGCAAAACTGGTGACGCTGGAAACCGTCGCGCGCTGCATGCCTGCGGGGATCCTGATTGGCGTCGGCGTTCTGTTCTTCTCCCTGCAACATGCCCTATTGCCTGCCTATGCCCTGCTGTTGCTGATCGGCATGTTAGGCGGTTTCTTTGTGGTGCCGCTAAACGCGCTGTTGCAGGAGCGCGGCAAGCAGACCGTTGGGGCGGGTAACGCCATTGCGGTGCAAAACCTTGGTGAAAACATGGCGATGTTACTGATGCTGGGGATTTACTCGCTGGCGGTAAAAGCAGGTGCGCCGGTCGTGGCAATCGGGGTAGGATTCGGCGCGCTGTTCGCGCTGGCGATTAGCGGGCTGTGGGTCTGGCAGCGTCGTCGTTGAATTGTGCGGCCTGATGCCCTCACCCCGGCCCTCTCCCACGGGGAGAGGGTGAAAACCCTAAAAACGGCAACGCACGTTGCCGTTTTGCTTTTATTACGGTGCCGGGTAGGTATAAACCTGATGCACCGCTTCAATCTCCGCTAATACCTCTTCACTCAGGTTCAGATGGAAACTCTCAATATTGGTTTTCAACTGATCCATCGTCGTTGCGCCGAGCAGGGTACTCGCCACAAACGGCTGACGACGCACGAAGGCCAGCGCCATCTGCGCCGGATCGAGTCCGTAGCGTTTCGCGATATCCACGTAGGCCGCAACGGCTTTTTGCGTCTGCTCGCCGCTATAGCGGGTGAAGCGGCTGAAAAGCGTGTTACGCGCACCAGCCGGTTTCGCGCCGTTCAGGTATTTGCCCGTCAGGGTACCGAAGCCCAGACAGGAGTAGGCGAGCAGTTCCACCTCTTCGTACTGCGTCACCTCCGCCAGACCCACTTCATAACTGCGGTTCAGCAGGCTGTACGGGTTCTGAATGGTCACGATGCGCGGCAGATCGTGTTTATCGGCCAGATGCAGATAGCGCATCACGCCAAACGCCGTCTCGTTGGAAACGCCAATGTAGCGGATCTTACCCGCCCGCTGGCACTCCGTGAGCGCTTCCAGCGTTTCCAGTAGGGTAACTGCCGGAGCACTTTCGTTCCAGGTGTAGCCAAGCTTACCGAAGCAGTTCGTCGGACGCTGCGGCCAGTGCACCTGATAAAGATCGAGATAGTCGGTTTGCAGGCGCTTGAGGCTGGCATCCAGCGCGGCACGGATATTCTTCCGATCGAGGATCTGGTTGGGGCGGATCCCGGCATCGTTATTACGGGAAGGGCCGCTGACTTTGGAGGCGATGACCAGCTTTTCGCGATTGCCGCGTTTCGCCAGCCAGTTGCCGACATACGTTTCAGTAAGACCTTGTGTTTCCGGGCGGGGAGGAACGGGGTACATCTCCGCAACGTCAATCAGGTTAATGCCCTGGCTGACGGCGTAATCGAGTTGTGCATGGGCATCGGCTTCGCTGTTTTGTTCACCAAATGTCATGGTGCCCAACCCCAGTTGGCTGATCTCCAGAGCGCTGTGGGGGATACGGTGATAATGCATAGCCGGTTTCCTTTTTTTGACATACAGACTGCGTCAGGAACCTCCCGACAAAGGAATATAAACATGGCAGAGGGAAGGCAAAAGGGGAAGGAAAAAATCAAAAAGGCCAGCAAGCTACTGACCTTTATCTGTTTAACGCTCGATGATCTGGGAGACTTCGTGGCGATTAATCTGCATTTGATTGCCTTCGCGATCGCGGTAACTCACCAGACCGGTATCGTCGTCGACTTCGGGTTTGCCATCGGTCAGGATCATACGACCATCTTTCGTTGACATGACATAGTCGCTGCTGCAACCCGATACCGCAAACGCTAAACCGACTGCTGAGATAATTACTGCCCATTTTTTCATCGTTCTCATCCTCACCTGGCTCGTATCAAATCATAGTGTAGTAATAACCTGATATTACGACAGGTGAAAGGGGGGAAATCTTAAAAAGGAGGAGATTATGTTAGCCGGAGCGCAAAATTGGTAAAAAACTATGTTTTCAACAGGAAGTGGCGTGCCAGCAGCGCCCCGGTGAAATTCTTTTTAAGATAGAAACCGCGCGGCAGCGTCAGGATCGGTTCGCCCTGTGCGCCTACCGCTTCAGTGAGCGCTTTGCTGTTGGCGGCTTTGGGACGAAGTTGCAGCACTTCGCCATGCCGGGCGGTGATACGCTCAACCTGTCCCAGCACAATCATGTCCATCAGCTCTTCCCAGTCCTGGGAAAGCTGTCTCTCCTCTTCTTCATTCGGGCTCCAGAGCAGCGGGGCGCCAACGCGACGCTCAGCCAGCGGGATCTGCCTGTCGCCCTCAACGGGTACCCACAACACCCGCTTCAGCTTATGCCTGACGTGGCTGGTTTCCCATGTCACTCCGCTGTTACCCGTGAGCGGCGCAACGCAGACAAAGGTGGTTTCCAGCGGCCGTCCCTGGCTATCGATGGGGATCGTCTTCAGTTCCACCCCCAGCGCCGCAAAATCTTGCTCGGGTTTACTGCCCGCGCTTGCGCCCAGCCAGCGTTCCAGCAACACGCCGATCCAGCCCTTATCACGCTTTAGATCGTTAGGTATCGTCAACCCCGCCATCACGGCCAGCTCGCCCAGTGAATAGCCTGCCAGGCGTTGTGCCTGCTGGAGCAACTGGGCTTCACTGACGGGAGGAGAGAGCAGTGGGGCGAGAGAATGCATGCTAACGACCTTTTGATTAAAAAATGAGCTGATATTTTATCCCTTGTGGACAGAGTTTACCTTTTTCTTTGCACCTATTCCATGTGGATGATTTATATCATCTTTTTTAGAATATAATCCGTCCCGCGGCGACTAAAAAACAGGTTGTGCAATTCTGGTCACTGACAATAAACAGGATCTTACACCATGTTATCCACAGAAAAATGGGATAACTGGGAATAACTGCCACTACTGTTTCAATTTACAGCCTTGACGTGCGATGAAAATCGAATTTTCACACAAATTGTGCCTAACTTATTGGCACAAACTGTGGATAAAACCGACGCTGTTCGATCTTTCATCAGCAGGAGGATCTTTGATGTGATGATCGTCACGTTTATCGCCCTGGATACCCTTAATTTCAATATAATAATATGAATTTAAATGATTTATTATAAGCGGGGTAAATTGGCGGCTCGTCGGGCTACAAGGTTGTTCATCGGTAATTCCGCACTTCTTCACAACTATATCCACAGAAAAGGTGAATAAAAATGGTCTCTGTCGCCCGCATCTGTTTATAACTCCGCACTAAATTGTGAGTTATTCAAATGTTATTAGGTTGCAGGCCTGTAAGAGAGTGGTTTACCGCCTCCCTGTAGTGTGAAACAATCATTCATATATCAGATTTAGTTTGGGGTAGTCCGGTGATTGATGACGATGGCTACCGCCCAAACGTAGGAATAGTAATTTGTAATCGTCAGGGCCAGGTGATGTGGGCCCGGCGATATGGTCAGCACTCCTGGCAGTTCCCGCAAGGCGGGATCAATCCCGGAGAGTCCCCAGAACAAGCGATGTACCGGGAGCTGTTTGAAGAGGTTGGTTTAAGCCGAAAAGATGTTCGCATCCTGGCTTCGACCCGCAACTGGTTGCGTTACAAGTTACCGAAACGTTTGGTGCGTTGGGACACAAAGCCGGTTTGTATCGGCCAGAAACAGAAGTGGTTTCTTTTGCAGTTGGTGGGCAACGATTCAGATATCAATATGCAAACCAGCAGCACGCCAGAGTTTGATGGCTGGCGCTGGGTAAGCTACTGGTATCCGGTTCGTCAGGTCGTGTCATTTAAGCGCGATGTATATCGTAGGGTGATGAAAGAGTTCGCAAGTGTCGTGATGCAGCTTCAGGAGACGCCTCCGAAGCCACAGAGCGCACCTGCCTGGCGACGTAAAAGAGGTTAAGCTACGCAAATCATGCTCACCCGCTTGCGAGAAATAGTTGAAAAGGTTGCCAGTGCGCCTCGCCTCAACGAGGCGCTGAATATTCTGGTGACGGACATCTGTCTTGCGATGGAAACCGAGGTCTGTTCGGTCTACCTGGCCGACCATGACCGACGTTGCTACTACCTGATGGCAACCCGCGGTTTAAAAAAACACGGGGACGCACCGTCACGCTCGCGTTTGATGAAGGGATTGTTGGCCTGGTCGGGCGACTGGCGGAGCCAATCAACCTTGCCGATGCGCAAAAACACCCCAGCTTCAAATATATCCCTTCCGTCAAAGAGGAGCGGTTCCGCGCTTTCCTTGGCGTGCCGATTATTCAGCGCCGTCAACTGCTTGGCGTGCTTGTTGTCCAGCAACGAGAGTTGCGGCAGTACGACGAAAGCGAGGAGTCTTTCCTCGTCACGCTGGCAACGCAGATGGCTGCGATCCTCTCCCAGTCTCAGCTGGCAGCCCTTTTTGGGCAGTATCGTCATACCCGCATCCGCGCGCTTCCGGCCTCGCCGGGCGTCGCGATTGCCGAAGGCTGGATGGATGCCACGCTCCCCCTGATGGAGCAGGTCTATGAAGCCTCGACGCTGGATGAAGCGCTTGAGCGCGAACGGCTTACCGCTGCGCTGGAAGAGGCGGCGAATGAGTTTCGTCGCTACAGCAAACGCTTTGCCGCTGGCGCGCAAAAAGAGACGGCGGCCATTTTCGACCTCTACTCACACCTGCTTTCCGATGCGCGTTTGCGTCGTGAGTTATTTGCCGAGGTCGATAAAGGTTCGGTGGCAGAGTGGGCGGTTAAAAAGGTCATTGAAAAATTTGCCGAGCAGTTTGCGGTGCTGACTGACGGTTATCTGAAAGAGCGCGCCGGCGATTTACGCGCGCTTGGGCAACGTCTGCTGTTCCACCTTGATGATACTATTCAGGGGGCGAATGCCTGGCCGAGCCGGTTTGTACTGGTGGCCGATGAACTCTCGGCGACGACGCTGGCGGAATTACCGCAGGACAGGCTGGCGGGCGTAGTGGTGCGCGATGGCGCAGCTAACTCCCATGCCGCCATTATGGTGCGCGCGCTCGGTATTCCGACCGTGATGGGGGCGGATATTCAGCCCTCCGTACTGCACCGCCGTACGCTTGTAGTGGACGGATACCGCGGTGAGTTGCTGGTGGATCCTGAGCCGGTTCTCCTTCAGGAGTACCAGCGTCTTATCAGCGAAGAGAATGAATTAAGCAAGCTGGCGGAAGATGACGTCAACCTGCCCGCGCAGCTCAAGAGCGGTGAGCGGGTGAAGGTGATGCTCAATGCTGGCTTAAGCCCCGAGCATGAAGAGAAGCTCGGCAGCCGCATCGATGGCATCGGCCTCTACCGCACCGAAATACCGTTTATGCTGCAAAGCGGCTTCCCGTCAGAAGAGGAGCAGGTGGCGCAGTATCAGGGCATGTTGCAGATGTTTAACGACAAACCCGTCACGTTGCGCACCCTGGACGTCGGCGCGGATAAGCAACTGCCCTATATGCCTATCAGTGAAGAGAATCCCTGCCTCGGCTGGCGTGGGATCCGCATAACCCTCGATCAGCCGGAAATCTTCCTTATCCAGGTTCGTGCGATGCTGCGTGCCAACGCGGCCACGGGGAATCTCAGCATTTTGCTGCCGATGGTCACCAGTATTGACGAGATCGACGAAGCGCGGCGGTTGATAGAACGTGCAGGGCGCGAAGTGGAAGAGATGATCGGCTATGCGATCCCTAAACCCCGTATCGGCGTGATGCTTGAAGTGCCTTCGATGGTCTTTATGTTGCCGCAGCTGGCGACCCGCGTTGATTTTATCTCCGTTGGCACCAACGACTTAACGCAATACATTCTGGCGGTCGATCGCAACAATACGCGCGTTGCCAGCATCTACGACAGCCTGCATCCGGCGATGCTTCGTGCCCTGGCGATGATCGCCCGTGAAGCCGAGCAGCATAATATCGACCTGCGCCTGTGCGGTGAAATGGCCGGCGATCCAATGTGCGTGGCGATCCTGATTGGTCTCGGTTTCCGTCACCTGTCAATGAACGGACGTTCCGTTGCGCGTGTGAAATACCTGTTACGTCACATCGAACAAGATGAGGCGCGCGAACTGGCCGCGCGTAGCCTGGAAGCACAGCTGGCAGCCGAAGTGCGCCATCAGGTGGCTGCGTTTATGGAGCGACGCGGCATGGGCGGTTTGATCCGCGGCGGCCGCTGATCCCCACAAAATAATGACGGCTCGGACGACCCCCTCTCCCTTGAGGGAGAGGAATAGGGTGAGGGGGAACAGCGCGCATGAAACCCTATACACATCTTTTACATCTCAGGCGCATCCTCCGCGCCTGCCTTATGCTATGATTCGCAACTTTGGAGCACCTGCCAACGGCGGGAATGCAATTCACCCGCTGTCCACTTTCAGCGGAATAACAACATCTTGTGGTGACAGATGAACAGTGGTTATCTGCATTTTCCGGAATTCGATCCGGTTATTTTCTCAATAGGACCTGTAGCGCTGCACTGGTACGGTCTGATGTACCTGGTGGGCTTCGTCTTTGCCATGTGGCTTGCTGGCCGTCGCGCCAGTCGTCCAGGCAGCGGCTGGACGAAGAACGAAGTGGAAAACCTGCTTTATGCCGGCTTCCTCGGCGTGTTCCTGGGCGGTCGCATCGGTTATGTCCTGTTCTATAATTTCCCGGTATTCCTGAACGACCCGCTCTATCTGTTCCGCGTCTGGGACGGCGGCATGTCTTTCCACGGCGGGTTGATTGGTGTGATCCTGGTCATGGTGATCTTCGCCAGACGGACCAAACGGAACTTCTTCCAGGTGGCTGATTTTATTGCGCCGTTAATCCCGTTTGGGCTGGGCGCAGGGCGTCTGGGCAACTTCATCAACGGTGAACTGTGGGGGCGTGTCGATCCGAGCGTGCCGTTTACCATGCTGTTCCCGGGCTCCCGCGCGGAGGATATCGCGCTGCTGCCTTCACATCCTGAGTGGCAGTCCATTTTCGATACCTACGGCGTTCTGCCGCGCCATATGTCACAGCTCTATGAGCTGGCGCTGGAAGGCGTGGTGCTGTTCATCATCCTGAATCTGTATATCCGCAAACCGCGCCCAATGGGGGCTGTCTCTGGTCTGTTCCTGATTGGCTACGGCGCGTTTCGTATCATCGTCGAGTTCTTCCGCCAGCCGGATGCGCAGTTTACCGGGGAATGGGTACAGTACATCAGCATGGGGCAGATCCTCTCCATCCCGATGATTGTCGCGGGTGCCATTATGATGATTTGGGCGTATCGTCGTCGTCCACAGCAACAACTTTCCTGAGGAATCATGAAACAGTATCTTGAATTGATGAAAAAAGTGCTCGACGAGGGCACGCCGAAAAACGACCGCACCGGCACCGGTACGCTCTCCATTTTTGGCCAACAGATGCGCTTCAATCTGCAAGAAGGCTTTCCTCTGGTGACAACGAAGCGCTGCCATCTGCGCTCGATCATTCATGAACTGCTCTGGTTCCTGCAAGGCGATACCAACGTTGCTTATCTGCATGAAAACAATGTCTCCATCTGGGACGAGTGGGCAGATGAGAACGGCGACCTGGGCCCGGTATACGGCAAGCAATGGCGCGCGTGGCCTACCCCGGACGGCCGCCATATCGACCAGATCACGACCGTCATGAACCAGCTGAAAAATGACCCGGACTCGCGCCGTATTATTGTTTCTGCCTGGAACGTGGGGGAACTGGATAAAATGGCGCTGGCGCCTTGCCACGCGTTTTTCCAGTTCTACGTGGCGGACGGCAAGCTCTCCTGCCAGCTCTATCAACGCTCCTGCGACGTATTCCTCGGCCTGCCGTTTAACATCGCCAGCTACGCGCTGTTGGTGCACATGATGGCGCAGCAGTGCGATCTTGAAGTGGGCGATTTTGTCTGGACGGGCGGTGATACCCACCTCTACAGCAATCATATGGAACAGACGCATCTCCAGCTGACGCGCGAACCGCGTGCATTGCCGAAGCTGGTGATCAAACGTAAACCGGAATCGATCTTCGATTACCGTTTTGATGATTTCGAGATTGAGGGTTACGACCCGCATCCCGGCATTAAAGCTCCTGTCGCCATCTGATACGGCAAATCCTGACACAACCGGTGCTCTTTAGCGCCGGTTTTTTTTCACGCCCGTTTTGTTTTTCGAGCCTGTTTCCAGAGATGATGCAACGCGTTGCAACGGGTGAAAATCTCCGGAAAGCGGCTCGTAAAGTTCTGCTTTGACGCTCGCACCGTTTTTGCTATTCCGCCACACTCCCGCCATGAAAAACGAACAAGGCTTTACGCTTATCGAAACCCTTATCGCCGTTTCGCTGACAGTGATCCTCAGCGCCACAGGGCTCTATGGCTGGGACAGCTGGCAGCAGCGGCAGCGGCTTTGGCAAACCGCCTGCCAGGTGCGGGATTACCTGGTGTTTTTGCGCAATGACGCCAACCGTCACAACAGCGAGCACAGGATCGCGCTGCATAACGACGGTGAAAAGGAGTGTCTGGCCAGTTTAGCGGTGACCGGTTGTGACAGCGGCGGACCGTTCGTGATGAAGCCGATGTGGCCCGAGGTCACGATAAGCGACATAACCCCTGCGCTGGGATTTTACGGTTTAAGGGATACCGCATGGGCCGGACATATCCGCGTGCAGAGCCGCGCTGGTGGGTGGTGGGTTATTGTCTCAAATGGCGGACGTATCAGGCTGTGTAATGCCGCAGGAGAAGGTGCATGCCAGTAAATCGAAAAGGGTTTTCCCTGCTGGAAGTGCTTATTGCGATGACGATAAGCAGCATTCTGTTACTCAGCACGTCACGTTTTTTACCGGGGCTACAGCGGGGTGTTTTACTGCAATCCGGACAGCAGGAGCTGGAGGATGAGGTCTGGCAACGTCTGTTCGCGATCGGTAAACAGTTTCAGAGGGCAGGATATTGTGCAGGGCATTGCCAGGGGCAGGGGATGATCATCGGCAGGCAAGGACGATGTGCGATTGTGCTATGGGATGCGAACAGCAACGGCCAGTGGGATAGCACCGCGTCAGAAAACGACAGTACGGGATTCCGGCTTGAGTCCGGATCGCTTGAAACGCTGCGGGGCGCCACATCCTGTGACGGTAAGGGATGGGATAAGCTCACCGACCCGGATCGGGTCCTGATAGAGCAATTTATGGTCACTAAAACCGATCATGATGGCTTTGCGCCGGTCATCAGTATCGAGCTGCGTGCCCGCCGCAAAGGTGAACTGGCCGCACCCTTTTCGGCTCGCCATACCGTAACGGGGTTTAATCTGTGAATCGTCAGCGGGGCATGTCATCGCTGGCGCTGGTCCTGCTATTACTGGTGCTCGGCACGCTGATCCTCACCGGATTAAATCAGCAGCTGCAAACCTTTAGTACGCTGGTGAGTGGCGAGAGTTTGTCTGTTCGCCAGCAGGCTGCCGTGCAATCTGCACTGGAGTGGGGGCGCGTTCAGGAATGGGCTTTACAGCCAGAGGTTCAGTGCAAACAGACACAACGTTTGCGGGTCTGTATAAGGCTGTTTGGGGCGCGTGTGTTGCTTATTGCCGGCAATGACAATCTATTGCTATGGCGAGGCGGGGACATCTCGGAGGGGCAGATACGCTTTTCCGCCCACGGCTGGAGCGATTTCTGCACCCTTAAGGAAAGTACGCTATGTCAGTTACCCTGAGCAGACAAAAAGGATTTAGCATCGTTGAGGTTTTGCTGGCAATGATGTTGCTGGTTGTGGTTGTGATGGCGTTATCCGGCTATCATCGCGCGCTGGCAGCCCGGTATGCGGCGCTTAGCCAGTATCGTCAGCTATGGCATCATGCGTGGAATCAGTCGCAGATCTCAACATTAACGCTCCCGCCGGGCTGGCAGGTCAGTCGGGGGCAGACAACACAGTCCGGATGTGTCAGCATCACGGTCACACTTATTTCTCCTATGGGGCGGCAGGGCGCGTTGACGCGTCTGCATTGCCCGGTTAGCCGCTAGTCGGGAGCGTTTATGCTAAGGGTTTACCACTCAAATCGTCTGGATGTGCTGGAAGCACTGATGGAGTATATCGTTGAGCAAGAGCGTCTTGACGATCCGTTTGAGCCAGAAATGGTGCTGGTGCAGAGCACCGGTATGGCGCAGTGGCTGCAAATGTCCCTTTCGCAGAAATTTGGCATTGCGGCGAACATCGATTTTCCGCTGCCCGCGAGCTTTATCTGGGAGATGTTTGTTCGCGTCCTGCCGGATATTCCTGAGCAGAGCGCCTTCAACAAACAAAGCATGGCCTGGAAACTGATGACGCTGCTGCCGGACATGCTGGCGCATGATGAGTTTGCCATGCTGCGGCACTATCTGAATGACGACACCGACAAGCGTAAACTTTTCCAGCTGGCCTCACGTACTGCCGACCTTTATGACCAGTATCTGGTTTACCGTGCAGACTGGCTGATTCGCTGGGAAGCGGGAGAATTAGTCGATGGGTTACCGGAAGCGCAAATCTGGCAGGCGCCGCTCTGGAAAGCGCTGGTCGAGCATACCGGGAAACTCGGTCAGCCTAAGTGGCACCGTGCTAACCTGTACGATCGCTTTATCTCAATACTTGAGAACAGCGCAGAACGGCCAGCCCGTTTGCCGTCACGCGTGTTCATTTGCGGTATCTCCGCGCTGCCGCCTGTCTACCTGAACGCGCTAAAAGCGCTCGGTAAGCATACTGATATCCATATCCTCTTTACCAACCCGTGTCGGCACTATTGGGGGGATATTCAGGATCCGCGCTGGCTTTCACGGCTGGTCACCCGCCAGAGAAAACGCCTCTTTGAGGAACGCGCCGTGCCGCTGTTTAAAGACAGTGAAAATGCGGCGCAGCTTTTTGATGAAGAGGGGATTCAGAACCTGCCGAACCCGCTGCTTGCCTCGTGGGGCAAGCTCGGACGCGACTATATTTATCTGCTTTCTGAAATCACCTCCTCGGGAGAAGGGGATGTGGATGCGTTTGCGGATATTACGCCGGACAGCCTGCTGCACAATATTCAGCTTGATATTCTGGATTTGGAAAACCGTGCCGTTGCCGGGATCACTGCCGAAGAGTTTGCGCGAAGCGATAAGAAGCGAAAACTGGATCCTGACGATCGCAGTATCGCGATCCACGTTTGCCACAGCCCACAGCGTGAAGTTGAAATTCTTCATGACCGCCTGCTGGCCATGTTACAGGACGATCCAACCCTGACACCGCGCGATATCGTGGTGATGGTGGCGGATATCGACAGCTACAGCCCGTTTATTCAGGCGGTATTTGGCAGCGCAACGGGCGACCGCTATCTGCCCTACGCAATCTCTGACCGTCGCGCTCGTCAGTCACACCCGGCGCTACAGGCCTTTCTCAGCCTGCTTTCGCTGCCTGATAGCCGGTTTATCTCTGAGGATGTGCTGGCACTGCTGGATGTGCCAGTTCTGGCCGCACGTTTCAACATTAACGAAGAGGGGTTGCGCTATCTGCGCCAGTGGGTCAACGAATCTGGTGTCCGCTGGGGTATCGACGATGATAACGTCCAGGAGTTCGAACTCCCTGCGACCGGCCAGCATACCTGGCAGTTTGGCCTGACGCGCATGCTGCTGGGGTATGCGATGGAGAGCATCCACGGCGAATGGAATGACGTGCTGCCGTACGATGAATCCAGTGGGTTGATCGCGGAACTGGTTGGTCACTTAGCCTCGCTGCTTATGCAGCTCAACCGCTGGCGCCGTGCGTTGATGCAGCCCCGCCCGCTCGAAGAGTGGCTGCCGATTTGCCGCGAAATGCTGAATGATTTCTTTCTGCCGGACAGCGAAACTGAAGCCGCCATGGCGCTTATCGAGAAGCAGTGGCAGGCCATCGTTGATGAGGGGGTTAATTCGCACTATCACGAGGCGGTTCCTCTTTCGCTTCTGCGTGATGAGCTGACGCAACGTCTCGATCAGGAGCGCATCAGCCAGCGCTTCCTTGCGGGGCCGGTGAATATTTGTACCCTGATGCCAATGCGTTCAATCCCGTTCAAAGTGGTCTGTCTGCTTGGCATGAACGACGGTATTTATCCGCGTGCGCTTCCACCTCTGGGTTTTGATCTCATGAGCGCACAACCGAAGCGGGGCGACCGCAGCCGCCGCGATGATGACCGTTATCTCTTTCTTGAGGCGCTGATGTCTGCGCAAAGCAGGCTGTATATCAGCTATATCGGTCGTTCAATTCAGGACAACAGCGAGCGTTTCCCGTCTGTGCTGGTGCAGGAGCTGGTGGATTACATCGGACAGAGTCACTATCTGCCGGGCGATGAAGCCTGCAACTGCGACGAAAGCGAACGTCGGGTGATAGCGCATATCACCTGTCACCATAGCCGTATGCCGTTTGATCCTGTCAATTACGTTCCTGATGAACTGCAAAGCTACGCCCGCGAGTGGCTTCCCGCCGCGAAGAAAGCGGGGACGCCGCAAACCGATTTTATTCAGACGCTCGAACCGCGCGTCATAGATACCCTCTCGTTTGAGCAGCTACAGCGTTTTTGGGCGCACCCGGTCCGGGCTTTTTTCCAGCAACGCTTGCAGGTGAATTTCCGCTCTGAAGAGAGCGAAATCCCCGATGCGGAACCGTTTATTCTTGATGGGCTGGAGCGTTTTAAGCTTAATTCCCAGCTTCTGAATGCGCTGGTTGACGAAGAAGACGCCAGTAAACTGTTCCGACGTTACAGGGCGTCGGGATTACTTCCGTATGGTGCATTCGGCGAAATCGTCTGGGATGCCCAGTGCGAGGAGATGCGAGCGCTTGCTGACCGCGTTATCGCGTGTCGGCAGCCGGCGAGCAGCATTGAAATCGATCTCGATTGTAACGGTATGCACCTCAGCGGCTGGCTCACGCACGTGCAGTCTGACGGGCTGCTGCGCTGGCGGCCATCCATGCTCAGCGTTTCACATGGCCTGCAACTCTGGCTAGAACATCTTGTCTACAGTGCGAGTGGTCACGAAGGTGAAAGCCGGTTGTTTGTACGTAAGGACGGCGAATGGCGTTTCCCGCCGATGGAGCCTGAGCAGGCGTTGACGTATCTGTCGCTTTATATTGAAGGTTACCGTCAGGGCATGAACAAACCTCTGCTTTTGCTGCCTGAAAGTGGGGGGGCGTGGATAAAAGCCTGTTACGACGCGCAGAATGATGCCATGTTAACGGATGAGGCTTCGCTCCAGAAAGCGCGCAGCAAGTTTTTGCAGGCCTACGAAGGGAACATGATGGTACGTGGCGAAGGTGACGATGTCTGGTATCAACGTTTATGGCGAACGCTGGAGCCAGACTATTTCGACATTATCACCCAGGAGGCGCAACGCTACCTGTTACCGTTGTTCAAATTTAATCAGTCCTGAGTGCTGTATAAAAATTGCGCAGTATGAGGTGTTCATTTATGATGCACCACTTATCACGGACTGATGTACCCAAAGAAAGAGATGCTGGCGTGTCCAGCACGCACGTTGTTAATGATGTAGCCGTGATAAAGAGGTCGTAATGCCAGGCAGCACCTTGTTCAAAGCGTTTGTTTTGTTTATCGCCCTTTGGGCTCCCGTCACTCAGGCCGATTCCGGTTGGCAACCTGTCAAGGAAACAATCCGTAAGAGCGATAAGGACACCCGTGAGTATCAGGCGATTCGTCTTGATAACGGGATGACCGTGCTGCTGGTTTCCGATCCTCAGGCGGTGAAATCGCTCTCCGCGCTGGTTGTGCCGGTGGGTTCGCTGGAAGATCCTGACGCCCATCCTGGACTGGCTCACTACCTTGAGCACATGACGCTGATGGGCTCTAAAAAATACCCACAGCCTGACAGCCTGTCCGAATTTCTGAAAATGCATGGCGGCAGCCACAACGCCAGTACCGCGCCGTATCGCACCGCGTTTTACCTGGAAGTGGAAAATGATGCGCTTGATGGGGCGGTGGACCGTCTGGCGGATGCCATCGCCGCACCGCTGCTGGATAAAAAATACGCTGACCGGGAACGTAATGCCGTGAACGCCGAACTGACGATGGCGCGCACGCGAGACGGTATGCGCATGGCGCAGGTTAGCGCTGAAACCATCAATCCGGCGCACCCGGGTTCGCGCTTCTCAGGCGGCAACCTTGAAACGCTGAGCGACAAGCCAGGTAGCCCGGTGCTCGATGCGCTGCATGCGTTTCGTGAAAAATACTATTCCGCCAATCTGATGAAAGCGGTTATCTACAGCAATAAACCGTTGCCGACGCTGGCAAACATGGCCGCGCAGACCTACGGCAGGGTGCCAAATAAAAATATCGATCTGCCGCAGATTAACGTGCCGGTTGTCACGGACGCGCAAAAAGGCATTGTTATTCACTATGTGCCGGCCTTGCCGCGCAAGGTGTTACGCGTTGAATTCCGTATTGATAACAACACGGCGCAGTTCCGCAGCAAAACCGACGAGCTGGTGACGTATCTTATCGGCAACCGCAGCCCGGGTACGCTCTCCGACTGGCTGCAAAAGCAGGGGCTGGTGGAAGGTATTCGCGCTGACTCCGATCCCGTTGTAAATGGGAATAGCGGCGTGCTGGCCATCTCCGCGACGCTGACCGATAAAGGGCTGGCTCACCGGGACGACGTCGTTGCGGCCATTTTCAGTTACCTCTCTCTGCTGCGCGACAAAGGGGTCGATAAACGCTACTTTGACGAGCTGGCGCACGTGCTGGATCTCGATTTCCGCTATCCCTCTATCACGCGTGATATGGACTACGTTGAGTGGCTGGCAGATACCATGATCCGCGTGCCGGTGGAACATACGCTGGATGCGGTAAATATTGCCGACCAGTATGACGCCGGAGCGCTCAAAGCGCGTCTGGCGATGATGACTCCGCAGAATGCTCGGGTCTGGTATATCAGCCCGAACGAACCGCATAACAAAATGGCCTACTTCGTTGATGCCCCGTATCAGGTTGAAAAAATCAGCGAACAGACCTTCGCGGGCTGGCAGGAAAAGGCGGGGGAAATTGCGCTGACGTTACCGGAACTTAACCCCTACATCCCGGACGATTTCTCGCTGATCAAACCCGCAAAGGCGTATCCGCACCCGGAGCTGATTGTTGATGAGCCGACGCTGCGCGTGGTCTACACCCCAAGCCGCTATTTCGCCGACGAGCCAAAAGCGGATGTTAGCGTGGTGCTGCGTAACCCCAAAGCAATGGACAGCGCCAGAAACCAGGTGCTGTTTGCGCTTAACGATTATCTGGCCGGTATTGCTCTCGATCAGCTCAGCAACCAGGCTGCCGTTGGTGGTATCAGTTTCTCCACCAATGCCAATAACGGCCTGATGGTGAATGCCAACGGCTATACCCAGCGTTTGCCGCAGCTGTTCCAGGCGCTGCTGGACGGTTATTTCAGCTATACGCCTACGGAAGAACAGCTCGAGCAGGCTAAGTCCTGGTATGCCCAGATGATGGATTCTGCCGAGAAGGGTAAAGCCTACGATCAGGCGATTATGCCAGCACAGATGCTGTCGCAAATTCCGTACTTCCAGCGCGAAGATCGCCGCGCGTTATTGCCCTCAGTCACCTTAAAAGAGGTGCTGGCTTACCGTGATGCGCTGAAAACCAATACCCGTCCGGAGTTCCTGGTTGTAGGGAATATGAGCGAAGATCAGGCTAAAACGCTGGCGCAAAACGTCCGTGCGCAACTGGGTTCAAAAGGCGATGAGTGGTGCCGTAATCAGGATGTGCTGGTAGAGAAAAAGCAGAACGTGATCTTCGAAAAAGCGGGAAGCAGCACGGATTCCGCGCTGGCCGCGGTGTTTGTCCCTGTCGGTTATGACGAATTTACCAGCTCTGCCCAGAGTGCGGTTCTCGGTCAAATTATTCAGCCGTGGTTTTACAACCAGCTGCGCACCGAAGAGCAACTGGGCTATGCGGTATTCGCTTTCTCTATGAATGTGGGCCGTCAGTGGGGGCTGGGCTTCCTTCTGCAAAGCAGCGACAAGCAACCCGCTTACCTGTGGCAGCGTTATCAGGCGTTCTTCCCGCAGGCGGAAGCAAAACTGCGCGCCATGAAGCCGGAAGAGTTTGCCCAGATCCAGCAGGCGGTTATCGCCCAGGTGATGCAGCCGCCGCAGACGCTGGGTGAAGAGGCCTCGCAGCTGAGCAAAGATTTTGATCGCGGTAATATGAAATTTGATTCGCGTGATAAAATAGTGGCCGAAATAAAACAGCTGACGCCACAAAAGGTTGCCGATTTCTTCCATCAGGCGGTAGTAAAACCGCAGGGTATGGCCATCCTGTCTCAGGTTTCTGGCAGCCAGAACGGGAAAACGGACTACGTAAAATCAAAAGAGTGGACCGTCTGGAAGAGCGTCAGCGCGCTGCAACAAACTATGCCCTGGAGTAAGAAAGAATGACCCATACCGCTGAGCCGCTTGATCCCCTAAGTTTACCTCTACAGGGTGAGCGACTGATTGAAGCCTCAGCGGGAACGGGAAAAACCTATACCATCGCCGCGCTCTATCTGCGTCTGCTGTTGGGGCTCGGCGGCAACGCCGCTTTTTCGCGCCCGTTAAGCGTGGAAGAGCTGCTGGTGGTAACCTTCACCGAAGCGGCCACTGCCGAGCTGCGTGGCCGTATTCGCAGCAACATTCATGAGCTGCGCATCGCCTGTTTGCGTCAGACGACGGATAACCCCCTCTACGCGAGCCTGCTGGACGAGATTGCGGATAAGCAACAGGCTGCGCAATGGCTGCTGTTGGCCGAGCGGCAAATGGATGAAGCGTCCGTCTTCACCATTCACGGTTTTTGTCAGCGCATGTTAAGCCTGAATGCGTTTGAATCCGGCATGCTCTTTGAGCAGCAGCTTATTGAAGATGAATCCGAGCTTCGCTATCAGGCCTGTGCGGATTTCTGGCGTCGTCACTGTTATCCATTGCAGCGCGACATTGCCGAAGCGGTTCACGCCCTGTGGAAAGGTCCGGAAGAGCTTCTTCGCGCCATCGACCGTTACCTGCAAGGCGAAGCGCCGGTCATTAAATCTCCGCCGCCTGCCGATGAAACGCTGGCCTCGCGCCATGAAAAGATCGTCGCCAAAATTGCGACGCTTAAGCAGAAGTGGAATGAGTCGGTTGGTGAAATTGATGCAATCATCGAAAACTCAGGCATCGACAGACGCAAGTTCAACCGTGGGAACCAGGGGAAGTGGATCGAAAAGATCAGTGTCTGGGCCCAGGAGGAGACGCGGGGCTACCAGCTTCCGGACGCACTGGAAAAATTTTCGCAGCGCTTTTTGACCGAGCGAACCAAAGCCGACGGCATTGTGCCTGAGCATTCCCTGTTTGTGGCGATTGATGCGCTGCTTGCGGAGCCATTAACGCTCAATGACCTGATGATCACACGCGCCATGACGGAGATCCGCCAGGCCGTCGCGCGCGAAAAACGTCGCCGGGGCGAGCTGGGGTTTGATGACATGCTGAGCCGCCTGGACGAGGCGCTGTCCAGCGAGAATGGTGAAGCGCTCGCCAGCGCGATCCGTACCCGTTTTCCGGTGGCGATGATTGACGAATTTCAGGACACCGACCCTCAGCAGTACCGCATTTTTCGCCGCATCTGGCGACAGCAGCCCGACACTGCCCTGTTGTTGATAGGCGACCCTAAACAGGCGATTTACGCCTTCCGTGGGGCAGATATCTTCACCTATATGAAAGCCCGTAGTGAGGTTGTCGCGCATTACACGTTAGACACTAACTGGCGTTCCGCTCCGGGGATGGTTGAGAGCGTCAATGCGCTGTTCAGCCGTATGGAGACGGCGTTCATGTTCAATGAAATCCCTTTCCTGCCGGTGAAATCCGCCCCAAAAAACGCATCCCTGCGCTTCGAAGTCAGTAGCGCGGTGCAACCCGCCATGACCTTCTGGCTGCTGGGAGGGGAAGGCTATGGGGTTGCCGACTATCAGGCGGCGATGGCCCAGCACTGCGCCGCGCAAATCCGTGACTGGCTGAGCGCAGGCGCGCGCGGCGAGGCGCTGCTTTGGCAGGGGGAACAGGCAAATCCTGTTAAAGCCTCTGATATTACCGTGCTGGTGCGCAGTCGTCAGGAAGCGGCGCTAATCCGCGATGCGCTAACGTTGCTGGATATTCCGTCAGTGTATCTTTCTAACCGCGACAGCGTGTTCGACACGCTGGAAGCCCAGGAAATGCTCTGGCTGCTTCAGGCGGTGCTGGCCCCGGAGCGCGAAAATACGCTTCGAAGCGCGCTGGCCAGCTCTATGCTGGGGTTGAACGCGCGCGATATAGATGAGCTCAACCATGACGAAAACGCATGGGATGCGGTGGTGGAAGAGTTTGTCCATTACCGTGAACGCTGGCAAAAACGCGGCGTCATGGCGATGCTGCGCGAATTGATGACGCGGCGTCAGATTGCCGAAAATATGCTGGCGTCATCCGGCGGTGAAAGGCGTCTTACCGATATTTTACACATCAGCGAACTGTTGCAGGAAGCCGGCACCCAGCTTGAAAGTGAACATGCCCTCGTGCGCTGGCTGGCGCAGCAAATCGCGGATCCAAACAGTAACGCCTCAAGCCAGCAGATGCGTCTTGAGAGCGATAAGCATCTGGTGCAAATCGTCACCATTCACAAATCGAAAGGTCTCGAGTATCCGCTGGTCTGGCTGCCCTTTATCGCTAACTACCGCGTTCAGGATCAGGCCTATTATCATGATCGCGAGACTTTCGATGCGGTGCTCGATCTCAGCAAGGCGGAAACCAGCGTTGAGCTGGCGGAAGCGGAGCGTCTGGCGGAGGATTTGCGCCTGCTTTACGTGGCGCTGACCCGTTCTGTCTGGCATTGCAGCCTGGGCGTCGCGCCGGTTTTCCGCCGTCGCGGGGAGAAAACAGGGGAGAGCGATTTCCATTTAAGCGCCTTAGGGCGGCTTATTCAGCGTGGTGAGCCTAAAGATGCGGCGGGGTTGCGCCTCTGTATTGAGTCGCTTTGCGGAGACGATATCGCCCTGCATATCCCTTCTCTGCCAGACAACAGCCGCTGGGAAATGGCGCAAGAGCCCGCGACCGATCTTAACGCGCGCCAGATCACACGGGTGCTTGCCGACGACTGGCGCGTCACCAGCTACTCTGGCCTGCAACAGCACGGGCAAAGTATTGCGCAGGATCTCATGCCGAAGCTGGACGTGGATGCCGCAGGGGTGGGCGATGTTCCGGTTGAACCGACGTTAACTCCACATCAGTTCCCACGCGGCGCGTCGCCGGGCACCTTTTTGCACAGCCTCTTTGAAGAGCTTGATTTCAGCCAGCCTGTCAGTGAGGAGTGGGTGCTGAAGATGTTGCAGAGCGGAGGCTATGACGCGCATTGGCAGCCCGTTCTCACTGACTGGATCAACGCCATTTTGCAGGCGCCGCTGACGACGCAGGGCTTCTCTCTTCGCCAGTTAACGGCTAAAAATAAGCAGGTTGAGATGGAGTTTTATCTGCCCGTCGCAGGCCCGCTTAAGGCCGACGCGCTCGATGCGCTCATCCGTCAGTACGATCCGCTGTCAGCCGGTTGCCCGCCGCTGAACTTCCGTCAGGTGCAGGGCATGCTGAAAGGGTTTATCGACCTGGTCTTCCGTCACGAAGGACGGTACTACCTGCTGGATTACAAATCGAACTGGCTGGGCGAGAACAGCGAAGCCTATACCCAGCAGGCGATGGCGGCAGCCATGCAAATGCATCGCTACGATCTGCAATATCAGCTCTATACCCTGGCGCTGCACCGCTATTTGCGCCACCGTATTGCGGATTATCGCTACGACGATCATTTTGGCGGTGTCATCTATCTGTTCCTGCGCGGGGTTGATGCTGCCGATCCGCGCTCCGGGATCTTCAGCACTCGTCCGGATGCGGAATTGATTAATAAAATGGATAACCTGTTTGCAGCAAACACGGAGGAGATGGCATGACGATGCAGGACTTATTGCTGGATGCGGTAGAGCAACGCGTGCTGCGTCAGCTGGACGTGCAGTTTGCCATGATGATTGCCGCTGACCAGCCCGCCGTGATGCTTGCCGCTGCCCTGTTGAGTAAAGACGCCGGAGAGGGGCATGTGTGTCTGCCGCTCTCGCGTCTGGTGGTTGACGAGAAAATGCCGCCTGTCCTCCAGTCCTGCTTTGCGCTGCTGGGAGATAAGGTGGACTGGCAGAAAATCTTGCGTGAATCGTCAGCCGTCGGGCCGGGAGACAACCAGGCACCGCTGATCCTTACGGGGGAGCGCTTATACCTGAACCGCCTGTGGCGAAACGAACTGACGGTAGCGCGTTTCTTTAGTGAGACCAATGCGCCGCTTCCCTGCGACGAAGCACAGCTTCGCCAGACGCTGGACAGGCTGTTTGACTCCGGTGAGGCCACAGACTGGCAGAAAGTGGCGGCAGCCGTCGCCCTGACGCGGCGGATCTCGGTGATATCCGGCGGCCCGGGAACCGGGAAAACAACGACCGTCGCAAAGCTGCTGGCAGCCCTGATACAGCTTTCAGGCGAGCAGCGATGCCGTATTCGTCTGGCGGCGCCCACCGGGAAGGCCGCGGCGCGTCTGACCGAATCACTGGGCGGTGCGATGCAACGGCTGCCGCTCACCCAGGAGCAGCTTGCGCTTTTCCCGGGTGAAGCAAGTACTCTGCACCGTCTGCTCGGCGCGCAGCCGGGTAGCCAGCGGCTGCGCTACCATGCGGGCAATCCGCTGCATCTGGACGTGCTGGTGGTGGATGAAGCCTCCATGATCGACCTGACCATGATGTCGCGCCTGATCGATGCGCTACCACCCCATGCGCGCGTGGTTTTCCTGGGCGATCGCGACCAGCTCGCCTCTGTAGAAGCCGGGGCGGTGCTGGGAGATATCTGTACCTACGCCAGTTACGGTTATACCGCCGCGCGGGCGCAGGAGCTCGCCCGTCTGACCGGTTGCTCGCTTGAACCCGATCACACGCCGATCGCGGGCGCACTGCGTGACAGCCTGTGCCTGCTGCAAAAAAGCTACCGTTTCGGTAGCGACTCCGGCATCGGCCAACTGGCTGCGGCGGTCAACCGTGGCGACAGGCACGCCACGCGCACGGTGTTTGACGGTTCCTTCACTGACATTGAAAAGAAATCGCTGCAAAGCGGGGAAGAGTATCAGGCTATGCTTGCGGAGGCTCTCCAGGGATACCAGCATTTTCTGAGCTGCGTGCAGCAGCGCAGTCAGCCCGGGCAGGTCATCGCCGCATTTGGCGAATACCAGCTTCTGTGCGCATTGCGGGAAGGGCCGTTTGGCGTCGCGGGCCTGAATGACAGGCTGGAGCAGCTGCTGGTGCAGAAACGCAAAATTAACCGTCAGCTGCATTCGCGATGGTATGAGGGCCGGCCAGTGATGATCTCCCGCAACGACAGTGCGCTGGGGCTGTTCAACGGGGATATCGGCATTGCGCTCGATCGCGGTAACGGTCTGCGCGTCTGGTTCCAGCTACCGGACGGTAGCGTGAAGTCCGTCCAGCCCAGCCGCCTGCCAGAGCATGAAACGGCATGGGCGATGACGGTACATAAATCTCAGGGCTCCGAGTTCAACCATGCGGCGCTGATCCTGCCGACACAGCTGTCGCCGGTTGTGACCCGCGAGCTGGTCTACACCGCCATTACCCGTGCGCGCCAGCGTCTTTCACTGTATGCGGATGAGCGCGTGTTGAGTCAGGCGATTGCCACTCGTACCGAGCGCAGAAGCGGATTAAGCGCGATATTTGAATCTGTCTGAGTGAACGCCCTCTCCAGCAGGAGAGGGTGACTGTTATCCCAGGTCCGCCATTAACACCTTCGAGCGGCGCTGGTAGTTGTACATCTCTTTCTTACTTTCCGGCAGGGAATCAATATCCACCGGCGTGAAGCCGCGCTCCTGGAACCAGTGAATGCTGCGCGTGGTAAGCACGAACAGCTTGCTCAGACCCATCTGGCGCGCCTGTGCCGCCACGCGTTCAAGCAGCAGTTCCCCCCGTGAGGAGCTACGGTAATCAGGATGCACGGCGACGCACGCCATTTCGCCAATCTGCTCTTCCGGGAACGGATAAAGCGCCGCACAGGCAATGGTCAGGTTATCCCGCTGAATGATGGTGAACTTGTCGATCTCCATCTCCAGCTGCTCGCGGGATCGGCGAACCAGAATGCCCTGTTGTTCCAGCGGACGGATCAGCTCCAGAATGCCGCCGATATCGTTGATGGTGGCACGGCGGATCTGCTCGGCGCTCTCCATGACGATCTGCGTACCGATCCCGTCACGGGAGAACAGCTCCTGCAACAGCGCGCCGTCTTCCTGATAGCTGATCAGGTGGCTGCGGCGCACCCCGCTACGGCACGCTTTAACGGCGCCGCGCAGAAAACGCACGGTACCGGAATAGTAATCGCCTTCTGCTTCCAGCGCTTCGACGCGCGCCTGGGCTTCATTCGGAAAAAGTTCTGGCACAATCACGCCCTCATCGTTCACGACACCCTGTGAGGAGCAAAAGCCGATCATTTTTTCCGCTTTCAGCTTGATGGCCAACTGGGTGGCAATCTCTTCTGAGGTCAGATTAAAACTTTCACCCGTTACGGAGACGGCAACAGGGCCCATCAGAACGATCGCGCCATTGTCTAACTGGCGGTGAATGGCTTCTTCATCAATACGGCGGATGCGGCCGCTGTGGCAGTAATCCACGCCATCGTCCACGCCGAGCGGCTGAGCGATGATAAAGTTGCCGCTCACCACGTTGATGTGCGCGCCCTGCAACGGCGTATTATTCAGGCTCATCGACAGGCGGGCGGTGATATCGAGCTGCAACAGACCCGCCGCCTGTTTGACCAGCTCGAGGGTTTTCGCATCCGTCACGCGCGTGTGTTTGTGGTAGATCGGCTCATGGTGATGGGCGGCCAGGTTGGCTTCAATTTGCGGACGTGCGCCATACACCACCACCAGACGGATGCCGAGGCTGTGCAGCAGGCCGATATCATTGACGATGCTGGAAAAGTTTTCATGCTCAATGGCTTCGCCGCCAAGCATGATGACAAACGTTTTTCCCCGATGGGTGTTGATATAGGGAACAGAATGGCGGAATCCCTGGACCAGTTCGGTTCTACGTTCCTTAACCATGACACAACCCTTAGTGAATGTTTATTCGTAATTTCTGTATTTTTATTCGATTGTGGCCGCGTGTGCAAGCCTAAATTTTCTGCGACCCACAGAAAATAATAAGTAATCCGTGCGTTAACGTATGATTGTTTACCCTTTTATAGATGACAGTTTATGCGTCATTCGTTAAAGTTTTCGGTCAATTTGGGCGTTTTGTTCATCAATCAGATTTCTTGCTCGGGAGAAGCATGTCGGGATCCAATTCAGCAATAAGCCGCCGCCGCCTGTTAAAAGGGGCCGGGGCGATGTGGTTGCTTAGCGTCAGCCAGGTGGGTCTTGCCGCCACAAGCCAGGTAGTCGCGGTGCGCGTCTGGCCGTCGTCGACCTATACGCGCGTGACGGTCGAGTCCAATCGCGTGCTGAAATACAAGCAATTTGCCCTCAGCAATCCTGAACGTGTGGTGGTTGATCTCGAAGGTGTGAACCTCAACTCCGTGCTTAAAGGCATGGCAGCTCAGATCCGTGGCGACGATCCGTTTATCAAATCGGCGCGCGTCGGGCAGTTCGATCCGCAAACCGTGCGCATGGTGTTTGAGCTGAAGCAGAACGTGAAACCTCAGCTCTTTGCCCTTGCGCCTGTAGCCGCCTTTAAGGAGCGTCTGGTGATGGATCTCTATCCGGCGAATGCGACGGATATTCAGGATCCGCTCCTGGCATTACTTGAGGATTACAACAAAGGCGATCTCGACAGCCAGGTTCCGCCAGCGCAAAGTGGCCCACAGCCGGGCAAGGCGGGGCGCGATCGCCCGATTGTGATCATGCTCGATCCTGGCCACGGCGGAGAAGATTCCGGCGCCGTCGGGAAATATCGCACCCGCGAAAAAGATGTGGTGCTGCAAATTGCCCGTCGTCTGAAGGCCTTGATCGACAAAGAGGGCAATATGCGCGCCTACATGACGCGTAACGAAGATGTCTTTATCCCGCTGAAGGTCCGCGTGGCAAAAGCGCAAAAGCAGCGCGCGGATCTGTTTGTCTCTATTCACGCGGATGCCTTCACCAGCCGCCAGCCGAGTGGATCTTCAGTGTTTGCCCTGTCAACGAAAGGGGCGACCAGTACCGCCGCGAGATACCTGGCGGACACGCAGAACGCCTCGGATTTAATTGGTGGCGTGAGCAAAAGTGGCGACCGTTACGTCGACCATACGATGTTTGATATGGTGCAGTCGCTGACCATTACCGACAGCCTGAAGTTTGGTAAAGCGGTGCTGGGCAAGCTGGGCCGGGTCAACAAGCTGCACAAAAACAGCGTCGAGCAGGCCGGATTTGCGGTACTGAAAGCGCCAGATATTCCATCCATTCTGGTCGAAACCGCGTTTATCAGTAACGTGGAAGAGGAACGTAAGCTCAAGACGGCTAAATTCCAGCAGGAAGTGGCGGAGTCGATTCTGGCGGGGATCCGGGCCTACTTCTCAGACGGGGAAACGCTGGCGCGGCGGGGGTAGGGCATTAAGCCGGGTATCATGCCCGGCATTTTCACAAACGCCAGATACAAAAAAACACCCTTCAGGGTGTTTATTGTTTTAAGAAGTGTTGGTTGCGGGGGCCGGATTTGAACCGACGACCTTCGGGTTATGAGCCCGACGAGCTACCAGGCTGCTCCACCCCGCGTCCGTCTTTCTACACTTGTAGAAACTTACTTCTTCAAATTTGATTGGTTGCGGGGGCCGGATTTGAACCGACGACCTTCGGGTTATGAGCCCGACGAGCTACCAGGCTGCTCCACCCCGCGTCCGTCTTTTTGCTTCGTATTTCAAACCACATCTGCGTTGACTTTCCTCGTTCACCTCAGTCACTTACTGGAGTAAGTTCCTAAGGATTCACTGCGTCGTCGCCTTGCTGTGATTCGAACTACTTCGCAAAAACTTCTACTGTCGTAGAAGATACTTCATCAAATTTTAATTGGTTGCGGGGGCCGGATTTGAACCGACGACCTTCGGGTTATGAGCCCGACGAGCTACCAGGCTGCTCCACCCCGCGTCCGTGGAAGCGCACTATACTCGGATAGGTTTGTGATGCAACCCCTTTTTCACATAATTCATTATTTTGTATGCAAAATGAACGGCAAAAGCCACTTTGGACTATTTTTTGTGCAGAATTTGCCAAAGGGAAGGTGATTGCATTTCATTAACACGGTGGGTTTGTTATCTTCATCTCGCGGAATTGGGCAACTAAAAGACGAGATATAATGAAAGGACGTTGGGCGAAGTATCTGATGACAGGCGCAATGGTGGCGATTCTTGCGGCCTGCTCTTCCAAACCGACCGATCGCGGTCAACAGTATAAAGACGGGAAGTTATCCCAGCCTTTCTCTTTAGTTAACCAGCCAGACGCCGTGGGCGCTCCGATCAATGCCGGAGACTTCTCCGAGCAGGTCTACCAGATCCGCACTGCTTCTCCGCGTTTATACGGTTCGCAGAACAATGTCTATAGCGCCGTCCAGGACTGGCTGCGTGCAGGCGGTGATACCCGCAATATGCGCCAGTTTGGTATCGATGCCTGGCAGATGGAGGGGGCGGATAACTACGGTAACGTCCAGTTCACCGGTTACTACACCCCGGTTGTCCAGGCGCGACACACACGCCAGGGCGAGTTCCAGTATCCCATTTACCGTATGCCGCCGAAACGCGGTCGTCTGCCGTCCCGCGCCGAGATCTACGCTGGCGCGCTGAGCGAAAATTACGTGCTGGCCTACAGCAACTCCCTGATGGACAACTTCATTATGGACGTGCAGGGCAGCGGCTATATTGATTTTGGCGACGGCTCGCCGCTGAACTTCTTTAGCTACGCCGGGAAAAATGGCCATGCCTATCGCAGCATCGGTAAGGTGCTCATCGACCGTGGCGAAGTGAAACGAGAAGATATGTCGATGCAGGCGATCCGCGAGTGGGGCGAAAAACACAGCGAAGCGGAAGTGCGTGAGCTGCTTGAGCAGAACCCATCGTTTGTATTCTTCAAACCGCAGAACTTTGCGCCGGTGAAAGGGGCGAGCGCCGTCCCGCTGATTGGCCGCGCTTCTGTGGCATCGGATCGTTCGATTATCCCGGCAGGTACTACGCTGCTGGCGGAAGTTCCACTCCTCGACAACAACGGCAAATTCAACGGCAAGTATGAATTACGCCTGATGGTGGCGCTGGACGTGGGTGGGGCGATCAAAGGCCAGCACTTCGACATTTATCAGGGCATCGGCCCGGATGCCGGCCATCGTGCAGGCTGGTATAACCACTACGGACGCGTGTGGGTGCTGAAGGCAGCGCCGGGTACCGGAAACGTATTCAGCGGCTGATTGTGTTATTCTGAGGGCAAGACGGATTACGGTTCAGGGTGAGGAATACCTCACCCTTTTTACATCTGAGGTTTTATGTCTGTGGTAATCAGCGATGCCTGGCGCCAGCGTTTCGGCGGCACGGCACGGTTATATGGTGAAAAAGCCCTGCAACTGTTCGCGGATGCGCATGTCTGCGTGGTGGGCATTGGTGGCGTGGGGTCGTGGGCGGCAGAAGCGCTGGCGAGAACCGGCATTGGCGCAATTACGTTGATTGATATGGATGACGTCTGCGTCACTAACACTAACCGTCAGATCCACGCCCTGCGTGATAACGTCGGTCTGGCGAAGTCCGAGGTGATGGCGGAGCGTATTCGTCTCATCAACCCGGAGTGTAGGGTGACGGTGATCGACGACTTTGTGATGGCAGATAACGTCGCGGAGTACATGAGCAAAGGCTACAGCTATGTGATTGACGCCATCGACAGCGTGCGGCCAAAAGCGGCGCTGATCGCTTACTGTCGTCGTTACAAGGTGCCGCTGGTGACAACGGGCGGTGCGGGTGGACAAATTGATCCGACGCAGATCCAGGTGGCGGATCTGGCGAAAACCATTCAGGATCCGCTGGCCGCTAAGCTGCGCGAGCGCTTAAAAAGCGACTTCAACGTGGTGAAAAACAGCAAAGGCAAGCTGGGCGTGGACTGTGTGTTCTCGACAGAAGCGCTGGTTTATCCGCAGGCGGATGGTTCGGTCTGTGCAATGAAAAGCACGGCGGAAGGGCCAAAGCGGATGGATTGTGCCTCAGGGTTTGGAGCGGCCACCATGGTGACCGCCTCCTTCGGCTTTGTGGCGGTCTCTCACGCCCTGAAGAAGATGATGGCGAAGGCGGAACGTCAGGCCTGAGCCTGACGGGCGGCATCCAGTACCGCGTCGTTTAGCGCAATCAGTCCCTGACCGCGCGAGGCGCTAAGCTGCGCGCGAAGTCCCAGCTCATCAAACAGCGCCAGCGGAGAATGCGCCAGCAGCTCTGCGGCTGTTTTCCCTTCGATTGCGGTCAACAGCACCGCCAGCAGACCGCGAACAATGCGTCCCTCGCTGTCGCCGAAGAAATGCAGTTTCTCTCCGGATACGCTAAACCCAAGCCAGACGCGGTTCTCGCAGCCTGCGATCTCCTTCGCCTGTGATTTCAGCTCGTCTGACAGCGTGGGCAACTGTTTACCCAGCAGAATCAGCTGACGATATTTATCTTCCCACTGCGTGAGCGGGACGAAGGTCTGTTTTAACGTCTCTTCAGTAATAACGGTGCCGAACGGGTGCCCGGCTAAAGCTGAACTTGTCATTAATCCACCAGTAATTCCAGGGCGCGGTCGACGGCGGAAACCAGCGCCTCGACGTCGCTTTTTGTATTATACGGTGCAAACGAGGCGCGCAGGGTACCGCTTACGCCAATGGCCGCCAGCAGCGGCTGGGCGCAGTGCTGTCCGGCACGCAGGGCAATGCCATATCCGGCAAGCAACGTCACCATGTCGCTATGGTGCACGCCCGCGAAATCAAAGGCGAGCAGGCTGGAGTCCTGGACGCGGAACGAGCGAAAACCCGGACGTTTTTTCAGTTCTTCTTCCGCCAGCGTCGCCAGACCCCGGCTCCAGCTTTCAGCCTGAACCACGTCCGTTTCTGCCAACCATTCGAGCGCTGCGCTCAGACCGATAACCCCGGCCACGTTTGGGGTACCGGCTTCCAGGCGGTAGGGTACATCCTGCGTTTTAAAACCGTCGAAGGTGACTTCGGTAATCATCTTGCCGCCGCCGAGCCACGGCGTCATCCGGGCCAGCAGTTCAGCTTTGCCGTACAGCGCGCCGATACCGGTTGGCCCGTACAATTTGTGTCCTGAGAAGGCATAGAAGTCGATATCCAGCGCCTGAACGTCAGCCGGAAAATGCACCACACCCTGCGCACCGTCGACCATCACCACCACGCCGCTGGCATGGGCAATCTCAATGGCACGCGCCAGATCCGGGCAGCCGCCGGTGACGTTGGACATCTGCCCCAGCGCCAGAATACGGCTGCGCGGCGTAATCAGCTCAGGCAGACGCGCCACGTCAGGCAGGAAGTCCGCACCCAACGGGAGCTTTACAACCTGTGCCCCGGTTTGTTCGGCCACCATCAGCCAGGGTACCAGGTTGGCGTGGTGTTCCGCCTCGCTGACGATGATCTCATCCCCGGGCTGCAATAGCGGACGCGCGTAACATTGCGCCACCATGTTAATGGCCTCTGTGGTGCCCCGCGTCCAGACGATGTTCTTACCGCTGTCAGCATTGATCAGGCGCGCGACCTGATCCCGTGCGGCTTCGTATTGCGCCGTTAAGCGCTGCGCGTCGGCATACTGGCTGCGGTGCACGTTCCCGGCGCTCAGGCTGTAAAACTGGCGGGTTGCCTCAATCACCGCCTGCGGTTTAAGGGCCGTGGCGGCGCTATCAAGATAAATGCCGGCATCGGCCAGCGCAGGAAACTGTGCGCGAAACTGCGCAGGACTGAAAGCGTTCATGGAATTCCTCATATCGATTCTACGATCGTCGCGCAAATTCATCGGCAGGGCAAGGAAGTTGATATCTATCAGATTTGTCTGCTTATCCTGGCGAGTCTGAAAAAGCAGGTTATGCTAAATAGTGTTAGGCGGATGTTTTAGCCTGTTATAAATCGAGGTTTGAATAGCATTAATTGCTAAAGGAGATAATCATGAAAAAGACAGCTGCAATCATTTCTGCCTGTGCGTTGACCTTTGCCCTGAGCGCCTGTTCTGGTAATAACTACGTAATGCATACCAACGATGGTCGATCTATCGTCTCTGAAGGGAAACCGACAACCGATAATGATACCGGGATGATTTCATACAAAGATGCTAACGGGAACAAACAGCAGATCAACCGCAGTGATGTGAAAGAGATGAAAGAAATCGAGCATTAACAGTTAGATAAGCGAAAAAAAAGCACCGCAAGTTGGCGGTGCTACATTAATCACTATGGACAGACAGGGTAAATGTACAGGAAGTGAAAAATTGGTAGCGTTGCTACCGTGGTCTGAATCGCAGACCAATTGCAAACACAACAACACAACATCACAACCGTAAGCCAAAAGCCCTTCAGAACACGCATTCCAAAAAAAGCTTTTCGTTCCGGCTCAGGAAGTGCCGCCACTATAGGTATTTGCTGGTAGTTCCTCAACGGACAAATTATAATGGCTCAGATAAAAAAAACTAATAGGTTAAACGTTGTTTCCTATATGTTAAATTTCGTTAACATCTAAGCCAGATAACCATGTCCAAGCGATTGCCACCCCTAAATGCATTACGTGTTTTTGATGCAGCAGCACGCCACCTCAGCTTCACCCGCGCAGCCGATGAGCTTTTTGTGACACAGGCCGCAGTAAGTCATCAAATCAAGTCTCTGGAGGATTTTCTGGGGCTTAAGCTGTTCCGTCGACGCAACCGTTCGTTGCTGTTGACCGAAGAGGGGCAGAGCTATTTTCAGGATATTAAAGAGATTTTTTCCCAGCTGACGGAAGCCACTCGCAAGCTTCAGGCCCGGAGCGCAAAAGGCGCTCTGACTGTGAGTTTATTGCCCAGTTTTGCCATTCAGTGGCTGGTGCCGCGACTCTCAAGCTTTAACTCAACTTATCCGGGAATCGATGTCCGAATCCAGGCGGTGGACCGTCAGGAAGACAAGCTGGCAGATGATGTGGACGTGGCGATTTTTTACGGTCGAGGTAACTGGCCGGGCTTGCGTGTGGAAAAATTATACGCAGAATATCTGTTGCCGGTCTGTTCACCGCTGCTGCTGACGGGGGATAAAGCGCTCAAAACGCCCGCCGATCTGGCGCAACATACGCTTTTGCACGATGCTTCGCGTCGCGACTGGCAAACTTATACCCGCCAGTTAGGTCTTAATCATATAAACGTGCAGCAGGGGCCCATTTTTAGCCACAGCGCGATGGTGCTACAGGCTGCCATTCACGGGCAGGGCGTGGCGTTGGCAAACAACGTTATGGCGCAGTCCGAAATTGAGGCAGGCCGTCTGGTTTGCCCATTTAACGATGTACTGGTCAGCAAGAATGCATTTTATCTGGTTTGTCATGACAGTCAGGCAGAACTGGGTAAAATAGCCGCTTTCCGGCAGTGGATACTGGCGAAAGCGGCAAGCGAGCAAGAAAAATTCCGCTTCAGGTATGAACAATAACGTTTGTGTGCCGGGCACGCATCAATTCAGGACTTAAACATGACCAGCCGATTCATGCTGATTTTCGCCGCGGTGAGTGGCTTTATTTTTGTAGCTCTGGGCGCGTTTGGCGCGCATGTCTTAAGCAAATCTCTGGGCGTTGTGGAGATGGGTTGGATCCAGACCGGCCTTGAATATCAGGCGTTCCACACGCTGGCAATTTTTGGGCTGGCGGTGGCGATGCAGCGCCGCATCAGCATCTGGTTTTACTGGAGCAGCGTCTTTCTGGCGCTGGGTACCGTACTGTTCAGCGGCAGTCTTTACTGTCTGGCGCTGTCGCATTTACGCCTGTGGGCGTTTGTTACACCTGTCGGCGGCGTCAGCTTCCTGGCGGGTTGGGTGTTAATGTTTATCGGAGCTATCCGTCTGAAACGCAAGGGCGTTGTTCATGAATAAGGTTGTTTTATATTGTCGCCCGGGGTTTGAGAAAGAGTGCGCCGCGGAAATCACCGATAAAGCGGCGAAGCGTGAAGTCTTCGGATTCGCTCGCGTCAAAGAGAACGCGGGCTATGTGGTATTTGAATGCTATCAGCCTGATGATGCCGACAAGCTGGCGCGCGAACTGCCGTTCAGCTCATTGATTTTCGCCCGTCAGATGTTTGTAGCGGGCGAACTGCTGAAAGATCTTCCGCCGGAAGATCGCATCACGCCGATTGTTGGCCTGTTGCAGGGCGTGGTGGAGAAGGGCGGCGATTTGCGCGTGGAAGTGGCCGACACCAACGAAAGCAAAGAGCTGATGAAGTTCTGCCGTAAGTTCACCGTGCCGCTGCGCGCGGCGCTGCGTGATGCGGGTGTGCTGACAAACTACGAAACGCCAAAGCGCCCGGTCGTGCATATCTTCTTTATTGCGCCAGGATGTTGCTACGCTGGCTACTCGTATACCACCAATAACTCGCCGTTCTTTATGGGGATCCCGCGTCTGCGCTTCCCGGCAGACGCGCCGAGCCGTTCAACCCTCAAGCTGGAAGAGGCGTTTCACGTCTTTATCCCGGCGGACGAGTGGGACGAACGGCTGGCAAACGGCATGTATGCCGTCGACCTTGGCGCGTGCCCGGGCGGCTGGACCTATCAGCTGGTGAAACGCAACATGTGGGTTTCGTCTGTGGATAACGGTCCGATGGCGCAAAGCCTGATGGATACCGGGCAGGTCACCTGGCTGCGAGAGGACGGCTTCCGCTATCGCCCGAACCGCAACAACATCTCCTGGATGGTGTGCGACATGGTAGAAAAACCGGCGAAAGTCGCGGCGCTGATGGCCTCCTGGCTGGTGAACGGCTGGTGTCGTGAGACGATTTTCAACCTCAAGCTGCCGATGAAAAAGCGCTACGAAGAGGTGTCGCAGAACCTGGCCTATATTCAGCAGCAGCTGGACGAACACGGGATTAACGCGGAAATCCAGGCGCGTCAGCTTTATCACGACCGCGAAGAAGTGACGGTCCATATCCGTCGCTGGTGGGCGGCAGTGGGTGGGCGTCGCGACGAGCGATAACGTTTGTAACGCCCGGTGGCGCTGCGCTTACCGGGCCTACAAAATCGTGTAGTTGTTTTAACGTTCTAACCTTAACTGCTGTAAATTCCCGTCCAGCTGTAAATCCGTCTGTAGCGTCGCCACCTCCCGGCAGATAAACGCCATCTCTTTATGCGCCTCAAGCTTTTTGCGCCATTTTTCCGGCACTTCATCAAGCCTGGCGTAAATTCCTTCCAGACTCTGAAACTCCGTCAGCAGCTGTGCGGCGCTTTTGGGTCCAATACCGGCGACACCCGGCACTTTAGAGCTGCTGATCCCCGCCAGCCCCCAGTAATCCGGCAGTTGCTCAGGCGATACCCCAAACTCGCTGGCAATGAATGGCGCGTCCAGCCAGCGTTTTTGAAAGTAGTCCCGGATGCGGATCGTTGGTGAGAGCAGCTGGCAGTAGCCTTTGTCGGTTGAAACGATAGTTGCCTGATGCCCGGCGCTCGCGACTTTAACCGCCAGCGTTGCGGCTAAATCGTCAGCCTCATTACCGTGGGCGCCCCAGCACGGAACGCCGCGCTGCTCAAAGGCCGCGCGGATAGCGGGCATTTCTGCGTGCAGATCGTCCGGCATTGGCGCACGTCCGGCTTTGTAGTCCGGCAGGCGCTGGTGCCGCCAGCCGGTATTGCGTGCTTCATCGTCGAATACGGCAACAGCGTGGGTGGGTTCGCTATGGCGAATGAGCTGCTCCAGCGCGTGTAAACAGGTGTCCTTGCAGGGGGTGCCCTGTACCGCATGAATACGGCGAATCAGGTTAAGTGCATCGACGATAAGCAAATGAACGGCCACAGATAATCTCCCTTCTGTCTAATGGGTGAAGGGTAACACTGAGCGCAGCATGAAACTATGAATGGTGGGGAAAACAGGAAGAAGCCTCGCAAAACGAGGCTTCCTGAGAGGCTTAATCGCAGGTGACGATCTTCATCGCCAGGCCACCGCGGGAGGTTTCGCGGTATTTGGCGTTCATATCTTTACCGGTTTCGTACATGGTTTCGATAACCTTGTCGAGGCAGACGCGCGGTTCGCTGGTACGACGCAGCGCCATACGGGCCGCGTTCACCGCTTTCACAGAGGCGATGGCGTTACGCTCGATGCATGGCACCTGGACCTGTCCGCCGACCGGATCGCAGGTCAGCCCCAGGTTATGTTCCATGCCGATTTCCGCCGCAATACAAACCTGCGCAGGACTTGCGCCCAGTAATTCGGCCAGACCCGCCGCCGCCATAGAGCAGGCGACGCCCACTTCACCCTGACAGCCCACTTCCGCGCCGGAAATCGAGGCGTTCATCTTGTACAGTGAGCCAATCGCACTGGCGACCAGCATATACCGCGCGAGTGAGTTTGCATTCACTTCACGGATAAACTTGTCGTAATACGCCAGAACCGCCGGAACAATTCCGCACGCCCCGTTGGTTGGCGCGGTGACGACGCGGCCACCCGCGGCGTTCTCTTCGTTCACCGCTAGCGCGAACATGTTGATCCAGTCGACGACGGCCATCGGGTCGGTGGTGGTTTTGTCGGTGCTGACCAGCATGCGGCGCAGCGCAGCCGCACGACGCGGAACACGCAGTTTACCCGGCAGCACGCCTTCGGTAGTGATCCCGCGCTCAATGCCGCTGCGCATCACTTCCCAGACGTTAGCGAAGTGCTGTTCCAGCTCCTCTTTGCTGTGCAGGGCCAGCTCGTTTTTCATCATCAGGCCGGAGAGAGAAAGCCCTGTCTCCTGGCAGTGACGCTGTAAGTCGGCCGCGTTTTTGTAAGGGTACGGCACATCAACGGCAGAATTGGTGCTTTGACCAAAATGCTCCTCGTCGACGATAAACCCGCCGCCGATGGAGTAATACGTCTGGCTGTAAACCGCTTTGTCGCCGGCCAGCGCGGTAATGCGCATGCCATTCTCGTGCAGCGACAGGTTATCCGCATGGAAATTCATGCAGTGATCAACCGGGAATTCAACCTCATGCTCGCCGTTCGCCAGCAGCAAACGACCGTGGGTGTTCACGTCCTGGATAAAGCCAGGTATTGCATCAATATCAACGGTATCCGGCAGATTACCCGCCAGCCCCATGATAATGGCAATATCGGTATGGTGGCCTTTACCGGTCAGGGAAAGGGAACCATATACATCGACAACCACGCGGGTGATGTCGTGCAAAATGCCGCGTGCAATCAAGTCATCCGTGAATTGTTTACCGGCTTTCATTGGTCCGACGGTGTGAGAGCTGGAAGGACCAATACCGATTTTGAAGATATCGAATACGCTAATCATGATGCGTCCATTGCTTCAGTCAGAGGGGAGAAGTGCGCCGTCCGCAGACGGCGCAGGAGGTATTAGCTGAACAGCGAGTAGAAAATAGCGGAGATGGCAATCAGGCCCATCACAACAACGAACACGTTGCTGATATGGCCGCTGTATTTACGCATCGCAGGCACTTTCTGAATCGCGTACATCGGCATCAGGAACAGGATCATCGCGATAATCGGGCCGCCCAGGGTTTCAATCATGCCCAGAATGCTTGGGTTCAGGGTGGCTACTGCCCAGGTGGTCACCAGCATGAACAGCGCAGTGATTTTGTTCAGACGGTTGATTTCAATGGTCTTGCCTTTACCACGCAGAGATTTAATCACCATGCCGTTGAAGCCTTCACGTGCGCCCAGGTAGTGGCCCAGGAAGGATTTGGTGATGGCGATAATTGCGATGATCGGCGCCATCCACGCAATCAGCGGTGCGTTAAAGTGGTTTGCCAGGTAAGACAGAATAGAGATGTTCTGCTCTTTCGCCGCCGCCAGATCCGCCGGGGAGAGGCTCAGCACGCAGCTGAACACGAAGAACATGACGGTCAGTACCATCATGATGTGCGCGCGAGCCAGGATGCTGGAGCACTTCTTCTCTGCGCCATTGCCGTACTCTTCACGCTTCGCTACTGCGAAGGAAGAGATGATTGGCGAGTGGTTGAAGGAGAACACCATCACCGGGATCGCCAGCCACAGGGTCAGCAGCAGACCGTTGCCGGTCGTGGATGCGCTGCTCAGAGACAGGGTTTCCAGCGCAGCGCCGTTCCACTGTGGGATCAGGTACAGAGCCAGCACCATCAGAGCCGCAACAAACGGGAACACCAGCACGCTCATCGCTTTCACAATCATCTGCTCGCCGAAGCGCACGATGGTCATCATACCGACGATCAGGATCAGGGACAGAATCGCACGCGGCGGCGGGGTCATCTGAAGCTGGTGCATCATAAAGCTTTCTACGGTGTTGGTGATAGCAACGCTGTACACCAGCAGAATCGGGTAAATCGCGAAGAAGTAGAGCAGGGTAATCAGCTTACCTGCGCCGACGCCGAAGTGTTCTTCAACGACTTCAGTGATGTCTTCGCCCGGGTTTTTACCGGACAGCACGAAGCGGGTCAGGCCTCGGTGCGCAAAGAAGGTCATCGGGAAGGCGATGAGGGCCATGATGATCAGCGGGATCATACCGCCGACACCTGCGTTGATAGGAAGGAACAGTACACCAGCGCCGATTGCTGTGCCGTACAGGCCAAGCATCCACATGGTATCCGTTTTGCGCCAACCGCTTCGGGATTCAATCGAAGCAACGGTGCTGGTTTGAGTGGTTTCCATCTGTATCTCCTGGAGGAAGCAAATTGTCAGGGTTTTAGTCAAATCCGATGAAAAAGCGCCTGACGGTAATATGAAATTCGTTCAGTGACGGTTTTTTAATAATTTTTGCCCGTAACTATTGGCGGGCGGAAAGATACATTCTAGTTATGAATCTATCAGTGATCGCGATCCCAAATGCAATAATCCACTTGTGATGTGGGTATCTTTAGACCATTTATCTGTTAAAAAAACATCAAAGAGAATTTACGGGCGCGAAGGCTACCATTAACGACATGTTTTCGAAAAGGTCGACCCGCGATATAGGTGTCTTTCGCTGTAAAGAAATGGGATTTTAGGATTTTCTGGCGGGTAATTTCGATTAAGGCTGATTATTTACGGTTTCAAAAACGAGGTAATCGTTTGCGCTGGCGTCAGATTTGTTAATAACATTGAAGATCGCTATGAATTGCAACACTAATAAAAAAGCCGGATGACGATCCGGCTTGAGAGGAGAGAAATGTCGCTTTACTTGATGATTTCGTAACACGGAATATAGGCAGAGCCTGGAAGCTTCATGCGGTGCTGAGCGACAAAGCCCTGCAACATATCATCCATGCGGCGCATCATCTCCGGATCACCGTGGATCTTATACGGGCCAAACTCTTCAATTGCGCGTATCCCCACCTCTTTCACGTTCCCCGCCACGATGCCAGAGAAGGCGCGACGCAGGTCGGCAGCCAGCACTTCCACCGGCTGATCCGGATAGAGTTTGAGGTTCGCCATGTTCTCATGCGACGGCTCGAAGGGGATCTGAAGATCCGGTGCGATACGGATGGACCAGTTAAAGCTGTAGGCATCCCCGGTATCACGACGATTCTCTTTCACCAGCGGCATTGCTTTTTTCATCTGACGGGCCACTTCTGCGGCATCGTCAATAATAATGCGGTAGTGACGGCGCGCGTCTTCGCCCAGCGTATGCACGATAAACTCGTCCAGCACGCGGAAGTAGTCGGCGCTCTCTTTCGGGCCGGTCAGGATCAGCGGCAGAACCTGATCTTTGTTGGCCGGATTCATCAGGATCCCGAGCAGATAAAGCAGCTCTTCCGCCGTACCTACGCCGCCCGGGAAGATGATGATGCCGTGCGCGATACGGACAAACGCCTCAAGACGCTTTTCGATATCCGGCATAATAATCAGTTCGTTAACCAGCGGGTTAGGCGGCTCAGCGGCGATGATCGACGGCTCGGTCATGCCGATAAAACGGCCTTCTTTATAGCGTTGCTGCGCGTGACCTACTGCCGCGCCTTTCATTGGCGCTTCCATCGCGCCAGGACCGCAACCGGTACAGATATTCAGTTCGCGCAGGCCGAGCTGCGTCCCCACGCGGCGGGCATACAGGTATTCGGTTTCGTTAATGGAGTGACCACCCCAGCAGACGACCATGTTCGGCGCTTCGCCCACGTGCAGGGCGCGGGCGTTACGCAGAATGGAGAAGACCAGGTTGGTGATATGAACGGAACTTTCCAGGTCAAGATGCTGGAATCGTCCGGCGTTGCTGATCTGTCCGTTAACAAACAGAATGTCGCGCAGCACGGCAAACAGGTTGGCCTGAAGTGAGCGAATAATACGCCCGTCGACAAAAGCGTCTTCCGGCGGGTTGATCACTTCCAGCTTCACCCCGCGCTCGCGGCGCAGCACGTTGATATCAAAACTTTCGAAGCGGGACAGCAGCTCTTTACTGTTGTCGGTCAGGCTTCCGGAGTTCAGTACGGCAAGTGAACAGTTACGAAACAGTTGATAAAGGTCGCTACTGGCGGTGCGTTTAAGCATGTCCACTTCCAGCTGCGACAACATATCCATAGAGCCAAGCGGGCTAATATGTGTAATCAAGTGAGCTCCTTATGGGACGATTATCGTCTTTCCCTGTTGATTACAATAGCCCTGGCTTATGACGTTTCACAACACTTCGGGCGGAATACCGCCCGCATATTGTGAAAATATTTATCTTACTGGCGCACCAGCCGTCCGGTGGCAGGCACAAAATCGGTATTGGTGCGCCACGGATTGATATCCAGACCGCCGCGACGGGTGTAGCGGGCGTAAACGCTCAGCTTTTCGGGCTGGCAGAAACGCTGGATGTCGTTGAAGATGCGCTCCACGCACTGCTCGTGAAATTCGTTGTGATGACGGAATGACACCAGGTAACGCAGCAGCTTTTCACGGTCAATCTGCGGGCCGCGGTACTGGATCTGTACCGAGCCCCAGTCAGGCTGATGGGTGATAAGGCAGTTGGATTTCAGCAGATGGCTGACCAGCGTCTCGTTGACCACTTTTCCGCCCGCCGCGTTTTCCAGGTAGTCGGTGCTAAATTCATAGCTTTCCACCTCAATGTCCTGATCGTCGATGCAGGTGCCGTGGAAATGGGCGACAGGCTGTCCTTCCAGCTCATGCAGACGGTATAACGAGACGGTTACGTTCCCCTGCGCGCACGCGCTTAAATCACGTTCAAGCGTCTGTTGCACCTCGTCCCAGCTGTTGAATTTGGTCTGGTTAAAGCTGTTGAGATAGAGCTTAAAGCTCTTGGATTCGACCAGGTTTACGCTGGCGTAATCCAGCTCGACGTGGCCCACGGCCACCTGCGGCAGACCGCGCGCATTCAGCCAGGAGAGTTCGTACAGCGTCCAGATGTCGCCGCCGACAAACGGCAGCGCGTCAGCGTGCAGCCCGAGCGGATCGCGGTTCAGACTGCGCGGCACGCCCTGCAACAGGCTTGCATCGTAGGTGTCGCGGTAATCGGTCGATTTACCCAGCGTTAAGCCCGTTAACGCCTGATGATTTTCGTAAGACATGTTTCATAGCCACTTTACAGGTACACTTATGGGCTGAGTTTATCCTGTCTTACAAGAAGAGAGAAATCGGTGGATATCGAAACTGCAAATGCCCTGACGTCCTTCACGACCCGCTATTGCGATGCCTGGCATGAAAAGCGGGGGACGTGGCCGCAAAGTACTGACTTATATGGCGTGCCGTCACCGTGCATTATCGCTTCGCAGGATGATTACGTTATCTGGCAACCGAAACCGTTCACGGGCGAGCAGAATGTAAATGCGGTTGAACGCGCGATGGACCTTGTGATACAACCTGCGCTTCATGCATTTTATACCACGCAGTTTGCCGGGGATATGACTGCATGTATTGCAGGACAGCCGCTGACGCTGCTGCAAACCTGGAGCGAAGACGATCTGCAACGCGTTCAGGAAAACCTCATTGGTCACCTGGTCACGCAAAAACGCCTTAAGCTCTCTCCGACTCTTTTTATTGCGACGCTCGACAGTGAACTGGACGTCATTTCTGTCTGCAACCTGTCTGGCGAGGTCATCAAAGAGACGCTCGGCACCCGCAATCGCGACGTTCTCGCGCCTTCACTTGCGGATTTTCTTACTCAAATTGAGCCGCTTCTGTAATCCATGATGCTACTGGACGTGTGAGAGATCTCTTACACGCTCTGTGAGACATCGCCGAAACAGTTAGCGTTGCCTTAGGAATTTCAGATTAATATTAACTTTTCTTTCAACAGGTTAGTGGTTTTCTGAAAGGGAATCCCCCGTTTCGCCTGGCTTACATTGCTTACAAGGTGGGTTGTAAGACGAAGCAGAATAGCGGATTCTATCTGTGTCGACAGGATGCTGACACGAGAAACGAACATCAGGATGATGGCGTTTCTTACCAGGGACACGTCAGGATGACGCCGCAGGAAGGCTTCAGGATGAAGCAAAGTGGATCACGCAGGATGCGTAAGGGACACCTCCAGGAAGGAGAACGAGAGCCGGTCAGGATGGTCGGTGGGTCAGGATGGCCAGGACGTTTCAGGATGAAACCTACACATCAGGACGATGTGAGCAGGAAGCAAAAGGTAAAGGGATGACCAGGCCTTCGGGCATCAGGAAAAGTTGTCACGGATGAGCAGGGAGCACGTATTGTAGCTGGAATGCTGCGAAACGAACCGGGAGCACTGTTTTTACAGTGCTCCCTTTTTTTATTTCTGTCGTCCGCAATGCTATGCTTCGCGCCATTCCGATTTTCAGTTGAGGTATATATGTCGCATCATGACAACGTTCGTGCGCAGTTGCACGCCATCGAAGCCCTTATGCGCCAGCATCAGCTGTGGCAGGATAACGCGCCGCAGCCAGACGCGTTCGCCAGCACCCAACCGTTTTGTCTGGATACGCTGGCCCCGTTCGAGTGGCTCCAGTGGGTCTTAATTCCGCGTATGCACGCGCTGCTGGAAGGTGGTCACGCGTTGCCCGCGTCTTTTGCCGTCTCTCCCTATTACGAAATGGCGCTGGAAGCGACCCACCCGGCGCGTGCCATGATGCTGGTGGAGCTGGAAAAGCTCGATGCGCTTTTCGCCGGTGACGATGCATGACGCTTGAGATCCTTTATCAGGATGAGTGGTTAGTGGCGGTGAATAAACCGTCCGGCTGGCTGGTGCACCGTAGCTGGCTCGATCGCGATGAGAAAGTGGTGGTCATGCAAACCGTGCGCGATCAGATCGGTCAGCACGTCTTTACTGCTCATCGTCTGGATCGGCCAACCTCTGGCGTTCTGCTGATGGGGCTTTCCAGTGAGGCGGGTCGACTGCTTTCGCAGCAGTTTGAGCAGCACCAGATGCAAAAGCGCTACCACGCCATCGTGCGTGGCTGGCTGACGGATTCCGCCACGCTTGATTATCCGCTGGTGGAGGAACTGGATAAAATCGCCGATAAATTTGCCCGCGAAGATAAAGGCCCGCAGCCTGCGGTGACCGACTATCGCGGTATGGCGACCACAGAACTGCCGGTGGCGACCAGCAAATTTCCGACCACGCGATACAGTCTGGTTGAGCTTTTGCCCAAAACCGGGCGCAAGCACCAGCTTCGCCGCCATCTTGCACATCTGCGCCACCCAATTATCGGCGACAGCAAGCACGGCGATCTGCGCCAGAACCGCAGCGCGGCCGAGCACTTTGGCTGTAACCGGCTGATGCTGCACGCCAGCGAGCTACGCCTGACGCACCCGTTTACCGGCGAACCGCTGACTATTCGCGCGGGGCTGGACGAGGTCTGGATGCAGGCGCTGTCACAGTTTGGCTGGCTGGGACAACTCCCCGAAAATGAAAGGGTTGAGTTTGCCGCAGGCAACGTTCAGGATGAACAGCAAGCGCAATAATTACGGGAGCAAAGCATGGCTGAAGTAGGCATTTTTGTCGGCACGATGTACGGCAACTCGCTGCTGGTGGCGGAGGAAGCGGAAGCAATCCTTGTAAACCAGGGCCATAAAGCAACGGTCTATGAAGATCCGGAGCTGGCGGACTGGGAAAAGTATAAAGATAAATACATTCTGGTGGTGACCTCCACCACCGGGCAGGGCGATCTGCCGGACAGCATCGTCCCGCTTTTCCAGGGCATTAAAGACCAGCTTGGCTATCAGCCAGATGTTCACTATGGCATCATCGCCCTCGGCGATAGCTCTTACGCTAATTTCTGCGGCGGCGGTAAACAGTTCGACGCGCTGTTGCAGGAACAGAGCGCTCAGCGCGTCGGAGAGATGTTGCTGATTGATGCGGGTGAACACCCTGAGCCAGAAAGCGAGTCAAATCCCTGGGTTGAACACTGGGCAACGCTCCTGAACTAACCCTGTACTATACAAACGCCAGGCCGGGTCAGGCGTAGCCGCCACCCGGCATTACACCCCGCCCCAAACGCCATTTCCGTGAACCACCTTCCACTCCTCTGGGCTTATGCCCTAAACAACCTCCCTCACGCCCTTCAATACTGTGTTTTTGCACGGTGAGGTGAAGAGGCACTCCTTCATATACTTTTCCCGTCACTATAAAACGGCTTCTGGCCGTACCAAAACCAAACACAAATCTCTCATTCTGATTACCCTACAGGTGCTGTACAGAATGAACCAGGCGAAAGCTATGTTTCAGGAGTGCAACAATGAGTACATTAAGCCACGCGGCGAGCAGCGCTGAGAAGCGCACCAACGCCCGCTACTGGATAGTGGTGATGCTGTTTATCGTCACCTCTTTCAACTACGGCGACCGTGCCACGTTATCCATTGCCGGCTCTGAGATGGCAAAGGACATCGGACTTGATCCGGTAGGTATGGGTTATGTTTTCTCCGCATTTTCATGGGCCTACGTAATCGGCCAAATCCCTGGCGGCTGGCTGCTGGACCGCTTTGGTTCAAAACGGGTCTATTTCTGGTCCATTTTCATCTGGTCGATGTTTACCCTGTTACAGGGCTTCGTGGATATCTTCAGCGGCTTCGGCATTATCATTGCGCTCTTTACCCTCCGCTTCCTGGTGGGCTTAGCGGAAGCGCCATCATTCCCTGGCAACAGCCGTATTGTGGCCGCCTGGTTCCCGGCGCAGGAGAGGGGAACGGCGGTAGCCATCTTTAACTCGGCGCAATACTTTGCGACGGTTATTTTCGCGCCAATCATGGGCTGGCTGACGCACGAAGTGGGCTGGTCGCACGTCTTCTTCTTCATGGGCGGGCTGGGGATCGTCATCAGCTTCATCTGGCTGAAAGTGATCCACGAACCAAACCAGCATCCGGGCGTGAACAAGAAAGAGCTGGACTACATTGCTGAAGGTGGGGCGCTGATCAACATGGATCAGAAAACCCAGAAAGCTAAAGTTCCGTTCAGCCAGAAATGGGGGCAGATCAAACAGCTCGTCGGCTCACGAATGATGATCGGTATCTATCTCGGCCAGTACTGCATTAACGCCTTAACCTACTTCTTTATCACCTGGTTCCCGGTTTACCTGGTGCAGGCACGCGGGATGTCGATTCTGAAGGCGGGGTTTGTCGCCTCCGTGCCGGCCATCTGCGGCTTCGTGGGTGGGGTGCTTGGCGGGGTCATCTCCGACTGGCTGATGCGTCGTACCGGTTCGCTGAATATTGCGCGTAAAACGCCAATCGTACTCGGCATGCTGCTCTCCATGACCATGGTGTTCTGTAACTACGTCAGCGCGGAGTGGATGATTATCGGCTTTATGGCGATGGCCTTCTTCGGTAAAGGCATTGGCGCACTGGGCTGGGCGGTGATGGCAGATACCGCGCCGAAAGAGATCAGCGGCCTGAGCGGCGGTCTGTTCAACATGTTTGGCAACATTTCCGGCATTGTCACCCCAATCGCTATCGGTTACATCGTCGGCACCACTGGCTCCTTCAACGGCGCGCTGATTTATGTAGGCGTCCATGCGCTGGTGGCGGTACTCAGTTATCTGGTGCTGGTGGGTGACATCAAACGAATCGAACTGAAACCTGTTGGGGAGCGCGGATGATGACAATGCAATCAAGCCCGATCGTGACGGAGATGAAGGTCATTCCGGTGGCGGGGCAGGACAGCATGCTGCTCAACATTGGTGGCGCGCATAACGCCTGGTTCACCCGCAACATTGTGGTGCTGACCGACAGCGCAGGGAATACCGGCGTCGGGGAAGCGCCTGGCGGAGAGGTGATTTACCAGACGCTGGTCGACGCCATCCCGCAGGTGGTTGGGCAGGAGGTCGCCCGCCTGAACAAGGTGGTTCAGCGGGTGCATAAGGGTAACCAGTCGGCGGATTTTGATACCTTCGGCAAAGGCGCCTGGACGTTTGAACTGCGCGTTAACGCGGTGGCGGCGCTGGAGGCGGCCCTCCTCGATTTACTGGGCAAGGCGCTGAACGTGCCGGTCTGCGAACTGCTGGGGCCAGGCAAACAGCGTAATGCGGTAACGGTGCTGGGCTATCTGTTCTACGTTGGCGACCGGACGAAAACCGATCTGCCGTATCTGGAACGCTCGCCGGGCAGCCACGAGTGGTATCACCTGCGTCATCAGGAGGCGCTCTCTGGCGAAGCGGTGGTACGCCTTGCAGAGGCGGCGCAGGATCGCTACGGCTTCAAAGACTTCAAGCTGAAAGGCGGCGTTCTGCCCGGCGAGCAGGAGATTGACAGCGTGCGCGCGTTGAAAAAACGCTTCCCGGAGGCACGCATCACCGTCGATCCGAACGGCGCCTGGCTGCTGGATGAAGCTATCACGCTGTGCAAAGGGCTGGGCGACGTGCTGACCTACGCGGAAGATCCGTGCGGCGCTGAGCAGGGATTTTCTGGCCGCGAGGTGATGGCCGAATTCCGCCGCGCTACCGGGCTGCCGGTTGCGACCAACATGATCGCCACCAACTGGCGCGAAATGGGCCATGCGGTGATGCTGAATGCGGTGGACATACCGCTGGCGGACCCGCACTTCTGGACCCTTTCCGGCGCGGTGCGCGTGGCGCAGCTGTGCGATGACTGGGGGCTCACCTGGGGCTGCCACTCCAATAACCATTTCGACATTTCGCTGGCGATGTTTACCCACGTTGGAGCGGCGGCGCCGGGCAACCCGACCGCCATCGATACGCACTGGATCTGGCAGGAAGGCGAAGCGCGCCTGACCAAAAATCCACTTGAAATCAAAAATGGCACAATTGCCGTACCGGATGCGCCGGGGCTGGGCGTGGAGCTTGACTGGGATCAGATCCACAAGGCGCATGAAGCGTATAAAAAACTGCCGGGCGGCGCGCGCAACGACGCAGGCCCGATGCAGTACCTTATCCCCGGCTGGACATTTGACCGTAAGCGCCCTGTATTTGGACGTCACTGATAAAAGGATCGAACGATGAGCACATTTTCTACCCCTGTAGTCACCTCCATGCAGATCATTCCTGTCGCGGGACATGACAGCATGCTGATGAACCTGAGCGGCGCCCATGCGCCGTTCTTCACCCGTAATATTGTGGTGATCAAGGACAACTCAGGGCATACCGGTGTCGGTGAAATCCCGGGCGGGGAGAAGATCCGTAAAACGCTGGAGGACGCCATTCCGCTGGTGGTGGGTAAAACGCTGGGCGAGTACAAAAATGTGCTGACTCGCGTGCGTACGACCTTTGCCGATCGTGATGCGGGTGGCCGTGGTCTGCAAACGTTTGATCTGCGCACCACTATCCATGTGGTCACGGGCATTGAAGCCGCGATGCTGGATCTGCTGGGCCAGCATCTTGGCGTCAATGTCGCCTCCCTGCTGGGCGACGGCCAACAGCGCAGCGAAGTGGAAATGCTCGGCTACCTGTTCTTTATCGGCAACCGCAAACTCACCCCGCTGCCGTACCAGAGCCAGCCGGACGAAAAATGCGACTGGTATCGTGTGCGTCACGATGAAGCGATGACCCCGGACGCGGTAGTGCGCCTGGCGGAAGCCGCGTATGAAAAATATGGCTTTAATGACTTCAAGCTGAAAGGCGGTGTACTGGCGGGTGAAGAAGAAGCAGAGGCGATCGCCGCGCTGGCGAAGCGCTTCCCGCAGGCGCGCGTCACGCTGGATCCGAACGGTGCCTGGTCGCTTGATGAGGCGATAAAAATCGGTAAGCAGCTTAAAGGCGTGCTGGCCTATGCGGAAGATCCGTGCGGTGCAGAGCAGGGGTTCTCCGGACGTGAAGTGATGGCGGAGTTCCGTCGCGCCACCGGGCTGCCAACCGCCACCAACATGATCGCGACCGACTGGCGTCAGATGGGGCACACGCTCTCGCTGCAATCGGTGGACATTCCGCTGGCAGACCCGCACTTCTGGACGATGCAGGGCTCGGTTCGCGTGGCGCAGATGTGCCATGAGTTCGGCCTGACCTGGGGCTCGCACTCCAACAACCACTTCGACATCTCGCTGGCGATGTTCACCCACGTGGCGGCTGCCGCGCCGGGCAACATTACCGCCATCGACACCCACTGGATCTGGCAGGAGGGCAACCAGCGCCTGACCAAACAGCCGTTTGAAATCAAAGGCGGTATGGTACAGGTTCCTGCTACGCCGGGTCTGGGCGTAGAACTGGATATGGACCAGGTCATGAAAGCGCATGAGATGTACCAGAAACACGGCCTAGGTGCGCGTGATGACGCGCTGGCGATGCAATACCTGATCCCAGAGTGGACATTCGACAATAAACGTCCGTGCATGGTACGATAAGCACATTGGGACCGCTCCCATTAGTGGTCCCTTACGTGGTGTATGCTTAACGTAACTAACATGCGTAAGGATGGCTTATGAAAATTGTTATCGCTCCGGACTCGTATAAGGAAAGCTTGAGCGCGCTGGAGGTGGCGACAGCGATAGAGGTCGGTTTTCGCGACATTTTCCCGTCAGCGGACTATGTCAAATTACCGGTTGCCGATGGTGGCGAAGGGACGGTGGAAGCGATGGTGGCAGCCACGCATGGGCGTCTTGTCCATGTTCCCGTTACCGGGCCTTTGGGTGAACGCGTGGAAGGGTTTTTCGGGTTATCCGGAGACGGGAAAAGCGCCTTTATCGAGATGGCGGCAGCGAGCGGTCTGGAGCTTGTTGCTCCGGCAAAGCGTAACCCGTTAATCACCACCTCCTGGGGAACCGGGGAACTGATCCGTCATGCGCTGGATGCGGGCGTTAAGCATATCATTATTGGCATTGGAGGCAGCGCGACCAATGACGGTGGCGCAGGCATGGTGCAGGCGCTGGGCGTAAAACTGCTGGATGCGAAAGCGCAGCCCGTAGGGCCGGGCGGCGGCGAACTGGCAAGCCTTGCACATATCGATCTTAGCGGGCTGGATAAGCGGCTGGCAGACTGTCGAATTGAAGTGGCCTGCGATGTGACCAACCCCCTGATCGGCGAAGCTGGCGCTTCTGCGGTATTTGGTCCGCAGAAAGGGGCGACGCCGGAGATGGTCAGGACGCTGGACAACGCGCTGGCGCATTACGCAAAAATTATCGCCCGGGATCTGGATATTGACGTCTTAAACCTGGCGGGCGGCGGTGCGGCTGGCGGAATGGGGGCGGCGCTGTATGCATTTTGCGGCGCACAGCTCCGTCAGGGGATTGAGATTGTCACCGATGCCCTGCATCTTGATGAACAGGTCGCGGACGCCGATCTGGTGATCACGGGTGAAGGGCGTATCGACAGCCAGACGATCCACGGCAAAGTGCCCGTTGGCGTGGCGAGAGTCGCGAAACGCTATAACAAGCCGGTTATCGGCATTGCCGGCAGCCTGACGGCGGATGTTGGCGTGGTGCATGAGCATGGACTGGATGCCGTATTCAGCGTGATCTACACCATCTGCTCGCTGGAGGATGCGCTGGAAAATGCGCAACAGAATGTACAGATGGCCGCAAGGAATATTGCGGCGGTGATAAAGATGGGGCAGGGGATGTCGCGTTAACGTTCGTGCTCCTGTAGGCCCGGTAAGCGAAGCGCCACCGGGCTTTGGTCTTAGCTCCCCAACACCTTCATTGCTTCCCGCGTCACGTTGTCCATCTCGTCCAGCAGCTCCAGGAACTCCGGTTCGAGATCGGATTCTGGCGTACCCGCGCGGAGCTGCTGTTCAAGCAACTGGCAGAGATTTTTCAACCGCGGTACGCCGCTGTAGCCGCAGCTGCCATGCAGTTTATGAATGGCTTCCAGCAGTCCTTCGGGGTTTTCACCCACCAGCTGTTCTTCAACCTTGTTACGGATCTCAGGCAGGAAGTCCACCAGCATTTGCAGCATATCGCGGGCCAGATCGGGTTTGCCCGCCGCCTGGCGCAGCGCCAGTTGCCAGTCAAACGTGGCATTCTGGTTAACGCTGATCTCCGGCGATTCAGCTGTAATGGTGTATGTCCCGCCAATGTGCCCCGGCTTGTAGCGCAGCAGCAGGCTGTGCAGCTTCTCTTCGTCGATCGGTTTCGCCAGATAATCGTTCATGCCCGCACCCAGCAGTTTCTCCTTTTGCCCCGCCATCGCGTGCGCCGTCACGGCAATCACCGGCGTCTGCTGCTGGTGCGGAAGCTGGCGAATCAACTCGCAGGCGCGGATGCCATCCATGCCCGGCATCTGAATATCCATCAGGATCAGGTCGAACTGCATCTGTTTGGCTTGTTCCACGGCTTCGGCGCCGCTGGTACACAGCTCAACATGCTGAACCTGATCCTCAAGCAGCACGCCAATCAGCTTCAGGTTCGCCGGGTTATCGTCCACGGCCATCACCGTCATCGGCAGCTTATGTTCGTCGTTTTCCAGCGGCAGGGACTGATGCGTCAGACGGCAATATTCGGTCAGCGCAGGTAACAGCCGTGTGGCGGTGAGGGGTTTCAGCAGACACGCCGCCGCTCCGTCGTTTTTCAGCTCTTCGGCGTTGATTTGGGCGTGGCACGGCAGCGCCAGCAGCAGGTAGTCCGTCATTGAGGCCGCCTTCGCCAGGCGTTCCTGCTGCATGGTCAGTTCTCCGGTAAACGTCACCGGAATCCCCAACAACAGGATATCGTAATGATCGTTAGCCAGCGCGGAGAAGGTCGGGCTGTAGATGACCTCCAGCGGCGTGCTGCTTAATACATCCAGCGTACACTGCGCCGCCGCGGCGTTCGGTTCCACATAGGCCAGACGCATCCCTTTCAGGCAGCCGGTGACCGGGCCGTCGGTCTGCACGTTCGGGTTAAGATCAAGGTTGATATGGAACCAGAAGGTTGAGCCCCGGTTAGGCTGGCTGTGGAAGGAGATATCGCCTCCCATCTCTTTCACCAGCTTTTGGGTGATCACCAGCCCCAGGCCCGTTCCGCCGTGACGACGGGAAATGCTCGCATCGGCCTGGCGGAAAGCCTGGAACAGACGCGTCTGATCGCGCTCCGGAATACCGATGCCGGTATCCCGGATCTGCACTTCAATCTGGACTTTGTTATTACTGAGCGCCCTTTTTTCGACCAGAATGTCGATGTTGCCGCTCTCGGTGAACTTAATCGCGTTGCCCACCAGATTGGTAATGACCTGTTGCAGGCGCAGCGGGTCGCCAATGACGTTATCCGGCACATCATTTTTAATATTGAGCGTCAGTTCCAGACCCTTATCATGCGATGAGTGGGCAAGAAGCGTGACCACGTCATCCAGCGTGCTGCGCAGCGGGAAGGGAATACTCTCCAGAATCAGCTTGCCCGCTTCCAGCTTCGAGAAGTCCAGTACGTCGTTAATAATGGTCAGCAGGTTGTTGGCTGAGCGTTCAATGGTATGCAGATGGTCACGCTGGGTCGGGTTCAGCTCGCTTTTGAGCGTCAGACGGGTGAAGCCAATCACCCCGTTCAGCGGCGTACGCAGCTCGTGCGACATGTTCGCCAGGAACTCAGACTTAATACGTGCCGCCTCCTGCGCACGTTTTTTCGCCAGATCCAGCTCCACGTTTTGGATCTCCATCTGCTCCAGCGTTTCGCGCAGGTCAGAGGTGGCCTGGTCAACGTTGTGCTGCATCTCTTCGTGATAAGCCGCCAGCGACATCGCCATTGAGTTGATGCCATTTTTCAGCATATCCAGCTCGCCGAGCATAAAGCCTTCCACGCGGCTGTCGAGCTGACCCCGGCGGATCCGGTCAACGGTATTCACCATGTTGCGGATAGGCCCCGTGACGTCGCGCATCAGTCGCCAGCCGAAGATCAGCGCGATGCCGATGCAGAACAGCATCATCACGCCGGAGATGAAAATTTCTTTGTACTGCTGGAGCCGCACCGACTTGAGATCCAGCTCCAGCGCCACATATCCCAGCATATTATTGCTGGACTTCGCATCGGACTGGGCGGATTCGTCGGGTGAATAACTTTCGGAGATAATCGGCGTGCGCAGGATCATGATATCGCCGCGCCGCAACACCGTAAGATGACGCGGGAAGGGGGTACCATCCGGGATTTTCAGCGACGTGGGATCCAGATGGAAATTCGAGGTGACGAACAGACGGTTATGCTCATCGTAAACGGAAATAGCGCGCACAATCTCTGAATGACGGCGGTGCAGCACGCTGATTAACTGACCAATGGATTCACGGTTTTGCAGGTTCATACCGTACTCGCTGGAGACGGCCAGCGGTTCGATAATGCTGGCCCCGGCATCTTCAAGCTGTCTCTGCAAATCGTTATAGCGATGCACCACAAAGAAAATGCTCAGCAGCAAACCGATGAGAGCGGTAGGAGCGAGGATCAAAATCATCATGCGCGCGCAGGCTGTAGTTGGTCATGGAGTTCCGTTATGGGACAATCAGGCTAATTATGTTTATTTGAGAACAATCTCGGCGATGGCGCAATTCTACTCTGCAAAACGACGCGTGACGACGCGTCAGATCATAACTGTTGAAGCCACGGACCTCGATCCTTTTGGACAGGGGGTGGCGCGTCACAAGGGTAAGACACTGTTTATCACAGGTTTGCTGCCAGGAGAACGCGCAGATATTACGCTGACGGAAGACAAACGTCAGTATGCGCGCGGTCAGGTCAAGCGCCGTCTTAATGATAGCCCGGAGCGTGTGACGCCTCGCTGCCCCCATTTTGGCGTCTGTGGTGGCTGCCAGCAACAGCATGCCAGCACAGAATTACAGCAAAAAAGTAAAAGCAGCGCGCTGGCTCGCCTGGTCGGACACGACGTGAATGACATCATTGCCGATCGGCCCTGGGGCTACCGTCGCCGCGCTCGCCTGAGCCTCAGCTACCAGCCCAAAACCGAGCGGCTGGAGATGGGTTTTCGCAAAGCCGGCTCCAGCGATATCGTCTCTGTCACGCAGTGCCCTGTTTTGGTGCCCCATCTTGAGGCGTTGCTTCCGGACGTGCACCACTGTCTTGCATCGCTGGATGGCGTGCGTTCGCTGGGCCATGTCGAACTGGTGCTGGCCAACAGTGGCCCGCTGATGGTGCTGCGCCACACCGCGCCGCTGTCAACGGCGGATCGTGAAAAACTGGAACGCTTTTCGCATTCTCATGAGCTTGCGCTTTTCCTCGCGCCGCAAAGCGAGATACTTGAGCAGGTCAGCGGAGAAGCGCCCTGGTATGCGTCAGACGGGCTACGCTTAACGTTCAGCCCGCGGGATTTTATCCAGGTTAACGACGGCGTGAACCAGCAGATGGTAGCGAACGCGCTGGCGTGGCTGGACGTACAGCCCACCGATCGGGTGCTCGATCTGTTCTGCGGTATGGGGAACTTTACCCTGCCGCTGGCCCGCAAAGCAGCAAGCGTGGTCGGGGTGGAAGGCGTTGAGGCGCTGGTGGTGAAAGGCCAGGAAAACGCCCAACAGAACGGCTTGCAAAATGTGACATTCTTTCATCAAAATCTTGAGGATGATGTTACTCAGCAACCGTGGGCTAAGCAGGGCTTTGATAAGATCCTGCTCGACCCGGCGCGCGCAGGTGCGCCGGGCGTGATGCAGCATATAATTAAACTCGCGCCTGAACGCGTGGTCTATGTTTCCTGTAACCCGGCGACGCTTGCCCGTGACAGCGAAGCATTATTGAGCGGGGGTTACCAGATTCGACGTCTGGCAATGCTGGACATGTTCCCGCACACTGGTCATCTGGAATCGATGGTGTTGTTCGAGCACATCTAATGAGTTTGGCTTGTCGACTTCGACAGGCCCTTGTCCCTAAAGGAGAGGACGATGGTTGCGGTAAGAAGTGCACATTTAAATAAAGCTGGTGAGTTTGACCCTCAAAAATGGATCGCAAGTCTGGGGATTTCCAGCCAGCAGTCGTGTGAACGCTTAACCGAAACCTGGGCCTATTGTTTACGCACAACGCAGGGGCATCCGGACGCTGAACTGCTGTTGTGGCGCGGCGTGGAGATGGTTGAAATTCTCTCCATGCTGAACATGGACATCGAAACGCTACAGGCCGCACTGCTGTTCCCCCTGGCGGACGCCGACGTGGTGACGGAAGACGTCCTGCGTGAAAGCGTCGGCCAGTCGGTCGTGGCGCTTATCCACGGCGTGCGTGACATGGCAGCCATTCGTCAGCTTAAAGCCGCGCAAACGGACTCTGTCTCTTCCGAGCAGGTGGATAACGTCCGTCGCATGCTGCTGGCGATGGTAGATGATTTCCGCTGTGTGGTTATCAAGCTGGCCGAACGGGTTGCCCATCTGCGTGAAGTGAAGGATGCGCCGGAAGACGAGCGCGTCCTGGCCGCTAAAGAGTGTACGAATATCTATGCGCCGCTGGCGAACCGTCTCGGTATCGGGCAACTGAAGTGGGAGCTGGAAGATTACTGCTTCCGCTATCTGCATCCGGCGGAATACAAACGCATTGCAAAATTGCTGCACGAACGCCGCATTGACCGCGAGCACTATATCGAGGAATTTGTCAGCGGGCTGCGCCAGTCGATGAAAGAGGAGAATGTGCGCGCCGAGGTCTACGGGCGTCCAAAGCGCATCTACAGCATCTGGCGCAAAATGCAGAAGAAACATCTCGCCTTTGACGAGCTGTTTGACGTGCGCGCCGTACGTATCGTGGCGGAGCGTCTCCAGGACTGCTATGCCGCGCTGGGGATAGTGCATACTCACTTCCGCCATCTGCCGGATGAGTTTGATGACTACGTCGCCAACCCCAAACCAAACGGCTATCAGTCTATTCATACCGTGGTGCTCGGCCCTGGCGGCAAAACGGTGGAAATTCAGATCCGTACCAAACAGATGCACGAAGACGCCGAGCTGGGCGTGGCGGCGCACTGGAAATACAAAGAGGGTACCTCCGGCGGCGGTCGCTCCGGTCACGAGGACCGTATCGCCTGGCTGCGTAAGCTGATTGCGTGGCAGGAAGAGATGGCCGACTCCGGCGAAATGCTCGACGAAGTGCGCAGTCAGGTCTTCGACGATCGCGTCTACGTCTTTACCCCGAAAGGGGATGTTGTTGATTTGCCGGCAGGCTCCACGCCGCTCGATTTCGCCTACCACATCCACAGCGATGTGGGGCACCGTTGCATCGGGGCGAAGATCGGCGGACGTATCGTACCGTTTACCTACCAGCTCCAGATGGGCGATCAGATTGAAATCATCACCCAGAAGCAGCCAAACCCAAGCCGCGACTGGCTGAATCCGAACCTCGGTTACGTTACCACCAGCCGTGGGCGCTCTAAAATCCACGCCTGGTTCCGCAAGCAGGATCGTGACAAGAACATCCTTGCCGGTCGTCAGATCCTGGACGACGAGCTGGAACATATCGGGATAAGCCTGAAAGAGGCGGAGAAATTCCTGCTGCCGCGCTACAACTTCAACGAGCTCGACGAACTGTTAGCGGCGATTGGTGGCGGCGATATCCGCCTGAACCAGATGGTGAACTTCCTGCAAGCGCAGTTCAACAAGCCAAGCGCAGCGGAGCAGGATGCGGCAGCGCTGAAACAACTCCAGCAGAAAACCTACGCTCCGCAGCAGCGCAGCAAGGACAATGGCCGCGTGGTGGTTGAAGGAGTGGGTAACCTCATGCACCATATTGCCCGCTGCTGCCAGCCGATCCCGGGAGACGATATTGTCGGCTTTATCACCCAGGGGCGTGGGATCTCGATTCACCGCTCCGACTGCGATCAGCTTGCAGAGCTGCAATCGCATGCGCCGGAACGTATCGTGGAAGCCGTCTGGGGGGAGAGCTACTCGGCGGGTTACTCGCTGGTGGTGCGCGTCACTGCCAACGACCGCAGCGGCCTGCTGCGCGACATCACCACCATTCTCGCCAACGAGAAGGTCAACGTGCTGGGCGTTGCCAGCCGCAGCGATACCCGCGAGCAGCTTGCCACCATCGATATGACTATCGAAATCTATAACCTTCAGGTGCTGGGCCGCGTACTCGGCAAACTGAACCAGGTGCCGGATGTGATTGACGCGCGTCGTCTGCACGGCGGCTAAACATCCTCTTCTGTAGGCCGGGTAAGGCAACGCCGCCACCCGGCTCAGGCATTTAATGGAATCTGTTATGACTCAAATCGACCGCCTGCTTGGCATCATGAAACGCCTGCGCGATCCGGAAAACGGCTGCCCGTGGGATAAAGAGCAGACTTTCGCCACCATTGCGCCTTACACGCTGGAAGAGACCTACGAAGTGCTGGACGCGATTTCGCGCGAAGATTTCGACGACCTGCGCGGTGAGCTGGGCGACCTGCTGTTCCAGGTGGTGTTCTACGCGCAGATGGCGCAGGAAGAGGGGCGCTTTAACTTTGACGATATCTGCGCCGCTATCAGCGACAAGCTGGAGCGTCGTCATCCGCATATTTTTGGCGATGCCTCCGCAGGCAACAGTGCGGAAGTGCTGGCGCGCTGGGAGCAGATAAAAAGCGCCGAACGCGCTGAAAAATCCCAGCACTCGGCGCTGGACGACATTCCCCTGAACCTTCCCGCGCTGATGCGCGCGCACAAAATTCAAAAGCGCTGCTCGGCGGTAGGGTTTGACTGGAACTCTCTCGGCCCGGTGCTGGAAAAAGTGCACGAAGAGATCGACGAAGTAATGCATGAAGCGCAGCAGGCCGTTGTGGATGAAGCAAAGCTGGAAGAGGAGATGGGCGATCTGTTGTTTGCGACCGTCAACCTTTCGCGCCACCTCGGTGTAAAAGCGGAAACCGCCCTGCAAAAAGCGAACATTAAATTCGAACGACGCTTTCGCGAAGTTGAGCGGATTGTGGCCTCGCGCGGCCTGGAAATGAGCGGGATTGACCTCGACGCGATGGAAGAAGTCTGGCAGGAAGTAAAACGCCAGGAACATGATCTCTAACGAGATTTTGCGATCAAGCGCAATTTGTGTGATTTTTTAAATGACAAGCGCTTGATTTGCGTCAAAAACATTTACCCAAAAGGGGCTATTTTCTCACTCCTTATGTTTGTCATGGCCTGGAGTGGAGACGGAGAATGAAAGTTTGTGGCGCTCGTCGTGTTCGGGTATACTACTTTCCCGTCCTGGTTATTCCATCGTTTCACCCTAACTTCTCAGGTTCAGCATGACAACGAACTATATTTTTGTGACCGGCGGGGTCGTATCCTCTCTGGGTAAAGGCATTGCCGCAGCCTCCCTCGCAGCCATTCTTGAAGCCCGTGGCCTCAATGTGACCATGATGAAACTGGATCCGTACATCAACGTCGATCCTGGCACCATGAGCCCAACCCAACACGGGGAAGTGTTCGTTACTGAAGACGGCGCTGAAACCGATCTGGATCTTGGCCACTACGAGCGTTTCATCCGTACCAAAATGACCCGTCGTAACAACTTTACGACTGGCCGTATCTACTCTGACGTTCTGCGTAAAGAGCGCCGTGGTGACTACCTGGGCGCGACCGTGCAGGTCATCCCACACATCACTAACGCCATCAAAGAACGTGTCCTTGCCGGTGGCGAAGGGCATGACGTTGTGCTGGTTGAAATCGGCGGTACCGTAGGGGATATCGAATCCCTGCCGTTCCTCGAAGCGATTCGTCAGCTGGCGGTAGATATTGGTCGTGAGCACGCGCTGTTCATGCACCTGACGCTGGTGCCTTACATGGCAGCAGCAGGTGAAGTGAAAACCAAACCGACTCAGCACTCTGTTAAAGAGCTGCTCTCCATCGGTATTCAGCCTGACATCCTGGTTTGCCGTTCCGATCGCGCGATTCCGGCGAACGAACGCGCGAAAATTGCATTGTTCTGTAACGTGCCTGAAAAAGCCGTTATTTCAATGAAAGATGTCGATTCCATTTATAAAATCCCGGGCCTGTTGAAATCACAGGGTCTGGACGATTATATTTGTAAACGATTCAGCTTGAACTGTCCGGAAGCTAACCTGTCTGAATGGGAGCAGGTGATTTACGAAGAAGCCAATCCGGGCGGCGAAGTGACTATCGGTATGGTCGGCAAGTACATCGAACTGCCGGATGCCTATAAGTCAGTTATCGAAGCGCTGAAACACGGTGGTCTGAAGAATCGCGTCTCTGTGAACATCAAGCTGATTGATTCACAGGATGTGGAGACGCGCGGCGTTGAAATTCTTAAAGATCTGGATGCTATCCTCATCCCTGGCGGCTTCGGCTACCGTGGTGTTGAAGGCAAGATCGCCACTGCACGCTATGCGCGTGAAAACAATATTCCATACCTCGGTATCTGCCTGGGTATGCAGGTTGCGCTGATTGAATTTGCGCGCAACGTAGCGGGAATGGAAAACGCGAACTCTACGGAATTTGTGCCAGACTGTAAGTACCCTGTTGTGGCGCTGATTACGGAATGGCGCGACGAAGACGGTAACGTCGAAGTCCGTACCGAGAAGAGCGATCTGGGTGGCACCATGCGTCTTGGCGCACAGGCCTGCCAGCTGTCCGACGATAGCGTGGTACGCAAGCTGTACGGCGAGCCGGTCATCACCGAGCGCCATCGTCACCGCTATGAAGTCAACAACATGTTGTTGAAACAAATTGAAGCTGCGGGTCTGCGTGTTGCGGGCCGTTCCGGGGATGATCAGTTAGTCGAGATCATCGAAGTGCCTAACCATCCGTGGTTCGTGGCCTGCCAATTCCACCCGGAATTTACTTCAACGCCGCGTGACGGGCATCCGCTGTTTGCAGGCTTCGTGAAAGCCGCCAGCGAGTACCAGAAGCGTCAGGCGAAGTAAAAAAAGTTAGAACGGCAACGCGTACCTTTGGTACGCGTTGTTTGTCTGGAGTTTTAGTTTAACTTGTACTGAGGAAAATCTAATGTCCAAAATCGTTAAAGTCATCGGTCGTGAAATCATCGACTCCCGTGGTAACCCGACCGTTGAAGCTGAAGTTCATCTGGAAGGTGGTTTCGTCGGTATGGCAGCGGCTCCATCAGGTGCTTCTACAGGTTCCCGCGAAGCGCTGGAACTGCGTGATGGCGACAAATCCCGTTTCATGGGCAAAGGCGTACTGAAAGCGGTTGGCGCTGTTAACGGTCCTATTGCTCAGGCTATCATTGGCAAAGATGCTAAAGATCAGGCTGGCATCGACAAGATCATGATCGATCTGGACGGTACTGAAAACAAATCTAACTTCGGTGCGAACGCAATCCTGGCCGTTTCCCTGGCGAACGCCAAAGCGGCAGCGGCAGCTAAAGGCATGCCACTGTTCGAGCACATCGCTGAACTGAACGGCACCCCAGGCAAATACTCCATGCCTGTACCAATGATGAACATCATCAACGGTGGTGAGCACGCAGACAACAACGTTGATATTCAGGAATTCATGATTCAGCCAGTTGGCGCGAAAACCCTGAAAGAAGCGGTACGTATGGGTTCTGAAGTGTTCCACAACCTGGCTAAAGTTCTGAAAGCTAAAGGCATGAACACGGCTGTTGGTGACGAAGGCGGCTACGCGCCAAACCTGGGTTCTAACGCAGAAGCATTGGCTGTTATCGCTGAAGCAGTTAAAGCAGCAGGCTACGAGCTGGGCAAAGACATCACCCTGGCGATGGACTGCGCAGCATCTGAATTCTACAAAGACGGTAAATACGTTCTGGCCGGCGAAGGCAACAAAGCGTTCACCTCTGAAGAGTTCACCCACTTCCTGGAAGACCTGACCAAACAGTACCCAATCGTTTCTATCGAAGACGGTCTGGACGAGTCTGACTGGGATGGTTTCGCATACCAGACCAAAGTACTGGGCGACAAAATCCAGTTGGTTGGTGACGATCTGTTCGTAACCAACACCAAGATCCTGAAAGAAGGCATCGAGAAAGGCATCGTTAACTCCATCCTGATCAAATTCAACCAGATCGGTTCTCTGACCGAAACGCTGGCTGCGATCAAAATGGCGAAAGACGCTGGCTACACCGCGGTTATCTCTCACCGTTCTGGCGAAACTGAAGACGCTACCATCGCTGACCTGGCTGTTGGTACCGCTGCTGGCCAGATCAAAACCGGTTCTATGAGCCGTTCTGACCGTGTTGCTAAATACAACCAGCTGATTCGTATCGAAGAAGCGCTGGGCGAAAAAGCACCTTACAACGGTCGTAAAGAGATCAAAGGCCAGGCATAAGCCTGAACCTTCGTTCTTATGAAAAAACCCGCTTCGGCGGGTTTTTTGTTTTCTATAGCAGAAGCGGCAACGTGGCGCTTGCCGTTTGCTGGCTAACGTCACCGTAATGGCTGTCTACTGCAATAAGGGAAGTGGTTAGCAGTTCAACCAGTAGCATCACGCCAACCTTGGCGTTGAGCGCACCCGCGCTCAGCGGTCCCTCGGGTTTGGCTGCAACCAGCTGTAAATCGCTCAGGGAGGCCAGCGGGCTGCGAGGCGTATTGCTGAGCGCCAGTACCTTAACGCCCCTCTTGCGGGCGAGTTTCACCACGTGAAGCAGATCCCGTGTAGAGCCGGAACTTGAGATGGCCACCACCAGCGTCTCTTTCGAGAGTGTCGTCGCATTCATGGCGGCGCGATGCATATCGCTAAACAGCTGTGCAGGTTTGCCGAGTCGCAGCAGCTTGTAATGCAAATACTCCCCCAGAATTGCGCTGGCCGCCACCCCGTAAATTTGCACTGACTGCGCCTGATGCAGGGCCAGTGTCGCCTGTTCAAGCTGGGCCCGGTCGAGGAGTTTTGCGGTATCTTGCAGCGCCTGGACAGACTCATCCACCACGTTATCTATTGCATCTCCTGCCTGACGCTCCGGCAAACCCTGCTGAATATCCAGCGCAAGCGCCATTTTAAATTCGTTATATCCCTTACAGCCCAGCGTGCGGCAAAGGCGTGTGACGCTGGCCTCGCTGGTGCCGCTTTCACGCGCCAGCTCGGTGATCGTCAGGTAGAGCACCCTGGCAGGATCGTTGAGGACAAACTCCCCCAGTTTTTGTTGCGTTGGGCTGTACCCGGAAGCCTCCTGGCGTAGCTTCAGCAGCAGGTTTTCATGGTCCGACATGCTAGATCCTTAATGCGTTTCTCTGCCAACTAGTGTGGCGGAAAGCGGGGGAGAGATGCCAGTCATTTCGAAAAAGTATGATCGGTGTCCTGGTTTTTGGTGGTAATTTTCACAATTAAAAATATATATGGTAAAAATTTTCATCAATAACCAGGGGGATAAAAAAATGATGCAAATGTTCAGCGGAGCGTCTTCCGGCGGATGGTTTGAAAAAGCGCAGCGCTTCGGCAAATCCTTTATGTTACCCATCGCCATACTGCCCGCAGCAGGTCTGTTGCTGGGGATCGGCGGGGCGCTATCGAATCCAAATACGCTTACTGCGTATCCATTTTTAGACGTTGGCTGGCTACAGGCCATCTTTACCATCATGAGCAGCGCAGGCTCGATTGTATTTGCAAACCTGTCGGTACTGTTTGCTGTTGGGGTCGCCGTTGGGCTGGCGAAAAATGATAAAGGCACGGCAGGGCTGGCGGCGTTGCTCGCTTATCTGGTGATGAATGCCACTATCAATGCGCTGCTGATCCTGACCGGAAAACTGGCGCATGAGAACCCGGGCGCCGTAGGGCAGGGCATGACGCTGGGTATTCAGACGCTTGAAACGGGCGTGTTTGGTGGGGTAGTTATTGGGCTGGTGACCTGCGCACTGCATCATCGATTTAATAAAATCGCGCTTCCGCAATTCCTGGGCTTTTTTGGCGGCTCACGCTTCGTTCCCATTATCAGCTCACTGGCGGCGATACTCGTCGGCGCGCTGATGACCGTGGTCTGGCCGCATTTTCAGAAGCTGATCTTTGGCCTCGGCGGGCTGGTGGATGCCACCGGCTATCTGGGGACTTTGCTGTACGGCTTCATCCTGCGCATGCTTGGCCCGTTTGGTTTGCACCACATCTTCTATCTTCCGTTCTGGACCACCGCGCTTGGCGGCAGTGAAATTGTTAACGGTCACCTGGTTGAGGGCACGCAGCGGATCTTCTTCGCCCAGCTCGCCGACCCGAACACGCAGCATTTCTATGAGGGCACGTCGCGCTTCATGTCCGGGCGCTTTATTACCATGATGTTTGGTCTGCTCGGCGCCTGCCTTGCGATGTACCACACGGCCAGGCCGGAGAACAAAAAGCGGGTTGCCGGGCTGCTGCTCTCTGCGGCGTTAACCTCATTCCTGACGGGAATTACCGAGCCCATAGAGTTCTCATTCCTGTTTATTGCCCCGGTGCTGTACGTCATTCATGCGCTGTTTGACGGGCTGGCGTTCATGCTCGCGCACATGCTGCATATCACCATCGGACAAACCTTCTCGGGCGGTTTTATTGACTTCGTGCTGTTCGGCATTTTGCAGGGGGAGGCCAAAACCCACTGGATGTTCGTTCCGCTGGTCGGCGTGCCGTGGTTCTTCCTTTACTACTTCACCTTCCGCTACCTGATTAACCGCTTCGATTTTGCCACGCCGGGTCGGGAAAAGGAGGCGATGGCCAATGAAGTGACTTTTTCGCAGAGCGAGCGCGCCGTTGCGGTGAGCGCTGGATTAGGCGGAAAAGAGAATCTGGAAGAGGTGGACTGCTGCGCTACGCGTCTTCGCGTCACGGTGAAGGACGGCAGCAAAGTGAATGACGCGGCGCTGAAAGCCACCGGCGCGCGCGGCGTTATCGTGCGCGGCAACGGGGTTCAGGTCATTTATGGCCCGCACGTCACGATTATCAAAAACGAAGTGGAAGAGATCTTATCGTAATGAAAACTGTACTGGATAACCTGAAGGGAAAACTGGTCGTCTCCTGTCAGGCGCTGGAAAACGAACCGTTACATAGCCCGTTTATTATGTCGCGAATGGCGCTGGCGGCGGCCCAGGGCGGTGCCGCTGCGATCCGCGCCAATAGCGTGGTGGATATCGAGGCTATCAAAGGGCTGGTCTCACTGCCGGTAATCGGCATCATCAAACGAGACTATCCGGACAGCGAGGTGTTCATCACCGCAACGCTCAAAGAAGTGGATGAGTTGATGGCGGTCGGCCCGGAGATCGTTGCGCTGGATGCTACCGCCCGGAAACGGCCCGGTGGCGGATCGCTGGACATGCTGATCGCGCAGATCCGCACCCGTTACCCTTTGCTGCTGCTGATGGCGGATATTGCCACCGTGCAGGAGGCCGTGGCCGCGCAGGTGCTGGGGTTTGATTGCGTCGGAACCACCCTTTACGGTTATACGGCGGAGACTGCGGGCCATTCGCTACCGGAAAATGACTGTGCGTTTTTGAAAGAGGTGCTGTCTGCCGTCACGATCCCCGTGATTGCTGAAGGTAACGTGGATACGCCTGAACGCGCGGCCAGGTGTCTGGCGCTGGGGGGGCACACGGTTGTCGTCGGCGGGGCGATCACCCGACCGCAGCAAATTACGGAACGGTTTATGGCGGCAATTGGCGCGCAAAGCACCGATGGAGCATGATCATCTGACGGGGATCTGCGATACTTATCGTTTATCCCCTTAACAGAGTTGACTATGCAGTACCCGATTAACGAGATGTTCCAGACCCTGCAAGGCGAGGGTTACTTTACCGGCGTTCCCGCTATCTTTATTCGTTTACAGGGATGCCCGGTTGGCTGCGCCTGGTGTGATACCAAACATACGTGGGATAAGCTCGCAGATCGGGAAGTATCGCTGTTCAGCATTCTGGCGAAAACCAAAGAGAGCGATAAATGGGGCGCGGGCAGCGCAGAAGATCTGCTTGCCATTATTGGTCGTCAGGGCTGGACGGCGCGGCACGTGGTGATCACCGGCGGGGAACCCTGCATTCACGATCTGATGCCGCTCACCGAACTGCTCGAGAAGAACGGCTATAGCTGTCAGATCGAAACCAGCGGCACCCATGAAGTGCGCTGCTCCCATTCAACGTGGGTCACGGTTTCACCAAAAGTGAATATGCGCGGCGGGTATGACGTACTTTCGCAGGCGCTTGAGCGTGCTGATGAGATCAAACATCCGGTGGGGCGCGTGCGTGACATCGAAGCGCTGGATGAACTGCTGGCGACGCTGACGGACGAAAAGCAGCGCGTGATCGCGCTACAGCCTATCAGCCAGAAAGACGATGCGACCCGTCTGTGCATTGAAACCTGTATCGCCCGCAACTGGCGGCTGTCGATGCAGACGCACAAATATCTGAACATTGCCTGATACTTTTGTGGCCCCGCTTAACGCGGGGCTTTTGTTGTTGGCAGTAAAGCCCAGGTCACGACTGCCGACCCAAGGCAAATCGCACTGTTGAAAAGCAAGGCATACTGCGCGGCACTGGCCGTTCCCATCGGCAGCCATAGCGCGTACAGCGATGCGGTGACCGCGATACCCATTGCGCCGCCCAGGGAACTGCCCATCTTATAGATCCCAGAAGCCACCCCCACTTTGTTTTCAGGGGCATTCATTACCGCCGTGTCCGTTGAGGGCGTGGCGTAACATCCGAGCCCCAGCCCGAATAAAATATTGCTCAGAAAAACGGTAACAATGTAGACCTCTTTGCTTAAGAAGGTGCATGAAATCAGCGAAATACCTGTAGCGGTCAGCAGCGGGCCGGTCATCATCGGCAGCCTGGCGCCATAGCGCTGAAGCAGTTTTTCACCCACCCGGATCATCGCCAGTACGGTAACCAGATACCCCAGCGTCATCATGCCGGTCTGTAGCGGTGACAAATGATGGCCCTGCTGCAACCAGATGCTGGCGATCATCATGGTGCCAATGCAGCCGTTGAGCAGGAAATTTGAGAATACCGAGGCGCTATAGGCCCGGTTTTTAAACAGGGCGAAATCGATCAGCGCCGCATCGCCTTTCCGCCGCCCGGTAACGATAAAGCACATCAGTGCAATCACGGCTCCACACAGTACAAGAAGCGATAAACTGCTGCTCCAGCCCCAGCGGTGTCCTTTGCTGATAAACAGATTGAACAGCACCAGCATAAGGACAAAACTCACCAGGCCGCTGATATCCAGTTTGTGTCGACACGCATCAGGGCTGCGGCTTTCCGGCGTGGCGCGGATAAGCAATAGCGCGACCAGAGCCACCACCATCGACAGAATAAAAATCCAGCGCCAGCCCAGCGTGGTGGCGATGGCGCCTCCCACAAGCGAGCTCAGGCCACTCCCGCCCCATGAACCGATAACCCAGAAACTGATTGCGCGCTGGCGTGCTTTACCTTCATACCAGGTTTTAATCAGCGCCAGCGTGGCGGGCATAATGCAGGCCGCTGATAGCCCCTGTATCGCTCGTCCCAACAGAAACAGGACGGGCTCCCATGAAATGAACAGCAGACCACTCCCGATCATGCTCAGGATCAGGCCAATCATGGTCAGGCGCATGCGCCCAAACTTATCGGCAAACCCACCGCAGGCGACGACAAAACAGCCGCTGAACAACGCGCTAAGGCTGACGGCCAGCGTAAGGGTTTCGAGGGCAATATCGAGGCTATTCTGCATGGCCGGAACCACGTTGATAACCGACTGGGCAAACAGCCAGAATGTCAGAACGCTCATGACGATACCCGCCAGCAGCCGATCGTTACCGGCGTAGGCGGATGCGCCTGTCAGGGAAACGGTACTCATAGTGCAGCCCTCCCGGGAAGGTGCGAATCAGCGCAGATAGTGTTCGGCCAGTGCGGCCCACAGCGCCGCGCCGGTGAGGAGAATGTTGTCGTTAAAGTCGTAGCCCGGGTTATGTACCATGCAGCGGTCAGGCTCATCCCCGGCGCCAAGCGTGAAATAGCAGCCATTGGGATTTTTCTCGAGCATGAAAGCAAAGTCCTCGCTGCCCATAAACGCATTGACCTCCGCGACGGCATCCTGACCGAACAGATCGGTGGCGACGCTGCGCACCATCTCGTTGGCTTGCGGATTGTTTTTCAGCACCGGGCTGCCGTTAATGTGTCGAATGGTGGCCGTCGCATTGAAACTTTCCGCCTGTGCAACGGCGATATCATGGATACGCTGTAGCACGGTTTGCCGCACGCTTTCATCCAGCGTGCGCACGGTAAGTTTCATCAATACTTTGTCGTTGATAATGTTAGGGGCGTGCCCGGCCTGAATGCTGCCTACGGTAACGACAGCTGGCTGGAAGGGGGTAATGTTGCGCGAAACAATGGACTGCAACGCGATAGTGATATGACAGGCAACCAGGGTGGCGTCAACGGTATGTTCTGGCACCGCGCCGTGCCCCCCCACGCCGTTAACCTCAATATGAAGGGTGTCGGAAGAGGCCATCATGGCGCCATCGCGCAGACCAATTTTTCCGAGGGGCTGTGACGGCATATTGTGCAGACCAAAGATGTGGTCGCAGGGGAACAGGTCAAACAAACCGTCCTCTACCATAACGCGTCCGCCATACAGAAGTTCTTCCGCGGGCTGAAAAATAAGGTGCAGCGTGCCGTTAAAATTGCGGGTGCGTGCCAGGTACTCCGCTGCATACAGGAGCGTTGTGGTGTGGCCGTCATGACCGCAGCCGTGGAATTTACCCTCAACGGTACTGCTCCACGCCTTGCCGTTGTTTTCCTGCATTGGCAGCGCATCCATATCGGCGCGCAGGCCCAGGCGTTTATGCCCGTTACCCACCTTCAGTGTGCCAACCACACCGGTTTTCGCCAGGCCGCGATGAACCTCATATCCCCATTCCTGAAGCAGCGCTGCAACGCGATCGCTCGTGTTGTGCTCCTCAAAACCAATTTCAGGATGCTGATGAAAATAGCGACGTAATTCAGTGAACCGAGCTTCGTTGCCACGCAGAGCTTCGATAATTGGATGTGTCATTTTTGTTATCCTTTTTCTGCCAAACGATGATAATTTCGAGTCTATGACGATCGTCCCGCCTGAAAATGCATTTTTTTGTTGTAAAGCGACGGCTTTATTTTGATTGTTTTTCATACAATTCAGTTATGACAAAAAAGATCAGGTCATTTTTTGTCTTTGGTGAGGGGTAAGATGGCGCAACGGGGAGATGAGTTTTGGATAGAGATTCAGGACATTCGCCACTGCGTGGAGGATGAAGGCGATACGCTAACGTTGCTCTGGGTGCTGGAAGGGCGGGCAGAGCTGAACACCGATGTGGGACATGACATCCTGGAGGCCAATACCCTTGCTATCATCAACCGTCATCGGCGCTGGCAGTTCACGAGCGAAACGGCAAATGTCACCCTGCGCGTAACCCTTTCCGGGCGCTGGGTCGTCCAGCTCTGCAATGATTTTTTTGCCCATGATTATGCTGTACCGGCAGAAGCCGGAGGCGTCTGGCCCCAATGCGATGCGCTTCGCGATCTGCTGCGCCAGCTTCTTGTGGTCACCCTCATCAACGACCCGCACCGCTACCGGCTGGAGGCGTACCGCTGGCTGAGCGAGATATTGCTGTTGCTGACCAGCCGCTTTCAACAGCCCGCCCGTATGCTGTCCCGGGAACTTTCCTCAGCGCACAGCAAACGCATCGCCCGGGTGATAGAGCGGATCAATGCCAGTTATTCCCGCCGTATTACGCTTGCGGAAATCGCCGCGAGTGAATATGTCTCTGAAGCCTGGCTCTCTCGTCTCTTTCGCAAGGAGGTGGGGATCAGTTTCATGCAGTACATCACCCACCTGCGGCTGGAAAAGGCGGCCGACGCTCTCCGGCTGACGAACCGACCGCTGCATCAGATTGCGCTTGAGCAGGGTTTCGCCAGCACGCGTATGATGAGCGATCGGTTCAGGCGTGTTCACAATATGTCTCCGGGTGAGTTTCGTAAGGCCCGGCGCCAGCACCCGGAGGCGGCACGTATTCGGACGGACAGGCGTGAGCAGCGCTATCCTGTCGCCGTGGACAAGCTGTTTAGCCTGCTCAATGAACCGGTGGTGCGCGGTTGGGGAGCCTCGCCGCTCATCGTTCATCCGCAGCAGGAGCAGAGCCTGGATCTTGAGCAGCTCAATCCTCTTTCTGCCTCGCTGCGCCGTATGCGGGTGGTCATTACCCTGCGTGAGCTCGACGATTTGCTGCGTGAGGACGTGCGACAAAATCTGGAGGCGATAAATGAGGCCATTCCCATTGAGGGAATTGATATCGCCGAACCTTTTCTCAGCAGTCGTCTGTTTGCCACCGGGTGGGATGACCCCCAGATGGCGGGCTACGCCTGCTGGTACAATCTGCATCAGCTCTTCACCTGGCTGGCAAAAAAGCAGTGGACGGTGCTACTGCACACCGGCGTAACGACCCGTCGCGATCTTCTTACCCGTTTTTTACAACAGTCGGTTAATCATTTTTCGCCAGAGATCACCGCGGGCTGGCACTTCGTCATGCACTGGTCAACACAGGCAAGTGAGGAGACCCGGGAGCAGGTCTGGCTGGCCCAGCAAAAGGCAATACGAACTTATCTTCCGCAGGCAAAGTTTGGTTTATGGCACCGATTTGCCCCCGTCAGCGCGGGCGTAAGCGAGGATACCCTGTTCAGTTCAGCCATCCTGATGCAGGCCGATTTTCTTGCCTGTTCGGCCGATGCCAATGAGCTTCTCGATCCCGCGCAACTGGAGGCAACCCCTCTCTCCTCAACGGAAAATTATCCGATACTGAAGGTCCGCCAGATCCTCGCTGCCCTTCGCCTGCGAAAAAGTTCGCTTCCCGTCTGGCTTCTCTCCTGGAATACCCTCACCGGCAACACGCGGGCGACAAACGGCTGGTTTTTTCGTGGGGCGCTGCTGATGCAGAACCTGCTCGGGCTTTCGGAGCAGGTCTGGCTGGCGGGATTCTGGCTCAATTCGGGCCTTCAGGGAGAAGCTCGTGCGAACAACACCATCGATACCTCAAGCCTTGCGCTACAGTATAACCATGGTCTGCCGCGTCCGGTTTATTGGGTACTCTGGCTCTGGCAACGTCTGCGGGGCGAGGTGCTGGTCAATGATAAGCGTGTCCTGCTTACGCGCCATCGCAATGGTTATCAGCTGTTGCTGCGTAATGTGGTGGTTTTTAATCCGCTCCTTTCCAGTGAAGAAGCATTCATCCAGCGTTTTCGCCAGCAGTATCATTTACACCTGAAGGGAATGCGCGGTAAATGGCGAATTAAATGTCATCTGTTTGATCAGCACAACGGCGCGCTCTATCCGTTACTTGAAGGGGTTGGCAGCGAAAGCGGCCCTGATGAAGAGATGTGGCGCTGGATAGCGCATAAAGCGCGTCCAACGCTTTCCGTACGCGATGAACGCCTTTATGACGGCTGGCAACTGAGTGAATCACTGGAGAGTAATGCGCTGGTGCTCTACGAGTTTACGCCGCTCGTGCCTCGTGAGACCGCAACGGAGGAGATTCACTCCCCGCGGTAGACGCAGCCTGCCGTGCAGGTCTCTTTGATCATCACCGCGCTCAGCAGCGGGACCAGCGGTTTCATCTGATCCCAAATCCATTTCGCCAGCACTTCGCTGGTCGGGTTTTCAAGGCCCGGAATATCATTCAGATAGTAGTGATCGAGACGATCGTAGGTCGGCTTAAACGCAGCCTTCAGTTCGGCAAAGTCCATGATCCAGCCCGTATGGGGATCGACTTCACCGGTGATTTCAAGACGCACCATAAACGAGTGTCCATGCAGGCGGCCACATTTGTGCCCGGCAGGAACGTGTGGAAGGTGGTGTGCGGCTTCGAAGGTGAAATCTTTAAACAGTGTGGTGGACATCATAGCTCTCAGGAATGCGGAAAAAACCGCCGCATAGTACCGGAAAGCACAATTTTTATCATTAACTAAAACGGCTTTGAACGGTCACCGCCTCGTATTCATGGTGTTTATCGGCCTTTATTGTTTTATTTCAGATAGTTATTTAATCGCTTTTATCGTTAAGAACGATAACTAAAACAGGTTAGTCCATTTGGTTATTTATTATTTCCATCCCTTCTTTAATTGTTATTATCCCCGCCGTTAACCTTATCTTCAGTTTGGATTTATTCGCTTAAAGTCCGCTTTGCTACTGGAACATAACGACGCATGACAACACAGGCCCCACCTTCAAATTTGCTTCCCCTTAACCCGGAGCAACTGGCGCGCCTCCAGGCCGCGACTTCCGATTTTTCACCCACCCAGCTCGCCTGGGTCTCCGGCTATTTCTGGGGAATGCTCAATCAGCAGCCGGGTGCTGTGGCTGGCGTCCCGCCAACGGCCGTTGAAATTCCTGCCATCACGCTTATCTCCGCTTCGCAAACGGGTAATGCCCGTCGTGTGGCCGAAGCGCTGCGTGATGACCTGCTCGCCGCGAAGCTGAACGTTAACCTGGTCAACGCCGGGGATTATAAATTCAAACAGATCGCGTCAGAAAAACTGCTGGTGGTGGTGGCGTCAACGCAGGGGGAAGGTGAGCCTGCGGAAGAAGCCGTCGCGCTGCATAAGTTCCTGTTCTCGAAAAAAGCGCCCAGGCTGGAGGGCACCGCCTTTGCCGTCTTCGGCCTCGGTGATACGTCCTATGAATTTTTCTGCCAGTCCGGTAAAGACTTCGACAGCAAGCTGGCGGAGCTGGGTGCAGAGCGCCTGCTGGATCGCGTAGACGCTGATGTCGAATACCAGGCCGCCGCCGCCGAATGGCGGACGCGCATCGTTGAGGTGCTGAAGGCCCGCGTCCCGAAAGAGACGCCAGCGCAGGCCGCCGTTACCGCAGCGGGCACCGTCAACGAAATCCACACCAGCCCTTACACGAAAGAGGCGCCGCTGACGGCGAGCCTGTCGGTAAACCAGAAAATCACGGGCCGTGATTCGGAAAAAGACGTGCGCCATATCGAAATCGATCTCGGTGACTCCGGCCTGCGTTATCAGCCTGGCGATGCGCTGGGCGTCTGGTATCAGAACGATCCGGCGCTGGTGAAAGAGCTGGTCGAGCTGCTGTGGCTGAAAGGCACGGAGCCGGTCCAGGTGGAAGGTAAAACCTTACCGCTCTCTGAGGCGCTTCAGTGGCATTTCGAGCTGACGGTGAACACCGCCAATATCGTTGAAAACTACGCCACCTTAACGCGCAGCGAGTCCCTTCTGCCGCTGGTGGGGGACAAAGTGAAGTTACAGCATTACGCCGCGACGACGCCGATTGTCGACATGGTGCGTTTCTCCCCGGCACAGCTGGATGCCGACGCGCTGATCGGCCTGCTGCGTCCGCTGACGCCGCGTCTTTACTCCATCGCCTCTTCACAGGCGGAAGTGGAAAACGAAGTCCACATCACCGTTGGCGTGGTGCGTTACGACATCGAAGGCCGCGCGCGCGCGGGCGGGGCGTCGGGCTTCCTGGCCGACCGCGTGGAAGAAGAGGGCGAGGTGCGCGTCTTTATCGAACACAACGACAACTTCCGCCTGCCGGCAAACCCGGAAACGCCGGTGATCATGATTGGCCCGGGCACCGGCATCGCACCGTTCCGCGCCTTTATGCAGCAGCGTGCAGCGGACGAGGCACCGGGTAAAAACTGGCTGTTCTTCGGCAACCCGCATTTTACTGAAGATTTCCTCTACCAGGTTGAATGGCAGCGCTACGTCAAAGAGGGCGTGCTGACCCGCATCGATCTGGCCTGGTCCCGCGATCAGAAAGAAAAAGTATACGTACAAGACAAACTGCGCGAACAGGGCGCAGAGCTGTGGCGCTGGATCAATGACGGCGCCCACATTTATGTCTGCGGCGACGCCAATCGCATGGCGAAAGACGTTGAGCAGGCACTGCTGGAAGTGATTGCCGAATTCGGCGGTATGGATGCCGAAACGGCGGATGAATTTTTAAGTGAGCTGCGCGTAGAGCGCCGTTATCAGCGAGATGTCTACTAATGAGCGAAAAACATCCTGGCCCACTGGTGGTCGAAGGCAAACTGTCTGATGCCGAGCGCATGAAGGTAGAGAGCAACTACCTGCGCGGTACCATTGCCGAAGATTTAAATGACGGCCTGACCGGCGGTTTCAAAGGCGACAACTTCCTGCTGATCCGTTTCCACGGTATGTACCAGCAGGACGACCGCGATATCCGCGCCGAACGTGCCGAACAGAAGCTGGAGCCGCGTCATGCGATGCTGCTGCGCTGCCGCCTGCCGGGTGGCATCATCACCACCAAACAGTGGCAGGCGATCGACAAGTTTGCCGGTGAAAACACGATTTACGGCAGCATCCGTCTGACTAACCGTCAGACCTTCCAGTTCCACGGCATTCTGAAGAAGAACGTCAAGCCGGTGCACCAGATGCTGCACTCCGTGGGGCTGGACGCGCTGGCGACCGCCAACGACATGAACCGTAACGTGCTTTGCACCTCGAACCCGTATGAGTCCGAGCTGCACGCCGAAGCGTACGAGTGGGCGAAGAAGATCTCGGAGCACCTGCTGCCACGCACGCGTGCCTATGCGGAGATCTGGCTCGATCAGGAGAAAGTCGCGACCACGGACGAAGAGCCGATCCTCGGTCAGACCTACCTGCCGCGCAAATTCAAGACCACGGTGGTTATCCCGCCGCAGAACGATATCGACCTGCACGCCAACGACATGAACTTCGTGGCGATTGCCGAAAACGGCAAGCTGGTCGGTTTTAACCTGCTGGTGGGCGGCGGTTTGTCCATCGAGCATGGGAACAAGAAAACCTACGCCCGCACCGCGAGCGAGTTCGGCTTCCTGCCGCTGGAGCACACGCTGGCCGTGGCTGAGGCGGTGGTTACTACCCAGCGCGACTGGGGCAACCGTACCGACCGTAAAAACGCGAAAACCAAATACACCCTGGAGCGTGTAGGCGTCGAGACGTTCAAAGAAGAAGTGGAGCGTCGCGCGGGGATCAAGTTTGAGCCGATCCGCCCTTACGAATTCACCGGTCGCGGCGATCGCATTGGCTGGGTGAAAGGTATCGATAATAAATGGCACCTGACGCTGTTTATTGAAAACGGTCGTATTCTGGATTATCCGGGCCGCCCGCTGAAAACCGGTCTGCTGGAAATCGCGAAGATCCACAAAGGCGAGTTCCGTATTACCGCCAACCAGAACCTGATCGTCGCCAGCGTGCCGGAAAGCGATAAGGCGAGAATTGAAGAGCTGGCGCGCGAGCACGGGTTGATGAATGCGGTGAGCGCGCAGCGTGAAAACTCAATGGCCTGCGTGTCGTTCCCGACCTGTCCGCTGGCGATGGCCGAAGCCGAGCGTTTCCTGCCGTCCTTCACTGATAAGGTGGAAGCGATTCTGGAAAAACACGGAATTCCGGACGAGCATATTGTTATGCGCGTGACAGGCTGCCCGAACGGCTGCGGTCGCGCGATGCTGGCCGAACTCGGTCTGGTAGGGAAAGCGCCGGGTCGTTACAACGTGCACCTTGGCGGCAACCGTATGGGGACGCGCATTCCGCGTATGTACCGTGAAAATATTACGGAACCGGAAATTCTTGATTCCATCGACGAGCTTGTCGGGCGCTGGGCGAAAGAGCGCGAAGCGGGTGAAGGCTTCGGCGACTTTACGGTGCGTGCGGGCATCATTCGCCCGGTGCTCGATCCCGCCAGGGATTTCTGGGAGTAACGCATCCTTTGCCCGGTGGCGCTTCGCTTACCGGGCCTACGGGTTTTGTAGGCCGGGCAAACGCAGTGCCGCCCGGCAAAACAGGCAAACGAGGTTCTTATGTCCGTACTCGATCTAAACGCCCTTAATGACCTGCCAAAAGTCGAACGCATTCTGGCCCTGGCAGAAACCAACGCCCAGCTGGAAAAACTCGACGCCGAAGGGCGCGTGGCGTGGGCGCTGGAAAACCTGCCGGGTGACTATGTGCTGTCGTCAAGCTTTGGCATCCAGGCGGCGGTCAGCCTGCACCTGGTGAATCGGATCCGCCCGGACATACCGGTGATCCTCACCGATACCGGCTATCTGTTCCCGGAGACCTACCAGTTTATTGACGAGCTGACGGACAAGCTCAAGCTGAACCTCAAAGTTTACCGCGCGACGGAAAGCGCGGCCTGGCAGGAGGCGCGCTACGGCAAGCTGTGGGAACAGGGCGTTGAGGGCATTGAGAAATACAATGAGATCAACAAGGTCGAGCCGATGAACCGGGCGCTGAAAGAGTTGAACGCTCAGACCTGGTTCGCGGGCCTGCGCCGCGAGCAGTCCGGGAGCCGGGCAACGCTGCCGGTGCTGGCGGTGCAGCGCGGCGTGTTCAAAGTGCTGCCGATCATCGACTGGGATAACCGCACGGTGTACCAGTATCTGCAAAAGCACGGGCTGAAGTACCATCCGCTGTGGGATCAAGGCTACCTGTCGGTAGGCGACACCCACACCACGCGTAAATGGGAACCGGGAATGGCGGAAGAAGAGACGCGATTCTTTGGGCTGAAGCGCGAGTGCGGGCTGCACGAAGGGTAATGTCGTTTCGCCCGGTGGCGGCTACGCCTTACCGGGCCTACGTTTCGTGCCGTTGTAGGCCCGGTAAGCGCAGCGCCACCGGGCTTAATTGCCTCAGGCTTTCCCCGCTTTCGCCAGCTCCTTCACCAGCGGCAGCATCACCTTCACGACATCCCGGCTGCGGTGCTCAATCCGCTGCGGCAGCGCTTTATCAATGTGCTGCTGATTATCCAGCCGCACATCATGCCAGCTGGTCCCGTCCGGAAAGGCTTTCGATTTGCTGCGCTGCTGATAGCCATCTTTTTTGCCCAGCGCCCAGTTCGTCGCCTCGACGTACAGCACCGGAATGCCCGCCTTATCAAACACTTCACCGTCATTACAGCAGCCTGTGCCTTTAGGATACTGCGGGTTACCGCCCGGATTTGTCGCGGCATAGACGCCATGCGTGCGGGCAAGCGCCAGCGCGCGGTCGCGGGTGAGTTTACGTACGCTGCTCGGCGTGCTCTGTCCGCTATTAAAATAGAGCTTATCCCCCACGATCAGATTATCGAGGTTAATCACCAGCAACGTATTTTTCTTCTCCTCAGCGCTCATGCGCTTAAGGAGATTCTCAGCGCCGAGTTTTCCTTCTTCTTCGCCGCTGGTCGCAACAAAGCGAATGCTGTATTTCGTCGGAATATTCTTCAGGCGTTCGGCCAGCTCAAGCATCACGCCCAGCCCCGCCGCATTGTCATCCAGTCCCTGAAGCGTCAGCCCGCCGAGGTTATTATCGACATCGGCGTCGCTCAACGGCGTGTAGGTATCAAGGTGCGCCATAATAATAATCTGCTCAGCCGCCTTTCCTTCGTGCGCGGCAATGACCGTGCTGCCGGTTACGTTATGCCAGTTTTGCGTTTTATTGCGTGTGGTATAGATGTAGCGGCTGTGGAAAGCGCGAATGTCGCTCTCATAGCCCATATCCGCAAATTGCTGACGGATATAGTCTGCCGAGAGCATCTCGGCTGGGGTTCCGGTCATACGGCCCGGAAAGACCGTCGCAATATGCCGCGCCTGCATACTGGCTATTTCACCGTAAGATTGATTTTTTGCCTGAGCCGGAAGGATAAAGCAAACGCCGAGCGCCAGGGCAACGAATCGGTGGCGCATTGCGGAAAACATAGTGAGTCCTTAAAAACAGAGCAAAATTTTAACCCGCATAGTATGAAACTGTGATCGGGTAGACACAATTTGAATTGCTCCTAAATGCCCGAAATTTCGCGTGTTAAGCACTTTTTGATATTTGCTTTTCCACGGCGTTATTCCATTGAGTAACTACTCATTCCAATTCGTAATTTCATTCGATCTAAGCCGCCCCCTATAGTCCCTTTATTCGTGGTTGTTAGTGAGTTGTTGCCTGTGGACTATCTCCCCCTTTTTGCTGCCTTAAAAGACCGACCGGTACTGGTTGTCGGGACGGGTGAAATTGCCGATCGCAAAATCGCCTTCCTGCAACGCGCCGGGGCGCAGGTGCAGATTGTTGCAGAGGCGGATTTTGCAGAGTCTCAGATCGACAGCGTGGTGCTGGTGATTGCGGCAACCGAAGATCGGGCGCTCAACCGCCGCATCTCCGACGCAGCCCAGGCCCGTCACCGTCTGGTGAACGTGGTAGACGACCAGCCGTTATGCTCATTTATCTTCCCGTCGATTGTCGACCGCTCGCCGCTGCTGGTGGCGATCTCCTCCGGCGGCACCGCCCCGGTGCTGGCGCGCGTGCTGAGAGAAAAAATCGAAGCGCTGCTGCCGACCAGCCTCGGACGCATGGCGGAGAAGGCCAGCTACTGGCGCAACCATTTGAAAACGCGTCTGACCAGCGTGACGGAACGCCGTCGCTTCTGGGAGCGTGTGTTTCGCGGCCGCTTTGCCAGCCTGATGCAGGCCGGTAACGAGACGGCGGCGCAACAAATTCTCGAAGACGAACTGGATAACCCCGGCAGTACGGGCGGAGAGATCATTCTGGTGGGCGCCGGGCCGGGGGATGCCGGGCTGCTCACGCTGCGTGGCCTCCAGGTTCTACAGGATGCGGATGTCGTGTTCTATGACCACCTGGTCACCGACGGTATTCGCGAGCTGATCCGCCGTGACGCGGAGCAAATTTGCGTCGGCAAACGTGCCGGCGAGCACTCCGTGCCCCAGCACGACACCAACCAGATGCTGATTGCCGCTGCGAAAGCGGGCAAGACCGTGGTGCGCCTGAAAGGGGGCGACCCGTTTATCTTCGGTCGTGGTGGCGAGGAGTTGCAGGCGGCAGCCGAAGCGGGCGTCCCGTTCCAGGTGGTTCCCGGTATTACGGCGGCGTCTGCCGTCACGGCCTACGCCGGTATTCCGCTGACCCATCGCGATTACGCCCAGAGCGTGACCTTTGTGACCGGGCACTATAAAGCCGACAGCACGCCGTTTGACTGGTCGCATCTCGCCCAGAGCCGACAAACGCTGGCGATTTATATGGGCACGATGAAAGCGGCTGACATCAGCGAACAGCTTATTCAGCACGGTCGCGATGCGACGACGCCGGTAGCGGTGATCTCCCGCGGGACACGCGTCGATCAGCATGTCGCCATCGGCACCTTACAAGACCTTGCAACCCTGGCGAAAGACGCCCCAATGCCCGCCCTGATCGTGGTGGGCGAAGTGGTGCAGCTGCACAGCACGCTCGCCTGGTTCCAACACACAACCGACACAGAAGGCTTTGGCGCTTCTGTTATAAATTTGGCTTAAGGAACGGTTATGGACCAAAAACGACTTACTCACCTGCGGCAGCTCGAAGCGGAAAGTATCCACATTATCCGCGAAGTGGCCGCCGAGTTTTCTAACCCGGTGATGATGTACTCCATCGGTAAAGATTCCAGCGTCATGCTGCACCTGGCGCGCAAAGCGTTTTATCCGGGTACGCTGCCGTTCCCGCTGTTACACGTGGATACCGGCTGGAAATTCCGCGAGATGTACGAGTTTCGTGACCGTACCGCCAAAGCCTACGGCTGCGAGCTGCTGGTGCACAAAAACCCGGAAGGGGTGGCGATGGGCATCAACCCGTTCGTGCACGGCAGCGCCAAGCATACCGACATCATGAAAACCGAAGGGCTGAAGCAGGCGCTGAATAAATACGGTTTTGATGCGGCCTTCGGCGGCGCGCGACGTGACGAAGAGAAATCCCGCGCCAAAGAGCGTATCTACTCTTTCCGCGACCGCTTCCACCGCTGGGACCCGAAAAACCAGCGTCCGGAGCTGTGGCACAACTACAACGGCCAGATCAACAAGGGCGAAAGCATTCGCGTCTTCCCGCTCTCCAACTGGACCGAGCTGGATATCTGGCAGTACATCTATCTGGAAAATATTGAGATCGTTCCGCTGTATCTGGCGGCCGAGCGCCCGGTGCTGGAGCGCGACGGCATGCTGATGATGATCGACGACGATCGCATTGATTTACAGCCGGGCGAAGTGATCAAAAAACAGATGGTCCGTTTCCGTACTCTCGGCTGCTGGCCGCTGACCGGCGCGGTGGAATCCAGTGCGCAGACGCTGCCCGAGATCATCGAGGAGATGCTGGTGTCGACCACCAGTGAGCGACAGGGCCGCGTGATTGACCGCGACCAGGCAGGCTCCATGGAGCTGAAGAAACGTCAGGGTTATTTCTAAGGAGCCGCCATGAATACGACTATTGCCCAACAAATTGCCGATGAAGGCGGCGTAGAAGCTTATCTGCACGCCCAACAGTACAAAAGCCTGCTGCGTTTCCTGACCTGCGGCAGCGTGGATGACGGGAAAAGTACCCTGATTGGTCGTCTGCTGCACGACACGCGCCAGATCTACGAAGATCAGCTCTCTTCCCTGCACAATGACAGTAAACGCCACGGCACCCAGGGCGAAAAACTCGACCTGGCGCTGCTGGTGGACGGCTTGCAGGCGGAGCGCGAGCAGGGCATTACCATTGATGTCGCCTATCGCTACTTCTCTACCGAAAAGCGCAAATTTATTATCGCCGACACCCCGGGGCACGAGCAGTACACCCGTAACATGGCGACCGGCGCGTCCACCTGTGACCTGGCGATCCTGCTGATCGACGCCCGTAAAGGTGTGCTGGATCAGACTCGTCGTCACAGCTTTATCTCTACGCTGCTGGGGATCAAGCATCTGGTGGTGGCGGTGAACAAAATGGATCTGGTGGACTACAGCGAAGCGCGTTTCGACGAGATCCGCCAGAGCTACCTGACCTTTGCTGAACAGCTGCCGGGCAACCTCGATATTCGCTTTGTGCCGCTGTCGGCGCTGGAAGGGGATAACGTCGCCTCTCAGAGCGCGAACATGCCGTGGTACAGCGGCCCGACGCTGCTGGAAGTGCTGGAAACCGTTGAAATTCAGCGCGTGGTCGATACCCAGCCGATGCGCTTCCCGGTGCAGTACGTGAACCGTCCGAACCTCGATTTCCGCGGCTTCTCCGGTACTCTCGCTTCAGGCTCCGTGAAGGTGGGTCAGCGCGTCAAGGTGCTGCCATCCGGCGTGGAATCGACCATCGCCCGTATCGTCACCTTTGATGGCGATCTGGACGAAGCCGGGGCAGGTGAAGCGGTAACCCTGGTACTGAAAGACGAAATTGATATCAGCCGCGGCGACCTGCTGGTCGACGCTCAGGAAACGCTGGCGGCGGTGCAGGGCGCATCCGTGGATGTAGTGTGGATGGCCGAACAGCCGCTGACCGCAGGCCAGAGCTATGACATTAAAATCGCCGGCAAGAAAACCCGCGCCCGCGTGGACGGCATTCAGTTCCAGGTGGACATCAACAACCTGACCCACCGTGACGTGAGCGAGCTGCCGCTGAACGGCATCGGTCTGGTGGATATGACCTTCGACGAGCCGCTGGTGCTGGATCCGTATCAGCAGAATCCGGTGACGGGCGGGCTGATCTTCATTGACCGCCTGACCAACGTCACCGTCGGTGCCGGCATGGTCCGCGAGCCTGACGCACAGGCGAGCGTGACGTCTGAGTTCAGCGCCTTCGAGCTGGAACTGAACGCGCTGGTGCGTAAGCACTTCCCGCACTGGGGCGCACGCGATCTGCTGGGAGGCAAGTGATGGCCGCCCATGATGAGAACGTCGTCTGGCATCCTCATCCGGTCACCGTCGCCCAGCGCGAACAGCTCCACGGTCACCGTGGGGTTGTGCTGTGGTTTACCGGGCTGTCTGGCTCCGGTAAATCCACGGTGGCAGGCGCACTGGAAGAGGCGCTGCATCAGCAGGGGGTGAGCACCTACTTGCTGGACGGCGACAACGTGCGTCACGGCCTGTGCAGCGATTTAGGGTTCAGCGATGAAGATCGTAAAGAGAACATTCGTCGGGTGGGCGAAGTCGCCAGCCTGATGGCGGACGCCGGGCTGGTGGTGCTGACGGCGTTTATCTCACCGCACCGCGCCGAACGTCAGATGGTGCGCGAGCGCGTGGGGCAGAATCGCTTTATTGAAGTGTTTGTGGATACCCCGCTGGCAATCTGCGAAGCGCGCGATCCGAAAGGGCTGTATAAAAAAGCCCGCGCGGGAGAGCTGCGAAACTTCACCGGCATTGACTCGGTTTACGAAGCGCCTGAATCCCCTGAGATTCATCTGGAAGGTCAACAATTGGTAACAAATTTAGTAAGCCAATTATTAGACCTGCTCAGACGGGACGATATTATCAGATCCTGAGACGGTATCGTTCGGGAGCTGTCTTCCCGAGCGATGAGTCACGGTCACAGGATTAGCTATGCGCAACAGTGAAAACTACATGATTACCACCGGGTCGGAACCGTTAACGACCGACGACGAAACGACCTGGTCCTTCCCTGGGGCGATAGTCGGCTTCGTATCGTGGCTACTGGCGCTGGGTATCCCGTTTTTGATCTACGGTGGTAACACCCTCTTTTTCTTCCTCTATACCTGGCCTTTCTTTCTGGCGCTGATGCCCGTTGCGGTGGTTGTGGGCGTGGCGCTGCACTCCCTTTTCAACGGCAAGCTCCTGTATAGTACTTTCATCACTATCGCCACCGTTGTGGTCATCTTTGGCCTGCTGTTTTTATGGCTGATGGGCTAACTTACGGCATAATTAAAACCCCGCAGTAGAGTCCAGCGGAAAGTTATGGGATGATGATGCCGTTTTTTCAGGGGGCAGGATGGGTAAACTAACGCTGCTGTTGCTGGCTTTGCTGGTCTGGCTGCAATATTCGCTGTGGTTCGGCAAAAACGGACTGCACGACTACAGCCGGGTGAGCGATGACGTCGCGGCACAGCAGGCGACAAACGCCAAACTTAAAGCGCGTAACGATCAACTTTTTGCTGAAATTGATGACCTCAATGGCGGCCAGGAGGCGATTGAGGAGCGCGCACGCAATGAACTCAGTATGACTAAGCCGGGCGAAACGTTTTATCGCCTGGTTCCGGATGCGTCTAAACGCAATCAGGGCTCCGCACAAAACAATCGATAATCAGGCCCAGGATTACGACATGGCAGCAACTTTTTCGGACGTCTGTGCCGTGGTGCCGGCCGCAGGTTTTGGCCGGCGCATGCAGACAGAGTGTCCCAAGCAGTACCTCTCAATTGGTGATAAAACGATCCTCGAGCACGCCGTGGCAGCGCTGCTGGCGCATGCCCGGGTGAAACGCGTGGTTATTGCCATCAGCCCCGGCGATGCGCGTTTTGCGCAACTCCCGCTGGCAAATCATCCTCAGATTACCGTTGTTGACGGCGGCGCCGAGCGGGCCGACTCTGTTCTGGCGGGCATTCAGGCTGCCGGGAACGCGCAGTGGGTGCTGGTGCACGATGCCGCGCGTCCCTGTCTGCATCACGACGATCTGTCACGTCTGCTGGCCCTGAGTGAAACCAGTAACGTGGGCGGCATTTTGGCCGCCCCGGTGCGTGACACCATGAAGCGTGCCGAACCGGGTAAACCGGCGATTGCCCACACCGTCGAGCGCGTCGATCTCTGGCACGCGCTGACGCCACAATTTTTTCCCCGCGAATTACTCCACGACTGCTTAACGCGTGCGCTTAAAGAAGGTGCGACCATTACGGACGAAGCCTCGGCGCTGGAGTATTGCGGTTTCCACCCAACGCTTGTTGAAGGGCGCGCTGATAATATAAAAGTGACGCGCCCGGAAGACTTACAGCTCGCGGAATTTTATCTTACCCGTACGACCCCTCAGGAGAAGGCATAATGCGTATTGGACACGGTTTTGATGTACACGCCTTTGGCGGCGTTGGCCCAATTATCATTGGCGGCGTGCGCATTCCATACGAAAAAGGTTTGCTGGCGCATTCTGATGGCGACGTGGCGCTGCATGCGCTGGCCGACGCGCTGCTGGGTGCCGCCGCGTTGGGCGACATTGGCAAACTGTTCCCGGACACCGATCCTGCTTTTAAAGGCGCAGACAGCCGCGAACTGCTGCGCGAAGCCTGGCGTCGTATTCAGGCCAAAGGCTACACCCTCGGCAACGTTGATGTGACGATTATTGCTCAGGCACCGAAGATGCTGCCGCACATCCCTCAGATGCGCGTGTTTATCGCTGAAGATCTGGGCTGCCATATGGACGACGTCAACGTCAAAGCGACCACCACGGAGAAGCTGGGCTTTACCGGTCGTGGCGAAGGCATTGCCTGTGAAGCCGTGGCGCTGCTGGTGAAGGCGGTCAAATGACGGATTTCGACAACCTGACGTATCTGCACGGTAAACCGCAGGGCAAGGGTCTGCTGAAAGCCAACCCTGAAGATTTCGTGGTAGTGGAAGATCTGGGTTTTGAGCCGGATGGCGAAGGCGAGCACATCCTGGTGCGCATTCTGAAAAACGGCTGCAACACCCGCTTCGTGGCGGACGCGCTGGCAAAATTCCTCAACATTCACGCCCGCGAGGTGAGCTTTGCCGGTCAAAAGGATAAGCATGCCGTGACCGAACAGTGGCTTTGCGCCCGCGTGCCCGGCAATGCTATGCCCGATTTAAGCAAATTTGAGCTTGAGGGCTGTAAGGTACTGGAGTATGCCCGCCACAAACGCAAATTGCGTCCGGGAGCGTTGAAAGGCAACGATTTCACGCTGGTGCTGCGTGAAGTGACCGACCGCGATGACGTTGAAAAACGCCTGAAGGCCATTACCGAACGCGGCGTGCCAAACTATTTTGGCGCACAGCGCTTTGGCATTGGTGGCAGCAACCTGCTGGGCGCGCTGCGCTGGGCGCAAAGCAGCGCGCCGGTGCGCGACAGGAATAAACGCAGTTTTTGGTTGTCGGCAGCCCGCAGTGCGTTGTTTAATCAGATTGTGAGCGAACGGCTGAAAAAACCGGACGCGAATCAAGTTGTTGTCGGCGATGCGCTACAATTAGCGGGACGCGGAAGCTGGTTTGTGGCAACGGCCGATGAGATGGCCGATGCCCAGTCGCGCGTGGACGCTAAAGCGTTGATGATTACCGCCGCCTTGCCGGGCTCAGGCGACTGGGGAACCCAGGGCGAGGCGCTGGCCGCTGAGCAGTCAGCGGTGGCGGATGCGCCAGAATTACAATCATTGCTGGTGCGGGAAAAAGTCGAGGCGGCGCGCCGTGCGATGCTCCTCTACCCGCAACAGCTGAGCTGGAACTGGTGGGATGACGTAACCGTCGAGTTACGCTTCTGGCTGCCGGCAGGTAGCTTTGCCACCAGTGTTGTCAGGGAACTTATCAACACGTCGGGTGATTATGCGAATATTGCTGAGTAACGATGACGGGATCCATGCGCCAGGTATTCAGACGCTGGCGAAACACCTCCGCGAATTTGCGGATGTGCAGGTCGTGGCTCCCGATCGTAACCGCAGTGGCGCGTCTAACTCATTGACGCTGGAGTCTTCACTTCGCACCTTTACCTTTGAGAATGGCGATATTGCCGTCCAGATGGGGACGCCGACCGACTGCGTGTTTCTGGGCGTAAATGCGCTGATGCGCCCGCGGCCGGATGTTGTGGTCTCCGGCATCAATGCCGGGCCGAATCTTGGCGATGATGTGATTTACTCCGGCACCGTGGCCGCGGCGATGGAGGGGCGTCACCTGGGGTTCCCGGCGCTGGCGGTCTCGTTAAACGGCCACACCCACTATGACACTGCCGCCGCGGTAACCTGCTCTATTCTCCGTGCGCTTGGCCGCGAGCCGCTGCGTACCGGACGTATCCTCAATATTAACGTGCCGGATCTCCCGCTGGACGAGATCAAAGGGATCCGCGTGACGCGCTGCGGCAGTCGCCATCCGGCCGATCAGGTTATTCCCCAGCAGGATCCGCGCGGCAATACCCTGTACTGGATCGGCCCGCCGGGAGATAAATGCGATGCCGGGCCAGACACCGACTTCGCTGCGGTGGATGAGGGTTACGTTTCCGTTACGCCGTTGCACGTAGATTTAACCGCTTATAGCGCGCATGATGTGGTGTCGGACTGGTTAGATCGGGTCGGAGTGAACGCGCAATGGTAAGTAAACGTGTACAAACTCTTCTGGAACAATTACGCGCACAGGGGATCGCCAACGAGCAGGTGCTGGATGCGCTTGCCCAGGTTCCCCGTGAGAAGTTTGTAGATGAGGCGTTTGAACACAAAGCGTGGGAAAACGTGGCGCTGCCCATCGGGCAAGGCCAGACGATTTCGCAGCCTTACATGGTGGCGCGTATGACGGAGCTTCTGGAGTTAACGCCAGACTCCCGGGTGCTGGAAATTGGCACCGGTTCAGGGTATCAGACCGCGATCCTGGCCCACCTTGTGCACCATGTCTGTTCCGTGGAACGGATTAAAGGCTTGCAGTGGCAGGCGCGCCGTCGCCTGAAACAGCTTGATTTACATAATGTATCGACACGCCACGGCGATGGATGGCAGGGTTGGCAGGCTCGCGCCCCGTTTGACGCCATAATAGTCACGGCCGCGCCACCTGAAATTCCCGCTGCACTTCTCTCGCAGCTGGACGAGGGCGGCATTCTAGTTTTGCCCGTCGGCGATGAGCAGCAGCTTTTAAAGCGCGTTCGTCGACGCGGCGGCGAGTTTATTATCGATACCGTGGAAGCCGTGCGCTTTGTGCCCCTGGTTAAGGGCGAGCTGGCCTGAGACTCGGATTTTTCCAGGGTTATTGAGGCAAATTCAGCGTATGGTGTGGCGCGATAGGTTCGTGCCATCACGGTTATTTTTAAGTCACTGGTAGTTAACACATTCCTGGGGGATAAATGAGCGCGGGAAGCCCAAAATTCACCATCAGCCGTGTTGCGGCATTATCACTGGTTTCGCTCTGGCTGGCAGGCTGTACAAGTTCTGACAATGCACCTGCGCCCGTCAGTTCCGTCAATGGAACCAGCGGCTCGGGTAACACGTCCAGCGGAATGTTGATTACCCCTCCGCCTAAAATGGGCACGTCCACGGCGCAGCAAACTCCGCAGATCCAGCCGGTCCAGCGTCCAGTTACGCAGCCTTCGCAGATTCAGCCAGTGGATCAGCCTGTTCAGACCGAAAATGGCCGCATAGTGTATAACCGTAAGTATGGGAACATTCCGAAAGGTAGCTATACCGGCGGCAGCACCTATACCGTGAAGCGCGGCGATACGCTGTTCTATATTGCCTGGATCACCGGGAACGATTTCCGCGATCTGGCACAGCGAAACAACGTCCAGGCCCCGTACGCTCTGGAAGTCGGGCAAACGCTTCAGGTTGGCAACGCGACGGGGACACCGCTTACGCCAGGCAACACCGTTTCAGCGGCCGACGTAACTGCGCAAAATAACAGCGTCACCCCTGCACAAAAAACCACCACGGTGGTTGCTTCACAACCTGTAATTACGTATTCTGAGGATTCAGGTGATCAGAGTGCTAACAAAATGTTGCCGAATAATAAAGGTACTGCGACTGTTGTCACAGCACCGACTACGGCACCTGTGGTTAGCTCTACTGTACCGACTGCAAGCAGTCAGAATGCCAGCTCGTCAATCACCACCTGGCGCTGGCCAACTGACGGCAAGATTATCGAGAACTTCGCTACCTCTGAGGGGGGCAACAAAGGGATCGATATCGCAGGCAGTAAAGGACAGGCAATCATCGCGACCGCAGACGGGCGCGTTGTCTATGCCGGTAACGCACTGCGCGGTTACGGTAATCTTATTATCATCAAACATAATGATGATTACCTGAGTGCCTACGCCCATAACGACACTATGCTGGTCCGGGAACAACAAGAAGTTAAGGCGGGGCAAAAAATCGCTACCATGGGTAGCACCGGAACCAGTTCTACACGCTTGCATTTTGAAATTCGTTACAAGGGGAAATCCGTAAACCCGCTGCAATATTTACCGCAGCGATAAATTGACGGAGCATGCCAGCCAGGGTGTCTCGTCCAGGGATCACGGGTAGGAGCCACCTTATGAGTCAGAATACGCTGAAAGTTCATGATTTAAATGAAGACGCGGAATTTGATGAGAACGGAGCAGAGGCTTTTGACGAAAAAGCCTTAGTAGAAGAGGAACCCAGTGATAACGATTTGGCTGAAGAAGAGCTGTTATCGCAGGGTGCCACACAGCGTGTGCTGGACGCGACTCAGCTTTACCTTGGGGAGATTGGTTACTCCCCACTGCTAACGGCCGAAGAAGAAGTCTATTTCGCACGTCGTGCTTTGCGTGGTGATGTTGCCTCGCGTCGTCGCATGATCGAAAGTAACCTGCGACTGGTCGTGAAAATTGCCCGCCGTTACGGCAATCGTGGTCTGGCTCTGCTGGATCTGATTGAAGAGGGCAACTTAGGTCTCATCCGCGCAGTTGAGAAGTTTGACCCGGAACGCGGGTTCCGTTTCTCAACCTACGCGACCTGGTGGATTCGTCAGACCATCGAACGGGCTATTATGAACCAGACCCGTACGATTCGACTGCCGATCCACATCGTCAAAGAGTTGAATGTTTATCTGCGTACCGCGCGCGAGTTGTCCCATAAACTGGACCACGAGCCAAGTGCGGAAGAGATTGCAGAACAACTCGACAAACCGGTTGATGACGTAAGCCGTATGCTGCGTCTCAACGAGCGCATTACCTCGGTTGACACCCCGCTGGGTGGCGACTCCGAAAAAGCGCTGCTGGACATCCTGGCCGATGAAAAAGACAACGGCCCGGAAGACACCACGCAGGACGATGACATGAAACAGAGCATCGTCAAATGGCTGTTCGAACTGAACGCTAAACAGCGTGAAGTGCTGGCACGTCGTTTCGGTTTACTGGGGTATGAAGCTGCGACACTGGAAGACGTCGGCCGTGAGATTGGCCTGACCCGTGAACGTGTTCGTCAGATTCAGGTTGAAGGCCTACGCCGCCTGCGTGAAATCCTGCAAGGGCAAGGTCTGAATATCGAAGCGCTGTTCCGCGAGTAAGCAACCATTCGTCAGAAAAGGCCCGTCGTGAGACGGGCCTTTTTTATGCCTTACGGCTGCGCCGTTTCGTGCAGCAAACGCCAGGTGATGTTATCCCCTTCCTGATTAAGCACCGCGGTTGACCAGCGCACGTTGACGGCCTGGCCTGGCCGGGTTTGCGTCTCCCGGTAATGGAGCACCGCGCCGTTGTCCCATGTCTGAAGCGTTGTTAACGCATCAATGTCGATCCTGAGCCCGGGGCGGGTTCCCCGCTGCGCATATAAAAATTGGGCAAGCGCGTGATGATCTAAAGGGTTGCCACTCGGTGGAACCATCAGAAAATCCGGACGGAAACGGGCGAGCAGGGCGTCCCGATCGCTTTCGCCTGCCCCTAACCAGTTTTCAAGGGCGACGTGAATGTCGAGGATCTCTTGTTCGAAATGGGTCATGGTTGCTCCTGTTGCAGTTGCGCAAGTAACTGCGTGTTGTTAAGACGGTAGACGTACAGTACGGGCAGTAGGGTGATGGCTGCGGCAAAAACAAACATCCCGTGCCAGGCGGCCAGCGGCGCGAGATAATCCTGCATGAAGCTCAGCGCCTGCGCCAGCAGCAGGGCGCCCGCAAAAAAGCTCAACTGACGATTCAGATTCCATAGCGCGCTGGCATCGGGCATATCTTCCGGTCGCATCGTCAAAAACGCGCTGCTCTGAGCCGTACTGCTGCAAAGACTTCCCCCCGCGCCCATCAACGTAAATGCAACGGCAGGTAACAGCATAGCCGGGCCGACGTTAACTAAAAGCAGAATGCCCGTCGCCTGCAAAAGGCAACCGATGATCACCAGCGGCCGGGGGCCGATACGGTTGAAATAGCGTCCTGTCGCGGTGATAGCCAAAAACGAAGCCACAGACCACGGCAGCATAAGCATGCCCGTTGCAGCGGGCGTCATATTGGCCTCGCTCTGGAGGTAAAACATGCCCGTTACGTTCACGCCGATAAAGATGCCGGGTACGCACACATAGATAAGCATGGATAAGCGCAACAGCGGATCCGTCAGCAAAGACAGGTTTACTGCCCTGGTGGTGTTTATCGGCGACGGTTCTGTTTTAAGCCACGCGCAGGCCAAAGCAAAGGTGACAATGGCGACGGGCAGGGTGGCAAAAAATATCCAGCGCCAGCTGAATGTCTGAACCAGCATGCCGCCCACAGCCGGTGAGCAGGCGGGGGCAAGCAGCGCGACCAGCATCACCGCCGAGGAGAGTCTGGCCCGCTCATGAGGCTTAAACTGTTGCCAGGTCAGCGCCTGACCAACCGGGATCAGTAAACCGCCTCCGGCGCCCTGTACGACTCGCCAGGCAATCAGACTTTCCAGCGAAGAGGAGAGACCCGCCGCAACGGAGGCCGCGCTAAAGAGAAGCAGTGAGAGCAGGATAACGCGTTTCGGCCCGACGCGGCGCGTCAGGATACTGCTGAAAGGGATGACTAACGTCAGTCCGGCAATGTATCCGTTACTTACCCAGGTAAGCGCGGAAGGTGTGGTATTGAAAGCGCGAGCCATCGCCGGAAAGGCGACGCTGGCAATAAACATGTTTATCAAATCAAGGAAAAAGCCGAGCAGAAAGACGACGGCGATTTTGCTGCGATACGTCATGGAAGTTCCTCCGGTGAGGTGGCGTATCGTATCGGTCCGCGCGTTACGGATAAACGCGACAAAGCACGATATACTGTCAACATTATTTTGACAGTTAACCAGGCAAGCGATGCTTAATTTACAGCGTACGGCGATGTTTATCGCCGTAGCGGACACCGGCAGTTTCACCGCCGCGGCGGAGGCGATGGGGCTGACAAAAGCGGTGGTCAGCTTTCATATTCGTCAGCTTGAAGAGGAGCTGGGCGTCACCCTGTTGCTGCGAACCACCCGACGCCTGACGCTGACCGAGGCGGGGAAGCTCTTTCATCAACGAAGCGTGATGCTGTTACGGGATGCAGAGCGATTGCAGGATGACGTTCGCGCCAACCACGCCGGGCTGACGGGAGAACTGCGGATCACCACCACGCCCGAATATGGCTCGCAGGTGGTGGTGCCTTTGCTGGCTGAATTTAGCCAGTTGCACCCGGACCTTCGCGTGCGGCATGTCTCGTCCTCTTTGCATGCCGATCTTATCGCCGAGCGCTTCGATGTCGCTATCCGGCTCGGCACGCTTGCAGATTCGCGCTACCACGCCGCGTTGATGACCTCCTTCACCATCCTGCCCGTGGCAACGCCAGGCTGGCTGGCAAACCATCCGGTTAACTCGCTGGAGCAGCTGGCGGAAGCGGACTGGATCATTCACGAGCGTTTAACCTCGCCGCTGCGCTGGCAGATGAGAGGCGTTGATGGGCAGCCGGTTTCCTTTGAGATCAAGAAAGCGCCGCGCCTGTATGCAGACAGCGCCCAGGCGCTGATGGCTTTTGTCCTCGCGGGATGTGGAGTGGCGCTGCTGCCGGAGTGGCTGGTGCGAAACGCACTGGATGCAGGGGAACTGGTCTCGCTGTTACCGGCGTACACGTTCGCTCAGCAGGGCATCTATGCCGTTTATCCTGATGCCCGGCATGTGCCCGCGAAAGTGCGAACATTTATTGATTTTATGCGCGTCAGGGTTACTTAACCCTGCATCATCTTTTTAATGAGCGCTGAAAATTGCTCTCGTTCCGCGCCGTTAAGGCGCCCTAAAAACGTCTCATCCACCTCATTTCCAATCGGTTTACTGCTCTCAAGCAGGGCCTCACCTTCGGCCGTCAGAAAGACAAACCGACGGCGCTTGTCCGCCGGATCGTGCTCGCGCCTGACCAGGCCGCGTGCTTCCATGCGGCTCAGCATTTCTGCCAGCGTCGCTTTGGTGCTCACAGCGACTTCAGTCAGGGCAACCTGCTCAATGCCAGGATTTTCAGCAATTGACCGCATCACCGCATACTGTGGCTTTGTTAGTTCGGGCAATGCGTGCTGCCACTGGGCGGTATGCTGTTGAAAAAGCTGACGTAGCAGGTGAAAAGCTTCTTGTCTTAACTCCATGGACACTCCGACGGAAAAATACTCCCTCTATGATAGCCGCTCTCGGGCTGAATTTTAACGCGAGAGTTTTTTAGCGATTAGTGTGATCGTATACGAACGATATTGTCAGCAGCAGGATCAAGGCGTAGTTTAATTAATATGTTCGTATACGAACAAACCAATTGAGGTGCTGAATGAGATTGATTGTGGGAATGACGGGCGCAACGGGTGCGCCATTAGGCGTGGCGTTGTTGCAGGCGCTGCGGGAAATGCCGGAGGTGGAAACGCATCTGGTGATGTCGAAGTGGGCAAAAACCACGATTGAGCTGGAAACGCCCTTCACTGCGCATGACGTTGCTGCCCTGGCGGATGTCGTCCATAGCCCGGCCGATCAGGCTGCCACCATCTCCTCCGGCTCGTTTCGCACCGACGGCATGATCGTCATCCCGTGCAGCATGAAAACGCTTGCGGGTATCCGCGCGGGCTACGCCGAAGGGCTGGTAGGGGCGTGCGGCAGACGTGGTGCTGAAAGAGGGACGCAAGCTGGTGCTGGTTCCCCGTGAGACGCCGCTCAGCACCATCCATCTCGAGAACATGCTTGCCCTTTCCCGCATGGGCGTGGCGATGGTGCCGCCTATGCCTGCGTACTACAACCACCCGCAAACCGCCGATGACATTACCCATCATATCGTGACCCGCGTTCTCGACCAGTTCGGTCTGGAGCATAAAAAAGCCCGACGCTGGGAAGGTTTGCAGGCAGCGAAACATTTTTCACAGGAGAATAAAGATGGCATTTGATGATTTGAGAAGCTTCTTGCAGGCGCTCGATGAGCAAGGGCAGCTGCTGAAAATTGAGGAAGAGGTAAACGCTGAGCCGGATTTAGCGGCGGCCGCCAACGCTACCGGGCGCATTGGCGATGGCGCGCCTGCGCTGTGGTTCGATAATATTCGCGGTTTCACCGATGCCCGTGTGGTGATGAACACTATCGGCTCGTGGCAAAACCACGCTATTTCGATGGGGCTGCCGGCGAATACCCCGGTGAAAAAACAGATCGACGAGTTTATTCGTCGCTGGGACAAATTTCCCGTCGCGCCAGAGCGTCGTGCAAACCCGGCCTGGGCGCAGAACACGGTGGACGGGGAAGACATTAATCTGTTCGACATTCTGCCGCTGTTCCGCCTGAACGACGGTGACGGGGGCTTTTATCTCGATAAAGCATGCGTTGTCTCCCGCGATCCGCTCGACCCCGATCACTTCGGCAAGCAGAACGTCGGGATCTATCGTATGGAAGTGAAGGGCAAGCGTAAGCTCGGCCTGCAACCGGTGCCGATGCACGATATTGCGTTGCATCTGCATAAGGCAGAAGAGCGCGGCGAAGACCTGCCAATTGCCATTACGCTGGGTAACGATCCGATCATCACCCTGATGGGCGCCACGCCGCTGAAATACGATCAGTCCGAGTATGAGATGGCCGGTGCGCTACGTGAAAGCCCGTATCCGATTGCGACGGCTCCGCTGACCGGTTTCGATGTGCCGTGGGGGTCGGAAGTGATCCTGGAAGGGGTGATTGAAGGCCGGAAACGTGAAATTGAAGGTCCCTTCGGTGAGTTTACCGGTCACTACTCCGGCGGGCGCAACATGACGGTTGTGCGTATCGACAAAGTTTCTTACCGCACTAAACCGATTTTCGAATCTCTCTACCTGGGCATGCCGTGGACCGAAATTGATTATCTGATGGGGCCCGCCACCTGCGTACCGCTCTATCAGCAGCTGAAGGCGGAATTCCCGGAAGTGCAGGCGGTGAACGCCATGTACACCCACGGTCTGCTGGCGATTATCTCCACTAAAAAGCGTTACGGCGGTTTTGCCCGTGCGGTCGGGCTCCGCGCCATGACCACGCCACACGGTCTGGGTTACGTGAAGATGGTGATTATGGTGGATGAAGATGTCGATCCGTTTAACCTGCCACAGGTGATGTGGGCGCTGTCATCGAAGGTCAATCCGGCAGGCGATCTGGTACAGCTACCGAATATGTCTGTGCTCGAGCTTGACCCCGGCTCCAGCCCGGCGGGGATCACTGACAAGCTGATCATTGATGCCACCACCCCTGTTGCCCCGGACAATCGTGGTCACTACAGCCAGCCGGTACAGGATCTCCCTGAAACCAAAGCCTGGGCCGAAAAACTGACCGCGATGCTGGCGGCACGTCAATAAGGAGGAAAAAATGATTTGTCCACGTTGTGCCGATGAACATATTGAAGTGATGGCAACATCACCGGTGAAAGGTGTCTGGACGGTATACCAGTGTCAGCACTGTCTGTATACCTGGCGCGATACCGAACCGCTGCGCCGTACCAGCCGCGAGCATTACCCGGAAGCGTTCCGCATGACGCAGAAGGATATTGATGAGGCGCCGCAGGTGCCGACGATCCCGCCGCTGCTGTAAAAAAAGCCCGGTGGCGGCTGCGCTTACCGGGCGATAATATTGTGCGGTCCTTTGCCCGGTGGCGCTACGCTTACCGGGCCTACGGGTTTTGTAGGCCGGGTAAGGCGAAGCCGCCACCCGGCAAAAAAGACCGCAGAGAACTAAACCAGACTCTTCAACCGATAAATCCACTCCAGCGCCTGTCGCGGCGTCAGGGTATCCGGGTCGAGATTTTCCAGCGCTTCCACGGCCGGAGAGGTCTCTTCCGGGACCGCCAGCAGTGACATCTGCGTACCATCTATCTGCGTCGCCGCCGCATTCGGTGACAAACTTTCCAGTTCACGCAGTTTCTGACGCGCGCGCTTGATCACCTCTTTTGGCACGCCCGCCAGCGCCGCGACGGCCAGGCCATAACTCTTGCTTGCCGCGCCGTCCTGCACCGTGTGCATAAAGGCGATGGTGTCGCCGTGCTCAAGCGCATCAAGGTGGACGTTAGCCACGCCTTCCATTTTCTCTGGCAGCTGTGTCAGTTCGAAATAGTGCGTTGCGAACAGCGTCAGCGCCTTGATTTTATTTGCCAGACTTTCCGCGCACGCCCAGGCCAGGGACAGGCCGTCATAGGTGGAGGTACCGCGTCCTACTTCGTCCATCAACACCAGACTGTTCTCTGTCGCGTTATGCAGAATGTTGGCGGTTTCGGTCATCTCGACCATAAAGGTAGAGCGACCGCTCGCCAGATCGTCCGCAGCACCCACACGGGTGAAGATACGGTCGATAGGGCCAATCTCAACCTTCTGCGCCGGAACGTAGCTGCCGATGTAGGCGAGCAGCGCGATAAGGGCTGTCTGGCGCATATAGGTACTTTTACCGCCCATGTTGGGACCGGTAATGATCAGCATTCTTCGCTGCGGTGACAGGTTCAACGGGTTGGCAATAAACGGCTCGTTCAGCACCTGCTCAACCACCGGGTGGCGGCCTTCGGTAATGCGAATGCCGGGTTTGTCAGTAAAGGTCGGACAGGTGTAGTTCAGCGTATCGGCGCGCTCGGCCAGGTTTACCAGGACATCCAGCTCGGCCAGCGCAGCGGCGCTCAGTTGCAGGTCAGCCAGGTGCGGCATCAGGATGTCAAACAGCTCGTCATACAGCTGTTTCTCCAGCGCCAGCGCTTTACCTTTCGACGTGAGCACTTTGTCTTCGTACTCTTTCAGCTCGGGAATAATGTAGCGCTCGGCATTTTTCAGCGTCTGGCGGCGAACGTAGTGAATCGGCGCCAGGTGACTCTGCCCACGGCTGATCTGGATATAGTAACCGTGTACCGCGTTGTAGCCGACTTTCAGGGTGTCGAGCCCCAGACGTTCACGCTCGCGGATTTCCAGCTTATCCAGATAATCCGTCGCGCCATCGGCCAGCGCACGCCATTCGTCCAGCTCTTCGTTATAACCTGGAGCAATAACCCCGCCATCCCGCACCAGAACAGGCGGCGCATCAATGATGGCGCGTTCCAGCAGTTCGCGAAGCTCGGTAAATTCGCCCATGGTTTCGCGCAGCTTCTGCACTGGCGCGCTGTCGATCTCTCCCAGCTGAGCACGCAGTTCCGGCAACTGCTGGAACGCGTGACGCATACGGGCAAGATCGCGTGGACGCGCGGTGCGCAGTGCCAGGCGCGCCAGGATACGCTCAAGATCACCCACCTGACGCAGCACCGGCTGCAAGTCGGTGTAACGATCCTGCAATGCGGCAATGGTTTGCTGGCGGCCGATCAGCGTGTCGGTATTGCGGATCGGCATATGCAGCCAGCGTTTGAGCATACGGCTGCCCATGGGGGTAACCGTGCTGTCGAGAACCGACGCCAGCGTATTTTCCATGCCGCCAGCGAGGTTCTGAGTGATCTCCAGGTTGCGGCGCGTGGCGGCATCCATGATGATGCTGTCCTGCTGACGCTCCATGGTAATGGAACGGATATGGGGCAGGGCGGTACGCTGCGTATCCTTAACGTACTGCAACAGGCAGCCTGCGGCACACAGCCCGCGCGGGGCGTTTTCTACGCCAAAGCCAATCAAATCTCGCGTGCCAAATTGCAGGTTCAGCTGCTGGCGCGCGGTATCAATTTCGAACTCCCACAGTGGACGACGACGCAGGCCGCGGCGACCTTCAATCAGCGCCGTCTCGGCGAAATCCTCTGCATAAAGCAGTTCTGCCGGATTGGTGCGCTGTAGTTCAGCCGCCATGGTTTCACGGTCAGCCGGTTCACTCAGGCGAAAACGACCGGAGCTGATATCCAGCGTGGCGTAGCCAAACCCTTTACCGTCCTGCCAGATCGCCGCCAGCAGGTTATCCTGGCGCTCCTGAAGCAGGGCCTCATCACTGATGGTTCCCGGCGTCACGATGCGTACGACTTTGCGCTCAACGGGGTCTTTCGACGTGGCCGGGTCGCCAATTTGTTCGCAGATAGCGACAGACTCACCCTGGTTCACCAGCTTCGCCAGATAGTTTTCAACCGCGTGATGCGGGATACCTGCCATCGGGATGGGCTCGCCTGCTGACGCGCCACGTTTCGTCAGGGAAATGTCGAGCAGCTGAGACGCACGTTTCGCATCGTCATAAAAAAGCTCGTAAAAATCGCCCATACGGTAAAACAGCAAAATTTCCGGATGCTGTGCCTTCAGCTTCAGGTACTGCTGCATCATTGGCGTATGCGCGTCGAAATTGTCGATTGTGCTCATGGAGTTATGATATCCATTTCTTTGAAAATATTACGCTTTGAGCGGCTCAATGGCCGATTGTTCCTTCTATTGTCGCATGAAAAAAAGGTGCGGCGCAGAAAAAAGTCACGACTTTACGAGGCATCTTCCACCATTAATTCAATGATGATTTTCCCGTGCTCGACGCCCACCCGAACCTGCGAGTTGGTGGTAAATCCCGCTTGCTCAAGCCAGTCGCCTTTCAGGCTCAGCGCTGCGTGTACGCTGTAGCGTTTTGGAATTTTCGTTTTACGGTCTTCATGACGTTTTCTGAAGTAACCCACTTTCAAGTGACGATAGGGTTTGGCGATCGCGATCTCTTGCATAAGCTCTCCGGTGAATGCGGTCAAAGGTGGTTATTTATGCCTGTATAAAATACCAGTAAAACGCAGCGGGGGGCGGGGTAATTCTGGAAGGGCGCTTCAGAAAATGGAATGCAATGACTGAAAATGTGCGGATAAAAGGGTATTATAAATGCACTTTATTGTTGAGGACGACGTTATGTCCGGTAAACGTATTTCACGAGAAAAAAAGACGATCGCCAGAATGATCGCCCTGTACGAAAACAGGTGTCCGCACGCCATAAAAGAAGAGGGGCACTATTCGGCGCTCAAGGCTTATGCCGATAAGCGGCTGGATAAATGCGTGTTTGGTGAGGAAAAACCTGCCTGCAAACAGTGCCCTGTGCACTGTTATCAGCCCGCCCGACGGGAAGAGATGAAGCAGGTGATGCGCTGGGCAGGGCCACGTATGTTATGGCGCCATCCGATTCTGACCATCCGTCATCTGATCGACGATCGCCGTCCGGTTCCGGAATTACCCGAAAAGTATCGGCCCAAAAAATAACCGGCTCCGCGCCGCAGTGGGCGACAAATTACGCGCAGGGCGACGTCGCCGGAATGACGGGTTAATTCAGGCTCTCTTTATCGATTCCCAGACGCTTCATGCGCGAGAGCAGGGTGGTACGCTTCAGACCCAGCCGTTGCGCCGCACCTTTCGGTCCGGCTACCACGCCGTTGGTCTCCTTCAGCACTCGCATAATGAGCTGATATTCATCTTCTCCCTCTTTCGCAAGCTCGGTTGCGGTCACGGTCGTTTCAGAAGGAGTAACCTCTGGCAGGGAGAGCTGGAGCACGTTCCCGCGGGTCAGCAGGACCGCGCGTTCAATGACGTTTTCCAGCTCGCGCACGTTCCCCGGCCACTCCATCGCCGAGAGTGTGCGTAGCGTTTCGGCAGGAATACTGTCGATATTTCGCCCCATCCGGCGGGCAATCTTCGCGGTAAAGGCTTTCACCAGCAGCGGAATATCTTCCGGGCGCTCGCGCAGCGGCGGCAGGCAGATCGGGAAGACGTTCAGGCGATAGTAAAGATCGCTGCGAAACTCGCGGTCGGCGACCATTTTTTTCAGATCGCGATTGGTGGCGGCAATCAGACGCACGTCGGTCTGGATCAGCTTGTTGCTGCCGAGGCGCTCGAACTCCTGCTCCTGCAAAACGCGCAGCAGCTTGGGCTGAAGCTCCAGCGGCATATCGCCCACTTCGTCGAGGAACAACGAGCTTTTATCCGCCAGTTCAAAACGGCCCAGCCGCTGGCTGCTGGCGCCGGTAAAGGCGCCACGCTCGTGGCCGAACAGGTCGCTTTCCAGTAAGCCCGCAGGCATCGCCGCGCAGTTCATCTTCACCATCCGGCGGCTGTTGCGGTTGCTCAGGTTGTGGATCGCCCGGGCAATCAGCTCTTTCCCGGTGCCGGTTTCACCGAGGATCAGCACCGTGCTGTCGCTCTGCGCCACCATTTCCACCTGCTTAAGGACGCTGTACATGGCATCGCTGCGCCCGATGATTTCGCCAAACTCGCTGTCCACGTTGTTGAGCTGCTCGGTCAGCGCCAGGTTTTCGTCCACCAGCCGCTCCTTCAGGCGATGGATCTCCTGATAGGCGAGGGCGTTATCCAGCGCAATGGAGATACGCTCGGCGATCTGGCGCAGCAGCTTCAGGTTAGCGGTGGTAAATACGGCTTCATCGCACTGCGCCAGTTTAAGCACGCCGAGCATGGTGTTGCCGGACATCAGCGGCAGCAGGCACAGGGTCTGGATCTTGTTGCCCCAGGTGTTGAACAACATCCGCTCGTAGGGGGCTACCGGATCCTGTTCATTGAGATTGAGCAGCAGGATCTCTTTGCTTTTAAATACCCGCTCGGACAGCGTTCCCGCTTCGTCCACTTCGCTCTGCTCGTGCGCCGGGTTGGCTTCATCAAGGTAGTGGGTGGAGTAGATGTTCAGCTTGCCTTTCCGGTTGCCGCGTAGCGCAATGCTGATGGCATCGATTTTAAAATAGTGATGGATCTCTTTTGACACTTCGCTGACCAGCTCATCCATGTCCAGGCGGGAGAGCACGGCGTTGGTGATGGCAACCAGAATGCGGAAGTTATCGCGCTCGCGGCTCAGCAGGTCGTAATCCACGTTATTGGTGACGCGGCTTTGGATCTGCTCCGCGACAACGGCCACAATCTGGGTAAAGGTGTGCAGGCGTTCGTACTCCGCCTCGCTCCAGGGCTGGTCGGTATCGCGGATAAACTCGCAGCCGCCAAAAATTTGCCCTTCCACCGCCAGCGGCAGCATGCTGTAGTGGCCGAACGGGTGGTAAAGATTGCTCTCTGCCAGCTTCGGCCAGGCCTGGCGAAACTGGTCAAAATTGCAGTGCAGCGCTTCCGGGCGGGAGAGGATACGCCGCACCGGGCCGTGGGCCAGAAACGTTTCATCTTCATATTCGAAGATTTTGCCGTTATCACGCGTTGAGAAATAGCTCGCGCGGTGGGTTGCGCTATGCCAGAGCACAATGGCGGCGCTGTCCGCCAGCGCTGATTGCCTGACCAGCCGCGTCAGGGCATCGCTCAGCGCGCCGAGATCGGGCTGTTGTAAAAGTGTGCGCGTGATGTCAAACAGGCCCTGCTGTCCAAGATCGCTCATCGGTGTATACGGCATTGTTGCTTTCCAATAGAAACTGGCAAAAAGAGAAATTCAGCGCTGACCGCTTTTGGCGCGGTCTAGCAAATTCGGGGTAACGGTTCAGCGTGCGGCAGATCCAGCGTGCGCTTCACGCCGTAAAGCCCGGTCAGGCGCACCCCTTTGCGCTCAACCACGTCGCCGATGATGGCCGCGTCTTTCCCTAAAGGATGCGCGCGCAGCTGTGCAAGTACGGCTTCCGCCGCCGCGCGTTCCACGCCGATCACCAGCTTGCCCTCATTGGCAAAGTTAAGCGGGTCTAGCCCTAATAGCTCGCACAGCCCGCGCACGGCGGGCTTAACGGGCAGGCCGCGCTCGGTCAGCTCAATCCCGTAGCCGCAGCTTGCCGCGAACTCGTGCACGACGGCATTCACGCCGCCCCGTGTGGCGTCGCGCAGGGCTTTTACGCCCGGCATGTCGCGCAGCGTCTGGATCAGCGGCGTGAGTACCGCGCAGTCACTGCGAAGTTCCCCGTCCAGCCCCAGGCCTTCACGCAGGTTCAGGATGGTTGCCCCGTGGCAGCCCAGCGTGCCGCTGACAATCAGCACGTCGCCTGCGCAAAGCTGCTGCGCGCCCCAGTGAATGTCGGCAGGGATCGCGCCCATCCCGGCTGTGTTGATGAAGAGCTTATCCGCCGCGCCGCGCTGCACCACCTTGGTATCCCCGGTGACGATGGCGATCCCCGCCTCGCGGGCGGTGTGCGCCATGCTGTTGACCACCGCCGTGAGCGTCTCCATTGGTAACCCTTCTTCGAGGATAAACCCGCAGGAGAGGTAGCGGGGGATCGCGCCGCTGACGGCGACGTCGTTTGCCGTGCCGCAGACGGCGAGCTTGCCGATATCGCCTCCCGGGAAGAACAGCGGGTCAATCACGTAGCTGTCGGTAGAGAACGCCAGCCTGTCACCGTGGGCGGTCAGGGCCGCGAGGTCAATACGCGCCTGATCTTCCTGCTCGGCGAGCCAGGGGTTATTAAAGGCTTCCATAAACAGCCGGTTAATCAGCTGCTGCATCGCCTGTCCACCGCTTCCGTGCGCCATTTCCACCGTGTTCATGCTTCACACTCCTGGTTGCGATAGTGATACCACGCGGCGCATGCCCCTTCGGAAGAGACCATCAGCGCGCCAAACGCGGTTTGCGGGTTACAGGCGTTGCCAAATAACGGGCAGTGATGAGGTTTGCATTTGCCGGTGAGTACGTCGCCACAGCGGGCGCGGGGATCGTCGCACACCTGCTGCGGCTGCGGGCGGAAATGCGCTTCGGCGTCGAAGGCGCGATACGTGGGCGTCAGGTGCACGCCGGATTCGGCAATCAGCCCCAGTCCGCGCCACTCGCTGTCGCCTTCGACGCTAAACACGTCGGCTATGGCCTGCTGTGCCCGTCTGTTACCTGCATCGGGCACCACGCGACGATACTGATTTTCCACCGCACTCAGGGCCGCTATTTTCTGCTCAACCAGCATGGTCACGCCTTGCAGTAGATCAAGTGGCTCGAAACCAGCCACCACTAACGGACGATTGTACTGTTCAGCGATAAAACCGTAGGCTTCTGTGCCGATCACCATGCTGACGTGGCCCGGCGCCAGAAACGCGTCGATACCGTTATCCGGCGCTTCAAGCAGGCTGCGCAGCGTGGGAATAAGCGTGATGTGCTGGCAGAAAAAGTAAAAGTTAGTGACGTTGCGGGCTTTCGCCTGCTGGAGGGTAATGGCGGTGGCGGGCATGGTGGTTTCAAAACCCAGCCCGAAAAAGACGACCTTACGCTCAGGATTAGCCATCGCCAGCGTCAGGGCATCCATCGGTGAGTAGACGATCCGCACGTCCGCGCCGCGCGCCTTCGCCTGGAGCAGCGAGCCATTTTTTCCCGGAACACGCATGGCGTCGCCAAAGGTGCAAAAAATCACACCGGGGCGGCTGGCGATGTCGATACAGCTGTCGATGCGCCCCATCGGCAGCACGCACACCGGGCAGCCGGGGCCGTGGATAAACTCGATGTTCTCCGGCAGCAGCTGGTCGAGGCCAAATTTAAAGATGGCGTGGGTGTGTCCGCCGCACACCTCCATGATCCGCAGCGGTTTTTCTTTCGTGTAGTCCAGCAGCGAGGCGCGGGTTTTCAGGCGATCGATAAGCTGCAACACCTGCTCCGGCGCGCGATATTCATCAACGTAACGCATGTGTTATCGCTCCTCGCCATACAGCAGGGCGCCCACGTCCGGCTCGACGTCAAACATATTCTGTAGCGCATCCAGCGTGTCGCGGGCTTCTTCCTCATTAATCACGCTCATGGCAAAACCCACGTGAACCAGCACCCACTGGCCGAGACGCGTTGCGCCGGTCTCATCGTGGCTGCCTACCAGCGTCAGGTCGACATCGCGCAGGATGCCGCAGACCTCCACTTTGGCCTGATTGCCGTCGAGGGAATGAATTTGTCCGGGGACGCCTATGCACATCGTTCGTTCTCCAGCCAGTTCAGCCAGGCGTCCATCCCGTCGCCGCGCGTGGCGGAAAGCAGCAGGATCTCAATGTCCGGGTTCACTTCCCGGGCGTAAGCCAGGCACTTATCCACGTCGAAATTCAGGTACGGCAGCAGGTCGACCTTGTTCAGCAGCATGAGGGAGGCGGCGGCAAACATATGCGGATATTTCAGCGGCTTGTCTTCTCCTTCGGTCACGGAGAGCACCGCCACTTTATGCCGCTCGCCGAGGTCGAAGCTTGCCGGGCAGACCAGGTTGCCGACGTTTTCAATAAACAGGATACCGTTATCCGCCAGCGGCAGGCGCGGGGCGGCGTCGGCAATCATCTGCGCGTCCAGGTGGCACCCTTTCCCGGTGTTGACCTGAATCGCAGGCGTACCGGTTTCGCGGATGCGCGCGGCGTCGTTTACCGTTTGCTGGTCGCCTTCGATTACGGCGCAGGAGACGTGTTCGTTCAGACGTTTAAGGGTTTCGGTCAGCAGCGTGGTTTTACCGGAGCCGGGGCTGGAGACCAGGTTCAGCACCAGCTGTTCGCGCGCGGCAAAGCGGGCGCGATTGCGGGCGGCGAGCTGGTTATTCTTGTCCAGCACGTTGATCTCCACCTCCAGCATCTGGCGCTGGCTGATGCCCGGCGCGTGCGTACCCGCTTCGCCATGGCCGTAATGGAGGTCGCCCGCGTCGGAACGCTGCGGGGCAAAGGTGATGCCGGTCAGTGCCGCCGCGGGACGCGGGGCAGGGGAAAAGGGCGCGGAGCGAAACGCGGAGTGGGGACGGTGTTCATCCCCTTCTATATACAGGTTGCCTTCAGCGCAACCGCAGGTACTACACATACATTACTCCTTCTCGATTTCGAGGCGTTGGATCTGCATACCGTCATCCGCCACGATGCGCAGCCCGCTGCTCTGGCACTGCGGACAGCGCTGCACCTTCGATGACAGCAGCGTGACGTACTCCTGACACTGCTCGCACCAGCACTCTGCCTGCTGCTCTTCAATATGCAGCTCGCAGCCTTCCGCCAGCGTGCCGCGGCATACCAGCTCAAAACAGAAGGTGAGGGCGCTGGTCTCGACGCAGGAAAACGCCCCGACCTTCAGCCAGACGCCGGTGACGCGTTTCGCGTGGTTTTGCACTGCCTGCTGTTCGATAAGTTCCAGTGCCCGCTGGCAGAGGGTAATTTCGTGCATGACGCCTCCTTAATGAATTGCCCCTTCAATGCAATAACGGTGCCAGCTTGATTTGCGTTATGGCGTGACGATGTCAACGCTGTCGAAATGACACGTCGACACCGCGGCGATGACAGTGCGCTTCTCTTTAAAATCCATTTAAATCAATAAATTAAAAACTGGCACGAAATCTGCTTAACAGCCGCTAACTCCATTAACCGGATACCTTTTATGACTATTTGGGAAATTAGCGAAAAAGCGGATTACATCGCGCAACGTCATCAGCAGCTCCAGGAGCAATGGCACCTGTACTGCAATTCACTGATCCAGGGGATTACGCTGTCGAAGGCCCATCTGCATCACGCCATGAGCTGTGCGGCGCAGGGGGATATGCGTTTTGTCCTGTTCGGTCACTTTACGATTTACGTCACCCTGGCGGAGACCTTCAACAGCCACACGATTGAGTACTACGTCGAGACGAAAGAGGGCGACAGGCACTGCATCGCCCGGGCGCAGCTGATGGCGGACGGCATGGTGGACGGTCATGTCAGCAACCGCGATCGCCAGCAGGTGCTGGAGCACTATCTGGAGAAAATCGCGCCGGTTTATAACGGCCTCTACGCCGCCGTTGAGCACGATCGGCCAGTCAACCTGAAACAGCTGATCGACGGAAAATCCTCCGCGAACGTGGCCTGAAAAGCGAGTGTCGAGAAGTGTCGATAAGACAGTTTTTTTCGTCAAAAATGACTATCACCAGAGGATGACCCGGTGAACCGTTTTGTAATTGCTGACTCGACGGTCTGTATTGGCTGTCGGACCTGTGAGGCGGCGTGCTCGGAAACGCACCGCCTGCACGGGCTACAGTCCATGCCGCGCCTGCGCGTCATGCGTAATGAGAAAGAGTCTGCCCCGCAGCTCTGTCACCACTGTGAAGACGCTCCGTGCGCGGGCGTCTGTCCTGTCAATGCCATCACCCGCGTTGACGGCGCGGTACAGCTGAACGAAAGCCTGTGCGTGAGCTGCAAGCTGTGCGGCATCGCCTGTCCGTTCGGCGCCATTGAGTTTTCAGGCAGCCGCCCGCTGCATATTCCGGCGAATGCTAATACTGCGAAAGCGCCGCCTGCGCCACCGGCTCCGGCACGCGTGAGTACGCTGCTGGACTGGGTGCCGGGCATTCGCGCCGTTGCGGTGAAGTGCGATCTGTGCAGCTTCGATGAGCAGGGTCCGGCCTGCGTGCGGACCTGCCCGACCCGGGCGCTGGTCCTGGTCAACATCCGCGACATCGCTCGCACCAGCAAACGCAAGCGCGAGCTGACCATCAATACCGACGTTGGCGATCTTTCGCTGCTGCGGGCGCTTAACGAGGGGGCGAAATGAACGCGATAGTTATGATGACCAGCGGTGTGGCCTGGTTTGCCGCCGCCGCTGTCCTGGCGCTGCTTCTCTCCTTCCATAAAACGCTGAGCGGGGTGATCGCCGGTATCGGCGGGGCGGTCGGCAGCCTGATGACGCTGGCGGCGGGCGGGGTTGTCCTGATCGACGGCCAGTCTGTTGACACCCTCATCCCGCTGATTCACCACGCCGTTGAGCTTACGCCGCTGAACGCCATCTGGCTGATAACCTTTGGCCTGTGCGGGCTGTTTATCAGCCTGTTTAATATCGACTGGCACCGACATCAGCACACCAAAGCCAACGGCCTGCTGGTTAACCTGTTGATGGCCGCCGCGGTCTGTACCGTTATCGCCAGCAACCTCGGCGCGCTGGTGGTGATGGCAGAAATCATGGCCCTGTGCGGCGTGTTCCTGACCGGATGCAGCGCCTCCGGCAAGCTGTGGTTTGCGCTCGGACGTCTCGGCACGCTGCTGCTGGCGCTGGCCTGCTGGCTGGTGTGGCAGCGTTTCGGCACGCTGGATTTTGCCATGCTTAACGGCCAGCCGCTGGGCAACGACGTCTGGACGTTGGGCGTAGTTGGTTTTGGCCTGCTGGCCGGGATAATCCCGCTGCACGGCTGGGTGCCGCAGGCGCATGCCAATGCCTCAGCCCCGGCCGCTGCGCTGTTCTCCACCGTGGTGATGAAGGTCGGTCTGTTCGGCATCCTGATGATAACCCTGACGGGCGGTCAGCCGCCGCTGTGGTGGGGCGTGGCGCTGCTGATTGCAGGGATGATCACCGCGTTCGTCGGCGGGCTGTACGCGCTGATGGAGCACAACATCCAGCGTCTGCTGGCGTACCACACCCTGGAGAACATCGGGATTATCCTGCTCGGCATGGGCGCGGGCGTCACCGGGCTGGCGCTCAACCAGCCGGCGCTGATTGCCGCCGGGTTTATTGGCGGTCTGTATCACCTTATCAACCACAGTCTGTTTAAAAGCACCCTGTTCCTCGGTGCGGGCAGCGTCTGGTTCCGCACCGGGCACCGCGATATTGAAAAGCTCGGCGGGATTGGCAAAAAAATGCCCGTCATTTCGCTGGCGATGCTGGTCGGGCTGATGGCGATGGCTGCGCTGCCGCCGCTGAACGGCTTTGCCGGCGAGTGGGTGATTTATCAGTCCTTCTTCGCCCTCGGCCAGAGCGAGGCGTTTATCGGGCGTTTACTCGGCCCGCTGCTGGCGGTGGGCCTGGCGATCACCGGCGCGCTGGCGGTGATGTGTATGGCGAAGGTTTACGGCGTCACCTTCCTGGGCGCGCCGCGCACCCGCGAAGCGGAAAACGCCTGCTGCGCACCGCTACTGATGGGCGTAAGCGTGGTCGCACTGGCGCTGTGCTGCATCGCGGGCGGCGTCGCCGCGCCGTGGTTGCTGCCGCTGCTGGGCCACGCCATTCCGCTGCCGCTGGTCACGGCGCATACCGTCGTTTCCCAGCCGATGATGGCGCTGCTGCTGATTGCCGCGCCGCTCCTGCCGTTCGTGCTGATGCTGTTCTTCAGACGCGACCGTCTCGCCTCCCGCTCGCGCGGCGCGGCGTGGGCCTGCGGCTACGAACATGAGCAGTCGATGGTCATCACCGCCCACGGTTTCGCTATGCCGGTGAAGGAGAACTTCGCCGCCGTGCTGAAGCTGCGCCATTGGCTGAACCCGGTGGGCTGGGTGCCAGGCTGGCAGGGTGCCGCCGTGCCCGTGCTGTTCCGCCGCCTGGCGCTGATCGAGCTGGCGGTGCTGGTGGTGATTGTCATTTCACGAGGAGCCTGACATGAGTCTGTTACTGGCAATTCTTCAGGCGCTGGTGCTGTTCGCCGCCGCGCCGCTGCTGTCGGGCATCACGCGCGTGGCGCGCGCCCGGCTGCACAACCGTCGCGGGCCTGGCGTGCTCCAGGAGTACCGCGATCTCTTCAAACTGCTTTCCCGTCAGAGCGTCGCGCCGGACGCCGCAGGCTGGGTGTTCCGCCTGACGCCGTTTGTGATGGTGGGCGTGATGCTGACCATCGCCACCGCGCTGCCGGTAGTGACGGTGGGCTCGCCGCTGCCGGTGCTGGGCGATCTGATTACGCTGATCTACCTCTTCGCCATCGCGCGTTTCTTCTTTGCGATTGCGGGTCTGGATACCGGCAGCCCGTTTACGGGTATCGGCGCCAGCCGCGAGGCGATGCTCGGCGTGCTGGTTGAGCCAATTCTGCTGCTGGGGCTGTGGGTTGCCGCACAGGTTGCAGGCTCGACCCATATCAGTTTTATCACCGACACCGTTTACCACTGGCCGGTTTCACGTTCTCTCCCGCTGGTGCTGGCGCTCTGCGCCTGCGCGTTCGCCACCTTTATCGAGATGGGCAAGTTGCCGTTCGATCTCGCGGAAGCGGAGCAGGAATTACAGGAGGGGCCGCTCACCGAATACAGCGGCTACGGCTTTGCGGTGCTGAAGTGGGGCATCAGCCTCAAGCAGCTGGTGGTGTTGCAGATGTTCGTCGGCGTTTTCTTCCCGTGGGGGCAGATGACGCACTTCTCTGCGGGCGGCCTGCTGCTGGCCGTGGTGGTGGCTGTGCTCAAGCTGCTTATCGGCGTGCTGGTGATTGCCCTGTTTGAAAACAGCATGGCGCGCCTGCGTTTTGTCGAAACGTCACGCATCACCTGGGCCGGTTTTGGTTTTGCATTTTTAGCGTTCGTCTCCTTGCTGGTGGCGTGATTAAAGAGAGTGTTTATGTCTGAAGAAAAGAAAGGTCAGCAGTATCTCGCCGCATTGCATCAGGCTTTCCCGGGCGTGGTGCTCGAGGAGTCCTGGCAAACCAAAGACCAGATCACCGTCACCATTAAGGTGAACTATCTGCCGGAAGTGGTGGAGTTTCTCTACTACCAGCAGGGCGGCTGGCTGTCAGTGCTGTTCGGCAACGACGAGCGTCAGCTGTGTGGCAACTATGCGGTGTACTACGTGATGTCGATGGAGCAGGGGGAGAAGTGCTGGCTCACCGTGCGCGTAGAGGTCGATCCGGCTAAACCGGAATACCCCTCCGTCACGCCGCGCGTGCCTGCCGCCGTCTGGGGCGAGCGCGAAGTGCGCGACATGTATGGTCTGGTGCCGGTTGGCCTGCCTGACGAGCGTCGCCTGGTGCTGCCGGACGACTGGCCGGATGAACTCTATCCGCTGCGCAAGGACAGCATGGACTACCGCCAGCGCCCGGCCCCGACCACCGACAGCGAAACCTACGAGTTCATCAACGAGCTGGGCAGCAAGAAGAATAACGTGGTGCCGATTGGCCCGCTGCACGTTACCTCCGACGAACCGGGCCACTTCCGCCTGTTCGTCGACGGCGAGAACATTATCGACGCCGACTACCGCCTGTTCTACGTCCACCGCGGCATGGAGAAGCTGGCGGAGACCCGCATGGGCTACAACGAAGTCACATTCCTCTCTGACCGCGTGTGCGGCATCTGCGGCTTTGCCCACAGCACCGCCTACACCACCTCGGTGGAAAACGGCATGGGGATCGTGGTGCCGGAACGCGCGCAGATGATCCGCGCCATTCTGCTGGAGGTGGAGCGCCTGCACTCGCACCTGCTGAACCTCGGCCTGGCCTGCCACTTCGTTGGCTTTGACTCCGGGTTTATGCAGTTCTTCCGCGTGCGCGAGGCGTCGATGAAGATGGCGGAGATCCTTACCGGGGCGCGTAAAACCTACGGCCTGAACCTGATCGGCGGGATCCGCCGCGACCTGCTGAAAGACGACATGATTCAGACCCGCCAGCTGGCGCAGCAGATGCGGCGGGACGTGCAGGAGCTGGTGAATATGCTGCTCAGCACGCCCAACATCGAGCAGCGCACCGTCGGCATCGGTCGTCTTGATGCGGAAATCGCCCGCGACTTCAGCAACGTCGGTCCGATGGTGCGCGCCAGCGGCCACGCCCGCGATACCCGCGCCGATCACCCGTTCGTCGGCTACGGCCTGCTGCCGATGACCGTGCACAGCGAGCAGGGCTGCGACGTCATCTCCCGCCTGAAGGTGCGCATCAACGAGGTATTCACCGCGCTGAACATGATCGACTACGGCCTCGATAATCTGCCGGGCGGCCCGCTGATGGTGGAAGGCTTCACCTACATTCCAAACCGCTTTGCCCTCGGCTTTGCCGAAGCGCCGCGCGGGGACGACATCCACTGGAGCATGACCGGCGACAACCAGAAGCTCTACCGCTGGCGCTGCCGCGCGGCCACCTACGCCAACTGGCCAACCCTGCGCTACATGCTGCGCGGCAACACGGTTTCCGATGCGCCGCTGATCATCGGCAGCCTCGACCCGTGCTACTCCTGCACCGACCGCATGACCGTCGTGGACGTGCGCAAGAAGAAAAGCCAGGTGGTGCCGTACAAAGAGCTTGAGCGCTACAGCATTGAGCGTAAAAACTCGCCGCTGAAATAAGGACTCGCCATGTTTACCTTTATCAAAAAAGTGATCAAAACCGGCACGCAGACCAGCAGCTATCCGCTGGAGCCGATGCCGGTGGATAAAAACTTTCGCGGCAAGCCGGAGCACAATCCGCAGCAGTGCATCGGCTGCGCGGCCTGCGTCAACGCCTGCCCGTCGAATGCCTTAACGGTGGAAACGGACCTGAAAACCGGCGAGCTGGCCTGGCAGTTTAACCTCGGGCGCTGCATCTTCTGCGGCCGCTGCGAGGAGGTCTGCCCGACGGTGGCCATTCGCCTGTCTCAGGAGTACGAGCTGGCGGTGTGGAAAAAAGAGGACTTCCTCCAGCAGTCGCGCTTTGCGCTGTGCAACTGCCGCGTCTGCAAGCGTCCGTTCGCCGTGCAAAAAGAGATCGACTACGCCATCGCGCTGCTGAAGCACAACGGCGACGTCCGCGCGGAGCATCACCGCGAAAACTTCGAAACCTGCCCGGAGTGCAAGCGTCAGAAGTGCCTGCTGCCGTCCGACCGTATTGATATCACCCGCCATATGAGAGAGGCCAGCTGATGGAAAACCTACTGGGCCCGCGCGATGCTAACGGCATTCCTGTGCCGATGACGGTGGACGAATCCATCGCCAGCATGAAGGCGTCGCTGCTGAAAAAAATCAAACGCTCGGCCTACGTCTACCGCGTGGACTGCGGCGGCTGCAACGGCTGCGAGATTGAGATCTTCGCCACGCTGTCACCGCTGTTTGACGCCGAGCGCTTCGGCATCAAAGTGGTGCCGTCTCCGCGCCATGCGGACATTCTGCTGTTTACCGGGGCCGTCACCCGCGCCATGCGATCCCCCGCGCTGCGCGCCTGGCAGTCCGCGCCGGACCCGAAAATCTGCATCTCGTACGGTGCCTGCGGCAACAGCGGCGGCATCTTCCACGACCTGTACTGCGTCTGGGGCGGCACCGACAAAATCGTGCCGGTTGATGTTTACATTCCAGGCTGTCCGCCAACGCCTGCCGCGACGCTGTACGGCTTTGCGATGGCGCTCGGCCTGCTGGAGCAAAAAATCCACGCCCGCGAGCCGGGCGAGCTGGACAACCAGCCTGCCGCCATTCTGCACCCGGACATGGTGCAGCCGCTGCGGGTGAAGGTTGACCGCACGGCGCGGAAACTGGCGGGCTATCGCTATGGCCGCCAGATTGCCGACGATTATCTGCGCCTGCTGAGCCAGGGCGACCATCAGGTGGCGCGCTGGCTGGAGGCGGAAAACGATCCGCGACTCAATGAGATCGTGGCGAACCTGAACAGCATCGTGGATGAGGCGCGTATCCGATGAGTGAAACGGTGGTGTTCAGCCAGCTGAGCCGTAAGTTTATTGATGAGAACGATGCCACGCCGGCTGCGGCGCAGCAGGTGGTCTATTACAGCCTGGCGATTGGGCATCACCTAGGGGTGATCGACTGCCTGGAGGCGGCGCTGAGCTGCCCGTGGGCCGATTACCTGGCGTGGATCGCCACGCTGGAGGAGGGCAGCACGGCGCGGCGCAAGATGGAGGGCGTGCCGAAATACGGCGAGATCGTCATCGATGCCAACCACATTGCGATGCTCGCCAACGCCTTTGACGAGGCGCTGAGCAGGCAAACCCCCGAGCAGCAGGCGTGGAGCAAAACGCTGCTTAGCATGCTGCACGATATTCATCAGGAGAGCGCCATCTACCTGATGGTGAGGAGATTACGTGACTGACGTTTTACTGTGTGTCGGCAACAGCATGATGGGCGACGACGGTGCGGGTCCGCTGCTGGCGGAACTGTGCGCCGCAAACCCGCCGGGCAGTTGGGTGGTGATTGACGGCGGCAGCGCGCCGGAAAACGACGTGGTGGCCATTCGCGAGCTGCGCCCGGACAGGCTGTTAATCGTTGATGCCACCGATATGGGGCTCAACCCCGGTGAGATCCGCCTGATTGACCCGGACGACATCGCCGAAATGTTTATGATGACGACGCACAATATGCCGCTGAACTACCTGGTCGATCAGATTAAAGACGACGTGGGTGAGGTGCTGTTTCTGGGGATTCAGCCGGACATTGTCGGGTTCTATTACCCGATGACGCCGCCGGTGAAAGAGGCGGTGGACGTGGTCTATTCACGGCTTGCCGGGTGGGTTGGGGATGGGGGATTTTCTCAGCTCTGAGCAGTGCCGGGTGGCGGCTTCGCCTTACCCGGCCTACCAAACCCATCCCCCTCTCCCTGTGGGTGTACGGTCCGGGGACATAGTGAACACTTGTTCGGGGACATGGTAGACACTTACAACTAAGGCATAAGAACCCGTTTATGGAGTCGCTTATGCCCTGGGATGCGAGAGATACCATGTCATTACGTACCGAGTTTGTTTTGTTCGCCTCGCAGGACGGGGCGAACATCCGTTCCCTCTGCCGTCACTACGGCATTTCCCCTGCCACCGGCTACAAGTGGCTTCAGCGCTGGGTTCAGGAAGGCGCCGCCGGCCTTCAGGACCGCCCGCGCATACCGCACCATTCCCCGAACCGCTCGTCAGACGACATCACTGCCCTGCTGCGCATGGCACATGCCCGTCATGAACGCTGGGGAGCCCGCAAGATTAAGCGCTGGCTCGAAGACCAGGGACACACCATGCCTGCCTTCAGCACCGTCCATAACCTGATGGCCCGCCATGGCCTGCTGCCGGGAACGGCGCCCGGTATTCCGGCTACGGGCCGCTTCGAACACGATGCGCCGAACAGGCTCTGGCAGATGGATTTTAAGGGCCACTTTCCCTTTGGCGGTGGCCGCTGCCATCCGCTCACCCTGCTGGATGACCACTCCCGTTTTTCCCTGTGCCTGGCGCACTGTACCGATGAACGGCGCGAGACCGTGCAGCAGCAACTGGTCAGCGTGTTTGAGCGTTACGGCCTGCCGGACCGGATGACGATGGACAACGGCTCGCCGTGGGGTGACACCACCGGCACCTGGACGGCGCTGGAGCTGTGGCTGATGCGCCACGGTATCCGGGTGGGCCATTCCCGGCCTTACCATCCGCAGACGCAGGGCAAGCTGGAGCGTTTTCACCGCAGCCTGAAGGCGGAAGTGCTACAGGAGAGATGGTTCGCGGACAGCGGTGAGTTGCAGCGCGCTTTCGACCACTGGCGGACGGTGTACAACCTTGAACGGCCACATGAAGCGCTGGACATGGCAGTACCGGCCTCGAGATACCAGCCGTCTGCGCGGCAGTACCGCGCCGGCACACCCCCACCGGAGTACGATGAAGGCGTGGTGGTCAGGAAGGTGGATATCAGCGGGAAGCTGAGCATACAGGGTATCAGTCTGAACGCAGGGAAGGCCTTCAGGGGAGAGCGTGTGGGGCTGAGGGAGACACAGGAGGACGGCTGCTATGAAGTATGGTGGTACAGCACGAAAGTGGGGATGATCGACCTGAAGAAAAAGTCGATCATCATGGGTAAAGGATGTTAAAAAGTGTTCACCATGTCCCCGAACACCTGTCTACCATGTCCCCGGACTGTACATGGGAGAGGGCTGGGGTGAGGGCAACAGGCTACTCCAGATCCCCCCCGTTACTCGCAATCACCTTCTTATACCACCAGAATGATTTCTTGCGCTTGCGGTCCAGCGTGCCGTTCCCGGCGTCGTCCCGTTCGACGTACACAAACCCGTAGCGCTTGCTCATTTCCCCCGTTGAGGCCGAGACAAGGTCAATGCAGCCCCAGGTGGTGTAGCCCAGCAGCGGTACGCCGTCCTCAATCGCATCAGCCATCGCGCGAATATGCTCGCGCAGGTAGCTGATTCGGTAGTCGTCGTTGATCTCGCCGTTTTCATCAATGACGTCCTTCGCTCCAAGGCCGTTTTCCACCAGGAACAGCGGCTTCTGGTAGCGGTCGTACATCATGTTCATGGTGATGCGCAGGCCGAGCGGGTCAATGCCCCAGCCCCATTCGCTCACCTGAATGTGCGGGTTGCGCAGGGACTTCACGATGTTCGCCGCGCTGGTGTTTCCCGCGTTCATGTCCGCCGACGCGCAGCGCGAGGCGTAATAGCTGAACGAGACAAAGTCGACGGTGTTTTTCAGCAGTTCATCGTCGCCCGGGTCTTTCACAATCACCACGCCTTTCTCGCGGAACACGCGGGCAGAGTAAGCCGGATAGCTGCCGCGCGCCTGCACGTCGATAAAGAACAGGTTCTCGCGGTCTTTCTCCAGCGCCATCCACACGTCTTCCGGCTTGCAGGAGTACGGGTAGAAATTGCCGCCCGCCAGCATGCAGCCGACGTGGTTTTCCGGGTTCACCTCGTGGGCGATTTTGGTCGCCAGCGCGCTCGCCACCAGCTCGTGGTGCGCGGCCTGGTATTTCACCTGATCTTCGTTTTCACCTTCTTCAAATACCAGCCCCGCGCCGGAGAACGGGCTGTGCAGCATGATGTTGATTTCGTTGAAGGTCAGCCAGTATTTCACCAGCCCGTTAAACGCCTCGAAGCAGGTGCGGGCGTAGCGGGCGAAGAAATCCACCATCTTACGGTTGCGCCAGGAGCCGTACTCCGTCACCAGGTGCATCGGCACGTCGAAGTGGCAGAGCGTCACCAGCGGCTCGATGTTGTACATTTTACACTCCTCGAACACCGCGCGGTAGAAGGCAATGCCTTCCTGATTCGGCAGCGGTTCGTCGCCGTTCGGGTAGAGGCGGCTCCAGGCAATCGAGGTGCGGAACACCGTAAAGCCCATCTCCGCCATCAGGGCGATGTCTTCTTTGTAGCGATGGTAAAAATCAATCGCCTCGTGGCTCGGGTAGAATTCGTCGTCCCGCAACGAAAACCGTTTTTCCTTGCCGACTTTTACCGCCAGACGGTTTGCGCCGTGGGGGATCATGTCGACCGTCGTCAGTCCTTTGCCGCCTTCACGGTAAGCCCCTTCACTCTGGTTGGCGGCAAGCGCGCCGCCCCATAAAAATCCTTGTGGAAAAACAGACATTCTTACCTCGCTTTCAGTTTATGCTTCTGCTGCTTTGTTCTGTACCGGTGCGGTTTGCAGGGCGCGTGCTTTTTCGGCTTCGTCTTCTACCGGGATATCCTCAAACCCTAACAGCAGGGTTAGCACAAACGACAGCACTACCGCCAGACCCATCACGCCAAACACCCAGACGATGGTCATCGGGTTGGCCGGGTCGAAGAACTGCACGCTGGTAAACAGCCCCGGCGCCGCCATCGAATGGCTGGCAAGGCCTGCCATGCCTACCACCGCGCCGCAGATAAAGCCGCTGATCAGGCTCGCAATCAGCGGACGCTTCAGGCGTACCGCTACGCCGTACAGGGCCGGTTCAGAGATCCCCGCCATGATGGCGGAGGCCGCCGCGGCCAGCGCCGTCTGGCGCAGCTCCGGATTTTTGGTTTTCCACGCCACCGCCAGCGACGAACCGCCGAGCGACAGGTTGGCGCCGATCTCCGACGGCATCACCATCCCTTCTTTGCCCGTTTCGGCAATGGTCTGGATGATGGTCGGCGTAAACACGCGGTGCATCCCGGTCATCACCAGCAGCGGCCACAGCGCGCCCATAATGGCAACGGAGAGCCAGCCCAGATAGCCGTGAATGGTGTAGACCAGCGCGGAGATGGCGCTGCCGATCCAGATCCCGAGCGGGCCAATCAGTACGATGGCGAGCGGGGCGGCAATCAGCACGATCAGCATCGGCTTGAGGAAGTTTTTGGTCACCGCCGGGGTAATGCGATCCACCCAGCGTTCGATGTATGACAGGCACCAGGTCATCACCAGGGCGGGGATCACCGTGTAGGTGTATTTCACCGCCGTCACCGGAATGAAGGCGAACTCAACGTGCTCGCCCTGCGCGGCTTTCGCCATCAGCTCGATAAAGCTCGGGTGAACCAGAACGCCCGCGATGGCGATTGCCAGCGACATGTTGGTTTTGAACTTCACCGCCGCGGACGCCGCCACCATCAGCGGCAGGAAGAAGAACGCGCCATCGCCGATAACGGTCAGGATCGTCAGCGTCGGGTCGCCTTTGCCCAGCACGCCGGTCATCTCAAGGATCATCGCCAGCAGCTTGACCATCGACCCGCCGATGATCGCCGGGATCAGCGGAGACATGGTGCCGATCAGCGCGTCGAGGATCCCGGCGCCAATCCGGCGCAGCGTGAGCTTCTGTGGACCTTCCGCTACGGCAGGTTGCAGGTTAGCGGGCAGCAGGCTCACCACTTCACGGTATGCCTGGGACACGGTGTTGCCGATGATCACCTGACACTGGTTGTCGTTGCGCACCACGCCGAGCACGCCGCTGATGCTTTTCAGGCGTGCGGCGTCGGTAAGGCTTTCGTCTTTAAGAACGAAGCGCAGGCGCGTCATGCAGTGGGTGACGGCGACGATGTTCTCTTTGCCGCCCAGCGCGCTAACGACGTCGGTCGCCAGCGCAGCGTAATTTTTTGCCATCGGATGTGATCCTGTTATCGTTGTGTGAAATGTAGGAAACCGGTTTCACATAATCATCATGAGTTTCTTTTAATGAAACAAGACTACTTTTTATGCATTTTTTCGTTTCGTGATGACGATCACTCGTGGCCGTAAAAAGCGTGATAACGCCGCTGCGACAATTTTTCTGCGGTGCAGTACACTGCGCCCATCAGGTTCAGACGGAATAATAATATGACCACGATGCTGGAAGTGGCGAAGCGGGCAGGCGTATCAAAAGCGACGGTCTCCCGGGTACTGTCGGGGAACGGTTACGTCAGCCAGGAGACGAAAGACCGCGTGTTTCAGGCCATCGAAGAGAGCGGGTATCGCCCCAATCTGCTGGCGCGAAACCTGGCGACCAAACGCACCCAGACCCTGGGGCTGGTGGTGACGAACACCCTGTACCATGGGGTCTACTTTAGCGAGCTGCTGTTTAACGCCGCGCGGATGACGGAAGAGAAGGGGCGTCAGCTGATCCTGGCGGACGGCAAGCACAGCGCCGAAGAGGAGCGCGAGGCGATCCAGTACCTGCTCGACATGCGCTGCGACGCGGTAATCATCTATCCGCGTTTTCTGAGCGTGGAAGCGCTGGACGAGATCATTGAGAAATGCGAGCAGCCGATCATGGTGCTCAACCGCCGTTTGCGGAAAAACAGCAGTCACAGCGTCTGGTCCGATCATAAAGCGTCGTGTCAGGACGCGGTATCGCAGCTGATTGAGAAAGGCCACCGGGAGATTGCGTTTATCACCGGTTCGCTGGATTCCCCCACCGGGGTGGAGCGTCTTTCCGGCTACAAGGACGCGCTGGCGCAGCACGGGATTGCAGTTCGCGACGCGCTGATCGCCGAAGGGAAGTGGAACCCGGCCAGCGGCGCGGCGGCGGTCTCTCAGTTGCTCACCCGCGGCGAAACGTTTACCGCGCTGGTGGCGAGTAACGACGACATGGCGATTGGCGCCATCAGGCAGCTGCACGAGAGCGGCGTCGCCACGCCGGGCGCAGTGTCCGTCATCGGCTTTGACGATGTGGCAATCGCGCCCTATATCGTGCCGTCCCTCTCCAGCGTGCGTATTCCAGTAACGGAGATGATTCAGGAGACCATCAGCCGTCTTATTTTCATGCTCGACGGCGGTGAGTTTAAGCCTCAGCAAACCTTCTCCGGCGAGCTTATCCTGCGCGGCTCCGTCATTGACGGCCCGCATCGCTGACGTCGACATCTGTCATCGTCACTAATGACGATGACAGATCCTTCTCTTTTAAATTTCCCTATAAAATCAATTCATTAAATATTGGCACGGTTTATGAATAGCTTCGCGCATAACAGTTATGCCGGAGAAGCAGATGAACCGTTTTATTATGGCCGATGCCAGCAAATGCATTGGTTGCCGTACCTGTGAAGTGGCGTGCGTGGTGTCCCATCAGGCAGAGCAGGATTGCGCCTCTCTCACCCCTGATACCTTCCTGCCGCGCATCCACGTCATTAAAGGCGTGAATATTTCTACCGCCGCTATCTGTCGCCAGTGCGAAGACGCGCCGTGCGCCAACGTCTGTCCGAACGGGGCGATTAAGCGCGAGAAAGGCTTCGTGCATGTGATGCAGGAGCGCTGCATCGGGTGCAAAACCTGTGTGGTGGCGTGTCCGTATGGCGCGATGGAGGTGGTGGTTCGCCCGGTGGTACGCAACAGCGGTATCGGGCTGAGCGTACGCGCGGAGAAAGCCGAAGCCAATAAATGTGACCTCTGCTACCACCGCGACGCCGGTCCGGCGTGTATGGAAGCCTGTCCGACGCATGCGCTGGTCTGCGTCGATCGCGACAAGCTCGAACAGATGAGTGCCGAAAAACGCCGCCGCGCGGCGTTCGACACCTCGTCATCGCTGCTGTTTTAAATTGCGATGCGCGTTAACGGCGTACAGCTTCGGGTGCGCGGCAAGGTGCAGGGGGTAGGATTTCGTCCCTTCGTCTGGCAGCTTGCGCACCAGCTGGGGCTGGCAGGCGACGTCTGCAACGACGGAGAGGGTGTCCTGGTGCGTCTCGCGGGCAGTGGGGGTGACTTTACCGCGAGACTGCGCCAGGACTGCCCACCGCTGGCGCGCATCGATCGCATTGAAACGCAGCCGTTCAGCTGGAGGACGCTGCCGGACGAGTTTGTCATCCGCCACAGCGAGAGCGGGGCGATGGACACGCAAATCGTCCCGGATGCCGCCACCTGTCCCGCATGCCTGGCGGAGATGCGCGATCCCCGCGAACGTCGCTACCGCTACCCGTTTATCAACTGCACCCACTGCGGGCCGCGGTTTACCATTATCCGCGCCATGCCCTATGACCGCCCGGCCACGTCAATGGCGCCATTCCCGCTCTGTGTGCCCTGTGAAACGGAGTACCGCAACCCGGCTGACCGGCGTTTTCACGCCCAGCCGGTGGCCTGCCCGGATTGCGGACCGCAGCTGGAGTGGCGAGCCGGGGAGGCTGCTGCCACCCGCGAATCGGCGTTAAGCGCGGCGGTGGCGATGCTGAAAGTCGGCGGGATTGTGGCGGTCAAAGGGCTGGGCGGTTTTCACCTGGTCTGCGACGCGCTTAACCCGCAGGCGGTTCGGAAATTACGGGCACGCAAGCAGCGCCCGACCAGGCCGCTGGCGGTGATGATCCCGCATGCGGACGATCTGCCGGAGGCCATCCAGACGCTGTTACGTTCACCCGCTGCGCCGATTGTGCTGACGCCAAAAGCCTGCCTTCCTGCGTTTCCTGAGGAGATTGCGCCGGGGCTGGATACGGTCGGCGTGATGCTGCCTGCGAACCCGCTCCAGCATTTGCTGATGCTGGACTGCCAGCGCCCGCTGGTGATGACCTCCGGCAACCTCAGCGGCCATCCACCCGCCATAAGCAACCAGCAGGCGCTGGAAGAACTCAGTGACATCGCTGACGGCTTCCTGCTGCACAACCGCGACATCCTGCAACGGATGGATGATTCAGTGATGGACCAGGAGGGCACGATGCTGCGTCGCGCACGCGGTTTTGTGCCGGATGCCATCACATTGCCCGCCGGATTCCGCGACATCCCGCCCATGTTATGCACCGGCGCGGAGATGAAAAACACCTTCAGCCTGGTGCGTGGCAACCAGGCGGTGCTGAGCCAGCATTTTGGCGATCTGAGCGACGAGGGGGTAGAGGCGCAGTGGCGCAGTGCGCTCTCGACGATGCAGGACATCTACGCCTTTCAGCCTGAGCGCGTGGTGTGCGATGCCCATCCGGGTTATCACGCACGACTGTGGGCCCGGGCGCAGGCGCTGCCCGTTGAGACCGTGCTGCATCATCATGCGCATGCGGCAGCGTGTCTGGCGGAGAATGGCTGGCCGCTCGACGGCGGGGATGTTATTGCCCTGACCCTGGACGGGATCGGAATGGGCGAGAACGGCGCGCTGTGGGGCGGCGAGTGCCTGCGGGTGAACTATCGCGACTGCGAACGGCTGGGCGGTCTGCCAGCCGTTGCGCTGCCGGGGGGCGATCTGGCGGCAAAACAGCCGTGGCGCAATTTGCTCGCCCACTGTCTGGCGTTCGTACCTGACTGGCAGCAGTACCCGGAAACTGAGGTGGTACAGCGTCAAAACTGGCCGCTGCTGGCAACGGCTGTGTCGCGCGGTATCAATGCGCCGCGGGCCTCCTCCTGTGGTCGTCTGTTCGACGCTGTGGCCTGTGCGTTGGGTATTGAAACGCAACGCTATGAGGGCGAAGCCGCGTGCCGGCTGGAGGCGCTGGCCGAACGCTGCGCAGGGGTTGATCATCCGGTGACGCTCCAGACGGATAACCTTGCGCTGTTCTGGCAACAGTGGCTTACCTGGCGGGCGGAGCCCGGCGAGCGCGCCTGGGCTTTTCACGATGCGCTGGCAAAAGGGCTGAGCGTACTGGCGGCAACGCATGCCCGCCGACGGTCGCTCACGACGGTGTGTTTCAGCGGAGGCGTCCTTCACAACCGCCTGCTGCGCGCGCGCCTTCGTCATTACCTTTCTGATTTCACGCTTCTTTTTCCTTCGCGCCTGCCCGCAGGCGACGGAGCGATCTCCTTCGGGCAGGCGGTGGTTGCTGCCGCCCGATCATGTTCACAAGGGATTTAAAATGTTACGACTTTTACGCAATGAACCTCGTGCAGCGTGCCTGCTGCTGGCTCTCGGGATGGCTAACCTGCTGGCCTGGGGGCTGGCGTGGCACACCTTTAGCGGCAGTACGGCGCTGATGGCCGCCAGCCTGCTGGCCTGGTGTTACGGACTGCGTCATGCGGTGGATGCCGACCATATCGCCGCGATTGATACCGTGACGCGTAAAATGATGCAGCAGGGCAAGCGCCCGTCCGGCGTGGGCGCATGGTTTTCCCTCGGACACTCCACCATCGTGGTGCTGGCCTCCATTGCTATCGCCGCTACCGCCACGGCGTTTCAGAAAAACATGGCATGGTTCCACGAAACCGGCAGCCTGATTGGCACCGCCGTCTCCGCCACCTTCCTGCTGGCGATGGCGCTGGTGAATATGGTGATCCTGCGCGGCGTCTGGCGCAGTTTTCAGGCGCTGAAACACGGCAATCCCGTGCAGGGCGACATCACGCTGCCTGCACAGGGCGGCGTCATGAACTGGCTGTTCGGCAAAACCTTCCGCCTCGTCAATAAAAGCTGGCAGATGTACCTGGTCGGTTTCCTGTTCGGCCTGGGGTTCGACACCGCCACCGAAATCGGCGTGCTGGGGATCTCCGCCGCCAGCGCCTCCAGCGGGATGTCGGTGTGGTCGATCATGATCTTCCCGGCGCTCTTCGCCAGCGGCATGGCGCTGGTGGATACGCTCGATAACCTGCTGATGGTGGGTGCCTACGGCTGGGCGTTTAACAAGCCGCAGCGCAAGCTCTACTACAACATGACCATCACCGGCACTTCGGTGGTGGTGGCGCTGTTTATCGGCGGCCTGGAAGCGCTGGGTCTGCTGATGGACAAGTTCGCCCTCAGCGGCGGCGTGTGGGATCTGATTGGCGCGGTGAACGATAACCTGGGCGATGCCGGATTTGTGGTGGTCGGGCTGTTTGTCGCCTGCTGGCTGATCTCGATGGCGAACTATCGCTGGCGCGGTTATGACGCGCTGGTGGTGCGCTCCTGACGCTGAAAGTGTAGCGATAAAAAAAGCCCCGGGACATCGGGGCGGTGGACAACAAAATCCAAAGGTTAAGTAAGCGTGGCAGTACTGTAGGCCGGGTAAGCGGAGCGCCACCCGGCATGACGAGGGTTAAGCTGGTAGCGATTTCAGCAGCGCGAAGGCCTCCTTCATTCTGTCTTCGCTGACGACAAAGGCGCGCATCTGACCGTCGGTATCGGTGCCGCGCGCCACCATGCCCTGAGGCGAAAGGACAATCTCCCAGTCCAGATCCTGACGCTGCGTTTCACCTGCGAGATGCAGCGGTAGTTCCGGCGTTTTTACCTTCACCAGCATGGCGGGTAATTTCACCGGGGCGTTGCCGCCGAGCAGGTTTTTCGCCAGGAACATGGCGCTTAACTGAATCGGTTGCAGGAACGGCAGCACCTGGCCGTTAATTTCCGCGCAGTCGCCCAGGGCATAAATGTCCGGCTGGGTGGTTTGCAGGTAGCTGTCCACCTTCACGCCGCGATTGATCTCTGCGCCCGCGCGGTGCGCCAGCGCGGTTTCCGGGCGCAACCCCGTCGCCGCAATAACCACATCCACTTCCACGCTGCGGTTGCGGTCGAGCGTCGCACAAATGCCGGTTTCGGTTTTGCTCAGGCTCTGTAACTGCGATTTCAGCAGCAGATGCACGCCCATGTCGGTCAGACGATGCTGTAAGCGACTGCTTACTTCTGCTGGCATCAGCGCTGACAGAATGCTGGCCGCGTGGTCAACCAGGGTAACGGATTTTCCCGCCCGGCAGAAGTCCATCGCCAGCTCGGTGCCAATCAGCCCGCCGCCGACAATCATCACCCGCGTGGCGTCGCGTAACAGGGTCTCGCTGGCCTGATACTCCTGCTGGCTGTTGAGCGTGACCATCAGCTCGCGGCCCTCAACCGGCGGCACAAACGCCGATGCCCCCGTCGCCAGCACCAGTTTGTCGTACTGCCAGGTTTTATCTTTCGCGTTCACCACGTGGGCGTCGGCGTCGATATCGGTGACCCAGGTGTACGGAAACAGACGCAGGTTAAACTGTTCTGCGAACTCCCCCGCCGTCTGGCGGGTGAGATCGTCGGCGCGCTGATTCTGGCTAATGACGTGGCTTAAATCAGGCTTGTTGTACTCATCCATGCTGTCGGCGGCGATCACCGTCAACGGCACGTTAGCATCCTGTTTGCGGATATTTTTCACCAGCTGGCGGGCGGCAAAGCCCGAGCCGATAATGACGATGCCGTGGCTCATTTTGCCTCCGTTGCCAGTTCATCAAAGACGTCTTTCCCGAGGGAACATTCCGGGCAGAGGAAGTTGTCCGGCACCTCGCTCCACGGCGTACCCGGCGCGACATCCTGCAACGGCTCGCCCAGCTCAGGATCGTAAATCCACTGGCAGACGCTGCACTGCATGCAAGGGCCGAGGTCGGCAGCGGCAGGAGCGGCTTCTGCTACAGCTTTCGGCGTAACTGCCGCGGCGGGTGCGGTTTCCGGCAGCGGCGCAAGCGCCCACTGGCGGGCAATGTCGCGACCGTGCTGACGACAGATTTCCAGCGCGTCGAGATCCGGACGCCATTTCGCCTTCAGGCTCAGGGACATCTCAAAACCGGCATCCTGTAAACGGGTGGAGAGACGGTCTACCGCGCCGCCGCTCCAGCCGTGTGAACCAAAGGCGCTGGCGCGTTTGTTACGAAAGCGCAGGCCGGTCATCTCTTCCACCAGTCCGGCAATTTTCGGCATCATCACGTTATTCATGGTGGAGGTACCCACCAGCACGCCTTTGGAGCGGAAGACGTTGGTCAATACCTCATTCTTATCGCTGCGCGCCACGTTGAAGATTTTCACCGCCACGTTCGGGTCAACTTCGTTGATGCCCTGGGCAATGGCGTCCGCCATCATGCGGGTGTTGTTGGACATGGTGTCGTAGAAGATGGTGATGCGATCTTCCTGATAGTCCGCCGCCCACTTCAGGTACAGTTCGACAATCTGGGTTGGATTTTCACGCCATACTACGCCGTGGGAGGTGGCAATCATATCCACCGGCAGGTTGAAGCCGAGGATCTCGGTGATTTTTGGCGTGACCAGACGGCTGAACGGGGTCAGGATGTTGGCGTAGTAGCGCTGGCACTGTTCGAAAAGCTCGGTCTGATCCACTTCGTCGTTGAACAGACGTTCGTCGCAGTAGTGCTGGCCGAAGGCGTCGTTACTGAACAGCACCGCGTCACCGGTCATGTAGGTCATCATGCTGTCCGGCCAGTGCAGCATTGGGGTTTCCACGAAGATCAGCTGTTTGCCATTGCCAATATCCAGCGTGTCGCCGGTTTTCACGGTGTGGAAGTTCCACTCCGGATGGTGGTGGTGGCCGTTGATGGAGTCAATGGCGTTGGTGGTGCAGTAGATCGGGGTATCCGGAATGTGGGACATCAGCTCGGTCAGCGCCCCGGCATGATCCTCTTCCGCGTGGTTGATGATAATGTAGTCGATGTCGTTCAGATCGATTTCGCTGCGCAGGTTCTGCACGAACTCGCGGCTGAATTTGTGATCGACGGTATCGATCAGGACGTTTTTACCTTCACGAATGAGATAGCTGTTGTAGCTGCTGCCGCGCAGCGTTTTGTATTCCGTCCCGTGAAAATCACGTACTTCCCAGTCACGTTGACCCACCCAATGAATGTTATTTTTAACCAGAATAGACATAGCAACCTCAACTTAATACGGCGTTTTCAAATAAGATGACTGTCATATATCAAGTTGCGTGCCAACTTTTTAACTTGTTGAAAATAATGTGTTTTCGTTTCGATGCCCCCTAATGGGTAGTCATTTTGACTATCTTAAAAATTGTCAATATGACACTATGTATTGTCAAAATGACAGTGAGGCAGAGATGAGCTTTTCCGTAGATGTGCTGGCGAAGATCGCCATAGAACTGCAAACCGGTATTGGTCATCAGGACCGCTTTCAGCGGCTGATCTCCACGTTGCGCCACGTGCTGGATTGCGATGCGTCGGCGCTGCTGCGTTACGAAGGGCGGCAGTTTATTCCGCTGGCTATCGACGGTCTGGCGAAGGACGTACTCGGGCGGCGCTTTACCCTGGAGGGCCACCCGCGTCTGGAAACCATCGCCCGCGCGGGTGACGTGGTGCGTTTCCCGGCAGACAGCGATCTGCCCGATCCGTACGACGGCCTGATCCCCGGACAGGAGAGCCTGAAGGTGCACGCCTGTATCGGCCTGCCGCTGTTTGCCGGGCAGAACCTGATTGGCGCGTTAACCCTCGACGGCATGTCGCCGGATCAGTTCGATACCTTCAGCGACGAAGAGCTACGGCTGATTGCCGCGCTGGCGGCCGGGGCGCTGAACAACGCCCTGCTGATAGAACAGCTGGAGAGCCAGAATATTCTTCCGGGTAGCCCGACGGCGTTTGAGCAGGTGGCGCACACCGAAATGATCGGCCTTTCGCCGGGCATGGCGCAGCTCAAAAAAGAGATTGAGATTGTCGCCGCGTCTGATTTGAACGTGCTGATCTTCGGGGAGACCGGCACCGGTAAAGAGCTGGTGGCAAAAGCGATCCACGAAGCCTCGCCCCGTGCGGTGAATCCGCTGGTCTATCTCAACTGCGCGGCGTTGCCGGAAAGCGTGGCGGAAAGCGAGCTGTTCGGACACGTCAAAGGGGCCTTTACCGGGGCGATCAGCAACCGCAGCGGCAAGTTCGAAATGGCTGATAACGGCACGCTGTTCCTCGATGAAATTGGCGAACTCTCCCTTTCGCTCCAGGCCAAACTGCTGCGGGTGTTGCAGTATGGCGATATTCAACGTGTGGGAGACGATCGCAGCTTACGCGTGGATGTGCGCGTGCTGGCGGCGACGAACCGCGATCTGCGCGAAGAGGTGCTGGCGGGGAATTTCCGCGCCGATCTGTTCCACCGTCTGAGCGTGTTCCCGCTCACGGTGCCGCCGCTGCGCGAGCGGGGCGAGGATGTGGTTCTGCTGGCGGGCTTTTTCTGCGAACAGTGTCGGCTCAAAATGGGGCTTTCCCGCGTGGTGCTAAGTCCCGGCGCGAGGACGCACCTGCTGAGCTACGGCTGGCCGGGTAACGTGCGTGAACTGGAACATGCGATCCACCGCGCGGTGGTGCTGGCGCGGGCAACGCGTTCGGGGGATGAAGTGGTTATTCATGCGCGCCATTTCGCGCTGCATGAGGAAACGATGCCGCCCGTGAAGCCGGTGATACCTGAGAGCGTGAACGAAAACCTGCGCGAGGCGACGGATGCGTTCCAGCGTCAGATGATCGCCCGCGCGCTGGAGCAGAATAACCGCAGCTGGGCGGCGTGCGCGCGGGCGCTGGAGATGGACGTCGCCAACCTTCACAGGCTGGCGAAACGTCTGGGGCTGAAGGGTTAAATAATCCCCGCCTGGTAGAAGTCTTGCAGGTTGATCGCGCCGCACAGCCTGCCGTGCTCGTCCACCACCGGCGCGGCGGTGATTTTGCGCTTCATCAGCACCTCTTTGGCTTCAATCGCGCGGCTGTCGGCATTCAGCGTCAGCCCGCCCTGGGTCATTGCTTCGGATACCCGCGCCTCCAGCTTGCCGCCGCCCACCAGCCAGCGGCGCAGGTCGCCGTCGGTGAAGACGCCCTTCACCTGGCGGTCATTGTCGCATACCGCAACCAGCCCCAGCCCGGTGCGGCTCAGCTCCAGCATGGCGTCCATCACGCTGGTGTCGAGTTTGACCTGAGGAATGGCATCGTCCGTGCGCATCAGGTGGTGAACTTTGTTGAGCAGACGAGCCCCAAGCGCGCCCGCAGGATGGGAGCGGGCGAAATCTTCCTCATTAAAACCGCGCGCCTGCATCACCGCCATCGCCAGGGCGTCGCCCATCATCAGCGTGTTGACGGTGCTGGAGGTCGGTGCCAGGTGCATCGGACAGGCTTCGCGCTCAACGGAAATATCCAGGGTTGCTTTCGCGGCCAGCGCCAGCGGCGAACGGGATTTGCCGGTCATCGCTAACAGGGCCACCGATTTTTCTTGCAGGCGAGGGATGATGAGATCCAGCTCTTTGGCTGAACCGGAGTAGGAGATAAACAGCATCACGTCGCGGCTTTCGATCATCCCCAGATCGCCGTGCAGCGCTTCGGCAGGATGCACGAAGAACGCCGGGGTGCCGGTGCTGGCAAGCGTCGCGGCAATCTTCTTGCCGATATGACCGGATTTACCGATACCCGCCACGATCACTTTGCCCTCGCAGTGGATAATGGTGTTGGCTGCACGAACAAAATCCTCACCCAGACGTTCCGGCAGGCGGCTGGCTTCCTGTAGCTCCAGCAGCAGGGTCTGACGGCCTGCGTTTAACAGAAAATCACTCATTTTTCTCTCCGGTTACGATCACGTCGATGCCCTTCGCTTCCAGCGCTTTTTTAAATGCCGGATCGATACCTGCGTCGGTAATCAGCTTATCGACGCTTTCAAGGCTACAGACAATGTTGGGGCTTTTACGGCCAAACTTCGACGAGTCCGCCATCAAAATCACTTCCCGCGCGGCGTTGCACATCGCTTTGCTGACGCTGAACACCTCGTTGAAGGTGGTCACGCCCGCGTTGAGGTCGATGCCGTCCGTGCCCATAAACAGCTTATCGAAGCTGAAGTGGTCGAAGGCATTCTCCGCCAGCTGCCCGTGAAACGACGCGGATTTTTTACGGAAGGTGCCACCGGGCATCAGGATGGTCTGCTCGCTGTCGAACTCTGACAGGGCATTGACGATGTGCAGGCTGTTGGTCATCACGGTGATGTTATTAAAGCGGCTGAGCAGCGGGATCATCTGTAGGACGGTACTGCCTGCGTCGAGGATAATGGAATCGCCGTCCTGGATAAATTTGACGGCGGCTTCGGCAATCAGCGCTTTCTGGTGGGTATTGATCAGTGTTTTGTGGTCGATAGGCGGGTCGGCTTCGTCTTTATTGAGCACCACGCCGCCGTAGGTACGAATGACGGCGCCGGAGTTTTCGAGCAACACCAGGTCCTTGCGTATTGTCGTGCCGGTGGTGTCAAAGTAGTGGGCCAGATCCTCTACCGAGCACTTTCCCTGCTTTTGCAGATGCTCAAGTATGGCCGCCTGCCGCTGACGTGGTTTCATAGGCGCTTCGTTCCTTACGTTGCGAAATGATAATTCCGCAAGTTTATAACTTTCACAACGAAATTATCCATGTTTCAGATTAAGCGCTAATGATAGTGCATTCTGACAGAGTGAATCATGGGGGAAGATCACATCAGGTTGTAATTCATGCAGCGAAATGCCGTCGATCGCCTGGATTTTGGTCGGACGGGCAAACACCGTTACGCCGCGCATGATGAGGGAATCGCAAACCATATTGTTTTCATCCAGCGCAACAGCGACGACAACCCGCGGTTTAAAGCGGCCGCCGGAACGCCCGACGCCCACGCGGCCTTTCTGGCACAGGGCATCAAAGGCGCGGTTAAACTGATGGATTTGCCAGCCGCCAAACGCCATCTGGCAAAGCCAGGAGAGGGCGGCGACGGTGATGAGTGCGGTGACCATATCGGCTCCTTAACTGCCGGGTGGCGGCTGCGCCTTACCCGGCCTACGGGGATTGTAGCCCCGGTAAGCGCAGCGCCACCGGGGAATGAACTCAGAACATCACCTGCCCACCGGTGACGTTAATCGACTGCCCGGTGCAGTACGAGGCTTTCGGGCTGGCGTAAAACAGCAGCATGTTCAGCACGTCCTGATAATCGCACCCGCGCTTCAGCGGCACTTTGTCGATGTAGTACTGTTCGACGTCCTCCGCTTTGATGCCAAGTTTGGCGGCATACTGCGGCAGCAGGGACTGGAACATCGGGGATTTCAGCAGGTTACCCAGCATCAGCGCGTGAACGGTTATGCCGTATTCGGCCAGATCCAGCGCCAGAGACTGCGTCAGCCCGACGCCGCCAAACTTCGCCGCGCTGTAGCCGGAGTTGTGCTTGCTGCCCACTTTCCCCGATTTTGAGTTGATCTGAATGATGCGACCCTGAATACCGTCGCGGATCATCAGACGGGAAAATTCGCGGGCGCAGAGGAAATAGCCCACCAGATTCACCTGCAACGAGCGGTCAAAATCCCCCAGTTCGAAATCGCTGATAAAGGCCGCTTTCGCAATCCCCGCGCTGTAGACCAGCAGATCGGTGCGACCAAAAATCTCATCCACGCCGCGGGCCAGCGCCATCACGCTCTGCTCGCTGGTGGCGTCGGCGCCAAATCCATACGCCATCCCTTCGCCAAATTCGATGTTGATGGCGTCCGCTACGCGGGCGGCTTTCTCACTCTGAATATCCACGACCGCCACGCGGTAGCCCTCTGCGGCAAGCCCATGGCAGAGGAACTCGCCTAAGGTTTGTCCCCCACCAATGACAACGGCAACCTGACTCATGTGTCTCTCCTTTATTACGAAATAAATTTTAACGTGCAGCCTGGGGTGACAGCCTGCGGAACCGGCCCCTCAACGTGAACCGTGCCGGGATACTCCGCCCGCGGCTGGCCGTCGAAACGCAAGGTGATGTGCCCCAGCTCGCGCAGGTTTTGCTCGGCGACGTCACCGACGGCGGTTACGGCATAGCGCGCCTTGCCCAGTTCCAGCTGGCCACCGGCCTTCAGCTCGCCGTTTAACTCGCCGTGGCAGTGGATGAAGCAAAACTCTTCGATATCTGCCGGGGCCCCTTCGCGGAAGGTGATCAGCATCTGGTCGCTCAGCGCATCGGCTGCGCTCTGGCCGATGCGGGTAATGGTGGTCTGGTAAATCACGGTCATGGCAGGAACCTCTTATTGATAAATAAAGCCGGAGACAAACCAGGCAATTAGCACCGTTGGCGCGCCCGTCAGGAAGCGGCTCACCAGCACGGAGGGGACGCCCACGCGCACGGTCTCCTGGCGCGCTTCCGCCAGCGACAGCCCGACGGGGATGAAGTCGCACGCCGCCTGAGCGTTAATGGCAAACAGGGCGGGCAGGGCGAGATGCGGAGGGATGTTCCCCAGACCAATCTGCACGCCAATCAGCACGCCGATGACCTGGGCAATCACCGCGCCCGGGCCGAGGAACGGCGACAGCAGCGGGAAGGAGCAGATCAGCGCCAGCGTCACCAGGCCGAGCGGGTGGCTGGCGAGCGGGGCGAGGCCGTGGGCAATCCAGTCGCCGAGGCCGGAGGCCATGATGATGCCGATCAGCGCCGAGACGAACGCCATAAACGGCAGAATGGTTTTCAGCACCGTGTCGATGGTGTCGCGCCCGGACTGAAACAGCACCGCCACGGCGGACCCCATCCCCATCCCGACCTTCGCCAGCAGGCCGTCGCTCTGCTCGGTGATTTTTTTGCTGGTGTCGTAGTCGCGCGGGGATGCTTTTTGCGGCGCGGGTGTGCCATTCACCAGCGTGATGTTGTCCTCCTTCACGCCCGAGACATAAATGTCCTCAAGGATGTACTGCGCCAGCGGGCCTGATTTGCCCGTGGAGTGAATATTCACCGTCGGAATGCGGCGCTTCGGGTAGATGCCGCAGCGCAGGGTGCCGCCGCAGTCGATTACCGCCACGCCGATTTCCGCTTCCGGCGGCTCGCCTTCCTTGAAGCCGTCGACCGCTTCCCAGCCGGTCAGCTCGCGCAGCCTGTCGACGATCGCCGGGCGCGTGCCCGCGGTGATGTAGACGATCTTTTTGCCTTCGGTGGCGTCGAACTCCAGCGGGCCGCCCCAGCCGCCCGTGCCTTTATCTATGCGGATCCGGTTCATACTGTGGCTCCCGAAAGCTGGACTTTCTCATCAAGCTGAATGCCCATTTTTTTCTCAAAAATGGCGGTAGTGAGGTCCGTTACCCAGCCGCGGAAGAAGTTGGTCACCAGGCCGACCAGCAGATAGCTCACCGCCAGCGGGCCGAGCGGCAGTCCCAGCGTAGTGAGACCGCTGGCAATCCCGAGGTAAACAAACAGCTCGCCGGGGTTAATGTGCGGGAACAGGCCGTTCATTGAATGGCAGCTGTAGGAGGCGGCGGCGTAATAACTCGGCTTGTACTTCTCTGGCATAAAGCGGCCGAGGCTTAAGGTCATCGGGTTGCAGAACACAAAGGTGCCGATGAAGGGCAGGATCAGGTAGCGGGACAGCGGATTGCCGGCACAGCGCTGGGCGAAGCGTTCAATACGCTGCTGGCCGATAAAGTTAATCAGGGCGTTCATGATCACCAGCAGGCTGATCAGCAGGGGCAGGATCCCGGTCACCATGCCGGTGAATACCTCGCCGCCTTTCTGAAACAGCCCGATGAACCACTCGGCGCCGTGGGTGATGGTTTCTATCATTCTTCTCTCCTGTAGGGCGTTTGTTTTTGTCTATCTGCGGCTAATAATAATCACTTTGAAAGGTTTTAAAGTGTTAATCAGATCTCACAATGAAAGAAAAATGTATTATTTTGAAAGTTTATTGGTGAGGTGAATAATTTTTGGTGGAAAAAAGCGCGGATTTGCGTCGGGGAGGTGTGTACCGCTTCCTTGAGGAGTTGGGGATGCTTTACCATACTGGGTTCTTACCGAACTCGTTAAATGGATGCCACATGTTCAAGCGTCGTTATGCAGCGCTGTTGCCTGCGCTTATTCTCCTGTCCGCCTGTAGTAGCAAACCCAAGACCGAAGCCGCTCAGCCAACGGCGGGCGCGCCTTCCGGAGGATTCCTGCTGGAGCCGCAGCACAATATGATGCAGATGGGCGGCGACTTCGCGAATAACCCTGCGGCCGAACAGTTCATCGATAAAATGGTGAGCAAGCACGGTTTTGACCGCCAGCAGCTGCATGCCATTTTGTCTCAGGCGAAGCGTCTGGACTATGTGCTGCGCCTGATGGACAGGCAGGCGCCGACAGCCCAGGTGCCGACCGGGCCAAACGGCGCGTGGCTGCGCTATCGCAAACAGTTTATTACCCCGGACAACGTGCAGAATGGCGTGGTGTTCTGGAATCAGTATGAAGACGCCCTGAACCGTGCGTGGCAGGTCTATGGCGTGCCGCCGGAGATCATCGTCGGTATTATTGGGGTCGAGACCCGCTGGGGACGCATTATGGGTAAAACCCGCATCCTCGATGCGCTGGCGACGCTCTCCTTCAACTACCCGCGCCGCGCCGACTATTTCTCTTCCGAGCTGGAAACCTTCCTGCTGATGGCGCGAGACGAACAGGACGATCCGCTCGATCTGAAAGGGTCGTTCGCCGGGGCAATGGGCTACGGCCAGTTTATGCCGTCCTCCTATAAGCAGTACGCGGTAGATTTTAACGGGGATGGTCACATCAACCTGTGGGATCCCGAAGACGCCATTGGCAGCGTGGCCAACTACTTCAAAGCGCATGGCTGGACGCCGGGCGGCCAGGTGGCGGTGCAGGCGAACGGCGAGGCGTTTGGTCTGGAAAACGGATTTAAAACCAAATACAGCGTAGCGCAGCTGGCAGCGGCAGGCTTAACGCCGTCTCAGCCGCTGGGCAATGTTGACCAGGTGAGCCTGCTGCGCCTGGATGTCGGAACCGGTTATCAGTACTGGTTCGGGCTGCCGAACTTCTACACCATTACCCGCTACAACCACAGCACGCACTATGCGATGGCGGTGTGGCAGCTGGGGCTGGCGGTGTCTCAGGCGCGTGTGCCGGCAGCGTCACCGTTTAGCCAGTAAGTTACCCTGACGGTTAGGCCGGTTAAGGCAACGCCGCCACCCGGCATGGCTGCATGCACGGTGCGGCCTGATGCCCTCACCCTGACCCTCTCCCACGGGAGAGGGAAGTTTGCAGAAACATTTCGCCACACTCCCATTTCACTCCCACCGTTTACATCTTAATCGACTTTCATTATCGTTATGTTATAACATTATTTTTGAATTGAGATATCCATGTCCCTGTTTTCTCTCTCATCCCCGGTTCGGCTGCTGCTGGCGCTGGTGCTCATTCTGTTTCTCGGCCTGGCCGTGCGCTGGGCGGTGGCGTTGCCATGATCGTGATGAACGACCTGGTGGCGGGTTACGATCGCCAGCCCGTTACGCGCGCGCTGTCCGGCGTGATTGAACGCGGGAGCATGACCGCTATCGTCGGGGCCAACGGCTGCGGTAAATCCACGCTGCTGAAAACGCTCGCCGGCTTTATTCCGCCCGTCAGCGGTACGTTTCGCTGGCAGGGAAGACGTCCGGTGGTGGGCTGGCTGGCGCAGCGTCACGCGCTGGAGGCGCAATTTCCTCTGACCGTGCAGGACGTGGTGAGTATGGGCTGCTGGCCAGCAATCTCACTGTTTGCCGGTTTTCGTCGGGATACCCGCATGCGCATTGCCGGCGCGCTGGAGCGCGTGGGGCTGGAGTCCATGGCGTTCTCTACCATAGATGAACTTTCCGGCGGCCAGTTTCAGCGCATGCTGTTTGCCCGCGTTTTGGTGCAGCAGGCGCCGCTGGTGATGCTGGATGAGCCTTTCACCGGCGTCGATGAAGCGACCTGCAACGTGCTGATGGATCTGATGCTGGAGATGTATATGCAGGGGCAGACCCTGCTGGCGGTCCTGCACGACAGCGAACGCGTCTCGCGCCACTTCCCACAAACGTTGCGGCTGGATGCTGATACGCCGCACTGGAAAACCGAGCGGGTGAGGGTGGCATGATCTGGCATCTCTTCTTCCAGCCGTTTATTGAGTACGGCTTTATGCGGCGCGCGCTGGTGGTTTGCCTGGCGCTCTCCGTCAGCACCACTGCGCTGGGCGTATTTCTTCAACTGCGTCGGATGAGCCTGATGGGGGACGCCCTTTCTCACGCCATTTTGCCGGGTGTCGCGGTGGGCTATCTGCTCAGCGGGATGTCGCTGCTGGCAATGACTGTCGGCGGGTTTATTGCCGGGATCGCCGTTGCGCTGGTGGCCGGGCTGGTCAGCCGCCGCACGCCGCTTAAAGAGGATGCCAGCTTCGCGGGGTTTTACCTGGGCTCGCTGGCGCTGGGCGTCACGCTGGTGTCGCTGCGCGGTTCAAATGTCGATCTGCTTCATCTTCTGTTTGGCTCCATTCTCGCCGTGGATAGCGCGTCAGCCCTGTTCGTGACGGGCGTTTGCATGTTCACGCTCCTCACGCTGGCGATTTTTTATCGGGGGCTGGTCAGCGAAGCGTTTGATACCGCGTGGTTGCAGGTGAACGCGCGCTGGCTGCCCGGGATGTTACACGGTCTGTTTCTGGCGCTGCTGGTGCTCAACCTGGTAGCCGGTTTTCAGGTGCTCGGCACGCTGATGGCCGTCGGGCTGATGATGTTACCCGCCGTGGCGGCACGCTGCTGGGTGCGCACACTGCCAGGGTTACTTTTGATGGCGGGTATCAGCGGTATTTTTTGCGCGTGGCTGGGCTTAAGCCTTTCCTGGGCAGTGAGTCTGCCCGCCGGGCCCTCCATTGTGCTGACCGCCAGCGCATTGTTCTTTATTTCAGTTTTATTTGGCACGCGCAGCAGGCTGGCGGATAGCCTGCGGGCGCTTTTTTAACGCAAGGGGAAACGATGAAACGTACAGGATTAGCCGTGGCGCTCGCGCTCGGCATGATGACGCACGGCGTAATGGCGAAAACGCTTAATGTGGTGACCAGCTTTTCCATCCTGGGAGACATCACGCAGCAGGTTGGCGGCGATCGTGTGAAGGTGACGACGCTGGTGGGGCCGGACGGTGATCCCCATACTTTCGAACCTTCGCCCAAAGACAGCGCGGCGCTGAGTAAAGCTGACGTGGTGGTGGTCAATGGGCTGGGGCTGGAGGGCTGGCTCGACCGTCTGGTGAAAGCCTCCGGATTCAAAGGCCAACTGGTGGTTGCTTCGGACGGCGTGAAAACGCACACGCTGGAAGAGGACGGTAAAACCGTGACCGATCCGCACGCGTGGAACAGCGCGGCGAACGGCGCGCTGTATGCGCAAAATATTCTCTCAGGGCTGGTGAAGGCCGATCCTGAAGATACGGCGGCGCTTGAAGCTACCGGTAAACCCTATATTGCGCAGCTCTCTCAACTGGACGGTTGGGCTAAAAAGCGTTTCAGCGACATCCCACAGGCGAAGCGCAAAGTGCTGACCAGCCACGACGCCTTCGGCTATTTCAGCCGCGCCTACGGCGTGACGTTTATGGCGCCGCAGGGGCTGTCGTCTGAGAGTGAAGCCAGCGCGGCGCAGGTAGCGGAGATCATCAATCAGATTAAAGCTGACGGCGTGAAAACCTGGTTTATGGAAAACCAGCTTGACCCACGCCTGGTGAAGCAGATTGCGACCGCCACGGGCGCCCAGCCGGGTGGTGAACTTTACCCGGAAGCGCTGTCCGCGAAGGGCGGCGTGGCGGACACCTACGTCAAGGCATTTCGCCACAATGTGGACACCCTCGCTAACAGCATGAAATAAGCGTCTCTCTGGCCGATGCGCCCGCATCGGCTTTTTTCTGAAGCCCCCTCGTAAAACCCGACGCGCATCCCCATATTTGATGAGAAAGTGCTATCTTGTGCTGCATGTTTTTCTAAGGCCTGGAGCGAGAATGACTGACCATGAATTGATGCAGCTAAGCGAAGTGGTGGGGCTGGCGCTGAAACAGCGCGGCGCGACTCTCACGACCGCAGAATCCTGCACCGGCGGCTGGGTGGCGAAAGCAATTACCGATATTGCTGGCAGTTCCGCCTGGTTTGAACGCGGCTTTGTGACCTACAGTAACGAGGCGAAAGCGCAGATGATCGGCGTGCGTGAAGCCACGCTTGAGCAGCATGGCGCGGTCAGCGAGCCGGTGGTGATCGAGATGGCGATTGGCGCGCTGAAAGAGGCGCGCGCAGATTACGCTATCTCCATCAGCGGTATCGCGGGGCCGGACGGCGGCAGCGACGTGAAGCCTGTCGGCACCGTCTGGTTTGGCTTTGCCACCTCAAAAGGTGAAGGGATCACCCGCCGGGAATGCTTCAGCGGCGATCGCGAAAGCGTGCGTCGTCAGGCAACGGAATACGCGTTAAAAACGCTCTGGCAACAATTTCTACAAAATACTTGATACTGTATGACTATACAGTATAATTGCCTCAACAGAACAGAAGTCCATGGTGAAGCGCAGTTGCTTCTCCCGGCATGACAGGAGTAATAATGGCTATCGACGAAAACAAACAGAAAGCGTTGGCGGCAGCACTGGGCCAGATCGAAAAGCAATTCGGTAAAGGCTCCATCATGCGCCTGGGTGAAGACCGTTCCATGGATGTGGAAACTATCTCCACTGGTTCGCTTTCTCTTGATATCGCACTGGGCGCTGGCGGTTTGCCGATGGGCCGTATCGTAGAAATCTACGGTCCGGAATCCTCGGGTAAAACCACCCTGACGTTGCAGGTTGTTGCGGCGGCACAGCGCGAAGGTAAAACCTGTGCGTTTATCGATGCCGAGCACGCGCTGGACCCGGTCTATGCCCGTAAACTGGGCGTTGATATCGACAACCTGCTGTGCTCCCAGCCGGACACCGGCGAGCAGGCACTGGAAATCTGTGACGCGCTGGCGCGCTCAGGTGCGGTTGACGTAATCATCGTCGACTCCGTTGCGGCGCTGACGCCAAAAGCGGAAATTGAAGGTGAAATCGGTGACTCTCACATGGGCCTCGCGGCACGTATGATGAGCCAGGCGATGCGTAAGCTGGCGGGTAACCTGAAGCAGTCCAATACGCTGCTGATCTTCATCAACCAGATCCGTATGAAAATTGGTGTAATGTTCGGTAACCCGGAAACCACCACCGGCGGTAACGCTCTGAAATTCTACGCTTCTGTCCGTCTGGATATCCGCCGTATCGGTGCGGTGAAAGAGGGGGATAACGTAGTCGGTAGCGAAACCCGCGTGAAGGTTGTGAAGAACAAAATCGCAGCACCGTTCAAACAGGCTGAGTTCCAGATCCTCTACGGCGAAGGTATCAACTTCCTCGGCGAGCTGGTTGACCTGGGCGTGAAAGAGAAGCTGATTGAAAAAGCGGGCGCATGGTACAGCTACAACGGTGACAAGATTGGTCAGGGTAAAGCGAATGCTATCTCCTGGCTGAAAGAGAACCCGGCGGCGGCGAAAGAGATTGAGAAGAAGGTGCGTGAACTCCTGCTGAACAACCAGGACTCTAAACCTGATTTCGTGGTCGACGGCGCGGATGCTGAAGAAACCAACGAAGACTTTTAATCCTCTCGGATAAAAATGAAGGGCTGCTGATGCGGCCCTTTTTGCATTTCTGAATCGACAGGTTTTTTATGAGTGAATCGACATCACGCCGACCAGCCTACTCACGCTTGCTGGATCGGGCCGTGCGTATTCTTGCCGTGCGTGACCATAGCGAACAGGAGCTGCGGCGGAAACTGTCAGCGCCCGTCATGAGCAAAAACGGTCCGGAAGACATTGATGCCACCGCGGAAGATTATGACCGCGTGGTTGCCTGGTGCTACGAGCATCACTATCTGGATGACGGCCGTTTTGCCGCTCGCTTTCTTGCCAGCCGTGGTCGTAAAGGCTATGGGCCAGCGCGTATCCGCCAGGAGCTGAACCAGAAAGGGGTAGCCCGTGAATCGATTGAAAAAGCCATGCGCGAAAGTGAAATTGACTGGTGCGAACTGGCGCGTGAGCAGGCGGTACGAAAGTACGGTGAGCCGCTGCCGCGTGAATTTTCAGAAAAAGTTAAAATCCAGCGCTTTTTGCTCTACCGCGGCTTCCTGATGGAAGATATTCAGGATATCTGGCGTAATTTTACCGATTGAACGCATGCGGGATTTTACTTCCCACTAAAGAAAACTTATCTTATTCCCACTTTTTCCAGTAGCTGGTCCGTCCAACTGTTTACAGATACAGATCTGCTGCGACATTTCGTTAGCTTGATTTCAGGATAATTATGAGCAAGAGCACCGCTGAGATCCGTCAGGCGTTTCTCGATTTTTTCCATAGTAAGGGACACCAGGTTGTTGCCAGCAGCTCCCTGGTACCGAACAATGACCCGACTCTGCTGTTTACCAACGCCGGGATGAACCAGTTCAAGGATGTGTTCCTTGGTCTCGACAAGCGTAATTATTCCCGCGCCACAACCTCACAGCGTTGCGTGCGTGCGGGCGGTAAACACAACGATCTGGAAAACGTCGGTTACACCGCGCGCCACCACACCTTCTTCGAAATGCTGGGTAACTTCAGCTTCGGCGACTATTTCAAACACGACGCCATTCAATACGCGTGGGAACTGCTGACCGGTGAAAACTGGTTCAATCTGCCGAAAGAGCGTCTGTGGGTGACCGTGTATGAGACCGATGACGAAGCGTTCGACATCTGGGAAAAAGAAGTGGGTATCCCGCGCGAACGTATCATCCGTATCGGTGACAACAAAGGCGCGCCTTACGCGTCTGATAACTTCTGGCAGATGGGCGACACCGGCCCTTGCGGTCCGTGCACCGAGATCTTCTACGATCATGGCGACCACATCTGGGGTGGCCCTCCGGGAAGCGCGGAAGAAGATGGCGATCGCTACATTGAGATCTGGAACATCGTCTTCATGCAGTTCAACCGTCAGGCCGACGGCACCATGGAGCCGCTGCCAAAACCGTCCGTAGATACCGGTATGGGCCTTGAGCGTATCGCGGCCGTTCTGCAACACGTTAACTCCAACTATGAGATTGACCTGTTCAGCACCCTGATCAAAGCCGTTGCTGAGGTAACGGGCGCAACCGATCTGAGCAACAAATCACTGCGCGTTATCGCAGACCATATTCGTTCCTGTGCGTTCCTGATTGCTGACGGCGTTATCCCGTCGAATGAAAACCGTGGCTATGTGCTGCGTCGTATCATTCGTCGTGCGATCCGCCATGGCAACATGCTGGGCGCGAAGGACACCTTCTTCTATAAACTCGTTGGGCCACTGATTGGCGTGATGGGCTCTGCCGGTGACGAGCTGAAACGCCAGCAGGCGCAGGTTGAACAGGTTCTGAAAACCGAAGAAGAGCAGTTTGCCCGTACGCTGGAACGCGGTCTGGCGCTGCTGGACGACGAGCTGGCGAAACTCAAGGGCGACACGCTGGATGGCGAAACCGCTTTCCGCCTGTACGACACCTACGGCTTCCCGGTTGACCTGACCGCGGACGTTTGCCGCGAGCGCAACATCAAAGTTGACGAAGCAGGCTTTGAAGCCGCAATGGAAGAACAGCGTCGTCGTGCGCGTGAATCCAGCGGTTTTGGCGCGGACTACAACGCGATGATCCGCGTTGATAGCGCGTCTGAATTTAAAGGCTACGAAGAGCTGGCCCTGACCAGCAACGTGACCGCGCTGTTTGTTGACGGTAAAGCCGTAGACAGCATTAGCGCGGGCCAGAACGCGGTTGTTATCCTGGATAAAACGCCGTTCTATGCGGAATCGGGCGGCCAGGTTGGCGATAAAGGCGAACTGAAAGGCAATGGCTTCAGCTTCAGCGTAAGCGATACCCAGAAATACGGTCAGGCGATTGGTCACCAGGGCAAACTGGTTTCCGGCTCTCTGAAAGTGGGCGAGGGCGTTCAGGCCAACGTTGACGAAGCTCGCCGCGCGCGCATTCGTCTGAACCACTCGGCAACCCACCTGATGCACGCAGCCCTGCGCGAAGTGCTGGGTACGCACGTTGCACAGAAAGGTTCTCTGGTTAATGACAAAGTGCTGCGTTTCGACTTCTCGCATTTTGAAGCGATGAAGCCGTCTGAAATTCGTGCGGTGGAAGACCTGGTGAATGCCCAGATCCGCCGTAACCTGCCAATCGAAACCCACATCATGGATCTCGAGGCAGCGAAGAAGAAAGGTGCGATGGCGCTGTTTGGCGAGAAATATGACGACCGCGTTCGCGTGCTGAGCATGGGCGACTTCTCTACCGAACTGTGTGGCGGTACTCACGCATCCCGCACCGGTGACATCGGCTTGTTCCGCATCGTTTCCGAGTCGGGGACGGCGGCAGGCGTGCGTCGTATTGAGGCGGTGACCGGGGAAGGCGCAATTGCCAGCCTGCATGCGCAGAGCGACCAGCTGCACGAGATCGCGCAGCTGCTGAAAGGCGATAGTCAAAACCTGGGCGAAAAAGTGCGTGTCGCGCTGGATCGTACCCGTCAGCTGGAAAAAGAACTCCAGCAGCTGAAAGAACAGGCTGCGGCGCAGGAGAGCGCAAACCTCTCCAGCAAAGCGGTAGACATTAAGGGCGTCAAACTGCTGGTCAGCGATCTGGCGGGCGTTGAGCCTAAGATGCTGCGTACCATGGTCGACGATCTGAAGAACCAGCTTGGTTCGACGGTTATCGTGCTGGCAACGGTCGCAGAGGGTAAGGTTTCTCTGATTGCGGGCGTCTCTAAGGATGTGACGGATCGTGTTAAAGCAGGGGAACTGATTGGCATGGTCGCCCAGCAGGTGGGTGGCAAAGGTGGCGGTCGTCCGGACATGGCGCAAGCCGGTGGTACGGATGCGGCGGCACTTCCCGCGGCATTAGCCAGCGTTGAAAGCTGGGTAAGCGCGAAACTGTAATAACTACAAAGCACAAGCAGACGCCATAGCGGTAACGTTATGGCGTCTTGCTCACTGCGCTATCGATAACGATAAAGTCAGGTTGAGTTTGTGTATATCGGCTAAACTTACGTTTAACAGAATGTGATGCCGTGACTGCTTACACTTTACGTGTTTGTCATCGCTTACTTTTTGGCGTTATATGATGGATAATGCCGGGATACAAGAGACCCGACTCTTTTAATCTTTCAAGGAGCAAAGAATGCTGATTCTGACTCGTCGAGTTGGTGAGACCCTCATGATTGGGGATGAGGTCACCGTGACAGTTTTAGGGGTAAAGGGTAACCAGGTACGTATTGGTGTTAACGCTCCTAAAGAAGTATCTGTCCACCGTGAAGAGATCTACCAGCGTATCCAGGCTGAAAAATCCCAGCAGTCCAGTTACTGATATTGTCGCGTCTCGCTGTCGGGCGAGACGCAACCCTCCTGCTATTTTTCCTGCATAAAGTTACCGTTCTATTTCAAACGCTTCGTTTTTGACCACTCTCATAATCTTATCTCATCCAAAAGACGCGCTTCTCTCAACACAATTCTGTGAAGATGCCTGCAAAATCCGCTTATAAAACACTCTCTTTGCGGCTTTTACATGCGAATTGGGTGCGAATTGTGCAAACGAAAAAAGCATGTGGAAAATTGTTTGACTTATAAGTCCCAGAAAGTAATATATGCGCCACGCAGCGACGAGAAGCTCTTAACGAGTTGCTCGAAGCACTCGAAAGAGGCGTTGTGTGGTGAGGTGGCCGAGAGGCTGAAGGCGCTCCCCTGCTAAGGGAGTATGCGGTCAAAAGCTGCATCCGGGGTTCGAATCCCCGCCTCACCGCCATTTTGCATCCGTAGCTCAGCTGGATAGAGTACTCGGCTACGAACCGAGCGGTCGGAGGTTCGAATCCTCCCGGATGCACCATCTATTACTTCATATTGCTTTCGAAGTGATATGAATATCGAGCAGTACAGTAGTAAATCCCGATGCATCCGTAGCTCAGCTGGATAGAGTACTCGGCTACGAACCGAGCGGTCGGAGGTTCGAATCCTCCCGGATGCACCATTTTT
>NZ_KQ090002.1:931798-1024482 GCF_001037885.1 Enterobacter sp. BIDMC109
CAGCAGTAAATCCCGATGCATCCGTAGCTCAGCTGGATAGAGTACTCGGCTACGAACCGAGCGGTCGGAGGTTCGAATCCTCCCGGATGCACCATCTCTTCTTGTGATCCCCTTCGATGTTTAGTTCTTAATCACTCTCATTGTTATCACTTCGCAATCAGCGACAAAAATCCCCTTTTACGATAAAGTAATGCTTTGTTAATCGTTTAGCGAGAGCACGATGTACGCACAGTATGACGGTTTGATCTTCGACATGGACGGCACCCTCCTGGATACCGAACCCACGCATCGTCAGGCCTGGACCGAAGTCCTGGGCCGTTACGGTATGCGTTTCGATTTACAGGCGATGATTGCCCTCAATGGATCGCCCACCTGGCGTATCGCACAGGCCGTGATTGAGCTGAATCAGGCCGATCTCGACCCGCATCAGCTCGCGCGTGAAAAAACCGACGCGGTAAAAGCCATACTGTTAGACACCGTGCAGCCTTTACCACTCATTGACGTCGTCAAGGAGTGGCACGGGCGTCGTCCTATGTCTGTCGGTACGGGCAGCGAGAGCGCGATTGCTGAAGCGCTACTCAACCACCTTGGCCTGCGCCACTATTTTTCTGCCGTCGTTGCCGCCGATCATGTTAAACATCACAAACCCGCACCGGATACCTTCCTGCTCTGTGCAGAATTAATGGGTGTTCCACCTGCAAAATGCGTGGTGTTTGAAGATGCTGATTTTGGCATTCAGGCCGCGCGTGATGCCGGAATGGCGGCGGTGGACGTTCGCTTACTGTGAGTGACGCGCTGTCACTCGCTTCATTATTCGCCAGCAGTTTTTTAAGCTCCACCCTCTTACCGGGGAATTCGGAAGTGGTGCTGGTGGCGATGCTGTTGTCCGGCGTAAGTCAGCCCTGGTTGCTGGTCTTAATAGCAACAATGGGTAATAGCCTTGGAGGGCTGACTAACGTTATTCTTGGACGTTTCTTTCCGCTACGCGAAAAATCTCGCTGGCAGGAAAAGGCAGTGGGCTGGCTAAAACGCTATGGCGCTGCCACGCTGTTATTAAGCTGGATGCCTGTAATAGGCGATTTACTGTGTCTGCTGGCGGGATGGATGCGCATTTCCTGGGGACCGGTGCTCTTTTTTTTGTGCCTTGGCAAGGCGTTACGCTATGTTTTACTGGCATGGGTAACACTACAGGGTATGACGTGGTGGCACTAATTGGTGGAATGAATTCGCGACCTTCAATCGTCAACCATTACAATTATGCTGAGTGACAATTTTTTGACAGGCGGGAGGTCAAATTGATCCCGGACGTATCACAGGCGCTGGCCTGGCTGGAAAATCACCCTCAGGCACTGAAGGGTATTCAGCGTGGGCTTGAGCGCGAAACGCTGCGCGTAAATGCGGATGGTAGCTTAGCGACTACGGGACACCCGAAGGCGTTAGGCTCGGCGCTGACACATAAATGGATCACAACCGATTTCGCCGAAGCGCTGCTGGAGTTCATCACGCCAGTAGACGGTGATATTGATCATATGCTGACGATCATGCGCGACGTGCATCGCTTCACCGCCCGCAACCTCGGCGACGAGCGTATGTGGCCGCTCAGCATGCCGTGCTATATCGAGCAGGGGCAGGATATCGAGCTGGCGCAGTACGGCACCTCGAATATTGGTCGGCTGAAAACGCTGTATCGCGAAGGACTGAAAAATCGCTACGGCGCACTGATGCAGACGATCTCTGGCGTGCACTACAACTTTTCGCTGCCGATGGCGTTCTGGCAGGCGAAGTGCGGTGAAACGGATAAAGAAGCGATCTCCGCGGGCTACTTCCGCCTGATCCGCAACTACTACCGTTTTGGCTGGGTTATTCCGTATCTGTTCGGCGCGTCCCCGGCCATCTGTTCATCATTCCTGCAAGGGAAACCGACCACGCTTCCGTTCGAGAAGACCGAATGTGGTATGTATTACCTGCCGTACGCGACCTCCCTGCGCCTGAGCGACCTTGGCTATACCAATAAATCGCAAAGCAATCTCGGAATTACGTTTAACGATCTGCACGAATATGTGGCAGGCTTGAAGCGGGCGATTAAAACCCCGTCTGAAGAGTACGAAAAAATCGGCCTCGAAAAAGACGGCAAGCGCCTGCAAATTAACACCAACGTGTTGCAGATTGAAAATGAACTGTATGCGCCGATTCGTCCGAAGCGCGTGACGCGCAGCGGTGAAACGCCGTCGGATGCGCTACAGCGCGGCGGGATCGAATACATTGAAGTGCGCTCGCTGGATATCAACCCGTTCTCACCGATTGGCGTTGACGAGCAGCAGGTTCGCTTCCTTGACCTGTTTATGGTCTGGTGCGTACTGGCTGATGCGCCGGAAATGAGTTCCGACGAACTGCTGTGTACCCGTGCCAACTGGAATCGCGTGATTCTGGAAGGGCGCAAGCCGGGTCTGACGTTAGGTATTGGCTGTGAAACGGCTCAGTTCCCACTGTCTAAGGTAGGGAAGGATCTGTTCCATGACCTGAAGCGCGTAGCCCAGACGCTGGACAGCGTGTACGGCGGCGAAGCTTACCAGAAGGTCTGCGACGAACTGGTTGAAAGCTTTGATAACCCGGAACTGACATTCTCAGCACGTATTCTGCGTTCTATGATTGAGCAGGGAATTGGTGGCACAGGGCGTTCACTCTCAGCGGAGTACCGTGAGATGCTGATGCAGGAGCCGTTAGAGATCCTGAGCGAAGCGGATTTTGTGACAGAGCGTGATGCGTCCGTTGTGCGTCAGAAAGAGGTCGAAGCGGCGGATACGGAGTCGTTTGAGGCGTTTCTGGCGAAGCAGGCCTGAACCAAAAAGAAAAAGGCCACATCGCTGTGGCCAAAATATACATCTCTGAATTCAGGGATGATGATAACAAATGCGCGTCTTTCATATACTCAGACGCGCATTCTGTAGAAGAGTTCAGTTTATTTTAAAAAAATCACTATCGGAGGTGACGTATGCCGTTATTAGATAGCTTTACTGTCGACCATACCCGTATGGAAGCACCAGCAGTCCGCGTGGCGAAGACCATGAACACGCCGCACGGCGACACGATCACCGTTTTCGACCTGCGCTTCTGCGTGCCCAATAAAGAAGTGATGCCAGAGAAAGGCATTCACACGCTGGAACACCTGTTCGCCGGATTCATGCGCGACCACCTGAACGGCAACGGCGTGGAGATCATCGATATCTCTCCGATGGGCTGCCGCACCGGTTTCTACATGAGCCTGATTGGTCAGCCTGATGAGAAACGCGTCGCGGATGCGTGGAAAGCGGCGATGGAAGACGTGCTGAAGGTGAAAGAGCAGAACCAGATCCCTGAGCTGAACGTTTACCAGTGCGGCACTTACCAGATGCACTCTCTGGAAGAAGCTCAGGAGATTGCCCGTCATATCATCGAACGTGATGTTCGTGTAAACAGCAATGACGAGCTGGCCCTGCCAAAAGAAAAACTTCAGGAACTGCACATTTAGTATCGTGCCTGTGGATGCCCGGTGGCGCTTCGCTGACCGGGCCTACAATCCTGATGACGACAACCACCACCTTCTCCTTTACCCATCGCCCGCTTGTGCCGTTTTCGCATGATTATGCTCATGGCGACAGCGAGCCGTGGCATCAGCACGACTGCGCGCAGCTCCTGCACAGCCTCACCGGCGTCGTGCGGGTCGATACCGCATCCGGCTGCTGGGTGGTGCCGCCCGGTCGCGGCGTCTGGCTACCTGCGGGTACGCAGCACGCCTTGCGCATCACCGGCAACGTTGCTGCCCGCACGCTGTTTATCGACCCGCTGGCGCGCGCCGATCTTCCGGCGACCTGCCAGATCGTGCAGATCTCGCCCCTGCTGCGCGAGCTGATCCTGACCTCCCTTACGCTTCCTGAATCTTACGCACCCGGAAGCCGCGATGAACGTGTTTATGAGCTGATCCTCGATGAAATTCGCCTCATGCCGGTACTGCCGTTTCACCTGCCCGAGCCGGAAAGCGAAGCGCTGCGCCACCTCTGCCAGCAGATCCGAATGGCCCCGGGAGAAAGCTGGAGCAGCGCCCAGGCCGCAGGTATTGTGGGGATGAGCGAACGCACGCTGAACCGTCATTTTCAGCAGCAGACAGGCCTGAGCTACGGCGAGTGGGTGAGAAGGGCGCGACTGCTGGAAGCCTTAGTGCGGCTGGCGCAGGGCCAGCCGGTATTACGCGTGGCGCTGGATCTGGGGTATGGCAGCCACAGCGCCTTTACGGCAATGTTTCGCCGGGTAATGGGTCTCTCACCCAGCGATTACTTCAGGAACGACTGACCGCGTTAAAAAGCGCCTGAATCGACGCGCGTGCCACGTCGCTGTCGATGCCCACGCCCCAGCGGCTGGTCCCATCCTGGAACAGGCAGCGGATATAGGCCACCGAGCGGCTGTCGCTGCGTTCGCCTAACGTATGTTCGTGATAATCCTTGATCACAAACGGTGCGTTGATCCAGCGGCTTAAGCCGTGAGCGGCGGCGGAGAGCAAACCGTTTCCCTGGCCTTCCAGCTGGCGGGTGCCCCCTTGCGTGGCGACGCTTGCCGTCAGCCGCAGCTGGCCGTCCTGCTGGCTGTCGCTGCGGTACGATTGCAGCGCTAATGGCGGGCTCGCCACCAGGCCGTAGCGGGCGCGGAACAGCTGCCAGAGCGCATTCTGCGTCATCTCTTTTCCATGGTTATCCGTTTCCTGCTGCACGTGCTGGCTAAAATCCTGTTGCAGGGCGCGAGGCAATTTCAGGCCGTGGTTTTGCTCAATAAGCCAGGCGCTTCCGCTTTTTCCTGACTGGCTGTTCACGCGGATCACCGCTTCATAGGTACAGCCAATATCCTGCGGGTCGACGGGCAGATAGGGCATCTCCCAGCGTTCGCCAGGCTTACGGGCATCGAAACCTTTCTTGATGGCATCCTGGTGCGAGCCGGAGAAGGCGGTGTAAGCCAGACGACCCGCCCACGGATGGCGCGGATGGACGGGCAGCTGGTTGCAGGTTTCTACCGTTTCAACCACCCGATTCATATCACTGAAATCCAGATTCGGGCTAATGCCCTGGCTGTAGAGGTTCATCGCCAGCGTCACCAGGCAGACGTTGCCCGTGCGCTCACCGTTACCAAACAGGCAGCCCTCCACGCGGTCAGCCCCGGCCATGACGGCCAGCTCTGCGCTGGCGACGCCGGTACCGCGATCGTTATGCGGGTGCACGCTGATACAGACGTCACTGCGGCGGCTGAAGTGGCGGCAGAAATACTCGATCTGGTCGGCATAGACGTTCGGCGTGCTCACTTCGACGGTAGCGGGCAGGTTGACGATCATCGGACGCGCCGCGCACGGCTGCCAGATCTCCGCTACGGCTTCACAAATCTCCAGCGCAAACTCCGGTTCGGTAAAGCAGAAGGTTTCCGGGGAGTACTCGTACTGCCAGCGGGTGTCAGGGTTCTCTTCACACAGCTGACGAATCAGGCGCGTCGCGCGCGTCGCCAGCTCGACGATTTGCGCTTTCTCCATGCCGAATACCAGACGGCGGAACAGCGGGGCGGTGGCGTTATACAGATGGACGGTGGCCTGTTTCGCACCGCGCAGGGAGTCGAAAGTGCGACGGATAAGATCGTCCCGCGCCTGCGTTAACACCTGAATGGTGACGTCATCCGGGATGCGGTTCTCCTCAATAAGCTGACGCACAAAATTGAAGTCCGTCTGCGAGGCGGACGGGAAGGCGACTTCGATTTCTTTAAACCCGCAGCTCAGCAGCAGATCCCAGAATTGCAGCTTGCGCGCGCTGTCCATCGGCTCGGCCAGCGCCTGGTTACCGTCGCGTAAGTCGGTCGAGAGCCAGCGCGGGGCGCGGGTGATAATCTGCTCCGGCCAGCGGCGGTCGGGCAACGAAAGGGTGGGGTAAGGCTGGTATTTGTCGGCGGGTGTGTTCAGCATGGTGCGCTCCTGTTGTCTTTTCACTATCGTGAATCGATTTCAGGCGCGCTGCTTTATCGGAACTGACAATCGCTGTCGCGTTTTGGACAAGGGGGGCGATTGTTGCCCGGTGGCGCTGCGCTTACCGGGCCTACGATCGTAGGCCGGGTAAGGCGTAGCCGCCACCCGGCAACCCGTGCACAGGGCTAGTGCGCCCCACCGCCCCCGCTACCGGCCCCAAACGGTGGTTTGGCAAACCACACCAGCCCCAGCAGGACGATGAAGATCCCCGCCGATATCCAGAAAATCTCGTTTGCCGAGATAATCAGCCCCTGGTTGGTGATCTGCTGGGCAAGCCAGCCGGACGCCTGCTGCTCCGTCATCCCCATCCCCTCAAGCTGGCTATACATCTGCTGAGCGTTAGGGTTGAACGGGTTCACCGCTTCGGTGAGTTGAGCATGGTGCATCGATTCCCGGTTGGTCCACAGCGTGGTGGTGATCGAAGTCCCGATGGAGCCCGCCAGCGTACGGGTGAAGTTCGACAGGCTCGATGCCGCCGCCATCCGCTCAGGCGGTAAGCCGGAAAGCGTAATGGTGGTCAGCGGCATAAAGAAGCACGCTACGGCGAAGCCCTGAATAAACTGCGGCCACGCGGAGGCGCCAAAGTCCATTCCCGGTTCAAACGTATACGCGCGCCAGTAGAAGCACACGGCGTACATGATGAAGCTGAACGTCACCAGCCTGCGCATGTCGAGCTTATGGGCGAAACGGCCAATAATCGGCGACAGCAGAACCGGAATTAACCCCACCGGCGCGGAGGCCAGCCCCGCCCAGGTTGCGGTATAGCCGTACACCTCCTGCAACAGCTGCGGCAGCAGAACAATCGCGCCGAAGTAGAGCATATAGGCGAGACTGATACAGAGGCAGCCGATGGTGAAGTTTCGCGATTTAAACAGCGAGAGGTCGACTATCGGATTATCGTCCGTCAGCTCCCAGACAATCAGGAAGCTGATGGCCACCACGGCGACCACCGTCAGCACAATGATTTCCGTAGAGGCAAACCAGTCCAGCTCTTTGCCGCGGTCGAGCATGATTTGCAGGCTGCCGATGCCGACAACCAGCAGTGCCAGCCCGATGCCGTCGATCCGCCGCTGTTCGGTCCGCGTTTCGCGACCACGCAGAGACTGTAGCGTCATCAGCACCACCAGCGCACCGATGGGCACGTTGATGAAGAAGATCCAGCCCCAGTGATAGTTATCGCTGATATAGCCGCCGAGGATTGGCCCGCAAATTGGGGCGACGATCACCGTCATCGACCACAGCGCGAGCGCGATGGAGCGCTTGGCGGGCGGATAGTTGTTCAGCAGCAAACTCTGCGACAGCGGAATCAACGGCCCGGCGACAATCCCCTGGATGACGCGGAAGAAAATCAGCATCGTCAGGCTGCTGGACATGCCGCAGGCCCAGGAGGCCAGCACGAACAGGATCGTCGACCAGAGGAACAGCTTCACTTCACCGACGCGCTTCGCCAGCCAGCCGGTGATGGGAATGGAGATGGCGTTCGCCACCCCGAACGAGGTAATGACCCAGGTCCCCTGGCTCAGCGATGAGCCAAGGTTCCCGGCGATCGTAGGGATCGCCACGTTTGCGATGGTGGAGTCCAGCACCTGCATGAATGTCGCCAGCGACAGCGCAATGGTCATAATGACCAGCTGCGCCCCCTCCAGCGGTTTTTGCGGCTTTTGCTGTTGCATAACGCTCACCTTCGGCTTAACCGGCGTTTGCCTTCACGATGTCATCGATCAGCTTATTGACCGGATCGAGGCTAATTTCACGGGCGTTACTTTCATAAGCTGGCGTACTGCGCACCTGGCTTGCGAGGATCTGACCGTCGCGGTTGGCGGTATCGACCGTCACCAGCGTGGAAAGGCCAATTCGCAGCGGATGGTCTGCCAGCTGCTTAGGATCCAGCTCGATACGCACAGGCAAGCGCTGTACCACTTTGATCCAGTTGCCGGTGGCGTTCTGTGCAGGCAGCAGGCTGAACGCGCTGCCGGTCCCCATGTCCAGACCGACCACTTTTCCGGTGTACTTGACGTCATCGCCGTAAATATCGCTGACCACGGTCGCGGTCTGGCCGATACGCATATGCGCCAGCTGGGTCTCTTTGAAGTTCGCATCGACCCACAGATTGTTTGCCGGAACGACCGCCATCAGCGGCGTGGTGGTGCTAATCTGCGCCCCTGGCTGTACGGAACGACGGGAAACGTAGCCGGTCATCGGGCTGACGATTTTGGTACGTTGCAGGGCAAGCCATGCGTTACGCACTTCGGTCGCCGCCTGTTTCACCGCTGGCTGGTTTTCCAGAGAGGTACCCAGCACCATCGCCTGATTAGCGTTGTACTGTTGGATCGCCACGTCCAGTTGCGCCTGTGCGCTGGCCACCGCGTCGCGGGCGTGCTGCAACTCTTCACGGCCAATCAGGTTGGCGGTGCCGAGAGGAACACGACGATTGAGGTCGCTCTGCGCCTGAGCCAGGGCCGTTTTCTGCACGTCGATATTGGCCTGAAGCTGCTTGCTGTTGATCATCAGCTGGCGGGTCTGGCGAACGCTGGAGGCCAGCGCCGTCTGTGCTTTTTCAAACGCCTGTTGGGCGTCGGTCGGGTCGAGCGTGACCAGCACATCGCCTTTTTTCACAAAGTCGGTGTTATCAGCCCAGACTTTCGTCACGCTGCCTGACACCTGGGCCATGATTTGAACCTGATTCCCTGCCACGTATGCATCGTCTGTCTCTTCAACATGACGCAAGACTAAAAACCAATAGATCCCATATGCCACGGCAATAATAATAAAGAGCAAGGTCAGCAGAATAAGGGCGCTCTTACGTTTGCCCTTTTTGTTGGCCGGTTGCTGCGGGAGGGTGTTCTCCGCATTTGCGCTCATTGTTGTTCTCCACGATCTTTTTATTTTCACATCGGCTGAGCCGACCTGTTGTCAGAAAGGCCAGCAGTTTCACGTGCTGGCCTGTCAGTTTTTCTTTTTAGCAATCTGGAATGTTGAGCGGATCGTCGCGTTAGCGCAGCGCCTCAAGGATGACGCCGTCTTCATCCATCTGGTCCAGACGGGTGAGCAGCTTGCGAGTAATGTGCTCAAGCTGGTCGCGCTCGGCGGTGCTGAGGGCAGACCAGAGCTGGTGCAGGCAGTTGTGCTGCGGTGGCAGCACTTCGCGCAAGAATTCGTGACCTTTCTCGGTCAGTTGCAGATGCAGGCAGCGGCGATCGTTATCGCTTTCACGGCGTTCAATCCAGCCGCGCTTTTCCAGTTCATCCGCGATACGGGTCGCATTGGTACGGGATGACCCCAGCGCACAGCTCAGTTCCGACGGCTGAATGCTGTGATTTTCCTGAGACTCCAGCGTAATCAACGCCATAAACAACGTCTCGTTAATCCCCTGCGCTTTCAGCATCTTGTTACGATTTTCCAGCAGCTTACCCTGCATGTGCATGCACAGGCGGGTCAGCAGGATTTCCTGATACGGGAAGTCCTCATGACGACTGGCGCGGAACTTAAGCATTTGTTCAATGGGCGTAAACGAACTATCCATTTTGGGCATAACCTCATTAATTACAGCCGATATAGTAACGACAGTGACAAATAATGTAAATGAATTATTTGTGCGGTTATATCCGCCAAACGTATGTCACCATCAGAAAGCGCCGGGTAAATCCGTGACCCGGTGAGCACAGAGAGCGTGGGGTGTGTACCCGCGAAAGAGGGGATGTGAGGACAGGGGTCTGAACTATTCATGCCGGTAGTAAATATGTCACCCACAGTAAAATTTCTGGGATAAATGATTACCGTTACCTTAACAGATGCAGGCCCCCTTTACACCCCAGGGGGCCCAAAGCAATGTAAAACTTAGTGAATTGCTTCCTGACGGTGATAGCCGCGCCACCATACCAGCAGATTTATCGCCGCGACGATGGCGCCGATGGCGCACACGCCCGTCCAGCCCGCATGCTGCCAGGCGGAGGCTGAGATGAGCGAACCCGCCGCGCCGCCGATAAAGTAGCTGGTCATGTACCCGGCCGTCAGACGGTTGCGGGCATCCGGCTTAACGCGGTAAATCACGGTCTGGTTGGTGATATGTACACCCTGCACGGTGAGGTCGAGCACCAGAATACCGACAATCAGCGCCAGCACAGATACGTGTCCGTACCAGATGGCCGCCCAGGAGAGCAGGAGTAAAACCAGCCCTGCGGAGGTGGTCATATGAGATTTGCCTTTGTCGGCCAGCCCACCCGCCGGGCGCGCGCCCAGTGCGCCAGCCGCGCCTGCCAGCCCGAACAGGCCAATCACGCCTTCTGAGTAGTTAAACGGCGGCGCGGCGAGCAGAAACGCCATCGACGTCCATAAGATGCTGAAGTTAGCGAAGGTGAGACACCCCAGAATGGCGCGCGTGCGCAGGAGTTTATCCCGGGTAAAGAGGCTGAAAACGGAGGCGAGGAGCTGCGGATAGTTCAGGTGATTTTCCTGCTTCACCCTTGGCAGGCCGCGCCACAGGGCCAGCGCCATGATAACCATCAGCACGCTCGCCACCCAGTAAACGGTGCGCCAGCCGCCGAGGCTCGCCAGCAGCCCGGCAACGGTTCGCGCCAGCAGGATGCCCAGCAGCAGGCCGCTCATGATAGTGCCGACCACTTTGCCGCGTTTTTCCGGGGAAGCCAGCGTCGCGGCGAGGGGAACCAGAATTTGCGCCACCACCGAGAACAGCCCCGTCAGCGCGGTGCCGATAATCATCATCGTTAACGACTGGCTGCTGGCGGTGATCAACATCCCGCCCGCCGCCAGCAGCGTCATGGAGACGATAAGCATCCGGCGCTCAAACATATCGCCTAATGGCACCAGGAACAGCAGCCCGGCCGCATAGCCGAGCTGTGCGGCGGTGACAATAAACCCGGCGGAGCTGGCTGAAAGATCGAAGGCGCGTGCGATGGTGTCGAGCAGTGGTTGTGCGTAATAGTTGCTGGCGACGGCCAGACCCGTTACCACGGACATTAAAAGGATGAGTGCGGGGCTAAGCCCTTGAGTTGTTTTTGTCATTAGTTTCAGGAATCGTGAGTTAAGTGATTATTTTTCCGGAAACATAATAACCAATGATGGTGAATGTTGGGGAATTGTTACGTGGTGGATTGTGCGGTTAAGGTTGGGTGCGGTTTGATCCCCTCACCCCGACCCTCTCCCAGGGGGAGAGGGTGGTCATCGTTCCCTCTTCCCCTGGGAGAGGGTTAGGGTGAGGGAAAATGTTTTACTTCTGCGCCTCAAGCGCCTCTTTCACCCAGCCATCGAACTGCTGCTGGTGGGCTTTGATCCAGCCATCCACGTGGCCTTTGATATCAGCTTCGGATGATTTACCCGCGTGCATCATCGCGTTCTGGGCGTTAATGTCTGCCAGCGGCAGTTTCATCACCGAGAACAGCTTCGCCGCCGCCGGGTTTTTCTCGGCCCAGGCTTTGTTCGCCACAATATGCATGGTGTTCACCGGGAAGCCATAGTTCATGCCGTTTGGCAGTTTGGTGTCGATATCTTTCTGCTCGCCTGGCAGGGAGGAGAAGGGCACCTGCAACCACACCACGTCTTTGCCCGGCTTCAGCACGTCGCTCACCCAGTACGGCGTCCAGGTGTAGTAGATCACCGGCTTGCCTTCTTTAAAGCGGGCGATGGTGTCGGCCATCATCGCAGAGTAATTGCCGTGGCTCACGTCGACGGTCTTCGCCAGATCGAAGGCTTTGTTCTGGTGGTTAATCACCGCTTCACAGCCCCAGCCCGGCGAACAGCCCATCATGTCGGCTTTACCGTCACCGTTGGTATCAAACAGTTTTGCGATCTTCGGATCTTTCAGCTGTTCAATATTGGTGATGTGATATTTATCGGCGGTTTTCTTGTCGATCAGATATCCCTGCGCAGCGCCGGTCACAAAGGTGCCTTCGCGGTAGAATTTCTTGTCACCGCCTGCGGCGGCATACATGTCGTCGTGCAGCGGCTGCCAGTTCACGGCGGTAAAGGTGGCATCACCGGAGGCAATGGAGGTATAGCCCACGTTGTAATCCACTTCGCTGGCGGTATTCACCGTATAGCCCAGTTTCTCCAGCGCACGGCTGACAATCTGGGTCTGGAAGGACTCTTCCGAAATGGTGCTCTGCACCGGCTGCACGGTAATGCCTTTGCCCGGCAGGTCAGCGGCAACTGCGCTGGTGGAGACAAGGGTCGCAAACGCTGTGGCAAAAAGTACGTTATGTCGCATCGTTGTTCCTTATTTTGTAAATGGGCGGGTGAGTAACCCGACAGGGCCGGTGGTGTACCAGCGACGGTTGCCGCGACTACGTGAATCACGACCGACAGCCTGGGTCAGGCGGTCAAGAATGATGGCGAGGATCACAATCCCGACGCCGCCGACGGTCGCCAGCCCCATATCGAGACGGCCAATGCCGCGCAGTACCATCTGACCTAACCCGCCAACGGCAATCATCGAGGCGATCACCACCATCGACAGCGCCAGCATCAGCGTCTGGTTAACACCTGCCATAATGGTCGGCATCGCCAGCGGAAGCTGAACCTTAAACAGCATCTGACGCGGGCTGGCGCCGAACGAGCGCGATGCCTCTATCAGATCCGCAGGCACCTGGTTAATGCCCAGAATGGTCAGGCGAATAATCGGTGGCAGGGCGAAGATAATGGTCACGACCACCCCCGGTACGTTACCGATGCCGAACAGCATCACGATAGGCACCAGATAAACGAACGCTGGCGTGGTCTGCATCGCATCCAGCAGCGGGCGGATAATCTTCGCGGCCCTGGGGCTGCGCGCCAGCCAGATCCCCATCGGCAGGCCGATCACCACGCAGAACAGCAGGGCGGTCAGCACCAGCGCCAGGGTGATCATCGCCTGAGACCACGCGCCAATCGCGCCGATGGCAATCAGGGAGATGAGCGTGGCGATCCCCATACCCGCGCTGCCGAACTGCCATGCGATCAGCGAGAACAGGATAATCGCCACCGGCGCGGGCATGCCCAGCATCAGCTGCTGGAAGCCGTTCAGGATGTAATCCACCGGGATGCGGATCCCCTGGAACACCGGACGGAAGTGGGTAACGACCCAGTCGATCCCCTCCGTTACCCAGCTATCCAGCGGGATCAGCGTCTTGTGGAACGGATCCATAATATTGAAATGCTCTGGGGCAGGCGCTGGTGCGCTGTTGAGCCAGTCTGCCGCGCCGCCGCCATCGGCAGGCGCAGGCGTCGACCCCCACGCATCGGCAGATTGCGCCGCGCTGTCCGCTGCTTCAGTGGTGCCCCATGGGTTTGATTGATCAGCCATTGTTTGTCCCCTCGCGATCTAAAGCCTGTAGCAGCATCCGTTTTGAGATGATGCCAACGTACTGTTGTTCTTCACCGACGACCGGCACGGCGCACGGCGCCTGACCCACGTGAGAGAGCAACTCGCTGAGCGGCGTTTCGGCGTCCACGGCAAGCGGAGCGTCAATCAACGCTGCATCGATTCCCAGGTTTTCGCTCAGGGCGGTTTTCAGAGAGTCGATGGAGACCACGCCGACAAATTTATTGCCGCGTTCAACCAGATAACCGTATTCACGGTCTTCGTCCTGCAACAGCTTCAGCGCGGAGCGCGGGCCAAAACCTGGCGTTTTACGAATAATGCCGTTTGGTGTTCGACGGGCAATATCTTTCGCACTGAATACGTGGCTAATATCCACGCCGCGGAAGAAGGTGCGCACATAATCATTCGCCGGATTATTGAGAATTTCATCCGGTGTGCCGACCTGCACCACTTCACCATTTTGCATAATGGCGATACGGTCGCCAATACGCATGGCTTCATCCAGATCGTGAGAAATAAAAACAATGGTGCGCTGATGTTTGGCCTGTAATTTTACCAGCTCATCCTGCATCTCGGTGCGAATTAAGGGATCGAGCGCCGAGAAGGCTTCGTCCATTAATAAAATGTCCGGATTAATCGCTAATGCACGCGCTAATCCCACACGCTGACGCATACCGCCGGAGAGTTCATCCGGATACGCATGAGCATAATTTTCCAGCCCGACCTGACGCAGTGCATCAAGGGCTTTTTCCTGACGTTCCTGAGCGGGCGTGCCGGCTAACTCCATGCCAAAGGCGGTATTATCGAGTACCGTCATGTGCGGCATCAGTGCAAATGACTGAAACACCATCGCAATTTTCTTTCTGCGCACCTCGCGGAGATCTGCGTCTGATATTCTGGCGATATCCACGCCGTCTATCAGCACCTGTCCGCGGGTGGGTTCAATCAGGCGATTGAGAAGGCGAACCATAGTGGATTTACCCGAACCGGATAATCCCATGATGACAAAAATCTCGCCTTCTTCAATGGCCAGACTGGCGTCTTTAACGCCAAGCGATAGCCCGGTTTTTTCCAGAATTTGCTCTTTCGTAAGGCCTTTCTCAATATATTTGAATGCGCGCTGCGGGTGCTCGCCAAATACTTTATAAAGATTTTTCACTTCTAATTTAATTGCCATGCAATAGAGAGTGTCCTGTTATTTGTTTATGTCGATATGATTACCATGGTAAATAGTTAACTGGCATTACCCTAACATACTCAGAATCTGAGACAACCCTGGACCGGCCTGAGGCCGGAATTTTGCCGCAAGCGAAACGGCTGAATTTCCCATGAATAAAGGGCTGAGGGCGGTTTGAATTTTTCTCAATTTTTTGCTGTTGCATGGGAGAATTTCGCCTGAATCGGTGTGATTCAGGCGAATATGACGGGGAAATTACAGTGTAGTACGTCGTGGAATATTCGGCTGGAAATAATGAAATGCAGAGTTAATTAATGAACGTTAATTCATTCATTAAAAATCCCAGTCCTCGTCTTGCGTTTCCACCGCTTTACCCATCACGTACGACGAGCCGGACCCGGAAAAGAAGTCGTGGTTTTCATCGGCGTTGGGCGACAGCGCCGCGAGGATCGCCGGGTTCACCTCCGCCATTTCTGGTGGGAATAACGCTTCGTAGCCCAGGTTCATCAGCGCCTTGTTGGCGTTATAGCAGAGGAAAGCTTTTACGTCCTCTTCCCAGCCCGTTCCGGCGTACAGCTCTTCGGTATAGCTCAGCTCGTTGTCATACAGATCCATCAGTAAATCGAGGGCAAAACCTTTGAGTTCCTCGCGTTTTTCCGCGCTGACTTTCTCCAGCCCTTTCTGATACTTATAGCCGATGTAATACCCGTGTACCGCTTCATCGCGGATGATGAGGCGAATCAAATCGGCGGTGTTGGTGAGCTTGCCCCGGCTCGACCAGTACATAGGCAGCCAGAAGCCGGAATAGAAGAGGAAAGATTCCAGGAACACGCTGGCGATCTTCTTCTTCAGCGGCTCGTCGGCCCGGTAATATTCCAGCACCAGATCTGCCTTGCGCTGCAATGACGCGCTCTCTTCACTCCAGGCGTAGGCCGCGTCCACGTCTCTGGTCTGGCACAGGGTGGAGAAAATCGAGCTGTAAGAGCGGGCATGCACCGCCTCCATAAAGCTGATATTCGACATTACCGCCTCTTCGTGCGGGGTTAGCGCGTCGCTCATCAGCGCGGGCGCACCCACGGTATTCTGAATGGTGTCCAGCAGCGTCAGGCCGGTAAAGACGCGGATTGTCAGCTGCTGCTCGGCATGGCTCAGGGTTTGCCAGGCCGGAATATCGTTGGAGAGCGGGACCTTTTCCGGCAGCCAGAAGTTGCTGGTCAGGCGGTTCCAGACCTCCAGGTCTTTATCATCCTGAATTTTGTTCCAGTTAACGGCACTTACGCGTGACAGTTTCATCCTTTCTCCTTACAGCGCGCAGGACACGCAGCCTTCAATTTCGGTGCCTTCCAGCGCGAGCTGGCGCAGGCGAATGTAGTACAGCGTTTTGATGCCTTTCTTCCACGCGTAGATCTGCGCTTTGTTGATATCCCGCGTGGTGGCGGTGTCCGGGAAGAAGAGCGTCAGCGACAGCCCCTGATCCACATGTTTAGTCGCCTCGGCGTAGGTATCAATGATCTTTTCCGGGCCAATCTCATAGGCGTCCTGGTACAGCGCCAGATTCTCGTTGGTCATAAACGGGGCAGGGTAGTAGACACGCCCGGTTTTGCCTTCCTTACGGATTTCAATCTTCGACACGATGGGGTGGATGCTCGACGTGGCGTGATTGATATAGGAAATGGAGCCGGTTGGCGGCACCGCCTGAAGGTTCTGGTTATAAATGCCGTAGCGCATCACCTCTTCACGCAGCTGTTGCCACATCTCACGCGTCGGCAGGGTGATGCCAGCGCGGGCAAACAGCGCGCGTACTTTTTCGGTTTTCGGCTGCCAGTCGCCTTCCAGGTACTGGCTGAAATACTCTCCGCTGGCGTAGCGGGACTGCTCAAAGCCTGCGAACCGCTGGTGGCGTTCGCGCGCCAGCATCATCGAGGTATGCAGCGCATGCCATGTGATGGTGTAGAAATAAAGGTTGGTGAAATCCAGCCCTTCCGGGCTTCCGTAGGCGATGCCCTCCCGCGCCAGATAGCCGTGCAGGTTCATCTGCCCAAGGCCGATGGCATGCGACGCGGCGTTGCCCGCCTCAATGGACGGTACGCTGCGGATGTGGCTCATGTCCGATACCGCCGTCAGCCCGCGAATGGCGGTCTCTACCGTGCGGCCAAAATCGGGTGAATCCATGGTATGGGCAATATTTAGCGACCCGAGGTTACAGGAGATATCCTTGCCCACGTCCGCGTAGTCGAGGTTCTCGTCGTAGCTGGACGCGCTGTTGACCTGCAAAATCTCCGAGCACAGATTGCTCATGTTGATGCGCCCGGCAATCGGGTTAGCGCGGTTCACCGTGTCCTCGTACATGATGTACGGATAGCCGGACTCAAACTGAATTTCAGCCAGCGTCTGGAAGAAATCGCGGGCGTTGATGGTTTTTTTGCGAATGCGATCGTCGGCCACCAGCTCGTCGTACAGCTCGCTTATCGCCACGTCGCCAAAGGCTTTGCCGTAAATCCGCTCAACGTCATACGGTGAGAAGAGCGCCATGTCGGCATTCTCTTTAGCCAGCTTAAACGTGATATCCGGGATCACCACGCCAAGCGACAGGGTTTTGATGCGGATCTTTTCGTCGGCGTTTTCACGTTTGGTATCCAGAAAACGCAGAATGTCCGGGTGGTGCGCGTGCAGATAAACCGCGCCCGCGCCCTGACGTGCGCCGAGCTGGTTGGCGTATGAGAAGGCATCTTCCAGCATCTTCATCACCGGGATGACGCCGGAAGACTGGTTTTCGATGCGCTTGATTGGTGCGCCCGCTTCCCGCAGGTTCGAGAGCAGAAACGCCACGCCGCCGCCGCGTTTCGAAAGCTGTAGCGCCGAATTCACCGCACGGCCAATCGACTCCATATTGTCTTCAATACGCAGCAGGAAGCAGGAGACCAGTTCGCCGCGCTGGGCTTTCCCACAGTTAAGGAACGTTGGCGTGGCGGGCTGGAAGCGACCGGAGAGGATCTCCTCCGTGAGTCTTTCGGCCAGCGCTTCATCGCCCTGCGCCAGCGTCAGCGCCACCATCACCACCCGATCTTCAAAGCTTTCTAAATAGCGTTTGCCGTCAAAGGTTTTCAGGGTGTAGCTGGTGTAATACTTCCACGCGCCGAGAAACGTCTGGAAGCGAAAACCGCTGGCGTGCGCCCGTTCAAACAATGCCACCACGAAGGCGCGGTCGTAGCGTGTCAGGACACGCTCTTCGTAATAACCCTCTTTTACCAGCCAGTCGAGACGTTCCTGCTGGCTGCCAAAGACGACGCTGTTCGGGCGTACATGAGCGGCAAAAAAGGCGTCCACCGCCTCATGATCTTTGCCAAACTGAATGCGCCCCTCCCGGTCATAGAGGTTTAGCATGGCGTTTAATGCGTGGTAATCCGGCGTCGCCTGAATCACGCGTTCTGCGGTTGTCGTTGCCAAAATTCGTTCACTCCTTTACGCACGTTCTCTACGTCCTGCTGTGTCCCCATCAGTTCAAAACGATAGAGATACGGCACGCCGCATTTTTGAGAGATGACATCCCCGGCGCGGGCAAAGGCCTCGCCGAAGTTGCGATTGCCTGCGGCGATCACGCCGCGAATCAGCTGCCGGTTATGGGGATCGTTCAGAAAGCGGATCACCTGACGAGGCACAGCCCCTGCGGTGCCGCCACCGCCATAGCTGGGCACCACCAGAATGTAGGGTTCGTCTACCTGAATACGCTCCCGCTCGTTCAGCGGAATGCGTATCGCGGGCAGCCCGAGACGCTCCATAAACCGAAGCGTGTTTTCCGAGCTGCTGGAAAAGTAGACCAGCGTGCTCATGCACTGACGCCCTGAGCGGCAAGGCGGTTGATCATATCCGGACGGAAGCCAGACCAGCTGGTGTCGCCGGCAACGACAACCGGAAGCTGACGAAACCCCTGCGCCCGCAGGGTGTCTGCCGCGTCGGGCACCTGATCAATATTGACCATCTCAAATGCCACGCCGCGGCTCTCCATCGCCCGTTTCGTGGCGTGGCACTGAACACAATCGTTACGAGTGTAAATAATAATGCTCATGATTCGTATTTCCATTTAGAATGAGAGAACGGCGCGAGTAAACGCGTCATGTTGTGTGTGTCTTGCTAAAGGGAATACTAGATGTAGTTGCGATAAGTTTCAACCACACAAGATATGGGAAATACAGATTAATAAGGCCCCAACGATGAGCCTGGCGGGGCAGGGTGGGCTGTGCGGGTTTTTCAGGCTGTCAGGCAAAGAAAAGCCCCGGCGCCTGAGGCGACCGGGGCTGAGAACGCGCGCTTACTTACGCAGGCTAAGTAGGGCGCCGACAAAAATCCCGACCGCCGCGACCGTTCCCAGCGTACAAAGTGGTTTTTCACGTACGAAGGTGGTGGCGCAGCTGGCCATGTCGCAGGCCGCCTGAGTGGTACGTGAGCGGCCATTCATCCTTGCCCGCGTTTCACGCAGCAGAGACTGAGCCTTACGTTTCGCGGCATCTGCTTCGTCCTTCGCGTCAGAGCCCCAGGATTTCAATACGGCTTCCAGCGTGTCCGCTAATTGGCTGACATCGTTACGAATATCCTGTGTGTCGTCATTAATATCGTTTCGGTTCGGTCTGTTAAACATACGATCCTCCATAATTTGTGTTCCCGTTTAGTTTAGTCCAGAAATGTAATATCTGAAGCGAGTCACGGCTTATCGGGCAGTTTATGGAATATTCTGAAAGCCCTGCTAATGCTGAATACTGTAAGGTTGCCGGGCAGGAATGATAATGAGGAAAAGATATGTATTTACGACCCGATGAGGTGGCGCGCGTTCTTGAAAAAGAAGGGTTCACCATGGATGAGGTAACATCAAAAGCGTACGGATATCGCCGTGGTGAGAATTATGTTTACGTCAACCGTGAAGCAAGAATGGGGCGTACTGCTCTCATTATTCACCCGACACTCAAAGACAGAAGCCTGTCATTTGCTGAGCCCGCCTCGGATATTAAAACCTGCGATCATTATCAGCAATTTCCGCTCTATTTAGGCGGCGAGACGCATGAACATTATGGTATTCCGCACGGTTTCAGCTCGCGTATGGCGCTGGAGCGGTTCCTGAAAGGGCTGTTTGGCGACGTACAATAACTCTGCGACTGGCCTGAGCCAGTCGCCTTACCTTACGCTTTTGCCTGGCTATAAGGGCTGACTTTAAACAGGCGGCGGCAGTAGTCAAGAAAGTAACCGTACACCGCACCCATCAGCATGGATACCACGATATTTGAACTTACCGCAGCGGCGATTTGATGCCAGTCTGCGCCCACCGTCAGCAAAATAACCACATACACCGGGGACTGGAACGTTACGTAAGCCAGCACGTCCGCCAGGTTTTTTACCCAACCCGCCGGGCTAATACGCCGGGCTAAACGCATCACTGCATCGCGATACAGGCCGTACGGCCAGGCAATCATGATATTCACCGGAATGGCCACCAGGCGCGACGAGAGGGATTGCTCAAAGGACATTCCCGACAGGAAAATTTCAATCAGCATATTCACGACGGAACAGTAAACGACCATCGCGAACGTATCCGCTACCGCATGGCGCAGGCGAGACTGCGGTGAGAACATGTCTGAACTCCTCGAACAGGACAAAAAAGTGGCGTTTTACCTGCGGCCTTTAGTGCTTTAGGTTGGTTTGCTATGAGTGTATAGCGTATCTCTCTGGCTTTTAACTAACAAGTAGTGATTAATTTTTATTTGCAGTCGCTTTGGCCATAAAACTCTCTAAAGTTGTGCGTTTTTTGCGCGCTTCGTTATTTTCTCTCCCTGTCCATATTTTATTAAAATAAATCAATGGATTAGTTTATCAGTGCGCGTGTAAAACCTCTGTTGTGTGGGAGAGTGGAGGCGGTTTTTTGAACTGTTTTAAACAGGGGTTTTTGGCCTGGGGAAGGGCGGTATATTACGCATTAAAACAGACATATATATCGGGGTTATATTAACGGGATATTCTAAAACATTTACAATAATGTCAAAACGTCAGGGTGGGTAGATATCAGAACCAAAATCAATTATTCTGTTGCCTGATTTATGTTATACACACGAAGAAAGGTTTTTCATTATTATGGCTTTAACGTTACAGAATCTTAATAATATTCGTACCCTCCGGGCGCTGGCACGTGAATTATCCATGGATGTTCTGGAAGAAGTGCTGGAAAAATTCCGGATTGTCACTGAAGAAAAACGCAGCGAGCAGGCTGAATTAGAGCGTCAACGCGCTGAACAGCAGGATAAAATTAATGCTCTGCTGGAACTGATGAAAGCTGACGGTATTTCTCCGAGCGATCTGTTAGGCAGTGATCTGGCGCAGGCGGGTCAGCCGACGAAAAAACGTAAAGCGCGTGCGGCGAAATATCGTTTTATTGACGCGAACGGTGAAGAAAAAACCTGGACCGGCCAGGGGCGTACGCCAAAGCCAATTGCAACCGCACTGGCAAACGGTAAATCGCTGGACGATTTCCTGATCTGATGATTATTCGGGCGGTGTATTCCGCCCGTTTATTGACTTAGCAGACGCCAAAGTCACCGTCTTCGGAGTACAGAACCACGTCCGCCGCTTTCAGGTGATATTTCTCGCCCTGCTCATTGCTGGCCTGCACAGCCACAATGTTTTCACCATTCACTTCGAGCACTTTCAGTTTCGGACCGCCCTGACGCGGTTGGACATAATCACCGACAGAAAACATAGCACCTCCTCATCATTGTCATGATCTTCACCATAGCCCACGTCCGGGGGCGGGGTACAGCCTAATCTTTCAGATACTCCTTATCAGGTACGTCGGTTCCACGGTATCACTTTCAGCAATCAGCGCGTTTGCCTGCTGCGGCGAAATAAGAGGAAGAGACATTGCGTTTCCTTACCGTCAATTTCAGAACAGTAGAGCATTTAAGGCGGGGGTTTAAGCCAGTGTAAAGAGGGTAAAGGCAGGTAAAAGCGCGAGAGACGCATGGCAGTTAACCGTAAACTGGCTACGCTTAGAGAAGTGTCTTTTATAATTTTCAATTGGTTAGCTTGCACGGAGTTTTTTATGGGTTTTTGGCGCGTTGTTTTTACGATTATTCTCCCGCCGCTGGGCGTGCTGCTTGGCAAGGGGCTGGGCTGGGCTGGGCGTTTATTCTGAATATCCTTCTGACCATCCTGGGCTACTTCCCCGGTCTTATCCACGCGTTTTGGGTTCAGACGAAGAGCTAGGTACGCCACAGTAAGTCACTGTAGATCCGGGTCAGCACGCCTTCCGGGCCAAACTGCTGTTTGATCCAGCGCGTGACCTGACCGGTCGCCGCATGCTGCGTGGCGAGCAGCATGCGCGAATCCTGACGTGGATTATTGATCCGCCGCGTTACCAGCAGCCCTTCCTCCACCGCCTCACGCGTCATATATTCCGGTAAAAAGCCAATACCTTCCCCCAGGATCTGACACTGGCATTTCGTGTTGAAGTCCGGCACCAGAATCGCCTCCTGACCGTGAAGCAGCCAGCCCACCTTCTTGTTGATGGTATGCGCGGTGTCCTCGACCATGATATTGGGATACAGACGCAGCTGACTTTCGGAAATGGGCTCCGGGGCGAACGCCAGCGGATGCGTGGGCGCGATGGCAAATACCCAGCGGATCGCCCCTATCTCGGTGTAATCAATGCCGCCGCCGTCCAGCAGCGTATCCGGCGCGCCAATGGCGATATTGGCCTGATTATTAATGATGGAATCCCAGACGCCGTTATACACCTCGGTCGTCACCGTGATCTGGCAGGTGGGAAACTGTTTTTTCAGCACCTGGAGCAAACGCGCGGTATGGCGTGGCGTATACAAAAGCTGGTTTATGCAGATGCGCACCCGCGTCTCAATGCCCTGAGAAATGGTATCAATCCCGCGCTTGATGGCATGAAAGTCATTCAGCAGGTCGGTCGCTTTACGATAAAAATAAAAACCGGATTCGGTCAGCTCAATGCTGCGCGTGTTGCGTACAAACAGCACCACGTCCAGTCCGGTCTCCATGCGTTTGATGGTGTAACTGATGGCGGAGGTGGTCACGCCCAGTTCGGCAGCCGCTTTGCTAAAACTGCCAAAACGTGCCGCGGTGGTGAAGGCCAGCAAATTCTCTTCGGTAAAGATGGAATTCATATTATGGCTCCTGGTGACCATCAGTTTTGAACATATTTTAACGGCGGCGTTACATCATAGTTGATGTCGATCACAGTTCTGGATTTTTACGTAGAGCCGCGCTGTGTAAGGCTTTTTCAGCCATAAGGATAATGCAGCCTGAAGCGCGTAAAAGCGGTAAAACATAAGAAAAAGGTTGCACAGACGCACATTTCTCCCGGACTGTTGAATTTAACTCAACAATGAATTGCGTGTCGATGAATCATTTTTAAGCGGATTCTTTTATGACCAGGCTGTTGCTATTCTCAGGTCATCAGAAGTGAAACATAGGGAGTCTGAATATGTCTGCAACTGCACTGGTTACAGAATTTCTGCTGGCGGCAGAAGAGGGCAATATCGACGCGCTAAAAGCCTGCCTGGAGAAAGGCGTGGATATTAACGCGACCAACCGCCAGAAAAGAACCGCCATTATTATTGCCAGCCTGAAAAAGCATTACGCCTGTGTGGAGTTTTTAATTGCCGCCGGGGCGGATATTGATAAACAGGACCAGACCTGTTTTAACCCCTTCCTGATCGGCTGCCTGACCAATGATTTAACCCTGCTGCGCATTGTCCTTCCGGCAAATCCGGATCTCGATCGTCTGACGCGCTTTGGCGGCGTGGGCATTACCCCTGCCAGTGAAAAAGGGCACGTTGAAATCGTGCGTGAGCTGCTGGAAAAAACCGACATCAACGTCAACCACACCAATTTTGTCGGCTGGACGCCGCTGCTGGAGGCCATCGTATTAAACGACGGCGGCGCAAAGCAGCAGGAAATTGTGAAGCTGCTGCTCGATCACGGCGCGAACCCGCACATGACCGATAAATACGGCAAAACCCCGCTCGAGCTGGCGCGGGAAAAAGGCTTCAACGCGATCGCAGACCTGCTGCTGGCGGCAGGCGCATAGTGCATTCGGTCAGCCTTCCCCTGGCTGGCCGTTAATCAATAAACGCATTGTTACCGACGTGCATTTAGCACGACGGCGGCCCCCTTTTATCTTAAACAGGTGAAAATAATGCCAACCAAAATCGTCATAAAAAAGAATACGTATTTCGATTCGGTTTCCTTAATGTCGGTTTCCACCAAAGCCAATAAATTGCCGGGCGTCGAGCAGGCGCTCGGCGTACTTCACACCGCGCGCGTTTGCTTCCATTTTGGAGAGGGGCTCAGCAAGCCGAACTCCAGAAGCAAACCCTGATTAGCCAGGCGAATGAATACATTGATAGTAAGCAATGGCCGTCGAAACTGGCACTCGGCCGCCTGAAAGATGATGAAAAGGCCTCATTTAATAAGTGGCTTGATTATCTTGATGCGCTCGAATCGGTAGACCCATCAAAAGCACCAGAAATAGTCTGGCCTACAATATAAAGTAAGACATCAAGGGTAATTTACGCCCTTGATGTCTTCATGTGCTTGTTAATAGTTTAAACTATCCTAAGATCTTCATTTATTACAGATGCTCCCGCCGAGATAAATTAGTAAATTTTTATCATTCTCGAAAATGGAGTATTGAGGCATGGAGTAAATAAGATTCATCTCACCATTGCAAGCCATTTTCTCTAATTCATAGGAAATCTGCCTGTCCTTGCCAGAGAACTTTATGTTCCTAATCCCATTGTTAACTAATGACTGACTTAATGTCATGTCATAGTAGTTGTTCTTTATGTGATCTAGTATTGGGAATACTCTATTTGAAGTTTTTGACGCCTCTGAATAGTCTGTTGCGCCGAATATGTATGTATTTTTCTTTGATTTTAAAAGTGAAAGCTTTTCGCTTAAGGAAAATAATACATATGAATCGTAGCGTTGCTGATGATAAAGTGAAGATGCAGTGGCATAAATCACTGATGTTGATGAGAATATCAGTGCGATAGATAAATATGCTGCGATACGATTAAAGAAATCATTGAATGTGGCGGGGATGGCAAGGGCTAAATAGCTGCGCCTAATACCGCTACACTTTTGCCTGACCATGTTTTCCTCCGGGGAATGGGCTGGCGGTTTCCATAAAATGGCGGACCTTTTTCAGTAACTGCCACATTGAGCGGCACTGATGATTACGGGTTATCGTGTCATGAAGTGCCTGCCATAGCCGTTCCACATGATTCACCCACGGCGAGTAAACCGGCTGGTAAATTACCCTGAACTTGGGATTTGCTTTCAACCAGCGCTGTGTTTCGCGGCTTTTATGGATAATGTAGTTATCAACGATCAGCGTGATTGTTTTCGCCCGCCGGTAAGTGGCTTTCAGGTGCTTCAGCAGAGCGATAAACAGCGCTGAACTTTTGCTGTTGCCGCCCACGTAGCTGACTTTACCCGTGCCACTGTGCAGTGCGCCGGCCAGATAGTATTTTTCGTTCTGCCCCGGCGTCACTACCCGTTTCTGCTGTCCGCGCAACTGCCAGTCCGCACCGATTTTAGGATTAAGGTGGATATCCACTTCATCTTCATAAAATACCGGATGCTCTGCGCTGCATTCATCCAGCGCTTTGTGGATTACCGCCATCTTTTCATCTTTATGTGGGTCACGGATACGCAGAGTTGGCGCGGCCCTGCGCCATACAAGCCCCGCAGATGGCAACCAGCGGCGAACGGTTCCTGCATGTAACTGGCAACCGGTTATCTCATTGATTTTTAATGCCAGTAATTCGGTGCTCCAGCGTGAACGTTGATAACCAAAATCGCCGGGAGAATGCTTTATCAGCTCACGTAACAGGGTGCAGATATGTTCAAAAGGCCAGCGTCGGGAGCGCCCTGCGGGTAAGGATTTCAGGCCTTCAATACCTGAGTGCGTAAACCAGTTAATCCAGCGACCAACGGATGAACGAGCACAACAGAGAGTTCTGGCAACATCGCTGACCCGTTCACCCCGATGAAGCATCAGCATGGCCGTGAGTCTGCGGGCATGATTTTTATCGCGCGTTTTATGAATAGCTTTCTGCATCAGGCGTCGTTCGCCACGGGGTATTGGTGCTATGATCGGCATCGCTCAGTCCGGTTGGTGGTTTTGGTTGGTTTGGCGATTGATCAGATCGCACAATCCGGGCTGAGTTCCCTTTCAGTGATCTACTATTCCGCGCATCTATTTAGGAAAACTATAAACGCTATTGGAAATAAAACTCGCGTTGGATAGTACCCATTACTAAGAATCAGATTTACTCCAGCAGAACAAATTAATATTACAACTGGAGCAAATACCATTAGTGAAAGGTTTAAAAACCTTGAATTCCCCGCGCCCTCTTTAACTACTACAATAATATGTTTTGCGTATACAATGATAAAAGCTAACGTTGCTACTGCTATTAATATAGCAGCGACGTGACCATAAGATTGCAATGCTGTTGAAATAGAGGTCTTAATTCCTATGTAAATGTTACTTGCTAATCCAGTAGTTAAGTCTGCCCTCTTTTCAGTGGATTTAATGGTATTAAGTACAACAACGAAATAGTATAAAACGCAAGACACTACGGTTAGCCCAGCAGATTTTATTATGTACTCTATGTTTTTGTTGTTGTGTTTTTTGGATTGAATAAATGTAGTTATTACCAATATCGGGAATATTGCAATGGCTGGTTGGTAAAAAGAAAGACATGCAATAAGTGATGCTAGCGCATATATAGTCCTGTTTTTGTTTAGCAAATCCCACGCTAGAACAGGTAACAACATGGACAATATCATTGATAATGAATCAAACCTGAACAACATATTACCAAGTAACAGTGGGTTTACTGCTACAGTTATACATATTAGAACATTCCCAATGGTGATTTTATGGAATGTATTTTTAAGTAAAAGAATTGTTAAATAAGATAACGCAACAATACTCGATAACTGAGGCAAAGGTGTAATGTCGGCAAGGCGGTCAGAACTGGTGCTCAAGAATATAGCAAGCCATTCTGTTAGTGGTCTGCCTAATTCAATCCACCCAAAGTATCCTTTAATTGACCTAGTGATATCATCAACCAGATAGAGCCTGTCATTGATCAGTGGGTAGTATCCGATCGATATTATTATGAGCGAGAATATCCACGCACTGAACAATGAAAATTCTTTTTTGTGAAAGCTAACCATTTAATTTCCCTTCAAAATATAACGAGGTCTGTTTTTAACCTCAATATAAATCCTGCCGATGTACTCGCCGAGAACTCCAATACCGATTAATTGCACACCGCCGAGGAACAAAATTGATACCAATATAGAAGGATAGCCTCTTACTGGATTTCCGAATGCTATGGTGTCAATAATCATCCACGCTCCGTACATAAAGGCCATGCCGGCAACGAACAAACCGATATACGTCCACATGCGCAGTGGAAAAGTTGAGAAACTTGTAATGCCCTCTAATGCAAGGTTCCACAGCTTCCAGCCATTGAACTTAGAATCCCCGGCCACACGTTCTGCGCGGGCATATTCAACAACATCAGTGCGGCCGCCAACCCAACTCAAAACTCCTTTCATGAAAAGGTTGCGCTCTGGCATCAGCTTGATGTTTTCAACCACATTTCGAGACATCAGGCGGAAGTCGCCAACGTTTTCCTCGATCTGCGGATTGCTGATTTTGTTGTGCAGCTTATAGAACCACTCTGCGGTCTTACGCTTGAGTCGCCCATCGGTGGATCGGTCAGAGCGTTTAGCCAGCACCATATCTGCCCCAGCCTGCCACTTCTCAATCAGGTGTGGAATGACCTCAATTGGGTCCTGCAGGTCTACATCAATCGGGATAATCGCGTCACCGGTTGCATTGTCAAGCCCGGCGAACAGCGCTGGCTCTTTACCGAAGTTGCGAGTGAATGACAGCGGAACTACAAGAGGGTCAGCTACAGCAAGCGCGTTTATGATTGATTCTGTGGCGTCTTTACTGCCGTCATTGATGAAGATGATTTCAACATCATGCTGCTGCAGACCTTCAAATTCCCGTACAGTTTTATAGAAGATTGGAATGGCTTCCTCTTCATTGAACACCGGCACGACCAAAGAAATTTTCATTTCGCATCCCTAAAGACAATGAATTTTGAGTATATGAACCCGGCAACAAGACTGAATCCTGAGAACGCTAAGAGGGTTAAAATAGGCGACGCACCAATCGCATCTGCGATGTACCCTGTCATTCCAGCCATGATGCCCATGAATGCGACGAACGCGATATAACGCCCTGACGTTGCCTGTGATTTGAACGTCCATCTTGCGTTAGCGAAGAAACTAAACGTAACCGCAATGAAGAATGCGGAGACGTTTGCAACAGCCTGAGTAGCTTCGAAGAAATGAAGAAGCGCGCCGAAGCATACCCAGTGCATAGCAGTGTTAATTACGCCTACTGAAATGTAGCGACTAAATAACTTTAACATTTGAAAAATCAGTCAATTCTGAAAGATGACAAGTTTAGCATTGCGTATGAGAGTGTTCTAGATTTAATCCTGTACAAGCCACATATCGGCCTCTTCAAACATTTCCTCCAGCATACGGTTCAGTTTTTCCCGATCGCTTTTGCTGGCATCGCTATTCAGGGCGTTTGCCTGCATCGGCTTCACCTTCACCTCGGCATCAGGGAAAATCTGGTGCACTCGCTTCGTCAGCTCTGCCAGGATAATCTCTCTGGCCCCTTCGAGCCCCTCTACATTACGTTTGTCATAAACCAGTTCAACGAACATAAAAGCCTCCGGAAAACCACTGTGGTTGTATACAGTATTTTTAATGTGATAATAAACAGTGTCAAGGCGAGCGGAGCGCGAAAGGGGGTAGGTGTTTTTGTTACCCTTAGTTACAAATAGAAAAACCCCAGACCGTGAGATCTGGGGTTTTTTTAAAGTGCACGTGCATTTCACGTGCATATTTTTGTCTTTTCTCGGTCTGCGCACTGTCTGGTCAGTGTTCGTAAGTGGCTGTTTTTATTGCCGCTGTCCGGTTGCAGTCCCATCAAAGTGGGCTGGCGTCCCTGTAATTAGCCATTCATTCCATTGATTTTTAATGGTATTTATACTTTGAATTTTATGTGTGGTTCTAAAAAGGAACCATAAATCGTAATGGTATGGGTTATCACGATTAGCGGATTGGAGAATTGTATCAAAAGGAAACAAATTCTTCAGTTCAACTCCCTGCTAGTAGCTGAACTGTGCAAGCAGGATCTGCTTTTCACCGATTAGTGAATGCGGTAGTTTTTCAGCGAAACTGAATTCTATCCGTAGGGCAGTACCAGCATAGGTGGAGAATGGATTTTGAACAACTGGTCACCAGAGCACACAAAAGACATCAAGAGTTGGTTTAAGATTGATACATATCGCAAATTTGAAGACCTCTCATTGCTCCAGTTTTACCATGAGATATGGGCTCGTAACTTGTTCTTTAAGGAGTATCGGGAAGAGTTTGAGAGCAGAACTCTTATGGGTTACTTCTCAAAAATTTTCAGTGGCAATCCTTTTTTAATTGAAGAAGGGCAACTGGGATACATGACTCCTGCCAATAAACTTTTTCAGCCTCCCCATTTTTTTCTAACAACTCTTGATCGCCTTGCTGAAACGAGCATCATTGCTATGCAACGCGGAGGTTTTGTTTGGGATGGTGATGACAATTATTCAATAAACAGAGATCTTCGGGAAGAATCACTTTCAGATATTATGCCAGATCAGTTTTCACGAACAGTCATGTTCGAGATTGATTTGGCAAGTGGCACAGACGAAGAGATTGCAGAGTCGCTTAAAGCTGCATTACCGCAGTGGCGTAAAATCAAAGGTATCGAACCAGATCCTTTAGAATCAGTTCGCTTTGGGTATGGAACTATCAAGAAACTCATCAGTTATCGTGTGATACCTATGCTGGATATCCTGGTGTGGGCAGCCGTTAAAAAAATCCGTGTCTCTGACGACAGGTTATCCAGACTGCTATATACAGACGATGACGAAGAAAGCGAAATGAGGCAGTCTAGCCAAATCAAAGATACCGACAGGCCTTTGGCTCTTAAATCCTGCACAACTGACTTTATCCGACAATTCCATTACTTCATGAACAAAAATAGCCATTTGAAGCAAATGAAAGTCTCTGATGTAATGAAACTATCTGATTAGAATTACATTTATAACTATTTGTTTTAATTGTTAAAATTAACTAAAGGCATCATTGTGAATGGTGCTTTTTTTGCGATTTTTACTTTAAACCGGGCATTTTGACACTTGCTATAAAACGAGGGAATTTCAGCTACTCTCAAGTTCCCCTTTTCTGTACGGCACCAACTTCGAGAAAACCATCCTGCATAGCTACGAAGAACCTCCGCTTCAGGAGCTTCGCTCTTTTCTTTTCCCAACTGTTCGTATAGTGACTTCACCGCAACGACAAGGGATAACGAAATGAAAAATCAAGCAACCCGCCTAATACGATTACCAGAAGTTCTCGAACGAACTGGCTACGGAAAAGCCTGGATATATCGTCTGATCAACGATGGTAAGTTTCCTGCTCCTGTCAAAATTGGAAGTCGTGCAGTAGCTTTCGTTGAAAGTGAGATTGATACCTGGATTCAGTCTGTTATCGAAACAAGTCGAAATAATGTTGCTTAATTGAACTTAGGAGTGATTTTATGAATATCGAAGAATTTGTAAGCGAAGAAAACCATATGTGCAATTTATGCGGAGATCTTTTTTACAAGATCTTTGACCAAGAAGTGATTTATGACTTACCTAATAACGAGTTTAATAAAGAAATCATTTACTGGCTCAGTCAGTACCTTGTAGGAAATCTGAGAGAACCTTTAGACTCGATCTCTGAGCTTAATGCTTGCAAACAGATATATGTTTACGAGACCTGGTTATCTCTAATTAAATGTCCTGATGAATTGAAACTCCTAGCGAAGCGGATAATTTTATATCTAATGGATTAAGAGCTTTTTATGAAAATGTAAAGTTTGGCTGCATAATTTATCTTAAAACTTTACAGAATAACTTACATTATTTTGGTTGCCGTTTATTAGCAAGGCAGTGAGATAGTTTTCGAAGTATTAGGTGTACATAATAATAACTAGATCTACCAGATGATAATTTGACAAGAATAATCGTCTATCTCACTGTTTTAATTTAAATAAATATCTTAATCGAACCAAATAAATTTGTAAATCTACGAAATGCTTATTATTAATATATTGGAATTATACTTTTTGTAAAGTTTAGGAGGAAAATATGTGCAGTATTTGTGTGGATTCTTTTATGTTCGAAAATGGTGAGAGATATTGTCATGTTGTAAATAAAGATACTGGTGAGCCATTGTATTATCCAAACTTGTATATAACAACACAAGTCAGGAATCGGTCAGAGTCTATATCAACAATGAAGGTTATCGCTGGGAGCATTTCATTGTTATATCGATTCTTTATGAGAAAAAATATCAATATTGATGAAAGAATTCAGAAAAGGATATTTCTGGCTCCTCATGAAATTGAAGATTTGATCGAATTCACTTCATTCAATTTTCGAGATGGCGAGAATGATAATTTTAGAAGTTCAAATGTCAAAAAACCAACTAAGTACTTTCGGATAACAACCATAGCTAACTATCTGGAATGGCTGTGCAAAATACATCTTTCTCATACAGGACAGAAGGATACTCTCAAATATATTTTAGATTTCATTAACAACATAAAACGAAAGAAACCGAGAAATAATGATAAATATAATATGGATATAGAAAAAAGTTTAAATAATGAACAATTGGATTCTTTGTTTAGCATTCTTGCACCGGGTAGCAAATTAAATCCTTTTTCAGAAAAAGTGCAAAAAAGAAACAATCTAATATTCCTGCTATTACACTGCTTTGGCCTGAGAGCAGGTGAACTTTTGAATCTGCGAATTGGTGATATAGATTTTGCAGAATCGACAATTGCAATAAGAAGAAGAGCAAATGATAAAACAGATCCGCGAGTGTATCAGCCTTTAGTTAAAACTTGTGAGAGGAAATTAATTGCTGATAAAAAGCTCATGTTTGAAATTTCAGATTATATTCTGAATGATCGAAGAAACATAAAAAATTCTAACAAACATGATTTCCTGTTTATTACTTATAAGGAAGGAAAAACTCAAGGGCAACCTATTTCATTTTCTTCATATCACAAAGTGGTGAGTGTTGTTCGTCAATCCTCCTCACTTCTAGGGGGATTGACAGGTCACAAACTCAGACATACATGGAATTATGAGTTTTCGAAAGCAATAGACAAGAATCAGGACATATCCGATGAAAAAGAGCAACAAATCCGTTCTTATCTCATGGGATGGCGACCGGGTTCAGAAACTTCAATGATTTATAATCGCAGGCATATTTATGAGCTATCGAAAAAAACTGCACTTGAACAACAAGAGCAACTATTCAAAGGAGAATTTGATGAATAATTTAATTAAAAATAAATCTGATAAAATGTCTTTGCATGAACATAAAATCGTCAGTTCGATTGAAAATAACGGAATCAATCTTACAAACTTAATATGTGCTATGAACGAAAATTTGGTTTGTGGGTTTGTATATACAGTACAATATTATTTTAATAGCTACAGCTATTTGTATGTGAAAAATATTGTTAGAAATATGGAGAGTCTTATCCGTAAACTATCTCCTACTCATATTGATGATAAGGTTCTAATTGAATATCAAAATAAGAAATTATCAAAAGCCTCAGCATCATTTCGCGTTTTACGACCATTTTTGATTAAATGGTTTGAGTTAGGATATCCGGGAATAGATGAAAGTGCGGTAGAACTGTTAAAGCATTTGGACCTAAAAATAAAAAAATCTGGTCAGTCTGTGCTTCAAGATGATCCAACAGAGGGACCATTAAATAAAGAAGAACATACTTCTTTGATTAAGGCTATGAATCATGCATATAGAAAAGGTGAACTGTCACTGCCACATTATGCAATATCACTATTGATCAGTCTTACAGGTAGAAGACCTCAGCAGTTAGTTATGTTGAAATATAAAGACCTTCTTCAAAAGAACTTAGATAATGGCAAAGTAGAATATGTAATTTCAGTGCCACGAGTAAAACAACGGGGTAAAGAACTACGATATCGAGAACTTGCAATAATATCAGAGGTTGCATCAATTGTTCAATTGCAAGCTAATCAATCAGTGAAACTTGTTGAGCAAGCTCTTGGAAAAACTCTTGATGATTATTCTAAACGAGAAGTTCCTATTTTCTTAAATGAGGAAAAACTCTTAGATTTATCCATAACAGGTTCAATTCTTCTGGAATATAATAAATTATATGCGAAGCCTACAATTGCTAATGTAGCATTGAAAAGTATTGTTAATAATGGGAATGTAATATCCAACCGTACCGGTTCGATACTAAATATTACTCCTCGTAGGCTTCGTTATACAATAGCAACTATGCTGGCTAAGAATGGGCATAATGTTAATACTATAGCTGAATTATTGGATCATTCATCTACTTCAAGTGCGGGGATTTATATTAAAAATCATGCTGACAGTGTTGAAAGGATTGATTCCGCTGTTTCAGAACAATTGTCATTTGTCGCTGATATTTTTATGAACGGAATCAAATCGAAAAAGAGTAGTCATTTCAAATTTTTTTCTTCAAGTAGATGCCAGAGTCAGAATTCAGGATTTCCTTGCAATCAATGTATGTTTTTTATTCCGATTGATCGCAGTGAGGTGAATCAACTATGAATAATATTATTTTGTTCAAATCAAAAAAACATATTCTTGTAGAAGAAAATTATAATGAGTTCATAAAATTTTGTCGCTATCAACTGTCCGGACTAACCCAAACTCAGGATTGGGAGCAGTATGCCTGGAAAGGATATGTCACATTTAGAAAAATAGGGATTGGAAATAAAATCTTTGATTCCATTGATGCAATGCACGAAGATTATATCAATTTTGCGAAAGCATATATCAGATATCAACACACATTGAAACCATTAAAAAATTATGGGGTTATTATGATGGCCTTGCGATGTCTCGAACAGGCCCTTTTGCAGGTTCAGAACACTGGTCTCATTTATAATGTTACAGCCGTTGTTTTCGATGAGGCAATGCAGATCGGGAGTAAATATTTTGAAGGTAACGTTTTGGCTAAATGTGGAATACAGCTTGAAAAAATATCAAAGTTTCTGTGTGAACATAATCTTGTGAAGTCAGGATATATCTCATGGAAAAACCATGTAAAACAGAAAGTCAAAAACAATTATCTTACTGAGATTGAGGATTATCACCGAAGCGATAAGTTACCAGATGAAGAAGCATTGCTCGCTATTGCTGATATTTTTTCTCAAAATGATGAGTTACTGAGTCCAAGGGATAAGTTCACCAGTTCAGTATTTGCACTTCTACTTTGTTGTCCGAGCAGAATTTCTGAAATTTTAGCCTTACCTGCTGATTGTGAGATTACACAAATAGATGGCAAGGGTATCGAAAGATATGGTTTGAGATTTTATTCGGTAAAAGGGTATGGCCCTAATATCAAATGGATTCCACGGGTTATGATACCAGTTGCAAAGAAAGCGATTAGAAGATTACTTTCCTTATCACAAAATGCAAGAGCACTTGCTCACTGGTGCGAAAAGTACCCGGATAAATTTTACCGACATGAGCTTTGCCCAACAGTTGATGAAAAAGCTAAATTGACCGTTGTACAAGTTTGCCATGCACTGGGGTATAATTTATTTGATCATAAATCATGTGTTTTAAAAATTAAAAGAACGAGTTTGGATGGTGGGAAAAGTTTCTTAAACCACAATGATTACAACTATTCATTGAGTAATTTGTGGGAAATTATTAGTTCTAATTTTAGCAGAGATTTTCCATGGTATGATAAAGAAAAATCCATAAAATTTAGTAATGCTTTATGCTTGCTCAATACTGATCAATTTTCTTTATCAAGAATGACTTCAATTTTCACATTTTACAAACCTACTAAAAGTTTCTTTTTCAGTGACATACAAAGAAAAAAAAGCTATGAGATGAATTATAAAAATATATTTTCCCGATATGGATATTATGATGATGAAGGTAAACCACTACTTATTCGCTCACACCAGCCACGGCACCTTTTAAACACAATAGCCCATTATGGTGAAATGTCTGAACTGGATATAGCTAAATGGTCTGGTCGTATCAATGCGAATCAGAACAGAGTTTATAACCATGTGTCGGAAGAAGATATGTTAGATAAAATCAAAGCTATTAAATTGAATAGGAGTAATTACTGTCAAAGGGAGTCAATACCCACAAATGAATTGACAATTGATTTTGATAACCTTAATCAAGGTGCAATACACTTAACTGAATTTTGTTACTGTGTACATAACTATTTAATCAAGCCTTGTGCAAAAATTAATCATCTTATTGAATGTGATAATGAAACACCGGACATTAACTCAGTAGATAGAATTAGACTGCAATCTGTCCGAGGGAAAGTAATGCAATTAAAGAGAATAACTCAGATCGCTTATGAAAATGGTGATTATGGTGCAGACAAATGGTTGCAACACCACAAAAAAAATTTGGAAAGAATTAATAAACTATTGAATAATTGAAACAGGAGATGCATATGGCAAAACATTTAAACAGGAGTGAAATAAAGGCAATTAAACACATTATACTGACTTGGGACGGTAAAATCACATGGAGCGATTTATGTGAATCAGTTTATAAGAATCTAAACAGAACTATCACAAGGCAATCTCTAAGTGCTCATGATGAAGTTGTTGAAGCATATAGAACAAAGAAAAATTTGTCTAATTTGAAAAAATCTGGCCTTAAAAAGCCAGCTAACTTAACGATTGCGGCACAACAAATAATAAATCTTAAAGCCGAAAATGAAATGTTAAAAAAACAGAACAATAGATACAAAGAGCAGTTTAGCTATTGGCAGTATAATGCTTATAGACATGGTCTCACTATGGAACAATTGAATAGACCATTTAATAAAAAATAATAGTTGATAGGTTACACCTATTGACAAGTTAAATAAATACGATAAATATAAATATATGGTCAGGATGACTATTTCAATTATGCAAGGATGCATTTTATGGACAAAAACATCATCAATTCAGAGTTTACTCTGGAAGAGCAACTTATCATTATAATTGATAAATATATCTCAAAACGGTACCAGCCCGGAGATAAAAGTTTCTCATATCAACTTTACTTAATTTTTGTGGGATACCATTTAAAATATTTTTACCCTAAAAGGATTTATTCCAAATCCAATCGTAATATTGATAACATAATGACTATGTTTAGCTCGGTATACAAAAGTCTGACAAGCAATCTTCTACAACGATTAAATAACAAAGAAGGAGTTATTAGGGAACTAAACTCGCTTGTTAATTACATAGATAACAATCAAGAAAAAGCAGAGGAAATCTATGCTACTGTCAGAGCACAATATGAAATGAAAGTAATTGAGAAAGAGTTAACCCATGAAGTTCGCGTAAGAACCGTCAGGTTATAGGCAATAAAAAGCCCCTAAGCAGGGGCTAAAAGACTTCTTGATATAGGCTACTACTGAACTTCTTTCCAGACACCATCAGATTTGATTAGTTTTACTGGTTTTGTTTGTTTCATATTACTAATAGAGGCATCGACAATGCAGTTATAAACATTGTTTGCTTCTTCTGTGCAACTAACTTTCTTCACGTAATCGATTCTTAAAAGATCTTTTTCTGTAACTCTTGAATCAAGAGCTTTCATACTTGTATTTGTTCTATCTACAACACTTTTGAAAACATTGTATATATCGTCTTGCGATGGTTCATTGTTACATGCGGTTAGAAGGAAGGTGGTAATGATAACTGTGATAATTGAGTATATTTTCATTTTCTTATCCAAAAAACAATTAATTAAGAATGCCAGTTTTGGTGTTGTTATTGTCAGAGGAAAAAGTCCATTTACTTACAGTCTCTCCCTTGAAGTCGATTTCAAGAGTTTTAGACTGAGTTTGGGAACCGCCAGTAAACAGCCCCACAACAGGAATGAAAGTCGTTGCATTGAACTGATTGTTAGACATGAAATATTTCCATTGCTCATTTCCGTCATCGAGTGTGGTTCTTGTATCAGGCTCACCTAACTTAGTGAGTAATTCCGTCTTAGTTGTTTTGTTTTTAATGATCTTTGACTGGAGGCTTTGTGGTGTTTCGTTTTTAAGGTTCTGGTTCCCTGATGTTGAACAGCCAGAAAGCAGGAAGACAATAATAAAAAAAGAGGACGTTATAAATCGGTTCATTTACTTTCTCATTTTATGTTTGCGGTTGTGTGAAATTAATTTCACCGTATAAAAACAACTCTGTCTGCATACATTCTTTTGATTTTATAGATAAGAATAATGATGCTTACGAAAAACGTAATGACTGATACAAGAGTGCTGCCGGTCCACGAAAATGCTAACCACGCGAGACCAAATGCCACGAATTGAAACAGGAATGCCACACTGAGCGGGCTTTCACCGTAAGCGACCTTTGCATGACAGCCTTTGCAAATCCGCACACCATGAGGACTTTGTGTAAAGCAGAACGGGCACTTTATTGTTTCGTTTTCCATAGCTATCCCAATCTGGAAGATTAAATGGTGCGTTTACAGAGATTCTCGATGACCGACTCGCTTTAGTAAAATTGCTTGTACCGATCGATGGTTGTTTCTTGATAGTTGAAATCTATCATTAATAGTTTATTGATCTGTAATAACGATCAATATTTTCTTGACTAAACACAAATCTATTACTAGAGAATAGAGTGTGGTTACGAAAGGTGTTTACAACTAGCTGTCTATAAACGAATTTTTCTCGCCTTTTTTAAAGGTTGGATTACATGAATTTTTGAGAAGTGTGTGTGGGTTTTGTGAAGAATGGACTTCCCATAGCTTCTGAGAAGCTCTGCGAGCCTTCTGAGAAATGGAATCCAGCCGATAAGCCTGAGATGCTTTTGCTGTTGTACTGAGTTTTTTTGAAGAATCTTTTCTACGATTTCGTTTCTTCTGTCTTCTTTGAGTCGTAGTTCGAGTTCAGCAATTTTTTCACTTATGCTTTCCTTTGAAATATCCGTTGTTGAAACATCTTTTGCAGGAGCAGGAGCAGGAGCAGGAGCAGGAGCAGGAGCAGGAGCAGGGATAACTCCCTTTGTTGTTCGCAGAGCTTCTAAGTGATCTGGGTTGTAGTTAAGCTGCTTTTGAAGATTTACCCAAGAGTATGCCTTTCCAAGTTTGGATGCCTTGAAAGCGATATCGCGGTATTCGAATGAGAAGCCGTTCATCTTACCGGTAGAAGCAATGTTAGCCGTCCAGCCGACTTCAGCTTCTTCCAGTCGTTTTATAAAAGTTAAAAGATCAGGTGTATCTGCCAAACTTTTATCAAGTATCTGTTGTAGAGCTTCTTTAGGGGAGGGAAGGCCAGTCCGTTCTGCAAGCATCTGTTCATTACGGGAAACTTTTCTTCGCTTCTGTTGCTTTGGTGTAATGGAAGGGGCTGGCTTGGTCACTGTCAGACCGTGAGCGATTTCGAGTTCACTAATGATCCGTGTGCTGATAAGGTTTTCATTCCTACCCAAGTAGAGCTTCCCTCCATTGAGGTCTATGCGACTTGCGATAATGTGTATGTGCTGACCAGCCGGATCGTCATGAAGCACATAGCAACGAACATGAGTATCACTGAATCCCATTCTCTTCATGTAGTCGTCAGCTATCCTTGCCCATTGGTCATTCGATAATGATTCACCATCAGGTAAGCGAAGCGAGTTGTGCCAAACTGGTTTTGCGACATCCTGGCGAAGATGCTTGGTGCTATCGAACTCTGCAATCATTTCATGGGCGGTGTCACCCAGCATATTGCCCCCGATTACGACTGGATCGCATTTATGATGTGCTCCCGGTTTCAATGCGTATTGGACCACACCAGCAAAGTTCTTACCCCTGCGAATCTTCCGCATACCCTTCATTCGGGAGGCTCCATATACTGTCACTTAAAAGATTCGTGCGAAGCTCTTCCAGTTGTCGCTTCACAGCGAACAATTCAGTATGGGTAAGCTGACTGTCCTTGCTTTTACAATCTATATGGGTCGCAATTCGATTTAGCTTTTGCGATATATCAGTTAAAGCTTTCCAGGCTTTGGTATTAATCGTTGGTATAACAGGAGGCAACTTTTGAAGGGAAGCCATGCGAAGCCACTCGCCTTTTTTATAAGAGCCTCGCTTTATATTAAGGAGTTGCAGTTCTTCAACATTCAATCGGACACTGACACAATAGCTTCTTACTGCTTCTGAAGGAATTTTACTTTTATTAAAACTACCACGGCGGGAAGTTTTGGATAGATCTATATCATCGCTATAATTTATCTTATGCATATAAACTCCATTTTGTATGATATTAATTAGTTAGCATAATCCATATGCTTTATATATCACTTATATAACGAATGAGTTTTTTGTCAATCTATAGGATGGATTGTTTTGATTTCTTTTATTGTCTGACTGAAAGGAAGCAAGAAAAGCAAGAGCTTTATAGAACGGTGCAACCGCTTCTATAAATTAGCTCTTGCTTTTTATGGATGGGGTATTGACAATACGTGAAAAAAAATTATAGGTATATATGAAAGTTAATTTAGCATGAGGAGTCGGATATGCATTTTTTTTTGTTAATGGCGGTGTTTAGTTTATTTAATTTGCTAGGGTATTTATTACCATTTATTAAACCAACAGTTTTTGTGTTTGATATATTCATAATGCTATTAGGAATGATCGGTCTTTTGTTTTTTAGGAAGGATTTTGATGATTTTTAGAATGGTTTTCTTTGATGTTGCGTAATAAAACTATCTCGTTGGATATATTAGATATTAACTCTTCCTTTGTATTGTGTTTTTTATTGAATTCGATTTTTTTCTCTAAATAAAATTCCATAGCCGATATGAAAAATTTAGCAAATGAGCATAGTAAGATGAGAGATTTGAATAAAGCTAATGTGTGAATGTCAATGGCTTTTTCTATTAATGTTATAAGGTCATTAGAGTTTTGCTCATAAGTTTTATAAACGACAATTGACGCAGAGAAAAATAACACGCAGTCGTTCAATGATTTTATGGGTTTACCTATTTTTTTAAAAAATATTGAAATCAATAAACCACCCAGGAATAAACAAGTGAAAAGAATGTCTTCTTTATTTATTGTTATCATTGAGCTTGTAAAGTTTAAAATCTTTGGATCAAATTTATCAATGAGAAATTTTATGATGACATTTATTAAGAGTAGAAATAATACGAGCAAAGAGATTTCTAACGATAATTTTTTATAAAAAAGTAGTCTTAATGATGATTTCATTTAAAACCCTCTGTATTTTTGAATATCCATTATGATAAAAGAATGTTTTGGTTCTGACTGATGTTTAAAACTTATATCGTATTTATTTCACAGAATTAATATCGCGTCGCGATTTTTCAACGCTTAATGATTAGTATATATACTTATACGGGTAAGGCTCATGTTTAATTCTCCAGTTGACAGTTTTTTTTATTTTTAGGTAGTAAATGTGTAAGGTATAATTTCAATTAATAAAAATCCCTTAAAGAATAAAAGATTTTTATTTGCAGCCATAAACAAACTTTAAAATTCTGTTTACGTCTGTAATGTAGTTTACATATTCATCTTCAGTTTTTCAAGAGAAAGGCCACTTAGGTGGCCTTCAATGGGACTGCTTATGCATATTGTGTTAACTTCCAGGTTACGGCTTTACCATCATATGGAGGGAAGCGGTTTCCTTTTGCTATTGGTGCAGTTGTTGATGGTGTCCCTACAACAGTCCACACTCCACTCTCAGGGCAACTCTCGCCAGTTCTCCCGGTAGTGCCCAATGGTGCTTTTGCCATTACGGAATCTCCATGTCATATGTGTTTAGCTATGTGTGTCGAAATTTAGCAGCGTGACGATTATATGGCGGTTACATACTTTGGTTTATTAAGAATTTATTATTTTTGAGAGGTGAATCGATTAAATTATATTGATATATTATGCATTGTGTTTCATATATTTAAAGTTTTGACATTGGTATTTGTCATGCAATATACAAATATGCAGTTATTAACTGTTAACTTTACCTATCGAACCCATTTTATCTCACCCACTTAGGTATGCCATATGTAGATCATTACATTGAAAGTAAATATTTAGTCATATAATTCAATTTGATAATTACATCTTATGAGTACAGCTGCATCATGTGAGTGCGTGATTCGATTAATTTTAGTTGAACTGAATCTTAGAATTTTGACATACTCAGTAACATGTTTTGAAAAGTGTTATATCATTAATCTATAAGAAAAAACCCAAATGGAATAAGTTTCTTTCCGTTATTATTTCTTTTGTAAGGTAATAGTGATGTGGGAAAAGATATTACAAAAAAATCTTTATTCTGAATGGGTTATCCGAAACACCCTATACTGGATGACTTCTGTAAGCCCATGGAAACTTGAAGAAAACATATCCTCGTGGATTATCTTCTTTGAGATAGGTGGTCCTGAATGTGAGTTTGAATTCGCAAGGTTGTTAAACGATTTTAGCCTCCGTGAGAAACTTCACCATCAAACTGGTCAGTTGCGTGATGCCATCATCAGCAAGGTTCTCCGAAGCATAGATGACAGGCTTGCATAATGAAACTCATGCCTTTTAACTTCGACAGGATGCCTGACGGCCGGGTATTCATCAGTAACCTCGCTGGCTTTCATCATTTTTTAGGAGAGCAGGAATTTCTCGATCTGGTAAACGGTCACATCAGTCAAGAACAGTCCTCATCGCTTGAAAGCAAACTTTTCATTTGCGGAGATGAATCTTCCTCCGTTACCCCTTATGCACTAAGTTCGGCTTTTGCCAAACGACTCATGAATGAACTGGCGATCAGGCCAATCTTCATGATTGTACCTACTCTTCGGTGTGATCATACTTGCAAATATTGCCAGGTCAGTAGGGCATCGGTCACCGCTGATGGTTATGACCTCAATCCTGAACTGATACCGCAAATTGTCAGCACCATTAAGAAACTAGGTACACCTCCCTACAAGATAGAAGTACAGGGCGGTGAACCACTTCTCAGGTTCGATCTTGTTCAGTCAATCTATCACGAGTGTGAGATTTCATTGGGTAGTGATGCTTTTGAAATGGTGATTGCTACAAGTCTGTCATTACTCGATGAAAGCATTCTCTCATGGGTTAAAGAGCGGAATATCACCTTCTCGGTCTCGCTCGATGGGATTGAAGCTGTCCATAACAAGAATCGCATCCTTACTGACTTTCAAGCTCATAACAAAGCAGTAACTGGTATTCGGAAAATCACAGAAGAACTTGGCGCAAACCGGGTAGCTACGGTTACCACAGTTACTAAGGAGCTGACTAAAGAGCCAGCTTCCATAGTAGATGCTCATTTGTCTCTGGGTCTTACAGACATGTTTATCAGGCCTGTTAGTCCTTATGGGTTTGCTCAGAAGCAGAGCTTCACTTTTTCAATGCCAGAGTATTTTGCTTTTTATAAAGAGTTGATGCAGGAAGTGTTGATTCAGAATGAAAAGGGAATACCTGTCATTGAGCACTCGGCTGCTATTCATCTCAAGCGAATTTTCAATCCAGGCTTCAGTGGTTATGCAGATCTAAAATCGCCAAGCGGAGTTGTGCTGAACTGCATCCTGTTCAATTATGACGGTAAAGTCTACGGTAGTGATGAAAGTCGTATGCTTCAGAAAGTAAACCCGGAAGCAGATTTCAGTGCAGGAGAGTTTGCCTCACTCTCATTCAGTAGCAACGAATACTACCGTTCCGCTCTCTCATCTTCATTTAACTTCGCCATGCCAGGTTGTGACACCTGTGCATACCAGCCTTTCTGTGGAGCAGATCCTTGCCAGAACATTAGTGTTCATGGCGAACCTGTTGGTGACAAGAGTCGTTCTACTTTCTGCCAGTATCACAAAGGCATGTTCCGCTTCCTTCTGAATGAAATCTCTCAGGATGGACCGATGGCAAAGATGCTTAAAGGGTGGGCTTATGTCTGAGGTGCTGAGAAACGACATTTTCAGATTTACGGCAGATCTGCCAGTTCAGCAAGGTTTCTATCGCTTGTGCAAATCTAAGCCCGAAAATCCTCAATTCTATCTGCCAAATTTACTGGTCAGTGAAACTCAACTTGATTCCAGACTTCCTGCATATTTTGCAGACTTCGTTGTGAGCACTGATCTTTTCAATTCCATAGAAGATGGTGATATAGGGATTGTTAATAATGGCAACATGATTAGGGTGATTTTGTCACGGAGAGCAAACCATAACACTGTTCTGGTAACTGAAAGGTGCAACAACCGTTGCCTTTTTTGTTCTCAGCCTCCTAAGACAGGAAACGATGACTGGCTTCTTAACCAGTCAGCACTTGCCATCGCCTCTTTCTCCCTGAATGGTGTAGTAGGAGTGAGTGGGGGAGAACCTCTACTGTATGGCGAAGATTTCTTGCAATTTCTTGACTTCATAATCGAAAACTCACCTGAGACAGCTTTGCATGTTTTGACCAATGGACGAAAGTTTGCAGATGTCAGTTTTACTCAACAGATGAAAGAGCGAAGCGAAAAGCTCAAAATAACTTTCGGTATTCCGCTTTATTCTTCAAGGTCGTCAGTTCATGACTATCTGGTTGGAAGCGAAGGGGCATTTGATGAGACAGTTATGGGGCTTATCAATGCCGGTAACTCAGGGATCAACATTGAGTTAAGAATCATTCCGACACTGGCTAACTATATGGAACTGGACAAAATCATAGAGTTCGCTGGTCGCGTGTTTTCCAATATCAACCAGATTTCTCTTATGGGCTTAGAATCTATCGGCTGGGCACGTAAAAACTGGTCATCAATCTTCATTGAGCATGATAGCTATAGTGAGAAAATTCTCTCTGCCATAGGAACAGCACAAAGGTCAGGCATCACCCTAACAATCTTCAATTACCCATTGTGCCATCTTCCTGAAAGAGCTTGGGGATTTGCTACTCAGTCAATTTCTGACTGGAAAAATTACTACCCCAAAGAATGTGATGAATGTACTCAGAAGTCTTCCTGTGCTGGTTATTTCAGTTCATCAAAAGGCCGTTTTCATCAACCACCGAGACCAATTTTATGAAAAAATTTAATTTCGCTGCTCTGCTTCCGGGATTTTTAGCACTCAATAATTCTGTATGGGCAAGTGATTCCTCCACTGGTGCAAGTGATTTGCCCGGTATGACTCTTAATGAGCATGATTTAGTTATAGCTCCACTTAACACGGAAGTACCTTTCTACATTGCAGGGCATCGTAGTCATAGCTCCCATCGAAGCCATAGTTCTCATAGATCTTCGTCTGGTGGTGGGTACTATGGTGGAAGCACTCCTTATTATCCTAAAACATACAGTTCACCAAGCTCATCAGGCTCATCCACTTCAGGTACAAATTCGCCATCGTCTTCTTCATCTGTTCGTTCGCTTCGCTCTAATGACACCGATGCCTCTACGACCACAAACTCTGCTGGAATGAATGGAACTACTCGTGCAAGTAGTGGGCTGGCTTCTGATACTGAAAAGCGTAAGCGTTTGATCATGCGAGTGCAGTTCGCATTACTGGATAAAGGGTTTTATAACGGCAATATAGACGGAAGTATGGGGCCTGCGACACGAACTGCTATCAAAAATTACAGAGTTGCATATGGGCTTCCTACTCCAGTAAGAGAAACATTAGATGCTCAGTTATTGAACTCTTTGAATATACTGGCTCGTTAAAATGTTAGGTAAAATAGAATGAAGATAAAACTCTCTATTTATAAAACAAAAAGGTTTAGCGATGCTATTGATCAGGTTTTGAATTTGGAAAGGGTCAAAAGACCTGTTGAATTCGAGATGGAGGATGCACGAGCATATCTATATGTAAAGGAGTACATGGACCCAAAACCTCCTGAATGGACCACCTTTTTTATGGGCCAAAATCCTGGCATAGAACCTGATTTCTTCGGTATGAATAGTAGCACAGGAGCAGTATTAGTTATTGAAGCTAACAATTCCAGATATCTTATTCCCTTTGGAACCGGTCATCACTTAATCAATGATGGCAGCATTGTCAAAGGATTTGGGCTTAAAACAACTCTTAATAGTATAGAACATAAAAAAATTCGCAGTTTAGATAAAGGCAGTCACAACGAAACGAACCTGTTAACTCGCAGTCAGAGCAGTAAAGAAGTCGATATATACAACCTAAAAATAGATTCTGAGATGGATATTCTCACAACTCTCACAGGCACTTCGACAGAAGATATTTTAGGAAGTAAAATTACTGGCAAAGATGCTTTTGTGATCATGCCGGATATTGAATTGAAGGCTATTCCAGCACTGTTGACCAAAATAGACTCTATTTACTTATTACCTCTTCCTGAAGAATTCGAATGGGTTAACAATATCAAGGAGGCTGATGAACAAGAAGTTGAGATATTGGATTCGCTTTTGATTGATCGGATAAAGGAAAAAGACTTCAATGATTTATGGCTTGGAGAGCCAGAAATAATTGACTGGGAAAATCAAATAGGCTATTGCTTTGATAAGAGACAAAGATTCATTCATGAAACCTTATCAATATACCATGTTTGTGATTATTTTGATGGTAAGAAAACTGAAGTAACTGTTGATGAACTCAAAAAAAATTACCTGCATGTTTTGAATGCCGATTTTGAATCGATAAAAAAATGGTCTTTATATAGGTGCCTCTATGCCGAGATAAAAGAAGGTGATCAGAACTATATTCTTCGAGACTCTATATGGTATGTTGCAGATAGGAATTTTGTATCGACTATTGATGATGAAATGAAAAAAATAATTCATTATGAGGAGTCGGATAAATTCCCTGTATATTCATATAAACGAGAGGAGGATTATAATAAAAAACTTTGCCAAGATGATAATTCCTTTACACACATGGATCAGAAATTCATTCATCATGGTGGTGGTAAAAGTAAGATTGAATTTTGTGATCTTATCAGAGGTCAATCAGATTTTATCCATGTAAAATATTATACTGGTTCGCAAAGTATGAGCCATCTTTTTTCACAAGGATTTATAGGTTCTGAACTTTTTATAAGTGACTCTGAATTTCGAGGCAAACTTAATGAGAAACTACCTGCTCATATAAAATTAGCCGATCATATAAATAGACCAGATGCTAAAAAATATAAACTAGTTTTCGCCATAGCTTCTAATAAAAATCTTCCCGAAGATTTACCTTTGTTTTCTAAAGTAAACTTGAAAAATTTCCACAAGAGTATTACCAATTTTGGGTATGAGGTCAGGATCTGCAAAATTGCTGTGGACCCAGATATTTATAAAAAGAAGCTATGTAAACCACAAAAGAACAAGCTTTAAATAAATTTTTCAATGCCAGAGACGTTTGCCAGTTCATGCAGAAAATCGCTTTTGTAAGTTACAGCCCATGTATCTTGGTTTAGAACAAAGTGGTGTCAAAAAAGGTTTATGTCTTGGTGGATAAGGGGCTGGGAGATTTAACCCCTTATAGAGTTGTTATGCCGCAATAGCTTTAAATTTTTGAGCAATGACATAATCACTCCACCACTGCATGAGAATCACTCGTTCTGCCAGATATTCCGGGCGATTGTAAGCTGCAATTATTTCATCTTTCTTCGAGTGGGCAAGGGCCGCTTCTAAGACACCAGTCCTGAACTTACCAGATTCGTCTGTCGCCGTTCTCACAATAGATCTCATTCTATTAACCATAAGTTCACCTCCTTAAACCGTTCGAATGATTACGGCTTATACTGCCTACTTATGCTAATATCTAAGAGAAGCCATTATGGTTGTGTAAGTATACTTCATGGTTTATTTCGGATATATAAAACCATACCTATGACTGGCTGTTTTCAGCAAGAGTCTTCTCATCTAAAGAATTAATTTTCGAAATTCTTTTTAACTCATTAAGATAATCAACCTCGTTTTCCAAGAACCAATGAAGAACTTTAGAGTTACCCAGTAATTTATTAATATATGACTGGATTATCACGAATTTCAACATATCTGAACCATACTCGGTTTGAAGTTTTTTTGTTTCTTCCGAAGTTGTTGCCATTTCCTGTTCCAGACGAAGTATGGTTTTTTTTATGTCCTTTTTATAGGGAGTGTTTTTCCCTTTATTTACTATCATTGATGCCGGTGTAGCATCCAAGATGCTCATTGCAAATTTTTTACTATAATTATCAAAATTAATCATTGTACCGACTGCTTCAATTTGACGAATTGGCTTCATTTTCCTCAAAACATCAAATGTAGCCTTAGGTATAGGTTTATCAGAAAGTTTCGCAATTACACTTGGATCTATACCGTTCATCACATTAGCTTTATCTTTTATAGCATCAATAGATATTCCCAAAGCAGCACTAAGTTTTTCAATTGAAACTTTTGCCAAGGACTTGATTATCATTCTATGTTCTTCAACTACATTTATATGATTGACTTGTTTGTTAGGAGTGAACGCATCATCTATGCTCGAAAGTAAACATGGAGCTTTTTCTATGCCTAAGTCTTTTAAAGCCTCAACCCTCAAATGGCCATCGAGTATCTTAATGGCATCTTTATCTTTGTCATAGAACACTATTATTGGTTCAATAATACCTAAGCTTTCAATAGAGGTAACTATTTGATGATATTTATGACTTAACTTTACATTTTCTAACAATTCCTTAGAGGGAATTAACTTGTTAGTTTCTAAATAAATAAAATTGTCGCCAAAACGTATCTGAATCATTTTAATGCCTCTTTGTTTATTGGATTGAGGATTTGAGATGGTAGTTCTGATAGATTCTCTTGTTCAAGTAAATTTTGAAAGCTTTTATTCATCATTATGATGTTAAAAATCTCATTTACTATCAGTAAATTAGTTTTTATAAATTTAGAGTTGTTATAAACAGATTTATGTTCAGCGATACTATTTTCATAAAGCCCAATTAACTCCTCAGCAGTCATTCTTTTTGATGGTTTGTGATAATAAAACCCGGCTGCTTTTGCACCTTTATTCCCAATTGTTCGCTGATTTAGAATGTGTTTTATCTTTATAATGTCCCGGCTTTTAATTAATTTTTTATCATATGCTTCGGTAAGAATATCTTGAGCTTCTTCAGTTTCACATCTTGCAAATTGCACTGCAAGATATAGAGGCAAATTCCCCCGTTCGACTGCAGAGAGAAGTTTATGCTCTCCCTTATCAAGAAGCATATTTATACTGCTCACCCAGTTCGATGAATACCCAGTAATCTCACTTATTTCGGAGTCTGAAAGTCCTCTGATTTTCATATCTTTTATTACCTGTAATAACTCATTGGAACGTGGTCTCCTCCTTGCAATGTTTTCAACTAAACTCATAACGTAAGCATCTTCTTCTGATACATCTCTTATAATTGCTGGAATAATGGTTTCACCTAATGCAACGAGAGCCTCTATTCTCCCTTGACCACAAATTAAAGCATATTTGAAATCGTCTTCATCAATCGCTCTCACGCTTATAGGCTTGCTTAATCCTCTTTTTTTTATGCTTTCCTTAATTTCTTCATGCACTACCTTATTTCTAGTTCTTGGGTTAAGGAATTTTATTTTTGCAATCTCAATTTGTATTATTGGGAATTCATTTGTTTCAGGCAGCATATAGTTCCCTCACTTTCATGCGAGTAATAATTTGTAGAAGTTTATCCAGATTATCAAATCTATAGAGATCTAATCGAATGTTGTTTGTTTCCGTCATGCACATTTTACTATATTCGTTTTCTATCTTTGGTATGATATAAAAATCAAGAGGCGAAATATTTTGTGAATCCATTCGTATAACAATTGTTATGTCTGCTTTCTGTGAGTTATCAAACCGGACCTTCCATCTAAGTTTACCTGATTTCATATGTATGCATTTAGTAATAAGGACGGAAATTAAAAGCTCATCATTGATGTAAAGCATTGGGGCATATTTATATTCGTCTATATAGCAGTTACTTTTTAAAATCCTCCCCTTAAAATCCTCAATTATACCTGAGTAAAATGATCTTAGTGCTTCATTTATTTGGAGATAACTGTAATCATGTTCTGGCTTATAACCAATCAAAGTATATGCTCTTAAAAGACCACCAAATCGGGTTCTGTAAACAGAAGATGAAGGGCCTGTATCATCTTCATCAATGATAAATCCTGATAGTTTTCCATTAGATTCCAATTTTTGTTTTAGCTTTTCTAAAAGCTCTTCATTAGTCAAATGTATGGATCGGAGCTGAATTATATCTTGAGCTTTATTATATTTTTTCTTTGAAATAATGGGTTTATATGCTTTGTCACATCTAACCCATTCATGTTTGGGGTTTTTTACAAGTCTACTTTTTAGTTTAGATGAGGTTTTGTTATATATGTTGTTTCCAATATATTTTTCATTTGTCAAGATTTGATGTATTTTTGCACGAGTCCATAATGTTCCATTTTCTGCAGGTATATTCTGTTCATTTAATCTCTCAGCAATAATGAATTCTGGTACGTTATAATCTATAAAGAGATCATAGATTCTATTTACAATTTTTATCTCATTTTTGGGGCCCGGAATTAATATTACTCTATCTGTTTGAATACTCTTTCTTTTGCGGAAACTCAATATTTCTTTAGCTATGCCATTTTCATCTACTAAAAGACGTCTCAGCCCATAACCAGCCATGCCGCCTTGATGATAACCAAGCTTTATTAAATTTACTTGTCCTATAAATACCTTTTCTGATAAATTCCTGCTGTGATATGCAGCACTAGATCTTTTTATATTCAGTATTACAGAAGACTCTAAAGGGAAATCTTTAGTGGGTATAGGTTCAGAACAGTATATAAGGTCTACACCGTTTCTCTCAAATAGAAAGGAATAATATGCAGCTTCATCACTGTTTTGAAAACGACCAAAACGACTCACATCATAAAATAATACAGCCTGTATATCTATTTTCTTTTGTTCTACATCACTAAGTAACTGCTGCAAAGAATGCCTGCCTACGATACTGACTCCGCTCTTACCTGCATCATCGTAGGTATAAGCGATTTCCATATTGTTCTTTTCAGCATAATCTTTGATGTATTCGGACTGATTATGTAAAGAATATTGCTGATGGTCGGTAGACATCCTCAAGTACTGTGCGACTCTAACTTTATGATTTTTATCATTTTCGCTAGCCATGCACGAAACCTCATGGATGATTCAATACAATGTAGAGGATAAAATTGATCAATTTTTAACCAAATTCAACTCTTTTATCATCGATTAGAGCGAATTTGGTAAATCTTCGAGGTGTATGATAATCGAGAAGAGATGTGAATTATTTAGCTGATATGACCTACAGCTTTCGTTATGTGGACTCAAGGTCCCCATTTGTGAATGGCTATGCTTAGTCCACATAGGTTAATGGTGTGATTATTAATTCTTTAACTAAATCAAGATAGTTAACCCATCATGGGAGATTTATGCGGCAATAACTTTGCATTTTTGAGACGAAACATAGTCACTCCACCATTGCATGAGAACCACCCGTTCAGTGAGATACTCTGCACGATTGTAGGCTGCAATGATTTCATCTTTCTTCGAGTGGGCAAGGGCGGCTTCTAAGACATCAGTTCTAAACTTGCCAGACTCCTCAGCAGCCGTTCTAGCAATGGATCGCATACCGTGAGCTACAAGCTCACCTCCGAAGCCCATACGGATTATGGCCGCATTGGCTGTTTGTTCATGCATGTGATTGAGTGGAGCTTTGATACTGGGGAAAACCCACTCTCTACGTCCGCTGATGGCTTTCATTGAATCCAAGACTCGCAAAGCTTCTTTACTTAGTGGAACTTTGTGAGGCTTCTTCATTTTCATGAACTCCGCCGGAATGTTCCACATTGAGTTGTCAGTATCTATATCGGCCCATCTGGTGCGAACAGCCTCACCAGGACGAACCCAAGTTAGTAACTGCCATTCAATCAGCAATCGTGTCTCCATACGGACTGAGGCGTTGTTTAACACTGTAAGGAAGCGGGGGAGTTCGGTTGGGGGCAGGGCTGGCATGTTCTGTTTCTTCGGCTTACTAAATCTCTGGGCAAGATTGTCAGCCGGATTGAATTCTATGAGTTCTTCTGTTGCTGCATAGCGGAAAACTTCATTCAGGCGGGATATGATGCGGCGAAGTGTTTCAAGGACACCTCGTTTTTCTATGGGGTCTAAATGCTGTTTAAGCATTTTAGGGCGAATCTCCTTAATGGGGGTATCACCCAACGTTGGAAAGATATTTCTTTCTAGGCTTCGCCAGATGTCGTTAGCATGATCCTGGGAGATGCCTGACGTTTTGACTTTCTCATCAAGCCACTTCTTGGCTACTGCTTGAAATGTATGTTCCGTTGCATCTTTTAGGGCATTGGCTTTCTGGGTGTTATGAACTTGTGGGTCTATATCATTTGCAAGCAACGACAAGTATTCATCACGTAAAGCTCGTGCCTTAGCAAGTGTAAGATGAGGATAGGTTCCTAAGCTCACCTTAGTTCGCTTTTTGGTCACAGGCACTGCATATCTGAAATACCAATTTTTCTTCCCTCCCTTCGCCAGGGGAGCGATTCGCAGGAGCAAACCATCGCCGTCAAAAAGGTTAACCTCTTTCTCGGCAGGTTTGGTGCTTTTGATTTCAGTGTCAGTGAGCTTCTTAGCGATTTTTGCCATTTGGGACCCTCGATTTTTGGACCCTTCTTAGTGGGTCCTATTCAGGGTGCCATAACTCATAGTTCTCAGCAATTCTCACTGGACGACAATAGACGTAAAAAAGCCCGCAGAGCTTGTGCTGTGCGGGCTTAGTAGACTTCATTGTACTTCAAACAACTAAAAAGTGGTGGAGCTGGCGGGAGTTGAACCCGCGTCCGAAATTTCTACATCCTCGGTACTACATGCTTAGTTTGTCTTTACATTCGCACGCCAGCTGCGGACAAACACGCCACTAACGAACTAGCCTGATTAGTTTTAACGCTTCAACCCCAGGCAGGATTTCCACGCGATCTCTTTTGGGTTTGACCTCTCTTTGATCCCCGTCTTAAGAGCGGAAGCTAGGGAGAGAGGGCTCTTAGCAGGTTATTAAGCTGCTAAAGCGTAGTTTTCGTCGTTTGCGACTATTTTTTTGCGGCTTTTAACGAGGCAAACCGCCCCTCGGCATGCACCTTGGGTTTCGCAAATCCCGTCGAATCCAGAATCAGCCCCAATAGTGTTAAACTCAGTATATCAGATTTTACTTCCTCGACACCAGCCCGAAACGCTAACTTATTGAATAGTACAATAAGTGCGCAGAATCAACGTCCTGCGTTTTTCATGATACGTGCTTTGTCGAGCTGCCACTCGCGTGCTTTCAGGTCAGTACGTTTGTCGTGCTGTTTCTTACCTTTCGCCACGCCGATTTTCACTTTGCACCAGGCATTTTTCCAGTACAAAGAGAGCGCCACCACGGTGAAGCCTTCGCGGTTGATGCGTCCGTAGAGGGATTCCAGTTCGCGCTTGTTCAGCAGCAGCTTACGGGTGCGGGTAGGATCGCAGACGTAATGTGAAGAGGCGACGGTCAGCGGCGTAAAGTTCGCGCCGAACAGGAAGGCCTCACCGTCTTTCAGGATCACGTAGCTGTCGCCGATATTGGCTTTCCCGGCACGCAGCGATTTTACTTCCCAGCCCTGCAACGCAAGGCCGGCCTCGAATTCTTCTTCGATGAAATACTCGTGGCGAGCACGCTTGTTAAGCGCAATGGTCGCCGAACCAGGTTTATGTGCTTTTTTCTTCGTCATAAGTGTCGTAAAGCCGTCGGTAATCTGATTTTAAAAAGTCACCTCATTGCGTCCTGTGAGGTCTAACGCGCTATCTTAGCACGAGATAAGGCTTAGCGTTTTTTTAACAGGTGATAAATGTTATTATTTGTCTGTTGTGTGACCATGGAAAATGCTATGCCTCAGATTAGCCGTACCGCGCTTGTTCCCTACAGCGCGGAACAAATGTATCAGTTAGTGAACGACGTTCAGTCCTATCCGGAATTTATTCCGGGATGCACCGGTAGCCGGGTGCTGGAATCCGGCCCGACGCAGATGACTGCGGCCGTGGATGTCTCCAAAGCGGGGATCAGCAAAACGTTCACCACGCGCAATACCCTGACGAGCAATCAGAGTATTTTGATGCATCTGGTGGATGGTCCGTTTAAAAAACTGATGGGAGGGTGGAAGTTTACGCCACTGAGCGCTGACGCCTGCCGCATTGAGTTTCATCTGGATTTTGAATTTACCAATAAGCTGATCGAACTGGCGTTTGGCCGTATCTTTAAAGAGCTGGCCTCGAATATGGTTCAGGCGTTCACCACGCGCGCCAAAGAGGTTTACAGTGTCGCATAAGATTGCTGTTGAGGTGGTGTATGCGCTGCCGGAGAAGCAGTATTTGCAGCGCGTGACGCTTGAAGAGGGCGCCACCGTTGAGGCGGCTATCCGGGCCTCCGGCATCCTTGAACTTCGCCGTGATATTGACCTGGCGAAGAATAAAGTCGGGATTTATAGCCGTCCGGTAAAGCTCGGTGATGTGCTGAAAGAGGGCGACAGGGTTGAAATCTATCGTCCGCTGATTGCCGACCCGAAAGAGCTGCGCCGTCAGCGAGCAGAGAAATCCGGTAAGTAGCCAAAAAAACATTCACAAAAAAGGTGCTCATTGAGCACCTTTTTGCGTTGCTGACGCCTGATTATTTGGTCAGGGCAGGCTTGTTGTCGATGTTGGTCAGCACGCCGGCACTGCTGAAGGTCAGCGTCAGGGTTTGCTGGGTCACATCTTCATGACCAGGCTGCTGGCGGAATACATAGAACCAGGTGTTTGTGCCGAACGGATCGGACATCATCGGGGTTCCCAGGGCATAAGCGACCTGCTGTTGTGTCATACCCACGCGGATTTTGGACACATCGTTGGGGGTAAGGTAGTTCCCCTGGTTGATGTCAGGACGGTAAACCACTTTCTCCAGAGTGGAACAGCCTGCGGTCAACATCAGAAGAACCGCTGCGGCAGCGGTCAGCGTTTTACAGCGCATAGTGATTTGATTCCTTTTCGGGCCCGAGCAGTACGCGGCTCATATGTAATATGCCGATGATAATAGACCTTGCCCCACTTTGAAACCGGTCTGGCGGCGTTTTTGTTGTTCTGTATGACCCTGAGATCCCGAAAAAGTTTATGCCGCCAGCAGTTCTTTCGCATTCGCAAGCGTATTGCGGGTGACTTCACTGCCGCCGAGCAGGCGTGCCAGCTCCTGCAAGCGTGAGCGTTTATCCAGCGGCTTCATGTGCGTTTCCGTCATTTCGCCATCGGTTTCCTTGCTGACGATAAAGTGGTGATGACCACAACCGGCGACCTGCGGCAGGTGAGTCACACACATGACCTGCGTCGATTCACCTAACTGACGCAGCAGTTTGCCGACAACGGCCGCGGTCGGGCCGCTGATACCCACATCCACTTCATCGAAAATCAACGCCGGGGTTTCCATTTTACGGGCGGTAATCACCTGAATGGCCAGGGCGATACGCGACAGTTCACCGCCGGAAGCCACTTTCGAAATCGCCTGCAAAGGCTGGCCCGGGTTGGTGGTGACGCGGAATTCTACGCGATCTGCGCCTTCCGCCGTCAGGTGATTCTCTTCAAAGCGAACATCTATGGTGAACACCCCATGCGGCATCGCCAGCGTATGCATGCTGTCGGTAATGTGCTGGCTAAGCTCCAGCGCATAGTGTTGCCGCACGTCATGCAGCCGTTTCGCCGTTTCCAGCGCCTGCTGATGATGCAGATTAACCGCCAGAGACAAGGTTTCAAGGGAATCGGCCTGATCGTCCAGCTGCTGCTGTTCCTCCAGCAGAGACTGATAGTAATTCGGCAGCTCTTCCGGGGTTACGTGATGCTTACGCGCCAGTGAAATCTGACGGGAGATGCGTTGCTCAAGTTCGAACAGACGGTTCGGGTCGAGATCCAGACGTTCACAATAGTGGCGCAGCTCATCCCCGGCTTCTGAAATCTGAATCGCGGCCTCTTCCAGCATTTCCAGTACGCCAGAAAGCTTATTGTCCATGCCGGTCAGTTCGGTCACAAGCTGACGCACGTTATACAGCTGGCTCTGCAAATTCACGTCTTCGCCATCCGCCAGCATGTTAAGGGCAGTCTGGCTGGTGGAAAGCAGCTGACCGCTGTTGGCCAGACGCTTGTACTCTTCGTCGATTTGCTCAAATTCACCCGCCTGCGGGTTAAATTCGTTCAGCTCTTTCAGCTGATATTCCAGCAGCTCGGCGCGCGCGGTACGCTCCTGGCTTTGCTGCTGATGCTGCGCAAGTTCGCGGCAGCTTTGATGCCACTGACGATAGTGCTCCGCCATGAGTTGAGTAAGCGCGTACTCACCTGCGTAGCCATCAAGCAGGGCTTTCTGTTGTTCGGGTTTGATTAACTGCTGGTGCGCATGCTGACCATGGATCTGGATGAGCAGCTGGCCCAGCTCGCGAAGCTGGGAAAGGGGAACCGCTGTACCATTGATAAAACCGCGGGAGCGGCCATCGCTGCTGATGACGCGGCGAAGTAAACACTCACGTCCGTCTTCGAGCTGGTTCGCTTCCAGCCAGCGCAGGGCGGCAGGTGTGTCTTTCAACGAGAAGCGGGCGCAGAGATCGGCACGGGCGGCGCCTGTGCGCACCATATCCCCCTCAGCACGACCGCCGAGGCACAAGCCGAGGGCATCAATGGCAATGGATTTACCTGCACCGGTTTCTCCGGTAATCGCCGTCATTCCGCTATGGAAGTCGATCTCAAGCTCACGAACAATGGCAAAGTTGCTGATGGTCAGTTGTGCCAGCATAATTGTTTTCCTGTATGAAAAACCATAACTGTGTTTGTATACAGTATAAACTGGTTTTATATACAGTAAAGTGCTGGATGCAAAATCAGAACAATTTTTTTGACCAGCCGAGCTTGGAGCTTAATGTGTTGAAATAGCTGTAATCTTTCGGGTGAATCAGGTTCAGATGGTAATCGCAGCGGCGAATGAGGACATCTTCACCTTCCTGAATGGGGAGCGCAATCTGACTGTCGCAGCTGATCTCCAGGTCGTTACGGCGATGGGAAAAACGCAGGCGGATGGTGCTGTCGCCGTTGATCACCAGCGGACGCGCCGAGAGCGTATGCGGGAACATCGGCACCAGGGTAATGGCATCCAGCGATGGCGTCAGGATTGGGCCTCCGGCTGAAAGCGAGTAGGCAGTTGACCCCGTCGGGGTTGAAATAATCAGCCCGTCAGAACGCTGCGAGAAAGCGAAGATTTCGTCGATATAGACTTCGAACTCGATCATGTGCGCCACTTTACCGGGATGGAGAACCACCTCGTTAATGGCGGTGCTGATGCGCTTCTGGCAGTCCTGCTGACACACCTGGGCTTCCAGTAAAAACCGTTTTTCACTGATATAGTGGCCTTCCAGCACGTCCGCCAGCTGCTGCTGCGCATTGTCCGGGTCGAGGTCGGTCAGGAAACCGAGATTGCCACGGTTAATACCAATAACCTTAATATCATAGCGAGCCAGCGTTCGCGCCGCGCCCAGCATATTGCCGTCGCCACCGACCACCACGGCGAGATCCGCCTGCTGGCCAATTTCCGCCAGCGTGCCGGTTCTGACGCTTTTAAGCTGCAACTCCTGGGCGATCTGCTGCTCGACCATCACTTCATAGCCTTTACCACACAGCCAGCGATACAACATTTCATGTGTCGTCAATGCGGTAGGGTGACGCGGATGGCCGACGATCCCAATACACCTGAAATGATTATTCATTTTCTGGAGGTCCTTGTGCCTGATGAATGATGACAATCTGCCTTGTTCCCTTGAATCCAGGAAACTGATCCCCATAATAAGCGAAGTTAGCGAGATGAATGCAGAAAAACGCGGAGAAATTCATGAGTAGTAAAGAACAGAAAACGCCTGAGGGGCAAGCCCCTGAAGAAATTATCACGGAACAGCACGATGAAGTTGAGGCAGTAGAGCCAGACACGTCTGCTGAGCAGGTGGACCCGCGCGATGAAAAAATTGCCAACCTGGAAGCTCAGTTGGTAGAAGCGCAGAATCGCGAACGCGATGGCGTACTGCGTATCAAAGCGGAAATGGAAAACCTGCGCCGTCGTACCGAGCTGGACGTTGAAAAGGCGCACAAATTTGCGCTGGAGAAATTCGTCAACGAACTGCTTCCGGTGATCGACAGCCTGGATCGCGCGCTGGAAGTGGCGGATAAAGCTAACCCGGATAACGCGGCGATGATTGAAGGCATTGAGCTGACGCTGAAATCCATGCTGGATGTGGTGCGTAAGTTCGGTGTTGAAGTGATTGCCGATACGGACGTACCGCTGGATCCAAACGTTCACCAGGCCATTGCGATGGTGGAATCCGAAGACGTTGCCGCGGGTAACGTGCTGGGCGTGATGCAGAAAGGGTATACCCTGAACGGTCGTACTATTCGCGCTGCGATGGTGACCGTGGCGAAAGCGAAAGCATAACGTGCTGCCTGTAGTGCCGGGTGGCGGCGTTCGCCTTACCCGGCCTACATTTTATTCGGCGATACTTTCGCGTAAAGGTTTAACGGGCAGGACCTTCACCTGCTTAATCATGTTGTCCTGAACGTCTAGAATATCAATATCATACTGTTCAATGCGCACGCGCGTGCCTGCCGCCGGGATCTCTTCCAGCGCTTCCAGGATCATTCCGTTCATCGTCCGCGCTTCGTCTTCCGGCAAATGCCAGTTGAACGCTTTATTGATTTCACGAATGTTGGCGCTGCCGTCGATAAGCACTGACCCGTCGTTTTGCGGGGTGACTTCTTCCGCAAGGGAAGGCGACATTGACGTGGTAAAGTCCCCGACAATCTCTTCCAGAATATCTTCGACCGTCACCAGCCCCTGTATATCGCCGTATTCATCCACCACCAGGCCGACTTTCTTCTTGTTTCGCTGGAACTTCACCAGTTGCGTGCTGAGTGGGGTGCCTTCCGGCACGTAGTAAATTTCGTCGGCGGCGCGCAGCATCACCTCTTTGGTGAACTCGTTTTTCTCAGTCATCAGACGATAGGCCTCGCGCACGCGCAGCATGCTGATGGCATCGTCGAGGGAATCGCGATAGAGGACGATACGCCCGTGCGGGGAGTGTGTCAGCTGGCGGACAATGGCCTTCCAGTCGTCGTTGATATCAATCCCGACGATTTCATTGCGCGGCACCATGATGTCGTCAACGCTGACCTTTTCCAGATCCAGCACCGACAGGAGCATGTCCTGATTGCGGCGGGAGATCTGCGAGCGGGATTCATTCACGATGGTACGCAGTTCGTCTTTGCTGAGCGCGCTACTAATGGTGACGTCTGCCTTTATACCCACCATGCGCATCAGCACCCGTGTCACCATATTCAGCAGCCAGACCAGCGGCATCATCAGAATAAGCAGCGGTGCTAACAGGAAGCTGCTCGGGTAGGCGACTTTTTCCGGGTAAAGCGCGGCGATGGTTTTGGGCAGCACTTCCGCAAACACCAGCACCACAAACGTGAGCACACCTGTGGCAATCGCCACGCCTGCGTTGCCGTATAGACGCATCCCGACGATGGTGCCCAGTGCAGAGGCGAGAATATTGACCAGGTTGTTACCGATAAGCACCAGGCTAATCAGCCGGTCCGGCTTACGCAGAAGCTTTTCGACACGACGCGCGGCACGGTTACCCTGCTTGGCGCGATGGCGTAACCGGTAGCGGTTCAGCGTCATCATGCCGGTTTCAGAGCCAGAGAAATAAGCGGAGATGACCACCATGATGACCAGAATGACGATCAGCGTGGTGGTAGAGATGTGTTCCAGGGGGAACTCCTTTTGTTACTTAGCCAGCAAATTGCTGTATGAAGCGGCTACCAAAATAGGCAAGCGTGAGAATGCCCGCACCCGCTACGTTGAACCAGACCACGCGACGACCGCGCCAGCCTTCATGATAATGGCCCCATAACAGGACAATATAGACAAACCACGCGATGATGGAGAGGACCGCTTTATCGATATTCTCCACGCTGAACAGGTTCTTCATATAAAACAAGCCCGTGCACAGCGTCAGCGTCAGCAGAACCACACCGACCTGGGTGATGTGGAACATCTTACGCTCAATCACCATCAGCGGCGGCATTTCGTGATTAAACGCCAGCTTTTTATTTTTCAGCTGGTAGTCAATCCAGGCGAGTTGCATGGCGTAAAGGGCGGCGATGATCAGCGTCGCGTAGGAGAACAGCGACAGGCCAATATGCACCAGCATCCCCGGCGTGGCTTCCAGGTGAGTAATAAACTCATTGGGCATGAACGTGGCTAACGCCAGGTTGATCAGCGCAAAGGCGTAGACTATCGGCAGCAGCAGCCAGCCACGGTTTTTAGACGCGACAATGGTCATGACCGTACAGATCATCAGGCTGACCAGCGAGCCGACGTTCAGTACGCTCAGATTTTGCACGCTGCCGTCGCCGGGAATGATGCGTGATTCCAGCGCAAACGCGTGGCTAATCAGTGCGATCACTGCCGAAAGAATAGCCATGCGCCGCCAGCCGCTGTTTTTTTGCAGCAGGCCAGGAATGATCAGCGCGAGGCTGACAGAGTAGGCAACAAGGGCGATCAGTGCGAAAACAGGCATATAGGCGTCGACAGTTGTCTTAATAAGAAAGAGAAGCAGTATAACGTTACGTGACGCCTGCTCCAACCGTTGCATAACAACAAAGGCGCCTTCATGTTATACTCCGGCAAAATTCTGTGTATGTGTCGCCCAGGCGACCTAACGTTTCTACCCCAGGCGAGAGACAATGTTTGATAATTTAACCGATCGTTTGTCGCGCACGCTGCGCAACATCAGCGGCCGTGGACGCCTCACCGAAGAGAACATCAAGGAAACGCTGCGCGAAGTGCGCATGGCGCTGCTGGAAGCAGACGTCGCGTTGCCGGTCGTGCGTGATTTTATCAACCGCGTGAAAGAGAAAGCGGTTGGCCATGAAGTGAACAAGAGCCTGACTCCGGGTCAGGAGTTCGTCAAAATCGTCCGTAACGAGCTGGTTTCGGCGATGGGCGAAGAGAACCAGGTGCTAAACCTGGCGGCTCAGCCGCCGGCCGTCGTGCTGATGGCGGGTCTGCAAGGTGCGGGTAAAACTACCAGCGTCGGTAAGCTGGGGAAATTCCTGCGCGAAAAGCACAAGAAAAAGGTGCTGGTGGTGTCGGCGGACGTGTATCGCCCGGCGGCGATCAAACAGCTGGAAACGTTGGCCGAGCAGGTTGGCGTTGACTTCTTCCCGTCCGACGTGGCGCAGAAGCCTGTCGATATCGTTAACGCGGCGCTGAAAGAGGCGAAGCTGAAATTCTACGACGTGCTGCTGGTGGATACCGCCGGTCGTCTGCACGTTGACGAAGCGATGATGGACGAAATCAAGCAGGTGCATGCCTCTATCAATCCGGTAGAGACCCTGTTTGTTGTTGACGCCATGACCGGTCAGGATGCGGCGAACACCGCAAAAGCGTTTAACGAAGCCCTGCCGTTAACCGGCGTGGTGCTGACCAAAGTCGACGGCGATGCCCGCGGCGGTGCGGCGCTCTCTATTCGTCATATCACCGGTAAGCCAATCAAGTTCCTCGGCGTGGGCGAGAAAACCGAAGCGCTGGAGCCGTTCCATCCGGATCGTATTGCCTCCCGTATCCTCGGCATGGGCGACGTGCTGTCGCTGATCGAAGATATTGAAAGCAAGGTTGACCGCGCGCAGGCGGAAAAACTCGCCAGCAAGCTGAAAAAGGGCGACGGTTTCGATCTGACCGACTTCCTTGAGCAGCTGCGTCAGATGAAAAACATGGGCGGCATGGCAAGCCTGATGGGCAAACTGCCAGGCATGGGCCAGATCCCGGACAACGTCAAATCCCAGATGGATGACAAAGTGCTGGTGCGTATGGAGGCCATCATCAACTCGATGACGCTGAAAGAGCGCGCGAAGCCAGAAATCATCAAAGGTTCCCGTAAACGCCGTATCGCAGCCGGTTGCGGCATGCAGGTGCAGGACGTTAACCGCCTTCTGAAACAGTTCGACGACATGCAGCGCATGATGAAGAAAATGAAGAAAGGCGGCATGGCGAAGATGATGCGCGGCATGAAAGGCATGATGCCTCCCGGTTTTCCTGGGCGTTAATCGCTTTTGAGATTGCTTTTTGCCCGAAAATGAGTAAAATTTTCGGGCTTTTAATATGACACCCGGGCTCCGTTCCTCGATGGGGCCCGGTTGTTTTATTCACACAAGAGGATGTTATGGTAACTATTCGTTTAGCTCGTCACGGCGCTAAAAAGCGTCCGTTCTACCAGGTTGTTGTGACTGACAGCCGTAATGCACGCAACGGTCGCTTCATCGAGCGCGTTGGTTTCTTCAACCCACTGGCCGCTGGCGCAGAAGAAGAAACCCGTCTGGATCTGGATCGTATCGCTCACTGGGTTGGCCAGGGCGCTACTGTTTCCGATCGCGTTGCTACGCTGATCAAAGCAGCAAACAAAGCAGCTTAATCTGTCACGGTGGTCATGATGAGCAATAAAGCACCTGTTGAACCGATCGTATTGGGAAAAATGGGTTCTTGCTACGGTATCCGTGGTTGGCTCAGAGTGTTTTCCTCCACTGAAGACGCTGATAGCATTTTTAATTACCAGCCCTGGTTTATCCAGAAAGCCGGTAAGTGGGAAGAGGTCGAGCTGGAAAGCTGGCGTCACCACAATCAGGACATCATCATCAAGCTGAAAGGCATTGACGATCGTGATGCCGCGAATGCGCTGACTAATTGTGAAATTGTTGTGGATTCGTCGCAGTTGCCACAGCTGGAAGAGGGTGACTACTACTGGAAAGACCTTATGGGTTGCCAGGTAGTGACCACTGAAGGCTACAGCCTGGGGAAAGTCATCGACATGATGGAAACCGGGTCAAATGACGTTCTCGTCATTAAGGCAAACCTGAAAGATGCATTTGGCATCAAGGAGCGGTTGGTTCCGTTCCTCGATGGACAGGTTATCAAGAAAGTCGATCTCACTACTCAAACCATTGAAGTAGATTGGGATCCTGGTTTTTAAATTCTCCGGATAAACGGTAAAAGACGGCGCTATGTGGATTGGCATAATTAGCCTGTTTCCTGAAATGTTCCGCGCGATTACCGATTACGGGGTAACTGGCCGGGCAGTAAAGAATGGCCTGCTGAGCATCCAGAGCTGGAGTCCTCGTGACTTCACGCACGACCGGCACCGTACCGTGGACGATCGTCCTTACGGCGGCGGACCGGGGATGTTGATGATGGTGCAACCCTTACGGGACGCCATTCACACAGCAAAAGCCGCGGCAGGTGAAGGCGCGAAGGTGATTTATCTGTCACCTCAGGGACGCAAGCTTGATCAAGCGGGCGTGAGCGAACTGGCGACGAATCAAAAGCTGATTTTGGTCTGTGGTCGCTACGAAGGGATAGATGAGCGCGTAATTCAAACCGAGATTGACGAAGAATGGTCTATCGGCGATTACGTTCTCAGCGGTGGTGAGTTACCGGCAATGACGCTGATTGACTCCGTCGCCCGGTTTATTCCGGGGGTTCTGGGCCATGAAGCTTCGGCAACGGAAGATTCCTTTGCCGATGGGTTGCTGGACTGTCCACACTATACTCGTCCTGAAGTGTTAGAAGGGATGGAAGTCCCGGCAGTGTTACTGTCTGGAAACCATGCCGAGATACGTCGCTGGCGTTTGAAGCAGTCGCTGGGCCGAACCTGGCTTAGAAGACCTGAACTTCTGGAAAACCTGGCTCTGACTGAAGAGCAAGCAAAGTTGCTGGCCGAGTTCAAAACTGAACACGCGCACCAGCAGCATGAACATGATGGGAAAGCGTAATACGCTCCCGAATATCAGTTTACCCAGGATAAGAGATTAAATTATGAGCAACATTATTAAGCAACTTGAACAAGAGCAGATGAAGCAGGACGTACCTTCCTTCCGTCCAGGTGACACCGTGGAAGTGAAAGTATGGGTTGTTGAAGGTTCCAAAAAACGTCTGCAGGCATTCGAGGGCGTGGTTATCGCTATTCGTAACCGCGGTCTGCACTCTGCATTCACTGTTCGTAAAATTTCCAACGGCGAAGGCGTTGAGCGTGTCTTCCAGACTCACTCTCCGGTAGTTGACAGCATTGCTGTTAAACGTCGTGGTGCTGTACGTAAAGCTAAACTGTACTACCTGCGTGAGCGTACTGGTAAGTCTGCTCGTATTAAAGAGCGTCTGAACTAAGAGCGCATCTCACGCGACATCCAAAGCGTGTTATAGAACAAGGGGTTAGCGTAATGCTGACCCCTTTTTTTTGTTTTGGTGTCCACGTAATGTCCACGCAGATCGCGTAATGTCCACGAATGACCACGACAGAAGAATAAAAAAACCTGCCGAAGCAGGTTATAGCCAAAGATTACCTTGATTGTACTTGGAAGGGTGGGGCGGTGCTGGTACTACCTCGCCAGGCTTAACGATGAATCTGGCAAGGGTTTCATGCGTAACAAAGGTACATCCACAATTTATGTTTTGGCACTGATGATAACGCTCTTTCGTTTCAGTGCTCAGATATCGACTTGACCGCGCATGTGAGGCATCTTGGCATAACGGGCAGTGCATCATAATTTTTCCCCTTCATTTGTAACTTGAGGGGATAATAAACCCGAAACTTACATTTGCAAGTTTATGTTTGCATTTTTTTATTTTTCAACTTCTTCATACTCAACATCAGACAACTTAACTTCAAGCTCCAGCCCCGTTGAGTAGCCGTTATTGCTGAGTGAGTGCGTCACTTTCGTAATTACCCACACCTGCTCATCTATGACCCGCTTGAACCCTGTCACCCTGACCGGTGTCTCTGGGTAGAGGTCTGCCCGACCCGTTGCAAGACTGATGGAAAACTCTGCAACACCCCGTTGTAACTTATCCCACTTGGCTTGTGCTGCGCGCATAGCCTGTGCTTTGCTGGCAAAAACTGTTGTCAGCGCAAACACATTATCGGCCTCCCCGGCCATGTATTCGCCCTCGCGCGCTTCCGGTTCTTTCACGGGTGTCTTCGCTTTCGGGTGGGCGCTGGCTCTGGTTTTCTTTTCCTTCTCCTTGCGCCTGAGCTTCACCTTCTGAGCCTGCGGCTTCGGGTCTTTGGTGTGCAGCCATTTCGCTGTAACACCCGTGTATGCCCCACGGTCGGCAATTGAGAATTGATGCCTGTCGCCATCTTCGCGCGAAATCGTTACCTGCGGGATCGCTTTTCCGCTGGCGGTCACTCCGCGCCCGGCCTTGATAAACAGCAATTTCCCGGCCTTAACCGATACCTCTCCGCCGTTGAGTTCAGCAAGTCGTGTCAAAAATTTGGCGTCTGATTCCTGCGACTGGTCAATGTGAGGAATTTTGATTTTTGCCAGCTCCGGCAAAACGCTGGCGGTCAGTTTATTTCGCGCTGCGATCGCCTCAATCACTGAGGCAATTGTGGTGTCATGCCATGACTCTTCCCGGCGTGAATTGAGCGTGCCGCGAAAATCTGCACTGCGTGCGCGTATGGTGACGGTATCAGGCGCGCCCCTGTGCTCGACTTCGTCAACGGTAAAGCTCCCCTTACCAACGAGAGCAAAGCCTTTCCAGCCAAGATACAGGCTGAGAACCGCGCCGCGCAACGGAAGCTCAACCAGCCCGTCTGAATCATCCAGCTCTATATCGAGCTGGTCAGCCTCAAATCCGCGGTTGTCTGTCAGCGTCAGGTTAATGAGCCGGTCACTGATATTGCCAGTAATATCCTTACTGTTGATTGTCAGCATAAACGCAGGCGTCAGCACACCACCCGCATTATTATTCAGTACATTCAGCATTAACCCATCCCCATCATACCTGGTAATTTCTTCGCCATATCACCCGCCTTGCCGATAAGGGTTTCGGCCTGCTTGCCAATATCCCCGTACAGTGCAGCAAGTGAAGGGTCTACGCGGGTAAGCGTCAGCGTAAAATCAATTTTCCGCGCCGTTCCGTCAGAGAAAAAAACACTGCCGGTGTCGCTCACGCTGTTGATGACGTACATGCCATAAATCATCCCCGTGCCATCCAGCAGCGGCCACGCGCGCCCCTCCTCAGCCATCAGCCTGATGGTGGTCATCGTCATTCTCCCACCCGTCAGCTCAGGATAAAGCACCCCGGCAAGGGTGATTTTTTCCTCACCCACACCGAGGAACTGAAAGGCGTCACGTTTGCCAACGCGGCTATTTGACGGCCATCGGTATTCTGCATCCCTCTGTAGGGTCTGATAGGGCAGCGTCTGGCGCATAAAAACAAACATGCCTAATGCAAGCATCATGTCGGGCGTTTCTCCTTATTCGTCATGCATCATGCTGGAACGGTTACGGGCGCGTTTGTCACGCTCATATTTTTCGAGCGCATCCTGCAACTGGCGGTCGAGGTTTGTCCCCGCACCAGTGCCGCCCTGCACGTTGATGTGATAGTCATTTTTGCTCTGGTCAACATAAGAGCGCCCGGCAGGCGCGGTGACAGGCCTGTAACCCTGATAACTCCCACCGGTATTGGCGGGCTGACCATTAACGGGCTGATAGCCCTGCGCCATTCCCTGCGGCGCTGGATAAGGCTGATAACCACCATAAGCACTGGCCGCCGGGACATATCCCCCAGACTGAGCCGCCGCGTTCGCTTTCGCCGCCGTCTGGTCAAGCGTTCCCGAGGCTTTATTGATGACACCGAGCTTTTCAAGCACCCAGTCAATCCCGCTACGCAGCTTGTTAAAGGCCGTCAGGGGAAGGGTCAGGGCATCGGCCAGCGCCTGACCGAATAACACACCGGCATCGCGGCAACTGTTTAGCGTGTCCTGCGTCGACTTCACCGGGGCAATCAGGTTACTGAACCATTGCCACAATTCCTGGAGCTTTACGCCCAGCCAGTCAAACACCGGCTTAAGTGGTGCAAAAAGCTCTGCGACAGGTGCAAAGGCAGCTTTCAGACCTTCAACCACGCCTCCGAAAAAGGCACTTATCGGCTCCCAGTATTTACGGATGAGCAGTGCACCGGCCACAACAGCCGCAACCACGGCCACAATCGGCCAGCTTATTGCACTGATGGCCGCAACTATCGCGCTACCCGCAATACTGAAACCGACACTGAGGAACCCCGCCCCGGCTATCCTGAATATCCTCGCCACTGATGACACGGCCATCGCAGGTGTCACCTTCGACGCCAATGCGAAACCATTTAGAAACTTTTTTTGCCATTGTTCAGGTGTCCTGATGTTGGGTTTTCGGTTCGGGGTTAGTTTCCCGACTCCGCCCCGCATCATCCACCGGTTGCAGAAGTGCAACCCCTGACACAACAGGCGCTTAGCGATTACGTGCAGCGATTTCCTTAGCCTTGCTTCGTACCGACAAAACGAGGCATTCATGACCATTTCAACTGACCTTTCACTGTTAAATGACCCACGACGACAGGCGCGCCTGTTGTACTGGCAGGGGTTTGCCGTGCCGCAAATCTGCGAAATGTTGCAGCTCAAGCGCCCGACCGTGCAGAGCTGGAAACAGCGTGATGGATGGGAAGAAACCGCACCGATTAACCGCGTGGAATCGACGCTGGAGGCGCGGCTTATCCAGCTTTACGCAAAGCCCGCCATGACACCGCATGATTTTAAAGTCGCTGATTTTCTGTCGCGCCAGATGGAGCGCCTCGCGCGCGTGAACCGCTACGGCCAGACCGGAAACGAGGTGGATTTAAATCCCAGTATTGCGAACCGCAACAAAGGGGATCGCAAAAAGCCGAAACGTAATTTCTTCAGTGATGAAGCGATTGAAAAACTGGAAGAGATTTTCTTCGACCAGTCCTTTGACTATCAGCTCAACTGGCATAAGGCAGGCATCGCGCACCGCATTCGCCACATCCTCAAATCGCGCCAGATTGGCGCAACGTTCTACTTTGCGCGCGAGGCACTCCTGCGCGCCCTCAAAACCGGGCAAAACCAGATATTTCTGTCGGCCAGTAAAACGCAGGCTTACGTGTTCCGAAAATACATCATCGCCTTTGCGCGTCTGGTCGACGTCGACCTGTCAGGCGACCCTATTGTCATCGGCAATAACGGCGCTGAGCTGATTTTTCTCGGGACAAATTCCAACACTGCGCAGAGCCACAACGGCGACCTGTACGTTGATGAAATTTTCTGGATACCCAATTTCCAGAAGCTGCGCAAAGTGGCCTCGGGCATGGCCTCGCAGTCACACCTGCGCACCACCTATTTTTCTACCCCGTCCACGCTGGCGCATGGCGCGTATCCGTTCTGGTCAGGCGAGCTGTTTAACCGTGGCCGCAGTAGCCGCGACGAACGTGTCGACATCGATATCAGTCACAAGGCGCTTGCCGGTGGCGTACTTTGCCCGGACGGCCAGTGGCGACAGATTGTCACCATTGAAGACGCGCTCGCCGGTGGCTGCACCCTGTTTAACCTCGACCAGCTCAAACAGGAAAACAGCGCGGATGACTTCCGTAACCTGTTTATGTGCGAGTTTGTCGACGATAAGGCGTCTGTATTCCCGTTCGAGGAGCTGCAGCGTTGCATGGTCGATGCGATGGAAGAATGGGAGGACTTTGAGCCATTCGCCGACCGTCCGTTTAACTGGCGTCCGGTCTGGATTGGCTACGACCCGTCACACACCGGCGACAGCGCAGGCTGTGCGGTGCTGGCTCCGCCACTGGTTGCCGGTGGCAAGTTCCGCATCCTTGAGCGTCACCAGTGGAAAGGCATGGATTTTGCCGCGCAGGCCGAGGCCATCCGTGCGCTGACCGAGAAATACACCGTCGACTATATCGGCATCGATGCGACCGGCATCGGCCAGGGTGTTTACCAGCTCGTGCGTTCATTCTTCCCGGCGGCGCGCGCCATCCGCTACACGCCGGAAATGAAAACCGCAATGGTGCTCAAGGCGAAAGACACCATTCGCCGTGGGTGCCTGGAATATGACGCCGGTGCTACCGACATCACTCAGTCATTTATGGCTATCCGCAAAACCATGACCAGCAGCGGCCGCAGTGCCACCTATGAAGCCAGCCGCAGTGAAGAGGCCAGCCACGCAGATATCGCGTGGGCAACCATGCACGCCCTGTTAAACGAGCCGCTTTCCGCCGGTAGCGGTATGCAATCAGCCTCAATTCTGGATATTAACTAAGATGAAAAAACGCCAAAAGAAAACCCGCACCATGACCGCCAGCGCGCCGCAAAAAATGGAGGCGTTCACCTTTGGTGAGCCCTCCGCCGTTCTGGATCGCCGCGATATTCTGGACTATGTCGAATGTGTGCATAATGGCAGGTGGTACGAGCCACCGGTCAACTTCTCGGGGCTGGCGAAAAGCCTGCGCTCTGCCGTCCACCACAGCTCCCCGATTTACGTAAAGCGCAATATCATTGTGAGCACCTACATTCCGCACCCGCTGTTGTCCCGTCAGGATTTCAGCCGTCTGGTACTGGATTACCTGGTATTTGCCAACGCCTATCTCGAAAAACGCCTCAGTGTGACCAATAAAATCATGAAGCTGGAAACATCCCCGGCCAAATACACGCGCCGGGGTGTGGAGGATGGGGTGTACTGGTATGTGCCGAGTTTTACCACCCCGCACGAATTTGCGCCCGGCACGGTGTATCACCTGCTGGAGCCTGATATTAATCAGGAGCTTTACGGGATGCCGGAATATCTGAGCGCGCTCAATTCCGCCTGGCTGAATGAATCCGCCACGCTGTTTCGTCGCAAGTATTACCAGAACGGCGCGCACGCGGGTTACATCATGTACGTGACCGATGCGGCGCAAAGCAGCACTGATGTTGAGTCGCTGCGCTCTGCGATGCGTGACTCGAAAGGACTCGGGAATTTTAAAAACCTGTTTTACTATGCCCCGAACGGGAAACCGGATGGCATTAAGATCGTGCCGCTGAGTGAAGTCGCCACGAAGGATGATTTTTTCAACATCAAAAAGGTGAGCGCCGCCGACCTGCTTGATGCGCACCGCGTGCCGTTTCAGTTGATGGGCGGCAAGCCTGAAAATATCGCATCGCTAGGGGATGTCGAGAAGGTGGCAAAGGTGTTTGTACGCAACGAGCTTTCGCCATTGCAGGAACGTTTCAAAGAGATAAACGACTGGTTAGGAATGGAAGTGATCCGCTTTAAGGATTACGACATCGAATCAGGTTCAGAGTAACCCACAGCCCAAAAATGCCGCTATCTGGCGGCATTATCACACGCACCACTAGACGCGCCTCACGCCGCCCTTATCCGCACGCACCCATAGCAACGCTTTTACTGAAATATTGCCGCTATGAAGCGCTGAGAGCGCAAAAATAAATAAATTAAATTACACCTCCAGCGCGCAATGCTCTCCCCGCCACGCCTGCCCGCTTAATGGGTCGCTTTTAATGCAGGCGCATCAGAAGCCCCGAGCCGCGCCAGTGCTGGCGCTGGCTGGCAAAACCTGACGTAAAAAACGAATGCAAACTCATGCACTAAATGCACGCAGCGCTAAAAAACAGAAAAATAGCGTAAAAATGGCATAAAAAAACCGGCATTTTCGGTGCCGGTTAGTGTTGGTATTTATGGGGCTTACTGGCCTCGAATTGCGCCAATAATACTGTTTAGGCAACAACTGGCGACAATCAACAGGAAAACCGTCGTCCACGGGTTTTCATAAACAAGAGATAACATTCTAATCCTCTTTTTTAGCTAGTCATTTTCAGGCGCATCGAAAGTGCTTAAGAAAAGGCATGGTAAGCACGGAATGGCAGATGACCAACTGATAACCGGTGTTCTGGATATGACACAAAGGAAAATCGCTAACGCCTCGCCTGGCTCGTTGTTCAACCCCGCCAGCACTGAAAGCGAGTTTCAGCACCGGCTGCGTTTGTTAATGCAGCCAGCTATCGTCCTCCCAGACCTGCTGCATTATTTCCATCACTCGTTTTTTATCTTCGTCGAGTTTCAAACCGCTTAGCTCAACACCATTAGCAGAACCTTTGCGAATGCGGATCGCAGTCTTTGGGTAAATAGGTTGAAGATTGCGGTACAACTCAGCCTCAAGTGCATCCAGTGTCGCTTGGCTAATTTTTTGCTCTTTATCTATGGTGATATTGACTCGCATAATTTATTGAACCTCATAGAAAAGTTCATTATCAGCTTTGTCGTTTTCTCTGCTCGCAAGGTCAGCAATGATGGAGAGGGCAAGTTTAAGATCTGATGATTTGCAATTTGCTATCAGAGATACCTCGGCAATGAATTGCACACATGCCCATTTATGCTGCGTTTGGCTGAAACACTCGCCAATCATGAATTCCCTCCTACAATAATCCACTGTATATTTATCCAGTATATCAGCGGCGTTAAAAATTGAAAGGAAAAATTAACAAGTCAGTCAATGGTATGTGCTTGAATGAGTGTGATATTTTTAAGCGGGTAAATTTAGTTTAAGGGACGGCATCGCAACTTTGCGAACATGCATCAGGCTGCGTAACACTTTTCTTTTAAGAACTACGGGGAACGAAAATGCGGAAAGCGTCAATTGAACTTATGGGAACAACTAAAGTTGTATGCCTTGTTGCTGGAGCACTTGGAACCGGGCGATGTTTGCATATTGTGGTCGTTTCAAAAGATATGTCCGTGATTCCGACACAGGATCAATGGCAAAAGGCCGTCATTTTATGCCAAAAAAAGGCAGAAGAACTCCGCTATGACGTTGTTAGGATATTAGGTGCGAAAATGGCAGGTTTATGACCCTGTTTAACATAGGAATTAATACCACTGACGCCATTTATCATCTTCCCGCAAGCGCTGGTTTCGGTAGAAAATACGCATCCCACCACCTGACGGAATACTGCCACCACGCAGAAGCAGGTCAATTTCTGAATCACTGCTGTCAAAGCCTCTGGAACTTAGCTCTGCCTCAAGCTGTAAGCGCTGGTGAGCTGTTATTTCCTGTTTATAGCCCTTTCTACGCTTCGGTTTAACCAGGCGTAACCGGATGTTTAACTCCCTTAGTTCTTTTTTGCCCATGCTGTGCAGGTATTCCTGCAACTCCCGGTGAGCCATGTTTGCAATATCTGGTGGTATGACAGCACAGCCAGCCTCTGAATTGTTCACAATTTCCACAGGGGGACAGTTATTGCCACGAGTCCAAGGGGCGCAAGCGCCCTTGTCGGCTGTCGCCTCCTGAAGGTCAACGGCTTTACGAACCATTTTCCACTTAACCGCGTGAGTGCAAATTCGCCCCTCTGCTATTGGTGACCAGATGCCATAAATACGCACACCATGATCGCCATAGGCGCTCGGCTCGTCGTTAAGCTCATATGCAGTCCTGACAAGGTGGTGTTTGCGTGGCACCAAAACGCCACCCTGTTTCATGATGTAGGTAGCGAAGCAACCAGCATCGGCCGCAGCAAGAACGGCATCAAGGCGTGGATTATCCAGTACCGCTGCGCCTGCTTTGCTGTCGCTCTGATTTCTTGATGCCTGACCAGCCAACAAACGCAATTCGCGATATGCCTGGCGACCCGGTATACCGAAAAATCGGAATTGCTGGACACGGTGAAGCGATGCCCATGCGTTAACATTTTCAGCGTTATCACGCAGCGATTTCCCTGTTTCTTTGCTGATTTCCCCAGCAAGTCCGCGCCCGTCAATATTCTTACTGATGTATTTTGCGATATAGCTTGTAGGCGTACCTTTACGCGGGTTTATAAGCTCAGACTTGAACCGTGGCCCGGTATTAGAACCCAGTTCCTCACGGTCTTCTCGGATAGCAAATTTACGCAACATTGCAGTGATGGCGCGGCGTTCTTTCTTACGCATGAAGCACAGGAGATGCCAGTGGACAGTACCATCATGGTGAGGCTCAGCAACGCGGACGCCATACCAGCGCATCCCGGCTTTGTGCATCGCTTTGCGGAATGCTGCGAACGTCTCCACCAGATAATTGCTACTCTGGCGAACGGTTTCGCTAGTCCACTTCGGATTGGGTCTGCCGTTATTGAGAGTTGCATGGAAGCGTGAAGGGCAGGTTATGGTATAGAACACCGCGCACTCTCCGCGCATTTCTGCAATAAGCTCCAGCCCCTTAACACAGGCCATCATTTCGTTACGGCGATGTGCAGGATTGCTGCTGCTGGCGTTAACCACCTCTTCCATGTCCAGCGTATCGCCGTCAGCGTTGACCAGCTCATGCGAGCGGAAGAATTCAAGTGATTTACGGCGTTGCTCGCGCTTGTGGATCACGGCTTCATAGCTGACATACGGTGAAGCTTTCTTGTTAACCAGACAAACAGCGCGCAACTGTTCCTCGCGCCATTCGCAGCGCATTTGCCACAGCTTGCGATACCACCAGTCCGCGCAAAGCATTCGAGCCAGTGAACCCGGAATAAGCTCGTAAGGCACTGGCTTACGGCGGCGCTTCTTACGGCGAAGTTGTTCGAAAGCCGGTGGTATAACATCAAGGCGCATGGCCTCTGCCGCAACCCTTTCCCAAGACTTGCGGATTTCTTCTGGCTTTACGTCATCATCAACAAACAGATCGCCGCAGGCCGTATCAAGACACGAACTCATGTGAGCAGCGACCAGGGTAGAAAGTCGCTTTACTTGCTCCTGATTCATTTCAGGAAGCATAAGCAGACCATCAAGCCCGTCATGGCTTGCCATGAAACGGAAAGATGCCGATACCTGGCTGACTCGCACACGCTCCAGCCGCTCAAGACAAGGCCTGATGGTTTCACGCAAATAGCGGGAATAAGCCTTCGGTTTGTCCAGACTTTGAAAATATTTAATTCGTTCAAACAGGGGCTTGCTGATGTGTGCAGGTTCGGCAAGAACGTTGGCAATAATTACCTGGTCTGGGTTGAAGAGTTGTTGTTCCCGTGACATTTTTGCGCGGCTTACGAGTTGCTCCTGCGCCATGTCACGCTGAACTGGATCGCGTGATTCGTTATAGAAAAAGCGTTCCCAAACCTGATTACTCATGTCCTCGCGGCGCAGTTGTTCCTGCTCATTGTCCGCAGCGTAGAGAGTAATCAGGTTTGAAAGCGCAGAAACCGGCGCAACTTCCGCCGGGTTCAGGTAGGGGTTAACCGCTTTTCTTGCAGCACGCCACGGATAGTATTTATCTTCCGCAGAGTTAGGCATCAGCATCAGCCTCATTGAGAGCCTTGCTACAGAGCATCCCTACGCGCTCAATTTCAGCGGCCATCGCTTCAAGAGAAATAATGGCAGAATGCTGAATATGGTGATGAATCAGGCCAGAAATAAGCTGATTGATTTTTGGGTAATAGCCGATTGTACAGAGGCATAGCTCGCCAGCATTTTTCCCTGATTTAACAACTTTCTTTTCATTCAAAATGAATTGAAATTTGTCGCTGGTAATAACCCAGTTATCACCGATTTCGATGTGAATGCTCATTCAGTGCAACTCCATTGACTCGTTTTCATAACGCGCAGCCTCACCGCGCAGAAGTTCAGCCACTTCAAAGCAGGACATACGCTTGTTTGCGATATGAACGGCCAGAGCTTCAAGGCGAATTGAAACCGCAGCGGCGCGCGCTTTACGCTCTTCTTTCTTGGCTATATCAATCACGGCCATGAGGGGATCGCTTTCAGCGTTAAACATTTTTGGTGATTCTTTCTGCATGGTCTTTCTCCTGATTTCAGGCAAAAAAATGCCCGGCGGGTTTACGCCATTAATTTCGTTTCGGGTTAATTCGGCATGGTCAGCCGTTTGGGAAATAAGCTCACTACTGCGCGAAAATGATTCATCGCTGTAATAAGCGCTTTTTTCTCCTCAGTAGTCAGTTCACTTAATTTGAGGTCATGACGTGCGCCCGGTATTTTTGCCATAAAGAAAATCGCAGATAATGCCCGGCTATTTTCCTCATGTTGTGGATCACGTTTATCACGCATGTCGGCCACAAACCTTTCAAGCTCTTTGCTGCTGTCGCCCAGGTGTTTTGCACGCAGTTCAGCAACATAGTTAAGACCCACAAGGCGTTCGCCAACCATCAGCGGTGCAGTTTGCGGCAAAGATTCAAGAGCCATGAGCCCCTCTTTTTTTGGGAAGATAAACCAGCCAGTAAATCGGCTTGTGAGCGACTCGGGTGCCAGCGTTTGCCATCCTGCCCGATAATCCAGCCGTGACCGCAGTGCATGGCCGGGCTTGGTTTAACCAACAGGGATGCGAAAGACGGTTCATTTTTCAACATAGCCACCTCACATAAGACCGAATGAAGCGCCGAGGCCGCTCACGGTATCAACCGCGCTTGCCATTGCTGGATTAGCCTGGAGTCGAGCCTGTAACGCGAGGGCAGTAAGCGACAACATGCGAATACCGGCATTAACGCTCTCTATCATGTTGCTCTTACGAGACGGGGTAAGACGTTCCGTAGACACGGCTCCGCTTGCCAGTTCACCGAGTTCACTCATGGCGCGCATGACGTAAGACTGCAATTTGTCTTTCGCCAGCTCATTAACCGGCACGCATGGCAGGCAATGAATCTGAGCGAGAAATCCATCAACGAGCGTTGAGTCTTCTGTCAGGTCGGTCAGTGTCCAAATCTCGCGGGGCGTTAACTGGTGCGGCTGCTCAGGGTTGAGTTTGTTATAGAGCGTGTGTGGCTTGATATTCGCCTTAACCGCCAGCTCCTTGACGTTATGAGTCAAAGCGAAATTACGGCAAGCATCATCGAAGTGTGAATGTGACGAAACGCGAAAATCTAACATGTTGTGGTTCCTTCCAACTTGCAAAATCAAGTTACTGAAACACGGCATAACGCGAATTAATCGCCTGAGCCAGCAGACGCGCTCGGAAAGCTATCATATTGATTCTGCCCATGCTGCTCTCGCGAACACGAGGGACAGTAAGCAACTCGCCACGTTTAATCATGTCTTTTACTGTGTTGAGGCTGCATCCGTACTGCTCTGCGAACTCTTCATATGAGAGGAAGTCTGGGCCAGAAGGGATTGCAATTTGAAGAGTCTTCATTGAATATCTCCGGTTACGTTCGTTTTAGGTACGTTCTCGCACATTTACGGTGTGTTGAGGCAATGCTATCCGTTCAATTGGATGATTGCAACGTCCGATTGTTAATTTATGGGGTCTTTATGGACGATGAAAGCGGTGTTGCTCAAGAAATTTTCGAAAGAATTCTTATTTCTTATGGTGTTAGGACAAGGGCAGCATATTCAGAAATAACAAAAATACCTTTGCCTACTATCAGCAACTGGATGAAGAGAGGGAAGATTCCGGGTGACTATCTGATTCAATGCTCATTCGACACTGGCGCTGATATTAAATGGCTTCTTGAGGGTGTTGAACTTGCAAATGTAAGTTTGGCTCCTGGCAAATATCCCATGAATGGGAAAAAGCTGATGGAGGCGATGGAGAACTCTGGCGGTAAAGAGATTTTACAGCGCATCTTGCAGGCTTATGGTTTCACTTTGCAGAAAGAACTCGGCGATCATCTGGGAATTCCATCAGGAACTATGAGTGCATGGGTTCGCCGTGAGCATTTTCCTGGTGATGTCGTAATTGTCTGTGCGCTTGATACCGGTGCGTCATTGTATTGGTTAGCTACAGGTAACGGCAGTATACAAGAACAACGAACTGAAGAGCCGACATCATTGCCTGTGGGTTTGAAGCAGTTGCCAAAATACAGCGTTCACACCGGGCAAATGGTGGAATCTGGATTGTGGTTCTGTGATTCTTCAATGATTGATACAAACGTAATAAAGCCTGTGCTTGTAGAGAAAAATGGCAATGGCTGGCTTGTAGATCTTGATGTGAAAAATTTCGCTAATGGCCGCTGGCTTATCGATGTTGATGGCACCTGCGATGTATACGATATCGCGCGTTTACCTGGTAATAAGCTGGCAGTAAAAAATGATTCATCTCAGTTTGAATGCCTTGTTAATGAAATTATCTGCGTAGGCATGGTCTTTCTAACCTTAAGCAAAAGTATTTAAAAATGACTGCTAAGAAACTACCTTCTGGCGAATGGCTATGTGATTTTCGTGTTGATGGCCGTGAGAGTCGTCGTGTGCGTAAACGCTTTGCCACTAAGGGGGAGGCGGTTGCATATGAGCAGTATTATCGCGATGAAGCTGCTAACAAGCCTTGGATGTCTGATAAAGAGGATCGCCGCAAGCTAAGCGAGTTAATTATGCTGTGGCATAACTTGCACGGTCAGGCTTTAGTTGCTAGTAAGTCGCGCTTGGCTAAATTGCACATCATCTGTAATGGCCTAGGCGACCCGGTCGCGTCTCAGCTCACAGCTAAAGATTGGGCGCATTATCGAGACCGTCGTCTCCGAGGCGAAATTGATAACGGTTATCACAAAGACCCTGCTAAATGGGTAGCAAAGCCCATCACCGTTAACCGTGAGCATCATTATCTTGAGGCGGTGTTTAACGAGCTGAAAAGGTTGGGGGAGTGGGCTTTACCTAACCCACTTGAAGGGGTTCGCGTATTTAAGGAAGCTGAAAAGGAAATGTCATGGCTCACGCTTGAACAAATTCCCCAGCTCCTGAAAGCCTGTGAAGAATATGGTAAACCTAATCTCACGATGATAGTTAAAGTTTGCCTAGCTACCGGTGCGCGATGGGGTGAAGCGGAGAGACTAACCCGATCACAGCTTTCGCCCTATAAGCTCACCTTCACCAAGACAAAAGGCAAAAAGAATCGCACCGTTCCGATTCAGAAGTGGCTATATGATGAATTAAGCCAGCGGCAGGGAAAATTGTTTAAACCCTGCTATCAGGAGTTTAAAAAAATGCTTCAACTCACGGATATTGAGCTGACAGAAGGGCAAAAAACACACGTATTGCGGCACACATTCGCATCTCACTTTATGATGAACGGCGGAAACATACTGGTTCTGCAAAAAGTCCTCGGACATGCCAACATTCGCGAAACAATGAAGTATGCCCACTTTGCACCTGACCACCTCGAACAAGCTGTAGATTTGAATCCGCTCAACGCGATAATGTCCACGGAGTGACCACAGAGGATGTGCGAGGATGTGCGAGAACATACCGAGGATGTGCGTAACTAATTGTTATTTATATAACTTATTGTTTTTAAAAGACTTAAAATAAAAGCGTCTGAACTAAGATTCGCTTAAGCGACATCCTGTTAGAAAGGGCTGGCCGAAAGGCTGGCCCTTTTTTTATCCCATCGCACCTCTCGCGTTAACCCTTCCGTCATAAATCATTTACAATGTTCGCCTCTTGGGCGGAGGGTAAGTGGATAACGTACTGCATCAGCATAGCTGGAAACGCGCAGCGGCATTGACCGCGCTGTTTGCGATCCTGCTGATCGTCGTGGCGCCGCTGATCTCCGTCTCGCTGCAAAAAGATCCCATGAGCGCCATGCCGGGCATGCACCACGACATGAGCATGATGTCGATGGACGAGCATCATGGTGATATGCCGCATTCTATGCCAGTTGACCATGCGGAGGCGTGCGGCTACTGCGTGCTGTTAGCGCATGTTCCGGGCGTGATGCTGGCGCTTATCGTTCTGCTCAGCGTGGTGTTGCAGCGGCTGCGCGTGAAGCCGCCTCGTCAGGTGGTCAGCCACTGGCACTTTTTCCCCTGGCTTTACCCCGATACCCGCGCGCCGCCGCGTCGGTCTGCTTTCTCCCTTTAAAACAAAATCACTCACTTTTTGCCTTAAAAAGGAAAAGTATGACTACCTGCACTCCGCGCGCGGCATGGGGAAACCTGCTGCGTCGCCTCCATTTCTATATCGGGCTGTTTGTCGGTCCGTTTATCTTCTTCGCAGCGCTGACCGGAACGCTGTACGTCGCCACGCCGCAGCTTGAACATGCGCTGTACCATCATGCACTCCACACGGAGGCCGTGGGTGAGGCGCAGCCTCTTGCTGAACAAATTGCCGTGGCGGAAAAGGCCGTGGGTTCAGCGCTGCGTTTACATGCTGTTCGTCCGGGGCTGGAAGAGGGCGAAACGACCCGCGTGATGTTTGCCGACCCGGCGCTGGGTCCCTCCGAGCATCGGGCTATTTTTATTGATCCCACCAGCCTTGAGATTCGAGGGGATATGACCGTGTACGGCACCAGCGGGATTTTACCGCTGCGTCAGACTATCGATTATCTGCATACCTCGCTGATGCTGGGCAACATCGGGCGCCTCTATAGCGAGTTAGCCGCCTCGTGGATGTGGGTTGCTGCCCTGGGCGGGATCGCGCTGTGGTTCTACACCCGACCGAAGCGCCGTATTAACAATCGTTTCCAGAATCGTCGTCGCCTGCATGTGATCTTAGGCTGGACGTTACTGGCGGGAATGCTGCTGTTCTCAGTCACCGGGTTAACCTGGTCACAATGGGCCGGTGGCAACGTCGATAAGCTGCGTGCAGAGATGAACTGGCTGACGCCGCAGGTAAACACCACCCTTTCCGGTGCGCCGGAAATGAGGGATGAACACGCCGAACATCGTGGTCATCACGGGGGAATGACGATGCCTGAAATGCCAGTCAAACTGTCGCTTTTTGACAACGTATTGCAGGTCGCCCGCCAGTCAGGGATTGATGCGAACAACGTTGAGATCCGTCCGGCAAGCAGGGTCGACCAGGCCTGGACGGTGACGGAAATCGATCGCCGCTGGCCTACGCAGGTTGATGCCGTTGCCGTGGATCCCCACTCACTGAAGGTGCTGGACAGCACTCGCTTCGGGGATTTCCCGCTGATGGCTAAACTCACCCGCTGGGGCGTGGATTTCCATATGGGGATCCTGTTTGGTCTGGCAAATCAGCTGCTGCTCATCGCGTTTGGCGTTGCGCTGTGTGTGTTGATTATCTGGGGATACCGGATGTGGTGGATGCGTCGCCCTGCAACGTCAGCCGCGAACCCGGTACAGACGCTCTGCCAAAGCTGGCTGGCATTGCCGCTGTGGGGAAGGGGAGTGTCGTTCCTGATAAGCCTCCTGCTGGGGCTGGCGTTGCCGGTAATGGGCGTCAGTCTGGCGGTCTTTATTGTGATTGACTGGCTGCGCTGGCGAGCGGTTTCAGGCGTGTCGCTCGCCGGAACATCCGTTAAATAGCCTTAAGGCGTGCTGATGACTACCGCAACCCGGCGGTTTTCAGCGCGCCCCTGCGCAGTGCGGTTGCTGCTGACAGGGTATTTTTTGCCTAAGCCCCGCGTAGTGAGATTGCTGCGCGGGATGTTCGCGCCCTTCGCCCAGGCATCCGCCACAACATTGGCACGTTTTAACGAAAGCGCTTCGTTGTAGCTCTCTTCGCCATAATTATCCGTATGGCCATCCATCCTGGCGTGGTTCAGACCGGTTGCCGCCAGGCGTGAGGCCATAGTCTGGATCTGCGTTTCACTTTCCGGGCGCAGCCTGGCGTCATTTTTATCAAACAGGATCTTATCCGACAGGCCCAGAGACCAGTCGCCATTCAGTTCGTTAAAGCCGTAGGATTTCATGGCCGCAATTTGCTCTGGCGTGAATTTCCCTTCAGGGGATGACTGGCATCCGGACATTACCAGTGATGCCAGTATTAACGGCGCAAAGTATCGCTTTAACATATCGTCTTCCTTTCAGGATATTGTTTTCGAACGCTGGTTTTTGACCAGATACATATTGCGATCGGCTTGCTCCAGTAATGCTTCAACGGAGGCATTTTCCCACGCCAGAGCAAAGCCAATGCTGAGGGACATTGATGCTGTGTGCCCGTTATGCAGATCAAACGGACGGATAAATTGCTGCGACAGCGCAGCGCAAATAAATTCGACCTCACGTGCGGTGTGGACCCCGTAAAGGATCATGGCAAATTCATCGCCGCCAAGACGGTAAGACTGATGACGTTTTTCGCCAAACTCGACCATCCTTTTGGCGGCTTCGATCAGTACGCAGTCACCCGCGGCATGACCCCAGGTGTCATTGATAACCTTGAAGTTATCACCGTCCAGGAAGAGCAGGGCAGAATTGGTTTTTGCTGAAGCGTCGTTCATTAATGCCGCAATGTTGTTGCGAAACGCGGCGCGGTTTGCAAGCCCCGTGAGCGGATCGTGCATGGCGGTACGCAACAGTTGAGCGTTTTTCGCCTGTAGCTTGAGCTGCCACTCTTCCATTTCATCCAGCAGGCTGTTGAAGTCTTCACCAAACTGGTGGAACTCTTCAATGCGGCCTTCCGTTACCCGGCGAGAGAAGTTGCGGTTAGTGCGAACGTCATGCACAACGTCAGTGATGTTTTGCATTTCAACAACCATGCCATGATGTAGCGAGCGGGTGATGGTCAATGCGACGGCAGAGGCAAAAAGAATGCAGCCGGTGAGGACCGCAAATGAGAGCCAGATAAAGTGGCTAATCAGGCTGTCTCGCGCGGTCAGACGAATTTCGCCAATCACATTGCCATTATGTATGATGGGCTGTGCGACAGGAACAGGGAACAACCACCGGTTGACCAGCGCGCCCAGCGTGTCGGTATTATCCGCCGGGTTCCATGACCACCAGGCAAACCGTTTATGATGTGCGTTAAGCACTTCCGCCACGGCGAACTGCCCCTGCTTGCCGAGGGTCGCCAGCGTTTCATTTGCCGCCACGGCATCGTTGAACACCAGAGAGGCTTCAAGGCTGTGGCTCATGGTGGCGCCGGTAAGTTCGAGGTTTTTTTGCGCGTATTGCTTTAATGTCACCACGGAAGCGAAACACAGCAGCAACCATATAAACGTCATCGTTATAATGACGCTTATCATGCTGATTCGTCGCAACGTTCTTTTAAACGTCGGACGCGGTGTTGGTGCGACTTCCTTATTCATGCTTCTTATTCCGTGCGAGCATTAATACATCCGGATTGACTCTTACGCCACTGCGCGCCAGCGCATCCAGATTTACGGAAAACCTGACGAGGTTGTGCTCTATTATCAGACAAAATGCGCTGCCAATAACGCATTCAGGATTTTGTTCTGACATTAATAGCAACGCCTGGCCCTGATATTGATTTATTATTTCCTGTTGTTTTGCCGGCGACTCGCTCCCGAAATAGAGGGCATCACACCTTGCTGCGAGTGCTTCCCGATCGCTATGCACAATGACAGGACTATAGGGCAACGGGTTGTGTTCATCTTCACTGCTGAGCGCCTGTCTGTAATGGGAAGAGGCATAAATACAGAGCTTAGGCTGGCCGGACAGTGCTGGCCATCGGGTGTAGCTCACAATGCCAGAAACAATCGAACGTACTGATTTATCCGTTTCCGTGAACGAGCCTGCCGTTGCAGGGGCTACTAAAATGAACAGTATTAGCGCCAGGGGGAGTCGGAGCAAAGCGATCAAGATTGCATTTCTCATCAGAATCCGCCAAACCGCCCCGGAAATAGATGTCCTTAAGAATTGTCGGCAGAATACCATTGTTTATCAAAGCCGTCATTATGTCAGAAATATCCCTGTTTTGACCTAAGCTAAATCTTACAGTGAGCTATATTCAGAGGAATTAAGGCAGGCTCAATTAAGCCTGCTGGAACGCATACTTTCATCCAATCCTTGTTGCCAAGATTCATGCAGTTTTACTGCATTTTCAGTTGCATCGCAGCTGGCAGGAAATGATTTGCCCGCTAATCCCCAGGCGTGAATAAAGCCCTCTTCGCATATTTTTTTCTGTCCGTCAGCGTAGCCACGAAGATATTCCGCTCGATCAACCTGAGGGTCATTAAAACTATCGGCCAGAGCCTGGTTATCTTTAACCGGAACACCATTCATAGCGTCTTCTTTACCGGCCGTGAACCAGTCCGGTCTGGTCCAGTTAGGCTGAAAAGTATAAGGATTGATCTGGCAACCCGACAAAATCAGCGACAACAACATAAAAGCAATTGAACGCATGGCTATTCTCCTTTTTGTGAGCATAGCCTGGTTACAGGTGTGCGTGTGTAATTTTAACTTTACGATTTTAGGCCATGATTTTTGCAATTAAAGGGCCAGTGTAAAGTAATGTGTACGTATTTTGGATTGAAATCTTTACTTAATGTGATATCGTTGTGTCACCTCTTCGAGGAAAACCATTATCGCAAACGAGTTTGACAGGATCGCAATCATGCAAAAAGACGCGCTGAACAACGTACATATCACTGACGAACAGGTGTTAATCACCCCGGATCAATTGAAGGCGGAATTCCCGCTGAGCGTCGCGCAGGAAGCTCAGATTGAGCACTCGCGCCAGACCATTTCTGACATTATCGCTGGCCGCGATCCGCGCCTGCTGGTGGTATGTGGTCCTTGCTCTATTCACGATCCTGAAACCGCCATTGAGTACGCTCGTCGATTTAAAGCATTAGCGGAGGAGGTCAGCGATAGCCTCTATCTGGTGATGCGCGTCTATTTTGAGAAGCCACGTACGACCGTTGGCTGGAAAGGGTTGATCAACGATCCGCACATGGATGGCTCGTTTGATGTGGAAGCCGGCCTGAAGATTGCGCGTCGCCTGCTGGTAGAGCTGGTCAGCATGGGGCTGCCGCTGGCAACCGAGGCGCTGGATCCGAACAGCCCGCAGTACCTCGGCGATCTGTTTAGCTGGTCTGCGATTGGGGCGCGCACCACCGAGTCACAAACCCACCGCGAGATGGCGTCTGGCCTGTCTATGCCGGTTGGTTTTAAAAACGGTACCGACGGCAGCCTGGCCACGGCGATTAACGCCATGCGCGCCGCCGCCATGCCCCATCGTTTTGTCGGGATCAACCAGGCGGGCCAGGTATGCCTGCTGCAAACGCAGGGCAACCCGGACGGGCATGTGATCCTGCGCGGTGGTAAAGCGCCAAACTACAGCCCGGCGGATGTCGCGCAGTGTGAAAAAGAGATGGAACAGGCGGGACTGCGTCCGGCGCTGATGGTAGATTGCAGTCATGGTAATTCGAATAAAGATTACCGTCGCCAGCCTGCGGTTGCAGAATCTGTGATTGCTCAGATTAAAGATGGCAACCGTTCAATTATCGGCCTGATGATTGAAAGTAATATTCATGAAGGCAATCAGTCATCGGAACAGCCGCGTAGCGCGATGAAGCCCGGCGTCTCGGTCACCGATGCCTGCATTAGCTGGGAAACCACCGATGCGCTGCTGCGTGAGATCCACAAAGATTTGAACGGCCAGCTGGCGACGCGTCTGGCATAAGAGGGTAGTTATGGTTGCTGAATTGACCGCATTACGCGATCAAATTGATGAAGTGGATAAGGCGTTGCTGGATCTTCTGGCGCGCCGCATGGCACTGGTTGCTGAGGTCGGCGAGGTTAAAAGTAAATACGGACTGCCGATTTACGTTCCGGAGCGCGAGGCCTCTATGCTCGCCTCCCGCCGTAAAGAGGCGCAGGCCCTGGGCGTATCACCTGATTTGATTGAGGACGTCCTGCGTCGCGTGATGCGCGAGTCCTATTCCAGCGAAAACGACAAGGGCTTCAAAACCCTCTGTCCGTCGCTGCGCCCGGTGGTTATCGTCGGTGGTGGCGGGCAGATGGGGCGTCTGTTTGAGAAAATGCTGACGCTTTCTGGCTATCAGGTGCGTATTCTGGAGAAAGAGGACTGGTCGCACGCGCCGGAGCTGATGAAAGACGCCGGAATGGTTATCGTCAGCGTGCCGATCCATGTGACGGAGCAAATAATCGCGAAACTTCCTCCGCTGCCGGAAGATTGCATACTGGTGGACCTGGCCTCCGTTAAAAATGGTCCGTTACAGGCAATGCTAGCGGCGCACACTGGCCCCGTGCTTGGGTTACACCCGATGTTTGGCCCGGACAGCGGAAGCCTGGCGAAGCAGGTAGTGGTTTACTGTGACGGACGGCAGCCGGAAGCCTACCAGTGGTTCCTGGAACAGATCCAGGTCTGGGGAGCACGTTTGCACCGCATTAGCGCGGTAGAGCATGACCAGAACATGGCGTTTATTCAGGCGCTGCGCCACTTTGCAACCTTCGCCTATGGGCTGCACCTGGCGGAAGAGAACGTTCAGCTTGAACAATTGCTGGCGCTTTCCTCGCCAATCTATCGTCTGGAGCTGGCGATGGTCGGGCGACTGTTTGCCCAGGATCCGCAGCTTTACGCCGACATCATCATGTCGTCTGAAAATAATCTGGCGCTGATCAAGCGCTATTATCAGCGTTTTGGCGAAGCGATCACCTTGCTGGAACACGGCGATAAACAAGCCTTTATCGACAGTTTCCGTAAAGTGGAGCACTGGTTCGGTGATTACGCCACGCGATTCCAGAGTGAAAGCCGCACGCTGTTGCGCCAGGCAAATGACAGTCGCCAGTAATGCGATGATGTATATACTGAAAGCCAGCAATGCTGGCTTTTTTCATTTTGGGGAACTGTCATGGCTGAACCGCAGCTGCTGTTGAACTATACCGGGCATCTGCCCGAATGCCCGACGTGGAGTGCAGACGAGAAGGCGCTCTACTGGGCGGATATCCTGGAAGGGGAGATCCATCGGTACCATCTGCCCACCGCGGAACACTCGGTGCTCTCATTCCATGAAGAAGTTGGGTGTTTTGCCCTGCGTGAACGCGGCGGATTTATCGTCGCGATGCGAAACGCCATCTGGCTGACCGATAAACACGGCCTGCTCCAGCGTAAGGTTTGCGATAACCCGTCCAACCCGCAGCTTGCACGCTTTAACGATGGCGGTACCGATCATCAGGGACGGTTTTATGCGGGCACGTTCTGGGGGCCGGGAGATTATAACGGCGCCATGCTGATGCGTATCGACAACGACCTGACGCCGCAAGTGATCCAGTGCGATATTCACGGGCATAACGGTTTAGCGTTTAGTCCTGATAAACGGTGGATGTTTACTTCTGATACGCCGAACGGCGTGATCTACCGTACGCCGCTTGATGAGCAGGGAGAACCCGGTAAGCGCGAAGAGTTTCGCCGGTTTAGCGAGGGAGAAGGTATACCCGACGGTGCGGCAATGGATGAGGAAGGCTGCTACTGGAGCGCACTGTTTGACGGCTGGCGTATCGCACGGTTTTCACCGCAAGGCGAACAGCTGGAAGAGTATCGGCTGCCGGTACGCTGCCCGACAATGGTCTGCTTTGGCGGCGACGATATGAAAACGCTGTTTATCACCACCACGCGGGAAAATATGGAGGCGGAGGAGCTGGCGAAATATCCGCTTTCCGGTGCCATCTTCACCCTGCCTGTAAATGTGGCAGGGATGAAGAAAAGCCGCTTTATCGAACGTTAAGCCGGATCGACCGGGACCACGTTTTCGCTCGGATAGCAGCCCAGCACTTTCATGGAGCGTGTGATCTCGCCCAGTTCGCGCAGGGCTTTCTGCATGGACGCAGACTCCAGGTTGGCCTGAACGTCGAGATAAAACATTTCTTCCCACGGGTTGCCATGTATTGGGCGGGATTCCAGCTTCGTCATGATCAGGTTGTGATTACGCAGCACCAGCAGCGCTTCAACCAGCGCACCCGCCTGCTGGCCGGTCGCCATCAGCAGGGTGGTTTTCGCCGGGACCTGGTCCGACACGTTGATGGCCTTGCGGGCCAGAACCACGAAACGGGTGATATTCTGCGTCTGGTTGGCCAGATTGCGTTCCAGCACCTGTAAGCCATACAGCGCGCCGCCCGCTTCGCTACCGAGAGCCGCGACGGCAGAAGAGTTTGCCTGCGCCACTTTTTCCATCGCCGCCGAGGTGCTTTCGGTGTATTCAATTTTCCAGTGCGGATAACGGTTCAGGAACTGGCTGCACTGCTGGAACGGCTGCGGGTGGCTGTACACCGTTTCGATCTGACTCAGATCGGTTGAGCCAGAGACCAGCACGCAGTGATCGATAGGGATAGTCAACTCGCCGACTAACGACAGGCTGGTGTGCTGGAGCAGATCGTAAACATCATTGATGGCACCGGAACTGGTGTTCTCAATAGGCACTACGGCGTAATCTGCCTGGCCGGTTTCGACCTGGTTGAAAATGTCTGCAAATTTCGCGCAGCCGCTCTCAATAAACTCTTCGAAATGGCGGGCTGCGTACTGGCGAGCTGCCAGGTGAGAATAGGACCCTTTCGGGCCGAGGAAAGCGATACGAGCAGAGTGCGGGTTGGTTTTGTTCAGATGCTGCTGGAGCAGGGCTTGTTGCGTCAGAACGGAGTCTTCGATGATGAGCTGGAACAGGCGGGTGATGTAGTGCGCATCCAGATGATGCGCTTTGCCGAGTTGAATCAACCGTTCCAGTAAATCACGTTCGCGATCGATATCGCGCACCGGCCGATGGGACTCGAGCTTGGCTTTGCCCACTTCAACGGCGAGCGCGCGGCGTTCTGCCAGCAGGGCCAGTAATTTTTCGTCGAGTGCACTGATTTTTACGCGTAAATCCAGGAGCGGGTTTTCCGGTGTCATAGTGTTGTCTGTCTCATTTTATCGTTATCAATAAAAAAGGCCTCCCGGTGTGGGAGGCCTTGTTGTTCGTCTTCGCATTCTTTATCACACGACGAAACGCCTCCCGGTCAGGGGAAGGTAAAAAAGAATGCGAAGAAAAACGGCGTCTGTTTCATAAGGTCATCCTGAAATTGATAGGTTAAAGTACCTGCACTGTTTTGATCCTGTCAATAAAAAACGCGCCCGAAGGCGCGTTGTCGGTACACTCAATTTTAGAGGATTACTCTTCTTCAACTTCTTCCGCGAAGCTGGCGTCTTTCACCGAGGTTGCGGCGCGACGTGCTTCACCTTTGTGTTGCACTTTATTGAGCTGCCGTTCCAGCTTGTTGATCAAATCGTTAATTGCGGTGTACATATCCTCGTGTTTTGCGCTGGCGACCAGATGGCCGTTTGGAGTATTGATAGTTGCATCAGCGATGAAACCCTGCGGCTCCTTGGACAGGATGATATGTGGATTAATCAAATGTGTTTGCCATTTATCCAGTTTGGCGAGACGGTCTGCGACGTGCTGGCGGATTGCCGGAGTAATTTCCATTTGTTTACTGGTAATGTTCATTGTCATAAATTTTACCTCTTGTCTTTCCGTCTTGGTGATTCCAGCATACCCGACCTAATGTCAAAATGTGTGATTTAGATCACGTTATTTTGTCGGTTTTTGTCAGGGAATCTTTTTTGTGAGGCAGGGCAGGAAGAGGTGAGATTTACCTTGTCGAAGCCAACAATTGCGGTCATAGTTGAATGGATGTGTTGAAGCTAAACCGCTTCAGCGTAAGTGTGAAAGAATAAAAAAACGGCAGCCCGCGGGCTGCCGTTATGCGTTGTAGCGGTATCAGGTGTTGCTGCTGTTCGCGGCGATGATTTTCGCCACTTTGTCAGCCTGAGCCGTCATCTGCATCTGGCGATACGCATTTTCCATCAGCTTCAGGCCATCACGCGTGGCCTGGGTATCCGGATAATCACGCAGCATGCCTTCTACACGGTTAACCACGGCAACCCATGCGCCACGGCGGGTGTAGTATTCCGCAACGGAGTACTCATATTTCGCCAGACGATCTTTCAGGAATACCAGACGCTTAGTGGCATCGGTAATGTACTGGCTGTTCGGGTAGCTACGCACCAGTTTGGAGAAGTCATTGAAAGCATCACGCGCATGTTGCGGGTCACGGTCGGAACGATCCACCCCGAAGAAGCCCTGCAATGCACTATCATCCAGCGCCATGTTAGTCAGGCCGCGCATGTACATCACGTAATCGATGTTAGGATGGGTAGGGTTCAGACGCATGAAACGATCGATGGTTGCCTGAGCCAGCGGCAGATCGGCATTTTTGTAGTAGGCGTAGATAAGATCTAACTGTACCTGCTGCGAATACGGGCCAAACGGATAGCGATTATCCAACGCTTCCAGTTGCGTTATCGCCTGTTTCCAGTTACCGTCCTGCAACTTTTGTTGTGCAGTCGCATAGATTTCATTCGGCGGATTGTCAGGGACCTGTTCATTCGAACCGGAGCAGCCCACCAAAGCCAGGCTCAACGTGGCCGCTGCCACCAGATATTTCATGCGCGTCATGACGTTTTGACTTTCCTCAAATGTTTGTCCGGGAGAAACTCAGTTCCTGCTCCCGATTAAGACCAGCTACAATAGCACACTATATTAAACGGCAAAGCCGTAAAACCCAACGTTAAACGAAGAAGCAGTTTATGGCACAACGAGTAGAACTCACCGCAACAGTCTCCGAAAATCAGCTCGGTCAACGCTTAGATCAGGCTTTGGCCGAATTGTTCCCTGATTATTCGCGTTCACGCATAAAAGAATGGATCCTTGACCAGCGCGTGCTGGTAAACGGCAAGATCTGGGACAAACCAAAAGAGAAAGTGTTTGGTGGGGAAGCTGTCGCCATCAATGCTGAAATCGAAGAGGAAGTCCGCTTCGAGCCGCAGGATATCCCGCTGGATATCGTCTACGAAGATGACGACATTCTGGTCATCAACAAGCCGCGCGACTTTGTTGTTCACCCGGGCGCGGGCAATCCTGACGGTACGGTACTTAACGCTCTCCTTCATTATTATCCGCCGATTGCCGATGTACCGCGTGCCGGTATCGTTCACCGTCTGGATAAAGACACCACGGGTCTGATGGTGGTGGCGAAGACGGTTCCCGCCCAGACTCGCCTGGTGGAATCGTTGCAACTGCGCGAAATCACCCGTGAGTATGAAGCGGTGGCGATTGGTCATATGACCTCTGGCGGCACGGTGGAAGAGCCTATCAGCCGTCACCCAACCAAGCGTACGCATATGTCTGTACACCCGATGGGCAAACCGGCGGTAACCCACTACCGCATCATGGAACATTTCCGTATTCATACGCGCCTGCGTCTGCGTCTGGAAACCGGGCGTACTCACCAGATCCGCGTGCACATGGCGCATATTACCCATCCGCTGGTGGGGGACCCTGTTTACGGCGGTCGTCCGCGTCCACCAAAGGGCGCATCGGATGAATTCATCTCCGTGCTGCGTAAATTCGATCGCCAGGCGCTGCATGCGACGATGCTACGTCTTTACCACCCAATCACCGGAATTCAGATGGAATGGCATGCGCCGATCCCACAGGATATGGTGGAACTTATCGACGCGATGCGCGCAGATTTCGAAGAACATAAGGATCACGTGGACTGGTTATGACCAAACTGATTGTCCCGGAATGGCCACTGCCTGAAGGCGTGGCCGCCTGTAGTTCAACCCGTATCGGTGGCGTGAGCCAGGGCGCGTGGGAGTCACTGAACCTCGGTGCGCACTGTGATGATAACCTGGAGCACGTTGAAGAGAACCGTAAACGCCTCTTTGCTGCGGGAAACCTTCCTTCAAAACCGGTCTGGCTTGAGCAGGTGCATGGTAAAGCGGTGCTGAAGCTGACGGGGGAGCCCTATGCGTCTAAGCGCGCCGATGCTTCGTACAGCAATACGCCGGGAACGGTTTGCGCGGTGATGACTGCTGATTGCCTGCCGGTGTTGTTCTGCAATCAGGCAGGGACTGAAGTGGCTGCTGCCCACGCCGGATGGCGAGGCCTGTGCGAAGGCGTGCTGGAAGAGACCGTTGCCTGCTTCCATGACGATTCTGCAAATCTCATCGCCTGGCTTGGCCCGGCGATTGGCCCGCAGGCGTTTGAGGTAGGGCCCGAAGTGCGGGATGCCTTTATGGAAAAAGATCCGCAAGCGGTCGAAGCGTTTGTGGCTTCCGGAGATAAATATCTGGCCGATATTTATCAGCTTGCCCGCCAGCGCCTGAATAACGTCGGCGTGACCCAAATCTTCGGCGGAGATCGCTGTACCTTCACCGAAAAGGGTGATTTTTTCTCCTATCGCCGCGACAAGACGACAGGTCGTATGGCAAGTTTCATTTGGCTGATATAACCTAAAGAATCAAGACGATCCGGTACGCGCCGTTTTCTTTTCACATAATTCAGGTTATTAACCTTGAATAATTGAGGGATGACCTCATTTAATCTCCAGTAGCAAATTTGACCTGTTATGGGAGGAGTTATGCGTCTGGATCGTCTTACTAATAAATTCCAGCTTGCTCTCGCCGATGCCCAGTCCCTCGCACTGGGGCACGACAACCAATTTATCGAACCTCTTCATTTAATGAGCGCCTTGCTGAATCAGGAAGGGGGATCGGTACGTCCTTTATTAACGTCCGCTGGCATTAATGCCGGCCAGTTACGCACCGCCATCGATCAGGCGCTGAGCCGTTTACCGCAGGTAGAAGGTACCGGCGGCGACGTGCAGCCGTCGCAGGATCTGGTGCGCGTGTTGAACCTTTGCGACAAGCTGGCGCAAAAACGTGGGGACAACTTTATTTCGTCAGAGCTGTTTGTTCTGGCGGCGCTTGAATCACGCGGTACCTTAACCGACCTGCTGAAATCCGCCGGTGCAACCACCGCTAATGTGACCCAGGCGATTGAGAAAATGCGCGGAGGTGAAAGCGTGAACGACCAGGGAGCCGAAGACCAACGTCAGGCTTTGAAGAAATTTACGGTCGACCTGACCGAACGTGCCGAGCAGGGCAAACTTGACCCGGTAATCGGCCGTGACGAAGAAATTCGTCGGACTATCCAGGTACTGCAACGTCGTACCAAAAACAACCCGGTGCTGATTGGTGAGCCTGGCGTCGGTAAAACCGCCATCGTTGAAGGGCTGGCGCAGCGTATCGTTAATGGCGAAGTGCCCGAAGGGCTGAAAGGCCGTCGCGTACTGGCGCTGGATATGGGCGCGCTGGTGGCCGGGGCGAAATACCGCGGTGAATTTGAAGAGCGTCTGAAAGGCGTGCTGAACGATCTGGCGAAACAGGAAGGTAACGTCATCCTGTTTATCGACGAACTGCACACCATGGTGGGGGCGGGTAAAGCTGACGGCGCAATGGATGCCGGGAACATGCTGAAACCTGCGCTGGCGCGTGGTGAACTTCACTGCGTCGGCGCCACTACGCTGGACGAGTATCGTCAGTACATTGAAAAAGATGCCGCGCTGGAGCGTCGCTTCCAGAAGGTGTTTGTCGCTGAACCAAGCGTTGAAGATACCATCGCCATTTTGCGTGGTCTGAAAGAGCGTTATGAGCTGCACCATCACGTGCAGATCACTGACCCGGCCATCGTTGCGGCGGCGACGCTTTCGCATCGTTACATTGCCGACCGTCAGTTGCCGGATAAAGCCATCGACCTTATCGATGAAGCGGCGTCCAGCATCCGTATGCAGATTGACTCGAAACCGGAAGAGCTGGACCGACTCGATCGCCGCATTATCCAGCTCAAGCTGGAACAGCAGGCGCTGAACAAAGAGTCTGACGAAGCGAGTAAGAAACGCCTCGATATGCTTAACGAAGAACTGGACGAGAAAGAGCGTCAGTATTCTGAGCTGGAAGAAGAGTGGAAAGCTGAGAAAGCCTCCCTCTCTGGCACCCAGACAATCAAGGCGGAGCTGGAGCAGGCGAAAATTGCCATTGAGCAGGCCCGTCGCGTAGGAGATCTGGCGCGGATGTCCGAGCTACAGTACGGCAAGATCCCTGAGCTGGAAAAACAGCTTGAGATCGCCACGCAGTCGGAAGGCAAAACCATGCGTCTGTTGCGTAATAAAGTGACGGATGCCGAGATTGCCGAAGTGCTGGCGCGCTGGACGGGCATTCCTGTGGCTCGCATGATGGAAAGCGAACGTGAGAAACTGCTGCGTATGGAGCAGGATCTGCATCAGCGCGTCATTGGACAGAACGAAGCGGTCGAAGCGGTATCTAACGCCATTCGTCGTAGCCGTGCGGGGCTGTCCGATCCGAATCGTCCAATCGGCTCGTTCCTTTTCCTGGGGCCAACCGGTGTTGGTAAAACCGAGCTGTGTAAAGCGCTGGCTAACTTTATGTTCGACAGCGATGACGCGATGGTGCGTATCGATATGTCCGAGTTTATGGAGAAACACTCCGTCTCGCGTCTGGTCGGTGCGCCTCCGGGATATGTCGGTTATGAAGAGGGCGGTTACCTGACGGAAGCGGTTCGTCGTCGTCCTTATTCCGTCATCCTGCTGGATGAAGTGGAAAAGGCTCATCCTGACGTGTTTAACATTCTGTTGCAGGTGCTGGATGATGGGCGTCTGACGGACGGGCAGGGAAGAACGGTCGACTTCCGTAACACGGTGGTGATCATGACCTCGAACCTGGGTTCCGATTTGATTCAGGAACGCTTCGGTGAGCTGGATTACAGCCATATGAAAGATCTTGTGCTGGGTGTGGTCAGCCAAAACTTCCGTCCGGAGTTCATCAACCGTATTGATGAAGTGGTCGTGTTCCATCCGCTGGGCGAGAAACACATCGCGTCGATTGCGCAGATCCAGTTGCAGCGTCTGTACAAACGTCTGGAAGAGCGTGGGTATGAAATCCACATTTCCGACGATGCGCTGAAACTGCTGAGCGAGAATGGTTACGATCCTGTTTATGGTGCGCGTCCGTTAAAACGTGCTATCCAGCAGCAGATCGAAAACCCGCTGGCACAGCAAATCCTCTCTGGGGAGCTGGTTCCGGGCAAAGTTATTCGTCTGGAAGCCAACGACGATCGCATTGTGGCAGTGCAGTAAGTCACAAAACGCAAAAACGGGCCGCTTGCGGCTCGTTTTTGTTTAAAAACCAGGCGAAAATTGAGGTCTGGGATGTTATTTGCCTGGAAAATGAGCGGTCAGTAAATAATTTTCACTTTATACTTGCAGGTTCGGAATTACTCCCTATAATGCGCCTCCACTGACACGGAACAACGGCACGCAAGCCGCCGGGTCAGCAGAGAAAAGCAAAACAAACGCTTGACTCTGAAGCGGGAAAGCGTAATATGCACACCCCGCGCCGCAGCGAAAACGAAGCGGCACTGCTCTTTAACAATTTATCAGACAATCTGTGTGGGCACTCAAAGTGACATGGATTCTTAA
>NZ_KQ090002.1:1027825-2301117 GCF_001037885.1 Enterobacter sp. BIDMC109
GAGATAAGTGCTGAAAGCATCTAAGCACGAAACTTGCCCCGAGATGAGTTCTCCCTGAGACTTTAAGTCTCCTGAAGGAACGTTGAAGACGACGACGTTGATAGGTCGGGTGTGTAAGCGCAGCGATGCGTTGAGCTAACCGATACTAATGAACCGTGAGGCTTAACCTTACAACGCCGAAGGTGTTTTGGCGAAGAGACGAAATTTTCAGCCTGATACAGATTAACAGAATTTGCCTGGCAGCTTTAGCGCGGTGGTCCCACCTGACCCCATGCCGAACTCAGAAGTGAAACGCCGTAGCGCCGATGGTAGTGTGGGGTCTCCCCATGTGAGAGTAGGGAACTGCCAGGCATCAATCAAGAAGAACCCCGTACCGTAAGGTGCGGGGTTTTTTGCTTTGTACATGGGAAAACATGGCGGATGGCGGCTTCCCCTTATCCGGCCTACAATTGTTAAAACAATTTTAACAATGGTGCCGCTTTGACTCGTCCCTTTGATTATCAACAAGATTTTGCCAATATTAATTTTCGCGAACATCCCGAATGGTATCAGGTTGGCCGGGGTGAGCAGGGCGTATTGATGGTCGAGCCTTATAAAAGCGAAATCCTGCCGCACTGGCGTTATAAAAATGCTGAAGTCGCAGCGCGTTCGGCAGAAGAGATCTACGCCCTTTTTGAAGAATACCGCAGGAAAAACGATTTTGTCGGCATGGATATGGCGCGTAAATTCATACAGATGGGATACACCCGTGCCCGGCGATACGCCAATCATAAAGGCGGTAAAAAGTATGATGAGAAGCGCCAGGTCAAACCCCTCGATCACGATCCAGTAAAAGCAGAAGCCGCTGCGGTGTTCAAAACGTGGTGGGATAAAATTCGTGCTGATGAAGATTATTTGCAGCGAAAAAAGGCTCACCAGCAAGCGTGGGGATAATTACTACGTCCGCTAATAATTCGATACCTGATCGAGTTCACAAAATCCAATGAAACATATTGGAAACATTTTATTTACCTAACGATTCGTTTTAAATCCGGTTTTACTGTTTGTGGGCAATGGCCCGCAATGTGAGACAGGGGATTTTAAAAAGACAGAAACCGTAGCCAGTGCAGATACGGATAACACAAGTTTAGCAGGCAAGGATACTCGCCGTCGGGTTTGGGCAATCGTTGGAGCTTCATCGGGGAACCTTGTAGAGTGGTTTGATTTTTACGTCTATTCATTTTGTTCACTCTACTTTGCACATATCTTCTTCCCGTCAGGGAACACCACAACGCAGCTTCTGCAAACCGCAGGCGTTTTTGCCGCCGGGTTCCTGATGCGTCCCATTGGCGGATGGCTGTTCGGCAGGATCGCGGACAGGAAAGGGCGCAAGACATCCATGCTCATCTCCGTGTGCATGATGTGCGTCGGCTCGCTGGTGATTGCCTGCCTTCCCGGATATGACACTATCGGAACATGGGCACCGGCGTTGTTGCTGCTGGCACGCCTGTTCCAGGGGCTGTCAGTGGGTGGCGAATATGGCACCAGCGCGACATACATGAGCGAAGTAGCTGTTGAAGGGCGCAAAGGTTTCTATGCATCATTCCAGTATGTAACCCTCATTGGCGGTCAGCTGCTGGCGTTACTGGTTGTGGTGATCCTTCAACAAATCCTTAGCGATGAAGATTTACGCGCCTGGGGCTGGCGCATCCCGTTTGCCCTGGGGGCTGCCCTGGCGGTTGTGGCGCTGTGGTTACGCCGTCAGCTTGATGAAACCTCCCAGCAGGAGGTCAGGGCGCTGAAAGAAGCCGGTTCGATGAAAGGGCTGTGGCGAAACCGCAAAGCGTTTTTGATGGTATTAGGCTTTACCGCCGCAGGCTCGCTAAGCTTCTATACCTTCACCACCTATATGCAAAAATATCTGGTCAACACCACGGGCATGCATGCTAACGTTGCGAGTGTCGTCATGACGGTGGCGTTACTGGTCTTTATGCTCATCCAGCCGATTGTTGGCGCGCTGTCGGACAAAATAGGTCGCCGCACCTCCATGCTGATCTTTGGTGGCATGCTCACCCTGGGGACTGTTCCGCTTTTGACGGCGCTACAGCATACAACCTCTCCGTATGCCGCTTTCGCTTTGATTATGGTGGCACTTATTATTATTAGTTTTTACACGGCAATCAGTGGCATTTTGAAAGCGGAAATGTTTCCCGCACAGGTGAGGGCGCTGGGCGTAGGCCTCTCTTATGCGGTCGCTAACGCCCTGTTCGGCGGTTCGGCAGAGTATGTCGCGCTATCCCTTAAGTCATGGGGCAGTGAATCGACCTTTTTCTGGTATGTCACCATCATGGGGGCGCTGGCGTTTATTGTCTCCCTGATGCTGCATCGTAAAGGAAAAGGGATCCGCCTTTAATAATGCGCCATCTGCCAGACGGCGTAGCCGGTTGTTGCCCCGGCTACGTCCCAGGCAAAATCTTTCCAGCTCCAGCCGCTTCCCGAGGGGCGGCTATCCCAAAGTTCTTTTGATGCCCCCAGGCTGATGGAGAACATCAGCCCCATTGTGGCACTTCGATCCCGGCTATAACCCTGGTGCAGCGCATATTCATTACCCGCAGCGGACAACATTGCAGACGCCAGAAAGTGTTGAGCTTTATCCTGACCCGACCAGTTATCATTAGCCATATGGCTGCAACCGGTCAGGAAAAGAGGGATTATCAGGAAAGGCGTACGCATTAACAGACTCCATAAAAAAGCCCCGTCGATGACAGGGCTCGTGTATTACAGAATGCGGCTGATGAGGCGGTCGATACGGATCCGACGTAGACGGCGAATCAGCTTGCGAACTTTCACCGGATAATCAGCGATGCTTTGCAGATCGCGATAATGACGAACCACTGTAGTATGCGTGCGTATAAGCTCCAGCTCACGATCGCGTTTCGCGGCTAACGCATGCTGAGGATCGTGAATAAGGATGGCGTTTTCCAGATCCAGACGCCAGGCGCGTGGGTTGAGATTATTACCGGTCAGCAGCATCCACTCATCATCCACCCACATTCCTTTGAGGTGATAGCTGTTGTCTTCATCTTTCCAGAGACGCACAACCAGCTGGTCCGTGTTTACATAGTACTGTAAACGGCTCAGGAAGCGGCGCAGGTTAATCTCATAGAGATAAGGCAGTGCGCCGATGATCTTGAAAGGCTGATCTTCCGGAATGAAAAAGTCATTTGCCGTTTTATCCCCGACAATAATTTCCACCTTTTTACCATCACGCAGCAGCTGAATGATATTACGCACCAGAACGGCGGGAAGGTTGAAGTACGGGGTACAGATGGTGAGCTTATGCTCCGCGCACGGCATCAAATGGAAGATGGTCTTGTTCAGCAGGCTGGATTTTCCCAGGCCTACCAGAGGCGTAACGGACAGTTCTTCATTACTGGCATCCCCCTGAAAACGATAAACCGCATCGCGCAGTTCCTGGCGGAAGGAGCGAACGTCGTTTTTGATTTCCGGGCTTTTCGGACGATGAGGATCGTCAAGACGGTGCACACCCCGGCCATGAACCAGGTTTTTATCAACCCAGTTGAACATGATGTCGGCCATCTGCGGATTGCGGATCAGATGGTAGCGATCGTAACGGTATTTATCGAGCTGATGGAGATACACATCATTCAGGCTGGCACCGCTATAAAGGACGCTGTCATCAATGATAAATCCTTTAAAATGAAGAACGCCAAGCGCTTCACGGGTATTCACCGGTACGCCATACACCGGGATATCAATACCCGGATTTTCCTGGGCCGTGCGGCAATACCAGTCAGCATTGGTATTCGAGGCAGCCGCACCAATACGGCCACGCTGAGCACGGTGCCAGTCAACCAGCACGCGAACATCCAGTTCCGGACGCTGACGTTTCGCTTCATAGAGCGCGTTAAGGATCGCACGCCCACCTTCATCTTGTTCAAGATAGAGCGCCACAATGCAAATACGTCGCGTAGCGCTGGCAATCTTTTCAAGAAGCGTCTCCCGGAAATGAGCGGGAGCATAAAAGAACTCTACATCATCAACTGACTGAGAAATCTTCGGTAGTTGAGCAAGGTGTTGTTGATGTTTATTACGCTTAAATTTTGACAACATCACAGTGCGTTTCTTCTCTGTTCATTGAAGGGTTGTCTGTACCAGGCAAACAACATAAGCGGACAATGATACCCCAGTGCCGCGAAAAGTGGGTAACATTTCCAGCAGCTTACTCTTGTTTATCCGTCGAAATCAGGCTGAGGGACAGAGAGACAATGCCTTCATCCAGCTGGATATCAACGTCAAAACCGAGCTTCCGCGCCAGGGTCACCATACCCCGATTGTTTGGCATAGTAATGCCATTCAGGCGTGACAATCCGTGATCGCGCGTATAACCAATGAGTTTTTCGAGCAGCCGTCTGCCCAACCCCAAACCCTTAAGATCGGAACGCACCAGTACGGCAAACTCCGCATCCACGTTATCCGGGTCGGAAATGGCACGCGTCACGCCGAGGATCTCCTCTCCCGCTCCGGAACGGCGGACCGCCACAATCGCCATTTCTCGATCGTAGTCGATCTGGGTCATATTGGCTAAATCGTCGTGGGTAAATTCATTGATTTCGCTGAAATAGCGATAGTACAAATCTTCCTTCGTCACCTGCGAGATGAACGCCCGCAGCAGCGGCTCGTCTTCCGGCAGGATAGGGCGAAACAGCGCCCGTTCCCCATTTTTCATCTCCACCCACTCTTCCAGATGAAGAGGATAAGGACGAATGGCGAGACGGCTTTCCCGATCACCGATAAAGGGCGCAATATCCAGCGTCACGTCCAGCGCGGTAAATTCATTTCCGGAGGCAAGAAGGGGGTGGATATCCAGGCGCTGGATCTCCGCACAGTCAACAATGAGGTTGGAAACCTTCACCAGAAACTGGCTTAATCCGGCGATATCAAGCGGCCGCAGAGCGCTTCTCCCGCGGATTTTTTTGCTTTTGATGGCCTGAATAATCAAATAACGCGCCAGGTTCATGTTTAGAGGAGGAAGCGCGACAACCGCCTGTTCTTCTGGCCGCCACTCAACGCCGCCTTCACCCAGCATAATGAGCGGACCAAAAACCGGATCGTGTTCGACAACCACGCGCAGCTCCTGTGCACCCGCACGGTTGGCCATGCTCTGCACCAGCAGGCCGTGGATCCGGGCCTGTGGCCACGTCATTTTTACGCGATCGATAATGGCATCCGCGGCCTGTTGCACTTCTGTCGCGGTGCGCAGATACAGCATGACGCCCTGCACATCCGATTTGTGCGGAATATCGGGAGAGCGCAGCTTCAGCGCGACCGGATAACCAATCTGCTCAGCGATATGTACCGCCTCAGCGCTGTCGCCGGCAATCCAGGTGGGCAGGGTTTGCATTCCATAACTGCCAAGAATGGGTTGTACCTCATGTGTATCAAGAGAAGTGGCGCCCTCTTCGATGGCCTGCTGCAAAAGCCTGTGCACATCCACCGAATTTGCGGTGAGATTGCCCGGCAGGGCAGGCGTTTCACGCAGCTGCTTCTGGTTGCGGCGGTATTCAACCATATGCATAAACGCGGTAATGGTGCCCTCCGGGGTACGGTAGGTTGGCAACCCGGCTTCACTAAACAGACGCCGTGCCTCCTGGGAGGAGAACTCGCCGCACCAGTTGGTCAGCAGGGTAACGTATTTGCCGCGGGGATGGTTTCGGACTGCCTCAATCAGCGCACGCGCACTTTCGCTGCCTGGAGCAACCGCGCTGGGCGAATGGATAATCATCAGCGCATCAAAGTCCTGGCTATCGAGCAAAATCGTGATCGCCTTAATGTAACGATCGCTGCTGGCATCATCGCGCAAATCGAGGGGATTATCGGGAACAACGCTTCCCGGTAACGCGTCCCGCAGGCGCTGTAGCGTCTCTTCACCCAGCGTGGCCAGCTTGCCGTTGCGTAGCCAGAGCTCGTCCAGCGCCAGGGCGGCGGGAGCGGCACCGTTGCTGACAATCATCAGCTTTTCACCGCGCAGGGGGCGCATGTGGCTTAACGTTTCGACGGCGGAAAAAAGCTCGTGCGTATCCTGTACCCGCAGTAAACCGGCGCGCTGGATCGCTGCATCCCATGCGGGATCCATCCCGGAACGGGAATGTAGCAGGCGCTGAGCCGCGGGGCTGCGCCCGCTTTTGATGACCAGTATCGGTTTATTTCGCGATGCGCTACGCGACGCCGACACAAAACGACGGGCGTCGCTCAGGTGTTCAAGGTAGAGCAGGATAGCGCTGGTTTTGCTGTCACGCGCCAGGAAATCCAGCAGCTCATCGACGTCAATGTCCAGGCTGTCGCCCAAAGCGATGAAGTAGGAAAAACCCATCTCACGCTGCTGCGCCCAGTCGAGGATGGTATTGGATACCGCAGCCGACTGCGAAATAAAGGCCAGTTTGCCTTTGCGGATCGGAACCGGGGAAAAACTGGCATTCAGCCCTTGCCAGGGCGCAAGCAGGCCGAGGCTGTTTGGACCTAGAATGCGCATCTGGTAGCGGCTGGCGCAGGCCAGCAGTTCGGGCTGCTGTTCAGGAGGCGAGGAAAGAATAATGCAGGTTTTACAGCCTTTCTGACCGAGCGACTCAAGCAGTTCGAGGTTTCGTTTCGCATGCGTACAGAGCACGGCGAGGTCGGGAACGAAAGGCAGGCTCTGCACATCCGGCCACGCCAGTACTCCCTGTACCGCTTTATAAGCGGGCGTAACGGGCATGACCGGGCCGTTAAACCCGCCAGCCAGCAGGTTACGCATCATCAGATACCCTGCGCGGTCCGGTTTCATCGAGGCGCCAATAACGGCAATGGATTTCGGACGGAGTAGCGCTTCTAACCCTCTCTGGCTCATGCAGGCCTCCCGTGAATGCAAGCGACCTGATGATTTTAAACGCTTTCTGTCTCTGTTGCTGTGACGCTACCCTTATGAACGGTTTTTCCCGCAAGATAACGTTCACGGAAGCAGGAGAAGTGGGAGCCCAGCGCGCCGGCTGCCTGGGTATCGCCCGCCAGATCCAGTAGCGCAATAGCGACTTCAGCGGTGCAATATTGACCGTCGGCATGCGCTTCACGCAAGCGATAGGCCGAAACGCGCGACAGATCGACGGAAATCACCGGCAGCGCATCAAGGTAAGGGCTTTTGCGAAACATCTTTCTCGCTTCGGTCCAGGTGCCGTCGAGCATAATAAACAGCGGCGGCTTACCAGATGGTGGCGCCGTAAGCACCTGACGTTGTTCGCCTGCATATGATGCCGGGAAAACGACCATAGGCTGATAGTCCGGGCTTGCCACCAGGTCGAGCAGAGCCTTAGGTGGCTCAGTGCGCGACCACTGAAACGCTGCGGTGTTAGGCAGAATATCGGCGATCAAACGCCCCGTGTTGCTGGGCTTCATCGGTTCGGTATCGAACATGACCAGACAAAAGCGGCTTTTCGCCTCGCTCGGTACAAGCGTTTCGCACAGACACACTTTCAGCGGTAAAAGGCAGCGCTGGCAGCGGCGAATACGATTGCCTCGGGCCAGAAAAGGGCGGGTGGCGCGCGCAAGGCGCTCGGCGCGTAATTGGAGTACAGCGTTATCAGTCATGGGCGAAAAGGCAGGAAAAACCCCATTTTCGCAGAGGAGAGAACGGGGCACAAGATATGCCCCGCGAATGTTACAGGGATTCGTTTAACCAGCTGTCGAAAGGCGCTTTCGGTACTGCGCCATTGAGCATGTCGATCACTTCACCATTTTTGAAAATCATAATGGTTGGAATGCTGCGAATGCGAAAACGGGCGCTGAGTTCACGTTCCGCTTCGGTATTCACTTTGACAAAACGCATTTTTCCGCTGCGCTCTTCAGCCACGTCTTCGAAGATGGGCGCAAAGTTACGGCAGGGGCCGCACCACGGTGCCCAGAAATCGACCACAACAGGCAGATCGTCCTTGAGGAGTTTGTCCAGCGTAGCACCCGTCGCGTTAATGACATCGCCATCAAATAATTCGTGGCCACAACGCCCGCATTTCGCACCGTCATCCATCCGATCGTCCGGAATGCGGTTTACAGCCTGACAGTTGGCACATACGGTATTCATAACTAACCTCTGATAGAGCCGTGGAACAACGGCAGAACGCCGATAATGTTTCTGATATGTTACATATTATCAGTGAGCCTGTATGAAACGACAACGCGTTTTATTCAATGGGAACAATAGTCACAGGCTTTTGTACGAAATTATGGCTATGAGCTTGCACATCGGGTAATCTGCGCGCTTCGCGCAGCGCTGGTGGAGAAAAGCATGAACGACGAAATGAAAAACAAAAGCGGCAAGGTCAAAGTGATGTATGTCCGCAGTGATGATGACTCTGATAAACGCACCCAAAATCCGCGTACCGGAAAAGGTGGCGGGCGTCCGGCGTCTTCTCGTGCAGACGGTGGCCGTCGCCCCGCCCGCGATGACAGAAATAACCGCGGCGATGACCGCAAACGTGATGACCGTAAGCGTGACGATCGCAAACGCGATGATGTTGTCCGTGACGGTGGATCGCCATGGCGTACCGTTTCTCGCGCGCCCGGTGAAGAGGCGACCGAAAAAGCCGATCACGGCGGTATCAGCGGAAAAAGCTTTATCGATCCGGAAGTGTTGCGTCGTCAGCGTGCGGAAGAGACCCGTGTCTACGGTGAGAACGCCTGTCAGGCCCTGTTCCAGAGCCGCCCGGAGTGTATCGTTCGTGCATGGTTTATTCAGAGCGTGACCCCGCGCTTCAAAGAAGCGCTGCGCTGGATGGCGGCGAACCGTAAAGCCTATCACGTGGTTGACGATGCCGAGCTGACAAAAGCGTCCGGGACTGAACACCACGGCGGCGTCTGCTTCCTGATCAAAAAACGTAACGGCACTACCGTGCAGCAGTGGGTCAGCCAGGCGGATGCCGATGACTGCGTGCTGGCGCTGGAAGATGTGGGTAACCCGCATAACCTGGGCGCTATGATGCGTAGCTGCGCGCACTTTGGCGTGAAAGGCGTTCTGTTGCAGGATGCCGCGCTGCTGGAATCCGGTGCGGCGATTCGTACTGCGGAAGGCGGTGCAGAGCATGTTCAGCCTATCACCGGCGACAGCGTGCTGGAAGCCCTGGAGCAATTCCGTAAAGCGGGCTACACCATTGTCACCACCTCAAGCCGTGCCGCTACGCCGCTGTTTAAAGCGACGTTGCCGCGCAAAATGGTGCTGGTGTTAGGTCAGGAGCGTGATGGTCTGTCTGATGCGGCACTCTCCAGCGCTGACCTGAGCGTCTCTATCGACGGCACTGGCAACGTTGAAAGCCTGAACGTATCCGTTGCGACCGGCGTGCTGCTGGCGGAATGGTGGCGTCAGAACAAGGCATAAGCCTTTTATGTGCCGGGCCTGACCCGGCACATTCAAACCCTACTCGCTCTCTGCCGGTAACACAGGCATCCAGTCAATCGGCTTTTCGCCACGCTTTTCCAGCCACTCATTCGTCAGAACAAAATGATTACTGCCAAAGAAACCGCGATGCGCAGACAGCGGCGACGGGTGCGGTGCCTTCAGCACGTAATGACGCTGACGATCGATAATCGCCCCTTTCTTTTGGGCATGCGAACCCCAGAGTAAAAACACGACGCCTTCACGATGCTCATTGATCAGGCTGATAACCTTATCGGTAAAGGTTTCCCATCCCAGACTGGCGTGGGAGTGTGCCTGGCCCGCCCGGACGGTTAATACGGTATTCAGCAACAGCACGCCCTGGCGCGCCCAGCTTTCCAGATAACCGTGATCAGGGCGGGTAAAACCCGGAATCGTTCCTTCCAGCTCTTTATACATATTTAGCAGAGAAGGGGGGATGGCCACGCCCGGACGCACGGAAAATGCCAGTCCGTGAGCCTGCCCGGGGCCGTGGTACGGATCCTGCCCCAGGATAACCACCTTTACATCACTCAGTTCGGTGTAGCGGAAGGCGTTAAACACATCTTTCTGCGGCGGATAAATTGTCTGGCCGGCCTGCCGTTCAGCCGCAACGGTACTGAGGGTGTTAATAAAATAGGGCTGCTGCTTCTCTTCTGCCAGCACGTCATGCCAGGTTAAAGGTGTTGTCATCTCGCTCTCCTGCGAATCTCATTCTGTGTCTAGCTTACCTGTTAAACACCAATGAGCAAAATTACCCGCGGAAAACCAAGCTAAGTGACTCAATTTATGTTGAAAACCAGGCTGGATAAGTTGAATTGGTAAACTTTTAAAATTGATCTAAAACAAAAAATACAGACCACACTCTTTGTGTGGTTGGTGGTTTTGTTGATTTAAATCAATAAATCACCCGGGTCTGAATGTTATATATACACACAACAAACAATGGTTTTACCAATTGGCCGCAAAAGGCCAGCATCAGTTAATGTAGCCTAAGGGAGGCAACACATGATTACAGGTATCCAGATTACTAAAGCTGCAAATGACGATCTGCTGAACTCTTTCTGGCTGCTGGACAGCGAGAAAAACGAAGCGCGCTGTGTAGTAGCGAAAGCAGGTTTTGCGGAAGACGAAATCGTTCCGGTGAGCAAACTGGGCGAAATTGAATACCGTGAAATTCCAATGCAAGTGCAGCCAGAAGTACGCGTGGAAGGTGGTCAGCACCTGAACGTTAACGTCCTGCGTCGCGAAACGCTGATGGATGCCGTTGAGCACCCGGAAAAATACCCGCAGCTGACCATCCGTGTGTCTGGCTATGCGGTGCGTTTCAACTCTCTGACCCCGGAACAGCAGCGCGACGTTATCGCGCGTACCTTTACTGAAAGCCTGTAAAGTTCAGCTTCGGGGGTGGAATAAAAAAGCCGGGAATGTCCCGGCTTTTTTTTACTCTTCCGTTTTTGTCTCTGGCGCAGCAGAACTTGGCTTACGGCGCTTACCAATATTTTTGGTATCGCGGTGGCGCTGTTTAACGCGCGGCTTCTCTTTTTCTTTCTCTTTTCTCTCAGCACGTTTCGCGAGCGCTTTCTTGGACGGTTTACCCGTCATTTTTTCACTCGGCGCACGTGTGGTCGGACGAAGCCCGTCAATCACGCGAGCTTTCAGCGGCTCCTCAACGTAGCGGCCAATTTTCTGTAGCAGCAGATGGTCGTGCGCTTCTACCAGAGAGATAGCAATACCTTTGCGGCCCGCACGGCCGGTACGACCAATACGGTGCAGGTAAGTATCACCGCTGCGCGGCATATCAAAGTTGATTACGTGGCTCACGTCCGGGATGTCGATCCCACGCGCGGCAACATCGGTGGCAACCAGCACATTCACGCGGCCATCGGTCAGGCGCTTAATCCCTTCGGTTCGCTTAACCTGCGCCATTTCACCTTCGAGATAGCAGTTGTTAATGCCGGCGTTGCGCAGCATTTCTGCCAGCTCATGCACGCGCTCACGTTTGCGTACGAAGACGATGGTACGGGTTGCCTCTTCCTGCTTCAGCAGGTGTTTCAACAACTCAACCTTATGCTCAAGGTTATCTGCGCGGTAGTACCACTGGTGGATCTTCTTACGCTCACGGGTCGATGGCGTAGCGGACACTTCCACCGGATCTTCCAGCAGACGTTCGGCGAAATCTTTAATGGCATCCCCTTCAAGGGTTGCCGAGAACAGCATTGTCTGATTACGCCAGCGCGTTTCACCCGCGATGTGTTCGATATCCTGGGCAAAGCCCATGTCCAGCATGCGGTCAGCTTCATCGAGAATCAGCGTTTCCACCGCGCGGCAGTCGAAGTTCTCTTCTTTTATGTATTGCAGCAGACGGCCCGTCGTCGCGACAACGATATCCTGGTTTTCGCTGAACACTTCGGCGTGGTTCATATACGCTACGCCGCCGGTGATGGTCGCGATATCCAGATGGGTGTTCGCCGCCAGCTCACGCGCGTGTTCGGCAACCTGCATCGCCAGTTCACGGGTCGGGGTCAGGATCAAAATGCGCGGTGGGCCTGATTTTTTACGCGGAAAGTCGAGCAAATGCTGCAACACAGGCAGCAAGTAGGCTGCTGTCTTCCCCGTGCCGGTTGGCGCAGAACCGAGCACATCGCGGCCCTCAAGCGCAGGCGGAATGGCCGCGGCCTGAATGGCGGTCGGGCGTGTAAAGCCTTTGCTCTCAAGGGCATTGAGCAGGCTTTCATCGAGTTCAAGTTCGGAAAAAGTCGTTACAGTCATGTTCTACCTCTGTGTGGGGCGCTGATTATAGACGTTACGGCTGTAATCTTCATCTGTTTGTATGGATATCGCTTTTCGACCACTTCGCTTTCCCCTATGCTACTCCAGTTTCACTCAGAAGGTTGCCCTGACATGTCTCAACTCAAAGCGCAGTTGCGCCGCGATGGTTTTACGTTTAAACAGTTTTTTGTGGCGCACGATCGTTGTGCGATGAAAGTCGGTACAGACGGTATTTTACTGGGTGCATGGGCGCCTGTCGCAGGTGTAAAACGCATTCTGGATATTGGTACGGGCAGCGGACTTCAGGCGCTGATGCTGGCGCAGCGAACGGAAGAACACGTCACGATCGACGCCGTTGAGCTTGATCCTCAGGCGTCCCGGCAGGCAAGTGAAAACGCTGCCGACTCTCCGTGGGCAGATCGCATCAGGGTAGAATGCGCCGATGTCCTGACCTGGGCGCCGGAGCAAACCGCGCGTTACGATTTGATTGTCAGCAATCCGCCGTATTTCACGCCAGGTGTGGAATGTGGAACGCCAGAACGCGAGCAGGCACGTTACACCGGCTCGCTCGATCACAAGGCGCTACTGACCAGTGCGGCGGAGCTTATCTCGGAAGAGGGATTTTTCTGCGTGGTCTTGCCTGAAAGCACGGGTAATACCTTCATTGAGATCGCACGGGGGATCGGCTGGAATCTGCGTCTTCGTACCGATATTTCGGATACGGAAGGACGCTTACCGCACCGCGTGTTGCTGGCGCTCTCGCCGAAAGAGGGGGAATGCTTTATCGACAGGATGGTTATTCGTGGGCCAGACCAGCGTTATTCCGAAGATTACACTGCCCTGACCCAGGCCTTTTATCTGTTTATGTGAACCTGCGGCGTCAACACCGACGGGCCGGACATTTCAAGCGGTTCGGGATAGTCCAGCGTATAATGCAGGCCACGGCTCTCTTTGCGCATCATCGCACAGCGCACAATCAGCTCGGCAACCTGCACAAGGTTGCGCAGCTCCAGCAGATTATTAGAAACGCGGAAGTTGGCGTAATATTCATCAATTTCCTGCTGCAACATCATGATGCGGCGTAACGCGCGTTCCAGACGCTTCGTTGTGCGTACAATCCCGACATAATCCCACATGAAAAGCCGCAGCTCGTGCCAGTTATGCTGGATAACCACCAGTTCGTCCGGGTTTTCTACCCGACTTTCATCCCATGCCGGCAAGTGTGTTGTCGGACGTGCATAGGGCATGCGTTTGGTAATATCTTCCGCAGCCGACCACCCATACACCAGACACTCCAGCAGCGAGTTTGAGGCCATGCGATTCGCACCATGCAGGCCGGTGTAGCTGACCTCGCCGATCGCATACAAACCATCCACGTCGGTACGACCATGATCGTCAACCATCACCCCGCCACAGGTATAGTGTGCGGCAGGTACAATCGGCACCGGATCGCGGGTTAAATCAATACCCAGACTCAGCAGCTTTTCATAAATCATCGGGAAGTGCTGGCGAATAAAGTCTTCCGGTTTATGGCTAATGTCCAGATACATACAGTCGACGCCAAGCCGCTTCATCTCGTGGTCAATGGCGCGGGCCACGATATCCCGCGGGGCAAGTTCACCTCGGGGGTCGAAGTCCGGCATAAACCGGGAACCGTCCGGACGCTTCAGATACGCGCCTTCGCCGCGCAACGCTTCAGTTAACAGGAAGTTACGTGCCTGCGGGTGGAACAGGGCGGTAGGATGGAATTGATTAAACTCCATATTCGCCACGCGGCAGCCTGCGCGCCAGGCCATGGCGATACCGTCTCCGGAGGCGATATCCGGGTTAGTCGTGTACTGGTAAACCTTGGAGGCGCCGCCAGTCGCCAGCACAACGGCTTTTGCCTGGCAGGTTTCCACCTTCTCTTTATTCCGATTCCACACCCATGCGCCGACAACACGGCGCGTGCCGGGCAGGCCAATCTTATCGGAAATAATCAGGTCGACGGCGTTGCTGCGCTCCAGCACCCGAATATTAGGATGGCTGAGGGCTTTGCTGACCAGCGTGGTTTCAACCGCTTTTCCGGTTGCATCAGCAGCGTGCAGAATACGGCGGTGGCTGTGCCCGCCTTCACGGGTCAGGTGATAGCTCTCTTCACCATTAGGCTGAACATGCGTATCAAACAGCACGCCCTGATCGATAAGCCATTGCACGCAGTGGCGGGCATTGCTGGCGACAAACTCTGCCGCATGCTCATCCACGATCCCGGCGCCGGCAATCAGGGTGTCTTCTACGTGCGAGGCTATACTATCCGTTTCATCAAACACGGCGGCAATACCGCCTTGTGCATAGAAGGTGGAACCTTCGCTCATCGGCCCTTTACTCAGCACGATTACGTTCTGATGTTCCGCCAGGCGCAGTGCGAGGGATAGGCCGGCAGCACCGCTGCCGATGATCAGTACATCACAATGAAGTTCAGGCGTCGTGTTCATGATGTTTGTTTAATTTACTAAACATGGTGTGGGGAGAATAGCATTGTGATGCGAGATATCGCACGTTTTTTTTGTTGTGTGTTGCAATGACTAAACGGAAGGCCAGAAGTTAAATCTGCGCTAAATGGCCGGAAATATTTTGCGAAGCAGATCGTTAGCTTCAGATTTTGTGGTGAAATAAAGCCTGTGTTGCGTTACTCTTCTGACGATAAAGTTGATGATTCTTGTCAGAAAGCGGGTGCGTATCGTGAACAGACTTATAATGAGAGAAAATGAACGGTCTGCGGCGCGATGAACAAAAACAAAGGCGTTACGGAACTTATTGAAGAACAGACACTCTAATTCGGTGCTTGCTCAAAGCGCAATGTTGTTAGAGTGGCGTTTCGATAACGCGTGGAATTTGGTTTGGGGAGACATTACCTCGGATGAGCGAGCAGTTAACGGACCAGGTCCTGGTTGAACGGGTCCAGAAGGGAGATCAGAAAGCTTTTAACCTACTGGTGGTGCGCTACCAGCATAAGGTAGCGAGTCTGGTTTCCCGCTATGTACCGTCAGGCGATGTTCCTGATGTGGTGCAAGAGTCTTTTATTAAGGCCTATCGCGCGCTGGATTCATTCCGGGGGGATAGTGCTTTTTATACCTGGCTGTATCGTATTGCAGTCAATACGGCTAAGAATTATTTGGTTGCTCAGGGCCGTCGTCCGCCTTCAAGTGACGTTGACGCTATCGACGCAGAAAACTTCGAAAGTGGCGGCGCGCTGAAAGAAATTTCGAACCCTGAGAACTTAATGTTGTCAGAAGAACTGAGACAAATCGTTTTTCGCACGATCGAGTCGCTCCCGGAAGATTTACGCATGGCAATTACGTTACGGGAGCTGGATGGCCTAAGCTATGAAGAGATAGCCGCCATCATGGATTGTCCGGTCGGCACGGTTCGTTCACGAATTTTCCGTGCGCGAGAAGCCATTGATAATAAAGTTCAACCGCTTATCAGGCGTTGACGATAGCGGGATACTGGAAAAGGTATTAGGCATGCAGAAAGAAAAACTTTCCGCTTTAATGGATGGTGAAACGCTGGATAATGAGCTGCTTGATGAGTTGTCTCATTCTCCCGAAATGCAACAGACCTGGGAGAGCTATCATCTTATCCGCGACTCTCTGCGCGGTGATACCAGCGAGGTTCTCCATTTCGATATCTCAGCACGCGTTATGGCGGCCATTGAGAACGAACCTGTTCATCAGACCACGCCGCTGATTCCTGAAGCGCAGCCTGCACCTCACCAATGGCAGAAAATGCCGTTCTGGCACAAGGTGCGTCCATGGGCCAGCCAGCTCACCCAAATGGGGGTCGCTGCGTGCGTATCGCTTGCAGTTATCGTTGGGGTCCAGCACTATAATACTCAGTCTGAAGCCAATCAGCAGCCTGAAGCGCCAGTGTTCAATACGCTGCCGATGATGGGTAAAGCCAGCCCGGTTAGCCTGGGCGTACCGGCAGATGCCTCCGCAAGCGGCGGACAGCAACAGCAGGTACAGGAGCAGCGCCGTCGCATTAATGCGATGTTGCAGGATTACGAGTTGCAGCGCCGTCTGCACTCCGAGCAGCTTCAGTTTGAGCAGGCCCAAACCCAGCAGGCTGCTGTGCAGGTGCCAGGAAACCAAACTTTAGGAACGCAATCGCAGTAATGAAGCAACTTTGGTTCGCCATGTCTTTGATGGCGGGTAGCCTGTTCTTCTCTGCTAACGCCTCGGCTGATGTTTCATCCGGGGCGTTGTTGCAGCAAATGAACCTGGCCAGCCAGTCACTCAATTACGAGTTGGCATTTATCAGCATCAATAAGCAGGGTGTCGAATCGTTACGCTATCGCCACGCCCGCCTTGATAACCAGCCGCTCGCCCAGCTTTTACAGATGGATGGTCCGCGTCGGGAAGTGGTCCAGCGTGGGAACGAAATCAGCTATTTCGAGCCTGGCCTTGAGCCGTTTACGCTCAATGGTGACTACATCGTTGACTCCCTGCCGTCGCTCATTTACACCGATTTTAAACGTCTCGCCCCCTACTATGATTTTATCTCGGTGGGGCGAACGCGTATTGCCGACAGGCTGTGCGAAGTGATCCGCGTTGTTGCGCGGGATGGGACACGTTACAGCTATATCGTCTGGATTGACGCAGAGACGAAGCTGCCGATGCGCGTTGATCTGCTCGATCGCGACGGTGAGACGCTGGAGCAGTTCCGCGTGATCTCCTTCGATGTGAACAGTCAGGTTGGCAACAGCATGCAGAATCTGGCCAAAGCCAGCCTGCCTCCTTTGCTTTCCGTGCCTGCCGGCGATTCTGTCAATTTTAACTGGGTACCATCCTGGATCCCGCAAGGGTTCAGCGAAGTTTCCAGCAGCCGTCGCCAGCTCCCAACCATCGAAACACCGGTTGAGTCGCGACTCTATTCCGATGGGCTGTTTAGCTTCTCGGTGAATATCAATCGCGCTACGGCGAACAGTTCCGAACAGATGCTCCGTACCGGTCGCCGGACGGTCAGCACGACGGTGCGCGATAATGCGGAAATTACCATTGTCGGTGAATTACCGCCGCCAACGGCAAAACGTATTTCAGACAGCATTAAATTCAGGGCTGCGCAATGATTAAAGAGTGGGCCACGGTCGTATCCTGGCAGGATGGCGTAGCGCTTGTCAGCTGTGACGTTAAAGCATCATGCAGCAGCTGCGCTTCGCGAGCCGGTTGCGGCAGCCGCGTGTTGAATAAGCTGGGGCCGCAAACGTCGCACACTATTGCTGTGCCGAGCGATCAGCCGCTGGTGGCAGGGCAAAAAGTGGAGCTGGGCATCGCTGAAGGTAGCCTGCTCACTTCCGCCATGCTGGTTTACCTTTCTCCGCTGGCAGGTCTGTTCGTGATGGGCGGGGTTTTCCAGATGCTGTTCGGCACAGATTTGGCCGCCTTGTGCGGTGCCGCGTTGGGCGGGGTGGGCGGGTTCTGGCTTGCTAAAGGCGTTTCCCCAAGGCTTGCCGCCCGGGAAGCGTGGCAGCCCGTTATCCTCAGCGTTGCACTGGCACCCGACCAACTTCGTGTTGAGACGCTCTCTTCTGAGGCCCGGTAATCTGCCGGGCTTTATTATTATTTACATCGCAATAAAGAAAACGCCGTCTCTTCGCGCTATACCTGGCTCTAAGTGCATTTCCAGCTGACGAGGATGTAGTGTAGAATGCTGCGTTTTCGCACTGAAAAACGTCAGGCTAAGAACAGCGGCCTCCAGGAATTCGTAAGGCATAATTATTTAACTATATGAAGAACATACGTAACTTTTCGATCATTGCTCACATTGACCACGGTAAGTCGACGCTGTCTGACCGTATTATCCAGATTTGCGGTGGCCTGTCTGATCGTGAAATGGCAGCCCAGGTTCTGGACTCCATGGACCTGGAACGCGAACGCGGTATTACCATCAAAGCGCAGAGCGTGACGCTCGACTATAAAGCTTCCGATGGTGAAACCTATCAGCTGAACTTTATCGACACCCCAGGGCACGTTGACTTCTCTTATGAAGTGTCACGCTCGCTGGCGGCCTGCGAAGGCGCGCTGCTGGTGGTGGATGCCGGGCAGGGCGTAGAGGCCCAGACGCTGGCAAACTGCTACACCGCCATGGAAATGGATCTTGAAGTGGTGCCGGTTCTGAATAAAATCGACCTGCCAGCCGCCGATCCTGAGCGCGTAGCGGAAGAGATTGAAGACATCGTCGGTATTGATGCGACCGATGCAGTGCGCTGCTCGGCGAAAACCGGTGTCGGTGTTCCGGACGTACTGGAACGTCTGGTGCGTGATATTCCGCCGCCGGAAGGCGACCCGGATGCGCCGCTACAGGCGCTGATCATCGACTCCTGGTTTGATAACTACCTCGGCGTTGTCTCGCTGGTGCGTATTAAAAACGGCACCATGCGTAAAGGCGACAAAATCAAGGTCATGAGCACCGGCCAGGTCTACAACGCTGACCGTCTGGGCATCTTCACGCCAAAACAGGTTGACCGTACCGAGCTGAAATGCGGCGAAGTGGGCTGGCTGGTCTGTGCCATTAAAGACATCCTCGGCGCGCCGGTGGGTGATACCCTGACCGGTGCACGTAACCCGGCAGATAAAGCGCTGCCAGGCTTCAAAAAGGTGAAACCGCAGGTTTATGCGGGTCTGTTCCCGGTCAGCTCTGACGATTACGAAAACTTCCGCGATGCGCTCGGAAAGCTGAGCCTCAATGATGCCTCCCTGTTCTACGAGCCAGAAAGCTCAACGGCGCTGGGCTTTGGCTTCCGCTGTGGCTTCCTCGGTCTGCTGCACATGGAGATCATTCAGGAACGTCTGGAGCGTGAATACGATCTGGATCTGATCACCACCGCCCCGACGGTTGTCTACGAAGTAGAAACCACATCGAAAGAGGTGATCTACGTCGACAGCCCGTCCAAGCTCCCGCCGCTGAATAATATTCAGGAACTGCGCGAGCCAATCGCAGAGTGTCACATGCTGCTGCCGCAGGAGTTCCTCGGTAACGTGATCACCCTGTGTATTGAGAAGCGTGGCGTGCAGACCAACATGGTTTACCACGGTAACCAGGTGGCGCTGACCTATGAAATTCCGATGGCAGAAGTGGTGCTCGACTTCTTCGACCGTCTGAAGTCTACCTCCCGTGGCTATGCGTCGCTGGACTACAACTTCAAACGCTTCCAGGCCTCGAACATGGTTCGTGTGGACGTGCTGATCAACGGTGAGCGTGTGGATGCGCTGGCGCTGATCACCCACAACGATAACGCACCGTACCGTGGTCGTGAGCTGGTTGAGAAGATGAAAGATCTGATCCCGCGTCAGCAGTTTGACATTGCGATTCAGGCGGCCATTGGTAACCACATCATTGCCCGTTCAACCGTGAAGCAGCTGCGTAAAAACGTTCTGGCTAAGTGCTACGGCGGCGACGTCAGCCGTAAGAAAAAGCTGTTGCAGAAGCAGAAAGAAGGTAAGAAGCGTATGAAGCAGGTCGGTAACGTTGAGCTGCCGCAGGAAGCATTCCTTGCCATCCTTCATGTTGGTAAAGACGGTAACGGTAAATAACCTTAAGGAGTTGGCATGGCGAACATGTTTGCCCTGATCCTGGTCATCGCTACCCTGGTGACAGGTCTGTTGTGGTGCCTGGATAAGTTTATCTTCGCCCCAAAACGCCGTGAACGTCAGGCTGCCGCGCAGGCAGCCACGGGCGATGCGCTGGACGCGAAAACCCTGAAAAAAGTCGGCCCAAAACCGGGATGGCTGGAGACAGGGGCATCGGTATTCCCGGTGCTGGCGATTGTGCTGGTGGTGCGTTCATTTATCTATGAACCGTTCCAGATCCCGTCAGGATCGATGATGCCAACGCTGCTGATCGGTGATTTCATTCTGGTTGAAAAGTTTGCCTATGGCATCAAAGATCCGATCTACCAGAAAACGCTGATCGAAACGGGTCATCCGAAACGTGGCGACATCGTGGTGTTTAAATATCCGGAAGATCCGCGGCTGGATTATATTAAACGCGCGGTAGGTCTGCCGGGCGATAAAGTGACCTACGATCCGGTGGCGAAAGAGGTGACCATTCAGCCAGGCTGTAGCTCTGGCACCGCATGTGAAAATGCGCTGCCAGTCACTTACTCCAACGTTGAGCCAGCTGATTTTGTGCAGACCTTCGCCCGCCGTAACGGCGGTGAAGCGACCAGCGGATTCTTCCAGGTGCCAAAAGGTGAAACCAAAGAGAATGGCATTCGTCTGGTTGAACGCAAAGAGACGCTGGGCGATGTTACTCACCGCATTCTGACCGTGCCCATCGCACAGGATCAGCTGGCAATGTACTACCAGCAGCCAGGCCAACAGCTGGCGACCTGGATTGTGCCGCCGGGACACTACTTCATGATGGGTGACAACCGCGATAACTCTGCGGACAGCCGTTACTGGGGCTTTGTGCCGGAAGCGAATCTGGTCGGTAAAGCAACCGCTATCTGGATGAGTTTTGAGAAGCAGGAAGGCGAGTGGCCGACCGGCGTTCGCCTGAATCGTATTGGCGGAATTCATTAATTTTCGCCAAAAATAACACGTAGCGGCTTTTATTCGCCGCTACGTGAATTATTTCAGCGATAAATCTCTTTGAACTAACGACATCCCCTGTCGTTGTGTATAGAATATTCCCCCGAAGTTTAAGGTTGGCCCTGCAAGGGTGCCACGGCACACGAAACCGCGTTGGTTTTCTCAGGTCGGTTTCGTGTGCTGCATTTTTGACGCATTCATTTATTGGTATCGCATGAACCCCATCGTAATTAATCGGCTTCAACGGAAGCTGGGCTACACTTTTCATCATCAGGAGTTGTTGCAACAGGCATTAACCCATCGCAGTGCCAGCAGCAAACATAATGAGCGTCTCGAGTTTTTAGGCGACTCTATTTTAAGTTTCGTGATTGCAAATGCGCTTTATCATCGTTTTCCGCGCGTGGACGAAGGTGATATGAGCCGCATGCGCGCCACGCTGGTGCGCGGCAATACCCTCGCTGAAATCGCACGCGAATTTGAGCTGGGTGAATGCCTGCGTCTGGGGCCAGGTGAGCTGAAAAGTGGTGGTTTCCGTCGTGAATCCATCCTTGCCGATACGGTCGAGGCATTGATCGGTGGCGTGTTCCTGGACAGCGATATCCAGACCGTAGAAAAGCTGATCCTTAACTGGTATCAGACCCGCCTGGACGAAATCAGCCCGGGCGATAAACAAAAAGATCCTAAAACGCGTCTGCAAGAATATTTGCAGGGTCGTCATCTGCCGCTGCCATCCTATCTGGTGGTGCAGGTGCGTGGCGAAGCCCACGATCAGGAATTTACCATCCATTGCCAGGTCAGTGGCCTGAGTGAACCGGTGGTCGGCACGGGTTCAAGCCGTCGTAAGGCTGAACAGGCTGCCGCCGAACAGGCGTTAAAAATGCTGGAGCTGGAATGAGCATCGACAAAACCTATTGCGGATTTATTGCCATCGTCGGACGTCCGAACGTTGGCAAATCCACCCTGCTGAATAATCTGCTTGGGCAGAAGATTTCTATCACCTCGCGTAAGGCGCAGACCACGCGTCACCGCATCGTCGGTATCCATACTGAAGGCGCGTATCAGGCGATCTACGTCGATACACCGGGCCTGCACATGGAAGAGAAGCGCGCCATCAACCGTCTGATGAACAAGGCGGCGAGCAGCTCCATTGGCGACGTAGAGCTGGTGATTTTCGTTGTGGAAGGCACCCGCTGGACGCCGGACGACGAAATGGTCCTGAACAAGCTGCGCGACGGCAAAACGCCGGTGATCCTCGCAGTCAATAAAGTGGACAACGTGCAGGAAAAAGCCGATCTGCTGCCGCACCTGCAATGGCTGGGCAGCCAGATGAACTTCCTGGACATCGTCCCGCTGTCTGCGGAAACGGGTCTGAACGTTGATACCATCGCGGGTATCGTGCGCAAGCATCTGCCGGAAGCGACTCATCACTTCCCGGAAGACTACATCACCGATCGCTCTCAGCGTTTTATGGCGTCTGAAATCATCCGTGAGAAGCTGATGCGTTTCCTGGGCGCTGAACTGCCGTACTCTGTGACGGTGGAGATCGAGCGTTTCCAGAGCAACGAGCGTGGCGGCTACGATATTAACGGTCTGATCCTCGTTGAGCGTGAAGGGCAGAAGAAGATGGTGATCGGCAATAAAGGCGCCAAGATCAAAACTATCGGAATCGAAGCCCGTAAAGACATGCAGGACATGTTTGAAGCACCGGTTCACCTGGAACTGTGGGTGAAAGTGAAATCTGGCTGGGCCGATGATGAGCGTGCGCTGCGCAGCCTCGGTTACGGCGAAGATCAGTAACCTAAGACGACGAGCATATGGATGGATGGCAGCGCGCCTTTGTCCTGCATAGTCGTCCCTGGAGCGAAACCAGCCTGATGCTGGACGTCTTCACGGAAGAGTCCGGTCGCGTGCGCCTTGTTGCCAAAGGCGCACGTTCCAGACGTTCTAATCTGAAAGGTGCCTTGCAGCCTTTCACCCCGCTGCTGGTCCGCTTTGGCGGGCGAGGGGAAGTCAAAACCCTGCGCAGTGCTGAAGCCGTCTCCCTGGCGCTTCCTCTTTCTGGTATCACGCTCTACAGCGGTTTGTATGTTAACGAACTCATCTCACGGGTTCTTGAACATGAGACCCGCTTCTCTGAACTTTTCTTTGATTACCTGCACTGTATTCAGGCACTTGCTGGCGCAACCGGCACCCCTGAGCCTGTGCTGCGTCGTTTCGAACTGGCGCTGCTCGGACACCTTGGTTACGGCGTTGATTTTCTGCACTGTGCGGGAAGCGGAGACGAGGTAGAAGACACCATGACCTATCGCTATCGTGAGGAAAAGGGCTTTATTGCCAGTGTCGTCGTCGATAACAGCACCTTTACCGGGCGCCAGCTCAGAGCACTGTATGAACGCGAGTTCCCGGACGCCGACACTCTGCGTGCGGCAAAACGCTTTACCCGAATTGCGCTCAAGCCGTATCTTGGGGGCAAACCTTTAAAGAGCCGCGAATTATTCAGGCAGTTTATGCCGAAACGCTAATGTTTTACCCCTCACCCCAGCCCTCTCCCGGAGGGGGAGGGAGAAGGTAAATGAACAAAAATACCGAGGATTGTCATGGCTGAATTACTGTTAGGCGTCAACATCGATCACATCGCCACGTTACGTAATGCACGCGGTACCGCGTATCCCGATCCGGTTCAGGCGGCGTTTATCGCTGAGCAGGCTGGCGCCGACGGCATTACCGTTCACCTGCGTGAAGATCGTCGCCACATCACCGACCGGGACGTGCGCATCCTGCGTCAGACGCTGGACACCCGCATGAATCTGGAGATGGCGGTCACCGAAGAGATGCTGGCGATTGCCTGCGAGACCAAACCGCATTTCTGCTGCCTGGTGCCGGAAAAGCGTCAGGAAGTGACCACCGAAGGCGGTCTGGATGTGGCCGGGCAGCTCGACAAAATGCGCGATGCCTGCAAACGCCTGGCGGATGCCGGTATCCTGGTTTCTCTGTTTATCGACGCCGATTTCACCCAGATTAAAGCCGCTGCCGACGTGGGTGCGCCGTATATTGAAATTCACACCGGCTGCTATGCCGATGCCGAAAACGATGCAGCGCAGGCGAAAGAGCTGGAGCGAATCGCCAAAGCGGCAACCTACGCCGCGAGCCTGGGACTGAAGGTTAACGCCGGTCACGGCCTGACCTATCACAACGTAAAAGCCATCGCTGCCCTGCCGGAAATGCACGAGCTGAACATCGGCCACGCCATCATTGGCCGCGCGGTGATGAGCGGTCTTAAAGAAGCGGTTTCCGAGATGAAGCGCCTGATGCTGGAAGCGCGTCAGTAATGGCTATTCTGGGCTTAGGCACCGACATCGTTGAAATAGCCCGCATTGAAGCGGTGATCGCCCGGAGCGGCGATCGCCTCGCAAGACGCGTGCTGAGCGATAACGAATGGGCTATCTGGGAGGCGCATCAACAGCCGGTGCGCTTTCTGGCAAAGCGTTTCGCGGTAAAAGAGGCGGCGGCGAAAGCGTTCGGCACGGGCATTCGTAACGGCCTGGCGTTTAACCAGTTTGAAGTGTTTAACGATGAGCTGGGTAAGCCACGTCTACGTTTATGGGGCGAGGCGCTTAAGCTGGCGGAAAAGCTGGGCGTGGCGCACATGCACGTAACGCTTGCCGATGAACGCCACTACGCCTGTGCGACGGTGATCATCGAGAGTTAAATTTTGTCCGCATGGTGCATCAGGACAAACTTATCCCACAGCTGTTCTTCGTTCTCGACGTGTGCCGGGTCTTTTAAGATCGTATTGGGAATGGGGCACACCTTCTGGCAGGTCGGCGTCTCATAGTGGCCGATGCATTCGGTGCAGCGGTCGCTGTTAATCTCATAAATGCTGTCGCCCATCGAAATCGCCTCGTTCGGGCATTCGGGTTCGCACATATCGCAGTTGATGCATTTTTTGGTGATTAACAGCGCCATCAGGAAATTCTCAGAAACATCACAAACAGGGCGGGCATTATACGCTCATTCGTTGTTCAGACCAGTTTTTTTACCAGCTCTTCGCTGTGACGAATACGCTCTGGCGCACGCTCCAGATCCTGCTGAACCAGCGCCATAAACAGCAGGTCCGTCAGCATCATCTGCGCACTCGTCGACGAAATCGCCGCACTGCGAGTGGCCTGTTCCTCGGCAATGGTATACAGACAGCGGGTGGCCCGTTGCTGGAGCGCATTCGGGCTGAAGCCAGTAATCGCCAGAATTTTTCCTCCTACGCGCAGGGCTTCGTCGGTAGCCATATTAATTTCACGACGCTCGCCGGAATAGGAGATGGCCAGCAGTAAATCGTCAGGATCCATGGCCTGCACGGTCGCCAGCAGCGCGTGCATATCCTGTTCAACGATGGCGTTATAGCCGATTTTTGTCAGCTTCCAGCCAAAGTTACGCGCAACCAGTCCGGAGGCGCCGATCCCGGTCAATACAATACGCCGCGCGTCGCGAAGCATGGCTACGCTTTCCAGCAGCTTCTCTTCCGTGTTCACATCCAGCGTGGCATGCATTGCCGCCACGTTCTCTTTGATCAGCTTTTCGCCGACCAGACGCATCGGATCGTCGCCGCGGATCTGGTTATGCACCGGCATTGACTGCGGATTAGGGTTGCTTACCAGTGCTTCACTGATCGCCAGTTTTAGCGCCGGAAAGCCTTTATAGCCTATCTTCTGGGCAAATTTCACCACGCTCGACTGGCTCACCCCGGCTTCGCCTGCCAGCTGCTGGGAGCTGAGGTGTCGCGCGCGATCGGGCTGGGAAAGTAAATAATCCGCCAGCTTTTTGTCACTCTGGGCAAACCCTGCGTAGCGCTGGCGAATACGAATTAAACAGTTCATACGGTCTCCTGGCGAAAATGTGATTACCCGCGCAAATACGAATTTTGCTCGCCTGAATGAATTTTATATTCCATTATAGTGCGTTTATTATGAATTAAAAATTCCAGAGGTAAATAACATGAATCTAGGCTCTCTTGTTTCTGAAACGCGTAACCCGCAAACCATGGATCTTGATGCACTGTCCACGCTGGAGCTGGTAAACCGCTTTAATCAACAGGATACCCTCGTCGCGCTGGCAGTCAAAGAGACATTGCCCGAGGTGGCGAAAGCCGTAGACGCCGCTGCCGACGCTCTGAAAGCAGGAGGACGCATTATTTACATGGGGGCGGGTACCAGTGGGCGACTCGGTGTGCTGGATGCCTCAGAATGTCCCCCGACCTTTGGCGTTCCGCACGGTCTGGTCGTTGGCCTGATTGCCGGTGGCCCCGGCGCGCTGCTGAAAGCGGTGGAAGGGGCAGAAGACAATAAACAGCTTGGGGAAGACGATCTCAGGGCGCTGAACCTGACCGCGCAGGATCTGGTCGTCGGGCTGGCGGCTTCTGGTCGTACGCCGTACGTCATTGGTGGGCTGGAATACGCCAGACAGACGGGATGTACCACGGTGGCCATCTCTTGTAACCCGGGTTCGCCGATTGCGCAGGTGGCCGCCATTGCCATCTCTCCGGTCGTCGGGCCGGAAGCGCTCACCGGCTCCACGCGCCTGAAATCGGGAACCGCGCAGAAGCTGGTGCTCAATATGATCTCCACCGGCGCGATGGTGAAATTCGGCAAGGTCTACCAAAACCTGATGGTGGATATGCAGGCCACCAACGTCAAGTTGGTGGACAGAGCCTGCCGCATGGTGATAGAGGCGACAGGGGCAGGTCGGGAAGAGGCGGAAGCGGTACTCAAACAGACCGATTACGACGTCAAACCCGCCATTCTGATGATATTAACCGGGCTGGATGCAGCCGCGGCCAGAGCCAGGCTCGAAGCCCATCACGGGTTTTTACGGGCGGCATTAGAACACCAATAAGAGGCGTGTATGGACAAAACAGCAGCGCTCGCCAGCGACATCCTGCTTGGGATCGGTGGGGAAAAAAATATTCAGCGTCTGGAAAACTGCATGACGCGTGTACGCGTCGAGGTGCACAACGACGAAAAGCTTGATTTAACGCGCCTGAAGCAGCTCCCCGGCGTGAGCGGGTACGTTAAACAGGGGCAACAGCACCAGCTGATTGTCGGTCCGGGCAAAGCGGCGCAGGTGGTTGATGCCATGCGCGCCCTGATGACGGGCAGTGAAACGGCTCCCGCCTTTGACGACGCGGAACGCACCAAAGCGCAGGCGAAAGCCAAATACAAAGCCCCCATGAGCGATGCGCTGCGCCAGCTGGCAAACGTCTTTATTCCTCTGATCCCGGCGTTTATCGCATCGGGGCTGATCACCGGGATTATCAATATCCTCAAGCGTCCGGATATTGTCGGGAATTTCGCCACCCAGTATCCGAACCTGCTGGGTATTCTGGCGATTTTCGGCAGCGCGGTGTTTGCCATCATGAACATTCTGGTGGGGGTAAACACGGCCAAAGTGTTCGGCGGCTCGCTGGCGATGGGCGGCGTAATGGCGGGTATCCTCTCCAGCCCGCAGCTGGCGCAGATTACGCTGTTTGGCGAGGCGCTTCAGCCAGGCCGCGGTGGGGTGATTGCCGTGCTGCTGGTGGTCATTCTGATGTGCTGGATCGAGAAAAAGCTGCGCGCGTTGCTGCCAGGCTCGATTGAGCTGATCCTCAACCCGCTGCTGACCACATTGATTACCGGGAGCGTGGCGATTGTGGCGCTGCAACCGTTAGGCGGCGCGATCTCTGAAGCCATCGCCCACGGCGCGTCTCTGGCGATCGATCGCGGCGGGCTGCTGGTGGGGGCCGTGCTGTCCGGGACCTTCCTGCCGTTAGTGCTGACCGGTCTGCATCAGGGGCTGGTGCCGATCCACGTCGAACTGGTACAGGCGCACGGCTATAACGCACTGCTGCCGATCCTGTCGATGGCGGGCGTTGGGCAGGTCGGCGCGGCCATCGCGGTGCTGATGAAAACCCGCAACGCGCGTCTGAAAAAGGTCATTAAAGGGGCGCTGCCGGTCGGGTTACTCGGTATCGGCGAACCGTTGATTTTCGGCGTGACCTTGCCGCTGGGTAAGCCGTTCCTGGCCGCCTGCCTCGGTGGCGCGGTGGGCGGGGCGTTAATCAGCTACTGGAAAGTGGCGACCGTCATTACCTTCGGGATCTCCGGTTTACCGCTGGCATTAACCATCGTGACCGGAAAAGTGATGCTCTATCTGTTAGGCTATCTGGTAGCGGTGATCGCCGGGTTCCTGTTTACCTGGCTGTTAGGATTCAACGACCCAGAGGAGTAAGGTTTGGCCAGTCACGAGCGTCGCGTTGTCTTTTTTGATCTGGATGGAACGCTGCATCAGCAGGATATGTTCGGCACCTTTATGCGCTACCTGCTGCGGCGCCAGCCCCTTAACGCGTTGCTGGTATTACCCCTGTTACCCGTTATTGGTATCGCGCTGCTGGTGAAAGGCCGTGCAGCGCGCTGGCCGATGAGCCTGCTGCTCTGGGGATGCACGTTTGGTCATAGCGAAGCGCGCCTTAAGCAGCTCGAACAGGATTTTGCGCACTGGTTTCGCGGGCACGTCGCCGCGTTTCCCGTGGTACAGGCGCGCCTGACCAGCTATCTCGACGCCAACGATGCCGATATCTGGCTGATTACCGGCTCCCCGCAGACGCTGGTGGAGCATGTCTATTTTGATACGCCCTGGCTGCCGCGCGTGAATCTTATCGCGACACAAATCGCGCGCGGCTACGGCGGCTGGGTGCTGACTATGCGCTGCCTCGGACATGAAAAAGTGGTGCAGCTGGAGAAACGCATCGGTACGCCGCTGCGTCTGTACAGCGGCTACAGCGACAGCAAGCAGGACAACCCGCTGCTCTATTTTTGCCAGCACCGCTGGCGCGTCACGCCTCTGGGCGAACTTCAGCAACTCGAATAGTCTTATCTGTACCGGCTGTGTATAATGCCGCCCGCTTTTCGACTGGAGTATCAGCCCTTGTCCAACCCTGAACACAATCATGAATACTGGATGCGCCATGCGCTGGCGCTGGCTCAGCGCGCCTGGGAAGAGGGCGAAGTGCCCGTGGGCGCGGTACTGGTCCATAACAATCAGGTGATTGGGGAAGGGTGGAACCGTCCGATTGGCCGTCACGATCCTACCGCGCATGCTGAAATTATGGCGCTGCGTCAGGGCGGACTGGTGCTGCAAAACTATCGTCTGCTTGATACCACCCTGTATGTCACCCTTGAGCCGTGCGTAATGTGCTCCGGGGCGATGGTGCACAGCCGAATCGGTACGCTGGTGTTTGGCGCGCGGGATGAAAAGACGGGCGCTGCTGGTTCACTGATGGACGTACTTGGGCATCCGGGGATGAACCACCAGGTGAAAACTATCGGCGGGGTACTTGCACCAGAATGTTCGGGTCTGTTAAGTGACTTTTTTCGAATGCGTCGGCAGCAGAAAAAGCAACAAAAGGCAGAATTGAAACCGCAGGATGATTAAGCTCGTCCGGTGCGACCACCGGATAGCTTTCAGCCAGCTGTTGCGCCTCGGCCGCCTCTTTTTCTTTCTCCAGCAGATATCCCACCAGGCTTATCTGGTACTTACGAATATTTTCCACGTAGGCATACGCTTCATGCCCGCGCGCATAGCCGTACGTCAGCTTCTGGTACCACTGTTTCTGGCTAAGCAGCGGCAGGCGCTGTTTTACATCTGACCAGCTGTCCGGATTACCTTTAGTTTTCGCCGTCAGCGCCCGCGCGTCGAGCATGTGCGCATAACCCATGTTATAGGCGGCCAGCGCAAACCAGATACGCTCCCCTTCCGGGACCGTCTCCGGCACTTTCGCCATCATATCCTGTAAATACTGCGCGCCGCCGCTGATGCTCTGTTCCGCATCGGTCCGGTCGCTGATGCCGAGGCTCTGGGCGGTATTTTTGGTCAGCATCATCAACCCGCGCACGCCCGTGGGTGAGGTGGCCTGAGCATCCCAGTGCGATTCCTGGTAGGAAATTGCCGCCAGCAGCTTCCAGTCAATCTCCTCGGCGTACTTCTCAAACAGCGGTTGCAGGTCCGGCAGCACACTGTCCACCGCGCGCAGGAAAGTGCGGGTGTCAACGTAATCAAAATCGTCCCCGTGACCGAGATATTTCTCTTCCAGGCGCGCCAGGGTGCCGTCTTCATTGATGGAATTAAAGAAATCGAGCATAGCCGCAGAGACGGTTTGATCGTCATCCAGCTGGGTAAACCAGGTCACCGGCTGTTCGTCGGTCACATCCAGCGCCACGGCGATTTCAGGATGAACGCGCTGGAAAAGGCTAATCGCCACCGAATCAGCAATGGTATAGGCCAGCTTTTTATCTTTAACCTGCTCCAGCAATTCGGTCGTGCCGAGTTTAGGATCGACCGTCCAGCTGAGGTTAGGGTATTTTTTCTCTTTCAACGCTCGCAGATCGTCAATCACCACATGGCCTGGCGCAATGGTCAATTGCTGGTCGGTGATGTCGGCCAGTGAGCGCGGACGCAGGCTACCCACACGATAAACCACCTGCTGCGACACGGAGTAATAGGTCGGGCCCGGCTGATAGTTTTTGCTGCGTTCGCTGTTGTACACCAGACCTGCGGCGAGAATATCGGCACGGTCATGGTCCAAATCATCAAACAGCTGGTTGATGTTCTGCCGCACGGTAACTTTCAGCTTCACGCCCAGATAGTCTGCAAACAGCTGTGCCAGTTCGTAATCAAGACCGATGGTTTTACCGTTGATATCATCGTAAATAAGCGGGGAGGAGAGGGTACTGACGCGCAACTCCCCCCGCTCCTGAATGGCGGCGATACGGTTTTCGGCCTTGCCGAACCAGGGGATAGACGGCCAGAGGGCCACTGCCAGCAGCAACGTAACAATGCCGATGAGCAGATAATTAATCTTTAATTTTTTCAATTAGTTAATTCTCTGCGACGCCGGTTGCCTCAGTGTGCTGTAGTCATGTTAAGAGTAGAGTTTGCCATTGATTGAGCGGCATTTTGCGCAAAGTAGCGCCAGTTGGCAACCAATTAGAGAGACAGGTCACATCTATTGTTAAACATAAAGGATGATTTTATTTCGACGCAAACGGTTTCGTCGGCGCTCAGGATTCTCTATAATGACGCCCGTTTTCCCCCCTTGCGCACACTGTAAGCGCCCCGGCGCTTCGAAGACGAGAGACTTATGATGGAAATTCTGCGTGGTTCGCCTGCACTGTCTGCCTTCCGTATTAACAAACTGCTGGCACGTTTTCAGGCGGCCGACCTTCCGGTAAGCAATATTTACGCTGAGTATGTCCATTTTGCTGACCTGAACGCCCCCCTGAATGCAGAGGAGCGCGTACAGCTGGAACGCCTGCTTAAATATGGCCCAAGCCTGAGCAGCCATACGCCGACCGGCAAATTAATCCTCGCCACGCCACGCCCTGGCACCATCTCCCCCTGGTCTTCCAAAGCCACCGACATCGCTCACAACTGCGGCCTGAGCCAGATTAACCGTCTGGAGCGCGGTGTGGCGTACTATGTGGAAGCGTCAACCCTGAGCGACGCGCAGTGGCAGGTGGTTGCCGCAGAGCTGCACGACCGCATGATGGAGAGCGTGTTTGATTCTCTGGATGATGCGCAGAAACTGTTCTCCCACCATCAGCCTGCGCCGGTACAGAGCGTGGATTTGCTGGGGCAGGGGCGTCAGGCGCTGATCGACGCAAACCTGCGTCTTGGTCTGGCGCTCGCAGAAGATGAAATCGACTACCTTCAGGATGCATTCGTTAAGCTGAATCGCAACCCGAACGACATCGAACTGTATATGTTCGCGCAGGCCAACTCCGAGCACTGCCGCCACAAGATTTTCAACGCCGACTGGATTATCGACGGCGAACAGCAGCCGAAGTCGCTGTTCAAAATGATCAAAAACACCATGGAGCAAACCCCTGACCACGTGCTGTCTGCCTATAAAGACAACGCCGCGGTGATGGAAGGTTCCGAGGTGGGCCGCTTCTTCGCCGACCGCGAAGCGGGGCGCTATGACTTCCACCAGGAGCCTGCGCATATCCTGATGAAAGTGGAAACCCACAACCACCCGACGGCGATCTCCCCGTGGCCGGGTGCAGCGACCGGCTCCGGCGGTGAAATCCGTGACGAAGGTGCGACCGGTCGCGGCGCGAAACCAAAAGCGGGTCTGGTCGGTTTCTCCGTTTCCAACCTGCGTATTCCGGGCTTTGAGCAGCCGTGGGAAGAAGACTTCGGCAAGCCAGAGCGCATTGTCACCGCGCTGGATATCATGACCGAAGGCCCGCTGGGCGGCGCGGCGTTCAACAACGAATTTGGTCGTCCGGCGCTGAACGGTTACTTCCGTACCTACGAAGAGAAAGTGGACAGCCACAACGGCGAAGAGCTGCGCGGCTACCACAAACCGATCATGCTGGCGGGCGGGATCGGCAACATTCGCGCCGATCATGTGCAGAAAGGCGAGATCGTCGTCGGCGCGAAGCTGATCGTGCTCGGCGGCCCGGCAATGAACATCGGTCTGGGCGGCGGGGCAGCCTCGTCTATGGCTTCCGGCCAGTCTGATGCGGATCTCGACTTCGCGTCCGTGCAGCGCGACAACCCGGAAATGGAGCGCCGTTGTCAGGAAGTGATCGACCGCTGCTGGCAGCTCGGCGATGCCAACCCGATTCTGTTCATCCACGACGTGGGCGCGGGTGGACTCTCTAACGCCATGCCTGAGCTGGTGAGCGACGGCGGTCGCGGCGGACGCTTCAACCTGCGCGATATCCTGAGCGATGAGCCGGGCATGAGCCCGCTGGAGATCTGGTGTAACGAATCCCAGGAGCGATATGTGCTGGCGGTTGCCGCCGATCAGCTGCCGCTGTTTGACGAGCTGTGCCGCCGCGAGCGCGCGCCGTATGCCGTCATCGGTGAAGCGACCGAAGAGCAGCACCTTTCCTTAAGCGACACCCATTTTGACAACCAGCCGATCGATCTGCCGCTGGACGTGCTGCTCGGCAAAACGCCGAAGATGACCCGCGACGTGCAGACTCGCAAAGCGGCGGGCAAAGCGCTGGATCGCCAGGGCATCACCGTGGCAGAAGCGGTTAACCGCGTGCTGCACCTGCCTGCCGTGGCAGAGAAAACCTTCCTGGTCACCATCGGCGACCGTACCGTGACCGGTATGGTGTCGCGCGATCAGATGGTCGGCCCGTGGCAGATCCCGGTCGCTAACTGCGCCGTGACCACCGCGAGCCTCGACAGCTACTACGGCGAAGCGATGGCCCTGGGCGAACGCACGCCAGTGGCGCTGCTGGACTTCGCCGCTTCTGCCCGTCTGGCGGTCGGTGAAGCGCTGACCAACATCGCCGCGACGCAGATTGGCGATATCAAACGCATCAAACTTTCCGCGAACTGGATGGCCGCTGCCGGTCACCCGGGCGAAGATGCCGGCCTGTACGAAGCGGTGAAAGCGGTGGGTGAAGAGCTGTGTCCTGCGCTCGGCCTGACCATTCCGGTGGGTAAAGACTCCATGTCGATGAAAACCCGCTGGCAGGAAGGTAACGAGCAGCGCGAGATGACCTCTCCGCTGTCGCTGGTGATCACCGCGTTTGCGCGCGTGGAAGACGTGCGTCATACCGTTACGCCGCAGCTTTCCACTGAAGATAACGCCCTGCTGTTGATTGACCTCGGCAAAGGCCATAACGCGCTGGGCGCCACCGCGCTGGCGCAGGTTTACCGCCAGCTCGGCGATAAGCCAGCCGACGTGCGCGATGTCGCCCAGCTGAAAGGCTTCTACGACGCAATTCAGGCGCTGGTGGCGCAGCGTAAGCTGCTGGCCTACCACGACCGTTCCGATGGTGGCCTGCTGGTGACGCTGGCAGAGATGGCCTTCACCGGTCATTGCGGCGTTGAAGCAAACATTGCCACGCTTGGCGAAGACCGCCTGGCAGCGCTGTTTAACGAAGAGCTTGGCGCGGTCATTCAGGTACGCGCCGCAGATCGCGACGCGGTGGAAGCGATTCTGGCGCAGCACGGTCTGGCAGACTGCGTACACTATCTCGGTAAAGCGGTGCAGGGCGACCGCTTCGTGATTGAAGCCGACGGCCACGCGGTGTTCAGCGAAAGCCGCACCACGCTGCGTATGTGGTGGGCGGAAACCACCTGGCAGATGCAGCGCCTGCGTGACAATCCGGAATGCGCCGATCAGGAACACAACGCGAAGGCGAACGACAACGATCCTGGCCTGAACGTGAAGCTCAGCTTCGACATTAACGAAGACATTGCCGCGCCGTACATTGCGACCGGTGCGCGTCCGAAAGTAGCCGTGCTGCGCGAGCAGGGCGTTAACTCCCACGTTGAGATGGCGGCGGCCTTCCACCGGGCGGGCTTTGACGCCATCGACGTCCACATGAGCGACCTGCTGGCCGGGCGTACCGGGCTGGATGATTTCCAGGCGCTGGTCGCCTGCGGCGGTTTCTCCTACGGCGACGTGCTGGGCGCGGGCGAAGGCTGGGCGAAGTCTATTCTGTTCAACAGCCGCGTGCGTGACGAGTTCGAAACCTTCTTCCATCGTCCGCAGACGCTGGCGCTGGGCGTGTGTAACGGCTGTCAGATGATGTCTAACCTGCGCGAGCTGATCCCGGGCAGCGAAGCCTGGCCGCGCTTTGTGCGTAACCAGTCTGACCGCTTCGAAGCGCGCTTCAGCCTGGTAGAAGTGACCCAAAGCCCGTCTCTGCTGTTGCAGGGAATGGTCGGTTCACAGATGCCAATCGCGGTTTCGCACGGTGAAGGTCAGGTTGAAGTGCGTGATGCGGCGCACCTGGCTCAGCTTGAAAGCAAAGGACTGGTGGCGCTGCGCTTTGTTGATAACTTCGGCAAGGTCACCGAAACCTATCCGGCTAACCCGAACGGTTCGGCAAATGGCATTACCGCCGTCACCAGCGAAAGCGGTCGGGTGACGATCATGATGCCGCACCCGGAACGTGTCTTCCGTACCGTGAGCAACTCCTGGCACCCGGAAAACTGGGGCGAGGACAGCCCGTGGATGCGCATTTTCCGCAACGCGCGTAAACAACTGGGTTAAGTTTCAACGCCCTGACTGTAGGCCCGGTAAGCGCGAGCGCCACCGGGCTTTTTTGTACCTGTCGCAAAATCGCGACAATCCTCTGGGTTGAGTGTCTCCAATAAGAGACATTTAACTTATTGATTTATATATGTCAGGACGGGTTCCCGTTAAGGTGTTGCTTAATAGCGACACTTAGCCTGGAAATCATTCACCTGACAATCAATGCATTTTAATAATAAAACAATTATTAATCATAAGGATAGTATCAATTTTTGCAATCTGGCACGCGCGTTGCATAATAGTAACCAGTGGCTCATTCACCTTCTTATGTCAGCCCCTTCGGGACGTGCTACATAAACTTCGAATGACGCACAAAAAGGTGCCTGCCGTCCAACTACTGATTATTGCAATGCTTTATCAGGCCAGGGCGAAACGTCGAGTTAGGCACCGCCTTATTCCATGACAAAGCCGGGTTTTTACCCGGCTTTGTTGTATCTGAAGGGCAGACTCAGTTACGCTCTCCTCAAACCCGGATGATGAGAGTAATGTGTTGAAACGCTGGCCCGCTTTCCCTCGCTCCCTGCGACAGCTCGTTATGATGGCCTTCCTGCTGATCCTGCTACCTTTGCTGGTTCTGGCGTGGCAGGCATGGCAAAGCCTGAATGCGTTAAGTGCCCAGGCGGCCCTGACTAACCGCACCACGCTTATTGATGCCCGCCGTAGCGAGGCAATGACCAACGCCGCGCTGGAGATGGAGCGTAGCTATCGCCAGTACTGCGTGCTGGACGACCGCACGCTGGAGAGGGTCTATCAGAACCAGCGTAAACGCTACAGCGAAATGCTGGATGCCCATGCCGGGGTCTTGCCGGATGACAAACTCTATCAGGCGCTGCGTCAGGATCTGAACGATCTGGCGCAGCTCCAGTGCAAAAACAGCGGTCCTGATGCCGCCGCCGCCGCCCGACTTGAAGCCTTCGCGAACGCCAATACGGAGATGGTGCAGTCCACCCGTACGGTTATCTTTTCCCGTGGGCAGCAACTCCAGCAGGAGATTGCCGAGCGCGGCCAGTTCTTCGGCTGGCAGGCGCTGGTGCTGTTCCTCGTCAGCCTTGGGCTGGTACTGCTCTTTACCCGCATGATTATCGGCCCCGTAAAGGGGATCCAGCGGATGATTAACCGCCTGGGGGAGGGCAAATCTCTCGGGGATACGGTTGTTTTTAAAGGCCCGCGCGAGCTGCGCTCGGTCGGTCAGCGTATCATCTGGCTTTCTGAACGCCTGGCGTGGCTGGAATCGCAGCGTCATCAGTTCCTGCGCCATATCTCACACGAACTCAAAACACCGCTGGCCAGTATGCGTGAAGGCACGGAGCTGCTGGCAGACGAAGTAGCGGGGCCGTTAACCCCTGAGCAAAAAGAGATCGTGGCGATTCTGGATGCCAGTAGCCGCAATTTACAAAAACTTATTGAACAACTGCTGGACTATAACCGCAAGCTGGCGGATGGTGCTGTGGTGCTTGAAAGCGTTGAGATTGAACCGCTGGTGGACATGGTGATCTCCGCCCATAGCCTGCCAGCAAGAGCTAAAATGATGCATACCCAGGTGGATCTCAATGCACCTTCCTGCCTGGCAGAGCCGATGTTGTTAATGAGCGTACTGGATAATCTTTATTCCAATGCGGTGCACTATGGTACTGAATCCGGTACCATTTATATCAGAAGCAATAACAACGGTTCGCGGGTATGTATTGACGTAGCGAATACGGGAAGCCCGATTCCGGATGATGAAAAAACGATGATCTTTGAGCCCTTCTTCCAGGGGAGTCATCAGCGAAAAGGTGCGGTAAAAGGAAGTGGTCTGGGGCTGAGTATTGCCCGCGACTGCATACGACGCATGCAGGGTGAGCTTAACATCGTGAGTGATGAACGCGCCGATGTCTGTTTTCGTATCGAACTGCCTCTTGAGCCGGAAAAATCAATGAAATGAATAACAACCTGGTGAGTATGTCACACGTCTTTTACCGCGCACTGCGCGCGGTGTTTTCCAGCAAAAATGTGCGCCTGAGCCTGCCCTGCTTACTGCTGGCCGGCTGTGTAACCCATGCGCCGAAAAGTGCAATTAGCCACAAACAGGAAGATAAATGGCCGCAAAAACAGCTGGCCGATTTCCTTTCAACACGTTGCGATGATATCTGGAACCTGTCGGGGCGTGATGTTGAATCCAATCCGCTGTTCTGGCTGCGCGGAATAGACTGCGCCCAGCGGCTGGCGCCCGCCGAGGCCCGTGCCCAGGCGGCGATGCTGGTGGACGATACCTGGCAGGACGCGTTTAAACGTGGGATCGTGATGGCGGATGCCAGAATCACGCCTGTCGAACGCCGCGCCAACGTGACGCGGCTGGATACTTACGTGATCAATATTCCCCCGCAGGTGCGCCCGGTCTATCAGCTCTGGCGGGATGGACAAACCCTGCAATTACAGCTGTCTGAAGAGCGTTTCCGCTACAGCAAATTGCAGCAGTCGAGCGACAGCGAGCTTGATGCGCTTCGCCAGCAGCAGGAGTCGCTGCGCGAGCAGCTGGAAACCACCACCCGCAAGCTCGAAAATCTGACCGATATCGAAAGACAGCTCTCGACGCGTAAGCCGGCAGGCAGCTATCTGCCCGATGGGTCGAAAGGCAACTCTGCCACGACGCCAGACAGTGAGACGCCGAAACAAGAGGATGTGAAGCCATGACAAGCCGTAAACCTGCCCATCTGTTACTGGTGGATGACGATCCCGGGCTGTTAAAGCTGCTGGGAATGCGTCTGGTCAGCGAAGGCTACAGCGTGGTCACCGCTGAAAGCGGGCAGGAGGGGCTGAAAGTGCTCAGCCGCGAGAAAATCGATCTGGTGATCAGTGATTTGCGCATGGATGAAATGGATGGCCTGCAACTGTTCACGGAGATCCAGAAGCAGCAGCCCGGGATGCCGGTGATTATCCTCACCGCTCACGGATCTATTCCTGATGCGGTGGCCGCAACGCAGCAGGGGGTATTCAGCTTCCTCACCAAACCGGTGGATAAAGACGCCCTCTATAAAGCGATCGACAGCGCCCTTGAGCACGCGGCGCCATCCGGCGACGACGCCTGGCGTGAATCCATCGTGACGCGTAGCCCTGTGATGCTGCGCCTGCTGGAACAGGCGCGGATGGTGGCGCAATCCGACGTTAGCGTGCTGATCAACGGCCAGAGCGGGACCGGGAAAGAGATCCTGGCCCAGGCGATCCACAACGCCAGCCCACGCAGTAAAAATGCCTTTATTGCCATCAACTGTGGCGCGCTGCCGGAACAGCTGCTTGAGTCTGAGCTCTTCGGCCATGCCCGCGGCGCCTTTACCGGCGCGGTGAGCAGCCGTGAAGGGCTGTTCCAGGCGGCTGAGGGGGGCACGCTGTTTCTTGATGAAATTGGCGATATGCCCGCGCCGTTGCAGGTCAAACTGCTGCGCGTGTTGCAGGAGCGAAAAGTGCGTCCGCTTGGCAGCAACCGCGATATCGATATCAACGTGCGTATTATTTCCGCTACCCATCGCGATTTACCCAAGGTGATGGCGCGCAACGAGTTCCGTGAAGATCTTTACTATCGACTGAATGTCGTCAACCTGAAAATCCCGGCGCTGGCCGAGCGTGCGGAAGATATCCCGCTGCTGGCAAATCACCTTTTGCGCCAGGCCGCTGACCGCCACAAACCCTTCGTGCGCGCGTTCTCCACCGATGCGATGAAACGTCTGATGACCGCAAGCTGGCCGGGCAACGTACGTCAGCTGGTGAACGTGATTGAGCAGTGCGTGGCGCTGACGTCATCGCCGGTGATCAGCGATGCGCTGGTGGAGCAGGCCCTCGAGGGGGAAAACACGGCCTTGCCGACTTTTGCGGAAGCGCGAAACCAGTTCGAGCTGAACTATCTGCGCAAGCTGCTGCAAATCACCAAAGGCAACGTAACCCATGCGGCGCGCATGGCCGGGCGTAACCGTACCGAGTTTTATAAATTGCTCTCACGCCACGAGCTGGAAGCGAACGATTTTAAAGAGTAATACCGCAAAATTCGCCTGAATATGATACTGTGAGCAACCGATTACGAGGCTGCTTACTGGCAAGAGTTTAAGGACCCACCATGAAAAAGATTGATGCGATTATTAAACCTTTCAAACTGGATGATGTACGTGAAGCGCTGGCAGAAGTAGGCATCACCGGGATGACCGTAACTGAAGTAAAAGGTTTTGGTCGTCAGAAGGGCCACACCGAGCTATACCGTGGCGCAGAGTACATGGTGGACTTTCTGCCGAAAGTGAAAATCGAGATCGTGGTGAGCGATGATATCGTCGATACCTGTGTGGACACCATCATCCGCACGGCGCAGACCGGCAAAATTGGCGACGGGAAAATCTTCGTCTTTGACGTGGCGCGTGTGATCCGTATCCGTACCGGCGAAGAAGACGACGCGGCGATTTAACATTCTTGCCGGGTGGCGCTGCGCGTACCCGGCCTACAAAACCCTTCGTAGGCCCGTGCAAGCGCAGCGCCGCCGGGCGATTACAGCACTTTATGCGGGCCGAAACATTCGTAATGAATGTTGTCTTTATTCACGCCCAGGTCTACCAGCTGCTTCGCGGCATACTGCATAAACGCTACTGGCCCACAAACGTAGAACTGCATCCCCGGTGCGCTGAACGCCCCTTCATGCTGCCCTAAATTCATCAGGCCTTCGCTGTCGAAACGAGCCGCTGCGCGGTCTGCCTCCGTCGGCAGGCGATACCAGGTATGCGCGGTGAAACGCGGCAGGGTCGCTCCGAGCGCTTTGACTTCATCCGCAAAGGCGTGCACATCACCGTTCTCCGCCGCGTGGAACCAGTTAACCTGCGCGCTGTGGTTTGCTTTCGCCAGCGTATCCAGCATTGCCAGCATTGGCGTCTGACCTACGCCTGCGGAGATCAACGTCACCGGGGTATTCGTTTCAACGGCCATAAAGAAATCGCCCGCCGGTGCCGCCAGATGGACCACGTCGCCCACGCTGGCTTCGTTATGCAGCCAGTTGGATACCTGACCGCCTTCCTCACGTTTAACCGCAATGCGATAGCCTTTGCCGTCTGGCTTGCGGGTCAGGGAGTACTGGCGAATCTCCTGGTGCGGGAAGCCTTCAGGCTTCAGCCAGACGCCCAGATACTGGCCCGGCTGGTAATCGGCAACCGGCTGACCGTCCACTGGCTCAAACTCAAAGCTGGTGATCAGTGCGCTGCGCGGGGTTTTCTCAACGATGCGGAAGGCGCGCGTGCCTTCCCAGCCGCCATTCTTGCTGGCGTTTTCGCTGTAGATCTGCGCTTCACGGTTGATGAATACGTTTGCCAGTACGCCATAGGCCTTACCCCAGGCATCCAGTACTTCCTGGCCCGGGCTGAACATTTCGTCCAGGGTTGCCAGCAGATGACTGCCGACGATGTTGTACTGCTCAGGTTTGATCTGGAAGCTGGTGTGCTTCTGGGCGATTTTTTCCACCGCAGGCAGCAGAGCCGCCAGGTTTTCGATGTTGCTGGCATAGGCGGCAATAGCGTTAAACAGCGCTTCGCGCTGATCGCCGTTACGCTGGTTGCTCATGTTGAAAATCTCTTTGAGCTCCGGGTTATGCGCGAACATGCGATCGTAGAAATGGGCGGTCAGTTTAGGACCCGTTTCAACCAGCAGGGGGATTGTGGCTTTCACGGTAGCGATGGTTTGGGCGTCGAGCATAGCAGCTTCCTTCTGATGTTACTTTAATGATGTATTTTATATGCATCTTATAAAAATACCCCTGCAATGTAAATGGTTCTTTGCATCGTGAAAAATATGCATCACAAAGCTGAAAAGAAATCCGTTGAAAATGGCGAGAGCTTTATTGCTCAAACCCTTGCGTGGCGTGGAGGTAAACGTTTGCGTAAAATCGTTTGTCAAGACCTGTTATCGCAGAACTATTCAGTTATACTGTTGCCCGTCGTCCAACAGGACTGCCTTTTCAGGCCAAAAATTTACTTGTTAGCTGAGTCAGGAGATGCGGATGTTAAAGCGTGAAATGAACATTGCCGATTATGATGCCGAACTGTGGCAGGCTATGGAGCAGGAAAAAGTACGTCAGGAAGAGCACATCGAACTGATCGCCTCCGAAAACTACACCAGCCCGCGCGTAATGCAGGCGCAGGGTTCTCAGCTGACCAACAAATATGCTGAAGGTTATCCGGGCAAGCGCTACTACGGCGGTTGCGAATACGTTGATATCGTTGAGCAGCTGGCGATTGACCGTGCGAAAGAACTCTTTGGCGCTGACTACGCGAACGTCCAGCCGCACTCTGGCTCTCAGGCTAACTTCGCTGTTTACACCGCGCTGTTGCAGCCGGGCGATACTGTTCTGGGTATGAACCTGGCGCAGGGCGGCCACCTGACTCACGGCTCCCCGGTTAACTTCTCTGGCAAACTGTACAACATCATCCCTTACGGTATTGATGAGTCCGGTAAAATTGACTATGAAGACATGGCGAAGCAGGCCAAAGAGCACAAGCCGAAGATGATCATCGGTGGCTTCTCTGCTTACTCCGGCATCGTTGACTGGGCAAAAATGCGTGAAATCGCTGACAGCATCGGTGCGTACCTGTTCGTCGACATGGCGCACGTTGCCGGTCTGATTGCGGCAGGCGTTTACCCGAACCCGGTTCCACATGCGCACGTTGTGACCACCACTACCCACAAAACCCTGGCGGGTCCACGCGGTGGTCTGATCCTGGCGAAAGGCGGTGACGAAGAGCTGTACAAAAAGCTGAACTCCGCCGTGTTCCCAAGCGCCCAGGGCGGCCCGCTGATGCACGTTATTGCCGCGAAAGCCGTCGCGCTGAAAGAAGCGATGGAGCCAGAGTTCAAGGTTTATCAGCAGCAGGTTGCTAAAAACGCCAAAGCGATGGTGGAAGTGTTCCTGAACCGTGGCTACAAAGTGGTCTCTGGCGGGACTGAAAACCACCTGTTCCTGCTGGACCTGGTTGATAAGAACCTGACCGGTAAAGAAGCTGACGCAGCCCTCGGTCGCGCCAACATTACCGTCAACAAAAACAGCGTGCCAAACGATCCGAAGAGCCCGTTCGTGACTTCCGGTATCCGTATCGGTTCTCCGGCCGTAACTCGCCGTGGCTTTAAAGAAGCGGAAGTGAAAGAGCTGGCGGGCTGGATGTGTGACGTTCTGGACAACATCAATGACGACGCGGTTATCGAGCGCGTTAAAGGTAAAGTTCTGGACATCTGCGCACGCTTCCCGGTGTACGCATAATTCTCTGCGTCGCAGAACTGAAAAAGGCCGCTCATGCGGCCTTTTTTTATGGGCTAACGTCGGTCGAGGGAGATGGCCCCCGGCCCGGTAATCGCCAGCAAAATAAAGCCGCCAGCGATACTTACATTTTTGTAGAAGTTAATCATATTTGGCAGAACCGCATCGCCCGTCATATCCCAGTAGTGGTGACCAATCACCGCTGTTCCCAGCGTATAGAAGACAAAGATCACCGCGAGGGGGCGGGTGAAAAAGCCCAGCACGATCAGAATCGCGGCGGGGACTTCCATCACCACCGCAACAATGGCGGCCAGCATGGGCATGGGGGCGCCGAGCGACGTCATATACTGAACGGTGCCGCTAAACCCCGTCAGCTTGGGATAACCGAAAATAATAAACAGGACCACAATAGCAATGCGGGCAATTAAAAGCAGGAAAGAACGAGAGGAGCCGAAATCGAAATAACGTAAGTTGTTCATGGCAAACGACCTCTTCAGGCGATGTTCTTTAAACGTAATACAATTTTGCCGCTCTCGCCATACGCCGACCGGCTGTCCATGATGTTAATTTATCGTTAATTTATAGCGCGCTAACGACTTGCTAAAGTCAGGGATTAACGCCAGACTATCGCCTCCATTTCGGGAGGGATTCATGGTCTTGCATTCCACGCGCTGGCTGGCGCTCAGCTATTTCACCTATTTCTTTAGTTACGGTATTTTTTTGCCTTTCTGGAGCGTCTGGCTCAAGGGAATTGGTCTGACGCCTGAGACCATTGGCATCCTGCTGGGCGCGGGGCTGGTGGCACGTTTCCTGGGTAGCCTGCTGATTGCGCCCCGCGTCAGCGATCCCTCCTTACTGATTAAAGCGGTGCGAATTCTGGCCCTGCTGACGCTGGTCTTTGCGGCCTGCTTCTGGGTCAGCCATCAGTTTGCCTGGCTGATGGTGGTAATGGTTGGCTTTAATCTGTTCTTCTCCCCGCTAGTGCCGCTGACGGATGCCCTGGCGAACACCTGGCAAAAGCAGATCACCATGGACTATGGCCGCGTGCGCTTGTGGGGATCGATTGCCTTCGTGATCGGCTCTGCGCTGGTCGGGAAACTGGTCAGCCTCTATGACTATCGTGCCATTCTGGCGCTGTTAACGCTCGGCATCGCCTCGATGCTGCTCGGTATGTTGCTGCGTCCGTCGGTAATGCCGCAGGGCGAAAGCCGCCATCAGGAGAGCGCCGGCTGGCCCGCCTGGCGCTCGCTGGTGGCGCAAAGCTGGCGTTTCCTGGCCTGCGTCTGTCTGCTCCAGGGGGCACATGCGGCCTATTACGGCTTCAGCGCCATCTACTGGCAGGGGGCGGGCTACTCGGCTTCTGCGGTAGGCTACCTGTGGTCGCTCGGCGTGGTGGCGGAGGTCATTATCTTCGCGCTGAGCCAAAAACTTTTCCGTCGTTTCGGGGCGCGTGACCTGCTGCTGCTTTCCGCCGTTTGCGGCGTGGTGCGCTGGGGCATCATGGGCTGGACGACGGAGCTGCCGTGGCTGATTGTGGCGCAAATTCTGCACTGCGGAACCTTCACCGTGTGCCATCTGGCGGCGATGCGCTACATTGCGGCGCGAGAGGGTGGGGACGTTATCCGTCTTCAGGCGGTCTATTCAGCGGTGGCGATGGGCGGCAGTATTGCGGTGATGACCGTATTTGCCGGTTTCCTCTATCAGCACCTGGGGCACGGTGTGTTCTGGGTGATGGCGCTGGTCGCTTTACCTGCCATCGTCATCCGCCCAAAGGTGGCTGCTCGCTCGTAACTATGATTCGAGCATAACGCGAATATGTTCCTGCTGCTGCGTGTTCAGGGCCTCAACGGCATGAATGAGCGGCGGCGAGAACAGCGGCAGGGCGGTTGGATAAGGCGTAATGACCAGCGCCGCCTCGCGGGGGGCGCCCTCCTTCTTAAACGCCTCCAGGCTAAGATAACGAATATTGAGCGGCAGCAGCGTCAGCTCGCGAAGCTGCTGCTCAATTAACGCTTCGCAGGCTTTATCTTCCCCCGTTAACAGGACCACCTGTTTTTCATGCAGGTCGGTCTCCTGCATCAGCCAGGCACCAAAAATCACCGCCACCAGAGCCATCTCTTCACCGGAGAATCGCAGACCAAATTCGGCTTCCAGCTCAAACAGCGCCTCTTTAGTGGTGCGCAGCAGCCGGGGGTATAAACGGTGGATCTCTTCCGGCAGACTGTTGTCGATGCCGATGTCAAATAAGGAGCGGTCCAGCGCCTGAGCCAGATGAATATAAAGCTGATCGGTCAGCCCCTGCTCATCGCTGAAGTTCATCCCGGTTTGCGCCCGGAAGCGGGCAATCATACGCACGATAGCGCGACGCAGGCGCTGATCCTGCTGGTGTTTATCCATCACCGGGTCGGGTGTGCGAAGCATCATAAACAGCAGGGCCAGGAACAGCTGTTCATCGCTGTGCGTTCCCTGTGGGACGCGCCGTTTCCAGTGGCGGACAATTTCCTGCGCCGTAAAGTATTCCCCTCGGGACTGCGTCCAGCTGCGCTGAACGGGCGAAAACTCTGGCGTATTGCCCAGATGATGCTGAATCAGACAATATTGCAGATAAAGCTGTAAAAACTGTACGTCGCGGGACTCAAACTGGCGCTGAAGCTTGCGCGCACAAAAGTTGATAAGCGCCCGAAGGTTCGCATCGTCATAAAGCGGGCGGGCAATGCCGTGCTGTTTAAGCGCGGTTTTTAAGGCAGGGGTAAACTGTTGGGCAACAAAATGTGGACAGAGCCGAAGCGCCCTGCGCAGCCAGTGCAGCAGGCACAAACGTTGATTAAGGGCGGAACCCTCAATTCGGTAGCAGCCATCATGGTGCGTGACGATATCAAGGCGATGATAGCGCTGGATTTCATCGCGCGTCTCGGCTATATCTTGCCGTGCCATGACGTCGTCCACGCCGTTGGCAGCGATTATGCTCTGTGCGGTGACGGCAGCATCGGGCAGGTAAAGCATCAAAAGCACCTGGCAGCGGCGCTGCGAACTGGAAAGCACAGATGGAATTTCAAGCGTCGTCATCATCTGTCGGGTATCCAGTGTGAATGTTTGATAAGAATAGCTAAAGGATGGGCGCTGAAAAGCGCACCGGCAGGCATTTCACTCAGGATTGCTGGCGAACATCACAGAATTTTTGACGTGAGGAACAGATGCAAATAGTTAAACAAAGCGCGGTAGCGTTATTTTTGGCGGTTTTCACTTTCGCCGCCGGCGCACATCCTCACAGTTTTATCAGCCTGAAAACCGAACTGGTGACGGACGGCACGCAGCTCAGTGGCCTGAAGATGCGCTGGACGATGGATGAAATCACCTCCGCCGACCTGCTGTACGATGCCGGAAACGCAAAGCCCGGCGATGAGATCTGGAAAAAGCTGGCGGCGGAAGTGATGGCCAACGTGCTGGGTCAGCACTACTTCACCGAGTTCTGGCACAACGGACAAAAGGTTAAATTTCTTAACCGTCCCACGGAGTACGGCATGACCCGCGACGGTCATCAGGCGGTGCTGACCTTTATCCTTCCGCTGGCGCACCCTCAACCGCTGGCCGGGCAGAAGTACACGTTTTCCACGTTTGACCCAACCTACTATGTCGACATGCGCTATGACAATGACAGCGACGTACGGCTGCCGGACGCGCTGCAAAAAAGCTGCAAAATTGCCGTGCACACCCCGAAACCCAGCGAAGAGATGCTGAACTTTGCCGTTTCTCTTGATAAAGACGATGCGCCCCCTGAAGACATGGAGTTAGGTAAACAGTTTGCGCAGGAGGTGACGTTACAATGTCAGTGATCTCCTCTCCCGTCAGTAAGCCGCGTCGCTGGCTGCACCTCTGGCCTCTGGCGCTTTTTTTGTTGTTAGCGGTTGGCGGCGCGCTCTGGCTGTGGCAGGCATGGCCGCAGGTGATGGTGAAAAGCATCCTCTGGCAGCGGGAAGTTAATCAGCAGATGAGCGGTCTGCTGAAAGCCGTGGCGGAAAATCCGACCAAAGCGGGCGGCGCTCTTCTGGCGTTCAGCTTTATCTATGGCGTGCTGCATGCCCTGGGACCGGGGCACGGCAAAATCGTTATCACGACCTGGCTTGCCACGCATCCGTCGAAGCTGAAATCGAGTATCGGCCTGACGCTGGCTTCTTCTTTACTTCAGGGCGGTGTGGCGATTGCGCTGGTCGTGGTCGTCCTTTCGCTGCTACAGCTGCCGGCCCGCCAGCTGCATATGAGCAGCTTCTGGCTGGAGAAGGGAAGTTACGCGCTGGTAGGCGTGCTGGGGCTGATCCTCTGCTGGCGGGCGCTGAAAAAATTGCGCGCGTTGCTGCAAAAACCACAATTCAAAGCCTTTACGCCGCATCACGTTCACCATGAAAACTGCGGGTGCGGGCATCAGCACCTGCCGACGCAGGAGCAATTACAGAACGGTGACGACTGGCGTGCGCGCCTGATGATTGTTCTCTCAATGGGGATGCGTCCGTGCTCGGGTGCGATCATGGTTCTGCTGTTCAGTAAGGTCATTGGCGTGTTTGGCTGGGGCATGCTGTCCGCGCTGGCGATGGCGGCAGGAACGTCTCTCACCATTTCGTCTTTAGCGTTGCTGGTACACAGCTTCCGTCAGCTGGCGGTCAAACTCAGCGGCAATAAAACGCCGGTGCTGTGGCGACAGGTGGGCTGGACGACGCTGGCGCTGGCGGGTGGGGTGATTCTGCTGGTAGCTGCGGTCACGATGTGGATGAGCGCGGTGCCGGTGGGAAGGGGGTTGCGGCCTTTCTAGCCGTACCTGAGGCGTGTTGTAAGCCCGGTAAACGTAGCGCCACCGGGCTTAACAGACTGAATTAACGCTTCAGCGCATCGCTCAGTTCATCACGCATGTTTGCCAGCATGGCTTTAACAACGCGCGGGTTACCTGCAACGATGTTGCCGGTAGACATATAGTTATGGCCGCCGGTGAAGTCGCAAACAATCGCGCCAGCTTCACGAGCGATCAGCTCGCCCGCCGCAAAGTCCCACGGCTTCAGTGACAGCTCAAAGTAACCGTCAACGCGGCCGGTCGCCACGTAGGCCAGATCCAGTGCAGCAGAGCCGGTGCGACGGAAGTCCGCGCATTCGGTGAACAGCTTGCCCAGGATATTCATATAAGTGGTTGCGTGCTGCTTCGCCTTGAACGGGAAGCCGGTCGCCAGAATCGTGCCGTCCAGATCGCGTGCATTGCTGCAACGCAGACGGTAGCCGTTCAGCTGCGCGCCCTGACCGCGGGTTGCGGTGAACAGTTCGTTACGCATTGGATCGTAAACAACGGCGACTTCAGTACGGCCTTTGATGCGTACTGCGATAGACACAGAGAAGTGTGGCAGGCGTTTGACGAAGTTGGTGGTGCCATCCAGTGGATCGATAACCCATTGAACATCCTGATCGGTACCTTCATGTTCACCGCTTTCTTCGGTGATGATGGTGTGCTGCGGGTAAGATTTGCGGATCGTTTCGATAATAATCGCTTCTGCGGCTTTATCTACGTTCGTCACGAAATCATTGCTGCCTTTCTGGCTGGTTTCTACGGAGTCTGGGGTTTCGTAGTGTTTGGCAATTACATTACCCGCCTTGCGCGCTGCGCGCACGGCGATGGTCAGCATCGGATGCATCGGTCTCTCTCACTGGATGTTAAAGAACAGGAAAATCGGCGCAGAGTATAGCAGCGGGATCGGATTATGTCTCTCGTTTATGATAATATGCCCGAATATTCTTCAGACACTGAATCCAGACATCTAAAAATTATGCTGCAAAACATTCGAATCGTGCTGGTCGAAACATCGCACACCGGCAACATGGGCTCTGTGGCCCGCGCTATGAAAACCATGGGCTTAACGAACCTGTGGCTGGTGAATCCGCTGGTGAAACCAGACTCTCAGGCTATTGCTCTGGCGGCCGGCGCCAGCGACGTGATCGGGAATGCGCAGATCGTGGACACTCTGGATGAAGCCCTGGCCGGTTGCAGCCTGGTGGTGGGGACCAGCGCGCGCTCCCGTACGCTGCCCTGGCCGATGCTGGACCCGCGCGAATGCGGCCTGAAAAGCATCTCAGAAGCGGAACAGGCGCCGGTTGCGCTGGTGTTTGGCCGTGAACGCGTTGGCCTGACCAACGAGGAATTACAGAAGTGTCACTATCATGTGGCGATTGCCGCCAACCCGGAATACAGCTCGCTGAATCTGGCGATGGCGGTGCAGGTGCTCGCCTACGAAGTGCGCATGGCATGGCTGGCGACGCAGGAGAAACCGGTGGAACCTAAAGAAGAGACGGCCTACCCGCTGGTGGACGACCTCGAGCGCTTCTACGGTCATCTGGAGCAGACGCTGCTCTCAACCGGCTTTATCCGTGAAGGCCACCCGGGTCAGGTGATGAACAAGCTGCGCCGTATGTTCACCCGCGCGCGTCCGGAAAGCCAGGAGCTGAACATCCTGCGCGGGATTCTGGCGTCGATTGAGCAGAAGAATAAAGAGTAGTGCAGTGTGTTCGCCGGGTGGCGCTGCGCTTACCCGGCCTACAAAGCCCGTAGGCCCGTGCAAGCGCAGCGCCGCCGGGCAAAATACGGCACAGAAGGTTAAATACCTGACTAAAACAGTCAAGTAAATAGTTGACCAATTTAGTCAGGAATGTCAGACTTGGCCCTGCTATGCAATACCCCCATTTTACAATAAAAAACCCCGGGCAGGGGCGAGTTTGAGGTTAAGTAAGACATGAGACTGACATCTAAAGGGCGTTATGCCGTGACCGCGATGCTGGACGTTGCGCTCAACTCCGAAGCGGGCCCGGTTCCGTTGGCTGATATTTCTGAACGACAAGGGATCTCCCTCTCTTACCTGGAACAGCTGTTCTCCAGACTGCGTAAAAACGGACTGGTGTCCAGCGTTCGTGGCCCGGGCGGCGGTTATCTGCTGGGTAAAGACGCAGGCAGTATTGCGGTTGGCGAAGTGATTAGCGCGGTTGACGAATCCGTCGACGCGACCCGTTGCCAGGGTAAAGGCGGCTGTCAGGGCGGCGATAAATGCCTGACCCACGCGCTGTGGCGCGATCTGAGTGACCGTCTGACCGGCTTCCTGAACAACATCACCCTGGGTGAACTGGTGAATAACCAGGAAGTTCTGGACGTGTCGGGTCGTCAGCAAAGCCATGAATCACAGCGCAGCACCCGTTCGCAGGACGCAATCGACGTTAAACTGCGCGCGTAATAAAAAGATAAGTATTTCAGAATCAGGCCGGGGCGTTAGCTCGCCCCGTGTACTCGGTCGTACATCCAGCCGGTTGCCTGATTCCTTGCATTGAAGCGATGTACGGAGTTTATAGAGCAATGAAATTACCGATTTATCTCGATTACTCCGCAACCACGCCGGTGGACCCGCGTGTTGCCGAGAAAATGATGCAGTGTCTGACCCTGGACGGAAACTTTGGTAACCCAGCTTCCCGTTCTCACCGTTTTGGCTGGCATGCTGAAGAGGCGGTTGATATCGCCCGTAATCAGATTGCTGACCTGGTCGGTGCCGACCCGCGTGAAATTGTTTTCACCTCCGGCGCGACCGAATCCGACAACCTGGCGATCAAAGGTGCTGCCAACTTTTATCAGAAAAAAGGCAAGCACATCATCACCAGCAAAACCGAACACAAAGCCGTGCTGGACACCTGCCGTCAGCTGGAGCGTGAAGGGTTCGAAGTGACTTACCTGGCGCCGCAGAGCAACGGGATCATCGACCTGAAAGAGCTCGAAGCGGCCATGCGTGATGACACCATTCTGGTTTCCATCATGCACGTTAACAACGAAATCGGCGTTGTGCAGGACATCGCAACCATCGGCGAAATGTGCCGTGCGCGCGGCATCATCTACCACGTGGATGCGACCCAGAGCGTGGGCAAACTGCCTATCGACCTGAGCCAGCTGAAAGTGGACCTGATGTCCTTCTCCGGTCACAAAATCTATGGTCCGAAAGGTATCGGCGCGCTGTACGTTCGTCGTAAGCCACGTATCCGCATCGAAGCACAGATGCACGGCGGTGGTCACGAGCGCGGCATGCGTTCCGGTACGCTGCCTGTTCACCAAATCGTGGGCATGGGCGAAGCGTATCGCATCGCGAAAGAAGAGATGGAAACCGAGATGGCACGCCTGCGTACGCTGCGTAACCGTCTGTGGGACGGCGTGAAAGATATGGAAGAAGTGTATCTGAACGGCGATCTCGAGCAGGGCGCGCCAAACATCCTCAACGTCAGCTTCAACTATGTTGAAGGCGAGTCGCTGATCATGGCGCTGAAAGACCTGGCCGTTTCTTCCGGTTCTGCCTGTACGTCTGCAAGCCTGGAGCCATCCTACGTGCTGCGCGCGCTGGGTATGACTGACGAGCTGGCACACAGCTCTATCCGTTTCTCTTTAGGTCGTTTTACTACCGAAGAAGAGATTGACTACACCATCAAACTGGTTCGTAACTCCATTGGCCGTCTGCGCGACCTTTCTCCACTGTGGGAAATGTTCAAGCAGGGCGTGGATCTGAACAGCATTGAATGGTCACATCACTAATCGGTACATAAGGAGAATTCAATCATGGCATACAGCGAAAAAGTTATCGATCATTACGAGAACCCGCGCAACGTTGGCTCTTTTGACAACAGCGATGAATCTGTCGGTAGCGGTATGGTTGGCGCGCCAGCGTGTGGCGACGTGATGAAGTTGCAGATTAAAGTCAACAATGAAGGTATCATTGAAGACGCGCGCTTCAAGACCTACGGCTGCGGTTCTGCTATCGCTTCCAGCTCCCTGGTCACCGAATGGGTGAAGGGCAAGTCTCTGGACGAAGCACAGGCAATCAAGAACACGGATATTGCTGAAGAACTCGAACTGCCGCCGGTAAAAATTCACTGCTCAATTCTGGCAGAAGACGCGATCAAAGCCGCCATTGCGGATTACAAAAGCAAACGTGAAGCAAAATAATTGAGGTTTGAGTATGTCGATTACCCTTAGCGACAGCGCTGCCGCGCGAGTAAGCTCTTTTCTGGCGAACCGTGGTAAAGGCTTTGGCCTGCGACTGGGCGTACGTACCTCCGGCTGTTCTGGTATGGCTTACGTACTGGAGTTTGTTGACGAACCGGCGTCTGATGACACCGTGTTTGAAGACAAGGGCGTGAAGGTGGTGGTCGATGGCAAAAGCCTGCAATTCCTCAACGGCACTCAGCTGGACTTCGTAAAAGAAGGCCTGAACGAAGGGTTCAAATTCACGAACCCGAACGTCAAAGACGAGTGTGGTTGCGGCGAAAGCTTCCACGTTTAACCGCGCGTCATCCGAAACCCCACCGTGGCTTTGCTACGCGTGGGGTTTGTTCTAACAGGCTACCCCTGAGATTGTTATGGATTACTTCACTCTCTTCGGACTACCCGCTCAATACCCGATCGATCTCCAGGCGCTGACGGTCCGTTTTCAGGATCTCCAACGTCAGTACCATCCGGATAAATTCGCCAGCGGGACGCAGGCAGAGCAGCTGGCTGCGGTATCACACTCCGCAACCATCAACCAGGCCTGGCAAACGCTGCGTCATCCGCTGGCGCGTGCAGAATATCTGCTCTCGCTCCACGGTTTCGATCTGGCGAGCGAACAGCATACCGTGCGCGACACCGCCTTTCTGATGGAACAGCTGGAGCTGCGCGAAGAGCTGGATGAAATTGAACAGGCTAAAGACGAAGCGCGCCTGGAAAGCTTTATCACGCGCGTAAAGGGCATGTTCGATACCCGCCATCAGCAGATGGTGGAGCAACTGAACAACGAGACCTGGGACGTGGCGGCAGACACTGTGCGCAAACTCCGTTTTCTCGATAAACTGCGAAGCAGTGCTGAACAACTCGAAGAAAAGCTGCTCGATTTTTAATTTCGGAAGCAATTATGGCCTTATTACAAATTAGTGAGCCAGGCTTAAGCGCCGCACCGCACCAGCGTCGTCTGGCCGTCGGTATTGACCTGGGCACCACCAATTCCCTCGTGGCGACCGTGCGCAGCGGCCAGGCGGAAACGCTGGCTGACGAGCAGGGCCGCCATCTGCTGCCTTCCGTGGTCCACTACCGGCAGCAGGGTCACGCGGTCGGGTTTGATGCCCGCGCTAACGCCGCGCGCGATCCGGCCAATACCATCAGCTCGGTTAAGCGCATGATGGGCCGCTCGCTGGCTGATATCCAGACCCGTTACCCGCATCTGCCGTATCAGCTACAGGCCAGCGAAAACGGCCTGCCGATGATCGCGACGTCTGCCGGTCTGCTGAACCCGATTCGCGTTTCCGCTGACATCCTCAAAGCGCTGGCGGCGCGCGCCACGGCGACGCTCGGCGGCGATCTCGACGGCGTGGTAATCACCGTTCCGGCCTACTTCGACGATGCACAGCGTCAGGGCACCAAAGACGCCGCGCGTCTGGCGGGCCTGCATGTGCTGCGTCTGCTGAACGAACCGACGGCGGCGGCCATTGCCTACGGCCTCGATTCCGGTCAGGAAGGGGTGATTGCGGTTTACGATCTCGGCGGCGGGACGTTTGATATCTCAATCCTGCGCCTGAGCCGCGGCGTGTTCGAAGTGCTGGCGACCGGCGGGGATTCCGCGCTCGGCGGCGATGACTTCGACCATCTGCTGGCAGACTACATCCGCGAGCAGGCGGGCATCAGCGATCGCAGCGATGCGCGCGTACAGCGTGAACTGCTGGATGCGGCCATCGACGCCAAAATCGCCCTGAGCGACGCGCAATCGGTCACGGTTAACGTTGCGGGCTGGCAGGGTGAGATCACCCGCAATCAGTTCAGCGAACTGATCGCGCCTCTGGTTAAGCGTACCCTGCTGGCCTGCCGTCGCGCATTGAAAGATGCGGGCGTGGAGGCCAGCGAGGTGCTGGAAGTGGTCATGGTTGGCGGCTCAACCCGCGTGCCGCTGGTGCGCGAGCGCGTGGGCGAATTCTTTGGCCGCACGCCGTTGACCTCTATCGACCCGGACAAAGTAGTTGCCGTGGGCGCCGCTATCCAGGCCGATATCCTGGTCGGCAACAAGCCGGACAGCGAAATGCTGCTGCTGGACGTCATCCCGCTGTCTCTGGGTTTAGAAACCATGGGCGGCCTGGTGGAGAAAGTCATTCCGCGTAACACCACCATTCCGGTGGCGCGCGCGCAGGAGTTTACTACCTTCAAAGACGGCCAGACCGCGATGTCCATCCACGTGATGCAGGGCGAGCGCGAGCTGGTGCAGGACTGCCGCTCTCTGGCGCGCTTTGCGCTGCGCGGAATTCCGGCGCTGCCGGCGGGCGGGGCGCATATTCGCGTTACCTTCCAGGTGGATGCGGACGGCCTGCTGAGCGTCACGGCGATGGAAAAATCGACCGGCGTGGAATCGTCCATCCAGGTGAAGCCGTCCTACGGCCTGACCGATGGCGAAATCGCCTCCATGATTCAGGACTCAATGAGCTACGCCGAGCAGGATGTGAAGGCGCGTATGCTGGCTGAACAAAAAGTTGAAGCCGCACGCGTGCTGGAAAGCCTGAACGGCGCGCTCGCTGCCGATGCCGCGCTGTTAAGCGCCGCTGAGCGTCAGGTGATTGACGATGCTGCCGCGCGCTTGAGCGCAGTGGCCGAAGGCAATGACGCTGACGCAATAGAAGAAGCCATTAAAAACGTTGATAAACAAACCCAGGACTTCGCTGCTCGCCGCATGGACAAATCTGTCCGCGTCGCGCTGAAAGGCCAGTCCGTGGACGAGGTTTAATATGCCAAAGATTGTAATTTTGCCTCATGCGGACCTCTGTCCGGATGGCGCTGTTCTGGAAGCGAAGACCGGTGAAACCATTCTCGATGTTGCCCTGCGTGCAGGTATCGAAGTGGAACACGCCTGTGAAAAATCCTGTGCCTGCACCACCTGCCACTGCATCGTGCGTGAAGGTTTCGACTCTCTCGCCGAGAGCACCGAAGACGAAGACGACATGCTGGACAAAGCATGGGGTCTGGAGCCCGACAGCCGCTTAAGCTGCCAGGCCGCGGTGACCGATGAAGATCTGGTCGTGGAGTTCCCACGTTACACCATCAACCACGCACGCGAGCATTGATATGGGACTGAAGTGGACAGACAGCCGTGAAATCGGCGAGGCGCTCTACGACGCGAACCCGGATCTCGATCCGAAGACCGTACGATTCACTGATATGCATCAGTGGATTTGCGATCTGGAAGATTTTGACGACGATCCAAACGCATCCAATGAAAAAATTCTGGAGGCGATTCTGTTAGTCTGGTTAGATGAAGCAGAATAGATAACATAAACGGGCTGCCTTCAGGCGGCCCGTTTGCTAGTTGCTAATAAGGATAAATAAAATGACCGAAGCGATGAAGATTACGCTCTCCACGCAGCCAGCCGACTCACGCTGGGGCGAAAAAGCCACCTACAGCATCAACAACGACGGTATTACCCTGCACCTGACGGGCAATGATGATTTGGGCCTGATCCAGCGCGCCGCGCGTAAAATTGACGGCCTGGGCATTAAGCATGTGTCGCTGGAAGGCGAAGGGTGGGACACCGACCGCTGCTGGGCGTTCTGCGCAGGCTACAAAGGCCCGAAAGGCACCCGCAAAATCGAGTGGGCGACCCTCGACGAAGCCGGTCAGAAAGAGCTGGAAAGCCGCCTGCAAATCATCGACTGGGTGCGCGACACCATCAACGCCCCGGCGGAAGAGTTAGGCCCTGAGCAGCTGGCGCAGCGCGCCGTCGACCTGCTGTGCGGCGTGGCGGGCGACAAGATGTCTTACCGCATCACCAAAGGTGAAGACCTGCGCGAGCAGAACTACATGGGCATCCACACCGTGGGCCGTGGCTCCGAGCGTCCTCCGGTCCTGCTGGCGCTGGATTACAACCCAACCGGCGATAAAGAAGCGCCGGTCTTTGCCTGTCTGGTCGGAAAAGGCATCACCTTCGACACCGGCGGCTACAGCCTGAAGCAGAGCGCGTTCATGGATTCCATGAAGTCCGACATGGGCGGTGCGGCCACCATTACCGGCGCGCTGGCGTTCGCCATCACCCGCGGTCTGAACAAGCGCGTGAAGCTCTACCTGTGCTGCGCGGACAACATGGTGAGCGGCAACGCCTTCAAGCTGGGCGACATCATTCGCTACCGCAACGGTAAAAACGTTGAGGTGATGAACACCGACGCCGAAGGCCGTCTGGTGCTGGCCGATGGCCTGATCGACGCCTCTGCGCAGAAGCCGGAGCTGATTATCGACATGGCAACCCTGACCGGCGCGGCGAAAACGGCGCTGGGTAACGACTATCACGCCCTGTTCAGCTTCGACGACAAGCTGGCCGCTCGCCTGCTGGCCAGCGCGGCGGCGGAAAACGAACCGTTCTGGCGTCTGCCGCTGGCCGAGTTCCACCGCAGCCAGCTGCCGTCCAACTTCGCCGAGCTGAACAACACCGCGAACGCAGCGTACCCGGCGGGGGCAAGCACCGCAGCAGGCTTCCTGTCTCACTTCGTTGAGAACTACCATGAAGGCTGGCTGCACATTGACTGCTCCGCAACCTACCGTAAAGCGGCGGTTGAGCAGTGGTCTGCGGGTGCGACCGGTCTGGGCGTGCGTACCGTGGCGAACCTGCTGACGGCTGAGTAATCTTTTTTGCCCTCACCCTAACCCTCTCCCACAGGGAGAGGGGATGGTTTGCTCCCTCTCCCTTGAGGGAGAGGGCCGGGGTGAGGGGGAAATGCATCATCTGGAATTGTTATGTCCGAAACCAAAAACGAATTAGAAACCCTGCTGGAGCAGGCGGCGACCGAACCCGCCCACCGTCCGGCCTTTTTCCGCACGCTGCTGGAATCCACCGTCTGGGTGCCGGGCACCGCGGCGGAAGGGGAGCAGGTTGTCGAAGACAGCGCGCTGGATCTGCTGCACTGGGAGAAAGACGACGGCACCTCGGTGATCCCGTTCTTTACTTCGCTCGAGGCCTTGCAGGAAGCGGTAGAAGACGAACAGGCGTTCGTGGTGATGCCGGTGCGCACGTTGTTCGAAATGACCCTGGGGCAGACGCTGTTCCTCAACGCCAAACTGCCGACCGGGAAAGAGTTTACTCCGCGCGAAATCAGCCACCTGATTGGTGACGAGGGCAACCCGCTCAGCACTCAGGAGGTGCTGGAAGGGGGCGAAACGCTGCTGCTGTCTGAAGTGGCCGAGCCGCCCGCGCAGATGATTGACTCCCTGACCACGCTGTTTAAAACCATCAAGCCGGTAAAACGCGCGTTTCTCTGCTCCATCAAAGAGAGCGCTGACGAAAAGCCTGTTCTGCTGATAGGGATTGAGGCCGACGGCGATATCGACGAGATCATCCAGGCAGCGGGAAGCGTGGCAACCGACACCCTGCCGGGCGATGAGCCGATTGATATCTGTCAGGTGAAGAAAGGTGAGAAGGGGATCAGCCACTTTATTACCGAGCACATCACCCCGTTCTACGAGCGTCGCTGGGGCGGCTTCCTGCGCGATCTCAAGACCAACCGCATTATCTGATTACGGCGGGGTGACCTTCACCCCGTTGCTTCCAGCAGCAGTAAATCCATCAGCAGCACCAGATTCGACTCAAACGACGTTACCCCTGCGGCTTCGGCGGCGAAATGTACCGCTTCGTCATAGAGGGCAAAATGCACGTCCGCCATACCCGCCAGCGTATTGGCCGACGCGCGGGTAAACGCGACGATCGTCATGCCGACGTTTTTGGCGATCCGCGCTTTATCCAGTACCTGCTCCGTTTCGCCGCTGCGTGAAACGGCAATAAACACCTGATAGCGCGCGGCGTTGCTGAGAAAAATATTCCGGCTGTCTCCCGGCCCGGAGATGAACACCGTTTTTCCCAGCACCTGCAACTTCTTGGTCAGGTACTCGGCAAAAAGGTACGAAAACCCGGCGCCGTAGAGAAAGAAGCTCTCTTTCTGGCGCAGCAGGCTGGCAAACTGCTGGCGTTTGTCCTGAGTGACCCACTGGAAGGTCTGCTGATAGTTGGCAACGAACCGGGTAAAAAGCCCGGGCATTTCCGCATGTTGCTCAGGCTGTACGGTGATATGCGGCGTGTCAGAAAGCAACTGCTTGCAGTGCCAGATAAACTCGCTAAAGCCGCTAAACCCCAGCTTCTGACACAGCCGCATAATCGTCGCGGTAGAGACAAATGTCGCCTGCGCCAGCTCGCGCACCGTGATGTTGCCCACCAGCAATGGATGCTCAGTGAGGTGGGCGAGGACGCGATACTCCGCGCGGGTCAGCGACGATCCGCGCGTTAACAGCGTTGCCAGGCGGTTATCCATTATTTCGCCGGTTCAACCGGCAGATCGTCCCGTGCACCCCATTCACTCCAGGCGCCGTCGTACAGAGTCACGTCATTCGCGCCAAGGGTTGCCAGCGCCAGGATCACCACGCAGGCCGTCACGCCGGAGCCGCAGCTGGCAATAACCGGACGATGCAAATCCACGCCCTGACGTTCAAAAATGGCACGCAATTCATCGGTGGTTTTCAGCTCGCCTTCAAACACCAGATCGCCCCACGGTACGTTCAGCGCCCCCGGGATATGTCCGCGTTTCAGTCCCGGACGCGGCTCGTCCGCTTCTGCGTTGAAACGTGGAGCGGGACGCGCATCGACGATTTGCGCCGTGTTTTCGTGGCTCACGACCAGCACGTCGGTCAGGCGCTTGACCACGTTAGCGTCAAACGTGGCATCAAATTCCCCTTCCGGCAGCGTGACGTCACCCTGCTGAAGCGGTAGTTCGTCGCGCTTCCAGCCTGCAAGTCCGCCCGCCAGAATCGATACCTTTTCCACGCCGAAGTTTTTCAGCATCCACCACGCTCGCGGCGCGGAAAACAGATTACCTTCATCGTAAACAACAAGATGTTTATCTTTGCTGATGCCCAGCTCGCGCATCGCCACGGAAAACGCTTCCGGGCGAGGCAGCATGTGCGGCAGGGGAGAGGTGTGATCGGAGAGGGCTTCGATATCAAAAAATACCGCGCCAGGCAGGTGCCCTGCACGGTATTCAGCGGGAACGTCACGATGCTCCTGGCCCGGAGGGGCCATGCGCGCGTCGATAATCTGAACTTCCGGGTCGTCGCCGTGCTCAATCAGCCAGTCGGCAGCGACAAAATATGAGGTGGACATGGTTGCCTCCATTCTTTTCCGTAAAAAAGGATTGTCGGTGTTTTTTCTGACACCGACAAGCTAACCACGTTCAACTCGCGAGCAAGCCCCTATTTTTTCACCGCTTCACCGTCCAGCCAGGCCTTTTGCAGCGCAGGCCAGTAGTCGCGGTTGGCTTCGATCATCTCATCCAGAATCGCTTTCGCGTGCTCCATGGTCGGCACGGTGCGGTTCAGAGTGAACGCCTGCAACGCTTTCTCGTAGCTGCCTTCGATGGTTGCCTCAACCAGCAGCTGTTCAGAGGCCAGCTGCTGTTGCAGGAGCGTCTGGTGGAACAGCGGTACCTGACCCACGCGGACAGGCTCCGGCCCTTCGGAGGTGATATAGGCAGGCACTTCCACCACCGCATCGTACGGCAGGTTGGTAATCGCCCCGCGGTTTTCCACCATCACCAGATGGCGTTGGCGCAGGTTGAACGCCAGTGAGCAGGCGACATCGACGATAAATTCGCCGTGAACACCTACGTGGAAGGCGTCCGGTAAAATTCCGGTGCGCTGGTACTCTTCGGCGGCGGCAAACAGCTTTTTCTCACGCCCGTTCATCACTTCGTTGGCGCGGGTATAGTCCGGGTTCTGATGCTCCACAATCTGGTTTGGCATCAGGTAGTACTGTAGATACGGGTTCGGCAGGTACTCCGGGAAGTTATCCATAATCGGCTTGATGTTGCGCCAGGTTTTCACCCACGACGGATCCGAGTGCTGCGGGTCGGTTTTCGCGGCATCTTCCGTCAGCAGGCCAAACTTCGCGATATGTTTACGCAGCTCCGGCAGCTTGTCCTCGCCGTCCACCCGCACGCGAGTAAACCAGCCGAAATGGTTGAGGCCAAAATAGTCCACCTCCAGTTTATGGCGATCCACGCCCAGAATGGCACCCATATTGCGCATCGCGGCAACCGGCATATCGCAGATGTTCAGCACGCGTGCGTTGGGGCGCAGGCGACGCACGCCTTCAGCGACAATCGCCGCCGGGTTGGAGTAGTTCACGATCCACGCCTTTTCGTGCGCGTAGCGTTCCACCCGATCGATCAGCTCTACCATCGGCAGGATAGTACGCAGGCCATATGCCAGCCCGCCGGGTCCGCAGGTTTCCTGGCCGACCACCCCGTGGCGCAGCGGGATCTTTTCATCCTGCTCGCGCATTTTGTACTGTCCGACGCGCATCTGGGCAAAAACAAAATGCGCGCCGCTGAAGGCCACTTCCGGGTCGCTGGTGACGGTGAATTTGATGCTCTGGCTGTGGTCGCGAATAACCTTCTCCACCACGGGCGCAATGGTGTTCTGGCGCGCCTCGTCAATGTCATACAGGCGGATCTCTGCCAGAGGGAAATCATGCAGACGTACCATCAGGCTTTTCACAATACCTGGCGTGTAGGTGCTACCGCCGCCGGCAATCGACAGAATAAATGGGGGTGTAAACATCTTTAGCTCCTTTCAGAGAAACGTCTCAACGGCTTCTCGCATTTTTTTGACATGCAGCCCGTAGACCACCTGAACGTTGTTACCTTGTTTGATAACCCCTTTCGCGCCGGTCGCTTTCAGGCGCGGTTCGTCGATGATGTCGACGTCCTTCACCGTGACGCGTAAGCGGGTGTAGCAGTTATCCACTACCTCTATATTTTCCCGACCGCCCAGACCCACCACGATGGATTCGCCCAGCTCGTCGTTATTGCCCTTCGCCTGGTACTCCTGCTTGCTGTAAAGACGTGTCTCCTGGTCCTCATCTTCACGCCCCGGCGTTTTCATGTTGAAGCGCAGGATCAGGAAGCGGAATACCACGAAATAAAGGGCGAACATGATCAGCCCGACCACGATGTACATGGGCCAGTTGGACTTCTCCGTGCCGAGCGGCAGGTTGTAGAGGATGAAATCGATAATCCCGTTGGCGCCGATGGCGTGAACGCCAAACAGCGAGAACAGCATCATGCCGATGCCGGTCAGCACCGCATGCACCACGAACAGCAGCGGGGCGACGAACAGGAAGGAGAATTCAATCGGCTCGGTTACGCCGACCAGCAGCGAGGTCAGCGCCGCCGGGATCAGAATCGCTTTCGCAATCGCTTTACGCTCTGGCTTCGCGGTCATGTACATCGCCAGCGCGGCGGCAGGAAGGCCGAACATCTTGCTGATGCCGCGCGCATCCCACACCACGGTACTGCTGAGCTGCTTCACGTCCGGGCAGGCCATCTCGGCGAAGTAGATATTGCGCGCGCCCTGATAGGTTGCGCCACACACCTCCTGCGTACCGCCCAGTTCGGTATACAGGAACGGCGTATAGACCAGATGATGCAGGCCCGTCGGCACCAGAATGCGTTCAAGGAAACCGTAGATCGCCACGCCAAACGGACCGGACCCTTTGATCGCCAGCGCCAGAGCGCTTATTCCATGCTGTGCGTACGGCCAGAGTTCGCTCATGACCACGCCGAGCAGCATAGAGACAGGCAGCATCACAATCGCGACAAAGCAGTGACCGGAGTAAATCGCCATCGCGCCGTTAAACTGGACACCGGAATATTTGTTGTACAGATAACCGGAGAGCGCCCCGGTCAGGATCCCGGCGAAAACGCCCATCTCCAGCACCTGGACGCCCAGCACCATGCTTTGTCCGGCGGCTTTCATCTGTTCCGCAGGGGCCAGTTCTCCCTGAAGCTGTAACGTCACGTTCATCGCGTTAATGAATACGATAAAGGTCACCAGCCCAATCAACGCCGCGTAGCCTTTGTCTCGTGTTGCCAGTCCAATGGGGATCCCGACGGCAAATACCAGCGCCAGGTTGACCAGCACCGACACGGCAGATTTGGCGATCAGCTGGCCGACACTCTGGATCAGCGGGTGGCCGAGAAACGGCAGGTACTCGGCCAGATTGCCGTTACCCAGTACATTCCCGAAGGCGATAAACAGGCCGACGATGGGTAAGATAAGTACAGGTCCGTACAATGATTTTCCGAAATTTTGTAGGGCGTTCACGGCTCGTTTCATGGCTTTCTCTCTTATTGAACCGCGCACTCGGGGTGCGTCATGGTCATAAAACTAGCAGGCCTGATGCGAGCTTATCCAGCTATCTTCTTGTTTTAAAAACAAATGACGCGAAAGGTAACATGTGACGTTATGCGCTGTGATCGCCGTTCCATCACGGTTTGGCTGCGTGATGCCATTCTGCGAGGTGCTTTCCAGATTATAAAATTGGACTTTTTGTATTAACGAAACTTGCGGATAATACTTATCCGGACGATGACCAACAGGCCCCTCAGGCCAGGGACACAGGATGAAACCGTTTCGCTTAGCTGCGATCTCTCTCGCGCTGCTCACCACCTTTACGCTTGTCGGCTGTGATAACAGCGACGACAAACCTCAGGCCGCTGCCCCCGCAGCGTCTACTGCATCAGAACAGAAAACCCCGGCAAAACCGGATCCTGAAAAGCTGGCTAAGCTGGCCGCGCAGAGTCAGGGCAAGGCGTTGACGCTGCTGGATGCCTCTGAAGTGCAACTCGACGGCGCTGCGACGCTGGTTCTGACCTTCTCTGTACCGCTGGATCCCAGCCAGGATTTTGCGAAAACGGTGCATGTGGTGGATAAAAAAAGCGGCAAAGTGGACGGCGCCTGGGAACTGGCCCCCAATCTGAAAGAGCTGCGCCTGCGCCATCTGGAGCCGAATCGTAATCTGGTCGTCACCGTCGAACGTAATTTGCTGGCGCTGAACAAAGCGACATTCGGCATCGACTATGAAAAAGCGATCACCACCCGGGATGTTGAACCGACGGTCGGATTCGCCAGCCGCGGATCGCTGCTGCCGGGTAAGGTGGTGGAAGGGTTGCCGGTGATGGCGCTCAACGTCAACAATGTGGATGTGAACTTCTATCGCGTGAAGCCGGAGTCGCTGGCCTCGTTTGTCAGCCAGTGGGAGTACCGTAACTCGCTGACCAACTGGGAATCTGACAACCTGCTGAAGATGGCGGAACTGGTCTACACCGGCCGTTTCGACCTCAACCCGGCGCGCAATACGCGTGAAAAACTGCTCCTGCCGCTCAAAGATATTAAGCCGCTCCAGCAGTCTGGCGTCTATATCGCCGTGATGAATCAGGCTGGTCACTATAACTACAGTAACGCCGCGACGCTCTTTACCTTAAGTGATATTGGGCTGTCCGCTCACCGTTATCATAACCGCCTGGACATCTTCACCCAGAGTCTTGAAAACGGTGCGGCGCAGTCAGGTGTGGCCATTACCCTTCTGAACGATAAAGGGCAGACCCTGGCCGAGGCGAACAGCGACGCCGATGGTCATGCGAAACTGGAAACCGATAAAGAAGCCGCGCTGATCCTGGCCAGTAAAGATGGCCAGACCACGCTTCTCGACCTCAAACTTCCGGCGCTGGATCTGGCGGAGTTTGATATCGCCGGTAACCCGGGTTACAGCAAACAATTCTTTATGTTTGGCCCGCGCGATATCTATCGTCCGGGTGAAACGGTGATCCTGAACGGCCTGCTTCGCGACAGCGATGGCAAACCGCTTCCCGATCAGCCGGTAAAACTTGACGTGCTGCGCCCGGACGGACAGGTGGCGCGTACGGTCGTTGTGCAACCTGAGAACGGCCTTTATCGCTTCAACTATCCGCTCGATAGCGGCGCCCAGACCGGCATGTGGCATATTCGCGCGAATACGGGCGATAACCAGCAGCGCATGTGGGATTTCCACGTCGAAGATTTTATGCCTGAGCGTATGGCGCTGAATCTGACCGGGCAAAAAACGCCAGTTTCCCCGCAGGATAATGTCGACTTTAACGTTGCTGGCTATTACCTGTATGGCGCGCCGGCTAACGGTAATTCTCTGCAAGGCCAGCTTTTCCTGCGTCCGCTACGTGACGCGGTGCCTGCGCTGCCTGGCTTCCAGTTCGGTGATATTGCCGAGGAGAACCTGAGCCGCAGCCTGGATGAAGTGCAGCTTACGCTGGACGAACAGGGGCGTGGGCAGGTTACCACCGAAAGCCAGTGGAAAGAGGCGCACTCGCCGCTGCAACTGATTTTGCAGGCCAGCCTGCTGGAATCAGGTGGGCGTCCGGTAACGCGACGCGCCGAGCAGGCTATCTGGCCTGCGGCTGAACTTCCGGGGATCCGCCCACAGTTCGCCAGCAAGGCCGTTTACGACTACCGTACCGATACCACCGTCAATCAGCCGATTGTCGATGAAAACGGCAACGCCAGCTTTGACATCGTCTATGCCGATGCCAGCGGGACGAAAAAAGCGGTATCTGGTTTGCAGGTGCGTCTGATCCGTGAGCGTCGCGACTACTTCTGGAACTGGTCCGAGAGTGAGGGCTGGCAGTCCCAGTTTGATCAAAAAGATCTGGTTGAGGGCGAGCAGGAGCTAAACCTCAAGGCCGATGAAACCGGTAAAGTCACCTTCCCGGTGGAGTGGGGCTCATACCGTCTGGAAGTGAAAGCCCCTGATGACATGGTCAGCAGCGTGCGCTTCTGGGCGGGGTACAGCTGGCAGGATAACAGCGATGGCACGGGCGCTGCTCGCCCGGATCGTGTGACGCTGAAACTGGACAAGCCATCCTATCAGCCAGGCGATACCATCAACCTGCATATTGCAGCGCCGGCCGCAGGCAAGGGCTATGCAATGATCGAATCCAGCGAAGGACCGCTGTGGTGGAAAGAGATCGACGTGCCAGCAAACGGTCTGGATCTCGCCATTCCGGTGGATAAGGACTGGAAACGTCACGATCTCTACCTCAGCACGCTGGTGGTTCGTCCTGGCGATAAATCCAAATCCGCCACGCCAAAACGGGCGGTTGGCCTGCTGCATCTGCCAATGGGGGACGAAAATCGTCGCCTGAACATCGCACTGGATAACCCGCAAAAAATGCGTCCGAACCAGACGCTTTCTGTGAAAGTGAAAGCCAGCGTAAAAGAGGGGACTGTGCCACAGAAGGTGAACGTACTGGTCTCGGCTGTCGATAGCGGCGTGCTGAACATTACCGACTACGTCACGCCGGATCCGTGGGAAGCTTTCTTCGGTCAGAAGCGCTATGGCGCGGACATCTATGATGTTTACGGCCAGGTGATTGAAGGTCAGGGACGTCTGGCCGCACTGCGCTTTGGCGGAGACGGCGATGAACTGAAACGCGGCGGTAAGCCACCGGTGAACCATGTCACCATAATTGCCCAGCAGGCGCAGCCGGTTACGCTTGATGCCAACGGCGAAGGCACCATCACGCTGCCGATTGGCGATTTCAACGGCGAACTGCGTCTGATGGCGCAGGCCTGGACGGAAGACGATTTCGGCAGCAGCGAAAGCAAAATCATTGTGGCGGCTCCGATTATCACCGAGCTTAACACGCCGCGATTCCTCGCCAGTGGCGATACCTCCCGCCTGACGCTGGACCTGACTAACCTGACGGACCAGCCGCAAACGCTGAACATTGCGTTAACCGCAACCGGTAAGTTGTCGCTCGAAGGCGCTCAGCCAGAGCCGGTTAAGCTGCCGCCTGGCGCACGTAGCACCCTGTTTATTCCGGTGCGCGCCCTGGAAGGCTATGGTGATGGTGAAGTGACTGCTCAGGTGTCGGGGCTTCAGCTCCCTGGTGAGACGTTTGCGCCGCAGCAGAAGAGCTGGAAAATTGGCGTGCGTCCCGCATTCCCGGCGCAAACGGTGAATACGGGCACGATGCTGAACCCTGGCGAATCCTGGAGTGCCCCAGCACAGCATATCAACGGTTTCTCGCCTGCCACGCTACAGGGGCAACTGTTGCTCAGTGGTAAACCACCTTTAAATCTGGCACGCTACATTCGTGAACTTCAGGCTTATCCATACGGATGTCTTGAGCAGACCACCAGCGGCCTGTTCCCGTCGCTTTACACCAACGCGGCACAACTTAAGGCTCTGGGTATTAAAGGCGATACCGACGATAAACGCCGTGCGGCCATTGATATCGGGATCTCCCGTCTGCTGCAAATGCAGCGTGACGATGGCGGTTTTGCCTTGTGGGATAAAAACGGCCCGGAAGAGTACTGGCTGACCGCCTATGTCACGGACTTCCTGGTGCGGGCAGGGGAGCAGGGTTACAGCGTGCCTGCCGAGGCAGTGAATAACGCCAACAGCCGACTGCTGCGCTATTTACAGGATCCGGGGATGATGTCCATCCGCTACAGCGACGACACCCAGGCCAGCAAATTTGCTGTTCAGGCGTACGCTTCGCTGGTGCTGGCTCGTCAGCAAAAAGCGCCGCTCGGTGCGCTGCGTGAAATCTGGGAGCGCCACGCTCAGGCTGCTTCCGGGCTTCCGTTGATGCAGCTGGGCATGGCACTCAAACTGATGGGGGATGCACCGCGCAGCCAGCAGGCGCTGGATCTGGCTCTCAAAACTCCCCGTAACGACAGCCGAAACTGGATGGCGGATTACGGCAGCCAACTGCGTGATAATGCCCTGATGCTCTCCCTGCTGGAAGAGTACAAGCTGATGCCGGATGCGCAAAACAGGCTGCTGAACACGTTATCTGAAGACGCGTTCAGCCAGCGCTGGCTGTCTACTCAGGAGAGCAATGCGCTGTTCCTGGCCGGACGTTCACTGCAAACCTTGTCAGGCGCGTGGCAGGCGACGACCACCCTCTCTGAACAGACCCAGAGCAGTGATAAAGCGCAGGTAGAAAACCTGAACAGCGCTCAGCTTGGTGCGTTGCAGGTGACGAATACCGGCACTACGCCGCTGTGGGTACGACTGGACACGACTGGCTATCCGGAGTATGCGCCTCAGCCATCCTCTAATGTCTTGCAGATTGAACGTCATATCCTGGCGACAGACGGCAGCAGCAAGTCGCTCTCTTCTCTGAAGAGCGGTGAGCTGGTTCTGGTGTGGCTGGAGGTGAAGGCCAGCCAGAACGTGCCGGATGCGCTGGTGGTGGATCTGCTCCCGGCAGGTCTGGAGCTGGAAAACCAGAATCTGGCGAGCAGCAGCGCCAGCTTGCAGGACAGCGGCAGTGAAGTGCAAAACCTGCTGAATCAGATGCAACAGTCTGATATTCAGCACATGGAATTCCGCGACGATCGCTTTGTGGCCGCGGTGCCGGTCAATGAAGGTCAGCCGGTCACGCTGGTTTACCTGGCCCGTGCCGTTACGCCGGGAACCTATCGGGTGCCTGTTCCGATGGTCGAGTCCATGTATGTTCCGCAGTGGCGGGCAACGGGGGCGGCCAGTGGCCCGCTGATCGTTGTTCCGTAAGATGCGGATAGCACGCCTGATTCGCTCCCGCTGGCTGTGGCTGGCGGGAGCGCTTCTCGTTTCAGGGGGGCTGATTGTCGTCGCTGACCGCGTGTGGCCGTTGCCCCTGAAAGAGGTCAACCCAGCGCGAGTGGTGGTGGATGAGCAGGGTGTTCCGCTGTGGCGTTTTGCCGACAGCGAAGGCATCTGGCGCTATCCGGTTACCATTGAAGAGGTTTCCCCACGCTATCTTGAGGCGCTGATCCAGTATGAAGATCGCTGGTTCTGGGATCACCCGGGCGTCAATCCGCTTTCTGTACTGCGTGCCGCCTGGCAGGATCTCACCTCCGGGAGAGTGGTTTCCGGCGGGAGCACGCTTACCATGCAGGTGGCGCGCCTGCTGGATCCGCATCCGCGTACCTTTGGCGGTAAAATTCGTCAGCTGTGGCGGGCGATGCAGCTGGAGTGGCATCTCTCCAAGCGTGAAATCCTGACGCTGTATCTTAACCGTGCCCCGTTTGGCGGCACGTTGCAGGGCGTGGGCGCGGCAAGCTGGACTTACCTGGGCAAACCGCCGTCTCAGCTGAGCTATTCCGACGCGGCGCTGCTGGCAGTGCTGCCGCAGGCACCCAGCCGTCTGCGCCCGGATCGCTGGCCGGAACGTGCCGAAGCGGCGCGGAACAAAGTGCTCGACCGCATGCGGACTCAGGGCGTCTGGTCTGAGAAGCAGGTGAAAGAGTCCCGTGAAGAGCCGGTCTGGCTGGCTCCCCGGCAGATGCCGCAGCTGGCGCCGCTCTTTTCCCGCATGATGCTGAGTAAAAGTCGTGACACAAAAATAGTCACCACGCTGGATGCAGCTTTGCAACGACAGCTTGAAGAGCTGGCAATGAACTGGAAATCACGCCTGCCTGCCCGCAGTTCGCTGGCGATGATCGTCGTGGATCATACATCCATGAAAGTGCGTGGCTGGGTAGGCTCGGTAGATATCAATGATGACAGCCGTTTCAGCCACGTGGATATGGTCAATGCGATCCGATCGCCGGGATCGGTCCTCAAGCCATTCATCTATGGCATGGCGCTGGACGATGGTCTGATCCATCCCGCTTCGTTATTGCAGGATGTGCCAAGAAAAACGGGGGATTATCGTCCGGGCAACTTTGACAGCGGCTTCCATGGGCCGGTCAGTATGAGCGAAGCCCTGGTGCGTTCCCTCAACCTGCCTGCGGTGCAGGTTCTGGAAGCGTACGGCCCAAAACGTTTTGCCGGAATGCTGAGCAACGCGGGATTACCGCTCATTCTGCCTGCGGGGGCACAGCCCAACCTCTCTCTGATCCTGGGGGGCGCAGGCGCACGCCTGGCTGATATCGCTGCCGCCTATAGCGCCTTTGCGCGTCAGGGTAAGGCGGGCCGGCTGCGTTTACAGCCGGGCGATCCGCTGATCGAACGTCCGCTGTTATCGCAGGGGGCGGCGTGGATCATTCGTCGCATTCTCGCTAATGAAGCACAGCCCCTGCCGGACAGTGCGCTGCCCCAGGTTGCGCCGCTGGCGTGGAAAACGGGCACCAGCTATGGCTACCGGGATGCCTGGGCCATTGGGCTGAACGCCCGGTATATCATTGGAATCTGGACCGGACGCCCGGACGGCACGCCCGTTGCCGGTCAGTTTGGTTTCGCCAGCGCGGTACCGCTCCTCAATCAGGTCAATAATATGCTTCAGTCCCGCTCGATGGTGGATGAAGCGCGCCTGCCGCGCGATCCGCGTCCCGCAAGCGTAGGACGGGGCGTGATTTGCTGGCCGGGCGGCCAGTCCCTGCCTGAAGGGAGCGAAAACTGTCGGCGTCGGCTGTCAACCTGGCTGCTGGAAGGCAGTGAACCGCCTACGCTGCTGCTGCCGGATCAGGAAGGTATTCGCGGGATCCGTTTCCCGGTCTGGCTGGATAAAGAAGGCAAGCGCGTTGCGGCGGATTGTCCTGATGCGAAAGAAAAAGTGCTGGATGTCTGGCCGCTGCCGCTGGAGCCCTGGCTGCCTGCTGCCGAAAAACGGGCTGCTCGTCTCCCCGCCCGTTCAGCGGTTTGCCCTCCGCTGGATAACCATAATGCGGCGCCGCTGATGTTGTCAGGCGTCAGAGAAGGGGCGGTAATTAAACGTCTTCCAGGTGAGAAAAATATGACCCTTAACGTTTCAACCAGCGGCGGAGAGGGGCAACGATGGTGGTTTTTGAATGGCGAACCGCTGGACAGGCATCAGAAAAATTATTCACTGCAATTATATTTACCGGGTAAATATCAATTAATTGTATTGGATGAAACAGGACAAACGGCGACGGTGAATTTTGAATTAGATCGCTAAGTGTTACTCCTCAAGAGTTAGCTTGATAATTATCAATATTCGTTCCTGAAAAAAACGAGAATGCGTTTTTATTTGAAGGAACGAGCAATGAAAAAAAATAAACATCAGGGAGAAGGGCTTATTCCCGCCATATCCCGGCGTCAGTTTATTCAGGCAGGGTCGGCGCTCGCCGCCCTGCCGTTTGTCGTCAAAACCGGCAAAGCACAGGCACAGGGCGCGGCGGTTTCAGACGCTACGCCTGAAGAAAAAGTGGTGCAAACCTGTAGTACGTTTGACTGCGGCGGCAAGTGTGATATTCGTGCTCACGTCAGTGATGGCGTTGTGACCCGAATTTCAACGCGTCCGGATAACGCGCTGGATCCGCAGATGCCAGTAATGCGCGCCTGCGTTCGTGGTCGGGCTTATCGGAAATTTGTTTATCACCCCGATCGACTGAAATATCCAATGAAACGCGTAGGTAAACGTGGCGAAGGAAAATTCGAGCGTATTACCTGGGATGAAGCCACCACCCTCATTGCGAATCAATTAAAAACTATTACGCAAAAATACGGTGCTGCGTCACGCTATGTTCATGTGGGCACCGCGGTGTCCGGCGGGACCTTTTCCGGCGATAAAATGGTTCGTCGTCTGCTCAACTTAACCGGCGGCTATCTCGAAAGCTATCACTCGGTCAGTATGGGTAACACGGCGGCGGCAACGCCGTATACCTATGGCACCGCCGCCAGCGGCAGCTCTCTGGACACGCTGCTGGATACCAAACTGGTCATTCTCTGGGGGCATAACCCGACGGAAACCATCTTCGGGCACAGCAACCACTTCTACCAGAAGATGAAGCAAAACGGCACGCGCTTCATTGTTGTCGACCCACGCTATTCCGATACGGTTTCCTCCCTTGCCGATCAGTGGATCCCATTGCTTCCTGCCACGGACAACGCCCTGATGGACGCGATGATGTATGTGATCGTCACGGAGAATCTGCACGATCGCGACTTTATTCAGCGCTACACCCTGGGCTTTGACGAAGACGCCATGCCAGAGGGCGTTCCGGCCAATGAATCTTTGATGGCTTACCTGAGCGGTGCAAAGGATGGCGTGGCGAAAACGCCCGAGTGGGCAGAGAAAATCACCCACGTGCCTGCACAAACTATTCGTCAGCTGGCGCGCGACTACGCAACCACCAAACCCGCCGCGCTGATCCAGGGCTGGGGACCGCAGCGTCACAACTGCGGCGAGCGCACCGCGCGCGGCTCGACGATACTGGCCACGCTAACGGGTAACGTCGGGGTGAAAGGCGGCTGGGCAGCAGGCTATGGCGGCTGCGCAAACCGCAAATTTGCGGCCGGGCCAGAGATGCCGGACAACCCGGTCAACGCCAAAATTTCGGTCATGAACTGGGTGCAGGCCGCGGATGATGCTTCTAAGGTAACCGCGGAAGATGGCCTGAAGGATGCTGAGAAGCTGGACAGCAATATCCGCATCCTGTTCTCGCTGGCGGGCAATTATCTGGCTAACCAGAACCCGGATCTTCATCAGGCAACCCGTGTCCTGGAAGACGAGTCGAAAATCGAGTTTATCGTCGCAAGCGATCTGTTTATGACGCCGAGCGCCAGATACGCCGACCTGCTTTTGCCGGAAACCAGCTTCATGGAACGCTGGAATATCGGCGAAACCTGGGGCACGGCAAGCTATCTGATCCTGTCAGAAAAGCTGATTGAACCTGAATTTGAACGCCGTTCAGACTACGACTGGCTACGGGAGGTCGCTGCTAAGCTTGGCGTCGAGCCAGCGTTCAGCGAGGGCCGTGACGAAAAAGCGTGGAGTGAGCACATCTGGGAGCAGACGCGGCTGTCCATGCCGGATGAAAACCTGCCGGACTTCGCGACGCTACAGAAGACGCGTCAGCATCTTTTCAAAAGCGCGCCGTACGTTGCCTTTGAAGACAACATTCGCGATCCGCAGAATCATCCGTTCCCGACGCCGTCCGGAAAAATTGAGATCTTCTCGAAGCGTCTGTACGACATGCATCACCCGGAAATTCCGGCGCTGTCGCACTACGTGCCTGCCCATGAAGGGCCGGAAGACGAGCTGGTCAAAACCTTCCCGCTCCAGCTGATCACCTGGAAAGGGAAAAACCGCGCTAACTCCACCCAGTACGCCAACCCGTGGTTAATTGAGGCGCAGCAGCAAAAGCTGTGGATCAACCCGCAGGATGCGCAAAAGCGCGGCATTGCGCAGGGGGATACCGTGCGTATTCATAACGCGCGCGGCATTTGCGAGATCCCGGCGGAGGTCACGCCGCGCATCATTCCAGGCGTGGTGGCCATGCAGGCAGGCGCCTGGTGGCAGCCGGACGCGCAGGGTATCGATAAAGGCGGCTGCGCGAACGTGCTCAGTTCCGCCCGTATTACCGCGCTTGCGAAAGGGAATTCCCATCAAACCATGCTGGTGGAGGTAGCTAAAGCATGAGTCAGTTTAAACATTACGCACCGGTGAGCGACAAACAGCTGGGTTTTTATATCGACTCTTCTCGCTGCTCGGGCTGCAAGGCATGCCAGGTGGCGTGCAAAGATAAAAACAACCTTGAGGTCGGACGTCGTTTCCGTCGCGTTTATGAAGTCAACGGCGGGAGTTTTATCCCGACCGGGCAGGGCGGCGTCAGCAACAACGTTTTTGCCTACACGCTCTCTATTTCCTGTAACCACTGCGCAGACCCTGTCTGCACCAAAAATTGTCCGACCACAGCGATGCATAAGCGTCCGGGGGACGGCATTGTGCGCGTTGATACTGATAAGTGCGTCGGCTGCGGCTACTGCGCATGGTCTTGCCCTTACGGCGCGCCACAGCTCAACGAGCAGACCGGGCAGATGTCCAAATGTGATTTCTGCGTGGATCTCCAGGCGAAGGGAGAGCAGCCCGTCTGTGTGGCAACCTGTCCACTCGAAGCGATTAAATTCGGGCCGATTGATGAACTGCGGGCGAAGTATGGTGCGGTCTGTGATGTGAAAGGCTTGCCTGATTCCTCCATCACCAAACCAAACCTGGTGATCAAAGCGCATCAGGGCGCAGAGAAAGAGGGGAAACGTCATGCATGAGTTACCGCTGCTGATTTTTACGCTGTTCCTGCAAGGATCGGTGGGCGTTACGCTGTGGCTGGCGTTCGGAAGCACGCAACGCAGCGCGCTGCTGCCGGCAGCCGGAGCGTTTGTGCTGGCGAGTCTGGGGCTGCTCGCCTCCGCGCTGCACATGGGCTATCCGCTTAATGCTCTTAACGCGCTGCGCCACGTATCCAGCTCCTGGCTGAGTCGTGAGATTATCTTTGCCAGTCTTTATCTTGCGGCGCTTGGCTTCGCAACGCTGCTGATGTTTGTCAAAAAGCCAGGCTGGAAGCCACTGTTGGTTGTGGCAGGTCTGGTTGGTTTAGTCGACGTGTTCTGCATGGCGCAGATCTACATGCACGCATCCGTGGTGACATGGCAGCACGTAAACACGCTGGTGCTGTTTATCGGTTCGGTGGGGATTATCGGCTCAGCCTGCATGGCCGTTTGGACGCGTACTCAGACAACCGTGCGTGCGGCGGTTGTCATTATTACGCTGGTGGTGCTTGTGCGTCTGGTGATGCAGCCCGTCTGGCTGGCAGATATTACGGCTATGGACAACACCGTGGTGACGTTCCCTCACGCACCGCTACAGATGCTGGAGCAACTGCGAACCGTTCATCTGCTGAGCTGGTGCGTATCCGTTGCGGGTATGCTGTGCTTTGCTGCGGGCGGTCTGAAAGCGGCGCGATCTCCCATGCTGCTGGGAAGCGCATTGCTGATTGTCGGTGAGCTGATGCTGCGCTTCGTTTTCTTCAGTATTGGCTGATGGGCGGATTGACCTTTGCCCCGGCGATGGACGTGACGCATGCGTGCGTCCGTCGCCGTTTTCGCCACGCTTCCTGCCTCGCCTGCGCGGACGTCTGTCCTGTGCAGGCTTTTACTTTTACCGACTCAAGCGTCTCGGTTGATGACAGCCGCTGTATTGAATGCGGTGACTGCCTGTTCGTCTGCCCCGCTGAGGCCATCACCGGCATCACGCCGCGAAAACGCTTTCTGTGTGGCGATACGCTTGTTGGGCCGTTTACTGACCGTGCGCCAGGGGTGAATGAGCTTCTGCTGTGGCACGCGCAGCACCACGTTCGTTTTATCAGTATCGACGCGGAGCAGAATCCTGACTGGTTGCTGGCGATTGCCCGGCTGAATCTGGCGCTTCGTCGGCGCGGTGAAGCGGCGTGGGCGTTTAAACATATACCCGTCAACGAGGTTAATACCGCCCGGCGTGCGCTGATGCACGTTCCCCGTGAGGATGTCCGGGCCTGTAGCGTCGTGCCCGGTCAGCGTAAACTGCGCAGGGCGTTTTCTGCGTTTAGCGAGGCAGAGATAACTCTCGATGCCAAATCCTGCATACTGTGCGGCGCGTGCTGGCGAAGTTGTACGGAAAACGCGATTCGGTTTGAGAACGCTGAACTGGTCGTGGAAACCGGACGCTGTACGGGGTGCGGCGGCTGCGAAGCGGTATGCCAGCATGCGGCGATAAACGTGACGCAAACAGAAGGAACAGCGAAAAGCGTGACCATACCTGCATATGAAGCCGTTTGCCTGACGTGCCACCGTCATTTCTGGTCATTTACGTCTGATGAAAAGCAGTGTCCGCTCTGTTTTCATCATCAACACGGTATGCGAAATACGAGCTGTTGCTAATCTTCGTCTCATTTTAAAAAAATGTTATGCATAACCATAGGCAATGGCGCTATTGCTCTTTATAATCCGCGCCACACCATACTCAGGTATGCAAAAACAACAGAACATTTTACAGAGGTTATCAATGGCTATTGAACGTACTTTTTCCATCATCAAACCAAACGCGGTGGCAAAAAACGTTATTGGCAGCATCTTCGCTCGCTTTGAATCAGCAGGGTTTAAGATCGTTGGCACCAAAATGCTGCACCTGACCGTTGAGCAGGCTCGCGGTTTTTACGCTGAGCACGAAGGTCGCCCATTCTTTGATGGTCTGGTCGAGTTCATGACCTCTGGCCCAATCGTGGTATCCGTACTGGAAGGCGAAAACGCGGTACAGCGTCACCGCGATCTGCTGGGTGCAACCAACCCGGACAACGCGCTGGCAGGTACTCTGCGCGCCGACTATGCAGACAGCTTCACCGAGAACGGCACCCACGGTTCCGACTCTGTTGAATCTGCTGCGCGCGAAATCGCGTTCTTCTTCGCTGAAGGCGAAGTGTGCCCGCGCACTCGCTAATAATTTCGTAAATGCCGCGTGCAAACGTGGCATCCCTGCGCCAGACTTTGTACAATGCAACGCCCCGGACGAGCAGACTGCTTACCGGGGCGTTTCTTTTCAACCCACCAAGGGCCACAACGTGTAACAACGAGGCCGGAAAAAATTATGTCTGAATTAGTGAATACCTCCGAAGTCGCCATTCCTGCGGTTCCCAATAAAAATGGAAAAATTAACCTGCTGGACCTGAACCGTCAGCAGATGCGCGAGTTCTTTAAAGAGATGGGCGAGAAGCCATTTCGTGCCGATCAGGTCATGAAATGGATGTACCACTATTGCAGCGACAACTTTGATGACATGACGGACATCAACAAAGTGCTGCGCAATAAGCTTAAAGAAGTGGCGGAAATCCGCGCACCGGAAGTGGTGGAAGAGCAGCGCTCTTCAGATGGCACCATCAAGTGGGCCATTGCCGTTGGCGATCAGCGCGTTGAAACCGTGTATATCCCGGAAGACGATCGCGCCACGCTGTGCGTCTCTTCTCAGGTGGGCTGTGCGCTGGAGTGCAAATTCTGCTCTACGGCGCAGCAGGGCTTTAACCGTAACCTGCGCGTGTCGGAAATCATCGGCCAGGTCTGGCGTGCCGCGAAAATCGTGGGCGCGGCGAAAGTCACCGGTACACGTCCAATCACCAACGTGGTGATGATGGGGATGGGTGAACCGCTGCTCAACCTGACCAACGTCGTTCCGGCGATGGAAATCATGCTCGACGATTTCGGTTTTGGTCTGTCCAAGCGCCGCGTTACGCTCTCTACTTCCGGCGTTGTGCCTGCGCTGGACAAACTGGGCGACATGATTGACGTTGCGCTGGCCATCTCCCTTCACGCGCCAAACGACGCCATCCGTGACGAAATTGTGCCGATCAACAAAAAGTACAATATCGAAACCTTCCTGGCTGGCGTGCGCCGTTATCTGGAGAAATCTAACGCGAACCAGGGCCGCGTGACCATTGAGTACGTGATGCTGGATCATGTTAACGACGGTACCGAACATGCACATGAGCTGGCTGAACTGCTGAAAGATACGCCATGTAAGATCAACCTGATCCCATGGAACCCGTTCCCGGGCGCGCCGTATGGCCGTAGCTCGAACAGCCGTATCGATCGCTTCTCAAAAGTGCTGATGGAGTATGGTTTCACCACCATCGTTCGTAAAACGCGTGGCGATGATATCGACGCAGCCTGTGGTCAGCTGGCGGGTGACGTTATTGACCGTACCAAACGTACGCTGCGTAAGCGCATGCAGGGTGAGTCAATCGCGGTCAAAACCGTTTGATTATTATGCAGACACGGCGCGTTTTTTGCGCCGTGAAGCATTAATTTACTGAATATTCAGTCACAATCATTATGACTGATTAATAATTACGGTGCGTTTCATACGACTTTCGGGCAGTATGTAACGACGTAACAACAGTTTAGCGTGAAGGCCTGCCAGCGCTGTCATCTGCGGCCCGACAGTCTTATACTGTTTGTTCCAGGTTAACTGACCTAAAGTTTCGCGGTGCGGGTGGCATTGTGACTCACCGGCACCTGAACCCTTATTTTCACGTACCAGTAGTTGTAGCGAATGAATACTGAAGCCACTCACGATCAAAATGCAGCACTCTCCACTGGCGTTCGTCTTCGCAACGCCCGTGAACAACTCGGACTCAGCCAGCAAGCCGTTGCAGAACGCCTGTGCCTGAAGGTTTCCACCGTTCGCGATATTGAAGAAGATAAGGCACCCGCCGATCTGGCTTCAACGTTTCTGCGCGGTTATATCCGTTCTTACGCCAAACTGGTTCATATCCCTGAAGACGAATTACTGCCGATGATGGAGAAGCAGGCGCCTGTGCGTGCGGCAAAAGTTGCGCCGATGCAGAGCTTCTCTCTGGGTAAACGTCGTAAAAAACGCGATGGCTGGCTGATGAGCTTTACCTGGCTGGTCCTGTTCGTGGTTGTCGGCCTGACGGGCGCATGGTGGTGGCAAAACCACAAAGCGCAGCAGGAAGAGATCACGACGATGGCCGATCAGTCCTCCGCTGAGCTCAATCAGTCTGGTAATAACGGCGCGCAAAGCGTGCCGCTGAGCACCGAAGGAGCTGCGACCTCCAGCGAACCTCAAGCGGCAGCAAGCAGCACGCCTGCAACCGAGCCAGCGACGACGCCAGAAGCGACGGCGAATACCGCACCAGCCACCCAGGCCCAGGATCAGAACGCGGTCGTATCACCTTCACAGGCCAATGTTGATACCGCCCCTGCGGCAACGGCACCGGCAGATAACACCGCGGCGTCACTGCCAACTGACCCGGCGGGTACGGCGGCACCTGCCGTTGACCCGAATGCGCTGGTGATGAATTTCACGGCGGATTGCTGGCTGGAAGTGACTGATGCGACAGGTAAAAAGCTGTTCAGCGGCCTGCAACGTAAAGATGGCACGTTAAATCTAACGGGCCAGGCACCTTACAAGCTTAAAATCGGCGCACCGGCAGCGGTACAGATCCAGTATCAAGGAAAACCTGTCGATCTGAGCCGCTTTATCAGAACTAACCAGGTTGCGCGTCTTACCGTTAATGCCGAACAATCAGCAGCACAGTAACAGACGGGCAATGCGGGAGATTTTACATGCATAACCAGGCTCCTATTCAACGTAGAAAATCGAAACGGATTTACGTTGGGAACGTGCCAGTCGGCGATGGGGCGCCTATCGCCGTCCAGTCGATGACCAATACGCGTACTACGGATGTAGAAGCGACGGTCAATCAAATCAAAGCATTAGAACGCGTAGGCGCGGACATTGTTCGCGTCTCTGTACCGACCATGGATGCCGCCGAGGCGTTCAAACTGATCAAGCAGCAGGTGAGCGTTCCGCTGGTTGCCGATATTCACTTCGATTACCGTATCGCGCTGAAAGTCGCTGAATATGGTGTCGATTGCCTGCGTATTAACCCAGGCAACATCGGCAACGAAGAGCGCATTCGCATGGTGGTTGACTGCGCCCGCGACAAAAACATTCCAATCCGTATCGGCGTGAACGCTGGCTCTCTGGAAAAAGATCTCCAGGAAAAGTACGGTGAGCCGACGCCGCAGGCGCTGCTCGAATCCGCAATGCGTCACGTCGATCATCTGGATCGCCTTAACTTTGATCAGTTTAAAGTGAGCGTGAAAGCGTCTGACGTCTTCCTGGCCGTTGAATCGTATCGTCTGCTGGCAAAACAGATCGATCAGCCGCTCCACCTTGGGATCACCGAGGCGGGCGGTCTGCGCAGCGGTTCGGTAAAATCGGCGATTGGTCTCGGCCTGCTGCTCTCTGAAGGCATCGGCGACACGTTACGCGTCTCCCTGGCCGCCGATCCGGTGGAAGAGATCAAAGTCGGTTTCGACATCCTGAAATCACTGCGTATCCGCGCGCGTGGGATCAACTTCATTGCCTGCCCAACCTGTTCACGTCAGGAGTTTGACGTGATCGGCACCGTGAATGCTCTGGAGCAGCGCCTGGAAGACATCATCACCCCGATGGACGTTTCCATCATCGGCTGCGTGGTGAACGGTCCGGGTGAAGCGCTGGTGTCCACGCTGGGCGTTACCGGCGGTAACAAGAAAAGTGGTCTCTATGAAGATGGCGTTCGTAAAGATCGTCTGGATAATAGTGATATGATCGACCAGCTCGAAGCCCGGATTCGCGCGAAAGCGACGATGATGGACGAAGCGAAGCGCATCAGCGTTCAGCAGGTTGAAAAATAACGTGATGGGAAGCAGGCTGCTTCCCATGTATGATTGAACCCATTCTTTGGGTTCTTTTTTGTATATAGAAAGAGAATAAACGTGGCAAAAAACATTCAAGCCATCCGCGGCATGAACGATTATCTGCCTGGCGAAACCGCCATCTGGCAGCGCATTGAAGGCACACTGAAGCAGGTGCTCGGCAGCTACGGTTACAGCGAAATTCGTTTGCCGATTGTAGAGCAGACCCCGTTATTCAAACGCGCGATCGGCGAAGTAACCGACGTGGTTGAAAAAGAGATGTACACCTTTGAGGACCGCAACGGCGACAGCCTGACTCTGCGTCCTGAGGGGACGGCGGGTTGCGTACGCGCTGGCATCGAACATGGTCTCCTGTACAATCAGGAGCAGCGCCTGTGGTATATCGGCCCGATGTTCCGCCACGAACGTCCGCAAAAAGGCCGCTACCGTCAGTTCAACCAGCTTGGCGTGGAAGTGTTTGGTCTGCAAGGACCAGATATCGATGCTGAGCTGATTATGCTTACTGCCCGCTGGTGGCGTGCGCTCGGTATTTCTGAGCACGTTTCCCTGGAGCTGAACTCTATCGGTTCTCTGGAAGCGCGTGCGAACTATCGCGATGCGCTGGTGGCGTTCCTGGAACAGCACAAAGAGAAGCTCGACGAAGACTGTAAGCGTCGTATGTACAGCAACCCGCTGCGCGTACTCGATTCCAAAAATCCTGACGTACAGGCGCTGCTGAACGATGCGCCAGCGTTGGGTGACTACCTGGATGAGGATTCCCGCGAACACTTTGCCGGCCTGTGCAAGCTGCTTGAAGCGGCGGGCATTGCTTATACCGTTAACCAGCGTCTGGTGCGCGGTCTGGACTACTACAACCGCACCGTATTTGAGTGGGTCACCACCAGCCTCGGTTCGCAGGGCACCGTCTGTGCCGGCGGTCGTTATGACGGTCTGGTCGAACAACTGGGTGGTCGCGCAGCACCGGCTGTAGGCTTCGCGATGGGCCTTGAGCGACTTGTTTTGCTGGTTCAGGCAGTTAATCCGGAATTTAAAGCCGATCCTGTTGTCGATATATACCTGGTGGCCTCAGGTGCGGATACGCAGTCTGCGGCGATGCAGCTTGCCGAACGCGTGCGCGATGCGCTGCCGGACGTTAAGCTGATGACCAACCACGGCGGCGGCAACTTTAAAAAACAGTTTGCTCGTGCCGATAAGTGGGGCGCAAGTATCGCACTGGTGCTGGGTGAGTCCGAAGTGGCCAACGGCGAAGTGGTAGTCAAAGACCTGCGCTCTGGTGAGCAAACTACGGTAACGCAGGATGGCGTTGCGGCGCACTTGCGCACTCTATTGGGCTAAGGAGAAGGACTGCGTGGAAATTTACGAGAACGAACACGACCAGGTTGATGCGGTTAAGCGCTTCTTTGCTGAAAACGGCAAGGCACTGGTTGTAGGGGTTATTTTAGGTGTTGGTGCGCTGGTAGGCTGGCGTTACTGGAACAATCATCAGGCTGACTCTGCTCGCGGTTCGTCCCTGAACTACGAAAATACCGTTAGCGCAATCCGTGCCGATCAGCCGCAAACGTTGACGGCTGCGGAGAAATTTGCCGCTGACAACAAAAACACCTACGGCGCGCTGGCTGCGCTGGAAGTGGCTCAGCAGTATGTTGATAAAAACGAACTGGACAAAGCCGCTGCGCAACTGTCTCAGGGGCTTGCTGCTGCCAGTGACGAAAATCTGAAAGCGGTGATCAATCTGCGTCTGGCGCGTATCCAGGTTCAGCAGAAAAAAGCCGACGACGCGCTGAAAACGCTTGATACCATCAAAGGCGAAGGCTTTGCCGCTATTGTTGCCGATCTTCGCGGTGAAGCACTGCTGAGTAAAGGTGATAAAGCGGGCGCGCGTAAAGCGTGGCAAGCTGGCGTGGATAGTAAAGCTTCACCTGCGCTGAGCGAAATGATGCAGATGAAAATAAATAATTTGTCCGTCTGAGAGGGACCCAATGCAATTGCGTAAATTACTTCTGCCAGGACTGCTTTCTGTTACGTTATTGAGTGGTTGTTCACTGTTCAGTGGCGAAGAAGACGTTGTTAAAATGTCCCCGCTGCCGACGGTTGAAAACCAGTTCACCCCATCCACCGCCTGGGACACCTCTGTGGGAGATGGTATTGGCGATTTTTATTCCAACCTGCACCCGGCATTTGCTGACGGCGTTGTCTATGCGGCCGATCGCAAAGGCACCGTTAAAGCGCTGAACGCTGATGACGGAAAAGAAGTGTGGTCCATTAACCTGGCGGAAAAAGACGGCTGGTTCTCCCGTAAACCTGCACTGCTTTCTGGCGGCCTGACCGTTGCTGGCGGTCACGTGTATGTGGGCAGCGAAAAAGCGCAGGTTTACGCGCTGAATGCCAGCGACGGTTCGGTTGCATGGCAGACCACCGTTGCCGGTGAATCCTTGTCGCGTCCGGTTGTCAGCGACGGCCTGGTGCTGATCCATACCAGCAACGGCCAGTTGCAGGCGCTGAACGAAGCCGATGGTCTGGTAAAATGGACGGTTAACCTGGATATGCCAGCGCTGTCTCTGCGTGGCGAATCTGCTCCGGCGACCGCCTTTGGCGCCGCCATTGTGGGCGGTGACAACGGCCGTGTCAGCGCGGTACTGATGCAGCAGGGCCAGATGATCTGGCAGCAGCGTATTTCCCAGGCGACCGGTTCAACTGAAATTGACCGTCTGAGTGACGTGGACACCACGCCAGTTATCGTCGACGGTGTGGTTTACGCGCTGGCATACAACGGCAACCTGACGGCGCTGGACCTGCGTAGCGGCCAGATCATGTGGAAACGTGAGCTGGGTTCCGTGAACGATTTCATCGTCGACGGCAACCGTATTTATATGGTGGATCAGAACGACCGTCTGCTGGCGCTGAGCACCGAAGGTGGCGTGACGCTGTGGACGCAGAGCGATCTGCTGCACCGTCTGCTGACCGCACCGGCACTGTATAACGGCAGCCTGGTGGTGGGCGACAGCGAAGGCTATATGCACTGGATCGATCCAGAGAATGGTCGCTTCGTGGCACAGCAGAAAGTGGATAGCTCAGGCTTCCTGACGGAGCCCGTTGTGGCTGACGGCAAACTGCTGATTCAGGCAAAAGACGGCACGCTGTACGCGATCACGCGTTAATTACACGGCGGTTGTAGTATACTAAACGGCTCCTGTTCACTCAGGAGCCGTTTTGACATTTTTAAAAACGCTGCGAAAGCGACGTTATTTTGAATTTTATGAGGCTTCAAACATGGTACCTGTGGTCGCGCTTGTCGGGCGCCCTAACGTTGGAAAATCCACTCTTTTTAACCGTTTAACACGCACCCGTGATGCGCTGGTTGCGGATTTCCCGGGGCTGACGCGTGACCGTAAGTACGGTCGTGCAGAGGTGGAAGGACGCGAGTTCATCTGTATCGATACCGGGGGTATTGACGGTACGGAAGACGGCGTAGAAACCCGCATGGCAGAGCAATCTCTGCTGGCTATCGAAGAAGCGGATGTGGTTCTGTTTATGGTGGATGCTCGCGCTGGCCTGATGCCCGCGGATTCTGCTATTGCTAAACATCTGCGTTCACGCGAAAAGCCTACCTTCCTGGTGGCGAACAAAACTGACGGCATCGATGCCGATCAGGCTGTTGCGGATTTCTGGTCTTTAGGCCTGGGCGATATTTATCCTATCGCGGCCTCGCATGGTCGTGGCGTCACCAGCCTGCTGGAAACCGTTCTGCTGCCGTGGGTAGATGAAGTGAACCCGCCGGAAGAGGTGGACGAGGACGCTGAATACTGGGCGCAGTTTGAAGCCGGAGAGGAAGGCGAGGAAGAGCCGGAAGACGACTTCAACCCGCAGGATCTGCCTATCAAGCTGGCTATCGTGGGTCGCCCAAACGTAGGTAAGTCTACGCTTACTAACCGTATTCTCGGTGAAGAGCGCGTGGTGGTTTACGACATGCCAGGCACAACGCGTGACAGCATTTACATTCCAATGCAGCGCGATGAACGTGAGTACGTACTTATCGACACCGCAGGGGTGCGTAAGCGTGGGAAAATCACCGATGTGGTGGAAAAATTCTCGGTGATCAAAACCCTTCAGGCGATTGAAGACGCCAACGTGGTGCTGCTGGTCATCGACGCACGTGAAGGTATCTCCGATCAGGATCTCTCTCTGCTCGGCTTTATCCTCAATAGTGGGCGCTCGCTGGTTATCGTCGTCAACAAGTGGGACGGTTTGAGCAATGAAGTGCGCGAGCAGGTGAAAGAGACGCTGGACTTCCGTCTGGGCTTTATCGACTTTGCCCGCGTTCACTTCATCTCTGCCCTGCACGGGAGTGGTGTTGGCAACCTGTTCGAATCCGTTCGTGAAGCCTATGACAGCTCTACCCGCCGTCAGAGCACGGCGATGCTGACCCGTATCATGAACATGGCTGCTGAAGACCACCAACCGCCGCTGGTGCGTGGTCGTCGCGTGAAGCTGAAATATGCTCACGCCGGGGGGTATAACCCGCCTATCGTGGTGATCCACGGTAACCAGGTGAAGGATCTGCCGGACTCCTACAAACGCTACCTGATGAACTACTTCCGCAAGTCGCTGGACGTGATGGGTACGCCTATCCGTATTCAGTTCAAGGAAGGGGAGAACCCGTTTGCGAATAAACGCAACACCCTGACGCCGAACCAGATGCGTAAGCGTAAGCGTTTGATTAAGCACATTAAGAAAAGCAAATAATTCTTACCGAACTCACTAAAACCCGCGCCTGTCGCGGGTTTTTTTCGCCCATTCAAAAGGCCTGCCTTCCCTGTGTGATGTCAATCACTATTCGCTTTTAACCATGTTTATATCTAAGAAAGTAGACAATCATCGAATTTTCGTCTTAAAGTCCAGGGTTCGGTACTAGACAAAACTAGCGCCTGGTTATCAAATGGTTAACCAACATTTCGCCGCATGTAAAAAATCGATCGGATACGTAACCGTTCGGCGTACATGCTGGTGTTTACAAGCACGACACATACCTTTTCGGGAGAATTATGCAATCCTCTGTTAATCAAAAAGAGAGCCGAACCTTCTTCGGCCATCCTTATCCGCTCGGTTCGCTGTTCTTCACCGAGATGTGGGAGCGTTTTTCGTTTTACGGTATTCGCCCGCTACTGATTCTGTTTATGGCCGCCACCGTCTATGACGGCGGGATGGGCCTGGCGCGTGAAAACGCCTCGGCGATTGTCGGCATCTTTGCCGGCACCATGTACCTCGCTGCGCTGCCGGGCGGCTGGCTGGCGGATAACTGGCTCGGCCAGCAGCGGGCCGTCTGGTACGGTTCGATTTTGATTGCGCTCGGGCACCTGTCGATCGCCCTGTCGGCCATCATGGGCGACAACCTGTTCTTCATCGGCCTGATGTTTATCGTGCTCGGCTCCGGCCTGTTCAAGACCTGTATCTCGGTCATGGTCGGCACCCTGTATAAAAAAGGCGATGCGCGTCGTGACGGCGGTTTCTCGCTGTTCTATATGGGCATCAACATGGGCTCGTTCATTGCCCCTCTGATTTCCGGCTGGCTGATTAAAACCCACGGCTGGCACTGGGGCTTTGGTATCGGTGGTATCGGGATGCTGGTCGCCCTGATTATCTTCCGCGTGTTTGCCGTTCCGGCCATGAAGCGCTACGACAGTGAAGTCGGTCTGGACTCCACCTGGAACAGTCCGGTAGTGAAACGTAACGGCGTGGGTGCCTGGCTGCTGGCGCTGGCTGTGGGTGTTGCACTCATCGTAACGTTGATTGCCCAGGGCGTGATTGTGATTAATCCGGTCGCGGTCGCCAGCGTGCTGGTGTATGTGATTGCCGCCTCCGTCGCGCTCTACTTCATCTATCTGTTCATCTTCGCCGGGCTGAATCGCAAAGAGCGCGCAAGGCTGCTGGTGTGCTTTATTCTGCTGGTCTCCGCCGCGTTCTTCTGGTCCGCGTTCGAGCAGAAGCCAACCTCCTTCAACCTGTTCGCCAACGACTACACTAACCGCATGATCGGTGATTTTGAGATCCCGGCGGTGTGGTTCCAGTCGATCAATGCCCTGTTCATCATTCTGCTGGCCCCGGTATTTAGCTGGGCATGGCCGAAGCTGGCGAGCAAAAACATTCGTCCGAGCAGCATCACCAAGTTCGTGATCGGCATTCTGTGCGCGGCGGCGGGCTTTGGCCTGATGATGCTGGCGGCGCAGAACGTGCTGAGCAACGGTGGGGCAGGGGTTTCTCCGTTCTGGCTGGTGGGCAGTATCCTGATGCTGACGCTCGGGGAACTGTGCCTGAGTCCGATTGGTCTGGCGACCATGACCCTGCTGGCGCCGGAGAGAATGCGCGGCCAGATGATGGGCCTGTGGTTCTGCGCCAGTGCGCTGGGTAACCTGGCTGCGGGGCTGATTGGTGGTCACGTGAAGGCCGACCAGCTGGATATGCTGCCAGACCTCTTTGCCCGTTGCTCCATTGCGCTGCTGATTTGTGCTGCGGTGCTGATCGTCCTCATTGTTCCGGTGCGCCGCATGCTGGAAAATGCGCAGACTAAACCGGCCGCTAACGCCTGATAAACCTCGACCTTGCCGGGGTGGCGTTATGCCCCGGCAATTGACTTAACGAGGTAAGAACATGCTGTTAGGGTTTGTTGGGCTTGGTGCTGTGGTTGAAACGGCTTACTTACCGGCAATACGAAATCTTTTTCCTGATACTCCGCGCTGTTTAGGTTTTGATATTCATCCCGAGAAGCAGCCTGAAGGGGTCACACGTTGCGCGTCGCTCGGTGAACTTCTTTCCCACCCGCTGGATACCCTGTTTATCACCACTTCCTCCCTGTACCACCTCGAGGTACTTGAGCAGGCGCTGGCCTCACCCGCGTCGCGTATTGTGGTAGAAAAACCGATTGTCGCCACGCTGCCCCAAATTGAAAAACTGAAAGCGCTGCTGGCTCAACCGGGAGCCGCCGACCGCGTGCTGGCGCTCGATCACTGGATGGCGCGTCTCGATAGCGTAAAGCAATCACTGGTCTCTCATGTTTCTGACATCGTCAAAATCGAAGGTTTTTTGCAGGAGCCAAGCGGGTATAACGCCGAAGGAGAGCCCATTGCGCTCAACTTCGCCACCGGCGAGCCAGACGCGCGAACGCTTCGCCATCCAGATGGTGTGATTCTGGATATCGGTACGCACGTGCTGGCGATGCTGCGTGAAACGATGCTTTACCTGGGCGGCAGTGACGATATGACGTTGCAGGTGGTGACAGCAAAAGACCGCCTGGGCCGCGAAATCGCAATGGGCGATCTGACCACGGCGGAAGGCGAGGCGCATTTGCAGGGAAGCATCAGCGGCGTGCCGGTGGACATCTGGCTTAACAAATACGCGGGGCCTGCGGGCGGGCAAAAGGGATTACGCTTCTATTTGCGCGACGGGCGCATCGTCAGCCACGACCGACGCGGCGCAGAAGATGTGCTGGAGCTGATTAAGGGTAAAGAAATTCAGCGCTGGCATATTCCCGGTACGATCTACGAGCATTGCCTTGCGGAGCATATTCTGGGGGCAAAAAGTCTCTTTGAACGGGATCCGCACCAGGTGAGCCGCACGACGCGCCGCAGGGTCGAGGAGGTGACGCTGCTGCTGACCTTACAGCAACAGTTGCGTGGCCCGCACTGAACGCGACGTGGTAAAATTATCGCAGACCTGAACGCTTTGAAGGAGTCACCATGACGATTACCTGCCCGGATTGCCAGACACCGCTGGAGCCCCTGAACGGGGTAGCGCACTGCGAAAATTGTAATAAAGATATCGCGCTCGAAGCCCGCTGCCCGGAGTGTCATCAGCCACTCCAGGTACTAAAAGCCTGCGGTGCGGTGGACTATTTTTGCCAGAACGGCCACGGTCTTATCTCTAAAAAACGCGTGGAGTTTGTTCGGGCTGAAGGTTAATCGCACACGCAGCCTTCACCTTTCTGCCACAGTTCCACCAGCGACTCGGGTGCTTCCTGCTCGGGTACCAGCACGATGATATCGGCGTAGTGCGCCTGATTTTGGCCGGTCCAGATAATCTGGATGCGGAAATAGCGCTGGTCACCACTGCCGGGGGAAGAGGCTTTCCCGGGCGGCTGGCCGCGCGGGAAAGCCTGCTCAAGAATGCTCACCAGGCGCTGGCGCTGGGCCTCATTAAGCGAGGAGAGCGCAATGGTGCGCTGGCCGCTCAGCTTAGGGATAAAAGCGACGCCGCCTTCCCGGGCCAGCTCAACCACGGCGTCATCCGTCAGTTCCGGAACCTGCATTTACAGCACTCCTACCTGTTCCCAGGCTTGTTTTATAGCCGCCCCAACGTCGCTACCGGAGCGTTTCTCGCCGTGCGCGATCGTCAGTTTTGCGAAAGCGTCAAAATCCGCATCCTGCGCCAGGTTGCGATCGCAAACCGTGTCGTACCAGGCATAACCCGCTTTTTCCCAGGCGTAGCCACCGATCGCCGTTGCGGCCAGGTAAAACGCGCGGTTGGGGATGCCGGAGTTAAGATGCACGCCGCCGTTATCCTCGCGCGTTTTGATGAAATCTTTCATGTGCGCGGGCTGCGGGTCTTTGCCGAGGAGGGGATCGTCGTAGGCGGTACCGGGTTCAGACATGGAACGTAGCCCTTTGCCGTTAATCCCCGCTGCCAGCAGACCCTCGCCAATCAGCCAGTCTGCTTTATCGGCGGTTTGCTTAAGATGGTATTGCTTCACCAGCGAGCCAAACACGTCTGACAGCGACTCGTTCAGCGCGCCCGACTGTTCAAAATAAATCAGCCCGGCTTCGGTCTCGGTCACGCCGTGGCTCAGCTCATGCGCCACCACGTCGATGGCAATGGTGAAGCGGTTGAAGATTTCTCCGTCACCGTCGCCAAAGACCATCTGCTGGCCGTTCCAGAAGGCGTTCTGATATTCCCGACCATAATGCACGGTGCCGGTGAGGATCAGCCCTTTGTTATCGAGCGAATCGCGCTGATATTCTTTCCAGAAGAAATCATGGGTGATACCCAGATAATCGTACGCTTCATCCACCGCCACATCGCCGTTGGAGGGCTGGCCTTCATAGCGCACCTGGCTACCCGGCAGCTCCTGGGTCTGTTTCGCATCGTAGATGTCACGCTCAAGCTGACCGGCTTTATTCACATGCGGCGCGGCGGGTTTACCCGGCATATGGGCCATCAGCGTCTGGACGTGGGTTAAGGTCTGACGGGCGCAGCGCTGCTGCGGCTCAGAACCGCTTTCGATAATTCGACGAAGAATATACGGAGGGATGACGCTATGAAGATGGGGCATGCTGCTCTCCTTATTAAAAAAGGCAATAGCAGCAGTATAGTTTGTAACCGGCGAAGATTTATCCGCTTTTACGCTGGCGCGTTTTTTTCACCGGTTTGATCTCTTTCACCTCACTCTCGACCCAGCCGTCAGAAAGCCGGGTGGTGAGCACATCCCCGGCTTTAACCTGTTTCGTTTGTTTCAGCACTTTGCCGTCCGTCGCGGTGGTCACACTATAGCCGCGAGCCAGCGTGGAGAGCGGGCTGACGGCTTCCAGATGGGTGACCGCATTGCCGAAACGCTCGCGCGTGGTGCTCAGGCGTGAGCGGATATTTTCCGCGAGGCGGAACTCAAGCTGCTGGATACGCGTTTGTGCGCGATAAATCTTCGGCTGCGGGTTTTGCTGGTTCAGACGCTGCGTGACGCGCTGCTGGCGAGCTACCGCCCGCTTAAGCTGGTTATCCAGCGCGAAGTTCATCCGCTGACGCAGACGTTCCAGCACGGTTTGCTGACGCGCCAGACGCAATTGCGGATGCTGCTGTTGCAGACGATGGTGAAGCTGGGTAAAGCGGCGGGTACGGTTGGCGAGGAAGTAGTCCATCGCCATCTCCAGGCGCTGCTGCCCGTTCTGGATCTGACGCAGCAGCTCCAGCTGGTTACGGCTGACTACCTCTGCCGCCGCGGACGGCGTGGGCGCGCGTAAATCCGCGACAAAATCCGCAATCGTTACATCCGTTTCGTGACCGACGGCACTTACCACCGGGATAAGGCTGGCAAAGATTGCCCGCGCCACGCGCTCGTCGTTAAAGCTCCAAAGGTCTTCCAGCGAGCCGCCGCCGCGCCCAACGATTAATACATCACACTCCTGACGGGCATTTGCCAGTTCAATCGCGCGCACGATCTGCCCCGGCGCATCGTCACCCTGAACGGCAGTTGGGTAAATAATGACGGGCAGGGAAGGATCACGGCGCTTCAGAACGTGCAAAATATCGTGCAGGGCCGCACCGGTTTTCGAGGTAATGACCCCAACGCAGTGAGCGGGTGAGGGCAGGGGCTTTTTAAACTGCTGGTCGAACAATCCCTCAGCCGAAAGCATGGCTTTGAGCTGCTCGTACTTCTGTTGCAGCAAGCCTTCGCCCGCGGGCTGCATGCTCTCGACGATAATCTGATAATCGCCGCGCGGCTCATACAGGGTAATGTTGGCGCGAACCAGAACCTGCTGGCCATGCTGAGGACGGAACGTCACGCGACGGTTGCTGTTGCGGAACATCGCGCAGCGCACCTGAGCGGTGTCGTCTTTCAGCGTAAAGTACCAGTGACCGGAAGCAGGCTGCGTGAAGTTAGAGATTTCACCGCTGATCCAGACCTGTCCCATTTCCTGCTCAAGCAGCAAACGTACCGTCTGATTAAGGCGGCTGACAGTATAAATTGAGGGGGATTGAGAGGATAACATGTGAGCGGGATCAAATTCTAAATCAGCAAGTTATTCAGTCGATAGTAACCTGCTGAGAGGTGAGCGCAAGCATTTTTTTCAAAAAAGTGTGGATGCAATCGGTTACGCTCTGTATAATGCCACGGCAATATTTAACCACCCAGGTCAGAGATATTGCCCATGCTACGTATCGCTAAAGAAGCACTGACGTTTGACGACGTCCTCCTCGTTCCCGCTCACTCCACCGTTCTGCCGAATACTGCCGACCTCAGCACGCAGTTGACGAAAACCATTCGTCTGAACATTCCTATGCTCTCCGCAGCAATGGACACCGTGACTGAAGCGCGTCTGGCTATCGCCCTGGCACAGGAAGGCGGCATTGGCTTTATCCACAAAAACATGTCTATCGAGCGTCAGGCGGAAGAAGTTCGCCGCGTGAAGAAGCATGAATCCGGTATCGTGTCCGATCCTCAGACCGTTCTGCCAACCACCACGCTGCACGAAGTGAAAGCCCTGACCGAGCGTAACGGCTTTGCAGGCTATCCGGTAGTCACTGAAGACAACGAACTGGTGGGTATCATTACCGGTCGTGACGTGCGTTTCGTGACTGACCTGAACCAGCCTGTCAGCGTCTACATGACGCCAAAAGAGCGTCTGGTGACCGTGCGTGAAGGCGAAACCCGCGACGTGGTGCTGGCGAAAATGCACGAAAAACGCGTTGAGAAAGCGCTGGTTGTGGACGCGAACTTCCACCTGCGCGGCATGATCACCGTTAAAGATTTCCAGAAAGCAGAACGTAAACCGAACGCCTGTAAAGACGAGCATGGCCGTCTGCGCGTCGGCGCTGCGGTTGGCGCAGGTGCGGGTAACGAAGAGCGCGTTGACGCGCTGGTTGCTGCGGGCGTTGACGTGCTGCTGATTGACTCCTCCCACGGCCACTCCGAAGGCGTTCTGCAACGTATTCGTGAAACCCGTGCTAAATACCCGGATCTCCAGATCATCGGCGGTAACGTAGCAACCGGCGCAGGCGCTCGCGCGCTGGCGGAAGCGGGTTGCAGCGCGGTGAAAGTGGGTATCGGTCCTGGCTCTATCTGTACCACCCGTATCGTCACCGGCGTAGGCGTGCCGCAGATCACCGCGGTTTCTGACGCGGTTGAAGCGCTGGAAGGTACCGGTATTCCGGTAATCGCGGACGGCGGTATCCGTTTCTCTGGCGACATCGCCAAAGCGATCGCCGCAGGTGCCGCAGCCGTGATGGTGGGCTCCATGCTGGCCGGTACCGAAGAATCCCCGGGTGAAATCGAACTCTACCAGGGGCGTTCTTATAAATCCTACCGCGGTATGGGCTCCCTGGGCGCGATGTCTAAAGGTTCCTCTGACCGTTACTTCCAGACCGATAACGCTGCTGACAAACTGGTGCCGGAAGGTATTGAAGGCCGCGTGGCGTATAAAGGCCGCCTGAAAGAGATCATTCACCAGCAGATGGGCGGCCTGCGCTCCTGTATGGGTCTGACCGGCTGTGGTACCATTGACCTGCTGCGTACCAAAGCGGAATTCGTACGCATCAGCGGTGCGGGTATCCAGGAGAGCCACGTTCACGACGTGACGATCACCAAAGAGTCCCCGAACTACCGTCTGGGCTCCTGATAAATTTCCGCGCCCGGCTCAATGCCGGGCGCTTTGTTTTGTTTCACTTGCCTCGGAATTAGCGTCAATGACGGAAAACATTCATAAACATCGCATTCTCATCCTGGACTTTGGTTCTCAGTACACTCAGCTGGTGGCGCGCCGCGTGCGTGAGCTGGGCGTTTACTGTGAGCTGTGGGCGTGGGATGTCACGGAAGCACAGATTCGCGAGTTCAATCCAAGCGGCATCATCCTGTCCGGCGGCCCGGAAAGCACCACCGAAGAGAACAGCCCGCGTGCGCCGCAGTACGTGTTCGAAGCGGGCGTACCGGTGTTCGGCGTTTGCTACGGCATGCAGACCATGGCGATGCAGCTGGGCGGCCACGTAGAAGGCTCTAACGAGCGTGAGTTCGGCTACGCACAGGTTGAAGTCGTCACCGACAGCGCGCTGGTGCGCGGTATCGAAGACTCCCTGACCGCAGACGGCAAACCGCTGCTGGACGTGTGGATGAGCCACGGCGACAAAGTCACCGCTATCCCGTCTGACTTCGTGACCGTTGCCAGCACTGAAAGCTGCCCGTTCGCCATCATGGCGAACGAAGAAAAACGTTTCTACGGCGTGCAGTTCCACCCGGAAGTGACCCACACCCGTCAGGGTATGCGCATGCTGGAGCGCTTCGTGCGTGACATCTGCCAGTGTGAAGCCCTGTGGACCCCGGCAAAAATCATCGACGATGCCGTGGAGCGTATCCGCCAGCAGGTTGGTGATGACAAAGTGATCCTCGGCCTCTCCGGCGGCGTGGACTCCTCCGTGACCGCGATGCTGCTGCACCGCGCCATCGGCAAAAACCTGACCTGCGTCTTCGTGGACAATGGTCTGCTGCGTCTGAACGAAGCCCAGCAGGTAATGGACATGTTCGGTGACCACTTCGGTCTGAACATCGTTCACGTGGAAGGCGAGCAGCGCTTCCTGGACGCGCTGAAAGGCGAGAACGATCCGGAAGCGAAACGTAAAATCATCGGTCGCGTGTTCGTGGAAGTGTTCGACGAAGAAGCGCTGAAGCTGGAAGATGTGAAATGGCTGGCGCAGGGCACCATCTACCCTGACGTGATCGAGTCTGCGGCCTCCGCTACCGGTAAAGCGCACGTCATCAAATCTCACCACAACGTGGGCGGACTGCCGAAAGAGATGAAGATGGGCCTGGTTGAGCCATTGCGTGAGCTGTTCAAAGACGAAGTGCGTAAGATCGGCCTGGAGCTGGGTCTGCCGTACGACATGCTCTACCGTCACCCGTTCCCGGGCCCGGGTCTCGGCGTACGCGTGCTGGGCGAAGTGAAGAAAGAGTACTGCGACCTGCTGCGTCGCGCGGACGCGATCTTCATCGAAGAGCTGCACAAAGCTGACCTGTACAACAAAGTGAGCCAGGCGTTCACCGTGTTCCTGCCGGTGCGCTCGGTCGGCGTGATGGGCGATGGCCGTAAGTACGACTGGGTAGTCTCCCTGCGTGCGGTGGAAACCATCGACTTCATGACCGCGCACTGGGCGCACCTGCCGTATGACTTCTTAGGCCGCGTGTCTAACCGCATCATCAACGAAGTGAACGGCATTTCCCGCGTGGTGTATGACATCAGCGGCAAGCCACCGGCGACGATCGAGTGGGAGTAAGCCCATAACCTTTCCTGCGAAGTTATAAGCAGGTAAGACTGATAAAACCCTCTGTTTACAGAGGGTTTTTCTTTTTGGCCGATATCCGGCCCGGCGGTGAACTACTGGCTCATCTGCCGCGATTCACGGCAGCCGATACTGCGTCGCCATGCGCCGGGTGCCTGACCATACTGACGCTTAAAGCTGCGGTTGAAGGACTGCTGAGAGTCAAAGCCCAGCGCGATCGCCACGTTCAGAATCGGTTCATCGCTGTGGGCCAGGCGCTCAACCGATTTTTGCAGCTTTTGCGCGCGAATATATTCGGCGAGAGGGGAGCCGGTATGTTCTTTGAAAAGCCGCTGGAGGTGCCATTTCGAATAGCCGGCTCGCCTGGAGACGGTTTCAATGTCCAGACGGCTATCGAGGTTGTTGTCGATCCAGTCGAGTAAATCGTGAATGAATGCACCCGTGTTCATTTTGCTTCCCCCTACGCCACGCATTAAAAAGCATCTTTGTTTGTTGCACTTAAAGGTGACCCGTTTTTACATTAATTGCAAGTTTTATTGTTGCATTTAAATCCCTTCTCAAAACGCGTGATTTATCTTCGCCGCAAATAGCACATAAAGTGCAACAATTATTCTTGCACTTAATTAAGCGCCTTCCTACAATCGCCGCGATAGTGTATTCGCAACTGTTACAGTTTTGTGGCGATGAACGACACAAATGGCCTTCAGCCAGCTACCGGACAAAGGAAGTGGCGCGGCGCCTCCCGCTGCGTCTTGCCCGGCGGCTACAATAACCGGAATAAAAATAATGAGCCTGCAAAAAACCTGGGGTAACTTTCATCTGAGCGCGATGGGGGTGGTTTTACTCTCCGCGCTTCTCGTCGGGTGCGATGACAGCGTCGCGCAAAATGCCGCGCCGCAAGCGCCCGTTGTCAGCGCTGCTGACGTGGTGGTGAAATCCATTAGCCAGTGGGACAGCTTTAACGGTCGCATTGAAGCGGTGGAAAGCGTTCAGCTGCGTCCGCGCGTCTCCGGCTACATTGAGAAAGTGAATTACACCGACGGCCAGGAGGTGAAAAAGGGCGAGGTGCTGTTCACGATTGATGACCGAACCTATCGCGCCGCGCTGGAACAGGCGCAGGCGAACCTGGCGAGAGCCAAAACGCAGGCCAGTCTGGCGCGAAGCGAGGCTAACCGTACCGATAAATTAGTCAATACCAACGTGGTGTCCCGCGAAGAGTGGGAGCAGCGCCGTTCCGCCGCTACCCAGGCGCAGGCCGATATTCGCGCCGCGCAGGCGGCGGTAGACGCTGCGCAACTTAACCTCGACTTCACCAAAGTGACCGCGCCTATCGACGGTCGCGCCAGCCGGGCGCTGATCACCAGCGGTAACCTGGTGACGGCGGGCGACAGCGCCAGCGTGCTCACCACCCTGGTCTCGCAGAAAACGGTTTATGTCTACTTCGACGTGGACGAGTCAACCTACCTTCACTATCAGAACCTGGCCCGCAGCGGGCAGCGGGTGTCTGGCGATCATGCGGCGCTGCCGGTGGAGATTGGCCTGACGGGCGAGGAGGGCTATCCCCATCAGGGCAAAGTGGATTTCCTGGATAACCAGCTCACGCCGGGTACCGGAACGATCCGCATGCGCGCGCTGCTGGATAACTCACAGCGTCAGTTCACGCCTGGACTCTTTGCCCGCGTGCGTCTGCCGGGCAGTGCGGAATTTAAAGCCACGCTTGTTGACGATAAGGCGGTGCTGACCGATCAGGATCGTAAATATGTCTATATCGTGGATAAAGACGGGAAAGCGCAGCGCCGCGACATTACGCCCGGGCGTCTGGCCGACGGTTTACGTATCGTACAGCAGGGGCTGAATCCCGGGGATAAAGTCATCGTCGATGGTTTACAAAAAGTGTTTATGCCGGGTATGCCGGTTAACGCGAAAACCGTTGCCATGACCGCCAGCGCCGCCCTCAACTGATCCCTTACCTGAGAATCCAATCCATGGACTTTTCCCGTTTTTTCATCGACAGGCCGATTTTTGCCGCCGTACTGTCGATTCTGATTTTTATCACAGGATTAATCGCCATCCCGCTGCTGCCGGTGAGCGAATACCCTGACGTCGTGCCGCCAAGCGTGCAGGTGCGCGCCGAGTACCCGGGCGCCAACCCGAAAGTGATTGCCGAGACCGTGGCAACGCCGCTGGAAGAGGCGATCAACGGCGTTGAGAACATGATGTACATGAAATCCGTCGCGGGCTCCGACGGCGTGCTGGTGACTACCGTCACCTTCCGTCCGGGCACCGACCCGGATCAGGCGCAGGTTCAGGTGCAAAACCGCGTCGCGCAGGCCGAAGCGCGTCTGCCGGAAGACGTGCGGCGTCTGGGCATCACGACTCAGAAACAGTCGCCAACGCTGACGCTGGTGGTGCATCTGTTTTCGCCTGGCGGTAAGTACGATTCACTGTATATGCGTAACTACGCCACGCTGAAGGTGAAGGACGAGCTGGCGCGTCTGCCCGGTGTGGGGCAGATTCAGATTTTCGGCTCGGGTGAATACGCGATGCGCGTCTGGCTGGACCCGAACAAGGTCGCGGCCCGCGGGCTGACCGCTTCGGACGTGGTCACGGCGATGCAGGAGCAGAACGTGCAGGTGTCCGCCGGGCAGCTTGGCGCCGAGCCGCTGCCGAAAGAGAGCGATTTCCTGATCTCCATTAACGCCCAGGGCCGCCTGCATACCGAAGACGAGTTCGGCAACATTGTCCTGAAAACCACGCAGGATGGTACGGTCGTCCGACTGCGCGACGTGGCGCGTGTCGAGATGGGGTCCGGCAGCTACGCGCTGCGCTCCCAGTTGAACAATAAAGACGCGGTCGGGATTGGTATCTTCCAGTCGCCGGGGGCAAACGCCATCGATCTGTCTAACGCGGTACGCGCCAAAATGGACGAACTGTCCACACGATTCCCGGACGATATGAAATGGGCGGCGCCTTACGACCCGACGGTGTTTGTACGCGACTCGATCCGCGCTGTGGTGCAAACGCTGCTGGAAGCGGTGGTGCTGGTCGTGCTGGTGGTGATCCTGTTCCTGCAAACCTGGCGCGCGTCGATAATCCCGCTGATTGCGGTGCCGGTATCGGTAGTGGGCACGTTCAGTATTCTCTACCTGCTGGGCTTTTCGCTGAATACCCTGAGCCTGTTCGGGCTGGTGCTGGCGATTGGTATCGTGGTGGACGATGCCATCGTGGTGGTGGAAAACGTCGAACGAAATATCGAAGAGGGGCTCGCCCCACTTGCGGCAGCGCATCAGGCGATGCGTGAAGTGTCCGGACCGATTATTGCCATTGCGCTGGTGCTGTGTGCGGTATTCGTTCCGATGGCGTTCCTCTCCGGCGTGACCGGTCAGTTCTACAAGCAGTTTGCGGTAACGATAGCCATTTCCACGGTGATTTCCGCGATCAACTCGCTGACGCTCTCGCCAGCGCTGGCCGCGCTGCTGTTGAAGCCGCATGGCGCCCCGAAAGATTTCCCGACCCGGCTTATCGATCGTCTGTTCGGCTGGATTTTCCGTCCGTTTAACCGCTTTTTCCACCGCAGCTCGACTGGCTATCAGGGGCTGGTGGGCAAAACGCTCGGCCGACGCGGGGCAGTGTTCGTGGTTTATTTGCTGCTGCTTTGCGCTGCGGGCGTGATGTTTAAAGCCGTTCCCGGCGGGTTTATTCCGACGCAGGATAAGCTGTACCTGATCGGCGGCGTGAAAATGCCGGAAGGCTCGTCGCTGGCGCGCACCGATGCGGTGATCCGCAAAATGAGCGAAATCGGGATGAATACCGAAGGCGTGGATTATGCGGTCGCGTTTCCTGGCCTGAATGCGCTCCAGTTCACCAATACGCCGAACACCGGGACGGTCTTCTTTGGCCTGAAGCCTTTCGACCAGCGTAAACATACTGCGGCGGAAATAAACGCGGAGATCAACGCGAAAATCGCGCAAATCCAGCAGGGCTTTGGCTTCTCGATTCTGCCGCCGCCGATTTTAGGTCTGGGCCAGGGATCGGGCTATTCGCTGTATATTCAGGATCGTGCTGGTCTGGGCTATGGCGCGCTGCAAAACGCGGTGAACACCATGTCCGGGGCGATTATGCAGACGCCGGGGATGCATTTCCCTATCTCAACCTACCAGGCAAACGTTCCGCAGCTGGATGTACAGGTTGACCGTGATAAGGCGAAAGCGCAGGGCGTGTCGCTCACCGATCTCTTCGGGACGCTGCAAACCTATCTGGGCTCGTCTTATGTGAATGACTTCAACCAGTTCGGTCGCACCTGGCGCGTAATGGCACAGGCCGACGGGCAGTTCCGCGACAGCGTGGAAGATATCGCGAATTTACGCACCCGTAATAGCCAGGGTGAAATGGTGCCGATTGGCAGTATGGTGAAAATCACGACCACCTACGGTCCGGACCCGGTGATCCGCTACAACGGCTACCCGGCGGCGGATCTGATTGGCGATGCCGACCCGCGCGTGCTCTCTTCCGCGCAGGCGATGACGCAGCTGGACGGTATGTCTAAGCAGATCCTGCCGAACGGGATGAATATTGAATGGACGGACCTGAGCTTCCAGCAGGCCACCCAGGGCAACACGGCGCTGATCGTCTTCCCGGTCGCGGTGCTGCTGGCGTTCCTGGTGCTGGCGGCGCTGTATGAAAGCTGGACGCTGCCCCTGGCGGTGATCCTCATCGTGCCGATGACGATGCTCTCCGCGCTGTTCGGCGTCTGGCTGACCGGGGGCGATAACAACGTCTTCGTGCAGGTAGGGCTGGTGGTTCTGATGGGGCTGGCCTGTAAAAACGCGATTCTTATCGTGGAGTTTGCCCGCGAGCTGGAAATTCAGGGCAAAGGCATTATGGAGGCCGCGCTGGAAGCGTGCCGCCTGCGTTTACGCCCGATTGTAATGACCTCTATCGCCTTTATTGCCGGGACCATTCCACTGATCCTTGGTCACGGGGCAGGGGCAGAAGTGCGCGGCGTCACCGGGATCACCGTGTTCGCCGGGATGCTGGGTGTGACGCTGTTTGGTCTGTTCCTGACGCCGGTCTTTTACGTGACGCTGCGTAAGTTCGTGACGCGCGGTAAAGCGGAAAGAGAGGTGTTGCCTGCGTAGGACGTAGCAGATAGCAAAAAGCCGCCTTCACAATGAAGGCGGCTTTTTTTTCGCAGTCTGTCAGGATTAGGGCGCTTTTTTATGCTGTGTGCAGAGTTCCGGCACCGGATCGCACCCGCTGGTATCGGCTTTTTTCACCTCTTCCAGCGCGCTGGCGACGGTATGGCGCGCTAAAACCGCTAACGAAGCCTGCTCCGCTTCATCAGCGATTGATTTGAAGTACCAGCAGGCGTTGGCGCTGACCACGCAGCGGGCCGGGACGTCAGGACGGGACGCCCACAGCTTTTTATCTTCAGTGACGGAAAGGTAGATATCACGCAGGGTAATCTCTTCCGCCGGGCGGCCAAGGTGAATAGAGCCGTTGCGGCCAAGCGTGGAGACGATAATGCCGTCGCGGGCGAGAGGAACCATTAATTTGCGGATAAAGCTCGGATTCGCTTCCAGGCCGTAAGCCAGGATTGCACTCGTCGAACGTTCACCCGATTGCTCCGCCATCGCTACGCTGAGAACCATCTGCAAAGCTGTCGGGAAGCGATAATCTAACATTTTTCTGTCCTGGGTTGCGGTGAATCTTGTTCTTTTTGGCACCGCAGAGGTGAATAATCAGTAAGTAACAATATAACAAATACGGTAATTTTATTGAAGCAATCTGCGGCATACGTGAAGTAACGCTGCGCTGACACATGTCAGGACGTGTAGCGCCGCGTTTACGTTCATGCGAACGCCGGATTCGGGAAATCAACGGTCACCATAAGACCGCCTTCGGCTGACGTACTCAGATTGACCCTGCCGTTGTGTTGTTGCGTAACGGCTTTGACGATGGCAAGCCCCAGTCCGCTCCCGCTTTGGGTCTGATTAGGATCGCGGAAGAACCTGTCGAACACACGCTCCCGCAATTCAACCGGAATGCCGGGACCCGCGTCTGAGACGCGCAGCTGAGCGGACTTATCACGCGATTGCAGTTGTACCTCAATGCGTCCACCCTCAGGGCTGTACTTCACGGCATTCTCAATTAAATTGTCGATCAGCGATACCAGACGTTCCCGAATGCCTGTGATATGGATTTCATCATCGGCGATGAATTCAAACTCAATTCTGCGCCCGGACGCCAGCGGTTCCAGGGCAGCCATTCGCTCCTGAATAAGCGTCGTCAGCGGCACAGGCGACATCACCGTGCTGATGTGCGCTTCGCTGTGCATCATCAGCAGAAGCTGATTGACGAGACGCGCAGCACGGCTATTGCTGCGAACAATGCCCGCAAGCAGCTCCTGCTGGCTTTCGCTGATGACCCAGGACTGCAACGCCTCGACGTTGATCCGCATCGCGGCCAGAGGCGTACGCAGTTCGTGTGCGGCATCGGCAATAAACATTCTTTCCCTTTCGGCGCTTTCCCGCACCCTGGCCAGAAAGTCATTAATCGCGTCGACTGTCTGGCGAAGCTCCCTGTGTCTGGGGACGGCTTTTAAAGGCGAGAGATCGTCCGGAGTGCGCAATGAAATTTCATTCACCACCTTGTTCCAGGGGCGCATCGCGATGCGGATGGACAGCCACGCGGGGAACAGAAGAAAAGGGATGCATATCATCAGCGGCATGACGTAGTAGCCGCGCGAGTTCAGATAGATAAAGAAATTCCAGCTACCGGCAGGGGTAAAAAGGGTGACTTCCACGTCGGAGTGCGCGGATTTGAGGGTACGGCTCGTCCATGTATGGTCCTCACTCTGGACATGCTGCATGACCCCCAGACGGCTATTTTTTACCCCCGTCGGCGCACCATCCGAAGAAAAAATAATCTCGTTATTCTTGCGAACAATGAGGTTGATGGACAGCTCCGGATCTTCGCCGCCGCCATAGCCCTCCCGCAGAGCCTTGCTGAACGCTGCCAGCACAGCATCACGCGCCTGCGGACGATCGTCCATACTCTCCACCAGGGAAAAAACGGTTTCATAAGTCTCACTGCCCGTCAGTATGGGAGGGCTACGCAGGTCTTCCAGCAAAATGAAGGTTAAAAAGAGACACCAGAGCAACGTAAGCAGCAGCATCTGGGCGACCAGCATTCGCCTGACCAGCGTGGGAAGCCGGAGGTGGTGCCAAAAATTACGCATCAACCTGCCGCCTTCTGAACGGGTACGGTATCGATGACATACCCAACGCCTCTTACCGTTCGCACAAAGCCATCGCCAATTTTTCGCCGCAGGTTACCCATATGCACGTCAAGCGCGTTGCTGAGGTTTTCTTTCGTGCCAAATATCCTTTCTTCCAGATACCGTCGCGTAAGCACGCGATCGGCGCGTAGCATTAACGTTTCAAGCAGCGCATATTCGCTTGCCGTCAGCTCAACGTGGCGTGCGCTCACCGTTACGCGACGCGTCGGAATATGAAGCGACAAACCGCGAATTTCTATTGCCTCATTTTCAAAACCGTAACTGCGCCGCGCAAGGGCTCTCACGCGCGCCAGCAGTTCGGCGAGAACAAAAGGTTTGACCAGATAATCGTCTGCACCTGCATCCAGCCCGCACAGGCGGTCCTGTAGCGTGCCTCGCGCCGTCAGGATGATGACGGGGACGCCCTTAAGCTGTTGACGCAGGCGCGTCATCAGGCTCATGCCATCGCCATCGGGCAGCCCCAGGTCGAGCAAAATAAGTTCCGGCACGCAGATCCCAAGCTGATGCAGCGCATCCTCTTTGCGGCGTACCCATATGACATCAAATCCTTGATCTGCAAGGGCGATACGCACGCCATTGCCGAGATCCAGGTCGTCTTCAATTAGTAGAATTTTCACATTGGTAACTGTATCAACAGTGCATGAAGAACAACTGAAGAAAAAACGGTAACAGGAATTCTTCAGGGGTTACAGAACCTTCACGTGCTTCAGCATTTCTTCATTTACGGCTCATAAGAACCTTAGGGTGAGTATTCAGAATGGGCGCTCTGGCGTTTAACACCGCTTGTATCGCAATTATCTGAATCCAAAGGGCTTCTTTAATGAGAAACATCAAACTGCGTCATAGTTTCCCCCATTCACGCATCGGTCGCAGCATGAAAAGCATCTTGCCGGGGGCCGTCCTGGCGTTACTGGCTACCCCGACCCTGGCGGCAGATCAGCCTCAGGGCAACGTGTTAACCCTGGGAGGCGGCGTGGATGTTGCGCCACGCTATTCCGGTTCGGACAAGAGCCGGGTCTCTGCGGCTCAGGTGGTTGATTACGCGATGGCCAATGGTTTTTTTGTCAGCACCACGCGGGGGATCGGCTACGGCAACAGCTTTGGTAACCTGGACTACAACGCAGCGCTGAGCTATCGCGCAGGACGTAAGGATCGCGACGTAAGCAGCGATTCGATCGCCTCCGGCAGCGACGACCTGCGAGGAATGGGTGACATTAAAGGCTCAGCTATCGTTGTGCCAGGGCTGGGATACAGGGTGACTGACTGGCTGACCGTGCAGTTGCAGGCAGAGGTCCCGGTTTCTGAGAGAGACAATGGTGAAGCTGTGCATTTCGGCATTGCCAGCCCGCTCTATACATCTCCGAAAAATGCGTTAACGCTGGCGCTGACCGGTAGCTGGGGATCCAGTAAGTATGTGCAAACCTACTACGGGGTGAATGCCGCCCAGTCGGCCGCATCGGGTTTTGCCCGACACGATGCCGGATCGGGAATATATGCGTATTCGCTGAGCCTGGACTGGACCCATAAGCTTACCTCCCGCTGGAGCCTGCTTGCCGCAGCTGGCGTTACGCAGCTGACGGGGGAGGCCGGCGATAGCCCCATTGTTCAGCGAAAAACGTCTCCTGTGGGAAGTTTGAAGGTGACGTACAGCTTCTGATGGTTCAGCGAGGGGGAAGGCGCGTTTGTGACAAAACCGCACATAACCCCGTTGCAGGAGCCGGAAGTGCATAAAGCCCGCAGGATGGCGTGGCCCGAAGTCGGACCGTTCATCATGCGGGCTTTTTTATCACTGTTGACCCGATAACGCCTGTTCAATCGTACGGGTAATGACGTCCGGCTGGCTGACCATCGATACATGGCTTGCCGCTACCTCCGTGGTGTTGGCGTTGATTTTCTTCGCCATTGCGCGCTCTAGCTCAGGATTGATCATCCGGTCATTTTTGCTGACCACATACCAGCTCGGTTTGTCATGCCAGGCGGCATGCGCGATTTTCTCCCCAAACGCATCGGCCTTAATGGGGCCCTGCGTCGTGGCAATCACGCTGCGCTCAACGTCCTTCACGTCAGGGGCAAAATTCTCGCTGACCGCTTTTGTCGGCAGATATAAATACCCCTCTGTGGTTTTAGCGAGGCTGGCGGTCCCTGGCGGAGCAGGGTAGCTATTTGCCAGATCTGCCGTCGACTGGCCGGAATCCGGCGCAAAAGCGGCAACGTAAACCAGTGACTTCACGCGGGCATTGTTTCCCGCCTCGCTGATTACCGTCCCGCCCCAGGAGTGACCGACCAGCACCACATCCCCATGAGCCCGGGCGATAGCACGCTGCGTGGCGGCGACATCATCTTTCAGAGACGTGAGCGGAAGTTGTACCGCAATGACCTCGGTATGGTGTTTTTGCAGCCGGGTAATCACCTTATTCCAGCTGCTGCCGTCGGCAAACGCCCCGTGCACCAGCACCACGCTGGCTTTCGTCTCTGCCAGCGCGCTGGTGGAAACCGCCAGCACCATCGCTGTTAATACAGACAATGCTTTCATAACAGGCTCCTTAAAAGTGATGAACCGCGGCGTGTGGCGGCACGGTGAATTCAACGGTTTTATGGTCGATGGGTTTATGCGTCGGGTCGGCAACGACGATCGTCACTTTGTGCTTTCCTGCGGGCAGCCCGACCAGGATCACCGGCTCGCCGCTGGTATCAGCCCAGTGCCAGGGCGCGTCATCCACCACAACGTGAATATGGCCGATACGCGGAGTGACTTTCAGCGCGTCGGGTCCAAATACAGGTTCAATGCGCAGGTTTTCGACACGGTACTGAATAAAGACCGCACCTTTACTTAGCGGTCCCGCCAGCGGCGGATCGACAATCAGTTTTGCTGGCGGCTGGGGGTGTTCAGGCGGGGCGACGGCGGCTGGACCGTTGACATCAGCGGCGCTCAGACCATCCAACGGTGCGGCCATTGCGCCAGCAAAGGACGTCAGCGCAAATACAGGAAGCAGGAAATATCGACGAATCATCTGTGTCTCTCCTCATCAGTTTATTATGGCGAGGGATACAGAAGACCATTTTTATGTATCGGGGATGTTTGCTTTTGCGGGCGTGTTGTACCGGTTTGTCAGCGTAGCGCTCGGGATACAGTGCGATACAGTTTGTCTTCCGGGAGCGAACACGCTTTAGCGCTCGGGCGAATCCACCACAAGACCTGATTGCTGTGACTGAATTTTGTCCTGATGGTGATACCAGGCGCCAATGGAGGAATAAACAAAGCGGCCAAAGAAAAACAGGAAACTGATGAGCAGTATGATGCGGGTCATCCGGGTGTTAAATCGATGTCGTTTTCGCATACGCGTAGCCTGACTCACTTTCTTTTCCTGAGTATACCCTTTTGGGCGATACGGCTATTAAGGCACAGCCGCAAGTCAGGGTCAATTCGGCGAAATGTAAAATAGCGTCAATGCTTACATTAATTTATGTTATTAAAAACAACGCTTTTATTTATCGCATTGATAATTACAGGAAAAATATTCAAAAAAAACGTAAGAAAGGTTTATTCAGATAAATTAATTTGATTTAGGTCAACCGCATCCCGTCGTTGATATTTAAAATCCCTCCTCCACTGTGCTTGCCAGGAATTTTCCAGGCAACGTGTACGTCAGGTTGGATGCCTGTCTTCATTTACCCTCTGGAGCGCAAGGGTTGTAAACGAGCATCTATGAATATTCACCACATCCTGAAGCAAAATAAAGACCGCTGGTGGGCACTTCCTCTTATTTTGCCCGTCGTGTTACTCCCGGTGCTTAGTGTGGCTAATACCTTAACGCAGTTGGGCGACGGTATCGTTGCGCTCTATTATCTCCCGCTCTCCTTTTTGCTGACGCTGATGTTATTCTTTGGCCTGGAAGCCCTCCCCGGGGTGGTGGTGTCGCTGTTTTTACGTTATTACCCCTCCGTTGGGTTATTTGAAGCCATGGCCGGCATTCTGCATTTTATCGTTCCTCTGGTGCTCAGCTGGGGCGGTTATCGCGTGTTTGCGCCCCGGCGCAATATGACCGCTTACGGTGACATACGCCTGATGGGGCAGCGTATTTTCTGGCAGGTGTTTTGCCCGGCAACGCTATTTCTGCTGCTGTTTCAGTTTGCGGTCTATCTCGGCGTCTATGAGAGCCGCCAGAGCCTCGCAGGACTGAATCCCCTCAATATTCGGACCCTTATTAACTATCAGGGGCTGCTGGTGAGCGGGCTGACGGGCGTGCCGCTAAGCTACCTGCTGATCCGCCTGATACGTCATCCGCGCTATATCAAGGGACTGATGTCCCAGCTCCGCGCGCAAATAGACAAAAAGGTGACGGCCTTTGAGTTTGTGGTGTGGTTTTTAGCCCTGGGCGGGTTGCTGGTCATGCTGCTGCTGCCTATGAATGCAAACAGTTCCATTTTCAGTACCAACTACACCTTGTCCCTGCTGATGCCCGTGATGCTCTGGGGGGCGATGCGCTTTGGCTACAAGCTGATGTCACTCATCTGGACGCCGGTCCTGCTGGTGTCGATTCACTTTTTTTATCACTACATTCCGGTGCAAGAGGGTTATGGCATTCAGCTGGCGATCACCTCATCCAGCTATCTGGTCTTTTCCTTCGTTGTGACGTACATGTCGATGCTGGCGACACGCCAGCGGGCCATCAATATTCGCTCCCGCAGTCAGGCTTTTCTCGATCCGGTGGTGCATATGCCCAACCTGCGGGCGCTGTCGCGCGAGCTGGCCAGTCATCCGTGGTCAGCGCTCTGTTTACTGCGCGTGCCCGAGCTGGAGGTGCTGGGACGCAATTACGGCGTGATGCTGCGGATCCAGTATAAACAGCAGCTGGCGCAATGGATAAACGGCACCCTTCAGCCCAATGAGCGAGTCTATCACCTCACCGGGTATGACATGGCGGTGCGTCTGGAGGCGGAGTCGCATCAACAGCGCATTGAAACGCTGGACGAGCATATCAAGCAGTTTGTTTTTATCTGGGATGGTATGCCGGTACAGCCTCAGGTCGGCGTGAGCTATTGCTATGTACGCTCACCCGTCAATCATCTCTATCTGGTGCTGGGGGAACTGGGCATCGTGGCCGATCTCTCCCTTTCTACCAACCACCCGGAAAATCTTCAGCAGCGCGGGGCTGTTCATTTGCAGCGTAGCCTGAAAGATAAGGTCGCGATGATGAGTCGTTTGCAGGCCGCGCTGGAGCAGGACGCTTTTACCCTGCTGGTTCAGCCTGTTCGCGGGCTGCGCGGTGATTGTTATCACGAGGTGCTGCTGCGAATGCGTGATGATAACGGGGCACTGATCTTTCCCGAGCAGTTCCTGCCCATTGCACAGGAGTTTGGTTTATCGTCGCGTGTTGATTTATGGGTACTGGAGCGTACGTTGAGTTTTCTGGCACAGCACCGCCAGCGTTTGCCGGGCCAGCGCTTTGCGATCAACCTCGCACCTTCTACCGCCTACAGGGCGCAGTTCCCGCTTGAAGTGAGCCGCCTGTTAGCCAAATACGCCGTTGAAGCGTGGCAGCTGATCTTTGAAGTGACCGAAAGCAGCGCCTTTGGTCATGCGGATCTGGCGGCGTCGACCCTCAGGAAATTACAAAAAATGGGCATCCGGATCGCCATTGATGATTTTGGCACGGGCTACGCCAGCTATGCGCGGTTAAAAAGCGTGGACGCAGACATTCTCAAAATCGATGGCGGTTTTATTCGCAATATTGTCAGCAACAGCCTGGATTACCAGATTGTGGCTTCCATTTGCCATCTGGCCCGGATGAAGAAAATGCTGGTGGTGGCGGAATATGTGGAAACGGAAGAGATACGTAGCGCGGTGCACGCGCTAGGTATCGATTATGTGCAGGGCTATTTGATTGGGTTGCCGACTGAGCTTGATACGTTGCTCAACACGCAGCCTTCTCAGGAGAGCGCCTGAGCCGTTACGCTGCCGCCTCAGAACTCTCTTCTTCAATCTTCAACAGCCAGCCGGTGACCGCTTCCCAGTACTGCTGCTCTTTTTCCAGATCCAGCAGCACCAGCGCGTTCTGGCTAAACCAGTCGTGCGGGAAGCTCAGCGTCCAGTGATAGTCATCCGTTTTTAGCTTCAGCGTCGGCGGCGTGGTGGTTGCCTGTCGCTGATTATTGAGCAACACGCCCAGGCGCAACAGCTGAATGAGCGGCAGGAACTGCTTTTTCTTAAATAACGTAAAGCGCGGCAGATCGTCGAGCTTGATGGCTTTGCGGTGATAGCGCACCAGCGTCGCCATCATGGATTGCTGCTCCTGGTTGAAGCCAGGCAGATCGCTGTTTTGCAGAATATAGGCCGAATGGCGATGCATTCCGCTGTGGTTAATGTTCAGCCCCACCTCGTGCAACATGGCAGCCCATTTCAACAGCGCGGCCAGCTGCGGATGCGCCAGCTTCGGATTCTGCTCCTCCCACTGCTCGTACATCTGAACCGTGGTTTCCAGCACCCGTTTCGCCTGTTCGCGGTCGATGTTGTACTGGTTGGCCAGGCTCTGCGCGGTGCGGCTGCGAATATCCTGATGACGGAAACGGCCTTCCATCTCATACAGCACACCTTCACGCAGGGCGCCGTCAGAGAGGCGCAGCTCTTTGATCGCCAGCGCGTCAAACACGCCGCAGAGGATCGCCAGCCCCGGTACGAACACGGCTTTACGTTCGTCGGACAGACCCGGCAAACTCAGGGCGTCGAAGCTCTTATGCTTAAGCACCTCTTCGGTGAGTTTCACCAGGCGCTCAGGCGTAATAAACCCGTCTTTTTCACCCATTGCCAGCAGCACTTCATGGGCCGCTTTAATCGACCCCGACGCGCCCAGCGCCACGTTCCAGCCCTGAATACGGTATTGCCAGGCCAGATTTTCCATTTTTTGTACGGCGGCCATGCGCGCGCGCTGGAAGTTTTCGCGGGTGATGACGCCGCCCGGGAAATACATCTGCGCGAAGCTGACGCAGCCCATACGGCGGCTTTCCACCAGACGCGGCTCGAAGTCTTCACCAATCACCAGTTCCGTGGAGCCACCGCCGATATCAATCACCAGCTTGCGGCCTTTTTCCGGCTGCGTATGCTCCACGCCCATAAAAATCAGGCGCGCTTCTTCGTTACCGGAGATGATCTCGATCGGGTAGGGGATAACCTTTTCCGCGCGCTTAAGAAACTCCGGCGCGTTCAGCGCCTGGCGTAGCGTATGCGTCCCGACGATGCAGACGCTGGACGGCGAAAAGCCTTGCAGACGTTCTGCGAACAGCGACAGGCAGTTCAGCCCGCGCTCCATGGCCTCTTCACTCAGCATGTTACGCGCGTCGAGACCATCGGCCAGATGCACACGCTGCTTCAGACGACCGATGATCTGCATCGCGCCATCCACCTCGCGGGCGATGACCATATGGAAACTGTTTGAGCCAAGATCGACCGCGGCGAACTCCTGCGGGCGTGGGGTATTATCGTTTATTGGCATAGGTTAATCGGATTGCTCAAGTGATTTAATGTAATCGTAAATCGCCAGCTGCGAGCGCACTTTACGGCGATTGCCGCGCGGTACATAGCGATTACTGAGTTCTTTGTCGATATAACGTGCTTTCACCGTATCGCTGAACAGGATCTCGATAATGTCCAGGATACGCTGCTTAAGGCGAGGATCCAGCAGCGGTGCCGCCACTTCAATACGGTAATCAATGTTACGCGTCATCCAGTCGGCGGACGAGAGGTATACGCGCTTATCACCGGCGTTATCGAAAATATAGACGCGATCGTGTTCAAGATAGCGATCCACAATGCTGATCACGCGGATATTGTCGCTGATGCCTTCCAGTTCCGGAATGAGCGAGCACATGCCGCGAATGAGCAGATTTACCGGAACGCCGGAGCTGGAGGCCGCGTACAGGCGGTCCACCAGCCCTTTGTCCACCAGATTGTTGAGCTTCAGCGTGATGCCGGACGACAAGCCGTTCTGCGCATTGGCAATCTCTTTATCGATCATATCGTACAGCAGGCGCCGTGAGTTCTGCGGTGACACCAGCAGATAATCGAAGCTCACCGGGCGGTACGGGTTCTCAATGAAGTTGAACACCCGACGCACTTCGTTGGTGATGCGGGCATCGGCAGTCAGCAGCGAATAGTCGGTGTAGATTCTCGCGGTTTTCTCGTTAAAGTTCCCGGTACCGATATGGGCGTAGCGCACCACGTCGTCGCCCTCTTTACGGGAGATCAGGAACAGCTTGGCGTGAATTTTCAGCCCTGGCGCGGAGAAGATGACGTGTACGCCCGCTTCCGTCAGTCGGCGCGCCCAGTGGATGTTGGCCTCCTCGTCGAAGCGAGCCTGGAGCTCAACCACCACGGTCACTTTCTTGCCGTTGTGCGCCGCGTGGATCATCGCATCGATGATACGGGAATCTTTCGCCACGCGATAAATGTTGATTTTGATCGCCAGCACGTTCGGATCGAACGAGGCCTGACGCAGCAATTCCAGCACGTGTTCAAAGGTGTGATACGGATAGTAGAGCAGCACATCCCGTTCGCGGATGGCGTCGAACCCGTTGCGGAACTTATCGAACCAGATATGGCGCAGGCGCGGCAGCGGTTTGTTCACCAGATTGGCCTTGCCGACGTTCGGGAAGCCAATGAAATCTTTGAAGTTGTGGTAACGCCCACCGGGGATAATGGAGTCGTAGCGGGAGATGGTCAGCTTATCGCGCAGCATCTCCACCATCGCGTCCGGCATATCGCGTTGATAGACAAACCGCACCGGCTCCGCCGTCAGGCGCTGCTTGAGGCTGGAAGACATCAGCTCCATCAGGCTGGCCTCCATCTCATGCACCAGATCGTACTCGGCGTCACGGGTCATCTTCATCGAGTAGGCGTTGAGCGCGTCGTAATCGAAGAAGCCTTTGAAGATATCGTCCAGGCAGTAGCGCAGGATGTTATCCAGCAGGATCATCGGCTTACGCCGGCGCGGGGTTTCCGGCGGCAGGTTTACAAAGCGTGGGACTTTATCAGACGGTATTTCCAGCAACGCGTAGTTAATGGTCTCACCACGAATGATTTCTACCGCCAGATAGGTGTAATCATCTTTCAGGAACTGCACCAGATCGGTTTCACGGTTGATCAGAATCGGGGTAATGTGCTGGCGCAGATAATGTTTGAAATAGTGGCGCAGCCAGTTTTGCTGATTCGCGGAGAGCTGGCGTTCGTTGATCAGGAAGATTTGGTTGCGTGCCATTTCCAGCAGCAGCTCGTTATAGAGGCCATCAAATTCCTGATCGGCTTTCATGACGCGAGACTGGATTTTTCCAAGCAGATGCCGCGAGTGGGAGTTTAAGCCCTGTTCTTCGCTGATGATGATTCGGCGTTTCAGTTCGGCGAAGCGAACCTTGTAGAACTCATCCAGATTGTTGGAATAGATGCCTAAAAAACGCATACGTTCAATCAGCGGGTTGCTTTTATCGGCCGCTTCCTGAAGTACACGTTCGTTGAATGCTAACCAGCTTAGCTCTTTCTCGATGTATAACTTTTCCTGACCCATTACAGCTCACACTCCAGTTCAATCACAGGACGTGGTAAATCCGTCTCGTCCTTATTATGGCGAGCATTTCCACGATATGTCCAACAGTGCCAGAAAAGTATGACAGTTATTTTTTTGTTGGGGAATTTAGAGGGTTGGGGGAGGGGGGGTCGGGTGGCGCTGCGCTTACCACGACCTACGGGACCGTAGGCCCGTGCAAGCGAAGCGCCGCCGGGCAATTCAAACAGACTACTCTTCAGCCGCATAACCCTGCGGGGGCAACTTCACGCCGTCCAGCCAGGCTGCGCCGTTGCGCATCTCCAGACGTCCATCGACAAACCAGCTTACCACCAGCGGATAAATGGCGTGTTCCTGCGTCTGCACACGTTCGGTCACGTCGTCTTCGTTGTCGCCGTCAAAGACCGGTACTTTTGCCTGCAAAATGACCGGACCGCCGTCCAGCTCGTCGGTGACGAAATGCACGGAGGTACCATGCTCCTCATCGCCGTTTTCCAGCACCTGACGATGGGTGTGCAGGCCGGGATATTTCGGCAGAAGAGAAGGGTGAATATTGAGCAGTCGTCCGGCGAAGTGTTCGACAAATGCCGGGCTCAGGATACGCATGTAACCCGCCAGCACCACCACGTCAGGTGCGTAGGCGTCAATCTCCTGCACCAGCTCACGGTCAAAGGCTTCACGCCCGGCGAACTGGCTGGCTTCCAGCGCGTGCGCAGGAATGTTCGCTTCCCGCGCGCGCTCAAGGCCGAATGCATCGGCCTTGTTGCTGAATACTGCCCGAATGGTGCCATTGATTTTCTTCTGTTTGCAGGCGTCTATGATTGCCTGCAAATTGCTTCCGTTGCCGGAAATGAGCACCACGATGTTTTTCATTCAATGACCACACGCTGTTCGGAATCGGAAGCTTTAATCGTACCGATTTTCCACGCGTTTTCACCTTTTTCTGTCAGCAGCTTAACCGCTTTATCCGCTTCGCTGGCGGGCAGGGCGATAACCATGCCCACGCCGCAGTTAAAGGTGCGGTACATTTCGTGAGAGCTCACGTTGCCTGCGGTTTGCAGCCAGTTGAAGACGGACGGCCACTGCCATGAGGATGCGTCGATCACCGCCTGGGTATTGTCCGGCAGCACGCGCGGAATGTTTTCCCAGAAGCCGCCGCCGGTGAGGTGAGCGATGGCGTGCACGTCAACGTTCTCAATCAGCTCCAGCACGTTTTTCACGTAGATGCGGGTCGGGGCCAGCAGGTGATCGGCCAGCGGTTTGCCGTCCAGCTCGGTGGTCAGCGGGTCGCAACCGCTCACTTCGAGGATTTTACGCACCAGAGAGTAGCCGTTGGAGTGCGGACCGCTGGAAGCCAGCGCAACCAGCACATCGCCGTCAGCCACTTTGCTGCCGTCGATAATTTCTGATTTTTCTACCACGCCGACGCAGAAGCCTGCGACGTCATAATCTTCCCCGTGATACATGCCAGGCATTTCCGCGGTTTCACCGCCGACCAGCGCACAGCCGGATTGCAGGCAGCCTTCGGCGATACCGTTAATGACGCTGGCTGCGGTATCCACGTCCAGCTTGCCGGTCGCGTAGTAATCGAGGAAGAACAGCGGCTCGGCGCCCTGTACCACCAGGTCGTTGACGCACATCGCCACCAGATCGATACCAATCGTATCGTGACGCTTAAGATCCATCGCCAGGCGCAGTTTTGTACCGACACCATCCGTACCCGAGACCAGCACAGGTTCACGATATTTTTGCGGCAGCGCGCACAGTGCGCCGAATCCACCCAGGCCACCCATCACTTCCGGGCGGCGGGTTTTTTTCACCACACCTTTGATTCGGTCAACCAGCGCATTACCTGCGTCAATATCAACACCGGCATCTTTGTAGCTGAGAGAAGTTTTGTTGGTCACGGCTTAAATCCCCACGCGATTGCATAGCTAGTAAGAAAAATCGGCGCAATTCTAACAGTCCAGGCAAACGTTTGCGAGCCTATTCTCGGCGAGAGGATCTTTTTTTCTGTGCGGGCTGTCCAGGGCAACAAACTTGACTCTGTTCACGAAAATGAAACCGGTTTCGGCGATCTGCTTGCAACGGCTATCCCCTTTGCACATCATCAAACTGAAACCGGTTTCTGTAACTGTTTTTGCAGAAAATAACGCAGAATGAGGGATAGCGAATGTCAGGATTTAAAGCAGGTTTTCTGTGGGGTGGGGCCGTTGCGGCGCACCAGCTCGAAGGCGGCTGGAAAGAGGGCGGCAAGGGCGTGAGCGTTGCCGATGTCATGACGGCAGGCGCCCACGGGGTACCGCGTGAAATCACCAACGGCGTGCTGGAGGGGAAAAATTACCCAAACCACGAAGCCATCGACTTTTATCACCGCTATAAAGAAGACATCAAACTCTTTGCCGAGATGGGGTTCAAATGCTTCCGCACCTCCATCGCCTGGACGCGTATCTTCCCGAAAGGCGACGAGCTGGAGCCGAACGAAGCGGGACTCAAATTCTATGACGATCTTTTTGACGAGTGCCTGAAGCACGGCATCGAGCCGGTGATCACGCTTTCCCACTTCGAGATGCCTTTCCACCTGGTGACGGAATACGGCGGCTGGCGCAACCGTAAGCTGAGCGACTTCTTTGTTCGCTTCGCGAAGGTCGTTTTTGAGCGCTACCAGCATAAAGTGAAGTACTGGATGACCTTTAACGAGATCAACAACCAGGCCAACTTCCACGAAGACTTTGCGCCGTTTACCAACTCCGGGCTGAAATATGCGCCGGGAGAAGATCGCGAGCCGGTGATGTTCCAGGCGGCGCACTATGAGCTGGTGGCCAGTGCCCTGGCGGTGAAGGCGGGGCGCGAGATCAACCCGTCGCTGCAAATCGGCTGCATGATTGCCATGTGCCCCATCTATCCGCTGACCTGTGCCCCGGACGATATGATGATGGCGATGAACGCCATGCATCGTCGCTACTGGTTCACCGACGTTCACGTGCGCGGCAAGTATCCGCAGCATCTGCTCAACTACTTTGAACGTCGCGGCTTCGCGCTGGATATCACCGAAGAAGATAAAGTGGCGCTGACGCAGGGCTGCGTGGATTACATCGGGTTCAGCTACTACATGTCTTTTGCCACCAAAGCGACCGCGGACAACCCGCAGCTGGACTACGACGAGAGCAAGAGCCTGGTCTCTAACCCGTACGTGCAGAAATCGGACTGGGGCTGGCAGATTGACCCGGTGGGGCTTCGCTACTCCCTCAACTGGTTCTGGGATCACTTCCAGCTGCCGCTGTTTATCGTTGAGAACGGCTTTGGCGCGATCGACGTGCAGGAGAGCGACGGCACGGTGAACGACCAGTACCGCATCGACTACCTTTCCGCGCATATCCGCGAGATGAAAAAAGCGGTGGTGGAGGATGGCGTAGACCTGATGGGCTATACCCCGTGGGGCTGTATCGACCTGGTCTCGGCCGGCACCGGCGAGATGAAAAAACGCTACGGCTTTATCTTTGTCGATAAAGATAACGAAGGTAACGGCACGCTGAACCGCAGCAAGAAGAAATCGTTCGACTGGTATAAGCAGGTGATTGCCAGCAACGGAGAGCAGCTATAATTGCCCGGTGGCGCTGCGCTTACCGGGCCTACGGGATGTGTAGGCCGGGTAAGCGTTAGCGCCACCCGGCAGAATCCCGCACCCAAGCCGGAGCTTCGCCTCCGGTTTTTTTGTCTCTAAATCACTTTGATTGATATACGTCAAGCAAGATGGGTATGGCGCAATCCGAAAAAAGCGGTATAATCCCGCGATTTTTTTGCGGATGCCACCTCAGAGGAGAAAGAGAATGAAGATTGTGGAAGTGAAACACCCACTCGTTAAACACAAGTTGGGCCTGATGCGTGAGCATGACATCAGCACGAAGCGTTTTCGCGAACTGGCTTCTGAAGTGGGTAGCCTGCTGACCTACGAAGCGACCTCTGATCTGGAAACGGAAAAAGTGACCATCGAAGGCTGGAACGGTCCGGTACAGGTTGAGCAGATCAAAGGTAAAAAAATTACCGTGGTGCCAATCCTGCGTGCGGGTCTGGGCATGATGGAAGGCGTGCTGGAGCACGTCCCAAGCGCGCGTATCAGCGTGGTGGGTATCTACCGTAACGAAGAGACGCTTGAGCCGGTCCCGTACTTCCAGAAGCTGGTCTCTAACATCGACGAGCGTATGGCGCTGGTGGTTGACCCGATGCTGGCGACCGGCGGTTCGATGATCGCCACCATCGACCTGCTGAAAAAAGCGGGATGCAGCAGCATCAAAGTGCTGGTGCTGGTTGCGGCGCCGGAAGGTATCGCGGCGCTGGAAAAAGCGCACCCGGACGTTGAACTCTATACCGCGTCTGTCGACCAGGGACTGAACGAGCACGGGTACATCATCCCGGGGCTCGGCGATGCCGGCGATAAGATTTTTGGTACTAAATAATCGAATAACGATAAAGAAGCCGACTTTGATAGTCGGCTTTTTTTTGAATAAAAACCAACAATGACACTCAGAGGAAAACACTATGACGCGCCGTGCTATCGGGGTGAGTGAAAGACCGCCGCTTTTACAGACAATCCCGCTTAGTTTGCAGCACCTGTTCGCCATGTTTGGCGCAACCGTGCTGGTGCCAATCCTGTTTCACATTAACCCGGCTACCGTGCTGCTGTTTAACGGCATCGGTACGCTACTTTACCTCTTCATCTGTAAAGGCAAAATCCCGGCCTATCTCGGGTCGAGCTTCGCGTTTATCTCCCCGGTTCTGCTGTTGCTGCCGCTGGGTTATGAGGTCGCGCTGGGCGGCTTTATCATGTGCGGCGTGCTGTTCTGCCTGGTCTCCTTCATCGTGAAGAAAGCCGGTACCGGCTGGCTGGACGTGATGTTCCCGCCTGCGGCAATGGGGGCCATCGTTGCCGTCATCGGCCTGGAGCTGGCGGGCGTGGCGGCGAACATGGCCGGGCTGCTGCCTGCGGACGGTCAGTCACCGGATTCTAAAACCATTATTATTTCGCTGGTGACGCTGGGCGTGACGGTATTCGGTTCCGTCCTCTTCCGCGGCTTTATGGCGATTATCCCGATCCTGATCGGCGTGCTGGCGGGTTACGCGCTCTCCTTCGTGATGGGCGTTGTGGATACCACCCCGATTGCCGAGGCGCACTGGTTCGCGTTGCCAACCTTTTACACCCCGCGCTTTGAATGGTTCGCCATTTTCACCATTCTGCCTGCCGCGCTGGTGGTGATTGCTGAGCACGTCGGCCACCTGGTGGTGACGGCGAACATCGTGAAGCGCGACCTGATCCGCGACCCGGGCCTGCATCGCTCCATGTTTGCCAACGGTTTCTCCACCATCATCTCTGGTTTCTTCGGCTCCACGCCAAACACGACTTACGGTGAGAATATCGGCGTAATGGCGATCACCCGCGTCTACAGCACCTGGGTTATCGGCGGCGCGGCGATCATCGCCATTCTGCTCTCCTGCGTTGGTAAACTGGCGGCGGCGATCCAGATTATCCCGGTTCCGGTGATGGGCGGCGTTTCTCTGCTGCTGTACGGGGTGATCGGTGCCTCCGGTATTCGCGTGCTGATTGAATCCAAAGTGGATTACAGCAAGGCGCAGAACCTGATCCTCACTTCCGTTATCCTGATTATCGGCGTGAGCGGCGCGAAGGTGCACATCGGCGCGGCAGAGCTGAAGGGGATGGCGCTGGCGACCATCGTCGGCGTCGGCCTGAGCCTGATTTTCAAGCTGATCTCGGTGATCCGCCCGGAAGAGGTAGTGCTGGACGCGGACGACAGCGAAAAAGCGCCACATTGATCGTCATGCCGGGCGAAGGATCGCCCGGTTCTCTCCTTGCAGGTTCCGTGTTAAACTCCATTCCGATTTTATGTAAGATCTCTGGTTGAGGTATTTCTGAACGGACCGGCACAGCTCTCTCTGCCACTTTATCTCCCTGACGACGAAACTTTCGCGAGTTTCTGGCCGGGTGATAACCCCTCTTTACTGGCTGCACTGCAAAACGTGCTGCGCCAGGAACACAGCGGATACATCTATATCTGGTCACGCGAAGGCGCGGGACGCAGCCACCTGCTGCATGCCGCCTGTGCGGAGCTTTCGGCGCGCGGTGACGCGGTAGGCTATGTGCCGCTGGATAAACGCACCTGGTTTGTGCCTGAGGTGCTGGAGGGCATGGAACATCTCTCCCTGGTCTGCATCGATAATATCGAATGCGTGGCGGGTGATGAGCCGTGGGAAATGGCGATCTTTAACCTCTACAACCGCATTCTGGAGTCGGGCAAAACCCGGCTGCTGATCACCGGCGATCGTCCGCCGCGTCAGCTCAATCTGGGGCTGCCGGATCTGGCGTCTCGTCTGGACTGGGGACAAATCTACAAGCTGCAACCGCTGTCGGATGAAGACAAACTCCAGGCACTTCAGCTGCGCGCTAAGCAGCGTGGGTTTGAGCTGCCGGAGGACGTGGGTCGGTTCCTGCTTAAACGCCTGGACAGGGAAATGCGCACGCTGTTTGACACGCTCGATCAGCTCGATCGCGCGTCTATTACCGCGCAGCGCAAGCTAACCATTCCGTTTGTGAAAGATATTCTCAAGCTCTAGTTTTGCCGGGTGGCGGCTGCGCCTTACCCGGCCTACGAAAACCCGTCACGCTTTGTAGGCCCGGTAAGCGCAGCGCCACCGGGCTTAACAATCTTCCATCAGATGCTCAACCAGCAGCGGAATCGGTCTTCCCGACGCCACGCTCCGTCCGTTTTCTCGCCACAGCGCCGTCCCGCTGATATCCAGATGCGCCCACGGAATGGTCGACGGGCAGAAGTGATGCAGCAGCCACGCCGCCGATGCGCTGATCGCCGCGTTATTGGTCGGCGTGTTGCACAGATCGGCAATCGCGCTATCGGTTTGCTTTCTCAGCCGCGCATCCAGCGGCAGGGACCACACCTCGTCGCCGCTTCGTTTGCCCGCGAGCGTCAGTGCCTGACGCAACGGCTCATCCTGGGTCATCAGCCCGCTCAGCTCATACCCCAGCGCTTTCACCACCGCTCCGGTTAAGGTCGCCATATCAATGATATAGTGCGCCTGCGGATGGCGCTGACTCGCCCAGGCGATAGCGTCTGCCAGTACCAGCCGGCCCTCGGCATCGGTATTGTTGATTTCAACGGTGGTGCCGTTGCAGGCCGTCGCCACCGTGCCGGGCTGCATGGCGTCGGGGCCGATGGCGTTTTCCGCCAGCGCCAGCACGCCCATGATGCGCACGGGTAATTTCAGCTCCGCAACGGTCAGCATCAGCCCGAGCACGTTAGCCGCGCCGCACATGTCATATTTCATGGTGTACATGCCCGCGCCTTCCTTCAGCCACAGGCCGCCGGTGTCAAAGGTAATGCCTTTTCCCACGTAGCAGCGCACCGGGCCATCAGACACGCCGTTATAGTGAATAGCCAGCAGGCTCGGTGGGCAGGTCGCCCCTTTGCCGACGGCGTGCAGCAACCCAAGCCCTTGCTCAACGATTTGCGTTTCATCCAGTACGTCACACCGCAGGGCAGGGCTGGCGGCACACAGTTTTTGCGCCTCATCCACCACAAACTGCGGCGTGCAGCGGTCGGACGGCATATCCGCCAGACGTCGCGCCGCAACCATGCCGAGCGCAATGGCCTGCTGCTGGCGGAAGGTCGTCTCCAGCTTCGCCTGCTGTTCCGGCAGGCAGAGGGCAGTGATGCAGGTAAGACGCAGCGCTACGTCCGTCTTCTTCAGCTTCAGGTCACTGAGCCTGTGCGCCTGATTAAAGAGAAAACGCAGTACCTGCGCCAGCACCACATCGTCAATATCCGTCACGTCCAGCACGAGTTCGGCGCTGGCGGGGGCGGCAAGCAGCGGTCGCAGGGCGGTGAGCAACCCTTCGGTCAGGGCGTCATGCCAGAGCGCATCCGGAAACAGGGTGATGCGGGCAAACGGCGCGCAGCCAAAGCGCGCGTCCGCGACGGTGCTCTGCTGGCGCATTTCAGCGATAAGAGCGCTATCCGGTAACAGGGAACTGTCAGCGCGCGCAATCAAATGGCTTTGCGGCTTCGCGTCTGAAAGCGCGTTGATAAACTGGTATGTGATCATCATGACTCCTCAATCGGTGCGCGGATCCGCGCGGCATAGGCCTGCATCCACTCCTCATCTACCGCGTGATAGTGCGTTTTCTCCCGCAGGCGTTCAGTACGGAAAACGGTGAGGGGCTGGCGAGCCGTCGCCACCACAAACGAGAAGGTTTTGATGTTGGTCGCGGCGCCAAATTCTCCTTTGCTGTTCATGCACACCACGGAGAGATCGCCCGCGCGACCGAAGCGCGACATCAGCTTGTCTTCCAGTTCGAACACCACCGAATCCGCCGCCTGCTGCGGCGTCATCCCTTGCGCCATCCGGCGAACGATTTCGTAGCTGGTACAGCCCTTCATCAGGTCTTCACCGACGCCCGTGGCGGTGGCCGCGCCGGTTTCGCTGTCGCAGTAAAAGCCGGAGCCGATGATGGGGGAGTCACCGAGGCGACCGCGTTTTTTCATAAACAGGCCGCTGGTGGAAGTGGCGACGCTCATCGAGCCCTGTTTATCGAGGCCGATGATGCCGACGGTGTCATGTCCGTCGTAGGGGCTTAACCCCTTATCCAGCGTTTCGCGGCAGCGCTTACGGTAGTGTTGCATGGCGCGATCCGTGAGCATGGTTTTGTCGGCAAAACCCTGGCTCAGCGCCCATTCGCGCGCGCCCTGGCCGACCAGCAGGCTGTTATAGCGCTGGCGGCTGAGCGCGTGCGCCACGCGCACCGGGTTGGCGATATCCACCAGATTGCCCACGGCGCCGAACGCCAGCGTGTCGCCGTCCATATAGGCAGCGTCCAGCTCTACCTCGCCGTTCTCCGTCGGCAGCCCGCCGTAGCCGACGGATTTATACAGCGGAAAGTCCTCGACGGCGGCGACGGCATCCACCACCGCCGGAGCGACAGGTTTGCCCGCAGCCAGCGCAGACGCAGACTCCGTGACCCCTTCGAGTGCCATTCGCCAGGTTGCGATAATTCCCCACATGCTTTACTCCTGTTTTGCAAGGGTGGTGTCGGGTTGCGTTGCGGTAGTCAGCTCCGCGGCGCGGTACTGTTTATCCACGATACGCATGAAAGGCAGGTACAGCATGGCGCCAATCAGCAGGTTGATCAGCTGCATCACGCTGCCGCTCAGGTGCCCGGTGACGATAAATCCGCTAATAACCGGCGGCAGCGTCCAGGGGATAAACACTCCGGTGGTGACGGCGACGGCACCAATTTTCATCGCCGCATACTGCACGGTGACCAGCACCAGCGGTACCAGATTGAACGGGATGAGCATGATTGGGTTCATGATCACCGGCAGGCCAAAGAGAATCGGTTCGTTGATGTTAAACACCGACGCGCCCGCACCGAGGCGCGCCACTTCGCGCATGTTTTTGCTGCGGGCGAAAATCAGCATCGCAATCACCAGCGACAGCGTGGCGCCCGCGCCGCCCATCCAGATCATGTCAAAAAACTGTTCGGTGATGATGTGCGGCGGCGTCGTTCCCGCCTGGATCGCGGCGATGTTGTCGGTCTGGTTTTCCATCCACAACGGACGAATAATGCCGTTGATCATCGAACCGGAGTTAATGCCCACTGACCACAAAATGGTGATGCTGAATACGGTCATCAGCGCCCCGAAATAAGAGGTGCCGTAGTGGCGCACTGGGGTGGCAACCACTTCATAAATAAACTGGTGGATGGTGTGGTAGTGGGTGTTTTCAAAGATGATGCGGATAAGCAGCACCAGAATCATCACCAGCAGGGCCGGGATCAGGGCCGCGAACGACTCCTGCACCGCCGGAGGCACGCCGTCCGGCATTTTGATGACCAGCTTTTTGCGCTTCAGCCAGCAGAACAGTTCCGTCCACAGCAGGGAACCGATCATCGCCACGAACAGCCCTTTGCTGCCAATCCACTCCACCGGCATCACGGTAATGCCGCCGTTTTCCGCCACTTTGATAAAGGGCGTCAGGATCAGAAACGCGACCAGCGCCAGAATGCCGCAGGAGATGCGGTCCTCGCCATAATGCTCAGCCAGGCGGTAGGCCACCAGGAAGCTGATAAACAGCGACATGGTTGAGAACACCGCGTTAAACGGGATCTCTATAATTGCACTCCAGCTCTCACCAAAGACCTGAGACATAAACTGCTGATAGGCCTGATTCGGGAAGGAGGAGATCACCAGCAGAATGGAGCCGACGATGATAAACGGCATGAATGAAACGTAGGCCCCACGAATGGCCCCAAGATGACGCTGCTGGGCCGTTTTCGCCGCCAGAGGCATCAGTTTTGCTTCAAGAAATCCCAGAACATTGTTCATTGTGAACTCCGTACAAGATTGAGGGGTGTTGTTTATGTTATGTCTGTGGATTATCAGTGAAGCGCGGCGAGCGAAAGGTGAAATCGGTCACAAAGCATTCGCTGCTCTGATATAAATCTCATAAGATTAGTTGCGGAGAGAGACGCGATGGAAATCAAACTGCATGCCAACGCCACCACCACGCCGCGTATCCGTCGCTATCTTCAGCAGTCAGATAAAAGCGACAGAGAGCTTGCCGTTGAGCTGGGGATCTCGGTCACCACCGTCAGGCGCTGGCGCAACCGCGACCAGGTTTCGGATAACCACACAACGCCAAAAGTGATACACAAAGCGCTGAGACAAGAGCAGGCGGCACTGATAAATGCCCTGCGGGATATCACAGGGGCACCGCTGGATGAACTGCTGCTGCTGGTGAATGACGGACTCGGGATCGCCGTTTCCCGCGCGACCCTGAACCGCTACCTCAAACCAGCCTCGCTAAAACAAAAGGGGGCGTCGTTGCAGGGCAAAAAGGCGCTGAAGGCCGGGATCATGCCGCAGAAGCTACTCCTGCATCATCAGCCGCTGTCGCTGCATATGGACGACGGTGGCGAGCAACACCTGCTCTGGGCGCGTGAACCCGTCAGCGGCTGGTGTTACGCCCGGCTTTATGCTGGCGTATCGCCGCAGTTGCTGACCCGCTGGACGAACGAGGTGCTGGCTGCCTGTCCGGCTGATATTCAATCTGTTGAGACTTTTGGGCTAGAAGTGAACTTGCCAGAGCATAACGTCACCGTAAAAGTGCATTTACAGTATTATCTCGCTCTTCAGGTCACCGTGCCGTTACGCGAAATCATTCCGCGGGTGAACAGTGAACCGATGGGAGAGCTGTTGATCCAACTGTGTGAGTTTTACAACCGGGGAAAAGCGCAGAAAAAGCTGGGAGAGCGTACGCCGCAGGCGTTTCTGGAAGCGCTGCGGCGTAACGATTAGACGATCTCGAGCACGTCTTCCGGCGGACGGCCGATACGCGCCTTGCCGTTCGCCACCACAATCGGGCGCTCAATCAGCTTTGGATTGTCGACCATCGCCTGAATCAGCCGTTCTTCAGTGAGACTGGTATCGTTCAGATTGAGCGACTTATACAGATCTTCTTTCTGACGCATCAGGTCGCGTGCGCTGCCCATGTTCAGCATCTTCAGAAGCTGGCGGATAGTCTGCGCGTCCGGCGGCGTCTCCAGATACAGCACCACTTCCGGTTCGATGCCGTTAGACTTCAGCAGGCTGAGGGTGTCTCGGCTCTTGGAGCAGCGAGGGTTATGGTAAATTTTTACCGCGTCTGTCATGACTTCTCCTTTATTACATCTTCTCGTACGGCTTAAAGCGTTGTTGCAGGCCGCGCAGCTGGTCGATTCGCGCATCGTAGCGGGCCTGTTGCAGGCTGCCAAGCTTCACCTGCGAGCTGGCGCTGCTCAGCAGGGAGATGGCCTGATCGAGACGACCCGCCAGCGCCAGACCTTCCGCACGCGCGGCCAGCTCCTGATCGCGGTTACCCAGTTGCCCCTGGGCCTGGGCGAGCAGCTCCCAGCCGTTCTGGTCGTCTTTATTGTTAAAGGTGTAGCGGTTCAGAATGGTCACCGCCTCGCCGGGCTGGCCGCCCTGTAGGTAGGCGTTCGCCAGGTTAAGCTGCAATACTGGATTATTACGAAGATCTTTCGCCCCTTTCAGGCGATTAATCGCATCGGTCGCTTTTTTCTGCCCCAGATCGATATCGGTGGCGAGGTCGAGATACCACGGATTGTCAGGCGCCGCCGCCAGCAGCGGCTGTAGCGCTTTTCGCGCTTCATCGTATTTGCTGGCCTCCATCGCCTGGAGCGCCTGACCATACTGCGCCGCGTTTTTCTCGCGCACGTTGCCTTTCGCCAGCGCGTCCAGCAGATCGCTGGTGAGCTGATTACGTCCGGAGTTGTACATGCCAAGCGTTCTCACTTTGGCCATGTAGAAATCCTGCGAAGACTGCACCACGACCGGACGCATCTGGTTGGCTCGGTTACGCGCATCCGAGAGGCGGCTTTCCGGCAGCGGGTGGGTCAACAGAATTTCAGGCGGGCGCGACGAGTAGCGTGCCTGGTCGAGCAGCTTTTCCAGGAAGCTCGGCATGGCCTGCGGGTCAAAGCCGGAACGCTGTAAAACCTGAATGCCGATGCGGTCTGCTTCCTGCTCATTCTGCTGGGTAAAGCTGATCATCCCCTGACGCGTCCCCGCCAGCGTCCCGGTAAGCGCCGCCATCCCGGCCTGCGGGCTGGCCATCGCCAGCAGAATAGAGCCCAGCGCGCCCACCCAGGTTAGCGGGGCGTTACGCTTCTGATCTTCCATCGCACGCGCCAGATGGCGCTGGGTGACGTGCGAAATTTCGTGCGCCATGACGGACGCCAGCTGGCTTTCGTTATCGGAATAACGGAACAACGCCGAATGCAGTACCACGTTCCCGCCAAAGAAGGCGAAGGCGTTGATTTCGTCGTTATTGATTAAATAGAAGTGGAAGGGCGTTTTTACCGAGTCGGCGTGCGCCACCAGACGCATCCCCAGGCCGTTAATGTATTGCACCAGCAAAGGGTCGTTAATCAGCGGAGCACTGCCGCGCAGCTGGCGTACGTAATAATCACCCATCTGCATCTCCTGCCCGATGGAGAGCGTGCTTCCTGCCGTGGTGCCCATGTCCGGCAATGAATCGGACGAGTCAGCGAAAGCGGGCAACACCTGACCCACCGTCACGGCGGCAATCAGTGTCGCAACCAGTGTTTTTCTCAACTGCCTGAACATAACCACTGTCCTGTATGTTGGATGTGCTAATTTGACCGATGAACCCGCATAACGTTCATCTCCGCTGCTCTGCGAGTGTAGCCGTGTTAAGAGATGAAGAAAATCCCATTCATCAGGGTTTTGCGAAACCTGACAGTGAAACAAAAAGGAAAGTCTTTTTTGTGACAGTTAGATACAATTCACCGTCTCACTCCCGCCATTCGATTCAGGGAAGGGTTGTATGCTCGAAATGTTAATGCAGTGGTATCGGCGTCGGTTTAGCGACCCGGAAGCCATTGCTTTGCTGGTCATTCTGGTTGCCGGATTCGGTATCCTGTTCTTCTTTAGTGGCCTGCTGGCACCGCTACTGGTGGCGATTGTGCTGGCGTATCTGCTGGAGTGGCCCACCGCGCGTCTGGAACATATCGGCTGTTCCCGCCGCTGGGCGACCAGCATTGTTCTGGTGCTGTTTGTCGGCATTCTGCTGCTGATGTCCTTCGTGGTGATGCCCATCGCCTGGCAACAGGGGATCTACCTGATCCGCGATATGCCCGGCATGCTGAATAAACTGTCTGATTTTGCCGCCACGCTGCCGCGCCGCTATCCTGCGCTGATGGACGCCGGGATCATCGATGCGATGGCCGAAAACATGCGCGCCCGCATCATGACCATGGGTGACTCGGTGGTGAAATACTCTCTGGCCTCGCTGGTAGGCCTGCTGACGCTGGCGGTTTACCTTGTTCTCGTGCCGCTAATGGTATTCTTCCTGGTCAAAGATAAAGAGCAGATGCTGAACGCGGTGCGCCGCGTGCTGCCGCGCAATCGCGGTCTCGCCGGTCAGGTCTGGCAGGAGATGAACCAGCAGATCACCAACTACATTCGCGGCAAAGTGCTGGAGATGATTGTGGTGGGCGTGGCGACCTGGATTGGCTTCGTGATCTTCGGACTGAACTACTCGCTGCTGCTGGCGGTGCTGGTCGGATTCTCGGTTCTGATCCCGTATATCGGCGCGTTTGTGGTGACCATTCCGGTAGTCGGTGTGGCGCTGTTCCAGTTTGGTCTGGGTACGGAGTTCTGGAGCTGTTTCGCCGTATACCTGATTATTCAGGGACTGGACGGGAACCTGCTGGTACCGGTGCTGTTCTCAGAAGCAGTTAACCTGCATCCGCTGGTCATTATCCTGTCAGTGGTGATTTTCGGCGGGCTGTGGGGATTCTGGGGGGTATTCTTCGCCATTCCGCTGGCGACGCTGATTAAAGCCGTGGTCCACGCGTGGCCGGATGTGCCAGCGGTGGAAGAGAAGTAGATTTAGTGCGGGCTGATGCCCTCATCCCAACCCTCTCCCGCGGGGAGAGGGGGCAAACACTAAAAACGGTAGCGCATGCTACCGTTTTGCATTTACCTTGTAGCCCGGGTAAGCGCAGCGCCACCCGGCACTAAAATGATCACGCGTTCTCTTTCAGCCACTTCAACACCACGTCGTGGTGGTTGCTGGTTTTGAAATCATCAAACACGTGCTCAACTTTACCGTCAGCGTCAATCAGAAAACTGATGCGGTGAATACCGTCGTACGTTTTGCCCATAAAGGACTTCTCACCCCAGACGCCAAACTGCTCGCAAACCTGGTGGTCTTCATCGGAAAGCAGCGTGAAGTTCAGCAGCTCTTTTTCCGCAAAGCGTGACAGCTTCTCTGGCTTATCGGTGCTGATGCCCAGCACTTCCACACCGACCTTCTTCAACTCATCCATGTTGTCGCGTAGACCGCAGGCCTGTACGGTACAGCCCGGGGTCATGGCTTTCGGGTAGAAATAGACCAGAACACGCTGTCCCTGGAAGTCGGTCAAATTTACTTGCTCGCCGTCTTGATCCGGTAAGCTAAATTTCGGTGCGATATCACCGGCTTTCAGTGGGTTCATTACTCAACTCCATCCTGTTCGTGCTGCGAATAATCGACGACGCTTATACTGCCTTGCGCATGTAATTCTGTACAGAGGGCTTTGAACGCTTGCTCGATATTTGACGCATCCTGCGAGGCAGGGCTGTGTGCGGTAATTTGAATAAACAGCGTCGGGATTGCGTTTTCATCGCCCGGCTGCGTGCGGGAAACCAGTTCGGCAATGTTCATCTGATGGCTGTCAAACAGCGCCGTGAAACGTTCAATCAGATGAGGCGAATCAGGCACTTCAACCTGTACCCAGACCGTGGCAGGCAGAGCCGGACGCGGGCGCGCGGTGGTGCGCTTCATCACAATCAGTAAATCCAGCTCTGCGCCTTTCAGCGGCAGGGTAGATTCAATGAGGGTAATGGCATTCCATGTTCCGGAAAGCAGCATGATGAACGTGAACTCTTCGCCAAGCATAGCCAGCCGGCTATCTTCGATGTTGCAGCCGCAGCTGCTCACGTGGCGAGTGATGGTATTCACGATACCCGGCCTGTCAGCACCCAGCGCAGTGATAACCAGGTAATGTTGTGATGAGGTTGTCAAACCTGTTCTTCCTTTGCGTGGTTAAGTCTTCCTAAGGAAAGCATAAAAAAAACATGCATACAACCGCCTGAGAGCCTCAGGTCGCTTGCTTTTATTACAGTTCCAAACGTAACATTGAGGCTCTTGTTCGCACAGAGGATGGCTCATGTTCACGGGAAGTATTGTCGCGCTTGTTACACCGATGGATGAAAAAGGTAATGTCTGCCGGTCAAGCATGAAGAAGCTCATTGATTACCATGTCGCCAATGGAACCTCGGCGATCGTTTCGGTAGGGACTACCGGTGAATCCGCTACGCTGAGCCACGAAGAGCACGGCGACGTTGTGATGCTGACCCTGGAACTGGCGGACGGGCGTATTCCGGTCATCGCGGGGACGGGCGCAAACGCAACGGCAGAAGCGATTAGCCTGACTCAGCGTTTTAACGACAGCGGCATTGTCGGCTGCCTGACGGTGACCCCTTATTACAACCGTCCTACTCAGGAAGGTTTGTTCCAGCATTTCAAAGCCATCGCTGAACATACTGACTTGCCACAAATTCTGTATAATGTGCCGTCCCGTACCGGTTGCGATATGCTGCCGGAAACCGTTGGCCGTCTCTCGAAAGTAAAAAATATTATCGGGATTAAAGAGGCGACAGGGAACTTAAGCCGCGTTCATCAGATCAAAGAGCTGGTTTCAGACGACTTTATCCTGTTGAGCGGTGATGATGCGACCGCGCTGGACTTTATGCAGCTCGGTGGTAATGGCGTGATTTCCGTTACGGCGAACGTGGCGGCGCGTGATATGGCTGACATGTGCAAACTGGCCGCAGCCGGTCACTTTGATGAAGCTCGCGTGATTAATCAGCGTCTGATGCCGTTGCACAATAAATTATTTGTCGAACCCAATCCGATCCCAGTGAAATGGGCATGTAAGGAGTTGGGGCTTGTAGCAACCGACACGCTGCGTCTGCCAATGACACCGATTACCGACCACGGTCGTGAAATTGTCGCTGGCGCGCTGAAGCATGCCGGTTTGCTGTAAAGTTTAGGGAGATTTGATGGCTTATTCAGTACAGAAGTCGCGCCTGGCGAAGGTTGCGGGTGTTTCGCTTGTTATGCTCCTCGCTGCCTGTAGTTCAGACTCGCGCTACAAGCGCCAGGTGAGCGGTGATGAATCCTATCTGGATGCGCCGCCGCTTGCTGAACTTCACGCGCCTGCCGGCATGATCCTGCCGATCCAGAACGGTGATTATAATATTCCGGTTACCAACGGCAGTGGCCTGGTGGGTAAAGCGCTTGATATTCGTCCGCCGGCTCAGCCTCTGGCGCTGGTGAGTGGCGCGCGCACGCAGTTTACCGGTGATACGGCCTCTCTGCTGGTGGAAAGCGCACGCGGTGCCACGCTGTGGCCGCAGGTTGTGAGCGTTATTCAGTCGAAAAACTATACGATTGATAAACGCGACGACGCCAGCCAGACCTTAACCACCGACTGGATTGAGTGGAACCGTCTCGATGAAGACCAGCAGTATCGTGGTCGTTATCAAGTCTCCGTTAAGCCGCAGGGTTATCAGCAGGCGGTTACCGTTAAGCTGTTGAATCTTGAGCAGGCAGGTAAACCGGTTGCCGATCCGGCCGCCATGCAGCGCTACAGCACTGAAATGCTGAACGTGATTGCCGCTGGTCTGGATAAGAACGCTACCGATGCCGCAAACGCCGCGCAGAACCGTAACGGTTCAACGTTTGATGTGCAGAGCGGTGCAGACGATACCGGCCTGCCAATGCTGGTGGTGCGTGCGCCGTTTAATCAGACCTGGCAGCGCCTGCCAGCAACGCTTGAAAAAGTGGGCATGAAGGTGACCGACAGCACCCGTTCAACGGGCAGCATCACAGCGACCTATAAGCCGCTGTCTGATAGCGCCTGGCAGGAGCTGGGGGCAAGCGATCCACAGCTGCCTTCCGGTGACTACAAAATCCAGGTTGGCGACCTCGATAACCGCAGCAGCCTGCAATTTATCGATCCGAAAGGACACACGCTGACCCAGGCGCAGAACGATGCGCTGGTCGCTGCCTTCCAGGCCGCATTCAGCAAATAATAGTGAGGGCTGGTTAATCCAGCCCTTTTTATTTTCGTGCTACGCAAACGTGTGCGTGGCATAATATGGCCAGTTTTGAATACAAATCATCACACCAGGAGTAATGAAGATGCAGAAGCAAGCTGAGTTGTATCGTGGCAAAGCGAAAACCGTATACAGCACGGAAAACCCGGATCTGTTGGTGCTCGAATTCCGCAATGATACGTCAGCAGGAGACGGCGCACGCATTGAGCAGTTCGATCGTAAGGGCATGGTGAACAACAAGTTCAACCACTTCATTATGACCAAACTGGCCGAAGCCGGTATCCCGACTCAGATGGAAGCGTTGCTGTCCGATACGGAATGTCTGGTAAAAAAACTGGATATGGTGCCGGTTGAGTGCGTGATCCGTAACCGTGCCGCAGGCTCCCTGGTGAAGCGTCTGGGCATTGAAGAGGGTATCGAACTGAATCCACCGCTGTTCGATCTGTTCCTGAAAAACGACGCCATGCACGACCCGATGGTCAACGAATCCTACTGCGAAACCTTCGGCTGGGTAAGCAAAGAGAACCTGGCGCGCATGCAGGAACTGACCTACAAAGCCAATGACGTGCTGAAAAAGCTGTTTGATGACGCGGGCCTGATCCTGGTCGACTTCAAGCTGGAGTTCGGTCTGTACAAGGGTGAAGTGGTGCTGGGCGACGAATTCTCGCCGGACGGCAGCCGCCTGTGGGACAAAGAGACGCTGGATAAAATGGACAAAGACCGTTTCCGCCAGAGTCTGGGTGGCGTGGTCGAAGCGTACGAAGCGGTTGCTCACCGTTTAGGCGTTAAGCTCGACTAAACTGCGCATTTGCCAAAGGATGTTGGCATCCTTTGGCGTCTTATCCTTGTTTACTATGGTAATCCTTTCATTAACCGCCTACGATCATAGCTATTATAAATGGAATAGTTCGAGGTGTTTATGCGCTGGCAAGGGCGTCGTGAAAGTGACAACGTAGAAGACAGACGCAGCAGTGGTGGCGGTGGTCCGTCTATGGGCGGGCCAGGTTTCCGGTTACCCAGCGGCAAGGGCGGCATTATTCTGCTGGTCGTCGTGCTGGTGGCGGGCTACTACGGCGTCGACCTGACCGGTTTGATGACCGGTGAAACCGGGCAACAGCAGCAGTATTCTCAGCGCTCCATCAGCCCGAATGAAGATGAAGCGGCGAAATTTACTTCCGTTATTCTCGCGACGACCGAAGATACCTGGGGTCAGCAGTTCGAGAAAATGGGGCGGACTTATCAGCCGCCAAAACTGGTGATGTACCGGGGCGCAACCCGCACCGGCTGCGGCACCGGGCAGTCCGTTATGGGGCCGTTCTACTGCCCGGCGGACAGCACCGTCTATATCGATCTCTCCTTCTATGACGACATGAAAAGCAAGCTGGGCGCCGACGGCGATTTTGCCCAGGGCTACGTGATCGCGCATGAAGTCGGCCACCACGTGCAGAAGCTCCTCGGCATTGAGCCTAAAGTGCGTCAGATGCAGCAGAATGCTTCTCAGGCGGAGGTGAATCGTCTGTCCGTACGCATGGAGCTTCAGGCCGACTGCTTCGCTGGCGTCTGGGGACACAGCATGCAGCAGCAGGGCGTGCTGGAAACAGGCGATCTGGAAGAGGCCCTGAATGCCGCACAGGCGATTGGTGACGATCGCTTGCAGCAGCAGAGCCAGGGGCGCGTTGTGCCGGACAGCTTTACCCATGGCACCTCAGAGCAGCGCTACAGTTGGTTTAAGCGTGGCTTCGACAGCGGCAACCCGTCGCAGTGTAATACCTTCGGCAAAGCTATGTGATGTTGGGGTTTGAACAGCTGGTCAACCAGCTTCAGCGTACCGGGCACCGCCGGCTGGTGGTGCTCAGCGGCGATGAAGCGTGGACGTTGAGCCAGGCGACCATCCTGCGCGATACGTTACCAGGAGACTGGCTGTGGCTGGAGGAAAACCCCTCTAAGGCCATCAGCGGCCTGCTGGGACGTGAATACCTTCACGCCGTTTTTGACGCGCGTCGCGGGTTTGACGTCTCGGCCTTCGCCGCCCTCAGCGGGACCCTGCGCGCCGGAAGCCTTCTGATGCTGCTGGTGCCGCCGTTCTCCGTCTGGGCTAACAGGCCCGACGCGGATTCTCTACGCTGGAGCGACAGCGCCGAGCCGATCGCCACCCCGCACTTTGTTCACCACTTTTGCCGGACGCTTGACGCCGATTCAGATGCCATCGTCTGGCATCAACATCGTCCTCTGTGCCTTCCCGTTGCGCCAGTTTTACCCGCCTGGCAGCCCGCCAGCGGTGAACCGCAGCGCGAGCAAGCTGAGATCCTCGACGCTCTTCTGACCATGCCTGCGGGCGTGGCCGCCGTGACGGCACCGCGCGGACGCGGAAAGTCCGCCCTGGCGGGCATGTTGCTCAACGGCATTCAGGGGAGTGCAGTAGTGACGGCACCGGCAAAAGGGGCGACGGATGTCATCGCGCGTTTCGCCGGGGAACATTTTCACTTTATGGCCCCGGATGCGCTGCTGGCCTCCACAACAGAAGCTGACTGGCTGATTGTCGATGAGGCGGCCGCCATCCCCGGCCCGCTGCTGGAGAAGCTGGCGTCGCGCTTTCCCCGCGTGTTGCTGACCACCACGGTGCAGGGTTATGAAGGCACGGGCAGGGGATTCCTGCTGAAGTTCTGCGCCCGGTTCAGCGGGCTGCGGCGTTATACCTTATCCACGCCTGTTCGCTGGGCTGCCGGATGTCCCCTTGAGCGGATAGTGGCGAACGCGCTGCTGTTCGACGATGCGCTTATCGATCGCAAACCGGAAGGCGAGGTACGTTTAACGTCGCTGGAGCCCGGGATGTGGGAGAGCGATCCGACGCGCGGGGCAGGCGTGTATGAACTGCTTTGCGCCGCGCACTACCGGACGTCACCCCTCGATTTACGCCGGATGATGGACGCCCCCGGCCAGCACTTTGCTGTTGCTCAGGCGGGCGCGGAGATCGCGGGCGCGCTCTGGCTGGTGGAGGAGGGGGGATTACCCCCTGAACTTAGCCGCGCAGTCTGGGCGGGCTTTCGTCGGCCGCGTGGAAATCTGGTGGCGCAGTCGCTGGCAGCGCACGGCGGCTCGCCGCTCGCGGCGACGCTGAAAGGCCGACGCGTCAGCCGCATTGCGGTTCATCCCCATCGCCAGCGGGAAGGCATCGGCCAGCGGCTGATCCGCAGTGCCAGCGGAGAAGATTATCTCTCGGTCAGCTTTGGCTATACCGACGAGCTGTGGCGTTTCTGGCGGCAGTGCGGGTTTGTGCTGGTGCGAATGGGCAGCCACCGGGAAGCCAGCAGCGGGTGCTATACGGCGATGGCGTTGCTGCCGCTGAGCGAGGCGGGGCATCAGCTCTGCGAACAGGCGCATCAGCGGTTATGTCGTGATATGCGCGTCCTGTCGGCCTGGAATGGCGAAAAGATCCCGGTGACGGATGCATGGGAAGCTACCCTTAATAGTGACGACTGGCTGGAGCTGGCGGGGTTTGCCTTTGCTCACCGGGCGTTTTCAACTTCGGTTGCGGCGCTGACGCGGTTGTTGTTAGCCGTGGACATGCCGCTCCCGGCACTGCGGGGGAAAATGGAAGGGAATACGCACGATTTCGGGCGCAAAGCGTTGCTGGCGAAGCTACGCGAGGAAACCGCTCACGCGCTTGAAAGGCTTGATTACTCCCGTAGCCAGCAGCTGAAAGCCGACATTTTGCAATGGCAATTTTTTCAATGAGTTCTTCAGTAAAGTGGCATGGTCATTACCCCGCAGAGGCGTAAAATCCTGCTTATCAATTAAGGAGATCGCCATGAAACATGACCATTTTGTTGTGCAAAGCCCGGATACCCCTGCTAAACAGCTCCTGCTTCTGTTTCATGGCGTGGGCGACAATGCCGTCAATATGGGACAGATTGGCAGCTGGTTTGCACCCGTTTTCCCACACGCGCTGATCGTCAGCATCGGCGGCGTGGAGCCGTGCGGTCCGGACGGGCGGCAGTGGTTTTCCGTCGAGGGCGTGACGGAGGAGAATCGTCAGGCGCGTATTGATGCCGTTATGCCAGCCTTTATCGATACCGTGCGTTACTGGCAGCAGCAGAGCGACGTAGGCGCCGACGCAACGGCGCTGATTGGCTTCTCTCAGGGCTCAATCATGTCGCTGGAAAGCGTAAAAGCGCAGCCCGGACTGGTGTCCCGCGTGATTGCCTTTAACGGGCGTTTTGCGACGTTACCGCAAAGCGCGACCACGCAGACCACGATCCATCTCATTCATGGGGGGGAAGACCGGGTAATTGAGCTTTCGCATGCGGTAGCTGCCCAGGAGACGCTGATGCGCGAGGGCGGAGATGTGACGCTGGATATCGTGGACGATCTGGGGCATGCCATTGACGATCGCAGCATGCAGTTCGCGCTCGATCATCTGCGTTATACCGTACCGAAGCACTACTTTGATGAAGCGCTCAGCGGCGGTAAGCCGAATGACGATGATATCGTCGAGTTTATGTGAGGTGTCCCCCTCTCTTTAGGGAGAGGGGAAACAGAGCGATTACTTCTTCTGGTCCTTCTTCGGCCAGTCGTCTTCATCGTCCCACTTGTCGTTAAAATCACGGTGCGGCGGAAGATCCGGTTTGTTGGCAAGGAACTTTTTATGGTCAACGCGCTTGAGATCTTTAATCACGTTAAGCAGCACGCCTACCAGAAATACCAACACCAGAATCCACCAGTACTTTGAAAGCCAGTCCATTCGCTAATCCTCTTTAAGCACCCGTCAGGCGACGAGCTGCTCCATAATACGTTGATACATGCGGGCCAGCAGTTGTAAATCGGCAGCGTTCACGCATTCATTGATTTTGTGAATCGTCGCGTTAACCGGACCCAGTTCGACAACCTGTGCGCCCATGCGGGCGATAAAGCGTCCGTCAGACGTGCCGCCCGTTGTCAGCAGCTGTGGCTTAATTTCATTATAGTGCGCAATGGCGTTCACCACCGCATCCACCAGTTTACCGCGCTGCGTCAGGAACGGCTGGCCAGACAGCCACCAGTCGAGGGTATAGCGCAGCTGATATTTCTCGAGCAGCGCAATCACGCGCGCTTTGATCATCTCGTCGGTCAGTTCGGTGCTGAAGCGGAAGTTAAACTGGACGAAGAGATCGCCGGGAATGACGTTGTTGCTGCCGGTGCCGGCCTTGATGTTGGCTATCTGCATGCTGGTAGGCGGGAAAAATTCATTGCCTTTATCCCATTCAATGCCTACCAGTTCGTTCAGCATCGGCGCGGCGCGGTGTACCGGGTTATCCGCCAGGTGCGGATAGGCAACGTGGCCCTGCACGCCATGAATAGTCAAATTACAGGTCAGGGAGCCACGGCGGCCATTTTTCACCACATCGCCCACCACTTCGGTGCTGGACGGTTCGCCCACCAGACAGTAGTCCAGACGTTCATTGCGCGCCATCAGGGCCTCAACGACCTTCACGGTGCCGTTGTGGGCGCTGGCTTCTTCATCGGAGGTAATCAAAAACGCAAGACGGTTTTTATGGTTCGGATGCTGGGCGACGAAACGCTCTGCCGCCACGACCATCGCAGCCAGAGAACCTTTCATGTCCGCAGCGCCGCGTCCGAAAAGCATGCCGTCGCGGATGGTCGGCTCAAAAGGCGGGTTGATCCAGCGGTCTGCGTCGCCTGCGGGAACTACGTCAGTATGTCCGGCAAATGCCAGCGTCTCTCCCTGACCACGCCATGCCCAGAAGTTCTGCGTATCGCCAAAATCCATGTGCTCCACGGTAAAACCGATGGCACGCAGGCGCTCAATCATTAATGCCTGACAACCTGCGTCGTCCGGGCTAAGGGAAGGACGGCGAATAAGCTGCTGAGTCAGCTCAATGACCGGGCATGACATAGACTACACCTCAACGAATAAATCTGAATAAAGGGTTTCACTGAAACCCAGCAGCATAGGCTGACCTGGCTTGCAGAGCAATGGGCGTTTGATGATTGCCGGCATTTCAAGCATCAGTTTGGCTGCGCTGTCGGCGTCGTTGATCGTGGCCCGGAGAGATTCATCCAGTTTTCGCCAGGTGGTCCCGCGTGTATTCAGTAGCGCTTCCCATCCCAGTTCGTTGATGGCGGAATGGAGAAACGCGGGGTCAAGCCCGTCGGCACGGTAATCGTGGAAGCGATAGTCGATGTTGTGTGCTTCCAGCCAGCGGCGGGCTTTTTTAATCGTGTCGCAATTCTTAATGCCGTACATCACAACCATAGTGAATCCTTTTGTTCTTTTGTGGATTAAATGTTCAATATTTTCGAAGATATATCCTTAAGTGGAATATAACACATTCGGAATTTTTCGGGATTTACAATTCTCCATAATTCAACGAACAGCTGTAAGCTGAATAGTCTTTCATCTTTTAAGCATAGTTGTCCACCCTGTTTAAATTGCCAATAAACTCAGGGGGAAATTAAAAATGCTGTCATTTTTCCGACTATTTCAAAATATTGCTGTAGGTCACATAAAATTTACCCGGCAACGCTCATAGTGATCCTAAACCTACCAGCACAGCGGGGCTCAATCACAGCAATCGGTTAAAGTGGCTTCACAATGATGATACGTTTTCGTAGAATGCGCATAATAATAAGAGAGGTTGTTATGATTGAACGTGAACTGGGGAACTGGAAAGATTTTATCGAAGGCATGCTTCGTAAATGAATTTCCGGTAAGAAATGCAAGAGCACTTAATTAACTAAAATAACCATAGTGTGAACGAATCACACAATAAAAAGGCGGCCTGTAAAGCCGCCTTTTTTATTTCAACGTGTTATTCCGGCTTATCCTTCAGCGGGAAACGACGGCGTACCAGCACAAAGAACAGCGGTACGAAATAGATAGCCAGAATCGTCGCCGAAATCATTCCCCCCATAACGCCCGTTCCCACCGCGTGCTGGCTGCTGGAGCCTGCGCCGGAGCTGGTGGCCATCGGCAGGACGCCAAACACAAACGCCAGAGAAGTCATCAGGATCGGGCGCAGGCGCTGACGACAGGCGTGCAGCGTGGCGGCCATCAGTTCGTGACCTTTGGCATTCATCTCATTGGCAAATTCGACGATCAGAATGGCGTTTTTCGCCGACAATCCGATTACGGTGAGGAGTCCGACCTGGAAATAGACATCATTTTCCAGGCCGCGCATCCAGGTTGCCAGCAGCGCTCCGATGACCCCGAGAGGCACCACCAGCATCACCGAGAACGGCACTGACCAGCTTTCATACAGCGCCGCCAGACAGAGGAACACTACCAGCAGCGAAAGGGCATACAGGGCAGGCGCCTGAGCGCCGGAAAGCCGTTCCTGGTAGGACATCGCTGTCCACTCCAGGCCAAAGCCGGTCGGTAACTGCTGAACCAGTTTTTCCATAATGTCCATTGCGGTACCGGTACTGACGCCCGGCGCGGCTTCACCAACAATCTCCAGCGCCGAATAGCCGTTGTAACGCTCCAGACGCGGTGAACCGGTCTCCCAGCGTGACGTCGCAAATGCCGAGAACGGCACCATGCCGCCGGTGTTATTGCGCACATACCAGCGGTTGATATCGTCCGGCAGCATGCGGTATTTGGCGGCAGACTGAACATAGACCTTCTTCACGCGGCCGCGATCCATAAAGTCATTCACGTAGCTTGAGCCCCATGCCGTTTGCAGGGTGTCGTTAATGTCGTCGATGGAGACGCCCAGCGCCTGCGATTTACGCTGGTCAATATCCACCTGTAGCTGAGGGCTGTCATCCAGACCGTTATGACGAACGCGGGTAAGCTGCGGATCTTTCCCGGCCAGCTCCAGCAGCTTGTCGCGAGCAGCCATCAACGCGTCATGCCCGGCACCCGCGTGATCCTGAAGCTCCATATCAAACCCGGCTGAGCTGCCCAGGCCGCTGATGGCGGGCGGGCTGCTGGCGAAAACGCGCGCTTCCTTGATTTTGTTGAACGCTTTGGTTGCACGCTCAATGATGGCAAAGGAGGAGCCGGTATCGCTGTCGCGCTGGTCCCAGTCTTTCAGGCGCACAAACATACGCGCCACGTTCTGCCCGTTACCGCCAGGGCCAGAGCCGACGGTGGAGAAGACGGAGACCACGTTATCTTTCTCCTGAGTATGGAAGTAGTTCTCAACCTTCTGCACCACTTTCAGGGTCTGCTGCTGGGTCGAGCCGCTGGGTAACTGTACGGAGGTGATAAACATGCCGCGATCTTCCAGCGGCAGGAACGAGGTTGGCAGCCGCAGGAACAGAAAGACCATGCCGCCGAGCAGCAGGACATAAACCACCATCCAGCGCACGCTGCGGTGCAGTACTTTACCCACGCCCGCTTCATAGCGCGCCGCATTGCGGTTAAACATGCGGTTAAACCAGCCGAAGAAGCCTTTTTGACCGTGGTGTTCGCCCTTATGCAGCGGTTTCAGCAGCGTCGCGCACAGGGCAGGGGTAAGGATCATCGCCACCAGTACGGAGAGCACCATTGCAGAGACGATGGTGATCGAGAACTGGCGATAAATCGCGCCCGTGGTGCCGCCAAAAAACGCCATCGGGATAAATACCGCCGACAGCACCATGGCGATACCGACCAGCGCGCCCTGAATCTGTCCCATCGATTTGCGCGTGGCCTCGCGGGGCGAAAGCCCTTCCTCGCTCATGATGCGCTCAACGTTTTCCACCACCACGATGGCATCATCCACCAGCAGACCGATGGCCAGCACCATGGCGAACATGGTCAGGGTGTTGATGCTGTAACCGAAGGCATACAGCACCGCAAAGGTACCCAGCAGCACCACCGGCACCGCAATAGTGGGGATCAGCGTAGCGCGGAAGTTTTGCAGGAACAGGTACATCACAAGGAACACCAGCGCGATAGCTTCGAGCAGGGTTTTCACCACATCTTCGATGGAGGCTTTTACGAACGAGGTGGTTTCGTAGGCGACTTTGTACTCCAGTCCGTGCGGGAAGAAATGCGACAGCTCATCCAGACGCTCTAGCACCCGCTGCGCGGTCGCCATTTCGTTGGCGCCGGAGGCCAGTTTCACCCCCAGCCCGGACGCGGCATTGCCGTTGAAGCGGCTCAGGTAGTCATATTTTTCCGCCCCCATCTCCACGGTGGCGACATCCCCCAGACGCACTTCCGAACCGTCCTGATTCACGCGTAGCGTGATATTGCGGAACTGTTCAGGTGTCTGGAGCAGCGACTGGGAGTTGATGGTGGCGTTAAGCGCCTGGTTGTCCACGGACGGCGTACCGCCGAGCTGCCCCACGGCAATCTGGGCGTTCTGCGATTCGATAGCGTCGGTGACATCTTTGGCGGTCATCTGCACGCTGTTCAGCTTGTTGGGATCCAGCCAGATACGCATGGAGTACTGCGAGCCGTAGGCGTCGATATCACCCACGCCGTTGATACGGCTGAGCGGGTCCTGAATATTACTGGCGACGTAGTCCGCTATGTCCTGCTTATCCATTGAGCCATCGGTTGAAACAAACGCGATGGTCAAAATATTGGTGTCACCGGTTTTACGCACGGTCACCCCCTGGTTCTGCACCGCCTGAGGCAGTTTACGCAGGGCCGATTGCAGCTGGTTTTGCACCTGCTGCACCGCTTCATCCGGATCCGTGCCCGCCGTAAAGCTCAGGGTTACCGTCGCCTGGCCCGTGGCGCTGCTCTGTGAGGACATGTACATCAGGTTATCGAGACCCGTCATGTTCTGCTCGATAACCTGGGTGACGGTATTTTCCAGCGTCTGTGCCGAGGCGCCAGGGTAGTTCGCCGTGATACGCACGTTGGGGGGCGCGAGGTCAGGGTATTGCTCAACAGGAAGGGACGTAATCGCCAGGACACCCGTCAGACACAACAGGATTGCAAGCACCCAGGCAAAAATGGGGCGATCGATGAAAAAATTCGCCATTAAAGTGTGACCTCGTTTTGCTGCACGTCATTATTGTTTATTGCCCGCCTAACTTTAGCGGTAAGGCCCAGGTCAAACGTGGAGAAATAAAGGAGATAATGTAAATTATCATGCGCTTTTTTCAGCGCGCCTTCTTTCTCGCTATTTTTCAGCCTGGGCCGCAGGCGTCTGGAACGTTACGCTGACCTGTGTCCCGCCCTGTGGCGGCTGAGAAAAGTGTAATGTCCCGCCGAGCCGTCCCGCGCGTTCGCGCATGATATTCAGCCCGTAATGCCCCGGCGGTTCGCTGGCGTCGCCGATACCAATGCCGTTGTCGCGGATCGTGACCGTGTGAGTGCCGTCCGCGGTGGTGACGCAGCTGACCACAATCTCGCTCGCGTCGGCATGTTTAATCGCATTCAGCACTGCCTCACGCACAATCTGTAAGAGGTGCACCTGTTTTTGTGCGTCCAGCGCCAGCGATGAGAGACGGCAGTCGAGCACCAGCTTCGCGCGGGTCTGGCTTTGCAACCCGTCGAGAGACTCCTGTAGCGCGGCAGGAAGATTGGCGTGATTGAGCGTCAGGCGGAAGGTGGTGAGCAGCTCACGTAGCTGATGCCAGGCGTTATTCAGCTCGCGGGAGAAGTCCGTAATGATGGTCTGCGCCGGGGCATTGTCGCCCGGCACGGCATGCTTCAGCAGCGTAAGCTGAATACGCAAATAGGAGAGCACCTGCGCCAGCGAATCATGCAGCTCGCGCGCGATGGTGGCGCGCTCCTCCATCAGCAGCAGCTGCTGATAATGTTTCTGCGCCTGATTGAAATAGAGCCCCCGGCCCAGCATCGTCGCCACGCTTTCCATGAGCGGCAGCGGAACATCCCCGGTCGCGCTTTGCCAGCGCAGTTCGCCGTACAGGGTGTCCTGCATTAACACCGGTAAATTGTGCATTTTCTCGCCCGGGGACTCCTGTCCTTCGTAAAGCTGCCAGTCGTCACTGGTGCGCAATTGCAGGTAATTCATCTGCGTATAGTCATGCACAATCTGCAAAATATGCCGGAAGCAGTGGCTGTCTATCTGCCCGGTATTCAACGCCTGTGAGCATTTGAACAGCATTTCGAGCTGCTGATGCGCTTCATTCAGGTGGCGGGTTTTTTCAGCAACGGAGCGCTCAAGTGAACGGTACAGGGTGTGTAATTCCGCCGACATATGGTTGAAGGCGCGGGAAAGCTGGCCCAGCTCGTTGGGAAGCGTAGTATCCGGCGCGGGAGTGTCGAATTGCCCCTGTTCGATACGCTCGCTCGCCGCCACCAGATTATTCAGCGGCAGCACAACCTGACGGCGGATGCGCCGCAGGGTCACCACCGCCAGCAGCAGGATGCCCAGGCCGCCCGTCAGCGACATGAAAATCACCAGCTGAATTTTATGTTCGGTGTAGTGCTGTAGCGCCAGCACAAAGGCATCTATCCGGCCCACGAAATCCTCTATGTGGTTCTGATACCATCCGGTATCGCCGCTGGCGATGCGCGTGTCCATCTCCTGCCAGCCAAGGTGCAACTGCTGGTAACGCTGTTTGACGTCCTCTGGCACATACCAGCGGTTTAGCTTCTGCAACGCAGGCGCGCTCAGCGTTTTTTGCCAGACCGCGCGGTGCTCTGCCAGCGATGGGCCGGCGCGCTGCATTTCGTAGCCCAGGCGGTAGCTCTGCATACGCAGCGAGCCGGCGATGTTAATCGCCTCGGCGTCGCGCTGGCTGCTGGCGAGTGTGACCAGCGCAATGGCGCTGATCAGAACGGACAAGACAATCATCGAAAAGAAAGCCCGAGCCAGGCTTCCCGATACGGGGCGTTTAACGGTCACTCATCAGCTTCCTGAATTAAATTGATCTGCCACAGGTTCACTGGAAATAGTTCGGCTTCCTGGGCATTTGAACATTGCGTCGCCATGCCGCTGTGGGTAAATACGATAACAATAGAAAGAATAAGGTTATTGAACCAAAAACAGGTGTTGTTATGAATCGTTTTATTATGGCCAATGCTCAGCAGTGTATCGGTTGTCGCGCCTGCGAAGTCGCCTGTGTGATGGCGCACAACGGGGAACAGCACGCGCTGAGCGAGCGCCATTTTCATCCCCGCATTACGGTCCTTACTACTGGCTTGCGAAAAAGTCCCGTCACCTGCCACCACTGTGAAAATGCGCCCTGCGCGCAAAGCTGCCCGAACGGAGCCATCACGCAACACAACGACAGCGTACAGGTCAATCAACAAAAATGCATTGGCTGTAAAGCCTGCGTGGTGGCCTGTCCGTTTGGCACGATGGACATGCTGATCGCCCCGCTGGAAAACGACAGCGTAAAGGCCTCGGCGCACAAATGCGACCTCTGCCTGGAAAGGCCGCAAGGCCCGGCCTGCGTGGAAAACTGCCCGGCGGCGGTGCTTACGCTCGCCACCCCAGCCGTACTGGATAAGCTGGTTAAGCAGCGCCGACAGCGCAGCGCAAGGCTGGACGCGCTGCCGTGGCACAGCGAGGCGGTTCAGTCAGCCCCTCCGCAAACCAAACGGCAACAGATGCAAAACACCCCGGCGCGCGGTGAGCCGGATAAGCTCAGCCCCGAAGCACGCGCATACCATTTTAACGAGATCTACCTGCCGTTTCGCCCGGAACAGGCGCAGCGTGAGGCATCCCGGTGCCTGAAATGTGGCGAGCATAGCATTTGCGAGTGGACCTGCCCGCTGCATAACCACATTCCCCAGTGGATTGAGCGGATCGGGGCGGGGGATATCGTCGGTGCGGCTGAGCTTTCTCACCAGACTAACTGTTTACCGGAAATTACCGGCCGCGTCTGCCCACAGGATCGATTATGTGAAGGCGCCTGCACCCTGCGGGATGCGTCAGGGGCAGTAACCATCGGTAATATCGAACGGTATATCTCGGATCGGGCGCTGGCGATGGGCTGGACGCCGGACGTCAGCCACGTTAAGCCGGTCGGTAAGCGCGTCGCCATCATCGGCGCCGGTCCGGCAGGGCTGGCCTGCGCCGACGTGCTGGTGCGCAGCGGCGTCGGCGTGACGGTCTACGACCGCCATCCGGAAATCGGCGGATTGCTGACCTTTGGTATTCCGGCCTTCAAGCTGGATAAATCCCTGTTAGCGCGGCGCAGAGAGATATTCAGCGCGATGGGCATCCGCTTCGAGCTGAACTGCGAGGTGGGAAAAGAAGTGTCGATGGCCCAACTGCAAAACGACTACGATGCCCTGTTCATCGGCGTAGGGACCTATCGTTCCATGAAAGCGGGTATCCCTCACGAAGACGCGCCGGGCGTGTACGACGCGCTGCCGTTTTTAGTGGCAAACACGCGGAACGTGATGGGCCTTGATCCTGCCGCAGACGAACCGTTTATCGACACACAGGGTTTAAACGTGGTGGTGCTCGGCGGGGGCGATACGGCGATGGACTGCGTGCGCACCGCGCTGCGGCATGGCGCGGCGAAAGTCACCTGCGCCTATCGGCGGGACGAGGCCAACATGCCGGGCTCAAAGAAAGAGGTTAAAAACGCGAAAGAAGAGGGCGCAGCGTTTGAATTTAATGTCCAGCCGGTTGAGCTCACGCTGGATACCGACGGGAAGGTTAACGGTATCCGGATGCTGCGCACCAGGCTGGGCGAGCCGGATGCGCAGGGGCGGCGTCGTCCAGTCCCGGTGGCGGGCAGTGAGTTTGTCATGCCAGCGGATGCGGTGATCATGGCGTTTGGTTTTAATCCGCACGCCATGCCGTGGCTTCAGGCGCAGGGCGTCGACACCGACGACTGGGGGCGCATCAGGGCCTCCGTGGAGAGCCGTTATCGCTACCAGACCTCGAATCCGCAGATTTTTGCTGGCGGTGATGCGGTACGCGGTGCGGATTTGGTGGTCACCGCGATGGCGGAAGGGCGCCATGCCGCGCAGGGGATCATGGACTGGCTTGGCGTGCCGCCGCGCAACATGCATTAATGCAGACGGGCGACAAAGCGGGCTTCACGGCGTAGTATAAACAGACTCATTTTGCCGTGGAGCCCGTATGTCCCTGAACATTACCGTTATTAAAGACAAAATCCTTTCTGAAAATTACTTTGTCCTGCGTAACATCACTTACGATCTCACCCGTAAGAACGGGGACGTCATTCGCCATAAACGCGAAGTCTACGACCGGGGCAATGGTGCAACCATCCTGCTGTATAACCGTGAAAAGCAAAGCGTGGTGCTGATCCGCCAGTTTCGCATCGCGACATGGGTCAATGGCAACGCGGACGGACGTCTGATTGAAACCTGTGCAGGTCTGCTTGATGACGATGAGCCGGAAGTGTGTATCCGCAAAGAAGCCATTGAGGAGACGGGTTTTGAAGTGGGTGCGGTGCAGAAAGTCTTTGAGCTGTTTATGTCCCCTGGCGGGGTTACCGAGCTGGTTCACTTCTTCATTGCGGAATATACCGATGCTCAGCGCACGCACCGGGGCGGTGGCGTGGACGATGAAGACATTGAAGTGCTGGAAATGCCTTTCGCTCAGGCTGTCGACATGGTGAAACGCGGCGAGATCCGCGACGGTAAAGCGGTGATCCTGTTGCAGTATCTGCAAACCAGCGGGCTGATGAATGCGGCGGCGGAAGCGCGATAAGTTGTATTTCAGATAAATCTATCCGATAAATCCGATTGAGCCAGCCCGCCCAGGGCACGAAGATACGCCCCAGATTGACCTATTCGTTTCCGGGGCTGTGCCGTTCATGCGCTACTGCGTTTATCTTCTCTTCTTCATTTGCGTGCTTCCCGCGCCTTTGGTGTGGGCTGCGCCTGCGCAGCAGTCTTTTTCAGACTGGCAGGTGACCTGCAATAACCAGAACTTCTGCGTAGCGCGCAATACCGGCGAGCATCGCGGTCTGGTCATGACGCTGAGCCGCAGTGCGGGGGCAAAAACGGACGCCAGCCTGCGCATCGATCTCGGCGGGCTTTCGGCGCCTCCGGTGAAAGAGCCTGACATCGCCCCGCGCCTGCTGCTCGACAATGTGTCGCTTAAACTCACGTCGCAACACTGGCAGTTAGCCCCCTGGCATCTTAAAACAGACGATACGGCCACCATCACCACGTTTCTGAAAACCATTCAGGAAGGGCAGGCGCTGACCCTGCGCGGGGGGAAGCAGACAATTTCTCTGGCCGGTCTGAAAGCGGCGCTGCTGTTTATCGATGCCCAGCAAAAACGCGTCGGAAGTGAAACGGCGTGGATTAAAAAAGGGGATAGTCCACCGCTAAGCGTGCCGCCTGCGCCGGCATTAAAAAAGGTGGCGGTGGTGAACCCCACGCCAACGCCGCTGACGCATAACGAACTCAACGATCTGCTGGATTACGGTACCTGGCGCATGAACCACAGCCAGTGCTCTCTCGATCCGAACCGGCGTGAAGTGCGCGTGACCGCGCTGACCGATGACAAAGCGCTGATGATCATCAGCTGTGAGGCGGGGGCGTACAACACCGTCGACCTGGCGTGGCTGGTGTCGCGTAAAAAACCATTTTCGGCCAGGAGCGTGAGATTGCGTCTGCCGTTTACCCCTTCCAGCCAGAGTAGTGACATGGAGCTGATGAATGCCAGCTTCGACGAAAAAACGCGCGAGCTGACCACGCTGGCGCTGGGACGCGGGATTGGCGACTGTGGGATCCAGACCCGCTGGCGTTTTAACGGCCAGCGCTTCCGCCTGGTACGCTACGCGGAAGAGCCAAGCTGTGATAACTGGAATGGGCCAGATGCCTGGCCCACGCTGTGGATCACAAGGTAGGGTTTTGCCGGGTGGCGCTGTCGCTTACCCGGCCTACTTTTTAGAACCGTAGACCCGGTAAGGCGTAGCCGCCACCGGGCACGAGGGCATCACCGATCGATCTTACGGAAAAAGTCGTTATACAGCATATACAAATGCGCCGCGCTCCAGGAGAAGTTAGGTGCGCCCTGCTGTGCTCCGGTCAGGGGGTTATAGTTCTCCTGAATCGGGCCGTCCGAGGTTAACCCTTTCGCATGCTTAAAGAAGGTTTCGGCGAGGGTTTGCGCCTGCTCACGATAGCCGTAACGTTCCATGCCTTTTAGTCCAAACCAGAACTGATCGACCCAGACCCGGCCGCGCCAGTATATGTCTGCGCCGAACGCCGGGTTTGTCAGCGCGGCGGTACCGAGTGGTACCCAGGTATTGAACTCCTTCGGATCCAGCATCACCTTGACCACGGCATCCGCATGTTCCTGCGTCGCGGCACCGTTAAACAGCGGAGACCAGCCTTCCGGCCCTTTACCACGCTCGACGATAGGTTTGCCCGCACAGCCGTTCGCCAGCGGCTTATCCTCGATACGAATGTCATAGTAAAACCCGCTTTTCGCATCGAACATGCAGGTGTTGATATAGGTTGCGAGCTTATCTGCCAGCTGGCGATAGTGGCTGGCCTCCTGCTCTTTACCCAGCAGGCTCGCCATCTGCGCCAGATAGTGATTGTCGCTGTACATATAGCTTGCCTGGTCAACGGACTCCTGTAATAAGGAATACCCTAACAGATCGCCTTTTTTACTCCTGTTTTCGGCAAATTTAACCGTCCAGTCGCTGCGTTTCCCGCCGTTTTCAACGTACTTATCCAGCTGCGCTTTATCGATAAATCCGAATACGGCGGCATCATCGCGCCCGGACTCCCACGAGGCGGCCACCTGCGCGGGGATCTCCAGGCTGTCGTACTGGCCGTTATCGATTATCCGTGCGTAATTATTCAGGCCGGAAAGCGACTCTTCTTTATCACCTTTTTTCACCGTGAACAGCATCTCGCCGGTAGCGGTGTTATGGGCCTTATCACGCGTCGCACCGTACTCCGGCACGCCGTTGCCGTTATGATCGCGGTTACGCAGCCACCAGTCGTGATAGGCAACCAGTTTTGGATACATCTCGGCAAGCCAGGCTTTATCCTGCGTGGTGTTATACACCTCCATCACCGACCATGCCGCCAGGCTCGGCTTGGTGTTACGCTCGTTCCAGTTACCGCCGTCGCCGCCTCGTTCCGGGCTCAGGTTCCAGGCGATTAAATCCGGCACAAATCCGGTATCCTGCGGGCGCACCGGATCGTCGGGTTTGATCTGCCAGGAGAAGACCGCGCGGATGTTCTCTTTGGCGATCTCCGGGTTGAAATGCGCCATGGCAAATGCCTGTTTCCAGGTGTCCCACGGCCAGGTCTGGTTGCCGGAGAACCAGCGTCCGGTTACGGAGGGCGTCACCGTGTTAAAACGCACCGCGCCGCCTGGCGAACGCCAGTTACCGTTCAACGTCTCGATGGCTTTCACCGCCACGCGCGTTTGTTCTGGAGTCGCGTGCGGGTTGGTTAACCCTTGTTGTAAATACCTCTCCCAGCGCGCTTGCGAGGCGGCCATAAAGTAGGCCGGACGCGCCAGAATGTCGCGGATCTGCGGCTGTTCACGCGCGACGTCATCGGCGTTCAGCAGATGGGAGTAGGTAGTGTACAGCGTGGTGCTGCCGGAAATCTGTGCCCGGCTGGTAAAGCGATGTCCGTCAACGGTGGTCTCGGCAGGAAGAGAGCGGTGTAACTGATATTCGGAACTGCCGGAGGTGAGCAGATCCCAGGTGGAGCGTACCTTGCCGAAGGTTACCTTCAGGCCGTCGCGCGTGGCTACAATTTTACGCTGATAATCAGGATATGCGCTGTCGATGGTTTTATCCGAACGCGGCTTGCCCTCTTTGGCCTCCAGTTTTTCCAGCAGCTCGCCGTCCCACACCAGCTCCAGCGGCGTTTTGCTGGTAATACGGGTTTCAAGCAGCGAAGTACGCGCAGAAGCAAAGCGCAGCGTCATCACGATCTGAACATCCCTGGCGCTCAGTTTCTGCACCAACGCGCCAGGGAGGCTGTAGGCTTCAAGGGTGAAATCCACTTTTTTACCGTTCTGGTAAACGGACAGGCGATCAAAATTCGTCGCCATAAAGTTGATATACTCTTCGGTGAGCAGCGCTACGCCGGGAAATCCGCCCTGGGTCTGCGGCCCGTCCGGCAGCAAATGCCCATGCCAGGCACCCATATCAAAAAAGGGATTAAACCGCTGGTGGTCGTCGTAGTCGAAATCCTGCATGAAGAGCGGCGCGCCGGTACGGTTGATGACGTTTTTGAAGTCAGTTGCGGTGGCGGCGTGAGCCGAAAAACTGAGCGCCAGCGCGCAGGCCAGCGGCGTGAGGACGTATTTCATGGTGGTAGATCCTTTTTACCAGTAGAAGTATTGCATCAGGAAGACCTGATCGCTCGGGTCGCCGGAGGCATTTTTCATATAGAAGCGGCTGTCGGCAGCGGTGGCAAAACGCCCGCCGCCGTACTCGTACCAGATCCCGAACTGCATAAACGAGGTAGTTTTTTCAGCCGCATCGTCCGGACGATGTTTCGCGTAGCTGTAAGCAGTGGAGAGATAAACGCCTTTCAGGGCTTCCACCATGGCGCTGACCATAAATCCGCTCTCCGTGCCGGAGACGTTCTGTCCATCTGCCCGTCCGGTATGATGCCACGCGCGTGCCGCCAGGTTGGGTGTCAAAACGCCTGTTAAAAAGAGCTGGCCTGTACCGTCGGTAATTTCAAGACCGTTCATCCAGGTGACATCTTTCATGATGTCGTACTGAATATAGCCATTCGCCATTGCCGGATAGGTATATTTGTCGTCATAACGATCGTATTTGCCGAAGTGCAGCCAGGCCTTGCTTTCGTCATGGTGACCCGCTGGCGTGGCGGTGACGCTATAGCGCAGGTTGCCGGAGAGGTTTTGCACCTTTAGTGCGTACAAGATGTCGCGGGTGTTGGGGATCACATAACCCAGATCCGGCGTAAAATCGCCCCACCATTGCAGGTCATCGAGAGACGAGTCCTGGCGCAGGCTGAGCATGATCTCGGTGCTGTTATCGGTTTTGTAACCGCCGTAGAAGCGGTTAATCCCACCTTCAAACCCGCCCCAGCTGTGATCGGGCACCCAGGCGTTGCCCTGATGATCCGCCTGTACGGTCCAGCCTTCGCCGTAAATCAGGCCGAACCAGTTCCCCTGTTTTATCTCCAGACCGCCCTCAATATAAGTGCCGTCGCTGTATTTATGTTTATCCTGACCTTCTAAATCCATATACCCACCGACGCCCATCTCGCCATAAAAACGAAATGATGGGGAGGTTATTGCCGGTGTTTTGGTATCGTCATGTTCAGCGGGCCGGGCATCTTCTGCGGCAATAGCAGGGCAGCAGAAAGAGAGGGCAGCGAGTGCCCAAAATGTTTTTTGTTTAATTTTCATAAACTCATCCCAATGAGATAAAATCCATGCCTTTTATTTCAGTTAATATTCGAGGCAGGTGATGCTTCAATTTTTTGTTGTTCTTTTGATAATCCGTTTACGTATTTGCTGTATTTCCACCAGGCAAATCCGAGGAATAAAACAATGCCACCGACGTTATAGAAAATAATCGTCAGAATATTGGCACCGGTAGGGAAAGTGGATGCCACAAAACCAATGGCGAAAATAACAATCAGCATCGACACTATGGTTATACCCGTGGTTCGTGAACCCATCCTGAAATCGCGCGGCAGGTGATCGAGCTTACGACGCAGGTTGAGGTAGGCCAGCATAATAAACAGCGGCGGTAACATGGAGGCCGCAGCGGTCATATTGATGACGGTGTTCATCAGCTCCTGCGCGGTACTGGAGCCCATGGTCGGGATAATCATCAGTGGGATCACAATCAAATACTGGATCCAGGCCGCGCGCGCCGGTACGCCGTTTTCGTTCAGCGCCACGGTTTTCGGACCAAAAATGCCGGTCGGGATCTCCGAGAAAAAGATTTTGACCGGCGTCGCCGTCCACATCAGCAGGGAACCGAACATGGCGGTAAAGGAAACCAGACCGACGAAACGGTTCATCAACACTTCCGGCAGGCCAAACCACACCGCCAGACCGTGGAACACCTGCACCGAACCCCCGGTAAACTTCAACGCTTTGCTGCTGATAAAGACGTTGATCAGTACCGAGGAGATGGAGTACAGCACGCCGATAAAGATCCCCGCCAGGATGATCACTTTAACGAAAGATTTCGAACCGCCTTTCACATCGTTTACGTACACCGCGACGGATTCCGCGCCCCCGGCAGCCATAAATATCCAGGTGGTAATGCCGAGGAATGCCCAGTTAAAATGCGGGATCATCGCGTCGACGGTAATCGGATCAGCGGGCTGCACCCCACCCATTAGCGCCGCGCCCGCCAGCAGAATGTAAGAGAGCGTCAGCAGCAGCATCAGCGTGGAGGTTACAGACGTAATTGGCCCCAGCATCTTCGCCCCGTTGGTGGAGACCCACGTTGAGAAGGCGAACAGCACCATACTTAGCACCGTTGTGGCAAATGGTGTGAGAATGTACTCATAGCCAAGAAAGGCATAAGAGGCATAGGCAATGACGCGCGGTAATAACGAGGTGAAGAAGAATAAATTCACGAACCAGTATGTATAAGCGGTAATAAATGCCCAGCGCCCGCCGAGTGAACTTTTTACCCAGGCATAAACTCCAGCTTCTGAGTTTTTATTCAACGAGACAAACTCAGCGATAATTAAGCAGAACGGGATAAAATAGAACAGGGTTGCTAAAAAGAACATCGGCGCGGAGGCAAGTCCGAGTTCGATATTATTATTGATCACGTTGTTAAAACTAAACACGGCGGCAAAGGTCAGCGACAGCAGGCCGAATTTGCCGATGGTATTGCGTTTGGTGGTTTCAGACATAACGTTTCTCCGGGTAAGAGGCTAGCGGTGCTTCATTGGCACCGCTCGTTTTTTTATTTGTTATGGAAATAACCGTCTTCGATGGTCACATTGAGAATGACTTTTTTGACCGGCTCCTCGCTGATAAAGCGATACGCCTCATGGTTCTCACAAATTACGATCTGCCCCTCGCGCACCTGTTCGGTGGTACCCATGCCTTTCAGGTATTCTCGATCGGTCTCATCGCGGTAACACTCCACTGTCTGAAGCGCATCTTTGGCGGCATATTCAATTTTCTGCGCGCCCTGAAGGTAGTAATGCACCTCGAAATAGCGGCGATGCCCGACAAACAGCGCGTCGGTGCTGGCATCATTGGTCACACGGTAGGCCAGCGAATCGCCAATCGAATGGGCTACGCCGGGCGAGATATTATCGATATTGTTAATGGCTTCTGAGCAGCGCTGCCATTTGCGACCCGTGCGGTAATGCTGTTGAAACTGTTCCAGGCTCTCAAGAACGATCATTTGTCTGCCTCGCTGTGCAAATCCATGGAGAAGAAACCGGTGCCGAATTGCTGGCGTGCCAGCGCCATCGAGGCGATGCGGCCGCCATTGAGCGGGAGCAATGTGAAGCCGTAGCGGAACGGACTGAACCAGACGCGCCAGCTCTCCAGTACCTCACTTCCCCAGGAATTGGAGCCTAAGCCCAGCACCTGGTGGTCAAGATTAAGCGTAATGTCATCGCAGCGGCGCAGTTCGTTGCAGTGCTGTGCGGCGTGAATGTTCTCAGCCGTGTAGTGCCAGGCGCTGAAGTGGAGAGGCTGTTGCGGTACGACCAGCACGCCGCTGCCATGACGATCCGCGAGGGAGGCCCAGCGCACCTGCTGACGGTTGCCGTTGTTTTGCGGGAACGGATAATTTTCAAACATCTCATCAACCGTGGTGTGCCACAGGTCGATGGTGCTGGCCTGCTGGCTGTCCGGATAGTTTTCACCCGGCCCTCGCCCGTAGTAGCTCACCTGATCGAAACCGCCGTTGATGCCAAGCGTAAAGCCGATGCACGGAATGATGTGTGGGTACTCGCCGTAGCGCTCACCGCATAGCTCAACGTTGATCTGCCCGTCGGCGGCGATGCGCCAGCGATAGGTACAGCGCATGCCAAAATCAAACACTGGCGGGGCAATCAGGGTACGGGTGGTGACGATGATCGCATCGTTATGCTGCTCAACCTCGAAACCGCGCAGATGCTCCTGCATGATCTGGAAATGATACGGCTGCCACAGCCCTTCATACTCCTGCTTATGGTTATCAATCATGGGCTTGAAGAAGTTAATCTTCGGCTCACGGGTAAGGTATTCCTCACCGTTCACCTGCCAGGCGCTGAGTTTTCCCGATACTTTAGAGAAGGTCGCGCGGAAGTTATGCCCGGTCACGGTGCAGCTCAGGCGATCTTCCTCCAGACGCAGCGGAGTGGCACTGGTGTTGATAAACGGTGTCGGGCGTGCCGTGCGGCCTTTTAACGGGAACTGATACACCGCGATCTCGTGCCCGACCTCGCTGTAGCGCGTGGGACTGTTTTTGATAATACGTACAGTCAGGAATGCTTCGCGCTCGTCCAGTTCCGGCACGTGCAGGCTGACGCTGCGGGAGCTGTTGGGGGCCAACCCGGTGATGTTCAGTGGCTCGCTGTGCAGCGTTTCACCTTCCGCACGCACCTCCGTGAGCAGGGTGTAATCATCCAGGCTGGTGAACCATAAGCGGTTATCAACGTGCAGCTCACCGTTTTGCCAGCGCAGTTTGACCGGGGCGATCACCTGCTTGTACTCACGCAAACCTTGCCCGGGCGTTTGATCGGAGTAGATCAGCCCGTCGAGGCAGAAGTTGTAATTATTGGGGTAATCACCGAAGTCGCCGCCATAGGCGTACCAGATATTGCCGCTGGCGTCTGTTTTCTGAATACCGTGGTCGCACCACTCCCAGACATAATGCCCCTGAATGCAGTCGTGCCGATCGAACACGTTCTGATACTCGGTCAACCCGCCGGGACCGTTGCCCATCGCATGGGCGTATTCGCAGATAATGCGCGGTTTGGCGTGCGGGTATTCGCCAAACAGATTCATCAGCGGTACGCGGGTATACATGGTGGAGATAATGTCCACCACCTCGGCGTCGCGATCTTCTTCGTAGTGAAGCAGGCGAGTATCATCCAGCGCTTTTGCCGCACGGGCCATCGCGCGGATGTTACAGCCGTAGCCGGACTCGTTTCCGAGCGACCAGATGATGATCGACGGATGATTTTTCTGCGCGTGAATATGGCGTTCGATGCGCTCAACGTAGACCGGCTCCCACACCGGATCGTCCGTAATGCGGCTCAGGTCGCCGACGTTGGCGAAGCCGTGAGACTCCACATCCGTTTCAGCCATTACAAACAGGCCGTACAGGTCGCAAAGCTCGTAAAAGCGCGGGTCGTTCGGGTAGTGGGCGGTACGTACCGAGTTGATATTGTGCTGCTTCATCAGGATCAGGTCGCGCTCCACGCGATCCATCCCCACCGCGCGGCCCCTCAGATGATCGTTGTCATGACGATTGACGCCGTGCAGCTTCAGATAACGGTTGTTAACGTAGAACAGGCCGTCTTTCACCTTGATATCCCGAAACCCGATGCGCTGCGGGATGATTTCCAGCGTCTGGCCATGGTTATCTTTTAAAGTCATGACCAGATGATAAAGATCCGGCGATTCAGCGGACCACTGGCGGGGTTGCCTCACCTCAATGCTGAAGGCGGTTTCCGCACGCTCGCTGACGGTCAGGTTGTCGGTTGTTCCCTTGTGCAGCACTGTCTCGCCGTCGTACAGGGTATAATCCAGTTGAACACAGCCAGGGCGTGCAGCAAGGTTTTCCAGCTCAAGCTGACAGAAGAGGGTGGCGTCCCGGTATGCCTCGTCGAAGGTGGTTTTAACCGTGAAATCGCGGACATGCGTGAGTGATTTTCCCAGCAGGTAGACGTCGCGGAATATCCCCGCCGTCCACCACATGTCCTGATCCTCAATGTAGGTGGAATCTGCCCACTGCATAACCCGCACGCACAAAAGGTTTTGCCCGCTGTGTACCGCATCGCTGATATCAAACTCGGCAGACAGTCGGCTGCCTTTGCTAAAGCCTATATAGCGGCCATTCACGTAGACTTCGAAATAGGTTTCGACGCCGTCAAACTTGATAAGGGTCTGTTTCTCTTGCCAGCTTTCAGAAAGCGTAAACCAGCGCTGGTATGCCCCGGTCGGGTTGTCTGACGGCACCCATGGTACGTCCACCGGGAAAGGAAAGCCTTCGTCGGTGTACTGCAACTGACCGTGACCTTCCATCTGCCACATGCCCGGCACGGTAATATCGCCCCAGTCGGCCATGTATTCTGAGGTAAAGTTTTCCGGGACAAGCAGCGGGTTCGTGAAGAAGCGAAAGTTCCACTTTCCGCTTAGCGACAGAAAGTGGCTGCTGGCTTCACGCGCAAACGTGCGCGCCCGGGAAACGGTGTCATAAGAGAAGAAGTACGCACGCGGCGGGAGCCGGTTTTCATGCGTGAGTTGAATATTTTCCCAGCGATTCATGTGATCTCCCTGTAGGGGTAAAACATCATTGCTGGAGATTTTAGTAAATATTTTACTAAATAAAATCAGTAAAACCGATTTGCTTTAACTCGATCACGAAATTAAAAAAGCCGGGCGTGCCCGGCGGGAGAGTTTACAGGTGGAAATCAGCGGGTGGTGCCGCGCAGCTTCAGTACGCTCGGGACGAAGACCTGAAGCGGTAGTGCGCGGCCATCGCGGGCCTTTTCCAGCAGCAGATTAACGCCCTGGCTGCCCATCATTTCAGAGTGAATGCGCACGGTGGAAAGAGGCGGGAAGGTAAAGCGGGCGGTTGGAATGTCGTTCACGCTGATCAGTGAAATATCTTCCGGGATCGCCAGCCCTTTTTCGTGGATGGCGCGTAACACCCCGATGGCGATGGAATCGGAGGCCACGAACAAGGCGGAAGGCCAGCACTGTTGTGCCAGCATGATTTTTGCCAGTTCATAACCGGACGAGCTGGAAAAACCGCCGCGCCAGATGTCCTGTTCCGATACCACCCCTTTCAGGAGCCCGTACTCCACGAAGGCGGCTTCCCGAATATCAGCCTTGCCTGGCTCATCTTCGCCGCCGATAAAGCCAATCCGCTTAACTCCCTGAGCAATAAAGAAATCCACGATCTGCTTGCTGATGCGCGAAAGGTCAATATCGACAGAATCGTACTCGCTGCCTGGCTCGTGAAAGTCGATAAAACAGACGTTGTCGGTCAACGACATTGCCGCACGTCGAAGCGCAGGGGAGGGTTTGCCTACAATCAACACCCCGGTGAGCTTTTTCAGCTCCGGCAGGGTGGCATTAGCGTAGCAGTTACTCAGTTCGACCCCCAGTTTTTCGCACTGCGTCTCAATGCCGTGGCGAATGGCAAGATAGTAAGGGTCGTTGATCTCCAGTTCCTGCTGGTAGCTGTAGAGCGCCAGAATATGTTGCTGACCGGCAGCGACAGACTGCATTTTACGGGAGGTCGTGCTTTTGTATTCCAGCTTCTCGGCAATCTCGAGAATGCGGTGTTTCGTTTCTTCTTTCACATTCAGCGTCGGGTCATCGTTTAAAACCCGGGATACCGTTGCCAGCGAGACGCCAGCTTCCGTCGCGATGTCTTTCAGCGTTGCCATGTTTGTCCTTATTCCCCACGAGATAGCTTATTGTAAAGGATGCGTTCGGACATGCATTAATTTTTAGTAAATAACATCCCTGTTGCCCTCGCCAGTTACCGTGCTAGTATTTAGTAAAATTTTACCAGGGAGGCAAAAGTGGAAACGGTAGCGTACGATGATTTTGCAAAGCTCGAGATCCGCGTGGGAAAGATTGTTGACGTTAAACGTCACGCCAATGCGGACAAGCTCTATATTGCGCAGATAGAGGTGGGAGGCAGAATGCTGCAAACCGTCACCAGCCTGGTGCCGTATTACCGGGAAGAGGAGCTGATGGGCAAAACGGTGGTGGTGTTGTGTAACCTGGCAAAGGCTAACATGCGCGGTGAAACGTCTGAATGCATGTTGCTCTGCGCGGAAACCGATGACGCCCGAGAAAGTGTGTTATTAACGCCGGAGCGGGTGATGGCGGCAGGGGTAAGAGTGGTGTGAAAAAGCCGGGTGGCGGCTACGCCTTACCCGGCCTACAAAGCCTCGAACCGCAGGCCGGGTAAACGACAGCGTCACCCGGCAAAAGCACTACAGCACGCTTAGCGCCTTCTCCACCACGTTCTCAACGGTAAAGCCGAAATATGGGAACAGCTTGTCGGCCGGGGCGGATTCACCGTAACCATGCATCCCGACAATTGCCCCTTTCAGGCCCACGTATTTGTACCAGTAGTCGGCAATGCCAGCTTCAACCGCCACGCGCGCCGCGACGTTTGAAGGCAGCACCGATTCGCGGTACGCCTCATCCTGAGCATCAAAGATATCCGTTGAAGGGAGTGAAACCACGCGCACCGCGTGACCCTCGGCGGTCAGTTTCTCCGCCGCTTTTACCGTGATTTCCACCTCGGAACCGGTGGCGATCAGGATCACGTCTGGCTTGCCGCCGCTGTCTTTCAGGATGTACCCGCCGCGGGCGATATTTTTCACCTGCTCCGGCGTGCGCTCGATCTGCGCCAGGTTCTGGCGCGACAGGATCAGCGCCGTGGGTCCGTTATGACGCTCTACGGCCAGCTTCCAGCCCACTGCCGCTTCCACCTGATCGCAAGGACGCCAGGTGCTGAAGTTTGGCGTTAAGCGCAGGCTCGCCAGCTGCTCTACCGCCTGGTGCGTCGGCCCATCTTCACCTAGCCCGATGGAATCGTGGGTGTACACCATGATTTGCCGCGCCTTCATCAGGGCCGCCATACGCGCCGCGTTACGGGCATATTCGACAAACATCAGGAAGGTGGCGGTGTACGGCACGAAGCCGCCATGGTGGGCGATGCCGTTGGCAATGGCGGTCATCCCGAACTCGCGCACGCCGTAGTGGATGTAGTTCCCGGCAATGTCCTCCTTCAGGGATTTAGAGCCGGACCAGATGGTAAGGTTACTTGGCGCCAGATCCGCCGAGCCGCCCAGCAGTTCGGGCAGGATTGGGCCAATCGCGTTCAGGGTGTTTTGTGATGCCTTACGGGTGGCAATTTTCGCCGGGTTGGATTGCAGGTTCTCAATCAGCGCATGAGTTTTCTCTTCCCAGTCTTCCGGCAGGCCGCCGCTCATGCGGCGGGTAAACTCAGCCGCCAGCTCCGGATACGCTTTTTTGTAAGCGGCAAACTTCTCGTTCCAGGCCTGCTGCGCTTTTTCACCTGTTTCGCGAGCATCCCAGGCCTTGTAGATCTCTTTTGGGATCTCAAAGGCCGGGTGTTTCCAGCCCAGTTTCTGGCGGGTCAGCGCCACTTCCTCTTCACCCAGCGCCGCGCCGTGCGCCTCCTCTTTGCCCGCTTTGTTCGGCGAGCCGAAGCCGATGGTGGTGCGGCAGATGATCAGGGACGGTTTGTCCTTCACGCTCTGCGCTTCCTGAATCGCTTTTTTCACCGCCTCAGGATTGTGACCGTCGATCTCGTGCACCACGTGCCAGTGATAGGCTTCAAAGCGTTTCGCCGTGTCGTCGGTAAACCAGCCCTCGGTTTCCCCGTCAATGGAGATGCCGTTGTGATCGTAGAAGCCAATCAGCTTGCCCAGCCCCAGGGTGCCCGCCAGAGAACAGACCTCGTGAGAGATCCCCTCCATCAGACAGCCGTCGCCCATAAAGACATAGGTATAGTGATCGACAATCTCGTGGTCGGGCTGGTTGAACTGCGCGGCCAGCGTACGTTCGGCAATCGCCAGGCCAACCGCATTCGCCAGCCCCTGGCCCAGCGGGCCGGTAGTGGTTTCAACGCCCGGCGTATAGCCGATCTCCGGGTGGCCCGGCGTTTTGGAGTGCAGCTGGCGGAAGTTTTTTAATTCCTCAAGCGGCAGATCGTAGCCGGAAAGGTGCAGCAGGCTGTAGAGCAGCATCGAGGCGTGCCCGTTGGAAAGAATAAAACGGTCGCGGTCGTACCAGGTCGGATCGGTAGGGTTGTGCTTCAGGAAGTCGTTCCACAGCACTTCGGCGATATCAGCCATACCCATGGGGGCGCCAGGGTGGCCGGAATTGGCTTTTTGTACGGCATCCATGCTGAGGGCGCGAATGGCGTTGGCGAGCTCTTTACGGGACATAGTTCACTCCGTGGCAAGGTTAAAGTTTGGCGGCGAGAAGATCTTCGAGTTTGCGCTGGTCGACGGCGAACTGACGGATGCCGTCCGCCAGTTTTTCCACGGCCATTGGGTCCTGATTGTGCTCCCAGCGGAATTCCGCTTCGGTCATGGGTTTTGGTTTTGGCAGAACGGTGGAGGTTGGCACCAGCTTGCGGATCACCGTCTCTTCACTCTCCTGAAGCTTTTTCAGCAGGTCAGGGGAGATGGTCAGCCGGTCGCAGCCCGCGAGCGCGAGGATCTGCTCGGTGCGGCGGAAGCTGGCCCCCATCACGATGGTCTCGTAGCGGTGCTGCTTGTAATAATCGTAGATATTACGCACCGATTTCACGCCGGGATCTTCGTCCACCACATACGGATCCATCGGCTGTTTCGCCTGATACCAGTCGTAGATACGTCCGACAAACGGTGAAATCAGGAACACGCCCGCTTCGGCGCAGGCACGAGCCTGGGCAAAGGAGAACAGCAGCGTCAGGTTACAGTTGATCCCCTCTTTCTCCAGCACTTCCGCCGCGCGGATGCCTTCCCAGGTGGAGGCAAGCTTGATCAGGATGCGTGATTTATCGATCCCCTGCTCCTGGTAGAGTTCCACCAGGCGGCGAGCCTTGCTAATGCTCTTTTCCTGGTCGAATGAGAGGCGGGCATCCACTTCGGTGGAGACGCGTCCCGGTATGCTTTTAAGAATTTCCGCACCGATATTGACCGCCAGCTTGTCACTGGCTTCGGCGACCTGCTGCTCCTGCGTTTTCCCGCGCTTTTTGCCGTAGGCAAGGGCGTCATCAATCAGATGACTAAAGTGCGCAAGACCGGCCGCCTTGAGCAGCAGCGAGGGGTTGGTGGTCGCGTCTTCCGGCTGGTAGTGACGAATTGATTCGATGTCGCCGCTGTCTGCAACCACGGTGGTAAATTGTTTAATGCCGTCTAGCTGGTTCATAATTACTCCTTGAAAATAAAAGAGTTAGTCGAGTGCGTCAGGTCACACTTCTGAGAAAATCATGATGGACTTAACAAAAAAGCATAGCAGACGGGGGAGGCATTGCTGTCTGAGACGGGTAACATGGCTGTTATAAATTGATAACAATTTTTATTCTGCAATGGTGAGAGTTTGGCAGCCTTCAAAGTTTAGGAGCCTGCCTGCGGCGATACTATGCGGCACACCAGGGTGTGCATAGGAACGTCAACATCACCCTTTTTGACCGAAACGTGAAAGGAATAACAAGATGGATGATCAGTTAAAACAAAGCGCTCTCGATTTTCACGAGTTTCCTGTTCCGGGTAAAATCCAGGTATCCCCGACCAAACCGCTGGCGACCCAGCGCGATCTGGCGCTGGCCTACTCGCCAGGCGTAGCTGCCCCGTGCCTTGAAATCGAAAAAGATCCGCTGGCATCGTACAAATACACCGCCCGTGGCAACCTGGTGGCCGTTATCTCTAACGGTACGGCGGTACTGGGGTTAGGGAACATTGGCGCGCTGGCCGGTAAGCCGGTGATGGAAGGGAAGGGCGTTCTGTTTAAAAAATTTGCCGGTATCGACGTCTTCGATATCGAAGTGGACGAACTGGACCCGGATAAATTCATCAACGTGGTGGCGGCGCTGGAGCCGACCTTCGGCGGCATCAACCTGGAAGACATCAAAGCGCCGGAATGTTTCTATATCGAGCAGAAGCTGCGCGAGCGTATGAACATTCCCGTGTTCCATGACGACCAGCACGGCACGGCGATTATCAGTACCGCCGCCATTCTGAACGGTCTGCGTGTGGTGGAGAAAAACCTCTCCGACGTGCGCATGGTGGTCTCCGGCGCTGGCGCCGCGGCCATCGCCTGTATGAACCTGCTGGTGGCGCTGGGCATGCAGAAACACAACATCGTGGTCTGCGACTCCAAAGGCGTGATTTACAAAGACCGCGAGCCAAACATGGCGGAAACCAAGGCGGCCTATGCGGTGGAAGACGACGGCAAGCGCACGCTAGAAGACGTCATTGAAGGTGCCGACATTTTCCTCGGCTGTTCAGGCCCGAAAGTACTGACCCAGGAGATGGTGCAGAAGATGGCGCGCGCGCCAATGATCCTGGCCCTGGCGAACCCGGAGCCGGAAATTCTGCCGCCGCTGGCGAAGGCAGTGCGTGAAGACGCGATCATCTGTACCGGACGTTCGGACTACCCGAACCAAGTGAACAACGTGCTCTGCTTCCCGTTCATCTTCCGCGGTGCGCTGGACGTTGGCGCTACGGCAATCAACGAAGAGATGAAGCTTGCCGCCGTTCATGCTATCGCAGAGCTGGCGCACGCCGAGCAGAGCGAAGTGGTGGCCTCCGCCTACGGCGATCAGGATCTGAGCTTCGGCCCGGACTACATTATCCCTAAACCATTTGACCCGCGTCTGATCGTGAAGATCGCGCCAGCGGTGGCCAAAGCGGCGATGGACTCTGGCGTGGCGACGCGGCCGATTGAAGATTTCGATGCCTACGTCGATAAACTCACCGAGTTCGTCTACAAAACCAACCTGTTTATGAAGCCGATCTTCTCCCAGGCGCGCGCTGACGCGAAGCGCGTGGTGCTGGCGGAAGGGGAAGAGGCGCGCGTGCTGCATGCCACTCAGGAGCTGATCACCTTAGGGCTGGCGAAACCGATCCTGATTGGTCGTCCGAGCGTGATCGAGATGCGTATTCAGAAGCTGGGCCTGCAAATTAAGCCGGGCGTCGACTTTGAGATCGTCAATAACGAATCCGATCCGCGCTTCAAAGAGTACTGGAACGAATACTATTCGATCATGAAGCGTCGGGGGATCACCCAGGAGCAGGCGCAGCGGGCGGTGATCAGCAACACCACGGTGATCGGCGCGATCATGGTTCACCGCGGTGAGGCGGATGCGCTGATCTGCGGCACCATCGGCGAGTACCATGAGCATTTCAGCGTGGTGCAGGAGATCTTCGGCTATCGCGAGGGTGTCCATACTGCCGGCGCAATGAACGCGCTGCTGCTGCCAAGCGGTAACACCTTTATCGCCGATACCTACGTCAACGACGATCCTTCCCCGGACGAACTGGCGGAAATAACCGTGATGGCGGCGGAAACCGTGCGCCGCTTTGGTATCGAGCCGAAAGTGGCGCTGCTGTCGCATTCTAACTTCGGGTCATCCAAATCCGCGGCGGCGTGCAAAATGCGCCAGACGCTGGACCTGGTGCGCGAGCGTGCGCCGGAACTGATGATCGACGGCGAGATGCACGGCGACGCCGCGCTGGTGGAGAGCATTCGTAATGAACGTATGCCGGACAGCCCGCTGAAAGGCTCCGCGAACGTGCTGATTATGCCGAACGTAGAAGCGGCGCGTATCAGCTATAACCTGCTGCGCGTGTCGAGTTCTGAAGGGGTGACCGTAGGGCCAGTGCTGATGGGGGTGTCAAAACCGGTACATGTATTAACGCCGATTGCCTCCGTGCGTCGTATCGTCAACATGGTGGCGCTAGCGGTGGTTGAGGCACAGACGCAGCCGCTGTAATTTTTACCCTCACCCTAACCCTCTCAAAGGGAGAGGGAATTTATACTCCCTCTCCCTTTGGGAGAGGGCAGGGGTGAGGGGGTTACACCCAGTCCCGAACCCGAATAAAATCACGCAAGGCAGCCTCCGGGCTGCCTTCTTTGGGTTCAAAGCTGTATTCCCAGCGCACCAGCGGCGGCATCGACATCAGAATGGACTCCGTGCGCCCACCGGTTTGCAGGCCAAACAGCGTCCCGCGATCCCATACCAGGTTAAACTCCACGTAACGCCCGCGGCGGTACAGCTGGAACTCACGCTCGCGAACGCCGTAGTCGGTGTTTTTGCGGCGTTCGACAATCGGCAGATAGGCATCGGTAAAGCCTTCACCCACTGCGCGCATAAAGCTGAACGCGGTATCAAAATCCGGCGTGTTGAGATCGTCAAAGAACAGCCCGCCGATGCCGCGTTGCTCGTCGCGATGCTTCAGATAGAAATAATCATCGCACCACTTTTTGTATTTCGGGTAAACGTCTTCGCCAAACGGCAGGCAGAGGTCGCGCGCGGTGGTGTGCCAGTGCACGGCGTCCTCTTCGAAGCCATAGTAAGGCGTTAAGTCGAAACCGCCGCCAAACCACCAGACCGGATCGGCCCCCGGTTTTTCCGCGATGAAAAAGCGCACGTTGGCGTGGCTGGTTGGCACAAACGGGTTATGCGGATGCACCACCAGCGAGACGCCCATCGCCTCGAAGCTGCGGCCCGCCAGTTCAGGCCGATGCGCCGTGGCGGACGCCGGCATTGCATCACCGTGGACGTGGGAGAAGTTGACCCCGGCCTGTTCAAAAATGCCACCGTTACGCAGCACGCGGCTGCGCCCGCCGCCGCCCGCTTCGCGCTGCCAGGCATCTTCCTGGAATTCACCGCCGTCTGCGGCGGCCAGTTTCTGGCAAATCGCGTCCTGTAACTGCATCAGGAAAGTTTTGACCAGCTGTGCATTCGGTTTCATCAACGTTTCCTGGAGTGCGCTTTTTGATTATCGAACCAGTTGAAATAACTGATGACCCCGGAGGCGATAGCGTTCGCGATCTTCTGACGAAACGCCGTGGTGCCGAGTAAACGCTCCTCTTCCGGGTTGGTAATGAACGAGGTTTCCACCAGCACGGACGGAATGGACGGGGACTTCAGCACCACAAACGCGGCCTGCTCGGTGCTTTTACTGTGCAGACGGTGCACGGGCTTAATCCGTTTAAGGATATGCGAGCCGAGCGTCAGGCTGTTTTTGATGGTATCGGTCTGCACGAGATCAAACAGAACCTGCTGCAACAGATGGTCTTTGTCGGTGGCTTTTTTCCCGGCCACTTCATCCGCCCGGTTTTCGCGATCGGAGAGGTATTTCGCCATGGCGCTACTGGCGCCACGGTTGGAGAGGGCGAACACCGATGCGCCTGCGGCGGAAGGGTTTGTGAAGCCATCCGCGTGAATGGACATAAACAGGTCGGCGCCGTGCTTATGGGCAATTTCCACGCGATCGTACAGCGGGATAAACGTGTCGCCCGTGCGCGTCAGGCGGGCGTCAATGCCGTTGCTGCGTAAAATTGCGCGCACATTTTTTGCAATTGCCAGCACGACGTGTTTTTCTTTCGACCCGTTTCGGCCAATGGCGCCGGTGTCGATCCCGCCGTGGCCCGGATCGAGCATGACCAGACGCTTTGCCCCGGCTTTTTTGGTTTTCGGCTTGCTGTGTCCGTTACTGGTTTTAAGCGAGCTCTCTTCTTTTGCCTGAGCCTGCTTTGCGATGCCTGTTAACGTTAAGGCCGCCAGCCCCGCTTTGAGAACCTGACGACGCGATGTGAGTGCTTTTAATGGTTTGAATGTGCTCATGCGGCCTGAATTGTAAAAATTGGGGTCCTGGTGTTATATCGTATCGCGTTTTGCGTGACGACATTCCTTATTGAGAATTGTTTTACTTTTCATTTCAATACGTGACAAAGTGACATTATGCCAAATTTTGGCGAGTTTTTCCCCGGTTATTGGCTAAATGCCCTGTTCACGCCATAATCACTGTTTTTAAACCCGAAAAGGCGGTTAATACCATGGAGATACGCGTTTTTCGCCAGGAAGATTTCGAAGAGGTGATCACCCTTTGGGAGCGCTGCGATCTGCTGCGTCCGTGGAACGATCCGGAAATGGACATCGAACGGAAGGTGAATCACGACGTCAGTCTGTTTCTGGTCGCTGAGGTCAACGGCGAGGTGGTCGGGACGGTAATGGGCGGGTACGACGGCCACCGCGGGTCGGCCTACTATCTGGGCGTGCACCCGGAATATCGCGCGCGCGGCATCGCCAACGCGCTGCTTAACCGTCTGGAAAAGAAACTGATCGCCCGTGGCTGCCCGAAAATCCAGATTATGGTGCGGGAAGATAACGACGTGGTGCTGGGCATGTATGAACGTCTGGGCTACGAGCACGCGGATGTACTGACGCTGGGTAAGCGCCTGATCGAAGATGAAGAGTACTGAGTTCCACCCTGGCGACTATGATGTTCACGGTCGTCTGCGTCTGCCTTTTTTATTCTGGTGCGTTCTGCTGTTGCAGGCCCGCACCTGGGTGCTGTTCGTGATGGCTGGCGCGTCACGCGGGCAGGGCGATACGCTACTGAATCTCTTTTATCCCGATCACGATGCGTTCTGGCTGGGGTTACTGCCCGGTGTACCGGCGGTGCTGGCGTTCCTGTGCAGCGGTCGGCGGCAGTTCCTCCCGCGCTTCTGGCGCGCGCTTCGCTGGCTGTTGATTCTGGCGCAGGTTGTGCTCCTGATCTGGCAGCCCGTGCTCTGGCTGTACGGCGAGCCGCTTTCCGGTATCGGGATTGCGCTGGTGGTGGCGGATATTGTCGCGCTGCTGTGGCTGGTCACGAACCCCCGTTTACGCGCCTGTTTTACGCAAGAGTCAGATTAAAACGGCACTTTTTGCCGATACTGCACTCCAACAAGCGTTGATTTATTACGTAAGGACGTCTCAATGAAATCGCTGCGTTTACTTTTATGCGCTCTCCCGCTGGCGTTAACCGGCTGTTCCACGCTCTCATCCATCAACTGGTCTGCGGCCTATCCGTGGAACTGGTTTGGCTCCTCAACGGAAGTGACCGAGCAGGGCGTGGGCAAAATCACCGCCTCGACGGCGCTGGATCAGGATGCCATTCAGGAGGCCATCGGCAGTGATTATCGCCTGCGCAGCGGCATGAAAACCGAGAACGGCAACATCGTGCGCTATTTCGAAGCGTTGAAAGACGACAAGGTGGCGATGGTCATCAACGGCGATAAAGGTACGGTCAACCGCATTGCGGTGATGGATGAAGAGATCCCGACCTCAGGTGGCGTGAAGGTAGGTACGCCGTTTGGCGAGCTCTACCAGAAAGCGTTTGGCCACTGCGCCAGCGTGCCGTCGGATGATAGCGTGGCGGTCGAGTGTAAGGCCGACGGCAGCCAGCACATTAGCTATGTATTCAGCGGCACCTGGAACGGTCCGGAAGGGTTAATGCCCTCTGACGACACCCTGAAAAAGTGGAAAGTGAGCAAAATTATCTGGAAGCAGTAATTTGCGCCTGAGCAAGCCGCCTCGCTGAAATCCAGGTATAATAGCCGCCATCAATGCCACGCTGTCGTGGCATCTTTTTTTCAGGAGGAGCGATGTCTCAGGTTCAGAGTGGCATTTTGCCAGAACATTGCCGCGCGGCGATTTGGATTGAAGCCAACGTCAAAGGGGACGTGGATGCCCTGCGCGCGGCCAGCAAAATTTTCGTTGATAAACTGGCCACCTTTCAGGCCAAATTCCCCGAAGCCCATCTGGGCGCGGTGGTTGCCTTTGGCAACACCGTCTGGCGTCAGCTGAGCGGCGGCGAAGGCGCAGAAGAGCTGAAAGACTTTATTCCTTATGGCAAAGGTCTTGCGCCCGCCACCCAGTATGACGTCCTGATCCATATCCTCTCCCTGCGCCATGACGTGAATTTCTCCGTCGCTCAGGCAGCGATTGAGGCCTTTGGTGACAGCATCGACGTGCAGGAAGAGATCCACGGTTTCCGCTGGGTGGAAGAGCGCGATTTGAGCGGCTTCGTCGACGGCACCGAAAACCCGGCCGGGGAAGAGACGCGTCGCGAGGTGGCTGTAATCAAGGATGGCGTGGACGCAGGCGGCAGCTACGTGTTCGTCCAGCGCTGGGAGCATAACCTCAGGCAGCTTAACCGCATGAGCGTGCATGACCAGGAGATGATGATTGGCCGCACCAAAGACGCCAATGAAGAGATTGACGGCGATGCGCGTCCGGTCACGTCCCACCTGACCCGCGTTGACCTTAAAGAAGACGGTAAGGGGCTGAAGATTATTCGCCAGAGCTTGCCGTACGGCACCGCGAGCGGTACGCACGGCCTGTACTTCTGCGCTTACTGTGCACGCCTCTACAACATCGAACAGCAGCTGCTGAGCATGTTTGGCGATACCGACGGCAAGCGTGACGCCATGCTGCGCTTCACCCGTCCCGTGACCGGCGGCTACTACTTTGCGCCGTCCGTTGAGCGCCTGCTGGCGCTGTAAATCGCTCTCCATTCGTAGGCCGGGTAAGCGTTAGCGCCACCCGGCAATTTCTCCCGCACCCCTTATTCCCTTTTCTGCTTCTAAATCACCAAACGGTATATAAAACCGTTACTCCTTTAGACTCCGTTATAAATATTATGACTATAAGATAGTCATCACATTTATAAGGGTGCGCAATGGCCGTTACTGTACTGAAAAAAGGATCGCTGGCACTGGCAGGTTTACTGCTGGTGGCGCAGGCGCAGGCAACCGAGTTGCTGAACAGTTCTTATGATGTTTCACGCGAGCTGTTTGCCGCCCTTAATCCCGCATTTGAACAGCAGTGGGCGAAAGATAACAACGGCGACAAGCTGACCATCAAACAGTCGCACGCTGGTTCATCCAAGCAGGCGTTGGCCATTTTGCAGGGGCTGAAAGCGGATGTGGTGACCTACAACCAGGTCACGGACGTGCAGATCCTGCACGACAAAGGCAAGCTGATCCCGGCGGACTGGCAAAGCCGCCTGCCGAACAACAGTTCGCCGTTCTATTCCACCATGGGCTTCCTGGTGCGCAAGGGCAACCCGAAAAACATTCACGACTGGAACGACCTGGTGCGTTCTGACGTCAAGCTGATTTTCCCGAATCCGAAAACCTCCGGCAACGCGCGTTATACCTATCTGGCGGCGTGGGGCGCGGCGGACAAAGCTGACGGTAACGATAAAGCGAAAACCGAACAGTTTATGACCCAGTTCCTGAAAAACGTCGAAGTGTTTGACACCGGCGGCCGGGGCGCAACCACCACTTTCGCCGAGCGCGGGCTGGGCGATGTGCTGATCAGCTTTGAATCCGAAGTGAACAATATTCGTAAACAGTACGAAGCGCAGGGCTTCGAAGTGGTTATCCCGAAAACTAACGTTCTGGCCGAGTTCCCGGTGGCGTGGGTGGATAAAAACGTCAAAGCCAACGGCACTGAGAAAGCGGCAAAAGCCTATCTCAACTATCTGTACAGCCCGCAGGCGCAGACGGTGATTACTGACTATTACTACCGCGTTAATAATCCGGACGTGATGAACAAGCTGAAAGACAAATTCCCGCAGACCGAGCTGTTCCGCGTGGAAGATCATTTCGGCGCCTGGCCTGAGGTGATGAAAACGCATTTTGCCAGCGGCGGTGAGTTAGACAAATTGCTGGCGGCGGGGCGTAAGTAATGTTTGCAGGATCAACAAGACGTGTGCTGCCGGGTTTTACCTTAAGCCTCGGGACCAGCCTGCTGTTCGTCTGTCTGATTTTATTGTTACCGCTCAGCGCTCTGGTGATGCAGCTCGCTGAGATGAGCTGGTCCCAGTACTGGGAAGTGGTCACCAACCCGCAGGTGGTGGCGGCCTACAAGGTCACGCTGCTGTCTGCGTTCGTGGCCTCGATTTTTAACGGCGTGTTTGGCCTGCTGATGGCATGGATCTTAACCCGCTATCGCTTCCCGGGCCGCACGCTGCTCGACGCCCTGATGGATCTGCCGTTTGCCCTGCCGACGGCGGTGGCCGGTCTGACGCTGGCGTCGCTGTTCTCCGTGAACGGCTTTTACGGCGAATGGCTGGCGAAGTTTGATATTAAAGTGACCTATACCTGGATCGGTATCGCGGTGGCGATGGCCTTCACCAGCATCCCGTTTGTGGTACGTACCGTGCAGCCGGTGCTGGAAGAGTTAGGCCCCGAATACGAAGAGGCCGCGGAAACCCTGGGCGCCACGCGCTGGCAGAGTTTCCGTAAGGTTGTGCTGCCGGAACTTTCTCCGGCCTTGCTGGCGGGGGTGGCGCTTTCCTTTACCCGCAGCCTCGGTGAATTTGGCGCGGTCATTTTTATCGCCGGGAACATCGCGTGGAAAACCGAAGTGACCTCGCTGATGATTTTTGTCCGTTTGCAGGAGTTTGATTATCCGGCCGCGAGCGCGATTGCCTCGGTGATCCTTGCCGCGTCGCTGCTGCTGCTGTTCTCGATTAACACTCTGCAAAGTCGCTTTGGTCGACGTGTGGTAGGTCACTGATGGCGGAAGTTACGCAATTGAAGCGCTATGACGCGCCCCGCATCAACTGGGGCAAATGGTTTCTGATTGGTACCGGCGTGCTGGTCTCCGCATTCATTCTCGTCGTGCCGATGGTGTACATCTTCGTGCAGGCCTTCAGCAAAGGGATTATGCCCGCGCTGCAAAACCTGGCCGATCCGGACATGCTCCACGCCATCTGGCTGACGGTGATGATTGCCCTGATCACCGTCCCGGTGAATCTGGTGTTTGGCGTATTGCTGGCCTGGCTGGTAACGCGCTTTAACTTCCCGGGGCGTCAGCTGCTGCTGACCCTGCTGGATATCCCGTTTGCGGTGTCTCCGGTGGTGGCGGGTCTGGTTTATCTGCTCTTCTACGGCTCCAATGGCCCGCTGGGCGGCTGGCTGGATGAACACGACCTGCAAATCATGTTCGCCTGGCCGGGGATGGTGCTGGTGACCGTCTTTGTCACCTGTCCGTTCGTGGTGCGCGAGCTGGTGCCGGTGATGCTCAGCCAGGGCAGCCATGAAGATGAAGCCGCGGTGCTGCTCGGCGCTTCCGGCTGGCAGATGTTCCGCCGCGTCACGCTGCCGAATATCCGCTGGGCACTGCTTTACGGCGTGGTGCTGACCAACGCCCGTGCGATCGGTGAGTTTGGCGCGGTGTCGGTGGTATCCGGCTCGATTCGCGGCGAAACCCTGTCGCTGCCGTTACAGATTGAATTACTGGAACAGGACTACAACACCGTCGGTTCCTTTACTGCCGCAGCGTTGCTGACGCTGATGGCGATTTTGACCCTGTTTTTGAAGAGTGTGGTGCAGTGGCGTTTAGAGAATCAGGAAAAACGTCAGCATCAGGAGGGAAATCATGAGCATTGAGATTGCCAATATTAAGAAGTCTTTTGGTCGCACCCAGGTGCTGAATGATATCTCGCTGGATATCCCTTCCGGACAAATGGTGGCGCTGCTGGGGCCGTCTGGCTCCGGTAAAACCACGCTGCTGCGTATTATCGCCGGGCTTGAACACCAGACCAGCGGACATATTCGCTTCCACGGTACGGACGTTAGCCGCCTGCACGCCCGCGACCGTAAAGTGGGCTTTGTATTTCAGCATTATGCGCTGTTCCGCCACATGACGGTATTCGACAACATCGCGTTTGGCCTGACCGTGCTGCCGCGTCGTGAACGTCCAGATGCCGCCGCCATCAAAGCGAAAGTGACCAAACTGCTGGAGATGGTGCAGCTTGCGCATCTGGCGGACCGCTTCCCGGCTCAACTTTCCGGCGGGCAGAAGCAGCGCGTGGCGCTGGCGCGTGCGTTAGCCGTTGAACCGCAAATCCTGCTGCTGGACGAACCGTTTGGCGCGCTGGATGCGCAGGTGCGAAAAGAGCTGCGCCGCTGGCTGCGTCAGCTGCATGAGGAACTCCAGTTCACCAGCGTTTTCGTGACCCACGATCAGGAAGAGGCGATGGAAGTGGCCGATCGCGTGGTGGTAATGAGTCAGGGCAACATTGAGCAGGTTGACGAGCCAGAGCAGCTCTGGCGTGAACCGGCGACCCGCTTTGTGCTGGAGTTTATGGGGGAAGTCAACCGCCTTAAGGGCACCATTCGCGGCGGTCAGTTCCACGTTGGCGCGCACCGCTGGCCGCTGGGGTATACTTCCGCGCATCAGGGGCCGGTGGATCTGTTCCTGCGTCCGTGGGAAGTGGACGTCAGCCGCCGTACCAGCCTGGATTCACCGCTTCCGGTGCAGGTGCTGGAAGCTAGCCCTAAAGGGCACTACACCCAATTGGTGGTACAGCCCCTGGGCTGGTACACCGAGCCGTTGACCGTGGTTATGCGTGACGACGAGCCGCCGCACCGGGGGGAGCGTCTTTTTGTGGGGCTGCAACACGCGCGCATTTATCATGGCAACGAGCGCATTGAAACGCGCGAGGATATTGCTCTGGCGGAGTCAGCCTGATAGGTTATTAGTATGTTTATCGCCCGGTGGCGCTGCGCTGACCGGGCCTACAGTTATCACTGCGTCTTGTAGGCCGGGTAAGCTAAGCGCCACCCGGCTTTTTTATTGAGTAAAAATCGTGAATACACTCGAACACACCATCGGCAACACCCCTCTGGTCAAACTTCAGCGCATGGGGCCTGATAACGGCAGCGAAATCTGGGTCAAACTCGAAGGCAATAACCCGGCGGGGTCGGTGAAAGACCGGGCGGCACTGTCGATGATTGTCCAGGCCGAGAAGCGCGGTGAAATTAAGCCAGGCGACGTGCTCATTGAGGCCACCAGCGGAAATACCGGTATCGCGCTGGCAATGATTGCCGCCCTGAAAGGCTACCGCATGAAGCTGCTGATGCCGGATAACATGAGCCAGGAGCGCCGGGCCGCCATGCGCGCCTATGGAGCCGAGCTGATTCTGGTGAGCAAAGAGCAGGGGATGGAAGGGGCGCGAGATTTAGCGTTAGCGATGGCGGAGCGCGGGGAAGGCAAGCTTCTCGACCAGTTCAACAACCCGGACAACCCGTACGCGCACTACACCACCACCGGCCCGGAAATCTGGCAGCAAACCGACGGGTGCATCACCCACTTTGTCTCCAGCATGGGGACCACGGGCACGATCACCGGTGTGTCACGCTTTCTGCGCGAACAGGAGAAGCCGGTGACGATTGTCGGCCTGCAACCGGAAGAGGGGAGCAGCATTCCGGGCATCCGCCGCTGGCCGGCGGAGTATATGCCGGGCATCTTTAATGCGCAGCTTGTGGACCAGGTGCTGGATATTCATCAGCGCGAGGCGGAAAATACCATGCGTGAGCTGGCCGTGCGTGAAGGTATCTTCTGCGGCGTCAGCTCTGGCGGTGCCGTAGCGGGCGCGATCCGGGTGGCCGAGTCCACGCCGGGAGCGGTGGTCGTGGCGATTATTTGCGATCGCGGCGACCGTTATCTGTCTACCGGCGTCTTTGGTGAAGAGAGTTATTCGCAGGGGGCGGGGATTTAAGCGTCATGGAGATGATTTTATTCCGGGATAACACCCGGGCGCAGCAAACCGATATTGTCGCCGTACAGTCGCAGGTGGTGTACGGCAGCGTGGGAAACAGCATCGCGGTGCCTAATATTCGCACCCACCGGCTGAACGTTACCGCCGTGCCAACGGTGCTGTTCAGCAATACGCCGCACTACGACACCTTCTACGGCGGGGTGATCCCGGACGAGTGGTTCAGCGGCTACCTTAAGGCGCTGGAAGAGCGCGAGATCCTGCGCGAGCTTAAAGCGGTCACCACCGGCTATATGGGCAGCGCCAGCCAGATCGTGCTGCTGGCGCAGTGGCTGAAGGCAATCAAAGTGCAACATCCCGATCTGCTGGTGCTGGTTGACCCGGTGATCGGGGATATCGATAGCGGGATGTACGTGAAGCCGGATATTCCTGAAGCCTACCGTGAGCATCTGCTCCCGATGGCCCAGGGCATTACGCCCAACGTGTATGAACTGGAAGTGCTGAGCGGCAAACCGTGCCGTACGCCGGAGAGCGCCATTGCCGCCGCGCAGGGGCTGCTGTCCGACACGCTGAAATGGGTGGCGATCACCAGCGCGCCAGTGGCTGACGATCCGCAGAATATCCACGTCGTGCTGGTGAGCGAAGAAGGTGTTACCGTAAGCGCGCACCCGCGCGTAGAGACGGATCTGAAAGGAACGGGCGATCTGTTCTGTTCAGAGCTGGTCAGCGGCATTGTGGGAGGTAAGACCGTTGCCGATGCCATTCGCATGGCGGGCGATCGGGTGACTGACGTTATGATCTACACGCAGTCGAAAGGCTATGACGAGCTTATCCTGCCGGCATAAACAAAAATGGCGCCCGAAGGCGCCATTTTTCTGTGCGGCAAGAATTACTTCTTGATGCGGATAACCGGGGTTTCACCCACGGTGACGCTGCCAGACAGTTTGATCAGTTCTTTGATTTCGTCCATGTTGGAGATAACAACCGGAGTCAGGGTAGACTTCGCTTTTTCTTCCAGCAGCGGCAGATCGAATTCAATTACCGGGTCGCCAACTTTAACACGCTGGCCTTCTTCCGCGATACGTTTGAAGCCTTCGCCTTTCAGTTCAACGGTGTCGATACCGAAGTGAACGAACAGTTCGATACCGCTATCGGATTCGATAGAGAACGCATGGTTGGTTTCAAAAATTTTACCGATGGTGCCGTCAACTGGAGCAACCATTTTGTTGCCAGTTGGTTTGATAGCAATGCCATCACCAACGATTTTCTCAGCAAACACTACATCCGGCACGTCTTCGATGTTGACGATCTCGCCGGAGAGCGGAGCAACAATCTCAATAGTTCCGGAGTCTTTCTTGTCATCAGAAACCAGAGATTTCAGTTTATCGAACAAACCCATGATCTTCTCCTAAGCAGTAAATTGGGCCGCATCTCGTGGATTAGCAGATTGTTTTTTCTTCAATGAACTTGTTAACCAGCGTCATTAACTCGTCCGTTGTCGGTTGAGCAAGAGCCTGCTCTGCTAACACCTTCGCATCTTCGAAGTTCGTGTTACGGATAATCTTCTTAATGCGCGGGATGGAAATGGCGCTCATAGAGAATTCGTCCAGACCCATACCCAGCAACAGAAGTGTAGCACGTTCGTCGCCTGCAAGCTCACCACACATGCCAGTCCATTTACCTTCTGCATGAGAAGCATCAATAACTTGCTTGATCAAATTCAGTACGGACGGTGACATTGGCTGGTAGAGATGTGAAATCATATCATTACCACGGTCAACTGCCAGGGTGTACTGCGTTAAATCATTGGTACCGATACTAAAGAAATCAACTTCTTTGGCTAAATGACGCGCAATGGTCGCGGCTGCCGGTGTTTCCACCATCACGCCGATCTCAATGGATTCGTCAAATGCTTTACCTTCGTCGCGCAGTTCCTGTTTGTAGATTTCGATCTCTTTCTTCAGTGCACGCACTTCTTCAACAGAGATGATCATCGGGAACATGATGCGCAGTTTACCGAAAGCGGAGGCACGCAGAATAGCGCGAACCTGGTCACGCAGGATCTCTTTGCGATCCATGGCGATACGCACGGCACGCCAGCCCAGGAACGGGTTCTCTTCTTTCGGGAAGTTCATGTACGGCAGCTCTTTGTCGCCACCGATGTCCATGGTACGGACGATTACAGCCTGCGAGCCGCACGCTTCCGCAACCGCTTTGTACGCTGCAAACTGCTCTTCTTCCGTTGGCAGAGCGTCGCGATCCATGAACAGGAATTCAGTACGATACAGACCTACACCTTCCGCGCCGTTGCGCTCAGCGCCGTCAACGTCACGTACGGTACCGATGTTAGCGCACACTTCAACCTGATGGCCGTCCAGCGTGATAGCTGGCAGATCTTTCAGTTTAGCGAGTTCCGCTTTCTCGGTAGCAACCTGCTCCTGAACGGAACGCAGCTGCTCGATCACATCGTTAGTTGGGTTGACGTAAACCACATTGTTTACGGCATCCAGAATCAGATAGTCGTCGTTTTTAACCTGGGAGGTAACGCTACCGGTACCCACAATGGCTGGCAGCTCCAGAGAACGCGCCATGATTGAGGTGTGGGAGGTACGTCCACCTGCATCAGTAATGAAACCCAGCACCTTGTTCAGGTTCAGCTGTGCGGTTTCAGACGGGGTCAGGTCAGCGGCAACCAGGATGACTTCGTCCTGAATCGCGCTCAGATCGATGATGGCCAGACCCAGGATGTTGCGCAGCAGGCGCTTACCGATGTCACGTACGTCAGCCGCACGTTCTTTCAGGTATTCATCGTCCAGCTCTTCCAGGGCAGATGCCTGACCTTCGATAACTTCATGCGCAGCCGCGTCGGCCGTCATGCCTTTATCTTTAATCAGGGCTATGATTTCCTGCTCCAGCTCCTCATCTTCGAGCAGCATAATGTGCCCTTCGAAGATGGCTTCTTTTTCTTCACCGAAAGTTTCGCCAGCTTTAGTTTTAATCGCTTCCAGTTGCGCAGATGCCTTGGCACGACCGCTCAGAAAACGTTCAACTTCCTGATCAACCTTGTCGGCAGAAATTTTTTTCCGGTCAATGACGATTTCGTCTTCTTTCAGCAGCAATGCTTTGCCGAAAGCGATACCCGGGGATGCTAAAATGCCTGAAATCATAACCCTACCTTACTTGTGACTGATATTGAAAAGAACCCGGTAAACTTACTCGAGTTCAGCCATCAGCTTAACCAGATGCTCAACTGCTTTCTGCTCGTCTTCACCTTCAGCGGAGATGGTAACAACCGTACCCTGAGTCAGGCCCAGAGTTTGCAGCTTGAACAGGCTTTTTGCGCTAGCGCTTTTGCCGTTGGAAGTCACAGTGATTTCAGAAGTGAAGCCTTTCGCTTCTTTAACAAACTGAGCAGCAGGGCGGGTGTGCAGACCGTTCGGAGCGGTAATGGTAACTTCTTGCTGGAACATTGTATTTCCCCAACTTATAGGTTTAGTGTTGTGGAACTAAAGTCTAGCCTGGCGACTTAACTTTAGCCTGTATAGTTAGCGCTGACGTTTCAATCGTCATTAAACATTATGCAGTGAAAGCAAGACTTGAACCAAATCATAAAATCGATTCAGCAGCGCTATTTCGTTCACCGATTAATTTCGCGCATCAAAATAATTGCTGGTTTAAATACCAGACCCAACGGGGTGAAGCAATGCCAGGAGGGGTAAAACTTTGAAGCAGGCCACAAAAAAGCACCTGAAAAGGTGCTTTTTTACGCGTTTTTAACATGCTGGCATCACTGTTGCAGTTCTTTCTCTGTGAAGAGATCGGCAAACAGTGCTGTGCTTAAGTAACGCTCACCCGAAGACGGTAGGATAACCACAATGTTCTTATTGGTAAAGGTTTCATCTTCCAGCAGTTTGAGGGCTGCCGCAACCGCCGCACCGGAAGAGATACCCGCCAGAATGCCTTCCTCGTCCATCAGGCGACGCGCCGTGGAGATGGCTTCTTCATTGGTAATGGCGACGACTTTATCGATCAGCTTCAGATCCAGGTTGCCTGGAATAAAGCCAGCGCCGATACCCTGGATTTTGTGAGGGCCAGGTTTGATCTCTTCGCCTGCCAGCGCCTGAGCGATAACCGGTGAGTCGGTTGGCTCAACGGCAACGGTAATCAGATCTTTTTTACCTTTCGTGCCTTTAATATAGCGAGACACACCGGTCAGCGTACCGCCGGTGCCTACGCCGGAGATAAACACATCAACCTGACCGTCGGTATCTTCCCAGATTTCCGGGCCGGTGGTTTTCTCATGAATTTCCGGGTTGGCCGGGTTGCTGAACTGCTGGAGCAGCAGATATTTTGCCGGATCGCTGGCAACAATTTCTTCGGCCTTCTGAATCGCGCCCTTCATGCCTTTTGCGCCTTCGGTCAGGACCAGGTTCGCACCCAGCGCTTTCAGCAGCTTACGACGCTCAATGCTCATGGTTTCAGGCATAGTCAGCGTCAGCTTATAGCCACGCGCCGCCGCAACATAGGCCAGAGCGATACCGGTATTGCCGCTGGTGGGTTCAACCAGCTCAACGCCAGGTTTCAGCACGCCACGCTTTTCAGCATCCCAAATCATATTCGCACCGATACGGCATTTAACGCTGAAGCTTGGGTTACGAGATTCGACCTTCGCCAGAATGCGTCCATTACCGATACGGTTCAGTCGAACCAGGGGCGTATGACCGATAGTCAGCGAGTTGTCTTCATAAATCTTACTCATGGCCTGTCCTTAACTGTATGAAATTGGGATACCGACCCAGCATACCTGTTGAACAGGTATGGGGAAGTAAGGAAATCGCATATCTATATGCTGCAAGGAAATAATGGGGATCAGTATGGAATAAGGGGCGGCATAAGCCACCCCTCTTTTACACATTTTTGCATTACTTCCATAACGCGTGCTTAGCACGGTAGCAGTCCACCCACATCGCCGTCGCGCCGCAAACGGCGACGGGCATGATGAACAAATTCAGGAAAGGGATCATGGTGAACAGGCTGGTCAGCGCGCCAAACTGCATGTTGGCAACCTTCTGAGTGCGCAGGGCAGTGCGCATCTCTTTAAACGGCACTTTGTGGTTATCGAACGGATAATCACAGTACTGGATAGCGAGCATCCAGGCGCTGAACAGGAACCACAGCACGGGCGCGAACGTCTGGCCAATCCCGGGTACAAAATAAAGAATAAGCAGCACAATCGCCCGCGGCAGGTACCAGGCGAACTTCTGCCATTCACGCTTCATGATGCGGGGGAGATCTTTCACGATCCCCAGTACGCCCGTGTCAGGTGGCGTCGCACCGGTAAGGCGCGCTTCCAGCTGTTCGGCAAGCAGACCGTTGAACGGCGCGGCTATCCAGTTTGCTATCGTCGAAAAGAAATAGCCGAAAACCAGCAGCACGGAGATAACCGCAATCGGCCAGAGCAGGTAGTCTAGCCACTGTAACCAGTCCGGCACATAGCTCATCAGGGAAGGGATCCAGCTTTCCAGTCTGGTGAACAGCCACCAGAAGGCCCCGCCCATCAGAATAATGTTGATCAGTAACGGCAAAATAACGAAGCGTCGAATGCCCGGCAGGGAGACCAGTTTCCAGCCCTGAGAAAAGTACCAGACCCCGCTGCGTGGGGCAGAAGAAGATGTTGAAACCATACCAGGCTGTACTCCTTTTTACACAACCAGTGGAATTGCCCGCCTATATTATCCAGTTACGGGCCAATGACCAGTTCGGAAATGTTCGAAAAACCAGCAAAAAGCACGATTTAGTTCATCTTTATGCTGTGAATGCTCTGCATACACTTGCACTTGACGTAAACGGCAAATACTCTTAGTGAGTAAATGTTTGCCGTGGTGGCAAGGTGTTAGAACAACAGAGAATATAATGATGCAGGATTTGCGTCTGATATTAATCATTGTTGGCGCGATCGCCATAATCGCTTTACTGGTACATGGTTTCTGGACCAGCCGTAAAGAGCGTTCCTCTATGTTTCGCGATCGTCCACTGAAGCGCATGAAGTCCAGTCGTGACGACGATGACGTTGAAGACGACATCGACGGTCCTGACGACGACGGCGTGGGTGAAGTTCGTGTTCATCGGGTCAATACTGCGCCCGGCGCAGCGCATGGAGAGCATGAAGCCCCCCGCGCTCCGCAGCACCAGTATCAACCACCGTATGCCTCTGCCCAGCCGCGCCAGCCAGCGCCGCCGCCAGTGGAAGAACCTGTTCGTCATCCGCCGCAGCAGCCTGTGCAACAGCAGCCCGTTGCGCCACAGCCTGTACAGCCGCAACCTGTGCAACAGCCTGCACAGCCAGTGCATCAGCCACAGCCTGTTCAGCAGCCGCAGCCGGTACAACAACCGCAGCCGCAGCCTGAACCGCCTGCGCCACAGCCCGCTCCGCGTGTTGAGCCAGAGCCGGTCGCAGAGCCAGAACCGGTTGTTGAAAAGCCGCAGCGTAAAGAAGCGGTGATCATCATGAACGTGGCTGCTCATCATGGCACCCATCTGAACGGTGACGTGCTGCTTAACAGCATCCAACAGGCAGGCTTCAAGTTCGGCGACATGAATATTTTCCATCGCCACCTGAGTCCTGACGGTAGCGGTCCGGCGCTGTTTAGCCTGGCCAATATGGTCAATCCAGGCACGTTTGACCCGGAAATGACCGGTGATTTCGTCACGCCGGGGGTTACGATCTTTATGCAGGTGCCGTCCTACGGTGACGAGCTGCAAAACTTTAAGCTGATGCTACAGTCCGCTCAGCACATCGCCGACGAAGTGGGCGGTGTGGTGCTCGACGATCAGCGTCGAATGATGACGCCGCAGAAACTGCGCGAGTATCAGGACCGCATCCGCGAAGTTAAGGAAGCGAACGCGTAATCGTCGCGTTAACTTCACCTCCTCCTCAACCCCCGCCTGTCGGGGGTTTTTCTCATTGATGGTGCGATATGGACTCAATCGAACAACAACTTACTGAACTGCGAACCACGCTTCGCCATCATGAATATCTCTATCATGTTATGGACGCACCGGAAGTGCCGGATGCGGAATATGACCGCCTGATGCGTGAACTGCGCGAGCTGGAAGCGCAGCACCCCGAACTGATTACGCCCGATTCCCCAACGCAGCGCGTCGGCGCGGAACCGCTGGGCGCTTTCAGCCAGGTGCGCCATGAAGTGCCGATGCTGTCGCTGGATAACGTGTTTGATGAAGAGAGTTTTCTGGCTTTCAACAAGCGTGTGCAGGATCGCCTGAAGAGCATCGACAATCTGAGCTGGTGCTGCGAGCTAAAGCTGGATGGTCTGGCCGTTAGCATTCTTTATGAGAACGGCGTGATGGTGCGTGCCGCAACGCGCGGCGACGGCACTACCGGGGAAGACATCACCACTAATGTGCGCACTATTCGTGCGATCCCGCTGAAACTGCGTGGCGATAACATTCCCGCCCGGCTGGAAGTGCGCGGGGAAGTGTTCCTTCCGCAGGCGGGCTTCGAGAAGATCAACGAAGAAGCGCGTCGTACCGGTGGGAAAGTGTTTGCAAACCCGCGTAACGCGGCGGCAGGTTCGCTGCGTCAGCTCGATCCACGAATCACCGCGAAGCGACCGCTTACTTTCTTCTGCTACGGCGTCGGGATCCTGGAAGGCGGTGACCTGCCAGATACTCACCTGGGTCGTTTAATGCAGTTCAAAGAGTGGGGGTTACCGGTTAGCAACCGCGTGCAGCTCTGCGACTCTCCGGAGGCGGTGCTGGCGTTCTATCACAAGGTTGAAGAGGATCGTCCCACGCTCGGGTTTGATATTGATGGCGTGGTGATCAAGGTTAACTCGCTGGCGTTGCAGGAACAGTTAGGATTTGTGGCCCGTGCGCCGCGCTGGGCGGTGGCCTTTAAGTTCCCGGCGCAGGAGCAGATGACCTTCGTTCGCGACGTGGAGTTTCAGGTAGGGCGTACGGGGGCGATTACGCCTGTGGCGCGTCTGGAGCCTGTGCAGGTGGCTGGCGTGCTGGTAAGTAACGCCACGCTGCATAACGCCGATGAAATTGCCCGCCTGGGCCTGCGCATTGGTGACAAAGTGGTGATTCGCCGCGCGGGCGACGTGATCCCACAGGTGGTTAACGTTGTTGAGTCTGAACGTCCTGCCGATACCCGTGCCATCGAGTTTCCAGCCCACTGTCCGGTATGTGGTTCGGACGTTGAGCGCGTGGAGGGGGAAGCGGTAACGCGCTGTACGGGCGGGTTAATCTGCGGCGCGCAGCGTAAAGAGTCCCTGAAGCACTTTGTCTCCCGCCGGGCGATGGACGTCGACGGAATGGGTGACAAGATTATCGACCAGTTAGTTGAGAAAGAGTACGTCCATACGCCAGCGGACCTCTTTACCCTGACGGCAGGTAAGCTGACCGGTCTTGATCGTATGGGGCCGAAATCTGCCCAGAACATCGTTAACGCGCTCGAGGCGGCCAAAAACACCACCTTTGCCCGTTTCCTTTACGCGCTTGGCATTCGTGAAGTCGGAGAGGCGACGGCGGCAGGGCTGGCGGCGTATTTCGGCACGCTGGACGCGCTGGAGAAAGCCACCATCGACGAGCTACAGAAAGTCCCTGATGTCGGCATTGTGGTCGCTACCCACGTTTTCAACTTCTTCGCCGAAGAGAGCAACCGTGAAGTGATCGGTAAATTACTGGAACAGGGCATTCACTGGCCTGCACCGGTAGTGGTTAATGCCGAAGAGATCGACAGCCCGTTTGCCGGTAAAACGGTAGTGCTGACCGGCAGCCTGAGCCAGCTCTCGCGCGATGACGCGAAAGCGCGCCTGGTGGCGCTGGGGGCAAAAGTGGCGGGCAGCGTATCGAAGAAAACCGACCTGGTGATTGCCGGGGAAGCGGCCGGTTCGAAGCTGGCAAAAGCGCAGGAGCTTGGCATCGAGGTAATCGACGAAGCGGAAATGATGCGCCTGTTAGGAGAGTGACGTGGAAAAAGAGCAGCTCGTTGAGATCGCCAATACGGAGATGCCGTTCGGTAAATATAAGGGTCGCAGGCTGATTGATCTACCGGAAGAGTATCTGCTGTGGTTTGCCCGTAAGGATGAGTTCCCCGCCGGGCGTCTGGGCGAGCTGATGGCTATCACGTTACTGTTCAAAACAGAGGGGCTGACCCAGCTGGTTCAGCCCCTAAAACGTCCTTAAACTTTCGCGGCGCGGGTCTCTTCCTGCGCCAGCTTTTCAGTCTGCGCCTTGTAACGCCGCGCCAGTACCGCGCACACCATCAACTGGATCTGATGGAAAATCATCAGCGGCAACACCATCATCCCAATGACGGACGTCGGGAACAGAATATTGGCCATTGGGATCCCGTTGGCCAGGCTCTTTTTCGATCCGCAAAATACAATGGTGATTTCATCGGCCTTATTGAAGCCGCATTTGCGGGCCACAAAGACGTTAACCGCGATGACAATGGCCAGCAAAACGATGCTTACCACCACAATAAACAGCAGCGATCCAGCGCCCACCCTGTGCCAGATGCCGTTCACCACGGCTTCGCTGAAGGCCGTGTAAACCACCAGCAGAATTGAGCTTTGGTCCGTTTTCCCGATCCATTTTTTATGTTTTGCCACAAACGCCCCAATCCAGGGACGGGATAAGTGTCCGAGCACAAACGGCAGCAGCAGTTGCAGACAAATTTTACCCACCTGCTCCAGATTACCTTCCGCCCCGTGCATGTTCATCAGCAGACCGACCAGTAGCGGTGAAACAAAGATCCCCAGCAGGCTGGAAGCGGAAGCAGAACAAACCGCCGCCGCGACGTTACCGCCCGCCAGCGAGGTAAAGGCAATAGCGGACTGCACGGTGGCCGGCAAAATGCACAGATAAAGGAAACCGGTATACAGCGCCGGATCGACATTCACCGGCGCCCACCAGGCGAACAGCACGCCCAAAACCGGGAAGAGGATAAAGGTGCTGCACATTACCCACAGGTGCAGTCGCCAGTGGCTACCGCCTGCAATAATGGCTTCCCGGGAGAGTTTGGCGCCATGCATAAAGAACAGCAGGGCAATGGCTGCCGTGGTCAGTCCTTCAATAACCGGAACGAAACTGCCCCGCGCCGGGAAGAACGAGGCCAGCAAGACGACACTAATCAGGGTCAGCGTAAACGGATCAAGGATACGAAAAAGTTTCATAATCACTCCTGAAAACAGATGCCGCTATTGTGCTTTCTTCCCTTTGAGAAATAAAATTGATTTATTGCATCCATTCATGAATTAAACAGATGAATTATTCGTTACGTCAGCTTCGCGTTTTCGTCACCGTCGCGCAGGCCCGCAGCTTTAGCCGGGCAGGGGAGATCATTGGCCTCAGCCAGTCGGCGGTGAGCCATAGCGTTAAGGAGCTTGAAACGCAAACGGGAGTGAAGCTGCTCGACCGTACGACGCGAGAAGTGGTACTCACCGAAGCGGGACAGCAGCTGGCAATGCGACTGGAAAGGCTGCTGGATGAACTGAACAGTACGCTCAGGGATGTTGGCCGGCTCGGACAACAGCTTTCCGGTACCGTGAGAGTGGCGGCGAGCCAGACGATTTCAGCGCATCTTATTCCCCAGTGTATCGCTGAAAGTAATCACCGCTATCCGGATATCGATTTTGTTTTGCACGACAGGCCGCAGCAGTGGGTACTGGAGAGTATCCGTCAGGGGGATGTGGATTTTGGCATCGTTATTGATCCCGGAGCGGTAAGCGACCTGGAATGTGAAGTGGTGCTCTCGGAGCCCTTTTTATTGCTCTGCCGCGATGATGATCCGCTGGCATCGATGCCACAGGTGGCCTGGCAGGCCTTGCAGGGGGCAAACCTGGTGTTACAGGATTATGCATCAGGCAGCCGTCCGCTGATAGATGCCGCACTGGCCGCGCAGGGTGTTAAGGCAACCATTGTGCAGGAGATCGGGCATCCTGCCACGCTCTTCCCGATGGTCGAAGCGGGGATTGGCATCAGCGTTCTGCCGGCGCTGGCGCTGCCACTGCCGCAGGGGAGTCGTTTAACGGTAAAGCGTTTCGTACCCTGTGTCGAACGCCAGCTGATGCTGGTACGCCGTAAAAACAGGTCACTTTCCGGCGCGGCGCATGCCTGCTGGGATGTGGTGCGTATGCAGGCCGAACGTTTGATGGAGGCCCGCACACGCGATCCACTTTTTAACGAAACCAATAATCAGATGTAGATATTAATCTGATGCTCCGCGGAGGGCTTATTGATGCCTTCCGCGACTGCCTGACCTTTTTCCTGTTTTGGCATCGCCTCTTCTGCCTGCTGACGCTGCAATTGCGCCAGCTGTGCCTGCAACATAGCCAGCTGAGATTCGAGTAATTCCTGCTGCTTTTGCTTCTCTTCTGCTGTGGCATCACCCATGGCCACTTCTTTGAGCTGCTGAGTGACTTTCGTTATCTGTTTGGTCAGACGGGTGATTTGAGAAGCAATGTCGTTTCCGCCGGAGCTGTTATCTACGCTGCCGATTTCCATCGCCGACAGAGAAACGGGCTTAAGAGTTGTCATATTGAGATCCTTTTCGCCATAAAATAGAGGTATCGGCAAAGAAGGCGTGAGCTTGAGTAAAACAAGCGGTCTGGCTGCAATGGGGATGTGCTATATCGCAGATAGCAAAAAAGCGCCTTTAGGGCGCTTTTTTACATTGGTGGGTCGTGCAGGATTCGAACCTGCGACCAATTGATTAAAAGTCAACTGCTCTACCAACTGAGCTAACGACCCGAAATGGTGGGCGATGACGGGCTCGAACCGCCGACCCCCTCCGTGTAAAGGAGATGCTCTACCAACTGAGCTAATCGCCCATTTCGGAACTGCTGCGATAAGGTGAGAATGGTGGGCGATGACGGGCTCGAACCGCCGACCCCCTCCGTGTAAAGGAGATGCTCTACCAACTGAGCTAATCGCCCAATCTCAATGCTTATCTACACTGCGAGTCTACCGAAGTAGATGGTGGGTGATGACGGGCTCGAACCGCCGACCCCCTCCGTGTAAAGGAGATGCTCTACCAACTGAGCTAATCGCCCATTTCGGAACTGCTGCGATAAGGTGAGAATGGTGGGTGATGACGGGCTCGAACCGCCGACCCCCTCCGTGTAAAGGAGATGCTCTACCAACTGAGCTAATCACCCCCGCTGTGTGGAGTCGCATTATAGGGAGAGTTGAAAATGAGTCAACGCATTTTCTAAAGTTTTTATTCGTTCGTCGTAAAATTAGTCAAAACGATCGCAAAACGGACTGTGGCGCATGATTTATAAACAAAAACAGCAATCTCGAACCGGATAAAGTGATCGACATTGAGGAATCGGCCCACAGTGATAGAATATTGCCCATTGTTTTCTTCCCGGAATTTGCCGATTACCGGCATCTTTATAACGTAAGGCCATTTCATGAAAATCAAAACTCGCTTCGCGCCGAGCCCGACAGGCTATCTCCATGTCGGTGGTGCACGTACCGCTCTCTACTCCTGGCTTTTCGCACGTCACAACAACGGTGAGTTTGTGCTGCGTATTGAAGACACCGATCTGGAGCGCTCAACGCCGGAAGCAATTGAAGCCATTATGGATGGGATGAACTGGCTGAATCTGGCGTGGGACGAAGGCCCATACTTCCAGACCAAACGTTTTGACCGCTATAACGCCGTAATTGACGAGATGCTGGTGGCAGGCACGGCCTATAAGTGCTACTGCTCCAGGGAGCGTCTGGATGCGCTGCGTGAAGAGCAAATGGCAAAAGGCGAAAAACCGCGTTATGACGGTCGTTGCCGCCATGACCACAGCGAGCATGCTGCGGATGAGCCTTGCGTAGTGCGTTTTGCTAACCCACAGGATGGCTCTGTTATCTTTGATGACCAGATCCGTGGCCCGATCGAATTCAGCAACCAGGAGCTGGATGACCTCATCATTCGTCGTACTGACGGATCGCCAACCTATAACTTCTGCGTAGTTGTAGACGACTGGGATATGGAAATCACTCACGTGATCCGTGGTGAAGACCATATCAATAACACCCCGCGTCAGATCAACATTCTGAAAGCGCTGAACGCGCCTGTACCGGTGTATGCGCACGTATCAATGATCAACGGTGACGACGGTAAAAAGCTGTCCAAACGTCATGGCGCGGTGAGCGTGATGCAGTACCGTGATGACGGCTATCTGCCGGAAGCGCTGCTGAACTACCTGGTGCGTCTGGGCTGGGCTCATGGTGACCAGGAGATCTTCACCCGCGAAGAGATGATCGAGCTGTTCTCTCTAAACTCGGTCAGCAAATCAGCCAGCGCGTTCAACACTGACAAACTGCTGTGGCTGAACCATCACTACATCAATACCATGCAGCCAGAATATGTGGCGACTTATCTGCAATGGCACATTGAACAGGCAAACATCGATACCCGTACGGGCCCTGAACTGGCGGATCTGGTGAAGCTGCTTGGCGAGCGTTGCAAAACGCTGAAAGAAATTGCTGAAAGCTGCCGTTACTTCTATGAAGAGTTTGACGCGTTCGACGCCGACGCGGCCAAGAAACACCTGCGTCCGGTTGCGCGTCAGCCGCTGGAAGTGGTGCGTGATAAACTCGAAGCCATTACCGAATGGACTGCGGAAAATGTTCACCACGCGATTCAGGCTACCGCTGATGAGCTGGAAATTGGCATGGGTAAAGTCGGTATGCCGCTGCGCGTTGCGGTGACGGGGGCAGGCCAGTCTCCGGCGCTGGACGTGACCGTTCATGCCATCGGCAAATCACGTAGCGTTGCGCGTATCAACAAAGCGCTGGGCTTTATTGCTGAGCGTGAAAGCCAGCAGTAATACTCGTGTAATACAAAAAACGGCAGGGTAACCTGCCGTTTTTTTATGCCTGTTATTCAGCAATACCAAGACGCGTGAGAAAACCCTGCAACCCTTCACGAGCGAGCAACTTGTGCAAACGTTCCTGTTCGACAGTCGTCATGTTTTCCAGCGAGTCGATAATTTGTGGAAGCAGGCTGGATGAGGTTGCCACGCCGTAGTGGGAGGGGCTTTCCGCCACATGGTAAACAGCCCGACGGTTACGAATGGCGGGAAGACTAATGATGTGCTCCTTAACGTGCGCATCAATACATATCACCCTCGCTCTTCCGCCTTTTACACCGTTGATACCCTCCGTTTTCCATCCCTTCTGTCGTATCCAGCGATTAACGGTTTGTCGGGCTACGCCCAGACTGTCCGCCAGCTCTTCCGTGGTCATTTTGCTGCGTAATCTTTTCATATCAGCGTTGGTCGCGAATCCCTAAACGTTGTAACAAGCCGGTAATCCCTTCCCGCAGTAACAGCGATGTCATCTGCTTTTGCTCTTCCGGCGTCATTTCATTCGCCAGCGTCAGGAGCAGGGCATGAAGCGAGCCCTCGTGGTACGCCTTACCTGGCAGTTCTGGCGTCTCTGTTGCCCTGCGCGCGCTGCGAATAAAGTCGCGCACTTTTTCATTGACGTGTACCAGACGCGCTTTGCCACCCTGAACGCCTGGCTTTGGCGATGTAATCCAACCCTCTTTGCGTACCCATTTATTGATGGTCTGTCGGCTATAGCCAGTCAGCAGGGCTAACTCTTCTGGCGTCATTCGTTCCTTGATCATACAATTTCCTGAATATCTGTGGGGTTAATTAGTGGTTCATTTTATAGCACCGTTTTACGTGAAAACGTGACAAGCTTAACTCCTGGCTGCGAGCAGGCTCTCAAAGTGATTCATTTGCATGATTTTTCGGCGATTGAAAGGCGGAGACTGAATTTGCCGTTGACACTCTGCGGCGGAATTCATATTATGCCGCCCGTCAACATGACAGCTTTACGACGGGGCTATAGCTCAGCTGGGAGAGCGCCTGCATGGCATGCAGGAGGTCAGCGGTTCGATCCCGCTTAGCTCCACCAAACTCTGAACCCAACAGAGTGCGGTAGGTAAAGTAACATGTGGGGCTATAGCTCAGCTGGGAGAGCGCTTGCATGGCATGCAAGAGGTCAGCGGTTCGATCCCGCTTAGCTCCACCAAAATTTAAACCCTCGTCGCAAGACGGGGGTTTTTTTATATCTTGTAAAATATTTTAGACTGTTTTTGTTGCAATTAACGTCGTTTTCTACACCTCACCTCAATCCAAATCAATAAACAAGTCTATAAATAGACCTGAACTTGATTCGTGTTATTAATAAACCTATTATCCATGCGGTCAATGAGACGATGGTAAAATAGATTATCCGGATTAATGAATAGAAAAATTTACAATAATGTAAAGATATTTATGATTGCCCTGGCGCTAAGCCTGATTGCGATTCCTTTTTCTCGTTATATCTCTCCACGGGCCATCGTCAGCGAAAATGATGTTTATCTGGCGTGGTTGCCCTTAAGTGCCATGCTCGCCATCGTGTTGTTATTTGGACGACGGGCAATCATTCCTTTGCTGTTAAGTTTTAGTATTACTAATATTTATAATCTTGATTTAGCACCACTACAATCTGCCGTATTATTATGTTGTCAGACGTTTACCGTCTTCGCCGCCTGTGGCGTCATCCGTCTGGTGCTGGGCAAGCGCTGGCGACACAGCATACCGAATAAGTACATTGGCATACGTATTTTCTGGCTCGGATTTATGGTGCCTGTGGGAATCAAATTATCGATGTATCTGGCGGGATATTTATTTGATTTCCCGGTGACAATCTCCTCCTATTTCGGCGAAGGCTCTGCAATTTATAACGTTATCGATATTCAGAGTCTGATTTGTGCCGCCCTGATTTTCACCATGATGTTCTATTATCCGTTAAGAATGATTATTAATCCTCGCTATGCCCGAACATTCTGGCGGCGAAGCGTGAAGCCCCTCTTTTGTCACAAAAAAGCGTTATTTATCGTTGTGTGGCTGATGCTGTTGATCTCGATGATCGCTATTTTATGCGCGCCTTTTGAGTCGCAGTTTATTGCGGGTTATTTGATGCCAATCGTTTTCATTCTTTTTACTCTGGGGATAGGTCGTCTGAGCTATGCGCTCATCTCTTTATTCTGGGCGGCCTCGGCGCTCATGCTGTTGACCTATAATTATAATTTTCTTAATGGCGTTGAATCGGGCCACTCGCTCTCCTTTATCCTGTCGGTGCTTATCTCTTTCGCCATCTGCCTGCTTTACATGTCGCGGATCTATCAGAAAAGTGAATGGCTGAAACAGGGGTGGCAGGAGAGGGCGCTTACCGATCCGCTCACCGGTCTGCCTAACATTCGTGCGCTGGAAGTGTTTTTACAGCACCATCCCGAGGCCAAAGTCTGCTGCCTGCGCCTGGATAATCTCGAATTCCTGAGCCGTCACTACGGCATCCTCATGCGTGTACATTGTAAAAAGATGATAACCGCGTCGCTGCAACCGTTATTGCAAAAAGACGAGAAGCTCTTCCAGTTGCCGGGCAGTGAGCTGGTAGTGGTCTTGCTGGGTCCGGGCACGGCTGAACGTCTGCAATATATGGTTGATCATCTGAACAGCCGTAAGATTATCTGGAACAAGACTGAGCTCGACATCGAGTTTGGCGCCTCCTGGGGTGAAGTGCCGGATGGAGAAAGCCTGCATCACACGCTGGGTCAGCTGAGCTGGCTCTCCGAGCAGTCCTGTGCCGGGCACAACGTCCTGGCGTTAACCAACAGTCTGGATGATGTCTCCGGTCAGACGACGGACAGAGTGCTGATGCTGGCCCGCATAAAACGCGCCCTTGATATCGGTGGGCTTCACCTTTACGCCCAGCCAATCCATAACGCGCGTGGGGAAGGGTACTTTGAAATCCTCTCAAGGCTTGAAAGCGAGGGTGAGATCATCACGCCTGATCGCTTTATTCCGCTGATTGCTCAGTTTAACCTGAGCCACCGATTTGACCTGAACGTGGTGGAAAAATTGCTGATGTGGATGCGCAGCCATCCGTCCGAACGGGCCGGAACGCGGTTCTCCGTTAATCTGATGCCGCTGACGCTGATGCAAAATGAGATTGCGGCTGAGATCATCGCGCTTTTTGAACGCTACGCCATTGCGCCGCAAGATATCGTCATTGAGATCACCGAGGAACAGGCTTTCTCTGACTCGGGAAGCAGCATCAACAATATCCAGCAGCTGCGGGATTACGGCTTCCGGATTGCTATTGATGACTTTGGTACCGGCTATGCCAACTTTGAGCGCCTGAAGCGGCTGGAGGCCGATATCATTAAGATCGATGGCTGCTTCGTGAAAGATATCTGCACCGACAGCATGGATGCGATGATCGTGCAGTCCATTTGCAACATGGCCAAAACGAAATCGCTTTGTGTGGTGGCTGAATATGTGGAATCGGCTGAACAACGCGAGATGTTGCTGCGATTTGGCGTGGACTATTTGCAGGGCTATTTGATTGGTAAACCACTGCCCCTGACGGCGCTGGAGGCATAAAAAAACCGGGAGCGAGGACTCCCGGTTTTTATTACGCGGTATGAATTACAGAACCAGTGCTGCGATAGAGGCAGACAGGACGCTCACCAGTGTTGAACCGTAAACCAGCTTCAGGCCAAAGCGAGAAACGACGTTACCTTGCTCTTCGTTCAGTCCTTTAATCGCACCAGCGATAATACCGATGGAAGAGAAGTTCGCGAAGGAGACCAGGAAGACGGACAGGATCCCTTCCGCACGAGGGGAGAGTGTGCTGGCAATCTTCTGGAGATCCATCATCGCCACGAACTCATTGGAAACCAGTTTCGTTGCCATGATACTGCCCACCTGCAACGCTTCGTGAGCGGGCACGCCCATCACCCAGGCAATCGGGTAGAAGATGTAGCCCAGAATACCCTGGAAGGAGATACCGAGTACGGCCGCAAACAGGGCGTTCAGCGCAGCGATCAGCGCGATAAAGCCAATCAGCATCGCGGCGACGATAATTGCAACCTTGAAACCCGCCAGAATGTATTCACCCAGCATTTCGAAGAAGCTCTGTCCCTCGTGCAGGTTTGACATCTGAATGTTCTCTTCGCTGGCATCCACGCGGTACGGGTTAATCAGCGAAAGCACGATAAAGGTGCTGAACATGTTCAGAACCAGCGCCGCAACTACGTATTTTGGTTCCAGCATGGTCATATACGCGCCCACGATAGACATGGAAACGGTAGACATTGCGGTTGCCGCCATGGTGTACATGCGGTTACGGGACATCTTGCCGAGAATATCTTTATACGCAATGAAGTTCTCAGACTGACCCAGGATCAGCGAGCTGACTGCGTTAAAGGATTCCAGTTTGCCCATGCCGTTAACTTTCGATAACAGGAAGCCGATCGCACGGATAACCACCGGCAGAACGCGGATGTGCTGAAGGATACCGATCAGGGCAGAGATGAAGACGATAGGGCAGAGCACCTTCAGGAAGAAGAAGGCCAGACCCTGATCGTTCATGCTGCCAAAGACGAAGTTTGTCCCTTCGTTGGCAAATCCGAGCAGTTTTTCGAACATTTCGGAGAAGCCTTTCACGAAGCCCAGGCCTACGTTGGAGTTCAGGAAGAACCACGCAAGTAAAACTTCAATGACCAGCAGTTGGACAACATAGCGAATACGAATTTTTTTGCGGTCTGTGCTGACCAGCAATGCAAGTGCAGTAACGACAACGAGTGCCAGGACAAAATGAAGGACGCGGTCCATATTTGCTCCAAATATGAGGCAGGTTTAATTTCCGTGCACATTCTATGTAACAAGCACAAAGAAAACGAGATCAAGCCCACACTATAGTTACATCCTGTGACGAGTCTCAAAAATAGTGATCAACAAGACATTTTTGTTATGTTAGGTAAATGAGTGAAAAGTTAAGTTTGTGTGCTACGCTTCACAAATGTCTGCGCATTTTCACATTCTGTGACCTTGCTCCACCTGCCTGTCTATCGTTCCTGACTATCAGAGAAATCATGTTAACCGTTACAAATGAACTTGATAATCATTCTCATTTTGATAGCATAAAACATAGCAAAGGCTATATTTCCAGAGGCAGAAATGACGAATAGTCGCGTAGAGAGTAGCAGCGGCAGAGCGGCACGCAAGCTGCGGTTCGCATTAATGGGACCGGCATTCATTGCCGCGATTGGCTACATCGATCCGGGTAATTTTGCGACCAACATTCAGGCCGGGGCCAGTTTCGGCTATAAACTGCTGTGGGTTGTGGTATGGGCCAATCTGATGGCGATGCTGATTCAGATGCTCTCCGCGAAGCTGGGTATTGCTACCGGAAAAAACCTGGCGGAGCAAATCCGCGATCATTATCCACGTCCGGCAGTTTGGTTTTACTGGGTTCAGGCGGAAATTATCGCCATGGCCACCGATCTCGCCGAGTTTATCGGGGCGGCGATCGGCTTTAAGCTTATCCTGGGCGTCTCCCTGCTTCAGGGGGCGGTGCTGACCGGTATCGCCACTTTCCTGATTCTGATGCTCCAGCGGCGGGGGCAAAAACCGCTGGAGAAAGTCATCGGCGGCCTGCTGCTGTTCGTCGCTGCCGCCTATATTGTTGAGCTGATTTTCTCCCAGCCGAATCTGGCGCAGCTGACGAAAGGGATGGTGATCCCGTCGTTACCCACTTCTGAAGCCGTTTTTCTGGCTGCCGGGGTGCTGGGGGCGACCATCATGCCGCACGTCATTTATCTGCACTCTTCATTAACCCAGAATCTGCATGGCGGGACGAGTAAAGAGCGCTACTCCGCCTCGAAATGGGATGTGACTATCGCGATGACCATTGCCGGATTTGTGAATCTGGCGATGATGGCGACCGCCGCCGCCGCGTTCCACTTTAACGGGCATACCGGGGTTGCCGATCTCGACCAGGCTTACCTGACGCTGGAGCCGTTGCTGAGTCATGCCGCTGCCACTATTTTTGGTTTAAGCCTGGTTGCTGCGGGTCTTTCATCTACGGTTGTGGGGACACTGGCCGGGCAGGTGGTGATGCAGGGGTTCGTACGTTTCCATATTCCGCTGTGGGTTCGCCGCTCGGTCACGATGCTGCCATCCTTTGTTGTGATCCTGATGGGGCTGGATCCGACCCGCATTCTGGTGATGAGTCAGGTATTGCTGAGTTTCGGGATTGCGCTGGCGCTGGTGCCACTGCTGATCTTTACCAGTAATAAATCGCTGATGGGCGAACTGGTGAATTCGACGTGGGTGAAGCGCGCCGGGTGGGCCATTGTGGTCGTGGTGGTGGCGTTAAACTTGTGGTTGCTGATAGGCACAGCCGCAGGCCTGTAAAAGAAAAAGGAGCCGGAAGGCTCCTTTTTGTTGTTAATGGTGATGGCCGTGACCGTGGCCTCTGCCTTTTCCATGACCCCAGCCGCCACGGCGGTCGTCACGATCGTTCCAGCCTTCGCGGTAGCCGCGTTCGTAAGCCTTACGCTTATCCCAGCCACGGTGATAGCCGTTATCGTGTTTCCACCAGCGGTTTTGACGCCATTCATAATGGCGGTGCCAGTAGTCACGGTCGCGCCAGTAGCCACCGTCCCAGTATCTGCCGTAGTCATCACGATCGCCAATTTGTAATTTAATCGATGGCAACAGGGTGATTTCGCCCGCACTGGCGACCAGCGGGGCCGAAGCCAGTAATACCGCTGCAAGAATCAGTGACCTGAACATACTCTTCTCCTTCACGATCGGGGCCGCTGTGCGACCTGTTAACGCAATTTTACGAGTTGGTAAACATTCGTTTCATCGCCTCAACTCCTAAATCATGAACGAGAGCACTTTTTGCTAAAAGTGTTTTTAATCTGAACTGGACAGGATCGTATCTATCGTCTTCAGCTCTTCTGCCGTGAACCGACAATTCTCAAGCACGCCTGCTGCATCTTCAATTTGTCCGGTCTTGCTTGCGCCGATGAGCACGGATGTCACCGCATCGTGGCGCAGGATCCAGGCCAGTGCCATTTGCGAAAGCTTTTGCCCCCGGTTTTCCGCCAGCGCATTCAGCTTGCGTACCTTTTCCAGCTTTCTGTCGGTGATCTGCTCCGGGTTAAGGAACTTACTGCCGCTTGCTGCGCGAGAATCCGCCGGGATACCGTTCAGATAGCGATCGGTCAACTGTCCGCCCGCCAGGGGGGAGAAGGGGATACATCCCACCCCTTTATGCTGCAACACGTCCAGCAACCCCTCTTCAGGCGCACGTTCAAACATGGAGTACTTCGGCTGGTGGATCAGACATGGCGTGCCCAGATCCTCCAGTATTTCAATCGCCTGCCTTGCCACTTCTGCCGGGTAGTTGGACAGACCGATGTACAGCGCCTTGCCCTGACGCACCACATGGTCAAGCGCTTTCATGGTTTCACGTAGCGGCGTTTGTGGATCCGGGCGGTGGTGATAGAAAATATCGACATACTCCAGCCCCATACGCCTGAGGCTCTGGTCCAGGCTGGCGATCAGATATTTACGTGAGCCCCAGTCGCCGTAAGGCCCGTCCCACATGGAGTAGCCCGCTTTGGTGGAGATGATTAGCTCATCGCGCCAGGGCAGGAAATCCTCCTGCAAAATGCGCCCGAAATTACGTTCGGCCGAACCAGGAGGCGGGCCGTAATTATTGGCAAGGTCAAAATGCGTAATACCCAAATCGAAAGCACGCTGTAAAAGTTGACGGCTGTTTTCGAGTAACGTCGCGTCGCCAAAATTATGCCAAAGCCCCAGCGAGATGGCGGGAAGCTTAAGGCCGCTTTGCCCACAGCGGCGATATTGCATTGTCTGATAACGATTTTTGTCAGGCTGATAACCCATTGGCGAGACCTCTGGCGCTGGAAAGAAACATCAGTGTATACGTTTACACTAACCTGAAGAAAATGAGCATAGCTCAGCTTTTTTCGTAAAGCATTCTTTCCAGACCCTGATTGTCGCCAATTCTGGACACGCTTCACGCTTATTTAATACTCAGAGTGAGGTCAACGTCAGAAGGACACTTATAATATGCGTACCCCCTATTGCGTCGCCGATTACCTGCTGGACCGACTAACAGATTGTGGTGCCGATCATCTGTTTGGCGTGCCAGGCGACTATAACCTGCAATTTCTCGATCACGTGATAGACAGCCCGGACATCTGCTGGGTGGGCTGTGCCAATGAACTGAACGCGTCTTACGCCGCAGACGGCTATGCCCGCTGTAAGGGCTTTGCCGCGCTCCTGACGACATTCGGCGTTGGGGAGTTAAGCGCCATGAACGGTGTGGCGGGCAGCTTTGCCGAACATGTTCCCGTCCTCCATATTGTGGGGGCCCCGGGTATGGCGGCGCAGCAGCGAGGAGAGTTATTGCACCATACGTTGGGTGACGGCGAGTTCCGCCATTTCTATCATATGAGCGAACCCATCACCGTTGCACAGGCGGTGCTTACCGAACAAAACGCCTGCTATGAAATTGACAGAGTCCTGACCACTATGCTGCGGGAGCGCCGTCCGGGCTACCTGATGCTGCCCGCTGATGTGGCGAAAAAAGCCGCTACGCCCCCTGTAAGCGCTCTCACTGTTAACCCCGCACCGGCTGATTCAGCCTGCTTGCAGGCGTTCCGTGAGGCTGCCGAAAAGCGCTTGTCCACGAGCAAACGCACCGCGCTGTTAGCGGACTTCCTCGTACTCCGCCATGGTCTGCGCACGGCCCTTCAGACGTGGGTGAAAGAGGTGCCGATGGCACACGCCACCATGCTGATGGGCAAGGGCATTTTTGACGAACGACAGAGCGGTTTTTACGGCACCTACAGCGGATCGGCGAGCGCCGCGCCGGTCAAAGAGGCCATCGAGGGGGCTGATACGGTGCTGTGTATTGGCACGCGCTTTACCGATACGCTCACTGCCGGGTTTACCCACCAGCTGACGCCAGACCAGACGATAGAGGTTCAGCCACACGCGTCCCGCGTCGGCGACGTCTGGTTTACGGGTATCCCGATGAGGGAGGCCATTGAAACGCTGACAGCGCTGTGTAAAACCTATGTTCGTGATACGCGAGCGCCATTGGATCACAGCGGCTTTTCGTTCCCGACTATCGAAGGGGCGCTGACTCAGGAGAGCTTCTGGCGTACCCTGCAAACGTTTATCCGCCCCGGAGACATTATTCTGGCTGACCAGGGAACGTCTGCTTTCGGCGCTATCGAACTGCGTTTACCGGCGGACGTGAACTTTATCGTCCAGCCGCTGTGGGGATCGATTGGCTACACGCTGGCGGCAGCGTTTGGCGCGCAAACGGCGTGTCCGAACCGACGCGTGATTGTCCTGACGGGTGACGGCGCCGCGCAGTTGACCATTCAGGAGCTGGGATCGATGCTGCGCGACAAGCAGCGCCCGATTATTCTGGTGCTTAACAACGAAGGATACACGGTGGAAAGGGCCATCCACGGGCCGGAGCAGCGCTATAACGACATTGCCCTCTGGAACTGGACGCAGATCCCGCAGGCGCTGAGCCTGGCGCCTCAGGCAGAGTGCTGGCGCGTCAGCGAAGCGGAAGCGCTGGCGGAGGTGCTGGATAAAGTGGCACACCATGAGCGGCTTTCGCTGATCGAGGTGATGCTGCCGAAAGCCGATATTCCGCCGCTGCTGAGCGCGCTGACCAAAGCGCTGGAGGCGCGCAATAACGCCTGATTACCTGTCGTTTCGCCATCCCATCAGCATCGGTTTGCCCGCCAGCAGGAGCCAGGCGGGCAACATCACGATACAGAGCAGCGGCAGAAGCGTGGTATCCGGTACGACAACGGCCGCCATAAACAGGCTCAGCCACGCATCGCGCGTGACCACCAGTACCAGCCCCAGAATGGAACAGGAGACGGTAATCGCCGCAGGGACAGCGTCAACGTGCTCATGCAGCATCAGCCCCAGCGCGACGCCAACAAATACCGCCGGGAAGATTCGACCTCCCCTGAAACCACAGGCCGCAGCGACCACCAGCGCCGCCAGTTTTACCAGCGCGAACAGCAGATAATCGGAGACGCTAAAGACCTGGCTGAAGGCCAGCTGCTGCATTTCGTCCAGACCCTTAAACAGCGTAACCGTCCCGCCGATGGCGCCTAAAACGCCCAGAATAAAACCCCCCATGCCCAGAATCAGCACCGGATGCTTCAGCCTGTGCATCAGGCGATGCAGGCGAGGGAGACACCATACCGCGACCATCCCCAGCGCAATGGCGATCGCGACGACGACGGCACCGCTGAAAATATCGGTGAGTTGCATCTGGCCGTAGTGGGGGATGGAGAGTGAAAAATGGGGATGGAAAAACAGGCTGGTGGTGAGGGCTCCCGCAGCGGCGGCCATTAGCGGCGCGAAGAGTTTATCCCACAGCGGTACTTCATGATCACTGCTGAGGGTTTGCGAAAAAATGAGCGCAGCCGCGACCGGAGTGCCAAACAGCGCCCCGATGGTGCCTGCTGACGCCAGGATCGTCCAGTCCAGCGCGCCAACGCGCGGAAAAAGACGCGCCCCCAGAAAGACCGCCAGCGCGATATTAACCGCCATAATGGGATATTCAGGCCCGAGGCTTACGCCGCCCGCAAGACCGATAATCAGCGCGATAATAAGCCCCGGCAGAGCAGAGGGAGAGACAGGGGCGCCAATCAAGGGTTCCAGTGCCGGGTCCGGCCCGGCATGACCCGGGCTATAGCGGATCACCAGCCCTACGGCAATCCCGGTCAGGGTCAGCATCATCATGATCCAGCCCGGCGAGTCAATGCTGATGCCGAATTTTACCGGAAGCGCGGTCCATAAAATCGTTTGCAGCACCGCCGCCACTTTCATGACGACGATGAGCACCAGGCTCGACGCCACGCCAATAATCAGCGCCGGGACAGCCAATAACAGCATGGTTCTGGCTCGCGGATGGAGCATGATGATTTCCTTGTACAAAACGGCTTAACGTTACTTTGCACAATCAGCATTGTGGCAATAGTGCAAAAGGTGCTGAAACGGTAAAGTTATAATGTGACGAAGATCGATAATCCATGGGCAGTCACCTTCTGGTCGTTGTTGTTATCACGCCTTGAATTTACAGTGTCCCAAAGATTTATTCTGACTTTAGCGGAGCAGTAGAAGAATGACAAAGTATGCTTTGGTAGGTGATGTAGGCGGCACCAACGCGCGCCTTGCCCTGTGCGATGTGAACAGCGGTGAAATTTCTCAGGCGAAAACCTATTCAGGGCTGGATTACCCAAGCCTGGAAGCGGTGGTTCGCGTCTATCTGGAAGAGCATAAAGTGAGCGTTGAAGACGGTTGTATCGCCATCGCCTGTCCGATCACCGGCGACTGGGTGGCGATGACCAACCACACGTGGGCCTTCTCAATTGCCGAAATGCGGAAAAACCTCGGCTTCTCGCACCTTGAAATTATCAACGACTTCACTGCGGTTTCCATGGCTATCCCAATGCTTAAACCAGAGCATCTGATTCAGTTCGGCGGTACGGCCCCGGTTGAAGGCAAACCGATTGCCGTTTACGGCGCAGGCACCGGCCTGGGGGTGGCGCACCTGGTCCACGTCGACAAACGCTGGGTCAGCCTGCCGGGCGAAGGCGGTCACGTGGATTTTGCGCCGAACAGCGAAGAAGAGGGCATTATTCTGGAGGAGCTACGCGCCGAGATTGGGCACGTGTCGGCCGAGCGGGTGCTTTCTGGCCCGGGCCTGGTGAACCTGTATCGGGCGATTGTAAAATCAGACGGTCGTCTGCCGGAAAATCTGCAACCTAAAGATGTGACCGAACGCGCGCTGGCCGACAGCTGTATTGACTGCCGCCGTGCTTTGTCGCTGTTCTGCGTCATCATGGGGCGTTTTGGCGGCAACCTGGCGCTGAACCTTGGCACCTTTGGCGGGGTCTATATTGCGGGCGGGATCGTGCCGCGCTTCCTCGATTTCTTTACCGCCTCCGGCTTCCGTGGCGGCTTCGAAGACAAAGGCCGCTTCAGGAGCTATGTCCAGGACATTCCTGTTTACCTGATTGTCCACGACAACCCAGGCTTACTGGGCTCCGGGGCGCATCTGCGTCAGGTACTGGGTCAGATCCTCTGACGCTCATTCCCCTCTCCTGCGGGAGAGGGAACGCGCTACAGGTGCATGAGCTGGCGGAACTCTTTCACTCTGCTGCGGCTTACCGGCACCTGAAAATCCAGATCCTTCAGCCGCAAAATATAGGTGTTGTTAAACCAGGGTTCGATTTCGCGGATCTTGTTCAGGTTGACGCAGAACGAGCGGTGGCAGCGGAAGAAGTGGGCGGCCGGGAGTTTATTGCAGAATTCGGTGATGTTCATCGCCATGACGTAGGATTCACGCCGCGTATAGACAAACGTCATTTTTTCATGCGCTTCGGCATAGTAAATATCGTCGACAGGCGTGACGATGATCCGTTCGTCCTTCACCAGATTAATCGTGTCGTTTTCCCGCGCTACCGGGCTGGCGCTGGCGGGTAATGTCTGCTGCTGCCACGCGGCTTCCAGCTTATGCAGCATGCTGATAATACGCGACTCCTGGTACGGCTTGAGAATATAGTCGAACGCCTCAAGCTCGAAGGCCTCCACGGCATGCTCTTTCCACGCGGTGACAAACACAATAAACGGCTTGTGGGCGAACTGATTGATATTTTGCGCCAGCAGGACGCCGTCCAGCGACGGAATATTAATATCGAGGAATATCGCGTCGACCCGGTTATGCTGTAAAAATTTCAGCACGTCCAGACCATCCTCAAAACAGCCAACAATCTCCATCTGGCTGTGGGTTTTGATAAGCCAGCTCAACTCCTGTTGAGCCAGAAATTCATCTTCTACGATGATGACTTTCATCTGTTACTCCGGCCTACGGCAACAAGGATATCGGGGCATTCACGGGCGTTCGCTCATTCGGAACATAAAAGGCAATTTCGGTGCCCGGCTCAAGACGGTGAATATGCAGCCCTTCACCGTACAGCAGTTTGACCCGGTGATGCACATTCAGCAGTCCGATCTTGTTGCCCGGCATTTCGTTTGATTTGACGCGCTCGATGACTTTCGGATCGATGCCGTGCCCGGTATCGCGCACGGCGATGCGCACGCGGTTACCGCTTTCCGTCACGCTAATCGTTACTACGCCTTTGCCTTTACACGGCTGAATACCGTGAACAATGGCGTTTTCCACCAGAGGCTGGATCAGCAGGCTTGGGATCACGCAGCTGACCTCTTCATCAATATCGTAAATGACCGTGAGCTTATCGCCAAAGCGTGCCTGCTCGATGGCGATGTAATCCTTGATTTGATACAGCTCTTTTTTGATGTCGATCTGCTCGTCGTCATTTAGCTCAATGTTGTAGCGCAGATAGCGCGACAGATTAAATATCAGCTGCCGCGCGGTATCCGGATTCAGACGGATGGAAGAGGAGATAGCGTTCAGCGCGTTAAACAGGAAATGGGGATTGATCTTGCTTTGCAGGGCGCGCAGCTCTGCCTTATTTGCCATCTCGCGCAGCTGCTCTGCACGCGAAACCTCAAGTTGAGTGGAGATAATCTGCGACAGGCCAATCGCCATCTCCTGGAGCGAGGAGGTGATTTGGTGCGCATGGCAGTAGTAAATTTTCAGCGTCCCCGTGACCACGCCTTTTTCCCACAGCGGGATCACCAGCATTGAGTGGATCTCTGGCGTCCGGTGGGCTTCATCATTGTTTTTAATGATGATTTTTCCGTAGTTAATCGCCTGTCTGGTGGTCGGGCTGATGTTATCGTCGCTGTCGCGATAATTGTGCTCCCCGACGCCAACGTAAGCCAGCACGTGGTCAATATTGGTGATGGCGACCGCATCGGCGTGAATATCACGGCGGATGATATCGCAAACCTGACGTAAAGATTCGGCGTTAACGTGTCGGAAAAGCGGCAGCGTCTTGTTGGCGATATCCAGCGCCAGCTTGGCCTGACGCGCGGCGCTGGCCTCTTTTTCGCCCTCCACGCTTTGCACCAGCAGCACGATAAAACCGATACAGACGCTCCCGAGGATCATAGGAATACCGATCTTCGAGACGATATCCAGACCCAGCGCAACGGTTGGCGCCCAGACGATGACCAGGATCATGGTCAGCGTTTCGCAGACCATCCCCGCGATAATCCCTGCACGCCAGTGCTGCTTTTTCGGGATTTTGCGGTTAATCCAGCCCGAGAGCAGCCCGGCAATAATGCTGGTGATAAAGCAGGGGACTGCCGTCACGCCGCCAATATCAATCAGGTATCGATGGGTGCCGGCGATGATGCCTGTGATAATCCCTACCCAGGGACCAAAGAGGATCCCGCCCGACATGACGGCGATGATGCGCACGTTCACCAGCGAGCCTTCTACCGGCACCCCGGACCAGGTGCTGAACAGGGCAAACATCGAAAAGATAAACGTGACGGCCAGCAGCTCTTTTGGCGAATGGGCAGATTTATGCAACAGTTCGCGGAACAAGCGGATGCGGATAAGGAAAAAAAGACAGATCAGCATTAATGCCGCGCGGTCGAACACCGCCAGGAGCATATTGAAGATTTCGTGCACGGTCAGGCCTGGGAAAACGGGAAAAATCTATGATAGAAAACATAGGGCCTGATGACCAGCTATCCATCAGATTTATCAAATGGGGAAAAACCATAATTCTCAAAGGGGATTGCTGGCTTTTGACTGAAAGCCGGTGCTTTTCCGTTTGGGGAGAAACGTCAGGTAACGATACTGAAAATATTGTGTTAAATCGTAGCGCTTAAAACTGCCTGTTCGCGATAAGAGTTCCGCTTTTCACTGCAATCACATTCCCGTTTTAGCGCAAAATATTGTTTTGCCGTTATCCTCTCGACAGCGTCTTTTTCTTCAGGTTATTTTCTAAGCACGCCACACGGGTGGCAGCGTCGCTCGGACGGTCCGGGCGCTAACGTGACTCTGAGGAATCTATGGCTGAATTCAGTCCTGAACGCCGTTTTACGCGTATCGATCGTCTCCCCCCTTATGTTTTCAATATCACTGCTGAACTGAAAATGGCTGCGCGTCGGCGCGGCGAAGACATTATCGATTTCAGTATGGGTAACCCTGACGGCCCAACGCCGCCGCATATCGTTGAGAAACTCTGCACGGTTGCGCAGCGTCCTGATACCCATGGGTATTCCACCTCACGCGGCATTCCACGCTTACGTCGGGCGATCTCCCGCTGGTATCAGGATCGTTATCAGGTCGATATCGATCCTGAAAGTGAAGCGATTGTGACCATTGGCTCCAAAGAGGGGCTGGCCCACCTGATGCTGGCGACGCTGGATCACGGCGATACCGTACTGGTGCCGAATCCGAGCTACCCCATTCACATCTATGGGGCGGTGATTGCCGGCGCGCAGGTGCGTTCTGTCCCGCTGGTGGAAGGCGTCGACTTCTTTAACGAGCTGGAACGGGCGATTCGTGAAAGCTATCCGAAGCCGAAAATGATGATCCTCGGTTTCCCGTCAAACCCAACGGCACAATGCGTTGAACTCGAATTCTTCGAGAAAGTGGTCGCGCTGGCTAAGCGTTACGACGTGCTGGTGGTACACGATCTCGCCTACGCCGATATCGTTTATGATGGCTGGAAAGCGCCGTCAATTATGCAGGTACCGGGTGCCCGTGATGTGGCGGTTGAGTTTTTCACCCTGTCGAAAAGCTACAACATGGCGGGCTGGCGAATTGGTTTTATGGTGGGAAACAAAACGCTGGTGAGCGCCCTGGCGCGTATTAAAAGCTACCATGACTATGGCACCTTTACGCCGTTACAGGTCGCGGCCATCGCGGCGCTGGAAGGGGATCAGCAATGCGTGCTCGATATTGCCGCTCAGTATAAACGCCGCCGAGATGTGCTGGTAAAAGGGCTTCATGAAGCAGGCTGGATGGTGGAAATGCCTAAAGCCTCTATGTACGTCTGGGCGAAAATTCCTGAGCCGTATGCTGCGATGGGTTCTCTGGAATTTGCCAAAAAACTGCTTCAGGACGCGAAGGTTTGCGTCTCTCCAGGCATTGGCTTTGGTGACTACGGTGACACGCACGTGCGTTTCGCGCTGATTGAAAACAGCGACCGTATCCGTCAGGCAGTGCGGGGCATTAAAAGCATGTTCCGCGCGGATGGCCTGCTTGCAGCGAAGAGCGTTGCGGAACAACCCGAGTCGTAACGGACAACAAAAAAAACAGGCGCCAACGGCGCCTGTTTTTTTGACTGCATTTTCTTAACTAGATCATCAGAGCAAACGTTCCGGCCCAAACTAAAACAATAACCGAAATGCCCATAAAGAAATATTTCACGTTTCATCGCTCCGCGTATCTTCCGGTACGCATTAAAAAAACAGAGTCCAACTGAGTATAGAGAGTTGAAATCATGCGAAAGGGGAAATCGGAATTATCCCGTGACGTCGCTAACTTCAGCTCTGAATTCTGTGCTTTCCTGTCGCCAGACGGCGCTAATGTACGCCTAAATTTCAGGAGTGACAAGAGGCATTTTTTTAAATAATTTCCTACACTTACGATTGTCGTGGAACGGCGACAGTTTGATTTCGGTACGCAATAAATGCCTGTTGAGCGACGGTCGAAAAAAGCCGTTACGCACTGCGATTACAGGTGTTTGAAAAGGTTAGTTTCTTAGCGAAACTAACCTTCGACAGGGGTCAGATATAGAGTGAGGCTTCGCCCAGGGGACGGGTTTTAAAGCGGCGGTGCATCCACAGATACTGCTCAGGTGCACGCATAATCTCAAACTCAATCACCTTATTGATAAAGGTCGCGGCTTCACTCTCATCTTCAGGATAGTTCGCCATCTCTGGGGAGATATGCAGACGATAGCCTGACTTATCCGCTTTTCTGACCATGGTCACCGTCAACATCGCGGCGCCTGAGAGACGTGAAATCACAAAGGTACCGTTCGTCGTAGCGACATCTTTAACCGCAAAGAAAGGGGCAAAACTGCTGCCTTTAGGACCGTAGTCCTGGTCCGGGGCAAACCAGACGGCTTCCCCTTTTTTCAGGGCGCCAACCATACCGCGCAGATTGTTACGGCTGATCATCGCCTTATTTGAACGCATGCGGCCCCGCGTTTGTACCCATTCCATCAGCGCGCTGTTATGCGGGCGATAGGTTGCCATCATTGGCTGACAAAGACCCATAACGCGGCCGCCCAGCTCAAGCGACATAAAATGCACACCCACAACCATCACGCCGCGGTTTTGCATCTGGGCACGTTTCAGGTTATCCAGGCCTTCCACGTCAAACCATTTACGGACACGCTCGTCTGGCCAGAACCAGGCCATACCGGTTTCAAGCAGCGCCATACCGATAGATTTAAAGTTTTCCGCAATCAGCGTTTCGCGCTGCTGGGCATTGTAATGCGGAAAGCAAAGTTCGAGATTTTTTCGGGCAATGGATTCACGACGCTTAAGAAAGTAACGCGATGCGCTGCCGAGCTTAGAACCCAGGAAACGGATCACGGGATATGGAAGTTGAACCAGCAGCCAAAGCACGCCAAGGCCGAACCATGTAAACCAGTAGCGCGGGTGCAGAAACGCCCGCTGAAATTTGGATTGAGACAAAATAGTGGAACCTATGTGAAGCCTGTGAAGGTAGCGCAGACTTCGCGATACCACGTGCCATTGAGACCGTAGGACGAGGTCATGGTTGCAGGCTTTACCGTTCTTTACGACGTTGCCTGGCCATTGCTGACTTGGGTGGGCGGCATAATGTAGCACCGTTATACATTATGAGCCATCACTCGTTTTTGTTTAAAAAAGCGGCAATTGCGGAGTGGTTTGATTTTGCTATTGTTAAATCTGCGTTCCCGCATGTCTCCTGAAGGTGCAGACCATGGAAACCTACCTGCAAACGGTGAAAGAAGAGTGGGTGAAGCTGATTAATGAAACCGATCCCGATGTGCATCGGCTTGCGACTGAGCTTGCCAGAGACAACGCAACGCCCCTGGTCGCTGAATTCTATCGTGTTGTGCTGGCAGATCCATCGGCAGCTGAATTCCTGACCACCGAACAGGTGGAGAGGCAGCTTCAGGAGGCGCTTCGTCGCTGGCTTATTGATGTGCTCTCATGCCGGGTGGAGCAGGTTGAAGAGCAGATGCGGGCGCAACAGCGCGCTGCGGATGTTCATGCCCGTATTGGTATTTCGGTTGATTTAGTCGAAATGGGCTTCCGCGTTCTGAAAAAGCTGCTGTTGCCTGTCATTACTACCAGCGCCCATTCGCCTGAGGTGAAGCTGCATATTTATCACTACGCGATAAACAGTATCGATCTGGCCATGGAAGTGATGTCGCGGGCCTATGTATTTAGCGAGAACAATGCGGCGAAAGAGGACGAAAATTATCGCATCTTTTCCTTAATGGAGAATGCAGAAGAGGAGAAGGAGAGACAGACCGCGGCGCTGCTGTCATGGGAAATGGTGCTTCTGTATAAGATCACGCTTAATTCCAGTATCGGCAACAGTCTGCCGCTGGGGCAGTCTGAATTTGGACTGTGGTTTAGCCATAAAGGTCGGCACTATTTCAGCGGCATCGCTGAGGCCGGTCATATCTCTCGTCTGATTCAGGAATTCGATGACCTTTTTAACGAGGTCCGTCTTGCAGGGCAGGGTCTGAGTGATAAAGCGCAGCGGGATAAATTCTTGCAGCGAATGCGTAATACCCTCTCGCAAATCATCACGCTTTTGCGCGAACTGTTTGACGAAGTGTCGCGACACGAGGTGGGGGTTGATGTCCTGACCCGCCTGTTGAATCGCCGTTTCCTGCCAACCATCTTCAAACGCGAAATCCTGCACGCCACCCGGGCGGGAACAAAGCTCTCGACGCTGCTGATTGACGTCGACAAATTTAAACAAATCAACGATACCTGGGGGCACAATACCGGGGACGAGATCCTGCGAAAAGTCTCCGGCGCGTTCTACGACAACGTGCGAACCTGTGATTACGTTTTTCGCTACGGCGGCGATGAATTTCTGATTGTGCTAACGGAAATCTCAGAGGTGGACGCGCTGCGAATTGCCGAGCGTATCCGCAGGCGGGTGGAAAAAATCAAGGTTAACTCCCCAACCGGCGATATTATCCCGCTCTCCCTCTCGATAGGCGTTGCGATGTTCAACGGGCATCCCGATTACGAGCGATTGATTCAGGCGGCGGATGAAGCCTTATACGGCGCGAAACGGCGTGGCCGAAACTGCGTGGAGCTTTGGAAGGGGGCGTAAGGAAAGACAGAAGTGTCCCCTGCAGGAATCGAACCTGCAACTAGCCCTTAGGAGGGGCTCGTTATATCCATTTAACTAAGGGGACGAAGCGGCAAGAGTATAGCGTTATTTACACTTTTCGTTAAGCGCATTGCCGCCTGACTGGTCAAAGAGTCACCGTTCACGCCGATTTTTCGGCAGTTTTATCCTTTTTTTCCTGAGCCTTAAGCTCGGCCTTACGCTTGTTGGACATGTCGTTACGGATTTGCGCATGGCTCAGCAGCGCAAAGATAAAGGTCCCGCCACAAATGTTGCCTGCGAGGGTTGGCAGGGCGAACGGCCAGAAAAAGTCGCTCCAGTGGAGTGTGCCGTTAAATACCAGATAAAGGATCTCCACGGTTCCGACAACAATGTGCGTGGTATCGGCGAGTGCGATAAGCCAGGTCATCAGGATAATTACCACGATTTTCGCGCTACCCGCTGACGGGAACATCCAGACCATAGTGGCGATGATCCAGCCGGAAATTATGGCATTAGAGAACATTTCAACCGGCGTGTTTTTCATCACATCCATGCCAATTTTCACAAATGCGTCGCGGGTCGGTTCATCAAATATTGGCATATACTCGAATGCCCAGGCGGCTATGCCCGTACCGATCAGGTTCCCCAGCAGCACGACGCTCCACAGGCGCATCAGTAAACCGAAATTACCGAGGGTCGGATTTTGCATGACGGGCAGTACGGCAGTGACGGTATTCTCCGTAAAAAGCTGCTGTCGCGCCATAATGACGATAATAAAGCCGAACGTGTAGCCTAAATTTTCCAGCAAAAACCCGCCCGGTACGCCTTCCAGCTGAACGTGAAATATCCCTTTGGCGAGCAGAGAGGCGCCCATCGACAGACCGGCTGCAATGGCTGACCACAGCAGGGCCATCGCGTCGCGCTCCATCTCTTTTTCCCCGTCCTGGCGAATATGCTCATGAATAGCCATGGCGCGCGACGGCAGGCGATCTTCATCGACTTCTATCTCTTCTCCCCGGTCTTTCTCCTCGCTTTCAATCTCATGTTCCTCTTTGCTTTCACCAATTTTCTCTTCGCTAATGTCTTTCATAACAGCTCCTTCGGGGTAATTGCTCATTTAAGCGTAGCGGCTTTTAGCGCTTTCCCCGTGGGGATGCTCTTAAATTGCTGAAAATGGCAATAAAGGTGAGACATCTCTTTCAAAGCCAATATAAAATTGCCAGCGAAACGAATTCCGAAAGACAGGCTATGCTGAAATTAGCGTGATGACGCGAGCGGGTCGTCATTGTCCTCGTAGACATCGGTAAGCGTGCTGTTACAATCACTTGCACGTTTCAGGCGGAGCATCTCAGGCTCCGTCACAGATGGCATTCAACGATAGCCATATTGAACAGGGAGAAATTTATGAAGCTTCGGCTGTCGGCGCTTGCGCTGGGCGTAACAATGCTTGTGGGCTGCGCCAGCTCTGGCGAGCAAACGGGACGCTCCGATCCTCTCGAAGGATTTAACCGTTCAATGTACAGCTTTAACTATAATGTGCTGGATCCATATCTGGTTCGTCCGGTTGCCGTGGCATGGCGTGACTATGTTCCGCAGCCGGCGCGTAACGGGCTGAGCAACTTTACCAGTAACCTGGAAGAGCCAGCGGTTATGGTCAACTACTTCCTTCAGGGCGACCCGTATCAGGGGATGGTGCATTTCACCCGCTTCTTCCTGAACTCCCTGCTGGGTATGGGCGGCTTAATTGATGTCGCAGGCATGGCGAACCCGAAATTACAGCGTGAACAGCCGCACCGTTTCGGCAGCACGCTGGGTCATTATGGCGTAGGTTATGGTCCGTATGTGCACCTGCCATTCTACGGCAGCTTTACCGTGCGTGATGATGGCGGCGACATGGTGGATACGCTGTATCCTGTACTGTCATGGCTCACCTGGCCGCTGTCGATTGGTAAATGGACCGTGGAAGGAATTGAAACGCGTGCGCAACTGCTGGATTCTGATGGTCTGCTGCGTCAGTCTTCCGATCCGTACATCATGGTCCGCGAGGCCTACTTCCAGAACCATGATTTTATTGCCAACGGCGGTAAGCTGAAGCCGGAAGATAATCCGAACGCGAAAGCCATCGAGAACGAATTAAAAGATATCGATTCGGAATAAATAAAAAAGGTGAGCAATGCTCACCTTTTTTAATCGTGTTGGGATTAGAACGCGTAGTTGAAGTTGGTACCAAACAGCCAGGCTTTACCTTCAGAGGAAAACTCGTACGGGCCTTCCTGGAAGGTCACCTTCTGGCCATGCATGTACGACACGCCCGCGTCGATAGAGGCATTCTCGTTGAACGCGTAGGTTGCCCCCGCACTCACCCAGAAACGGTCCTGATCCGGAATGGAGATAGAACGTTTATCGGCCGGTACCGGGCTGTCATCAAATGCCACGCCGGTACGGAACGTCCAGTTGTCATCCATATAATAGGTCGTACCAAGCGCGATACGGTAAGCATCGTGGAAGCTTTCGTCTTTATAGAACAGCGTCTGGCCGTTGCTGCCGGTGGCTTTAAGCTCCTCGAACTGGCTCCAGCTGGTATACGCGAGGCTGTAGTGAATTGCCCACTGCGGCGCAACGCGGTTATAACCTGACACTTCCCACATTTCTGGCAGATGCAGCGACAGTGAACCCGGTACGGTTTGATTCGAGGTACCCCATGGAATGGTGGTGCCCGCGCCTGGGACCATACCGTTGACTGGGCTCAGGATGCCGCTTTTGTAATCGCCATCGAAATCAATTTTCACTTCTGAGCGATAGGTCAGACCCCAGCGGTTGTTTTTATCCAGTTCATACAGGATACCGGCGTTCCAGCCGTAACCCCATTCATCACCTTTCAGGCTGGCAATTTTATTGCTGTTTTTCGGCAGTGCAGCAGTTTGCTCCCCGGAGTAACGCTCGATTTTTGCATCGGCGTAGACAGCATCAAAGCCCAGACCAAAGCTCCAGTTATCGTTCAGACGATATGCGCCGCTCAGGTTGAGGTTCAGGGTCGTCAGGTCGGTTTTACCGCCGTATTCCCCGGCCGGATAGTTGTTATTGAACTCCGTTGCCAGGCCATAGTTAGAGGTGACAGAGGCACCCCAACCAAACTGTTCATTGATTGGCGCAACAAAGTGCAGGTTAGGCACCCACGCGGTCGGCGCAATGTTATCCGCCTTCAGATCTGCGCCGGTGAACTGAGATTTGCCAGAAATATTGACATCAGGATCGATGTAAACCGCACCGGCAGAGAAGGTAGGGCGATCAAACATCATGATCAGTGCCGGGTTACGACTCGCGTTGCCTGCGTCATCGGCAATCGCACCTTCCCCGGAATACGCACGGCCAAGGCCAGAGGAAGAAAATTCGTTTAACTGGAAGCCCGCTGACCAGGCGGACGTTGAGACGATTGCCACTGCAACTGCTAAAGCAGTTTGTTTGAACAGGGTTTTCTGGCTCATGACCATAACCTCATTGAGTTATTTTTATTCAATAATTGTTACATACCGTAACAGGAGCGCGAAGTGTAGGGTCTGAGGTATGACTTACAAATCAGACCAGTGGCGAGAGTATAGGTCTGACCAGCTGGGATGTTGCAAGTTTGTTTATTAATATTTTCAGATATGTTTCTTGAAACGAGATCTGGTTGGCAAAATTGTGACCAGTGCGATTCCTCTGAAAAGGGGAATTTTGTTTTAGATCATTTTTTAGTGTGATATTGCTCACTTATCCGATTTTGCGCCATTAACGGCTGGAGGGGGCTCGTTCGGGGGCGTAAAATAGACGCATCGTGTTTATCTCGCGCCCTGCGCGAATACAGAGGAAATTGAGCTATGAGTAAATGCAGTGCTGATGAAACCCCGGTTTGCTGCTGTATGGATGTTGGCACCATTATGGACAACACCGATTGCACCGCCTCTTACAGCCGCGTATTCCCTAACCGCGCTGAAGCGGAAGAGACGCTGGCCGCGCTGAGCCAGCGCGCGCGTGAAGTCGAATCCGATCCGTGTGAAATCAAATCCACCTTCACGGAAGTGGAAGGCGGCGTGCGGCTGGATATCGACTTTGTGTTCGCCTGCGAAGCAGAAACGCTGATCTTCCAGCTGGGCCTGCGTTAATACTTTTTGCACGGGCCTATGATCGTGTAGGCCGGTTAAGGCAACGCCGCAACCCGGCAACAAATCTCACAAATGCCTCTGCCATGCAGGGGCATTTTCTTTTTCTTCTCTGTGCCTTAGCTCGCAATTTTTCGCTTCCCCGATTGGCTCAATGTAAAAAAATAGTTAAGACTATTATCAGGTCAGACCACTTAATGTGTGCGCAAAATTTTTTTACAGGGGAGTGTTATGAGTCAGGCATTACCGCTTATCACCCGACACGGTGACCGCATTGCCATTGTCAGCGGGTTACGTACGCCGTTTGCGCGTCAGGCAACCGCGTTTCACGGTATACCGGCTGTCGATCTGGGAAAAATGGTGGTGGGGGAGATGCTGGCTCGCAGCGAGATCCCGCCACAGGTTATTGAGCAACTGGTTTTCGGCCAGGTGGTGCAAATGCCGGAAGCGCCCAATATCGCACGTGAAATCGTGCTGGGCACCGGCATGAATGTTCACACCGACGCATACAGCGTCAGCCGCGCCTGCGCCACCAGTTTCCAGGCGGTGGCGAACGTGGCGGAAAGCCTGATGGCGGGGACCATTCGCGCGGGGATCGCCGGCGGCGCGGATTCCTCATCCGTGCTGCCCATCGGTGTTAGCAAACAGCTGGCCCGCATCCTCGTGGATGCCAACAAAGCCCGGACCACCGGTGCGAAGCTCAAACTCTTCTCGCGTTTACGTCTGCGCGACCTCATGCCCGTGCCACCTGCCGTTGCTGAATACTCCACCGGCCTGCGTATGGGCGACACTGCCGAGCAGATGGCAAAAACCTACGGTATTACCCGCGAACAGCAGGATGCACTGGCGCATCGCTCGCATCAGCTCGCTGCGAAGGCGTGGTCGGAAGGCAAACTTGCCGACGAGGTGATGACGGCTTACATCCCGCCTTTCCGCGAACCGCTGGTGGAAGATAACAATATCCGTGGCACCTCGACGCTGGAGGATTACGCAAAACTGCGCCCGGCGTTTGATCGTAAACATGGCACCGTTACGGCGGCGAACAGTACGCCACTGACGGACGGTGCCGCCGCCGTGATCCTGATGACGGAATCCCGGGCGAAAGAGCTTGGCATAACACCGCTGGGCTATTTGCGTAGCTACGCCTTTACCGCCATTGATGTCTGGCAGGACATGCTGCTCGGTCCGGCCTGGTCCACGCCGCTGGCGCTGGAGCGTGCGGGGTTGACGCTGGCTGACTTAACCCTGATCGATATGCACGAAGCCTTTGCCGCACAAACCCTGGCAAACATTCAGCTGCTGGCAAGCGAGCGCTTCGCGCGCGATGTACTGGGCCGCGCCCACGCGACCGGCGAAGTGGATCAGAGTAAGTTTAACGTGCTTGGCGGATCCATCGCCTACGGCCATCCATTTGCGGCGACCGGCGCGAGAATGATAACTCAGACTTTGCACGAGCTGCGTCGCCGCGGCGGCGGTTTTGGTCTCGTTACCGCCTGTGCGGCGGGCGGCCTGGGTGCAGCAATGGTTCTGGAGGCTGAATAATGGAAACGACATCTGCATTTAATCTGGCTGTTCGCCTTGATAACGTGGCTGTTATCACCATTGATGTACCCGACGAAAAGATGAACACCCTGAAGGCCGAGTTCGGCGTTCAGGTGCGTGCGATGCTCAGACAGATCCGCGAAAACAAAGCGATACGTGGCCTGGTATTTATCTCGGCAAAGCCGGATAACTTTATTGCCGGGGCCGATATCAACATGATTGCCCGGGCGAAAAGCGCTCAGGAAGCAGAAGACCTGGCGCGTCAGGGGCAGCAGGTAATGGCGGAGATCCATGCGCTGTCGATACCCGTTGTCGCTGCGATCCACGGGGCCTGTCTGGGCGGTGGGCTTGAGCTGGCGCTGGCCTGTCACAGCCGAATTTGTACCGACGATGCGAAAACCGTACTCGGACTGCCGGAGGTACAGCTTGGATTGCTGCCCGGTTCAGGTGGCACGCAGCGCCTGCCGCGTCTGGTGGGCGTCAGTACGGCGCTGGAGATGATTTTAACCGGTAAACAGCTGCGCGCCCGTCAGGCGTTAAAGGCGGGTCTGGTTGATGAGGTCGTTCCGCACGCCATCTTGCTTGAGGCCGCCGTTGAGCGGGCGCTGAAAGGTCGTCAGGCGAAACGCCCTCTGCCGGTGCGCGAGCGTATCCTCGCCGGGCCGCTGGGGCGCACGCTGCTGTTCAATATGGTGGGTAAAAAAACCGAGCAAAAAACCAAAGGGAACTATCCGGCAGCGACGCGCATTCTGAAGGTGATTGAAACCGGTTTATCGCAGGGCAGCAGCAGCGGTTATGCTGCGGAAGCGAAAGCCTTTGGCGAGCTGGCGATGACGCCGCAATCGCAGGCGCTGCGCGGCATTTTCTTTGCCAGCACGGAGGTTAAAAAAGATCCGGGCAGTGAAGCTGAACCGGCTCCGCTGCGCGCCGTTGGCGTTCTGGGTGGTGGGCTGATGGGCGGCGGCATTGCATTTGTCACCGCCAGCAAAGGCAAATTGCCCGTACGTATCAAAGATATCAATCCTAAAGGTATCAACCACGCGTTGCAGTACAGCTGGCAGAACCTTGATCGCAAAGTGAAGCGCCGCCATATCAAGGCCAGTGAGCGTGATAAAACCCTCGCGATGATCACTGGCGCCACCGACTACAGTGGGTTTGCACACCGCGATCTGGTGATTGAAGCCGTGTTCGAAGATCTGGCCCTTAAGCAGCAGATGGTGGCGGACGTTGAACAGCATTGCGCGCCGCACACCATTTTCGCATCAAACACCTCGTCTTTGCCGATCGGCGACATCGCGGCGAAAGCCGTGCGCCCGGAGCAGGTGATAGGGCTGCACTATTTCAGCCCTGTCGAAAAAATGCCGCTGGTGGAGGTTATCCCGCATGCCACAACCAGCCCGCAAACTATTGCCACCGTGGTGAAACTGGCGAAAAAACAGGGCAAAACCCCGATTGTGGTCGCGGACAAAGCCGGCTTCTACGTCAACCGCATTCTGGCGCCGTACATTAACGAAGCGATGCGGTTGCTGACGGAAGGGGAGAAAATTGAGCACGTCGATGACGCCCTGGTGAAGTTTGGCTTCCCCGTCGGCCCAATCCAACTTTTGGATGAGGTAGGAATTGATACGGGGACTAAGATTATCCCTGTGCTGGAAGCGGCTTATGGCGATCGTTTTGCGCCGCCTGCAAACTTTGTTTCCGCAATTTTGAAGGACGATCGCAAAGGCAGAAAAAATGAACGCGGTTTCTATCTTTACGCCGCGAAAGGGCGTAAAAGCAAGAAACAGGTCGACCCTTCGGTTTATGCGCTTATTCCTGTTACGGGTCAGGGAAAACTGTCGGCGGTTCAGTGTGCTGAGCGCTGCGTGATGATGATGCTCAATGAAGCGGCGCGCTGCTTTGGTGAGCAGGTGATCAAAAGCGCGCGCGACGGCGATATCGGCGCCGTGTTTGGTATCGGTTTTCCGCCATTTCTTGGCGGTCCGTTCCGGTATATGGATACCCTCGGGGCGGGTGAAGTGGTTGCGATCCTGCAACGTCTGGCCTCGCAATATGGTCCACGGTTTACACCTTGTGACGAATTATTGCAGATGGCGGAACGGGGTCAGACATTCTGGCCCGCAAGGGAAACTGATTGCGTAAACTGAAGTCAAAGAAGGGTAAATCCTGAGGTGATGGAACCTGTTCTGGCGAAATTGTAAACAGAGATTGACTATACTTACGCCATTGAGGTAAAAAACAGCGTTTCATTCACCGAATGGATCAGGCACAATGCCCGGCCATCGGGTTTTCTACCTCGGAGCATTAATCGCGGGTAGTTAACGCCGGTGATTCTGGTTAACAAAAGCGGTGCAATATGCAAGTTTTTATCATGCGTCACGGCGACGCGGCACTCGATGCCGCCAGTGACTCAGTACGTCCTTTAACCGTCTGTGGCTGCGACGAATCCCGTCAGATGGCGACATGGCTTAAAGGTCAAAAAGTGGACATTGAACGCGTTCTGGTGAGTCCGTTCCTGCGGGCAGAACAGACGCTGGATGTGGTAGGGGAGTGTATGAACCTGCCATCCAGTGTGGATGTTCTCCCTGAACTCACGCCGTGTGGCGATGTTGGCCTTGTCAGTGCTTACCTTCAGGCGCTGTGCAATGAAGGTGTCGCTTCCGCACTGGTCATTTCCCACCTGCCGCTGGTCGGCTATCTGGTATCTGAGCTGTGCCCGGGCGAAACGCCACCGATGTTCACAACGTCCGCCATTGCCAACGTCACCCTCGACGAAACCGGCAAAGGGGTCTTTAACTGGCAAATGAGTCCGTGCAACCTGAAGATGGCAAAAGCCATCTGACGTGACGTGCGATATGGCGGGGTGCAGCGTGCCTCCCGCCATCCTGTCAGGGCAACTCTGGCGGCTGCCACTCCTCCACTTCAATCAATACCAGCAATGCGGCATCTCCGCCATACTCTTTGGGCGCCTGATGAAAAGCCATCACGTGTGGATGCTGAGCCAGCCACAGCGGTGTCTGTTGCTTAAGAATATGTTTGCCGTGGCCGTGCATCACGCAGGCGCAAAAAACATGCTCGCGACGACATGCCGCGATCAACGCCCCCAGCTCCTGTTTCGCCTGCATCTGGGTCAACCCATGCAGATCGAGGAACAGCTCCGGCGAGTAATCTCCCCGGCGTAATTTTTTCAGTTCAAAATGGCTGACGTCTTCGCGCACGTATTTCACCGCACCCTGCGTATTTAGCAGCGGCTGAAACTCATCTGAAAAATAGTGGCTGTTATCGGCCTGCTCCTGGAGCAACCGTTTGACCGGTACCTCGCTGACTTTTTTACGCTGCGGGCGATGGACAATGGTGTCGTGCGTGATTTGACGCGTCCCGGTCATCAGCTGGCGGAATAGAGCCTGATCCTCCTCGCTGAGCGATGTTTTCTTTTTCATTCGTCATTCTCATCTCGTATTTCCGATAGTGTACCCGACTAAACGCATTTTTTAACCTCAAGCGGTACGCGTCATTGCTGATTTATCGCCGTCTTCATGGCAAACTAGCCGCCGAAAATTATGCGAGCATGCCCTGGAGGAAAGAGTGGATAAAATTTTTGTCGATGAAGCAGTAAACGAGCTGCATACCATACAGGACATGTTGCGCTGGTCGGTTAGCCGCTTCAGCGCCGCCAATATCTGGTACGGACACGGTACCGACAATCCGTGGGATGAGGCCGTGCAGCTGGTGCTGCCGTCTCTCTACCTGCCGCTGGATATTCCGGAAGACATGCGCACCGCGCGCCTGACCTCCAGTGAAAAACACCGCATCGTTGAGCGCGTGATCCGTCGCGTAAACGAGCGCATTCCGGTGGCTTACCTGACCAACAAAGCCTGGTTCTGCGGCCACGAATTCTATGTTGATGAGCGCGTGCTGGTGCCGCGTTCGCCGATTGGCGAGCTGATCAACAACCATTTTGACGGCCTGATTAACCATCAGCCGCAGCACATTCTTGATATGTGCACCGGCAGCGGCTGCATCGCCATTGCCTGCGCGTACGCCTTCCCCGAAGCGGAAGTGGACGCCGTCGATATCTCCACCGACGCGCTGGCCGTCACCGAACACAACATTGAAGAGCACGGGCTGATTCATCACGTCACGCCTATCCGCTCTGACCTGTTCCGCGACCTGCCGACGCTGCAATACAACCTGATCGTCACCAATCCGCCGTACGTGGATGCAGAAGATATGTCCGATCTGCCGAACGAGTATCGTCACGAGCCGGAGCTGGGCCTGGCGTCAGGTTCTGACGGGCTGAAGCTGACCCGCCGCATCCTGGCCTGCGCGCCGGATTATCTGACCGACGACGGCGTTCTGATTTGTGAAGTAGGCAACAGCATGGTACATCTGATAGAGCAGTACCCGGATGTGCCGTTCACCTGGCTTGAGTTCGACAACGGCGGTGACGGCGTCTTTATGCTGACCAAGGCGCAGCTGCTTGATGCACGCGAATACTTCAGCATTTACAAAGATTAATCCAGCGGGCTTCGGCCCGTTTCACAACGCTCAAACACAAACAACAACATCGGAGCCGTGATGGCAGGAAACAGTATTGGACAGGTATTCCGTGTGACCACCTTTGGCGAGTCGCACGGTCTGGCACTGGGTTGTATCGTTGATGGCGTCCCGCCAGGCATCGAACTGACCGAAGCCGATTTACAGCATGACCTTGACCGTCGTCGTCCGGGTACCTCTCGCTACACCACGCAGCGTCGCGAGCCGGACCAGGTCAAAATTCTCTCCGGCGTATTTGAAGGCCGTACCACAGGGACCAGCATTGGTCTGCTGATTGAAAACACCGATCAGCGTTCTCAGGACTACGGCGCGATTAAGGACGTTTTCCGTCCTGGTCACGCCGACTATACCTACGAACAAAAATATGGCTTTCGCGACTATCGCGGCGGCGGGCGTTCTTCCGCGCGTGAAACCGCGATGCGCGTGGCGGCAGGGGCAATTGCCAAAAAATATCTCCAGCAGAAATTCGGCATCGTTATCCGCGGCTGTCTGTCCCAGATGGGCGACATTCCGCTGGCAATCAAAGACTGGGATCAGGTAGAGCTCAACCCGTTCTTCTGCGCCGATGCCGACAAGCTGGACGCGCTGGATGAGCTGATGCGTGGCCTGAAAAAAGAGGGCGACTCCATTGGTGCGAAAGTCACCGTGGTGGCCGACGGCGTGCCGGCTGGCTGGGGCGAGCCGGTATTTGACCGCCTTGACGCCGACATCGCCCACGCGCTGATGAGCATCAACGCGGTGAAAGGCGTTGAAATCGGCGACGGTTTTGACGTGGTCAAGCTTCGCGGCAGCCAGAACCGCGACGAAATCACGAAGGCGGGTTTCCAGAGCAACCATGCGGGCGGCATTCTGGGTGGCATCAGCAGCGGGCAGCAAATTATTGCCAATATTGCGCTGAAGCCAACGTCCAGCATTACCGTCCCGGGCCACACGATTAACCGCGCTGGCGATGAAGTTGAGATGATCACCAAAGGGCGTCACGATCCGTGCGTGGGGATCCGCGCGGTGCCGATCGCAGAAGCGATGCTGGCGATCGTGCTGATGGATCACTTCCTGCGCCAGCGCGCGCAGAATGCGGATGTGACGACCACCATTCCACGCTGGTAACTATGAAAAAAACCGCAATCGCTCTGCTGGCGCTGCTGGCCAGTGGAGCAAGCCTGGCCGCTACGCCGTGGCAGAAAATCACCCACCCGGTAGCGGGGAGCGCGCAGTCCATTGGCGCTTTCTCCAACGGGTGTATCGTCGGCGCGCAGGAACTTCCGCTGCAATCGGATACCTATCAGGTGATGCGCACCGACCAGCGCCGTTATTTCGGCCATCCTGACCTGGTGCTGTTTATTCAGCGTCTTGGCAACCAGGTGCATAACCTGGGGCTGGGGACGATGCTGATTGGCGATATGGGGATGCCTGCCGGTGGTCGCTTCAACGGCGGTCACGCCAGCCACCAGACCGGACTGGATGTGGATATCTTCCTGCAATTGCCGAAAACGCGCTGGAGCTCAGCGCAGCTGCTGAAACCGCAGGCGCTGGATCTGGTCTCGGCCGACGGTAAACGGGTCGTCGCCTCGCGCTGGTCGCCGGAAATTTCCAGCATGATTAAGCTGGCGGCAGAGGATAACGACGTCACGCGGATCTTTGTTAATCCGGCCATCAAGCAGCAGCTTTGCCTGGATGCGGGAACGGATCGCGACTGGTTGCGTAAAGTGCGCCCTTGGTTCCAGCACCGGGCGCATATGCATGTTCGCCTGCGCTGTCCGGCGAACAGCCTGGAATGTGAAGATCAGCCGCTGCCACCGCCTGGCGATGGTTGTGGTTACGAACTGCAAAGCTGGTTTGAACCAGCCAAGCCTGGAACCTCTAAGCCTGAGAAGAAGACACCGCCTCCGTTGCCGCCTTCCTGCCAGGCGCTACTGGATGAGCATGTACTTTAATGGATAATTTCGTCGATCTGTTCATGGTGTCACCGCTGCTGCTGGCGGTGCTCTTTTTTGTTGCGATGTTAGCCGGATTTATCGATGCCCTGGCGGGCGGCGGCGGGTTGCTCACCGTTCCGGCGCTGCTGGCGGCAGGCATGAGCCCTGCCCAGGCGCTTGCCACCAACAAACTCCAGGCATGCGGCGGTTCGCTCTCCTCGTCGCTCTATTTCATCCGGCGCAAAGTGGTGAATCTCGCCGATCAGAAGCTCAATATCCTGATGACGTTTATTGGCTCAACGGCGGGTGCGCTGCTGGTCCAGCACGTACAGTCCGACATTCTGCGCCAGATCCTGCCGCTGCTGGTTATCTGTATCGGCCTCTATTTCCTGCTGATGCCAAAGCTCGGGGAAGAAGATCGACAGCGTCGTCTTCACGGCCTGCCGTTTGCGCTGATTGCCGGTGGCTGCGTCGGTTTTTACGATGGCTTCTTTGGCCCGGGGGCAGGTTCGTTTTATGCGCTGGCATTCGTGACGCTGGCCGGATTCAACCTCGCCAAATCCACCGCCCACGCCAAAGTCCTCAACGCGACCTCCAACGTTGGCGGTCTGCTGCTGTTTATCATTGGCGGCAAGGTTATCTGGGCAACCGGGTTTGTGATGATGGCAGGGCAGTTTTTGGGCGCGCGCGCAGGCTCGCGTCTGGTATTAAGCAAAGGACAAAAGCTGATCCGCCCGATGATTGTTGTCGTCTCGGCGGTGATGAGCGCCAAACTTCTTTATGACAGCCATGGACAGGAGATCCTCACCTGGTTGGGGATGAACTAATGAACAGTACGCATAACTACGAACAGCTGATTGAGATCTTCGATAGCTGTTTCGCTGATGATTTTAATACCCGTCTGATTAAAGGCGACGACGAACCGATCTATCTTCCAGCTGATGACGAGGTTCCGTATAACCGCATCATCTTTGCCCACGGCTTTTACGCCAGCGGTTTGCACGAAATTTCGCACTGGTGTATCGCCGGGAAAGCGCGTCGCGAGCTGGTGGACTTTGGTTACTGGTACTGCCCGGACGGGCGCGACGCCGCCACCCAGGGGCAGTTCGAAGATGTGGAGGTGAAACCTCAGGCGCTCGAATGGCTGTTCTGCGTAGCGGCGGGTTTCCCGTTCAACGTAAGCTGTGACAATCTCGAAGGCGACTTCGAGCCAGACCGTATCGTCTTCCAGCGCCGCGTTCATGCGCAGGTGATGGAATATCTTGAGAAAGGCATCCCGGCACGTCCGGCACGCTTGATCGAGGCTTTACAGAATTATTACCACACGCCGGAGATCACGGCGGAATGCTTCCCTTGGCCGGAAGATCTTTAACAGAGGAAAGAAGATGATCGCAGAATTTGAATCACGCATTCTGGCGTTAATTGATGACATGGTGGAACACGCCAGTGATGATGAGCTGTTCGCCAGCGGTTATCTGCGTGGTCACCTGACGCTGGCGGTAGCCGCGCTGGAAGCCGGGGACGATCACTCTGCCGACGCCGTTCACGCGGAAGTCACTCGCAGCCTGGAAAAAGCCATTCTGGCCGGGGAACTCTCTCCGCGCGACCAGTCTTTAGTGCTGGGCATGTGGGACAATTTGTTCCAGCAGGCGAAAGCGAAGTAAGTGTATCACCGCCCTCTCCCACAGGGAGAGGGCCGGGGTGAGGGCACCAGACCGCACCCTACTTGACCATTTTCCCCTTCAGCAATTTCCGCACCCACAGTCGGTTTGGATTCAGCCCCGCGAGCGTAACCCTGTCCAGCGGAACCGGCTCGTCGCTCATTTGCGCGGCTAACGCTTCAGCCAGCAGCGGCGCGGAGCATAATCCCCGCGAGCCTAAGCCACCCAGCATAAACAGCTCGGGGTGAACGGGAGCACTTACCGCCGTTTCTTTGTTGTCAGCAAGATCCTGATAGACTTCAAGCGTGGCGTCATAGTCCGGCACGTTTCCCGCCATCGGCAGGTGATCGCGGGTCGCGCAGCGTACGCCGCAGCGCGCCTGACCCTCACCGACATTCACCTCTTTTGCCCACGACGCATCCGGGAAACAGTCGAGCAGGCGCTGGCGGTTTTGCTGCTGATCCGCTTCGCTGTACTGCATATCTGTTTCACCGCGATGGTAGCTGGCACCGATGCAGTGATGGCCGTTGGACGGGTTTTGCGGCGTCAGGTAGCCGTCGTAACACAGCACCTGACGCAGTTTGCTCAGTTGGGGGGCGGCAGGAATATGGCTTACCTGGCCGCCGACCGGATAAACCGGCAATGACGCTGTCTGGGTAAACTGGCTGATATGATGCCCGTTGGCCAGCACAACGCTGGCATGCTGCGCCTCTTTGCCGTTAGCGAAACGCAAATTCCAGTGCGCAGTGCGGCTTAGCGATTGAACCTTATGGGCATAATGCACTGTCAACCCACGCGACTGCCCGAGGGCTATCGCCGCAGAAGTCAGTTCAGCCGGACACAGCCAGCCGCCGAGTGGATACTGAATACCCCCGCAGCCGGTGTCGACGCCAGCGGTCTCTGCAACCTGCTGCGCCGTGACGGCATGGGCGATGGCCTCCGGCAGACCCAGCGACAGCATTTGTGTGATTTTCTGCTGGCTCTTCTCGTCCCAGCCGAGCTGCGTCACGCCGCACCAGTTGTGGTCGAACGCAACCGGCAGGCTATCGTAAAGGCGGCGAGCAAACGTAAACGCCGCCGGGAAGAACTGGAACAGTGCCGGATCGTGTGAACTTAATAAGGGATAAAGCGCGCCCTGACGGTTGCCTGATGCGCCCGTCGCCGGCGCCTCGTCAGCGCAGTAGAGCGTCACCTGCCAGCCACGGTGCAGCAGCGCCAGCGAGAGCAGGGCGCTGGCGATACCCCCGCCCACAATGGCGACCTCACGCGAGGTGCTGGCGCGACGGGCAAACCAGGGGGCCTGCGCCGGGATCGCCAGATCCTGTTCCATCACCCCGACCAGCATGTCGCGTTTGCGGCCAAAGCCTTTGGTTTTCCGCATGGTAAACCCCGCCTCCTGCAACCCACGGCGAACAAATCCCGCCGAGGTGAAGGTAGCAAGCGTCGCGCCCGGGCGCGCCAGACGTGCCATGGCGCTGAACAGGTGCGGGCTCCACATGTCCGGGTTTTTGGCGGGCGCAAAACCATCCAGGAACCAGGCGTCCACCTTCTGATTCATTGAGTCATCGAGCTTATCGGTCAGGTCGTTAATGTCGCCCAGCCACAGGTCGAGGGTGACGCGTCCGTCGTCCAGAATCAGACGATGACAGCCACCGATAGCCGGAGGCCACTGGGCCTGAAGCTGTTCCGCCCAGTGGGTAAGCTCCGGCCAGCGCTGATGGGCAAGCCGCAGATCGTGCGCGGTAAGCGGAAATTTTTCGAAACTGATGAAATGTAATCTTTGTAAGGTAGCCTCGGGGTGTGCAGCGCGAAACTGGTCGAACGCCTGCCAGAGGGTCAGAAAATTCAGCCCGGTGCCGAAACCGCTCTCCGCTACGACAAACAGGCTGCGCGGATGCTCAGGGAAGCGGGTGCTGAGATGATTTCCTTCGAGGAAGACATAGCGCGTCTCTTCCAGTCCGTTATCATTAGAAAAGTAGACGTCATCAAAATCTCGGGAAACAGGTGTACCCTCAGCGTTGAATTCGAGGTTGGCAGGTTGTATGGCGTTTTGTTTCACGTAAGTTACTCGTCCGACAGGCAGTGGCACGATCTTAGCGATGTGAGCCCATCGGTGCAAATTTCCACAGAAAATGGCTGATCGGACTTGTTCGGCGTACAAGTGTACGCTATTGTGCGACTCGAAACTTTTTATAGTGCGACTTACAGAGGTATTGAATGAAACGTGCAGTGATTACTGGCCTGGGCATCGTTTCCAGCATCGGTAATAACCAGCAGGAAGTCCTGGCATCTCTGCGTGAAGGACGCTCCGGGATCACTTTCTCTGAAGAGTTTAAAGATTCTGGAATGCGTAGCCACGTATGGGGTAACGTTAAACTGGACACCACCGGTTTAATTGACCGTAAAGTGGTTCGTTTCATGAACGATGCCTCTATCTACGCCTATCTTTCCATGCAGGAAGCGATCAAGGATTCTGGTCTGAGCGAAGACGCTTACCAGAACAACCCACGCGTGGGCCTGATTGCAGGCTCCGGCGGTTCCTCTAAAGCTCAGGTGTTCGGTGCTGACGCCATGCGCAGCCCGCGCGGCCTGAAAGCGGTCGGTCCATATGTTGTGACCAAAGCCATGGGTTCAGCGGTTTCCGCGTGCCTGGCAACGCCGTTCAAAATCCACGGTGTGAACTACTCCATCAGCTCCGCATGTGCGACCTCCGCACACTGTATCGGTAATGCGGTTGAGCAGATCCAGCTGGGCAAACAGGACATCGTATTTGCTGGCGGCGGCGAAGAGCTGGGCTGGGAAATGGCCTGTGAGTTCGACGCGATGGGCGCACTGTCCACCAAATACAACGAAACGCCAGACAAAGCGTCCCGTACTTATGACGCACACCGCGACGGTTTTGTTATCGCTGGCGGCGGCGGTATGGTTGTGGTTGAAGAGCTGGAACACGCGCTGGCGCGTGGCGCGCACATCTATGCTGAGATCGTGGGCTACGGCGCAACGTCTGACGGCGCTGACATGGTTGCTCCATCTGGTGAAGGCGCGGTGCGCTGCATGAAGATGGCGATGCACGGTGTTGATACTCCAATCGACTACCTGAACTCCCACGGCACCTCAACGCCGGTAGGCGACGTGAAAGAGCTGGGTGCGATCCGTGAAGTGTTCGGCGACAATAGCCCGGCTATCTCTGCAACCAAAGCCATGACCGGTCACTCTCTGGGAGCGGCGGGCGTGCAGGAAGCGATCTACTCTCTGCTGATGCTGGAAAACGGCTTTATCGCGCCAAGCATCAACATCGAAGAGATGGACGAGCAGGCGGCTGGCCTGAACATCGTGACCGAAACCACCGAACGTGAGCTGACGACCGTTATGTCCAACAGCTTCGGTTTCGGCGGCACCAACGCCACGCTGGTGATGCGTAAGCTGAAAGCGTAAGCGTTTGAAGGTATAGTAGAAGGGAGCCGCGCGGCTCCCTTTTTTATGCCTGAACACGGAGTTATGCATGAAGGCTGTTACCCCTGAGAAGAGCGCTCCTTCCGGGAACCTTTCCCTTTTCCGCATCGCCTTTGCGGTGTTTCTGACCTATATGACCGTTGGCCTGCCGCTGCCGGTGATCCCCTTGTTCGTTCACCAGGAGCTGGGCTATGGCAACACCATGGTCGGTATTGCGGTGGGCATTCAGTTTTTAGCGACGGTATTAACCCGGGGCTACGCCGGTCGCCTGGCGGATCAGCACGGCGCAAAACGCTCGGCGTTGCAGGGCATGTTTGCCTGCGGGCTGGCGGGGGGAGCCTGGCTGCTGGCGGCGCTGTTGCCAATAGATGCAGCGTATAAATTCGCGCTGCTGGTGGCAGGGCGCCTGATCCTCGGCTTTGGCGAAAGCCAGCTGCTGACCGGCACCCTTACCTGGGGAATGGGGCTGGTGGGGCCTGCGCGTTCCGGAAAAGTGATGTCCTGGAACGGAATGGCGATTTACGGCGCGCTGGCGGCAGGCGCACCGCTGGGGCTGCTGATCCACAGCCAGTTTGGTTTTGCGGCGCTGGCAGGCACCACCATGGTATTGCCGCTGCTGGCGTGGGCGTTTAACGGTTCGGTGCGTAAGGTGCCCGCCCATAAAGGCGAGCGTCCTTCGCTGTGGAGCGTGGTGGGGCAAATCTGGCAGCCGGGCCTCGGGCTGGCGCTTCAGGGGGTGGGCTTCGCGGTTATTGGTACCTTTGTCTCCCTCTATTTCATGAGCCGCGGCTGGGCGATGGCGGGCTTTACGCTGACGGCCTTTGGCGGCGCGTTTGTATTGATGCGCGTGCTGTTTGGCTGGATGCCGGATCGCTTTGGCGGCGTGAAGGTGGCCGTGGCGTCACTTGTCATTGAGACCGTGGGGCTGGTACTGCTCTGGCAGGCGCCGTCCGCATCCGTTGCGCTGCTGGGTGCGGCGTTAACCGGCTGCGGCTGCTCGCTGATCTTCCCGGCGCTGGGCGTTGAAGTGGTGAAGCGCGTCGCTCCGCAGGTGCGCGGCACGGCGCTGGGCGGCTATGCGGCGTTTCAGGATATCTCATACGGGGTCACCGGGCCGCTGGCGGGGCTGCTTGCAACGTCGTTTGGCTATCCTTCCGTCTTCCTGGCCGGTGCGGTGTCAGCGGTGGTGGGAATTGTGGTGACGCTGGTGGCGTTTCGCAGGTCGTAGTTTTTGCCCGGTGGCGGCTACGCCTTACCGGGCCTACTGTTCGAGCCGTTGTAGGCCCGGTAAGCGAAGCGCCACCGGGCAAATCCTCACGCAACCAGCCAGAAAATCGCCAGCGCAATCACCAACGCGATAAACATCAATCCCGGACGGGCAGAAAGCGTTTTGAACGTATCAACTACGGGGGCAAACAGCGGGCTGTAGATCGGCTGAATGTTTCTTACCTCCGGCACGCCGCCTTCCCGCTCGGCGCGGCGAATGAAGATCTGATTGAGCACATCCTGCACCTGCGCGGTGGTCAGCACCGTTTGCGGCGTAGCCTGCCAGCTCTGCTGAGCGTAATCCCGAATCATATCGAACTCGTGCGGTTCCAGCGGTTGTTTCAGCGCCGCCTGTACGCTGTGCAGGGTCGGGGCGCTCTGGGTGCTGAGCGTCTGACGCGCCTGGAGCCAGGTGACCAGATGGGTAAACTGTTTTGCCGGGATCATCTCGCCCGCTTTCACACCGGAAAGTTCCAGCATGGATTGCCAGATAAGCTTTGTGGGTTCGCCGGTAGCGGCAGCCAGCTTAGTGACCATCTGCTTGAGCGTATTATGCTCCGCAGGCTGCAATGGCCGCTCTGTAGACGGGCGCTGTTGCGGCTGCGGGATAGAAAGCTGATTGCTTTGTAGCAGGGTCAACACGGTTTTCAGCTGTTCTTGCGAAAGCTGGCTCAGGGCGGTATGACCGTACTGTTGACGGATAAAATCACTCACCGCCTGGCGATTATTCCCCTGGCCCAATAGCTCGGTCAGCTGCGAGATAATCTGGCGGGTAGTATGTTGCTGCTGTGCGCTGGTAAGACGCTGGTTCAGGTTTTGTTCGGCGGCAGGGAAATGGCGCGACTGTAGCGGCGCATCGTTTCTTACGCCCAAATCGTGCTTAACGCCGGCCCATACCTCTGCGTTTTGCTGTGAGGTTAACGCAATAAGACGCGTGATCAGACGCTCCAGTACGGTGCGTTGCTGCGTGGAGAGCGGTTGTTCGCCTGGCGTGTTGGGCGTTACGGGGCCTTCACCCGGAGGGCGCGGAGGCGTACCTGAAATGGGCTGCATCGTCAAAAATCCTTAAAGTCAAACTCTGCGTAACCGGGCGGAGATATATGCCCGGCGGCGAGATTATGGCACACTTGGCAGGTTTACTTCCTCTCAAACAGGTACTCAGACGTGAAAATCCTCGTTGATGAAAATATGCCTTACGCCCGTGAGCTGTTCAGCCGCCTGGGTGAGGTTAAGGCTGTCCCTGGTCGCCCGATTCCGGTCAGCGAACTGGACGATGCAGACGCCCTGATGGTGCGCTCGGTGACCAAAGTAAATGAGGCACTGCTCACCGGCAAAGGGGTTAAATTTGTCGGGACGGCAACGGCCGGGACCGATCATGTGGATGACCAGTGGCTTAAGCAGGCGGGGATTGGTTTTTCCGCGGCGCCAGGCTGTAACGCCATTGCCGTCGTGGAATATGTTTTCTCCTCGCTATTGATGCTGGCCGAGCGCGATGGTTTTGCGCTGAAAGACCGCACCGTCGGGATTGTGGGTGTGGGCAACGTGGGCGGACGTCTGCAAAAGCGTCTGGAAGCCTGGGGTATCCGCACCCTGCTGTGCGATCCGCCGCGTAAGGATAATGGCGATGAAGGCGACTTCCGCACGCTGGATGAGCTGGTCGACGAGTGCGACGTCATCACCTTCCATACACCGCTCTTTAAAGAGGGGCCGTACAAGACTCTGCACCTGGCCGACGAAAAACTGATCCGCCGTCTGAAGGCTGGCACTATTCTGATAAATGCCTGCCGGGGACCGGTGGTGGATAACGCGGCGCTGCTGGCATGTCTCGACGAAGGACAAGAGCTTAGCGTCGTGCTGGACGTCTGGGAACCAGAGCCGGATCTCAACGTCGCCTTGCTGAATAAGGTGGACGTGGGTACCGCGCATATCGCGGGTTATACCCTTGAAGGCAAAGCGCGTGGCACAACCCAGGTGTTTGAGGCTTACAGCGCCTTTATCGGCCATCCGCAGCAGGTGGCGCTGGATACGCTGCTGCCCGCCCCGGCATTCGGCCGCATTACCCTTCATGGCCCGCTGGATGAGGCAACGCTGAAAAGACTGGTGCATTTGGTGTATGATGTGCGCCGCGATGACGCGCTGCTGCGTAAAGTGGCGGGTATTCCGGGTGAGTTTGACAAGCTGCGCAAAAATTACCTTGAGCGCCGCGAGTGGTCTTCCCTGTATGTCATGTGCGATGACGCGTCAGCGGCGGGGCTGCTGCATAAACTGGGATTTAACGCCGTTCACCACCCGGCACGTTAATGTCTTCTTAATGCTCCCTGTCGGATATTCCGGCAGGGACGCTTTTTATTTCTGGAGTAAACCACCATGTCTGAAGGCTGGAACATTGCCATTTTGGGTGCCACTGGCGCCGTGGGCGAAGCCCTGCTTGAAACCCTTGCTGAGCGTCAGTTCCCGGTGGGTGAGATTTACGCACTGGCGCGTACCGACAGCGCAGGAGAACATCTGCGTTTCGGCGGCAAATCCGTGATGGTGCAGGATGCCGCCGCGTTTGACTGGACGCAGGCTCAGCTGGCGTTTTTTGCCGCAGGTGCGGAAGCCACGGCGTCTTACATTGAAGAAGCGACCAGTTCAGGCTGTCTGGTGATCGACCTGAGCGGCCTGTTCTCCCTGGAGCCGGATGTGCCGCTGGTGGTGCCGGACGTCAACCCGTTTGTGCTGGCTGACTACCGCAACCGCAACATCATTGCAGTACCGAACAGCCTCACCAGCCAGCTGCTGACCGCGCTGAAGCCGCTGATCGACGACGGTGGCCTGTCGCGTATTTCCGTGACCAGCCTGCTTTCAGCCTCCGCTAACGGTAAAAAAGCCGTAGACGCACTGGCAGGGCAGAGCGCGAAGCTGTTGAACGGTATCCCGATCGACGAAGATGATTTCTTTGGCCGCCAGCTGGCGTTCAACATGCTGCCGCTGCTGCCGGATCGTGAAGGTTCGGTGCGGGAAGAGCGTCGTATCGTCGATGAAGCACGCAAAATTTTGCAGGATGACGGGCTGATGATCTCCGCGAATGTCGTGCAGTCTCCGGTCTTTTACGGCCACGCGCAGATGGTCGGGTTTGAAGCCCTGCGTCCGCTGGCGGCTGAAGAAGCCCGCGACGCGTTTGGCCGCGGTGAGGACATTGTCCTGTCCGAAGAGAGCGAATTCCCGACGCAGGTGGGCGACGCCACCGGCAGCGCGCATCTCTCTGTGGGCTGCGTGCGTAACGATTACGGTATGCCGGAGCAGGTGCAGTTCTGGTCCGTTGCCGACAACGTGCGTTTTGGCGGCGCGCTGATGGCGGTCAAAATCGCGGAAAAACTGGTGCAGGAGTATCTGTACTGATGTCAGATGTGGAACAAAAGCCGGTCCACAGAATTGCCCTCGGCATTGAATACGATGGCAGTAAATACTATGGCTGGCAGCGGCAGAATGAGGTGCGCAGCGTCCAGGAGAAGCTGGAGAAAGCGCTCTCTCAGGTGGCGAACGAACCGATAAGCGTCTTCTGTGCGGGCCGCACCGATGCCGGCGTTCACGGCACGGGGCAGGTGGTGCATTTTGACACCACCGCCGTGCGCAAAGCCGCGGCCTGGACGCTGGGTGTAAATGCGAATTTGCCTGGTGACATTGCCGTGCGTTGGGTGAAAGCTGTGCCGGATGATTTTCACGCGCGTTTCAGCGCGACGGCGCGGCGCTACCGTTATGTCATCTATAACCAGCGCCTGCGCCCGGCGGTGTTAAGCCAGGGCGTGACGCATTTTTATGAACCGCTGGATGCAGAATGTATGCAGCGTGCGGCGCTGTGTCTGATTGGTGAGAATGATTTTACGTCGTTTCGTGCGGTGCAGTGTCAGTCCCGTACGCCGTGGCGTAACGTCATGCACATTAACGTCAGTCGTTATGGCGCGTATGTGGTGGTGGATATCAAAGCCAATGCCTTTGTACATCATATGGTGCGGAATATTGTAGGCAGCCTGATGGAAGTGGGCGCCGGACACCAGCCGGAGAGCTGGATTGCAGAACTGCTGGCAGCGAAGGACAGAACGCTTGCGGCAGCAACGGCGAAAGCGGAAGGGCTGTATCTGGTTTCGGTGGATTATCCGGACCGGTTCGACCTGCCAAAACCGCCAATGGGCCCGCTGTTTTTAGCGGACTAAACAAAGGTGCAATTAGGGCTTAGACAATATGGACGTAATACGTTTTCTGATTGATTTCATCCTGCATATTGATGTTCACCTGGCGGAGCTGGTCGCGCAGTACGGCGTCTGGGTGTACGCCATTCTGTTCCTCATTCTGTTCTGTGAAACCGGCCTTGTGGTTACGCCGTTCCTGCCGGGAGATTCACTGCTGTTCGTGGCGGGCGCGTTATCCGCACTGCCAACGAATGACCTGAATGTCCATCTGATGGTGGTCCTGATGATCATCGCCGCGATTGTTGGTGATGCGGTCAACTACACCATCGGGCGGGTGTTTGGCGAGCGGTTGTTCAGTAATCCGGACTCGAAGATTTTCCGCCGCAGTTATTTAGATAAAACCCATGCGTTCTATGAGCGCCATGGCGGTAAGACCATTATCCTTGCCCGTTTTGTGCCTATTGTGCGTACATTTGCACCGTTTGTGGCGGGAATGGGTCACATGTCCTATCGTCATTTTGCCATGTACAACGTGGTGGGCGCGCTGCTGTGGGTGCTGCTGTTCACCTATGCAGGCTACCTGTTTGGCGATCTGCCGGTGGTTCAGGAAAACCTTAAGTTACTGATTGTAGCGATTATTGTGCTTTCCGTACTGCCTGGCGTCATCGAAATTATCCGTCACAAACGCGCGGCGGCAAAGCAAGCGAAGTAAATGCATGCTGGCGGTTCGACCACTTTTTTATCCAAAGTTTCGGGCTGTTATGTTTTAATGTGCAACATTCATGGTCTGTTGGAGGCAAAAATGGCATTATTCGCCTCTTACAGCAAAACTGGCATACGACCAGGTTCAGGCAGAAAGGTTATCAATGAGCTGGATTGAACGAATTAAAAGCAACATTACCCCAACGCGTAAAGCGAGCATTCCTGAAGGGGTATGGACGAAGTGTGATAGCTGCGGCCAGGTTCTGTATCGCGCAGAGCTGGAACGCAATCTTGAGGTGTGTCCGAAGTGTGACCACCATATGCGTATGTCGGCGCGCAACCGCCTGCATAGCCTGCTGGACGAAGGTTCTCTGGTAGAACTGGGCAGCGAACTGGAGCCAAAAGATGTGCTTAAGTTCCGCGACTCCAAAAAATACAAAGATCGTCTGGCCTCTGCGCAGAAAGAGACCGGCGAGAAAGACGCGCTGATCGTCATGAAAGGCACCCTGCACGAGATGCCGGTGGTTGCCGCCGCGTTTGAGTTCTCCTTTATGGGCGGCTCAATGGGCTCTGTGGTTGGCGCGCGCTTCGTGCGTGCCGTTGAGCAGGCGCTGGAAGACAACTGCCCGCTGATCTGCTTCTCCGCCTCCGGTGGCGCACGTATGCAGGAAGCGCTGATGTCCCTGATGCAGATGGCGAAAACCTCTGCGGCGCTGGCGAAAATGCAGGAGCGCGGTCTGCCGTACATCTCGGTACTGACCGATCCAACCATGGGCGGCGTTTCTGCAAGCTTCGCGATGCTGGGCGACCTGAACATCGCTGAGCCAAAAGCGCTGATCGGCTTTGCGGGTCCTCGCGTTATCGAGCAGACCGTACGTGAGAAACTGCCGCCGGGCTTCCAGCGCAGTGAGTTCCTCATTGAGAAGGGCGCCATCGACATGATCGTCCGCCGTCCGGAAATGCGCCTGAAACTGGCAAGCGTCCTGGCGAAGCTGATGAATCTGCCGGCGCCGAACCCGGACGAGCCGCGCGAAGGCGTGGTGGTACCGGATCAGGAACCCGAGGCCTGATAACTGAAAAGGGCAGGGCCGAATGGCGCTGCCCTTTTGCTTTCTAAACCGTTAATGACAACCGGGCATCATGGAAAATAAAAGCATTCCTCAAGCCACGTCGCCCCTGGCCGCGTGGCTTTCTTATCTGGAAAACCTGCACAGTAAAACTATCGACATGGGCCTTGAGCGCGTAAGCCAGGTTGCCGCGCGTCTTGACGTGTTGAAACCCGCGCCTTTCGTATTTACCGTGGCCGGCACTAACGGTAAAGGCACCACCTGCCGCACGCTGGAATCTGTCCTGATGGCGGCGGGGTACAAGGTTGGCGTTTACAGCTCGCCGCATCTGGTGCGCTATACCGAGCGCGTGCGCGTGCAAAACACCGAGCTGGCGGAATCCGCCCATACGGCGTCGTTTGCCGCTATCGAAGCGGCGCGCGGCGAAACCTCATTAACCTATTTCGAATACGGCACCCTGTCGGCGCTGTGGCTGTTTAAGCAGGCGCAGCTGGACGTGGTGATCCTGGAAGTGGGGTTGGGCGGGCGTCTGGATGCCACCAATATGGTGGATGCGGATGTCGCCGTCGTCACCAGCATCGCGCTGGATCACACCGACTGGCTGGGCCCGGACCGCGAGAGCATTGGCCGTGAGAAGGCCGGTATTTTCCGGGCCAATAAGCCTGCCGTGGTAGGCGAACCGGACATGCCGCATACCATTGCTGAGGTAGCGAAAGAGAAGGGCGCTCGTCTGCTGCGTCGCGGCGTGGACTGGCAGTATGAGGTGCAGGACAAAGGCTGGCGCTTCAGCGATGCGCAGGGCGTGCTGGAGAGTCTGCCCCTTCCGCAGGTGCCACAGCCTAACGCGGCGACTGCGCTGGCAGCCCTGCGCGCCAGCGGATTAGCGGTAAGTGAGCAGGCGATCCGCGACGGCATTCAGAACGCACTGCTGCCGGGACGTTTTCAGATTGTAAGTGAGTCACCGCGTCTGATTCTGGATGTTGCACATAACCCGCATGCGGCGGCGTACCTCGCAGGACGTCTCAAATCGTTACCAAAAACCGGGCGCGTGCTGGCGGTTATCGGTATGCTTCATGATAAAGATATCGGCGGCACGCTGGCCTGCATGGAGAGTGTGGTCGATAGCTGGTATTGTGCTCCTCTGGAAGGGCCGCGCGGCGCGACTGCTGAGCAGTTGATGGAACATCTCGGCAAAGGCGAAATCTACAACAGTGTGGTTTCGGCCTGGCGTGCCGCGATGGCGGAGGCTAAACCAGAAGATACCGTGCTGGTGTGTGGGTCATTCCACACGGTGGCACATGTCATGGAAGTGATGGACGCGGGGAGAACCGGTGGCGAGTAAGTTTCAGAACCGTTTAACAGGAACCATTGTGCTGGTCGCGCTCGGGGTGATTATTCTCCCGGGACTGCTCGACGGGCAAAAAAAGCATTACCAGGATGAATTTGCGGCCATTCCGCTGGTACCCAAACCGGGCGATCGCGACGAGCCCGATATGCTGCCAGCGGCAACGCAGGCGCTGCCTGCCCAGCCGCCAGAAGGTGCAGCGGAAGAGGTGCGCGCAGGTGATGCAGCCGCGCCGTCTCTTGATCCGTCGCGTCTGGCCGCGAATAACAACGTTGAAATCGATCCTGTACCGGTAGAGCAACCCAAACCGGTTGAAAAACCGAAGCCGGTAGAGAAAACGCAGCCTAAACCGCAGCGTGACAAAGCCGACGAGCAGCTGGCTGCGGCAACGGAAACGCCGCCACCGGCCAAACAGACCCAGCAGGAGGCCGCCCCTACGGGTAAAGCCTATGTCGTTCAGCTCGGTGCGTTGAAAAATGCAGATAAGGTCAATGAGATCGTGAGTAAACTGCGCGGCGCGGGATACCGTGTTTATACTTCACCCACCACGCCAGTACAGGGTAAAATTACCCGTATCCTCGTGGGGCCGGATGCGTCTAAAGATAAGCTCAAAGGTTCGCTTGGCGAGCTGAAGCAAATCTCCGGCCTGAGCGGTGTGGTGATGAACTACAGCGCAAACTGATAGAAATTCCCCCCTCACCCTAAACCTCTCCCCAAAGGGGAGAGGGCCGGGGTGAGGGGGAGGCAGACGTTCACAGAAACGTCAAAGGTGCGGTGGCGTTGAGCATTTTTTCAGCGCCTTTTTTATTTACGCGTGGGAAGGAAATCCCTACGCAAACGTTTTCTTTTTCTGTTAGAATTCGCCCCGAACTGGATGACAGGGCGTTTAATCGTGGGACACATATGGTCTGGATTGATTACGCCATCATTGCGGTGATTGGTTTTTCCTGTCTGGTTAGCCTGATCCGTGGCTTTGTTCGTGAAGCGTTATCGCTGGTAACCTGGGGTTGTGCTTTCTTTGTTGCCAGTCATTACTACACTTACCTGTCTGTCTGGTTCACGGGCTTTGAAGATGAACTGGTCCGAAACGGAATCGCCATCGCGGTGCTGTTTATCGCGACGCTGATTGTCGGCGCTATCGTCAATTACGTGATAGGTCAGCTGGTCGAGAAAACCGGTCTGTCAGGAACGGACAGGGTACTCGGCATCTGTTTCGGCGCGTTGCGAGGCGTGCTCATTGTGGCCGCGATCCTGTTCTTCCTGGATACCTTTACCGGGTTCTCCAAAAGTGAAGACTGGCAAAAATCGCAGCTCATTCCGGAGTTCAGCTTCATCATCAGATGGTTCTTTGACTATCTGCAAAGCTCGTCGAGTTTCTTGCCCAGGGCATAAACCCTGAGATGTGGCTTAACGAGGAAAAGACGAATGTGCGGTATTGTCGGTATCGCCGGTTTCATGCCGGTAAACCAGTCGATTTATGACGCGTTAACGGTGCTTCAGCACCGTGGGCAGGATGCTGCGGGTATCATCACCATTGATGCAAACAACTGCTTCCGTTTACGCAAGGCGAATGGCCTGGTAAACGATGTGTTTGAAGCCCGCCATATGCAGCGTCTGCAAGGTAATATGGGGATCGGTCACGTTCGTTATCCTACTGCTGGCAGTTCCAGCGCCTCTGAGGCTCAGCCTTTTTACGTTAACTCCCCGTATGGCATCACGCTTGCCCACAATGGCAATCTGACCAATGCCCACGAGCTGCGTAAAAAGCTGTTCGAAGAGAAACGTCGCCACATTAACACCACCTCTGATTCTGAAATCCTGCTCAATATCTTTGCCAGCGAACTGGATAACTTCCGCCATTATCCGCTGGAAGCAGACAACATTTTTGCCGCCGTTGCCGCGACTAACCGCCTGATCCGTGGCGCGTATGCTTGCGTGGCGATGATCATCGGTCACGGCATGGTGGCCTTCCGCGATCCAAACGGCATTCGCCCGCTGGTGCTTGGCAAACGTGACCTCGGCGATGGCCGTTCCGAGTACATGGTTGCCTCCGAAAGCGTGGCGCTGGACACTCTGGGCTTCGAATTCCTGCGTGATGTCGCGCCAGGCGAAGCGGTCTACATCACTGAGAAGGGCCAGCTGTTTACCCGTCAGTGCGCCGACAACCCGGTGAGCAACCCGTGCCTGTTCGAATACGTTTACTTCGCGCGTCCGGACTCGTTCATCGACAAGATTTCCGTTTACAGCGCGCGCGTCAACATGGGGACGAAGCTGGGCGAGAAGATTGCCCGCGAGTGGGACGATCTCGACATTGATGTCGTGATCCCAATCCCTGAAACCTCCTGTGATATCGCGCTGGAAATTGCCCGTATTCTGGACAAGCCGTACCGTCAGGGCTTCGTAAAAAACCGCTACGTGGGCCGCACTTTTATCATGCCGGGCCAGCAGCTGCGTCGTAAGTCCGTACGTCGTAAGCTGAACGCTAACCGTGCCGAGTTCCGCGACAAGAACGTGCTGCTGGTGGACGACTCCATTGTGCGCGGCACGACGTCTGAGCAGATCATCGAGATGGCGCGTGAGGCCGGGGCGAAGAAAGTGTATCTCGCCTCCGCAGCGCCGGAAATTCGCTTCCCGAACGTGTATGGCATTGATATGCCAACCGCTAACGAGCTGATTGCTCACGGTCGTGAAGTAGACGAAATTCGGCAGATCATCGGTGCCGACGGCCTGATTTTCCAGGATCTGAACGATCTGATCGACGCGGTGCGCGCCGAGAACCCGGATATTCAGCAGTTCGAATGCTCGGTATTCAATGGGATCTACGTAACGAAAGACGTTGACCAGCAGTATCTCGACTATCTGGATTCGCTGCGTAACGACGATGCGAAAGCCGTCCAGCTGCAAAACGATCTCGAAAGCTTAGAGATGCACAACGAAGGTTGATGCGTATGCAGGTGAGGGCGCTCGCCCTCACTTGCAACTCCCCGTAAAATCCTGCACAGTCTGCCCTGAAATCAGCAAGGGCGAAAATCATGAAACGACTCATTGTAGGGATCAGCGGTGCCAGCGGCGCGATTTATGGCGTCCGGCTTTTACAGGTGCTGCGTGACGTTGCAGGCGTAGAAACCCATCTGGTGATGAGCCAGGCGGCGCGTCAGACCCTCTCTCTTGAAACCGATCTCTCTCTGCGCGACGTTCAGGCCCTGGCTGACGTTGTCCACGATGCCCGCGATATCGCCGCCAGCATCTCTTCGGGCTCGTTTAAAACGGCCGGCATGGTTATTTTGCCCTGTTCGATTAAAACCCTTTCCGGCATTGTAAACAGCTATACCGACACGCTGGTGACGCGTGCAGCGGATGTGGTGCTGAAAGAGCGTCGTCCTCTGGTGCTCTGCGTGCGGGAAACGCCGCTGCACCTGGGACATCTGCGTTTAATGACGCAGGCAGCCGAACTGGGGGCCGTGATTATGCCGCCGGTCCCCGCGTTCTATCATCGTCCGCAAACGCTGGACGATGTCATCAACCAGACCGTTAACCGCGTACTGGATCAGTTCGATATCGACCTGCCGGAAGATCTCTTTACCCGCTGGCAGGGGGCGTGAAGCTGTGCACAAACAAGGTGCATGAAAAGACAATTTGCCCTGTTTCAGGGCAAAACTGCAACCGCGATCATATCCTCGACATTTAATCCGCTTTTTCCCTTTTTCTCTTTCCGGTTCGTTCGGCAGACCTGCTATCTTTCACCATTAAGGCAGTATCGCAACGTTTTATTAACATATTTAACGTCGTAGTTTTAACCCGACGACAATGTGGCATAAGACCTGCAAGAACAGCCTGCAACACAACACACAACATAAACCATAATAAAATCACGGTTCTTGAGGGTAAATGTATGAAGAAGACGGTTCTGGCTCTGTCTTTGCTCGTGGGCTTGAGTGCAGCAGCAAGTAGCTATGCAGCGCTTCCACAGACAGTTCGTATCGGTACAGACGCAACTTACGCGCCATTCTCCTCCAAGGATGCGAAAGGCGACTTCGTGGGGTTTGATATCGATCTGGGAAATGAGATGTGCAAACGCATGGAAGTGAAATGCACATGGGTGGGCAGTGACTTTGATGCGCTGATCCCGTCGCTGAAAGCCAAGAAAATTGATGCCATTATCTCTTCTCTTTCCATCACGGAAAAACGTCAGCAGGAGATCGCCTTCTCTGAGAAGCTCTACGCTGCCGACTCACGTCTGATTGCCGCGAAAGGCTCGCCAATCCAGCCGACCATCGACTCGCTGAAAGGCAAACATGTTGGCGTGCTTCAGGGCTCGACCCAGGAAGGTTACGCCAATGCTAACTGGCGCGAGAAGGGCGTCGATGTTGTGGCTTACCAGAACCAGGATCTGATCTACTCTGACCTGGCGGCAGGCCGTCTGGATGCCGCGTTTCAGGATGAAGTCGCCGCGAGCGAAGGCTTCCTGAAACAGCCTGCGGGTAAAGAGTACGCCTTTGCTGGCCCGTCGGTAAAAGACAAAAAATACTTTGGCGACGGTACCGGTATTGGCCTGCGTAAGGATGATACCGAGCTGAAAGCCGCCTTCGACAAAGCCTTTAATGAGCTGCGTAAAGACGGTACCTACGACAAACTGGCGAAGAAATACTTCGATTTCAACGTCTACGGTGATTAATGCCTGAATGAGATGCACTGAAGTGGTGCATCCCGGCGGGGTTATGTTCCAGTATGGTGCAACACATGCACCATACTGGATCGTTGTGTGCATAGTTAAGCATTTATAATGCAAAAATTCCCGTTCAAAGGCATTAATCTTTGCCTGAATGAGGGGATTAATGGCACATTAACAACACCCCGTCGTCGTAAAAATCTCGTATTAAGACAGTTTGTTGAGGACAGATATGAAAAAACTGGTGTTGTCACTTTCTCTGGTACTGGCTTTTTCCAGCGCCACCGCGGCATTCGCAGCAATTCCGCAGAAAATTCGTATTGGAACTGACCCAACCTATGCACCTTTCGAATCGAAGAATGCGAAGGGGGAACTGGTCGGTTTTGACATCGATCTGGCTAACGAGCTGTGCAAACGCATTAAAGCGCAATGTACCTACGTTGAAAACCCGCTGGATGCGCTGATCCCGTCCCTGAAAGCGAAGAAAATTGACGTGATCATGTCCTCCCTGTCCATCACAGAAAAACGTCAGCAGGAGATTGCCTTCACGGACAAACTCTATGCGGCGGACTCACGTCTGGTGGTGGCGAAATCCTCTGACATTCAGCCAACCCTTGAATCTCTGAAAGGCAAACGCGTGGGCGTGTTGCAGGGTACGACGCAGGAAACCTACGGCAACGAGCATTGGGCGCCAAAGGGGATTGAAATTGTCTCTTACCAAGGCCAGGAAAACATCTACGCAGACCTCACGGCAGGCCGCATTGACGCGGCATTCCAGGATGAAGTGGCGGCAAGCGAAGGCTTCCTGAAACAGCCTGTGGGTAAAGATTACAAGTTCGGCGGTCCGTCCATTAAGGACGAAAAACTCTTTGGCGTCGGTACCGGTATGGGCCTGCGTAAAGAAGACAACGAACTGCGTGAAGCCCTGAACAAAGCGTTCGCCGAGATGCGCGCGGACGGCACCTATGACAAGCTGGCGAAAAAGTACTTCGATTTTAATGTTTACGGCGGCTAATCGCCCCGTCTGATAACGTGCGGCCCCTCCCGTTGCGGGAGGGGAAAAGACACGGTTCCACCACTCACGAGACGACAGGGCACGCGGTATGCTGTACGGATTTTCTGGCGTTATTTTACAGGGCGCGCTTGTCACCCTTGAGCTGGCTATCAGCTCCGTGGTGCTGGCGGTGCTGATAGGCCTGGCGGGCGCGGGGGCAAAATTATCCGCCAACAGACCGCTGGCGCTGATATTTGAAGGCTATACCACGCTGATTCGCGGCGTGCCTGACCTGGTGCTGATGCTGCTGATCTTTTACGGCCTGCAAATCGCACTTAACGGCGTGACGGATGCCATCGGCATGGAGCAGATCGATATCGACCCGATGGTGGCTGGTATTATTACCCTTGGTTTTATCTACGGCGCTTATTTCACTGAGACCTTCCGCGGCGCTTACATGGCCGTGCCGAAAGGGCATATTGAAGCGGCGACCGCCTACGGTTTTACCTCCTCACAAACGTTTCGCCGGATCATGTTCCCGGCCATGATGCGCTACGCGCTGCCGGGCATCGGTAACAACTGGCAGGTTATTCTCAAGGCAACGGCGCTGGTCTCCCTGCTGGGTCTGGAAGATGTGGTGAAGGCCACGCAGCTGGCGGGTAAAAGCACCTGGGAACCTTTCTATTTTGCGGTGGTTTGCGGCGTAATTTATCTGGTCTTTACGACCGTCTCCAATGGTGTGCTGCTTCTGCTCGAACGTCGCTACTCCGTGGGTGTGAAGAGGGCTGACCTGTGATTGAGATTATTCAGGAGTACTGGAAATCCCTGCTGTGGACGGATGGCTACCGCTTTACTGGCGTGGCGATCACGCTGTGGCTGCTGATCTCCTCGGTGGTAATGGGCGGCATTCTGGCGGTGTTTCTCGCCATTGGCCGCGTGTCGAACAATAAATTTATCCAGTTCCCGATCTGGCTGTTCACCTACGTGTTTCGCGGTACGCCGCTGTACGTGCAGCTGCTGGTGTTCTATTCCGGGATGTACACGCTGGAGATCGTGAAAGGCACCGAGATGCTGAACGCGTTCTTCCGCAGCGGCCTGAACTGTACGGTGCTGGCGCTGACGCTCAATACCTGCGCCTATACCACCGAGATCTTCGCCGGGGCCATCCGGTCTGTGCCGCACGGTGAGATCGAGGCGGCGCGCGCGTACGGCTTCTCGTCCGTGAAGCTCTACCGCTGTATTATTCTGCCTTCGGCGCTGCGTATTGCGCTGCCGGCCTACAGCAACGAAGTGATTTTAATGCTGCATTCGACGGCACTGGCGTTTACCGCCACGGTACCGGATCTGTTAAAGATTGCCCGCGATATTAACTCTGCCACCTACCAGCCGTTTACGGCGTTTGGCATTGCGGCAGTGCTCTATTTGATCATTTCTTACGTCCTGATCAGCCTGTTCCGTAAGGCTGAAAAACGCTGGTTACAGCATATAAAACCGTCGACGCACTGAGAATTTATGATGGCTGAGAACAAATTAAACGTAATTGATTTGCACAAGCGCTACGGCGAACATGAAGTGCTGAAAGGGGTGTCGCTGGAGGCTAACGCGGGTGACGTGATCAGTATTATCGGCTCATCAGGTTCGGGTAAAAGTACCTTCCTGCGCTGCATCAACTTCCTCGAAAAACCGAGCGAAGGGTCGATTGTGGTGAGCGGACAGAACATCAATATGGTCCGTGATAAAGACGGCCAGCTTAAAGTGGCGGATAAAAACCAGCTGCGCCTGCTGCGCACACGCCTGACGATGGTGTTCCAGCACTTCAACCTCTGGAGCCACATGACGGTGCTGGAGAACGTGATGGAAGCGCCGGTTCAGGTGCTCGGCTTAAGCAAGCAGGAAGCCCGCGAGCGTGCGGTCAAATACCTGGCGAAAGTGGGTATCGACGAGCGGCAGCAGATCAAATATCCGGTGCACCTGTCAGGGGGGCAGCAGCAGCGTGTTTCCATCGCCCGTGCGCTGGCGATGGAGCCGGAAGTGTTGCTGTTTGACGAACCGACTTCCGCGCTGGATCCTGAACTCGTTGGCGAAGTACTGCGCATCATGCAAAAGCTGGCGGAAGAGGGCAAAACGATGGTGGTGGTGACGCACGAGATGGGCTTCGCCCGTAACGTTTCTAACCACGTTATCTTCCTGCATCAGGGGAAAATTGAAGAGCAGGGGCACCCCGATGAGGTGCTGGCGAACCCGCAAAGCCCGCGTTTGCAGCAGTTCCTGAAAGGATCTCTGAAGTAAAGAGGGCATCAGCCCGCAGAGCCGCGCAATTGCCCGGTGGCGCTTCGCTTACCGGGCCTACAAACCCCGTAGGCCGGGCAAACGCAGTGCCGCCCGGCACTCAACACTCCAGCCGATACACCCAGTCGTCGTACCGTACGCCGTTAATCTCGTACGCTTTCTCCAGCACCTGTGTGCGCACAAAACCCGCTTTCTCAAGGACCCGCACCGACCCGACGTTATCCGCCAGCACGTACGCGTTTATCGCCTTCACGCCCGTCTGGTTAAATGCATACTCGCACACCGCGCGCAGCGCCTCGCTGGCAATGCCTTTTCCCTGCGCGGCAGGCACAACCGTGTAGCCAATATCCGCCTCTTCACGGTTCGCCGCACTGATTTGCAGGCCGATATCCCCGAGCGGCGTAATGTCGTTATGCAGACGGATTACAAAGACATGCTCCGCCATCAGGCGCGCGGCAAATACGCGGCGCGTCTCTTTTTCCGGCGTGATAGCGGCCATATAGCGCATGATGTTGGGGTCTTCGCGCAGAGAGCGGAAGAACGCCCAGTCAGAAGGTTCGAAAGGGGCGAGATGGAGCCGGGTTGTGGTGATGGTTGCCATAGTTACGCCATATCATCCAGACATGGCGTATAACTCTAACATATTCACTGCACCACATCCCCCAGCGCCTCTTCCAGGTCATACCAGCGGAACGTAAACCCGGCCGCTTCCAGCCGTTTTGGCAGCGCGCGCTGCCCGCCCAGCACCAGCACCGAAGACTCACCCATCAACAGACGAATCGCCGTTGCAGGCACGCGCAGCACCGCCGGGCGATGCAGGGCATGGCCCAGGGCGTGAGCAAACTGTTCATTACGTACCGGATACGGAGACACCATGTTAAACGGCCCGCGCAGGTCGTTATCCAGCAGCCAGAGAATGCCGTTGACCATATCCTCGATATGGATCCACGCCAGATACTGACGACCATTGCCGATGGGCCCGCCAAGCCCCATTTTAAACGGCGGCAGCATTTTACCGAGAATACCGCCCTTCGGCGCAAGTACCACGCCGGTGCGCAGCAGGCAGACGCGGGTACGATCGCTTTGCGCCGCGCAGGCGATGCGCTCCCACTGGGCGCAGAGTTTATGGGTAAACTCGTTGTGCGGCGGCTCCTCTTCGGTCACCACCACTTCACCGAGATCGCCATAGTAGCCTGTAGCAGAACCTGAAATCAGCACCGAAGGCGGCGTCTCGCTGCTGCGAATCAGCTCAACCAGCCTTTCGGTCATGTTCCAGCGGCTGCTGCATAAACGCTGTTTTTGCTCTTCGGTCCAGCGTTTATCGGCGATAGGTTCGCCAGCAAGGTTGATGACGGCGTCAAAGCCGTTCAGATCCTGCCTTTCCGCCAGGCCTTTCCAGATCTCAACGCCGACGCCCAGCACCTGGCGCGCTTTCTCCGGGCTGCGCGTGACCACGGTAATGTCGTGATGCAACGCCTGCAAACGTGGAATGAGATGGCGACCAATCAGGCCCGTACCGCCGGTGAGCAGGATCTTCATACAACCTCCAGGTTTACGCCTGGCGCTGCCAGCTTAACGTCATGGAGACGGAGTCGGCGTAGCGCAGGGCGTGAAGTTTATCGATCTCCACTTCAGCATAAGTGACCCAGTGGTGTTCGCGTGCGATGTCGAGCACATCCTGAGTTAATTTTTCCAGTAGCGCAAAACGGTTGTTCTCAACGTACTGGATGATGCTTTTGGTGATCGTGCGATAGTTCAGCGCGTCATTGATGTCCTCGCTGGCACGCGCCTTGTCTGCCGGGTAGTGGATCACTACATTCACCACGATATCCTGGCGATTCGCGATCTCCTCCTCTTTGATACCAATGAACGTGCGTAAGCGTAAGTTTTTTATACGAATAATAGCGTCATGCTGGGACATTGCAGGTCTTCTCCGTGTCAGTATTTTCACCTCATCATACATGAGGAAAACACCTGCACCCAACGGGGCGCAGGCTCAAATCTGATGGATTTTTTGCATGGCGCGTTCGGTGGCCGGGCGCGTCCGGATGCGCTCAAACCAGTTGTTCACTGCCGGATAAGTGGCCAGATCGATCCGGTGGCGTTCATGGGTGTTAATCCACGGCCAGCAGGCGATATCTGCAATGCTGTAATGCTCACCTCCCAGCCACGGTGATTTTTCCAGCCGACGGTTCAGGACCCCGTACAGGCGCTGGGTTTCGACCTGATATCGCTCAATGGCGTAAGGGATCGTCTGCGGCGCATAGGCGGTAAAGTGGTGATTCTGCCCCAGCATTGGCCCCAGGCCGCTCGACTGCCAGAATAACCATTGCAGCGTGTGATGACGCTCGCGCAACTCACCGCTCAGGAGCTTGCCGGTTTTCTCTGCCAGATAGAGCAAAATCTCTCCAGACTCAAACAGGCTTAACGGTTTGCCGCCGTCAGAAGGCAGGTTATCAATGATGGCCGGAATTTTATTGTTGGGCGATATGGCCAGAAAAACGGGGCGGAACTGGTCGCCTTTACTGATATCCACGCGAATGATCCGGTAGTCCACTTCGGCTTCTTCGAGAAAGAGGGTGATCTTATGGCCATTAGGGGTGGGGGCATAATAGAGATCTATCATTCTCAACTCCTGTCAGTGCGAATAGTGTTGCCATAAAAAATCAGTATAGGTGCTTGTTGTAAATCGTGAGTTTTCATCAAGTGACAGCGAGGCAAAGAGATTATATGTTGAGTGAAAACCGATCAGCCGATGAGGATGTTATGAGCCAGCCTGTAATAACGTTGTGGTCCGATGCGAACTTTTTTTCTCCTTATGTCATGAGCGTTTATGTGGCGCTGGCAGAAAAGGGGCTTACTTTTAGTCTGAAAACCGTCGACCTGGACAGCGGCGAACATCTGAAGCCCCAGTGGCAGGGCTACGCGCTCACTCGCCGAGTCCCTGTGCTGGAGATCGACGGTTTTGAGTTGAGTGAATCCTCGGCGATTGACGAGTATCTTGAGGACCGCTTTGCCCCGCCAGAGTGGGAACGCATCTATCCTCACGATCTGCAAAAGCGCGCCCGCGCTCGCCAGATCCAGGCATGGCTGCGTAGCGACCTGGTGCCGATTCGCACAGAACGCTCTACGGACGTGGTGTTCGCTGGCGTCAAAAAGCCCGCCCTCAGCGAGGAAGGCTTATCCAGCGCCCGGAAGCTGATCGAAACTGCCTCATCGCTGCTGGCGCAGGGTAACCCCAACCTGTTTGGCGAGTGGTGTATTGCCGACACCGATCTGGCGCTGATGCTCAATCGCTTGATCCTCAACGGCGATGACGTCCCACAGCTGCTGGTGGATTACGCCACATTCCAGTGGCAACGCGCGTCGGTACAGCGCTATCTGGCACTCTCTGCTAAGCGCGCGGGCTGATAAGACGGGGCGCTTGAGGTATGATAGGGGCAGTCTGAATTCCTGAGGAGTAACTGATGAAACTGATGTTTGCGTCGGATATTCATGGATCGCTGCCCGCGACCGAACGCGTGCTTTCTCTGTTCGCCCAAAGCGGAGCGCAATGGCTGGTGATCCTGGGCGACGTGTTAAACCACGGCCCACGCAATGCGTTGCCGGAAGGCTACGCTCCCGCGCAGGTGGCGGAAAAACTTAATCATTTTGCCTCGCGCATTATCGCCGTTCGCGGCAACTGTGACAGCGAAGTTGACCAGATGCTGCTGAATTTTCCCATCACCGCTCCCTGGCAACAGGTGTTGATGGAAAACAGCCGTTTGTTCCTGACCCACGGGCACCTGTTCGGCCCGGATAACCTGCCGTCACTCGCCGCTGGCGATGTCCTGGTTTATGGTCATACTCATATTCCGGTGGCGGAAAAACGCGGGGCGTTTTATCACTTTAATCCCGGGTCTGTCAGCATTCCTAAAGGCGGCAATCCGGCAAGCTACGGCATGTATGAAGACGGGACATTAAGCGTTATCGCACTTAATGATCAGCAAGTTATTGCGCAGATAGCGATTAATCCGTAAGTTACACCACAACTGCAAACGCGCCGAAAGAGCGCTTAGACGAGAAGGTTTCCCGATGGTGGAGCAGAATCATTTGGCAAGTACTGAGTGGGTTGACATTGTCAGCGAAGAGAATGAAGTGATCGCGCAGGCCAGCCGCGAACAAATGCGTGCGGAGCGTCTGCGTCACCGCGCGACTTACATCGTTGTTCATGATGGCATGGGCAAGATTCTGGTCCAGCGTCGCACCGACACCAAAGATTTTCTTCCTGGTATGCTGGATGCCACAGCAGGTGGCGTTGTGCAGGCCGATGAAGTATTGCTGGATTCCGCGCGTCGTGAAGCGGAAGAAGAGTTAGGTATCGCTGGCGTGCCGTTTGCCGAGCACGGGCAATTTTATTTCGAAGATGAACATTGTCGCGTCTGGGGCGGGCTGTTTAGCTGCGTTTCCCACGGACCTTTCGCCTTGCAGGAAGAGGAAGTGAGCGAAGTGTGCTGGATGACGCCGGAAGAGATCACCGCGCGTTGCGACGAGTTCACGCCAGATTCCCTTAAAGCACTGGCGCTGTGGATGACCCGCAACGCCAAAAACGAATCCGCTAAACCGGAAAATAAGGCGGAAAAAGAGGAAGAGGCTGAGTAAGCCTTAACAGCTTTCCCGCATACACAGGCTGGACGCGATGGGTTTATGATCGCGCCAGTCTCCGTCATTCAGACGTTCCAGTAACGCTTTCCCGGCTTCAATCCCAATCTTGCGATGCGGTACTGCCATCGTTGTCAGCGGCGGCTGACAGACGCGGCTGACGTCGCTGTCACCAAAGCCCACGACCGCTAAATCGTCCGGCACTTTGATGCGTCGACGCTGGCACTCATACAGCGCGCCGCAGGCCAGTTCATCTGATACGCACACCAGCGCATCCAGTTCCGGCCACGCCAGCAGGAACTCTGGCAGTTGTGCCGCGCCGGTGGAGAAGTTCGGCGGCATGGCGGCATTAATCACTCTGTTCGGCGACAGGTGGTGGCGCAGCATCGCCTTGTACCAGCCCTGCAAATGCTGCTGAAAAATCCACTGCTCCTGGTTAGCGCACAGCAGGCCGATATTCTGGTAGCCACGCTGAATCACCATCTCGGTAAGTTCATACATGGCGGCGACGTTATCAATCCCGATATTCATATCAATCGGATCGGCACGCATTGCACCCATTTCCATCACCGGGATAGAGGCGTTTTTCAGCCAGTGGCGTACGGTATCGGAGTGCTCGACGCTGAGCAGTATCGCCGCGGCGATATTCGAGGCCAGCAGCGTTTCGAGCAGTTTCTCTTCCTGTTCAAGACGATGCTGAGATTCCGCCAGCATGATCTGATATCCGGCTGGCTGGAGCACCTGCTGTAGCCCGGCGAACATCTCGGAACAGCCAGCTTCGGAAAGATTGGGAACTACCATCGCGATCGTCCATGACGACGCCGATGCCAGTGCGCTGGCGGCAAGATTGGGCATATAACCCAGCTCCTGCACCGCGGCTTCAATTTTTTCACGCAGTTTATCGGAAACCTGTTCGGGCGTGCGGAGGGCACGGGAAACAGTCATCGTGCCTACGCCGGCAAGCTGTGCGACATCCGCGAGCGTTACTTTTCCGGTACTGCGCCGTTTTCGAGTTAAAGACATACATCTTCCTGCTGACAGGACGCGATTCAGTTTCATCCTTCATTTTACGTGACAGGCAGTATACGCCTTAAATCCCTTTTTTTGCTGTGATTTCGCACCATGATAGCAATTTGATAGCGCTATCACAGTTCTGCATGTTAGTCGTTGGTAGCGCTATCTTTGTGATCGCGATCGCAGTCATTGATTGATGGGTTGAATAGAGTTTGCCCATGTCTGGTCTTTAGCGGGAGTGAAAAATGCTCAAAAAGTGGATATATGATACAACCATCATCCTACAGGATAGCGTTGAAAGCTGGCCCCAGGCGCTGGAACTGTGCGCGAAACCGCTGCTGGATTTGCAGGTTATCGCGCCGGAATATGTTACGGCTATCATCGAGCAGCACCACACGTTAGGTCCCTACTATGTGCTGGCTCCAGGGCTGGCAATGCCACATGCGCGACCGGAAGAAGGGGCGAAAGGACTTGGCCTGTCATTGTTAAAACTGAAACAGGGTGTCTCTTTTGGTGCCGGTGAGTTTGACCCCGTCGATGTGATTGTGATGCTGGCGGCGCCGGACAAGGATAGCCATATCGAAATGATCTCGGCCTTAGCGGAATTATTTTCCAGCGACGAAGATATGGCTGAATTACATCGGGCGAATACGCTGGAGGAGATAAAAACCATCATCGATCGCTTCTGATTTAATTATTTAATCCGATTCATCTCAACATTACGCGTCAGCGTGATGGGGCGTACTCTACTCAAAAAAGGGGATAACAATGAAAATCATGGCTATTTGCGGCTCCGGCCTGGGCAGCAGTTTTATGGTCGAAATGAATATTAAAAAGGTGCTCAAAAAACTGGAAATTGAGGCAGAGGTTGAACACTCCGATCTCTCCTCGGCCACGCCGGGCGCGGCGGACCTGTTTGTAATGGCAAAAGACATTGCCGCCAGCGCCAGCGTGCCGGAAAGCCAGCTGGTGGTAATCAACAATATCATCGATATCAACGAACTCGAAGCGCAGCTGCGCGCCTGGTTCGAAAGACAATAATCCTGATAAGGCGAGGTGGATATGTTTATCCTTGAAACGCTGAATTTCGTTGTTGATATTTTAAAAGTCCCTTCAGTGCTGGTCGGGTTAATTGCCCTGATTGGTCTGGTGGCGCAGAAAAAAGCTTTTTCGGATGTGGTAAAAGGCACAATTAAAACCATTCTCGGCTTTATTGTATTGGGCGGCGGCGCAACCGTGCTGGTGGGCTCTTTAAATCCGCTCGGCGGTATGTTTGAGCACGCCTTTAATATTCAGGGCATTATTCCCAACAATGAAGCTATTGTATCGATTGCCCTGGAGAAATATGGCGCTTCCACCGCGCTCATTATGGCCTTCGGGATGGTGGCGAATATTATTGTTGCGCGCTTTACCCGCCTGAAATACATCTTCCTCACCGGGCATCACACCTTCTACATGGCATGCATGATCGGCGTGATCCTGACGGTTGCAGGCTTCGAGGGGGTCGGGCTGGTCTTTACCGGTTCGTTGATCCTCGGCCTGATTATGGCCTTCTTCCCGGCGATTGCGCAGCGCTATATGAAGCGTATTACCGGCAACGATGAGATCGCCTTCGGTCATTTCGGCACGCTGGGCTACGTGCTGTCCGGCTGGATTGGCAGCAAGGTCGGGAAAGGCTCGCGCTCCACCGAAGAGATGAACCTGCCGAAGAACCTTAGCTTCCTGCGTGACAGTTCAATCTCCATCTCCCTGACCATGATGATTATCTACCTGATCATGGCGGTGAGCGCCGGACGTGAGTACGTGGAGGCCACCTTCAGCGGCGGCCAAAACTACCTGGTATACGCCATCATTATGGCCATCACCTTCGCGGCAGGCGTGTTCATCATCTTGCAGGGCGTGCGCCTGATTCTGGCGGAAATCGTCCCGGCCTTTACCGGCTTCTCGGAAAAACTGGTGCCCAATGCGCGGCCTGCGCTGGACTGCCCGGTGGTCTACCCGTATGCGCCAAACGCGGTGCTGATTGGCTTCCTGTTTAGCTTCCTCGGCGGGATTGTGGGCTTGTTCATCTGCGGTCAGTTTAGCTGGGTGCTGATCCTCCCGGGCGTCGTGCCGCACTTCTTCACCGGCGCAACGGCGGGCGTGTTCGGTAACGCCACCGGTGGACGCCGCGGGGCAATGATTGGCGCCTTTGCTAACGGCCTGCTGATCACCTTCCTCCCGGTCCTGCTGCTGCCTGTTCTGGGCGCAATTGGCTTTGCGAATACGACCTTCTCGGACGCTGATTTTGGTGCGGTCGGGATTGTGCTGGGCAACCTGGCACGCTTCCTGTCGCCGCTTGCCATCACCGGACTGGTTGTTGTGTTGTTCGCGCTGCTGGTGGCCTACAACGTCTTCGCTAAAAACAAACCTGCCAGCGGTAACGCGCAGGAAAACCCCGGAGCCAAATCATGAATGAGAATGAAATAACCGACCTGGCGCGTCAGATCCGCCTTGAGACGCTGAAATCCCTTACGCAGCTGGGTTTTGGTCACTACGGTGGCAGCATGTCAGTCGTTGAAACGCTGGCCGTTCTGTACGGCGCGGTGATGAAAATTGACCCGGCCGATCCGGACTGGCCAGAGCGCGATTACTTTGTGCTGTCGAAAGGCCATGCGGGGCCGGCGCTGTACAGCACGCTGGCGATTAAGGGCTACTTCCCGATTGAAGAGCTGAGCACGCTGAACCAGAACGGGACGCGTCTGCCAAGTCACCCGGATCGCCTGAAAACACGCGGCGTGGATGCCACCACCGGTTCACTGGGGCAGGGGATCTCCATCGCTGGCGGCATGGCGCTGTCGCACAAGCTGGCAGGAAGGCCAAACCGGGTGTTTTGCATCGTTGGCGACGGAGAACTGAATGAAGGGCAGTGCTGGGAAGCCTTCCAGTTTATCGCTCACCATCGACTGAACAACCTGACGGTATTCGTGGACTGGAACAAACAGCAGCTCGACGGCGAGCTGGACGAAATCATCAGCGCCTTCGACCTGGAAGGCAAATTCCGCGCCTTTGGTTTTGACGTGGTGACGGTGAAAGGGGATGACATTCCGGCGCTGCTGGAGGTGACCGCGCCGATCCCTGAGGCTGATGCGCGTCCGCGGGTGGTGATCCTCGACAGCATTAAAGGGCAGGGGGTGCCATACCTTGAACAGCTCAGCAACTCGCATCACCTGCGATTAACCGAGGAGAGCAAAGCGGCGCTTAACGAGACGATTCGCCAACTGGAGGCTTCACATGATTAAGGTTGCACCGACAGGACAGAAAGATGCCGTTGAGATGCGTAAGGTCTACGCGGGTTTTGTGGCAAAACAGATTGAGGCCGGGAGCGAGATCATTGCGCTCGAAGCGGATCTGATGAGTTCGATGGCGATGGACGGCGTAGCGCGTGATTATCCACAGCACGTTATCAACTGCGGCATTATGGAGGCCAACGTGATTGGGACGGCCGCCGGGCTGTCGCTCACCGGACGTAAGCCGTTCGTCCATACCTTTACCGCCTTTGCCAGCCGTCGCTGCTTCGACCAGCTGTTTATGTCCCTGGAATACCAGCGCAATAACGTGAAGGTGATTGCCTCGGATGCGGGCGTGACGGCCTGCCACAACGGCGGGACGCATATGTCGTTTGAGGATATGGGCATCGTGCGCGGTCTGGCGCATTCAGTGGTGCTGGAGGTGACCGATGCGGTGATGTTCGAAGATGTGCTGCGTCAGCTTATCGACCTGGAAGGCTTTTACTGGGTGCGGACCATCCGTAAACAGGCGCCGAGTGTGTATGCCCCGGGGTCAACCTTCACCATCGGCAAGGGCAACGTGCTGCGCGAGGGAACCGATATTACCCTGATTGCTAACGGCATTATGGTGGCGGAAGCGCTGGAGGCGGCGCGCCAGCTGGAGCAGGAGGGGGTAAGCGCAGCGGTCATCGACATGTTTACCCTGAAGCCCATCGATCGGATGCTGGTGAAAAACTATGCCGAGAAAACCGGGCGTATTGTGACCTGCGAAAATCACAGCATTCACAACGGGCTGGGGTCGGCGGTGGCGGAAGTGCTGGTGGAAACCTGTCCGGTGCCTATGCGGCGGGTGGGGGTGAAGGAACGATATGGTCAGGTGGGAACGCAGGACTTCTTGCAAAAGGAGTATGGCCTGACGGCACATGACATTGTGTCGGCGGCGCGGGAGCTGCTGTAATAAAAAAGGCGACCATTTGTGGTCGCCTCTCTTGCCGGATGGCGCTTCGCTTATCCGGCCTACAAAACCGTAGGCCCGGTAAGCGCTAGCGCCACCGGGCTTTTTAGCTTACTGCTGCTGCGAAGACTGGATCGCCGTCAGCGCGATGGTGTAGACGATATCGTCAACCAGCGCACCACGGGACAGGTCGTTCACAGGTTTGCGCATGCCTTGCAGCATTGGCCCGATGGAGATCAGGTCTGCTGAACGCTGTACCGCTTTATAGGTGGTGTTACCGGTGTTCAGATCCGGGAAGATGAACACGGTAGCGCGACCTGCAACCGGCGAGTTCGGCGCTTTGGATTTCGCCACGTCAGCCATTACCGCGGCATCGTACTGGAGCGGGCCGTCGATCATCAGATCCGGACGTTTTTCCTGTGCAATGCGGGTTGCTTCACGGACTTTCTCTACGTCACTACCTGCACCAGAGGTGCCGGTGGAGTAGGAGAGCATCGCGACGCGCGGTTCGATACCGAAGGCAGTTGCGGAGTCCGCAGACTGGATAGCGATTTCTGCCAGCTGCTCTGCGGTTGGGTCCGGGTTGATCGCGCAGTCGCCGTAAACGTAAACCTGTTCAGGCAGCAGCATGAAGAACACGGAGGAGACCAGAGAGCTACCCGGTGCGGTTTTGATCAGCTGCAACGGTGGACGGATGGTATTTGCGGTGGTGTGAACCGCACCGGAAACCAGACCGTCAACTTCGTCCTGCTCCAGCATCAGCGTACCCAGCACCACGTTGTCTTCCAGCTGCTCGCGCGCAACGGCTTCGGTCATGCCTTTGTTCTTACGCAGCTCAACCAGACGGGCAACGTAGCTTTCGCGGACCACGTCAGGATCAACGATTTCGATGCCCGCGCCGAGCTCAACGCCCTGAGACGCCGCAACGCGGTTGATCTCATCCGGGTTACCCAGCAGCACACAGGTCGCGATACCGCGCTCTGCACAGATGGCTGCCGCTTTAACGGTACGTGGTTCGTCGCCTTCTGGCAGAACCACGCGTTTGCCCGCTTTACGCGCCAGCTCGGTCAACTGGTAACGGAAGGCTGGAGGAGACAGACGACGGCTGCGCTCGGAGGTCGCCGTCAGGGATTCGATCCAGTCTGCGTTGATGTAGCCCGCAACGTATTCCTGAACTTTCTCGATACGCTCGTGGTCATCAACCGGCACTTCGAGGTTGAAGCTTTGCAGGCTCAGGGAGGTCTGCCAGGTGTTAGTGTTCACCATGAAGACTGGCAGGCCAGTGGCGAACGCACGTTCGCACAGCTTGCTTACGCGTGGGTCCATCTCGTAGGCACCGGTCAGCAGGATCGCGCCGATCTCCACGCCGTTCATCGCGGCCAGACAGGCTGCAACCAGCACATCCGGACGGTCTGCGGAGGTTACCAGCAGGGAACCTGCACGGAAATGCTCCAGCATGTGTGGAATGCTACGTGCGCAGAAAGTTACGGACTTCACGCGGCGGGTGTTGATATCGCCTTCGTTGATCACGGTGGCGTTCAGGTGACGCGCCATATCAATTGCACGGGTGGCAATCAGATCGAAGCTCCATGGCACCGCGCCCAGAACAGGCAGCGGGCTGGAATCCTGCAACTTAGCCGGGTCAACTTTGATGACTTTCGCTTTGGAAGAGTCGTCAAAAATTTCGGACAGGTCAGGACGCGTACGGCCCTGCTCATCTACTGGCGCGTTCAGCTTGTTAACAATCACGCCGGTGATGCTGGTGTTTTTCGCACCGCCGAAGCTGCTGCGCGTCAGTTCGATACGCTCTTTCAGCTGCTCTGGGGTATCCGTGCCCTGAGACATCACGAAAACGATCTCTGCGTTCAGGGTTTTCGCGATTTCAAAGTTCAGAGACTGGGCAAACTGGTGTTTACGGGTCGGGACCAGGCCTTCAACCAGCACCACTTCCGCGTCCTGCGCGTTTGCGTGGTAGTTGGCAATGATCTCTTCCATCAGCACGTCTTTCTGGTTGCTGGAGAGCAGAGATTCAACGTGGCTCATCTTCAGCGGTTCAGCCGCTGGCAGATTGGAGTTCTTGCGAACGATGGTGGTGGTCTGGTCTGGCGCATCGCCACCGGCACGTGGCTGGGCGATAGGCTTAAAGACGCTCATACGAACGCCTTTGCGTTCCATAGCGCGGATCACGCCGAGGCTGACGCTGGTCAGGCCGACGCTGGTTCCGGTAGGGATCAGCATAATAGTACGGGACACGGTTTATCCTCTTTCGTTACCGCCGCGTTGGGCGGGTTACAAAACAGCACCGCCAGCATTGCTGGCGGTGTGGAATCAGGCAGTCAGGCGGTGCGCGTCTTGCGCGATGACCAGCTCTTCGTTAGTTGGGATAACGATAGCAGGGCGGGTGCCTTCTTTGTTGATGAAGCCAGACTTGCCGAAGCGGGCAGCCAGGTTACGCTCATGATCAACTTCGAAGCCCAGAACGCCCAGTTTGCCCAGGGACAGTTCACGTACCATTGCCGCGTTCTCACCGATACCGCCGGTGAAGATAACAGCATCCAGACGGCCTTCCATCAGCGCGGTGTAAGAACCGATGTACTTCGCCAGACGGTGGCAATAAACGTCCATTGCACGTTTAGCGTCAGCTTTTTCTGCGTAGTTGTCTTCAACGTAACGGCAGTCGCTGGTGACCTCGGTCAGGCCCAGCAGGCCAGACTCTTTGGTCAGCATTTTGTTGATGTCGTCAACGCTCATGCCCAGGGTGTCGTGCAGGTGGAAGATGATCGCCGGGTCGATATCACCGGAACGGGTACCCATCACCAGACCTTCCAGCGGGGTCAGACCCATAGAGGTGTCAACACACTTCCCGTTGCGGATAGCGGAAACAGAACCACCGTTGCCCAGGTGGCAGGTGATGATGTTGACTTCTTCAACCGGCTTGTTCAGCACTTTTGCGGCTTCCTGAGTCACATAGAAGTGGCTGGTGCCGTGTGCGCCGTAACGACGGACGCCGTGCTCTTTGTACAGGCTGTATGGCAGGGCATAGAGGTAAGACTCTTCCGGCATGGTCTGATGGAACGCGGTATCGAACACGGCCACGTTTTTGTCTTTCAGACTCGGGAAGGATTTCAGTGCTTCAGCGATACCGATCAGGTGCGCCGGGTTATGCAGCGGTGCGAAAGACGCAGAGTCTTTGATACCCTGGATCACGGAGTCGTCGATTACCACGGAACTGGTGTATTTTTCGCCGCCGTGGACGATACGGTGACCAATTGCGGTCAGCTGAGCAGACAGTTCTGGTTTTTGTGCCAGAATAGTGTTAACGATAAAGTTCAGCGCTTCACTGTGAGCGGCGCCTGCACCTAAAGCCGCTTCTTGTTTGCTGCCGTCCATCTTCCACTTGATACGTGCTTCAGGCAGATGGAAACATTCGGCCAAACCAGAGAGGTACTCGTCACCGTTGAGCGCATCGATGATGGCGAATTTCAGTGAGGAGCTACCGCAGTTCAGAACCAGTACTAACTTACTCGACATGGAAGTACCTATTATTGATACGTGGCTAAAAAAACGTCAGTGAGTCTAAAAGCGTAACGCATGCTGACCCAGACATTTATGATTAACATCATGCCAAACAAACATTCTGGCAGGATGGAAGAAATACCTATGATTTTAAGCCATTTTGAACATTTTTCAGACAATGGCATAATATGCGATAATTTGACGAGTTAACGCTTATCGTCTACGGCCCTATCAGGCTGGCACAGGATACCCGATACGGGGTAGCGATGACAAAATATTTTGAACGTTGTCATAGCCTGTTGTGGTTTTGCACGAAAATTTTAATTTTTATATGTGAAGTTGAGGTACAGCCATGTCGACACCCGAAATCCCGTCCGTGAACTTTTTTAGTCTGTTTCGTCGGGGACAGCATTACGCAAAGACATGGCCGATGGAAAAGCGCCTCGCGCCCATGTTTATTGAAAATCGCACTATTCGCGCCACGCGCTATGCGATTCGCTTTATGCCCCCGATTGCCGTTTTTACCCTGTGCTGGCAGATAGCGTTAGGTGGACAGCTTGGCCCTGCCGTCGCGACGGCGCTTTTTGCGTTAAGCCTGCCGATGCAGGGGCTATGGTGGTTAGGCAAACGTTCCGTCACGCCACTTCCGCCTTCTGTTTTACACTGGTTTTATGAAGTGCGTGGAAAACTGGAGGAGGCGGGCCAGGCGCTGGCACCGGTTGAAGGCAAGCCAGACTATCAGGCGCTGGCGGATACCCTCAAGCGTGCGTTTAAACAGCTTGATAAAACATTCCTCGATGACTTGTGATTGATCATCGAAACGACGACCAAAAGAAGGCACAGTAACAATCAGTTACCGTGTCTTTTTTTTACAGTGCAATGCGCTACAGGAGTCGAAAGATGGAAATGACCCATGCTCAACGTCTGATTTTGTCTAACCAGTACAAGATGATGACTATGCTTGATCCCGATAACGCTGCGCGCTACAGCCGCCTGCAAACCATTGTTGAACGTGGTTTTGGCTTGCAGATGCGCGAACTGGATCGCGAATTTGGCGAACTGAAAGAGGAAACCTGCCGTATCGTTATCGACATCATGGAGATGTACCATGCGCTGCATGTGTCCTGGACCAATCTGAAGGACCAGCAGACCATTGACGAGCGCCGCGTGACGTTCCTGGGCTTTGATGCTGCGACGGAAGCGCGCTATCTGAGCTATGTACGCTTTATGGTGAATACCGAAGGGCGTTACACCCATTTTGATGCGGGTACGCACGGCTTCAACGCCCAGACCCCGATGTGGGATAAGTATCAACGTATGCTGAGCGCGTGGCACGCCTGTCCGCGTCAGTACCATTTAAGCAGCAACGAAATTCAACAAATCATTAATGCCTGACGGAGGTGTGTGTGCAGTGTAAAGGTTTTCTGTTTGATCTGGACGGTACGCTGGTGGATTCGCTACCGGTGGTGGAGCGCTCGTGGTGCCACTGGGCCGACCGGCACGGCATCGACCATCAGGACGTACTGAATTTCATCCATGGCAAACAGGCCATTACCTCATTGCGGCACTTCCTTGCGGGACGTTCTGAGGAAGAGATTCAGGCGGAGTTCCGCTATCTTGAGCAGATTGAAGCTACCGATACCGAAGGCATCACCGCGCTGCCCGGTGCGCGTGAACTGCTTGAGCACCTGAATGAAGCGCAGATCCCGTGGGCTATCGTCACCTCCGGCTCGGTTCCCGTCGCGCATGCCCGTCATAAGGCGGCAGGTTTACCGACGCCGGATGTCTTCATTACCGCTGAGCGCGTGAAGCGCGGCAAGCCTGAACCGGATGCGTTTCTGCTCGGCGCAGAACTGCTTGGCCTTGCGCCAGCGGAGTGCGTGGTGGTGGAAGACGCGGCGGCAGGCGTGCTGGCCGGGCTGAACGCCGGAAGCCACGTCATTGCCGTTAACGTCCCGGCGGGTTCCCCCCGGCTGGAAGAGGCGGATTTCGTGCTTAACACCCTGACCGCCATCGACGTCTCGAAGGCGTCAGACGGAGTTGTAACCGTCTCGCTAAAAATGTAATCCCATGATATAGCCCCGCATTACCGGGGCTTTTTTATGGCAGAATTGCTTCTCCTCCACTGACAAGGACATGTTGTGAACGGTGAACTGATTTGGGTCCTGAGCCTGCTGTTAATCGCCATCATTCTTTTTGCCACGGGCAAGGTGCGCATGGATGCCGTCGCCCTGTTTGTGATTGTCGCATTCGTTCTGAGCGGTACCCTTTCCCTGCCGGAAGCCTTTTCCGGGTTTAGCGATCCCAACGTTATTTTGATTGCCGCCCTGTTTATTATTGGCGACGGGCTGGTACGCACCGGCGTGGCGACGATGATGGGGTCGTGGTTGGTTAAGGTGGCGGGCAGCAGCGAAACCAAAATGCTGATTTACCTGATGCTGACGGTCGCCGGGCTGGGCGCGTTTATGAGCTCTACGGGCGTCGTGGCCATCTTTATTCCGGTCGTGCTGAGCGTCTGCATGAGGATGCAGATCTCCCCGTCGCGGCTGATGATGCCGTTGAGCTTCGCCGGGCTCATCAGCGGCATGATGACGCTGGTCGCAACGCCGCCGAACCTCGTCGTGAACAGCGAACTGATCCGTGAGGGGCTTCAGGGGTTTAGTTTTTTCAGCGTTACGCCGATCGGGCTGGTGGTACTGGTGATGGGCATTATCTATATGCTGTTGACCCGTTTCGCGCTGAAAGGGGAGAAGCAGGATAAAGCCAAAGAGGGCTGGAAGCGGCGCTCTTTCCGCGATCTGATTAAAGAGTATCGTCTGACCGGGCGTGCCCGACGTCTGGCTATCCGCCCGGGATCGCCTATGGTGGGGCAGCGGCTGGATGACCTTAAGCTACGCGAACGCTATGGCGCGAACGTCATCGGGGTTGAGCGCTGGCGTCGTTTTCGCCGGGTGATCGTTAACGTGAACGGGGTGTCAGAGTTTCGCGCGCGTGACGTCCTGCTGATTGATATGTCCACCGCGGACGTGGATCTGCGCGAGTTTTGTAGCGAACAGCTGCTGGAGCCGATGGTGCTGCGCGGTGAGTATTTCTCCGACCAGGCGCTGGATGTGGGAATGGCCGAGGTGTCCCTGATCCCGGAATCGGAGTTATTGGGTAAAACCGTGCGTGAAATCGGCTTTCGTACCCGCTATGGCCTCAACGTGGTGGGCCTGAAGCGCGATGGCGTAGCCCTTGAAGGGGCGGTGGTGGATGAGCCGATCCTGCTGGGGGATATCTTCCTCGTGGTCGGCAACTGGAAACTGATTAGCCAGCTCGGGCAGAAAGGCCGCGATTTTGTGGTGCTGAATATGCCGATTGAAGAGAACGATGCATCACCGGCGCACAGCCAGGCGCCCCATGCGATTTTTTGCCTGGTATTGATGGTCGCGCTGATGCTGACGGACGAGATCCCTAACCCGGTGGCGGCGATAATCGCCTGTCTGTTAATGGGCAAATTCCGCTGTATTGACGCCGAAAGCGCTTACAAAGCGATTCACTGGCCGAGCATCATTCTCATCGTCGGGATGATGCCCTTCGCCCTGGCGCTACAGAAAACCGGCGGGGTGGATTTGATCGTGAAAGGCCTAATGGACGCGGGCGGGGGATATGGTCCGTACCTGATGATGGTTTGCCTGTTCGTCATGTGTGCCACCATCGGTTTGTTCATCTCCAATACCGCAACGGCGGTGCTGATGGCGCCCATTGCGCTGGCGATGGCAAAATCGATGGGCGTTTCGCCGTATCCGTTTGCGATGATCGTTGCGATGGCGGCGTCCGCGGCATTTATGACGCCGGTCTCTTCCCCGGTCAATACGCTGGTGCTGGGGCCCGGGAATTATAGGTTCAGTGATTTCGTGAAGCTGGGTGTGCCGTTCACCGTGCTGGTGATGGTGGTGTGCGTGGTATTGATACCGGTCCTGTTTCCGTTCTGAGCATTTTGCCGGGTGGCGGCTACGCCTTACCCGGCCTACAACCCCGTAGGCCCTGCAAGCGCAGCGCCGCTGGGCGAAAATCAGAGTGGCGAATCCTGGCTAATCTCATCCAGCGACAAATGGAAGCTCGGCACAAACACGCGCATAAAGTAGTCCATCTCTTCGCTGCGACGGGATTCCAGCGTTTTTTCCAGACGCGTTTTTGCCAGTAAAAATTCGTTATTCCCGGCGGATAACTCTTCCAGACACTTCAGGTAGGCGCACAGCGCATCGGCCTGCTTAACCAGGGATTTCTCCTCTTCCGTATACTGATGCTCATCGATCAGCGGCCCGAAGATATCGCGCAGCTCTTCAGGCACCATGTCGATCAGCTTCTGCTGGGCAATCTTCTCAATGGCCTTATATTCCTGGGCAATCTGCGAGTTGAAATATTTCACCGGCGTAGGCAGATCCCCGGTCAGCACTTCCGATGCATCGTGATACATCGCCAGCAGGGCGATACGTTCGGCATTCACCTGCCCGTTGAATTTGCGGTTTTTAATCGCGGCCAGCGCGTGCGCGACCATGGCAACCTGCAAACTGTGCTCAGACACATTTTCAGTGCGCACGTTGCGCATCAGCGGCCAGCGGTTGATGAGTTTCAGGCGGGAGAGGTGGGCAAAGAAATGACTCTGACTCATAGGTTACCTTATGTCTTCACTGCGACAGACTTCATTGTGCGGGGAGGGGAGGGAAGATGCAAATTTGCGGATGTTGCAGGCCGGGTAAGCGCAGCGCTACCCGGCGAAAAGTCAGCGTTACTGATGGTACCCGGAGAGGAAGCGCCCGAAGCGGCTGATGGCCATCTCGAGATCGTCTTCGCGCGGCAAGGTGACGATACGCACGTGATCCGGCCACGGCCAGTTAAACGCCGTCCCCTGAACCAGTAGCACTTTTTCCTGCAACAGGAAGTCGAGCACCATTTTCTGGTCGTCGTGAATATTGAAGCGCTTCGCGTCGATTTTCGGGAACATGTACAGCGCGCCGTTAGGCTTCACGCAGGAGACGCCCGGAATATCATTAATCAATTCCCATGCGCGGTTGCGCTGTTCATACAGGCGGCCGCCTGGAACGATAAACTCGCTGATGCTTTGATAGCCGCCGAGAGCTGTCTGGATCGCATGTTGCGCCGGTACGTTGGCGCACAGACGCATGGATGCCAGCATCTCCAGCCCTTCAATGTAGCCTTTCGCATGTTTTTTCGGACCGTTCAGTACCATCCAGCCCTGACGGAAACCGGCAACGCGGTAAGTTTTAGACAGTCCGTTAAAGGTGACCGTCAGCAGATCGGGTGCCAGCGCGGCGATAGAGTGGTGCTGCGCCGCGTCGTACAGGATCTTGTCGTAAATCTCGTCGGCAAAGATGATCAGGTTGTGCTGGCGAGCGATCTCGACGATCTCCATCAGCAGCTCTTTTGAATAGACCGCACCCGTCGGGTTATTCGGGTTAATGATCACGATACCCCGGGTGCGCGGGGTAATTTTGGCGCGAATATCATCCAGATCCGGGAACCAGTCAGAGGATTCGTCGCACAGGTAGTGCACCGCTTTACCGCTGGACAGGGACACCGCAGCCGTCCACAGCGGATAATCCGGGGCAGGAACCAGCATTTCATCGCCGCTGTTCAGGAGCGCCTGCATCGCCTGAACGATCAGCTCCGAGACACCGTTGCCAATGTAGATATCTTCAACGGTGACGTCGCGCATACCGCGAGCCTGATAGTGCTGCATGATGGCTTTACGGGCGGAATAAAGCCCTTTTGAATCGCAGTAGCCTTGTGCAGTGGGCAGGTTACGGATCACATCCACCAGGATCTCATCCGGCGCTTCAAAACCAAATGGCGCGGGGTTGCCGATGTTGAGTTTCAGAACCTTATTGCCTTCCTCTTCAAGGCGTTTTGCCTCTTTGAGTACCGGGCCACGGATGTCGTAACAGACGTTGTCGAGCTTGCTGGATTTTTCGATAGGGGACATGAACCTTTAACCTTTTCGCTATTATTGCAACTTCCTGCCGTGGAAGTGAGCACGGAACAATGTACTCCCACCGCGCTTCGTTTTGAAGGGCGCACAGAAGAAGATTTCGTCCAACCGGGCAATGCCGCGGTGATCGCTTACTCTAACGACGGAGTGATTTTGTGCCTGAATTTATCGTGATAAAGAGGGAGGTTGGGTTGTTTGTGCTAAAAATTTCATATAAAGATGAATATTATTCTGGGATAAATAAAAAGACGATTCGGGCTGATGCATTAGTCCCCCTGAGTGACCATTCGTAAAACCTGAATGCTAAGATACCGATTGCCATATTAGCAAAGCCAGGTTAAAAGTTACTCATGTGAAATTAATGTTAAGGGTTATTAATGAATGGCCTGAATCTAAATTAAACTTTATTTATTATTAACGACGAAAATGCAACTTTCGTTAATTTTAATAAAAAGAGTGTAGTTGCTTATCATTGGCGGTAAATCCTTAATATTGCAATAAGACTTATAAATATAGTGGATTTGGGTTAAGATGTGTTTCGGGAATGCAGCATAGCGATAGGCCTGTTACGTATATCGGATACTGCTTTCCTGTATTAATCGATTGTTATTGTTAAAATTATCTCTGGCTGATTGGGTAAGTCACATCTTGCTACGTTGCCAACGCTGCGATATAGATGGCAGAAAACATGTCTTACTCTTTATGGTATTAACATCGACCTGCAAACAACGAAATATCCTGGACGCAAGAGAATAAAAATAACGTCATGAAACGTGATTTCTGACTGGTGATATACCGCAGTACAATAACTATCTGTCAGGCAGTCTGCCGGGCCGGGATGCGAGGGAAACTCTTCAGAAGGAATTGCTTAACTGTTACACACAGCTTCAACCCGGGCAGCTCCGCACGAGCAACCTGAAAGTGAAAAGATATGATAAATGCAAATCGTCCGATAATGAATCTCGACCTCGATCTGCTGAGAACGTTTGTTGCGGTCGCCGATCTCAACACTTTTGCAGCAGCTGCTGCCGCCGTTTGCCGTACCCAGTCCGCCGTGAGTCAGCAAATGCAGCGGCTGGAACAACTGGTTGGTAAAGAGCTTTTTGCGCGTCATGGACGTAATAAGCTTTTAACAGAACATGGTATTCAGCTTCTGGGTTATGCCAGAAAGATACTGCGCTTTAATGATGAAGCCTGTATGTCATTAATGTTTAGCAACCTTCAGGGAGTGTTAACATTAGGGGCGTCAGATGAATCAGCAGATACCATTTTACCCTTCCTTCTCAACCGAATTAGCTCGGTTTATCCGAAGCTTGCCCTGGACGTTAGCGTTAAACGCAATGCTTTCATGGTTGAGATGCTGAAAGAAAACGAGGTTGACCTGGTGGTCACCACGCATCGACCTGGCCAGTTTGACAGCCTGACGCTGCGTACTTCTCCAACGCACTGGTACTGTGCCGCGGAGTATGTATTGCAGAAAGGTGAGCCGATACCCCTGGTCCTGCTGGACGATCCGAGTCCGTTCCGCGATATGGTGCTGGCTGCGCTCAACGAAGCCGGTATTCCATGGCGCCTGGCGTACGTGGCGTCAACCTTGCCCGCAGTGCGAGCGGCGGTGAAGGCCGGGCTTGGCGTAACGGCCCGTCCGGTGGAGATGATGAGCCCCGATCTTCGTGTGCTGGGTCAATCCGAGGGACTCCCGTCGTTGCCGGATACGGAGTACCTGCTGTGCCATAACGCCGCCAGCAACAACGAGCTGGCAAAAGTGGTGTTCGAGGCAATGGAAAACTACCACAATCCATGGCAGTACGCGCCTGTTACTCCCGAAGGAGGGGACGACTCCCTGATCGTGGAAGGGGATTTTGAGTGATCATTCCCTCAAAATTCTCGTAACAAAATGTAAGTGCAAAAAAGAGCCACTCGCATGATTTTTTCCTGCGAGTGGTTTTTTTTGCTATTCATAACCGTGAACGGAGCAGGGATAAAGCAAATACCGCTTATTTATCAATGCAGTAAATGTTTTTGGTTAAGATGTAAACAATACCTGTTCTAACTTACCTCATACCCCGCCGATGTTAAAAAAACAGGAAATATGTTGCTGTTTTTTTGATTGAATTAACAAAAGCGTGTCTCAGATCAAGAAAATACTCCCATTTGGGGGGAGGAATCGTTGGCAAATCCTGTCAAAATAGGAGGGTTATTTTTTTTACTTCCAAAACGGACACGATTCAACAAGATGCATTTGACGGAAAGTCATGTACCCACCAGGGTTAAAGGGCACCAAATGTTAATGAGAATCGCACGTTGTAATTTAATGTGAAGAAACCTTTGTTAAAGTTGACAAAAGGTTATAGAAAGGAGTAAAAAACCCCATCATTTTGCTGTCTATGTCTCATTTCTGACAGTTAGTGTAAGGTTATTTTGTTCCTCCCCATGAATCGATGTGATGCCCATCTGCCAGCAAGAGCAGTGTCGTCGGTATCACTTTTGATGAGTAAGCAATGAGTATGTCAACATCCACAGAAGTCATCGCTCATCACTGGGCATTCGCAATCTTTCTTATTGTAGCCATTGGCCTGTGCTGCCTGATGTTAGTCGGCGGCTGGTTCCTGGGCGGTCGCGCCCGCGCAAGGCACAAAAACACACCTTTCGAATCAGGTATTGATTCAGTAGGTACCGCTCGCTTACGCCTGTCTGCCAAGTTCTACCTGGTAGCCATGTTCTTCGTCATTTTTGACGTGGAAGCGCTTTACCTCTTCGCGTGGTCTACCTCCATTCGCGAAAGTGGTTGGGTGGGCTTTGTCGAGGCCGCAATTTTCATTTTAGTGTTACTGGCCGGTCTGGTTTATCTGGTGCGTATTGGCGCGCTGGACTGGACACCTGTGCGTTCACGCCGTGAACACATCAACCCGGAAAACAGTATCTCTAATCGTCAGCAGTAACAGCGAGGCAATAAGATGGATTATACGCTCACCCGCATAGATCCTAACGGTGAGAATGACCGTTACCCCCTGCAAAAACAGGAGATCGTAACCGACCCCCTGGAGCAAGAAGTCAACAAAAGCGTGTACATGGGCAAGCTCGAACATGCCATGCACGACATGGTCAACTGGGGTCGTAAGAACTCCATCTGGCCATACAACTTTGGCCTTTCTTGCTGCTACGTTGAAATGGTGACGTCATTCACTGCGGTGCATGACGTTGCGCGTTTTGGGGCCGAGGTACTGCGTGCTTCTCCACGTCAGGCTGACCTGATGGTGGTGGCCGGGACCTGCTTTACCAAGATGGCACCGGTTATTCAGCGTCTTTATGACCAGATGCTGGAGCCAAAATGGGTTATCTCCATGGGCGCATGTGCAAACTCCGGCGGTATGTACGACATTTATTCCGTTGTGCAGGGCGTTGATAAGTTCATTCCGGTGGATGTGTACATCCCGGGCTGCCCGCCGCGTCCAGAGGCCTATATGCAGGCGCTGATGCTGCTCCAGGAGTCAATTGGTAAAGAACGCCGCCCGCTTTCATGGGTTGTTGGCGATCAGGGTGTCTATCGCGCGAACATGCAGTCTGAGCGCGAGCGTAAACGTGGTGAACGTATTGCCGTCACCAACCTGCGTACGCCTGACGAAATTTAATTTGCGCCTGTGGGCCTGGAGAACACCTTCGCATATCACTACTCAAATAGCGCGAAGCCAGGCTTAACAGTCACCACGGACCATTTGCAATGGTGAACAATATGACCGACTTAACCGCGCAAGAAGCCGCCTGGCAGACCCGGGATCATCTCGATGACCCCGTCATTGGCGAACTGCGCAACCGTTTTGGGCCGGATGCCTTTACTGTTCAGGCCACCCGCACCGGGGTACCCGTTGTTTGGGTGAAGCGTGAGCAATTACTGGAAGTTGTCGATTTCCTCAAGAAATTGCCAAAACCTTACGTCATGCTGTTTGACTTACACGGCATGGACGAACGTCTGAGAACGCACCGCCAGGGTCTCCCTGCTGCGGATTTTTCCGTTTTCTACCACCTGATCTCAATAGACCGCAACACGGATATCATGCTCAAGGTGGCATTGTCTGAAAACGACATGCATCTGCCGACGATCACCAAACTTTTCCCGAACGCCAACTGGTACGAGCGTGAAACCTGGGAAATGTTCGGCATGACCTTCGACGGTCACCCGCATCTGACGCGCATCATGATGCCGCAGACCTGGACCGGCCACCCGCTGCGTAAAGACTACCCGGCACGCGCCACCGAATTCGACCCGTTTGAGCTGACCAAAGCCAAGCAGGATCTGGAGATGGAAGCGCTGACCTTCAAGCCGGAAGACTGGGGCATGAAGCGCGGCACCGAAAACGAGGACTTCATGTTCCTCAACCTCGGTCCAAACCACCCGTCTGCGCACGGTGCATTCCGTATTATTCTTCAGCTTGACGGCGAAGAGATTGTCGACTGCGTGCCTGACATCGGCTATCACCACCGTGGTGCCGAGAAGATGGGCGAGCGTCAGTCCTGGCACAGCTACATTCCGTACACCGACCGTATCGAATACCTCGGCGGCTGCGTGAACGAAATGCCATACGTGCTGGCCGTTGAGAAGCTGGCAGGCATCACCGTCCCGGATCGCGTTAACGTGATTCGTGTGATGCTGTCTGAACTGTTCCGTATTAACAGCCACCTGCTGTACATCTCCACGTTCATTCAGGACGTCGGCGCGATGACGCCGGTCTTCTTCGCCTTTACCGACCGTCAGAAAATCTACGATCTGGTGGAAGCGATTACCGGTTTCCGTATGCACCCGGCCTGGTTCCGCATCGGCGGTGTGGCGCACGATCTGCCGCGCGGCTGGGACCGTCTGCTGCGTGAATTCCTCGACTGGATGCCAAAACGTCTGGCGTCTTACGAGAAAGCCGCGCTGCGTAACTCCATCCTGAAAGGCCGTTCCCAGGGCGTTGCTGCCTACGGCGCGAAAGAAGCGCTGGAGTGGGGAACCACAGGTGCAGGTCTGCGTGCGACGGGTATTGATTTCGACGTGCGTAAAGCCCGTCCTTACTCTGGTTACGAGAACTTCGACTTTGAAGTCCCGGTTGGCGGCGGCGTATCCGACTGCTACACCCGCGTGATGCTGAAAGTGGAAGAGCTGCGCCAGAGCCTGCGCATCCTTGAGCAGTGCCTCAATAACATGCCGGAAGGCCCGTTCAAGGCGGATCACCCGCTGACGACGCCGCCACCGAAAGAGCGCACGCTGCAACATATCGAAACCCTGATCACCCACTTCCTGCAAGTTTCCTGGGGCCCGGTCATGCCGGCACAGGAATCCTTCCAGATGATTGAAGCGACCAAGGGTATCAACAGCTACTACCTCACCAGCGACGGCAGCACCATGAGCTACCGCACCCGCGTGCGTACGCCAAGCTTCGCACACTTGCAGCAGATCCCGGCCGCCATTCGCGGCAGTCTGGTCTCCGACCTGATTGTGTATCTGGGTAGTATCGATTTTGTTATGTCAGATGTGGACCGCTAATTATGCACGAGAATCAACAACCACAAACCGAGGCTTTTGAGCTGAGTGAAGCAGAGCGTGCCGCCATTGAGCACGAGATGCACCACTACGAAGACCCGCGTGCGGCGTCCATTGAAGCGCTGAAAATCGTACAGAAACAGCGTGGTTGGGTGCCGGATGGGGCGATCTACGAGATCGCGAAAGTGCTGGGCATTCCGGCAAGTGACGTAGAAGGCGTAGCCACGTTCTACAGCCAGATCTTCCGTCAGCCGGTAGGCCGCCATGTGATCCGCTACTGTGACAGCGTGGTCTGCCACATCACCGGTTATCAGGGCATTCAGGCTGCGATTGAGAAGAAACTCAATATCAAGCCGGGCCAGACCACCTTCGACGGACGCTTTACTCTGCTGCCAACCTGCTGCCTGGGTAACTGCGACAAGGGGCCGACCATGATGATTGATGAGGACACTCACAGCCATCTGACGCCGGAAGCGATTCCTGACCTGCTGGAGCAGTACAAATGAAAACTGTAATTCGTACTGCTGAGACGCATCCGCTGACCTGGCGTCTGCGTGATGACAAACAGCCGGTCTGGCTCGACGAATATCAGAGCAAAAACGGCTATGCCGGCGCGCGTAAAGCCCTTGGCGGCATGGCGCCGGACGACATCGTTAACGCGGTGAAAGAGTCTGGCCTGAAAGGCCGCGGGGGCGCGGGCTTCTCCACCGGTCTGAAGTGGAGCCTGATGCCGAAAGATGAATCCATGAACATCCGTTACCTGCTGTGTAACGCCGATGAAATGGAGCCGGGTACCTATAAAGACCGCCTGCTGATGGAACAGCTGCCGCACCTGCTGGTTGAAGGCATGCTGATCTCCGCGTTCGCGCTGAAAGCGTACCGTGGCTACATCTTCCTGCGCGGTGAATACATCGAAGCGGCTGAAAACCTGCGTCGCGCGATTGCCGAAGCCACTGAAGCCGGTCTGCTGGGTAAAAACATCCTGGGCACCGGGTTTGACTTCGAGCTGTTCGTGCACACCGGTGCCGGGCGTTATATCTGCGGTGAAGAAACCGCGCTGATTAACTCCCTGGAAGGCCGCCGCGCGAACCCGCGCTCCAAGCCACCGTTCCCGGCAAGCTCCGGCGTGTGGGGTAAACCGACCTGTGTAAACAACGTCGAAACCCTGTGTAACGTCCCGGCGATCCTTGCGAACGGCGTGGAGTGGTATCAGGGCATCTCCTCAAGCAAAGATGCCGGTACCAAGCTGATGGGCTTCTCCGGTCGCGTGAAGAATCCTGGCGTCTGGGAGCTGCCGTTCGGCACCACCGCACGTGAAATTCTTGAAGACTACGCCGGCGGCATGCGCGATGGCCTGAAATTTAAAGCCTGGCAGCCGGGTGGGGCAGGGACTGACTTCCTGACCGAAGCCCACCTTGACCTGCCAATGGAGTTCGAAAGCATTGGTAAAGCAGGCAGCCGTCTGGGTACGGCGCTGGCGATGGCCGTCGACCACGAGATCGGCATGGTATCCCTGGTGCGTAACCTGGAAGAGTTCTTCGCCCGCGAGTCCTGCGGCTGGTGTACACCGTGCCGTGATGGTCTGCCGTGGAGCGTGAAGATCCTGCGTGCTATCGAACGTGGCGAAGGCCAGCCTGGTGATATCGAGACACTTGAGCAACTGTGTCGATTCTTAGGGCCGGGTAAAACCTTCTGTGCCCACGCACCGGGCGCCGTCGAGCCGCTGCAAAGCGCGATTAAATATTTCCGCGACGAATTCGAAGCAGGCATCAAGCAGCCGTTCAGCAATACCCATTCGATCAATGGTATTCAGCCGAACCTGCTGAAAGCGCGCTGGTAAAAACAGAATTTTGATTAACGCTCGGTTTCGGCCGAGCCAACTGGAAGCATGCTAATGGCTACGATTCATGTAGACGGCAAAGAATACGAAGTCAACGGGGCGGACAACCTGCTGGAAGCTTGTCTGTCTCTTGGCCTCGATATTCCGTACTTTTGCTGGCATCCGGCGCTGGGCAGCGTCGGTGCTTGCCGCCAGTGTGCGGTGAAGCAATATCAAAACGCGGAAGACACGCGTGGTCGCCTGGTGATGTCCTGTATGACGCCAGCCGCCGAAGGCACCTTTATTTCGATTGATGACGAAGAAGCCAAACAGTTCCGTGAAAGCGTGGTGGAGTGGTTGATGACCAACCACCCGCACGACTGTCCGGTGTGTGAGGAGGGCGGTAACTGCCACCTTCAGGATATGACCGTCATGACCGGTCACAGCTTCCGTCGCTATCGCTTTACCAAGCGTACCCACCGTAACCAGGATCTGGGGCCGTTCATCTCTCACGAAATGAACCGCTGCATCGCCTGCTACCGCTGCGTGCGTTACTACAAAGATTATGCAGACGGTCAGGATCTGGGCGTATATGGCGCGCATGACAACGTCTACTTCGGTCGTCCGGAAGACGGTACGCTGGAAAGCGAATTCTCCGGTAACCTGGTAGAAATCTGTCCGACCGGCGTATTCACGGATAAAACCCACTCTGAACGTTACAACCGTAAATGGGACATGCAGTTTGCGCCAAGCATCTGCCAGCAGTGCTCCCTCGGCTGTAACACCAGCCCGGGTGAACGTTACGGCGAACTGCGTCGTATCGAAAACCGTTACAACGGTACCGTTAACCACTACTTCCTCTGCGACCGCGGTCGTTTCGGCTATGGCTATGTGAACCTGAAAGACCGTCCGCGTCAGCCGGTTCAGCGCCGTGGCGACGACTTCATTACCCTCAACGCCGAGCAGGCGATGCAGGGCGCGGCAGATATTCTGCGTCAGTCGAAGAAAGTGATCGGCATCGGCTCCCCGCGCGCCAGCATCGAAAGCAACTTCGCGCTGCGCGAGCTGGTTGGGGCGGAAAACTTCTACACCGGTATCGCCCATGGCGAGCAGGAACGTCTCCAGCTGGTGCTGAAAGTGCTGCGTGAAGGCGGCATTCATACGCCTGCGCTGCGCGAAATCGAATCCTATGATGCGGTTCTGGTGCTGGGTGAAGACCTGACGCAGACCGGCGCACGCGCGGCTCTGGCGGTTCGTCAGGCGGTGAAAGGCAAAGCACGTGAAATGGCAGCGGCGCAGAAAGTGGCTGACTGGCAGATTGCGGCCATCCTTAACATCGGCCAGCGCGCGAAGCATCCTCTGTTTGTGACTAACGTTGACAACACCCGTCTGGACGATATCGCCGCGTGGACCTACTGCGCGCCGGTTGAAGATCAGGCGCGTCTCGGCTTTGCCATTGCCCACGCGCTGGACAGCAGCTCGCCGGCCGTTGAACTGGATCGCGACCTGCAAAACAAGGTCGACGTGATTGTTCAGGCGCTGGCGGGGGCGAAGAAACCTCTGATTATTTCCGGTACCAACGCCGGTAGCGCTGAAATCATTCAGGCCGCAGCGAACGTTGCCAAAGCCCTGAAGGGCCGTGGCGCTGACGTCGGTGTGACTATGATTGCCCGTGCGGTGAACAGCATCGGTCTGGGTATGATTGGCGGCGGCTCGCTGGAAGACGCGTTAAGCGAACTGGAATCCGGTGCCGCTGACGCCGTTGTGGTGCTGGAAAACGACCTGCATCGCCATGCTTCTGCCGCTCGCGTTGACGCCGCGCTCTCCAGAGCGCCGCTGGTGATGGTTATCGACCATCAGCGCACCGCGATCATGGACAAAGCGCACCTCGTGCTCTCTGCGGCAAGCTTCGCAGAAAGCGACGGGACGGTGATCAACAACGAAGGCCGCGCCCAGCGTTTCTTCCAGGTTTATGACCCGGCCTACTACGACAGCAACACTGTGATGCTGGAAAGCTGGCGCTGGCTGCACTCTCTGCACAGCACCGTGCAGAGCCGTGAAGTGGACTGGACGCAGCTCGACCACGTTATCGACGCGGTTGTTGAGAAACTGCCTCAGCTGGCGGGTATTAAAGACGCCGCGCCTGACGCAAGCTTCCGCATTCGCGGCCAGAAACTGGCGCGTGAGCCGCACCGCTACAGCGGTCGTACCGCGATGCGCGCCAACATCAGCGTGCACGAACCGCGTCAGCCGCAGGACAAAGACACCATGTTTGCCTTCTCGATGGAAGGGAACAACCAGCCGTCTGCGCCGCGTTCGCAAATCCCGTTTGCATGGGCACCGGGCTGGAACTCCCCGCAGGCATGGAACAAGTTCCAGGCTGAAGTGGGCGGTCACCTGCGCCACGGCGATCCGGGCGTGCGTCTGATTGAAGCCTCCGAAACCGGTCTGGACTTCTTCACCACCGTTCCGGCGAGCTTCCAGGCGCAGGAAGGTCACTGGCGTATTGCACCGTACTACCATCTGTTCGGTAGCGACGAAATGTCCCAGCGTTCTCCGGTATTCCAGCAGCGTATGCCGCAGCCGTACATCAAGCTCAACCCGGCGGATGCCGCGAAGCTTGGCGTTAACGCGGGTGCGAACATTGCCTTTAGCTACGACGGCCAGACAATCAGCCTGCCGCTGATTATTTCTGAACGCCTGTCAGCAGGGCAGGTGGGTCTGCCGATGGGTATGCCTGGCATCGCGCCGGTCCTGGCGGGTGCGCATCTTGATAACCTTCAGGAGGCAAAAGCATGAGTTGGTTAACGCCGGATCTTATCGACATCCTGCTGAGCATTCTGAAAGCGGTGGTGATTCTGCTGGTGGTCGTCACCTGCGGCGCGTTCATGAGCTTTGGTGAACGTCGTTTGCTCGGTCTGTTCCAGAACCGTTACGGACCGAACCGCGTGGGCTGGGGTGGTTCACTCCAGCTGGTCGCGGACATGATCAAGATGTTCTTTAAAGAGGACTGGGTTCCGCGCTTCTCGGACCGCGTGATCTTTACGCTGGCGCCGATGATCGCCTTCACCTCGCTGCTGCTGGCGTTTGCTATCGTTCCGGTCAGCCCGACCTGGGTGGTGGCTGACCTGAACATCGGCATTCTGTTCTTCCTGATGATGGCAGGCCTCGCGGTTTACGCGGTGCTGTTCGCAGGCTGGTCCAGTAACAACAAATACTCGCTGCTGGGTGCGATGCGTGCTTCCGCGCAGACGCTGAGCTACGAAGTGTTCCTGGGTCTCTCCCTGATGGGCGTGGTGGCGCAGGCCGGTTCATTTAACATGACCGACATCGTCAACAACCAGGCCGACATCTGGAACGTTATCCCGCAGTTCTTTGGGTTTATTACCTTTGCCATCGCGGGCGTGGCGGTGTGTCACCGTCACCCGTTTGACCAGCCAGAAGCCGAACAGGAACTGGCCGACGGTTACCACATTGAATATTCCGGTATGAAGTTCGGTCTGTTCTTCGTGGGCGAGTACATCGGTATCGTCACCATTTCCGCGTTGATGGTAACGCTGTTCTTTGGTGGCTGGCATGGCCCGTTCTTACCGCCGTTCATCTGGTTCGCGCTGAAAACCGCGTTCTTCATGATGATGTTCATTTTGATTCGCGCAGCGTTACCGCGTCCGCGTTATGACCAGGTAATGTCCTTCGGCTGGAAAGTGTGCCTGCCGCTGACGCTCGTCAACTTGTTGGTAACGGCGGCTGTCATTCTCTGGCAGCAGCCATAAGGGGCTTTGAGATCATGACCTTAAAAGAATTATTGGTAGGTTTCGGCACCCAGGTACGCAGTATCTGGATGATCGGCCTGCATGCGTTTGCCAAACGTGAAACCCGGATGTACCCGGAAGAGCCGGTATATCTGCCGCCGCGCTACCGTGGACGTATCGTGCTGACGCGCGACCCGGACGGTTCCGAGCGTTGCGTTGCCTGTAACCTGTGTGCGGTAGCGTGTCCGGTGGGCTGTATCTCTCTGCAAAAAGCAGAGACGGTAGACGGCCGCTGGTACCCTGAGTTCTTCCGCATCAACTTCTCACGCTGCATTTTCTGCGGTCTGTGTGAAGAAGCGTGCCCAACCACGGCGATTCAGCTGACTCCAGACTTCGAGCTGGGTGAGTACAAGCGTCAGGATCTGGTGTACGAGAAAGAGGATCTGCTGATTTCCGGTCCGGGCAAATACCCGGAATATAACTTCTACCGGATGGCGGGTATGGCAATCGACGGCAAAGATAAAGGCGAAGCAGAGAACGAAGCTAAGCCTATCGACGTCAAGAGCCTGTTACCGTAAGGAGAGGGCAATGGAATTCGCTTTTTATATCTGTGGCCTTATCGCCATCCTGGCTACGCTGCGAGTGATCACGCACACCAATCCGGTGCATGCGCTGCTGTATTTAATCATTTCGCTGCTGGCTATTTCCGGGGTGTTCTTTGCGCTGGGCGCGCACTTCGCTGGTGCGCTGGAAATCATCGTCTACGCCGGGGCCATCATGGTGCTGTTTGTGTTCGTGGTGATGATGCTGAACCTGGGCGGCTCTGAAATTGAGCAGGAACGTCAGTGGTTAAAACCACAGGTGTGGATTGGCCCGGCGATTCTGTCGGCCATCATGCTGGCGGTGATTGTTTACGCCATTCTGGGCGTCAACGACCAGGGTATCGACGGGACGCCAATCAGCGCGAAAGCCGTGGGTATCACCCTGTTTGGTCCGTACGTTCTGGCGGTTGAGCTGGCCTCAATGCTGCTGCTGGCGGGTCTGGTTGTGGCCTTCCACGTTGGCCGCGAAGAGCGTGTCGGCGAGGTGCTGAGCAACCGCACTGACGACCGCGCGAAAAGAAAAACGGAGGAACGCGCATGATCCCCTTAACACATGGACTGATCCTCGCTGCGATTTTATTCGTTCTGGGCTTAACTGGTCTGGTTATCCGCCGCAATCTGCTGTTTATGCTGATCGGTCTGGAAATCATGATCAACGCTTCCGCGCTGGCCTTTGTGGTCGCCGGTAGCTACTGGGGCCAGACCGATGGTCAGGTGATGTACATTCTCGCCATCAGCCTCGCGGCTGCTGAAGCGAGTATTGGCCTGGCGCTGTTGCTACAGCTCCATCGTCGCCGCCAGAACCTGAACATCGATTCAGTAAGTGAGTTGCGTGGATGAACATGCTTGCCTTAACCATTATTTTTCCGCTGATTGGCTTCGTGCTGCTGGCGTTTTCTCGCGGCCGCTGGTCTGAGAATCTGTCTGCCACCGTGGGCATTGGCTCTATCGGCCTGGCTGCGCTGGTCACAGCGTATGCGGGTATCGACTTCTTTAACAATGGACGTCAGGCCTACAGCGTACCGCTGTGGAACTGGATGTCGGTCGGTAACTTCAACATCGGTTTCAACCTGGTGCTGGATGGTCTGTCTCTGACCATGCTCTCCGTAGTTACCGGCGTCGGCTTCCTGATCCACATGTTCGCCTCCTGGTACATGCGCGGTGAAGAGGGATACTCCCGCTTCTTCGCCTACACCAACCTGTTTATCGCCAGCATGGTGGTTCTGGTGCTGGCCGATAACCTGCTGCTGATGTATCTGGGCTGGGAAGGCGTGGGTCTGTGTTCTTACCTGCTGATCGGTTTCTACTACACCGATCCGAAGAATGGCGCAGCGGCCATGAAAGCGTTCGTCGTGACCCGCGTGGGTGACGTGTTCCTCGCTTTCGCGCTGTTCATTCTCTACAACGAACTGGGCACGCTGAACTTCCGCGAAATGGTGGAACTGGCGCCGGCGCACTTCGAAGCAGGCAACAACATGCTGTGGTGGGCAACGCTGATGCTGCTGGGTGGCGCTGTGGGTAAATCCGCGCAGCTGCCGTTGCAGACATGGCTGGCCGACGCGATGGCGGGTCCAACCCCTGTCTCCGCGCTGATCCACGCCGCGACCATGGTTACCGCCGGTGTCTACCTGATTGCGCGTACCCATGGCCTGTTCCTGATGACCCCGGAAATTCTGCATCTGGTGGGTATTGTCGGTGCGGTTACGCTGGTGCTGGCAGGCTTTGCCGCGCTGGTGCAGACCGACATCAAACGCGTTCTCGCGTACTCCACCATGAGCCAGATTGGTTACATGTTCCTGGCGCTGGGCGTTCAGGCGTGGGACGCGGCCATTTTCCACCTGATGACGCACGCGTTCTTTAAAGCGCTGCTGTTCCTCTCATCCGGTTCGGTGATTCTGGCCTGCCACCACGAGCAGAACATCTTCAAAATGGGCGGACTGCGTAAGTCCATCCCGCTGGTTTATGTCTGCTTCCTGGTAGGCGGCGCGGCGCTGGCGGCACTGCCGCTGATCACCGCGGGCTTCTTCAGTAAGGACGAAATCCTGGCGGGCGCCATGGCGAATGGTCATATCAATCTGATGGTTGCGGGTCTGGTCGGTGCGTTTATGACCTCCCTGTACACCTTCCGTATGATTTTCATCGTCTTCCACGGTAAAGAACAAATTCACGCTCACGCAGGGAAGGGGATTACCCACCACCTGCCGCTGATTGTGCTGCTGGTCCTGTCCACCTTCGTTGGCGCGATGATTGTGCCACCGTTGCAGGGCGTACTGCCGGCGACAACCGAGCTTGAGCACGGTCGCGTTCTGACGCTTGAAATCACCTCCGGCGTAGTGGCTATCGCGGGCATCCTGATTGCCGCATGGCTGTGGCTGGGCAAACGCACGCTGGTGACTGCCGTTGCCAACAGCGCGCCGGGCCGTCTGCTGGGCACCTGGTGGTACAACGCATGGGGCTTCGACTGGCTGTACGACATGATCTTCGTGAAGCCGTTCCTGGGCATTGCGTGGCTGCTGAAGCGCGATCCACTGAACAGCCTGATGAATATCCCGGCGATCCTCTCTCGCTTTGCAGGTAAAGGCCTGCTGTTCAGCGAGAACGGTTATCTGCGCTGGTATGTGGCGTCCATGAGCATCGGTGCGGTTGTCATACTGGCGCTGCTGATGGTGTTGCGTTGATTTTGAGTTAGCGGGGATTGTCTACGGACCGTAGGCCCGGTAAGCGAAGCGCCACCGGGCAAAAGGCCCCGCACTCAAACGTGAATTTTGTCGAATTCGTTGAAAATCGGTCCCTGAGGGACTTTAACAAGGAATAAAAATCGCCATGTTACTACCCTGGCTAATATTAATTCCCTTCATCGGCGGCTTCCTGTGCTGGCAGACCGAACGCTTTGGCGTGAAGATGCCGCGCTGGATCGCGCTGATCACCATGGGATTGACGCTCGCGCTTGGTCTGCAACTCTGGTTGCAGGGTGGCTACTCACTGACCCAGTCCGCGGGCCTTCCGCAGTGGCAGTCTGAGTTCATTCTGCCGTGGATCCCACGTTTCGGTATTACGATCCACCTCGCGATTGACGGTCTGTCGCTGCTGATGGTGGTGCTGACCGGTCTGCTCGGCGTTCTGGCGGTACTCTGCTCCTGGCGAGAAATCGAAAAATACCAGGGCTTCTTCCACCTGAACCTGATGTGGATCCTGGGCGGCGTGATCGGCGTGTTCCTGGCCATCGACATGTTCCTGTTCTTCTTCTTCTGGGAGATGATGCTGGTGCCGATGTACTTCCTGATCGCGCTGTGGGGCCACAAGGCATCCGACGGTAAAACGCGTATCACGGCGGCCACCAAGTTCTTCATCTACACCCAGGCGAGTGGTCTGGTGATGTTGATTGCCATCCTGGCGCTGGTATTTGTGCATTACAATGCGACCGGCGTGTGGACCTTCAACTACGAAGACCTGCTGAAGACCCCGATGTCTCACGGTGTGGAATACCTGCTGATGCTCGGCTTCTTCATCGCCTTCGCGGTGAAAATGCCGGTCGTACCGCTGCACGGCTGGCTGCCGGACGCGCACTCTCAGGCGCCAACGGCGGGTTCCGTTGACCTGGCGGGTATCTTGCTGAAAACGGCGGCCTACGGTCTGCTGCGTTTCTCCCTGCCGCTGTTCCCGAACGCCTCCGCAGAGTTCGCGCCGATTGCCATGTGGCTGGGCGTGATCGGTATCTTCTACGGTGCATGGATGGCCTTCACGCAGTACGACATCAAACGTCTGATTGCTTACACCTCCGTTTCCCACATGGGCTTCGTGCTGATTGCCATCTACACCGGCAGCCAGCTGGCATACCAGGGCGCGGTGATCCAGATGATTGCGCACGGCCTGTCTGCTGCCGGTCTCTTCATCCTGTGTGGTCAGCTGTACGAACGTCTGCATACCCGCGACATGCGTATGATGGGCGGCCTGTGGGGCAAAATGAAATGGCTGCCGGCGCTCTCCATGTTCTTCGCGGTGGCGACCCTGGGTATGCCGGGTACCGGTAACTTCGTCGGCGAGTTTATGATCCTGTTCGGCAGCTTCAACGTGGTACCGACGATCACCGTCATCTCCACCTTTGGTCTGGTATTTGCCTCCGTGTACTCGCTGGCGATGCTGCACCGCGCTTACTTCGGTAAAGCGAAGAGTGAAATTGCTGCACAAGAACTGCCGGGGATGTCGCTGCGTGAGCTGTTCATCATCCTGCTGCTGGTCGTACTGCTGGTGCTGTTGGGCTTCTATCCGCAGCCGATTCTGGATACCTCGCACTCCGCGATGGGTAACATCCAGCAGTGGTTTGTTAATTCTGCTTCTACTACAAGGCCGTAATTCGCCATGACAATAACTCCACAACAACTGATCGCGCTGCTACCGCTGCTGATCGTCGGATTGACGGTGGTGGTTGTGATGCTCTCCATTGCGTGGCGACGCAATCACTTCCTGAATGCGACCCTGTCCGTTCTGGGTCTGAACGCTGCGTTAGTTTCCCTCTGGTTTGTTGGCCAGGCGGGAGCGATGGACGTCACGCCGCTGATGCGCGTTGACGGTTACGCCATGCTCTACACCGGTCTGGTGCTGCTGGCGAGCCTGGCAACCTGTACCTTTGCGTACCCGTGGCTTGAAGGGTACAACGACAACAAAGAAGAGTTTTACCTGCTGGTACTGATTGCCGCACTGGGCGGCATTCTGCTGGCGAACGCGAACCACCTGGCCGCGCTGTTCCTCGGTATTGAGCTGATCTCTCTGCCGCTGTTCGGCCTGATTGGTTACGCTTTCCGCCAGAAGCGCTCTCTGGAAGCGGCAATCAAGTACACGATCCTGTCTGCTGCCGCGTCGTCGTTCCTGCTGTTTGGTATCGCGCTGCTGTACGCACAGACGGGTAATCTCTCCTTCATGGCGCTCGGTAAGAGCCTTGGCGACGGCATGATGCATGAGCCGCTGCTGCTGGCGGGTCTGGGCATGATGATTGTTGGCCTTGGCTTTAAACTCTCACTGGTTCCGTTCCACCTGTGGACGCCAGACGTCTACCAGGGTGCGCCTGCACCGGTCTCTACCTTCCTGGCGACGGCGAGCAAAATCGCTATCTTCGGTGTGGTCATGCGTCTGTTCCTGTACGCCCCGGTGGGCGACAGCGAAGCGGTCCGCGTGGTGCTGGGCATTATCGCGTTCGTGTCCATCATCTTCGGTAACCTGATGGCGCTGAGCCAGACCAACATCAAGCGTCTGCTGGGCTACTCCTCTATCTCCCATCTGGGTTACCTGCTGGTGGCGCTGATTGCGCTGCAAAGCGGTGAGATGTCGATGGAAACTGTGGGCGTCTATCTGGCCGGTTACCTGTTTAGCAGCCTTGGCGCGTTCGGCGTGGTGAGCCTGATGTCCAGCCCGTACCGTGGCCCGGATGCGGATTCTCTGTTCTCCTACCGTGGTCTGTTCTGGCACCGTCCGATTCTGTCTGCGGTAATGACCGTGATGATGCTCTCTCTGGCGGGTATCCCGATGACGCTGGGCTTTATCGGTAAGTTCTACGTGCTGGCCGTCGGTGTGCAGGCGGGTCTGTGGTGGCTGACGGCGGGTGTCGTTATCGGCTCCGCGATTGGTCTCTACTACTACCTGCGCGTAGCGGTGAGCCTGTACCTGAGCGCGCCTCAGCAGCTCAACCGCGATGCGCCGTCTAACTGGCAGTACAGCGCGGGGGGCATTGTGGTGCTCATCTCCGCGCTGCTGGTGCTGATCTTCGGTATCTATCCGCAGCCGCTGATTGATATCGTGCAGCGCGCGATGCCGCTGATGTAAAAACAAAAAACCCGCCTCGGCGGGTTTTTTATTGTTTTCTCCCTCTCCCCGTGGGAGAGGGCCGGGGTGAGGGCACCAGCCCGCACAGAGTAAAACATGCCCAGCGGCGCTACGCTTGCAGGGCCTACGGGTCCTGTAGGTCGGGTAAGCGTAGCGCCACCCGACTAAGCCAGTTGCTTGCGGCTAATCAACGGCCCTTCAATCTTCTTCATCGAGCGGTCCAGCACCTCTTCAATCACCGACGACAGCTCGTTCAGCTCAAACTTCGCCACATAGCCGTCCGCCTTCACTTTGCGAATATGATCTTCGTTCGCGTTGCCGGAAAGAGACGAGTGGATCACCACCGGAATATCTTTCAGTACCGGGTCGGATTTGATTTTTCGCGTCAGCGTAAATCCGTCCATCTCCGGCATTTCGAGGTCGGTTAATACCAGGGCAATCTTATCGGTAACGGGAACGCCCTCGGCCTGTGCCTGCGCGGCCAGCTGAGTGATTTTCTCCCACGCGTCTTTGCCGGTGATATGCAGCTGGGCCGGGATCTCCATCGCCTGCAATCCCTTCTCCAGCATTGAGCGCGCTACTTTTGAATCTTCTGCAACAATCGCGACAGAGCCAGGCTTGATGTTGAATTTGGTGGTTTCCAGATGGGTGGCGTGCAGATCGTGGTTCGCCGGGGTGATGTCGTACAGGATCTGCTCCACGTCCAGCACCATCGCCAGATCGTTGGTATCGGTCTTCTCGTCCAGACAGGCAATGCTGGTGATGTAGCGACCGCTGACGGCGGTTTCCGCGGCGTGCACCTGCTTCCAGTCCAGACGCATGATATTTTCCACTGATTCCACGGCAAACGCCTGCACGCTGCGGGCATATTCGGTGATCAGCAGGATGTTCAGCCCGGTGGCTGGTTTGCAGCCGGCGACGGCGGCCAGATCGATCACCGGGATCACCTGGTCACGAATGTTCACCATCCCCATCAGCGGAGACTTCATTCCCGCCGGTTTGGTGAAGGTCGGCATCGGCACAATTTCGCGCAATTTGAACACGTTGATGCCGAACAGCTCGGATTTATTTTCGTTCAGAGAGGTGCCAAGACGGAACAGCAACAGTTCAAAACGGTTGGACAGGGTCAGGTTTGCCCTGTCATCAATATCTTTCTGGAAATTATCCATTCTACCCTCAAGAGAAATGCTGGCCTTTTAATCGTTATCGGCACGCTGAGGGAAAAATGAAGGACTAAACGCTGACCTGAGCAAAATCTTCCGCCAGCTCGCATGCCGGAAATACTTCCCGGCACTCTGCCAGCAGGCTTTCAGCGCCGCGGACGTCATAGCGTGAGCTGACGTGAGTAACAATCAGTTTCCGGACGCCAGCCTCACGTGCCAGCTGCGCCGCCTGACGCGTAGAGCTGTGCCCCCGGCTGTTGGCTTTTTCTTCCATCGCCGCTTCCAGCGTCGCCTCATGCACCATCACATCTACACCTCTGGCAAGCCTGAGCGCCGAAGGGCAGGGGGCGGTATCCCCAAAAATAGCCAGTTTTTTGCCCGGCTGCGGTGGGGCGAGGTAATCCTGACCGTTGATGACGCGCCCGTCTTCCAGCGTGACGGTCTCGCCGTGCTTCAGACGCTGGAACAGCGGGCCTGGTTTCACCCCATCGGCCTGCAACGCGGCTGCGTTCAGCGCCCCGGGCTTGTCATGCTCCTCAACGCGATAGCCGTAGCATTCCACCGGATGGTTAAGCGGGTAAGCGCGCACCAGGTAATCTCCGTCATCGAACACCAGACCCTCGCCGATCTCTAACACCTCCAGCGGATAATCGGTCCACGAGCCGCTCAGGCGCAGCGTGGTTTCAACGAATTCCTGAATACCCGCGGGGCCATAAATGGTCAGCGGGTTAGCGTTACCGGCCATCGAACGGCTGCACAGCAGGCCCGGCAGGCCAAACAGATGGTCGCCGTGCAGATGGGTGATAAATATTTTATCCACTTTCCCCGGGTGGTATGAGGTATGCAGCAGCTGATGTTGCGTACCCTCGCCGCAGTCAAACAGCCACAGCCCACCGCGGATAGGATGCTTAAGATCCAGCAGAATCGCCGTCACGTTTCGTGAGCGGGTTGGCACCCCGGCGGACGTACCCAGAAAAATCAGTTCCATAACGCAATCAGCCCTTTGCCGAATGGGAAGGGGTTTAGTATAACGTGATGAACACCAGGAAGGAGAAACACATGATCCAGTGGCAAGATCTACACCACAGCGAACTGACCGTGCATTCACTCTACGCCCTGCTCAAGCTGCGCTGCGAAGTCTTTGTGGTTGAACAAACCTGCCCGTATCAGGATATCGACGGCGATGACCTGATCGGCGATAACCGGCACATCCTCGGCTGGCGCGATAACGAGCTGGTGGCGTATGCGAGGATTCTGAAAAGCGAAGAGGATTTTGACCCTGTCGTCATTGGGCGCGTCATTATCAGCGGCCGCGCGCGCGGTGAAAAGCTGGGCTATCAGCTGATGGAAAAAACGCTGGACGCATGCCAGAAACAGTGGCCGGACAAGGCGTTATACCTGGGCGCGCAGGCGCATTTGCAATCATTCTATGGCCATTTTGGTTTTACCCCGGTCACGGACATTTACGACGAAGACGGCATCCCACACATCGGCATGGCACGCGAAGCGAAACAGGCGCAATAGCAATACGTTGTCTATAGTTACCGGACTGGTGTACTAACATGGAGAAAAATATGTCATTTCAATCCTGGGATACCCGAGTCGACGACGACCTGACGCTGCTAAGCGAAACGCTGGAAGAAGTGCTGCGCTCTTCAGGCGATCCTGCCGATCAGAAGTACATTGAGCTCAAAGCCCGCGCCGAGCAGGCGCTGCATGACGTGAAAAACCGCGTCAGTAACGCATCCGACAATTACTACTACCGCGCCAAGCAGGCGGTTTATCGTGCCGACGATTATGTGCATGAAAAACCGTGGCAGGGCATTGGGGTCGGTGCGGCCGTAGGGCTGGTGCTGGGTCTGCTGTTAGCCCGTCGTTAAGCCGGTAAACCACTCCCTACACGTGGGTACTGCTATTTATCGTCAGTACCCCGTATAATATAAGGCTTTAACAGGGAGAGGTTCGCGTGCACTCGATTTTCCTCGCGCTGCAAAGCCTGCATACTCAGCTTGCGCAAGCATTGCCAGCTACACCCGGTTTACGCCATTTCGATGTCTCTTTCCCGTTAAACGACGCCTTCGATCCGCTGGCCTGGCTCGGTGTGCAGCGATGCTATCCTCAGTTTTACTGGCAACAGCGCAGCGGTGATGAAGAACTTGCCGCGCTCGGAAGCCTCGCCCATTTCGATTCTCTGGCCTCGGCCTCGCGGTTTTTGCACACCCACGACGTAGCCAATGACACCCGTATCTGCGGCCTGAACGCCTTCAACCCGGCGCAGGGCAAGTTGTTTTTACCGCGCCTTCTCTGGCGACGGTCTGGCGGGGTCGCCACGCTGCGTCTGCAACTGTGGAGCGAAACGTCGCTGCGGGAAGATGCCCGTGAGGCGCTGAATTTTGTCGATAACCTGCGCGACGCCGCGCCGATCCGCCCGTTGTCCGTGCAGATTGTGCAGGAAACCCATCATCCGGAAAAACCGGAATGGCTGGCGTTGATTCGTCAGGCGACGGATACCCTTGCTCGCGGCGATTTTGAGAAAGTGGTCCTCGCACGTGCTACAGACGTGCATTGCCAGCAGCCCGTGAACGCCATCGCGCTGATGGCTGCCAGCCGCGCGCTAAACCTCAACTGCTATCATTTTTGTATGGTCTTTGACGCCAGCAACGCGTTCCTCGGCTCGACGCCTGAACGCCTGTGGCGGCGACGCGGCACGCTGCTGCGCACTGAAGCGCTGGCAGGCACCGTCGCCAGCCATTCTGACGATAAGCAGGCTCAGCGTCTGGGCGACTGGCTGATGAACGACGACAAAAATCAGCGGGAAAATATGCTGGTGGTGGAAGATATCTGCCAGCGTCTTCAGCACCATACCCGGACGCTGGAGATCCTGCCTGCGCAGGTGCTGCGTCTGCGCAAGGTGCAGCATTTACGTCGCTGTATCTGGACCGAACTTAAACAGCCTGACGACGAGCAGTGCCTGCATATTCTGCAACCGACGGCGGCGGTGGCCGGGCTGCCGCGACAGGCGGCGCGAGAATTTATTGCGAAAGTGGAGCCGTTTGACCGGGAGTGGTACGCCGGGTCGGCGGGCTATTTATCGCGCGATCAAAGCGAATTCTGTGTGGCATTACGCTCCGCCCGCGTTCACGACGCTGCGCTGCGTCTTTATGCGGGGGCGGGCATCGTCAGCGGCTCCGATCCGGAGCAGGAGTGGCAGGAGATCGAAAACAAGGCCGCCGGGCTGCGTTCCCTTCTCCTAAGGGATTAATACTGATTCGTGCAATCCCGATTCATATCAAAATTCTGACTTTTTCTATTATTTATACTGTGTCGCATTCTTGATACTGGACAATCTCATGTCAGTAAGTTCTTTTAACCGACGCTGGGCGGCGGTGATCCTTGAAGCCCTGACCCGTCATGGTGTCAGGCATGTGTGTATTGCCCCGGGCTCTCGCTCCACGCCGCTCACCCTTGCTGCCGCGGAAAACCGGGCTTTTATTCACCACACCCATTTTGATGAGCGGGGTCTGGGCCATCTGGCGCTCGGGCTGGCGAAAGTCAGCAAAGCGCCCGTGGCGGTGATAGTCACCTCCGGCACGGCGGTGGCGAACCTCTATCCGGCGCTGATAGAAGCGGGATTAACCGGCGAAAAGCTGATTTTACTCACTGCCGACCGTCCCCCGGAACTTATTGACTGCGGTGCTAATCAGGCGATTCGTCAGCCTGGCATTTTTGCCTCGCATCCTTCACAGACGGTCTCGTTGCCGCGCCCCACCCAGGATATTCCCGCCAGCTGGCTGGTCTCAACCCTCGACCACGCCATGAACGCACTGCGCAGCGGCGGGCTGCACATTAACTGCCCGTTTGCCGAGCCGCTGTACGGTGAAATGAACGATACTGGCCTCGTCTGGCAACAGCAGCTGGGAGACTGGTGGGAGAGTGAAAAACCCTGGCTGCGCGAGCAGACGCATCTGGAAAGCGCAAAACAGCGCGACTGGTTCTTCTGGCGCCAGAAGCGCGGCGTGGTGATTGCCGGGCGGATGAGTGCGGCGGAAGGCAAGCTGGCGGCGGAGTGGGCACAAACGCTTGGCTGGCCGCTGATTGGTGACGTGCTTTCCCAGACGGGCCAGCCGCTGCCCTGCGCCGACCTCTGGCTGGGTAACGCGAAAGCGGTTACCGAGCTGGCGCAGGCGCAGATTGTCGTCCAGCTGGGATCGAGCCTGACGGGGAAGCGTCTGCTCCAGTGGCAGGCCACCTGTACCCCAGAAGAGTACTGGCTGGTGGATCCGCTCGAAGGACGCCTTGACCCGGCGCACCATCGCGGCCGCCGCCTGGTGAGCAACATTGACAGCTGGCTGGAATTGCATCCGGCGGAAAAACGCAAACCCTGGGCGGTGGAGATCCCGGCGCTGTCACGTCAGGCGTGGGAACTCACCAAAGCGCAGTGCGAGGCGTTCAGTGAAGCCGGGCTGGCGCACCGTATCCGCAAATATCTTCCCGAGCAGGGACAACTTTTTGTCGGTAACAGCCTGGTGGTGCGCCTGATTGACGCCTTTTCGCAGCTGCCGGCGGGTTATCCGGTGTACAGCAACCGGGGCGCGAGCGGCATTGACGGCCTGATCTCCACCGCCGCTGGCGTACAGCGGGCCAGCGCGAAATCCACGCTGGCGATTGTGGGGGATCTCTCAGCCCTCTACGATCTCAACGCGCTGGCGCTCCTGCGTCGGGCGTCGGCCCCGTTCGTGCTGATTGTTGTGAACAATAACGGCGGGCAGATTTTCTCGTTGCTGCCGACGCCGCAAAGCGAGCGTGAGCGCTTCTATCTGATGCCGCAAAACGTGCAGTTCGAACACGCCGCCGCCATGTTCAGCCTGAAGTACCATCGCCCGGAAAACTGGGACGCGCTGGAGACGGCGCTGAACACCGCCTGGCGGCAGCCTGGTGCGACGCTGATTGAGCTGGTGGTAAACGATGCTGACGGCGCGCAGAAGCTGCAACATCTGCTTGCGCAGGTGAGTCACCTGTGATCCTCGCAGGCTTCTCCCAGCCAGGAAAACCAGGCTACCCCTGGCTGGTTTTCCTGCACGGTTTTTCCGGCGACTGTCGCGAGTGGCAGGCTGTCGGGGCGTCGCTGCATGACTACCCCCGGCTCTACCTTGACCTGCCCGGGCACGGTGGTTCAGCGGATACGGGCGTGACGGGGTTTGCAGAGGTAAGTGAATTGCTCTCGCATACCCTTGTTAGTTACAACATACTAAGATACTGGCTCGTGGGGTACTCCCTCGGCGGCCGCATTGCGATGTTCCATGCCTGCCAGCATCCTGCGGGGTTAGACGGGGTGATTGTGGAAGGTGGACACCCGGGCCTGCAAGACGCCGATGCGCGCCAGGCCCGGCTGATCTCTGACCGCCGCTGGGCGTCACGGTTTCGCAGTGAGCCGCTGGAGGCCGTCTTTGCCGACTGGTATCAACAGCCGGTCTTTGCCTCACTTACGGATGATCAGCGCAGGGCGCTGATCGCGCTGCGCAGCCGGAACAACGGCCCGAGGCTGGCAGAGATGCTGGAGGCCACCTCGCTTGCCGTTCAGCCTGATTTACGTCCCGCGCTCATCGCGCGTGATTTTTCTTTTGACTATCTCTATGGCGAACGTGACGGGAAGTTTGCAGCTATCGCCGCTGAACTTAACGCCACGCGTCATGCTATCCCTCACGCCGGACACAACGCCCACCGGGACAACCCGGACGCGGTTGCCGCGAGTCTGGCTCAGATACTGCGTTATCGAACAAAGGACACGCTATGATCTATCCTGATGAACACATGCTTTACGCGCCGGTTGAATGGCAGGACTGCTCCGAAGGCTACACCGACATTCGTTACCACAAATCCGCCGATGGTATCGCCAAAATTACTATCAACCGTCCACAGGTGCGCAACGCATTTCGTCCGCTGACCGTAAAAGAGATGATCCAGGCGCTGGCGGATGCCCGCTACGACGACACTATCGGCGTCATCATCCTCACCGGGGAAGGGGAGAAAGCCTTCTGCTCCGGCGGCGATCAGAAAGTCCGCGGTGACTACGGCGGATACCAGGATGATGCGGGCACGCACCACCTGAACGTGCTGGATTTCCAGCGCCAGATCCGCACCTGTCCAAAACCGGTGGTCGCGATGGTGGCAGGGTATTCCATCGGCGGCGGTCACGTGCTGCACATGATGTGTGACCTGACGATCGCGGCGGAAAATGCCATTTTCGGTCAGACTGGCCCGAAAGTCGGCTCTTTCGACGGCGGCTGGGGCGCGTCCTATATGGCGCGCATTGTCGGTCAGAAAAAAGCCCGCGAAATCTGGTTCCTGTGCCGTCAGTACAACGCCCAGGAAGCGCTGGATATGGGGCTGGTTAACACCGTGGTGCCGATCGCCGATCTGGAAAAAGAGACCGTGCGCTGGTGTCGCGAAATGCTGCAAAACAGCCCAATGGCGCTGCGCTGCCTGAAAGCGGCTCTCAACGCCGACTGTGACGGTCAGGCGGGCCTTCAGGAGCTGGCGGGTAACGCCACCATGCTGTTCTACATGACCGAAGAGGGTCAGGAAGGGCGCAACGCGTTCAACGAAAAACGCCAGCCAGACTTCAGCAAATACAAACGGAACCCGTAATGCGTTGCGCGCAGGTTTACCGCTGGCAGATACCGATGGACGCGGGCGTGGTGCTGCGTGAACGGCGGTTAAAAACCCGTGACGGCTTTTTCGTGCATCTTCGGCAGGGCGAGCGGGAAGGGTGGGGCGAAATCGCCCCGCTTCCGGGCTTTAGCCTGGAAACGCTGGACGAGGCGCAGGCTGCGCTGATGGCCTGGGCGCATGAATGGCGTGAGGGGGCTGATCCGGCGCTGCCGGACATTCCTTCCGCCGCGTTCGGCATCAGCTGTGCGCTGGCAGAGCTGGACGGCAGTTTGCCGGACGCGGCGAATTATCGCGCCGCGCCGCTCTGTACCGGCGATCCGGATGAACTTTTCGCGCTCCTTTCCGCGATGCCTGGCGAGAAGGTGGCGAAAATAAAGGTTGGCCTGTACGAAGCGGTGCGCGACGGAATGGTGGTTAACCTGTTACTGGAAGCCATTCCCGATCTGCACCTGCGCCTGGACGCCAACCGCGCCTGGACGCCGCTCAGGGCGCAGCAGTTTGCGAAGTACGTCAACCCGGCGTACCGCAGCCGCATCGCGTTTCTTGAAGAGCCGTGCAAAACGCGCGACGACTCTCGCGCCTTCGCCCGGGAAACCGGCATCGCCATTGCCTGGGATGAGAGCCTGCGCGAAGCCGATTTCGCGTTTGCCGCCGAGCCGGGCGTCAGGGCCGTGGTGATTAAGCCAACGCTGACCGGCAGCCTCGACAAGGTGCGCGAGCAGGTTGCGGCGGCCCATGCCGCAGGGCTGACGGCGGTGATCAGTTCATCCATCGAATCCAGCCTCGGCCTGACGCAGCTGGCGCGCATCGCTGCATGGTTAACGCCGGACACCGTTCCCGGTCTCGATACGCTAAACCTGATGCAGGCCCAGCTGATTCGCCAGTGGCCTGGCAGCACCTTGCCGTGCCTCGACGTCGGGGCGCTGGAGCCACTGCGATGAGTTTTACCGACTGGCCGTGGCGGCACTGGCGCACCCGGCGTGCCGATAAACTTGCGCTGCGTTTAGACGATATAACGCTCAGCTGGTCTCAGCTGGGCGAGCGTATCGATCGTCTCGCAGCCGGTTTTCAGTCTCAGGGCGTTACGGACGGTGACGGCGTCATGCTGCTCGCCCACAACCACCCGCAGACCCTGCTGGCCTGGCTGGCGCTGCTTCAGTGCGGCGCCCGCATTTTGCCGGTGAACCCTCAGCTTCCCCGTCCGCTGCTGGACGTCCTCCTGCCGCAGATGACCCTGCGCTTTGCGCTGGTGCTTAACGGTGAGTATGACGGTCTGCCCGGTCTGGTATTAAGAGAGGGCGAGGGGCAGGGCGGCGTCACGTGGCGGGCAGAACGGCTGGCCTCAATGACGCTCACCTCTGGCTCCACCGGCTTGCCGAAAGCGGCGGTGCACACCTGTGCCGCCCACCTTGCCAGCGCAAAGGGCGTGCTGGCGCTGATGCCTTACGGCGGTAGCGACGACTGGCTGCTCTCTCTGCCGCTGTTTCACGTCTCCGGTCAGGGGATTTTGTGGCGCTGGTTGCAGGGCGGAGGCCGTCTCACCGTGCGTGAAAAACAGCCGCTGGAGCAGGCGCTACAGGGCTGTACCCACGCCTCGCTGGTGCCAACGCAGCTGTGGCGGCTGCTTAATTCACACCATCCCGTCGCGCTGAAAGCCGTGCTGCTCGGCGGGGCGGAAATCCCCGTTGCGCTGACCGAACAGGCGCGCGAGCAGGGGATCCGTACGTTCTGCGGTTACGGTCTGACCGAGTTCGCCTCCACCGTCTGCGCCAAAGAGGCCGACGGCGCGCCGGACGTGGGCAGCGCGCTGCCGGGCAGAGACGTTCAGGTGGTGAACGGTGAAGTCTGGATCCGGGCGGAAAGCATGGCGGCGGGCTACTGGCGAGACGGCGCATTATTGCCGCTGGTCAATGAGCAGGGCTGGTTCGCCACCCGCGATCGCGGCGAGTGGCATGACGGACGCCTGACCATTCTGGGCCGAATGGACAATCTCTTTTTCAGCGGCGGAGAAGGGATCCAGCCCGAAGCGCTGGAGCGCGTTATCGCCACGCATCCGCAGGTAAGCCAGGCGTTTGTCGTTCCGCTGGATGATGCCGAGTACGGGCAACGTCCGGTGGCGGTAGTGGAATGCGAGCCGGGCACGGATATCACGCTGTTGCCGGAGTGGGTTCAGGGCAGGCTGGCGCGCTTTGAGCAGCCGGTACACTGGCTGGCGCTGCCGTCAGAACTGAAAAATGGCGGGATTAAAATCTCCCGCCAGGCGTTAAAGCAGTGGGTCAATGCCCTGTTGAGGGGCTAATCAGCCGATATCCGGCTGCGGTTTGTGCTGGCGTCGACGGATCCAGCGCAGCACCGGCGGCACGACAATCACCATAATCGCCATTGCCAGCAGGATCTTCGTCACGCTGCTCTCCCACAGGATCCCCATGTTGCCATTGCTGATGGAGAGGGCGCGGCGCAGGTTCTGCTCCAGCATTTCCCCCAGCACAAACCCTAAAATCAGCGGCGACATCGGGAAGTGCATCTTGCGCAGAATGTAGCCCAGCACGCCGAGCAGCACCATCAACACCAGGTCGAAGGTGGTGCTGTGCACCGCGTACACCCCAACCGCAGAGACGGCGGCGATGGCCGGGACCAGGAACCACAGGGGAATGGTCAGCATGCGGGTGAACAGGCCGATCAGCGGGATGTTCATTACCAGCAACATCACGTTGGCGATCAGCAAGGCGGCAATCAAACCCCAGACGATATCGGGCTGTTCGGTAAACATCGCCGGACCCGGGGTGATGTTATAGAGCGTCAGCGCGCCCATCATTACCGCCGTGGTGCCGGAGCCCGGCACGCCGAGGGTCAGCATCGGGATAAACGAGCCGCAGGCCGAGGCGTTATTCGCCGCCTCCGGCGCCGCCACGCCGCGGATATCGCCTTTGCCGAAGCTGTCGCTGTTACCGCTCAGCTTTTTCTCGGTCATGTAGGTGATGGCGCTGGCGATAGTAGCCCCCGCGCCGGGCAGAATGCCGACGAAGAAACCGATCACCGACGAACGCAGGGTGGCGCCAATACACTGCGCCCCCTCTTTGGCATTAAAGAGCATACGTCCGGTTTTACGCACCAGCGTCTGCCCGCTGCTGGTATGCTCCAGCATCAGTAAGATTTCTGAGACAGAGAACAGACCAATCACCACGACGATAAACTGCACGCCGTCGGAGAGATGAACGCTGTCGAAGGTAAAACGATAAACCCCGGTGTTGGCATCCACGCCGACGGTCGCCAGACTGAGGCCAATCAACGCAGACAAAAACGACTTCAGCGGATTCTGCGCCATCATGCTGCCGAGACAGGCGATGGCGAACACCATCAGGGCAAAATACTCGGCCGGACCAAACGCCAGCGACCACTGGGCCAGCGCCGGGGCGAAGAGGATGATGCCGCCAATGGCGATCAGGGAGCCAAAAAACGAGCTGACGGCGGAAATAGAGAGCGCCACGCCGCCGCGTCCCTGCTGCGCCATCGGGTAGCCATCCAGCGCGGTCATAATGGCGGCGGCATCGCCGGGCACGTTAAGCAGTATCGAGGAAATACGCCCCCCGTATTCGCAGCCGATATAAACCGTCGCCAGCAGGATCAGCGCCGATTCCGCAGGCAGGTGCAGCGCAAAGGCCAGCGGCAGTAAAATCGCCACCCCGTTGATAGGCCCAAGGCCCGGCAGCAGGCCGACGATGGTCCCGACGAAACAGCCGATCAGGGCGATCACCAGGTTTTCCGGGGTCATCGCTACCGCGAACCCCTGAGAGAGATAGATCCAGGTATCCATAGCGTGCTCCGTTAGTTAAACCATGCGCCGAGTGGCAGGGTCACGTCCAGCAGGCGGTCGAAGGCGTACCAGAGTAAAATGCCCAGTACGACCCCGGAGATCCCCGCCGCAGGCAGCGAGGCGTTAAACAGTATGCCAATCACCATCGTCAGCAGGGCGGTGGCAATCGGGAAGCCGAGCCACTCAAAGCCCCACGCGTACATTAGCAGGACAATTACCATTACCAGCAGACGTTGCAGCGTACGGCGTGGCGGCCACTCCACGGTATCCGGATGGCGCAGCAGCAGCGCCACCGAGCAGAGCAGCATCAGGCCGACAATGCCGACGGGGAAGGGGCGTGGCCCCACGGGTTCATAGCTGTATTCGCTGTGGATCTGCCAGGCGACGAACATGCCACCAATGCAGAGCAGCAGCCATATCCCGGCAAAAATGCGATCGCTCATAGCGCCTCCGGTTATTTCGCCAGACCAAAGGCTTTCGCCTGTTCGCGGTAGTCATTCACCTGTTTTTTGACATACTCGTCCAGCTGCTTGCCGTTCAGGTTGAACTCAAACAGCCCGCGCAGATCGCGCTGTTTTTTGAACTCCTCGGTTTGCTGAAGTTTTGCGAAGGTATCCACCCACCACTGGTACTCGGCGTCGGTCACTTTTGGCCCGACGAAGAAGCCGCGGATGATCGGCCAGACCAGGTTATAACCCTGCTCTTTGGCGGTTGGGACGTCTGCCAGCGGGCCCGGCAGACGGTTTTCCGAGAAGACCGCCAGCACGCGGATCTTATCCCCGCTCAGGTAGGGCACCATTTCGCTGAGATCGCCCGATACCGCCTGGACGTGATTGCCCATCAGCGCCGTCACCGGCTCGCCGCCGCCTTCAAAGGCCACGTAACGCATCTTGTGCGGATCCACTTTGGCCTGCTGCGCCAGCAGCGCGGCTTTCATCCAGTCCTGGCTGCCGATAGAGGCGCCCGCGCCAATGACCACGCTGTTCGGATCTTTTTCCATGGCGGTCAGCAGATCTTTCAGGGATTTCCACGGGGAGTCCGCGCGCACGGCGATCATGCCGTAATCAGTGCCTACGGTGGCGAGCCAGCGCACGTCATTCACGTCATAACGACCAAATTTCCCCTGCGACAGGTTCAGCAGCGAACCGCCGGAGAAGGCCACCACGGTGCCCGCTTCGGCAGGGCGCTGCGCGACGATGGCGTTATAGGCTACCGCGCCCACGCCGCCGGGCATGTAGGTGACGCGCATCGGTTTCTCGATGGCCTTCGTCTCCAGCAGGCTGACCTGAATCAGCTTACAGGTCAGGTCGAAGCCGCCGCCGGGTTTGGCCGGGGCGATACATTCGGTACGGGATGGCGCGTCTTGCGCCTGGACGACAGAGGCACTCAACAGCAATACGCTTGCAGCAAGGGTAGAAAGTAATTGTTTTTTCATCGTTTATCCTCACGCCGGAGAACCGGGAGTACGGGTACGGGTGTATTTTTTCTGATTATGTGAACCACCTTGTAGCGGTTCCGTTGCGTGATTGTTAAAACAATAACCTTTCATTTCCCTTTCACTGCGACACCAACTTTACAGGATGTGATATGCGTCTCTTACTGGCGGAAGATAATCGTGAGCTGGCTCACTGGCTGGAAAAAGCGCTGGTACAAAACGGATTTGCCGTGGATTGCGTCAACGATGGACGGGCGGCCGATCATCTTTTGCAGGGAGAAAACTATGCCGTCGCGATCCTTGATATCGGCATGCCCGGCTTCGACGGGCTGGAGGTGGTGCATCGCCTGAGAAAACGCGGGCAGACGCTGCCGGTGCTGTTTCTTACCGCCCGCAGCAACGTGGCAGACAGGGTGAAGGGGTTGAATGCCGGGGCGGATGACTACCTGCCGAAACCGTTCGAGCTGGAGGAGCTTGATGCCCGCCTGCGCGCGCTGCTGCGCCGCAGCGAAGGACGAACCCAGGAGCGCCAGCGGCTGGGAGAGCTGGAGTACGATGATGAAGGCTTTTTTCTGCTGCGCGATGAACCCCTTTCCCTCACGCCGCGCGAACTCTCTTTGCTGAAGGTGCTGATGCACCGCCGGACCCGTCCCGTCTCCCGGCAACAGCTTTTCGACCAGGTATTCAGCCTGAACGACGACGTCAGCCCCGAGAGCATCGATCTCTATATTCACCGCCTGCGTAAGAAGCTGACCGGCAGCGGGGTGCGGATCATTACCCTCCGGGGGCTGGGCTACGTGCTGGAGTGCGGCGATGAGGTGGGTTAAGCCGCAGTCGCTTTACCTGCAACTTTTGCTTTTTCTGGGTTTGCCGCTGCTGCTGTTATGGGGGCTGTCAGCCTTTAACAGCTACGTTAGCGCGCTACAGGCGGCGACGCAGGCCTATGACCGCACGCTGTTATCCTCGGCGCGCACGGTGTCAGAGCGGCTGGTGGTGCACAACGGTAAACTCCAGGTGAACGTGCCCTGGGTCGTGCTCGACAGCTTCGAGCTGAACATGAACGATCGCCTCTATTACAAGGTCGTGGACCCTGACGGGCGGACGATCTCCGGCTACGACGATCTGCCGAATATGCCTCCCTCCACGTCGCGCACTACACACTATCCGGCGCTGGCTTGGTTTTATCATACCGAGTATCGCGGGCAGGCGATCCGCGTGGCGAAGCTGCTCCAGCCGGTTAACGAGGACAGTGTGTTCGGGATGGCGGAGATCTACGTCGCCGAAACGTTGCAGTCGCGGCGCTATCTGGCCACTCAGCTGCTGTTTTCCTCGCTCGTGTCGCAGGGGCTGCTGGTGCTGCTGACGCTGGTCCTGACCGCGTGGCTGCTGCGTCGCGTGCTGCGCCCGATGCGGCAGCTCTCGTCCCTGATGGTGCGCCGTGAGCCGGGGCTGCTGGCTCCGCTGCCGGAGCTGCTGCCCTGGTCGGAAACGCGGCTGCTGATTGTGGCATTTAACCGCTATATCGACAGGTTGCGCGGCGTACTTTCGCGGCAGGCGCGCTTTAACGCCGACGCCTCACACCAGCTCAAAACGCCGCTGGCGGTGCTGAAAACCCAGGTATCGGTTGCCCTGACGCGTAACGATCCGGCGCTGTGGCAGGAGAGCTTACGGGCGATGAACGTCACGCTGGATAACACCATCGTGCTGACGGAAAGGCTGTTGCAGCTTTCGGCGGTGAAGCGAAAAGAGCAGGGGGAGCGACAGTTTGCGCCTGTCGATCTGGTACAGGTGGTGCAAAACTGCTGCTTTTCCCGGCTGGCGCAGGCGCGCAGCAAGGGTATCGATCTCGGTTATGACGGCGTACAGCAGCCGGTAATGATTGAGGGGGATGACGTGTTGCTGGGCGAACTTTGCGCCAACCTGCTGGAGAACGCGATCAAATACACACCGGAGCAGGGCGTCGTGACGGTGTACCTGCGCACGGCTAACGATGCCGTTGAGCTGAGCGTGGAGGACAGCGGACCGGGCATTGCTGAAGACCAGATCTCCCAGGCCATGCTGCCGTTTCATCGGTTGGATAACGTGGGCGATGCCGCCGGGTCCGGCATTGGCCTGGCGCTGGCTAACGATATTGCCCGCCTGCACCGCAGCCATCTTCAGCTGATGCCCAGTGAAAATCTGGGTGGGCTGAGCGTGAAAATGCGCTTTCTGATGCAGGTATAAATGCCGATATTATCAAATCGTTACAAACTAATTGCCCGCCGCACGCGGAGTCCATTGATCACACAGGCAGTCAGGTTAAAATCTCGCGGTTTTTGGACATCTCTGAATAAATTGTGCGGGATCACGACAATGAAAAAAGTGGCATTAATGGGCTTAAGCGGCCTGATGTTTGTTTCAGCAGCGGCAAACGCAATTTCCTTCAACGGCTCGGCGGGACAAGATTATACCCATCTGGGCTTTGGTCTTGGCACGGATAGCGCAGGCCTGGCAATGACCGGCGGCTGGACGCACAACGACGACGATGGGGATGCGGCAAGCCTGGGCCTCGGCTTCAACGTGCCGTTGGGTCCCTTCCTGGCGACCGTCGGCGGTAAAGGCATTTACACCAACCCGAACGACGGCGACGAAGGCTACGCGGCGGCAGTGGGCGGCGGCTTGCAGTGGAAAATTGGCGACAGCTTTGGCCTGTTCGGTGAGTACTACTACTCCCCGGATTCCCTCTCCAGCGGTATCGACAGCTATCAGGAAGCTAATGCCGGCGCGCGCTGGACCATCATGCGTCCGATCACCATCGAAGCGGGCTATCGCTATCTGAACCTGGCCGGTAAAGACGGCAACCGCGACAACGCCCTGGCAGACGGCCCGTACATTGGCGTGAGCGCCGGTTTCTAATCCTCTCGGCGCGGCGTTCAGTCGCGCCAGTTTCTCTCTTCCCCCGGTCCTCGATTGCGCTATAGTGTTTTGACCATTGAAATGGGAGAACACAATGATAAATGTGGAAATGTTATCCACTGGCGACGAAGTGCTGCATGGGCAAATCATTGATACCAATGCCGCCTGGCTCGCCGATCTCTTCTTTGAGCAAGGATTACCGTTAACGCGCCGCAACACCGTAGGTGACAATCTTGAGTCGCTGGTCAACGTTCTGCGCGAGCGCAGCGAACGCTGCGACGTGCTGATTGTGAACGGCGGGCTGGGACCCACCAGCGACGATCTCAGCGCGCTGGCCGCCGCCACGGCCAAAGGCGAAGGCCTGGTTCTGCACGAGGCGTGGCTGGCACAGATGGAGCGCTTTTTCTCCGGGCGTGGCCGCGTGATGGCCCCCAGCAACCGCAAGCAGGCTGAAATTCCCGCCAGCGCGGAACTGATTGATAACCCGGTCGGCACCGCCTGCGGGTTTGCCGTTCAGCTGAACCGCTGCCTGATGTTCTTCACCCCGGGCGTCCCGTCGGAATTTAAAGTGATGGTCGAGCAGCAGATCCTGCCGCGCCTGCGCGCGCGCTTTACGCTGCCTGAACCGCCGCTGTGCCTGCGTCTGACCACCTTTGGTCGCTCGGAAAGCGATCTGGCCCAGAGCCTCGATCACCTGCAACTGCCTCCTGGCGTGTCGATGGGCTATCGCTCCTCCATGCCGATTATTGAACTGAAGCTGACCGGACCGGCGTCAGAGAAAGCCGCCATGCTGGCGCTGTGGCCGGAAGTGCAGCGCGTCGCCGGGGAAAGCCTGATTTTCGAAGGAACGGAAGGGCTGCCGGCGCAGATCGCAGCGCATTTGCAGTCCCGCCAGTTGAGCGTGACGTTAAGCGAGCAGTTTACCGGTGGGCTTCTGGCGCTTCAGCTTACCCGGGCGGGTGCGCCGCTGCTGGCCAGTGAAGTGGTGCCGTTCCAGCAGGAGACGCTGGCGCAGACGGCGCGCTGGGCGTCCGAGCGCAGAGTGAAGCATTTCGCCGGGCTGGCGCTGTTTGTGGGCGGGCTGGATGAGGAGCACCTCAACTTTGCCCTGGCAACGCCGGAAGGGACGCACGCCCTGCGGGTCAGGATGAGCATTACCCGCCACAGCCTGGCCGTGCGTCAGGAGGTGTGCGCGATGATGGCGCTGAACATGCTGCGCCGCTGGCTGAACGGGAAAGAGGTCGCCAGCGAGCACGGCTGGATCAACGTCGTCGAATCGCTGTTCGTGGAGTGAGAGTGTGCCGGGGCCGCGTCCCCGGCAACGGTTACGCCAGAGCTTTTGCCAGCAAGGTAATGGGATGTTCACAGCGTTTGCTGGTGGACATCTCGATCTGCCACTTGCAGGTTTCGCAGTCCGTCACCACGATATCTGCGCCGCTCTCTTCAATCTGCCGGAACAGCGGCGCGCCAATGGCCTGTGACGTTGGGTAGTTTTCACGCTTGAAGCCGTACGTGCCTGCGATGCCGCAGCAGCGTGAGTCCAGCACCGTCAGCTCCAGCCCCGGTATCAGCCGCAGCAGCTCAAGCGTATAGATCGACCAGCCCATCTTCTCCATATGACATGGCGTGTGATACACCACCTTCAGCGGCAATTTGCCCAGCGGTAACGTCTGCCCGCTGTCCAGTTTGCGCCAGAGAAAACGGGTCGCCAGCTCAATGTGCTCGCGCAGGCCGGTGTTATCTACATCCAGCAGATGCGGATATTCATCGCGCAGCGTGAAGGTACAGGTTGACGACGTCGCCAGTACCGGTATGCCTTTGTCGACGATCGCCTCGCGTAAAAAGGTGACGTTGCTGCTCGCCTGCTTGCGCGCTTTGTCGATGAAACCGTTGGCAATCAGCGGAACGCCGCAGCACTTTTCTTTGCTCAGCAGCTGAACGCCCGTTCCCATGGCGTTCAGCACTTTCAGCAGGTCTTTTCCCAGCTGCGGATGGTTGTAGTTCACGTAGCAGCCGTGGAAGAAGGCGACCTGCTCAGAGAACTGCGCCTGTTCTGCCGCCACGGATTTAAACCAGCGGCGGAAGGTGCCGTGAGAATATTTCGGCAGACTGCGGTGATGGTCGATTTTGAGCGTCGCATCCAGCAGCCTGCGCACCGGCTTCAGGGCGGTGGCGGCATTGACGACCGGCGCGAAAGGCGTCGAGAGGCTACCCATCAGATCGGTGTGGCTCAGTATCGCGTCACGCAGCGTCGGTTTTTGCGTACTGTAGCGGGCGCGGGCGCGCTGGATGATATCGCCTATTTTCACGTCCGACGGGCAGGCAACTTCGCAGCGTTTGCAGTTGATGCAGTATTTCAGCGCCTCGTCGTAGAGCGCGCCATCCTTCAGGCGCAGACGCTCCCCGTCGGGACCGGCCTGTTTCGGGCCGGGATAGCGCGGATCGACGCCGCTGACCGGGCAAACCGTGGTGCAGACCGTGCATTTGATACAGCTTTCAAATTGGGTGTCGTTCATTGTGCTCCCTCCCTGCGCTGGAGAATCTGCTCCGCGACATGCAGCGCAGTGACGGCGCAGACGCCGCCACCGCAGCCCTGCGCCACGGGATCGTACCCGCCCAGAACCGAGCCGATGGCGTAAAGATTTTCAACCGGTTCCCCGCCCAGCCGCGGGCGCAGTTGGCTGTCGACGATCACGCCGAACTGCTGCCAGGGCTGCGGGGTGAAGAAATCGCTTTGATACCAGTCCGCGCGGGAAGCGCTTTGCCGGACGTCCAGACCGAGGATCGCCTCACGCACGCCATCCCGGCTGCTCAGCAGACCGTTACTGAAGAAACTGCCACTTGCCAGCACCGTAAAGCGTGCGCGAAGCGGGATGTCGCCGTGGTTGCGGGTCCAGATTTCGCTTACCGCGCCCTCAGCCAGGGTGATTTTTTTCACCTCGTCGCCTGCCATCCAGACGCCACCCTGGGCAACAAACTGACGCTGAAGCTGGGTGTGCAGACGAATGCCGGGCACGGAAGGGGGGAGCGTCGGCAGTAAACCGAGCGTACAGGGCAGGCGCGCCGAGAGCCAGCGCCAGAGCCGGTTGTCCGTTAAGCCAAAACAGGCGGGCATAAACAGGGCGTCGCAGGTCTTGCCGAGCGGTTGAAGCGCCGCGTACAGCTGCGGCCAATAACTTTCATTATCCAGCAGGCGGGCAATGTTCACCGCACGAAACTCGCTGGGGTTTTCGCGCAGCACGTCGAGTTCGGGGAGATCAATCTCCGCCGTATCCACCTGAACACCCTGCTGTCTGAGAGACGCGGCGGCCAGATGTGGCTGGAAATCGAGGAAGCCGCTGATCCCCACCACCCGCACGCGCTCGGCAGCGATGGGGGCGACAGGCACCTCTTCCGGGCTAAGCCAGGCGGCGCGCAGGGTGCCGAGCGGCGTGACGCGCTGATGATTTTGCTCGGCGTCACCCTGCATGCGTGCGCCGCAGGTGGTGAGCAGGTGTTCGGTTTCGCAGGCAAAGCGGGCCATATTCTCTGCGCCCGTCAGGCGGTAGGGATGTTCAGGCGGCAGATCGGCGAACGATAGCGCGCCCAGTAAATCCAGCGAGCCGGAAGAGAAGTGCAGGGCACTCTGACCGCGAGTGACAATGGCGCAGCGCAGACCCCGCTGCGTCAGTTTGAGGCCGCACAGCAGGCCCGCCAGCCCCCCACCCACAATCACGGTATCAAATTTCATGGTTGTGCTCCTTCTCCAGACCGCAAAGCCCCTGATAGACCCAGCGGGTAAACTCGCTTTCGCGCAGGGCATCGCCCCAGGCGACGGGCTGAATGCCTTTCCAGCGCTCGTTTAAAAAATCGCTGAGCTGGGCAAGCGACTGGGTTGACGTGGTGGCGTGAAAACGTTGCAGCAGCCCGGCGGCACGGCAGGCGCACAGCTCCCCCTGACAGGTGCCCATCCCGACGCGCGTGCGGCGGCGTAAATCGAGCAGGTTGTTCACCGTCAGGTTTTCCACGGCATACTGCACCTCGCCTGCGGTCACGGCTTCGCATTCGCACACCAGGCTGCGGCTGAGTCGCCCTTCACCGAGCCAGGTTGGGGTGCGGTCGCCGTGACGGTAAATCGCCGAACCGCGAAGCGGGGCAGGGAGTGAAATGATTTTGTGCAGCGTTTTTTCTGTCGATTGCTGCGAGCCGGGCAGAGCCTGTTCCGCCGTCACGCACGGTGCGGTGTTGCCGAGCTTACGGCAGACGGCATCGGTGGCCCACTGGGCCATCAGCCGGTAGGTCATCAGCTTGCCGCCGGTAATGGTGATAAACCCGTCCATGCCGTCGCGTTCGGCGTGATCGAGCAGCACGATGCCGCGGCTGACGTTACGCCCGCTCGGATCGTTATCGCTGGCGACGAGGGGACGCACGCCCGCGTAGGCACGCAGAATACGCGTCTGCGCCATCACCGGGGCCAGCTTTTCCCCTTCGCGCAGCAGGATATCCACCTCTTCAGCGGTGACGCGGTTGTAATCAATTTCGCTGTAGTCCACATGCATTGAGGTCGTGCCGATTAACGAAATGGTGTCCCCCGGCACGAGGATATCGGCGTCAGACGGTTTACGGCAGCGGTTGATGACATGGTTATTGATGCGGTGGTCGAGGATCAGCAGCGAGCCTTTCGCCGGGAACATGCGCACCGACAGGTCCGCGTATTCCGCGATGCGCTGGCCCCAGATCCCCGCCGCGTTGACCACGACGGCGGCATACAGCTCGCGGTGTTCGTTGTACTGCGCATCAAACACGCGCACCCCGCGCACGCTATTACCTTCACGAATAAGCCCGGTGACGTGATGCCCGGTCAGGATCTGGGCGCCATGTTCCCGCGCGTCGAGCATATTGGCGGCGGTCAGGCGGAAAGGATCAACGGTTCCGTCCGGTACTTTTACCGCGCCCAGTAACGCCGGGTTTACCGAGGGTTCAAGACGGCGCGCCTGCGCAGGATCGATCGCCTCGGCCTGAATGCCTGCCGCCGTGCAGGCGGTGATAAAGGTTTGCTGAAAGCCGAGGTCATCTTCTGGAAGGGTGATAAAAAGACCGTTGGTCGGTTCAACGCAGTGGCGGGCGATGCGCCTGAGGATCTGGTTTTCAGCGATACACTCGCGTGCTGACTCAGCGTCAGTGACCGCATAGCGGGCGCCGCTGTGCAACAGACCGTGATTACGTCCCGTCGCGCCGGTGGCGATATCGTGGCGTTCCAGAAGCGTGACGCTCAATCCCCGCAGGGCGCAGTCGCGTGCGATGCCGGCACCCGTCGCGCCACCGCCAATGATAATCACATCGCTGAAGCGTGGATCGTGAATTGTCATTGCCTTTCCTCTATGTTCGTTTTTTAGCATTTAGCCACATTGATCGTGTGGTTTGTTTGATTTCGAACATAAACGCGCGAAATTCGAAAGTGAAACGTGATTTCATGCGCTTTTTTGCGCATTCTGTCATATTTCTGTAACAATCTGTGCGTTGATTCACAGTAACATTCACCGTGATTTCTTAACATCGCCGCCTCTGTAGCCGGGCGCGAGATGCCCGGTCATTTTTTGAAAGGCCACGGAGGCTGTTATGCTCAGTATCTTTAAACCTGCGCCACATCGGGCGCGACTGCCAGAGGCAGAGATTGATCCTCTCTACCGCCGTCTGCGTTGGCAAATCTTCCTCGGGATCTTCTTCGGGTATGCGGCGTACTATCTGGTACGTAAAAACTTTGCGCTCGCCATGCCGTACCTGGTGGAGCAGGGCTTCTCTCGCGGCGATCTGGGATTTGCGCTGTCGGGGATCTCCATCGCGTACGGTTTTTCGAAGTTCATTATGGGGTCGGTGTCGGATCGTTCGAATCCGCGCGTGTTCCTGCCCGCCGGTCTGATCCTCGCGGCAGCGGTGATGCTGTTCATGGGCTTTGTGCCGTGGGCGACCTCCAGCATTGCCATCATGTTCGTGCTGCTGTTCCTCTGCGGCTGGTTCCAGGGGATGGGATGGCCGCCATGCGGACGCACCATGGTTCACTGGTGGTCACAGAAAGAGCGTGGCGGCATTGTATCGGTCTGGAACTGCGCACATAACGTCGGGGGCGGGCTTCCGCCGCTGCTGTTCCTGCTGGGGATGGCCTGGTTCAACGACTGGCATGCCGCGCTCTATATGCCAGCCTTTGGCGCCATTCTGGTGGCGATTATCGCCTTTGCCCTGATGCGCGACACCCCACAGTCCTGCGGCCTGCCGCCGATCGAAGAGTACAAAAACGACTACCCGGATGATTACAGCGAGAAGCACGAAGAAGAGCTGACGGCAAAGCAGATCTTCATGAAGTACGTGCTGCCGAACAAGCTGCTGTGGTACATCGCGGTGGCAAACGTATTTGTCTACCTGCTGCGCTACGGCATCCTCGACTGGTCGCCAACCTACCTGAAAGAGGTGAAGCACTTCGCGCTGGATAAATCCTCCTGGGCCTATTTCCTGTATGAATACGCGGGCATTCCCGGCACGCTGATCTGTGGCTGGATGTCGGACAAAGTGTTTAAGGGCAACCGTGGGGCGACGGGCGTGTTCTTTATGACGCTGGTCACCATCGCGACGGTCGTTTACTGGCTTAACCCGCCGGGGAATCCGGGTGTGGATATGGCCTGTATGATCGTCATCGGCTTCCTGATTTATGGTCCGGTTATGCTGATTGGTCTGCATGCCCTGGAGCTGGCGCCGAAGAAAGCGGCAGGCACGGCGGCAGGCTTTACCGGTCTGTTTGGCTACCTCGGCGGTTCGGTCGCTGCGAGCGCCATCGTCGGCTACACCGTCGACTTCTTCGGCTGGGATGGCGGCTTTATGGTGATGATTGGCGGCAGCGTGCTGGCTGTTCTGCTGCTGGTTGTTGTGATGATTGGTGAAAAACGTCACCACGCCGAAGTGCTGGCGCGTCGTCAATAAGGAGCATTGCGATGAAATTAACTCAGTTAGCGACAGGTCTGCTGCTGGCGGGCCTGATGACAAGCTCCGCGCTGGCGGCGGATAAGATCGTGATCGCCCACCGTGGCGCCAGCGGTTATCTGCCGGAGCATACGCTGCCGGCAAAAGCGATGGCCTATGCCCAGGGCGCGGATTATCTGGAGCAGGATCTGGTGATGACGAAGGACGACCAGCTGGTCGTTCTGCATGACCACTATCTTGACCGCGTGACGGACGTGGCGGAGCGTTTCCCGGATCGCGCCCGTAAAGATGGTCGCTACTACGCCATCGACTTCACGCTGGCGGAGATCCGCTCGCTGAAGTTTACCGAGGGCTTCGAGATTGAAAACGGTAAGAAGGTACAGGTCTATCCGGGACGTTTCCCGATGGGCAAGTCTGACTTCCGTATTCACACCTTCGAAGAGGAGATCGAGTTTGTTCAGGGGCTGAACCACTCGACAGGAAAAAATATCGGTATCTACCCGGAAATCAAAGCGCCGTGGTTCCACCATCAGGAAGGGAAGGACATTGCCGCGAAGACGCTGGAGGTACTGAAAAAGTACGGCTACACCAGCAAGCAGGATAAGGTTTTTCTGCAATGTTTCGACGCCGCGGAACTGAAGCGCATCAAAACCGAGCTGGAGCCGAAAATGGGGATGGATCTCAATCTGGTGCAGCTGATTGCGTATACCGACTGGAATGAAACCCAGGAAAAACAGCCGGACGGGAAGTGGGTGAACTACAGCTATGACTGGATGTTTAAGCCGGGCGCGATGAAGCAGATTGCGCAGTACGCCGACGGCATCGGGCCGGATTACCACATGCTGGTGGCGGAAGGCTCAACGCCGGGTCACGTGAAGCTGACGGCGATGGTGAAAGAGGCGCATGCGAGCAAGATGCAGGTGCATCCGTATACCGTACGCGCAGACCAGCTGCCGGAGTATGCGACGGACGTGAATCAGCTTTACGACGTGCTGTATAACCAGGCGGATGTGGACGGGTTGTTTACGGATTTCCCGGATAAAGCGGTGAGCTTTTTGAAGGATAAACGCTGAAATTGCCGGGTGGCGGCTGCGCCTTACCCGGCCTACGAACTGCGGTTTTGTAGGTCGGGTCAGCGAAGCGCCACCCGACATAATTACATCTCGATCTCAATATCGCCTTTTGCCCGGCAGCAGCAGGGCAAAATCTCCCCTTCACTGATAAAGGCCAGCGGTTCGGTCAGCCAGTCTACCTGGCCTGCGACCAGACGGCAGCGGCAGGAGCCGCAGTAGCCTTCACGACACTGGTACTCTACTTCTACCTGATGCGCTTCAAGCGCCACCAGCAGAGAAGGGTGCTCTTCCTGGCACAACACCTCTGTACCAGAAAGGCTCAGCGTTACGCGGCTCATCAGAGCTGGAAATCGCTCAGGTCGTCGGTGTTGACTTCAGAATCAATCTGACCGACCAGATAAGAACTCACTTCCACTTCCTGCGGCGCAACCTGCACGTTATCGGACACCAGCCAGGTGTTGATCCACGGAATCGGGTTAGAGCGCGTCTGGAATGGCAGATCGAGACCCACAGCCTGCATGCGGATGTTAGTGATGTACTCCACGTACTGGCACAGAATGTCTTTGTTCAGGCCAATCATGGAGCCGTCGCGGAACAGGTAGTCTGCCCACTCTTTCTCCTGCTGGGCGGCCAGCACGAACAGATCGTAGCATTCCTGCTTGCACTCTTCGGCAATCGCAGCCATTTCCGGGTCGTCCGCGCCGCTGCGCAGCAGGTTCAGCATATGCTGGGTGCCGGTCAGGTGCAGGGCTTCGTCACGGGCGATCAGGCGGATAATTTTGGCGTTACCTTCCATCAGCTTGCGCTCGGCAAAAGCGAAGGAGCAGGCGAAGCTTACGTAGAAGCGGATTGCTTCCAGCGCGTTGACGCTCATCAGGCACAGGTACAGCTGCTTTTTCAGGGCCCGCAGGTTTACGGTAATGGTTTTGCCGTTCACGTTATGCGTGCCTTCGCCCAGCAGATGCCAGTAGCTGGTCATCTCGATCAGCTCGTCGTAGTAGTGCGCAATGCCTTCCGCGCGCTTCTGGATCTGCTCGTTGGTGACGATATCGTCAAAAACCACCGCCGGATCGTTCACGATGTTGCGGATGATGTGGGTGTAAGAGCGGGAGTGGATCGTCTCGGAGAACGCCCAGGTCTCTACCCAGGTTTCCAGCTCAGGAATCGAGATCAGCGGCAGCAGCGCCACGTTCGGACTACGGCCCTGAATGGAGTCCAGCAGCGTCTGGTACTTCAGGTTGCTGAGGAAGATGTGCTTTTCGTGTTCCGGCAGCGCCTGGAAATCGATACGGTCGCGGGAAACGTCAACTTCTTCCGGACGCCAGAAGAAGGAGAGTTGCTTTTCAATCAGCTTTTCGAAGATGTCATATTTTTGCTGATCGTAGCGTGCCACGTTGACCGGCTGGCCGAAGAACATCGGCTCTTTGAGCTGGTCGTTTTTCGTCTGTGAAAAGGTGGTATATGCCATTGCGGTGAGTCCTGTTGAGATTTTATTGCCCGGCGGCACTGCGTTTGCCGGGCCTACAAAACCGTAGGCCGGGTAAGCGTAGCGCCACCCGGCGAAGTGCTTAGATCTTACATGCGCCGCTTTCGCAGCCATCGTCCTGAATTGACGGCACCAGGTCGTCCTGTGCGTCTTCCGCACCATCACGGGTGTTGTGATAGTACAGCGTTTTCACGCCAAATTTGTAGGCGGTGAGCAGGTCTTTCAGCAGTTGCTGCATCGGAACCTTGCCAGACGGGAAGCGCGTTGGGTCGTAGTTGGTATTGGCAGAGATCGACTGGTCGATAAACTTCTGCATGATACCCACCAGTTGCAGATAGCCGTCGTTGTTTGGCATTTCCCACAGCAGCTCGTAGTTGTCACCCAGCGTTTCGTAATCCGGCACCACCTGACGCAGCACGCCGTCTTTCGACGCTTTGATGCTGACGTGGCCGCGCGGTGGCTCAATACCGTTGGTGGCGTTGGAGATCTGCGAAGAGGTCTCGGACGGCATCAGGGCAGAGAGCGTGGAGTTACGCAGGCCGTGAGTTTTAATGGACTCGCGCAGGCCTTCCCAGTCGAGGTGCAGCGGCTCGCTGACGATCGCATCCAGGTCTTTTTTGTAGGTGTCGATCGGCAGAATGCCTTTCGCGTAGGTGGTTTCGTTGAACCACGGGCACGCGCCTTGCTCTTTCGCCAGCTCGTTAGAGGCTTTCATCAGGTAGTACTGGATCGCTTCGAACGTCTGGTGCGTCAGATTGTTGGCGCTGCCTTCGGAGTAACGCTTGCCGTTTTTCGCCAGCCAGTAGGCGAAGTTGATCACGCCGATACCTAAAGTGCGACGGCCCATTGCGCCGCGTTTTGCCGCCGGGATTGGGTAATCCTGGTAATCCAGCAGGGCGTCGAGCGCACGAACCGCCAGCACCGCCAGCTCTTCCAGCTCGTCCAGGCTCTTAATCGCACCCAGGTTGAACGCGGAGAGCGTACAAAGCGCGATTTCACCGTTTTCGTCGTTCACGTCTTCCAGCGGTTTAGTCGGCAGGGCGATCTCCAGGCACAGGTTAGACTGGCGCACTGGCGCAACCACCGGGTCAAACGGGCTGTGGGTGTTGCAGTGGTCAACGTTCTGGATGTAGATACGACCGGTAGAGGCACGTTCCTGCATCATCAGGGAGAACAGATCGACCGCTTTCACGCGCTGCTTGCGGATGCTGTCGTCTTTTTCATATTTGGTGTACAGACGCTCGAACTCGTCCTGATCGGCGAAGAACGCGTCGTACAGACCCGGGACGTCGGACGGGCTGAACAGGGTGATGTCTTCCCCTTTCAGCAGACGGGTGTACATCAACTTGTTGATCTGCACGCCGTAGTCCATGTGACGCACGCGGTTGCCTTCCACGCCGCGGTTGTTCTTCAGAACCAGCAGACTTTCCACTTCCAGGTGCCACATCGGGTAGAACAGGGTCGCTGCACCACCACGCACGCCGCCCTGAGAGCAGGATTTTACTGCCGTCTGGAAGTGCTTGTAGAACGGAATACAGCCGGTGTGGAACGCTTCACCGCCGCGGATCGGGCTGCCCAGTGCACGGATACGGCCGGCGTTGATGCCGATACCGGCACGCTGGGAGACGTATTTCACGATGGCGCTGGAGGTCGCGTTGATGGAATCCAGGCTGTCACCACACTCGATCAGTACGCAGGAGCTGAACTGACGGGTAGGGGTACGCACGCCAGACATGATTGGCGTAGGCAGAGAAATCTTGAACGTAGAGACCGCATCGTAGAAACGCTTCACGTAGTCCAGACGGGTTTCACGCGGGTAATTAGAGAACAGGCAGGCGGCCACCAGAATATAGAGGAACTGAGCGCTCTCGTAGATTTCGCCCGTCACACGGTTCTGAACCAGGTATTTGCCTTCGAGCTGCTTCACCGCCGCGTAGGAGAAGTTCATGTCGCGCCAGTGATCGATAAACCCGTTCATCTGCTCGAACTCTTCTTCCGTATAGTCTTCCAGCAGATGCGTGTCGTATTTGCCCAGCTCGACCATTTTCACTACGTGATCGTAAAGCTTCGGCGGCTCGAACTGGCCGTAGGCTTTTTTACGCAGGTGGAAAATCGCCAGACGCGCAGCGAGGTACTGATAATCCGGGGCGTCGCGGGAGATCAGATCTGCCGCGGCTTTGATAATGGTTTCGTGGATATCAGACGTTTTGATGCCGTCGTAGAACTGAATGTGAGAACGCAGTTCAACCTGGGAGATAGATACGTTGTTCAGTCCTTCTGCTGCCCAGTCGAGAACTCGATGGATTTTGTCCAGATTGATACGCTCGGTGGTACCGTCGCGCTTTGTCACCAGCAGACTCTGATTCATGTGGGTTTTTACCTGTCCGTGAAATAAAAAAATATCCCCCGCTTATCCACAGGCCCGTCTTGTGACTAACTCTGTGGATAAATACTACATATAGGGGTTTTGCGATAAGAAGAACGCTATATGGTGAGTATTCTAGTATCGAATCTTTTCAGCACAAGGGTTGATTTTGACGTTAAATTGAGGTTGTGAAAGGGTAAAAAAGGCTAAGTCCTCGTGCCGTAAGGCCTGGAAGAGATGTCAATAATTAAGAAAAAAAATTCAAAATTTGATCGAGTGCTGATTTCTTCAACGGGAGGTCAGAATTGCGCAACATGATGTCGCGCAATCATTATAAGAATAACGGATGACGTTAGTCGTTTTTGGCGGTTGTGTGCAACATATAGTTAACATCCACGCCTGGGGCAAGTTTGAATTTATCCGTCAGCGGATTGTAGTGCAGGCCCGTCATGTGCTGCTCCTTAAGCCATGTCTGGTCAACCCAGCCCAGCAGTTCGGCAGGCTTGATGAACTTCTTCACGTCGTGCGTCCCTTTCGGCACCATGCGCAGCACGTATTCCGCGCCTACCACGGCCATCAGCCAGGCTTTGCCGTTGCGGTTGATGGTCGAGAAGAAGACCTGTCCACCCGGTTTCACCAGTTTTGCACAGGCGCTGACCACAGACTGCGGATCGGGAACGTGCTCCAGCATCTCCATGCAGGTCACCACGTCATACTGGTGCGCATGTTTTGCCGCGTGCTCTTCCACGGTTTCCTGGACATATTCTACCTGTACGCCGGACTCCAGCGCATGAAGACGCGCAACCTGTAGAGGTTCGAAGCCCATGTCCAGACCGGTGACGGTGGCCCCTTCACGCGCCATACTTTCCGCCAGGATGCCGCCGCCGCAGCCGACGTCGAGCACTTTCTTACCGAACAGACCGCCGGAACGCTCCGCGATATAGCCCAGACGCAGCGGGTTAATACGATGCAGAGGTTTGAACTCACCTTCGAGATCCCACCAGCGGGACGCCACCGCTTCAAATTTGGCAATCTCTTCGTGGTCAACGTTGTGAGCCACCGGGGATTTTTCGGCATTCATGGGCGCTTTTACTCCTTATTTAGCAAGACAAATGAGTATATCAGGCAATCCCTGTGAATAAAGCGTATAGGTTTACCTGTATCACCGCGGCTGTGTTATAATTTGCGACCTTTGAATCCGGGATACAGTAGAGGGATAGCGGTTAGATGAGCGACCTTGCGAGAGAAATTACACCGGTTAACATCGAGGAAGAGCTGAAAAGCTCCTATCTGGACTATGCGATGTCGGTCATTGTTGGCCGTGCGCTGCCGGACGTCCGCGATGGCCTGAAGCCGGTACACCGTCGCGTACTATACGCCATGAACGTATTGGGCAATGACTGGAATAAAGCCTACAAAAAATCTGCCCGTGTCGTTGGTGACGTAATCGGTAAATACCATCCTCATGGTGATTCCGCGGTGTACGACACCATTGTCCGTATGGCGCAGCCCTTCTCGCTGCGTTACATGCTGGTAGATGGTCAGGGTAACTTTGGTTCTATCGACGGCGACTCCGCCGCGGCAATGCGTTATACGGAAATCCGTCTGGCGAAGATTGCCCATGAGCTGATGGCTGACCTGGAAAAAGAGACGGTTGATTTCGTTGATAACTACGACGGCACGGAAAAAATTCCTGACGTTATGCCAACGAAGATCCCAAACCTGCTGGTGAACGGTTCGTCCGGTATCGCCGTCGGTATGGCAACCAACATTCCACCGCACAATATCACGGAAGTGATCAACGGCTGCCTGGCCTACATTGACGATGAAGACATCAGCATTGAAGGGCTGATGGAACACATCCCGGGCCCGGACTTCCCGACGGCGGCAATCATCAATGGCCGTCGCGGTATTGAAGAAGCGTACCGCACCGGTCGCGGCAAGATTTACATCCGTGCCCGCGCCGAAGTGGAAGCGGACGCTAAAACCGGCCGTGAAACCATTATTGTTCACGAGATCCCGTATCAGGTGAACAAAGCGCGACTGATTGAAAAAATCGCCGAGCTGGTAAAAGAAAAACGCGTTGAAGGCATCAGCGCGCTGCGTGACGAGTCTGATAAAGACGGTATGCGCATCGTGATTGAAATCAAGCGCGACGCGGTGGGTGAAGTTGTGCTGAACAACCTTTACTCCCAGACTCAGCTTCAGGTCTCCTTCGGTATCAACATGGTTGCGCTGCACCATGGCCAGCCGAAGATCATGAACCTGAAAGAGATCCTGAGCGCGTTCGTGCGTCACCGCCGTGAAGTGGTGACCCGTCGTACCATCTTCGAACTGCGCAAAGCGCGCGACCGTGCCCATATCCTTGAAGCACTGGCCGTTGCGCTGGCGAACATCGACCCGATCATCGAGCTGATCCGCCGTGCGCCGACGCCGGCAGAAGCGAAGGCGTCGCTGGTTGCGCGTCCATGGGATCTGGGCAACGTGGCGGCAATGCTGGAACGTGCCGGTGATGACGCTGCGCGTCCTGAGTGGCTGGAGCCGGAATTTGGCGTGCGTGACGGTCAGTACTACCTGACTGAACAGCAGGCCCAGGCGATTCTGGATCTGCGTTTGCAGAAACTGACCGGCCTTGAGCATGAAAAACTGCTCGACGAGTACAAAGAGCTGCTGGAGCAGATTGCCGAGCTGCTGCATATCCTGGGTAGCGCAGAGCGCCTGATGGAAGTGATCCGTGAAGAGCTGGAGCTGGTTCGCGATCAGTTCGGCGACGAGCGTCGCACCGAAATCACAGCCAATAGCTCTGATATCAACATTGAAGATCTGATCAACCGCGAAGACGTGGTAGTGACGCTGTCTCACCAGGGCTACGTGAAGTATCAGCCGTTGACCGACTACGAAGCACAGCGTCGTGGCGGTAAAGGCAAATCTGCGGCACGTATTAAAGAAGAAGACTTCATTGACCGTCTGCTGGTGGCCAACACCCACGACACGATCCTCTGCTTCTCCAGCCGGGGCCGTCTGTACTGGATGAAAGTCTATCAGCTGCCGGAAGCGAGCCGTGGCGCGCGGGGTCGTCCTATCGTCAACCTGCTGCCGCTGGAAGCGAACGAACGTATCACCGCTATTCTGCCGGTACGCGAGTACGAAGAGGGCGTGAACGTCTTTATGGCGACCGCGAGCGGTACCGTGAAGAAAACCGCGCTGACCGAGTTCAGCCGTCCACGTTCTGCCGGGATCATCGCGGTGAACCTGAACGAAGGCGATGAGCTGATCGGCGTGGATCTGACCTCCGGTTCTGATGAAGTCATGCTGTTCTCTGCCGCCGGTAAAGTGGTGCGCTTTAAAGAGAACGCCGTGCGCGCAATGGGTCGTACGGCGACCGGCGTGCGTGGTATCAAGCTGGCGGGTGAAGACAGCGTGGTTTCCCTGATCGTTCCTCGTGGCGAAGGCGCAATCCTGACCGTCACCCAGAACGGCTACGGTAAACGTACGGCGGAAAGCGAATACCCGACCAAGTCACGCGGCACGCAGGGCGTTATCTCCATCAAAGTGACCGAGCGCAACGGTTCCGTTGTTGGCGCGGTGCAGGTGGACGACGCGGACCAGATCATGATGATCACCGATGCCGGTACGCTGGTGCGTACCCGCGTGTCTGAGATCAGCGTGGTAGGCCGTAACACCCAGGGCGTTATCCTCATCCGCACTGCGGAAGATGAAAACGTCGTCGGTCTGCAACGCGTTGCTGAGCCGGTGGATGACGAAGAGCTCGACTCTATCGACGGCAGCGTCGCGGAAGGGGATGATGAAATCGCCCCGGAAGCGGACACCGATGATGAAGCAGCGGATGACGCTGACGAGTAACGTCTCCTGACGCATAAAGGGCCGGTTTCCGGCCCTTTTGTTTTGCGCAAGCAGACAAGTGAACGTTGCGACAAGCCGCGTTTACCGCTACCTTAACCACATTCTTTTTGACCCCGACGGCGGAGCCTCGCCCCTTTGAAATACCTCGTCTCCTTTCGTACCACGTTAAAAGTCTCTCGCTATCTGTTTCGGGCGCTTGCGCTACTGCTATGGTTGCTGGTGGCACTGCTCTCGGTGTTTTACATCGTTAACGCGTTACACCAGAAAGAAGCGGAGATCCGCCAGGAGTTTAACTTAAGCTCGGATCAGGCTCAGCGCTATATCCAGCGCACGTCTGACGTGATGAAAGAGCTTAAGTATATTGCTGAGAATCGACTCACGGCGGAGAACGGCATTCTTGCTATCCGCGGTCGGGATGAAAAAACCGAAGTACCTGATTTCGAACCGCTCTTCCCGGACTCCGATTGTTCCGCCATGGGCAAAGCCTGGCGTGGTTCACTGGAGTCCCTGTCATGGTTTATGCGCTACTGGCGCGATAACTTCTCGGCCGCCTACGACCTGAACCGTGTCTACCTGATTGGCAACGAAAATCTCTGCATGGCGGATTTCGGCCTGCGGGATATGCCCGTCGAACGCGAAGACGCGCTGAAAAGTCTGCATGAGCGTATAGTGAAATACCGCAATGCGCCTCAGGAAGAGCGCGGGAACAACATCTTCTGGATAAGCCAGGGGCCGCGCATGGGCGTCGGCTATTTCTATGCCCTGACTCCGGTTTACCTCGGAAACCGCCTGCAAGCGCTGCTGGGGATTGAACAAACCATCCGCATGGAAAACTTCTTCACGCCGGGCAGTCTGCCGATGGGCGTGACCATTCTGGATGAAAACGGCCATCCGCTCATCTCCCTTACCGGGCCTGAAAACCGCCTGAAGGTTGAACCCAGCTGGATGCAGGAGCGGTCATGGTTTGGCTATACCTCCGGGTTCCGCGAGCTGGTGCTGAAAAAAAGTTTACCGCCATCGTCGCTGAGCATTGTCTACTCGCTGCCGGTGGACAAGGTCCTGGAGCGCATTCGCATCCTGATACTTAACGCCATTTTGCTGAACATCGCGGTAGGCGTCGCGCTGTTTATGCTGGCGAGAATGTATGAGCGGCGGATCTTTATTCCGGCGGAAGCGGATGCTCAGCGTCTGGAAGAGCATGAGCAGTTTAACCGTAAAATTGTCGCCTCGGCGCCGGTGGGGATCTGCATCCTGCGTACTCAGGACGGGACAAATATCCTCAGTAACGAGCTTGCCCATAACTACCTGAACATGCTCACGCATGAAGACCGCCAGCGGTTAACGCAGATCATCTGCGGTCAGCAGGTTAACTTTGTGGATGTGCTGACCAGCACCCACACCAACCTGCAAATCAGCTTCGTCCATTCTCGCTACCGCAATGAAAACGTGGCCATTTGCGTGCTGGTGGACGTCTCTGCGCGCGTGAAAATGGAAGAGTCATTGCAGGATATGGCGCAGGCGGCGGAGCAGGCCAGTCAGTCGAAATCGATGTTCCTCGCGACCGTCAGCCATGAGCTGCGAACGCCGCTGTACGGCATTATCGGTAACCTCGATCTGCTCCAGACCAAAGAGCTGCCGAAAGGCGTCGACCGGCTGGTGACGGCCATGAACAACTCGTCCAGCCTGCTGCTGAAAATCATCAGCGATATTCTCGATTTCTCTAAAATTGAATCCGAGCAGTTGAAAATAGAGCCGCGCGAGTTCTCCCCGCGCGAAGTGATGAACCATATCTGCGCTAACTACCTGCCGCTGGTGGTGCGTAAACAGCTTGGGCTGTACTGCTTTATCGAGCCGGATGTGCCGCTGACGCTGCATGGCGATCCGATGCGTCTGCAACAGGTCATCTCAAACCTGCTGAGCAACGCCATCAAATTCACCGATATCGGCTGTATTGTGCTGCACGTCTGTCGGGCAGGGGAGTACCTGACCATTCGCGTGCGCGACACGGGTGTTGGCATTCCGGCGAAAGAGGTCGTTCGCCTGTTCGATCCGTTCTTCCAGGTGGGAACCGGCGTCCAGCGTAATTTCCAGGGGACCGGGCTAGGTCTGGCGATTTGCGAGAAGCTTATCAGTATGATGGATGGAGATATCTCCGTCGATACAGAGCCAGGGATGGGCAGCCAGTTCACTATTCGTATTCCGCTCTATTCGGCGCACTATCCGGCGAAAACCACGGTCGACGGGCTGAGCGATAAGCACTGCTGGCTGGCGGTGCACAACGCCTCCTTACATGATTTCCTGACCTCGATGCTGACCAGCAGCGGTGTGCGGGTTTCACGCTACGAAGGTCAGACGCCGGACGCGGATGACATGCTGATCACCGACGTTGAGCCGGAGCAGGCGTGGGCGGGGCGCGGCGTAGTGATGTTCTGCCGCCGTCATATCGGTATTCCGCTTGAGCGTTCGCCTGGGGTATGGGTGCACAGCGTGGCGACACCGCACGAGCTGCTGGGCTTGCTGGCGCGTATTTACAGCGTGCAGCTTGAGGACAGCGACGGCGCCACCGTGCTGGCTTCCCCTGATGAGCTGGCGTCGGTGAACGACGATATGATGATTCTGGTCGTCGACGATCATCCGATTAACCGTCGTCTGCTCGCAGATCAGCTTGGCTCTCTGGGCTATCAGTGTAAAACGGCCAATGATGGCGTGGATGCCCTGAATGTCTTAAGTAAGAACCATATTGATATTGTGCTCAGCGATGTGAACATGCCTAACATGGACGGCTACCGTCTGACGCAGCGTATCCGACAGCTGGGGCTGACGCTGCCGGTGGTGGGGGTCACAGCCAACGCGCTGGCGGAGGAGAAGCAGCGCTGTCTGGAGTCGGGAATGGACAGCTGCCTGTCGAAGCCGGTCACGCTGGATGTACTGAAGCAGACACTGTCCGTGTATGCGGAGCGGGTACGAAAAGCGAGACAATAAAAAAGGCCCGAAAGGGCCTTTTTTATTTCTCCGGCGGCTGTAGGCCGGGTAAGCGCGAGCGCCACCCGGCGTAGACAGCGAAGATCAATCTTTGTCCGTTGCGCTCAGCGTCACGGAAGAGAGATAGTTCAGCAGGGCGATATCGTTATCCACACCCAGCTTCATCATTGCGGATTTTTTCTGGCTACTGATGGTTTTAATACTGCGGTTCAGCTTTTTGGCGATTTCAGTGACCAGGAAACCTTCAGCGAATAGACGCAGAACTTCACTCTCTTTAGGCGAGAGACGCTTGTCGCCATAACCACCCGCGCTGATTTTTTCAAGCAGGCGTGAGACGCTCTCAGGAGTGAATTTCTTCCCTTTCTGTAGCGCCGCCAGCGCTTTTGGCAGATCGGTAGGTGCGCCTTGTTTCAGCACAATCCCTTCAATATCGAGATCCAGAACGGCGCTCAGGATCGCCGGGTTATTGTTCATGGTCAGAACAATGATCGAAATGTCCGGGAAGTGGCGTTTAATGTATTTGATGAGCGTGATCCCATCACCGTACTTATCTCCAGGCATGGAGAGATCGGTAATGAGCACGTGCGCATCAAGTTTAGGCAGATTGTTAATGAGGGCTGTGGAATCTTCAAATTCACCGACTACATTCACCCACTCGATCTGTTCAAGTGATTTGCGAATACCGAACAGTACAATCGGATGGTCATCGGCAATAATTACGTTCATATTGTTCATGTATAAGGCTACCTTGCTACAGCAAGCTCTTGACGTAAGCGTCAATGTCGCTGATGTATTTTTCAATGCCAGAGGCATCTTTCTCACGAATTAGATGTTCCAGCGTTTCACATAACTGCTTGCCGGGAACCAGATTAAGCATGGCAAACACCCCTTTAAGCCGGTGTGCTGTCTGTGCCAGCGCTGCAAAATCCTGCGCAGCGGACTCAGTATACAACCGCTTAACATCATCTGGTACTGTATCAACGAAGAGCGAATAATATCCGCTGGCATGGAGTTCGGCATTTTCATCGCCGCCTAACGGTGACTCCAGGATCTCTTCCTGCGCCAGATTCTCTTCAATCAGTTGTAATACAGCTTCCTGCATTGCATTGCTCATATTAAAGTTGACGCGCAGCTGCCCAGGGCCGATTTTCCGCACGCCTGGCTCATCATCGCTTAAAAGCAAGCCTGAGGCAGTAAGATTAGACGGATTATCAGTTAAAAATAGATCAAATTCTTGACTCGCGAGCCTTTCGTCCGGGGTAATGCAGGACGCCCCCCAGTTTTCCAGCTGACGAACGACGATATTACGGATCTCACTGGAGGTCACATCCACCATCACCACCACATCGTCCAGCAGACGCTCTTCATCCTCTTCCTGGGGATTCGCCGCCATTTTCACGTGTAAAGAGTAGCGGGTGCCGAGGGATTCGCGCGCCTTGATGTTCAGATGACCGCCGAGCTTACGCGCCAGCTGATCGCAGAGCCAGAAGGTGAGGGCATTCGCCTTGCCGTAGTGGTCGCGCTGGGTATCGTTCAGGAACGGGAAGTGCAGGTTATCAATTTCGCTCACTGTGACGCCTTCGCCCGTATCCAGAATGCGGAACGTCAGACGATCGTCGGTGGACTCATCGGTGCTGACTTCAAGGGTGATCTTGCCGATCTGCGTCGTGGTGACGGCATACTGTATCAACATCATCAGGATGCGACGCAGGGCATCGCGATCGCCGTGACGTTCGTCGTTGGCCGGTAAATGGTTGTTGATCAGCAGCTGGAGTCCCTTGCGCTTGATCACCGGCAGGACTTCCGGCACCACCTCATCAATCAGGTCCTGGATGGAGAAGAGCGTAGGGGTGCCTTTCCAGATATCATTTTCCAGCATGTTCGCAAGCTGGATTTCGTCCACCAGACGAACCAGTGAATCGGCCTGGCTGCTTAGCTGTCGGCTTTCCGGCGTGCTCAGATCAGCAATCTGCGTGGCGAGTGACTTCAACGGTTGTTTAAAGGCATCGCCAATATTTTGCATAAACGCCGCGCGGCCATGTTGGTTTTTCTCGTACAGCCTTTGCGCCTGCTTGAGCTTTTTATTCACCAGCACTTCGCGATCCTGATCGCGAATGATGAAGATTTGCGTGCGCGAGGCGACCTGACTGCGGAACTGGCGGATCTCATACAGTTCATTATTAACGGTGGCCTGAATAACGCCCTGGTGCTGGTCCGCCATGGCCGTAATATTTTGCAGGTTAAGATGCGGCAGAAGGTGATCGGCAATTTTATTGCTCATTACCGTGCGGTTAGCCTCCTGGTCGTGAACGAGCACCCCAAGCGGTAGCACGGAAATAATCTCTTCATTCAGGGCACGAAGAATGCGCAACTCGTTGCTGGTCCCGGCTGATACCGACGTCGAGTCGCTCTGGCGGCCCGACTGGAAACGGAAGGTGCTGTAGCCAAACAGCGCCAGCGCCAGCAGGCCAATATTCAGCAACAGCGGCAGCAGAATGTTTTGCAGAGTATCAAGCATCAGGGTGCCAAAAGGCACCTGCCACACCAGACGCATACCGGTTGAGTTGAGCGATGAGGCAATCTCAATCTTTGAGCCATTAAAGGAGATCGCTACGCTGTCCGCGCCTTCTTTATCCGACGGCGTGCGCATATTTTGGGTGCTGTTGTCTGGCTCCAGACGGAAACTGTCCAGCGGCATATCCGGTGGGATGAGATCGTTAATCGGCAGGTCGAAGGCAACCACGGTCGCCAGATGGCCCGGCTGGTTAAAGGTGGTTCGCAGCGTAAAGTAGTGGCCATTCTGCCAGGCAAGACGGCGTAATGACGAGAAACTTTCTCGCTCGTCCAGCGCGTTGGCCTGTTGCAGCATTTCTGCCCGACGGGAATCCACAATACTGCCAACGGTGGTCTCTTTAAAGCCGGACGAGAGATCCTTAAGCGGCAGGGTCGAGATCAGGATCATGCTGTTGTCCTGACCGTTCAGGTAATACATTGACCACGGTACGGTCTCGGCGCCCCACAGGGTGTCCAGATAGGAGGAGATCCGCTGCGTCATCTCAAGCGTTGCGCTGTCGTGCGAGCCGAAAATCAGGGCTTCCGTCTTGCGCTGCGGTTTTTCAAGGTAATACACATCCTGCTTAAGGCGCGTTTCCTGCAACCCTTCGCCTGACGAGGTGGCAGGCGCGGCAGCGATATTGTCGTAGATTTGCCAGGTCGCATAGCGCCACGTATCAATGCGCTTATGCACCGCATGGGTGATATCGACGATTTGATAGCTTTTATCTTTAAGCCAGGTATTAACGGCGCTCTGAACCATCACCCCCATTGTGACTAACAGCACAACGATCAACAGAAGAAAGAAACGGGTGATGCTGCCCGGTAGAAGGGAGAATTTGCTCGGGGCGGTAGTTTCAGTCTGACTCATCGATGTGTTTAACCCGTAATGGCCGCGCGGTAATGGGATAGGGCAGTATAAAGGGTAATAACTGAATTTCCAGCGTCGTTAACGGTATGACCTTGACTTTTTATCCGGGTAAGCGGCTTCAACGTCCCCGGATGAAAGGTGTACAAAACCCCGTGAAATGTATAAATACGCGATCGCACCGGCAGGAAAATAGCACGAATAAACAAGAAATTAATTTCAATAGCATAAAAAAGAATTCAGCGAAAGCCGGATGCTGGATTTAGTTAATAGTCGTTATCATTTCTGAGGGGTAGCACATAAAATGTAGGCTGACGTAAAGAAAGGTAAAAAAAAACCGAATGCGAAGCATCCGGTTCAATTAGGGATAAACAGACATTCAGAACTGAATGACGGTAATAAATAAAGTTAATGATGATAGCGAGAGTTATTTTAGTGGTGTTGAAGGGAATTTTTTTGTCATTCAGTGCTGTACCGTTTTTTAAGCTAATCACTTGTATTAAATAGAATATATTTTTGTTTTGATTATCCGTGCTATATTTTTAAACTATTTATGCTCTGTAAAAGTTCCTTCAAATTTACAAATTGAAACATGTTGATTGTAAAGTGAAACATCTTCAAAGTTTTCGTATCATATTCCTGTTGGATTATTCTGCATTTTTGAGGAGAATGAACTTGCCGACTGGTTAAGAGGGTTGATCAGTAAGCAGTGGTAAATAATAAGGCATATAACAGAGGGTTAATAAAATGAAAGTTAAAGTACTGTCCCTCCTGGTACCAGCTCTGCTGGTGGCAGGCGCAGCAAATGCGGCTGAAATTTATAACAAAGACGGCAACAAATTAGATCTGTACGGTAAAGTGGATGGTCTGCACTATTTCTCTGATGACGACAGTGCAGACGGCGACCAGACCTACATGCATCTGGGCTTCAAAGGCGAAACTCAGGTTAACGACCAGCTGACCGGTTACGGCCAGTGGGAATACCAGATCCAGGGTAACTCTGGTGAGAACGAAAACAACTCATGGACGCGTGTGGCGTTCGCAGGTCTGAAATTCGCTGATGCGGGTTCATTCGACTACGGTCGTAACTACGGCGTTGTTTACGATGTGACTTCCTGGACCGACGTTCTGCCGGAATTCGGCGGCGATACCTACGGTTCTGACAACTTCATGCAGCAGCGTGGTAACGGCTTCGCGACCTACCGTAACCAGGACTTCTTCGGTCTGGTTGATGGTCTGAACTTCGCGTTGCAGTACCAGGGTAAAAACGGCAGCCCAAGCGGCGAAGGCCAGACCAACAACGGTCGTGAGGCACTGCGTCAGAACGGTGATGGCTACGGTGGCTCTCTGACCTACGATCTGGGCGAAGGCTTCGCACTCGGTACGGCGGTCACCAGCTCTAAACGTACTGATGACCAGAACGCCATGGCCTACGGTAACGGCGATCGTGCTGAGACCTACACCGGTGGTCTGAAATACGACGCGAACAACATCTACCTGGCTGCACAGTATACTCAGACTTACAACGCGACCCGTGCGGGCGACCTGGGCTGGGCTAACAAAGCGCAGAACTTCGAAGTGGTTGCGCAGTATCAGTTCGACTTCGGTCTGCGTCCATCCGTGGCGTACCTGCAATCTAAAGGTAAGGACCTGGAAAACGGCTACGGCGACCAGGATCTGCTGAAATATGTTGATGTTGGCGCGACTTACTACTTCAACAAAAACATGTCCACCTACGTTGATTACAAAATCAACCTGGTTGATGAGAACGACTTCACTCGCGCAGCAGGTATCGGTACTGACGATATCGTCGCGCTGGGTCTGGTTTACCAGTTCTAATTGCTCATACAGCGACAAAGGGGCCATCAGGCCCCTTTTTTCATGCTTTTTTAGGGTCTTACAAATACGCTGTTTTAGTGTACTCTTGCCGCCCTGGCATGAGGATAATAACCAATGGATATGACTTTTTTACGCGCCAGCGTTCTGGCGACTTTTTTACTCCTGACCGCGTGTGACTCTTCCACACAGCCCGCAAAAATCGACGCACCCGCCGCGACGGTGCTGGAAGGGAAAACCATGGGGACCTTCTGGCGCGTCAGCGTGATGGATATTGATAAATCCCGCGCTGAAGAATTACGCGGTAAAATTCAGGCGCAGCTGGATGCCGACGATCAGCTACTCTCTACCTATAAAAATGACTCAGCGCTGATGCGTTTCAATCGCTCCAGCAGCACCTCGCTGTGGCCGGTGAGCGAAGCGATGGCCGATATCGTCACGGAATCCATGCGCGTGGGCTACAAAACCAATGGCGCAATGGATGTGACCGTGGGGCCGCTGGTGAACCTGTGGGGATTTGGCCCCAACAAGCAGCCGGTGACTACACCCGATCAAGCCGCCATCGACGACGCCCGCGCCCGTACAGGGTTACAGCATCTGGCGGTGATCTCCCAGTACGGTCAGCAATACCTGCAAAAAGATATTCCCGACCTGTTTGTCGATCTCTCCACGGTAGGCGAGGGGTATGCTGCGGATCATCTCGCGGCCCTGATGGCGCAGGAAGGCATTCCCCGTTATCTGGTTTCCGTCGGGGGCGCGCTCGTCAGCCGGGGCATGAACGCCAGCGGCAGGCCGTGGCGAGTGGCCATCCAAAAACCAACCGATCAGCAGAACGCGGTGCAGGCGATTGTCGACATCAACGGGCATGGTATCAGCACCTCCGGAAGCTACCGCAACTATTACGAGCTGGATGGCAAACGTATCTCGCACGTGATTGATCCGCAAACCGGACGCCCGATTACCCACAACCTGGTGTCCGTGACGGTGATAGCCCCAACCGCGCTGGAAGCGGATGCCTGGGATACTGGATTGATGGTGCTCGGCACGGAGAAGGCCAAAGAGGTGGTGCGTCAGGAAGGGCTGGCCGTCTATATGATCACCAAAGAGGCTGACGGATTTAAAACCTGGAGTTCGCCGCAGTTCAATAGCTTCCTGGTGAGCGAAAAAAATTAAAAAGCAAGGTTGCGGGTTTTTGTTCGGTGGCGTTCAGGCAAGCTGAGCGTATGCTTGTAAGAGGAGCCGATAATGAAAAACACAACCTATCTTACCGATGAGGATCGCTGGCAGGCCGTACTGGTCCGCGATCCGCGTGCGGATAACCAGTTTGTCTTTGCCGTGCAGACGACCGGCATTTATTGTCGTCCGTCCTGCCGCGCCCGCCACGCGCTGCGTAAAAATGTCTGCTTTTATCCTGATGCTCACCAGGCCGCGCAGGCGGGTTTCCGCCCCTGTAAGCGCTGTAGGCCGGACCAGGTCGACCCTATGGCGCAGAAAAAGGCCAACATTGCGCTGGCCTGTCGACTGCTTGAACAGGATGCCGCGCTGAACCTGGAGGCACTGGCGCAGCAGGTTGCCATGAGTCCGTTCCATTTCCACCGCTTGTTTAAATCCGTCACCGGCATGACGCCGAAAGCATGGCAGCAGGCCGCGCGTGAACAACGCCTGCGCACCCTGCTTGCACAGGGCGGTAAAATCACCGACGCCGTACTGGCCGCTGGCTTTCCGGACGGCAGCAGCTACTACCGTAAAGCCAACGGCGCGCTGGGCATGACGGCAAAACAGTACCGCAACGGAGAGGCTGCGGTCCGCTATGCCATCAGTGACTGCTCGCTGGGCCGCTGTCTGGTGGCGGAAAGCGAGCGCGGGATCTGCGCAATACTGCTGGGTGATGACGACGCCGGGCTGACGGCTGAGCTGCTGTCACTGTTTCCGCTTGCCGTCCGTGAACCGATGGAAGGCGCGTTTGCCGGGCGTGTTCGGCAGGTTATTGCCTCTGTCGACAGCCGCGCGACGCCGCTGATGCTGCCGCTGGATATCCGTGGTACCGCCTTCCAGCAGCAGGTCTGGCAGGCGCTGCGGGATATCCCCTGCGGTGAAACGGCAAGCTATCAGCAGGTGGCGAAGGCCATTGGTAAACCCAATGCCGTACGTGCCGTGGCGGGGGCCTGCGGTGCCAACAAACTGGCGATAGTCATCCCCTGTCACCGCGTGGTGCGTAACGACGGTGCGCTGTCGGGTTATCGCTGGGGCGCAGCGCGTAAGATGCTATTGTTGAAACGTGAGGCGAACAACCCGGAGGGATAATGCTCGATCTTTTTGCTGATGCTGAACCCTGGCACGAGCCGCTCGCGCCGGGGGCGACGATCCTGAGACGCTTCGCGCTTTCCCGCGCGGCGGCGCTGTTCGACGGTATTGATGCCGTTACCGCTTGTTCACCGTTTCGCCATATGGTTACGCCGGGCGGGTATACCATGTCCGTGGCGATGACCAACTGCGGCGAACTGGGATGGGCGACGAATGAGCGGGGCTATGTATATGCCGCGAACGATCCGCTGACGGATCAGCCGTGGCCGCCGATGCCGGAGGCGTTTCAGGCGCTGTGTCATGACGCCGCCGTGGCGGCCGGCTATCCTGATTTTCGACCCGATGCCTGTCTTATCAACCGTTATGCCGTTGGGGCAAAGCTCTCCTTGCATCAGGATAAGGACGAGCCAGACCTGCGCGCGCCGATTGTCTCGGTATCCCTTGGGCTGCCCGCTGTCTTTCAGTTTGGCGGCCTGCGGCGCAACGACCCGCTCAAACGGCTGATGCTGGAGCATGGTGATGTGGTGGTCTGGGGCGGTGAATCACGGCTTTTTTACCACGGTATTCAGCCGCTTAAACCTGGCGATCACCCGGTGGCGGGGGCATTTCGCTACAACCTCACGTTCCGTCAGGCGGCATACAGAGAATAAAAATAAGAATTATTCTTGATGTGTGTGAAAGGCAGTTTACACTGCTGGCTGATTTTTCTTGTCCGGATTGCTCTGCATGCAACTACTTCTTCTTGTCTGGCGGCAGTATCGCTGGCCTTTTATCGCGGTGATGGCGTTAAGCCTTGCCAGCGCGGCGCTGGGGATCGGCCTGATTGCCTTCATTAACGTGCGTTTGATCGAAATGGTCGACACGTCACTCTCCGTCCTGCCGGAATTTCTGGGTTTACTGCTGCTGCTGATGGCAGTCACGCTCGGGTCACAGCTGGCGCTGACCGCCCTCGGCCACCATTTCGTTTTCCGTCTGCGCAGCGAGTTCATCAAACGGATCCTTGATACTCAGGTGGAACGCATCGAACAGCTGGGAAGTGCCTCTCTGCTGGCGGGGCTGACCAGCGATGTGCGCGCCATTACCATCGCCTTTGTGCGCCTGCCGGAGCTGGTGCAGGGGATCATCCTGACCTTTGGCTCGGCAGCCTATCTCGCCTGGCTCTCCAGCAAGATGCTGGCGGTGACTGCGCTGTGGATTGTTATTACCATCTGGGGCGGGTTCCTGCTGGTATCACGCGTTTATAAGCACATGGCGGTGCTGCGCGAAACGGAAGACAAGCTCTATAACGATTACCAGACGGTGCTGGAAGGGCGCAAAGAGCTGACGCTGAACCGCGAGCGTGCCGAGCATATCTTCAACCATCTTTATATCCCGGATGCGCACGAATATCGTCATCACATTATCCGCGCCGATACGTTCCACCTGAGCGCCGTGAACTGGTCCAACATCATGATGCTGGGCGCGATTGGCCTGGTGTTCTGGATGGCGAACAGCCTGGGGTGGGCGGATACCAACGTGGCGGCAACCTACTCCCTGACGCTGCTGTTTTTACGCACGCCGCTGCTGTCGGCCGTTGGCGCACTGCCGACGCTGCTGAGCGCTCAGGTGGCCTTCAACAAGCTGAAGAAATTCGACCTTGCGCCGTTTAAGGCTGAGTTCCCGCGCCCGCAGGCCTTCCCGAACTGGCAAACGCTGGAGCTGCGTAACGTTACCTTCCGCTATCAGGATAACGCCTTCTCCGTAGGGCCGATAAACCTGACCATTCATCGCGGCGAACTGCTGTTCCTTATCGGCGGCAACGGCAGCGGCAAATCTACGCTGGCGATGCTGCTGACGGGCCTCTACCAGCCGCAGGCGGGTGAAATTTTGCTGGATGGTAAAGCGCTGAGCGCGGAGAAACCGGAGGACTACCGCAAGCTCTTCTCGGCGGTATTTACCGACGTCTGGCTGTTCGACCGGCTGCTGGGACCGGAAGGGCAGCAGGCGGATCCGGCGCTGGTGGAAAAGTGGCTTGCGCACCTGCAAATGTCGCACAAGCTGGAGCTTCAGGATGGCAAAATCCTGAATCTCAAGCTGTCGAAAGGGCAGAAGAAGCGCGTGGCGCTGCTGCTGGCCCTGGCCGAGGAGCGTGACATCATCCTGCTGGATGAGTGGGCCGCCGATCAGGACCCGCACTTCCGTCGCGAGTTTTATCAGGTCCTGCTGCCGCTGATGCAGGCGATGGGAAAAACCATTTTTGCCATCAGCCATGACGATCACTACTTCATTCACGCCGACCGTCTGCTGGAGATGCGCGACGGCAAGCTGAGCGAGCTGACCGGCGATGAGCGCGATGCGGCGTCACGGGACGCGGTGGCGCGTACGGCCTGATTGCAATTGTGCCGGGTGGCGCCCGGCACACTAATTTTTCATATATGCCGTTTTTTTCTCCATCCCGACCCGCCGTTTATTCTTATTTACATATCCCCGCGCTATGCTTAACGCCAACTCATTTAATGGATTTATGATTGATGTCGGTATTAAAGAAAAACAGCGCCAGGCAGCGTGACCAGGAGCGTGCGCGGCTCATCTGGCTCCTGACGACCGATAAAGCGGTTACGTCAACGTTATTGGGTAAGCTAACCCTGGCTGAGCAATATGATGTCGGCACGCTGGCCGACGATATTGCTGAGGTAGGTGCGCTGGTTGCACATTTACCGCCCCCGGACCTGGCGGACACCCTGGAGGCATTGCCTTCCGAAGAGCGCCACGCCCTGTGGCGGCTGGTGCAGGATCACGAGCGCGGTCAGGTATTGCTTGAAGCCTCGGAAAACGTCTGGGATGACCTTATCGATGAGATGAGCGACCGGGACATCCTTGACGCCCTGCAAACGCTGGATATCGATGAGCAGATTTACCTCGTTCAGCATCTTCCGCGCAACCTGACCGGACGCCTGCTGGCTTCCCTGCCTGCTGAAGAGCGGGCGCGCGTGCGTCAGGTGATGCACTACGAGAAAAACAGCGTCGGCGCGATCATGGAGTTTGGCGTCATCACCGTGCGCCCGGACGTCACCCTGGGTACGGTGCAGCGCTATCTTCGTCGCCTGGGCAGTATGCCGGACAACACCGATAAACTGTTCGTCACCTCGCGGGATAAAACTCTGCTCGGGGAGCTGGAGCTGAAAACGATCCTGCTGAACAGCACCCAGCAGCGGGTGAGTGAGGTCATGGAAACCGAGCCGATGGTCTTCTCGCCGGAAGACGATGCCGAAAAAGCGGCGCGTACCTTCGAACGTGATGACCTGGTGAGCGCGGCGGTGGTGGATTCGGTGGGCAAGCTGATGGGGCGTCTGACCATCGATGAGATCGTTGACGTGGTCTATGAAGAGACCGATAACGACCTGCGTGCCCTTGGCGGGATCAGTGCCGAAGATGACGTTCATGCCTCCGTCGGCAAGGCCGTCAAAACGCGCTGGGCGTGGCTCGCCATCAATTTATGCACCGCGTTCGTGGCGTCCCGCGTTATTGACGGCTTCGAACATACCATTTCCCAGCTGGTGGCCCTGGCGTCGCTGATGCCGATTGTGGCGGGGATCGGCGGGAACACCGGTAACCAGACTATCACCATGATCGTTCGCGCCCTGGCGCTGGAAAACATACAGCCGGGTAATTTCTCGTGGCTGATTTTCAGGGAGATGGGCGTTGCGCTGATTAATGGCCTGGTCTGGGGCGGCATCATGGGCGGCATTACCTGGTGGCTGTATGATGATATGGCGCTGGGCGGGGTCATGATGCTGGCGATGGTGCTGAACCTGCTGGTGGCGGCGATGATGGGCGTGATTATCCCGTTGACCATGACTCGGCTGGGGCGCGACCCCGCGGTGGGGTCGAGCGTGATGATCACCGCCATTACCGATACCGGCGGTTTCTTTATTTTTCTTGGACTGGCGACGATTTTTCTTCTGTAGCCAGCGCTTTTTGCTTAAGTCGGGCAGGGAGGATGAACATCATCACAATCCCGCCCAGCACGCCAATCGCCAGGTTGCCGGTGAAAACCGTTGCCACAACCGTCACCAGCATCACGACGGTTTCAGCCACCGGCGCGTTTTTCAGCGTTCCGGGCTGAACGCTATGCCAGCTAAAGGTCTTGACGGCCACAATGGCCATAATTCCCGCCAGTACCGCCATCGGAATTTTGGCCATCACCTCGCTGAGCGCCGTAACCAGCACCAGCAGTACGATGCCCGCCGCAAGGGTGGAGATACGGCTTCTGCCTTTCCCCATCTCCACGTTAACGATGGTCTGCCCAATCATCGCGCAGCCCGCAATGCCGCCGTAGAACCCGGCCATAATATTGCCCACGCCCAGCCCGATGCTCTCGCGGCGCTTACTGGAGGGGGTAGCGGTCAGCTCGTCCACCAGTTTTGCCGTCAACAAGGATTCCAGCAGGCCAACGAAAGCGATACTTAGCGCGCACGGCCAGATGATGCTCAGGGTTTCCAGATTGAGCGGCACCAGCAGTTGCGTAAAGCCCGGCAAACCGCCGCCCATGGAACCTTCATCCCCTACCGTCGGCAGGATTTGCCCGCTGGTGACGGTGAACAAAGTCACCAGCACAATGGCAATCAGCGGGGAGGGCACGCTTTTGATATAGCGTGGCACCCACAGCACAATCAGCAGCGTCAGCACGAACAGGCCCACAATCAGCGGGCTTCGGCTCCAGAAATGGGGCACCTGGGCAAAGAAAATCAAAATGCCAAGGGCGTTAACAAACCCGGTCATCACCGACTGGGGAATAAAGCGCATCAGCCGCGCCATACCCAGCGCGCCGAACAGGATCTGAATCACGCCTGCCATCACCACTGCGGGCAGAATGTACTGTACGCCGTGTTGATGGACCATCGGCCCAATCACCAGCGCGACGGAACCTGCCGCCGCCGTCACCATGGCCGGACGCCCGCCGAGCAGGGAAAGGGCGAAACAGAGCACCACGGAGGCGATAAGGCTCACTTTCGGATCCACGCCCGCGACCACGGAAAACGAAATCACTTCCGGGATCAGCGCCAGCGCGGTAATCACACCGGCCAGGGTTTCGCGCATCAGACGGTGAGGCGAACGTAAAACAGTGGCGACATGGCCTTCTTGAGGTACAGACGAGTGGGGTAATGACATAACAATTCGCTGGTAGGGGCAGGCTTCCGTGCGCGCGATCACAAAGTGCAGCATGATAGCCAGGAAAATCGTCGGGTGCCAGCCTGTCTGCCAAATCCCTACAAACAATCCATCATTAAATTTCACAATTACAATAATTTCGTAACCTTTAAACAATATTTAAAAGTTGCTACCGTGCCACCGCAGCGTGTTTCACCTGTAATTTCCACGCATCAAGCACTATTCAACTAAGGCATAAATGATGAAAAAAATGACTGCCGTGCTCTTTTCTCTGGCCGTGGGGCTGAACGTCGTCTCGCTGGCGGCGAAGGCTGACGCACCAAAAGAGCAGGAAACGGATGTCCTTTTAATTGGTGGCGGCATCATGAGCGCCACGCTGGGAACGTATCTTCAGGAATTAGAGCCGAACTGGTCCATGACCATGGTCGAGCGCCTTGATGGCGTGGCACAGGAAAGCTCTAACGGCTGGAACAACGCCGGGACGGGGCACTCGGCACTCATGGAACTGAACTATACGCCGCAGAAAAAGGACGGTTCCATTAGTATCGAGAAGGCGGTAGAGATCAACGAAGCGTTCCAGATCTCACGTCAGTTCTGGTCTCACCAGGTGAACAGCGGTGTGTTGCACAATCCGCACTCCTTCATCAACACCGTACCGCACATGAGCTTTGTGTGGGGCGATCAAAACGTCAACTTCCTGCGCGCGCGCTACGCTGCCCTGCAACAGAGCACGCTTTTCCGCGGGATGAAATACTCTGAAGATCACGCTCAAATCAAAGAGTGGGCGCCGCTGGTCATGGAAGGCCGCGATCCGAACCAGAAAGTAGCGGCGACCCGCACTGAAATTGGTACTGACGTTAACTACGGTGAAATCACCCGTCAGCTGGTGTCCTCTCTGAAGAAAAAAGAGAACTTTAACCTGCAACTCAGCTCCGAAGTGCGTGGTTTCAAGCGCAACGCGGATAACAGCTGGAGCGTGACCGTTGCCGATCTGAAAAACAACGAAGCCGAGCATGTGATTAAGGCGAAGTTCGTGTTTATCGGTGCGGGCGGCGCGGCGCTGAAACTGTTGCAGGAGTCCGGTATTCCGGAAGCGGACGACTACGCGGGCTTCCCGGTCGGCGGCCAGTTCCTGGTGTCGGAAAACCCGGAAGTGGTTAACCGTCATCTGGCTAAAGTGTACGGTCAGGCCTCTGTGGGCGCACCACCGATGTCCGTTCCGCATATCGACACCCGCATGCTGGACGGTAAGCGCGTAGTGCTGTTCGGGCCGTTTGCCACATTCTCCACCAAATTCCTGAAAAACGGTTCCCTGTGGGATCTGCTGAGCGCGACCACGACGTCAAACGTCAAGCCAATGATGGACGTGGGGCTGGATAACTTCGATCTGGTGAAATACCTGATTAGCCAGGTGATGCTCTCTGATGAAGAACGCTTCGAGGCGCTGAAAGAGTACTATCCGCAGGCGAAGAAAGAAGACTGGCGTCTGTGGCAGGCGGGTCAGCGCGTGCAGATTATCAAACGCGATCCGAAAGAGGGCGGCGTGCTGCGTCTGGGCACCGAAGTGGTAAGCGATAAGGATGGCACCATTGCCGCGCTGCTGGGGGCATCTCCGGGGGCGTCTACCGCTGCGCCAATCATGCTGCACCTGATGGAAAAAGTGTTTAAGGACAAAGTATCCAGTCCGGAATGGCAGGCGAAGCTGAAAACCATTATTCCATCCTACGGTACGAAGCTGAACGGTAACGTTGAAGCCACGGAACAAGAGCTGGAATACACCAGCCGTGTTCTGCAACTGCAATACGTCAAACCGCAGGCTGCGGATGCTGCGCCTAAGGCAGAGCTGAAGCCTCAGGCGGAAAGCAAGCCGGTAGCGGATATCGCGCTGTAAGGTAAACGCAAAACGGTAACATCTGTTACCGTTTTTAGTGTTTTCTCCCTCTCCCGGTGGGAGAGGGTTGGGGTGAGGGCACCAGAACGCACCCTTTCCTGGTCGGGTAAGCGAGAGCGCCACCCGACTTATTATTAACGAACTACCGCTTGTCCTACCGTCTCATCCGCCTTCCATACGCGATATTTCACATCCACGTTTTCCGGCGTGTATACGACGATCGGCAGCTTGCTGTTATAGCGCAGCAGACTGTTATCACCCAGATACGCGGTAATAAATTTCTTCTCTTTCTTGCCGTCCGGGCACGCCATCATGGTGGAGACTGGCGAGGTTACTTTGTCGAAGACATAGTAGTCATAGCCCCAGCCTTCCAGCGTTTTGCTTTCCAGCTGGCCGCCCAGGCGATGCTGGTTGCAGTCCACTTCCAGCGTCTGGCCGATTAACAGCTCAACTTTGAAATTTGCTTCATCCTGCTGAGCCGGGAGCTGAATAACCTGGCGCTTCATCCCTTTGTCCGCTTGCGGATACGGAGCAACTTTTTCCAGCGGCTGCTCTTTCTGGGTTTCGCTGGCGAAAGCACTGGTGCTGGCGCACGCAGCGGCGATGAGGGCGATGGCAAATTTAGGTGCGTTTTTCACTGTCATTCCTTTTTGTTAAAACGATCCTGGAAAGACTAACATATAGCACGTGAATAGTTGGCGCAATTTACTCATATTTTCATTTTAAACGGAGTAATGCACTGCTTTTATGTTCATTTATTGGTGATTAATGCTGTGTTGGAGTCGATGCGGCAATCGTGTTATTTTACGCGTTAATTATTGTTATTCATCTGTAAAGGGAGGGGAGATGGTACGGGAAAAACTGAAGACACCTGAAGGCCGCAAGTTCCTGCTGGCGTTACTGGTTGTGTTTATGATTGCTGCTGCATGCGTGGGGCGAGCAACCATTGTCGGTGTGATTGAGCAGTACAACATCCCGCTCTCTGCCTGGACAACCAGCATGTTTGTCCTGCAATCGGCGATGATCTTTGTTTACAGCCTGGTGTTCACCGTCCTGCTGGCGATTCCGCTGGGGATTTTCTTTCTCGGTGGGCGTGAAAAACACTAAGCATTGCGCATGCGGAGACAGGCAATAAAAAACCAGCCATAAGCGGCTGGTTTTTTTGTGTAGTTTTGGTCGGCACGAGAGGATTTGAACCTCCGACCCCCGACACCCCATGACGGTGCGCTACCAGGCTGCGCTACGTGCCGACGCATAAAAGGAATACTACTCGATTCCTTTTTGAATGCAAGGGGCAAGCAACGCTAACTGATTCATAAATAATCAGTTAGCGATAAAGCGCTTCTCGTCTGTCAGCACCTGCAACAGCAAACTGAGCTGCGGTTTCTGGTCTTTCAGCTTCTCGCCTTCGAGGTTATACGTCTGGTAATTGCCGTTGCTGTTCAGCACCAGGGACAACGTCGGCGTGGTCACCACCAGCGTGTTTCCGCCAGCAGCCGTGACCCAGTTATGACGCCGCGTGGCGCTAAAGAGGTCTTGTCCCTGCGAGTACTCAATGGCCGGTGTGCTGACGTGCAGCAGCCGCTGCATTAACGTGGTCATGACGTCTTTATGGTCGGTGAGCATGTTGATGCGCTGCGCGGGAGTGCCCGGCCAGTGGATCACCAGGGGAACATGCAGGTTCGGACGCGACCAGTCCATGCCCTTCGCCTCGTCGCCGAGCGGCACGCCATGCCCCGCCGTGATAATCACGACCGTATTGTCCAGCTTGCCCGCGTCGCGCAGGGCGGTCAGTACGCGGCCGATCTGCGCATCGACGTCACCCGCCGCACGGCTATAGCGGCGCGCGAAGCCTTTCTGATTGCTGTCATCAAGCGTTGTGCCGTTAAACGCAACCCAGGAGAACCAGCGGTTATCTTCCTGCGCATAGCGCTTCAGCCAGTCTATCCACTGGTCAGCGGTCCGATCGTCAGACTGGCTCTGCGCGGCGGGCAGTGAGAAATCAGACAGCAGCGCCTGGCGGTACAGCGAGCTGTTGAAACCATCAGAGGCGAACAGCCCCAGCTGGTAGCCCTGCTGATTAAGCCCGGTAATCAATGCCGCCGGAATACGGGCCGACAGCACGCCGTCCATATAGCTCGGTGAAATGCCGTAGAACAGGCCGAAAATACCCGCGTCGGTCGAATTACCGGAGCTCATATGCTGAGTGAATACGATGTTGTTCTCAGCGAATTCAGCCAGCGCCGGCATCTGCTTCTCATAGCGGGAATAGTTCAGGCCATCGACGGTAATCAGCAGCACGTTCTGACCGCGGCCCATGTCGCGATATTTCAGATCGCTCAGGGGATACTGCACGCTGACCGCTTCCGGATTACCCTGTTCGACCAGACGACGCTGATACTCCTGCGCGTCCAGCAGGCCGTGTTTTTCGAGGAAACGACGCGCCGTCATCGGATAGGAGAGCGGCAGATTTGCGCGCTGCATGGTAATCGGGCGGTAGAAGTTCGCATCTGCCCAGATATACATCAGGTGCGAACCGATAAATGAGGCGAAAAAGAGCGCCGCGACGGGCTTCGCATAATGGCGGCGTCGGGTCAGACTGCGGAGTTTTTGCCAGCTCCACGTGGCGAACAGCATTTCGATCAGCAGGATAATCGGCACGCTGATAAACATCAGCTGCCAGTCGCGCGCGGTCTCGTTCTGATCCGGGTTAATCACCAGCTCCCAGACGACAGGATTCAGGTGCAGGTGGAAACGGGTAAAGACTTCGCTGTCGATCAGCAACAGCGTCATGCCCGCCGTCGCAAGAATGGCGGACAGGAAGCGCATCAGCCGCTGCGACATGACGATAAACGTCAGTGGGAACAGGATCAGCAGATAGGTGGCGAAGACCAGAAAGCTAAAGTGACCAACAAGACTCATCCACGAGTAGATGCGCCCGGTTAACGTGGTTGGCCAGTCCGCCACAAACAGATAACGGCAGCCGAGCACCATCGCCAACAGAATGTTGAACAGGGCAAACCAGTGCCCCCAGCTGACCATCTGGGAGACTTTTTCACGGTAGCGCTGACGATTCGTCACCATAAACTGTTGTTCGTTTCCCTTAGTGTGCCTGGTCGTCGCTAACGGAGGACTGCAAAGCCTGGGCGAAAGATTTGGCGATCGCCTGACGCTGAGCCGGAGCAACGCTGGTATTGATCAGGTTGGTAACCATATTTCCCAAAACCATCAGGGAGAGATCGGTTGGCGTTTTATGTTTTTCCAGTACGTTGACCAGCTCACTGAGCAATTGTTCAACGTGTTCGTCACTGTAGCGGGAATGTTGTGGCATAAATCAAAATCAGTTTGTTGAGAGAAGGGCGACATATTACCGTAGCAACAGCTTTTTTTCCCCTTTTTTATCTTCTGTTGCACACATGCGTTGGTGGTGGTTGAATACCGCCCGGTCTAAAAGGAGAGTTTATCATGAGTCTGGAAATCAACCAGATTGCCTTGCACCAGCTTATCAAGCGTGATGAGCAAACCCTTGAAGTGGTGCTGCGCGATTCGTTACTGGAACCAACGCCTACCGTTGTCGAGATGATGGCGGAGTTGCATCGCGTCTACAGCGCGAAAAATAAAGCCTATGGCTTGTTCAGCGAAGAGAGCGAACTGGCGGATAGCCTGCGCCTGCAACGTCAGGGCGAAGAGGATTTCCTGGCATTCAGCCGCGCTGCTACTGGCCGTCTGCGTGACGAGCTGGCGAAATATCCCTTCGCCGATGGCGGTATCGTCCTGTTCTGCCACTACCGCTATCTGGCGGTAGAGTATCTGCTGGTCACCGTGCTGAATAACTTAAGCAGTATGCGCGTGAACGAGCAACTGGATATCAGCTCAACGCACTACCTGGATATCAACCATGCGGATATTGTGGCGCGTATCGATTTAACCGAATGGGAAACCAACCCGGAATCAACGCGCTATCTGACCTTCCTTAAAGGTCGCGTGGGCCGCAAAGTGGCGGATTTCTTTATGGACTTCCTCGGTGCCAGCGAAGGGCTGAATGCCAAAGCGCAGAACAAAGGTCTCCTCCAGGCGGTGGATGACTTTACGGCTGAGGCGCAGCTTGATAAATCTGAGCGTCAGACCGTGCGTCAGCAGGTTTACAGCTACTGCAACGAGCAGCTACAGGCTGGAGAAGAGATTGAGCTGGAGTCGCTGTCCAAAGAGCTGGCAGGCGTCAGCGAAGTCAGCTTCCAGGAATTTACTGCGGAAAAAGGCTATGAGCTGGAAGAGAGCTTCCCGGCGGATCGCAGTACGCTGCGTCAGCTGACGAAATTTGCCGGTAGCGGCGGTGGGTTAACCATTAACTTTGATGCCATGCTGCTCGGGGAACGTATCTTCTGGGACCCGGCCACCGACACGCTGACCATTAAAGGCACACCGCCGAATCTGCGCGACCAGCTTCAGCGTCGCACTTCAGGCGGTAAGTAACAGCCATAAAAAAACCCCGCAAACGCGGGGTTTTTCTCGACAGGTTTGCGATTACGCGCGAACGAAGTCGATGTGAGTCAGTTTTGGCTTGAACGCGTGACGCTGAACAGCCTGAACTTTCACTTTTTCTTCTTTACCGTCAACAACGATGGTCAGAACTTCGCTGTAGAATTCAGCTTTGTTCTGCATGTTCCATACTTTGTCGTGATCCAGTTCAATAGCAACTGGAGCAGCTTCGCCACCGTAAACGATAGCCGGGAACTTGTTTGCGGTACGCAGGCGGCGGCTCGCACCCTTACCCTGCACGTTACGTACTTCTGCTTCGATAGTGAACATTGATTTCTCTCTGTATTTAAAACCCTACTACAGGCGACCCAGCAGCAGGTGAGTGTTCTGCCTCACGGATGTGAAGCGGGCGGCATTTTATACTCAAATGGCTCGCGCATCAACGAAAAGTCCCGTTAACCGCGCAATTCGTTTGCCCGGCGAAAGCGTCCTTCATAGTCAAAGACCTTCTCACGCACCTGCCAGAACTGCCCTTTTTTACGGGCGACAACAAAATCAGGATGGCGCAGTAACGCCTGCTGGCGCACGATATCGGCCACGGTTATCCAGCGCAGCGGCACGCCAGGCGTGCGGGTATGCGGGCGGATAAAGAGCTGCTCGAACGCGGTGCGCTGGGCGGGCGTCTGGACCCGGAACCGCTCGCTGACGTCTGCGCCATCCTCGTCGTAGTAGGTAATTTTTAGCCACTCGCCTTTTTCATCCGCGCCGGGCTGTAAGGCCATGCCGGAACAGCGCAGCACCAGCGCATCTTTCAGCTTCAGCGCCGCTTTCAGCATGTCGTCCGGGTCGACCAGGACCGTGTCGCACTCCCGACAGCGGCGGGCGGCAATGTCGTTTTCGGCATTGCACTGCGGGCAGTTTTTGAAGCGGAAGCGGAAATCACACTGTTCGCGATGGCCTTCATCGTCTTCAAACCAGCCCTGACAGCGGCGGCCAAAATGTTCGATCAGCGTGCCGTCGGCGGTGGTTTTCCCCCAGAAGGTGTTGGCAAACCCGCAGGCAGGGCAAAAAACCTGAACGGGCACGTTGTCGCTCTTGCCTTTTGGCGTGCCGACTTCCGGCGAATAGAGATCGTGCGGGTTACCGGCGTAATCAAGGATCAGACAGTCGGTTTTGCCCGGCGCCAGACGCAGCCCGCGGCCAACAATCTGCTGATACAGGCTGACGGATTCCGTCGGGCGAAGAATCGCAATCAGGTCGACGTGCGGGGCGTCAAAGCCGGTGGTTAGTACGGAGACATTCACCAGATAGCGGAACCGCTGAGCTTTGAAGTCCTCAATCAGGCTGTCGCGCTCCGGGCCGGGGGTTTCACCGGTAATTAACGCCGCGTCGTCGGCGGGCAGCAGCCCCGTAATTTCGCGCGCGTGTTCGACAGTGGCAGCAAAAATCATCACCCCTTTGCGCGTTTGTGCGAACTCTTCAATCTGGCTGATGATATGCGGCGTGATCCGCTTCTGTTTTTTCAGCTCATGGTTAAGATCAGCCTCGCTGAACAGCCCGTTGCTCTGCACCTGTAAGCGGCTGAAATCGTACTGCACGACGGGCATATCCAGCCGCTCCGGCGGCGTCAGGTAGCCGTGCTTGATCATGTAGCGCAGCGGAAGCTCATAGATACAGTCGCGGAACAGGGCCTTTTCATCGCCACGCACCATGCCGTGATAATGAAACTGATAAATCCAGCCCTTGCCCAGACGAAACGGCGTGGCGGTGAGGCCAAGCAGACGGAGGTGAGGATTCACCTTTTTCAGATGAGTGAGGATTTGCTGATACTGGCTGTCGTCGTCATCGCTGATGCGGTGACACTCATCGACAATCAGCAGGGAAAACTCGCTGCGAAACAGTTCCAGGTTGCGCGCAACGGATTGTACGCTGCCAAACACCACTTTTCCGTGGCTCTCTTTGCGCTTCAGTCCGGCGGCAAAAATGTCGGCCTCCAGGCCGAGCGCGCAATATTTGGCGTGGTTTTGCGCCACCAGCTCTTTGACGTGCGCCAGCACCAGCACGCGTCCGCGGGCCAGGCGCGCCAGTTCGGCAATCACCAGGCTTTTACCGGCTCCGGTCGGGAGAACGATGGCGGCGGGCTCCCGATGCTTGCGAAACCAGGCGAGGGTGGCATCAACGGCTTCCTGCTGATAGGGGCGTAATGTGAACGTCATGGCTTCTCTATTCAGTTAACTCGCATATAGTATGCCACGAAACTTTTTCCCTTGAGTGGCGCAACCAGACCATTATACTGAACTGTTTCTGACTGCTTCTTTTTCGGACGCGTAGTCCGACTTCCAGCACCATTAAGGCTAAAAAGATTTCATGCGACTTGATAAGTTTATCGCTCAGCAACTCGGCGTAAGCCGCGCTATTGCCGGGCGTGAAATTCGCGCCAGCCGCGTAACCGTGGACGGCGACATTGTGAAAGACAGCGCTTTTAAACTCCAGCCTGAGCACCAGGTGGAGTATGACGGCAACCCGCTGACCCAGCAGAATGGCCCGCGCTACTTCATGCTCAACAAACCGGAAGGTTACGTCTGTTCAACGGACGATCCGGATCACCCGACGGTGCTCTACTTCCTCGACGAACCTGTGGCGCACAAGCTGCATGCGGCAGGGCGACTGGATATCGATACCACCGGCCTGGTGCTGATGACCGATGACGGCCAGTGGTCGCACCGCATCACCTCCCCGCGCCATCACTGCGAGAAAACCTATCGGGTGACGCTTGAGTCTCCGGTCTCGGATGACACGGCAGAGCAATTCGCGAAAGGCGTTCAGCTGCATAATGAGAAGGATCTGACCAAACCGGCGGTGCTGGAAATCCTCACCCCCACGGACGTCCGTCTGACCATCAGTGAAGGCCGCTACCACCAGGTGAAACGGATGTTTGCCGCCGTGGGCAACCACGTTGTGGGGCTGCATCGTGAACGTATTGGCGCGATTGAACTCGATCCAGACCTGGCGCCAGGGGAATATCGCCCGCTGACGGAAGAAGAGATTGCCAGCGTCGGGCTGCCTTCACGCTAAATTCAGGAGAACCCTGTGACCACCAGGCCACACTCGTCGTTTAAAATTGTATTTATCCTTGGCCTGCTGGCCATGCTGATGCCGCTGTCTATCGATATGTATCTGCCCGCGCTGCCGGTGATTTCCGCGCAGTTTGGCGTACCGGCAGGCAGCGCGCAGATGACGCTCAGCACCTACATTCTTGGTTTTGCCCTCGGTCAGCTCTTTTATGGCCCAATGGCCGACAGCCTGGGGCGTAAACCGGTTATCCTGGGCGGGACATTGATATTTGCCGCGGCGGCGGTGGCCTGCGCGCTGGCGCAGAGTATCGATCAGCTGATTGTGATGCGCTTCTTCCATGGCCTGGCGGCGGCTGCGGCAAGCGTGGTGATTAACGCGCTGATGCGCGACGTCTACCCGAAGGAAGAGTTCTCACGCATGATGTCGTTCGTCATGCTGGTCACGACAATTGCGCCGCTGGTCGCCCCCATGGTGGGCGGGGCGGTCCTGGTGTGGTTCAGCTGGCATGCGATTTTCTGGATCCTGGCGATTGCCGCGCTGCTGGCCTCGGTGATGATCTTCGTCTTTATCGATGAAACGCTGCCGGTCGAGCGACGTCAGAAGTTCCACATTCGCACCACGCTTGGCAACTTTGCCTCGCTGTTTCGCCATAAGCGTGTGCTCAGCTATATGCTGGCCAGCGGCTTCAGCTTTGCCGGAATGTTCTCGTTCCTGAGCGCGGGGCCGTTTGTGTACATCGAACTGAACCATGTGTCACCCCAGCATTTTGGTTACTACTTCGCGCTGAATATTGTGTTCCTGTTTGTGATGACCATTATCAACAGCCGCTTTGTCCGGCGGGTTGGGGCGCTGAATATGTTCCGAGCCGGGCTGTGGATCCAGTTCGTGATGGCTATCTGGCTGGTATTGAGCGCGTTGCTGGGCGTCGGTTTCTGGGCGCTGGTGGTGGGCGTGGCGGCGTTTGTCGGCTGCGTGTCGATGGTTTCATCCAACGCGATGGCGGTGATCCTCGACGAATTTCCGCATATGGCGGGCACCGCCTCGTCGCTGGCAGGAACGTTCCGTTTCGGAATTGGCGCGATAGTCGGGGCGCTGCTCTCGACGGCGACGTTTAATACCGCCTGGCCGATGCTGTGGGCTATTGCCCTCTGCGCGACCTGCTCCATACTCTTCTATCTTTACGCCAGCCGGCCGCGAAAGACGGCGCATAAATGACCACTTAAGGCCCGTGACGGGCCTTTTTGTTGACCCATATCAACCAACCCTCCGTTCGTTTACCCTGTGTTTGTTTCTTTTATGTAAAATCTATTTATGTAAAAAGTCACATCATTGTATTTAAAAAGGTTGAGTTAGATCGCAGAAACGGGTACATATAGCGCCGACGCGAGCCTGCAACGCCTATAAAATCCGCTAAACAGTGCAGGTTGGCGATGATGTGTTACTATAAATGTAAATAAATTGTGAAGTAAATTTGCTTCCGGGGATCTGAACGTGAATACATTACAACTCTCCATTGTCCATCGCTTGCCCCAGAGCTATCGCTGGTCGACGGGTTTTGCAGGTTCGAAAGTTGAACCGATTCCGCAAAGCGTTGCCGGGGAGGATAATTGTCTGGTGGCCCTCAAACTGCTCAGCCCGAGCGATGAAAATGCGTGGCCGGTCATGGAACGTCTCAGCCAGGCGCTGACGGACATCGAAGTGGACAGCTCCGTGCTGGAATGCGAAGGTGAGCCGTGCCTGTTTGTTAACAGCCAGGATGAGTTTGCCGCCACCTGTCGTCTGAAAAACTTCGGCGTGGCCATTGCCGAGCCGTTCTCCGGTCAATATCCTTTCTGAGTGCTAGTCAGCGGACAATAGCTGGCGCGTGTAATCCTGCGTCGGCGCGGTGAATACGCGCTGGCACTCTCCCTGCTCAACGACTTCTCCCTGCCGCAATACCACCACCTGATGGCAAAGCGCACGCACCACCTGTAAATCGTGGCTGATAAAGATATAGGCCAGCCGATGCTTTTCCTGTAGCCCCTTCAGCAGCGCCAGAATTTGCGCCTGCACGGTGCGGTCCAGGGAAGAGGTTGGCTCGTCCAGCACGATCAGCTCCGGTTTCAGGATCAGCGCGCGGGCAATCGCTATACGCTGGCGCTGTCCGCCGGAAAACTCAGCCGGATACCGGTGCCGGGTCTCGGGATCTAAACCCACTTCCGCCATCACCCGCATCACGTCGATTTCACGCTGTTGCGCCGTCATTGTCGGCTGGTGGACGCGCAGGCCCTCTTCAATAATCTGTAATACGCTCAGGCGCGGGTTAAGCGAAGAGTTTGGATCCTGAAATACCACCTGCATCCGCGGACGCACGGGAAGCATCATCCGGCGATTCAGGTTTTGCAGCGGCATGCCGTCAAAAACAATGCTTCCCTGAGAGGCGATCAGGCGCAGCAGCGCCAGGCCGGTGGTGCTTTTGCCTGAACCGGACTCGCCCACAAGCCCAAGCGATTCGCCTGGACGCAGAGCGAAGCTCATGTCTTTCAGAACATGATTGTGATCGACCACGCGACGCAAAATGCCTTTGCGGATCGGGAATGACACCGACAGCCCCTCAACCCTCAGCAACGGCGCGCTGTCAGCGTTAAGCGGAACCGGGTCGCCAGCGGGTTCGCTATCGAGCAGGCGCTGTGTATACGGGTGCTGAGGCGCGCTCAGCAGGGCGGATGCCCGGTTCTGTTCCACGCAGCGGCCGTTTTGCATCACGGCCACCGTGTCAGCGAGCTTTTTCACGATGCTCAGGTTGTGCGTAATAAACAGCAGGCTCATGTTCAGCTCGTCGCGCAGTTCGCGCAGCAGTTGCAGAATTTGTGCCTGTACCGTGACGTCCAGCGCGGTAGTAGGTTCATCGGCAATCAGCAGTTCGGGGCGCGTGAGCAGGGCCATTGCAATCATCACGCGCTGGCGCTCGCCGCCGGAAAGCTGGTGCGGGAAATCGTTCAGCCGTTTCGCCGCATTACGGATACCGGTGCGTTCAAGGCAGTCCAGAATTTCACCCCGCGCTGCCTCTTTACGCATTCCCCGATGAAGTGACAGCACTTCATAGAGCTGTTTTTCCAGGGTATGCAGTGGGTTGAGCGACACCATCGGCTCCTGAAAAATCATGGCGATGGTGTTGCCACGAATGCCGCGCAGGGTTTGCTCGTCAGCGTTCAGCAGCGATTGTCCATGGAACAGAATATCCCCCTGCGGATAGCTGACCGGCGGGGAAGGGAGCAGGCGCAGCACCGACAGCGCCGAAACGCTCTTACCGGAGCCGGATTCCCCGACCAGCGCCAGCGTCTCTCCGCGCTGGATCTGCAACGATAAATCCGTCACCACCGTGCGTGATTCGCCCTGTTTTGAAAACGCAATCGACAGGTTCTCTATGCTCAGAAGAGGCCGGGTCATGTCATACCGCCTTGTTGGGATCGAAGGCATCGCGCACGGCTTCGCCAATAAAAATCAGCAGGGAAAGGAGCACCGCCACGGAGAGGAATGCGGCGATGCCCAGCCAGGGGGCCTGGAGATTGTTTTTGCCCTGCAACAGCAGTTCGCCAAGGGACGGTGAGCCCAGCGGCAAACCGAAACCAAGAAAATCAAGCGACGTCAGGGTGGTAATGGAGCTGCACAAAATAAACGGCAGGAAGGTGAGGGTCGCCACCACCGCATTGGGAAGCATGTGACGGAAGATGATTGCGCCATCGCTCACGCCTAACGCCTGCGCAGCGCGAATATAGTCGTAATTCCGCGTACGCAGAAACTCCGCGCGCACCACGCCGACCAGCGCCATCCAGCCGAACAGGACGGTGATCCCGAGCAGCCACCAGAAGCCAGGCTGTACCACGCTGGACAGCAGGATAATCAGAAACAGCGTCGGCATACCGGACCAGACTTCAATCACGCGCTGTCCCCATAAATCTATTTTACCCCCGTAATAGCCCTGCACGGCGCCCGCCACAACGCCCATTACGCTGCTAAAGAGCGTCAGCAGCAGCCCAAACAGGAGCGAGATGCGGGTGCCATAGAGAATGCGCGCCAGCACATCGCCGCCGTTGGCGTCCGTTCCCAGCCAGTTTTGCGCGGAAGGCGGCGAAGGGAAGGGGGTGGACGTGGCGAAGTTAATACTGTTTGCGCCAAAACGAATCGGCGCCCAGATAGCCCAGCCGTGCTGCGCTATCTGTTCACGTAACCAGGGATCCTGGTACTCGGCTGGCGTCGCAAACGGGCCGCCAAAATCGCTTTCGCTGTAGGTGGCCAGCACCGGCACATACCAGCGGTCTTTGAAATGCACCAGCAGGGGTTTATCGTTGGCAATCAGTTCCGAACACATACTTAAGGCGAACAGGACGGCGAAGATCCACAGCGACCAGTAGCCGCGACGGTTGTGGCGAAAGCGCGCCCAGCGGGCCTGATTGACGGGGCTTAAACGCGACATCAGCGACCCTCAAAATCGATACGGGGATCGACCAGCGTATAGCTGATATCGCTGATGATGTTCAGCAGCAGGCCGATCAGGGTGAAAATGTAGAGTGTGCCAAACATCACCGGATAATCACGGGAGACGGTGGCCTCATAGCCCAGCAGCCCTAATCCGTTGAGCGAGAACATCACCTCTATCAGCAGCGAGCCGGTAAAAAACATACTGATGAACGTGGCGGGGAAACCGGCAATCACCAGCAGCATGGCGTTACGAAAAACGTGCTTCCACATGATCTGCTTTTCACCGACGCCTTTGGCGCGCGCGGTGACGACGTACTGTTTGCGGATCTCATCAAGAAAGGCGTTTTTGGTCAGCATCGTAAGCGCCGCAAAACCGCCGATGACCGTCGCCAGCACCGGAAGCGTGATGTGCCAGAAGTAATCGGTGATTTTCTGATACCACGGCAGGGTGCTGAAATCCGCAGAGACCAGCCCGCGCAGCGGGAAGAGGTCGAAATAACTGCCGCCGGCGAAAAAGACAATCAGCAGCACGGCAAACAGAAACGCCGGGATAGCGTAGCCGATGATAATGAATGTGCTGCTCCAGATATCAAAACGGCTACCGTTGTAGACCGCTTTTCGGATCCCCAGCGGAATGGAGACCAGATAAATAATCAGCGTCCCCCACAGTCCGAGCGTGATGGAAACCGGCAGGCTTTGTTTGATCAGGGTTAACACCGAGGCGCTGCGAAACAGGCTGTCGCCAAAATCGAAACGGACATAATCCCAGAGCATCCTGAAATAACGCTCGTGCAGCGGCTTGTCAAAACCATAGCGATGGGTGATCTCGGCGATCACCTCCGGATCCAGTCCGCGACCGCCCCGGTAGTGGCTTTCGCTGATGTTGCCCACGCCCGTCCGGGCATGGCTGGCCCCCATTCCTTCACCGCCGCCGCCCGGCATGCCGCCAGCGTGACCAAATTCTATTGCCGCAATTGCCTGGTCCACCGGACCGCCGGGGGCGATCTGGACGATAAAAAAGTTAATGGTAATGATGGCCCACAGCGTCGGGATCACTAACAGCAGCCGGCGGATAAGATAAGCGCCCATCGTCACTCCTTAACGCCGCTCTGCGGGCAGTTTTGCGGCTTTATTCACGTCATACCACCAGGTGTCAAAGCCGAGGGTGTAGACCGGGCGAACGGCAGGCAGGGAGAATTTATCCCAGCGGGCCACGCGATCTTCGCCCATATACCACATCGGCAGCATGTAATAGTTCCAGGTTAAGACCCGATCGAGCGCGCGGCCAAGCGGCAGAAGCTTGTTCTTATCGCCCTGAGCGGCGACAATTTTTGCAATCAGCGCATCTATCACCGGGCTCTTTACGCCCGGGGCGTTGTAGGAGGAGTCGATATAACCCGATGCCCAGGAGATTTGCAGATCTGAACTTGGCCACGGCTGCGCGGCCCACAGGGTCTGCATCATGTCGTAATCGCGACTGCGCTTGCGGTTGGTTAACTGGGCCATATCGACCTGGCGGATATTCATGGTGACGCCAAGCCGGGCAAGGTTCTTCTTAAATGGCAGCACCCACTGATCGTTTGCGCCGGAGGCAATCAGCAGTTCGAAGCTGAGCGGTTTACTGGTTTGCGCATTAACCCGTTGCCGATTTTTCAGCACCCAGCCAGCATCATCCAGCAGGTTGCTGGCTTTCAGCAGGTTGTCCCGGTCGAACCCGTTTCCGTCGGATTTGGGCGGTTCAAATACGCGGGTGAACACCTCCGGCGGGAGCTCCGCTTTCATTGGCGCCAGCAAAACCAGCTCGTCCGCGTGGGGATAATCACGGGCGGCATATTCAGTATTCTGGAAATAGCTGTTCGCCCGGCTGTAGGCTCCGTAAAACAGCGCTTTGTTCATCCATTCGAAATCAAACGCCAGGGTAATGGCTTCACGCACCCGACGATCGGAAAAAACCGGGCGCTGAATATTAAACGCCAGCCAGCGCGTGTCCTGCGCGGATTCGTTTTTGTGTTCGTCTTTAACGATATAGCCTTTCGCGAAATTTTTTCCGATATAGCGGGTCGCCCAATTTTTGGCGCTGTTCTCGACACGTAAATCAAACGCGCCCGCCTTAAATGCCTCGAAGGCCACGTTATCATCCAGGTAGTAGTCGTAGCGGATTGTATCGAAGTTCCAGCGGCCCCGGTTTACCGGCAGCGTGGCTGCCCAGTAATCTTTCACCCGGGAATAGATCACGTACTGGCCCATTCGCCAGTCGGTAATGCGATACGGCCCTCCGGCCAGCGGCGGGGTAGAGAGAGGATCGCTCAGCTTATGATTTTTCCAGAAGGATTCGGGCATGACGGGCAGGGAGAACAGGCTCAGCATATTCTCTTTGTTCGGCTCAGGGAGTTCGATTCGCACGGTCAGCGGGGCGATGGCTTTCACCGTGGTGCCCTTGTACACCAGACGAAACTGCGGCACGCCTTCGGTCATAAATTTATGAAAGGTGAATGCCACGTCACGGGCGCTAACCGGCGTACCGTCGTGAAAACGCGCCCGCGGATTAATCGCGATTTCTGCCCAGCTGAAATCATCGGCGTAACGCACGTTCTCAGCAACCAGGGGATAATAGCTGCCGGGCTCGTCGTCGGAGGTGACGAACAGCGTGTCATAGAGGGATTCGGTACGCGCTGCCGCCACGCCGCGCAGGGCAAAGCGGTTAAAGTTGTCAAACGTTCCCGTGGCGGAAAGCGTCACGTTTCCGCCTTTCGGGGCGGCGGGGTTAACGTAATCGTAGTGGTTAAAGTTAACCGCGTACTTCGGCTCGCCAATGACGGCAAAGGCCGTGCTCTCTTTGATGGTCTGCGCCTGGCTCGACAGGCTCACCAGCGCCAATAGCGTCAACACAACGCGCATAATCATAGTGCGGCGGATCCCTTTGTTCACAGGCAGGCTCGGTTGAACAGAATAATAAGGGACAGCGCCGTGATTGTGAAATTATTCCCCGAGCGTGATGTCGGGTTGCCACGTCCTGAACTGCTCCAGCGGCATCGGGCGGCCGATCCAGTAGCCCTGAAGATAGTTCACGCCATGCTCGCGCAGCCACGCCGCCTGCTCCGGCGTTTCAACACCCTCGGCAACGGTTAACATATTCAGGCGTTCTGCCAGCGTCAGCACCGCGTCAAGCACTGGCGAGGTGACGGTTTCAGTCCCGATGGCATTCACGAAGCCACGGTCAATTTTCAGGTAATCCATCGTGAAGCGTTCCAGATAGATCAGCGCGCTGTGGCCGGTGCCAAAATCATCGATGGCGATTTCAAAACCTTCTTCGTGCAGCCATTCGAATAGCTGATTAGCCTCGCGGTGGTTGATCATGTCGCGCTCGGTTATTTCCAGCACAATCTGGAAGTGATCGGGCGGAAGGGCGGCGGCAAACGCGCGCATATCCTCTTTAAAGCTTTCCGCATGCAGATGACCGGGCGCGATGTTGATCCCAAACTTGGCCCCAGGCGGGAGCACCGTTTGCAGGACAGGGGCATCGCGGATAATCAGGTCAAAAAGATGCAGCGTCAGCGGGACAATCAGCTTCTGCGCTTCAGCGAAATTAATAAAGGCATCCGGCGGAATTTCTCCCATCACCGGATGCTTCCAGCGCATCAGGACTTCCAGCCCGGTCATTTTGAGCGACTGCGCATCCACGACGGGTTGATAGACCACGTAAAACTGGTCGCGCTTGATGGCCGTGAGGATCTCTTTCCCCGGATTAAGACGGATAGTAAGAATATAGAAATTCAACAGGCCCGCCGCGATACCGCAGACCAGGCCGAAAAACAGGGCGTACAGCACTTCATCGGTCGTCCAGGCTTCCGCATAAACATGGATGGTCAGAGGCACATTTTTCAGCGTGGCGGTACGGACCGGGATATCAGGCAAATCACGCGCAGGGACCAGCGTTCCGGAATGGGTTGATAACGCATAATCGCCAATAATGATGGAAATACCGGCAAACTCATCCTGTCTTGAGGTGTAGAGGAGATAAGGAGTCAGGTTAAGATTAACGGAGGTAAATACACCGCCGTCCTTCACCAGTGGGTTGCGATACCAGATGGCAATCGCGGGTTTGTCCGGCAGCATGGGAGTGCCCGGCAGGAGCGCCATATCAACCTGTTTATTGATGTGCAATTCAGGAATAAGCGCTTCCAGAGGGACATTCATCGGGCCGGTGGCGGAAGAGCAGTAGGCGTTTTTATCCCTGACCAGCAAAAAGGCGCGCACGTTGATGCTAAAGGCCGCCCGGGAGGTCAGGGCGGCACTCACTTCCTCGCAGCTGTTCAGCGTGAGTGGCTGGAGCGTATCAATCGACATTTTGAGCTCATCGAAATAGCTCTCCATGTAGACGCTTAAATCGGTAATAAGGGTATCGAATCTGACGTCTCGCTTGTGATAACTCCAGTAAAACTGTAATGCTCCCAGGAGCAGGGCAGTGAATAACCCCGTAAGGAAACTGAGAAACAGAATCTTGCGGTTGCTGGAGAAGTAGCGGGTAAACATAGATGTCGTGATTCCTGAAATGCCGCTGGATAGTTATCAGTGTAACGGGCAAAAAAAAACACTGCCGGAGCAGTGCTTTTTTTATCGTATCGCCAGCCAAGGGATAACCAACGATACGACAGCAATATTAACTACGGCTCAGAACGCGGCGAGCTTCGTTGTAGCGCTTCTTCCAGTAAGGTTCGTTCATGCTGGAAATCGTCACACCACTGCTGGTGGAAGCATGGACAAACTGATCGTTACCGATATAGATGCCAACGTGTCGACCGGTTGAACCCGCTCTGAACAGGACTAAATCGCCCGTGCGCAGTTTAGTGCGCGAAATGGATTTGCCCATTTCCTGCTGTTCATAAGTAGAACGCGGAAGGTCTAACCCAAACTGCTCACGGAACGTACGCTGTACGAACGCGGAACAATCGATGCCTTTCTTGGTGCTGCCGCCCAGACGGTAACGCACGCCTTTCCAGTCAGCATACTGATCCATAATACGCGACTTAACGTCGAGATTACGTACCATATTTTCAAATTCATCCTGAGAGGCTTGCAGTGAAGAGGAATCTTCCATTCCCACAACACGCGTCTCAGGATGCATATTCTTCGCGGTGTTCGTCGTACTACATGCCGAAAGCAGAACCGCCACTGCAATCGCCGGGATCCCCCGCAAGATATATCTCAAGATTGGTTGAGATTTGACCATTTTGTTTGTTTTCCCTTGAAGTCCTTAACGAAAATATCGTTATAAAAATGCCAACCGTGACGAGACTAATAATCTGTTCACAATGAGACAATTCTTTATGGTGAAAACTGTGGCTCAACGCACAAAATTATTCACCATGATAATAATTATCTCAGTGGGGCAAAACGAGTTCGAGGTTAACCGATTGCACGGGGTATTGCGAGCAAAAAAGTCCGTTTTTTTATAAGAAAATGTGATACACAAAGTTACAGCGCGGAATTGCTCAAAATGCCGCCATTCATATCGGTAATCCCTGCAATTGCTTCATTTTTATCACGAATTGTATGACGGGGTGATGACAGCGTTGAATGACGCCGAAAAGAAGTGACGCAGGGATCGAAAACGATCCCTGATGAATGGTGTTAATTTCCGTTATTTATTTGTTTCCAGCTTGTTTAAATTTACCAGGAAGATAGCGATCAAAAATGCCTATTATGCGATCGCTCAGTGGGGTCATCAGCACCCACGGTAAACCAATTAACACCGCCGTGAGGGAGCCTACGGCGATATCTGTCAGCCAGTGAGCGCCAATCATCACCCGCGGGAATGCAAATACCACCACAATAACCAGGGCGATGGTGAAGGCTTTTTTACCAAAATAGCGCAGCATGAAGCCTGCAAAAATCAGCAGCATCATACCGTGGTCGCCCGGGAAACTGTCCTTCGAGGCATCTTTGGTTGGAATATGAAGCAGCTCGCTGACGCGGTTAATATTCGGGAAAAAGAGCGAAGGACTGGCGCGTTTAACCGGCATCAGATGCTGCGCCAGCTGGTTGATAATCACGGCCGTCAGCAGCATCACCAGGCCGATAATCAGAATACGGCGACGACCCGTTTTATCTTCCTTCAGCCAGAAGGAGAGCATCAGACAGCCCATTGCCAGCAGCGAACAGCCGTCAAACGCGCGGTTGTTGGTGATCGCCACCAGCCACAGGAAGGCTTCACTCTTCGCCAGCGCCTGGTTAAAGAAGTGGAACAGCCCGGAATCCAGCGGGAACCAGAAACCGTGATCCGCCGGGATATACCAGGAGAAAAAGATCGCCAGGCCGGCAGCGTTGAGCAATAAAATAGCAGGAAGTCGAGTCGTCATAGTCTTCAGCAATGTGTGAAATCAGGGGCAACGTTAGCCGCCCAAACTTAAACGAAGCTTCAACAGGCTTGACTGGAGGGCATTCCAGTCGGTATTAACCGCACTAATTAACTCTATCCGGCTGTCGGGTGGCGCGACGTTCTGGGTTTCAATAAAGAAATCCTCGCCCTGACGGTTAATGCGCACCAGACCATCCGGAGTGCGCATGATCCCTTTTACCCGCTCAACCGGCGCGAGTCTCGCCCATTCCAGTATACCAATGGTGTCGAAAACCGTATCGGCATCGAAGATCCACCCGCAGGCCTGATGCCCCTGGCCGCTGTTCAGGTTGCGACGCCAGCGCTGATGCTCCGGCAGGCTCAGTGCAGCCAGGCCTTGCTTCACGCCGTGGCTATGCGAATGCTCAGCGCTGGCAGGCAGTTGCGTCTGGTTGAGGCGGGGAAGGTCGAGCAGGGCGCCATCGATGTTGCCCTGGGTCGTCTGCACATACTGACGTCCACCGCCAGCCTTCTGCCACCAGGACTCGAACGCGGTCTGACTCTCAGCCGTCGCGCGATCGGATTTATTCGCCACGATAATATCTGCCGAGGCGAGCTGGTCGCGGAAATTGTCATTATTGATCGCTTTTTCATCCAGCAGCTGGCGGGGGTCGAGCAGGCAAAGCGTCGCACGCAGCTCAAGCCACGGCTCGTATACCGGGGCGGTCAGTAAATCAAGGATTTGCTTAGGATGACCCAGCCCGGTGGGCTCAATCAGCAGACGGTCCGGCTTGCCCTGACGCAGCAGCGTATTCAGCCCGACCTGCATCGGCAGACCATTCACGCAGCACATACACCCGCCCGGGATCTCTTTCACCATCGCGCCGCTGTCGGCGAGCAACGCGCCGTCGATCCCCACTTCGCCAAATTCGTTGACCAGCACGGCCCACTTTTCCGCCGGGTCTTTATTGGCCAGCAAATGCAGAATGGACGTAGTTTTACCGCTGCCTAGAAAACCGGTGATCAGGTTGGTTTTGGTCACGTGCGCTCCGATAAATAATTGTGATGTAGTAACAACTATCTATCATCCTGACGAAAAAATCGGGCATTGAGAAGAGGGAGGGCGAACGGAGCATAAAACCGTTCGCCTTAAACGCAATAATCGCTAAATTTTTAACGTTTCGATAACGGCCTGGCGCGCGCCGAGCCGGACGAGGCGCTGGTACGCGCTGGTGATTGCCTCGACAAAGACAGGGTTTTGCGGCAGGTCGTCGCCAAAGATTTCATTTAGCGTCAGCAGGGCGCTAACGCGTTCTGCGTCGCTGCTGGTAGCGACAATGGCCTGAAACTTGTCGCTCAGCTGATCGCGTACGTCAATGGCGTTGCCCTGTTCGTCCGTACCGCTGACGTAGCGCATCCAGCCCGCCACCCCCAGCGCCAGTAATGGCCAGGCGGTGTTACGCTCAAGATGCATGCGGATCCCTTCCAGCATGCGCTGAGGCAGCTTCTGGCTGCCGTCCATGGCGATTTGCCATGTACGATGCTGTAGGGCCGGGTTGGCGAAGCGGTCAAGCAGGCTGTCAGCATAGGCTGTCAGATCAACGTTGGTGATGCGCAGCGTAGGGGCCTGCTCATTCAGCATCAGCCTGCGGGCCGCCTCGCGTAAACTGTCGTCCTGCATACATTCATTTATGTGCGCGTAGCCGGCAAGGTAGCCCAGATACGCGAGGAAGGAGTGACTGCCGTTCAGCATCCGCAGCTTCATCTGCTCCCAGGGCAGGACATCCTCAACCATCTGTACGCCTGCCACCTCCCACTCCGGACGCCCGGCGACAAAGTTATCTTCCACTACCCACTGAATGAACGGTTCACAGCTGATGGCGCAGGGATCTTCAACGCCAAGTTCCTGGGTGATTTCCGCGAGTGAGGCGTCGGTGGCGGCGGGCACGATTCGGTCGACCATGGTACCAGGGAAGCTCACGTGCGCCTCGATCCATGCGGCCAGCTCTGCGGAACGCTTTCCGGCCATGCCGAGAACGGCATTTTTCACCACGTGGCCGTTGTCGGGAATATTGTCGCAGGAGAGCACGGTAAACGCCGGCAGGCCCCGCTCGCGGCGGCGATGAAGCGCTTCAACCAGAATACCCGGCGCGGAATGCGGCTCAGACGGGTGCTCGAGATCGTGCAGGATGCGGCTGTTCCGCATATCCAGTTTTCCCGTCGCCGGATCGATGCAGTAGCCTTTTTCGGTAATGGTGAGGGAGACAATTGCCACCTGCGGTTCGCAGAATTTCTCAATAATGGCTGCCAGCGAGTCGAGTTTGGCGTTCAGGCACTCTTTTACCGCACCGATAATAATGGGCTGATTGCCTTCGGCACCTTTCTCCAGCACGGTAAACAGATGATCCTGCGCCCGGAGCTGGCCCATAAGGACATCGCCGCTAAAGAGGCTAATCTCACAAATTCCCCAGTCGCCTCCTTTGGCATTCAGTACCCGGTTTGTTAACAACGCCTGATGCGCCCGGTGGAACGCGCCAAAACCGAAATGGACGATGCGGGAGTGTAACTGCTCGCGATCGTAGCGGGGCTGCTGGACATGAGCAGGAAGCGCGGTGGAGGCAATAGTCTTCATGTAATACACACCTGAGTAACCATTAATTAACAATGCCAGTGTAAAGTTATATGACAACCAATTAAATTGGTAAGCCGTAAATATCCCTGTTATGTGAGTTTGATCAATCAATGCCGCGTGCTGTATTGACCACTTCGATTAAACATGTATGGTAGTCGTCATTGAAGTAACACATATTGGTATAACAACTTGAGAGGGTGGGGCAATGGAACAAACCTGGCGTTGGTACGGGCCGAACGATCCGGTTTCTCTTGATGATGTGCGTCAGGCTGGCGCAACGGGTGTGGTCACGGCGCTGCATCATATTCCGAACGGTCAGGTGTGGCCGGTGGAGGAAATCCAAAAGCGTCAGGCTCAGCTGGCAGAGAAGGGGTTAACCTGGTCTGTTGTGGAAAGTATTCCGGTTCACGAAGATATCAAAACCCACTCCGGTGAGTGTGATACCTGGATTGCGAATTATCAGCAGAGCATTCGTAACCTGGCAGCCTGTGGTATTGATACCGTCTGCTACAACTTTATGCCGATCCTGGACTGGACGCGTACCGACCTGGAATATGAAATGGCCGATGGTTCGAAGGCGCTGCGTTTCGATCAAATCGCTTTTGCGGCTTTCGAACTGCACATTCTGAAGCGTCCGGGGGCGGAAACAGACTACACCGCCGAAGAGCAGCAGCAGGCGCTGGCGTGGTTCAATGCCGCCGGTGAGTCGGACATTGAGAAGCTGGTTCGCAATATCATCGCGGGCCTGCCGGGGGCGGAAGAGGGTTATACCCTCGATCAGTTCCGCGCGCGCCTGGCGGAATATGGCGATATCGATAAAAACCAGCTGCGTGAAAACATGGCGCACTTCCTGCGCGCTATTGTGCCGGTGGCAGAAGAAGTCGGCGTGCGGCTGGCGGTTCATCCTGACGATCCACCGCGCCCTATCCTCGGCCTGCCGCGTATCGTGTCTACGATTGAAGATATGCAGTGGCTGAAAGAGACGGTGGACAGCATCTACAACGGCTTTACCATGTGTACGGGCTCGTATGGCGTGCGGGCGGATAACGATCTGGTGCGGATGATCGAAACCTTCGGCGATCGCATTCATTTCACCCACCTGCGTGCAACCTGCCGTGAAGAGAACCCGAAAACCTTCCACGAAGCAGCCCATCTTGGCGGCGACGTGAACATGGTTGCGGTGGTGGATGCCATTCTCTCTGAAGAGGTACGTCGTAAGCAGGCGGGGGATGTACGTCCTATCCCGTTCCGTCCGGATCACGGGCACCAGATGCTGGACGATCTGCGCAAGAAAACGAATCCAGGGTATTCGGCGATTGGCCGTCTGAAAGGGATGGCGGAAGTGCGCGGTATCGAGCTGGCGCTGAAAATGACGAAGTATCCTGAACTGCTGTAAAGTTTGTTGCCGGGTGGCGGCTGCGCCTTACCCGGCCTACAAAAACACAAAAACCGGCATCAGAGCCGGTTTTTTGTAGGCCCGGTAAGCGTAGCGCCACCGGGCGAAAAGCAGGATCAGTCAGCACGACCCATATAGCGTTTTTCTTCGATATGGATACGGATTTTCTCGCCCGCTGACAGGTACTCTGGCACCTGTACGACCAGACCGGTAGTCAGGGTAGCCGGTTTGTTACGCGCACTTGCAGACGCGCCTTTGATGCCCGGTGCCGTTTCAACAATTTCCAGATCAACGGTCTGCGGCAGCTCCAGCGCCAGCAGCACGCCATCCCAGGTCAGCACCTGCATGTCCGGCATCCCACCTTCAGGAATAAACAGCAGCTCTTCTTCGATCTGATCTTTAGTGAAGATATACGGGGTGTAATCCTCTTTATCCATGAACACGTATTCGTTGCCGTCGATGTAGGAGAAATCAACGTAGCGACGGGTCAGGGTCACGGTATCAACGATATCGTCGCCTTTAAAACGTTCTTCCACTTTCAGGCCGGTGCGGACATCGGAGAAACGCATTTTGTACAGCGTTGCTGCGCCACGGGCGCTGGGTGCCTGAATATCGATATCTTTCACAATCAGCAGTTTGCCGTTGTAATTCAGTACCATACCTTTCTTAATTTCGTTCGCTCTTGGCATTGCAGTAATCCTGTTTACGGGAGGTAAAAAATATCGCGCCAAATTACTCGCGCGCGGCCTTTCAGGCAAGCGGAATTCGTGGGTTTTGCTATCAATACATAAAAGGTGTTACTGTGCGCGCAATGCCCGACTGCGCGGGCATCTGCCACCAACAGAGAGCATGTATGGATTGTCGTTCCGACTGTGGCGCGTGCTGTACCGCACCGTCCATCTCAAGCCCCATTCCAGGCATGCCGGAGGGCAAGCCTGCCAATACCCGCTGCGCTCAGCTCTCTGACACTAACCTGTGCATGATCTTTGGCTCGCCCCTGCGCCCGAAGGTGTGCTCCGGGCTCCAGCCAACCGCCGAAATGTGCGGCAGTACGCGCCAGCAGGCCATCACTTATCTGCTTGAGCTGGAAGCGCTCACCGCGCCTTAAACGTCTTTGATCCGCGTCAGGCAGCTCAGCGTCAGGACGCACATCACCAGCGCAATCCAGAACACCGTATGATAGTTCCAGATTTCAGCCACAACGCCCGCCAGTGAGCCTGCAATAATCCAGCCCACGCGGGTGGTATTAGTATAAAGGGTGGTGGCAGAGCCTGCCTGACCCGGCATCAGATCCTGGAAGTAGAGCATGCCGATACCGGCCAGAATGCCGATGTAAATGGCGTTCAGCAGCTGTAAAGCCAGAAGCAGGGCTGGCGTATGAACCGTCAGCATACCGACATAAAACAGCAGCCCGGCTACGGCGGCGACGCGCATCAAAAAGCGCTTGCCGAAGCGCTTCGCGTAATAGCCCGCAATCAGCATGGTGGGGATCTCAAGCCCCGCGGCGGTTCCCATCATGATCCCGGCCAGCTTCTCCGGCAGATGCAGCTCATCAATAATAAATAGCGGCATATTAATGATATAGAGGCTGTTGGTGCCCCACATCAGCGTACAGATAATGAATAACAGCAGCGCGTCGCGGCGGTTGCGTCGCGGAGCTTCCAGCGTACCGGTCGCCACTTTCGGCTCTTTGCGCATGGAGGGCAGGAAGAACCAGACCATTGCGCCGCATACCACGAAGGCCACGGCTGCGCTGAGGTACATCACCGTAAAGCCAAAACCCATCGCCAGCGCGTAGGCGAGCGGGGGGCCAATCACCCATGCCAGCGACACCTGCGCGCGCAGTATCGAGCTGAACATCACCGCTTCCCGCCCGGTGCGGTCGGCATGCTCGCGGGCAAGGGCGAACATCTGCGGGTTGGCGGTCGAGCCGAAACTGCTCAGGAAGACGCCCACAAACAGCAGAATGAAGTAGTTACGGTTCCAGGCAAACAGCAGGCAGGCAAACACCCCGAGCAGGCAGCAAAAAACGATCAGGCTTTTGCGATCGCCTTTGCGGTCTGAACGCCCGGCAAGAAACTGGCTGACGAAAATGCCGATGATGGCGCTCCCGGTGAAGAAGAAGCCAACCATCGCCGGGCGGGCGTGGACTTCGTTGGTCAGAAACAGGCTCAGCGTAGGCGTTTGTAACGCACCGGCAATACCGGTGAGAAAAGCAACGATCAAAAACGCCGTTGACGTCAAATCAAAAGGCTTTGGTGAGGCGGCAGCGGGGGTGTTATGCATGTTCAGTCTTTGCGAGTAACAGAGAGAGGCGGAGTTTACGCCGCCTGTCATGAAATAAACAGAGGGCAAAATCAAGATTGCCACAATAAATCAAAATAGCATTTCAGTTTATCGCCGTTTCGCTGAAGCGTGCTGAACCTGTTTGCTGAACATCAGCAAAAACCTCCCGACTGAAGAAGAAATGTGCTGCACTTCTAAATTCTGCAACAAGAAATGTAACTTTTCTTGCAACCTTTTGTAGAAAAGACAAGACTTCTTGAAACGTTTCAGCGCTATCTTGCATGTCCTGACGAAGCAGGCTAGCGCTTATTTTCTCAGTTAAGCTGAAACGATTCAATTTCAGCAGGAGAGGAGAATCATGTTCCAGTTATCTGTTCAGGATATTCACCCGGGCGAACAGGCCGGGAATAAAGAAGAGGCTATTCGCCAGGTCGCCGCTGCGCTCGTGCAGGCTGGCAACGTGGCTGACGGCTATGTCAACGGCATGCTGGCGCGTGAACAGCAGACCTCAACCTTCCTCGGTAACGGTATTGCAATTCCGCACGGCACCACGGACACCCGCGATCAGGTGCTGAAAACCGGCGTGCAGGTCTTCCAGTTCCCGCAGGGCGTGCTGTGGGGCGAGGGTCAGGTGGCTTACGTGGCGATTGGCATCGCGGCCAGCGGTGACGAACACCTGGGCCTGCTGCGTCAGCTGACGCACGTGCTGAGTGATGATGCCGTCGCGGAACAGCTTAAATCCGCCACCACTGCTGAAGAGCTGCGTGCCCTGCTGATGGGCGAAAAACAGAGCGAAGCGCTGAAGCTGGATAATGAAACTCTGACGCTGGACGTCGTCGCGTCCGATTTGCTGACGCTCCAGGCGCTGAACGCGGCCCGCCTGAAAGAAGTGGGAGCGGCAGATACCACTTTTGTGACGCGCGCCATCAATGATAAGCCATTAAACCTGGGTCAGGGCATCTGGCTGAACGACAGTGCTGAAGGCAACCTGCGTAGCGCTATCGCGGTCAGCCGTGCTGCGGTTGCCTTTGAGACAGACGGCGAACACGCCGCGATGCTGGTAACGGTTGCCATGGCGGACGATCAGCCGGTATCCGTGCTGAAGCGTCTGGGCGATCTGCTGCTGAACAATAAAGCTGAAAAACTGCTGAACGCAGACGCGGCGACGGTGCTGGCCCTGCTGACCAGCGACGATGCGCTGACGGATGACCTGCTGAGCGCAGAGTACGTGGTGCGTAACGAACACGGCCTGCATGCCCGTCCGGGCACCATGCTGGTGAATACCATTAAACAATTTGAAAGTGAGATCACCGTGACCAATCTGGACGGTTCGGGTAAACCAGCCAACGGGCGCAGCCTGATGAAAGTTGTCGCGCTGGGCGTGAAGAAAGGCCATCGTCTGCGCTTTACCGCGCAGGGTGCGGATGCTGAACAGGCGCTGAAAGCGATTGGCGACGCCATCGCGGCCGGTCTGGGGGAGGGCGCATAATGAGCAGACGTGTTGCGACCATTACGCTGAACCCGGCTTACGATCTGGTGGGTTTCTGCCCGGAAATTGAGCGTGGCGAAGTCAACCTGGTGCGGACGACCGGCCTGCATGCCGCAGGAAAAGGGATTAACGTGGCGAAGGTGCTGAAAGATCTCGGCATCGACGTCACCGTAGGCGGCTTCCTCGGTAAAGACAACCAGGATGGTTTTCAGCAGTTGTTCAGTGAACTGGGCATCGCTAACCGTTTTCAGGTTGTGCAGGGCCGTACCCGCATCAACGTTAAGCTGACCGAGAAAGACGGTGAAGTGACCGATCTGAACTTCTCCGGCTTCGAAGTGACCCCGGCTGACTGGGAGCGCTTTGTTGCCGATTCCCTGAGCTGGCTGGGCCAGTTTGACATGGTGTGCGTCAGCGGCAGTCTGCCGTCCGGCGTCAGCCCGGAAGCGTTCACCGACTGGATGACGCGCCTGCGCAGCCAGTGCCCGTGCATTATTTTCGACAGCAGCCGCGACGCGCTGGTCGCCGGTCTGAAAGCCTCGCCATGGCTGGTTAAGCCTAACCGCCGCGAACTGGAGATCTGGGCGGGCCGTAAGCTGCCAGAATTAAAGGATGTGATTGACGCTGCCCATGCGCTGCGCGAGCAGGGTATCGCTCACGTGGTGATTTCGCTGGGTGCAGAAGGTGCCCTGTGGGTTAACGCCTCCGGGGAATGGATTGCCAAACCGCCTTCAATGGAGGTGGTCAGCACCGTGGGTGCCGGGGATTCGATGGTTGGCGGCCTGATCTACGGTCTGCTGATGCGCGAATCCAGTGAACATACCTTACGTCTTGCTACCGCCGTTGCGGCCCTGGCCGTGAGCCAGAGCAATGTCGGTATTACCGATCGTACCCAGTTAGCCGCGATGATGGCGCGCGTTGACTTAAAACCTTTTAACTAACAGCAGGAGAGGAATAATGAAAACGCTGCTGATCATTGACTCCGGTCTCGGACAGGCTCGTGCCTATATGGCGAAGACCCTGCTGGGCGCGGCGGCACAAAAAGCGCATCTGGATATCATTGATAACCCGGGTGATGCTGAAATGGCGATTGTTCTGGGCGACAAAATCCCCGCTGACAGCGCCCTGAACGGCAAAAAAGTGTGGCTGGGTGATATTAATCGCGCGGTGGCACACCCTGAACTGTTTCTGAGCGAAGCAAAAGGTCATGCGACGGTTTACAGCGCACCTGTTGAGGCGGCGCCGGTTGCCGCCGCTGGGCCGAAACGCATTGTTGCGGTAACGGCCTGCCCGACAGGTGTGGCGCACACCTTTATGGCGGCTGAAGCCATTGAAACCGAAGCGAAAAAACGTGGCTGGTGGGTGAAGGTTGAAACCCGCGGCTCTGTTGGTGCGGGCAATGCCATCACGCCTGAAGAGGTGGCGGAAGCCGATCTGGTGATTGTGGCGGCGGATATCGAAGTGGATCTGGCGAAGTTTGCCGGCAAGCCGATGTACCGTACCTCTACCGGCCTGGCGCTGAAGAAGACCGCGCAGGAGTTTGATAAGGCGCTGGCAGAAGCCAAACCGTATCAGGCAACCGGTGCGGCTAAAACTGCGACCGAAGGGAAAAAAGAGTCTGCGGGCGCGTATCGTCACCTGCTGACCGGCGTGTCCTACATGCTGCCGATGGTGGTGGCGGGCGGCCTGTGTATTGCGCTCTCCTTCGCCTTTGGTATCGAGGCGTTTAAAGAGCCGGGCACACTGGCGGCCGCGTTGATGCAGATTGGCGGCGGCTCCGCGTTTGCGTTGATGGTGCCGGTGCTGGCGGGCTTTATCGCCTTCTCCATTGCTGACCGTCCGGGTCTGACGCCGGGTCTTATCGGCGGTATGCTCGCCGTGAGCACCGGTTCTGGCTTTATCGGCGGTATCATTGCCGGTTTCCTCGCCGGTTATGTGGCGAAGCTGATCAGCTCGAAGCTGAAGCTACCGCAGAGTATGGAGGCGCTGAAACCTATCCTGATCATCCCGCTGATTTCCAGCCTGGTGGTCGGTCTGGCGATGATTTACCTGATTGGTAAGCCGGTCGCGGGCATTCTGGAAGGTCTGACCCACTGGCTGCAAACCATGGGGACGGCGAACGCGGTGCTGCTGGGCGCAATCCTCGGCGGTATGATGTGTACCGACATGGGGGGGCCGGTGAACAAAGCGGCATATGCTTTTGGCGTTGGCCTGCTGAGTACCCAGACCTACGCGCCGATGGCGGCGATCATGGCGGCCGGTATGGTGCCTCCGCTGGCGCTCGGTCTGGCGACGATTATTGCCCGCCGTAAGTTCGATAAAGCGCAGCAGGAAGGCGGTAAAGCGGCGCTGGTGCTGGGCCTGTGCTTCATCACCGAAGGCGCAATTCCGTTTGCGGCACGCGATCCAATGCGTGTTCTGCCGTGCTGTATCGTGGGTGGTGCGGTGACGGGGGCTATCTCCATGGCGGTAGGTGCGAAACTGATGGCGCCGCACGGCGGTCTGTTCGTCCTGCTGATCCCTGGCGCCATCACGCCGGTGCTGGGTTATCTGCTGGCGATTGTTGCCGGTACGCTGGTGGCAGGCCTGTCTTACGCGGTGCTGAAGCGCCCGGAAGCGGAAGTGGTCGCAAAGGCAGCCTAAAAGCGGTGTCGGGTGGCGGCTTCGCCTTACCCGACCTACAAAAAAAGCCGGGTGCGTAAGCAGCCCGGCTTTTTTTATGCCGCCTGGTCAGCGGTTTGCTGCGCCTTCAGCCAGGCAATCTCTTCCGCCCAGATATCCGGATTGATGGTTTCCAGCACCATTGGAATGCCGTCGAAGCGGGCATCCTGCATGATAAAGCGGAACGCATCATGGCCGATGTTGCCTTCGCCCAGGCTGTGGTGGCGGTCAACGCGACTGCCGAACGCGCTTTTCGCATCGTTTAAGTGCATACCGCGAAGGTATTTAAAACCGACAATACGCTCGAACTCCTCGAAGGTATTTTTCGTGGCCTCGGTTGTGCGCAGGTCATAGCCGGCGGCAAAGGCGTGACAGGTATCGATGCACACCCCCACGCGGGATTTATCTTCCACGCCGTCGATGATCGCCGCCAGATGCTCAAACTTAAAGCCGAGGTTGCTGCCCTGACCGGCGGTATTCTCAATCACCGCCGTCACGCCCTGGGTTTTATCCAGCGTCATGTTGATGGACTCGGCGATGCGCGCCAGACAGGCTTCTTCGTCAATCTGCATCAGATGGCTGCCGGGATGGAAGTTCAGCAGCGTCAGCCCCAGCTGTTCACAGCGCTGAACCTCATCCAGGAACGCTTCGCGGGATTTTTCCAGCGCCTCGGCAACCGGGTGACCGAGGTTAATGAGGTAGCTGTCGTGGGGAAGGATTTGGCCAGGCCCATAGTGGTATTTCTCACAGGCGGCTTTGAAATCATCAATCACTTCAGCGGTGAGCGCTGCGGCGCGCCACTGGCGCTGGTTTTTGGTGAACAGGGCGAAAGCGGTCGCCTCGATTTCGGCGGCGCGAATGGCGGCATTCGCAAGGCCACCGGCAGCGCTGACGTGCGCTCCAACATATTTCATAAAAAGACTCCTGTTAACCCGAAATGCCTATGATAGCGGGTTAACAGGAGAAGGACGAGATGGTTTATGCCAACAGGCTGTGCACGGCGAGGTTAATCGCACCACCGCCAACGATTAGCCAGATGAAGAGCACCAGCGCCATCAGCAGCGGTTTCGCGCCGGCTTTTTTCAGCGCGCTGACGTGTGTGGTGACGCCCAGCGCCGCCATCGCCATCGCCAGCAGGACCGTATCCAGCGTCACCAGCATATCCACCATCGCTTTTGGCAGCAGGTGGAAAGAGTTGAAGACAGCGACCACGATGAACAGGATCGCAAACCACGGAATGGTGATTTTGCTTTTCTCGCTGCCGCCTGCCGGAGCAAGCTGTTTAACCCGCGCCGCGAGGAAAATCAGGAACGGGGCCAGCATCATCACGCGCAGCATTTTGGCGATGACCGCCGCGTTTTCCGCTTCCGGGTTAATGGCGTGACCTGCCGCCACCACCTGCGCCACTTCGTGCATGGTTGAGCCGATATAAATGCCGTAGGTTTCCGGACTAAACCAGTGCGCCACCAGCGGATACATGGCCGGATACAGGAAGATCGCCAGCGTACCGAAGATAACTACCGTCGCGACGGCAACCGTGACTTTACTGGCTTCGGCTTTAACGACGGGTTCTGTTGCCAGTACCGCCGCCGCGCCGCAGATGCTGCTACCCGCACCGATCAGCCAACTGGTCTGTTTGTCCAGCCCAAAGATCTTCTGGCCGATAAAGCACGCCAGTAAAAAGGTGCTCGAAAGGGTCAGGACGTCAATGGCAATCCCGCTGACACCGACATCCGCAATCTGCGAAAAGGTGAGACGGAAGCCATAAAGGATGATCCCGAGACGTAATAAATGCTGCTTGGCGAAAATCACGCCGCCGTCGCAGGATTTCCAGATGTGCGGGTAAACGGTATTCCCGACCACCATGCCGAGCAAAATGGCCAGCGTTAGCGCGCTGAAACCTGCACCGGCGACCGCCGGAATACTGCCGCCCCATAAAGCCACGCCGGTCACCACGGCGCTGAGCGCGAGGCCCGGCACGAAGTGCCACACTGTACGATGATGTTGTAAGGTGATTTCTGACATAACCTTCTCCTTTGTCTGGCTAAAGGTTACGGCGCTCTGGCTTAAAAATAAAATTGATTATATATTTATAATCAATCTTTATAAGTGGTAAGCAACCATGCACATTACATTGCGTCAGCTGGAAGTTTTTGCCGAGGTGCTGAAAAGCGGCTCGACAACCCAGGCGTCACAAATGCTGGCGCTCTCGCAGTCCGCCGTTAGCGCGGCCTTGACCGATCTTGAAGGGCAACTGGGCGTTCAGCTTTTCGACAGGGTAGGAAAGCGGCTGGTGGTGAACGAACATGGCCGCCTGCTGTATCCGCGTGCCCTGGCCTTGCTGGAGCAGGCGACGGAGATCGAACAGCTGTTCCGCGAGGACAACGGCGCTATTCGCGTCTACGCCAGCAGCACGATCGGTAACTACATCCTGCCGGAAGTGATTGCCCGCTACCGCCGGGATTTTCCGACCCTGCCGCTGGAAATGAGCGTCGGCAACAGCCAGGACGTGATCAACGCGGTGATCGATTTCCGCGTGGACATCGGGCTTATCGAAGGGCCGTGCCACAACGTGGATATCATTGCGGAACCCTGGCTGGAGGATGAGCTGGTGGTGTTTGCCTCCCCGGCCTCTTCTTTACTCCAGGGCGAGGTGACGCTGGAGCGTCTGGCGCAGGCGCAGTGGATCCTGCGAGAGCAGGGCTCCGGCACGCGTGAGATTGTCGATTATCTGCTGCTGTCTCATCTGCCGCAGTTCCAGTTAGGGATGGAGTTAGGTAACTCCGAGGCGATTAAGCATGCGGTGCGTCATGGCCTGGGCATTAGCTGTCTTTCCCGACGGGTGATTGCCGAACAGCTGGAAACCGGCTCACTGGTTGAGATCCCCGTTCCGCTGCCGAAGCTGGTGCGCACGCTGTGGTGCATCCATCATCGTCAGAAACACCTTTCCAGTTCGCTCCAGCGTTTTCTGCGTTACTGCGAGATGTAAAAGCTCCCCTCACCCTGGCCCTCTCCCCAAAGGGGAGAGGGAAAAATTATGCTTTACTTATAATCCTGGCCGAGTCATGAAGCTCTCTTATAACTGAGCATTTCTGCCGGAAGCAACGCAGATCGTCTGCTACAATCGCGCCTCATTTATTGAATGGACAGCATTTTCACATGGTTTCAGAAACTAAAACCACAGAAGCGCCCGCGCTACGTCGCGCACTTAAGGCGCGTCACCTGACGATGATCGCCATTGGCGGCTCCATCGGTACGGGTCTTTTCGTTGCCTCTGGCGCAACAATTTCGGCAGCCGGCCCGGGTGGGGCACTATTCTCTTATATCCTTATTGGCCTGATGGTCTACTTCCTGATGACCAGCCTGGGTGAACTGGCGGCATACATGCCGGTGTCTGGTTCGTTTTCGACCTACGGACAAAAATACGTTGAGGAAGGCTTCGGCTTCGCGCTGGGCTGGAACTATTGGTACAACTGGGCGGTGACCATCGCCGTTGACCTCGTCGCCGCACAGCTGGTGATGACCTGGTGGTTCCCGGACACGCCAGGCTGGATCTGGAGCGCCCTGTTCCTGGCGGTCATCTTCCTGCTGAACTACATCTCCGTGCGCGGCTTTGGCGAAGCGGAATACTGGTTCTCTTTGATTAAAGTGGCAACCGTCATCATCTTTATCGTCGTCGGTGTGGCGATGATCGTTGGTATTTTCAAAGGGGCTGAACCGGCGGGCTGGAGTAACTGGACTATAGGCGATGCGCCGTTTGCCGGGGGCTTCTCGGCGATGATTGGCGTGGCGATGATTGTCGGCTTCTCCTTCCAGGGTACCGAGCTGATTGGTATCGCGGCCGGTGAATCCGAAAACCCGGAGAAGAACATTCCGCGCGCGGTGCGTCAGGTGTTCTGGCGTATCCTGCTGTTCTATGTGTTCGCGATCCTGATTATCAGCCTGATTATTCCGTATACCGACCCAAGCCTGCTGCGTAACGATGTGAAAGACATCAGCGTCAGCCCGTTCACGCTGGTCTTCCAGCACGCGGGTCTGCTCTCTGCCGCGGCGGTGATGAACGCGGTGATCCTGACGGCGGTACTGTCTGCGGGTAACTCCGGGATGTACGCCTCCACCCGCATGCTCTACACCCTGGCCTGCGACGGTAAAGCGCCGCGTATTTTCTCGAAACTGTCTCGCGGTGGCGTGCCGCGCAACGCGCTGTATGCGACCACGGTGATTGCGGGTCTCTGTTTCCTGACCTCCATGTTCGGCAATCAGACGGTCTACCTGTGGCTGCTTAACACCTCTGGTATGACGGGCTTCATTGCCTGGCTGGGCATTGCCATCAGCCACTACCGTTTCCGTCGCGGGTACGTCAAGCAGGGTCATGATCTGAATAATCTGCCGTACCGGTCAGGGTTCTTCCCGCTGGGGCCGATCTTCGCCTTCGTTCTGTGCCTGATTATTACCCTGGGTCAGAACTATGAGGCCTTCCTTGCGGACACCATTGACTGGGGCGCCGTCACGGCCACCTATATTGGCATTCCGCTGTTCCTGATCATCTGGTTTGGCTACAAACTGACGAAAGGAACACGCTTCGTTCGCTACAGTGAAATGGATTTCCCGGAACGATTTAAACAATAACCGCACTTCCTCTCTTTTAGCCCGCTCAGTTGAGCGGGTTTTTTTATGGGCAGATCAGAAGCTGTAGGTCATGCCGACGGTATAGCGACGGCCATCCAGCACGGTGTCATACGTATCGTAATCAATCTGCTTATCGAGCACGTTATACACACCGGCAGTAACCAGCAGGTTTTTGTTGGCGTTGTAGCGCATACCGACATCAACCTGAGTGTAGGACGGCGTACCCTGGGACATTGACGTGCGGCTCAGGTACTCAGACGTTTTACCGCGCAGGTTCAGACGGCTCCAGAATCCGACATCTGGCGTCGCCTGCCAGTCCAGGGTAGTGTTGAACATGTGTTTCGGCATTTTGTTCAGTGGCTTGCCGGAGAACTGGCCGCTCTTCTGCTCGGACTCCGTATAGGTGTAGTTTGCAGTCCAGTTCACATCGCGCGTGATTTTCCACCCGAAGGAGGACTCCACACCGCGCATGTTGGCTTTGTCCACGTTGACGCGATCGCTGACGAAATCATAGCTGTGATCGCCAATCGTACAGGCGGGATCGGCGCTGCTGTTACAGCGGCGAACTTCCGTAATCTTGTCCTTGAAGTCGGTATTAAACAGCGTTACGCCGGCATTCAGGTTATCGTTGTTATCCCAGAGCAGGGCGAGCTCTTCGCTCAGACTCTTCTCTGGTTTCAGATCCGGGTTGCCAACGATGATACCGTCAAGACGGCCGCCACCCGTTACCTGGCCCCAGCTGGCAGACGACTGACGCAGATCCGGCGCACGATAGCCAGCCGAAACCCCGCCTTTTAATGTCCACTGATCGGCCAGGTGCCATACGCCGTAACCGCGCGGCGTCCAGTTAGTACCGTAGTTTTGGTCTTTGTCCATACGCAGGCCGCCGGTCAACGTAAAGCTTTCCGTCATTGCCCATTCATCTTCGGCAAACAGGGCCCAGCTCCAGCGCGTCAGTTTGTTCAGGCCGTCAGCAGCTTCCAGCTGATTACCCTTGTCGCGCAGTTTCTCATAACGATACTGCCCGCCGAGGGTCAACGTATGATCGCCGAGGAAAATCTGGTTCTGGTTGTTGAAGGTGGTGTTATAGGAGCGCATTTTGCGACCTGGATTATTGGTCTCTTCCTGCTGGATATAGCTGGTGGTATTGAAGTCGTCGTAATACCCGCTGTGGGTTAACGAGTAGGTCGTGTGTTCATAGCGCGAGTCGCTTTTGGTATTTGGCGTACAGGTTGTACCCCGGCAGGTTTCAGCCGCTTTCGACATCCCCGGGGTGCTGTTTCTGTCCTGAAGCTCGCGAGCAAAGTCGAGGTCGAAATCGTTCTTCTCGTCCGGCGTGAAGTTCAGCGTAATGCCACCGTTACGCATTTTCTGCTCGTTATAGCCGTTCACGATTTTATCTTCTGCGCGGCGTGACAACAGCCCCGTCACTTTTGCGCCCAGCAGTCCGTCGATCAGGGGACCAGAAGCGTAGGCGTTGGTCTGGAAGATATCGCCGGAATCATTGTTTTCCTGGAAGGTCGCATCGCCATGCAACGAACCGGTCCAGGCTTTAGTGTTCGAGACTTTTTTGGTAATGACGTTAATTACGCCACCCATAGCATCGGAGCCGTAAAGCGAGGACATCGGGCCGCGGATGACCTCGATGCGCTCAATGGACTCCAGCGGCGGCAGCCAGCCTTGTTCAATACCCGAGTTGTCGCTGTTGGGGCGGGTGCTTCGCGTACTGACGCGTTTGCCGTTCACCAGGAACAGGGTGTACTGAGAGGCCATGCCGCGAATACTGATATCACTGCTGCTCCCGCCGCCAGTGACGACAACGCCCGGGACGTCTCTCAGGGCATCGGTAACATCACGGTAGGCTTTATCTTCAATCTGCTGTTTTGAAATCACAGAGATGGAGGCGGGGGCATTCTGGATTTTTTGTTCAAAACCCGTCGCGGTGACGACAACGGTGTCCTGATCGGCTGCGTGAACGAAGGGGGAACATGTGGCAGCGCCAATGGCGACGGCCAGGAGCTTAATGCGCGGTATTGTCATTTGTACATTCCGTATAAAAATGAATAAAACTCCATCGGGATAACCCTGAGAACTGTATGTTTTTGTCTTGTAAGAACTCTTTGAGATGGAGAAGAGCCTGGAATTGTACAAAAGAATGTAGAATTGTAAACACAAATGATAATTGAAATCATTTGTGTTTGGGTGTCGGCGACAGAAATCAGGCTGGATTCAAGCGGATAGAAGTATGTAAAGAGGGGGAGGGGAAGACCCGGTAGGCAGGAGGCGCTACCGGGCAAAAGGCGGAACTTATCTGAACAGATGCTCCGCATGGAAGCGGAGATGATCCTCAATAAAGGACGCCATGAAGTAATAGCTGTGGTCGTATCCCGGCTGAATGCGCAGCGTTAGCGGCCAGTCCTTCTGGCGCGCGGCTTCCGCCAGCACCGCAGGCTGTAGTTGTCCGGCGAGGAACTGATCCGCATCGCCCTGATCGATAAGCATTGGGATCGCATTCACCGAATCGCTCGCCAGCATCAACGCGCAGCTGTCCCATTCCTGCCATTTTTCTGCATCTTCACCCAGATAGTGCGTAAAGGCTTTTTGCCCCCACGGCACCTGCGTTGGGTTCACAATCGGCGCAAATGCGGACACGCTGGTGTATTTCCCCGGATTTTTCAGCGCCATTATCAGCGCCCCGTGGCCCCCCATCGAATGTCCGCTTATCGCGCAGCGCTCGCTGACCGCGAACTGAGAGTGCACCAGGGCAGGCAGTTCATCGCGAATGTAGTCATACATGCGGTAATGGCTCGCCCACGGTTGTTCCGTGGCGTTGAGATAGAACCCGGCGCCTTTACCCAAATCGTATCCGGCATCGTCGGCCACGTCATCGCCACGCGGGCTGGTATCTGGCATCACCAGCGCAATGCCCAGTTCGGCGGCAATACGCTGGGCACCCGCTTTGGTGGTGAAGTTTTCGTCGTTGCAGGTCAGGCCTGAAAGCCAGTACAGCACCGGTGGATTGTCCGCAGGGGGCAGGAAAATGCTGAACGTCATAGCACAATTCAGCGTGGTGGAGTCGTGCCGCCAGCGCTGCTGTCGACCTTCAAAACAACGATGCTCTTCGAGCAGTTCCATGCAGGGCTCCTTAAAGGTAAGACGATTCATAAAACGCATAATACAGAGTTTTCATTGACCTGTGAGCAACTTTCACTTTCGCAGGACGGCGAGATGTTGCATCATAAATTTACTTTTCTTTAACAATTGGAGCGATCATGGCGCTGCGTATCGCGCTCAGCGGATTTGTGGTTCTGGTCGTGGCGATGGGGATAGGGCGCTTCGCCTTCACGCCTCAGGTGCCGCTGATGATAGCCGCCGGGCAACTCACGCTTACCAGCGCGGGGCTGGTGGCGGCAATGAACTATCTGGGCTATCTGGTGGGGGCATGGGATGCCATGCGCGCCCATCGCTTCGTTGAAACGCGTCTCTGGCTTGGCATCACCGGTGCGGTGGCGCTAACGCTGCTCTCCGCGGCGGCAGATAATGCCGTTGTTCACGGTCTGCTGCGCTTTGTGATCGGCTGCATGAGCGGCTGGTCGATGGTGCTGATTGCCGCCTGGACCAACGAGCGGCTGGGGCAGCTGGGCAAACCGGGACTCAGTGCGGCCGTCTTTGCCGGACCCGGGGCCGGCATCGCCCTGAGCGGCCTGCTGGCGGTCTATATTCAGGCGAAATCCTTGTCCGCCGGGGCGGCATGGCAAATCTACGGCGTACTGGCGCTGGTGCTGATTGTGCTGGTGGCGCGCTACCTGCCGCGGTCCGGGCAGCTCCATCGGCCCGGTACCGCGCCTGAACCGCTGCTGCTGACCGCAGATCTCAAGCGTCTGGTCTGGAGCTACAGCCTGGCAGGGTTCGGCTATATCCTCCCGGCGACCTTTTTATCGCAAATGGCGGCGGTGCGTTTTCCCGGCAGCCTGTTTGCCCAGTTTGTCTGGCCGATATTTGGCGCCGCCTCGGTGGTGGGAATTGCGCTCAGCATTGCCCTGCGGCATACATCAAGCGCTAACCGCAGGCTGGCGATTGTTCTGTGGTTACAGGGGATTGGCGTGCTGGCGGCCTGGCTGCTGCCGGGCATAGGCGGCTTGCTGACGGGTGGGCTGCTGGTGGGCGGCGGGTTCCTCTGCGCCGTGCAGCTCTCTCTTTTGTACGGTCGCGAGCTGGCGCCAGACCACACGCGTTATATGGCGGGACTGCTCACCACCGGGTATGCCATTGGTCAGCTGGTGGGTCCGGTCACGTCGGCACTGTCGACCTGGCTCACGCATCGGCTGGAACCTGCGCTGGGGCTGGCGGGGATCGCGCTGTTCGTTGGCGGAGCGTTAGTCTGGAACCGTCAGGCTGAAAGGCAACAGCAATTGCAATAATTATCGTCGTGAATACTGGATTATGTGCGTCGCCTCACGCACAATGAGCGCACACTTTTGCCACAACGAGGGCAAAAGACGCCACACCTGCAGGAGAAAAGAATGTCATCACTCAGTAAAGAAGCAGCCCTTGTCCATGAAGCGCTGGTTGCGCGCGGTCTTGAAACGCCACTGCGCCCGCCCGTGCAGGAGCTGGACAATGATACCCGCAAGAGTCTGATCGCCGGCCATATGACGGAGATCATGCAACTGCTGAATCTCGATCTGAGCGACGACAGCCTGATGGAGACGCCGCACCGCATCGCGAAGATGTACGTCGACGAAATTTTCTCCGGCCTGGATTACGCGAACTTCCCGAAAATCACCGTCATTGAAAATAAGATGAAGGTCGATGAGATGGTGACGGTACGCGATATCACGCTGACCAGCACCTGCGAGCATCACTTTGTGACCATCGATGGTAAAGCGACGGTGGCCTATATTCCAAAAGATACGGTCATTGGCCTGTCCAAGATCAACCGCATCGTGCAGTTCTTTGCCCAGCGTCCGCAGGTGCAGGAGCGTCTGACGCAGCAGATCCTGACCGCACTGCAAACTCTGTTGGGTACTAACAACGTGGCGGTGTCTATCGACGCGGTGCACTACTGCGTGAAGGCGCGCGGCGTGCGTGATGCAACCAGCGCAACCACCACCACTTCGCTGGGCGGCCTGTTCAAATCGAGCCAGAACACCCGCCAGGAGTTCCTGCGCGCCGTGCGTCACCACAACTAATCAGACAGGGCAGGGACCATGGAGCGAAACGTCACGCTCGATTTTGTTCGCGGCGTCGCCATTCTCGGTATCCTGCTGCTGAATATCAGCGCCTTCGGTCTGCCGAAGGCCGCTTATCTGAATCCTGCGTGGTATGGCGACATCACGCGCAGCGACGCCTGGACGTGGGCAATCCTCGATCTCTTTGCACAGGTTAAATTCCTGACCCTCTTTGCGCTTCTGTTTGGCGCGGGACTTCAGCTTCTCCTCAAACGCGGTACGCGCTGGATCCAGTCGCGTTTAACGCTGCTGGTTATCCTCGGTTTTATTCACGGGCTGCTGTTCTGGGACGGCGATATTCTGCTCGCGTATGGTCTGGTGGGGCTGATTTGCTGGCGGCTGATCCGCGACGCGCCCGGTGTGAAAAGCCTGTTTAATACCGGCGTGATGCTCTATGTCATGGGACTGGCCGTGTTATTGCTGCTTGGCATGATTGCCGATGCTTCCACCAGTCGTTCATGGATCCCGGATGCGGCCAACCTGCAATATGAGCAGTTCTGGAAGCTGAAAGGCGGCATGGAAGCGATAGGCAACCGGGCCGATATGCTCGGCGATAATCTGCTGGCGCTGGGCGCGCAATACGGCTGGCAACTGGCGGGGATGATGCTGATGGGCGCAGCCCTGATGCGCACCGGCTGGCTGAAAGGGGAATTTAGCCTGCGACACTATCGTCGTACGGGAGCAGGGCTGGTGCTGCTCGGCGTGATCATCAACCTCCCGGCGGTGATGATGCAGTGGCATCTTCAGTGGGATTACCGCTGGTGTGCATTCCTGTTGCAGGTGCCGCGCGAACTGAGCGCGCCGTTCCAGACTATTGGCTATGCGGCGCTGATCTACGGCTTCTGGCCCCAGCTTTCCCGCCTGTGGATCGTCAGTGCGGTGGCCTGCGTTGGGCGGATGGCGTTAAGCAATTACATCCTGCAAACGCTGATATGCACCACGCTTTTCTACCGATTCGGCCTGTTTATGAAATTCGACCGCCTGACGCTGCTGGCGTTTGTTATTCCGGTCTGGATTGTTAACGTGGTGTTTTCGGTTGTCTGGCTGCGTTTTTTCCGCCAGGGCCCGCTGGAATGGGCATGGCGACGGTTAACCGCCCGTGCTTCGGGCGTGTCATTGCGTAATACATCCAGATAACGATCTGGATCACAATCATTAACAAAACGGATGTAAGCGTTTTCATCTGTGTGAGCTTCTTCACGTAGTCTCCTCTCTCTCGCTGCCAGAATAGCCACCTTGCTAAACACAGGGGGTGTCTGTGAGTTGCTGCAATCCTTTAAAGGGTGGTGAATATGATCACCATTCGTGACGTCGCCCGCCAGGCGGGTGTTTCTGTTGCTACTGTCTCCCGCGTGCTGAACAACAGTGCGCTGGTCAGCCCTGAAACGCGTGAAACCGTAATGAAAGCCGTGACCCAACTGGGGTACCGGCCAAACGCTAATGCCCAGGCGCTGGCGACGCAGGTCAGCGATACCATTGGCGTAGTGGTGATGGACGTGTCTGACGCCTTCTTCGGCGCGCTGGTCAAAGCGGTAGACGTCGTTGCCCAGCAGCACCAGAAATATGTGTTGATTGGCAACAGCTATCACGAGGCTGAAAAAGAGCGTTATGCCATTGAGGTACTGATCCGCCAGCGCTGTAACGCCCTGATTGTGCACTCTAAAGCCCTGAGCGATGAAGAGCTGGCCGGGTTTATGGAGCAAATCCCCGGCATGGTGCTTATCAATCGTATCGTCCCCGGCTACGCGCACCGCTGCGTCGGTCTGGATAACATCAGCGGCGCGATGATGGCGACGCGGATGCTCATCAGCAACGGCCATCAGCGCATTGGTTATCTGGCCTCCAGCCACGGTATTGAAGACGACATGATGCGCCGCGAGGGCTGGCAAAACGCCCTGAAAGAGCAGGGCATTGCGCCGCTGGAAAGCTGGGTAGGTACCGGTTCGCCGGACATGCAGGGCGGTGAAGCGGCAATGGTGGAACTGCTGGGGCGTAATCTTCAGCTGACGGCCGTGTTTGCCTATAACGACAGCATGGCGGCAGGTGCGCTTACCGCGCTGAAAGACAACGGCATTGCGGTGCCACAGCATTTATCGCTGATCGGCTTTGACGATATCCCGATTGCCCGTTACACCGATCCGCAGCTGACAACGGTGCGTTACCCCATTGCGTCGATGGCGAAACTGGCGACAGAGCTGGCGTTACAGGGGGCGGCAGGGCTGTTAGATCCTGACGCAACGCATTGTTTTATGCCGACTTTAGTACGCCGCCATTCGGTCGCTATCCGACAAACTGTGGCTCCGATCACTAACTGATAACATCACGTGATGTAACCGTTTTCAATCTGTGAGTAAATTCACAGTATCTTAACAAGCCGCTGTCTATGATGTCAGCGTTTTAGGGGCTGAAACACAATGTAACGGTGATTATTCACTTTTACCGTTACCAGCATGCCTCAAACAACGAATAAAACGCATTTCTGGAGCGTTACCGAACACGGAAGCTGGACATTTTATAAGTGAACTTCGGCGATCAGTAACGTTTTATTAACTTCTGCCCGCCGACCGTTTTTCACAAGAACTACCCTGCATAAAAAAAACCGGAGATACCATGAATAAGAAGGTGTTGACTCTGTCTGCTGTCATGGCAAGCATGCTTTTTGGCGCAGCAGCGCACGCAGCGGATACCCGTATTGGCGTGACTATCTATAAATACGACGACAACTTCATGTCCGTTGTGCGTAAAGCAATTGAAAAAGATGCTAAATCAGCGCCAGACGTGCAGCTGCTGATGAATGACTCCCAGAATGACCAGTCCAAACAGAACGATCAGATTGACGTTCTTCTGGCAAAAGGCGTGAAAGCGCTGGCTATTAACCTGGTTGACCCGGCGGCGGCAGGCACGGTGATCGAGAAAGCGCGCGGCCAGAACGTGCCAATTGTCTTCTTCAACAAAGAACCTTCCCGTAAGGCGCTGGACAGCTACGATAAAGCGTATTACGTGGGTACCGACTCCAAAGAGTCCGGGATTATCCAGGGCGATCTGATTGCGAAACACTGGGCGGCGAACCCGAACTGGGATCTGAACAAAGATGGTCAGATTCAGTTCGTTCTGCTGAAAGGCGAACCGGGCCATCCGGATGCTGAAGCACGTACCACCTACGTTATTAAAGAGCTGAACGACAAGGGCCTGAAAACCCAGCAGCTGGCGTTAGACACCGCAATGTGGGACACCGCTCAGGCGAAAGATAAGATGGACGCGTGGCTGTCTGGTCCGAACGCCAACAAAATTGAAGTGGTCATCGCCAACAACGATGCGATGGCAATGGGTGCGGTAGAAGCGCTGAAAGCCCACAACAAATCCGCCATTCCTGTATTCGGTGTGGATGCCCTGCCAGAAGCGCTGGCGCTGGTGAAATCTGGCGCTATGGCCGGTACCGTGCTGAACGATGCCAACAACCAGGCGAAAGCCACCTTCGATCTGGCGAAAAACCTGGCCGACGGTAAAGGCGCCGCTGACGGGACTAACTGGAAAATTGACAACAAAATCGTTCGCGTTCCTTACGTGGGCGTAGACCAGTCCAACCTGGCTGAGTTTATCGGTAAATAAGTTATCTGCATTGTCTTCACTGGGCGCAATTCGTTGCGCCCTTTTATAACGCGATATGCGAGGCCAACAAGGTATAATTATGGTCAGCACAACTACTCAGTCGTCCGGTGAATACTTGTTGGAAATGACCGGTGTCAACAAGTCATTCCCCGGTGTTAAGGCGCTCGATAATGTTAATTTAAAAGTTCGTCCACACTCTATTCATGCGTTAATGGGTGAAAACGGTGCGGGTAAATCAACATTATTAAAATGCCTCTTTGGGATCTATCAAAAAGATTCTGGCAGCATTCTTTTTCAGGGAAAAGAGATCGACTTCCATTCAGCGAAAGAAGCGCTGGAGAACGGTATCTCGATGGTACACCAGGAATTAAACCTGGTTCTGCAACGTTCAGTTATGGATAATATGTGGTTGGGTCGTTATCCAACCAAAGGTGTCTTTGTCGATCAGGATAAAATGTATCGCGACACCAAAGCCATTTTTGATGAGCTGGATATTGATATCGACCCGCGCGCACGCGTCGGGACATTATCCGTTTCCCAGATGCAGATGATCGAAATTGCCAAAGCGTTCTCCTATGATGCGAAAATCGTGATCATGGATGAACCGACATCGTCATTAACGGAAAAAGAGGTTAACCACCTTTTTACCATTATTCGTAAGCTGAAAGATCGCGGCTGCGGCATTGTCTATATCTCACATAAAATGGAAGAGATCTTCCAGCTGTGCGATGAAATCACCATCCTGCGCGACGGCCAGTGGATCGCCACCCAGCCGCTGGAAGGGCTGGATATGGACAAGATCATCGCCATGATGGTTGGCCGTTCTCTGAACCAGCGTTTCCCGGATAAAGAAAACAAGCCAGGCGAAGTGATTCTGGAGGTGCGTAACCTGACCTCGCTGCGTCAGCCGTCTATCCGCGATGTCTCTTTCGATCTGCACAAGGGGGAGATCCTTGGCATCGCAGGGCTGGTGGGCGCCAAGCGCACCGATATCGTGGAAACCCTGTTTGGTATCCGTGAGAAAGCCGAAGGCACCATTACGCTGCACGGTAAGAAGATCAACAACCACAACGCCAACGAAGCCATTAATAATGGCTTTGCGCTGGTGACGGAAGAGCGTCGTTCCACCGGTATTTACGCTTATCTGGATATTAACTTTAACTCGTTAATTTCTAATATTCGCAATTACAAAAATAAAGTCGGGCTGCTGGATAATTCCCGCATGAAGAGCGATACCCAGTGGGTGATTGACTCCATGCGCGTGAAAACGCCGGGCCACCGCACGCAAATTGGCTCACTCTCGGGAGGGAACCAGCAGAAAGTCATTATTGGTCGCTGGCTATTAACCCAGCCTGAAATTCTGATGCTGGATGAACCTACGCGCGGTATCGACGTGGGTGCAAAATTTGAGATTTACCAGCTGATCGCCGAGCTGGCGAAAAAAGATAAAGGGATCATTATTATTTCTTCCGAAATGCCGGAATTGTTAGGGATCACAGACCGTATTCTGGTTATGAGCAATGGTCTCGTTGCCGGTATTGTTGAAACCAAAACGACAACGCAAAACGAAATTTTGCGTCTTGCGTCTTTGCACCTTTAAGATCAGGGGCTCCTCATGAGTGCGTTAAATAAAAAAAGTTTTCTCACTTATCTGAAAGAAGGCGGTATTTACGTTGTTCTTTTAGTCTTGCTGGCGATTATTATTTTCCAGGACCCTACGTTCTTAAGTCTGCTGAACTTGAGTAACATTCTGACCCAGTCTTCCGTACGTATTATTATCGCGCTTGGCGTGGCGGGACTTATCGTTACCCAGGGGACTGACCTTTCGGCAGGGCGCCAGGTGGGTCTGGCGGCGGTCATTGCGGCAACCCTGTTGCAGTCGATGGAAAACGCCAACAAGGTGTTCCCGGAGATGGCGACCATGCCGATTTTCGTGGTGATCCTGATCGTGTGCGCCATCGGCGCGGTAATTGGCCTGATTAACGGCATCATCATTGCTTACCTGAACGTGACGCCATTCATCACCACGCTTGGCACGATGATCATCGTTTATGGTATCAACTCCCTGTACTACGATTTCGTCGGCGCGTCTCCAATCTCTGGCTTCGACAGCGGCTTCTCGACCTTCACGCAGGGGTTTGTTGCGCTGGGCAGCTTCCGTCTCTCCTACATCACCTTCTATGCGCTGATTGCGGTGGCGTTCGTCTGGATCCTGTGGAACAAAACCCGCTTCGGTAAAAACATCTTTGCTATCGGCGGTAACCCTGAAGCGGCGAAAGTGTCCGGGGTCAACGTGGCTCTGAACCTGCTGATGATTTACGCCCTGTCCGGGGTCTTCTACGCCTTCGGCGGGATGCTGGAAGCGGGCCGTATCGGCTCTGCAACCAACAACCTCGGCTTTATGTACGAACTGGATGCGATTGCAGCCTGCGTGGTTGGCGGCGTCTCCTTCAGCGGCGGCGTGGGTACCGTGCTGGGCGTGGTGACCGGTGTGATCATCTTCACCGTTATCAACTACGGCCTGACCTACATCGGCGTGAACCCCTACTGGCAGTACATCATCAAGGGCGCCATCATCATCTTCGCGGTTGCGCTGGATTCACTGAAGTACGCGCGTAAGAAGTAAGATCTTCAGAATGAAAAGGCCCGCTCACGTAGCGGGCCTTTTTTTGCCTGGTGGCGCGACGCTTACCGGGCCTACAAAATCGCGATCGTAGGTCGGGTAAGGCGAAGCCGCCACCCGACAAAAGTTATTACTTCTTCTGAATTTCCAGCAACTGCTCTGGCGTTACCGCCGGGTAACCCTGTGCATTCTCCGGCACTTCGTGCATCGTTGGGATCGGCACCAGCGGGCCTAAAAAGCGCGGTTCACGTTTGAACAGGTACAGGTCAGCCAGCGCACCAAAACGGGCGCCAAACTCACGTACGCGCACGCTCAGCATATCCTTTGGCGATGGCACCGCATAACACTGCGCCTGAATGCCCATATGCAGGGCGATAAACAGCGCCCGCTCGCAGTGGAAACGCTGGGTAATGATGATGAAATCATTGGTGTCGAACACCTTGCGGGTACGCACGATGGAATCAAGCGTGCGGAATCCGGCGTAGTCGAGCACGATATCGGCCGGGTCGACGCCTGCGGCAATCAGATCTTTGCGCATCGTCACCGGCTCGTTATAGCTTTGCAGCGCGTTATCGCCGCTCAGCAGCAGATAGTTCACCTTGCCGCTGTTATAGGCGTTCAGCGCGCCCTGAATACGATACCGGTAATACTGATTTATGACGCCAGTGCGGTAATACTTGGCGGTGCCAAGCACCACACCAACCTGACGGTAGGGGAGATCCTGTAGGTCATCAAAAATGTAGGGGGCTGTTTTCCAGCTCATCCAGCGGTCGAGACCCAGCACGATCAACAGCAGTATGCCGACCAGGACAGACAGGCTGTAAAACACGCGCTTTAACATGCAGATGGCTCGTACCGATGATGAAATTTCCCTCAGGCTACTGTACCCGCCTGGTTAGCGCAAGAAACAGCGATTCAACTGAGGGGTTTTTCGTCAGACTGGCGGGCAACTCTGCCCGCCGAACAGATTATGCCAGCAGCACGCGGTCGATGGTTGAACAGCCCAGCGCTTTCAGCGTGGCTGCGGTCGCGTCCCACTGGATCAGCGGCGCATCGGCCTTTTCAGCCAGGATTGCGCGCTGAATATCCGGGTAGTCATACCCGTTCAGGCTAAGCAGGTTCAGGGCACCCTGGAGCGGAGGCAGCGTCGGGTTAAATGCGGCGTTCTCTGCATAGCTGCCGGTGAAGATGCGGCCGTCGCGGCACTGAAGGGCGACGCCGCTTGGAGATTTGCTGTATGGCGTGTGGCTTTTATTGGCGGCGGCAATGGCCGCTTCGCTCAGCTCATCTCCCGAGAGCGCATAACCGTGGTCCTGCTCGTCCATTAGCAGGGTTTTGATCTCAAGATCTTTCGGGCCGAAAGCATCCGGCAGGTAATCACCCAGCGTATGCGGTGCGCGTCCTGGCAGGTTGATACGCAGTTCAAGACCGCTGTTCAGCTCATTCATAAACTGGCGGCAGTGGCCGCAAGGGGTATAGTTGACGGTGATGGCGCGCAGGGCTTTTTCGCCGCGCAGCCAGGCGTGACTGATGGCGCTCTGCTCCGCGTGGACGGTTTGCTGCATGGTCGCACCAAGAAACTCCATGTTTCCGCCGAAGTACCAGGTTCCGCTCACGCCGCGCGCAATTGCGCCTACGTTAAAATGGGAAAGGTCAGCGCGGGCGCAGGCAGCCGCAAGGGGCAGCAGGGCGAAAGCCAGCGCGTCTTCGTCCAGCCCCGTTGCCTGTTTAAGGGCCGTGACCTGATCTGCCGTCAGCAGGGCGGGGAAATGCGCATCCGCCAGAACCGGAGCCAGGGCTGATTGCAAATTCTCTGCAAGCTGAGAGAAAGCAGCTTGAAAACGTGGATGCATGACGTTGCCTCATCAAGGTTAATGGATCGGTAGTGTACGGAGCCGTACGGCCTTTATATGTGATCCAAATCTCATTATGTGTGCAACTTATGAAATGAAAATGAAATTTGCGCGACGCATCGCAAATTTTAGCCCATGACTGCCAGAATAATCGGGAAGATAAACGGCGCGACCAGGGAAGTGATAATCCCGCAGATCACCAGCGCCAGCGAGCTGAATGCCCCTTCCTGATAATCCAGTTCCGCGCAGCGTGCGGTGCCCAGCGCGTGCGAGGCGGTACCCATCGCCAGACCGCGTGCCGCTTTGGTCCGAATTTTCATGATATTCAGCAGCGTATGACCAAACACCGCGCCCAGGATACCGACGAAAATCACGCACACGGCGCTGATGGCCGGAATGCCCCCGATGCTGCCGCCCACGGCCATGGCAATCGGCGTGGTGACGGATTTAGGCAGGATAGAGGCGGCGATCTGCGGCGACGCGCCCATCAATAAGGCCACCGAGGTACCGGTGATCATCGCAACAAGGCTACCCACAAAGCAGATGGTAATGATGGATTTCCAGCGCGCGCGGATCTGATGCAGTTGCTCATATAAAGGAAACGCCAGCGCCACCACGGCAGGCTGCAACAAATCGTTGAGGATCTTGCTCCCGGCGAAGTAACGCTCATAAGGAATGCCAGTGAGCAGCAGAAAAGGAATAATCACCACCATGGCGACCAGCAGCGGGTTGAGCAACGGCATTTTGAAACGCACCGCAAGCTTACGCGCAGCAAAGAACACCACCAGGGTTAACGGCAGGGACCACCAGATATTCGCCATCATTTTTTTGTTTTCTCCCCGACGACCTTGCGTTCGCCATGCACAATGTGTGAACTCCAGCTGACGACCAGGAATACCACCAGCGTACTGATGGCGCAGGAGACCACAATCGGGCCGAACTGCGCTTTAAGCACATCGTAATACTGCATCACCCCAACGCCGATAGGCACAAAAAGCAGGGCCATATAGCGAATGAGAACGAAGCACCCCGGATTAACCCATTTCGCGGGCAGCACCTGTAATGCCAGCAGCACAAACAGGATCAGCATGCCGATAATGCTGCCGGGTATCGTAATCGGCAGCAGCGAAGCGATAAAAATGCCGGCGTATAGGCAGGCATAAATGAGGACGAAGGCGCGAAGGTATTGCCAGATAGTATTCAGTGATTTGCTCATGGTGAAAGTCCTTGCTGAGACGTATTCATCATACAATTAAACCTGAAAATGTGCCACGGATCACATCATGAATTTTGGGCATACCAGACATTCCGCAATGGAACGCCGGGCTTTCAACATACATAGAGAGCAGCTACTATAGCGCGTCTTTTTTCACAGGTACTCAGAATGCGTGTTTTACTGGCCCCGATGGAAGGTGTGCTCGACTCTCTCGTGCGCGAGCTGCTTACCGAGGTGAACGATTACGATCTCTGCGTGACGGAGTTCCTGCGCGTGGTCGATATGTTGCTGCCAGAAAAATCATTTTATCGTCTCTGCCCGGAACTGCATCGTCAGAGCCGTACCCCGTCCGGTACGCTGGTGCGTGTCCAGCTGCTCGGCCAGTATCCCGAGTGGCTGGCTGAAAACGCCGCCCGCGCGGTAGCGCTTGGTTCGTACGGCGTCGATCTTAACTGCGGCTGTCCGTCAAAGCTGGTCAACGGCAGCGGCGGGGGGGCGACGCTACTTAAAGATCCGGAGCTGATTTATCGCGGCGCAAAGGCCATGCGTGAGGCGGTGCCATCGCACCTGCCGGTGACGGTCAAAGTGCGTCTGGGATGGGACAGCGACGACAAGCAGTTCGAAATTGCTGACGCGGTGCAGCAGGCGGGCGCCACCGAGCTGGTGGTGCACGGGCGAACCAAAGAGGATGGTTATAAAGCCGAGCGCATTAACTGGCAGGCGATTGGCGAGATCCGCAAACGGCTTACGATCCCGGTGATTGCCAACGGCGAAATCTGGGATTATGAGAGCGCGCAGGCCTGCCTCGAAGAGACCGGCTGTAATGCCGTGATGATTGGCCGCGGTGCGCTGAACGTGCCGAACCTCAGCCGGGTGGTGAAATATAATGAGCCGCGGATGCCGTGGGCGGATGTGGTGAAACTACTGCAAAAATACACGCGGCTGGAAAAGCAGGGCGATACCGGCTTGTATCACGTCGCGCGCATTAAGCAGTGGCTGAGTTATTTGCGTAAAGAGTACGACGACGCGCTGGGATTATTTCAGGAGATCCGTACCCTACAGACGTCTGCGGATATTGCCCGGGTGATCCAGTCGAAGTCCTGAGCGAAGTGTGAAGAGTTTGCCCGGCACGGAGCCGGGCAACAGAATCAGAAAATCATCTTGAATACGCCTGTTACCACCAGCAGCCCTATCAGAAATATAATCAAAATAACCCACAATAATATTTTCATTCGCCTCTCCTGCGTATGTCTGTCGAAGTAAGTGTAGCAGTCAATTCATAATTAGCATGAATACATGAAATTAAATCATTGTCTTGGGGAATAAATTTCCGGATATGAAAATGTATAACAATATGCGGATTGCCACGCGTTACTAAAAAACGGAACGTCAGTAAGCGTAAGTTGCGCCTTTATTTTTTTGAGTTCATGGCGTAATGAAACGTTCTCTTACTTTATCTCTGAGTGCTCCTCTTGTTTTTATGCTGGCCGCCTGCGCGCCGGAACATGCCACGGTGTCTCCAGTAAAAACGCAAGCCGCCGCCGCAGCTGTAAATACCCAACTGCGTCATGCCGACTGGCCAAAAAGCGAATGGTGGAAAGACTTTAACGACCCCCAGCTCAACGCGCTGATCGACAAAGCGCTGGCGGATGCGCCGGATATGCAAATTGCCCGTCAGCGTATTACCCTGGCGGAAGCACAAGCGAAAGCCGCTGTCGCTGCTGAGGGTCCACAGCTGGATTTTTCCGCAGATGTTGAACGGCAAAAAATGTCGGCAGAGGGGCTGATGGGGCCATTTGCGCTGACCGACCCGGCGGCGGGAACAACCGGCCCCTGGTACACCAACGGCACCTTTGGTCTGACGGCGGGTTGGGATCTGGATTTATGGGGTAAAAACCGCGCCCAAATTGAGGCCCGCATCGGTCAGGTGAATGCGCAAAAAGCGGAGCTGGAGCAGACCCGCCAGCTGCTCGCCAGCAGCGTCGCGCGGCTGTACTGGGACTGGCAGACCGAGGCCGCGGTGGGTGACGTACTCGCGCAAATCAAACGGGAGCAGGAAAATATCATCGGTGCCGATCGTGAGCTTTATCAGCACGGCATTACCTCCTCGGTGGAAGGCGTTGAAACGGATATTAATGCCAGCAAAACCGATGAACAGCTCGCTGACGTGCACGGCAAAATGAAGGTCATTGAGGCGCGTCTGAATGCGTTGACCCATACCCCTTCAGTCACGCTCGCCCGGCATGCCTTACCTGATGCAGAGGCGTCGCTGCCGTCAACGCTCGGTTATGAACTGCTGGCTCGGCGCCCGGATTTGCAGGAGGCGCACTGGTATATCGAAGCATCCATGAGCGAAGTGGATGCCGCCAGAGCCGCGTTCTACCCTGACATCAATTTGATGGCATTCTTGCAGCAGGATGCATTGCACCTGAGTGACCTGTTCCGCTCATCTGCGCAGCAAATGGGCGTAACCGCCGGGCTGACGCTGCCAATTTTTGACAGCGGTCGGTTGAATGCGAACCTGGATATCGCCCAGGCGCAAAACAACCTCTCCGTGGCGAACTACAACAAGGCCGTGGTAGATGCCGTAAACCAGGTTGCCCGGACGGCCAGCGAAGTGGAAACGCTGACCGCCAAAAATCAGCACCAGCAGCAGATCGAAAAAGATGCGGCGCGCGTCGTTGCGCTGGCACAGGCGCGCTTCAGCGCCGGGATCATTGCCGGCTCCCGGGTGAGTGAAGCAAAAATTCCGGCGCTCAAAGAGCGTATTACCGGGTTGATGCTGAAAGGTCAGTACGTGGATGCCACGCTCCAGCTCACCTCCGCGCTGGGTGGCGGATATCATCACGGCTAACATTGCGCATTATCTATACTTACCTCTTTGCAGATTATCAGGAGGTGAGTATGACGCGAGTCGCAATTGTTACCGCATCGGATTCAGGAATTGGCAAAACGACGGCCCTGATGCTGGCCGAACGCGGGTTTGATGTCGGAGTAACCTGGCATTCAGATGAGAAAGGGGCGCTGGCAACCTGCCGTGAAATTGAAGCGCGCGGGCAGCGTGCCGAGGCCATTCATCTCGACTTAAGCAATTTGCCGGAAGGCGCAAAGGCCATTGAAACCCTGATTACGCGTTTCGGGCGGCTGGATGTGCTGGTTAACAATGCCGGGGCGATGAATAAAGCGCCATTTCTGGACCTGTCGTTTGACGACTGGCGGCACATATTCACCGTTGACGTGGACGGCGCGTTTCTCTGCTCGCAAATCGCGGCGCGTCAGATGGTGAAGCAGGGGGAAGGGGGGCGGATCGTGAATATCACCTCGGTGCATGAACATACGCCATTGCCGGACGCCAGCGCCTATACGGCGGCCAAACATGCGCTGGGCGGGTTAACGAAGTCGATGGCGCTGGAGCTGGTTAAACATAAGATTCTGGTGAACGCCGTTGCGCCCGGAGCGATCGCCACGCCGATGAATGATATGGACGACAGCGAAGTGAAAGAAGGCGCAATGCCGGAAATCCCGCTGGCACGGCCAGGGCATACCAAAGAAATTGCCAGCCTGGTGGCGTGGCTGTGTGACAGCGACGCCAGCTACACCACCGGGCAGTCGTTTATCGTCGACGGCGGTTTTATGCTGGCGAATCCGCAGTTTAAGCCTGCGGAATAAGCATTCCCCTCACCCCCTGTACAGTCCGGGGACATGGTAGACAGGTGTTCGGGGACATGGTGAACACTTTTTAACATCCTTTACCCATGATGATCGACTTTTTCTTCAGGTCGATCATCCCCACTTTCGTGCTGTACCACCATACTTCATAGCAGCCGTCCTCCTGTGTCTCCCTCAGCCCCACACGCTCTCCCCTGAAGGCCTTCCCTGCGTTCAGACTGATACCCTGTATGCTCAGCTTCCCGCTGATATCCACCTTCCTGACCACCACGCCTTCATCGTACTCCGGTGGGGGTGTGCCGGCGCGGTACTGCCGCGCAGACGGCTGGTATCTCGAGGCCGGTACTGCCATGTCCAGCGCTTCATGTGGCCGTTCAAGGTTGTACACCGTCCGCCAGTGGTCGAAAGCGCGCTGCAACTCACCGCTGTCCGCGAACCATCTCTCCTGTAGCACTTCCGCCTTCAGGCTGCGGTGAAAACGCTCCAGCTTGCCCTGCGTCTGCGGATGGTAAGGCCGGGAATGGCCCACCCGGATACCGTGGCGCATCAGCCACAGCTCCAGCGCCGTCCAGGTGCCGGTGGTGTCACCCCACGGCGAGCCGTTGTCCATCGTCATCCGGTCCGGCAGGCCGTAACGCTCAAACACGCTGACCAGTTGCTGCTGCACGGTCTCGCGCCGTTCATCGGTACAGTGCGCCAGGCACAGGGAAAAACGGGAGTGGTCATCCAGCAGGGTGAGCGGATGGCAGCGGCCACCGCCAAAGGGAAAGTGGCCCTTAAAATCCATCTGCCAGAGCCTGTTCGGCGCATCGTGTTCGAAGCGGCCCGTAGCCGGAATACCGGGCGCCGTTCCCGGCAGCAGGCCATGGCGGGCCATCAGGTTATGGACGGTGCTGAAGGCAGGCATGGTGTGTCCCTGGTCTTCGAGCCAGCGCTTAATCTTGCGGGCTCCCCAGCGTTCATGACGGGCATGTGCCATGCGCAGCAGGGCAGTGATGTCGTCTGACGAGCGGTTCGGGGAATGGTGCGGTATGCGCGGGCGGTCCTGAAGGCCGGCGGCGCCTTCCTGAACCCAGCGCTGAAGCCACTTGTAGCCGGTGGCAGGGGAAATGCCGTAGTGACGGCAGAGGGAACGGATGTTCGCCCCGTCCTGCGAGGCGAACAAAACAAACTCGGTACGTAATGACATGGTATCTCTCGCATCCCAGGGCATAAGCGACTCCATAAACGGGTTCTTATGCCTTAGTTGTAAGTGTCTACCATGTCCCCGAACAAGTGTTCACTATGTCCCCGGACCGTACAACCCCCAAGGGGAGAGGGTGTATAGCGTTTGGGGAGAGGGGTAGGGTGAGGGGCAGCAGGCCGAACTCACTCTTCATCCCGCCGCTTTTCGCGATGCTTGAGCCACAGCCGTACCACAATCACCACCGCAACAACCAGGATCAACCAGGCCCAGTGTTTAAGATGCTGATCGAGATTATGCAGCCACGGACCTATTACTTCGCCACCCACGTAGCCAAGCGTGGTGAAAATAAGCGCCCAGGCAATCGCCCCGAGAATGTTCAGCGGCAGGAAGATTTTCGGCGGTAAGCGGCTCGCGCCAATCAGTATTGGCCCGATGATGCGAAAGCCGTACATAAAGCGGGTACCAATCACAAACAGCCAGGGACGTCGCTGGATAAGCCGCTGAGCACGGCGAATTTTCTTTTGATGCTTAGCAAAACGTTGCAAAAGCGTCGGGCCAAAGCGCAGCCCCAGAAAGTAGAGCAGCTGATCGCCAATCATACCGCCCAACGCGACGGCGGCGACCACCAGCGAGAATTTCAGCAAACCCTGGTGTGCGGCCACCCCGCCCAGCAGCGTGATGGTTTCGCCTTCCGCGACGCTGCCGATCACCAGCGCGGCGTATCCATATTGTTCAATAAGACCGTTGATATCCATTACGTAAACGTCATCTCCCTTACTGTGCCTGCGTTAATCATATACCCCATCCATCAACCGCGCGGCAATCAACGGAAATTTCCCACTGTACATAAAATAATCTAAAGCCTGCATTATACTTAAGCTATCGCTGACGGGCCGACAACAAGGGGGCGTTATGAACCATGTCTGGGGACTTTTCTCCCATCCCGATCGTGAAATGCAGGTGATCCGTAACGAGAACGAAACGGTCGCGCATCACTATACCCACCATGTCCTGCTGATGGCAGCGGTGCCGGTGGTCTGCGCGTTTATTGGTACTACGCAGATAGGCTGGAACTTTGGTGACGGCACCGTGGTTCAGCTTTCCTGGTTTACCGGACTGTACCTGGCCATTCTGTTTTATGGCCTGATGCTGGCCGGGGTGGCGGTGATGGGGCGGGTCATCCACTGGATGGCGCGCAACTATCCGCAGCGCCCGTCGCTGGCACACTGTATGGTCTTCGCCGGATACGTCGCGACCCCGCTGTTTTTGAGCGGTATTGTCGCGCTCTATCCACTGGTCTGGCTGTGCGCGCTGATCGGTACGGTTGCCCTCTTTTACACCGGTTATCTGCTGTATGTAGGGGTGCCAACCTTCCTCAATATCAATAAAGAAGAGGGCCTGAGCTTCTCCAGCTCTACGCTTGCCATCGGCGTACTGGTCCTTGAGGCGCTACTGGCCCTGACAGTTATTCTTTGGGGTTATGGATACCGTCTCTTTTAAGTTCCCTGCATTGCTGGCGTAAATGCCAGCAATGCAGCATCTGGTTATGATTCTCCGCTGGCGACAACGCACGGTGATCGCTATGATGCCGAAGCCAGCCTGTGTTTATCCGTTGACACAGGCGGTGTACGTCATAACGTGCGTGAATCATTATCAGAAGTCTCATCATGCTGAAATTTCGAGTGTCACTCCTTAGTCTTGCGCTGCTGCTGGGCGTCTCCGCTACCGCGCCAGCCATCGCCAAAACGACCGCAGTCACCACCGCTGCTGCGCAACCCCAGATTGCGTCCGGCAGCGCGATGATCGTTGACCTGAATACCAACAAGGTGATCTACGCCAGTCATCCGGATCTGGTGCGCCCGATCGCTTCCATAACCAAAGTCATGACCGCGATGGTGGTGCTTGATGCACGACTGCCGCTGGACGAAAAGCTGAAGGTGGATATCAGCCACACGCCAGAGATGAAAGGGATCTACTCTCGCGTGCGTCTGAACAGTGAAATCAGCCGTAAAAATATGCTGCTGCTGGCGCTGATGTCCTCTGAGAACCGCGCGGCGGCAAGCCTTGCCCACCATTATCCTGGTGGTTACGACGCGTTTATCCGCGCGATGAACGCCAAAGCCAAAGCGCTGGGGATGAAAAATACCCATTTCGTAGAGCCAACCGGTCTGTCGATTCATAACGTCTCGACGGCGCGTGATTTAACCAAGCTGCTGATCGCCAGTAAGCAATACCCGCTGATCGGTCAGCTCAGTACCACGCGTGAGGAGATGGCGACATTCTCGAACCCGGCGTATACGCTGCCGTTCCGCAACACTAACCATCTGGTGTATCGCGATAACTGGAATATTCAGTTAACCAAGACCGGATTCACTAATGCGGCAGGGCACTGCCTGGTGATGCGCACCGTGTTTAACGGTAAGCCAGTGGCGCTGGTGGTGATGGATGCCTTCGGCAAATATACCCACTTTGCGGACGCCAGCCGCCTGCGCACCTGGATTGAAACCGGGAAAGTGCAGCCGGTGCCGGCTTCAGCGCTGGCGTATAAAAAGCAGAAAGCGGAACAGATGGCGACGGCGCAGAACGACTGAGCCGCCTGTCTGTGCCGGGTGGCGGCTTCGCCTTACCCGGCCTACGGCCCTAAAGCGGCCCCGATACGTAGGCCCGGTAAGCGAAGCGCCACCGGGCGAAAGCGCCTACTCCGGCAGCGTCCAGTCACCATCGTTGAGTGGACGCTGCATGATCAACGTATCCCGCCAGTCGCCCTTCTTATACCCCACGCTGCGCAGTTGACCGACAACCTCGAAGCCATGTTTTTTATGCAGCCGTAACGATCCCGCATTATTGTTTCCGTCACCAACCACGGCAATCATCTGCCGCCAGGGTCCTTGTTCACAACGGGCGATCAGTGCCTGGAGTAAGGCCGAGCCAAACCCGCGCCCGGTAGTGCTGGCATCCACATAGATGGATTCCTCAAGGGTGTACCGGTAGGCCTGGCGTGGACGATAAAACGTGGCGTAGCAGTAGCCGACAACAATGCCGCGATACAGCGCAACCAGCCACGGTAAACCGCTGTCGGTCACGCTCTTCATCCGCTGACGCATCTCATCGACGGTGGGAGGAATTTCCTCGAAGGACGCACGGCCATGAAGCACATGCCAGGCGTATATCGCCGAGATGGCATGCGCATCGTCAGGAAGGGCGTCGCGCACCTCGATTTCAGTTTCGGGGAAAATTTCTACAGCCGACATGTTCTGCCCGCTCCATGTTTGGAAAGCCAGAAAAACGTTTCTCTGGCAACAGGCAGATACTCTAGTACGTTTGAGGAGGGCTTAACAATCTCTTAAATTTGGCTATAAGAGTTCATCAGAGGCTTGCGTATTGTGTTCCTCTGTTTCGGCACTCTCTTTCCAGTATTTCTTCCGCGTTGTCTTACCAATGCCCGGGTTCATACTGTTTGTAGGGTCATTTTTGCGATAAAACTGTTTAAGCGTCTCCGGCGCTTTGTACAGGTGTCCTACGTTGTGCTCGGCAGGATATTGCGCGCCACGCTCGTGCAGCAGCGCCAGCATCTGTTCTTTCAGCGCGTGTGCATCAACCCCTTTTTTGACGATGTAATCCTGATGGAAGACATAGCACATAAAGTGGCCGTAATAGAGCTTATGCACCAGCTTGCTGTCGATCTCCGGCGGCAGATGTTCAAACCACTCGGTATCGTTGCGACGCAGGGCGATATCCAGCGCCAGAATATCCTCCACCTCTTCGGAATGCACCGCCTGATAACGGATGGCAGCACCCGCCGCGGCGAAGCGGTGCAGGAAGGCTTTGCTGCCTTCTTCCGGCGTACAGGCAAAGAAATCCCCGTCGGCGGTTTTGAAGAATTCGGTGAGCCAGCTCTGCGCTTCGGCAATTCCGTCCCCGGCCATTTTCAGCAGCAGATGGTGCTCATACTTGTCGTGCCAGGTCTTCATCCGCTCCGGTAAATGCGCCGGGAAGACGTTACCCAGCTTCTGCATAAAGCGGTCGGTGAAGTGCGGTTTGAACAACGATACTTTCTCCAGCATCGCGTCGGTGCGGCCCTTCATAGTGAAGAAGAACGGCATTTTGTCGGTGCCGAGCTTGTCGATCATCAGGAAGGTATCTTTGCCGTAGCGCTCGGCGATGTCGTAAATGTCCCGGTGCATATACTCGCCCGCCACCGGCAGGTGAGTGAACTCGGCCAGAATATGACGACGGATCTCCGTCAGCACCTCCGGCTGATTGGTGCCGATGTAAAACACCTGCTGCTTTTTCTCTGCCGGGAAGGTATCGAGGCGCACCGCAAAAACGGCCAGCTTGCCCGCGCAGCCGGAGGATTCAAACAGGCGATCCGGATCGGCGTTATAGCGCGCCGGCGTATCGGCATTGATATCGCGCACGCGGGTGATGTAATCGTGGTCATGCGCGTGACGGCCATCGTGCTGAACGTCTTCGTCCTTTACGCGGTCATCGTCGAGTTTGCTGAGGATCTGCTCTGGCGTTACGCCCAGATCGATCCCCAGATGGTTAACCAGCGTCAGCTTGCCGTTTTCATCGATACGGGCGAACAGCGACATTTCCGTGTAAGCCGGGCCGCGCTGCACCAGCGAGCCGCCGGAGTTATTGCAGATCCCGCCGATCACCGAGGCGCCAATGCACGATGAGCCGATCACCGAGTGCGGTTCGCGTCCCAGCGGCTTAAGCGCTTTTTCCAGCGAGTAAAGCGTGGTGCCGGGGAAGGCGAGCACCTGTTCGCCCTTGTCCAGCAGGTGTAGTTTGTCGAGGCGCAGGGTGCTGATAATCACGATGTCACGATCGTAATCGTTGCCGTTCGGCGTGGAGCCTTCGGTCAGGCCGGTATTCGCAGCCTGCATTAAAATAATCTTGTCTGCCGCAACGCAGGCGCTGAGCACGCGCCACAGTTCGAGCAACGTACCGGGGAAGACTACCGCCAGCGCGTCGCCCTGGCCGGAGCGAAAGCCCTTCCGATAGCGGGCGGTTTTGGCCGGGTCGGTAAGCAGGTGAGAGTGACCAACCAGGCGAGACAGTTCGTTAATAAATGTAGTGTTATCGTCAGTTCGAACAGAAGACATCTTCCACTCCTTGTGGTGGGGCAAATTTCTCGCTGTAAAGCATAGCGCGATTAGCCGTTGAGCGGTCGAGTATTCATGAGAAAAATCAGAGAATAACCCTGCAAGGTTTTCAGGCTTTATGGCACACTGCGCTTTTCGCACGGTCTGGCCGGGTGCTTCCCGCGGTTATTGATGAGAGAGAATAACAACATGAAATGGCTATATTCTGTAGGTGTCGCCGTCAGCCTGGCGCTGCAACCTGCGCTGGCAGAGGATTTGTTTGGTAATCACCCGCTCACGCCCGAAGCCCGCGACGCCTTTGTCACGGATTTACTCAAAAAGATGACGGTCGATGAGAAAATCGGCCAGCTGCGCCTGATCAGCGTCGGTCCGGATAACCCGAAAGAAGCCATTCGCGAGATGATCAAAGACGGGCAGGTAGGGGCCATTTTTAACACCGTTACCCGCCAGGATATCCGCAAGATGCAGGATCAGGTGATGGAGCTGAGCCGCCTGAAAATTCCACTGTTCTTCGCTTATGACGTGGTGCACGGCCAGCGTACCGTCTTCCCGATTAGCCTCGGCTTAGCCTCCTCTTTTAATCTTGATGCGGTGAAAACCGTCGGGCGCGTTTCGGCATATGAAGCCGCAGACGACGGCCTGAATATGACCTGGGCGCCGATGGTTGACGTCTCCCGCGATCCGCGCTGGGGCCGCGCTTCGGAGGGCTTCGGTGAAGACACGTATTTAACCGCCACGATGGGCAAAACCATGGTGGAAGCGATGCAGGGCAAAAGTCCGGCAGATCGTTACTCGGTCATGACCAGCGTCAAGCACTTCGCCGCCTATGGCGCGGTGGAGGGCGGTAAAGAGTACAACACCGTCGACATGAGCCCACAGCGCCTGTTCAACGACTACATGCCGCCATACAAGGCAGGGCTGGACGCGGGCAGCGGGGCGGTGATGGTAGCGCTGAACTCTCTCAACGGCACGCCTGCCACCTCCGATTCGTGGCTGCTGAAAGACGTGTTGCGCGACCAGTGGGGCTTTAAGGGCATTACCGTCTCTGACCACGGCGCGATTAAAGAGCTGATTAAACACGGCACGGCGTCCGATCCGGAAGACGCGGTACGCGTGGCGCTCAAGTCCGGCATCAACATGAGCATGAGCGACGAGTACTACAGCAAATACCTGCCGGGGCTGGTGAAGAGCGGCAAAGTGACGATGGCAGAGCTGGACGACGCCGCTCGCCACGTGCTGAACGTGAAATATGACATGGGGCTGTTTAACGATCCTTACAGCCATCTGGGGCCGAAGGATTCAGACCCGGCGGACACTAACGCCGAAAGCCGTCTGCACCGTAAAGAAGCCCGGGAAGTAGCGCGCGAAAGCCTGGTGCTGCTGAAAAACCGTCTCGACACGCTGCCGCTGAAAAAATCCGGCACCATTGCCGTGGTTGGTCCGCTGGCCGACAGCAAGCGCGACGTCATGGGCAGCTGGTCCGCCGCAGGCGTGGCGGATCAGTCCGTTACCGTGCTGACCGGCATTAAGAGCGCCGTGGGTGATAATGCAAAAGTGGTTTACGCCAAAGGCGCGAACGTCACCAACGATAAAGACATCGTGACCTTCCTCAACCAGTACGAGGAAGCGGTGAAGGTGGATCCGCGCACGCCGAAAGAGATGATCGACGAAGCGGTGAACGCCGCGAAGCAGTCCGACGTGGTGGTCGCGGTGGTGGGTGAAGCGCAGGGGATGGCGCACGAAGCCTCCAGCCGTACCGACATTACCATCCCGCAAAGCCAGCGCGATCTGATCGCGGCCCTGAAAGCCACCGGCAAGCCGCTGGTGCTGGTGCTGATGAACGGGCGTCCGCTGGCGCTGGTGAAAGAAGACCAGCAGGCTGACGCCATTCTGGAAACCTGGTTCGCCGGTACCGAAGGCGGTAACGCCATTGCCGACGTGCTGTTTGGCGATTACAACCCGTCCGGCAAGCTGCCGATGTCCTTCCCGCGCTCCGTCGGGCAGATCCCGGTTTACTACAGCCACCTGAACACCGGTCGTCCGTATAACGCCGACAAGCCGAACAAGTACACGTCTCGTTATTTCGATGAGGCGAACGGCCCGCTGTATCCGTTTGGCTATGGCCTGAGCTACACCACCTTCAAGGTGTCTGACGTGAAAATGTCGGCGCCTACGATGAAGCATGACGGCAAAGTGACCGCCAGCGTGGAGGTGACCAACAGCGGCAAACGCGAAGGCGCGACGGTGATCCAGATGTACATTCAGGATGTCACGGCCTCCATGAGCCGTCCGGTGAAACAGCTGCGCGGCTTCGAGAAGGTCAACCTGAAATCGGGCGAAACCAGAACGGTCAGCTTCCCGATTGACGTGAATGCGCTGAAGTTCTGGAACCAGCAGATGAAATACGATGCCGAGCCTGGCAAATTCAACGTCTTCATTGGCGTGGATTCCGCCCGCGTGAACAAAGCCGAATTCGAGCTGCAATAATCTTACCTTCCTCCCCATCCCCCGCCTGGCGGGGGATGCCTCTCATCTTGTACGAAAAACGGTTAAATTCGCTGTTTTAAGCTACGCTTTTGTCTCAAGCCTATGAAAAAGGCCACAAAATAATGAGGAAAGCAGAATGACGATTATTAAGGGGATAACAGGATCGGCGGTGCTTCTGGCGGCGCTAAGCCTGCCGCTACAGGCCGCAGAGCCGGTTAAGGTGGGTTCCAAAATTGATACCGAGGGCGCGTTGCTCGGCAATATCATTTTGCAGGTACTCGAAAGCCACGGCGTGAAAACGGTCAATAAAGTACAGCTTGGCACCACACCTGTCGTGCGCGGTGCCATCACGTCCGGCGAGCTGGATATCTACCCGGAATACACCGGCAACGGGGCATTCTTCTTCAAGGATGAAAACGATCCGGCCTGGAAAAATGCCAAAGCCGGGTACGAAAAAGTCAAAAAGCTGGACGCGGAAAAAAATAAGCTGGTCTGGCTTACGCCGGCACCGGCCAACAACACCTGGACTATCGCGGTGCGTAAAGATATTGCCGAGAAAGGCAAGCTCACCTCGCTTGACGATCTCAGCCGCTACCTGAAAGAGAAGGGCGAGTTTAAGCTCGCGGCCTCGGCAGAGTTTATCGAGCGCGCTGATGCCCTGCCAGCGTTTGAGAAAGCCTATGATTTCAAGCTCGATCAGGCACAGCTGCTCTCGCTGGCGGGCGGCGACACGGCGGTGACCATTAAGGCGGCGGCGCAGCAAACCTCCGGCGTCAACGCGGCGATGGCCTACGGCACCGACGGCCCGGTCGCGGCGCTTGGTCTGCAAACCCTGACCGACCCGAAAGGCGTTCAGCCCATTTACGCCCCAACCCCGGTCGTGCGCGAGGCGGTGCTGAAAGCCTACCCGGATATTGCGGAATGGCTCAAACCGGTGTTTGAAAAACTGGATGCGAAAACGCTGCAACAGCTGAATGCCAGCATTGCCGTTGAGGGGCTGGATGCCAAAAAGGTGGCTGCCGACTTCCTGAAACAACAAGGGCTTGTGAAGTAACGGGACAAGGCTGTGCCAATAAAATGTTATAACCGCGTCCTGCTGCTGTTGGCCTGTGTGGCCATTGCGGCGGTCGCGTTACCCTTTGTAAATGTCGCGCCAAACCGTCTGGTGTCGGGCGAACCGCGCGCGCTCTGGCAGATCTGGTCATTTACGCCGCTACTGCTGGGCGCGGCGCTGGCGAGTACTGTAGCCTTAGCCTTCTGGCCAGGGCGAGCTGCCCTTTGGCTGACGCTTCTGCTCAGCGAAGCACTGTTTATCGTGCTGTTCTGGAGCGCGGGACAGGCGGCAACGCAGATGGCCTCGGTTGAAAGCCCGCTGGCGCGCACGTCGATTGGCAGCGGGCTGTGGCTGTGGCTGGCACTTTGTCTGCTGGTCTGTAGCGATGCCATTCGCCGTCTCACGCCGCTACCCGTCTGGCGCTGGCTGCTGAACGCGCAATTCTGGGTCATCCCTCTGCTGATCCTCTTCAGCGGCGATCTGAATCAACTCTCGCTGTTAAAAGAGTACGCCAACCGCCAGGAGGTGTTTGACAACGCGCTGGCGCAACATCTGACGATCCTGTTTGGGACGCTGATCCCGGCGCTGCTGCTGGGCGTGCCGCTGGGCATCGGGTGCTACCGGCATCCCAGCCGCCAGGGTGCCGTCTTTACCGTGCTCAACGTTATTCAGACCATCCCCTCCGTTGCCCTGTTTGGCCTGCTGATTGCCCCCCTGGCCGGTCTGGTGAAATCCTTCCCTGCGTTGGCCGCGGCAGGCATTGCCGGAACCGGGCTGACGCCTGCCCTTATCGCCCTTGTGCTGTATGCGCTGCTGCCGCTGGTGCGCGGCGTGGTGGCGGGGTTAAGCCAGGTTCCGCCTGACGTGCTGGAAAGCGCCCATGCGATGGGGATGAGTGCGCGCCAGTGTTTCTGGAAAATACAGCTGCCGCTTGCGCTTTCGCTGCTGGTTCGCAGCCTGCGGGTGGTGACGGTGCAAACCGTGGGGATGGCGGTGATTGCCGCGCTGATCGGGGCGGGCGGCTTTGGGGCACTGGTGTTCCAGGGGCTGCTGAGCAGCGCGCTGGATCTGGTGCTGCTGGGTGTTGTGCCCACGATTGCGCTGGCGGTCGTACTGGATGCATTGTTTGCCCTGTGGCTCGCGCTGCTCAGGAGAAGAGCCAATGATTGAATTTCATGATGTGAGTAAAACCTTTGCGGGCCGTCCGGCGGCAAGCCACCTCAATCTGCATTTTGCCGAGGGGGCGTTCTCGGTATTGATCGGGACGTCGGGGTCGGGAAAATCGACGACGCTGAAGATGATCAACCGGCTGGTGGAACATGACAGCGGGACGATTCGCTTTGCCGGAGAGGAGATCCGCAGCCTGCCGGTGCTGGAACTGCGGCGGCGTATGGGCTACGCCATTCAGTCCATCGGCCTGTTTCCCCACTGGACGGTGGCCCAGAACATTGCCACCGTGCTACAGCTGGAAAAATGGTCCCGGGGGAAGATCAATGAGCGTGTCGACGAGCTGATGGCGCTGCTGGGCCTGGACGCGTCGCTTCGCGACCGCTATCCGCACCAGCTTTCCGGCGGACAGCAGCAGCGGGTCGGGGTGGCGCGCGCGCTGGCCGCTAACCCGCAGGTGCTGCTGATGGATGAGCCCTTCGGCGCGCTGGATCCGGTCACCCGCGGCGCACTTCAGGCGGAGATGAGTCGCATCCACCGTATTCTAGGGCGCACCATCGTGCTGGTGACGCATGATATCGACGAAGCGCTGCGGCTGGCCGATCGTCTGATACTGATGGATCACGGCGAAGTCGTCCAGCAGGGTACGCCGCTTGAGCTGTTAACCTCGCCGGCGAATGATTTTGTGCGTGAATTTTTTGGCCGCAGCGAGCTGGGCGTCAGGCTGCTCTCGCTACGCACCGTCAGGGACTATCTGCGTCCGCAGGATGCGCAAATCGGTGGTGAACCGCTGCACGATGGGATGAGCCTGCGCGATGCCCTGTCGGCGTTTGTCGCCCGGCAGTGCGAGGTGTTACCCGTTGCGGACGGGCAGGGGACGCCATGTGGGACGATCCATTTTCGCGATCTGCTGGCGGGGGAGGTGACGCGTGAAGTGGGTCCGTGATCCGTTACTCTGGCTGACAGGGCTGTTTATCGCCTTACTCTACCTGATGCCGCACAGCGCGGCGCTGTTTAATGCGCTTATCCCCGGGCTGCCGCGCCCGGTGTACCAGCAGGAGAGCTTTGTTAATCTCACCCTGGCGCACTTCTGGCTGGTGGCGGTGTCAAGCGTGATTGCCATCGTGCTGGGCACAGGCGCCGGGATTGCGGTGACGAGACCTGCGGGCAGGGAGTTTCGTCCGCTGGTGGAGACCATCGCCGCAACGGGGCAGACCTTCCCGCCGGTGGCCGTGCTGGCGATTGCCGTGCCGGCGATTGGTTTTGGGCAGGAGCCTGCCATCATTGCGCTGATTTTGTACGGCGTGTTGCCCATTCTGCAAGGGACGCTGGCGGGGATTGCGGCGGTGCCTGCATCGGTGCTGAGCGTAGCGGAAGGGATGGGGATGAGCGCCTGGCAGCGGCTGGTGAAGGTCGAACTGCCGCTGGCCGCACCGGTGATTATCGCCGGCGTGCGAACGTCCGTGATTATCAACATTGGTACGGCAACCATCGCCTCGACGGTCGGAGCCAATACGCTGGGAACGCCGATCATTATCGGGTTAAGCGGGTTTAATACGGCTTACATTATTCAGGGGGCGGTTCTGGTTGCGCTGGCGGCGATTGTGGTGGATCGCCTGTTTGAACGCCTGGCCGGATACCTCAGCCAACACCGCCGCGAACAATAAATGAATAACCTGCAAGCATAACGCCACCGATACCGCTGATGGCCATCAGTGCAAAGAGGGTAATTACGGCCAGTTTCGTTGCCTTCATCATGTGCTCCTGTTGTTAACGGAACAATTATACGGTGAAGCGCAGCTGTTAATGAACCATTAAATGCCGTTACGACGCATTTGGCCCCAGCGAGTAAACGGGATAACCATGTTCGCGCCATTCCGTCAGGAGCTGCTGCTGGGAAGCGAAGGGGACTTCGCCGCACCAGACCAGCAGCGTCTGTCCCTCAAACAGTTCCGGCCTGAGCTGGGCCAGGGAGTGGGCAAGCACGTCAACGCGCCAGCCCTGCTGGGTGGCAATCCAGGCTTCGAGCCACAGCCGGGTGGTATCGTGTACGTTCCAGCCGATCACCAGCGCATCTTTGCTGTTTTTATTCCGCGCTGAGGCAAGACAGACGGAAATATAGTTAATCAGCACGCCATCAAGCATGCTGAGCAGTGCCTGTAAGGTGGTTTGCTGACACTGAAGCCGACGCCGTAAGGGAATAAAAAGATGGGTGATCAGGGTTTGCGCCGGGTAGTCTCGACCCTGTTCTTTGATCCAGCCGCGCAGACGCTGCAAATTGCCACTCTGCAACAGCCTCAGCAGCGTTTCCTGCTGCTCGCGCCAGAGAAGTTGCGTATCTGGATCGTCCTGGCTCAGAAGCGATTTTACCTTGCCGACCTGTACGCCATTGTCGATCCAGCTTTTGATCTCGCGGATCCGGTCAATATCCGCATCGTTAAACAGGCGGTGCCCGCCGTCCGTTCTTTGCGGCTTAAGCAATCCATACCGTCGCTGCCACGCCCGTAGCGTAACGGGATTGATATCACACAGGAGTGCCACTTCACCTATTGTGTAAAGCGCCATTTTCGCCCCCAGGCTTGCGCGTCCCCAGCTTAACTGTAGACCCACTTTGCGGAACCAGGAAGATTTGATTCTTTTTTGTACAAATTATACGAAAGACAGGTTATCTCCGGCAAAAGGTGTGATGGCGGACACGATTTATCGCTTTTTTGGCACGTTTCAAAGAAAGTTAACCGCTATCAGTGTATGTTACGCGTTTTTAGAATGTGCGGTTTGTGAGTATGTACGAGTTTAATCTGGTGCTGCTGTTGCTTCAGCAGATGTGCGTGTTCCTTGTCATCGCCTGGTTGATGAGCAAAACGCGCCTGTTTATCCCGCTGATGCAGGTTACCGTCCGTCTGCCGCACAAATTCCTCTGCTACGTCGTATTTTCCATATTCTGCATTATGGGGACCTGGTTTGGTCTCCATATCGAAGATTCCATTGCCAATACGCGCGCCATCGGCGCGGTAATGGGCGGGCTGCTCGGAGGCCCGGTTGTCGGCGGTCTGGTGGGGTTAACCGGCGGCCTGCACCGCTATTCGATGGGCGGTATGACGGCGCTGAGCTGCATGATCTCCACCATCGTCGAAGGGCTGCTCGGTGGTCTCGTCCACAGCTATATGATTAAGCGCGGTCGCCCGGATAAAGTGTTCAGTCCCTTTACCGCAGGGGCGATTACCTTCGTGGCGGAAATGGCGCAGATGGCGATCATCCTGCTGATCGCGCGCCCGTTTGACGATGCGTTACATCTGGTCAGCAGCATTGCCGCACCGATGATGGTCACCAATACCGTAGGTGCGGCGCTGTTTATGCGCATTCTGCTCGACAAACGCGCCATGTTCGAAAAATACACCTCGGCATTTTCTGCCACCGCCTTAAAAGTTGCGGCGTCGACGGAAGGGATCCTGCGGCAGGGATTCAACGAGGAGAACAGTATGAAGGTGGCGCAGGTGCTGTATAAAGAGCTGGATATCGGAGCCGTGGCGATTACCGATCGCGAGAAGCTGCTGGCGTTTACCGGTACCGGCGACGACCACCATCTGCCGGGCAAACCGATCTCCTCGGCCTATACCCTGCGCGCTATTGAAACGGGTGAAGTGGTGTATGCCGACGGAAATGAAGTGCCGTACCGCTGTTCCCTGCATCCGCAGTGCAAACTCGGCTCTACGCTGGTCATTCCCCTGCGGGGTGAAAACCAGCGCGTCATGGGCACTATTAAGCTTTACGAAGCCAAAAACCGCCTGTTCAGCTCCATCAACCGCACGCTGGGGGAGGGGATCGCCCAGCTGCTTTCGGCGCAAATCCTGGCGGGGCAGTATGAACGGCAAAAAGCGCTGCTGACGCAGTCAGAAATTAAGCTCCTGCACGCTCAGGTGAACCCGCATTTCCTGTTTAACGCGCTCAACACGCTGAAGGCGGTGATCCGCCGCGACAGCGATCAGGCCGCGCAGCTGGTGCAATTTCTCTCGACCTTTTTCCGCAAAAATCTGAAGCGACCCTCGGAGATCGTCACCCTCGCGGACGAGATTGAGCATGTAAACGCCTATCTGCAAATTGAAAAAGCGCGCTTCCAGTCACGTTTACAGGTGTCGTTATCCGTCCCGGACGATCTGGCGTATCAGCATCTTCCTGCCTTTACCCTGCAACCGATTGTAGAAAATGCCATTAAGCATGGGACGTCGCAGCTGCTGGGAAGTGGAGAGATTATGATTTCCGCTTCCCGTTTTAACCACCATCTGGTGCTGGATATTGAAGACAACGCGGGGCTGTATGAAGCTTCCGCGTCAGGCGGTCTGGGCATGAGCCTGGTGGATAAACGCCTGCGCGCCCATTTTGGCGATGACTGCGGTATCACCGTCGCCTGTGAGCCAGACCGCTATACCCGAATTACCTTACGATTGCCGCTGGAGGAGAACGCATGTTAAGAGTGCTGATTGTCGATGATGAGCCGTTAGCACGGGAAAACCTGCGTGTTCTGTTGCAGGAGCAGAGTGATATCGAGGTTGTGGGGGAATGTGCCAATGCGATTGAAGGCATCGGTGCGGTGCATAAACTGCGCCCGGACGTGCTGTTCCTCGATATTCAGATGCCGCGCATCAGCGGGCTGGAGATGGTCGGCATGCTCGACCCGGAGCACCGTCCCTATATCGTCTTTCTGACGGCCTTTGATGAGTACGCGGTAAAGGCGTTTGAAGAGCACGCATTTGATTATCTGCTGAAGCCGATTGAAGAGAAACGGCTTGAAAAGACCCTGACCCGCCTGCATCAGGAGCGTACCGTGCAGGACGTGACGCTGCTGCCGGAGCATCAGCAGCCCCTGAAGTTTATACCCTGTACCGGGCACAGCCGGATTTACCTCCTGCAAATGGACGACGTTGCCTTTGTCAGCAGCCGTCTGAGCGGGGTATACGTCACCAGCGCTGAAGGTAACGAAGGCTTTACCGAGCTGACCCTGCGCACGCTGGAGAGTCGCACCCCGCTAATCCGCTGCCATCGTCAGTATCTGGTGAACATGGCGCACCTGAAGGAGATCCGTCTGGAAGATAACGGCCAGGCCGAGCTGGTGTTACGTGCCGGGCAAACCGTTCCCGTCAGTCGTCGCTACCTGAAAAGTTTGAAAGAGGCGATAGGGCTGTAAAACTGGTACACTGCGCGCCATTGCATCATCGACATTCGAAGGCCCTATGCTAAGTAACGATATTCTTCGTAGCCTGCGCTACACCCTGAAAGCGAACAATAATGACATGGTGCGCATTCTTGCGCTCTCCGACATGGAATCCACGTCCGCCGGGTTCGACACCTGGATGACTAAAGAAGATGAAGAGGGTTTTGTTCGCTGCCCGGACATTATTCTGTCGGGCTTTCTGAATGGCCTGATCTACGACAAGCGCGGCAAAGATGAATCTGCGCCTGAGCTGGCGCTGGAGCGTCGGGTGAATAACAACACGGTGCTGAAAAAGCTGCGTATTGCTTTCTCCCTGAAAACTGACGACATTCTGGCGATCATGACCGAGCAGAAATTTCGCGTGTCGATGCCGGAAATCACCGCCATGATGCGCGCGCCGGATCATAAGAATTACCGCGAGTGTGGGGATCAGTTTCTGCGTTATTTCCTGCGTGGGTTGACGCAGCGGGTGCATAACCAGAAGGGGTGATTTTAGCCGGGTGGCGGCTTCGCCTGACCCGGCCTACAAAACCCGTAGGCCCGTGCAAGCGTAGCGCCGCCGGGCAAAAAAAAGCCGGATTCTCATCCGGCTTTTTTATTACTTCACCTGCTGACCCGGCTTCGCGCCTTCGTCAGGGCTTAACAGGAAGATATCTTTCCCGCCCGGGCCTGCGGCCATCACCATCCCCTCAGAGATGCCGAAGCGCATTTTGCGCGGCGCCAGGTTTGCCACCATCACGGTCTGACGACCAATCAGCACTTGCGGATCGGGATACGCGGAACGAATGCCGGAGAAGACGTTACGCTTCTCGCCGCCCAGATCCAGGGTCAGACGCAGCAGTTTGTCAGAACCTTCCACGAACTCCGCGTTTTCGATCAGCGCCACGCGCAGGTCGACTTTGGCGAAATCATCAAAGGTGATGGTCTCCTGAATCGGATCGTCCGCCAGCGGGCCGGTCACCGGTGCGGCAGCCGCTTTCACCTCTTCTTTGGATGCTTCCACCAGCGCGTCAACCTGCTTCATCTCGATGCGGTTATACAGCGCCTTGAAGGTGTTCACCTTGTGGCCGAGCAGCGGCTGCTGGATGGCATCCCAGGTCAGTTCGGTGTTCAGGAATGCTTCCGCACGGGCTGCCAGCTGCGGCAGAACCGGCTTCAGCCAGGTCATCAGCACGCGGAACATGTTCAGACCCATGGTGCAGATCGCCTGCAAGTCGGCGTCGCGGCCTTCCTGTTTCGCCACCACCCACGGCGCCTGCTCGTCCACATAGCGGTTGGCCACGTCTGCCAGCGCCATGATTTCGCGAATGGCTTTACCGAATTCACGGCTTTCCCAGGCTTCGCCAACCGCAGCGGCGGCGTCGGTGAAGGTTTTATACAGCTCAGGATCGGCCAGTTCGGCAGAAAGCACGCCGTCAAAGCGTTTGGCGATAAAACCTGCGTTACGGGACGCCAGGTTCACCACCTTGTTGACGATGTCCGCGTTCACGCGCTGCACGAAATCTTCCAGATTCAGGTCGATATCGTCGATGCGGGAAGAGAGCTTCGCGGTGTAGTAGTAGCGCAGGCTGTCCGCGTCAAAGTGGTTCAGCCAGGTGCTGGCCTTAATAAACGTCCCGCGAGATTTAGACATCTTCGCGCCGTTCACTGTTACGTAGCCATGTACGAACAGGTTGGTCGGCTTGCGGAAGTTGCTGCCTTCCAGCATTGCTGGCCAGAACAGGCTGTGGAAGTAAACGATGTCTTTACCGATGAAGTGATACAGCTCGGCATCGGAATCTTTCTTCCAGTATTCGTCGAAGCTTACGGTGTCGCCGCGCTTGTCACACAGATTCTTGAACGACCCCATGTAGCCAATCGGCGCATCAAGCCAGACGTAAAAATATTTGCCCGGCGCGTTCGGGATTTCGAAGCCAAAGTAGGGCGCATCGCGGGAGATATCCCACTGTTGCAGCCCGGATTCGAACCACTCCTGCATTTTGTTCGCGACCTGCTCCTGCAACGCACCGCTGCGGGTCCACGCCTTCAGCATTTCGCTGAACGACGGCAGGTCGAAGAAGAAGTGCTCGGAGTCACGCATCACCGGCGTCGCGCCGGAGACCACGGACTTCGGTTCGATAAGCTCGGTCGGGCTGTAGGTTGCGCCGCACACTTCGCAGTTATCGCCGTACTGGTCCGGGGATTTACATTTCGGACAGGTGCCTTTGACGAAACGGTCCGGCAGGAACATGCCTTTTTCCGGATCGTACAGCTGAGAGATGGTGCGGTTTTTAATGAAACCGTTCTCTTTCAGACGGGAGTAGATCAGCTCTGACAGCTCGCGGTTTTCGTCGCTGTGCGTGGAGTGATAGTTGTCATAGCTGATGTCAAAGCCAGCAAAATCGGTCTGATGCTCCTGACTCATTTCGGCGATCATCTGTTCCGGGGAAATGCCCAGCTGCTGCGCTTTCAGCATGATCGGCGTGCCGTGGGCATCGTCCGCACAGATGAAGTTCACCTCGTGGCCGCGCATTCGCTGGTAACGGACCCAGACATCAGCCTGGATATGCTCCAGCATGTGGCCGAGGTGGATTGAGCCGTTGGCGTACGGCAGGGCGCACGTTACCAGAATTTTTTTCGCGACTTGAGTCATAGTAGGCATTACTTCTTTTAACTGTGAAAAGGGTTTTCGATATTACCAAAAGGGGCATTATTAAGTAAGCACAAACCGCGGCCTTTCAGGTAAACTTGTTTGTCTAAGGTCTTATTCACAAGAACAAAGGAGTCGGGATGAGTTCTCAATCCCAGGCCAAATCACCGGAAGCCTTACGAGCAATGGTCGCCGGGACGCTGGCTAATTTTCAGCATCCAACCCTGAAGCACAATCTCACGACGCTGAAAGCGCTTCATCACGTCGCATGGCTGGACGATACGCTGCACATTGAGCTACAGATGCCGTTCGTCTGGACCAGCGCCTTTGATGCTCTGAAAGAGCAAACCAGCTCTGAGTTGCTGCGCATTACCGGCGCAAAAGCAATTGACTGGAAGCTAAGCCACAGCATCGCCACGCTCAAGCGCGTGAAAAATCAGCCGGGCGTTAACGGCGTGAAGAACATCATCGCCGTCAGCTCGGGCAAGGGCGGGGTGGGTAAATCGTCGACCGCCGTGAACCTGGCGCTTGCGCTGGCGGCTGAAGGGGCGAAAGTCGGCATTCTGGATGCGGATATCTACGGCCCGTCCATTCCAAACATGCTGGGGGCGGAAAACCAGCGTCCAACCTCGCCGGACGGCACCCACATGGCGCCAATCGTGGCGCACGGTCTGGCGACCAACTCCATTGGTTACCTGGTCACGGACGATAACGCAATGGTCTGGCGTGGCCCGATGGCCAGCAAGGCGCTGCTGCAAATGTTGCAGGAGACAATGTGGCCTGACCTCGATTATCTGGTACTGGACATGCCGCCGGGCACCGGTGATATCCAGCTGACGCTGGCGCAGAACATTCCGGTTACCGGCGCCGTCGTGGTCACCACGCCGCAGGATATCGCGCTGATCGACGCCAAAAAAGGCATCGTCATGTTCGAGAAGGTGGAGGTGCCGGTACTGGGTATCGTCGAGAACATGAGCATGCACATTTGCAGCAACTGCGGGCACCATGAGCCTATCTTTGGTACCGGTGGTGCCGAAAAGCTGGCGGCGCAATACCACACGCAACTGCTGGGGCAACTGCCGCTGCATATCACACTGCGTGAAGATCTGGATAGCGGTAAGCCGACGGTGGTCAGCCGTCCGGATAGCGAATTCACGGAAATCTATCGTCAGCTGGCGGGGCGCGTTGCGGCGCAGCTTTACTGGCAGGGCGAAGTCATTCCGGGTGAAATCGCCTTCCGCGCGGTTTAACGCCTCTGCGCGTTAGTGCCGGGTGGCGGCTTCGCCTTACCCGGCCTGGCTCGATTTTGTAGGTCAGGTAAGCGTAGCGCCACCTGACTTTACCCAAGCCGATAGTGCATCAAATAATACTCTCCGTCCGGAGAATCTCCCGTCGCCTCAATGTGCCAGCCGTGGCGCTGGTAAAACGCAACCGCCCGCTCATTCTTCACCAGACACTTGAGTGAACCCGTGCTGGTAAACGTCTTCTGCACGTGTTCAAGCAACACATGTCCGACGCCCAGGCTCTGATAGTTCGGATCGACAAACAGGTTGTGCAAAAAATTATCGTTCGTCGAGACTGAGGCAAAGCCAAGTCGGTGCCCATCCTGCTCCGCCACCCAAATCCCTTCGTCCAGGGTTGCCGCGTCAAAATCTTCAAGCTGCCACGCAGAACTGTCCATCCACGGCCAGGCTTCACGTCGGGCGTGAAGGAAGAGCGTGCGCAGGAAAGGGCGATCGCTCTCCTGCCACGGACGGATTAGGATCGTATCAGCGGTGATAGAAAATATCTCCGTTATAGGCTTTGTAGATTTTGCCATCGGCATCGCCAATCAGAACATAATTCTCACCCATGTAGGTCCAGTGTGTGTCGGCATCGGGCGCGGGAAGGTTACGCAGCTGGTACTGTTTGATGGTGTACTCAGGCGTCTGATACTGCGCGGGCGCGGTGTCGCCGATTTTAAACTTCGTAAAATCGGCAATAAACTCTTGCTCTTCATAGGCCTTGATGCCGGAAGGCGCTGTCGATGTTTGCGGTGCAGCGTGCGCGGCCCCCGCCAGTGACAGTAATACACCCAGAAGCAACAATTTACGCTTAGCCATTTTTTCTCCAGTCATATCGTTACTGATACTTTTTGTGTGCAGATCCGCTAACGGATGGCAGACAGTTCATTTTAAGTATCCTCACAGGGTGAGTTTGCAAAAAATGTAACAAAAGTACACGGTTTTGTGTAGTCGCAACCGTCATTAATTATTACTTCGACGAATAAATATGAGCTTATACAGATAACATAATTATTGGTTTATTAATTAATTCTGAAAAAACATTTTCAAGGCAAATTTACTAAGATTCAGGCATGCATTCAACAAATAGAACATTTAAGATTGCCTGAAACCCTCTTTCCGAATGCCTGATTAAGACAATGCAGGGCTGTAAAGTCTGCCCAAAGGAATGTCGTGTGGTTTGATAAATACTCTTTGTGTTTCTGTTAATTCATTGAATAACAGCAACTTGTGCTTGAGTGAAATGTTACTGTTTTATCCTGTATACGATAATCACTACTATAAAAGATATTATGTAATAAATGAAAAACACAACAGTTGTATCGATATTATTTTTAATTATTACCCCCTTATCTGGCTGCGTATTTTATCCTGGCCAGCATCTCGATCTCGCTGGGAAAAAGATAATTGCCGCAGAAGATGTAAATGATCGTCTTGAGAAACGGATTGATGTTTATCCTCTTACGCCTTCGTTAATTGAAAAAATGCGACCATCGGTTTTGAAATCTCAGGCAAATCCTAATCTGGATGAACAGGTCAAAAACTGGGAATACCGTATCGGCGTTGGGGATATTCTAACCGTCACCGTCTGGGATCACCCTGAACTGACAACCCCGGCAGGGCAGTATCGTAGCGCCAGTGACACCGGTAACTGGGTCAATGCCGACGGCACGCTTTTCTATCCCTATGTCGGTAAATTGCCGGTGGCTGGCAAAACGGTCGCACGGGTACGCGAGGAGATCACGGCCCGGCTGAACAATGTTATTGAAAGCCCGCAGGTGGATGTCAGCGTCGCCTCTTTTCGCTCACAAAAAGCCTATGTGACGGGCGAGGTGGTGAAGTCAGGGCAGCAGGCTATTACCAATATCCCGTTAACGGTCATGGATGCCGTGAACGCCGCTGGGGGGCTCTCTGCCGACGCGGACTGGCGCAATGTCGTGCTGACGCATAATGGGAAGGACACGCGCCTCTCGCTATATGCGCTGATGCAGCATGGCGATCTCACGCAAAATAAGCTGCTCTATCCCGGCGATATTCTGTTTGTCCCCCGTAACGATGCGCTGAAAGTGTTCGTCATGGGCGAGGTCGTTAAACAGAGCACGCTGAAAATGGATCGCAGCGGCATGACCCTGGCCGAAGCGCTGGGCAATGCCGGTGGGCTGAACCAGAATATGGCCGATGCCACCGGAATTTTTGTCATTCGTTCGCTGCCGAAAAGCGAGCGTTCAGAAAAAATTGCCAACCTCTACCAGCTCAATGCTCAGGACGCATCAGCCATGGTGTTAGGCACCGAGTTTCAGCTTGAGCCCTATGACATTGTCTATGTCACCACTGCACCACTGTCCCGCTGGAATCGCGTGATATCACAGCTTGTTCCGACCATCAGCGGGGTGCATGACCTTACCGAAACGGTTCGTTACATCAGATCGTGGCCGCAATAATGTTCAAATCAATACTCGTGGTTTGCACCGGAAATGTCTGCCGTTCTCCGATTGGGGAGCGGCTTTTACGCCAGCACCTGCCCGACAGATATATCGCTTCGGCGGGCATATTCGGGCTTGAAGGGCACCCGGCGGATGACAGCGCCCAGGACGTAGCCTGGCGGCATGGGATTTCCCTCGACGGTCATGTGGCGCGCAGGCTGACACGCAATTTGATGCAGGGATCCGATCTTATCCTGGTTATGGAGCCGGAACATCTTCGCTTCATTGCGGCCATGGCGCCGGAGATTCGAGGAAAGTCGCTGCTTTTTGGGCAATGGCTGGAGCCGCAGGAGATCCCCGATCCCTACCGTCAAAGCCGGGAAGCGTTTGAATATGTGTTTGGGCTATTGGGTAAAGCCAGTCAGGAATGGGCACGTCGTTTAGGTCAGAAAGGAATGAAGCATTAATGTCGTCTTACACAACAGACAATTATGGTGCAGCGGCACCCCAACAACATGAAGTCGATCTCGTTCGTTTGCTCGTCGAGATGATCGACCACCGCACGATGATTTTGTGCGTGACGTTCCTGTTCATCCTGTGCGCCGGTCTCTATGCCTGGATTGCGCCACCTGTTTATCAGGCGGATGCCATGGTGCAAATTGAAAACAAACAGGATAACAACCTGCTCAAAGGTTTGAGCCAGCTGGGCACCGATGTGTCGCCGGATGTTGCCCCTGAAATTTTACTGCTGAAATCACGCATGATCCTCGGCGAGACCGTTGACAAATTAGCTCTGACACAGCAGGCAAAGCAGCGCGTTTTGCCTGTGGTGGGGCGTCTCTGGCAGCGTCTGCAAGGGCGTGAGCAGGGCAAAATCACGTTAGGCGAACTCCAGATCCCGCAGGTGGAAGGCAAAGCGCAAGAGCTCACGCTGACCGTACAGGAAGCGGGAAAATATCACCTGACGGGCGAAAACATTGAGGCCGACGGCCAGGTTGGGAAAACGCTGGTTACGCAAGGGATCGTTCTGCTGGTGACGTCGATTGAGGCGATGCCAGGCACGCAATTTTCGCTTAAGTCGTTGACGCGGCTTGAGACGATCAACGCGCTGAAGAAGCGTCTCACGGTTGCGGAATCGGAGAAACAGAGCGGTATCGTGACCTTAACCCTGACGGGCGAAGATCCTGACAGCATCGCCCGGGTGCTGAATGCAATTGCTGAAAATTATCTCCAGCAAAATATCGCGCGCCAGGAGGCTCAGGATTCTCGTAGTCTGGATTTTTTACAGGCGCAGTTGCCGAAAATCAGCGCGGACCTTGATCAGGCAGAAGCGCGGCTGAATGCCTACCGGGCGCAGCGAGACTCGGTGGACCTGTCTCTGGAGGCAAAATCTGTCCTGGATCAGGTTGTTAACGTTGAGAATCAGCTAAATGAGCTGACGTTCCGGGAGGCAGAGATCTCCCAGCTCTTTAAAAAAAGTCACCCTACCTATCGTGCATTGCATGAAAAGAGACAGACCCTTGAGCGGGAACGGGAGCGTCTCAATAACCGTGTGTCAGCTATGCCCTCCACGCAGCAGGAGATTTTACGCCTGAGCCGTGATGTTGAGTCGGGTCGCACGATTTATTTACAGCTATTGACGCGCCAGCAGGAGCTGAATATTTCCCGCTCCAGCGCTGTCGGGAACGTGAGGATCATTGATGAGGCTGTTACGCTGCCGGACCCGATAAAGCCGCGTAAAGCGTTAATCATCGTTCTTGGCGCGCTGTTCGGGCTAATGCTCTCAATGGGGACCGTGCTGGTACGTCAGGCGTTCAAACGTGGGATCACGCTTTCCGAACAGCTGGAAGCGCAGGGGATGCCGGTTCTGGCTACGTTGCCACGTTCACAGTGGCTGTGGAGTAAAACGCAGTTGCGCAGAAAAAATCCGTTTTCTCGTCGCTGGAAACACAAAACCTCGGATGTGCCTTTCCTGCCCGTCGATCGCCCTGCTGATATGTTTGTTGAAGCGGTGCGCGGGCTGCGGACCAGTCTGCATTTCACCATGATGGAGGCTGAGAACCGCATTGTGATGATTTCTGGCCCCACGCAGGACTGCGGAAAAACGCTGGTGGCGACGAATCTGGCGGCCATCGCCGGGCAGAGCGGTCAGCGGGTGCTGTTTATTGATGCGGATATGCGCCAGGGCTATGTTCATAATATTTTTGGTCTGGAGAACCGCCACGGATTGTCCTGCCTGCTCGAAGGGAAACGCGACTTAGCGGAGGTCATTCAGCATGCTGAAAAAGGGGGAATTGACGTCATCACCTGCGGCCCGGAACCCCTGTGCCCGTTAGAATTGCTGTTAAGCGAACGATTCCTTTCCGTCATGTCCTGGGTTAACGAGCAATATGACATCGTCATCATTGATACACCGCCGGTCCTGGCCGTCACCGATGCCGCGCTGGTCGCCAGAGCAGCCGGAACAACGCTAATGGTTGCCCGTTTCGATAACACCAGCGTGAAAGAGATGGAGAATACCGTTAAACGGTTACAGCACGTTGGCGTGAAGGTCAGCGGCACAATCCTCAACGATATTGTTAAATCCGCAGCGCTGTATTACAGCTCGGGGTACAGCCAGTATGAATACGGTTATGCTTCGAGGAAAAAAGGGGAAAGGCGTTAGCGCGGGAAAAACAATCCCTCTCCCGGGTGGGAGAGGGATAAGTATTACTTCGCCATCACTTCCTGCGCGGTACGCTCAACCAGAGACAGCAGGATTTTTACGTCCTCCAGCGTCACGGTTGGGTTCAGCAGGGTCAGCTTCAGGCAGGTGATACCGTTATGCTCGGTCACACCGACGTTTGCACGGCCAGACTCCAGCAGCGCATCGCCAATTTTCTGGTTCAGCAGGGCAATACCGGCGTCATTCATCTGCGCCTGCGGACGGAATCGGAACAGCACGCTTGCCAGCTGGGGTTGCATCACCAGTTCCAGAGCAGACTGCTCTTTCACGTAAGCCGCAACCTGCTGTGCCAGCGTCACGCCGTGATCGATGATTGCCGCGTATTGCTCCTGACCCAGCGCTTCCAGGCTCATCCACAGTTTCAGCGCGTCGAAACGGCGCGTGGTTTGCAGAGATTTGGAGACCAGGTTAGGTACACCCGCTTCTTCATCGAACTCAGAGTTCAGATAGGCCGCCTGATAGCGCATCAGTTCATAGTGACGCGCTTCTTTCAGCAGGAACGCACCGCAGCTGATGGTCTGGAAGAACTGCTTGTGGAAGTCCAGGGTGACGGAATCCACCAGCTCGATACCGTCCAGGTAGTGACGATACTGCTCAGACATCAGCAGCGCGCCGCCCCAGGCCGCATCAACGTGCACCCAGATATTCTGTTTCGCAGCCAGCTCAGCAATAGCACGCAGCGGATCGATAGCACCCGCATCGGTCGTACCGGCCGTGGCCACAATCGCCAGGATCTGCTCGCCGTTCGCGTTGCACTGTTCGATTTTCGCCGCCAGATCGGTGAGATCCATGCGGGAGAATTCGTCAGTTTTCACCTGCACCACGGACTGGTAGCCCAGACCCATCAGCGCCATGTTTTTCTGCACGGAGAAGTGGGCATTTTCCGAACACAGCACGCGGATCTTACGCAGATCGCCTGTCAGACCGTCCTGCTGAACCGAGTGGCCCTGACGCGCAAAGAACGCGTCACGCGCCAGCATCAGGCCCATCAGGTTACTCTGGGTGCCGCCGCTGGTGAAGACGCCTGCGTCGCCAGCCTGATAACCCACGCGGGTACGCAGCCATTCGATCAGTTTGATCTCAATGATGGTTGCGGACGGGCTTTGATCCCAGGAGTCCATACTCTGGTTAGTGGCGTTGATCAGCACTTCCGCCGCCTGGCTAACCACCAGGCTTGGGCAGTGCAGGTGCGCCACGCACTGCGGGTGATGAACGGACAAACTGTCTTTCAGGAAGAACTCCACGGCGCGTTCGATCGCCGCTTCGTTGCCCAGCCCTTTCGGGGTGAAATCCAGCTTAATACGGTCGCGCAGCTCCGCGACCGTTTTGCCCTGGTACATCTCAGGCTGTTTCAGCCACTGCATCACAGCCTGAGTGCTTTGTTCAATCGCCTGCTGGTAAGCTTCAATGCTCTGCGCAGAGGAGAACAAAATTGGGTTTGAATCAGACATCGTATTCAACAACTCCGGTTACGCCGGGCTAACGCCCGCAGCAAGCAGTGCCTGCTCGAATTTATCCAGGAAGACTTTCAGCTCGTCATCGCTGATCAGCAGAGAAGGCAGCAGACGCAGAACGATACCGTTACGGCCGCCACGCTCCAGAATCAGGCCGGCTTCGAAGCATTTCTTCTGGATCAGTGCAGACAGCTCGCCATCGCCCGGGAAGCAACCCATGTGATCGGCGGCTTCATGTGGCTTAACGATTTCAATACCGATCATCATGCCCAGACCGCGAACGTGGCCGATCACCGGATAGCGTTTCGCCATCTCTTTCAGCTGGCCTTTCAGCCATTCGCCCTGTGCAGCTACTTTGCCCGCGATGTTCTGGTCTTTCAGGATCTTCAGCGTGGTCAGACCGGTAGCCATCGCCAGCTGGTTGCCGCGGAAAGTACCGGTATGGTGACCTGGCGCCCATGCATCGAACTGCTTTTTGATACCGAGCACGGCCAGCGGCAGACCGCCACCGACTGCTTTAGACATCACGATGATGTCTGGCTCAATGCCAGCGTGTTCGAAGGCAAAGAATTTACCGGTACGGGCAAAGCCAGCCTGGACTTCGTCGAGGATCAGCAGGATACCGTGTTCCTGAGTGACTTTACGGATGCGCTGCAACCACTCAACAGGCGCCGGGTTCACGCCACCTTCACCCTGAACGGCTTCGAGGATCACCGCGGCAGGTTTACGCACGCCGCTTTCGACGTCGTTAATCAGATTTTCGAAGTAGTAGGTCAGCGCCTTCACGCCCGCTTCACCACCGATACCCAGTGGGCAACGGTACTCGTGTGGGTAAGGCATGAACTGGACTTCTGGCATCATACCGTCAACCGCTTCTTTCGGAGACAGGTTGCCGGTGACGGACAGTGCGCCGTGGGTCATACCGTGGTAACCACCAGAGAAACTGATGATACCGCTACGACCGGTCACTTTTTTCGCCAGCTTCAGCGCCGCTTCAACGGCATCAGCCCCGGACGGGCCAGTGAATTGCAGGCAGTACTCTTTGCCCTGACCAGGCAACAGAGAGAGCAGGTATTCTGAAAACGCGTCTTTCAACGGCGTAGTCAGATCCAGGGTATGTAACGGCAAGCCGCTGGTAATGACATTTTGGATGCTTTTCAGCACATCAGGATGATTGTGTCCAAGCGCGAGGGTGCCTGCGCCTGCTAAACAGTCAAGGTATTCTTTATTATCTGCATCGGTGATCCACACGCCTTCTGCTTTCGTAATCGCTAAAGGCAATTTGCGCGGATAACTCCTGACGTTAGATTCAAATTCGGCCTGACGGGCCAGATAGGTTTCGTTGCTTTTGTGGGCATCTACGGTGTCAATACGGACTTTATCCGTCATCATATCACTCCTACAACCGCCGCTTCGTTATGAGCAACGATTGAATAAAAAGTTAAAAAACAGATGGGGCCTGAAAAAAACGCCGCCAATATAGAGCCTTTTGTCACCGGGCTCAATGGTTAATTTGCTTACTGTTTTGTGACACAGGGCACAGGGCAGGGAAGAACGCCGTTTGTATGGGGGAGATTGCACTTTATGCTAAATAAAAACAGTAGCTTACGTATGATTTATCCGCATTGTAAAATCAGACAAAAGAGTGTGACAAATCGTGCGATTATCAGGTGAAAAGGAGGCAGTGAGCCTCCTTACGCTGTTTATTTCTGGCTAACGCGTAAAATACCGTGTTCACGTCCCTTCGTTTTATTCCACGACGCGTCCGTAATACCGTTTTCATCCAGGCTTAGCGATATCACAAAACCATTACCACGGATCTCATAGAAATTCGCATTCAGACGTTTAACGCTGGCTTTTTTGCCGTTTACGGTGGCGCTAAAGAAGCCGTGAGAAAGCGTGGCGTTAACCGTATCCGACGAGAACGAGGCTTCACGCAGGGGATCGTGAACGGATGTCGTTGGTTCGTGTTGTGACGCATTTTCCGCTTTGGTTTTGCTGATATCGCAAGAGCCATCGCCAGCGCTAATTTGCGTGCATCCCGAACGCTCTAATTGAGCGCGATAATGGGCGTTTATGGCGTGCGCAGGCGAGACACAACCTGCAAGCACCGCAGTACCTATAACGAACATCATTACTTTTTTCATTTTACCGCCTTAAAAACGACACAAATACCAGGAGACATACATCACGCCGATCCAGATCCCGACCGAAATCAGCATCAGATACAGGGCTACCGAAATAAAAATATATTTAGACATCTTTTTGTATCAACGAAATGCTCATCCGCTAAAATGAGGCTTTATATTTGTCCCGATGATTGTTTTACGCTTTAAAAGCCCATTCCAATCCCAACCGAAGCGCCCATATTATTCGCGGTATCATCTGAGAAGCTCACTTTCGCGATGACATGGGAATTAAAGTTAACGGATGCACCGACAGCAAGCGCGCTCTCGCTGTTGTAAGTCGCGCCGGCATCGCCTTTATCACCTTTCTCTCCATCTGTGCCGTTAGTCGCCACACCCTGTAGGGCCGTCTCACATCAGCAAGCGCACCGGCAAGCAACGCTTTCTGATGTGCGTCGTTAGCCATTTTATCCACGACTAACACACCTGGTTTTGTGGACTGAAGGTCGTCATTAACCTGCGTTAAGCGGTTATCCGTTGCGATATCACGGTTAATGCTATCAGCTTTGTTTTGTGCAATCTGATCCTGATGGTCATTTACAATATTAGTGATTTGCTGATCGTCCCAAACCGTATTCGCGGCTTCAGCCAGGCTCGTTGTACCCACTAAGACAACGCCCATTACAAAAATAGCAATAAAGGTTTTATTCATAGATTTCATTTGAAAAGCTCACGTCATTAACTGTTGAAAATACTGAAGCTGAACAGATTTATTTTCGGGATTCAAAAACGGTTGAACGTTGTCTAAATATTACTTAGTAACGCGAGTAAACTATCAATTAAACGCAAACCAATGATTTTGATCTAAGTCATAAATATTATGAATAGTTCCGACGACGTAAAATCATGTTGCGGTTGTTATTAATGTAAGCATTAAGGTGAGAATAACGTAGTGAATGAGATGGTTAAATTAAGTGTTTGACAGGAATGAAATTATGCAAGATAAATGTTTACATTAATATACGGGTTTATTTCATACGAAAGAAGGTGGGCTGTCTTATAAAAGTACTCCCGGTGCGTCATTATGGATAAAAATAATATTTCTCAGCACAGTGAGTAAATAATATTTTTCATGTGTTCTTAACAAATCTGGCGGGATAATTAACTGAACAATAATGTATACATATAGAGGGTAGTTAATATCTTGTCGTTTATTGTTCGTTACAGGGGATTAACGGACAGCCCAAAACCCCTTGCACCCGGGTTACCCCCCGGTTACACTACATGACTACGAATTGCTATTTCGTAAATAGCTGTTTTATAAGTAATTTGACTCGGGGTGCCCTTCTTTGTGAAGGCTGAGAAATACCCGTATTACCTGATCTGGATAATGCCAGCGTAGTCTGGCGATTATTCATTGAAAATAAAAAGAAATTTCTAGCTTTAACGTCCTGTTTTGATAGTTCATTACTCAATGAGGCTTTCAGAATGGGCCACAGAACCATACGTCATACCATCACACGCAACGGGATTTATTACGTTCGTTTCCGCTTGCCTGGTAATAAATATTTTCGCAAGTCGCTGGAGACTGACAGCCACACCCAGGCGCAGTTGCTCATGTCTTTTGCTTCTCCTGTAATTCCTCTGGTTCAACGTGGCACCATCCAACCGGATCACTTCGGTAAGCGTCTTTCTGAGTATGGCAATAGCCTGAAGCAGCAGAATGAACAATGGCTGGCACAACAATTTCTCAGTGAAGAACGGCGCAATCTTCAGCCGATAGTTGTTCAGGAATACCGCGAGCTTGTTGCGCCTTCAGAAGATGAGGAAGAACAAACAGAAGCACAGTCAAAGGATGTGTTAACACTTGCTGGCGCTTGGAATATGTACAAAAAGGAGAAAGCCCAAAACTGGACGAAGGCAATTTCACAAGCCAATGAGCGCTTTATGGAAGTCATGTTCATTGTTCTTGGTGCATCAACAGATGTAATGACGATCACCAAGCAGGACATCAAGCAGGCGATGGAAGTTGTTGAAAACTTGCCAAAGCGTGTTGTGCAGCCTTATCGGTCAATGACGGTTCAGCAACTGAGCGAGTGTGATGATGTTCCTCCAGAAGATTTGGTTGGCGCTGAGTCTATCCACAAGCATTTGAAGATTTACAAATCGCTGTTTAAAACCTTCCTGACTGACAATAAAGATATTCTGGAGAAATCACCGACTGATGGTGTAGTCGCCGCACCGTCGAAAGCGAGGTTTGGAGCTTACAGTGCAGCAGAAATGAGAAAGTTTGTAGGGTGGGCGCTCAAGCAGCCTGATGGCTGGCAGAAATGGATCACTCTTTTGTTGGCGTATACGGGAGCCAGAAGAGGGGAGATCGCAAAATTAGAGAAGTCACAGATCAAATTTGATGAAGATAGCCAGCGGCACTATCTCCTGATCGCGGAAGGAGGGCAGGGTAAAACCGAGAACGCTACAAGGCAGGTGGCGATCCATCCCAAACTGATCGAGTGGGGGTTCCTCGATTTTGTAAATCGCCAATGGAAAGAGAAAATCTTCTCGCCTGTGTCGGGTAAGAACATGCCGAAGATCGGCAAAGTTTTAGCCGATGTCCGCGATCAACTTGGTATTCCGTACCTTGATGATTATGGGCAGCGGCGGCTAGTTCACAGTTTCCGGCATACCATGATTTCAACCTGTTTAGCTGGCTGGGTTGGTAATCTGGCACACCTGCAACAGGTGGTAGGCCATGAGAAAAGCGGCTCAGGGATCACTAGACGCTACCTACACACGTTCCCTTTATCAACGATCTGTTATGTGATTGATGGGTTGGGTTGGGAATAGCTGTTTATTAATAAAAGAAAAGCACTAGAAATATTTCCTTTAGTAAGTTTTGGGTATCATTCGCCCCGTAATGGGGCGAAATCAAAACTAGCTATTCGGAAGTGACTTGGCTTTGCTTTTTTATCGTTCTGGTTTTCAACATTTCAATCTGGCCAGCTTCGGTTAATGACCAGAAAGTATTCATGCTGCCATTGGTGGTTTTTAAATATTCAATTTTTATCAAACCATATGCCCTAAACTGCACTCCTATCGTTTTAAGGTCTTGAGAAGACACTTTTGCTGATGTGCCTCCCTTGTCTGCGACCTTTTGAGCGCTTTTGGCAATTGTGTATGATACGCTTGATTCAGTATAGTATTGAGTGAGATAGGGGGATATTGAGTGAAAAATATCCTTCCATTTCATTTTCACGGACCAGTGTTTTGTTCCACCGGGATCATACCCGATTCGAGGAAAGGTGGACTCACATCTAAATTCAAAATCATCATCAAAGTCAGCCAGATCCAGATCAAGTGTTTGACTAAGATTACTTGTGGCCTTGGCTAGTTCACTTTTTAACCATTCATTCTCTTTTTGTAAATCAACCATAGCACGTAAATCAGTTTCAGAAGACGTTAGGTTGGCTCTTACCCATCCGATTGCAGGATAAGTTTTCATCGTTTTACTCATACTTAAAGCAACCAACCCGGGTAAATCTTTGGCTGTTGCCCATGTTTTCCTGAGACGATTGGTTGAGGCCTTCTCTATGAATGCAGCTAGCTTCTCTCTGAGTTCAGAATCTTTTTCAGATTTGGCTAAAGGTAGATTTTCCGGATTCTCATGTACCAAAACAACGACGCGTAAACCTTTTGAAACTGCGTAATCAAATTCCTTTTCGGTGTAACTTAAACCGTCTTCCGCGACAGAGCCATAACGACCACCAATGATCAGCAGATAATAATCACAGTCATCGATTACTTTTTTTATGAACTCCCATTGGCCTTCATCGATTGCTGGGAACAACTCCATGCCTGCTGGAATGCAATCCATTTCCATCAGAGTTTGTATGACGTGTTTTCGTTCTTCTTCTAAATCCGTAAAAGTTGAACTTACGAAAACCTGGTAACGTTTATCCATTTTTATCCCTTAAAAGAGGAAGGGGCATAAGCCCCTTCATTCAACATTAACCAGCGTGACGGTAGGATTCACGCACACCATCACGATAACCATCAGCAAACGCTGCTTGAGGACTTTTGTGGCGAACGGTACCCGCCTGGCTATCAGGTAAGGCGGCTAAGTCTACCCAAACCTGACCTGTGCGAGCCAAGCCAGCGCGGTAACCCTGATCGTAAGCGCAGCCACAACATTTATGGCGACCTTCACCACCTTGATCGTGAGGTAAGCTAATGAAAAGAGTGTTGTAACGGTGTGATTGTTTACAAATAGTCATGCATTGCTCCTTATGAGCGTCATTTTAAGGTTTACATGATCCTCTTTGCCTGGCACAATCAAGCCGTGAAAAATGAAGGCAAGGCTAAGATTCATACGAGTTTGGCGACTCGTATTGGTCATGCTTTGTAAGCCGGGTTCATGCAAATGAATCCGGTTTTTTTACGCCTAAAATTCAGGCGCGGCACTACATGTGGGGGTGGTCAATCAATAGCGGCCCCACATAGTCGATATTCTAGTGATGATTCTTTTCTGCACAAGGGTTGATTTTGACGTTAAATTGAGGTTGTGAAAGGGTAAAAATGCAAAACCCTACACAGCATAAGGCCTGGAAGACATGTCAATGATTAAGAAAAAAAAATCAAAATTTGATCGAGTGCTGATTTCTTCAACGGGAGGGCAGAATTGCGCAACATGATATCGCGCAATCTTGATAAGAATAATGAATGTTGCCGGTGGTTTTGATAATTGTGTGCAACATATAGATAACATATATATGTGCGTAAGGATGGAACTAAGAATGTACTCATAAGAGTTGGTGATCTGCTAGACCGCCAGCCTAGGCCCTCCCCAAAAGACGCTGATCTTCACCAAATATCTTAAGGATGTCTCATCCAGCCATGTGCTTAACCTTTCCGTGCTTAGCTTCACCAGCAAGAGAAAACTTGCTGTTACAAGGTTTTTTTCTGCTTAATTTTTGCTCCATTTAACATATGATCCATAAAGTGTACTTGACTGGAATGGTCAGGTATTGCTTTTCGGAGCGTTGATGTGAAGTGGGGTACACAACAGCGATTTCACAAACAGAAGGAAAGCATTCGGGAAGATTTGAGGTGAGTTCTCTTGTTCAAGGATTTTGGATGAGATTGTCTGGTCACCACACAATTTCAGGTTTCAGGCCTTTGAGGCTGACAGTGTGTCAAACGCCATAAAAGCACATTTTTCTGTTTACCAGCAGACACAAAGCCACTACAGCGACGTTACCACAACGGGGTGAAGGACTATCATCACCTGGCGAAACTCTCCCGTCCCATGGGGCACAGAAGCGTACCTTTTCCACACTATTGTAAACAGCCAACCCACCAATCCCTCCTACGCTCAACTAGAAGCCCGTAGCGGCGTTATCTCCACACAATCGTGAACTGACAACGCCATGATTCACGACTTCCCACAGCGCGATAGAGGAGCCTCCAGAGGGGGGGCGGTTTTGGTTTTTTGTATGATGTTTTATTTTTTATGGAAAAATGGTTCAGATAGGTGGTTGTGTTTAGCCTCATACCCACCAACATATTTAACGCACCCAGCACTGGCGCGGCTTCGTTGTGTAGATCACGGCATAACAATCACTACATCCCACAGGCGAGCCAGTGACAACAGACAGGATTTTCTAGCAATTAACCGCAATTAACAGGTATTTAAACTCAATTATTTCCCGCCGAAAATCCAACCGATAATGGCACCGATTACCGCAGAGCGGGTCTCACCTGCTGCTCCTTTGAGAACGTTAATAACTGCATCGCCTGCACCAGGTGCCTGCTGTTGAAGTAAATTCAAACCACGAGGTGTTAACTTGGCGGCGGTATCCATGTCGGTTGAAGAGATTATCTCCGTGTAACCCATATCTCTGAGAGCCTGGAGTGTGTTGCAAAGCAGGTCAATCTGAGTTCTGTCTCCTCTGGGCTTCCAGCCGAAGTCTGAAAATTCGAAAGAAGAGTAAGCCGGATAGTCCGCAAACAGTTTCACCAGGATTCCAGTTGCCATCTCGTTAAAGCTGTCTTTGCCTTGGACGAATTCCATAATGTTTCCTTTTGTTCACTGATTGAACGAGGTTACTCAGTTACGGCAGGAAGTACCAGTCAGAAGTCATCGGTAACGAATACATATGAAAAGAAGTTTTCATCGGTAATGGTTACAGATGGGTCATCGGTAACGGTTACGCACCAATAAGATCAACATATTAAGATCAAATAAAAACCATTAAGATCTTTAAAACCTTAAGGTCAAAGGCAGGGTGAACTGGTGTTCACTAGTTGGTGTTAAGGAGTGATGCTTCTGTATCGCTCTGCTCTGAATGGCTCTGCCACTTCAGATATGTGTGGAAGACAAGCCGCGAGGCGCGTCAGTCAAATGTGGATCAAGCACGGCGCAGAGGAGCTTTAAACGCGACGTAACTCCCCCCTTGGAGGGGCGGCGGTCCCCCCTCAATCTCGCAAGGCGATAACGGCCCTCTGATTCTGAGGCGATGCCATGATGCACAGCGGTCCTGTAACGCTCCCTGTCGCGTTCAGAGCGTCTTTCTCCTGTTGCTGGTGAATTTGTACCGCTTCGCTTAGGGCGTTGAATCTTAAGCGTCTGAGAGCGTTTTGTGATAAAGGGATTGACAAAGAAAAGGTATATGTATAAAGTTGCGGGGTATTGACATAAAACACATCCATTTCTTTATTATTTAAGTGAGAAATCGGTTGACAAAGAAACTAATTTATAATAAACTATATATTATCAACTGAGATGATTTTATGAATAAACAATAATTTAAATAGGAGAGATGCATGGGGAAACCTGTTCTGTTCGATTTCTCGAACGCCACTGCCTCAGAGATTGTCGCTGCAATCGATGCAAAAATTACCACAGCTCAAAATCTGCACGCCTTTCGCACTCGTATGGGCGGTGCCAAGAAAGCCGATAAGCTCTATCCAGCTACTCGCGAAGCACTGAACATCATTAAACGCCTGCGTCAGCAAGCGAAAGACGCAAAAATCATCCGGGATATTCTTAAACCATACTCAGCAGAGTTGGCAAAAGGCCGTGATGTTATGGAAATCATTGAACCAGTACTCTCTGCCTGGCGTGTCTATTACGCTTCTCATGGCATCGGCTTGATGAATGAACAGATCCTTCTGCTTAAGATGATTGAGTCTGGCGGTGAACTCGAAGGCATTACCGGAAAACCCATTCCAGAACTGACCACAACCGAATAACCATTCTCTGCTTTACACCGTTGGCAGCAACGCCACCAAACGAAATCGCCGCAAACACGGCTTCTTACTCCTGATCGCCATCCGCGATAGCAGGAGCGATAACTATTATGCATTCGGGGGGAACTTGATATGAATTTGAAGATTCAACAGCACGTATACGCCGGACTTTTAGAAGAAGCGAAGCGCCGGGGAACAACTGTTCCAAACCTTGCACGCGAAGTGCTAGAAATCGCCGCCCATCTTTTTGATAACGGTGAACCTTTACCCGCCTTGGGGAATATTAATGGAGATAATAATGAACAAAAGAGCGTCGCAAAATAAACCAGAACTATGGATTGAAGAAGATCGCCGCCTTTTCTATGCAGATGCAATCACAATTAAGTCCACTGGTGAATGTTTCAAAGTCGAGGACAAACTTGCAAAGATCCATACCTATATGGTGGATCAATACAACAGCTACCAGGCTGATGGTAAGAGTTTCTACGAAGATCAGCGAGATATCGCGACTAAATGTAAATGCACACCAAAAACTCTTGGCAAGTGGCTGAAAGTTCTTCAAGCACTTGGTCTACTTATCATTGATGAGAGCCAGAAGAGCCACTCTTACACGGTGCGGTCAGTAGTTAGCCAGGAACACAACTTGATTTTCAGCTATCCAAAATTGTTGAACGGCAAGCCGTCATACGACCATGAAGAGGCGCTTAAACGCCTTTATGCATCTCAGGGACGTAGGAACGTAAAAAATCATCAGCCAAAAAACGAAGAGAGCGGTAAGAGTGAGCAGAAACGTGATGTGGAATCTTTCGTGGTGGGATCTGCCGCGCCTGCTGCTGGAAAACCAGACGGCATACCTGCTGTGGATATTCCTGTCGATGTTGATTTATCCGGTAGTGATGATCCATCACTGAGTGATTCAAATGGGAGAAATGTCGTTGAGTTCCCGCGAAATTGTAGACCCAAACCCAGTTTTAAATTTGTAGCCCCAGATGATGACGACCACGAGGAAATCCATCAGGAGCAGGAAACCTTTATTGAGCCAGATGTTTGCCACGAACCAACGCCGGAAGAAATTGACGCTGCGGTAGCTCTTATGTGATGGAGGAATGAATTGTGTGAACACGTAAGCGGTGTACTGACCGCAGATGAAGAACAAAAGCTATCTCGCCTTTTCTCTGTCTTGGAGAATCCGACATACAAATCCCGGTCCAAACCATCCGACTTGGAAACACAACGTAAAGCCCGTTTGCTATTGAATCGTGGGTTTTCACTGCAAATTGTCGCAAATACACTAGATCTTCCGTTTGCTGAAGTCTGGCGGCTCGCACGTCAAAAACAAGCGGTGACCTGGGCGATGATGACACCGACAGCCCGGACAGAATTTGTCCGTGAAATGTGGTCACATCGGATGCACCCGGAACAGATCCGCAAGCGTTGCGATGGTCTGTCATACGTAAGCCTTCGATATTACCTGCATAACGCCGGGATCACTGACGCTGAAATGTTGGGTTACTACCCAGACGTGTTCGCGAATATCTGCAAGTTGCCGACAGTGAAGAAGAAGCGCACTAAGCGTAAATCCAAATAATCCCACATCGGGAGCCAATGAACTTTGAAGCAATCCTTTCTTACCTGCCTATTGTCTGGCTGGCGTATAGCTGCGCTCGTGATGGGCTGATCCTCTTGCTGCGAAGCAGTGACGTTGCCCGTCATCGCCTTGCGACAAAAATCCTACTTTGGAGACAACATAAAAATGAAAAACGTAAACGACATCCGCGCCGATATTCTCGCCGCAATGCAGGCCGCTGCCGAACCGGAGAGCGGAGATCTGAATAAAAGCGCCGAGCAGGTGTTGGCTGATGCCATCGAGGGATATCTGACCGCTTCGACTGCAACAGCCAGCAAATCAGCCCCGAAAGCAAAGACCATAAAGGAAAAAGGGATCGCTCTGTGCCACCAGGCCCAAGGTTATAGCGCTAATCTGCGTCCGGTAAGTCTCATGATGAAGGCAAGTCTTGATGAGCTAACACCTGAACAACGCGCCGCGCTTGAGCGTCTGGGTTACGATATCAATCAGGGGGTGTGATGTCTGGCACAAATAAGATTGTTACCAGCACCGTTAATGAAATCTCGTGGATCACAGACGATGCCTCATATCAAAAAGCCAAAAAGAAGATTATTTCGCTTAAGGCTGCTCATGAGAAACCAGCTAAAGCGCTTGAGAAGGCCCAGAAGCGGACCGTCCAGAGCGAAGGCAAAGCAGCACTAGCCGCAGCGAAAGCCCAGACAGCGAAGCTACGCCAGGCTGAACAATTGTCAAAACAGCAGCAGAAACAAGCTCAGATTCAGGCCAAAATGGAGCGGGATGCAGTCGCCCACGCCAATAAAATGACCTCATTACAGGCTCGCCAGTTATCTCAGCAGGAGCAGGCAACTCGTCAATCTGCCAGACTAGCGGCCATTTCTGCAAAAGTGCAGGCCGCAGCCAGATCACGAGTGATGACCTACAATCCCAACATGCCTGGAGTTCACTCCGATCCATCTCTGGTGGCACGTCAGACTGAAGCAATGAACCGTGGTCACGGCGCTGTTGCTGCTGACATCGCAGCCACCAAAAAGGCGATGGCCCTGGAAGAGAAGAGCCAGCGTGAGAAAGAGGCGGCTTTTAAACGACAAATCACCGCTCACGATACACTCCGCAGGGCAAGCTTGACGATCAGCCATATCGAAGCTGCATCCCTGGCTGACAAAATGAAAGCGGTGCAGGCCATTAAAGAGGCCACTAAGGGGTACGCCGAGCAGCGTTATACCATCGCAGAAATGCGCCATGAACTTGCTAAAGCGACTCTGGAAACCAGACGCCAGGCGCGTATTAACCGCCAGATTGTTAAAGATAAAGCGAAAGCCGAGCGAGCAGGGCGCATCAATGCTCAACGTCTGACCCGTGAACGTAGCGAACGTGGTTATGGTGGCCTTGCAGCCGCTGGTGTTATCGGTGGTGCGTCGTTAGTGGGTAGTATGGGCGTTTCTCGTGTCGGTCAGACCCTCCAGGGAAGCCTTGAGCGTTCTCGCGATGTGAAAAAACTCCAGCAGTACGGGATCAGCAACCTTGAGTTCGCTGCACTTCAGGATCTCTCGATGAGCCGTGTTGGTTACTCACTGAGTGCTGACAAGCTGGCTGACCTCAACAAGGACACAACCGAAAAGGCCGGGGAATTGTTGAACACCGGCTCTTTCAAACGTAACAAGAAAACTGGACAGGTGAATTTCAGCGGCGGTGGCGAGTTCGCAGATATCATCAACAATGTGCTGACCTCCACCAACGGCAACCAGAAGGTAGCACAGAAGGTGATCGGAGAACTGCAAAAGCTGGATTTTCCGACCTTCATCACTTACCTGAAACAGTTGCAGAAAACTTTCAAATGGACGGACAACCAGACCCGGCACCTGGCTGAGGCTGTGAATGATGGTTCGGTCTTCCTCGAAGTGTTCAATGATGAGGGGCAGGGACTTATCCAGCGTATGCATCAACTCGCTTCTGAAGGGTGGACGCTATCTGATGCACAGCAGGCCAACCTTGATAAGCTGGCAGCTTTGGGTGCTGAGTACAACCGAGTACAAACCAGCCTTGCGGATCACTTCTCAGCCTCGTTTGTTGAAGGCCTAGGGCAGTACGCTGTCAATACTGACACTCTACGTCAGAAGATGACTGGACTGATCCCAATTTCCGATGCCCTCGGCGTTGCCCTTGGTGAGCTAACCACCAACATTCTCTCCTTCGCTGGTCGAGTTGGTGAAGAACTCAAGAAAGGCGCGACACTGCCGGATGCAGTCTACAACACCGTTGTGGATGATTCCGCAAACGGTGCTGCCGATTGGATTAAGGAAAAGACCGGCTTTGATCCACGTAGCATCGGTCAGACGCTTAAGCAGGTTTACCCGTGGCTGGATAGTTCAGCACCGAGCAATATTGGCTCAGGCACGGCGTATAACGATCCAGCGCTAGCGTTGAATGTTCCTGGTTTTAACTCAATACAACCCCAGCAACCAACGTTCACGGTTCCGACAATTGATAGTATGACGCAGCGACAGCCGATCCCTGTCAGTGTGACCGGACAGGCTGAGATTAAACTCTCACCGCTTGATGTTAACGTTAATGATGGTGCGATTAATGGTCTGATTGATACAAAGCTGAGGAGCTATGAGCAGGCACAGAACAACATGATCCTTGGTGTTGCTCAATGATGAAACAGAGGGCGGCGAATTCGTCACCCCTATCTCAATACCGCAATGCGCATGTATCAAATTTAGCGACAAATCAAAGACCTCTCGTGTAATTTGTTGCAAATGATAATCATTCGTGTTAAAATAATACACAAGGTGAATTACAACAGCCAAATGTTATTCCCTTCTCCTTAGGAATCAAAGTGCGCTTTTCCCAGAGCGCCTTTTCTCATACAGCCAATATCCGCACCCTCTCACGGTAAGGTTAGGCCATTGCCGCTGGCTGTATCAGAAAAGCATCGCAGAGCGATTAGCCAGCAGGCTAACCCGTTTTCGGGTGTAGAAGAATTTTCTCCGACCTTGGATCGGGGATTTGCCAAAGCCTTTCATCCTCGGAAGGCCGTCTTGCCAGACGAAAACTGGCATTGAGTGCGGCAGCGAAGATATGAGGTCTCCCGCTGCTGTGCTCCCTCATTCCTGAAGCGTGGCCCACCGATCATGCTTTCCAAATCTCTCCGGTTGCGTGGCAATGAACCAAAGGTTCACCCGTGAACGGGCCTAATCTCTCCATCAGAAAACACCATCGTGAAGCGATTAGCAACGCATGTTGCTAACCCGTAAACGGGTGAATTTCATCATCTCCGATGATCTACCAACCGGGGCAGGCGTTTTCCTGCCTCCGGCTCTTTTTCTGCATGGAACATGAAGTGAAGAAAGTCGCTGATAGCGGCTTTCTTTTCGCCCCTCAATGGCAAATTTGCCAGAGAAATAATAACGCCATCATTGGCGATGACCTGAATGGAGATTCAAGACTGTGAAACTGGAAGATTATCCAAAAACGTATAACAACGTGGTGAAGAATTCTGCAACGGCCAATTTTGACCGCAGAGCGATTGTATTCGCGACACTCGCACAGGCTGTGGAACCCGGTTCCGTGGTGACCTCTACCGGAACGCTTTACACCTCTGGGACTGATGCGCTTCTGTGCCTCTCCTACGCTGAGGCAGGTTCTGATGTTCCTGTCATCGTGGCTGACCGCCTGATTTATGTGTACCCAGAAGCAATCCGCGCCGTAATGGGTTCAGCAACAAATGCAGCACTAGCAGCATTGACCGCTAACGGAAACATTCGCCTGACCTCTGACGATGTTGTCATCGCAGAATAACTAACAAGAAAAGGACTTCAAAATGGCTATTAAATCATTTGATTATGTTGACTACAGCAAGGTGTTTCGCACTCAGGTTCCGCAGAGTAATTTACTACTGACCCACCTCAATGTATTTGCAGACCGTCAGATCACGGATTCCCACAAAGTTAGTGTGGATCGTATCCAAGAGGCATCTATTGGTGTGGATGCGCCGTTGATGCGTTTCAGTTCGGAGTGGGGGACTATCGAGAAGCCGACCGCTGGATCGTATTTATACGAGCTTGTATGGCGCGGTGTGACGGATCGCGTAACTTCAGCCGATCTGAAAGGTTACCGTAAGCCGGGCAGCACTATTGAGCAGTCTCTTGATGAGATTGAGGCCAATAAGTTTATTCAGATGCGTGCCAAGTTTGAACGCTCCCGCGAATACGCCTATTGGCAGACGCTGATCTTCAACAAGGTTGATGCATTTGGTACACAGCAGAGTGAGATCGACTGGGCTGTAGAGTTTGGACTGAACCAGCGAACCGCTGACCTTCATCAGGATGTTGGTGATGATCCGATGCGCGATATTGACGATCAGGTCAGTGCCACAAAAGCACTGATGGGTGGTCTGACTCAATACCTTCGTGGCTGGGTTCTGCTGTGTGGCTCTGATGCCTACCGTGCTGTGCGCTATCACCCACAAATCCGGGAGCTATTAGTTTACGGAAATGGTCTGGTTGGTTCTGATGTGCTGTTCCCGTCTGACGTTCTGCCGGGCTTCAGTTCCTTTATGTTGGGTTCTGTACGTCTGATTGAAGTCAGCGATTCAGTATTCAGCGGTATCAAGTCAAACGAGGCTTTCCTTGTTCCGGTCTTTGGCAACGCTCCGGTTGACCAAAGTCTGCCAATGGGACGTTTCGTTGGTCCGTGCGCCCGCCATCTGGAGATCTCCGCTTCTGGTGATATTGAAGATTGGTATGCCTACCGTGCGTTTGATGAACTTCGAAACCGCAACCTGTACTCAGAAAGTAGCCTTCTGGCATACAACTTCAGGCCGGATCTGGTTTGTAAGCTGACACTGCTACCAACGGCATAAAAAAGCGGTTTGTGGGAGCGCATTGCTCCCGCTGCCAGGCGAGGCAAAGGAAAGGAGATTTACATATGCACATGAAACTGTTCAATTCGAAAGGCCTGCCACTTCTGGCAATGAGTCTGGATAACCAATCCGATAAATGGCTGAACCTGTCAGCCATTGCTAGATACTTCAATGTTCCCCGTAGCACATTTCTACAGCGCGTGAACGATTACGGCTGGGAGTCAGCATTAGCTCACTTTGAGCAGCAGCGAAAGAAAAAACTGAAAGCATAAGAGCCGGGTTAATCCCGGCTTTTTTATAACAATTTTTCAACTTTGTGAAACGGGACCGATTTGAAAAGGTATCCTTGAACTCCCCAAATACCAACCTCCTGTAGAAGGTCGAGATACTGTCTGCTTTCTACGCCTTCCACCACTATCTTATCGCAGTACCTCTTTATATTTTTTATCAATAGAGGAAATGTGGGTTTATCAATTTGTTCATTAAAGAAATGACGGTCAATCTTCGCCACTTCGAAGTAACCCTCAAGCAGGCTGGCAACATTTGCATTTCCGGCTCCCAGATCATCCAGCCACAGTGAGTTAACACCCTGACATAATGATTTCAGAATCGGACTTTTAAGCCCTTGTTCAATACCAGGAAACTCTTCTGAAACTTCAAGTTTGATAAATGGCATGGAACTGACTGTTAGCTGTAACAAACCGTCATGCCTTAAGAGTGTCGCCATATCGTAGTCAACATTGAGCGAGCAGAACAACCCGTGATGCTCGAACCAGTCCTGCTTACTGGCTATGACCCCAAACTGTTTGTAGAGAAAAAGGCGTTTCTGATCGAAATCCCATCCTGAAATGACAAACGCTGGGTGAAGGGGGCGTTTGGACTCTGAGACAAACCGCGTAAGAAGTTCGACTCCTAACAGCTTACCTTCAAGGTTCATGATGGGTTCAGCAATGAATTCAGAGTGCATGTTACGTTCCAGGTGAGTGATAACTACCTGATAATGCACCTTTAAAAATTATTGATCAATAATAACGATCAATAATCAAATAATGATCGATAAAAACGATAAGTATATCTTTTTGAAATGTAATGATAATTTATTTTTAAGATTAATCTTGTGTTGAGAAACAAGAGCAGGTCTTTTTCATCACATTCATATCTACGGGTTCGAAAACGACGAAAGATCACAACTAAACGAGGCTGGGGAAACCCGGCCTTTTTGTCGTTTGAATGTGGGACACAACGTGGGACACAAACTGGGACACAGAGCATTTTTTATGGTTGAGTCTTTGGCTTTCCGCTGGCATGATCCAGAACAGGGATTAACGGGACGTTAATCGCAAGCTTTTGATTTTGATTTATTTGACTCGGGGTGCCCTTCTTTGTGAAGGCTGAGAAATACCCGTATTACCTGATCTGGATAATGCCAGCGTAGGGAAGTCAGATGCCTGCCCGGTCATCGCTTCTTCACGCACGGCAGGAGCGAAACCATGCAGCCTGACCTGCTCGATTCACACGTTTTACATCAATTCCGAACCCGTTCCCCGCTCACGCACTGTATGACCAACGATGTCGTGCAGACCTTCACCGCCAACGTTTTGCTCGCGCTGGGTGCTTCCCCGGCAATGGTGATCGAAGCCGAGGAAGCGGAACAGTTTGCCGCGCTTGCCGATGCTCTGCTCATCAACGTGGGAACACTCACCGCGCCGCGCGCCCAGTCGATGCGTCGGGCCATTGAGAGCGCGGTAGCCGCGGGTACGCCCTGGGTTCTGGATCCGGTTGCGGTTGGCGCGCTGGCGTATCGCACCCGATTTTGCCAGCAAATATTGTCCCTCAAACCTGCGGCCATTCGTGGAAACGCCTCCGAAATCCTCGCCCTTGCCGGAATGAGTGCGGGCGGGCGCGGGGTTGATTCCACCGATACGGCGGCGAGCGCGTTGACCGCTGCGCAGACGCTCGCCCGCCAGACCCACGCCGTTGTGGTCGTCACAGGAGAAGTGGATCACATCACTGATGGTCAGCGAACCCGTACGGTCGCGGGCGGCGACCCGCTGATGACCCGCGTGGTGGGAACAGGCTGTGCGCTCTCGGCGGTCGTCGCCGCCTGCTGTTCGCTGCCTGGCGACAGGCTTGATAATGCGACGGCAGCCTGCGGCTTTATGAAGCGCGCAGGGGCAGCTGCACTGACTCACAGCCGGGGCCCCGGCAGCTTTGCCCCGGCGTTTCTGGATGCGCTTTACGCGCTGGAGGAGCTGGTATGACACGCATTAATGCCCTGACTATTGCGGGAACCGATCCCAGCGGCGGAGCGGGGATCCAGGCAGACCTGAAAACCTTCTCTGCGCTCGGCGCTTACGGATGCTCGGTTATCACCGCGCTGGTGGCGCAAAACACGCGCGGTGTACAGTCGGTATATCGTATTGAGCCGGATTTTGTCGCCGCACAGCTGGATTCGGTATTCAGCGATGTACGCATCGACACCACCAAAATCGGCATGCTTGCAGAGGCGGACATTGTTGAAGCGGTCGCTGAACGTCTCAAACGTTATCAGATAAAAAACGTGGTGCTCGATACCGTGATGCTGGCCAAAAGCGGCGATCCGTTGCTCTCCGCCTCTGCCGTCGACACCCTGCGTAAAAAGCTGCTGCCGCAGGTGGCGCTGATCACGCCAAACCTCCCTGAAGCCGCCGCGCTGCTGGATGCGTCACACGCGCAAAACGAACGTGAGATGAAAGAGCAGGGCAATGCGCTGCTGGCGATGGGATGCAGCGCGGTGCTGATGAAAGGCGGTCATCTTAATGATGCAGAAAGCCCGGACTGGCTCTTCACCCGCGATGGCGCGCAACGTTTCACTGCCCCGCGGGTACAGACCAAAAACACCCACGGCACGGGATGTACGCTCTCGGCGGCGCTGGCGGCGCTGCGTCCCCGAAACGCGAACTGGGCGGATACGGTGCAGGAGGCGAAGATCTGGCTCTCGTGCGCGCTGGCAAAAGCCGATTCTCTGGAAGTGGGTCACGGTATTGGGCCGGTTCACCATTTTCATGCATGGTGGTAAGCCGTATACTGGCATAAAACCTTATGCCAGAGAAAAACAGAGATGGAACAAGCGCATACCCGGTTAATTGCTCAACTCAAGGAACGAATTGCCGCACCGGACAACACGCCGTTGTACCTGAAATTTGCCGAAACGGTTAAAAACGCGGTACGCAGCGGCGTGCTCGCGCACGGTAATATTTTGCCTGGCGAGCGCGATCTGAGCCAGCTGGCCGGTGTGTCGCGCATTACTGTGCGTAAAGCGATGCAGGCGCTGGAAGAGGCCGGCGTCGTCACCCGCGCGCGTGGATACGGTACGCAAATCAACAATATCTTTGAATATTCGCTAAAAGAGGCGCGCGGGTTTTCTCAGCAGGTGGTGCTGCGGGGCAAAACGCCCAACACGCTGTGGGTTAATAAACGCGTCGTGAAATGTCCGGAGGAGATCGCCCGCCACCTTTCCCTTGCGCCGGACAGCGATGTATTTCTGCTTAAGCGCATCCGCTACGTGGATGACGATGCGGTATCAATAGAGGAGTCCTGGGTACCGGTAGGATTAATCCCCAATCCGGACGACATCGGCGTCTCGCTTTACGATTACTTCCGCAGCCAGAATATCTTTCCGCAGCGCACCCGTTCCCGCGTCAGCGCCCGGATGCCGGACAGCGAGTTTCAGGCGCATATCAAGATGGACGATAAGATACCGGTGCTGGTGATCAAGCAAGTCGCGCTCGATCAACAGCACCGGCCAATTGAGTACAGCATCAGCTACTGCCGCAGCGACCTATACGTCTTTGTGTGCGAGGAGTAGGACCTCGCGCGTGGGGGCGCAGTCGCCACCGCGATGGCTGACTACCCAGGCGGCTACGGCATTGCCAAGCTGCACCGCCTCTGGCAGTGACCATCCCGCGGCCAGCCCGGCAAGGGTACCTCCCGCATGGCTGTCACCCGCGCCGATGGTATCGACCACGGTAGCAGGAAACGCCGGAACGTGTCCGGAAGCGTCACCGTCGTACCAGACTGCCCCGTCTTTATCATGGCGTACGATCAGCGCAGCGCCAAACCTCTGCTGCCACCGTGTGCCGAGCTCTTCCACGTTTACGCCAAGCCATTCGGCGGCAAGTTCCGCCTCCTGACGATTGAGCGAGACGATTGGTTTGCAGGCCATGATCCGCGCCATCAGCGGGTCGGGAATATCCGCGATGCGCGGACCGAAATCGATAAAGAGCGTCACATCCTGAAGACTTTCCAGCCAGGCCGTCAGCAGCTCACCGCTGGGGGACGCCAGCTGGTAGCCGGACAAAGAGATCAGGCTCCCTGCCGGCACGCTTAACCCTTCCAGCCAGCGCTGCTGCCACTGGTTCTCCACGCCGCTAAACGACATAAAGGTCCGTTCACCGTCAGGCTCCACCAGCGCCAGGCACCAGCCGTTATCGCCCGTTTCCGCTTCCACGGCGCTGTGCAGATCCTGCTTCGCCATGGCGTTACGGATAATATCGGCCCACACGCCGTGGCCGACGGGAAGGGCGTTTTGCGCAGCAATGCCGAGCCGCTTCAGGGCGATGGCGATATTCAGCGCGCAGCCGCCAATATTCACTCCCTGTTGCTTCAGCTCGATATCACACCCGCGCCAGGGCAGGGCGTAGGCGTCGGCAATCACGTCGATGACCGCCGCGCCGAGTACCGTTACGGGGCGCGTGGCGTGAAGGGTTTCGAGACGGCGGGCAAAAGCACTCATACGCCCTCCCTTTGCTCCCGGAAGTGCAGCAGTTTTTCGCAGTAGTGGCCGAAATCGAGCCGGTTTACGGCATCAAGTTCGTTTTTGAGTGCCGGATCAATGGCCTGTACACCGTGCAGCGCGCCGCAGATGGCCGTTGCCATCGCGCCGATAGTGTCAGTATCACCGCCCAGGTTGGCGCATAACACCGCGCAGCGGTTCGGATCGGTACCCGCGAGTTCGACCATCGCAATCGCCGCCGGAACGGACTCAAGGGTGCTCGTGCCCGCGCCAATAAGCTGATAGATCTGCTCGCTGGCGGACTCGGTACCGTTGGCTTCGCGCACGGTTTTCAGGGCCAGCTCAATACGAGCGGAAAGCGATGCGCTGAAGGTGGTCGTGTTCGCCTCCTGCGCCGCACGGGCAATACCCGGCAGGGCATCGGCGATGTGATGCCAGCGCTCGCCGTCGATAGCGCGTGAAACCGCCCAGGCGATCACCACCGCACCGGCGATGGCGAGATCCGATTTATGGGTCGGGCTGGAGGCTAACGCAACCTGTTCCACAAAGTGCGCCAGACGCGTGGCTGGCAGGAGGCATCCCAGCGGGGAGGCGCGCATCGCCGCCCCGTTGGTGACGCCGTTGTTTTCCAGCTGGCTTACCGGCTTGCCGTCACGGATGGCGTTCAGGGCAATTTTGGAGGTCGGGCCGAGCACATTCTTATTGAACGCGTCAAAATCCAGCGCCCAGTCCAGAATATGCTTACCGATAACGTCAGGGTTAATTTCCCCGTCGCATTCGATAATCGCGTCGGCCAGGCACAGCGCCATCGACGTATCATCCGTAAATTCGGCCTGCTTAAAGTAACAGGCGGCATTATTCTCAGCCGGGCCGGGTAAGAAACGGTCGATCCAGCCGAAGTGTGCTTTCACCCTCTTACGCGGCCACAGCTCCGACGGCATCCCCATCGCATCCCCTAACGCCTGCCCGTAAAGAGCACCGAGAATACGGTCTTGTTTCATTTAACTTCCCCTCGTGTCAGCGCGGTATCGCCATCAACCACCTCAATTGCGGTGATCTCTTTATCCGATTCGCGGAAAAACAGCATAAACAGTACGGCAATCACCACAATCATGATTGCACCAAACGTCCACATTCCGGCCCAGTTGAAGGTCAGCCCATTCACCGGCTCTTTATATGCGAACATTTTTTCCATCATCACGCCGCCGAGACGGTAACCCAGCAGGCTACCAAAGCCCTGACAGCACAGCGTGATCAAGCCCTGCGCCGCGTTGCGCATGTGCACTGGCGCTTTTTTATCCACGTAGATGTACGCGGTGACGTAATAGAAGTCATAGCTTACGCCGTGCAGCAGAATACCGAGGAACAGCAGGGCGTAGGTGAAGTATTGCTCGGCGCCGCCGTAAACAAAGAAACCGTAGCGAATGGCGGCGGTGATCAGGCCCAGCAGCAAGACCTTCTTAATACCAAAGCGTTTGGTAAAGAATGGCAGAGCGAGCATGAAGAAGATTTCAGAGAACTGGCCGAGGGTCATCCAGCCGGTGGCGTTTTTCATCCCCACTTCGGTGAGATAGCCGTTGGCAAAGATATAGTAGAAGGCCAGCGGCATGGCGAACAGGAACGAGCAGAAGAAGAACACCAGGAAGTTTTTATCGCGCAGCAGGATCAGCGCATCCAGCCCCAGCATCACTTTGAAATCCAGCTTGCCGGTACTCTTCGGCGGGGTATTCGGCAGGAACAGCGCGAAAACGCCAAGCAGAAGGGAGCTGGCAGCGGTCATCAGCAGCGGGATATTGGTGTCAGAGATGTCGCTATAGCCCATCATTTGCGGCAGGAAGCCGCACGCCAGGCCGGAGGCAATCCAGCCGATGGTGCCCATCACGCGGATGCGCGGGAAATCAGCCTCCACGTCATCGACGTTCGCAAAGGCGATGCTGTTGGTCAGCGCGATGGTCGGCATATAGGTCAGGGAGTAGGCCAGCAGCAGCGGGAAGAAGGTGCTGAACTGGGTTTGCTGTGCTGCGAAATACATCAGAATCGCGCCAGCGAACATCAGCACGGCCAGCACTTTCTGGGCGGCGAAGAAACGGTCCGTCAGCGAGCCGACCAGGATGGGAGAGAGGATCGCGGCAATCGCGGTACAGGCGTACGACCAGCCAATTTCCCCGGCGGTAAACCCGCTCTTACTCAGCCACAGCCACAGCGGCACAAACCATGCGCCCCAGATAAACCATTCAACGAACATCATGAATGACAGTTGGACTTTCGTTTTCATTTTTTAATCCTGCATGTCAGAGGTACGCATGTAACATACCATGTGATAATACCTTTTAAATACCTTTAAGGCGATTGTTTGATCAGTGTAACAAAAATGTTGTACACGAAACGAGCCAGCAGATTGTGCTTAAAAAAGTTGCAAATGGTGGAAAATAGGTTAAGTCGGTACCAGGCTTAGTCTGCCTGCAAAAACGTGGGCTTGGATCACACGCTCCGACATCATGTCGGACTTACGGGAGCATCACTATGACTGATATTGCGCAACTGCTTGGCAAAGACGCCGACAGCCTTTTACAGCATCGTTGTATGACCATTCCAGCCGACCAGCTTTATCTGCCTGGCCATGATTACGTAGACCGCGTCATGGTCGACAACAACCGTCCGCCTGCCGTACTGCGAAACATGCAGACGCTTTACAATACCGGTCGTCTGGGCGGGACCGGCTATCTCTCCATTCTGCCCGTTGACCAGGGCGTAGAGCACTCGGCGGGAGCGTCGTTTGCTGCTAACCCGCTCTACTTTGACCCGAAAAACATTGTCGAGCTGGCGATTGAAGCGGGCTGTAACTGTGTGGCATCGACCTATGGCGTGCTGGCCTCCGTTTCCCGCCGCTATGCTCACCGCATTCCGTTCCTCGTCAAGCTGAATCACAACGAAACCCTGAGCTACCCAACCGAATACGACCAGACACTGTACGCCAGCGTCGAACAGGCTTTCAACATGGGTGCGGTAGCGGTCGGGGCGACTATCTATTTTGGCTCTGAGCAGTCGCGTCGGCAGATAGAAGAGATCTCTGCCGCGTTTGAGCGCGCGCACGAGCTGGGGATGGTGACCGTATTGTGGGCCTATCTGCGTAACAACGCGTTTAAGAAAGACGGCGTGGATTACCACGTATCAGCGGATCTGACCGGTCAGGCAAATCACCTGGCGGCAACCATCGGCGCGGACATCGTGAAACAGAAAATGGCCGAGAATAACGGCGGGTATAAAGCGGTGAACTTTGGCTATACCGACGACCGCGTCTACAGCAAGCTGACCAGCGACAACCCTATCGATCTGGTGCGCTACCAACTGGCTAACTGCTACATGGGCCGCGCCGGGCTGATTAACTCCGGCGGTGCAGCAGGCGGTGAAACCGATCTGACCGACGCGGTGCGCACGGCGGTGATTAACAAACGCGCCGGCGGAATGGGGCTGATCCTGGGCCGCAAAGCGTTTAAAAAATCCATGGCCGACGGCGTGAAGCTGATTAATGCGGTTCAGGATGTCTATCTGGACAATAAAGTGACGATTGCCTAATCGCACGCATCTTCCTGCCGGGATAAGCGTGACCCGGCAGGAAAGTTCTCTCGCTCACTCCTTCAGCGTTTCAGAATGAGGAGTATTCAGCAGACCCGCCATCCCTCTCTTGCTGCTATTTGCTTTTTCTAAGCCCGGCTGCGTGACGCGGATAAAGGCACACAGAACAAAAGCCAGCAGATAAAGCACCGTATAGGCGATGACTACGCCGAGCGTGCTGAACCAGGGCAGCAGCACCACGGCAATCGCCGGCGCAAGGAAGTTAGACAGACCGGCTGACAGGTTATACACCGAAATCGCCGCCCCCTTGTGCCGCGGCTCCAGCGCCGGGAACACCGCCGCCATCGGTACGAAGGCCGCCACAAAAATCCCCAGCGCGATGGCCGGGACCAGCGCCATGGCAAAGTTATGCCCGAAGTGCTGCGGAATGTAGTAAAACGCCAGGCTCGAGAGCGCCATCCCGATGCAGCCAAACCAGCGCACCACCCGCATCCAGCCCATTTTTTCCGCCACCACGCCCCAGAAGACGTTCGAGAAGATGGTGGTGAAGAAGAATACCGCCCAGACCTGAAGCCACTCGGAGGTGGTGAAGCCCAGTTCGTCAACAAACATCATCGGCATGATGACGGCAAACCCGAACAGGGAGAGGGTGTTGATGATACGCACCATGCTGGAGAGCAGAATACTGCGGTTGGTGTAGAGCAGCGTCGCTGCACGGCCCAGCTCGGCGAATTTTTCCCGGGTGGAGAGATTATGCATGTGCGTTGGGGTTTTGACGCTGCGCAGGGATACCATGGCGATGACTCCCCCCGCCAGACAAAACGCCAGTGCCAGCCACAGGGTGCCCATCTCCCCGATGTGCGGAATGGTAAAGCTCGGAATATAACTGCCCGCCACGCCAATACCTACGGAATAAACCGCCCAGTACCAGCCCAGCGCCGAGCTGGATTTATCGCTACGCACATTATGAATAATGACCACGATGAAGGCGTACAAAAATAACGGGTAGGCCAGACCGCGGATCCCATAGAACAGCAGAATTAATGCGTAATTTGCCTGACCCAGACCAAAAACGAGAAACAGGACGTGGAAAACGCACCACAGGACGAAGCCAATCAGCATGGTTTTTTGCGGGGTGATGATTTCAGCCACCACGCCGGAGATCCACGCGGAGAGCGCCGCCGCGAGACCGTAGAGCGTGAAGGCGAAAGAGGCTTCAGCAGGCGTGAAGCCCAGTGATTTAATATAGTGCGACAGGAATGCCAGCTCGAAACCGTCACCCGTCATAAAGACCGCGATCGCCAGATATCCCCATAGCAGGTTCAGCGGCAATCCCAGCCACTGTTTATTTATTTCGGACATATTGACCTCGTTTGTAGCGTACAGGTAAGCCCACACCGGAAATATTCCGGCGTGAGTTTTCTTATTGTCTTTTTCTCTAAATATACTGACGTGTATTTATTCTCTGATTACTGTCGCAGTTTGTTGTAACTGCTTATAAGCCTCGTATCGACGCAGATGAAGGGACTGAAAGTTCGCTTGCGGATAGAAATATTTATCCACGTGGGTAAATTGTTTCATGGCATCGGTCACTGAAGGCGCTATATTTCCCGCCACCGCCCCGAGAATGGCCGAACCCAGTAATACCGGTTCGCTGCATTGGGTCGCTAACACCGGCAGCCCGCAGGTATCTGCCAGCAGCTGGCGAACGAAAGGGTGCTGGCCCGCGCCGCCGCTGATAACGATATTTTCGGTCTGTACGCCGCATTCACGCTGGGCGTCAATGATTTGTCGCAAACCGTAACCGATACCACACAGACCGGCCACATACAGTGCCATCAGGTTATTGATATCGTTCTCCATGCCCAGCCCGCAGATCGTGGCCCGCGCATGGGGATCGGCAAAGGGCGCGCGGTTACCCAGAAATTCGGGTACCACGTGCAGTCCTGCTGCCAGGTTCACCGCCTCTGAGGCGGTGGCGAAGGTCTGTAAAAGCCTGTCCGCCAGGTAAACCGGCAGCGGCAGGTCTGACTCCTGTGCCAGCTGGCGCGCTTGCGGTGCGGCAGGATGGAAACTTAATAACCGATCGATAGCGGCACCTGCGGCGCTTTGTCCGCCCTCAATCAGCCACAGTCCAGGTACCATCGCGCTAAAATAAGGCCCCCAAACGCCGGGCACAAAAACGGCGCTCTCGGCGCTGGTCATGGTGCACGATGAGGTGCCAAAGACATACGCAAGATTGTTCAGCGCGCCGCCGCCAACGCCCAACGTCCCGATGCCGCCAGCGTGGGCATCAATTAACCCTACCGCCACCGGCGTGCCTGGCAGCAAGCCCATCTCACGCGCGGCCTGCTCCGTTAAGCCCTCGCCGCAAGGGGTGCCGGGGGCGGCAATATGCTGCCCTATGCGGACAAAATCTTCTCCGGCCAGCTCGTCCAGGCCAACGGTGCGGAAATAGTCCGGGTCCCAGCGATTCTCATGGGCCAGCCACGTCCATTTACAGGTTACGGTACAGATGGAACGGGTGACATCGCCGGTCGCGCGCCAGGTCAGGAAATCGGCCAAATCGAAAAATTGCCAGGCGCGATCGTAGACCTCTCGGTGGTTTTCTTTCAGCCACAGCAGCTTGGGCGTCTCCATTTCGGGCGATATTTTCCCGCCAACGTAGTCCAGCACCGGATGATGGGTGGCGTTGATGCGCTCCGCCTGGTCTGTCGCACGGTGATCCATCCAGACGATGATATTGTTTTCCGCTTCACCGTCAGGGCTGACCGCCAGCGGTTCGCCATTGTTGTCCAACACCACCAGCGAGCAGGTGGCGTCAAACCCGATGCCGGCAACGCTCTGCGGAGTCGTCCCGGAGCGCGCCAGCGCCTCGCGGATGCAGCGGCAAACGGCCTGCCAGATCTCGGCGCTGGACTGCTCCACGCGGCTTCCGCTGCGGTGCACGGTGGCAATTTTCTGCGTCGCGTGGGAAAGCAGCCTGCCGCTGAGATCGAAAATGCCCGCGCGAACGCTGCCGGAGCCGACGTCTACGCCGATAACGGTTTCTGGTGTACCCTTCATCCTTACGGCCCTTAAAGATCGACGCTGTTAGGCAGAATCACCAGATCCCGGACGGTAACGTTCTTCGAACGGGTCACCATGAACAACACCGATTCTGCGACTTCAATCGGCTGCATCAGGCTGCCGTTTGCCAGCGCTTCATCCATTTTGGCCTGCGGCCAGTCGTCGAGCAGAGCCGTCACTACCGGCCCAGGCAGAACGGCTCCGACGCGTACGCCATGTTCCGCGACCTGACGACGGGTGGTATGCACGAACGCCTGAACGGCAAATTTGGACGCGGTGTAGATCGGCTCCCAGATAACCGGCACCACGCCCGCAATGGAGCTGGTGAAGATAATATCGCCTGACTTCTGCGCAATCATATGCGGCAGTACGGCGCGAACGCAGCGGAAGGCGGCGTTGATATTCAGGTTCAGTACGCGATCCCAGACGTCCGGGTCGCCTTCAGCAACCGGCCCGCCGATGTAGGCGCCTGCATTGGCGTGAAAAATATCCAGGCCGCCGGCGAGGCCGACAATGTCGCTCAGCATCGCGTCGACTTGCTCGGGTTTGAACAGATCGATTTGCAGGGCAAACGCGTTCTCGCCCAGCTCGGCGACAAGGCGCTGAAGCTTTTCGCCTTCCCGGTCGATTAACACCACCTTAGCGCCAGCGCCGAGCAGCGTTTTTGCACACTCCAGGCCAATACCTGAGGCGGCGCCAGTGATAGCAGCGACTTTGCCCTGAAGGGAACTATTCATGGAGGGGATAGAGTGAATCATTTTATAATCCTTTATGCAGAGATGATTTTTAGGGTGTGTCTGCTTTCGCGTAAAGAACGGGGGTTCTGACTGACGCGTGAAGCAAACTGCTCAATCGATGAAGCAGATCTAGCACTTGCTTATTTCTCCAGCAAGAGACATTCAAAATGAAGAGGCGATTTTGTGACGCGCGTTGAGAAAACGAAGAAAACGACCATTTACGATCTGGCGGAACTCACCGGCGTTTCTGCCAGCGCGGTGAGTGCTATTTTGAATGGCAACTGGAAGAAACGCCGCATCAGCGCCAGCCTGGCAGAGAAGGTAACCCGCATTGCACAAGAGCAGGGCTACGCGGTTAACCGTCAGGCAAGCCTGCTGCGCAGCAAGAAATCGAACGTTATCGGCATGATTGTGCCGAAATATGACAACCGCTATTTCGGCTCTATAGCGGAAAAATTCGAAGAGATGGCGCGTGCCAGAGGGCTGTTGCCGATTATTACCTGCACACGCCGACAGCCGGAACTCGAGCTGGATGCCGCCCGTGCCATGCTCTCCTGGCAGGTTGACTGGGTCATTGCCACGGGGGCGACACACCCGGACAAAATTGCTGAACTCTGTCATCAGGCGGGCGTACCTACGCTAAATCTTGATCTGCCGGGTACCCTGGCGCCCTCTATCATTTCGGATAACTACGGCGGCGCGAAGATGCTGACAGAGCGGATCCTCGCCAGCAGCTTTAAACGGTTTGGTTCGCTGGCTCCGCTGACCTTCGTGGGCGGACGCCGGAGTGATAACAACACCGCAGAGCGCCTGCGCGGGTTCCTTGATGCCCATCAGGCCCATGGGCTGACCGTTCCGGAACAGCAGCTGCTGGTCACCGGGTACTCGTCATCGCGCGTGGAGGAGCAGCTCAGAGCCACCTTCCCGTCGCCATCGACGGCGCTAAAGGGGCTGTTTGTCAATTCGACCATTTCGCTGGAGGGGGTGGTACGTTGGCTGGCCCAATACGGGCAGACCGGCCAAAATCAGCCGCCGATGGGTTGTTTTGACTGGGACCCATTTGTCTCTCTGCTGGGACATGATATCGACATGGTGCGCCAGGACGTCCCGGCGATGCTGGAGAAGGTATTTGAAATTCTCGATTCCGGTGATACCTCGGTCAGGCGTATTGAGATCCCACCGGAACTGATTGGCAGCCAGAGCGTCACGGCCTAGCCCTGACGCGTCAGCAGCCAGCGCGCGGTCTGTTCATCCGTCACCAGACCGTTTACCCAGCCGCCTTTGAGGGCGGCAAGGATCGCCGGGCGTTTATCCTCGCCGCAGGCGGCCGCAATACGTGGACACTGGCTCTGGCGAATATCGTAGCTGGTAATAAAGCGATTAATCTGGCTGTCGATGACGTTGCCGTCGGCATCGATAAAGCGTCCGAGTATTTCGCCAACGCCACCGCGCTGGGTCAGCTCTTCCAGCTGTGCCTCATCGATAAACCCGTCTTTGAAGATAGGGCTCTGCCTGCCCAGCGCCCCGATGCCGACAAAAATCACATCGGCTGCATCCGCCACGGCGCAGACGTTACGGAACAGGCGGTTTGAGCACCACATCTCATGCTCCTCGCTGGACTGAGCATAGCGCGGCGCCGGCCACTGGTAATATTTTCCCTGAATTTTACGCGCCAGCAGCAACGGCACATCATCGTAATAGTTACATTGCCCGTGCTCGTTCATGGCGCTGATCAGGGCGACACAGCGGGTGTTGTGGCTGTCAAAATCGATACGCTTGATGGTTTTTTTTAGCGTCAGTCCGGAGCCAATTCCGACAACCGTGGGTTTATCACCTTGCAGGTAGCGGGCCATCAGCTGATAACAGCCAAACGTCACGCTATCCAGCGCGCTTTCATTGCGGTAGACGGGCACAATGTTGCAGTGGGTCAGGTGATATTTTTCCGCGAGAAGTTGCGCATAATCGAGGCAGTTAGCGACAGGGTGATGAAGCCCAATCGAGACAATGCCTTCCTCTTTCGCGGCGGCAATCAGCCGCTGCACCACCGGTCTTGATGTGCCGAGCTGGCTGGCAATTTCGCTTTGATTAAGCCCGGCGATGTAATACATCCATGCCGCCCGCACTTTTTGATCGAGCCTGATGTCATCTTCTTTGCTCACGTTTCCCTGCCTCAAGAGTGGGGTTGAGGGCGGTCAACACCCACAACAATTGTCTGTCATTCTGGCGGGTGCTCCGCGCTGAGGCAAGCGGCTTGCTCTTTATTGGTCATTTGTTATTTGAATGGTCATTTGTTCTTTTGTGATCTGTAGCTCTTATTTTAATCAAATGATCATCTACAGTTCAGCCATAACCTCACTGGAGAACAGAACAATGACCGAGAAATACACATGGCTACATATTGGGCTGGGGTCTTTTCATCGTGCGCATCAGGCGTGGTATCTGCACCGCCTGATTGCCGGCGGCGATACGCGCTGGCACATCGCTGCGGGCAACATACGCAACGATGCTGAACATGTGGTGCAGGCGCTGGCCGCGCAGAAGGGGCGATATGTACTGGAGACCGTCAGCCCGGAAGGCGAGAGAGACTATGAAGAGATCGCCTCGATTCAGACGCTGATCCCGTGGCAGGCGGATTTGCAGCCGCTGATTGCCGAAGGGGCGAACCCGCAGACTCGGGTCATCGCGTTTACCGTGACGGAGGGGGGCTACTATCTGGATACCAGCCACAGGCTGGATGTGGCCAATGCCGATCTGGCGAGCGATATTAAGGGCGGCTGTAAAACCATCTACGGGACAATTGCCCGCATCCTCGAAGCGCGTATGGCGAACGGAGCGGGTCCGGTAACCTTGCTTAACTGTGACAACGTGCGGCATAACGGCGAGCGCTTCCACGACGGGTTGATTGAATTCTTAACCCTCAGCGGCAAACAGAGGGTCATCGACTGGCTGAGCGCTAATGCGACCTGTCCGAATACCATGGTGGATCGCATCACACCGCGTCCGGCGGCCGATCTCCCGGCGCGCATTAAGGCCCGGACGGGCATAGACGATAACGCCCCGGTTATGGGTGAACGCTTTATTCAGTGGGTGATTGAAGACAATTTCCGCGACGTTCGTCCCGCGCTGGAAACGGTGGGCGTGGAGCTGGTGGGATCCGTCATCCCTTATGAAGAGGCGAAGATCCGCATCCTCAATGCCTCCCATAGCTGTATCGCCTGGGCGGGTACTCTGGTCGGGCAGCAGTATATCCACGAAAGCACGCAGACAGAATTTATCTACAAGATTGCCGACCGCTACGTGACGGAAGATGTCATTCCCTGCCTGGGAGATAATGGCATCGATCTGCCAGCCTACCGCGACGTGGTGCTTAAGCGTTTTACCAACCCCTGGATTCAGGACACCAACCAGCGCGTCGCGGCCGACGGGTTCTCGAAGATCCCGGCGATGATCGCCCCAACGCTGCGTGAATGTTACCAGCGCGGCGTACGTCCTGACGCTACCGCTATGCTGCCTGCGCTGTTCTACGTCTATATGGAGCAGTGGCATCACGGCAAGCTGCCGTATGAATACCAGGACGGTATCCTCAACGCCTCTGCGGTACATGCGATGTTCGAATCGGACGATCCGATAGCCCGATATGCCAGCGATACCGCCCTGTTTGGCGATCTGACCGGCCGGGAAGATTTTGCCGCGCTTCTGCGTGAAAAAATCGCTGACGTCTACGCGCTGATTAAGTGAGAGGTGGGTATGTATCTGGGCATCGATCTTGGCACATCAGAAGTAAAGGCGCTGGTCATTGACGAAAACAACGGCGTTGTCGCCACCCATAGCGCGCCGCTGACGATACAGCGTCCGAAGCCGCACTGGTCTGAACAATCGCCGGAAGCCTGGTGGGAGGCAACCGAATACCTGATTGCCACCCTCCGGGAGAAGTGCGGCCACCACTGGCAGGCGATAAAAGCCATTGGCCTTTCCGGACAGATGCACGGTGCGGTACTGCTGGATGCCGCGGGTGAACCCCTGCGTCCGGCCATCCTGTGGAATGACACCCGCTGCGCGCAGGAGTGCGCAGAGCTGGAAGAGATGGCGCCCGAGCTGCACCAGGTGGCGGGGAACCTGGCAATGCCGGGGTTTACGGCACCAAAGCTGCTCTGGGTGCGCCGTCATGAGCCGCAGAACTTCAGCCGTCTCGCCACCGTGCTGCTGCCGAAGGATTATCTGCGCTTCAAAATGACCGGAAAAAAAATCTCTGATATGTCGGACTCGGCAGGGACGCTGTGGCTGGATGTGAGAAAACGAGACTGGTCGGATGCACTGCTGGAAAAATGTGGGCTGTCGCGTGCCGCCATGCCTGCGCTGGTGGAAGGGTGTGAGGTCTCGGCGCTACTCGAACCTGCGGTAGCGCAGCGGTGGGGTCTGAACCCCTCGGTTATCGTTGCCGGCGGCGGGGGAGATAACGCCGTCAGCGCGATAGGGGTTGGGGTCGTTTCGCCGGGCGATGCGTTTATTTCGCTGGGCACCTCCGGCGTGCTGTTTGTGGTCACGGATGCCTACCGTCCGGCGCCCCAGTCTGCCGTGCACGCGTTCTGTCACGTGCTGCCAAACCTGTGGCATCAGATGAGCGTGATGTTAAGCGCCGCCAGTTGTCTACAGTGGTTTTGCCGTCTGGTGGGCGTCACGGAGCTGGCATTGCTTGAGGAGATCGCCCAGCTAAGCGATGCGGAGAAAGCGAGCGCGCCGATGTTCCTGCCCTACCTTTCCGGGGAACGTACGCCGCATAACGATCCCTGTGCACGGGGCATGTTCTGGGGGCTAACGCACTCCAGCCAGCGTGCGCTGATGGGGTATGCGGTGCTGGAAGGCGTCAGCTTCGGTATTGCCGATGGCCTTCGCGTGTTGCAGGAGAGCGGCACGCAGATTGAACAGTGCTCCCTCGTCGGCGGCGGGGCGCGGAGCCCCTTCTGGGCCCAGCTGCTGGCCGATATTCTGGCGATGCCGGTGGTGACGCATAAGGGCGGCGAAACCGGCGGTGCGCTGGGGGCTGCACGGCTGGCCTGTCTCGCAGCCGGTAAGCCGCTGGCTTCCGTGTGCGAAAAACCTGAAGTCTATAAAACCTGGCGCAGCGATCCGGCGCGCCACCGTGCGCTGATGACGCGTTACCAGCAGTTTAACGCGCTTTACCAAAACGACCTGAACTACCGAAACCCATAATTCTGTGGCAAAGACCCTCCGGCGATGCTGCCGGAGCGGTTCCCTGTACCCTAAAAACGAGGTCAATATGTCGTTAAATAACAAACAATGGCTGGGATTACCCCTGAGTCTGGTCTGGGGGTATATCGCTATCGCGGTCTTTATGACGGGCGATGGTTTCGAGCTGGCATTCCTGTCGCACTATATTAAGGCGCTGGGCTTCACGCCTGCTGAAGCCTCTTTCGCCTTCACGCTTTACGGTCTCGCGGCGGCGCTCTCCGCATGGATTTCCGGCGTGGTGGCTGAAATCATCACCCCGCAAAAAACCATGCTGATTGGCTTCGTCCTGTGGTGCGTTTTCCACGTCCTGTTTCTCGTTTTTGGTCTGGGTCAGGCAAATTACGCATTAATTCTGCTGTTCTACGGGATCCGCGGCCTGGCCTATCCGTTGTTCCTCTATGCCTTTATCGTCGCCATTGTGCATAACGTTCGCAGCGACAGTACCAGCGCGGCGCTGGGCTGGTTCTGGGCGGTTTACTCTATCGGCATCGGCGTGTTCGGCAGCTACATTCCGAGCTTTACCATTCCGCACATCGGGGAGATGGGCACCCTGTGGCTGGCGCTGGCATTCTGCGTAACCGGCGGGATCATTGCGCTGGTCTCTATGCGTAAAGTGGAAACGCCACGGCATATGCAGACTCTCTCCACCCGGGAAAAATTCGCCGAGCTGGGCCGTGCAGCGACGCTGCTCTACACCAACCGCAGTATTCTGCTCTCCAGCATGGTGCGTATCATCAACACCCTCTCCCTGTTCGGGTTTGCCGTCATCATGCCGATGATGTTTGTTGACGAACTGGGCTTCACCACCTCCGAGTGGCTTCAGGTCTGGGCGGTATTCTTCTTCACCACCATCTTCTCGAACGTCTTCTGGGGCGTGGTGGCGGAAAAAATGGGCTGGATGCGGGTGGTGCGCTGGTTTGGCTGCATCGGGATGGCGCTTTCGAGCCTGGCGTTTTACTACATTCCGCAGCACTTCGGGCATAACTTTGCCATGGCACTGGTGCCGGCCATCGCGCTGGGGATTTTTGTGGCGGCCTTCGTACCGATGGCGGCGGTGTTCCCGGCGCTGGAGCCGCGGCACAAGGGGGCGGCGATTTCGGTGTATAACCTGTCAGCCGGTCTGTCTAACTTCCTTGCGCCGGCGATTGCCGTGGTGCTGCTGCCCTGGTTCAGCACGCTCGGCGTGGTCATTGCCTACACGGCGCTGTATGTCGTGGCCTTCATCCTGTGTCCGTTTATTCGGGTTGAACAGCCTGGGTTTGTTCGTCAGGAAACCTGTAAGGGTGAAACGGTCGGAATTTCGTAATTTATTCAGGCCTGACGGCAGCGTCGGGCCATTCACGGAGACGTATGATGGATGTTAAGGCGGTAATTTTTGACATGGATGGCGTCATCATTGACTCCGAAGGCCTGTGGCGTCAGGCGCAGAAAGCAGCTCTTGCAGGCTGGCGTGCTGAGGTCAGCGACGAAGAGTGTGAGTCACTGACGAAAGGCAAGCGGCTGGATGAGATTGCCCGGACCTGGTGTGAATACTGTAAACTTGAGGCCGATCCTGTAATGATTGAAGCGGCCATTCGTCTGCGCATCATCGAACTGATTGGCCGGGAAGGCAAAGCGATAGAAGGCATCTACGACGTGATGTCGTATTTTCGTGAGGCAGGTTACCGGATTGCACTTGCCACCTCTTCGTCGCATGAAATCGTGCATGCGGTGCTTAAGAAACTCAGGATGGGTCACTATTTTGAGGTCATTTGCAGCGCCGACGATGAACGCTACGGAAAACCGCACCCTGCCGTCTATCTCTCGGCGCTGCGAAAATTAGGCCTGACGGCCTCGCAGTGCATAGTGATTGAGGACAGCCAGAGCGGCTACCGTGCCGCCCTTAGTGCGGGGCTCAAAACCCTCATCGTCTCGCCAGCGTGCCATCATGCCAGCTTTAACAATGCCAGTGGCCGGTATGCGTCTATGCATGCGCTGCTGGAAACGCTTGCCGTTCCAGCCCCGGAAGCGGGTTAGTTGACTGATTTGTAAGCGCAGAAGTTTCCGCGGGTTGTTGCCGGTCAGCATATTCCTGCTTCTGCGCTTACCTTCAAATAACGTCTCCCGATCAACCTCACATTTCCCCGCGCTTTTGTGAAAATTGTCACGTCCGACCGTGCATATGCCCAAAAAATAGCCTCTCCTTAACGCGTTTTGTCCGAGGACGTGCTGATTTTTTATGCTTAAATTACATACTGAAACGCATTTTTAAAATCATAAAACCCCTTTGTCATTTTCTGCTTCTGGGCTTATCGCCGGACTTAAGGACCGATAATGAAAATTGAATCTGTAGACGTCACCGTTTTTCAGTACCCGACGCGTCGGGTCTCTGACGCGGCGGGGCATTCGCATCCTGGGCCGGAGAGCATGGCCAAAATGGCGATGTTGACCATCACGGCAGAAGAGGGCACCCGCGGATATTCGTTCGCGCCGCCGGAAGTGGTGCGCCCCTTTGTGGTCAATACCTTCTTTCGCAAAGTGCTGGTGGGGCAGGACGCATTCAACCGGGAACGCATCTGGCAGGATCTGGCGCACTGGCAGCGGGGAAGCGCGCATCAGCTGACCGAGCGTGCGCTGGGCTTCGTTGAACAGGCGCTATGGGATCTGATTGGCCGTAAGCTCAACCTGCCGGTCTGGAAACTGCTTGGCGGCTATCGCGATAAGGTGCCGGCCTACGGCAGCACCATGTGCGGCGACGATCTGCCGGGCGGATTATCCACGCCAGAGGAGTACGCCAGCTTTGCCGAAAAGCTGGTGGCGCGCGGTTACAAGGCCATCAAGCTGCACACCTGGATGCCGCCGGTCTCTTTCGCCCCCAATCCAAAGATGGACGTCAAAGCCTGTGCCGCCGTGCGTGAAGCGGTTGGCCCGGATATTGACCTGATGATTGACGGCTACCACTGGTACAGCCGTACCGAGGCGCTGTACATCGGCAAAGCGCTGGAAAAGCTTGACTTCGCCTGGTTTGAAGAGCCGATGGAAGAGGAGAGCATGGCCTCCTACGCGTGGCTGGCGGAGAACCTCTCGATTCCGGTTATCGGGCCGGAAAGCCTGGGTGGAAAGCACCACAGCCGTGCTGACTGGATCAAAGCCGGGGCCTGCGACATCCTGCGCGCTGGGTCGAACGGCGTGGGCGGCATTTCCCCAACGCTGAAGGTGGCGAACCTGGCGGAATCTTTTGGCATGGACTGCGAAATACACGGCAACGGCGCGGCCAGCCTGGCGGTGATTGGCGCCATCAAAAACTGCCGCTGGTACGAGCGCGGCCTGCTGCACCCGTTCCTCGACTACGACCAACCGGCGGCGTACCTCAACAGCCTGGTGGACCCGATGGACGAAAACGGCATGGTCAGTCTGCCGACCCGCCCGGGACTGGGCGAAGACATTAATTTTGCATATATCGAAGCCAATACCGTCAGCCACGACTGACAGATAAAAACGTACCCTACAGGCGATATATACATGAAACGATCTCCCTTAGCCGGGGCGTGCTTGCTCGCGCTCTCGCTGATGATGGGGAGCGGTGCGGCGTACGCGAAAACGCCGCCCGACCAGCTCATCATCGGCATGAACATGAATAACCTGCTGACCCTCGATCCGGCGGCAATGACCGGTAACGAAGTGGTCGGCATTGTGGTCAATCTCTACGACTCGCTGGTGGAGCTGGACCCGAACGCGCTCACCAACGTCAGGCCCGCGCTGGCGACGTCCTGGGATATTTCGCCGGACCGTAAAACCCTGACCTTTCACCTGCGTGACGACGTTAAATTCCACTCTGGCAACCCGCTGACGGCGGAGGATGTGGTCTGGTCGATGCGCCGTCTGCTGCACCTCAACCTTGCCCAGGCGTCGGTGTGGAAGTCGTATGGATTTTCTAAGCAAAACATCGACAGCCAAATCAGTGCCCCCGATGCCTACACGGTGCAAATTGTTCTGCCTAAGCCTAACGATCCGCAGCTGGTGATCTACTCCCTCGGCGCGCTCGGCAACCTCGGCGTGCTCGACAGCAAAACGGTGCAGCAGCACGCGGTGAATAACGACTGGGGCAACCGCTGGCTTACCACCAACGAAGCGGGTTCCGGCCCGTTTATGCTGGAAACCTGGCAGGCGAAGGATGTGCTGCGCATGCAGCGTAACCCGCAATACTGGCGGGAAGAACCCAAAATGAGCCGGGTGGTGCTGCGTCATTTCCAGGAGTCACAAACCCTGCGCCTGATGATTGAGAAAGGCGACCTCGACGTTGCCAACAACATGGCGGTGGCGGACATTAACGCCCTGCGCAAAGACCCGCAGCTCACCGTCGAAGCCGTGCAGAAAGGCACGGTCTACTACGTGGCGATGAGCATGAAAGAGGCCCATTTCGCTAACCCGAAGGTGCGCGAAGCGGTGCGCTATCTGATTGACTATCAGGGCATCAACAGCGCGCTGATGCCGGGCTACGGCGTGCTGCACCAGCGCCCGATCAAGGCGGGTATGCCGTCCACGCTGCCGGACCCGGGCTATAGGCTCGATATCCCGCGCGCCAGAAAGCTGCTGGCGGAGGCGGGCTACCCGGACGGGTTTGACACCACCCTGCGGGTGCTGGCGGATCAGCCGTTCCTCAATATCGCCATCGCCGTGCAGTCGACGCTGATGCAGGCGGGCATCAACGCCAAAATCATCACCGGCACCGGGAACCAGATTTACGGCGCAATGCGCGAGCGCAAGTTCGACATGCTGGTGGGGCGCGGCGGTAGCGGCGTCGAACCCCATCCGCACTCCAGCCTGCGGGCGTTGGTCTATAACCCGGACAACAGCGATGAAGCCCGTCTGACCAACTTCCAGGGCTGGCGTACCAGCTTCTACGACAAGCCGCTCAACGAAATGATCGACAAGGCCCTGCTGGAGCGCGATCCGGAAAAACAGATCGCCGACTACCAGCAGATCCAGGTCCGCTACGACGAACTGATCCCGGCGATGGTTCCTCTGTCGCAGATGGTTGATTCGGTGGTGGTGCGTAACGAGGTGAAGAACTTCCAGTCGCACCCGTCGGCCACCACCTTCCTGCGTGAGGTCTACAAAACCGGAGGTGACAAATGAGTGTGGCAATTCTCGCGCCCGGCTCACGGACCCGACGCTTCTCAAAGCGGTTAACGCAGGTGGTGGTGACGCTGTTCGGCCTTCTGCTGCTGACCTTTTTCATCGGCCGCGTAATGCCCGTCGATCCGGTGCTGGCGATTGTCGGACCGGATGCCGACCACAGCACCTATCAGCAGGTCTATCACCAGTTGGGATTCGACCGGTCGCTGCTGGCTCAGTTCGGTATTTACCTCAATAACCTGCTGCACGGCGATCTGGGCAACGCGCTGCTGACGGGTAAACCGGTGACTGCCGATATTCTGCGCGTCTTCCCGGCGACGCTCGAGCTGGCGACGATGGCGATTATCGTCGGTGCGGGTCTGGGCATTCCGCTGGGCGTACTGGCGGCGGCGCGGCGCAACAGCGTTTCCGACTACGTGGTGCGCATCATCAGTCTGGCGGGTTATTCCACGCCGATTTTCTGGGTCGGGATGATGGGGCTGCTGCTGTTCTACGCCTGGCTTGGCTGGGTGGGAGGCGCGGGACGTCTGGATCTCGGACTGGAGGGGGTAGTCCCACGCCGCACCGGACTGATGACGGTGGATGCGCTGCTGGCCGGGAACGGCGCGGTGTTCTGGAACGCCATTAACCATCTGGTTTTGCCCGCGTCGCTGCTTGGCTTCCACTCGCTGGCCTATATCAGCCGCATGACCCGCAGCTTCATGCTGGCGCAGCTGTCGCAGGAGTTCATTATCACTGCCCGGGTGAAGGGCTTAACTGAACGTCAGGTGATCTGGAATCACGCGTTTCGCAACATTCTCGTGCAGCTCCTGACGGTAGTGGCGCTGGCCTACGGCTCGCTGCTGGAGGGGGCGGTGCTGATTGAAACCGTCTTCTCCTGGCCGGGCTTCGGTTCGTATCTCACCGGCAGCCTGCTGCTCGGGGATATGAACGCGGTCATGGGCTGCGTGCTGCTGGTGGGGGTCATCTTCGTGATGCTGAACCTGCTCTCCGACATGCTGTATCAACTCTTTGACCCGAGGACGAAATCATGACCGTTTCTCTGGATTCGCCGCTGGGGACCGGGCCATCCGAACGCCGCCAGCGTATCAGACGCACGCTGGGCCGCGCCGCGGGCTTCGCCGGCAAGATGGCGCGCAATCCGCTCACCGCCATCGGCGGCGGGATTATCCTGCTGCTGCTGATTGTGGCGGCGTTTGCCCCGCTGATCGCGCCGTACAACCCGCTGGTGCAGGACCTCAATAACGCGCTGGTCGCCCCGAACGCACTGCACTGGTTCGGCACCGACGAGTTTGGCCGGGACATCTTCAGCCGGCTGGTGTACGGCGCGCGCATCACGCTCTACATCGTGCTGCTGGTCTCCGTGACCGTTGGCCCGCTGGGGCTGCTGCTGGGCGTGACCGCAGGCTACTTCGGCGGCAGGGTGGACGCGGTGCTGATGCGCGTCACCGATATCTTTATCTCCTTCCCGAGCCTGGTGCTGGCGCTGGCGTTTGTCGCGGCGCTCGGGCCGGGGCTGGAGCACGTGGTGATTGCGATTACGCTCACCGCCTGGCCGCCGATTGCCCGTCTGGCGCGCGCCGAAACTCTCTCTCTGCGCCAGGCCGATTTTATCTCCGCCGTGCGGCTTCAGGGTGCTTCCCCGGTGCGCGTACTGTGGCGTCACATCGTCCCGCTGTGCCTGCCGTCAGTGATTATCCGCATCACCATGAACATGGCGGGGATCATTCTCACCGCCGCCGGGCTGGGCTTTCTTGGCCTTGGCGCACAGCCGCCGGAGCCGGAGTGGGGAGCGATGATCTCCAGCGGTCGTACCTACATGATGGAGTGCTGGTGGGTGGTGACTATTCCGGGGCTGGCGATCCTGATCAACAGTCTGGCGTTCAACTTCTTAGGAGATGGCCTGCGTGACATCCTCGATCCTCGTAGCGAATAACCCGATGCTCGACGTGCGCGATCTCCACGTCGATTTTATCAACGGCGACGCGGTCACCCACGCGGTGCGCGGCGTCTCTTTCCAGCTCGGACGCGAAAAGCTGGCGATTGTCGGTGAATCCGGTTCCGGTAAATCCACCGTCGGGCGGGCGCTGCTACGCCTGCATCCGGCCAAAGCGCAGATCCGCGCCGCGCGGATGCAGTTTGGCGATGTCGATTTACAGGCCGTCAGCGAGGCGCAGATGCGCGGCATTCGCGGCAAGCGCATCTCGATGATCATGCAGGACCCGAAATACTCCCTTAACCCGGTGGTGTGCGTGGGCGACCAAATTGCCGAAGCCTGGCTGACCCATCATCCGGGGCGCAAGGCGGAAGCCAAAGCCAGAGTGCTGGAGATGCTCGACGTGGTGCGCATTCGCCAGCCGGAGCGGGTGTATCACCTCTGTCCGCACGAGATTTCCGGCGGGCAGGGGCAACGCATCATGATCGCCATGATGCTGATCGCCGACCCGGAGCTGGTCATTGCCGACGAGCCGACTTCGGCGCTGGACGTGTCGGTGCGTTTGCAGGTGCTGGGCCTGCTCGACGACCTGGTGCAGTCCCGCGGTCTGGGGCTGATTTTTATCAGCCACGACATCAACCTGGTGCGCAGCTTCTGCGACCGGGTGCTGGTGATGTACGCCGGACGGGTGGTGGAGTCGATTGCCGCGAAGGATCTGCACAACGCCAGGCATCCCTACACCCAGGGGCTCATCAGCGCGCTACCGGAAATCAACCATCGCCGACCGACGCTGCCGGTATTACAGCGTCAGGCCAGCTGGCTCAACGAGTAAGGAGCAGAGATGATCGAGATACAACACCTTAACCTGACGTTTGGCGAGGGCGAGAAGCGTAATCAGGTGCTGGACGATGTGAATATCAGCGTGAGGGACGGCGAGATTTACGGCCTGGTGGGGGAGTCCGGTTCGGGCAAAACCACGGTGCTTAAATGCCTTGCCGGGCTGTTTACCCACTGGGAGGGCGAGCTGGCGATTAACGGCAAGCGGCTGGAAAAACGTATCAGCCAGGAACGCTGCCGCCGGGTGCAGATGGTATTTCAGGATCCGTACGGCTCTTTGCATCCGCGTCACACCATCGGCGATATTCTGGAAGAGCCGCTGCACATTCACCGCATAAAAAATCGGGAGCGGCGCGTTCACGCCCTGCTGGATAAAGTTGGGCTTAGCCGGGCGTTTCGCGATCGCTATCCGCACCAGCTTTCCGGCGGGCAGCGCCAGCGCGTGGCGATTGCCAGGGCGCTGATTCTGGAGCCGCAGGTGCTGCTGCTGGATGAACCTACCTCGGCGCTGGACGTCTCGGTTCAGGCGGAAATCCTCAACCTGCTGGCGGAACTTCAGCGTGAGTCGAACCTGACCTACCTGATGGTCACCCACGATCTGGGAGTGATTGCCCATCTGTGTCAGAAGGTGGCGGTAATGCAGTATGGCAAAATCCTTGAAAGCCTGACAGTGGACGAACTGGTGGCCGGGCAGGCCAAAACCGACTATACGCGGATGCTGGTCAATGCCTCACAGCAGTATTCCCGCGAGATGGCGCGGGAGGTGGCGGTGTATTAGGTAGCCGGGTGGCGACTACGCGATCGGTCCTGTAGGCCGGGTAAGGCGTAGCCGCCACCCGGCAAACCATCAGCGCAAGAGCTGACAATCCGGCGGTAATCGGCACTGCAACGCGCCCGGAACAACTTCGATGCGGAATTTCTCTCCGCTCAGCGGTTCGCCATCAAGGTTAAAGGTCATGCCGTGTGGGGCGATCACTTCAAACCACGCGGATTTCCCGGCGATAATATTGGGGCTCTCCTCTGGCTGTGTCAGCGTCGTAAACAGCGCGGGCAGCAGCCCGTCGCCAGTAAAAATGCGCAACTGTAGCTGACCATCATTAATCAGGGCTTCCGGGCAAAGCTGCTGTCCGCCGCCTGCCTGACGTCCGTTGCCGATACCAATCACCAGCGCGTCGCCCTGCCAGTGGAAGTTCTCACCGTGGATTTCACAGCTGTCGGGCTTGAGGGTGTCCATGCGCATCAGGCCGTGAATGAGGTACGAGACGCCGCCCAGCGCGGCTTTCAGCTTCTCCGGCGTTTCGCTGGTGATCCGCGTGCCGAAACCGCCCGTAGCCATGTTGATAAAGCAGGTTCTTTCATTCACCTGTGCAATGTCAACGGCGGTCGCTTTCCCGAGGATAGCCAGTTGCAGTGCTTTGCCTAAATCCTCAGGTATGCCGGCGCTGGTGGCAAAATCATTGGCGGTACCGAGCGGTAAAATGCCCATCACCGGGCGATGTGCTGTGTTGAGGTCAATAAGCGCACCAGCGATCTCGTTGATTGTTCCGTCGCCGCCGCCTGAAATGATGGTCTCAGCACCTAACCTGATGCCTTCGTCGATATAGCGTGCCGCATCGCCTTTTTCAAAGGTCACCCGCACGTGAATGCGCGCGCCATCTTCACGCAATTCGGTGATCGCCTGGCGCAACAGATCGTTGCCTGCACTTTTGCCATTGAGAATTAATAAACTGTCTGGATAGGATGCCATCCGGGTTGCTCCCTTTTTTAACTATAGAAAGAGTGTATCCCAGAGAAGGAAAAAGCGGGTAAGAACAGGATGAAAGGCAAAAAATAAGCCCGCGTAAGGGAGATTACGCAGGCTAAGGAGGTGGTTCCTGGTACAGCTAGCATTTATGGGTTATGTTTTTCAGCGGGGGGATAATACCCGTATTGAACGAAGCGGTATGTGATCCGATTCTAAGAATTATCCCAGCGTGAAAAAATCCCGTTGATTGACTATTTGCCGTGTGGATTTCGGGTATTTTCACCTTCAAAATTACGCATCAGCAGCGCAAACTCCAGCTCTACCTCTTCAGGAACCGGCAGCCAGACCACATGGCCGTCGCCAGGTGCGACCTCTATCGCCTCACCTTTTTTGTTTTCCAGGTGCTCGAGGCGGAAGTTCATGTTGCCCTGAGGCGTCATCAGCTCCAGGCTGTCGCCTTTAGTGAATTTGTTTTTTACGGCGACGGCGGCCAGCGGACCTTTACGTTCGCCGGTGAAGTCGCCTACAAACTGCTGGCGTTCGGAAATAGAGTAGCCATGCTCGTAGTTCTGGTAGTCGTCGTGGGTGTGGCGACGCAGGAAACCTTCGGTATAGCCGCGATGCGCCAGACCTTCCAGCGTTTCCAGCAGGCTGGTGTCGAACGGTTTGCCGGCGGCGGCATCGTCGATGGCTTTGCGATACACCTGTGCGGTACGGGCGCAGTAGTAGTAAGACTTGGTGCGGCCTTCGATTTTCAGGGAGTGTACGCCCATCTGGGTTAAACGCTCGACGTGTGCGATGGCGCGCAGATCTTTGGAGTTCATGATGTAGGTGCCATGCTCGTCTTCGAAGGCGGTCATGTATTCGCCCGGACGTTTGGCTTCTTCGATCATAAACACGCTGTCGGTAGGCGCGCCGATACCCAGCGTTGGCTCAACGTTGGTGACCGGGATCGGCTCGTGTTTGTGCACGATATTGCCGATGTCATCTTCTTTGCCTTCCTGAACGTTATATTCCCAGCGGCAGGCGTTGGTGCAGGTGCCCTGGTTCGGGTCACGCTTGTTGATGTAGCCAGAGAGCAGGCAGCGGCCGGAGTAGGCCATGCACAGCGCGCCGTGAACGAAGATTTCGATCTCCATATCCGGCACCTGGGTGCGGATCTCTTCGATCTCTTCGAGGGACAGCTCGCGGGACAGAATGACGCGGGTCAGCCCCATCTGTTTCCAGAATTTCACCGTTGCCCAGTTGACGGCGTTAGCCTGCACCGAGAGGTGAATGTCCATCTCCGGGAAGTTCTCCCGAACCAGCATGATTAAACCCGGGTCCGACATGATCAGCGCGTCCGGACCCATCTCCACGACCGGCTTCAGGTCGCGAATGAACGTTTTAAGCTTGGCGTTGTGCGGCGCGATGTTCACCACCACGTAGAATTTTTTGCCCAGGGCATGCGCTTCATTGATGCCGAGCTGAAGATTCTCGTGGTTGAATTCGTTGTTACGCACGCGCAGCGAGTAGCGCGGCTGGCCCGCGTAAACGGCGTCGGCACCATAGGCGAAAGCGTAACGCATATTTTGCAGCGTTCCCGCCGGGGAAAGGAGTTCCGGTTTAAACATGTTTGTTCTCGTTCTGATGACAGGTCAGATCCGCGTGCACCTGGTGCAGCGGTAAGGGGAGATCCCCCACTTTAAGGGCGGGCATTGTAGCGCTGCGGGGAAGAGAGGTAAAGCTTTGCCCCTCACCCTAACCCTCTCCCCAAAGGGGCGAGGGGACTCAAACACCCTCTCCCCTTTGGGGAGAGGGCAGGGTGAGGGGGTGTTATTCAGGCAATCCTGCACGCATCCGCTTCCCAGCGATAACCCACGCCGTACACAGCGCGAATAAACGACTGGTCGGCGTCGAGCGCCTCCAGCTTGCGGCGCAGGTTTTTGATGTGGCTGTCGATGGTGCGGTCGGTCACCACGCGGTAATCGTCATACAGATGGTTGAGCAGCTGCTCGCGGGAAAATACTTTTCCCGGCTCGTGGGAGAGCGTTTTCAGCAGGCGGAACTCCGCTGGGGTAAGATCCAATAGTTTGCTGCGCCAGCTCGCCTGGAAGCGGCTTTCGTCGACGATCAGCGGGCTTTGCGCATCCAGCACCTGCAATTCACGCTGTGGCTTACAGCGGCGGAGGATGGTTTTCACCCTAGCGACCACCTCCCGCGGGCTGTAAGGCTTGCAGATGTAATCGTCGGCGCCGATTTCGAGCCCCAGCAGACGGTCGATCTCTTCGATTTTGGCCGTCACCATCACGATGGGCACATCGGAGAAACGACGAATTTCCCGGCACAGGGTCAGGCCGTCGGTACCCGGCAGCATCAGATCCAGCAGGATCAGATCCGGCGGCGTCTGGCGCACGTAGGGGAGCACCTGGTCGCCGTGGTTGATAAGCGTTGGCGCGTAGCTCGCAGCGCGCAAATAGTCGATCAGCAGCTGCCCAAGTTTAGGCTCGTCTTCCACGATCAAAATACGCGGTGTGTTGTCGTCAATCGGTAACTCGGTCATGCTTCCCTCGATAAATCCCGTTCCAGAGGTAACTCTACTGTAATGCTAACCCCGCCAAAAGGCGAATGGGCGGCGCGGATGGTGCCGCCGTGGGCCTCTACAATGTTAACGCAAATCGCCAGCCCAAGGCCGGAACCGCCGCTGGCGCGGTTGCGTGAACCTTCGGTACGATAGAAGCGCTCGAACAGTTTTTCCAGCTGCGCATCCTTCACGCCAGGGGCAGAGTCCGCAAAGGTCAGGGCAAAGCGCCCGTTTTCCTGCCTGCCGGAGATATGCAGCGCGCCGCCGCCGTCGGTGTAGCGGAGGCTGTTCTCCAGCAAATTATTGAACAGCTGCATCAGGCGATCTCTGTCGCCAAATACCACCGCGCTGTCCGGCAGCGAAAGGTTGATTTTCAGGTCACGGCTGGCGAAGCGTTCGCGGAATGCGCCGGTCACAACTTCAAGGATATTGATCACGTCTATTGGTGCTTTCTGGTAGGCCAGGGCGCCTTCGTCGGACATGGAAAGCTGATGCAGATCGTCCACCAGCTTGGTCAGCGTGCCGACTTCCGCCTGTAGCGAGGCCACGGACTCGGGGGTGAACTGCCTTACGCCGTCCTGTATCGCCTCCAGCTCGCCGCGCAGCACCGCCAGCGGGGTGCGCAGCTCGTGCGAAATATCGGCCATAAAATCGCGGCGCATCTGCTGGTTTTTTTCCAGCGTGCTGGCGAGCTGGTTGAAGTCCTGCGCCAGCTTGCCCAGTTCATCCTGGCTGCGGGTGTCCACGCGGGTCGAGAAATCACCCGCCGCCAGCTTGTGCGTGCCTTCCACCAGGCGCTTAACCGGCGCCAGCAGGCCGCGCGCCAGCGGGAAGGTGGCGAGCGCCGCAAGCAGGGTAGAAAGCGCGACAATCAGCCAGCTGGTCTGACGCTGCTGGCGGTCAAAGTTGATGTCGGTGTTGCGCGTCAGCCGCTCGACCGGCGAGGCGATAACCCAGCCCACCGTGGCGCCGTTCGAGGTGATGGCGCGCTTTGTACCGTCCGGCGGTACCGGAGAGCGTGGGCCAACGAGCACGCGCATCTCCTGATCAATCACCCAGAACTGGGTGCGCCAGCCGTGCGGCGGCATGCCCGGCCCCGGGCGGTCGTCGTCATTATCGTGCTCCAGCGAGCGCAGGATTTGAAACACAAAGCGATCGTTATTGCGCAGAAAACGCCAGTTACCGTGCAGGCTATACTGTTCGCCCAGCGCGTCGCTTAAGCCCTGTAGTCGCTGTTCGTTACCGTGCTTAATGTAGTCAATAAAGCCGCGCTCAAAGCTGACCCGCACCGCCCAGTGCATGGTAATCAGCAGAACGATACAGGTGGCGAAAATCGCCACAAAAAGCTTACCGGTGATCCCCGGACGCCAGAATTTCATGGTGCACTCCTTTTGCCGCGTCGGATCACGACGTTTTTGGTCGTGTCATTCGGTACTCTGGCAAAGATAAAAGCGGGCAGGGCGATAATTACCGCCATGCTGAGGTAAGTGTATAAAAAGACCTGATGCGCGACGGGGGTGTCGGCGCTGAGATGGTGCTGACCGTACATGCCGAGCAGCAATCCGGCGACCGTGACCCCCACGCTCATGGAGAGCTGCATGATCATCGACAGCAGGCTGTTACCGCTGCTCGCCAGCTCGTCCGGCAGATCTTTCAGCGTCAGGGTGTTCATCGACGAGAAGCGCATGGAGTTGATGATCCCCTGGCAGAACAGCACCAGCGGCAGGATGTAGTACCAGCCCAGCAGCGCCACGGCCATAAACAGCAGGCAAACCAACGCCAGCCCGATCGTGGCGGTCACCAGCACCCGGCGATAGCCAAAGCGGTTCACCACCTGCACCACAATACGCTTCATCCCCATGCTGCCGAGCACCATCGGGATCATCATCAGCCCGGCGTGGAACGGCGAGAAGCCCATCCCAATCTGTAAAAACACCGGCGTCATAAACGGCAACATGCCGCTGCCGATGCGTCCGGCAAAGCTGCCGAAGAGACCAAGACGGTAGGTGGGATTCCTGAAAAGATTCAGGCTGAACAGCGCGTTAGCGTTGCCTCTGGCATGCCACAGATACCAGAGAATCGCGGTGATCCCCAGCGCCACCAGCAGGGCGAGCGACAGGGAGGAGATCCCCAACCCTTTTTGCCCGTCGAGGGCCAGGGTGAGCGTCGCCATGCCAGCCGCCAGCAGGATAAAGCCAACGAAATCAAAGCGCCGGGTCTGCATTTTATAGTTCGGCATCAGCGTCAGGGTGGCAATCGCGCCGATAATACCGACCGGCAGGTTGATCAGGAAGATCCAGTGCCAGGAGGCATACTCCACCAGAATACCGCCCAGCGCCGGGCCAAGCAGCGGGCCGACCTGGCCGGGCAAGGTGACGAAGGTCATCGCCGCCATATACTGCGCGCGCGGAACAATTTTCATCACCGTTAAACGCCCGACGGGTACCATCATCGCGCCGCCGACGCCCTGTAGCACGCGCGCCATCACCAGCTGGTCGAGGGTATTGGCCTGGGCGCAAAACAGCGACCCGGTGGTAAACAGCACAATGGCGGTGAAGAAGATGTTTCGCACACCGACTTTATCCGCCAGCCAGCCGCTGGCGGTCAGCATCACGGCGACCGTCAGCACGTAGGCGACAATCACCATATGCATGTGCAGCGGGCTCTCCCCCAGGCTTTTCGCCATCGAGGGAAGGGCGGTGTTCACGATGGTCGTGTCCAGCGACTGCATAAAGAAGCCGAACGCGACGATCCACAATTGCCAGCGAACGTTACTGGGTAGGTCGGTCATTTACTCGGTCACCGTGGTTCTCTTTTTACGCGAAAAACGCAGCCGCAGGCGGTCAAAGAACAGATAGACTACCGGCGTGGTGTAGAGCGTCAGCAGCTGGCTCATCACCAGGCCGCCGACAATCGTGATCCCCAGCGGCTGGCGCAGTTCCGAGCCGTCACCGCCGGATATGACCAGCGGTAGCGCACCGAACAGCGCGGCCAGCGTGGTCATCATGATCGGGCGAAAACGCAGCAGACAGGCCTGGAATATCGCCTCGTCCGGCGTCAGGTTGCCGTTACGCTGGGCGTCCAGGGCAAAGTCGACCATCATAATCGCGTTTTTCTTCACAATACCTATTAATAGCATGATCCCGATGAGCGCGATTAGGCTGAACGGGGCACCGAACAGCTCCAGCGCCAGCAGCGCCCCCACGCCCGCAGAAGGCAGCGTGGAGAGAATGGTCAACGGGTGCACATAGCTTTCGTACAGCACGCCCAGCACGATATAAACCGTGGCAATAGCCGCCAGAATCAAAATGACCTGCGAGTTCATGGTGTCCTGGAACACCTGCGCCGTACCGGCAAAGCTGCCGCGCACGGAGGAGGGCACCCCGAGCTGGGTCATGGCGCGGTTGATGGCGTCGCTGGCCTCAGACAGCGACGAGCCGGTTGGCAGGTTAAACGACACGGTCGAGGCGGCGGAAAGCCCCTGGTGGTTCACCGACAGCGGCGCGTTCGACGGCTGCCAGCTGGCGAAGTACGACAGCGGGATCGCCTTGCCGTCATTATTGATCACAAACATCTTGTCCAGCGCGCTGATGTCCTGGGTGTAGCGCGGATCAACTTCCATCACCACCTTGTACTGGTTCATCGGCTGATAGATGGTGGAGACTTCACGCTGCCCGAAGGCGTTGTTAAGCAGGCTGTTGGCCGCTTCAACGTTAATGCCCAGGCGGGACATGGTTTCGCGATCGTAGGTGAGCGCCATCTCGGCGCCGTTATTCTGGCTGTCGGAGTTCACGTCCGCCAGTTGCGGCAGCGCGGCCAGCGCTTTACGGATCTTCGGCTCCCACTCGCGCAGGGCGGCTAAGTCATCTGAGAGCAGGGTATACTGATAGCTGGCGTTAGCCTGTCGTCCGCCGACGCGGATATCCTGAACGGCCATCAAAAACAGATTTGCCCCCGGCTCTTTGGCGAGCTTCAGCCGCAGGCGGTCAATGATCTGCTGCGCCGTTTCGTGACGTTCACCGCGCGGCTTAAGGGTAATAAACATCATCCCGCTGTTAACGCGCGAGCCGCCGGTAAAGCCGGTGACGTTATCCACGGCCGGATCTTCCCGGATGATTTTCATAAAGTCTTGCAGTTTGCCCCGCATCGCCTGGAACGAAATACTCTGGTCCGCCTGAATACCGCCCATCAGCACGCCGGTATCCTGCTCCGGGAAGAAGGTTTTCGGGATGGTGATATACATCCAGACGTTGAGGACGATGGTGCCGATCAGCACCAGCCCGACAAGACGCGTGTGGTTCAGCACCCATTTCAGCGATTTGCCATAGCCTGACTGCATCGCCATCAGGACGCGGCCAAAGCCTTTCCTGCGCGGCTGCGAGTGCGGTTGGCTGCGCTTTAGCATCCAGCCGCACATCATAGGCGTCAGCGTCAGCGAAATCACCAGGGAGATACCGATGGCGACGGAAAGCGTGACGGCAAATTCGCGCAGCAGTCGCCCCGGCAGGCCGCCCATCAGCAGCAGCGGCAGGAACACCGCCACCAGCGACAGGCTCATGGACAGGACCGTGAAGCCCACTTCGCGCGTCCCCTGAAGCGCCGCCTGGAGCGGCTTCATGCCCGCTTCCAGATGGCGCGAGATATTCTCCAGCACCACGATGGCGTCATCCACTACAAATCCGGTGGCAATCGTCAGCGCCATCAGCGACAGGTTGTTAAGACTAAACCCACACAGGTACATGGCGGCAAAGGTGCCTATCAGCGATACCGGAACCGCCACCGCCGGGATCAGCGTGGCGCGCCCCGAGCGCAGGAACAGGAACACCACCAGGATCACCAGCGCGACGGAGATGATCAGCGTTTGCTCTACCTCCTCAAGCGAGGCGCGGATGGTAGGGGAGCGGTCCTGCGCAATCTGGAGGTCGATGGCCGCCGGAATCGTTTCCTGAAGCTCCGGCAGGCGCGCGCGGATGCTGTTCACCGTCTGGATGATGTTGGCTTCCGGCAGTTTGCGGATCATCAGCAAAATCGCCGGTTTGGCGTTGGTCATCCCGGCGTTACGCACGTCCTGCACCGAATCGGTGACGCTGGCGACGTCGCTCAGGCGCACCGCCGCACCGTTGTTGTAGTGAATAATCAACGGCTGATACTCGGCGGCGGTTTTCAGCTCGTCGTTGGTCTGGATCTGCCAGCGGTGGCTGTTGTCCTCAATCGCGCCCTGCGGCTTACGCACGTTGGCGTTGCTGATGGCGGAACGCACGTCGTCCAGCGATACGCCCTGGTTAAACAGCGCCTGCGGATTCAGCCCCACGCGCACGGCGGGCAGAGAGCTGCCGCCGACGTCCACGTCGCCCACGCCGTCAATCTGGGCGATGGTTTGCGCCAGCTGGGTGGAGGCAAAATCGTACAGCTCGCCCTGGGAGTAGGTCTCTGACGTGAGCGTCAGGATCATGATCGGCGCGTCGGACGGGTTAGCCTTGCGGTAGGTTGGACGGCTCGGCATGCCGCTTGGCAGCAGGCTTTGGGCGGCGTTAATCGCGGCCTGCACGTCACGCGCCGCGCCGTTGATATCCCGGTCGAAGTTAAATTCCAGAATGATGCGCGTGCTGCCCAGCGAACTGCTGGAGGTCATCTCGTTAACCCCGGCAATTCGCCCAAGCGAGCGCTCAAGCGGCGTCGCCACTGATGACGCCATGGTCTCCGGCGAGGCACCCGGCAGCGAGGCGCTGACCATGATCACCGGGAAATCGACCTGCGGCAGCGGGGCCACCGGCAGCAGCCGGAAGCCCAGCACGCCGCACAGGGTGATAGCGACGGAGAGTAAAATCGTCGCCACCGGACGGTAAATGAAGAGGGCGAAAAACTTCACTTACGCCTCCTCTTCACGTTTCGGGAAGCGGTTTTTCGTCCACAGGGCCAGACGGTCAAACAGCAGGTAGATAACCGGCGTGGTAAACAGCGTCAGCACCTGGCTCACCAGCAGGCCGCCCACCATCCCGATGCCCAGCGGACGGCGCAGTTCGGCCCCCACGCCGGTGCTCAGCATCAGCGGCAGCGCGCCCAGCAGGGCGGCGAGGGTGGTCATCAGGATCGGACGAAAACGCAGCAGACAGGCCTGGTAAATGGCCTCGCGCGGCGCCATACCCTGCTCGCGCTCGGCGGCCAGCGCAAAGTCGATCATCATGATGGCGTTTTTCTTCACAATGCCGATAAGCAGGATGATGCCGATGATCGCAATGACGTCCAGCTCGCTCCCCGCCAGCATCAGCGCCAGCAGCGCCCCCACGCCCGCCGTCGGCAGAGTGGAGAGGATGGTGATCGGATGGATAAAGCTTTCATACAGCACGCCAAGCACGATATACATCGCCACCACCGCCGCGACAATCAGCCAGACGGTGCTGCCCAGCGCGGCCTGGAACGCCAGCGTACTGCCCTGGAACTGGGTCTGAATATCGGACGGGAAGCTGAGTTCTTTCTCCGCGCCCAGAATGGCCTCCACCGCTTCGCCCAGGGAATACCCGTCCGGCACGTTGAAGGAAATGGTGGTGGACGGGAACTGATCGAGATGGTTAATCGACAGCGGGGTGTGACGCTCTTCCACGCTGGCAATGGCGCTGAGCGGCACAATCCCGCCGTCTTTGCTGGTCAGGCGCACCGTGTCCAGCGCGGCCAGCCCGGGCGTGTTCTCGGTGTTATGTTCCAGCACCACGCGATACTGGTTGGCCTGGGTATAGATGGTGGAGATCAGGCGCTGGCCAAAGGCGTTATACAGGGCGTTATCCACGTCGGACATGGTAATGCCCAGACGGCTGGCGGTGTCGCGGTTGACGTTCACGTACGCCGCCAGCCCTTTATCCTGCCAGTCGCTGCTGACGTCAGAAACCTGCGGCAGTGCTTTCAGCTTGTCCACCAGCTGCGGCACCCAGGTGCTCAGTGCCTCAAGCGAGGTGGCCTGGAGCGTAAACTGGTACTGCGTGCGGCTCACCTGCGTATCAATGGTTAAATCCTGGATCGGTTGCAGATACAGCTCAATGCCCGGCACGCGCGCCACCGCGCTTTGCAGGCGTTCAATCACCGCGTTAACGCGATCGTCGCGGTCATCGAGCGGTTTAAGGTTAATTTGCAGGCGCGCGCTGTTGAGCGACGGGTTGGTGCCGTCCACGCCCACGTAGGCAGTCAGGCTTTCCACCGCCGGATCTTTCATGATGATCTCAGACACCTGCTGCTGGCGCTGCGCCATGTTGGCGAAGGAGACCGTCTGCGGCGCCTGAAGCGTGCCCTGAATAATGCCGTTGTCCTGAATCGGGAAGAAGCCTTTCGGAATGAAAATCCACAGCATGACGCTGAGCGCCAGGGTGCCGAGCGCCACGCCGAGCGTTGCCCACGGATGGTTCAGCACTTTCGCCAGCACGCGGCCGTAGGCGGCGATAATGCGCTCGAACATCCGCTCGGAGGCGCGCGAGAAGCGGTTTTGCTTGCGCAAGGACTCGTGGCTCAGCATGCGGGCGCACATCATCGGCGTCAGCGTCAGCGACACCACGGCAGAGATCAGAATGGCGACCGCCAGCGTCACGGCAAACTCGCGGAACAGCCGCCCGACGATATCGCCCATAAACAGCAGCGGGATCAGCACCGCAATTAGCGAGAAGGTGAGCGAGATAATGGTAAAGCCGATCTCCCCCGCGCCCTTCAGCGCGGCGGCTAACGGCTTTTCACCTTTTTCGATATAGCGCGAGATGTTCTCGATTACCACGATGGCGTCGTCCACCACAAACCCGGTGGCGATGGTGAGCGCCATCAGCGTCAGGTTGTTAATCGAAAAGTCGAGAAACACCATCACCGCGAACGTTCCGACCAGCGAGAGCGGCACGGCGACGGCGGGAATGATGGTTGCCGGGACGTTGCGCAGGAACAGGTAGATGATCATCACCACCAGCGCAATCGCCAGCATCAGCTCGAACTGGGTGTCGGTCACTGACGCGCGAATATTCGTGGTGCGGTCAGAGAGCACTTTCACGCTGACCGATTTTGGCAGGCTTTCCACCAGCTGCGGCAGCATGGTGCGAATGCTGTCGGCGGTATCAATAATATTCGCGCCCGGCTGGCGCTGAACGTTCATGACAATCGCCTGCTGCTTATTGGCCCACGCCCCGAGCCAGCTGTTTTCTGCACCTTGTTCGACGGTGGCTACGTCGCCCAGGCGGATCGGCGCGCCGTTCTGGTAGGCAATGATCAGCTGACGGTACTCATCGGCGGACTGCATCTGGTCGTTGGCGGAGAGCGTGACCGCGCGGGTCGGGCCGTCCAGCGACCCCTTCGCTGAGTTGACGTTGGCGCTGCTGATGGCGGTGCGGATGGTTTCGCTGGTTAACCCCAGCGCGGCAATGGCCTGGGCATTCAGTTTGACGCGCACGGCGGGGCGTTGACCGCCCGCCAGCGTCACCAGCCCTACGCCGGTCACCTGCGAAATCTTCTGCGCCACGCGGGTTTCAACCATGTCTTCCACCTGGGTCATCGGCATGGCGGAGGAGGTGACGGCAAGGGTCATGATCGGCGGATCCGCCGGGTTGACCTTGCTGTAAACCGGTGGATTCGGCAGGTCAGACGGCAGCAGGTTAGTGGCGGCATTAATCGCGGCCTGCACCTCCTGCTCAGCGACGTCCAGCGACAGCGTAAGCTGGAACTGAAGCGTGACGACCGAAGCGCCACCGGAACTCTGGGAAGACATCTGCTTCAGGCCAGACATCTGGCCAAACTGACGCTCCAGCGGGGCGGTGATGGCAGACGTCACCACATCCGGACTGGCGCCCGGATAGAGGGTGACAACCTGAATGGTCGGGTAGTCCACTTCCGGCAGCGCCGACACGGGCAGAAAACGGTAGCCAATGATCCCGGCCAGCAGGATCGCCACCATCAGCAGGGTCGTCGCAACCGGACGTAAAATAAACAGGCGTGATGGCCCACCTGTAGAGCTCGGCGGCATCACCTGCATCAGGCTTTTGCTCCTGTATTCTGCGCTTCCACCACCTCGACCTGCGCCCCTTCGGTCAGCCGGTCAATACCGTCGGTGACGACGCGGTCGCCAGCGGACAGCCCGGCGCTGATCACCACCGTCTGGCTGTCCTGGATGCCGGTTTTCACCAGATGTTTGCTGACCTTGTTTTCGCTGTTCAGCACCCAGACAAAGTTGCCTTCACTGCCCATTTGCAGGGCCGCCGTCGGGATCACCACCGCGTTTTCTTCGGTCACGACCAGCATTCGCGCGTTGACGAACTGATTCGGGAACAGGGCATCGTCCTGATTGTTGAAGCGTGCTTTTAGCTTAATGGTGCCGGTGGTGGTGTCGATCTGGTTATCCAGGCTCAACAGCGAACCTTCGCTCAGCTTCTGCTTGTTGGTGCGATCCCAGGCTTCAACCACCAGCGCTTTTCCGGCCTTCTGCGCCTGTATCACCGTCGCAATGTCGCTTTCCGGCAGGGTAAAGACGAGATCGATAGGATGCGTCTGGGTGATCACCACGATGCCCGTGGTATCGCCGCTGGAGATTTGGTTCCCGATATCGACCTGTTTCAGGCCCACGCGGCCGTCAATCGGCGCGGTGATCCGGCTCCAGTCGAGCTGGAGCTGGGCGCTGGCGACCGCGGCTTCGTCGGCCTTGATGGTGCCCTGAGATTCACTGACCAGAGACTGCTGGGTGTCCAGCTCCTGGCGCGACACGAGGTTGGTTTTTACCAGCTGCTGATAGCGGGCTAAATCGCGGCGGGCATTGGCGAGGGTGGCTTTGTCTTTCGCGAGCTGCCCCTGCGCCTGCGCCAGGGCAACCTTAAACTGGCTTGGATCGATTTCCGCCAGCAGATCGCCGGCTTTTACCTGCTGACCTTCCTGGAAATGGATGGCCATCAACTGACCGTCCACGCGGCTACGTACCGTCACGGTGTTGGCGGCGGTGATGGTTCCCAGCCCGGAGAGATAACGAGGCACCGCTTTATTCACCGCCGTTGCCGCCTGCACCGGTGCCAGCGCACCGCCGCGCATACCGTGGCGCCCGCCGCCCGTTGAGCGTTGTGAGGGGCTATTAGCGCCATCAGGTGCCGTGGAGTTCGCGGACTGGCTGTGCCAATACCAGGCGGCGGCCAGGACCACCACAATCAGACCAACGGCGATTGCCCAGCGGGATTTGTTACTGCCTTTCATCGTTATACGTTCTCATCCTGAAACTCTTTCGGGGAATGATACTAGTTTAGTCAGCTAACACAGCGAAAAAATGGAGGAAATATGGAAGACTGTCGGGAATTGTCTGAGTGTGGCGCGCTGTTTCGCCTTCGCCGGGTGGCGCTGCGCTTACCCGGCCTACGGTTGGAGGATCTTGTAGGCCGGGTAAGGCGAAGCCGCCACCCGGCACAACCCCATTAGCTAAACACCACCTGCGCCCAGCGCGCCAGCCCTGCCGTAACGGAGCCAAAGTCATCGCCGCCGGCAATCGGGATCCCCGGCAGCTGTTCCGCCAGCGCTTTCTTGATCAGCGGCGAACGGGCGCTACCGCCAGTCAGGTAAATTACGTCCGGCTTCACGTTGCCGTTCTCAAGCGCCAGCTGCACCTGCTCCAGAATACGCTGAAGCGGCTGAGTGAGCGCCATTTCCAGCCCTTCCTGAGTGATAGCCGTAGCCAGATCGTCACTGATAAACGGCAGCGAAACCGCATGCTCTGGACGATCGGAAAGGGCAATTTTGCTCTCTTCGGCGGTGCGCACTACGCGGTAGCTCAGGCGCTGACGCCACACCTTATACAGAAGTGCGACCTTCTCTGCATCCTGCGCATCACGCACCAGATCGTTGAGGAAACGGCCATTCGCGGTGCTGTAAAAATCACTCTGGGCAGGGACGTCGTTGATGGCAATCGCGTTCCACCACGGCAGGATCGGCAGGGCTATGCCTTTCTCGGTTTGACCGCCCATGCCGAGCAGCGGCATCAGGCTCTTGAAGGCCAGGGCAATATCAAGATCGTTACCGCCCACGCGGCAGCCGCTGTGCCCCAGCAGACTATTTTCACGATCGCGACGGTGATGCCACTGGGGACCCATCAGCAGTAATGAACAGTCCGTCGTACCGCCGCCGATGTCCACCACCAGCACCCGTTTCTCTTCCGTCAGCGTGGCTTCAAAATCCAGCCCCGCCGCAACCGGCTCATACTGGAACACCACGTCACGGAAGCCTGCCCGGTGCGCTGCACGCTCAAGGATCCCCTGCGCCTGCTGGTTGGCTTCGTCGCCGCCCAGCCCCTGAAAGTTAATCGGACGGCCAATCACCGCCTGGGTGATGGCATCCAGCACCTGAGACTGCGCCTGATTGCGGATGTGCAGCATCATCGCGCAGACCAGATCTTCAAACATCGCCACCTGCTGCGGCTTCATGCCGCTGGCGCCGAGGAAGGATTTCGGCGATTTAACGAAGTAGACCTCTTCCGGATCTTCAATGTACTGCCCGAGGGAAGAGAGGCCGAACTGCACGCTGGACGAGGTAACGTCGATATCTTCCTCGCGGTTAAAGCTGACCGCACGGCGCAGCAGCGCCTGGGTCTCCGCCGCCGTGGCCGGAACCTGATGGTGGCGGAACAGCCACTCGCTCACCGCTTCACGCGTGGGCGCACAAAGCATTGACGGCAACAGCGTACTGCCGTTTTCCATTTTCAGGAGCTGCGGTTGTCCGTTTTGCATTATCGCAACCGAGCAGTTTGCGGTGCCGTAGTCGAATCCAATAAACACAATAAATCCCCATGCCGGTGAGAAGGGGCGAGACTTTAGCGAAATGTCTGCCAGGCGACAACAGGAATATGAAAGCAAGGCGCAAGGCGATCTTTCGGTTTATGCTGAGGTAAATACAAAAGGAGAGACGATGTACACCCTGAACTGGCAACCGCCCTACGACTGGTCGTGGATGTTTGGCTTTCTTGCCGCGCGTGCGGTCACGGGGGTTGAGACCGTTACGGAGGATTACTACGAGCGCAGTTTTGGCTATGCCGGGCACCAGGGCGTTTTCCGGGTTACGCCAGACAGCGCAACCCCTACGCTGGCGGTGTCGCTCAGCCCTGGCCTGATCCCGGTGGCGGATATCTGCCTCGACCGCATCGCCCGCCTGTTTGACCTCGATTGCGACCCGCTGCGCATTGCGCAGACTCTCGGCGAGCTCGGCGCGGCGCGGCCGGGGTTACGTTTGCCGGGCGCGATGGATGCCTACGAGCAGGGCGTGCGCGCCATTCTCGGGCAACTGGTGAGCGTGGCGATGGCGGCAAAACTGGCGTCACGGGTGGTGGCGCTGTGCGGTGAACCCATTGAGGATACGCCGGGCTATCTCTGCTTTCCTCCGCCAGAGGTGCTGGCCGCGGCAGATCCGCTGGCGTTGAAAGCCCTCGGGATGCCGCTCAGGCGTGCGGAGTCGTTGATTCATCTGGCGCAGTCGGTGGTGGACGGTGAATTCCCGCTGTTCCCGCCTGCGAACGTTGAGGCCGGGATGAAGGCGCTACAGCAGCGCCCCGGCATCGGGCGCTGGACCGCGAATTATCTGGCCCTGCGCGGCTGGCAGGCGAAGGATGTTTTCCTGCCGGATGACTATCTGATTAAACAGCGCTTTGCCGGTATGACGCCCGCGCAGATCCGTCGCTATGCCGAGCGCTGGCAGCCGTGGCGCTCGTATGCGCTGTTACATATCTGGTACACCGACGGCTGGTCGCCGTCAGTTGATGGCGAAATAGCTGGTATTCAGCAGTAGATCGAGCGGCTGCGCTTCCCCGATGGTGTCGCCGTAAATGAAGTCAACGCCGATACCCGATAGCGTATCCATCATGATCGACTGATGGCATGGCCCGGCAATGGTTTTTATGCCCAGACGCTGGGCGTGGCCCTGAATGATTGTCACCATCATCTCATCCATCAGATTGCCGTGGACGTTGGTCACCATGTCTGTATCCAGCAGCAGATAATCGGCGGTGTTGGCGCTGAGCTGGCTGAAGACGTTCATATCGCGTCCGACCCGGGTCAGCACCACGCGACAGCCGGCCTGACGAAGCTTTTGCAGGCCCTGCTGCACGTTTTCATCCGTATTGCTCAGCACATCAACGGCGATCGCCAGATGCAGCAGCCGCGCCGGCAGCGGACCTTTGGTAATGAGGTCGAGCAGCTCATCCACCAGCGTGACGCTGGCTAAACCCGCTTCTGAGAGCGGCAGCGCGACGCCCATTCCTTTGGCCGCCACCTTTGCGGCATAGGTACGGAAAAATTCGCTGAATATCCGTCGGTCCAGGGCGTGCAGCAGCTCCGGCTCCGCCAGCCCGGCGCGGAAGGCATGCTCTTCCAGCACTTCTCCCTGGCTGGTCCACAGCCGCAAGGAAATCAGCCAGAAGCTACTGCTCTCGGGAATGCGCGGCGAGGCGACGCTGCGGGCGATCATCAGCAGATGGTTATCTTTAATCATGTGCCACTGCTCATCCAGCGACATCATGCTGCGCGTGCTGTGGATCCGCTCCTGCTGGGGTTCGTAGACGGTGACCACGCCGCGCCCGCTGTTTTTCGAGGCGTAGCAGGCAATATCGGCCTGAGACATCACTTCCGCAGCCTGATAATTGGTGTCGTCAATCAGCGTAATCCCCGCGCTGGCACCAATGCGGTGCAGGCGTCCTTCCCAGGAGAAATGATAGTTGTTGATGGCGTCGATCAACCGGCCCGCAATATAGCGTGCGCTTTCGACGTTGCAGTCCGGCAGCAGCAGGCCAAACTCGTCGCCGCCCAGACGCGCCAGCACGTCGCTGGAGCGCAGCATGGTCAGCATTAGCGAAGAGAGTTCGCGCAGGAGAGCGTCGCCCGCCGCGTGGCCTGCCGTATCGTTCACCGCCTTGAAACGGTCAAGATCGATAAAGACCAGCGCGTGACGCTGATGGGTCTCCTGTACCGTCTGCAACAGGCGCTTAAGGTGGTTTTCAAAGCTGACACGGTTCGCCAGGTGGGTAAGGGCGTCATGGGAAGCGCTGTAGCTCAGCTGGCGCAGCATTTTTCGCGACTCGGTGACGTCCTGAATCACCAGCACCGAGCCGATGGTGTGCCCTTCCAGAGTACTGAGGGGGGTAATACTGTAATGAATGTCGAAACTGCCGCCATTGCGGCAGTTAAGCACCACATCCTGTTCGATATCGGTACGGGACATATCGCCGCTGTGGATGTTTTCCATTAACGGACCGTTCTCGCCGAAGGTAATGTGCAGTACCTTCAGAACGGGCTGACCCAGCGCTTCGCTTTGCGACCAGCCGCTCATCTTCTCGGCGACCGGGTTCATAAAGGTGATGTTCATGTCGATGTCGGTGCACAGCACCGCTTCGCCAATGGAGTCGAGGGTGATATGCAGGCGCTCTTTTTCCTGGAACAGCGCCTCGTTCAGCTGCTTCACCTCGGTCATATCCATGTTGATCCCTAACAGCCGCTCCACTTCGCCCTGTTTGTTCAGCACCCGGTTCGCCAGCGAACGAATGTGGCGAATGCCATCCTTGACGCGAATGCGAAATTCCAGCTTGAAAGGCACCCTGGCCTGGAGTGACTCACGCAGGACCTGTTCGGCGTGCGTACGATCTTCAGGCACCATGGCCGCATGCCAGAGCTGCCAGGTGGGTTTAATGTGCGGGGGGATCTCGTACAGCTCAAACATCCGTTTATCCCAGCTGATCACGTCCGGCTCGAGATCCCACTCCCAAATCCCGATGCCACCGGCTTCGTTAGCGAGGGTGATACGCTCCATCAGACGCTTATTCACCCACTCGGTCTGTTTCAGATCGTTGATGTCTTCAATCTGGGCAATAAAGTAGAGCGGTGTGCCGTCGGCATGGCGCACAACGGAGACGGCCAGCAGCGCCCACACCACCTCGCCGCTACGGGTGTAGTAGCGTTTTTCGAGGCTGTAGGTGTTGATCTCGCCGTGAATCAGCTGTTGCAACTGCTCCAGGTCAGTATTTAAATCTTCCGGCCAGGTTAACTGCTGGAACGTGAGCGACTGAAGCTCTGACTGGCTGTAACCGAGGAAATTGCACAGCGCTTTGTTAGCCTGAAGCCACTGGCCCTCAATGCCCACCAGCGCCATACCAATCGCGGAATATTCCATCGCATTGCGAAAACGTTCTTCGCTTTCCGTAATATGTTTACGCTCGGCCCGAAAGGCATACATCACCATCGTCATAATGTTGGCGGGGAGCAGCATCATCAGGAAGGGAAGCCACGGCGCATTGAAGGTGACGATCATGGTGGAGGGCGTCATGGAGAGCGGATTTCGCGCCATCATCAGGGACACCATCATGATGGTGAATAAAAAAATCAGGAACGCTTCCATACGCGGCAGACGTACCGCGCTCCACATCAGCAGAACGATGATGCAGGTGAATGGCCACGGCAGCCAGGTGATTGCCGTCCAACTAAGAACCAGCGTGACGACCAGGGTCACCAGCGTTTCCAGCAGCAGTTTCGGGTTGCGGTGGCGCAGCAGGTAATGCGGTTTAAACAGCAGACCTAACGGCACCAGCGCCAGCGCGCCAATGGCTTCTGAAAGTACCCAGACAAGAAAATTACGCAGCGGCTCCGCGCTCGGCACCAGAAAATGAACCAGTACGCCCCCCACCAGCGGCGGCACCAGGGCACTGCCGAGGGCAAGCCGCACCCAGTCGTTGAGGTTTTGCAGCGGATTATACCAGGGGAGCAGTTTACGCAGTAACAGCGCGCCAACCGTGGCCTCAATGATATTGATCGCCGTGTAGGTGATGTTGAGCGATGCCCATGAGAAGAGCATCCACGAGGCAAAGATATTGCCAAAAGAGCAGGCGAGCGCAATGCCGGGCCACATTTTTCCCGCGTGGCGGTAAAACGCTACCATCATAATTGAAGTCGGGAACCATAATGGCGCCAGCAGCGTCCCGAAGCGAGTCAGCTCGAGGGAAAATAAGGTGAAGATGAACGTGACCAGACCCAGACAGACAAGCCGCAGTAAAGGATGTGGGGTAGTAACCAAAACCCGCTGGTATTGTTTATTCATTACCGCTCTATCCAGGGACGCCATGTTGTCAGGAGCCAGGTCCGGACGCGTGAAATTAATAATTTGGTTTATGCTAGTACAAACATTTTACAATTCATATGCTGAGTGGTCAGATTTTGACTTCATAGACTTATAAAATAGTTACTCTGCGAAGAAGGGTGATGAAATGGCGAAAAACCGCGCGTAAAAATTTTGCTAAAGGCGTGAAACAGCGCTTTTCAGCCCGCCTCGCATAACCTGCGCATTCGACTGGTATCACGCCCCCGAAATCCCTATAATTGCCGCGTTTGACGCTCCGGCGTCGTCCTTCCTTACATCCAGGTTAATCAGGTCGCTAAATTTATGACTGATAAGTCTCATCAGTGCGTCATCATAGGCATCGCCGGCGCATCGGCTTCAGGTAAAAGTCTTATTGCCAGTACGCTTTATCGCGAACTGCGTGAACAAGTGGGTGATGAGCATATCGGTGTGATTCCCGAAGATAGCTATTACAAAGATCAATCCCATCTTTCGATGGAAGAGCGCGTAAAAACCAACTACGACCACCCCAGTGCGATGGATCACAGCCTGCTGTTCCAGCATCTGGAAGCGCTGAAGCGCGGCGAGGCGATTGAGCTGCCCGTCTACAGCTACGTGGAACATACCCGCACCCAGGAAACGATCCGTATCGAGCCCAAGAAGGTGATTATCCTTGAAGGGATTTTGCTGCTCACCGACGCCCGTCTGCGCGAATCTATGAACTTCTCGATTTTCGTCGACACTCCGCTGGATATCTGTCTGATGCGGCGTATTAAACGCGACGTTAACGAACGCGGCCGCTCCATGGACTCCGTGATGGCGCAATATCAGAAAACCGTTCGCCCGATGTTCCTGCAATTTATTGAGCCTTCGAAACAATACGCCGATATTATCGTGCCTCGCGGCGGTAAAAACCGTATTGCCATTGATATCTTAAAAGCGAAAATCAGTCAGTTTTTTGAATAAGCCGTGTGAATTGTGTACCGTTCAGAGATAACCTGGTTTTGCCCTGACGCCGTAAGGCTTCAGGGCGCGATGCACGAAAGGAGAAAGTGCCATGCGTCTTTGTGACCGCGATATAGAAGCCTGGCTGGATGAAGGCCGCCTGTCTATCACCCCGCGTCCGCCGGTTGAGCGTATTAACGGCGTGACCGTCGATGTGCGTCTGGGGAATAAATTCCGCACCTTCAGCGGCCACACGGCACCGTTTATCGACCTCAGCGGGCCAAAAGACGAAGTCAGTGCGGCGCTGGATCGCGTCATGAGCGACGAAATCGTCATCGAAGAAGGAGAGGCGTTTTATCTCCATCCTGGCGAACTGGCGCTGGCGGTGACCTTTGAATCGGTCACGCTGCCTGCGGACCTGGTCGGCTGGCTTGACGGACGCTCTTCCCTGGCGCGTCTGGGCCTGATGGTGCACGTCACCGCGCACCGTATCGATCCGGGCTGGTCTGGCCGTATCGTGCTGGAGTTCTTTAACGCCGGTAAACTGCCGCTGGCGCTTCGCCCGGGAATGATGATTGGTGCGTTGAGCTTCGAACCGCTAACCGGCCCGGCAGACCGTCCTTATAACCGCCGTCAGGACGCAAAATATCGCGACCAGCAGGGTGCGGTTGCCAGTCGTATCGATAAAGACTGATCTGTGAGTTCACTGAGGAAGCCATGAGAAGAGTTCTGACAACGCTGATGATTTTGCTGGTGGTGCTGGTGGCTGGCCTTTCAGCGTTGGTGCTGCTGGTTAACCCGAATGACTTCCGGGCCTACATGGTGCGGCAGGTGGAAGCGCGCAGCGGGTATGAACTCAAGCTGGACGGGCCGCTGCGCTGGCACGTCTGGCCTCAGCTCAGCATTCTCTCCGGACGTATGTCCCTCACCGCGCCGGGTGCCGCGCAGCCGCTGGTCACGGCGGATAACATGCGTCTTGATGTCGCGCTCATCCCGCTGTTATCCCATCAGCTCCAGGTTGAACAGGTGATGCTGAAAGGGGCGGTGATTCAGCTTACGCCGCAAACCGAAGCCGTTCGTCAGGCGGATGCTCCGGTCGCACCGCGTGAAAACACCTTGCCTGACGTCCCGTCTGACACCGGCTGGTCGTTCGATATTGGTAATCTGAAAGTTGCTGACAGCGTGCTGGTTTTCCAGCATGAAGATGACGAACAGATCACCGTACGCAATATCAACCTCAGGATGGAGCAGGATGCCAACCATCACGCCACCATGGAGTTCTCCGGGCGGATCAACCGCAATCAGCGCGATCTCAACCTGTCGATGAACGCGAACGTGAACGCCTCTGATTATCCGCACCAGCTGACGGCGGACGTTCAGCAGCTTAACTGGCAGCTGACCGGCGCGGATTTACCCGCGAAGGGGATTGCCGGCCAGGGCACGATGCAGGCGGTGTGGCATGAAGAGCGCAAACAGCTCGAACTGAACGCGCTCAACCTCCAGGCCAACGACAGTGCCCTGAAGGGGCAGGCGAGCGTCACGCTTGATGAGAAACCTAAGTGGGTGCTGGATCTGCAATTCGACAAGCTGAACCTCGAGAACCTGCTTCCGCCCCAACCGGTGAACGCGACCGATGAGGGAGCCACGCAGGTGGGGCAAAGCCAGGTCACGCAGTCGCGTCCGGTGATCTCCTCAAATCTCGATCAGCCTGACTACAACGGCCTGCGCGGATTTACCGCCGACATTCTGCTGAAAGCGAACAGCGTGCGCTGGCGTGGGATTGATTTTACTGACGTCAGCAGCCAGATGTTCAACCACAACGGCCTGCTGGTCATCTCCGAGCTCAGCGGAAAAATGGGAGCAGGGAACCTCTCCCTGCCGGGCTCGCTGGATGTGCGCAAAGACGTTGCCAGCGCCGCGTTCCAGCCGCGTCTGGAAAACGTTGAGATTGGCACCATCCTGAAAGCCTTTAATTACCCGATTGCCCTCACGGGGCAGCTGTCGCTGGCAGGGGATTTCTCTGGTACGAAGATTGATGCGGACGCCTTCCGTCGTAGCTGGCAGGGGCAGGCGCATGTTGAGCTGAAAGATTCGCGCATGGAAGGGCTGAACTTCCAGCAGCTGGTGCAGCAGGCGGTAGAGCGCAGCAGCAGCGTGAAAGCGAATGAAAACTACGACAGCGCAACCCGTCTCGACAGCTTTACCAGCGAGCTTGCCCTCGACAACGGTCAGCTCTCGCTTGACGACATGCAGGGGACGTCGTCACTGCTGGCGCTGACCGGAACCGGCGCGCTGGATCTGGTGAAAGAGACGGCAGACACCCGCTTCAACGTCCGCGTGAAGGCTGGCTGGGAAGGCGAAGGACAGCTTGTGGAGTTCCTGAAAGAGACGCCGATACCGCTGCGCGTGTACGGAAAATGGCAGGAGTTGAATTACAGTTTGCAGGTCGATCAGATCCTGCGTAAGCACCTTCAGGATGAAGCGAAACGTCGGCTGAATGACTGGGCGGACCGCAATAAAGAGTCTCAGTCAGGTAAGGATGTGAAAAAGCTGCTCGATAAGCTGTGATGCCTGTTGTGCCGGGTGGCGGCTTTGCCTTACCCGGCCTACAAAAGCCAGACACCGTAGGCCGGGTAAGCGAAGCGCCACCCGGCTTTTTTACACCTCAAAATCCATCTCATCTTCACCGCGCAGCGGTATCAACTGCACCTTCTGCACGCGATGGCTCTCTACCTGCAAGGTTTTGATCATGTAATCCCCCACCTGAACCTCTTCGCCCGGCTGCGGGATACGTTGCAGATATTCCATCAGCAAACCGGCGATGGTGTGGTATTCGCGCTTCTCGTCCAGCGGAAGCGGAACGAACTGCACCAGATCTTCGAGCGGCATGTGGCCGTTGGCGGTCCAGCTGCCGTCGGCGTTTTTCTGAATATCGTGGCGCGCATCGATCTCATCCACCTCATTAGGCAGATTACCGGCGATGGTTTCCATCACGTCGCTGAGCGTCACCAGCCCTTCCACAGAACCAAACTCATCAACGACAAACGCGAAGTGGGTACGCGCGTTGCGGAACTGCTCCAGCGCGGAGAGCAGCGGCAGCGCTTCCGGGAAGACCAGCGGCTGGCGCACCAGCGCCCGCAGGTTGAGCGGCTCGCCGTGAAGTTGCTGTTGCAGCAGGTCAATCACGTGTACCACGCCCAGCAGCTCTTCTTCCTCTTCACCGCCGGTGACAACCACCCGGGTGTGCTGGTTTTTATCCAGCAGGGCGCGGATCTGCTCTTCCGGCGCGGTCAGGTCTATATGCTCAATGTCATGGCGGGAGGTCATAATACTGCTCACCGAGCGCTGGTTGAGGTTAAGCACGCGCTCTATCATCCGGCGTTCCTGCGGGTTGAAGATCTGCCCGTCGCTGTGGTCGGCAAGCATCGCCGCGGATTCAGCATCCAGCTCGGCATCCTCTTTTTTGCCGCTCAGCAGGCGCATCACCGTATCTGCGGTGCGCTGTCGTAATGTCTGGTTCGCGGAGAGAAAACGGCGACGGTTGAAAATGGCCAGCTGGTTGAGAAATTCAATCAGCACCGAGAAACCAATGGCGGCATACAGATACCCTTTCGGGATATGGAAGCCAAAACCATCCGCCACCAGGCTAAAGCCAATCATCAGCAGGAAGCTCAGACAGAGGATGACGATAGTCGGGTGACTGTTCACGAAGCGCGTCAGGGCTTTACTGGCGAGCACCATCAGGGTGATGGCAATGATCACCGCGGCCATCATCACCGCCAGATGGTCAACCATCCCGACGGCCGTGATCACGGAGTCGAGAGAAAAGACGGCGTCCAGCACCACGATCTGTGCGACCACCGGCCAGAATTTAGCGCCGCGTCGCTGGGTGGGGTTTTCACTGTCTTTTCCTTCCAGCCGCTCATTAAGCTCAACCGTGGCTTTGAACAGCAGGAACAATCCGCCGAAAAGCATGATCAGGTCGCGGGCGCTAAAGCTCAGACCCTGCACGCTGAATAAGGGTTTGGTCAGCGTCACCAGCCAGGAGATTGAGGCCAGTAACAGCAGACGCATCACCATGGCGAGCAGAAGGCCCGTCACGCGGGCGCGGTCGCGTTGTGAAGGGGGTAATTTATCGGCAAGGATGGCGATAAACACCAGGTTATCAATGCCGAGCACTAATTCGATGACGACCAGCGTCACCAGCCCGGCCCAGATTGATGGATCGGCAATCCATTCCATAGTAAATGCAATACCTTCTGTTATATGACTAATGTCACACTTCGATCATGGATAAAGCCGACGGAAATTGCAATGCCGGGGTGAGATTTCTCTTAATGCTACACTCTGGTAAACCCCATTTGCCGGGCGGTGTAAATAAGTTAATTGCGGAGATTTAATTACACAAGTCGACATTTAGGAAATATCGCAATAAATGGTCCGGCGATCTATTTTGTCAATATAAAGAAAATCCGAAAACCTTAAAACTTTGCTCTTAATATTAATCTTAAAAACGAATATTAGGACGGTTGTCTCCTTGCCTGCTATTAGGTTAGCTGCAACAATTCTTCCAGCATCAAATGTTAAATCTCCTTGTTGCTATTTTTGTTTCGGTCTTTGGTGAAGGTTATACATTATCAATCGTCCCTGTGAGGCGTTTGATATATTTCGCAAAAGGCCTTATCCAAGAGGGTGTCTAACCATAACGCATTGTTTAGTCAGTGGATTGGTAACTGAAAGCCAAGGGCGGTAGCGTGCCTGAAAGCGTGTGAATCAGCCTCAATTATTCTGTCAATAGCCAATGGATGAATAAGCTTTTTTTAGGACTGATGCCAGTTATATTGCTAAATGATTAACTGCATTCTGATTGTCACCACGACCCGCGCTTATTTTAATTGCACAGGATAATTACTCTGCCAAAGTGATAAATAATCAATGATGAAATCCAAAATGAAATTGATGCCATTATTGGTGTCTGTGACCTTGATGAGTGGTTGCACGGTCTTTCCCGGCAGCAATATGTCGACAATGGGCAAGGATGTGATTAAACAGCAGGATGCTGATTTTGATCTCGACAAAATGGTGAATGTGTATCCATTAACCCCACGTCTGGTGGAACAATTACGCCCACGTCCAAATGTTGCTCAGCCAAATATGTCTCTGGACCAGGAAATTGCCTCTTACCAGTATCGCGTGGGTCCGGGTGACGTCATTAATGTGACCGTCTGGGATCACCCTGAACTGACCACGCCTGCGGGCCAGTACCGCAGCTCAAGTGACACCGGTAACTGGGTACAGTCCGATGGCACCATGTTCTATCCCTACATTGGCAAAGTGCACGTCGCGGGCAAAACGCTTGCTGAGATCCGTAGTGATATTACCGGCCGCCTGGCGCAGTACATTGCTGACCCGCAGGTGGACGTTAATATCGCCGCGTTTAGATCCCAGAAAGCCTATATCTCTGGCCAGGTCAATAAATCCGGCCAGCAGGCAATCACTAACGTCCCGCTCACCGTTCTCGATGCGATCAATGCCGCAGGCGGCTTAACCGACGGCGCTGACTGGCGCAACGTGGTGCTGACCCACAACGGCAAAGAGCAGCGCATTTCGCTTCAGGCGCTGATGCAAAACGGTGACCTGACCCAGAACCGCCTCCTTTATCCGGGCGATATTCTGTACGTGCCGCGCAACGACGATCTGAAAGTGTTCGTGATGGGTGAAGTGAAGAAACAGAGCACCCTCAAGATGGACTTCAGCGGTATGACCCTGACCGAAGCGCTGGGCAATGCGGAAGGCATCGATCTGACCGCCTCCAACGCCAGCGGTATCTTCGTGATCCGTCCTATCAAAGGCGAGAACGCGAAGGGCAAGATTGCCAACATCTACCAGCTGGATATGTCCGACGCGACGTCCCTGGTCATGGCAACGTCGTTCCGTCTCCAGCCGTACGATGTGGTCTATGTCACCACCGCGCCGGTTGCCCGCTGGAACCGTCTGATCAACCAGTTGCTGCCTACCATCAGTGGCGTTCGCTACATGACGGATACGGCTAGCGACGTTCATAACTGGTAAGCCGCGATGTTTAACAAAATTCTGGTGGTGTGCGTGGGGAACATTTGCCGCTCCCCCACGGCTGAAAGGCTGTTGAAAAATTACCAGCCTGCGTTAACGGTCGACTCCGCAGGGCTGGGCGCGCTGGTCGGAAAAGGTGCCGACGAACGTGCCGCAAGCGTTGCCCTTGAGCATAACCTCTCACTCGACGGGCACGTTGCCCGTCAGGTCTCTGGCCGGATGTGCCGGGAATATGACCTGATCCTCGCGATGGAAAAACGCCACATTCACGCGCTGTGCGATATCGCACCGGAGATGCGCGGCAAGGTGATGCTGTTTGGTCACTGGGATGGTGAGCGCGAAATTCCCGATCCGTATCGCAAGAGCCGCGAGGCCTTTGAGGCGGTATACACCTTACTAGACCAGTCTGCCCGTCAGTGGGCGCAGGCACTGAAAGCTCAGCAGGGATAACAATGACAGAAAAAACAAGACCTTCTGCCGCCCCGACATCGGGCAGTGATGAAATCGATATCGGTCGCCTGGTCGGGACCGTTATTGAAGCGAAATGGTGGGTGCTGGGTATTACCGCCATCTTTGCCGTGGCGGCGATCGTTTATACGCTGTTCGCGACGCCTATTTACAGCGCCGACGCGCTGGTGCAGATCGAACAAAATACCGGAAACTCGCTGGTTCAGGATATCGGCTCGGCGCTGGCCAACAAGCCGCCGGCATCGGAAGCCGAAATTCAGCTGATTCAGTCGCGCCTGGTACTGGGCAAAACGGTTCACGATCTGGGGCTTGATATCGCGGTCACCAAAAATACCTTCCCGGTGTTTGGCGCAGGCTGGGATCGCCTGATGGGGCGCAGTAACGATACGGTAAAAGTGACTGACTTCGTGATCCCAAAAGGGGCAGGGGACCAAACCTTTACCCTGACCGTGCTGGGACCAAAACAGTATCAGCTGACCAGCGACGCGGGCTTCAGCGCACGCGGTGAGGTGGGGCAGATGCTGACCAAAGAGGGCGTCAGCATCAAGGTCAGCGCAATTCAGGCGCATGAGGGCGGGGAGTTTACGGTCACCAAATTCTCGACGCTCGGGATGATCAACAACCTGCAAAACAACCTGACCGTCACCGAAAACGGCAAGGACACCGGCGTCCTGAGCATGACATTCACCGGTGAAGACAAGGATCAAATTCGCGACATCCTCAATAGCATCACCCGCAACTATCTGGAGCAGAACGTTGAGCGTAAGTCAGCGGAAGCCGCAAAAAGCCTGGCGTTTCTCAGTAAACAGCTGCCGGAGGTGCGCGCCCGTCTGGATGACGCTGAGAACAAGCTGAACGCGTACCGTCAGGACAAGGATTCCGTCGATCTGCCGCTGGAGGCGAAATCGGTTCTCGACTCCATGGTGAATATTGATGCGCAGCTGAACGAGCTGACCTTCAAAGAGGCGGAGATTTCCAAGCTCTATACCAAACGTCACCCGGCGTACCGCACGCTGCTGGAGAAACGTCGTACCCTGGAAGAAGAGAAGGCGAAGCTGAATGACCGCGTGACCGCGATGCCGAAGACGCAGCAGGAAATTGTACGCCTGACGCGTGATGTGGAATCCGGCCAGCAGGTTTACATGCAGCTGCTGAACAAACAGCAGGAGCTGAAAATCACCGAAGCCAGCACCGTCGGCGACGTGCGTATCGTTGACCCGGCGATTACCCAGCCGGGCGTGCTGAAGCCGAAGAAAGCGCTGATTATTCTCGGCAGCATTATTCTCGGCCTGATGCTTTCCATCGTCGGCGTGCTGCTGCGCTCGCTGTTTAACCGCGGTATCGAAAGCCCGCAGGTGCTGGAAGAGAACGGGATCAGCGTGTACGCCAGCATCCCGCTCTCCGAGTGGCAGAAGTCCCGTGACAGCGTCAAAACCGTTAAGGGCGTCAAGCGCTACAAGCAGAGCCAGCTGCTGGCCGTGGGTAACCCGACCGACCTGGCGATTGAAGCGGTGCGCAGCCTGCGTACCAGCCTCCATTTCGCCATGATGCAGGCCAAAAACAACGTCCTGATGATGACCGGTGTCAGCCCGTCAATCGGTAAAACCTTCGTCTGCGCCAACCTGGCGGCGGTGGTGAGCCAGACCAACAAGCGCGTGCTGCTGATCGACTGCGATATGCGTAAGGGCTACACCCACGAGCTGCTGGGCACCAACAACGTTAACGGTCTGTCGGAAATCCTGCTCGGTAAAGGGGAAATCAGCGAGAGCGCCAAGCCGACGTCGATTCCGAAATTTGACCTGATCCCGCGTGGCCAGGTGCCGCCGAACCCGTCTGAACTGCTGATGAGCGAGCGCTTCACGCAGCTGATTGAGTGGGCGAGCAAAAATTATGACCTGGTGCTGATCGATACCCCACCAATTCTGGCGGTCACCGACGCTGCCGTGGTAGGGCGTCATGCGGGCACCACGCTGATGGTTGCACGCTATGCGGTGAACACCCTGAAGGAAGTGGAAACCAGCCTGAGCCGCTTTGAGCAGAACGGTATTGAGGTTAAGGGGGTCATTCTGAACTCCATCTTCCGCCGCGCGACCGGGTATCAGGATTACGGCTACTACGAGTACGAATACAAGTCTGACAGTAAATAATAATCCCCCTCATCCTAACCCTCTCCCCAGGGGGGAGAGAGGACTGCATGGTGCAGCTTTTCTCCCTCTCCCTCCGGGAGAGGGTCGGGGTGAGGGATAAGGGGAAGACCATGACCACACAACGCCCTTTGATTTCTATCTATATGCCGACATGGAATCGTCAGCAGCTGGCGATCCGCGCGATTAAATCGGTCCTGCGTCAGGATTACGATAACTGGGAACTGATTATCGTGGATGACTGTTCCTCCTCTTACGAACAACTGCAAAAGTTTGTTGAAGACCTGAACGACCCGCGCGTGGTGTACACCCACAACGCCATCAACTCCGGGGCGTGTGCGGTGCGCAACCAGGCGATTATGCAGGCGAAAGGGCAGTATCTGACCGGTATCGACGACGATGACGAATGGACGCCAAACCGTCTGTCAATCTTCCTGTCGCACAAAGCGCAGCTGGTGACCCACGCGTTTCTGTATGCCAATGACTATGTCTGCCAGGGCGAGGTCTATTCGCAGCCGGCCAGCCTGCCGCTGTATCCGAAATCACCGTATTCCCGCCGCCTGTTCTACAAGCGCAACATTATCGGCAATCAGGTGTTTACCTGGGCATGGCGCTTTAAGGAGTGCCTGTTCGATACCGAGCTGAAGGCCGCGCAGGATTACGACATCTTCCTGCGGATGGTGGTGGAGTACGGCGAGCCGTGGAAGGTGGAAGAGGCCACGCAGATCCTGCACATCAATCACGGGGAGATGCAAATCACCTCGTCACCGAAGAAATTCTCGGGCTACTTCCATTTTTACCGCAAGCACAAGGACAAGTTTGACCGTGCCAGCCGGAAGTATCAGCTCTTCACCCTGTATCAGATCCGTAATAAGCGCATGAACTGGCGCACGCTGCTGACGCTGCTGTCGGTACGTAACGGCAAGCGTCTGGCTGACGGGCTTCGGGGGAAATAATGTTTCTGGAAGATTGCCGCGCTAACAGCTGGAGCCTGCGCCCGTGCTGCATGGTTCTGGCCTACCGTATTGCGCACTTTTGCTCGGTGTGGCGCAAAAAAAATGTGCTGAACAATATCTGGGCCGCGCCGGTGCTGGTGCTGTACCGCATCATCACCGAATGCTTTTTTGGCTATGAAATTCAGGCCGCTGCCACCATTGGCCGCCGCTTTACCATTCATCACGGCTATGCGGTGGTCATCAACAAGTTCGTCGTCGCGGGTGATGATTTCACCATTCGCCACGGGGTGACAATCGGCAACCGCGGGCCAGACAGCCTGGCCTGCCCGGTGATTGGCAATAACGTCGAGCTGGGGCCAACGTGGTGATGATCGGGGACATTACCGTGGGCAATAACGTGACGATTGGCGCAGGCAGCGTGGTGCTGGACAGCATTCCGGACAACGCGCTGGTGGTGGGCGAGAAAGCCCGCGTGAAGGTGATTAAATGAACATTCTGCAATTTAACGTACGCCTCGCAGAGGGCGGGGCGGCAGGCGTAGCGCTGGATCTGCACCAGCGCGCGCTGCAAAAAGGACTCCAGTCGCGCTTTGTTTACGGTTACGGTAAAGGCGGCAAGAAAAGCGTCAGCCATGATAACTATCCGCAGGTGCTGAAGCAGACGCCACGTCTGACCTCCATCGCCAATATTGCGCTGTTCCGCCTGTTTAACCGCGACCTGTTCGGCAACCTGAATAATCTCTATCGCACCGTCACCCGCACTCGCGGCCCGGTTGTGCTGCACTTCCACGTGCTGCACAGCTACTGGCTGAATCTGGAAGAGGTGGTGGCGTTTTGTGGCAAGGTGAAGGCGCACAAGCCGGATACCCGATTTGTCTGGACGCTGCACGACCACTGGAGCGTGACCGGACGTTGCGCCTTTACCGACGGCTGCGAAGGCTGGAAAGATAACTGCCAGAAATGCCCTACGCTCAGCAACTACCCGCCGGTGAAGGTCGATCGCGCGCATCAGCTGGTTGAGGGTAAGCGTCAGCTGTTCCGCGATATGCTCTCGCTCGGCTGCACCTTTATCTCCCCAAGCCAGCACGTGGCGGACGCTTTTAATAGCCTGTACGGAGCAGGGCGCTGCCAGATCATCAACAACGGTATTGATGTGGCAACGGAAGCGATCCTGGCCGAACTGACGCCCGTAGCCGTTACCCCCGGTAAGCCGAAAATTGCGGTCGTCGCCCATGACCTGCGCTACGACGGCAAAACCAACCAGCAGCTGGTGCGCGACATGATGGCGCTCGGCGACAAAATTGAGCTGCATACCTTTGGCAAATTCTCGCCGTTTGATGGCGCTAACGTGGTGAACCACGGGTTTGAAACCGACAAGCGCAAACTGATGAGCGCGCTGAACGGTATGGACGCGCTGGTGTTCAGCTCCCGCGTGGACAACTACCCGCTGATCCTGTGCGAAGCGCTCTCCATCGGCGTACCGGTGATTGCCACCCACAGCGACGCCGCGCGGGAAGTGCTGGAGAAATCCGGCGGTAAAACCTTCAGTGAAAATGAGGTGCTGCCGCTGGTGCAGTTGTCGAAGGCCGATATCGCGCAGGCTGTTTTTGGCACGGACCTGGAATCGTTCCGCAACCGTAGCCGCAAAGCGTACAGTGGACAACAGATGCTGGAGGAGTATGTCTCGTTCTATCAGAATCTGTAGTTATCTGCTGCTGCCGCTGCTCTACCTGCTGGTCAACGTTAAGATTGCCCAGCTCGGTGAAAGCTTCCCGATCACTATCGTCACCTTCCTGCCGGTTCTGCTGTTGCTTTACGTTGACAAGCTTAACCTCAAAAAGCTGATGATTTCACTGGGCATCGGGTTTGGTCTGACGGCGTTTAACTACATCTTTGGTCAGTCGCTGGACGCCAGCAAATATGTCACCTCCACCATGCTGTTTGTTTATATCGTTATCATTATTGGCATGGTGTGGAGTATTCGCTTTAAAACTATTTCTCCGCACAATTATAGGAAAATCCTCAGGTTCTTTTATATTGTCGTCGGGCTGATTGTTGTGCTTGCGGCAATGGAGATGGCGCAAATTATTCTCACAGGCGGCAGTAGCCTGATGGAAATAATTTCGAAATATCTTATATACAGTAACAGCTATGTACTGAACTTCATTAAGTTTGGTGGCAAGCGTACAACCGCGCTCTATTTTGAACCGGCGTTTTTTGCTCTGGCATTAATCTCAATTTGGCTCAGCATCAAACAGTTCGGTATCAAAACCCCCAGGACCGATGCTATGATTCTTGCAGGAATCGTTCTGTCAGGGTCGTTCTCCGGGGTAATGACGTTTATTCTGTTTTACCTGCTGGAGTGGGCGTTCCAGTACCTGAACAAAGAGGCGATTAAGAAAAAACTGCCGCTGGCGATAATCTCTCTGACGGTATTTTTAGTGGGCGTAATATTTGCGTTTCCGTACATTTCTGAACGTCTGGGTGATTTGGGAACGGAAGGTTCGTCGTCCTATTATCGCATCATTGGTCCACTGGTGATGGTGGGTTATTCCTTAACCCATATTGATGGCGTAGTAAGATTCGGCTCACTTTACGAATATGTTGCATCATTCGGAATCTTTAACGGTGCGGATGTCGGTAAAACCATAGACAATGGTCTGTATCTGTTAATTATCTATTTTTCCTGGTTCGCCGTACTGTTGACACTGTGGTATCTGTTTAAAGTTTTCAAAATGATGATTAACGCGTTTGGTGATAACCAGAACTTTCGCGTGCAACTTTATCTGTTCACACCGGTGTCGTTGTTTTTTACCGGGTCAATATTTAGCCCGGAATATGCATTCTTAATTGTATGTCCGTTTATTTTGCGCAAAGCGCTGAATATTACGAGCGTATGACGAAATGAGGTGATTTATGTTTCTTAGCGTCATTACTGTCGCCTTTCGTAACTACGAAGGGGTGGTAAAAACCTGGCGCTCGCTGCGCAACCTGGCGCGCGATCCGAGCCTCACCTTTGAGTGGATCGTGGTCGATGGCGGCTCGAACGACGGCACGGCGGAGTTCCTGGAAAAACTCAACGGTGAGTTCAACTTACGTTACATCAGCGAGAAAGATAAAGGTATTTACGATGCCATGAATAAAGGCATCAACATGGCGCAGGGGCGTTACGCGATCTTCCTCAATTCCGGCGATGTGTTCCATGAAGATGTGGCGCTGTTTGCCCGTCAACTGGCGCGCCAGAAAGAAGATGCCATGTTTATTGGTGATGCGCTGCTTGATTTCGGCGAGGGGAAAAAAGTGCTGCGCGGCGCGAAACCAGGCTGGTATATCTACCACAGCCTGCCGGCCAGCCATCAGGCTATTTTCTTCCCAATGAGCGGCCTGAAAAAACAGCCTTACGATTTGCGCTATAAAGTGTCATCAGATTATGCCCTGGCCGCCAGCCTGTACAAATCTGGCTACCCGTTCCGTCGAATTAAAGGACTGGTATCTGAATTTTCAATGGGTGGCGTGTCAACCTCGAATAATCTGGAACTGTGCCAGGATGCCAAAAACGTGCAGCGTAAAATATTACGCGTGCCGGGATTCTGGGCGGAATTATCTTATTTCTTACGTCTGAAAACGACGGGTAAAGCGAAAGCCTTATATAACAAAGCCTGAGATATAAGGAAACGTAATGCAGGAATTAAATGGATTCTCCGTGCCGAAAGGTTTTCGGGGCGGGAGCGGTATTAAAGTTCAACTGTGGTGGGCTGTACAGGCAACGTTATTTGCCTGGTCGCCGCAAATACTGTACCGCTGGCGCGCATTTTTACTGCGTCTGTTTGGCGCAAAAATAGGAAAAAACGTAGTCATTCGACCTTCGGTGAAAATTACTTATCCCTGGAAATTAACGCTTGGGGATTACGCCTGGGTTGGGGATGACGCGGTGTTATATACCCTTGGCGAGATTACGATTGGCGCAAATTCGGTGGTTTCACAGAAGTGTTATTTGTGCACCGGCAGCCACGATTTTATGAGCCCGCATTTTGATATTACCGCTTCGCCTGTTGTGATCGGTGAAAAATGCTGGCTGGCAACAGACGTCTTTGTTGCACCCGGTGTTTCTGTTGGCGATGGCACGGTAGTCGGTGCCCGCAGCAGCGTTTTTAAATCGCTTCCGGCAAATAAAATTTGCCGTGGCAACCCCGCAGTGGTGATACGCGAACGCGTTGAAACTGAAAAACTTTGATAAGTACAGAGGAATATAAACATGTCTAAAGTCGCTCTCATCACCGGCGTTACCGGACAAGATGGTTCTTACCTGGCAGAATTGCTGCTGGAAAAAGGGTATGAAGTTCACGGTATTAAGCGTCGTGCCTCTTCATTCAACACCGAGCGTGTCGATCACATTTACCAGGATCCGCATGCGGCAAACCCGAAATTCCATCTGCACTACGGCGACCTGACCGATACCTCCAACCTGACCCGCATCCTGCAAGAAGTACAGCCGGATGAAGTGTACAACCTGGGGGCAATGAGCCACGTTGCGGTTTCCTTCGAGTCCCCGGAGTACACCGCTGACGTGGATGCGATGGGTACGCTGCGTCTGCTGGAAGCGATTCGCTTCCTTGGTCTTGAGAAGAAAACCCGCTTCTACCAGGCATCTACCTCTGAGCTGTACGGTCTGGTGCAGGAAATTCCGCAGAAAGAGACCACGCCGTTCTACCCACGTTCTCCGTACGCTGTGGCGAAACTGTACGCTTACTGGATCACCGTGAACTACCGTGAATCCTACGGCATGTACGCCTGTAACGGCATTCTGTTCAACCACGAATCTCCGCGTCGCGGCGAAACCTTCGTGACCCGCAAAATCACCCGCGCGATCGCCAACATCGCTCAGGGCCTGGAGTCTTGCCTGCACCTCGGCAACATGGATTCCCTGCGTGACTGGGGCCATGCGAAAGACTACGTGAAAATGCAGTGGATGATGTTGCAGCAGGAACAGCCAGAAGACTTCGTGATCGCGACCGGCGTGCAGTACTCCGTGCGTCAGTTCGTTGAGATGGCTGCGGCACAGCTGGGCATCAAGCTGCGCTTCGAAGGCACCGGCGTGGAAGAGAAGGGTATCGTTGTTTCCGTGACCGGCCACGACGCACCGGGCGTGAAGCCAGGCGACGTGATTGTCCAGGTTGATCCGCGTTACTTCCGTCCTGCTGAAGTGGAAACCCTGCTGGGCGACCCAACCAAAGCGCACGAGAAGCTGGGCTGGAAACCAGAAACCACCCTGCAAGAAATGGTATCCGAGATGGTGGCCAAAGATCTTGAAGCAGCGAAAAAACACTCCCTGCTCAAGTCTCATGGCTACGAGGTTGCCATCGCGCTGGAGTCCTGAGAATGACAAAACAACGTATTTTTGTCGCCGGTCATCGCGGAATGGTGGGTTCCGCGATTGTTCGCCAGCTGGAACAGCGCGGCGACGTTGAGGTGATTGTTCGCACCCGCGACGAACTGAACCTGCTTGACAGCAAAGCGGTGCAGGACTTCTTCGCCAGCGAACGTATTGACCAGGTGTATCTGGCGGCGGCGAAGGTGGGCGGCATTGTCGCTAACAACACCTACCCGGCGGATTTCATCTACGAGAACATGATGATTGAGAGCAACATCATTCACGCGGCGCATCTGCACAACGTGAATAAGCTGCTGTTCCTCGGCTCATCCTGTATCTACCCGAAAATGGCGAAGCAGCCGATCGCCGAGAGCGAACTGTTGCAGGGCACGCTTGAAGCCACCAACGAGCCGTATGCGATTGCCAAAATTGCCGGGATCAAGCTGTGTGAATCCTACAACCGTCAGTATAACCGCGACTATCGCTCGGTGATGCCGACCAACCTGTACGGACCGCACGACAACTTCCACCCGAGCAATTCGCACGTGATCCCGGCGCTGCTGCGTCGTTTCCACGAGGCGACTGCCGAAAACGCCCCGGACGTGGTGGTGTGGGGCAGCGGTACGCCAATGCGTGAGTTCCTTCATGTGGACGACATGGCTGCGGCCAGCATTCACGTCATGGAGCTGGATCGCGAGGTGTGGCAGGAAAACACCGAGCCGATGCTGTCGCACATTAACGTCGGGACCGGCGTGGACTGCACCATTCGCGAGCTGGCGCAGACCATCGCGCAGGTGGTGGGCTACAAAGGACGCGTGTTGTTTGATGCCACCAAACCGGACGGCACGCCGCGCAAGCTGCTGGACGTGACCCGTCTGCATCAGCTGGGCTGGTATCACGAGGTCTCACTGGAGCAGGGGCTGGCCAGCACCTACCAGTGGTTCCTGGAAAACCAGCACCGCTTCCGGGGGTAATGATGTTTTTAAGTCAGGAAGATTTTGCCACGGTAGTGCGTTCCACTCCGCTGATCTCAATTGATTTGATCGTGGAGAACGAACGCGGCGAGTTCTTGCTGGGGAAACGAACCAATCGTCCTGCACAGGGCTTCTGGTTCGTGCCCGGCGGGCGCGTGCAGAAGGATGAGACGCTGACCGATGCGTTTGAGCGTCTCACTCTGGCGGAACTGGGCCTGCAACTGCCGATGGCAGCGGGCCAGTTTTACGGGGTCTGGCAGCACTTCTATGACGATAACTTTTCAGGCACCGGGTTCACCACGCACTACGTCGTGCTGGGGTTCCGCCTGAAGGTGAGTGAGGCAGACCTGCGTCTGCCTGATTCTCAGCATGACGATTACCGCTGGTTAACGCCAGAGGCGCTGCTGGCAAGCGACAACGTCCATGACAACAGTCGGGCGTACTTCCTTGCGGAACGTCAGGCCGAGGTGCCAGGTCTATGAAAATCCTCGTCTACGGAATTAACTACTCGCCGGAGCTTACCGGTATCGGGAAATACACCGGCGAGATGGTCGAGTGGATGGCGAGCCAGGGACATGACGTGCGGGTGATTACTGCCCCGCCGTATTACCCGGAGTGGAAGGTAGGCGAACGCTATTCCAGCTGGCGCTACCGCCGCGAAGAGGGCGCCGCGACCGTCTGGCGCTGCCCGCTCTACGTGCCGAAACAGCCCTCGACGCTGAAACGTTTAATTCATCTGGGCAGCTTTGCCCTGAGCAGTTTCTTCCCGCTGATGGCGCAGCGTCGCTGGAAGCCGGATCGCATCATCGGCGTGGTGCCGACGCTGTTCTGTACGCCAGGCATGCGCCTGCTGGGCAAACTCTCCGGCGCGCGCACCCTGCTGCACATTCAGGATTATGAAGTGGACGCCATGCTCGGGCTGGGGATGGCCGGGAAAGGCAAGGGCGGCAAGGTGGCGAAGCTTGCCAGCGCCTTTGAGCGCAGCGGCCTGCACAACGTGGATTACGTCTCGACCATCTCGCGCTCAATGATGAACAAGGCGCAGGAGAAGGGCGTCCCGGCGGAAAAAGTGATCTTCTTTCCGAACTGGTCCGAAGTGGCGCGCTTCCGCGATGTGACAGACCAGGATGCGCAGGCGTTACGCGCGCAGCTCGGGTTGCCTGCTGAGCAAAAAATCATTCTTTACTCAGGCAACATCGGCGAAAAACAGGGGCTGGAGAGCGTGATTGACGCCGCGCTTCAGCTGAGCGAACACCCGTGGATGTTCGTGATAGTCGGGCAGGGCGGCGGTAAAGCGCGGCTGGAAAAAATGGCCAGCGAGCGCGGACTGACCAACATCCGCTTCTTCCCGCTTCAGTCTTATGACGCGCTGCCCGCGCTGCTGAAAATGGCGGATTGCCATCTGGTGGTGCAAAAACGCGGCGCGGCGGATGCGGTGCTGCCGTCCAAGCTGACCAACATTCTGGCAGTGGGCGGAAATGCGGTGATTACGGCAGAAGCCGCAACAGAATTAGGCCAGCTGTGCAACAGCTACCCGGGCATTGCCGTTTGCGTGGAGCCTGAATCGGTTCCTGCGCTGGTGACCGGAATTGAGCAGGCACTCGCCATGCCAAAAGAGAACACGGTGGCACGTGAATATGCCGAACGCACGCTTGAGAAAGAGAACGTGCTGAGCCAATTTATTGCAGATATACGGGGATAAATCATGAGTCAAACCACTTTGTATCCGGTCGTAATGGCGGGTGGATCCGGGAGCCGGTTGTGGCCACTGTCCCGCGTGCTTTATCCAAAACAATTCCTGTGCCTGAAAGGCGACCTCACCATGCTGCAAACGACGGTTAACCGTCTGCACGGCGTGGAGTGTGAAAGCCCGGTGGTGATCTGTAACGAACAGCACCGCTTTATCGTTGCCGAGCAGCTGCGCCAGCTGAACAAACTGACCGAAAATATCATTCTGGAACCTGCCGGACGCAACACGGCGCCTGCCATTGCCCTCGCGGCGCTGGCGGCAAAACGCAGCAGCCCGGACTGCGACCCGCTGATGCTGGTGCTGGCGGCTGACCACGTCATCCAGCAGGAAGAGGCCTTCCGCGATGCGGTACGCGCCGCGATTCCTTACGCTGAGAACGGCAAGCTGGTGACCTTCGGCATCGTGCCGGATCTGCCAGAAACCGGCTATGGCTACATTCGCCGCGGCAGCGTTACGCCTGGTGAAGGCGACAGCGTGGCCTTTGACGTGGCGCAGTTTGTCGAAAAACCGAATCTGGAAACCGCGCAGGCGTACGTGGCCAGCGGGGAATACTACTGGAACAGCGGTATGTTCCTGTTCCGCGCCGGTCGCTACCTGGAAGAGCTGGAAAAATATCGCCCGGATATCTTGCGCGCCTGCGAAAAAGCGATGGCGGTGGTGGATCCGGATCTCGATTTTATCCGCGTGGACGAAGAAGCCTTCCTCGCCTGTCCGGAAGAGTCCATTGACTATGCGGTAATGGAACGTACGGCAGATGCGGTAGTGGTACCGATGGATGCTGGCTGGAGCGACGTCGGCTCCTGGTCGTCACTGTGGGAGATCAGCGCGCATACCCCGGAGGGTAACGTCCATCACGGGGATGTGATCAGCCACAAAACGGAAAACAGCTACGTCTACGCCGAATCTGGCCTCGTCACCACGGTAGGGGTGAAGGATCTGGTGGTCGTGCAGACCAAAGACGCGGTGCTGATTGCCGACCGTAATGCCGTGCAGGACGTTAAAAAAGTGGTGGAGCAGATCAAGGCCGATGGCCGCCACGAACACCATATTCACCGCGAAGTCTACCGCCCGTGGGGCAAATATGACTCCATCGACGCCGGCGAGCGTTACCAGGTGAAACGCATCACCGTGAAGCCGGGAGAAGGGCTGTCGGTGCAGATGCACCATCACCGCGCCGAACACTGGGTGGTGGTGGCGGGGACCGCCAAAGTGACCATCGACGGTGAAGTGAAGCTGCTCGGTGAAAACGAGTCCATTTATATTCCGTTGGGCGCCACGCACTGTCTGGAAAACCCGGGGAAAATTCCGCTCGACTTAATTGAGGTGCGTTCCGGCTCCTATCTGGAAGAGGACGACATCATCCGCTTCCAGGATCGCTACGGGCGCGTGTAGCACTCCGCATCATGCCCGGTGGCGCTGCGCTTTCCGGGCCTACGAATGACAAAAATAAATTTGGCCATTACATGGTCAGGGCCAACTGTTGCCTGAAAAAGGGGTCATCATGGAAAAATTAACCTGTTTTAAAGCCTACGATATTCGCGGCAAGCTGGGCGAAGAGCTGAACGAAGACATTGCGTGGCGCATCGGCCGCGCGTACGGCGAATACCTGAAACCACAAACTATCGTGCTGGGCGGCGACGTGCGTCTGACAAGCGTTTCCCTGAAGCTGGCGCTGGCGAAAGGGCTACAGGACGCGGGCGTCGATGTGCTGGACATTGGCCTTTCCGGTACCGAAGAGATCTATTTTGCCACCTTCCACCTGGGCGTGGACGGCGGTATCGAAGTGACGGCCAGCCATAACCCGATGGACTACAACGGCATGAAGCTGGTACGCAAGGGCGCGCGTCCTATCAGCGGTGACACCGGCCTGCGTGACGTGCAGCGTCTGGCCGAGGCCAACGACTTCCCGCCGGTGAATGAAGCCAGACGCGGCAGCTATAAGCAGATTAACCTGCAAAAAGAGTACATCGACCACCTGCTGGGCTACATCAACGTGGCGAACCTCAAACCGCTGAAGCTGGTGATTAACTCCGGCAACGGCGCGGCAGGCCCGGTTGTCGATGCACTTGAAGCCCGCTTTAAGGCGCTGAACGTGCCGGTGACCTTCGTCAAAGTGCACAACACGCCAGACGGCAACTTCCCGAACGGTATTCCTAACCCGCTGCTGCCGGAGTGCCGCGACGACACCCGCAACGCGGTGATTGAGCACGGCGCCGATATGGGTATCGCCTTTGACGGCGATTTCGACCGCTGCTTCCTGTTCGACGAGAAAGGGCAGTTTATCGAAGGCTACTACATCGTTGGCCTGCTGGCGGAAGCGTTCCTCGAGAAAAACCCGGGGGCGAAAATCATTCACGATCCGCGTCTTTCCTGGAACACCGTCGACGTGGTGAAGGCCGCGGGCGGCGAGCCGGTGATGTCCAAAACCGGCCACGCGTTTATCAAAGAGCGTATGCGTGAGGAAGACGCCATCTACGGCGGCGAGATGAGCGCCCACCACTATTTCCGTGATTTTGCCTACTGCGACAGCGGGATGATCCCGTGGCTGCTGGTGACTGAGCTGCTGTGCCTGAAAGGGAAGAGCCTGGGCGAACTGGTGCGCGACCGCATGGCGGCGTTCCCGGCGAGCGGCGAGATCAACAGCAAACTGGCGCAGCCCGCTGAGGCCATTGCCCGCGTAGAGCACCACTTTGCCATTCATGCGCTGGAGATTGACCGTACCGACGGTATCAGCATGGCGTTCCCGCAGTGGCGCTTCAACCTGCGCTCCTCCAACACCGAGCCGGTGGTGCGCCTGAACGTGGAGTCCCGCGCCGATACCGCGCTGATGGAAGCCCGAACGAAGGACATTCTGGCGCTGTTGAATCAGTAAAAAGAAAACCTTACCCCTCACCCTAACCCTCTCCCCAAAGGGGAGAGGGAACTTGAACACCCTCTCCCCTTTGGGGAGAGGGCCGGGGTGAGGGGCGAGGGGTAAGGTTTAGAACTAAAGGAACAACGATGACAAATCTAAAAAAGCGCGAACGAGCGAGAACGAATGCATCGTTAATCTCTATGGTGCAGCGTTTTTCTGATATCACCATCATGGTCGGCGGACTGTGGGCGGTGTGTTGGGTCAGCGGGCAGTCGTTCTTATACATGCACTTGCTGATGGCGTTGATTGCGCTGGTGGTGTTTCAGATGATCGGCGGCATGACCGATTTCTATCGTTCATGGCGCGGCGTCAAAATGACCACCGAACTGATGCTGCTGCTCCAGAACTGGACCTTAAGCCTGGTTTTCAGCGCAGGGCTGGTGGCGTTCAGCCATGATTTTGATAACCGTCTTGTGACCTATCTCTGCTGGTATCTGTTAACCAGCATTGGCATGGTGGTCTGCCGCTCGCTGATCCGCTTTGGCGCGGGCTGGCTGCGCAACCGCGGGTATAACCGTCGCTTCGTTGCCGTGGCGGGCGACCTGCCGGTGGGACTGGTGTTGCTCGACAGCTTCCGCAAAGAGCCGTGGTTAGGTTTTGAAGTGGTCGGGATTTATCACGACGCGAAGCCCGGCGGCGTGCCGTCCGACTGGGCAGGTAACTACGAACAGCTTATTGACGATGCGAAAGCCGGCAAAATTCATAACGTCTACATCGCCATGCAGATGAAAGATGAATCCCGCATCAAGAAACTGATGCGCGAGCTGGCGGATACCACCTGCTCGGTGATCCTCATCCCGGATGTCTTCACCTTCAATATTCTCCACTCCCGTATTGAAGAGGTGAACGGGGTACCGGTTGTTCCACTGTACGACACGCCGCTGTCGGGGATTAACCGCGTGCTGAAGCGCGTGGAAGATATCGTGCTTTCGTCCCTGATCCTGCTGCTCATCTCCCCGGTGCTGTGCTGCATTGCGCTGGCGGTGAAGCTCAGCTCGCCGGGGCCGATCATCTTCCGTCAGACCCGCTACGGCATGGACGGTAAGCCGATCATGGTGTGGAAATTCCGCTCTATGAAGGTGATGGAGAACGACAAGGTGGTGACCCAGGCGACGCAGAACGATCCGCGCGTCACCCGCGTGGGCAACTTCCTGCGCCGTACCTCGCTCGATGAGCTGCCGCAGTTCATCAACGTGTTCACCGGCGGGATGTCCATCGTCGGGCCTCGTCCTCACGCCGTGGCCCATAACGAGCAGTACCGCACCCTGATTGAAGGCTACATGCTGCGCCATAAGGTGAAGCCAGGCATCACCGGCTGGGCGCAGATCAACGGCTGGCGCGGCGAGACCGACACGCTGGAAAAAATGGAAAAACGTATCGAGTTCGATCTGGAGTACATCCGCGAGTGGAGCCTCTGGTTTGATATCAAGATTGTTTTTCTGACCATTTTCAAAGGCTTCGTGAACAAAGCGGCGTACTAAGATGAGCTTACGAGAAAAAACCATCAGCGGCGCGAAATGGTCAGCCATGGCCACCATAGTCATCATTGGCCTAGGCCTGGTGCAGATGACGGTGCTGGCGCGCATTATCGATAACCACCAGTTTGGTCTGCTGACCGTCTCGCTGGTGATTATCGCCCTGGCCGATACGCTGTCGGACTTTGGTATCGCCAACTCCATTATCCAGCGCAAAGAGATCAGCCATCTGGAGCTGACCACCCTCTACTGGCTGAACGTCGGGCTGGGTATCTTCGTCTTTGTGCTGGTGTTCCTGCTGAGCGATGTGATCGCCGGCGTGCTGCATAACCCGGACCTGGCGCCGCTGATGCGCACCCTGTCGTTCGCTTTCGTGGTGATCCCGCACGGGCAGCAGTTCCGCGCGCTGATGCAGAAAGAGCTGGAGTTCAACAAAATCGGCATGATTGAAACCAGCGCCGTACTGGCGGGCTTTACCTTCACCGTGGTCAGCGCCCATTTCTGGCCGCTGGCGATGACCGCCATCCTCGGCTACCTGGTTAACTCTGCCGTGCGCACGCTGCTGTTTGGCTTCTTTGGCCGTAAGATTTATCGCCCGGGGCTGCATTTTTCACTGGCGTCTGTTTCATCCAACCTGCGCTTCGGCGCGTGGCTGACGGCAGACAGCATTATCAACTACGTGAATACTAACCTCTCCACGCTGGTGCTGGCGCGCATTCTGGGCGCGAGCGTCGCGGGTGGCTACAACCTGGCGTATAACGTCGCGGTTGTCCCGCCGATGAAGCTCAACCCTATCATTACCCGCGTGCTGTTCCCGGCGTTCGCCAAAATTCAGGACGATACCGAAAAGCTGCGCGTGAACTTTTACAAGCTGCTCTCCGTCGTGGGGATCATCAACTTCCCGGTCCTGCTGGGGCTGATGGTGGTTGCCAGCAATTTCGTACCGCTGGTGTTTGGCGAGAAGTGGAACAGCATCATCCCGATCCTGCAACTGCTGTGCGTCGTGGGGCTGCTGCGCTCGGTGGGGAACCCGATTGGTTCTCTGCTAATGGCGAAGGCGCGCGTGGATATCAGCTTCAAGTTCAACGTGTTTAAAACCTTCCTGTTTATTCCGGCAATTATTGTGGGCGGCCACATGGCGGGCGCCATTGGCGTGACGCTCGGCTTCCTGCTGGTGCAAATCGTCAATACCGTGCTGAGCTACTTCGTGATGATCAAACCGGTGCTGGGCTCCAGCTACCGTCAGTACATCCTCAGCCTGTGGCTGCCGTTTTACCTCTCCTTACCGACGCTTGCGGTGAGCTACGGTCTGGGCGTGGTGCTCAACGGGCATCTGCCGCTGGCGGCGTTGCTTGCGGTGCAAGTCGCGGCAGGCGCGCTGGCGTTCGGCGTGATGATTGTGCTGTCACGCAATGCGCTGGTGGTCGAGATGAAGCGCCAGTTTTGCCGTAACGAAAAAATGAAAACGCTGCTTCGCGCAGGCTAATTTTACGAGGCCATTATGAAATTACTTATTCTTGGCAACCATACCTGCGGCAACCGTGGCGACAGCGCCATCCTGCGCGGTTTACTGGATGCAATTAACACCCTTAAGCCTGAGACTGAAGTGGATGTGATGAGCCGTTATCCGGTCAGCTCATCCTGGTTACTGAACCGCCCGGTGATGGGCGACCCGCTCTACAGCCAGATGAAACAGCACAACAACGCCGCGGGCGTGATGGGGCGCGTGAAGAAAGTGCTGCGTCGCCGCTACCAGCATCAGGTGCTGCTTTCTCGCGTGACCGACACCGGCAAGCTGCGCAACATTGCCATCGCGCAGGGCTTTACCGATTTTGTTCGTCTGCTGTCCGGCTATGACGCCATTATTCAGGTGGGCGGTTCGTTCTTCGTCGATCTATACGGCGTGCCGCAGTTTGAGCATGCACTTTGTACGTTCATGGCGAAAAAGCCGCTGTTTATGATCGGCCACAGCGTCGGGCCATTCCAGGATCCGCAGTTTAACCAGCTGGCGAACTATGTCTTCGGCCACTGCGACGCGCTGATCCTGCGTGAATCGGTCAGCCTCGACATGATGAAGCGCAGTGAAATCGACACCAGCAAAGTGGAGCACGGTGTGGACACCGCCTGGCTGGTGGATCATCAGGATGACAGTTTCCAGGCCAGCTACGCGGTACAGCACTGGCTGGACGTGGCGGCAAAGCAGAAAACCGTCGCCATTACCCTACGTGAACTTGCGCCGTTCGATAAACGCCTCGGCACGACCCAGGCGGCGTACGAGAAAGCCTTTGCCGATGTGGTGAACCGCGTGCTGGACAGCGGTTACCAGGTGCTGGCGCTTTCCACCTGTACCGGTATCGACAGCTACAACAAAGATGACCGTATGGTGGCGCTCAACCTGCGCAACCTGGTGAACGACCCGTCCCGCTATCACGTGGTGATGGACGAGCTGAACGACCTTGAGATGGGCAAGCTGCTCTCCGCCTGCGACCTGACCGTGGCACGCGTCTGCACTCGGCTATTATCTCGATGAACTTCGGCACGCCAGCCATCGCCATTAACTACGAACACAAGTCCGCGGGCATTATGCAGCAGCTCGGTATGCCGGAAATGGCCGTTGATATTCGTCATCTGCTGGACGGGTCGCTGGGTGCGATGGTGGGCGACACGCTCGGCCAGCTGCCTGCGATCAACGAACGTCTGGCGATAGCGGTAAAAGCCGAACGCGAAAAAGGTATTGGCATGGTGAAATCCGTACTCGACCGCGTCCGGGAGGGGAAATGAAGGTTGGTTTCTTCTTACTGAAATTTCCGCTGTCGTCTGAAACCTTTGTGCTGAACCAAATCACCGCGTTTATCGATATGGGGTATGACGTGGAGATTATCGCCCTGCAAAAGGGCGATACGCAAAACACCCATGCGGCGTATACCCGGTATGGGCTGGAGGCGAAAACCCGCTGGTTGCAGGATGAACCCACCGGACGAATGAACAAACTGCGCCATCGCGCCAGCCAGACGCTGCGCGGCCTTCATCGCGCCTCGACGTGGCGGGCGCTGAATATGTCGCGCTATGGGGCGGAGGCCCGCAACCTGATCCTTTCCGCCATTTGCGGGCAAACGGCCCAGCCGTACCGGGCCGATGTCTTTATCGCCCACTTTGGCCCGGCGGGCGTCACTGCGGCAAAACTGCGTGAGCTGGGGGTGATTGACGGCAAAATCGCAACCATTTTCCACGGTATCGACATCTCCAGCCGGGAAGTACTGAACCACTACACGCCGGAATATCAGCAGCTGTTTCGCCGCGGCGACATGATGCTGCCGATAAGCAACCTGTGGGCCGGACGCCTGAAAACCATGGGGTGCCCGAGCGAGAAAATCACCGTTTCACGCATGGGCGTGGATATGGAACGTTTCACTCAGCGACCGGTTAAGGTGCCGGGCAAGCCGCTGCAAATTATCTCTGTTGCCCGCCTGACCGAAAAGAAAGGGCTGCACGTAGCCATCGAAGCCTGTCGCCAGCTGAAGGCGCGCGGCGTGGACTTCCACTACCGCATCCTGGGTATCGGGCCGTGGGAGCGTCGCCTGCGCACGCTGATTGAACAGTATCAGCTGGAAGACGTGGTCGAGATGCCGGGCTTCAAGCCGAGCCACGAAGTGAAAGCCATGCTTGATGACGCGGATGTGTTCCTGCTGCCTTCCGTAACCGGCGCCGACGGCGATATGGAAGGTATTCCCGTGGCGCTGATGGAGGCGATGGCGGTCGGCATTCCGGTGGTCTCGACCCTGCACAGCGGTATCCCGGAGCTGATCACCTCTGAGCATTCCGGCTGGCTGGTCCCTGAAAACAATGCGCTGGCGCTGGCGGATCGTCTGGCTGCGTTCAGTGATATCGATCAGCAGACGCTGATCCCTGTGCTGCAAAATGCGCGGCAAAAAGTTGAAGCAGAATTTAATCAGCAGGTGATTAATCGCCAGTTAGCGAGCCTGCTGCAAACGCTGTAACGCTGAGGTTGTATGCTGAAAAAGATTACCCGACGCCGATTTGTCTCTTCTTTATCCGTCCTGGCTGCCATGCCACTGCTGTCGCCCCGCGCTGTGCGGGCGGCAACCGGGAAGACGGTTTCTGTCGATCGCTACAACAATAACGACTGGATCGCCGCCTTTAAGCAGGCATTTACCGAGGGCGATACCGTTGTTGTTCCCGCCGGGTTAACCTGTGAAAACATCAATACCGGCATTTTCATTCCTGATGGCAAAACCCTGCTGATCCGCGGTGCGCTGAAGGGCAACGGCCGCGGGCGGTTTGTGCTCCAGGAAGGCTGTAAGGTCATTGGGGAAGGAGAGGGGCGCACGCATAACATTACGCTGGACGTGCGTGGCTCCGACTGTGTCATTAAAGGGCTGGCGATGAGCGGCTTCGGCCCCGTCACCCAGATCTACATCGGCGGTAAAAAGCCGAGAGTGATGCGTAACCTGCTTATCGATCGCATTGCCGTGAGCCAGGCCAACTACGCCATTCTGCGCCAGGGTTTTCATAATCAGGTGGACGGTGCGCGCATAACCAACAGTAAATTCAGCCATTTGCAGGGTGACGCGATTGAGTGGAACGTGGCGATTAACGACCGCAATATCCTGATCTCTGACCACGTGATCGATAACATCAACTGCACAAACGGCAAGATCAACTGGGGGATAGGCATTGGGCTGGCTGGCAGCACGTACGACAATGACTATCCGGAACAGCAGACCGTTAAAAACTTCGTGGTGGCAAATATCACCGGCAGCAACTGTCGGCAGTTGGTCCATGTTGAAAACGGTAAACACTTTGTGATCCGTAATATCAAGGCCAGCAATATTACTCCCGACTTCAGTAAAAAGGCCGGAATTGATAACGCGACGGTAGCTATTTATGGCTGTGATAATTTCGTTATTGATAATATCGATATGGTGAACAGCGCCGGAATGTTAATCGGGTATGGCGTGATCAAGGGCGATTATCTGTCGATACCGCAAAACTTCAAACTTAACGATATTCGCCTGGATAACCGACAGCTGGCCTATAAGTTGCGCGGGATACAGATTTCCTCCGGCAATGCCACGTCGTTTGTTGCCATCACCAACGTCAACATGCAGCGAGCAACGCTTGAGCTGCACAACAAGCCACAGCATCTTTTCTTGCGTAATATCAACGTGATGCAGGAGTCAGCGACGGGACCAGCGCTTAAGATGAACTTCGACTTGCGCAAAGACGTGCGTGGGAAGTTTATGGCCAAAAACGAGACGCTGTTGTCGCTCGCGAACATAAAAGCGGTTAATGAAAAGGGGCAGAGTTCGGTGGATATTGATCGGGTCGATCAACATGTGGTGAATACGGAACGGTTGAATTTTGCGCTGCCGCACAGGTAATCCTACAGCCTATTTTGCGACTATTCCTGGTACGGAATCGCGATCTATTCAGATTACAACTACTGTAATTTGTGGTGGGGTGACCTAGGATTACTTCATATTTACGGCAAAACATGCTGGCGAAAACAGGTTTAAAAGCTATAATTCGTCAACCATTTTAAGGTGGAAGAAATAATGATTAATTTGAAAGCAGTCATACCGGTAGCGGGTTTGGGCATGCATATGTTGCCCGCCACAAAGGCCATTCCTAAAGAGATGCTGCCGATCGTTGACAAGCCGATGATTCAGTACATCGTCGACGAGATTGTTGCTGCGGGGATCAAAGAAATTGTTCTGGTGACGCACTCTTCGAAGAATGCCGTTGAGAACCACTTCGACACCTCTTATGAACTCGAGGCGCTGCTTGAGCAGCGCGTTAAGCGTCAGCTTCTGGCAGAAGTTCAGTCTATCTGTCCTCCTGGCGTGACCATCATGAACGTGCGTCAGGCGCAGCCGCTGGGTCTGGGCCACTCAATCCTCTGCGCGCGCCCGGTGGTGGGTGATAACCCGTTCATCGTGGTCCTGCCGGACATCATTATTGATACCGCTTCCGCCGATCCGCTGCGTTACAACCTGGCGGCAATGGTCGCGCGCTTCAACGAGACGGGCCGCAGCCAGGTGCTGGCGAAACGCATGGATGGCGATCTCTCTGAGTACTCTGTCATTCAGACGAAAGAAGCGCTGGAGACGGAAGGGCAGGTGAGCCGCATTGTTGAGTTCATCGAAAAGCCGGATCAGCCTCAGACGCTGGACTCCGACCTGATGGCCGTTGGCCGCTATGTTCTGAACGCGGATATCTGGGCCGAGCTGGAAAAAACGGAGCCAGGCGCCTGGGACCGTATCCAGTTGACCGATGCGATCGCTGAACTGGCGAAAAAACAGTCCGTAGATGCCATGCTGATGACCGGCGATAGCTACGACTGCGGTAAGAAAATCGGGTATATGCAGGCATTTGTGAACTACGGTCTGCGTAACCTGAAGGAAGGGGCGAAGTTCAGAAGCCGCATTGAGAAGTTGCTGGCTAACGACTGATCCGTCTCTGTCTATTTGAAAAAGCGGCAGTTATCATTTGGTATGTGTAAACATAACCAAAATGGTAACTGCCGTTTTTCGTTATTAATTCTAGTGATAACATGGAGTTATCTGATTCAAAAGTGGACTGATTTGTAACGATTTGTGCTTGTTTCCGAGTCCATTTAGGACGACAATTAACGCCAGTTTTTTGTCTGTAATCAGACCTCAAAATCCTTTATTCAACATTCGCTCAGTGCACTGGTAGCTGTTAAGCCAGGGGCGGTAGCGTGCCTTTTTTACACACAATCTAGTATTGAGCAAAGCAGGAGAAGCAGGATGTTACTTCCAGTGGTGATCGCAGGAGGAACAGGGAGTCGACTATGGCCGATGTCTCGCGAGTTGCAGCCTAAGCAATTCCTTTCATTCCATCAGGGCGGATCGATGCTGCAAAATACGATTTCACGCCTTGACGGTCTGGATGTGACCGATCCGATTGTTATCTGCAATGAAGATCACCGTTTTCTGGTGGCCGAGCAGTTGAGACAAATGCATAAGCTCGCCGGGAATATCATTCTTGAACCTGTTGGGCGCAATACGGCACCGGCTATTACTCTGGCTGCCCTCCATGCACTGGAAACTGGTGAAGATCCTGTCATGCTCATTCTGGCTGCCGATCACTTGATTGCCGACACAGCCACATTCCATTCCGTCATTACCAACGCCATTCCTTTTGCAGAACAAGGCAAATTGGTTACCTTCGGTATCGTGCCTACGCAGCCAGAAACTGGCTACGGCTACATTCAGCGTGGTGAAGAACAACATGCCGATCAGTCTACCGCCTGGAAAATCAAGCGCTTTGTTGAAAAACCGGATCAGGCGACCGCTATCTCTTACCTCGAAAGTAAAGAGTATCTCTGGAACAGCGGTATGTTTATGTTCCGGGCCTCTTCCTATCTGAACGAAGTTGCGAAATTTTGTCCGTCGATCCTTGATGCATGCAAAAATGCCATGCAGCAGCCCGTCAGCGATCTCGATTTTATCAAACTCGATAAAGAGACATTCACCTGTTGTCCGTCTGATTCCATCGACTATGCGGTGATGGAACATACAGACTTGGGCATTGTGACGGCGATGGATGCAGGGTGGAACGACGTGGGCTCGTGGTCAGCGCTATGGGAAACCTCGTCGCATGATGCTAATGGCAACGCGCTGATTGGCGATGTTTTCACCCATCAGACCCGCGATTGTTATATCCGCAGCGAAGGGAAATTAACCGCAGCGTTAGGGTTGGACGACCTTATTATTGTTAATACCAAAGATGCGCTGCTGGTTTCCCATAAGGATAATGTCCAGGATGTGAAAGTTGTTGTTGAGCATCTAAAAGCCCATTCACGTGCTGAATGTCGCGAACATACCACGCGTTATATGCCCTGGGGCCATGTCGAAACGCTTGTTCGGGATACGCGTTACCGGGTTAACCGTGTAACCATTATTCCTGGTGGTGAGCTCTCGCTTCAGCTGCATCATCATCGTATTGAGCACTGGGTTGTGCTGACCGGAACGGCGCTAATTGGTGTCGAAGGGAACGAAATTTATCTCACTGAAAATGAATCAACGACAATCCCTGTGGGAAAAAAACATAAGCTCTCGAATCCAGGAAAAATAAATCTGGAAATTCTGGAAATTCAGTTTGGTAGTTATTTGGGTGAAGATGACGTACTAAGGATTTCATAATGGAAAATAACAATAAAAAATTAAGTTGTTTTAAGGCCTATGATATTCGGGGGAAATTAGGTGAAGAGCTTAATGAGGATATTGCCTGGCGTATTGGTCGCGCTTATGCGCAATGTCTGGAACCAAAACAGGTTGTTGTCGGCGGCGACGTTCGTCTGACAAGTGAGTCTCTGAAGCTGGCTCTCGCGGAAGGCTTGATGGCGGGCGGCTGTGATGTGCTTGATATTGGACTTTCTGGCACAGAAGAGATTTACTTCGCCACCTTCCATCTGGGCGTTGATGGCGGTATAGAAGTAACGGCCAGCCATAATCCGATTGACTATAACGGGATGAAGCTGGTTCGCAGCGGTGCCCGTCCGATCAGCGGTGACACGGGTTTGAAAAAGATCCAGCTCCTCGCGGAAATAAATGATTTCGCCCCATCTCAGCGTATGGGAAGCTATAAAAAGATTAACGTTCTTAATGAGTATGTTGATCATTTACTGGGCTATATCAATCTCGACAATTTCCGCATTAAACCGATTAAGTTAGTCATCAACTCCGGTAATGGTGCCGCGGGGCACGTTATTGATGAAATTGAAAAGCGTTTCAAAACGGCCGGCATTCCTGTCGATTTTATAAAAGTTCATAACGATCCGGATGGTACTTTCCCGCACGGTATTCCAAATCCACTTCTGCCAGAAGCACGCCAGGATACCGCCAATGCGGTTGTTACAGCTGAAGCGGATATGGGTATCGCGTTTGACGGAGATTTTGATCGCTGCTTCCTGTTTGACGAGAAAGCCAATTTTATCGAAGGTTACTATATCGTTGGACTCTTAGCAGAAGCCTTCCTGAATAAAGAGCGTGGCGCGAAAATCATCCACGACCCGCGACTGACCTGGAATACGGTTGATATTGTCGAGCGCGCGGGCGGGATCCCTGTGATGTCTAAAACCGGTCATGCTTTTATTAAAGAGCGTATGCGCAAAGAGAATGCGGTATACGGCGGTGAAATGAGCGCTCACCATTATTTCCGTGAGTTTGCTTATTGTGACAGCGGCATGATTCCATGGTTGCTGGTTGCTGAACTGGTAATAACATCCGGACGCTCTCTTGGCTCGCTGGTGGAATCACGTATCGCACGCTTCCCTGTATCTGGTGAAATTAATCGCAAAGTGGTCCATGCTTCTGCGTTAATTGATGAGATTGAAAACCGCTACTCCTCCCTGGCTGTGGATATTGACTACACGGATGGACTGAGCATGTCTTTCCCGGGCTGGCGCTTTAACATTCGCACCTCCAATACCGAACCGCTGCTGCGTCTAAATGTGGAAGCAGATGCCGATCTGGGTTTAATGGAAGCGAAACGAGATGAGCTGTTAGGGCTGATAAAAAGCTAATTTCTAAGTTGCCTAATCGCGTGGGAAAATATTAATGTTAGAAGTCTTATTAGCGGCAATCGTAGGTTTAATTTTCTTTTTTGTTTTCCTCGCTCTGCACCTACGCATCAGGTTGTTAATGGTGCTGGTATGTAGCATTCCGCAGCTCTATCTGGTGCAATTAGGTGGAGCCGATGTTCCAATGGCATTTCTGCTTCCGGCATTGCTCCTGCCTGAATTTATTATTAATGCAAACCGGTTCTTAGCAAAAGCAACGAATATTATGCTTCTTGGCCTGATACTCATCAGCACCCTGAGCCTTGCGTGGTCGGTTGAGAAATCGATGGGTATTCGTGATATTGCCTATTTGTGTGAATTTATCGTCATCTCAAACGCCGTCTACGTTTTAGCGGTGAAAGATCGAGTTGCATTGTATAAAACTATCAACGTTATGCTGTTTTTTGTTTGCTTGCAGGCGATTACGGTCATCATCTTTAGATTTAATGAGTCACTCGAATTGGCGGTAGTGTTGTCCCCTATAAGTAAATATACGATGGGAATGAATACGCTTCAGAGCTTATTAGATGGAGCTAGGAATAACTTCTACGATCCGGTTAAAGCGGGTGGGGTTTTGTTCGTTAATGCCAATGCTGCTGCCTGTTATGCAGGAATCTCATCCTTTATGGCTTGGGGCATTTACAAGGCGTTGAAATCAAAAATCACGCTTATGATGGCTATTCTGCTCTGGGCAACCGTATTTTTTACCGGCTCCAAAGCGGGCGTCCTTTTCGCGATACTTATCCCGGCATTTATTTTCTATCTGAAACTTCAGCGTTCGACACGCGTCATTTTGAGTTCAGTAGGCGCCTCGTTTGCCATAGTATTAATCGCTATAAGCGTTGTTTTCAGCATTACCGAACAAAGCGTTTTTTTAAAAGAATCCACGGATACGGCTGAAACACGTTACGAGATATGGAACTATGCATTTGACGCATTTTTAAATAATCCACTGATGGGGCAGGGCTACGGTGGTTGGGAAGCCGATTACAGTAAGCACACTGATTATTTCCTTCCGCCACACAACACGCTTATTTATCTTTGGTCTAAGTCAGGAATTATTGCTTCAATGCTGGGGCTAGGTTTTATCCTTTGCAGCATTGGGGTTGCTTTGAGAGCAATACGAAGTACAAATAATGAACAAAAAAACATCGGCTTTTCCTTCCTGATGGTGCTTTCCTGGCTTTTTGCTCACGGATTTGGCGAAAACTTTGGCTTAATAGGTGAGCAACACCAGATGATCGTGTTAGCCGTAATGCTTGGGCTTTGCCTGGCAGCAAATTTACCAATTAATCGGCATAATAGGGTACAGGAATGAAGACGGTCGGTATTTTCAGAAACCAGCTTTTTAAGGGTTCGGAAGTTTTTATTCAGCAGCAGGCTGAAGCATTACAGTGTTTTGATAAATGCTATATCGGCAGACGCCTCATCGGGACGAAACCAGAAGGCTCAGTCGCATGTGTATTGAATGAACATGGAAATGTTTACGGTAAACTCGCAGAAATGGTGAATGCGATCACCACGTCGCAGCTGCCTTATCAGTCTGTTTTAAAATCACAGCCCTTAGACCTCATTCATGCACACTTTGCGATCGATGGACTTTATGCTTTAAAGCTGGCGCAGAAGAAAGGTATTCCTTTGGTGACGACACTTCATGGATTTGATGTGACGGTCAGTAATAAGGATTTACTGGCGTCCCGGTCACCAGCCTGGATTAATTATCTTCTCCATCAAAACAAAGTTAAAAGTCAGGGCGATAAGTTTATTTGTGTTTCAGATTTCATTGCCCGTCAGGCACTGCAACATGGTTTCCCGGAAAGCAAAATCATTCAGCACTATATTGGTATCGATGTGAATAAATATCAGCCGCGTGCAAAAGAGGACGATCAAGGCATTATCCTTCATGTTGCAAGGCTGGTAGAGAAAAAAGGGACGGCCGTTTTAATCAATGCAGTCAAGCAGGTAAAGGTATCAAATCCTGATGTTAAGCTTGTGATTATAGGAGAAGGTCCGTTATTGGATGGGCTAAAGGCTCAGGTCACATCCCTTGGTCTGGATCAAACCGTTACTTTTACAGGCGCGTTGCCCCACGTCGATGTTATGGAATGGATGCGTAAAGCCAGCATGTTGGTTTTACCAAGCATTACAGCGAAAACCGGTGATGCTGAAGGGTTGGGTATGGTTCTTCTTGAAGCGGCAGTGACCGGTGTTCCTGTCATCGGTACTCAGCATGGTGGGATACCAGAGGCGATTATCGATGAGCAAACTGGGTTTTTAGTTAAAGAGCGAGATGATAAGCAATTAGCGGAAAGAATCTCGTTTCTAATGAAGGATGAACATAAGCGGTTTGAAATGGGTAAAAATGCCCGTATTTTCATTAGCGAAAAATTTAACTTGTCCAAACAAACCATAAAATTAGAAAAAATATATCAGGAACTGATTCATGGCTGAGGAAGTAATCATATTTGCTCGCTCTCTTCCATTCCATCACCTTGGCGGAATGGAAGTTGTAGCATGGGATTTAGCGGTTCAGCTACAGGTTAAAGGCTTTAAGGTTACTGTAGTTACCACGGATTTTGATGAAGATATTCCTGTTTTAGAAAATACCCCACAAATAATAAAGTTAAAAAATATCCCTAAGGCGGCATATTCGCCCGGTTGGTGGGCTGAGACTGAAAAAATCATTGAAACGTGGAGAACTAAAGATAATGTTAGTGCGGTAATTAGCATTAGCGCAGGGGCATTTAGTACACTTAAACACAAAAAATTATTCCCAAATGCAAAGTTTATTATGCAGGCCCATGGCACATCAATTGGTGAATTAGTTTCTAAGATAAAAACACGGAAAATTAAAAAGATTTTATCAAGTGTTAAAAATATACTTGGTTTTTATTCAGATGCTAAACATTACTCTTACTTCGACTGGGTTGTTGCTGTTGGGGACGCTGTAAAAAAAGATTTAACGTCCTTTCCAACAACGCTTATTTGCAGTAACGATAAAGTAGTTAAAATCGAAAATGGAATTGACGAATATTTGTTCTCTGATGATATATCTCAGCGAAACACTGTGCGCGAGCAGTTAGGCATAAGCTTTGAAGCAAAAATATTCTTGTCAGCATCACGTCTACATGAGCAAAAGGGGGTTGATAAAAATATCGATCTTTTCGCTGAAATAAAAAAAGTTAACTTAGATGCGAAACTTTTGATTTGTGGTGATGGACCTTATGAAAAACAGTTGCGAAAGAAAGTTGACGAACTCAAGTTAAATCATGATGTAATTTTCTTGGGGGCAAAAACGCGAACTGATTTGGCAAAAATAATGCAAGGTGCCGATATTTTTCTATTCCTTACCAAAAGAGTTGAAGGATTGCCATTGAATGTACTGGAGGCGATGAGCTCCGGATTACCTCTTATAATATCGGAACATCTTACATTTAATTCGAGCGATAAGATATTCAAGTGCAATCCTAATCATATTCCTTTTAAAGATGTGCAGGCTTATATTAATACTCTTAGTAGCAAGGAAAGAAGATCTTTTATCCCCAAAAAAAATACATTAAGTCACTCTGTGAGCGAATATACCTCATTATTCCTAAGAAATTCTAAATGAAAAAAGCTATTAGCCAGCTGCTAGGCGGCAACATGCTTTCGAAAGTCCTTGGATTGGTCAGGGAAGTTTTGATGGCAAAGTTTTTTGGTACAGGAGATGTCAACGGGGCTTATCGTATTGCGCAGACGGGAACCCTTGTACCAATCAATTTTATGACCAGTGACAGCCTTAATTCAGCATTCATCCCATTATATAAAAAATATCTCACCGAGAATGAATTTCGTGCATCGACTTTCAAGCTCTGTATGTTTATTTTTTTCGCTCTGATATCTGTATTTATATTCATTGTTCTGTATTTTTTATCAGACTATTGGGTCGGTATCATGGCTCCCGGAATTGGCGGGAATGCGCGTGAGATGTCGACTGAGTTACTTAAGATAATGGCTATCTGTTGTCCTTTCTATCTTTTTTCAGCGTTAATAAATTATTTGTCGATGGCACATGGAGATTATAAACCCATATCTATGCGGGCCTCCATTCAAAATGTCGGCATGCTGTTGGGAGTGGTTGCTGCATATTATTATAATAATTATCTATTACTTGCATGGGGTTTTACAGGTAGCTATATAATTTTTAGTATCTGGGCGCTTATCCGTGCAAGAAAGGGCACTATTCTAGCCCTCCCTGGTCGTTTTGATGCGGCCGAAGTCAAATTGGTAATGAAGAGTTTTTGGATAACGCTTCGGCCCTTGCTTATACTACCTCTAATATTGCAAGGTAATATTACTCTGGAAAGGGCACTAGCATCATTAATCAGTATTGATGTAGTGTCCGGACTCGATTATGCCCGGTTTATTACTGACACTGTTGTTTTTATTTTGTCTGTGCCAATAGCATTTGCTGGATTATCTGAATGGTCATCGCAGAAGCCAGAAGTTGTTCGAGATAAGATAAGGTTTATTTATAATTGGCTGGCACTGCTTGTTATAAACATGTCTTTTTTCATTTTTTTCTATGCAAAAGACATCGTTATTCTACTGTTTATGCGTGGTGCATTTGATCAGCACTCCGTAACGGTAACAACTGATATTATTCAAGGAATGTGCATAGGCCTTTGGGCTCAGGTGATAGGTTATATATTCATTAAGGCATTGAGCGCACATCTCAATAATAAGAAAGTATTGGTTGTGATGATGGTTGCATTGCTGAGTAATGCGGTTGTCAACCTGGCGACGTATAAAATGTGGGGTGCATTTGGGTTAGGGCTAGGGAATTCGATATACAGTTTAATGATGTTTATCCTTAGCGCGTGTTACTTAAGAATTGCAAAAGATCTTTTTCCTGTGTTAATTAAAATTTCTTTGGGATTAATTCTTTATACATCTATTATCTTGACTCTTGGGCATTACATTATTCAACCTGATAATGTTATTTTCCGACTCTTGATTAATGGCGCAATATTTGTGATGTTTAGTCTGTTATGGGCAATGTTATTCCCATTGTACCGAAATGGTATTAAAGGGATTTTCCAAAAAAAGGGACTGAGATAGCGTATTTTTATGAACAAAAATAAAGATATAAAAGACATCGTCGTCTTATCCACGGCAGACTGGGACAACCCATTCTGGACAAATAAACAGCATGTTGCCTTAGAGCTGGCAAACCGTGGGCACCGTGTTCTTTACATAGAGTCTCTGGGACTGCGCCGACCTAGTGTAAATAAGAAAGACCTTTCGCGTATCTTCCGCCGGGTTCTTAAAGCGATTAAAGCACCTCGAAAAGTGCGCGACAATGTCTGGGTATGGTCACCAATTTCCATCCCATTTAATAACTACGCTATTGTGCGTAAGCTTAATAAACTGATTTTGAGCAGCGCGCTCAAATTCTGGTGCTGGCGTTTAAAATTCAAAGACGAAACGCTATGGACCTATAACCCGTTGACCACGCGTTTTCTGGAGCCGGGTGATTTCGGTTATGTTGTTTATCATTGTGTCGACGAAATTAAAGCTCAGCCTGGAATGCCGGTAGAGATCCTTCAGGATGCAGAGGAAGAGCTTGTACGTCGCGCAGACATTACCTTTGTCACTTCTCTGACGCTTCTGAAGTCAAGAAAGCATTGGAGCGATGAGGTTTATTACTTCTCTAACGTAGCTGACTATAATCACTTTTCAAAAGCGTTGGATGATCAACTGCCCGTTCCTGCCGACCTGAACGCGATCCCGGAGCCAAGAATTGGCTTTATTGGCGCTATTAGCGGCTATAAGGTGAATTTCTCTCTCCTGGAAGCGATTGCAGAAGCTCATCCTGAGTGGTCGCTAGTGATGATTGGCGATGTTGGCGAGGGAGATCCGAACACTGATGCGACTCAACTTACCCGTCACAAAAATATTCATTTAATTGGGCCAAGGGCGTACCAGCAGTTGCCTGGTTACCTGAAGGGCTTTGCCGCAACTTTGCTGCCTAATAATTTGAATGAATATACTGCTTCAATGTTCCCTATGAAGTTCTTTGAGTATCTGGCGGCAGGGAAGGCAGTGGTGAGTGTCGATTTAGCGTCCTTGTGTGACTTTAAAGACTATTTTCGCGTTGCCCACACCCCCGTTGAGTTTATTTCAGCTCTGGAAGATATTACCTCTGGCGATCGGATTTCTGTGGAGAAATGTCAGGAGCTTGCCCGAGAATATACTTACCAGTCACGCACTGAAAAAATGTTTAAGCTAATTGATGAGAAGCGCAATGAAAGTAGCAATCGTTCATGAGTGGTTCAGTTCCTATGCGGGTTCTGAAAAAGTGGTTGAGCAAATTTTACGTTGTTATCCCGATGCGGATATTTTCGCTGTATGTGATTTCTTAAAGCCAAAAGAAAAACATTTTCTTAATAATAAAAAAGTCACTACAACATTTATTCAGCGTTTGCCATTTGCAGCAAAAAAATTCCAGTCTTATCTGCCGTTGATGCCGTTGGCTATCGAACAGCTTGATATGTCTGCTTATGACGTAGTTATTTCAAGCAGTCATGCTGTTTCCAAAGGGGTGATCACTGGCCCTGACCAGATTCATGTGTCGTATGTCCATTCTCCTATCCGTTACGCGTGGGATTTCCAGCACCAGTATCTGCGGGAATCCGGCCTGAACAAAGGTCTGAAAGGGTGGCTTGCTAAGTATCTCCTGCATAAGATTCGTATTTGGGATTACCGTACCGCTGCGGGCGTTAATCATTTTATTGGTAACTCACGGTTTATTGCGCGCCGCATTAACAAGGTTTATGGCAGACAAGCAGACGTCATCTATCCGCCGGTGAATACGGATAAGTTCGAATTCAGTGACAAAAAAGAGGATTTCTATCTGGCTGCTTGTCGCATGGTGCCTTATAAGCGTGTTGATCTTATTGTTAGTGCGTTTGCCAAAATGCCTGATAAAAAGTTAGTGGTTATTGGTGATGGTTCTGAGATGGATAAGATCAAACAGCTGGCGATGGATAATATCACGCTACTCGGCTATCAGGATGACGCTGCAATGGTCGACTATATGAAGCGTGCTAAAGCTTACGTATTTGCTGCAGAAGAGGATTTTGGTATCTCGCCTGTAGAAGCACAAGCAAGCGGTACGCCGGTCATTACTTTCGGTAAAGGCGGGTGCCTCGAAACGGTTAAACCCCTTGGTAGCGATAAACCGACTGGGCTGTTCTTCTTTGAACAAACCGCAGACGCCATATGCGAAGCAGTGAATACCTTTGAAAAATACGCCGATGAAATTAAGCCAGAAGACTGTCGCGAACATGCTTTAACATTTTCAGAGCAGCGTTTCCGTGACGAGATTAGTCAGTATGTCGATAGTGCCTGGGCTCAATACTCTGAGTCGCTGATCAATACTCAGGCTGCGCGAGTACAGAACAGTTATACTCATCCGGAAAAATAATGACCACGGCATAAATCAGCCGATTTATGTCAGGATTTAAACAATGAAAATCAGCGTATTTAAAGATCAAAAGAAAGAATTTATTTGCCGTGGGGCCTTAATTGCATCGGATTTATTTTGGCTTAATGTTTCTTTGGGGCTTTCCTTTTTAACCGTTATGTTTTTTATTGGCGACCTGAATACCTTTATGCCAATTCTACAAATTGATGTGAGGGTGTTGTCACACTTTATTCTGACAGTAATGTGTGTTTTTTGGTTTGGCGTCCGCTTACGTCATTATGCACAAAAGAAACCCTTCTGGTCTGAACTTAAAGAAACACTGCGTACTATTGTCATCTTTTCGATCTTCGATCTTGCATTAGTGGCATTTTCTAAATGGCACTTTTCTCGCTATATTTGGGCCTACTGTTGGCTATATGCCATCATTATGGTTCCGTTATCGCGTGAAATTACAAAAATCATTCTTAACAAATTTGGCTACTGGAAAAAGCGCACCGTTATTTTAGGTTCCGGACGAAATGCGCGTGAAGCCTATTATGCTTTACAAAGCCATGAGGTGTCTGGTTTCAAAATTGATGCGTTTTGTGATTTTGATGCGACAGCCGATATTATGGAAGAGTGTCCGATCGTTAAAGATGAAGAGACATTGCTTACTCATTATAATTCGTTTTCAACTCAGTTCGTAGTCGCGTGCGATTTTGACGAAAAGGATAAATTTGAAAACTGGTTACGATTCCTTGCGAAAAATAAGTGCCGTAACGTTATAATTATTCCTTCTCTGAGAGGATTTCCTTTATACGGCACTAGTATGTCATTTATATTTAGCCACGAAGTATTACTTCTTCAGGTTCACAATAATCTGTCTAAACTGACCTCGCGCTTTATTAAGCGTACCTTCGATATCGTCTGCACCTTAGGCATTCTTCTTGTTTCATCGCCACTGCTGGTTTACCTGTGGTATAAAGTTTCCCGTGATGGTGGGCCGGCTATCTATGCTCATACGAGAATTGGGCGCCGTGGTGAGAAATTTGACTGTTATAAGTTTCGCTCTATGAATATCAATTCAAAAGAGATCCTTGCAGAATTACTTGAGAAAGATCCTGAAGCTCGTGCTGAATGGGAAAAAGATTTTAAGTTGAAAAACGATCCGCGTATTACTGCCATTGGTCACTTCATTCGTAAAACGAGTCTTGATGAGTTACCTCAGTTATTTAACGTACTTAAAGGTGAGATGAGCCTGGTCGGCCCGCGTCCGGTCATCCACGAAGAGCTGGAACGCTATGCCGATGACGTTGAATATTATCTGATGGTAAAGCCAGGCATGACTGGCCTGTGGCAGGTGAGTGGACGTAACGATGTTGACTACACCACGCGTGTTTATTTTGACTCCTGGTATGTCAAAAAACTGGTCTTTGTGGAATGATATCGTCATTCTCTTCAAAACCGTCAATGTGGTTCTGTTGAGAAAAGGCGCTTACTGAATTAAGCACATTGGATATGGCCTCTAATACGGAGTTTTAATGAAAGCCTTTGTTTTTGTTAATGATAACGGCGCTGCTTTTAGCCGTTATAAAAAAAATGAGATCCCTGCGCAGTTCGTGTACGGCGTATCCAAATTAGAAAAGATGGGCTTTGAGGTAATGGTCGGTCGGGGGAATTTACTTAATGATCTTATTTCATTTTGGAAGTTCAAACCAGATTTGTTCTTTATGCCTTTTATTAAAAGAAAAACGATGCTTTTTTATATTCTGGCACGTATTTTTTTATTTAAAACAAAGTTTGCGGGTTGGATGCATCTCGATGTTTTCGCCCCTCCAGTGTCTCGATTAAAGAAAGTAATACATTCATTGCTTCTGCCATTTTTAAAGTGTTATGTAAGAAAAATTGATGCGATTTTCTTTCTTTCGGAAAAGTCACGCGATGAAATCAAGGCCTCAAGGGGACTTCATTCTCATCAATGTCACTTTATACCATGGGGAGGGGATGCAACTTTCTATGCACCTTTTATTAATGGATTACATAACGAGAATATAATTTCGACAGGGCGTGAAAATAGGGATCTGCCGTCTGTAATGTCATCGGTAAAAAATAGCGACGTTACAATTGATATCTATACCAGCGATTTAAATTTGCCTGATAGCTATGCAAATGTAAATGGCGACATTAGGATAAATAAAGGTCGCTGGGCATATACAGACTTGCTTGAGAAAGTAAGTGCATCAAAGAGTATGATTATCCCTATTAAAACAGATAAGATCAATTATTGTGTCGGATTGTCTTCATTGATTGAGGCTATCGCTTTAGGCGTGCCAGTTATTGCTACATACAACCCTTACTGGTATGTCGATATTGAGAAAGAGAAGTGCGGTATTTATATTAAAGATAATTCTTTAATTGAATGGACGCGCGCTCTAGAAAAGTTAAATAGGGATCCCGAATTGGTTGCTCAAATGTCTAAAAATGCATTGAAAACATTCGTAGAAAAATGTGACTTTGTCCGTACGGAAGAGATGCTTGCAATGCATATAGATAATATACTCAAAAAAAAGTGATCCTTTAAAAGCTTATAAAGAATTGTATGAGTCAGTTGAGTATAGAGCTCCTCTGAATAACTAACAGAAAGTGAAAACTATGAAAATTCTTGTCACTGGTGGTGCTGGTTTTATTGGTTCAGCCGTGGTTCGGCATATTATAAATAATACTCAGGATTCAGTATGCGTGGTTGATTGTTTAACCTATGCAGGTAATGTTGAGTCTCTGGCACCAGTTGAAAAAAATTCGCGATACTCATTCTCTCTAACTGATATTACTAATGCGAAGGCTGTTGCGGATATTTTCAATTCCTTCCAGCCTGATATCGTGATGCATTTGGCTGCTGAAAGTCATGTTGACCGTTCTATCGACGGACCCGCGGCCTTCATCCAGACTAACGTAATAGGTACATTCATTCTTCTTGAAGCATCGCGTCAGTATTACGCATCACTTGATGATGATAGGAAGAAGGTTTACCGCTTCCATCACATCTCTACTGATGAAGTTTTTGGCGATCTTCACGATGCTGACGGATTATTCACTGAAGAAACACCTTATGCGCCAAGTAGCCCTTACTCGGCCTCTAAGGCGGGTAGCGATCATTTAGTTCGCGCCTGGAATCGTACCTATGGTTTACCAACGGTGATTACCAACTGTTCTAACAACTATGGCCCCTACCATTTTCCAGAGAAGTTAATTCCGCTCATTATTCTTAATGCTTTGTCGGGAAAACCGCTCCCGGTCTATGGGAACGGCGAGCAGATCCGCGATTGGCTGTATGTTGATGATCACGCCCGCGCACTGTACAAAGTGGCTACAGAGGGCAAGATCGGTGATACATATTGCATTGGTGGTCATAATGAACGTAAAAATATTGATGTTGTAAAAACTATTTGCGCAATTCTTGATAAAATCATCGATAAAAAACCAAACGGTATTGTCAATTTTGCAGAGCTTATAACTTTTGTTGCCGATCGTCCTGGACATGATCTTCGTTATGCCATTGATGCAACTAAAATGAAAAATGATCTCGGCTGGGAGCCTCTAGAAACCTTTGAAAGCGGGATCGAAAAAACTATTCAATGGTATCTTAATAATGAAGGTTGGTGGCAGCGTGTTCTTGATGGCTCTTACGCTGGTGAACGTCTTGGCCTGAACAAATAATCGAGGTATAGCGTTATGAAAGGAATTGTTTTAGCTGGCGGTTCAGGTACACGCCTGTACCCGATTACACAAGGTGTGTCTAAGCAACTGCTCCCTATATATGACAAGCCTATGATTTTTTACCCAGTATCGGTACTCATGCTTGCCGGTATTCGGGATATCCTCATTATCACCACACCTGAAGATATGCCTGCTTTCCAGCGATTAATGAAAGATGGCTCGCAGTTTGGTGTTAATTTCACCTACGGCGTGCAGCCCTCACCAGATGGCCTGGCACAGGCATTTACTATCGGTGAAAAGTTTATTGGCGACGAGCCTTGCGCATTAGTGTTGGGTGATAATATTTTCTTTGGTCAAAGTTTCGGTATGAAGTTGAATGCGGCGGCAAAGAAAACGTCAGGGGCAACTGTGTTTGGTTACCAGGTTCAGGATCCGGAGCGCTTTGGTGTTGTCGAGTTCGATGAACATTTCAAAGCATTATCTATTGAGGAAAAACCCCTCAAGCCTAAATCAAACTGGGCAGTCACTGGACTCTATTTCTATGACAATAATGTTGTCGACATGGTTAAGGAAATAAAGCCCTCTGCTCGCGGTGAGCTTGAAATCACAACTCTAAATCAGATGTATCTTGACCGGGGTGAGCTTGAGGTGGAGTTATTAGGTCGTGGATTTGCCTGGCTCGATACAGGTACTCATGATAGCTTGATTGAAGCTTCTCAGTTCATTCATACCATTGAAAAACGGCAGGGTATGAAAGTGGCATGCCTTGAAGAAATTGCATTCCGTAATAAATGGCTCAGTTCGGACGAAATAGCTGTTCAGGCCGATCTGCTTCAGAAAACATCTTATGGTCAATATTTGAAAATGTTGATTGGACAATAAACCGGCATGCCAATGAAAATTTTACTTGCAGGGAAAAACGGGCAGGTTGGATGGGAATTACAACGTTCTCTTTCCACTCTTGGAGAAGTCATCGCAGTAGATTATTTCGACAAGCATTTATGTGGTGACTTGACTGACCTTCCTGGCATCGCACAAACCGTACGATTGGTGAAACCTGACGTTATCGTTAACGCGGCAGCGCATACCGCTGTGGACAGAGCCGAACAAGAACGTAACCTGTCTGAGTTGCTCAATCAGAAAGGGGTTGCGGTTCTCGCTGAGGAGTCAGCGAAATTAGGTGCGCTCCTAATTCATTACTCTACAGATTATGTGTTTGATGGTGAGGGCGATCATTATCGGCTGGAAGATGAGGCGCCAGCACCGTTAAATGTCTACGGTGAGACTAAATTAGCAGGCGAGTTGGAAATTACGCGCCTTAATCCCCGACATCTCATATTCCGCACCAGCTGGGTTTATGCCACTCGTGGTAATAATTTTGCGAAAACCATGCTGCGTTTAGCTCGTGAGAAAGAGAGGTTGTCCGTTATCAACGACCAGCATGGCGCTCCGACAAGTGCTGAATTATTGGCTGATTGTACTGCACTGGCAATTCGAGAAGAGCAGAATAATAAATTTGTTGTTGGTAAATACCATTTAGTCGCAAGCGGGGAAACGACCTGGTTTGATTATGCAAATTTTGTTTTCGAAACGGCTAAAGCTCAGGGTGAGCCTCTTCTTATCCAGGAAGTTAACGGCATTTCTACCAGTGAGTATCCTACACCTGCTACTCGTCCGTTGAATTCGCGCCTCTCAAATCAGAAATTCCAGCGTGTGTTTAATGTGACACTTCCAGACTGGAAACAAGGTGTTGAACGTGTGGTAATAGAAGTTTTGGGGAAATAAAGAGTTAATAATGAAAGTCATTGATACTGAAATTCCTGATGTAAAAATTATCGAGCCGGTCACTTTTGGTGATGAACGGGGTTTCTTTATGGAAACCTGGCAACAAAAGAAATTTTGTGAATTGGTATGCGAACGTAACTTCGTGCAGGATAACCACTCAAAATCTGCAAGGAATATTTTGAGAGGTTTACATTACCAGACTCAAAATCCACAAGGAAAATTGGTACGTGTTGTCAGCGGAGAAGTCTTTGATGTTGCTGTTGATATGCGAAAATCATCAGCCACGTTTGGGCGCTGGACAGGTATTATGCTTTCCGCTGAAAACAAACGTCAACTTTGGATCCCTGAGGGATTTGCTCACGGTTTTTACGTCTTGTCTGAAAGCGCTGAGTTTGTCTATAAGTGCACTGATTATTATAACCCTTTGTCTGAACATTCCCTATTGTGGAATGATGATTCTGTTGGGATTAAGTGGCCACTTATTGATGGTGAGTTACCCCTGCTGTCATCCAAGGATAGTTTAGGCAAGACGTTCGCCGATTCCGTCTATTTTGACTAAACGATACACTGTTTGCCTATCTCGCGGCCGTTAGCGCACCAAAGGCTATCCATAAGTAACAGGCTTGAGTTAACATCGTATATACATTCAAACTGCATCGCACCGCAGTGATTATCCCCAAGACAGGAGTATGTAATGTCAAAGCAACAGATCGGCGTTGTCGGTATGGCAGTGATGGGGCGCAACCTGGCGCTCAACATCGAAAGCCGTGGTTATACCGTCTCCGTTTTCAACCGCTCCCGTGATAAGACTGAAGAAGTCATCGCTGAGAATCCAGGCAAGAAGCTGGTTCCTTTCTATACGGTTAAAGAGTTCGTTGAGTCTCTGGAAACGCCTCGTCGTATCCTGTTAATGGTGAAAGCGGGCGCGGGTACCGATGCTGCTATCGATTCCCTGAAACCGTATCTGGATAAAGGCGACATCATCATTGATGGCGGCAACACCTTCTTCCACGACACCATTCGTCGTAACCGTGAACTGTCTGCGGAAGGCTTTAACTTCATCGGTACCGGCGTTTCCGGTGGTGAAGAAGGTGCACTGAAAGGTCCTTCTATCATGCCTGGCGGCCAGAAAGAAGCGTACGAACTGGTCGCGCCTATCCTGACCAAAATTGCAGCCGTTGCAGAAGACGGCGAGCCGTGCGTGACCTATATCGGTCCTGACGGTGCTGGCCACTATGTGAAAATGGTTCACAACGGCATCGAATACGGCGATATGCAGTTGATTGCCGAAGCATACTCCCTGCTGAAAGGTGGCCTGAACCTCTCTAACGAAGAACTCGCCGAGACCTTCACCGAGTGGAATAAAGGCGAGCTGAACAGCTACCTGATCGACATCACCAAAGATATCTTCACTAAAAAAGATGAAGAGGGTAAATACCTGGTTGATGTGATTCTGGATGAAGCAGCGAACAAGGGGACCGGTAAATGGACCAGCCAGAGCTCTCTGGATCTGGGCGAGCCTCTGTCCCTGATCACCGAATCTGTGTTTGCACGTTACATTTCCTCTCTGAAAGAGCAGCGTGTTGCCGCTTCAAAAGTACTGTCTGGCCCTCAGGCCAAGCCAGCGGGTGATAAAGCTGAATTCGTTGAGAAAGTTCGTCGTGCACTGTATCTGGGTAAAATCGTCTCTTATGCACAAGGTTTCTCTCAGCTGCGTGCCGCTTCAGACGAAAACAACTGGGATCTGAATTACGGCGAAATCGCGAAGATCTTCCGTGCTGGTTGCATTATCCGCGCTCAGTTCCTGCAGAAAATTACTGATGCGTACGCTGAAAATGCCGGTATCGCGAATCTGCTGCTGGCACCGTACTTCAAGAAAATCGCGGACGAATACCAGCAGGCGCTGCGTGACGTGGTTGCTTACGCTGTGCAGAACGGTATCCCTGTTCCGACCTTCTCCGCTGCGGTGGCGTACTATGACAGCTACCGTGCTGCCGTACTGCCAGCGAACCTGATCCAGGCGCAGCGTGATTACTTTGGTGCGCATACGTATAAACGTACCGATAAAGAAGGTGTGTTCCACACCGAATGGCTGGATTAATCTGATTTAACTCAGCCTGATAACAAAGCCCGGTGATGTTCACCGGGCTTTTTTTATAACGGATAAGCCCATCTGGACTTGCTTTGTCCAGCGAGTGTCTTTAAACACCCTATAAACCACTGCGTTTTCTCATTTCTGCAGCCAGGCATTCGCCTTGACAGCCGCTCAACATAAGAGGTAAAAACCTCAACAGTTGTTTATTGCGGTGGTGTGCTTACGCCTCCTGAAACCTAAACTTGAAGAAGTTGAACGAATGAAAATAACTATCTCCGGAACAGGCTATGTAGGCCTATCAAACGGCATTCTGATCGCACAAAACCATGAAGTGGTGGCGTTGGATATCGTTCAGTCCAAAGTGGATATGCTTAATCAAAAGCAATCCCCGATTGTTGATAAAGAAATCCAGGAATACCTTGCTAATAAACCGCTGAATTTCCGTGCTACGACGGACAAAGAAGACGCCTACCGCGACGCAGATTTCGTCATCATCGCCACACCAACGGATTACGACCCAAAAACCAACTACTTCAACACCTCAACCGTAGAAGCGGTGATCAAAGATGTTATCGCAATCAACCCAAAAGCGGTGATGATCATCAAATCGACCATTCCGGTAGGCTTCACCAAATCGATTAAAGAAGAGTTGGGTATTGATAATGTCTTCTTCTCGCCGGAATTTCTCCGCGAGGGCAGGGCGTTATACGATAACCTGCACCCATCCCGTATCGTGATTGGCGAGCGTTCCGAGCGTGCGGAGCGTTTTGCTGCGTTGCTTCAGGAAGGCGCAATCAAAAAAGATATTCCGGTGCTGTTCACCGATTCCACCGAGGCAGAGGCCATTAAGCTTTTCGCCAATACCTATCTGGCGATGCGTGTGGCTTACTTCAACGAACTTGACAGCTATGCCGAGAGCTTAGGTCTGAACACCCGTCAGATCATCGAGGGCGTGTGTCTTGACCCGCGTATCGGTAACCATTACAACAACCCATCCTTCGGTTATGGTGGCTACTGCCTGCCAAAAGATACCAAGCAGCTGCTGGCTAACTATCAGGCGGTGCCGAACAACCTGATTTCTGCCATTGTGGATGCCAACCGCACGCGTAAAGACTTCATCTCGGATTCCATTCTCGCGCGTCAGCCGAAAGTGGTGGGCGTGTATCGCCTGATCATGAAGAGCGGTTCCGATAACTTCCGCGCTTCTTCCATTCAGGGGATCATGAAGCGTATTAAGGCGAAGGGCGTGCAGGTCATTATTTATGAACCGGCGATGCAGGAAGATGAGTTCTTCCACTCGCGCGTCATTCGCGATCTGGATGCATTTAAGAAAGAAGCGGATGTAATTATCTCCAACCGTATGGCGGAAGAGCTGGCGGACGTGAAAGATAAAGTCTATACCCGCGATTTGTTCGGCAGCGACTGATTAAAATCGTGATAAAAAAACCCGGCAATCTGCCGGGTTTTTTGTTTTTAAACGTTATAGAAGTTGCGGTACCAGTCGACGAAGTTTTTCACGCCTTCTTTGACTGAGGTTTGTGGTTTAAACCCAATAACGTCATACAGCGCTTTGGTGTCCGCACTGGTCTCCAGCACGTCCCCCGGCTGGATCGGCATCATATTTTTCACCGCTTCCTTGCCCAGCGCCTCTTCAAGCGCGGTAATGTAATCCATCAGTTCGACAGGTGAACTGTTGCCGATGTTATACACGCGATACGGGGCAGAGCTGGTTGCTGGCGAACCGGTTTCGACCGTCCAGTCGGCATCGGCCTGAGGGATAACGTCCTGTAGGCGAATAATCGCCTCCGCAATATCATCGATATAGGTGAAGTCGCGCTTCATCTTGCCGTAGTTGTATACGTCGATGCTGTTGCCTTCAATCATGGCTTTGGTGAATTTGAACAGCGCCATGTCCGGTCGGCCCCATGGGCCATACACGGTAAAGAAGCGCAGGCCAGTGGTCGGCAGATTGTACAGATGCGAATAGGTATGCGACATCAACTCATTGGCTTTTTTGGTTGCCGCATACAGGGAAACCGGATGGTCTACGGAGTCGTCAGTAGAAAACGGCATCTTACGGTTGAGGCCGTATACAGAGCTGGATGAAGCATACAGAAGATGCTGAACCTTATTGTGGCGACAGCCTTCCAGCACGTTCAGGTGACCTACCAGGTTCGCATCCGCGTAGGCATGCGGGTTTTCCAGCGAGTAACGCACGCCCGCCTGGGCGGCAAGATGGATCACGCGGTCAAATTTTTCATTGGCGAAGAGCGCAGCCATGCCCTCGCGGTCCGCTAAGTCCAGCTTGTGGAAGGTGAAACTCTCGGATTTGAGCAGTTCGAGGCGAGCGAGCTTGAGGTTAGGGTCATAGTAATCATTCAGGTTATCAAGCCCAACAACCTTATGCCCTGCATCAAGCAGGCGCTTGCTGACATGAGAACCGATAAAGCCCGCCGCGCCAGTTACCAGAAATTTCATAGCTTCCCTCATTCACAGTCTTCTTGTTGATGTCCCAGGACATCAGAATCCGTCTATGATAGCGCGTCGCACTTCACTTACATAACCCATCTTTCCGATATAACTCATCGGATTCTTATAGAAAAATCGCCAGCAACAGATACACTAAGGAAACAAGATTATTTTTGCCCTTTTTCATCTGTTAGGGATTGTATGACGCAAAACAACAATAACCTGGTCACACGCAACAATGACCCGGAGCAAATTGATTTACTGGATTTAATGCTACAGCTGTGGCGTGGTAAGTGGGTAATAGGGGCATTTGTTGCTGCTTTTATCGTTCTCGCCGTTGTCTACATCACTGTTGCTAAAGAGAAATGGACGTCATCCGCCATCATAGCCCAGCCAGATGCGGCACAAATCGCCACCTATTCCAATGCGTTGAATATCCTCTATGGCGGGGCAGCACCTTCAACCTTAGATATCCAAAATCGTGCTATTGGTCGTTTTAATTCTTCTTTTTCAGCATTAGCGCAAGCGCTGGACAACCAGGAATTTCCCGAGAAATTGTCCATTGAGCCTACTGTAAAGGGACAGAGTGTACCTTTAACTGTCAGTTATCAGAGCGATTCGGCTGAAGCTGCGCAAAAGCAGTTGGCCCAATACATCCAGCAGGTTGACGAACAAACGGCCAAAGAACTGACGCTTGACCTCAGAGACAACCTCAAGCAACAGATCACAACCCTGAACGACTCTCTTCTGAACCAGGAGAAAGTGGCACAGGAGCAAAAAGATCTGCGTATCAAGCAAATTTCTGAGGCGCTTAAGAACGCGGAGGCGGCGAAAATTAGCACACCGCAGCTCCAGCAAACGCAGGATGTTACTCAGGAAACCATGTTCCTGCTGGGCACCGTAGCGCTCAAATCAATGGTTGATAACGAGGCGTCCCGTCCGCTGGTCTTCCCTGGCTCTTACTATCAGACCAAAAAGAACTTACTGGACATTGAAAACCTCAACGTTAACCCAGACACGTTACATGTCTATCGTTACGTAATGAAACCAGATCTGCCAATCAAGCGTGACAGCCCTAAAAAGGCCATCACCCTCATCCTTGCCGTTCTCCTCGGCGGGATCATCGGTTCTGCTGTCGTCCTCGGCCGTAACGCGCTGAGAAACTACAAGCCACGAGCCTGATTTACACACAAAAAAAGACCGGGTCTCCCCGGTCTTTTTTTATTTATGCCGTTTCCGCAAATTCTCAATCACCGTCGTTAAATCCAGCTCCTGATCCTGAAGCAGCACCAGCAGGTGATACATCAAATCCGACGCTTCGTTCGTCAGCTCCTCCCGGTCATGCACGGTGGCCGCCAGCGCCGTTTCAACGCCTTCCTCACCCACTTTCTGCGCAATACGCTTGGTGCCGCTGGCGTACAGCTTCGCCGTGTACGAGCTCTCGGGATCCGCTGATTTACGCTCTGCCAGCAGCTGTTCCAGCTGATAGAGGAACAGCCACTGGTGGCTCGCCTCGCCGAAGCAGCTGCTGGTGCCTTTGTGGCAGGTCGGCCCAATCGGGTTGACCAGCACCAGCAGGGTGTCGTTGTCGCAGTCTGGCGTAATGCCGACCACATTCAGGAAGTGACCCGAGGTTTCCCCTTTCGTCCACAGGCGCTGTTTGGTGCGCGAGAAAAACGTCACCTTGCCGCTGTCGATCGTTTTTGCCAGTGCCTCCTGGTTCATGTATCCCAGCATCAGCACTTCGCCTGAAACGGCATGCTGTACAACCACCGGCAGTAATCCGTCAGTTTTTTCCCAGTCCAGCTGCGCCTGTTGTTGCTCTGTTAACATACCCTGATCTCCACGCCCTGGTCGGCCAGGTACGTTTTTAACTCACCAATATTGATAATCTGTTTGTGGAACACGGAAGCGGCCAGCGCGCCGTCTACGTTCGCATCGCGGAAGGCTTCAAGGAAGTGTTCCATGGTGCCCGCGCCGCCGGAGGCAATCAGCGGAACCTGGCAGACCGCGCGCACTTTTTTCAGCTGCTCGAGGTCGTAACCGTTGCGTACGCCGTCCTGGTTCATCATGTTCAGCACGATCTCACCCGCGCCGCGTTTTTGTACTTCCTGCACCCAGTCCAGCGTCTCCCATTGGGTGACGCGCGTGCGGCTTTCATCGCCGGTGTACTGGTTAACGTGATATTTGCCCGTCGCGGTATCAAACCAGGTGTCGATCCCCACGACAATGCACTGCACGCCAAAGCGGTCCGCCAGACGCGTAATCAGCTCCGGATCTGCGAGCGCAGGGGAGTTAATCGAAATTTTGTCCGCACCGAAAGAGAGAATTTTCGCCGCATCGTCAGCAGATTTAATCCCGCCCGCCACGCAGAAGGGAATATCAATCACCTCTGCCACGCGCGCCACCCAGCTTTTATCCACCACGCGGCCATCGCTGGAGGCGGTGATATCGTAAAATACCAGTTCGTCTGCGCCTTCTTCGGCATAACGTTTTGCCAGCGGAACGATGTCGCCAATGATCTCGTGGTTGCGGAACTGCACGCCTTTTACAACCTGACCATCACGCACGTCCAGGCAGGGAATTATCCGTTTTGCCAGCATTGAATCGCCTCCTTCACCGTAAATTTGCCTTCCAGCAGCGCGCGACCCACGATCACGCCACGTACACCGGTTCCGCGCAGAGCGGCGATATCCGCCAGGTCGCCGATACCGCCAGAGGACTGAAACGCCACCTGCGGATAACGCGCGCAAACCTCTTCATACAGCGAGACGTTAGATCCTGCGAGCGTACCATCGCGTGAAATATCCGTGCACAGGACGTGCTTCAGCCCTACGGGGAGATAAATCCCGACCAGCTCTTCCAGCGTTACGCCGGAGTTTTCCTGCCAGCCGCTGACCGCGACCTGCTTGTTACCCTGCGCGTCAATGCGCACATCCAGCGCCAGCACCAGCGCATCCGCACCGAAGCGGCGGAACCAGCCCTTGACACTGTCAGGATCTTTCACAGCGGTCGAACCCACTACCACGCGCGTCACGCCCGCGTCCAGTAAGGCGGCAACATCGGCTTCCGTACGCACGCCGCCGCCAACCTGCACCGGGACGTCCACGCCAGCCACCAGTGTTTTAAGCAGCGGGATCTGGCGCTTCGACGGATCTTTCGCGCCGGTCAGATCGACCAGGTGCAACACCTCAGCACCCTCGGCGGCGTAAGCCTGTAACCGCGGCAGCGGGTCGTTGCCGTAGTCGCGCTGCTGCCCGTAATCGCCCTGGTGGAGACGAACAACCGTGCCGTCAATTAAATCTAAAGCGGGAATTATCATCACATCTCCAGGAAATTTTTCAGCAGTTGCGCACCGGCTGCGCCGGAGCGTTCCGGGTGAAACTGCACGCCGTAAAAGTTATCTTTCTGCACGGCGGCGGTGAACGCCTCGCCGTAATTGCACTGGGCGATGGTGTAGGTATTCACGGGCATGGCGTAGCTGTGGACGAAATAGAAGTATGCGCCGTCTTCGATACCCTGGAACAGCCTGTTGCCCGCCTTCGGATAAACGCGGTTCCAGCCCATGTGCGGCAACGGCAGGCCGTGGTCGGTCATTTTCGGCACGTCTTCTTCAATAATGCCCAGCAGCTCAACGCCGTTGCTCTCTTCGCTGCGGCGGCCAAGCAGCTGCATGCCGAGGCAAATGCCCAGCACCGGTTGAGTACAGGCTTTGATGAGATCCACCAGCTCGCGCTCATGGATCTGATCCATCGCCGCCTGGGCGGTGCCAACGCCCGGCAGAAAGAGTTTATCCGCGCGCAGCACCACGTCCGGGTCGCGGCTCACCACCGGCTCGTAGCCGTGGCGCATAATCGCCGACTGTACGGAGTTCAGGTTGGCGCATCCGGTGTCCAGAATCACCACGTTCATTACAGCACTCCTTTCGACGAGGGCAGGGCGTCACCTTCCACGCGGATCGCCTGGCGCAGGGTACGGCCAAAGGCTTTGAACAGGCTTTCGACGCGGTGGTGATCGTTTTTGCCTTTGGTTTTCAGGTGCAGCGTCAGACCCATAGTGTAAGAAAGCGAGCGGAAGAAATGCTCCACCATCTCGGTGCTGAGATCGCCCACGCGCTGGTAGGTAAAGTCGGCTTTATATTCCAGGTGCGGACGCCCGGAGATATCCAGCGCGCAGCGCGCCAGGCACTCGTCCATCGGCAGAACAAAGCCGAAGCGGTTGATGCCGCGCTTGTCGCCGAGCGCCAGCTTCAGGGCTTCGCCCAGCGCCAGGCCGGTATCTTCCACGGTGTGGTGATCGTCGATATACAGGTCGCCCTTCACCGCGATTTCCATGCGGAAGCCGCCGTGCGTGGCGATTTGATCCAGCATGTGGTCAAAGAAACCGACGCCGGTGTGGATCTTGCTGCCGCCTTCGCGGTCGAGCCAGACCTTCACATCGATCTGCGTCTCTTTGGTGTTGCGTTCAACGTGGGAATAGCGGTCGCGTCTGGTGAGCTGCTCGCCAATCATCGCCCAGTTTAGCGTGTCGCGGTTATAGCGCAGGCCCGCAATGCCCATGTTGTCCGCCAGCGTGATATCCGTGACGCGATCGCCGATCACATAGCTGTTGCCTTTATCCAGCGCCTCTTCCGCCAGATAACGTTCAACAAGCTTCACTTTTGGCTTGCGGCAGTCGCACTCGTCGGCAGGCATATGCGGGCAGATCAGCACTTCGTCGAAGGCGATGCCCTGCGAGGTCAGCACCTGCATCATCAGGTTGTGCGGGCCGTCAAAGTCCGCCTGCGGGAAGCTGTCGGTGCCAAGACCGTCCTGGTTGGTGATCATCACCAGCTTATAGCCTGCTTTCTGAAGCTTCAGCAGCACCGGGATCACGTCGGGTTCAAAGGCCAGCTTGTCGAAACGATCGACCTGAAAATCGCTGGGTGGCTCCGAGATGATGGTGCCGTCACGATCGATAAAGAGATACTTCTGACTCATACTTTCTCCGCTTTCAGGGCGTCAATCACGCGCTGGCTCTCTGCACGGGTGCCGACGGTAATACGCAGGCAGCCGCTCAGGGTAGGTTGTTTATTCTGGTCTCGTAAGATAATGCCCTGATCCCACAACGATTTAAATATCGCGCTTGAGGCGGTGAAGCGCACCAGGATGTAGTTGGTTTCCGAGTCGAACACCTGCTCCACGCACGGAATCGTTTTAAGGGCATCGACAAGATACTGACGCTCTTCCAGGATCTGCGCCACACGCTCGCGCATCGCGCTGATGCCCTGCGGGGCCAGCGCCTGTGCCGCAATATCGGCAACCGGCGTTGAGAGCGGATACGGGGCGATCACTTTCAGCAGCAGGTCGATAACCGCTTTATTTGCCAGCGTAAATCCACAGCGAAGGCCGGCGAGGGCGAAGGCTTTGGAAAGGGTACGCAGCACAACGAGATGCGGATACTCCTCAAGCCAGCCTGCCAGCGTCGCCTGCGGGCAGAACTCAATATAGGCTTCATCAGCGACGACCAGCGCCTTGCCGCGCGTCATCTCCAGCAGGGTGCGGATATCCTGCGGATGAATAATCTGCCCGGTGGGGTTGTTCGGGCTACAGACAAACACCACCTTCACGCCGTCGAGGTTATCGGCGATGCCCTGCAAATCCAGCTGCCAGTTGTCGAGCGCCTGCACGTTGCGGCAGGACACGCCAAAGGTTTCGGCGCTGACGCTGTACATCCCGTAGGTAGGCTGGCAGTACATCACCGCGTCTTTACCCGGCTCACAGAAGGCGCGGATCAGCAGCTCAATCCCTTCATCAGCCCCACGGCTGGCCAGCACCTGCTCAGGCTTCACGCCTGCATACTGCGCATAGTTCTCGATCACCGCTTTCGGCTGACACTCCGGGTAGCGGTTCAGCGTCTGCTGCGAGAGCTCAAAGGCCACCGCCGTGGGATATTCATTGGCATTCAGCCAGACGTCGCCGTTCCCGCCCAGACGACGCGCAGACTGATAGGGCGTCAGGCGACGGACATTTTCGCGGGCTAATTCTTCGATGTTCATGCTTGCTCCTTCAGGGCGGCAACGCGCAGCGTCACGGCATTTTTGTGGGCAGTCAGGCGCTCGGCGGCGGCCAGGGTTTCAATGGTCGACGCCAGCGAGGCAAATCCCTCGCGGGAGAGTTCCTGCACGGTCATGCGCTTCTGGAAATCCGCCAGCCCCAGGCTGGAGCAGGTTGAGGTATAGCCATACGTCGGCAGCACGTGGTTGGTGCCGGAGGCGTAATCCCCGGCGGATTCCGGTGACCAGTCGCCGAGGAACACTGATCCTGCGCTGGTTATACTGTCGACCAGATCGCGCGCGTTACGGGTCTGAATAATCAGGTGCTCAGGACCGTACTGGTTGGAGATGGCGATGCACTGGTCAAGATCGCGGGCCACAATCAGGCGGCTGGCGGATAGCGCCTGACGCGCCGTTTCCGCACGCGGCAGGTCAGCCAGCTGACGCTCAACGGCGTCGCCCACGCGTTTTGCCATGTCGGCATCTGGCGTCAGTAAAATCACCTGCGAGTCAGGGCCGTGCTCGGCCTGCGAGAGCAGGTCAGAGGCCACGAAATCCGGTGTAGCGCCGCTGTCGGCAATCACCAGCACTTCAGACGGACCGGCAGGCATATCAATCGCCGCGCCGTCCAGACGCTGGCTGACCTGGCGTTTCGCCTCGGTCACGTAGGCATTGCCCGGGCCAAAGATTTTGTCGACCTTAGGAATGGATACTGTCCCGAACGCCAGGGCGGATATCGCCTGCGCACCGCCCACTTTATAGATCGCCTGCACGCCGCACAGCTTCGCCGCGTACAGAATCTCATCGGCGATCGGTGGAGGAGAGCAGAGCACCACCTTCTGACAACCGGCAATACGTGCCGGGGTGGCCAGCATCAGGACGGTCGAAAACAGCGGGGCAGAGCCGCCGGGAATATAGAGGCCGACGGACGCCACCGGGCGCGTCACCTGCTGGCAGCGTACGCCGGGCAGGGTTTCCACATCCACCACCTGCAATTTCTGCGCGGTGTGGAAGGTATCAATATTTTTCACCGCGACGGCCATCGCCTGTTTGATGTCATCACCCAGACGATTGCTGGCATCAATGATTTCCTGCCCGGTAACCTGTAAAGCGCCGACTTCCGTCTTGTCAAATTTCGCGCTGTACTCGCGCAGCGCATCGTCCCCGCGGGCTTTGACGTTATCAAGGATCTCCGCCACGGTGCGGGTGATGCTCTCCGAGGCGGAAATTGCCGGGCGCATCAGCAGCTCGCGCTGTTGCGCGTCGCTACAGGTATTCCAGTCGATGATTGTGTTAAAGCTCATGGTCGTTACTCCATCATCTTCTCAATTGGCAGCACCAGAATGGAACTTGCGCCCAGCGCCTTCAGTTTTTCCATGGTTTCCCAGAACAGGGTTTCGCTGCTCACCATGTGCATCGCCACGCGCTGCTGGTCGCCCGCCAGCGGCAGAATGGTTGGACGCTCAGCGCCCGGCAGCAGGGCAATCACTTCGTCCAGGCGCTCGGTCGGCGCATGCATCATGATGTATTTGGATTCACGCGCCTGAATCACGCCCTGAATGCGGGTCAGCAGTTTGTCGATGAGCTGCTGTTTGGCGTCGGCCATCTCGCCGTCGCGCTGGATAAGGCACGCTTTGGAGCGGTAGATCACTTCCACTTCGCGCAGGCCGTTCGCTTCGAGCGTGGCGCCGGTGGAGACGAGGTCACAGATGGCATCGGCCAGGCCCGCACGTGGCGCCACTTCAACGGAGCCGTTCAGCAGACAGGATTTAAACTGCACGCCTTTTTGATCGAGGTAACGCTTCAGCAGGTGAGGGTAAGAGGTGGCGATACGTTTGCCGTTCAGCGCGGCCGGGCCGTCCCAGGCTTCATCGACCGGCGTAGCCAGCGACAGGCGGCAACCGCCAAAGTCCAGACGACGCAGGGTAAAGTAGCGCGGATCTTCGCCCTGCGCGCGGCGGGTTAATAACTCTTCTTCCAGTACGTTTTCGCCGATGATGCCGAGATCAACGACGCCATCCATCACCAGGCCCGGGATATCGTCATCACGTACGCGCAGAATGTCGATCGGCATATTTTCAGCCAGGGCGATCAGGCGCTGGGTGTGCAGGTTGATTTTAATCCCGCAGCGGGCCAGCAGTTCGCGTGAATCGTCGCTTAAACGGCCTGATTTTTGAATAGCTATGCGTAAACGTGAGTTATCTAACATTCTGTGTTCCTCGTTAACCTGTTTTAACCTGTCTGAATGCGGTCCAAAAAAAAGCCCCCGGAAGAAGATCTTCCGGGGGCTTTTTCATGCGTTCATGCACCACTGGAAGATCCAAACGTCTTCCAGCACACATCGCCTGAAAGACTAGTCAGGATGATGGTGATGATGGTGGTTTTTAAAAGGAACGCGTGTCATATAAATTCTCGTTGAATGCTTATGCATTTGATGTCTTTTAACCTAAACCAGTTGTACGCCATAAAGCAAGGGCTTTTTTTGATCATTAATTCATTTCATATTGATGGTATGAATTGTGCGTTCCAACAGGCTGGCGTAGCCTTATAACAGGCATCGTTAAGCGGAGAATGTAATGAAAAAGGTCGCGATTGTCGGGTTAGGATGGTTAGGAATGCCACTGGCGATGTCATTAGCCGCGAAAGGCTGGCAGGTGACAGGGAGTAAGACCACCCGAGATGGGGTTGAAGCGGCACGCATGTGCGGCATTGATGGTGTTGAGCTGCGTCTCGAACCCGAGCTTATCTGCGATACCGACGAGCTGGATGAATTGATGAATGTGGACGCGCTGGTCATTACCTTGCCGGCGCGGCGCAGCGGCCCGGGTGAGTCTTTTTACTTGCAGGCGGTGCAGGAGATTGTCGACAGCGCCCTGGCGCACCATATCCCGCGTATCATTTTCACCAGCTCCACCTCCGTCTATGGCGATATCGACGGTACGGCGAAAGAAAACACCGAGCGCCGTCCGGTGACCGCCAGCGGCCGGGTGCTGAAAGAGCTGGAAGACTGGCTGCACAATTTGCCTGGCACGCAGGTGGATATCTTACGCCTGGCCGGGCTGGTGGGGCCGGGGCGTCATCCGGGGCGCTTCTTTGCCGGTAAATCCGCGCCGGATGGCCAGCACGGGGTTAATCTTGTGCATCTTGAGGATGTTATCGGCGCCATAGAACTGCTTTTGCAGGCTCCGAAAGGGGGCACATCTATAATATATGTGCGCCTTCGCATCCGCCGCGCAGTACCTTTTATCCGCTGATGGCGCGCCAGCTGGGTCTGGCGCCGCCGGTATTCAGTGAGGCGCAGGGAGAACGCAAAGGCAAAATTATTGATGGCAATCGTATTTGCCATGAACTGGGATTTGAATATCAGTATCCCGATCCGCTGGTTATGCCCATGGAATAATTGCGCCGGCGGAGACAATCGCACACCGCAAGGGGGCGAAGATGAAACCGCTGCTGGATGTTCTTGTTATTCTGGATGCGCTGGAAAAAGAGGGGAGCTTTGCCGCCGCCTCGGCGAAGCTCTATAAAACCCCTTCGGCTCTGAGCTACACCGTGCAAAAGCTCGAGAGCGATCTTAATATCCAAATCCTTGACCGCACCGGGCATCGCGCGCGTTTCACCCGTACAGGGCAGATGCTGCTGGAAAAAGGGCGTGACGTGCTGCATACGGTTCGCGAGCTGGAAAAACAGGCCGTCAAACTTCACCAGGGCTGGGAAAATGAGCTGGTAATTGGGGTTGATGATACATTCCCTTTCTCCCTGCTCACTCCGCTTATTGAGGCGTTCTATCAGCGCCATAGCGTCACGCGGCTGGTTTTTATTAATGGCGTGCTGGGCGGTTCCTGGGAGGCCCTGACGCAGGGCAGGGCGGATATCATCGTTGGGGCGCTGCATGAGCCTCCCCAGTTGAGCGAATTTGGTTTTGCGCGGCTGGGTGTTCTGGAGCAGGTTTTTGCCGTTGCGCCTCATCACCCGCTGGCGAATGAACCGGAGCCTGTTACCCGACGCGTCATTAAAAACTATCGCGCCATTGTGGTTGGAGACAGCTCTCGCCCCGAATGCGGCATTTCATCGCAGCTGCTGGATGAGCAGGAGGCCATCACCGTTTTTGATTTTAAAACCAAGCTGGAGCTGCAAATAAGCGGCCTGGGGTGCGGTTACCTTCCCCGTTATTTAGCGCAGCGGTTTATTGACAGCGGAGCGCTGGTGGAAAAACAAGTTTTAGCGCAGAGCAGTAACGAACCGGTATGGGTGGGCTGGAATGAACAGACCGCCGGGCTTGCCAGTGCCTGGTGGCGAGACGAAATTTTAGCAAATAGTGCTATCGCCACAGTTTACGCTCAGGCAGATGATGGGAAATCAATCAGTTAGTAAAATTAATTTATGGGCAGGTTTCTCAATGTATTGCCTTTTGTATCTGGAATAGGGCAAAATGCCGCCGCTGCAAACAAATGAATAATCGACGATATAAAAGGCGTCGGTTATTTTTTTTTGCATGTACGAAACGAAACTAAAAACCAAGAGGCCGGGCTTCGTACCGGATAGATATTTACTAAAATCCGACAGTTGTTGTCGCTGAGGAAGAAAGAAATGGGGCAATTTTTCGCTTACGTGGCGGTTATCACCGTAAAGGAGAATAACTATGTCGCATAACGCAACTCCAAACACCTCTCGCGTGGAATTACGTAAAACGCTTACGTTGATTCCGGTTGTTATGATGGGCCTTGCCTATATGCAACCGATGACGCTGTTCGATACATTCGGTATCGTATCAGGCCTTACTGACGGTCACGTTGCAACGGCGTACGCCTTTGCGCTGGTCGCCATCCTCTTTACAGCGCTGAGCTACGGTAAACTGGTTCGCCGTTTCCCGTCCGCAGGCTCTGCGTACACCTATGCTCAGAAATCCATTAGCCCGGCGGTTGGCTTTATGGTGGGCTGGTCATCACTGCTGGACTACCTGTTCATGCCGATGATCAACATTCTGCTGGCAAAAATTTACTTCGAAGCGCTGGTGCCTTCCGTGCCGTCGTGGATCTTCGTTGTGGCGCTGGTGGCCTTTATGACCATCTCTAACCTGCGCAGCATCAAGACCGTGGCTAACTTCAACACCCTGATTGTGATCCTTCAGATGGGGATTGTTGCGGTTATCGTTGGGCTGATCATCTACGGCGTTTCCCACGGGGAAGGCGCAGGTACGCTGACCAGCACCCGTCCGTTCTGGTCTGAAGGCGCTCACGTAGTGCCGATGATCACCGGTGCAACTATCCTGTGCTTCTCGTTCCTGGGCTTCGACGGTATCTCTTCTCTGTCTGAAGAGACCAAAGACGCTGAGCGCGTGATCCCGAAAGCGATTTTCCTGACCGCGCTGATTGGCGGCCTGATCTTCATTGGTGCGTCTTACTTCTTACAGCTGTACTTCCCGGATATCTCTCGCTTTAAAGATCCGGATGCATCACAGCCTGAAATTATGCTGTACGTGGCGGGTAAAACCTTCCAGTGGGGCGTGCTGATCTTCTCCAGCGTCACCGTACTGGCTTCCGGTATGGCAGCGCACGCGGGCGTCTCTCGTCTGATGTACGTGATGGGCCGTGACGGTGTGTTCCCAACCCGCTTCTTCGGTTACGTGCATCCTAAATGGCGTACCCCGGCGTGGAACGTGCTGCTGGTGGGCGCTATTGCCCTGCTGGCGATTAAATTCGACCTGGTAACGGCCACGGCGCTGATTAACTTTGGTGCGCTGGTGGCGTTCACCTTCGTTAACCTCTCCGTGATTTCGCAGTTCTGGATCCGTGAGAAGCGCAACAAGACGCTGAAGGACCACATCAACTATCTGGTGCTGCCAGTGTGTGGTGCCCTGACGGTGGGCGCCCTGTGGATCAACCTGGAAGAGAGCTCAATGGTTCTGGGTCTGATCTGGGGTGCAATCGGTCTGATTTACCTGGCTTGCGTGACCAGAAGCTTCCGCAACCCGGTTCCTCAGTACGAAGACGTCGCGTAAGACTGTGTCGGGTGGCGGCTTTGCTCAACCCGACCTACAGTTTCGTAGGCCGGGTAAGCGTTAGCGCCACCCGGCAAAAAAAAGCCGGAGACATCGCCTCCGGCTTTTTTGTACCCGCTATTCAGACAATCTCTTGCGCATACTGGAACAGCGCTTTCAGCAGCGCCTGCTTCTCAGCATTCCCTTCATACTGACCGTAAAGCATCTCCAGCTCCTGGGCGTAGCTATTAAGAAACTCCGGCGTAAACACGTTGCGCCGATGCTGTAACCAGCGTTCCTGCTCTGCTTCATCCAGCGTGCCGGGATAGTTACGCGCGCGATAATTAAACATCAGCTTCTCAATGCGCTTATCTGCGAAGGTGATATCCAGCGCGGGCAGGTTACGCGGGTCGGTTTGCAGCACGATATTCATCGCCGCGCGATCGGCGTCGCTGAAGAAGCCGTTATAAAGCTGCGCATCCACATTCTCAGACGGCACGAACGGCTCTGCTTCGGCAAAAATGGCGACAACTTTCTCGCGCACCTGCGGGTTGTCGCGCAGCACTTTCAGGTTATCGAGGCAGTGCTGACGGTTAATCCCCAGCCGGTCGGCGTCTTCCGGGCGCAGCGTGTTGGCCTGCGCCAGCACCGGGCACTTATTGATGTGCACCAGTTTTACCGGTACGGCTGGCAGGTCACCCAGCGCCTCTTTCGGCGTATAGAGCCGTTCACGTAAGGTGTCGCTGTTGAGCTCAAGCAGCGGGGAGATATCTCCGGCGAGATCCACCATGATGACGGCGTTACGGTTGTCCGGATGCCAGGCAAGCGGCGCCACCCAGCTTGTATTCCCGCGCCACGCACCGAACATCCCTGAAATATGCACCAGCGGTTTCATCTGCGGCACGTCAATTAGCGTCATCAGCTTTTGCTTGCTGCGATGGCTCAACAGATACTCAAACAGGCGCGGCTGCGCGGTTTTTACAAGTTTCGCCATAGCGATGGTCGCGTAAACGTCTGCCATCGCGTCGTGGGCGTTGCTGTGCTCAATGCCGTTGGCCCGCGTCAGGTGCTCGAGCCTGAAGCTCGGCAAGCCGTCGTCGTTCTCCGGCCAGTTAATCCCCTCCGGGCGCAGCGCATAGCAGGCGCGCATGATATCCAGCAAATCCCAGCGTGAATTACGGTTCTGCCAGCTCCAGGCATACGGATCGTAGAAGTTGCGGTAGAAGATATTGCGCGTCACTTCATCGTCAAAACGGATGTTGTTGTAACCCACCACGCAGGTATTGGGCACCGTGAACAGGTCGTGGATGCGACGGGCAAATTCTGCTTCGCTAACGCCTTTATCCCGCGCTTCCTGAGGCGTGATGCCCGTCACCATTACCGCGCCCGGCTGCGGCAGATAGTCATCGGCGGGCTTACAGTAAAACACCTCGGGTTCGCCGATGACGTTAAATTCGTCATCGGTACGGATAGCCGCAAACTGCGCCGGTCGGTCCAGCGCCGGATGGGTGCCAAAGGTTTCGTAATCGTGGAACAAAAAAGTCGGGCGCGCGGCAGAGTCAGACACCAGTAATCTCATCCTGTTAAAAATTGACGTCTCTATGGTAAACGATTGGGGTGAGCAGTCCGAATAAAAAGCACCGTCAGGCAAGAAATTTGCGAGATTTGTTCCGAAAAAATCTGCGTGCTGTCACATTTTTTTGCAATTAAGGCAGGTAACGACATCAGAACTCCCGTAAAAAGGTCATCGATTTTTACTGACCTGAGGATATACCGTTGAAACGCCGTCTGTTTATTGCTGTTTCTTTACTCGCTTCGAGTATTTCTTCCGCGCTGGCTGCCGAGCCGCTGGATTTTTCACCTCAGCCACCTGCCATCCAGGCTGGCTCCTGGGTATTGATGGATTACACCACGGGTCAAATCTTAACGGCGGGCAACGAACATCAGCAGCGTAATCCGGCGAGCCTGACCAAACTGATGACGGGGTACGTTGTCGATCGTGCTATTGATAGCCACCGCATCAGCCCCGATGACATTGTGACGGTCGGACGTGACGCATGGGCAAAAGGCAATCCGGTCTTTGACGGTTCGTCGCTGATGTTTCTGAAGGAGGGCGATCGGGTTTCCGTGCGCGATCTCAGCCGCGGCCTGATTGTTGATTCCGGCAATGACGCCTGCGTGGCGCTGGCGGATCACGTGGCGGGCGGTCAGCCGCAGTTCGTCAGGATGATGAATGACTACGTTGAAAAGCTGAACCTGCGCGATACCCACTTCGAAACCGTACACGGGCTGGATGCACCGGGTCAGCACAGCTCCGCTTACGATCTCGCCGTGCTTTCCCGGGCCATCATTCACGGCGAGCCTGAGTTCTATCACATGTACAGCGAAAAGAGCCTGACCTGGAACGGCATCACCCAGCAGAACCGCAACGGCCTGCTGTGGGATAAGACCATGAACGTGGATGGCCTGAAAACGGGTCACACCTCGGGCGCGGGCTTTAACCTGATTGCCTCCGCGGTGGACGGTCAGCGTCGACTGATTGCGGTGGTGATGGGGGCAGACAGCCCGAAAGGACGTGAAGATCAGGCGCGCAAGCTGCTGCACTGGGGACAGCAAAATTTTGATACGGTGCAGATCCTGCATAACGGTAAAAAAGTGGGAACCGAGCGCATCTGGTACGGCGATAAAGAGCAGATCGCGCTGGGCACGGATCAGGACTTCTGGCTGGCATTACCCAAATCGGAAGTGCCAAACATCAAGGCGAAATACGTGATGGATAAAAAAGAGCTGGAAGCGCCGATCGCCGCGCATCAGCGGGTAGGGGAGATCCAGCTGTACGATCGTGACAAGGTGGTAGCGCACTGGCCATTGGTTACGCTGGAAAGCGTTGAAAAGGGCGGCCTTTTCTCCCGCCTCGGCGATTATCTGCATCATAAACTCTGACCTTTTTGGGCAGACTGGCAGTGTTGCGAGTCTGCTCACATAATAAACACTCCTGGTTTGCCGATAATCTCGATTCTGCTTTACAGTGTATATATATACAGTAATAAACGGAGGCAGCATGGACTACAGCATCAGGCAGCAACAGAAACGTACGATCGCTGGCTTTCATCTCGTGGGGCCGTGGGAAAAGACGGTCAAGCAGGGATTTGAACAGCTGGTCATGTGGGTAGACGGGCGTCATATTCAGCCGCAGGAGTGGGTGGCCGTTTATTATGACAATCCGGATGACGTGCCGGCAGAAAAGCTCCGCTGCGTTACCGCCGTAACGGTAACGGACGATTTCACTATTCCTGAAAACAGCGAAGGGGTGATGATGACCGAAATTGCTGCCGGAGAGTATGCTATTGCCGCCGCGCGCGTCGAAAATCATGATTTCGCCACTCCATGGTATCAGTTCTTCAACTCCCTGCTGGAAGACAACAAATTCCAGATCGCGGCAAAACCCTGCTTCGAACGTTATCTTAACGATGGCAATGCTGACGGCTACTGGGATATTGAGATGTTTGTACCGGTAGAGCACAAAGTGGGATAATCCTGCGGAATGCAGGGTTTTTCAGCCGGGCGCGATCCACCCGGCTGAAAACACAGTACAATTGTGGTTTGCCGTAGAGCTGGAGACGGGTGTGCGCCCCGACAAGTCATTAACCCCTTTTGAAATTCGGTTATACAAACATTATCGCGTGGTGCACGGTTGCCGCATTGCGCTGGCGTTTGTGTTGACCTTCGTACTGGTTCGTCTGCTGGATATCCCGGAAGGGACGTGGCCGCTGATCACGCTGGTGGTGGTGATGGGGCCGATCTCATTCTGGGGGAACGTGGTCCCGCGCGCTTTCGAACGCATAGGCGGCACCGTTTTAGGCTCAGCGCTTGGGCTTATCGCCCTGAAGCTGGAGCTGATTTCGTTTCCGGTCATGTTGCTGTGGTGCGCGGTGGCGATGTTTCTTTGTGGATGGCTGGCCCTCGGCAAGAAACCGTATCAGGCGCTGCTGATTGGCATTACGCTCGCGGTTGTGGTCGGCGCACCGGCGGGCGATATGACCACCGCATTGTGGCGAAGCGGGGATGTAATCCTCGGCTCGTTGCTCGCCATGCTGTTTACCGGCATCTGGCCGCAGCGCGCCTTCCTGCACTGGCGCATTCAGATGGCAAACTACGTCACGGCATTTAACCGGGTCTACCAGGCCGGGTTTTCGCCGAATCTGATTGAGCGCCCGCGTCTGGAAAAGCACCTGCAAAAAATCCTCAATGATGTGGTCAAAATGCGCGGGTTGATTACCCCGGCAAGCAAAGAAACCCATATCCAGAAAGCCATTTTTGAAGCTATTCAGACGGTCAGCCGTAATCTGGTCTGTATGCTTGAACTGCAAATCAATGCCCACTGGGCCTCACGCCCCAGCCATCTTCTGATGCTCAACGCGCATACGCTGAAAGAGACGCAGCAGATGACGCAACAAACCCTGCTGACCATCGCCCATGCGCTATATGAAGGTAACCCACAGCCGATACGGGCGAACAGCGAGCGGCTGAACGAAATCGTCGCCGAGCTTAAACAGCTGATGAATGAGCGCCAGGGAGACAATGTGGCGGAAACGCCCATCCATGGTTATGTCTGGCTGAGTATGGAGCTGGCGCGACAGCTGGAGTTGTTATCGCAGCTGATTTGCCGGGCACTGCGCAAATAAAAAGCGTATGTGATGCCTGCTGCTTCGATTCAGCAACAATTAGGGTTATGATGGTTTTAAACGATATACTCATTGTCATTCGCAGCCGCTGTCTGTTAAAACGGTTGCTTTAACGAATCCGAATCTCACATTATCAGGGGTGTAAAAATGGAAACTACCAAGCCTTCGTTCCAGGATGTTCTGGAGTTCGTCCGCCTGTTCCGCCGCAAAAACAAGCTACAGCGCGAAATCCAGGACGTAGAGAAGAAGATCCGTGACAACCAGAAACGTGTCCTGCTGCTGGACAACCTGAGCGACTACATCAAGCCTGGCATGAGCGTTGAAGCTATTCAGGGCATCATCGCCAGCATGAAGAGCGATTATGAAGATCGCGTTGATGACTACATCATCAAAAACGCTGAGCTGTCCAAAGAGCGTCGCGACATCTCCAAGAAGCTGAAAGTGATGGGCGAAATCAAAAACGTCGACGCTAAAGGCGAGTAATCGCACACTCTGTTGCCCGGTGGCGCTGCGCTTACCGGGCCTACAGGACTGTTATCACGTAGGTCGGGTAAGGTGAAGCCGCCACCCGACAATTTCACGAACGCAGAAAAGCAAAAAGCCTGCTCTAAAAGCAGGCTTTTTAAATTTGGCTCCTCTGACTGGACTCGAACCAGTGACATACGGATTAACAGTCCGCCGTTCTACCGACTGAACTACAGAGGAATCGTGTGAACGGGGCGCATATTATCGATGCGCCCTGAGGATGTCAAAGGGTGAATGCAGATTTTCAATCGTTTGCCGATTTATTCTCCACTTCGCACATTTGTCAGGCACTTGCCGTTTCCGAAACCTCCTGCTCCGGTTTTTTTCGCGGATATTTCCACAGCCAGCGCCCGCTCACCATGCGCCAGTAGAACAGCGCCCCGCGCACGGCCCAGTCAAGGAACATCCCCAGCCAGACGCCGACAACGCCCATACCCAACATTACCCCCAGCGTGTAGCCCGCCACAACGCGACAGCCCCACATGCCGAGCATGGAGACCCACATCGCAAACCGGGCATCGCGCGCCCCTTTCAGCCCGGCAGGAAGTACCCAGGACGCGGCCCAAATTGGCATAAACGCCGCGTTGAGCCAAATGAGCACCTTCACGACCTCCTTCACGTCATTTTCATGCGTATAGAACGAGGCCATCAGCCCGGCAAAAGGCGCAGTTCCCCACGCAATCGCCGTCAGTCCAATAGTTGAAAGCCAGAAGACGTGCCGAAGTTGCCGTTCCGCCTGCCCTATCTGCCCCTTTCCGAGACGTCTGCCGGTGATGATCGTCGACGCCGACCCCAGCGCGTTTCCCGGCAGGTTAATGAGTGAGGCGATGGAGAAGGCAATAAAGTTGCCGGCGATGACGTCTGTTCCCATCCCGGCAACAAACATCTGCGTCAGCAGTTTCCCACCGTTAAACAACACGGATTCGATGCTGGCCGGAATCCCGATCCCCATCACTTCCCAGATAATGGCGAAGTTAAGCGGACGGAAATAGCTTTTCAGCGTCAGGCGCAACGATGGCGTAATTCCCGCCATCAGTACGCCAATTATCGCCGCCGCACCAATATAGCGGGAAATGGTCAGCCCTAAACCCGCGCCGACAAAGCCCAGCCCCTCCCAGGAAAAGACGCCGTAAATCAAAACGCTGCTGATAATGATGTTCAGGATGTTCATGCCGCCGTTGATCAGCAGCGGAATTTTGGTATTTCCTGCTCCACGAAGCGCACCGCTACCAATCAGCGCGATGGCAGCCGCCGGATAACTCAGCACCGTCATTTCCAGGTAGGTGAGAGCCAGATCCTTCACCTCGCTGGTCGCTTCTCCCGCGACAATGTCGATAATTTCTTTGCCGTAATAATGGATAACCGCCGCAAGGATGATCGAAAAGAGGGTCATGATCATTAGCGACTGTCTGGCCGCTTCGCGAGCACGCTTCGGATCAAGCTTGCCCAGGCTAAACGCCACCACCACCGTCGTACCGAGATCGATAGCGGCAAAGAAGGACATCACAACCATATTGAAACTGTCCGCCAGCCCTACCCCGGCCATGGCTTCTTTACCGAGCCAGCTCACCAGAAAGGTGCTCAGCACCCCCATTAGCAGGACGCAGGTATTCTCCAGGAAAATAGGCACGGCAAGGGGGGTGATTTCACGCCAGAACAGAACTCGATAGCTCTTACGTTTTGCATACCAGGGCGTGCGCATAATCGCCTGGCGTAGGGGTGCGGTGACGTTCAAAATGGACCTTAGCGAGAAAGTTGAAACTCCATTTCAAATGATGGGGCAGAAATGCGTATCCTGCAAAGTATTTTCCATAAAATTATGTTTGGATTTACAACAAAATGACGACAGAATCATCAAACAAACGCTTTTGCCTGAGATCAGGTTTGACAAAAGTTTTTTCGCCGCTAAGATAAGCCTCCACAACGATTCCTCTGTAGTTCAGTCGGTAGAACGGCGGACTGTTAATCCGTATGTCACTGGTTCGAGTCCAGTCAGAGGAGCCAAATTTGAAAAGCCTGCTTTTAAAGCAGGCTTTTTGCTTTTCTGCGTTCGGTCAGTTTGTCGGGTGGCGCTCCGCTTACCCGACCTACGGAATCCCAGGCCGGGTGAGTGGGTCCTTGTTATCAGCGGAACGGTGGCTCATTGAAGGTGCGCAGCTTGCGGGAATGCAGTTTGTCGCCCTCTGCACGCAGTAAATCGATGGCGCGAATACCAATCTGAAGATGCTCTGAGATCGCCCCTTCGTAAAAACGGTTCGCCTGGCCCGGCAGTTTGATCTCGCCGTGCAGCGGTTTATCGGACACGCACAGCAGCGTGCCGTAAGGGACGCGGAAGCGATAGCCCTGCGCGGCAATGGTGGCGCTTTCCATATCGATTGCGACCGCACGGCTGAGATTGAAACGCAGGGCGGAGGCGGAATAGCGCAGCTCCCAGTTACGATCGTCGGTGGTGACGACCGTACCGGTACGCAGGCGCTGCTTCACCTCTTCACCCGGCATGCCGCTCACCTCTTTGGTGGCGTCGTACAGGGCGCGCTGCACTTCCGCGATACTCGGGATAGGAATATCCGGCGGCAGAACCGCGTCAAGGACATGGTCGTCACGCAAATAAGCGTGGGCGAGGACGTAATCGCCAATCAGCTGACTTTCACGCAGGCCGCCGCAGTGGCCGATCATCAGCCAGACGTCCGGGCGCAGTACCGCCAGATGGTCGCAGATGGTTTTCGCATTCGACGGGCCAACGCCGATGTTAATCAGCGTAATGCCCTGACCGTCGGCGGTGATCAGGTGCCAGGCTGGCATCTGGTGCTTTTTCCACGCCAGGTCGGAAATGGCCTCTTCCGGTGCTTCGGTTTCGGCGGTGATCCAGATCCCGCCCGCGCAGGAGAGGGCGATGTAAGGGCTGTCCGGGTCGAGGATCTGGCTACAGCCCCAGCGGACAAATTCGTCCACATAGCGGGTGTAATTGGTAAACAACACGAACGGCTGGAAATGTTCGGCTGGGGTGCCGGTGTAGTGGCGCAGGCGTGCCAGCGAGAAATCGACACGGCGGGCATCAAAGTGCGACAGCGGTGAAAACTCTGCCGGGTGATAGATCCCGTCCGCCGTCTCATCGCCAATCTGCGACAGCTCAGTGGTCGGGAAGTGGCGGGTCAGCCCCGCGCTCATGGAGCGATCCAGCGTCAGCGCCGAGCCGTCTATCACGTACGGGTAAGGGATCTCGTGCAGGGACGGCTCAACGCTGATATGCGCGCCGTAATCCTGATACAGCAGGGTAAGCTGCTCTTCCAGATAGGGGCGGAACAGCGCTGGTCGCGTGATGGTCGTGCTGTAACAGCCGGAGTGGGTGAAACGCGCATAGGCGCGGGTTTTTGGATTGCTGCTGGCGCTGCCGTCCCAGGTGACAGAGAGCGATGGATAAACAAAAAGGCCCTGGGTTCTGGCCTTTTCATCGGGAAGTTTCCCTGTTTCGATATAGTCACTGATGGCGCTGCGCAGTGCATTGACGGACTGTTCATACAGCGCGTCGAGTTTTTCCAGCGCCTGAGCCGGGGTCAGGCTGGAGCCCTTATTATTCATGTCTGTCTCCTTGTTCCACAGGTGTGCGGCTTTACCCGATAGTATGTCACACGCCTGTGAAACAAAAGTGAGGAGATCAACTGTGCGCGGTTTCCTTCATCAACAGGGCGGTGGCGGCAGAAAGCAGGCAACCCGCCAGCAGATAAATCGCCACGCTGTGCCAGTTACCGCCGGAAAACGTCACCAGCGCGGCGGCGATAAACGGTGTAAACCCGCCGCCGACCACGCTCGCCACCTGATACCCCACGCCCGCGCCGCTGTAACGGTAGCTTGCACCAAACAGCTCGGTAAACATTGGCTGCTGCACGCAGACCACCATATCGTGAGCGATGTTCGCAAGCATGATCGCGAAGAAGACAATCCAGAAGACCGACTGTGCCTCCAGCGCCATAAAGAACGGCCAGGCGCTGAGTGTGCCGATGAGTGCCCCGGTGATATACACCCGTCGACGGCCAAAGCGATCCGCCAGCCAGGCGAAGCAGGGGATGGTCAGGCAGCTGATCCCGCCCACCACCAGGCCAATATTCAGGAACAATTCCCGCGGCAGGCCGAGGTTTTGCGTGGAGTAGTTCAGGGCAAAGGCGGTGACGATATACATCGTCAGCAGTTCGCACAGGCGCAGGGCAATGATTTTCAGAAAAGCGCCAGGGTGCTGCACCAGCGCTTCCATCACCGGCAGCCGTTTTTTCGCGACCGGTTTTTCGCGCTGCTGCCGCTCAAACTCAGCCGACTCTTCCATGCCGTTACGGATCCACAGGGCCACCACGACCAGCACAATGCTGAAGATAAACGGAATACGCCAGCCCCAGCTCAGGAACTGCTCGTCTGTCGTGAGCTGGCTTATTATCGACACCAGGCCCGTGGAGAGCAGCAGACCCACGCCATAACCCACCTGCACGCCGCTGCTGTAAAACGCTTTCTTGTTCTTCGGCGCGCTTTCCACGGACAGCAATGCCGCGCCGCCCCATTCACCACCGACGGCAAAACCCTGAATGGCGCGCAGCGTCACCAGCAACACCGGGGCCCACCAGCCAATCGATGCGAAGGAGGGCAAAATACCGATCAGCGCGGTGGCAATGCCCATCATCCAGACGGTGAGCATCAGCATACGTTTCCGGCCAAGGCGATCGCCGAAGTGGCCGAAAATTATCCCGCCCAGCGGACGAAACAGAAAACCGACGCCGAAGGTGGCAAATGCAGCAAGCGTGCCCATGGCGGGGCTGATCTGGGGAAAGAATTCACGGTTAAAGACCAGCGCAGCGGTAATACCGTAGAGCAGAAAGTCATACCAGTCGACGACGGCGCCTGCGAAGCTACCTAAAGCGGCGCGGCGGGCGCGGTTAAGCGAAGGTGTCTCCTCGTTGCGGCGAGCGGAGATAAGGGTGGAGTCCATAGTTGTCCTGTCTGTACTGATTTTTAATTATTGGTATAAGAAAAGGTCACTCACATCACGGCCGTCATATTGACGGAATGTATGAGACTACCGCGACAGGCGGCCTGAGAAAACGTTTTTATCTTTCCTGAAAGCGCAGAATAAATAAATTTCATCTTATCGGGCGACAACATAAATCAGCCTGTTTGGCTCCGGTTAGGGCTGAATGGTTTACAGTAATAACGATCGCTGCGTGACGTAAGCTGAGGGTATAACGATGCAACGCCTCTTTCCTGCACTGTGGGTAGTCCTGTTTTTAGTCGTATCTCCGCTGCATGCGGAGCCGAAAGTCTATGGCGAACAGCGTATTCACCGCTGGTGGGATGCAGTAACGGACGATATTGCGCAAACCTGGGAACAGCCGGATCGTTACGATCTCTACCTTCCGTTTCTGAGCTGGCATGCTCGATTCATGTATGACAAAGAGAAAACGGACAACTACAACGAAATGCCGTGGGGCGGGGGGCTGGGCGTGTCCCGCTATAACGACGAGGGCAACTGGAGCGCGCTCTTTGCCATGATGTTCAAAGATTCACATAACGAATGGCAGCCTGCGATGGGCTACGGCTGGGAGAAGGGCTGGTATCTGGATAACGCAAAAGATTTCCGCCTGGGGCTGGGGGCCGCTGCGGGGATCACGGCACGCGACGACTTTGCCAACTATGTCCCGCTGCCGTTTATCTTCCCGCTTTTCTCTGCCGGATATAAGCGCGTCACCGTCCAGTTCACCTATATTCCGGGGACCTACAACAACGGCAACGTGCTGTTTGCCTGGCTGCGTCTGGGCTTTTAGAGGGTGATCACTTTTTTGGCCACTGCGTTGGACAGGATCAGCAGCGAAAACAGGACCGACGTAACAAACGTAAGCACAATCAGAGCAAGTTTGGTGCTCAGGGACGTCACCGGAATGAGCGCGGTCAGCAGGTGAAACACCGAGTAGTGCATAATATAGACCCCGGTCATGGTTTTGCTAATGGCGGCCAGCACGGACTCTTTAAACTCCGCATTGCGGCGAAAACGTACGCCGTTGGCCGCAATCACCAGGGCAATAATCAGAATGTAGATTTGCGATCCGGTGAGAATAAAGGCGTTTCTGTCTGCTTTAAATAGCGCAAAAAAGAAGTGCCGCTCGTAAAACCACGTGAAGAGATAAATAAACGGTATGGCGATGACCGCTGCCCTGACCACATTTTTGCGGCCGATCCACGCCGCGATCTGCGGATCGCAAAAGAGCTGCCCCGTCAGATAAAACAGCAGCCACGTCCACAGGCGATACTGCGGCGACAATGAAAGGACGTGGGCATCAGGATAGAGGGCTGACAGCAAATCGTACCCGTATGAGAAAAGCAGCAGGGCGGCAATCACCCCGCAAAAGAGCGTTCGTCGCTGGCTGAGCCACTCCACCACCGGGTGAAACGTGTAAATCACGATAAACGCGAACACGAACCAGGGTTGGATCAGATATCCGCGCTGATAGGGCTCCCACAGGTAGTAAATCGTTACCCAGAACAGAAAGACGATCACCAGGCTTTTGATCTTATCCAGCTGCCAGCGCGTGCCGTGTCGGGATTGTCCGTCCAGATACCCTGCCACCACAAAAAATAACGGCGTGGCGATGGTCGAAATGAAGGTTAAAAAACCGAGGATCCAGTGATAGTCATAATCGTAATGATCCCAGGTGTTGTAGATGGTGAAAAAGGTAACCGCCGTCATACACCCCAGCGTCTTGATGATATTCAGCCCTGTCGCATTCATTATTGTTCAGCTTTGTCCTTACGATGGAAACACGCGTAAATTACGGGGAGTACCAGCAGCGTCAGGATTGTAGCAAACCCAAGCCCAAACATAATCACAACGGCCATGCTCTGGAAGAACACATCCAGCAGCAGAGGGGCGAGGCCGAGTACGGTCGTAAAGGCGGTGAGCAGGATGGGACGCAGGCGCGACGTGGCGGCATAAACGATCGCACTGTGCTGATCCTGCTGCGCTTTCTGCTGTTCTATCTCTTCCACCAGCACAATGCCGTTGCGGATCAGCATCCCGCTCAGGCTCAGCAGGCCAATCAACGCCATAAAGCCAAAGGGGATGCCGGTAATTAAAAACCCCGGCGTCACGCCGATCAGCGCCAGCGGAACGGTCAGCCAGATGGCGACGGCGTTTTTCACCGAACTGAACATCAGCACCGTGATCACAAACATCACCAGATAGCCGAGCGGCAGCGTGGTAAATAGCCCCTGCTGCGCTTCGCTGGAGTTCTCCGCGTCACCGCCCCACTCAATGCTGTAGCCGTGGGGCAGGGGAAGGGCATCTATTTGCGGCTTCACGCGGGCGAGAATATCGCCGGAGGTTTGCTGGCTTAGCGGGTCAGGGTCGGTCTGCACGGTCAGCACGCGGGAGCGGTCACGGCGCAGGATCAGCGGATCTTCCCACTCCAGCGCGAAGCCGCTGATGACGTTGCTCAGCGGAATATACTGCTGCCGAGTCTGGCTCCAGACCAGAACGTTATTCAGGTGATTGGCGTCCAGCCGCTCGCTTTCCGGCGGGCGCACCACCACGGGCAACAGGTCGCTGCCTTCTCTGTACAGTCCTGCCCGACTGCCGGAGAAATTCATCTCCAGTGCGTTATCGACGTCCTGCTTATCCACGCCAAGCTCACGTCCCAGCGCGGTGACGTACTGCGGGCGGATCACTTTGCTGCGATTTTGCCAGTCGTTCCTGACGCTGTCCGTCGCCGGATCGCGCGTAAGGATGTTGTCTACCTGGCTGGCGATCAGACGCAGCCTGTCCGGATCGGGGCCTTTAATACGTATTTCAATGGCGCTGTCGCCGGAGGGGCCAAACATCACCCGCTTCGTGCTGGCGTTAACCTGCGGATAGTTCCGTGCGATGTATTCATCCATGTGGCGGGTCAGGGCGGGGATGTTACGCTGGTCGTCCATTCTCACCATAATTTGCGCATAGTTGCTGTACTGCCGCTGTCCGCTGTAGGTCAAAATAAATCGCATACTTCCCTGACCAATCGTCGAGACCGTAGTTTCCACGCCTGGCTGGCCGTTAATGGTTTTCTCGATATCACCGGTCATCTTCTCGGTCCAGTTAATGTCGGTACCGTAAGGGAGCCAGAGGTCGACAAAGAAAATTGGCGTACTGGAGGAGGGGAAGAAGTTCTGTCGCACCGAGCCAAAGCCCCAGATGGCGGCGGCCAGCAGTGCGGCCATCACTACCAGCGTTGGCGCTTTACGCCGTAACAGCGCGTTGAGCACACCCTGATAGATCCGATAGATGCGTTTGTCATAGGGATCCGTTTCGTCGGCCTTTGGCGGTGCAGCATCTCGTTTAAACAGCCACCACTTAATCAGCACTGGCGTAATGGTGAGGGCTGAGAACCAGCTCAGCATGAGCGAAATCAGCAGGACCTGAAACAGCGACTTACAGTATTCGCCGGTGGAATCCTGTGACAGCCCGACGGGCGCAAAGGCCAGGATGGCGATGACCGTTGCACCCAGCAGCGGCAGCGCAGAACGGCGAATAATGTCGCTAATGGCGTTCATCAGGGACGAGCCCTGCTGCCGGGCTACCAGTACCCCTTCGACAATAACAATGGCATTGTCGACCAGCATGCTGAGGGCGATGATCAGCGCACCCAGTGAAATGCGCTGTAGTTCAATACCCCAGAGATACATGATCAGCAGCGTGCCCAGCACGTTGAGGGCGAGGGAAAAGGCGATAATGATCCCGCTGCGTAAGCCCATAAAGATCAACAACACGCCGATGACAATCGCCAGCGCCATCAGGAAGTTAATGATAAATCCGTTAACGGAATGCCCGACCTCCGCCGCCTGATCGTAAAACAGGTCGATATGGATACCTGCCGGTTTCTCGGCTGACATCTGCTCTAGCTTCGCCTCCAGGGCATGTCCCACGTCGATCACGTTAACGCCGGGGATAAAGGAGACGCCCATGGTGACGGCTTTTCTGCCGTTGGCATGGTAGATGCTGGCAGGGGACGCATCCAGCCCGCGTGACAGGGTGGCAATATCCCGTAAGCGGGTAGCCGCCCCAACGCCGGGCGGGGTCACGATGAGATCGGCCAGCTCGTCAATACTTTCGAATTCACCGGTAGGATGCAGACGAATTGACTCGGTACCGGAGGGGATCTCTCCCGCGCTGGAGACCACGTTCAGCCTGCTGAGCTGGGCAGAAAGCTGGTTCAGCGTTATCCCGCGCGCGGCCATTTTGCTCAGAGAAATGTCCACGTTAATCTGCTGAGTGAGGGCTCCGCCGATGGCCACTTTGCCCACGCCTGGCACGAGGACCAACTCCCGGCGCAGCTGCTCGGCATACCGGACCAGTTCCGGATTGCTGAATTCATCTCCGGAAATGGTAAAGAAAAAGCCGAACACATCGCCAAAATCGTCATTCACAAACGGGGTCACTACGCCGGGTGGAAACTGTCTGGCGGCATCTCCCACCCGGCGACGCAGTTCATCCCAGATTTGCGGCAGTGCATTTGAGTGGTAGCGCGAGGCTATATTGACCGTGATCTGCGACAGGCCGCTGGAGGAGATGGAGCTGACGTTATCCAGATAAGGTAACTGCTGAAGCGCATTTTCCAGCGGCAGGGTGACCTCTTCCTCAACCTGCTGCGCCGACGCGCCCGGATATTGGGTGATCACCACCGCCGTTTTGATGGTAAACGCCGGATCTTCCAGTCTGCCAATGTTCAACAGGGCAATAATGCCGCCTACGCCCAGCAGCAAAATCGTCAGCCAGACGCGAACCGGGTTGCTGATAAACTGACGAGAGATATCCATTACAGTCCCCGTTCACGCGTCCAGATACGTACCGGCTGGTTGGGATGTAGCTCCCCAACGCCTGCGGCCACCACGCGTTCACCGGCCTTAAGCCCACCGACGATGACGACCCCCTCAGCGCTGACTTGCCCCACGCTGACCTTACGATCTTCAAGGTGCAACGTATCGCCTTCGCCCGTCACCACCCAGACATGTGGCTCATTGCGCGGGCGGTTATCCGGGTTAAAGACCGCTTCAACCGGCACTACCAGCGCCTCACTGCCCACACCAGCCGGAAGGTTGGTTAAATTGATGGTGACCGTTCCGCTGACGCCGCCCACGACGGGAAAATCATCCGGGCGGGGCATGGTTAAAATCACCTGCCAGGTCAATGTGTTGCTGTCGCTACTGCCTGAGTGCTCTTTGTACACAGCGGTAAACTCGCGACCGGGCAGGGCATTGATCCTCACTACCGGTTTGTACTGCGCATTGCGAATATCGAAGGTGTTAAACAGGTTCTCTGGAAGGCTGAACACCACGTCCAGCAGATCGGTACGGGTCAAAGTGACGACGGGCTGGCCGGCGGAGACGACCTGATGATTTCGCACATGGACGCTGGCCGCTGTCCCGCTAAAGGGGGCGACGAGCGTCATCTGGCTTAATTCTTCGCGCGCAATCTGTAGCGCGGCGTTTGCTGAATCGCGGTTGGCGCGCTGGACATCCATCTCGGCTTTCGACACGGCCTGGCGTCCCGCCAGGGTCTGGAAGCGGTCGAATTGCCGCTGAGCCAGGGTCGCCGCCGTTTGCCTGTCGTTCAGGCGCTGCCGGGCTTCACGGGCGTTGAGGCTGGCGAGTCGTTGCCCCTGTTTGACAATGGCACCCTGGCGAATGTCCAGGGTCTCAATCTGCCCGGCTCGTTTGAACGCGAGATCCGTGGCGTCGCCGGATTCAATACGGGCGGGAAACACGCGCTGCTGCGCGTTGCCGGCCTTGACCACCTCTGCGACTTTTACCATTTTCGGCAGGGGCGCGGCGCGGTCGGGTTTCGGATCGCACGCCGTCAGCAGCAATAAAACAGCAGGCAGAAGAGAGAGGTAGCGCTTCACAGTATTCCCCTGATAATAATTGTTTTATTTATTTCGTCATCAATGCTGGGGTGGCGCTATTCTGCCAGGGCCGAGACGACCACATAGGTAAATAAACCGATTGCTGTGCTGGCGATAATGGCGAGCGCAATAAACAAACCAAGGCGAATCAGGCTTAAACCGTACATGCATTCCTCCATGAGGTTGAAGGTGGCGCGGGATAAAGAGAATAAACGTGTTGCATGCCTGACTATGAGCATAGTCGGTGAATAAATAAATGTTAAATAACCATTATTAGTGGCGTGACATACTCAGGCGAAACAAGCGTTACGATGGTGTATCCCCTTTGAATAACATCCTGATATTCCTGTGCTACGTTTAATAGCATCCATTCCTTTTTTCCGTAAAAGGCATTCACGCCTGTACCCATGGGTTTGATGCGATCTCTCCTGATTCACTCACTGTTGTGTTGGTTATAAAAAGGATGCTTGATATGTATAAAACGATTATGGTGCCGGTGGATGTATACGAAACAGCATTGTCTGATAAAGCGCTACAGCATGCCCAATTCCTGGCGCAAAGCGCATCGGGTGATGTCCATCTGCTGTACGTTATGCCAAAGTTCTCGGCGGAACTGACCCGCGGTTTTATTGCAGACGCGAGAAAGATGGATGAATATATGATTAATAATGCTAAAGAAAAACTGGCTGCGCTGGTAAAAAAAATCAACCTGCCCGAAGCAAATGTCCATCTACATGTTCGCAGCGGGAATATACGTGATGAGGTAATCAAACTGGCGGATGAGCTTAACGTCGGTGCGATTATTGTGGGATCACGTAATCCAAATATTCAAACTCATTTATTAGGATCAGAGGCGGCGAGTATCGTTCGTTACGCGCATGTTCCTGTTTTCGTTATTCGTTAATGTCATGAAAGCAAGGTGATTTCTGAAAAGAACCTGAGGAAGGAACGATGATAACAGAAAAGCCTCACCGTCCGTATTATCAACAGACCGTTGATGAAACCCTGACAAATATCCAATCCAGCCTCGACGGACTTAGCAGTACAGAAGCCACCGCCAGGCTGGAAAAATACGGTGAAAATGCCTTACCGCAAAAACCGGGTAAACCTGGCTGGCTGCGCTTTCTGGCCCATTTCAACGATGTCCTTATTTACGTCCTTCTGGCGGCGGCGCTGCTGAAGCTGATAATGGGACACTGGGTGGATATGTTTGTCATTCTTGGGGTAGCCATTATTAACGCCCTGATTGGCCATATTCAGGAGAGCAATGCGGAGAAATCGCTGCAAAGTATTCGCAATATGCTCTCCAGCGAGGCTGTGGTCATCCGGCAGGGCAACCATGAAACTATCCCGACGACAGCGCTGGTGCCCGGAGATATCGTCGTGATACGCGCCGGGGATCGCATTCCTGCCGATCTTCGCGTGACAGAGGCGCACAATCTGCGGGTGGAAGAAGCTATTCTCACCGGCGAATCCACGGTAGTGGAGAAAAGCAGCGATGCGCTCCACGGGGAGTTGCCGTTAGGCGACCGTTACAACCTGCTTTATTCTGGCACCACCGTCAGCTCCGGCGCGGGAAAAGGGCTGGTGGTGGCGACCGGTGGGGAGACCGAACTCGGCCATATCAACCAGATGATGTCAGACATTGAAAAACACCGTACCCCGTTGATGGTGCAAATGGACAAGCTCGGCAAGACCATTTTTATCACCATTCTGGTAATGATGCTGGCGCTGTTCGTTTTCAGTCTTATCTTCCGTGATATGCCCGTATCAGAGCTGGTGCTGTCGTTGATTAGCCTTGCGGTAGCGGCGGTGCCGGAAGGATTACCGGCCATTATCTCGATCATCCTCTCGCTGGGCGTGCAGGCGATGGCGCGTCGCAAGGCGATTATTCGCAAGCTGCCTACCGTGGAAACGCTGGGGGCGATGACGGTTATCTGCTCGGACAAAACCGGCACCCTGACCATGAATGAGATGACGGTAAAAGCGGTGATTACCGCGGACACCACCTACCGCGTGGAGGGAGACAGCTACGAGCCGGTGGGTACTATTCACCCCGTTGACGATCCGACACCGGTCACCGTGAACCCGGGATCTGTGCTGGAGCGCTATCTGCGCACAGTCGATCTCTGTAATGACAGCCAGCTGATCAAAGATGAGCAGGGGCTGTGGAAAATCACCGGCGGGCCTACCGAAGGCGCGCTGAAGGTGCTGGCGGCCAAAATTCCTCTTCCGGCAATTGACGCCGAATTGCGCAGTAAAATCCCATTTGATTCGCAATATAAATACATGTCCACCCTCTATCGCCTGGGCGACGAAGAGGTGATGTTAATCACCGGTGCGCCGGACGTCCTTTTCCGTCTTTGCCAGCACCAGCAGACCCAAAACGGGCTGGAGCCGTTCAACCTGCACTACTGGGAAGAGAAGATTGAAGAGTATGCGCGCGAGGGATTGCGCATGGTGGCTGCGGCCTGGAAACCGGCCGCCAGCGGGCAGCGCGAGCTGACGCATGCGGATCTGCAAGAAGGGGTCATACTGCTCGGCATTGCGGGCATGATGGATCCCCCGCGCCCGGAAGCCATTTCGGCCATTGCCGACTGCTTGCAGGCGGGCATTCGCGTGAAAATGATTACCGGGGATCATCCACAAACGGCGATGAGCATTGGACAGATGCTGGGTATTGGCAACGCGGCGAGCGCCATTACCGGGCGCGAGCTGGAGGCGATGGACGATCACCAGCTGAGCGAGGCGGCGCAAAAATACGATATCTTTGCCCGCACCAGCCCGGAAGATAAATTCCGCCTGGTGCAGGCGCTGCAAAGTAAGCAGGAAGTGGTCGGAATGACCGGGGACGGGGTGAACGATGCGCCGGCGCTGAAGCGGGCGGATGTCGGCATCGCGATGGGGATCAAAGGTACTGAAGTCACCAAAGAAGCCGCCGATATGGTGTTAACGGATGATAACTTTGCCACCATTGCCCGGGCGGTCCATGAAGGGCGTCGGGTCTACGACAACCTGAAAAAGACCATTTTGTTCGTTATCCCGAGCAACATCGCCCAGGCCTTGCTGATCATAATTGCCCTGCTGGCGGGAAACCTGATCCCATTAACACCGGTACTGATCCTGTGGATGAACATGGCAACCTCGGCAACGCTGTCGTTTGGCCTGGCGTTTGAAGCGGGTGAGAAGGACATCATGAACCGGCCGCCGCGTAAGTCTAACCTGCATGTGATGGACGGGTATGCCATCTGGCGAGTGGTGTTTGTCGGCCTGATGATTGCCATCAGCGCCTTTGTGCTGGAGGCCTGGCTGCAACCTCGCGGCTACTCGCCGGAGTTCATCCGCACCGTGTTGCTGCAAACGCTGGTCACCGCCCAGTGGTTTTACATGCTCAACTGCCGCGTCACCGACGGCTTCTCCCTGGGTAAAGGTCTGCTGGCTAACAAGGGAATATGGATCGTGAGCGGCGTACTTCTCGCCCTTCAGCTTCTGATCATCTATGCGCCGTTCATGCAAATGCTGTTCGGTACCGAAGCGCTACCGTTCCGCTACTGGATCATCACCTTCCTGATTGGGTTTGCGATGTTCATGATTGTTGAAGCAGAAAAAGTCCTTACCCGGAGATGGCGCACGACGAAAAGATGACTGAATGGGTAGGCTAAGCCTGCCCACCGGCAGGCTTTCTCTTTGACTGAGTACAGAACACTATGATTCGATTTGCCTCATTCGTTTTTACGCTTGGTATTCTGGTTCCCGCTGCATCTGCTGTAACCTACCCCCTCCCTCCCGAGGGCAGCCGCCTGGTGGGGGCACCGATCACCATCACCGTGCCTGAGGGCAATACTCTGCCGCTCGAAGCGTTTGCAGCGCAGCACGGACAGGGGTTGAGCAATATGCTGGAAGCCAACCCGGGGGTGGATCCGTTTTTACCGCGAGCCGGAACACAGCTGGTGGTACCCCAGCAGCTTATTCTGCCGCCAACGGTGCGCGAGGGGATTGTGGTGAACGTCGCGGAAATGCGACTTTACTATTATCCACCCGGCAGCAACACGGTTGAGGTGCTGCCTATTGGCATCGGTCAGGCCGGGCGCGAAACGCCGCGTAACTGGGTAACCGCCGTTGAGCGCAAACAGGAAGGCCCAACCTGGTCACCCACGCCAAATACGCGACGCGCTTACGCGAAAGAGGGGAAAACGTTGCCCGCGTTCGTTCCCGCCGGGCCGGATAACCCGATGGGGCTGTATGCCCTCTATATCGGCAGGCTGTACGCGATCCACGGTACCAACTCAAATTTCGGCATTGGTCTGCGCGTCAGCCAGGGCTGCATTCGCCTGCGTAATAACGATATCAAATACCTGTTCGATAACGTTTCGGTGGGGACGAGGGTACAGCTTATCGATCAGCCCTTAAAGGTGACCACCGAGCCGGACGGTAGCCGTTGGGTAGAGGTTCACGAGCCGCTGTCACGCAATCGCGCGGAATTTGAATCGACAAATAAGGTGCCGCTGCCCATTTCAGCCGCACAAAGGACGCAGCTAATTAGTGAAGGGGCGGGCGCTGAGCTGGAACGGCGGTCGGGGATGCCGGTGAAGCTTGCTATGCCCGGTGGCGCTGCGCTTACCGGGCCTACAGGACCGTAGGTCGGGTAAGGCGAAGCCGCCACCCGACAATTTTACCGAACGCAGAATGTAGGTCGGGTAAGCGCAGCGCCACCCGACAAACTGACCGAACGCAGAAAAGCAAAAAGCCTGCTTTAAAAGCAGGCTTTTCAAATTTGGCTCCTCTGACTGGACTCGAACCAGTGACATACGGATTAACAGTCCGCCGTTCTACCGACTGAACTACAGAGGAATCGTGTGAACGGGGCGCATATTATCGACCTGCGTACGCCTTGTCAAAGGATGGATCGCCGACTTTGAACTGTTTGCTGACAAAACCAGCAAAGTGACGTTTTTGCCAACGGAATGCACCATTATTGTGCAGATATACCCCGAATGGGGCAGATCGGAAACCGTTGTCCCCGTCTCAAAACAGGCACCAGTGATTGGCTTTCCTTATTTTCAGCCGCTTAGCAGCGACATACACCCGCTGCAAAAAACTGGCATCCATATTGCAAAACCTGTTTAACAACACAGCCGTTACCGGCACGCTATTTTCGAACAGGGGGCAACATGAACTTAAGACGACTGAAATACTTCGTAAAAATCGTCGATATCGGCAGCCTGACCCAGGCGGCTGAAGTGCTGCATATCGCGCAGCCTGCGCTGAGCCAGCAGGTCGCGACTCTGGAAGGCGAAATGGACCAGCAACTGTTGATCCGCACCAAGCGCGGCGTAACGCCTACCGAAGCGGGAAAAATTTTATATACCCATGCCCGCACGATCCTGCGTCAGTGTGAACAGGCGCAGCTGGCCGTGCACAATGTGGGTCAGACCCTGAGCGGCCATGTCTCCATTGGCCTGGCGCCGGGAACGGCCGCATCGTCTGTCACCATGCCGCTGCTTCAGGCGGTGCGCGCGGAGCTACCGGAAGTGCTGGTTTATCTGCATGAGAACAGTGGTTCCGTGCTCAATGACAAACTGCTCAACGGTCAGCTGGATATGGCGGTGCTGTACGATCGCTCCCCGGTTGCCGGGATCACCAGCCAGCCGCTGCTGAAGGAAGATCTTTACCTGGTCGGTACCCGTGATTGCCCCGGCCAGAGCATTGATTTAACCGCTGTGGCAGAGATGAACCTGTTCCTGCCGCGCGACTACAGTGCCGTGCGTGTGCGCGTTGACGAAGCGTTCTCGCTGCGCCGTCTGACGGCCAAAATTATCGGCGAGATTGATTCCATCTCCACGCTGACTGCCGCCATTGCCAGCGGCATGGGTGTAACGGTTCTGCCCGAGTCTGCCGCACGTTCACTGTGCAGCGCGGCGAACGGCTGGATGGCCCGCATCACCACGCCATCCATGAGCTTACCGCTGTCGTTGAATATGTCCGCGCGCGGCTCCCTGTCACCGCAGGCGCAGGCGGTGAAAGAGATCCTGATGTCTCTGGTCAGTAAGTCGTCGCTGGAAAATCGCGAGCTGCAACTCGTCAGCTGATATTCCAAATAAGCATAAGATGCTGGTTTTTATTATTTGTTCTCCAGCCCGCCTGACTCTAACAATAGCCTTATGTCAGATGCGCCGGAGTGAATTGTGAATTTCCAGCAACTTAAAATTATTCGTGAGGCGGCCAGGCGGGATTACAACCTGACCGAAGTCGCCAATATGCTTTACACCTCTCAGTCGGGCGTCAGCCGACATATCCGCGAGCTGGAGGAGGAGTTAGGCATTGAGATTTTTATCCGTCGCGGCAAGCGCCTGCTGGGTATGACCGAGCCAGGCAAGGCATTGCTGACCATCGCTGAGCGCATTCTCAACGAGGCCAGCAACGTTCGTCGGCTGGCGGATCTCTTTACCAACGACGCTTCGGGTGTGCTGACTATCGCCACCACCCATACACAGGCGCGTTACAGCCTTCCGACGGTTATCAAAGCATTTCGTGAGATCTTCACGGACGTACGTCTCGAACTGATCCAGGGCACGCCGCAGGAAATTGAAGTGCTGCTGCATAACGGTGGGGCCGATATCGGTATCGCCAGTGAACGGCTGAGCAATGACCCGCTGCTGGTGGCGTTCCCGTGGTTCCGCTGGCACCACAGCCTGCTATTACCCGCCGAACACCCGCTGAACCAGGTTTCACCGTTGACGCTGGAAGAGATCGTCAAATGGCCGCTTATCACCTACCGGCAGGGCATTACCGGGCGTTCGCGCATAGATGAAGCGTTCAAGCGTAAAGGGCTCACGCCGGACGTGGTGCTGAGCGCGCAGGATTCCGACGTGATCAAAACCTACGTCGAGTTAGGGCTGGGGATTGGCCTGGTGGCCGAGCAGTCTGGCGGAGAATATGAGGACGGTAATCTGGTGCGTCTGGATACACGTCATCTGTTCGATGCGAACACCGTCTGGCTCGGGCTGAAGCGCGGGCAGCTTCAGCGTAACTATGTGTGGCGTTTTATCGAGCTGTGCAATGCGGGGCTCTCCGTAGATGAGATCAAACGCCAGGTGATGGAGCCGGAAGAGGTGGCGATTGATTATCAGATTTAGTTTTTGCCCGGCGGCGCATTGTCTGCCGGGAACGGTAAGAGTGGCTCTAAGTCTTCCTGGGTGATGCGTGTACCGAGTTAAATAAAATAATGCCATCCATAAATGAATGGCATTATTATTTTATTCCTTAATGGCTAATTCCTTTTAGACATATTTAAAAAGTGTATCCGGCAGTTAAATAGTAGGCCCACCCCGTAGAGTCTATACGGGTAATCTGCCCTTTGCTATTATATGCTTTACTGCCTTCTTCAAATTGCCCACCATGATAGAAATAACGAAGGGTGGCGCCATAGCTCCAGTGAGAGTAAACTAAGCTGAGGATATGGGTAGAAACTATTGAGTCATTAGTACGGGAGTAAAAGGGTTGCTCGCCACCTGATTCGTCTTTTAAGTCTGAGCCAAAATCAAAATTGGTGAAACCGATGTAATTTAGCTTGCCGCCAAACAGTGTAGTTAAAGGAATAGCATATTTTAATTTAAAGCGATATCCATCCCATTCGTTTTCGTTGGCGGCGTTATAATTATTCCCCTGGTATTTAGCGTAGATGTTTGCAGATAAAGTCATCGGTAATCCCGTATCAATATCCGTCCCAATTCCCATATACCAGGTACTTTGACGCTGTCCTTCGTTAGTACCCGCATCATAAATATAGTTGTTAGCAAAATACCATTCTTTAAATGGACCAACGCTCAAATCAAGTCCCGTTAATTTGTCGATGCTAAAACGTGGCTCTATTTCTGTAAAGAATGGCGAGCCATTGTCCCAAATACCAATGTCGTTGTCATTTCCCAAACCAAAAAATTTAGGTAAATCCGCATAGCCGTAAAAATCAAACCAATCCACATGTGCCCACGCACGGTATTCTGGATAGAGATCGGACCTTTTTTGTGGCCCAAAGCGAGTAGAGTTGCTGCCGACTATATTAATGCTTTGATGCCACCAGTCTGATAGATATTCATTATTACCAGAGTCCGCAAACGCAATCAAGGGGAGCATTAACAATGCGCCTGGTAAAAGATATTTCATTTTTTTCATGCGTGTATTTCCTTTAATGGGAGTATGTTGAAAAGCGAGTGGTATTTAAAATACATGTCAGTATTTAATCACTTCTTGTTTAATTCAATTTGCTGCGCTTACATCAGTCACCCTCATTTCATGATCGGGTTTAACTGGGCTATGCGCCTTCACATAATCAATAATTGAATCGGCAGAGGTAGTGCTGTTAATAGTTTTAATATTTTTCCCTTTTAAAAATGCTTCAAATCCATCGCCACCTGTCGCACAAAATGAGTGTGTAGCAACCCGATATATCCTGGTCGGATCTATGGGTTGATTATTGACAGTGAATTTAATGAGACGTTTGCCCAGCGGTTTTGTACTGTCATAGACAACATGAACGCTTTTTGATACTTGCAAAATACCATTGGTGAGATTAGTCGCATGGATCATTAAATCGGTGAGATCTTTTCCGGAAAGATCCATTTCAACCAGGTCATTATTAAACGGGAAGGTGGTAATAACATCGCCGTAGGTTAAATTTCCCTGTGGGAAATCAGCACGTATCCCTCCGCTGTTTTGTAATCCAACGACGGCATCCGGCACTTTTGCCATCATGGCATCAATTATCAAATTACCGACGGGTGATGATTCCCCATATGAACGCGTAAAGTGCGCCGTTGTCGAACCAATAACCTGGCCAGTGATTTTTTTCAGACTGGCATTCCACTCATCAATTTTAAGCTGAACTTTTGGATCAGGTTTATATTCATCAGCAAATACAGTGATTAATTCACCTTTGTAACGCACAATTTTCTTCGTCTGAGGGTTAAAATCCAATACTAATTTACCAATGTCAGTACCATAGGCATCCGTTGAAACAATGAGAGTGTCATTAACTTTAATCGGTTCTGGCGTCCCTACATGGGCATGGCCTGTGATTAATACATCAATACCCTTAAATTTCTTCGCGGTATCGATATCAGCTTGTAGCATTCTGGCTACGTCTTTGTTTCCATAGCTTGACTGGCGCGCTGGCGTACCTTCATGAATAAGCAGCACGATGATATCCACTTTACCTTTTAAGGCATCAAGCCCTTTTTGAATATAAGGCTCTTCATCACGCGCCTCTGAACCAGCGTAAGCCTTAGCTGCAATCGTGTCATAAAATGCAAATTTCTGATGTACCCCGATTACGCCAATTTTGATGCCATCTTTTTCGACAACCGTCCAGGGGGTATTCCAGACGGGCTTTTCACTGTTGGTATAAAAAACATTACCTAACAAAATGGGGAAGTGTGCTCTTGATAACTGCTTAACCATGTTATCAACGCCATAGTCAAATTCGTGGTTTCCCACTGACACAGCATCAAAGGGCATGGTGTTCATGATATCAATAATGGCTTCGCCTTTGGTCAGGGTACTTATATAGGGCCCGGTAAAGTAATCACCTGCATCAAAGAAAAAAACATCTTTACTTATTTTCTTAGCATCATTGACGATGGTCGCTATATTCGCAAAACCTCCTACCAGACGTTCTTTGTCAACGGTGGGTAGTTTCCCAGGGGAGACATGAGCATGTAGATCGTTGGTATAGTAAATTGTTACATCTTTTGCATGAACTGAGGCGGTTAACGTTGCGAACCAACATAACGTAATCAGGCTCAGCTTTATATTTTTCTTCATAATCAATTCCCTTGAAAAAAATAATAGCTTGAAAAGGGTCCATGTAGAGGTATGAACCCTTAAACGTTTATTTTATTTCAATGCATTCAGCACCAATGCGGCGCCAAAAGCCTGTATGGTAAGAACCTTTACTTTTTCACATCAGCAACGCGCATGCCTTTGAGCTGCTCATCTGTAATAGTGTTGCCCGCTTTGAAGTAATCGATCACGGCATTAGAAACGTAGTAACCGCCTGTTGTATTACGCGCTTTACCCTCGGTAAAGGTGGTAAAACCATCGCCGCCGTCAGCAAGGAAGCTCTGAGTGGCAATGTGGTAGACTGTCGCATCCTCAATCGGCTTGCCATTAAGGGTAAATACGACGACCCGCTGACCGATTGGTTTACTGCTGTCATACTTCACCTCCAGGCCTTTTGAAACCTGCAAGACGCCATTACTTAAACTTGCGGCATGTTCCATCAACGTGCGTAATTGTTTACCCGTAAGATCCATCGTGGCCAGCTCGTTAGGGAAGGGGAACGTACTGATGACGTCACCCATCGTAATTGCGCCCGACGGGATCTCATTGCGAATGCCGCCCGAGTTGGTCAAGGCTAGCTGAGTATTTTTACCCGCAGCCACCAGTAGAGCGTCCGCAGCCAGATTACCCAGCGGGGCTGATTCACCATACGCGCGCGTCAACTCAACCGGCGACTGCGCCACCGTTTGTTGAACTACTTTATCCAGTTTCTTATTCCAGCCGTCTATAACCTGTTTCGTTTGCGGATCGGGCTTCCACTCATCGGCGTAAATGGTTTTAAGCTCAAAATTTTTCATCGTAAACTGATGCGGCTTCGTGTAGTCCAGTACCAGTTTCCCCACATCAATGCCGCCGCTGTCGGTCGAGAGGATCAGCGTATTGCCAACTTTAATCGGTTCCGGCGTACCGACATGCGCATGTCCCGTAATCAGAATATCCAGACCTTTCACCTGGCTTGCAGTTTGAATATCTTTATCCAGTGCACGTCGTACGTCGGTCCCTCCCATACTGGACTGACGCGCCGGTGTACCTTCATGGACCAGCAATACGGTCAGGTCGACTTTGCCTTTCAGTTCATCCAGATAGCGCTGTAACCACTTAATTTCATCCCGCGCTTCAATGCCTACGCGCGTTGCCGCGGAGACGGTATCATTGAAGGCAAACACGCCGTGCAAACCAATGACGCCAATTTTCACGCCATCTTTTTCGACGATGGTATAAGGTTTATCCCAGAATAATTTGCTGCTGTTCTCATAGAATATGTTGCCCTGTACGACAGGGAATTTCGCCTGGCTTAGCTGTAATAATGTATTATCCCAGCCATGATCAAATTCATGATTACCTATCGTTACAACATCAAACGACATGGTATTCATAATATCAATAATTGCTTTTCCCTTCGTTAAGCTACTAATATAAGGGCCAGTGAAATAGTCACCTGCATCAAAAAACCATGTCGCTTTACTTTTTGATTTTTCCTCTTTTACCAGAGTAGTGATATTCGCCCAGCCACCAATATCCCGTTTGCCGTCAGCAATCCATGGCACTTTATAAGGTTCTACATGAGCATGGAGATCATTGGTATAAAGGATGGTGACATCCTTAGCGCAGGCCCAAAATGGTAGCGTCGTCAGAATACCCGCAGCGATTAACTTTATCTTCATAAGTCGTTCCTTTCAGTCATATAAAGATTCGCTACTTTACGTTCTGAAAGGATTTTTTATGCGAACCTGCTCACACACTTATGCAAGAGTTATGCGGCAAAATCACCGACCCATTCAAATCGTTGGTGATTAATATTGATTCTGTTTACGATTAATACCTGTAAATCGTTTGGTTGCCGTAATTTAGGGCTGCCAGTATCAGCATCTGAAGATTACAGTTGGCCAGACTACAGGCTGGGATATCCAGCATTGCACTGCCGGGCATGTGGGAGTTATCCCCCTCTGTTTAATGAACAACAATTTAATGAATGGCTTTTTTCTTGCTTAAGCGCCTATGCCTTAGAAAACGGTTATTTTTGCCCTGAATGTTATTGCCCGAAAACTATTTGTTATGGTTATAACCCACGGGGGACACAGCGCGTTCAGTGCCGCGCCTGCAAAAAAGTCTGGACACCCAAACAGCAAAAGCAAAGAAAAATAGTGTATCCAGAACGTATTGAAACTGTGTCACTGGTTGTACCGTTCCAGGGGAGAATTGCAGAACAGAAATTGTATGTCCTGATCAGTTTTGATGCCATCCGCGGTAATATTATTCATCTCTCTACTAATTTTACTGAGCATCAAAGTGGGGAAACATTACGTTATCACTGGAAGGGAAATATCGAGCCTGATTTGCATCACGCTGATATTGTAAAACGCGTTGATATGCGAGAGACACAGTTTCTGCGTCGGAGCCAGTTCGATGAAATACAGTATGGAAGCGCGGCTCTGAAATGTAACGCCAGAGGTTCGATTGTGCGCCCGGTGATAGCGGCTCACGGGCATTTTCGAATACTGAATCTCCTCTTTCCTGAGGTAAAGATGCATGTTATTTCACACGAATGCTTTCTTCGGGGAGCAGTCATTACCGCCTGGGCAAATTTGTTTCGCCTGGGGCAAGGTGAAATGTGGTTTATAGAAGAAGAAATCAACGATAATGATAGTGATATACCCTGGAATTTTCAGAGAACGTCACAGCATGGCTGGTGGCAAAGTCAGTGGCAGCTTTGGGAGCAGGGAAAAAACCGTAAGATGGTTTGCCCATTAACAGGGGGGGATAGCAGTAACGCTAAAAGGCTCTCTTTAACGGCCAGCAGGTGCTTTATCAACTGGCTATATAAACAAACGCATTTTAGTCGCAGCGCGCAACTATCCGCAGGGCGGGTGACGCAAATACTACTTTCCCTGGCGCAAGACTATAACGATAAATTTACATTAGCGCCTTCAGGTATGAATAATGGCTCAATCTTTTCGGCGATGAAGTCATGACCTGTGCGCTTCGTATATAGCATCAAGGGGTCATGGCTCGACATGACCCCCTATTAACATATGCAGTGATCAATTGCATCTGTTCCAGATTGTTACATCATTTGATTAATTTGCATAAATAGATGCCGCAGTGATGACGTCAGTAAGCTCCGTTTCATTAAATAATCTTGCACGGTAGGCCTCCCCAGGGTATTGAGGAGCGCCATCAGATAAAGAAATCACATCATAGATAGAGGCAACCATATTACCGTCTACGTCACTGATAAAGAATGAGCGCGCATGGCAGGTAAAAATAGTGAAATAATCACCATGATCAAACACGCCTCCCATAAAGTCGGTCCATTGGAGGATAGGCGTCGTTGGGAGTTCAACAGGCGCATGAATCTCAACAGCGGTGCCTGCTGCTAAGTCGACCGCATAGAACAGAATGCGGGCTGGATCTGTTTGATAGGGGTCCGACGTCGCTGCGTCATTTATCGGACGAATAACGGGGTTGCCATTTTCATCTACGCAAGATCGGTTATCGAACACTGATAAGACAAATTTTCCTGCGGTAGGATCGATACTGGCAGAAAAAGCACTATTATTCGTGATGCACACCGTATGGGCACCATTTTCAAAATGAGTAATACCCGAATTATCAATATGAATAGTCGCTTGTTTTGCCGGGAACTGAGGGTTGAAATTACCTGTGTCGATTGCCCACAAGATACTGCCATCAACGATAGAGATACCAAAAGTTGTACTCGTTGTGCGAGAATGGACAATAATGGCTTCTTCGTTATTTGGGCTGCTTGCAATCCATGTAAGAGAGTTAAAATGGACATCATTAGGCGTATTGTTATTCAGAATTTGATGATGGGTCTTTCCATGGCAAAACAATTACCTCCATAGGGTATATAAGTAAAAAACTTTAGCTCTTGATGAGATTATTTTTCCTGGTCTAACGATTTGCTTTTGCTATGCGATAAATAATAAACGTTGAGCAATCCCGTTTTGTGATGAATATCACACGGAATGTAATTAATAGTTTTTGCCGATCGATATTTGATGGATGATAGTTATGTGTTATTAATATTAATGATTCTATTTATTAGTGGAATATATAACAGGGACAGGTGAGGAGGTGGGGGTAAACACTAAAACGGCAACGGGCGCCGTCCTGCATTTCTCATGCGCTGAAAAGCAAAAAGCCTGCTCTAAAAGCAGGCTTTTCAAATTTGGCTCCTCTGACTGGACTCGAACCAGTGACATACGGATTAACAGTCCGCCGTTCTACCGACTGAACTACAGAGGAATCGTGTGAACGAGGCGCATATTATCGACCTGCGTGCGCCTTGTCAAAGGGGAAAACACCGTTTTTGTTCGTTTGCCGAGAATTTCAGCAAACCGATGATTTAATAGCAAATTTGCTTTCAAATTGCACAGCAAATCGCGCCGCCCGCAGGCGGCGCGCAGGATCAGAACAGAACGGAGTAGTTCAGGCCAAACGTACGTCCACGGCCTTTATAAGTATAAAGACCCGGTGAGCCATAGGTTGGGCTATACAGCCCCGGTGCGCGCTGGCCCCAGGCGGTGGTGTAGTCTTTGTCCAGCAGGTTTTCCACGCTGAAGCTGACTTTGCCCACCGGCAGGGCGTAGCTGCCCAGGAAATCAACGGTGTTATAGCCATCAATCTTCTTACCGTCGGCGTCAGACACGTCGAAGGTTTGTGTGCTCTGCACGCGCAGGGCCCAGTCGCCCGGCGCCCAGTTAACCCATGCGCTGGCTTTAGACGGGCTGGCGCTATCGACCGTCAGCTTCTCCCATTTCCCGTTTTCACGCGTTTCGGACTTGATGGCGTTAAAGTTCGCCCCGGTGCTCCAGTCGCTGTCGGTGAAGAAATAGTCCACCTGGCCTTCAACCCCATAGATACGACGTTTATCGTCCTCCAGGTTGATGGTCATGTCGCTCTTGTTGATGGTGATGGTTTTATCCGAGAGCGAGTAGTACGCCGCCACCTGGGTACGCAGGTTATCGCCGGTGAAGCGCCAGCCCAGCTCGTAAGCATTGACCTTAATACCGTCCAGCGTTGAGTCGTTCACGTTGACGCTGTTTTGCAGGCGATAGTGACCATCGACCAGCTGATAGGTGCCGGAGCCGTAGTACTTCGCCAGGTCCGGGATCTCGAAGCCCTGGGAGAAGTTAAACCACAGCTGCTGCTGTTCGGTAAGACGTCCAAGGATCCCGGCGTTAAACAGGAAGTTGTTGTAGTCGGTTTTCCCGCCCGGCACCGCGTCAGCGGAGGTCGCTTTGCCCGTGGCGATTGCCTGCTGCTGGGCGTAGCCGACAAAATCGTCCACCTTGTTTTCGGTGTACTGGTAACGCACGCCGCCGCTCAGGGTGATGGCGTCAATGTCATAGCTGGCTTGCAGGAACGGCGCGAGGTTGGTAATGCTGTAACCCGGATAACGGCCCACGTTGTAGGCATTGTCCAGCTCCATGCCGCCGCTCGCCGCCGCTTTGCTCAAGTCAAAGAACTGCTGGTTGGCATCGAATGTTTCGTGGTCGGCATCCACACCCCAGGTGAGGGTCAGGTCGTCCATCGGCTTGCTGTTTAGCGTTAGCTTGCCGCCGTAAAAATCGGTTTTCTGCTGGGAAGCGCCAATGCTGGTCACCGCGCCTTTGCTCAGCGTCGGGAACGGGTAGTAGGTCAAGCTCTCGTCACGGTAGTAAATCTGCGCAACCAGATCCTGACCCCAGAAATCGGTGTTCGAGTATTGCAGGTTGATCAGGTGACGCTCTGTGCCCGGGATACGGTCAGAGTTCAGGTTGTCTTTGTTATAGGCTTTGGCATCGCCCGTGACCGCAGCGAAATTCTCCCCAAGGAACAGGCCGTGCTTGCCGTCGGATTCGCTCTTGTAGTACTGCGTGGTTAACTGGAGCTGCTGATGATCGTCGATGTTGATGGTGCCTGTCCCCATCACGTCGATACGGTCGGAATACTGCAAGCCGGTCTGGGTGTTATCGATAATCACCTCGTCGCCGTTGCCGTCATACCAGCCGCCGTAGCGCTGATAGGAGACCGACAGACGGCCAGAGGCGTTGTCATTGCCGCCGCTGACCGCTGCCGATACGTTCTCATCATGGTCGTTATGGCTGTTAAACCCGCTTTTTGCCCCGGTCTGGAACTCCACTTCGGTCTCCGGCTGGCCTTTTTTGGTGACGATGTTCACCAGCCCGCCGGTACTGCCGCCGCCGTACAGCGAGGTGGCGCCGGAAATGACTTCGATACGGTCAATGTTGAACGGATCGATAGAGTCGAGCTGGCGGCTGTCGCTGCGGGAAGAGTTCAGACGTACGCCGTCCACCATCACCATCATGGAGCGACCGCGCAGGTTCATGCCGTAGTTGGTACGTCCCTGGCTGCTGACGTCCATGCCGGGGATCAGCTGGGCCAGCACGTCTTTAATCTCTTTCCCGCCCTGAACCTGCTGCTCAATTTCCGCCCGCTCAATAACCCAGGTGGTTTGCGCCATCTCTGCCACGCTGCGATGTGCCCGGCTGGCGGAGACCACAATATCTTCTTCCTTTTGTTCTTCCGCCCACGCAGAGGTAGAAAGCATGGCAAGCAAGCACGGATTTAAAACCCAAAGATGAGAACGTTTCATTGTTATGTTGATCCTGAATGTGTGTGTCAGTACTCGGTGGTCTTCATTAATGATTTAAAAACCTGGCTGCTCTCCGGGCTGGTGGTGCTCCGCCAGTGGATCACGCCGGGGGTGGTTGCCAGCTCAAACGGCTCGTCATCGTGAGCGCGATTCAAAATTCGCGCCGCGCGCCAGGCCATCAGGCTGAGCTGGGGTTCGGCAATACCGAGACGGTGCATCCCGGCATTGACGGCAAACAGGCGGTTGCTCTGCGGGCCGTCCCATTCAAGGGTGAAATCGTTGTTGATGCAGAAGGCTTCATTCTCATCCAGACGCAGTCGGGAAGAGAGCGGGGCGAGAAACGCGGGCTGCACGGCGCGGTAGCCGGTGGCGAAAATCACCACGTCGCTCTCCAGCTGTTCGCGCCCGCCGTCCAGGTGATGCTGGATGCTGAGGCGATGTCCGGTTTCCTGGCGCGTCAGCGCCGTCACCGAGCGGGACGGCATCAGATGCGCCCAGGGTTTTTCGCGCAGCACTTCGAAGCGGTGATACATGGCGCGATAGATGGCCAGCAGCGACTCCGTGGTGATCCCGTCGGAGGTCATCTTCTGCTCCTGCAACATCTGACGTCGGGCGTCGTCACCAAGGGTCGAGAAGCTGTCCACGTACTCCGGCGTGAAATACTCATTGGCAAACGCGGCTTCATCCAGCGCGTTGTAGTTGTTGCGGCGCGACACCCAGTTGAGGCTCAGCGGCTGCCCCCATTCCCCACGGAAGATATTTAAAAACAGATCCGCACCGCTCTGGCCGCCGCCGACGACGGTGACGCGCTTGCCCGCTAAATCCGGCGTGCGCAGCATCATTTCGCTGGCGTGGAAGCAGGTGTCGTCCTGCGCGGTGACGCAGTCTGGGAGATTGATCTGCTTCCCAATCCCCACGCAGACGTGGCGCGCCAGGAAGCGATCCCGCTGGGTCACGACCTCAAACAGGCCGTTTTGCTCATCAAAGCTGACCTGCTGTACCTGCTGGCTGAAGGCCAGGTTAGTGAGGTTATCCGCCGCCCAGCACAGGTAGTCGGCAAACTCCTCGCGCGACACGGTGCGCTGCTCGGTGGTGAGGAAACGGTAGAACTTTTTGCGCTGTACCAGATAGTTCAGGAAGCTGTGGCGGTTGGTAGGCTCCACGGCGCTGACCAGATCCTTCAGGAAGCTGGTCTGCATATGGCAGTCCGGCACCATCATCCCCGGGTGCCAGGAGAAGTGCGGCTTGCGTTCAAGAAACAGCGAGCTAAAACCGTCCAGCCCCTCTGCCAGCGCGGCAATACTGAGGTTGAACGGACCGATACCAATGCCGATGAAATCATAGGTTTTCATTGCGCTGACTCCTGGGAGACCAGAAAAAGAGGGTTATCAAGATCGCAGACGTAGTTCGGCAGCATGCGGCTGCCGCCGTCGTGTTCAGAGAAGGTCAGTTTGACCGGGTTGAGGATCACGCGAATAATCTGCGGCTTAAACAGGTCGAATTTGGCGAAGCGCGCTGCAAGATCCGGATGGGCGGCCATATAGCGACGTAATACCAGCGCCAGGATCTGATAGAAGCGGGTTTCGCTCACGCCGCATTGCAGGGTGAGGCGGGATATAAAGCGCAGCACCGTGACAAAGTTGCCGGTTTGCAGGTCGTGGATGATGTAATCCGCGCTGAGGCGCGCCGTCACCGCTTTTACCTGCTCCGGCAGGCTCTTCGCCTGCGGGAAATCTTCATCCACCAGGCGCATGTCGCCCTGGAAATCCTTCAGCAAAATGCGCTGCGGAACGTAATCTTTCATCACCAGCGTGACGTTCTGGCCGTGGGCGATGAGCGCCACCCCGTAGCGACAGAGCAGGTGATAGAAGGGGATCACCGTCGCCTCAAACAGCTTTTCCAGCCATGCGTCAGCGGTTAACCCCGAGCGTTTGATCCACGCGTCAATCAGCGGGCGCCCCTGGTTATCGGTTTCCATCAGCGCCGCCATCAGCACCGCCTGTTCGCCATCCTGTAAATAGCAGGATGGGTTCTCGCGCCAGATCACCCCCAGCATCTCCTGATAGCGGTACGGCGCCTCAGGCAATGCGGCATAACCCGGATGCGACAGATATCCGGCTGCGGGTTCGCCAAGCACCTGCGCCCCGGAGTGAATCAGCGTGGCATCGCTGGCGAACTGCTGCTGTAGCCAGCGCGAGGCCAGCGGACCGGCGGCGATATACTTGCCCGGAATACCGCGATAGCAGGAGGTGTTGTAGATAGTCAGCGGCAGCTTGATGTCATACGGCGCGCGACGGCTGGCGTTGGTCAGCGTGCGCAGGGACTGCTGCGCCAGATACTCATCGCCGAACTCACCCAGCTCTACCATCTCACCGCGCGCGAGCTGCGCCAGGAAATGAATGGCAATTTTTTGCTGCCACTGCCACGGGTGCAGCGGCACCGGCAGCCAGCTGTCGTCCAGATCCAGCTCCTGCCAGCGGTCGTCGAACCGCTCGCGCTCGGCATCGTCCATGGCGCTGGAGAGCAGGGCGTTAATATCGCAATCGGCGTCGCTGCTCCAGACCAGACGCTCGCGCTGCACGGCGACCCAGTGCAGGCGGAAACGCCCGCGATATTCCGGCGCGTACAGGCGCAGGGCATCCATCCCCCAGCCGCGGCGTCCCTTGTTGAAAATAAACTTCGGGTGACCGCGCATCAGGCACTGTAGTTCGTCCGGGTCGAGGTGGATCAGCGCATCGGCATCCAGCGTTTCACGCGCCTGCAACAGCTGCATGTCACCCCGCAGCGTGGCGTAGAGATCTTCCATGTGCTCCGCCGTTTGCGCGTCGCTCATCTCCAGCACGGTGGCCAGTTGCAGCAGCGCGTTTTCCGCTTCAACCGTCGCGCCGCTGGTGGTGGTCAGGGTATCAGGGTCAATGTGCAGCCAGCCCCAGATCCCACGCGTGGCGCGAAACTGCCAGCACGCGTTACCCATACTGATGCGCCAGTTGTCCGCCGAAACCGGCTCGGCGCGCAGGGTGCGTTCATATTCCAGTTCGGCGAGGATCTTCGCCACCATCTCGCGGTTCACTTTCTGCCAGAGTGCGTTCACAGTTCCACCTCGTGGAAGAAGTGATGACGCTCGCTCATGATCAGACGGGAGCGTTTGTGCGGGAAGTCGAACTCTTTCACCGTGTCGAAACCGGCGGACGCCAGATGGCGGAACAGACGCTGATTGTCGAAGCGCGGCTCGGCGACAATGCGCGTGGTGCGCGGTTCATCGAGATACAGATAGTGGCTCAGGCCGCGCAGCCAGCTGCGGATGTATTGCGCGCCGCGCCAGTTTTCTTCACCCACCAGCATGTGCAGCCCGCGGTCAAACGGCTGCCAGCGATAGTGGCGGCCAATGCGATCTTCTGCCGCCCAGTAGAGTTCAAAATAGCCGAACGGCTGATCGTCAAAGCAGCCGATCACCGGATAGCAATAAGTCGAGTCGAGCTGGCGACGCAGGTAGTTCTCCTGCTCGGCCTGCGGACCGGCCATCTCCCAGAAGGCATTTACGCGCGGGTTGTTCATCCAGCGGGTAAAACGCTCGCCGTCAACGCCACGTCCGCCACGCGGAAGCTCAGGGTGCGCTTAATCTGCGGATCGTAACGGCGGTACACCTCGCTCTGCGGGCGGTGAGGGCGCAGCGGGAAGTACAGCTGACGGCTTTCGTCAAACTGCATTCCGCCGCTCGCCTGCGGACGTTCGCCTTTCAGCCACAGCGGCAGCTGCCAGAAAATTTCACGCGCCAGATAATCCCCATGAACGAGGCTAAACAGCGCCTGCGCCTGAGGTTCATCCTGCCAGGCTGCCCACGGCAGGGTAATGCCGGTCAGGGCGGGCGCGGCAACAAACAGCTGGTCGAGGGCGTCCACCAGCCAGCCGTCCGGGAGCCCGGTCAGCCGCTCCAGCACCGCGCTGCCGTCGAGACCCAGCGTCAGCGGCAGGTTTTGTTCCGTGACCGTGCAGCGAAAGCCGTAGCCGGAATGGACGATATTCGCGTTTGCCATCACGCCTTCTCCTTATAAAACGGGTTGCTAAAGTCGAAATAGATCACCGCCGGATCGACGATGGTGTTTTCGTTGCGATCGTGCAGATAGCAGAAGAAGTTGCCTTTGCAGTTCCAGGTCGGGCTGTCGAGCACGTAATCGAGGCAGCGGGTCTGCTTCGCCGTGGTGCGCAGTTCGGCCAGCGCGTCACGCACGCGGGACATCAGGTTCTCTTCGCTGTCGAAACCGGCGGCGGCGAGCGCGGCGGTGACGGCAAGGGTAGAGTTCAGCAGCAGGTAATAAGGGAAGTAGCGCAGCAGCTGGCTCTCACCGAAGCGGTTTTCCACCTCGGTTTCACCTGCCTCTTTCAGCCACGCGTCGGCCCCTTCGGTCCAGGCGCTGCCCTGGCAGTCGCGGTAGATCAGCCCAACGGGGAAATCCTGCTGCATCTCAACGAGGATATTTTGCTGGTGCGCCAGCAGGACCAGACCGTAGTCCGCCTCGGCGCTGAACAGCGGAAGCAATACCCGGTCGCAGTAGGCATCCAGCCAGCAGCGCGCGGCCTGGGCGAGGGGTAAGTCCAGACGCTGGCTCAGACGACGCACCGCCGCGGCGAGCAGGCTGTCGCCGCCGTCCGGCGCGGCCTGGGTCAGGCTCACCAGCACGTTGGTTTGCGTTTCAGGGGTATCGAACAGCAGGTTGACGCGCAGGGCCATCAGGCTCTCTTCCTGAACGACGCCGTGCTCATCGCGCAGCCCCGCCCAGCCGTCCTCCTGCATCACGCGCATGGTCGGGTAGCGCGCCTGAAGTTCCTGCCAGCGTGCCGTTTTCGCCAGCCGTGCCAGGCGCATGCCGCGCTTAACCTCTTTCACCGACAGCGTGCGCACGGAGTTGGTCAGGCGCACGCTCAGGGAAAACTTAATCATGTCGCTGTTGGTTTCACTGTACAGCGAGCGGGAAGAGCTGGTGGGCAGCCATTGCGCACCGGCTTCGCCCAGATCGCGCAGGGCGCTTTTTTCTACCAGACGCTGGCACCAGTCCTGCTCCAGCAGATAGTCGGCCTGCCACGGGTGCATCGGCAGCAGCCAGCAGGTGTCGGTGAAATGACCGAGAAGGGCCGGCGCGCTCTGCGCTGCAAAGCGCAGCAGACGTTCCCGCAGGGAGACATTCAGGCTGTCGCCGGTAATCAGCTCATGCTCAACCGCAAACCAGCGCAGCGGGAAGCGGGAGGCGAAATCCGGCAGATAGCGACGCGCCTCGGCCTCGTTGAACGGCTCGTGCGACTTTGGGGCAGGATGAAAAGCATGGCCGACCAGCAGCGCCTGTTCCGCTTCGGCAAACGTCAGCGGCTTATCGCGCAGGTTTGCCCAGTTGTGGCGTAAATCAATGGCCTGCCAGGTGTGCGTATGGCTTTCCAGGACGCGCTGCTTAAAGCGAGCCAGCGTATCAGCATCCAGATCGCCTTTTACCGTCTCTTTTTGAAGAATGAAATCAATCAGTTGATGAAATGTGACCGTGTCACCGCCGTCGCTGTCGGCCTGAATCAGCGTTGCCGGAAAACAATACTGGTGATGCTGCGTGGGGGAGAAATAGCGTACCGGAACCCGAATGGCCTGGGTTGGGGAGAGCGGGATATGAATCTGTGATAACTCATCCGCACGGGTTGCGGGAAGATAATGCCAGTCCTTCGTTTCGCGCAGCAGCGCGTTCAAAAAACACTGAGCCGCAACATCTGTACCGGCGGAGCGGGGCAGAGTACGCATAGTTGTACCTCATTCCATGACTGATAATAATTCTCGTTATGATATTCATTCTGTTTACAGTGGCAACTATTTTTGCAATATTTGTTTTCATAAACTTCATAATTTCCACACATTTATTGACATTATCTTCACAATTTTATGCGCACCCGTACTGAGAATCTCACTGACGTTGTGACCCCTAAAGCTAACTGGCCCCTGGCACTGGGCGCCGGTTTATTAGGTATTGGGCAAAACGGTTTGCTGGTTATGCTGCCGCAGCTGGTCTCCCTGACCGGACTGTCGCTCTCCGTCTGGGCCGGGCTGCTGATGTTCGGCTCGATGCTCTTTTTACCCGCATCGCCCTGGTGGGGACGCCAGAGCGAGCGGCACGGCTGTAAGATCGTTATGCTGGCCTCGCTGGGAGGCTATCTGGCGAGCTTTGTCGTGATGGCGCTGGTGGTCTGGGCGATGGCGAACGGCGCGCTGAATGCTCTCTGGGGAATGGCAGGCCTGGTGCTGTCGCGCATGCTGTACGGCCTGACGGTATCAGGGCTGGTGCCTGCGGCCCAGACGTGGGCCATTCAACGCGCGGGGCTGGATAAAAGGATGGCGGCGCTGGCGACGATAAGCTCTGGCCTTAGCTGCGGGCGTCTGCTGGGACCGCCTCTGGCCGCGCTGATGCTCAGCGTCAGCCCGGTCGCACCGCTCTGGCTGATGGCGGTGGCGCCGTTTATCGCGCTGCTGCTGGTGCTGCGCGAAGCCGCCGATCCCCCGCTGCCGCCGGTGGCGCACCAGTCGACGCGGTTACAGGCCTCCATGCTGCCTTTCCTGGTGCTGGCACTGCTGCTGGCGGCGCTGGTCAGCCTGATGCAGCTTGGTTTATCGCCGCATCTTCACCCGTTATTTAATGGCGATGCCGTGCAAATCAGCCATCATGTCGCGCTGCTGCTGAGCCTGGCCGCGCTGGCGACCCTGGCGGCGCAGTTTCTGGTGGTACGCCCGCAGCATTTTACCCCGAGAGTTTTACTCTTAATTGCCGCGGTCTTGATGGTGGCGGGTCTTGGGCTGATGTGTCTCGCCAGTTTAGCCCTGTTCTACGTGGGAATTGTCATCACTTCGCTGGGGGCCGCCATGGCAACGCCGGGATACCAGCTTTTGCTCAACGATCGGCTGACGACGGGCAAAGGCGCAGGGGTGATCGCCACCAGCCATACGCTGGGGTACGGGGCCAGCGCGCTGCTGGTACCCGTGGTGACGCGCTTTTACGGTGAGCAGTTTTTGATTACTGCCGCATGGGGAATGGCGCTGCTGTTTCTCGCGGTGAGCGTGTGGGTACGATCGACCGATCGTACCTCTGCTGAACATTAGTGGAACGGATGAGAGGATGTGCTGGCTGCGTCCTCACTTTGCCGCAGACGCTGAAGCGGATCCTGCTGATAAAACTGGCAAAAACGCTGCCACAGCGCCGGGAAGCGCGGAGCGAAAAGCTCAGGTGCGCTAAAGAAATACTCGGACAGTACCGCAAAACACTCGGCGGGATCGGTCGCGGCATAGGCATCAATGCTGGCCGCGCTTTCACCCACCAGGTCTATCTCATCCTGAATGTTTTCCATCGCCGCGTGCAGGTCGTGCTCCCATCCCGCGACTTCACGCAGCGGGATCAGCGGCACGCCGCTGGCGCGATCGCCGTTGCGGGTATCCAGCTTATGCGCCACTTCGTGAATGATCAGGTTGAAGCCCGAGGCATCGAACGAGTCCTGAATATCCAGCCAGTTGAGGATGATTGGCCCTTGCTGCCAGCTTTGCCCGGACTGCACCATACGCTGGTTGTGCACCAGCCCGATGTCATCCTCCCACTCATCATCGACGATAAACGGCGCCGGGTAGATCAGCACTTCGTGGAAGCCATCCAGCCATTCGATACCCAGCTCCAGCACCGGCAAGCAGAAGAGCAGGGCGATGCGGGAATTTTTAAGCGGATCCAGTTCGAAGCCCTGTAGCGGTACCAGCCGTTTTTGCTGTAAAAAACGCTCGGCCAGCTGAATCAGCTTTGATTGCTCTTCAGGCAAGAGATTCGCCAGCACGGGGATCGCCAGAGCCTCATCCCAGGGCAGCGCCATATTTCGACCAGCGTCGTTCGTTTTCCAGGGCCACTTAATCATCGCTTTGCTCGTTACTCGCACGTGAACAAAATGGAAAGGTCAGGGGCTGTTAGCATGCCAACATACTCTGTTAAGCAGTATGACACTCCTCTTCGGCTGCATGCAGACTGGCAGCCTGTTTAAGAGGAATCCAGCCCGCATAAACTATCACTATGTGCCGTCAGGTTGATAGCGCTTTAGGGGTATCCCCTTCATTTTGTGAAGTATGTCGTGCGCGACTATGATAAATCTCTTCTTACCCTACCGTGCTTAAGGATCCCGTCAGTATGCCCGTCAATTTTGACCTCAACGATCTCTATGCCTTCCGCGCTTTACTGGAATATGGCAATTTCCGTCTTGCGGCGGAGTCTATCTGCCTTTCCCAGTCGGCGTTGAGTCGCAGAATTGAAAAGCTGGAGGCGGCACTGGGGACAAAACTGTTCGACAGAACCACCCGGCGCGTCACGCTGACCCTGTATGGACAGACCTTTGCCGACCGATGCGGACAGCTGCTTGCTGATGTGGAGTCCATGCTTTCGGATATCGATAAGGCCAGCGAGGAGCGTACGGGGCTAATCACCGTGGCGACGGTGCCGTCCGCCGCCTGTTACTTTATGCCGGATGTTATCCGCCGCTTTCAGTCCCGTTACCCCCGCGTGCGCATAAAACTGATCGACAGCAGCGCCGGAAATGTTATCGAGGCCGTCACCCGCGGACAGGCGGATTTTGGTATCTGCTTTGCCCGGAGTTTGCAGCCCGACATCGAGTTTGTCCCGCTGGTGGAGGATGTCTACGTGGCTGCCTGCCGGCGCGACAGCCCGCTTGCAAAAAGAAAAAGCCTGACGTGGCAGGCTTTTTATCAGCAGGATTATATCGGTCTGGATAAGACCTCCGGCAACCGCAATCTTCTCGACCAGCGGGTCGGGCATATTCGGCCTGAGCGCCCCAGCATCTGCGAAACGCGGCACGTGACGACCATGCTGGGGATGGTTGAAGCCGGGATCGGCATTGCGGCCGTTCCCGCCATGTCAATGCCCCGCGCAGAGCATTCGCTGCTGACGTCGGTACCTTTAACCGAGCCTGAGGTCAGGCGAACCGTGGGGCTGATCCGCCGCCGCGGGCGGATCCAGTCCTATATTGCTGCCGAACTCGAAACGCTGATTACCGAGCAGTATCGCGAGGTGCACTGACGGGCGTTAAGCCCGTTGCCGTAATGACGCTGGCGGCCTGTGGCGAAGAGAGAAAGGCCAGCAGCGCTTTTCCCTGTTCGGGATGGTCAGCCTTCTGCGTTACGGCTCCGGCGAAACGGGTAATGTACTGCATGTCGTCAGGCAACTTACCGACAAACGTCACCCCCGGGACCGGCAGAAGCTCGCTCACCTGCTGAAAGCCGAGATCGTATTTCCCTTTTGCCACTTCAGACGCCACCGGGATGCGCTCAACCCGGTGCGCTTTATCGTGAACCTGGCCGTCGATGCCCAGCTTACGGAACAGCTGACTCTCTACATACCGGCCGCTGGCGCTGTCGGAATAAGCTATGGAATGCGCCTTCAGCAGCGTTTGCCGCAGGGCAGGCACCGTACTGATATCCGGCACCGGCGCGCCCGCTTTGACGACCATCCCGACGGGCGAATCCGCCAGCTCCACGCGGGAGCCCGCCGCCGTCCTGCGATCCTGTTCCAGTTTCGCCAGCGCATCGCCCACCATAATCACCACGTCCGCTTTTTCGCCCCGGGCGAGCCGGGCCGGAATGGCCTGCGGCGTTTTGCTCATCGACGGGCCGGAGATCACAATGAGCCTGTCACCGCTTTGCGCTTCGTACTGCGGCGTCAGCTTCTCCAGCGCCGCTTTGAAGCCGCCAGAAATCATCACCGTCACATCCTGCGCAAGCGCGCCCGCGCTGAGGGTGGCGAAGGTCAGGGCGGCAATCACCGTTCTGAATGTAAGCATGAGGGATCACTCCTTAACGGCAGTTTGCAGGATTAACGCGCGACGACGATAGAGATAAAGCGTTGCCAGCAGGGCGCAAACGGCGGCAAAGCTCATCCAGTAGCCCGGAGAGGCTTTGTCGCCGGTGTACTCAATTAAGGCAGTCGAAATCACCGGCGTGAAACCGCCAAAGACCGCCGTTGCCAGGCTGTAAGCCAGTGAGAAGCCCGCCACGCGCACCTCTGCTGGCATGATCTCCGTCAGGGCCGGGATCATCGCGCCGTTATACAGGCCGTAGAGGAAAGAGAGCCACAGCAGCACGGTCAGCATCATTGAGAAGCTCGGGGCTGCGGCCAGCATCGTCAGCGCCGGATAGCTGGTCGCCAGCGCCAGCAGCGTCATGGCGATCAGCACTGGTTTACGTCCGAAGCGATCCGACAGCGCGCCGCCCACCGGCAGCCAGATGAAGTTGGACACCGCCACCAGCAGCGTGACAAGAAGACTGTCCGATGCGCTGAGCATCAGGACTTTTTTACCGAAGGTCGGCGCGTAAACGGTGATCAGGTAAAACGCGGTGGTGGTCATCGCCACCATCAGCATGCCCGCGACGACTACCGGCCAGTTGGCGAGCAGCGTTGTGAAGACCTGACGCATTGCCAGATGGTGGCGACGGGCGCTGAATTCCTCGGTCTCTTCCAGCTTGCGGCGCAGGAAAAAGATAAACGGCACAATCAGACAGCCAAACAGGAACGGAATACGCCACCCCCATTCGCGAATGGCACTCTCCTCCAGCACCACATTCAGCGCAAAGCCCATCGCCGCCGCGATCATAATGGCGACCTGCTGGCTACCCGACTGCCAGCTGGTGTAGAAACCCTTGCGGCCCGGCGTGGCGATCTCCGCCAGATAAACCGAAACCCCGCCCAGCTCGGCGCCTGCCGAAAAACCCTGCAACAGGCGGCCGGTCAGCACCAGCAGCGGCGCCCACAGGCCAATGCTCTGGTAAGAAGGGATCAGCACGATCAGGAAGGTTCCGGTGGCCATAATTGACAGGGTGACGATCAGCCCTTTACGGCGACCCACTTTATCAATGTAAGCCCCCAGCACAATGGCCCCGATCGGACGCATCAGGAAGCCCGCGCCAAAGACGGCGAAGGTCATCATCAGGGACGCAAATTCACTGCTTGCCGGAAAAAAAGTATGGGCGATGTAGGTGGCATAAAAGCCGAACAGAAAGAAGTCGAATTGCTCAAGAAAGTTGCCCGACGTGACGCGGAAAATCGCGCCCGCTTTGGCACGAAGCGTTGCAGGTGAGGTTGAGGAAACCATGATTATCTCCAGTTTTATAGTGACGTTATGCTCGTCTGTTTCTGAAAACTGGATCAGGAAGTGGGAATTAATAAGCGCAAATAGCGCATGGACTGATGCGTGTGGTGCATTAATGACAAAGCGTTGACCAGTATTTACATATTCAACAATAACTTAACATTTCGGTGATCTTTTATTTACTCGATTTCGCTAAGTTGCTGATATATCGGTTTTGTGACATCGCGCAGGTGAGAAGCCAGGCGGGGCCTGGCTTGGGATTATCAGCGCAGCGCGTTCGCAATCGCGCTAAACATCAGCGACGCTTCCAGCGGCTGCGCGCTGAATGACGGCTCTGCCTGCGGCCAGATGGACCACTGGACGATAACCAGATTTTCTTTCTGATTAACCATGATCATCTGACCAAAAATACCCAGCGCCCACAGGGAATCCTTCAGCGAATTTTCGACTTTCGGCTCCACGTGTGTGGCGGTGGCTGGTACTTCGTTGTTCCACCACTGGTAGCCGTATAACCCCTTCGGATGCGCGTCGGACACCGATCCTTTGGCCTGTGTCCAGGCTGAGGACTGTTTCACCCAGCCCTCGGGGAGGATCTGTTTTCCGTCCGGCAGCGTACCGTTATGCAGGATAAACTCCCCGAAACGCCCCCAGTCTTCCAGCGTGGCGTTAAACCCATGCGCACCCACGTCGTGCTGGCCTTTGCTGTAGGCATGCCACACGCCGTCGCTCGCCATGCCGTACGGCTGCCAGATGGTCTTCTCCAGATACGCCGCGAGCGTCATGCCGGTGGCGCGCTCAAGCACATCGCCTAACAGCCAGGCGCCACCCGAGGAATAGGACCAGTTTTCGCCCGCCGGGTGTTCACGGTGTAACCCCTTCACCAGGGTGCGCACGCAGTTGTAGGTGCCCGGCTTCGCTTCGCATTCGGTAAGCCGGGCGAAGTCAGATTGCGGGTTGGTGTAATCTTCGTTCCACGCCACGCCAGAGGTGTGGGTGATGAGCTGTTTTAGCGTTACGCCCTCCCAGGCGGTGCCTTTTAAGTCAGGTTCGTATTGGGTGACAAGGTCGTCCAGGGAGTGGATTTTCCCTTCTTTAATTGCAGCACCCACCAGCGCGGAGACCACCGATTTGCCCACGGAACGCGACGTCCAGAGCGTTGAGTCGGTATTGCCTTCTCCCAGGTATTTATAGGCCACTTTGCCGTTTTTAAGCACCAGCATGCCGCTGACGTTCTGGCGTTTCAGGTAATCCTGAAGAGTGTAACTCTTACCCTTCACCTGATAGCGGGCATCGGTGAGCGGTTTTTCTGCGGGCAGCAGCGGCGTAGCGTTGCCGTGGCGGAACACATCCGCTGCGTAGTTGCGGTAGTCATTGCGAAAGCCCACCACGCGATCGGCCTGGTTCCAGGTGAGCATGGTATGCGCGTCCGGGAGTCTGGCATCGAAAGGCGCCGGACAGGTGGTGAGGTCGGTACCGTTGCAGGCCGCCATAACGGCGGGCGAGAGCAGGCTGCTGACAACCAGCGCCGCGAGCAGCGTGCGGTTTGTTTTGATTTTCATATTTATCTCGTTTGGCTCAGGAAGGACTTCAGTTTAAGAACCTGCGGCCTATAATAAAAAACGCGTTATGGGGGAAAATCCCCCGTAAAAATTGCGTGGAGAATGGCGTGGCATCACTGATCTATTCCTTTGCCCAGCTTGAGGCGTTCACTGCCGTCGCTGAACACGGCAGCCTGATGAAGGCGGCCAGTAAACTCGGCAAAGATCGTACTACCCTGCGGGATCTGATCGATTTCCTTGAGGATGGGCTGGGCTATGCTCTGTTCCTGCGGGAGGGGCGCAGCCTGCGCCTGACGCCGGAGGGGGAGCAGCTTCAGCGGCAGGCGCACCTGCTGATGCGCCAGGTCAAAGCGTTTGAGGCGTTTGCCAGATCGGTACCGGACAGCGCGACGCAGGACATCGCCCTCGCTTACGATCCGTTTACCCCCAGAGCTTTTTTACAGGCGCTGATTGCCACACTGGCGGCGAAAAAGATCCGCCTGAGCCTGACCAGCGCATCGCGCGATGAGGCGGAAGCGAGGCTGGCAAACGGTCAGGCCGATCTAGGGATCTGCCAGGCGCGTAACCGCAGCGTGGGCAATGAGATGGAGTGGCGGGCGCTGGGGGCGATCGAAATGGATTTTTACGCCGCAACGGCACTTTTTGCGGAGGTTGCGTCGCCGGTGTCGCTGCTCGCTCTCTCTCTGGTGCCACAGGTGATTATGCATGCCGCATCAGACGAGCCGGTCGCCCGTCGCCTGCAAATTTCAGGGCACACGCTTTTCGCTAACGAACTGGAGATGCTGCGCGGCCTGCTGGAGCAGGGCTGCGGCTGGGGGTTTTTGCCGACCCATCTTCAGGCAACGCAGTGGAAAAATGTAAAAAGGCTGCCCACCGAAGTGGGCAGCCAGGGAATAAGCCAGACGATGGTCACCATCTGGAAGCCGGGCAGCGACAAGCGCGGGTTGATCAACGATACGCTGTCGCTGCTTCCGGCGTTATGGAAACGCTCAGCGCTGTGAGCACCCTTTACACTGTTTATTCTGGATCTGCTGGAAGAAGTCGTTGCCTTTGTCATCCACCAGGATAAACGCCGGGAAGTTCTCCACTTCAATTTTCCAGATGGCTTCCATTCCCAGTTCAGGATACGCCACGCACTCCAGGCTCTTGATGCTGTTTTGCGCCAGCACCGCCGCCGGGCCGCCGATGCTGCCGAGGTAGAAGCCGCCGTGCTTATGGCAAGCGTCGGTGACCTGCTGGCTGCGGTTACCTTTCGCCAGCATGATCATGCTCGCGCCGTGGGATTGCAGTAAGTCCACATAGGAGTCCATACGTCCCGCAGTGGTCGGGCCGAGTGAGCCAGACGCGTAACCTTCTGGCGTTTTGGCCGGGCCTGCGTAGTAAATCGGGTGATCTTTAACGTACTGCGGCAGTTCTTCCCCGTTGTCGAGCAGCTCTTTCAGCTTCGCGTGGGCGATATCGCGCGCCACGATGATGGTGCCGTTCAGCGACAGGCGGGTGGAGACCGGGTGCGCGGAAAGCTGCGCCAGGATCTCATTCATCGGCTTGTCGAGATTGATGCTCACCACGTCGCCTTCACCCTGTTGACGCAGGGATTCAGGAATATACTGGCCAGGATTGTGCTCCAGCTTCTCAATCCAGATCCCCTCGCGGTTAATCTTCGCCTTGATGTTGCGGTCAGCGGAGCAGGAGACGCCCATGCCGATCGGGCAGGAGGCACCGTGGCGCGGCAGACGGATGACGCGAATATCGTGCGCGAAGTATTTCCCACCAAACTGCGCGCCAAGGCCGAGGTTTTGCGCTTCCTGAAGCAGTTCCTGCTCGAGCTGGACGTCGCGGAACGCCTGGCCGTGCGCGTTGCCTTCGGTTGGCAGCGCATCGTAGTAGCGGGTAGAAGCCAGCTTAACGGTTTTCAGCGTGGCTTCCGCTGAGGTGCCGCCGATAACGAAGGCGATATGGTAAGGCGGGCAGGCCGCGGTACCCAGAGTTCGCATCTTCTCAACCAGATAATTTTTCAGCTTCGCCGGGGTGATCAGCGCTTTGGTTTCCTGATACAGATAAGTTTTATTGGCGGAACCGCCGCCTTTCGCCATGCACAGGAATTTATACTCGTCACCATCAACGCTGTAGAGGTCGATCTGCGCGGGCAGGTTGGTGCCGGTGTTCACCTCTTTATACATATCCAGCGCCGCATTCTGCGAGTAGCGCAGGTTGTCTTCAATATAGGTGTTATATACGCCCTGACTCAGCGCCGCTTCGTCACCGCCGCCGGTCCAGACGCGCTGGCCTTTCTTACCCATAATGATTGCCGTACCGGTATCCTGACAGGTGGGCAGCACGCCTTTCGCCGCAATCTCGGAGTTGCGCAGGAATTGCAGGGCAACGTACTTATCGTTCTCGCTGGCTTCCGGGTCGCTCAGAATAGCCGCAACCTGCTTCTGGTGAGAGGTGCGCAGCATAAATGCCGCGTCGTGGAAGGCCTGCTGTGCCAGCAGGGTCAACGCCTCTGGCTCGACTTTCAGCACTTCCTGACCGTCGAACTCGGCAACGGAAACGTGCTCTTTGGTCAGCAGATAATATTCGGTGTCGTCATGCGCGAGGGGGAAGGGGTTCTGGTAGATAAACGGTTTGTTTGACATAGCGTATTGCTCCACAAAAATTTAACCGCCGGAGGAAATGTCCGGCGGTCAGGAATCAGAACATCATGGACATCCACGGGTAACCAATCAGCAGCAGAGCTGCCAGGAAGATGGCACCGAAGATGGTACCGAGGCGCCAGTAGTCTTTGGTTGGCAGGTAGCCGCTACCGTAGTAAATCGGGCTTGGACCCGTACCGTAGGGGGTAATGATCCCCATCACGCCCAGCGAGGTCACCATCAGCAGAACGAACACTTCCATATTCATGCCCGGAATGGTGGAGGCGATGGTCAGCATCGCAGGCAGCAGCGCCGTGGTGTGCGCGGTGGTGCTGGCGAACAGGTAGTGCAGCAGGTAGAACGCCAGCAGCAGCACGATGGTGGCGACACCCGGAGAAATACCGCTCATCAGCAGGCCGCCTTCTTTACCCAGCCAGCTGATAAAACCGGTGGAGGAGAGGCCATCCGCCAGCGCCACCAGGGTGGCGAACCAGACGAAGGTATTCCACGCGGCTTTGTTACCGGTGATATCGTTCCACTCCAGCACGCCGGTCCACAGCATCAGGCCAACGATCAGCAGGGCAGCCATGGCCGGTTCAATCCACGCCGCGGCGAAGATCCACATCAGCAGCGCACAGCACACGAACACCAGCAGCAGGATCTCATTGCGCGACAGTTTGCCCAGTTTTTCCAGCTCACGGGTCGCCCACAGCGGTACTTCGTTGTTTACCTTCACTTCCGGCGGGTAGAACCAGTAGGCCAGCAGCGGCATGGTCAGGATCAGCAGGATACCCAGCGGCAGGAAGGCGAGGAACCAGGTCCCCCAGGAGATATCAATTCCGACCGTGCTTTTTACCAGCGCCAGCGCCAGCAGGTTAGGTGCCAGAGCGGAAAGGAACATCGAGCTGGTGATACAGGCCGCGGTGATGGCTACCCACATCAGATACGAACCAATTTTGCGCGCGCTTGGGTCGTTGGGTTTTGAACCATACAGCGGCGGCAGGTTGGCGATGATCGGGTAGATGGTCCCGCCGCTGCGCGCGGTGTTGGACGGGGTGAACGGGGCCAGCAGCAGGTCCGCAAACGTAATGGCGTAACCGAGCGTGAGGCTGCGACGGCCCAGGTACTTCACCAGAATCAGCGCCAGACGGCGGCCGAAGCGGGTTTTGTCGTAGCCTGCGGCGAACATAAAGGCACCGAAAATCAGCCAGACGGTGGAGTTACCAAACCCGCTGACCGCCCATTTAAAGGAGGCGCCCGCCAGCTTGAATTTTGGGTCAGCCAGCTGTTCCGGGCTAAAGAGCACCCACTGGCTGCACAGCGCAATCGCCACGACGCCGGTAAGACCGATCACAGCGCCCGGCAGCGGTTCGAAAATTAAGCCGACGATGACACCGACAAAGATGGCGAAGTAGTGCCACGCATAAGGCGGCAGCCCTTCCGGAACGGGGACAAACAACAGCAGGACGGCAACAATGACGGGCAAAGCCATCATCAGCAGTCGTTTTGCTGTTCCATTTGATGCCAGATTCGCCGCAGGAGGCGTTACAGCAGTTTTTGTATTCATAGTTTCATGTCTTAAGTTGTCAAAAATTCGTCGCCCGGCGAAAACACAAATTCGATTGAAATATCCTTTTTGCTTTTTTTAGTTATTTAAGGTGCGGATTTGTGTTTTCACTAATAGCGATTTAACGCATTTTGGTTTGCGCTAAATAAAAAATGATGATGTTTTTATATTGCTCTTTTGAATGCCATAACTATTGATCGCGATCAAAAAAACGGAACTGAATGGCTATTTTTATATTTTTTATAATAACCACTCTGAGTAGTGTGGTTATTCGCTAATTTTACGCATTTTATGTATCAAAACTATAACATTTAAATTCTGGTGCTTTTGTTTATCGTTGTTTTATATGGTTTTTTGCTAGATTTGGTGTATTGGTTTGACCTTTTATAATTTAACTTTTTTTAAATTCTTGTGAACGAGTGAAACATTCCCGCTAACACCAATGTGTTATTAATGTTATCGAAGGGATTAAATAGTTTATTAACTAACGTAATGACTTTAGAAACTAAAAAAAGCTTTATATTACTATCATGACATCGGCAAAAAACACGAAATAAAAAATCATCCCGATAACGAATTCTTAATTTTTAAAGTTTGGAGTTTCTATTATGAGCACTAACGAACGTATTTTAAGCCCCTTCACATTACCGAATGGTACTGAACTGAAAAACCGTTTGTTAATGGCCCCGATGACAACCTGTACCGGTTATTACGATGGCACCGTGACCAGCGAGCTGGTGGAGTACTACCGCGCCCGCGCGGGCAGCATCGGCACCATCATCGTTGAGTGCTGTTTTGTTGACGATCTCGGCCTGGCGTTCCCGGGCGCAATTGGTATTGATAACGACGAGAAAATCGCCGGGCTGGCAAAAATCGCTGACGCTATCAAGTCCAAAGGCTCCAAAGCCCTGCTGCAAATCTACCACGGCGGCCGCATGGTCGACCCAAAACTGATCGGGGGCCGCACGCCGGTTGGCCCAAGCGCCGTTGCCGCGCCGCGTGACGGTGCCGCCACGCCGGTTGCCCTGACCGCGGAAGAGGTGGAAGGCATGATCGGCAAGTTCGGCGAAGCCGTGCGCCGCGCAATTCAGGCCGGGTTCGACGGCGTCGAAATCCACGGGGCGAATACCTATCTGATCCAGCAGTTCTTCTCCCCGAACTCTAACCAGCGCGACGACGAGTGGGGCGGCAGCCGCGAAAACCGCGCGAAATTCCCGCTGGCGGTGCTGGACATTACCCACAAGATGGTGCGCCAGTACGCGGACGACGCGTTTATCATTGGCTACCGTTTCTCTCCGGAAGAGCTTGAAGTCCCGGGCATTCGCTTCGAAGACACCCTGTATCTGCTGGAAAAACTGGCCGCGCGCGGGGTAGATTATCTCCACTTCTCCCTTGGCGCCGCCCTGCGTCCTTCTATCGTCGATACTCAGGACCCGACGCCACTTATCGAAAAATACTGCGCCATGCGCTCTGACACGCTGGCGCAGGTACCGGTAATGGGCGTTGGCGGCGTGGTGAATGCCACGGATGTGAATGAATCGCTGGATCACGGTTACGACCTGATTGCCGTTGGCCGCGCCACCATCGCCTATCCGGACTGGACCGATCGCATCGCGGCGGGCGAAAGCCTGGAGCTGTTTATGGACAGCACCCGACGCGAAGAACTGAGCATCCCGGAACCGCTGTGGCGCTTCTCGCTGGTGGAAGCGATGATCCGCGACATGAGCATGGGCGAATCTAAATTCAAACCGGGCACCTTTATTGAAAAAGTGCAGGACGATGCTAACGAACTGGTGATTAACGTCAGCCTCGAAACCGACCGCATCGCCGATATCGAACTGGCCTCCGGCCCGAGTGAAGACGTGGAGTTTGTCACCAGCTTCGAAGAGATCCGTACCCGTATTCTGGATGCCAACACCCCGCACGTGGACGCGATTACGGGCGCGACCAGCCAGAGCGAGGCGGTGAAAAAAGCGGTCTCGAAGGCGATGCTGAAATCCAGCAAAGCGCTGGCGGCGGAAGAGGGCGCAGACCCGAATGAGACTAAAAGCGTGGATGTGGTGGTGGTCGGCAGCGGCGGCGCCGGTCTGGCAGCGGCGATTCAGGCGCATGACGAAGGCGCGAGCGTGCTGATCGTCGAGAAAATGCCCACCATCGGCGGGAACACCATTAAAGCCTCGGCCGGGATGAACGCGGCGGAGACCCGCTTCCAGCGCGTGAAAGGTATTCAGGACAGCAAAGAGCTGTTCTACCAGGAAAGTCTGAAAGGCGGTGGCAACAAGAACGACCCTGAACTGCTGCGTCGCTTTGTCGAGAACGCGCCGCAGGCCATCGAATGGCTGGCCACGCGCGGCATTATGCTGAACGACATTACCACCACCGGCGGGATGAGCATCGACCGTACGCACCGTCCGAAAGACGGTTCCGCAGTGGGCGGGTATCTGATCAGCGGCCTGGTGCGTAACGTCAACAAGCGCAACATCGAGGTGATGCTGGATACCTCCGTGAGCGACATCATTTTCGAAAATGGCGAAGTGACCGGCGTGCGTCTGACCACCGAAGAGAACGAAACCCTCACCGTGGCAACCAAAAGCGTGATTGTGGCAACGGGCGGCTTCAGCGCCAACAGCCAGATGGTGGTGAAATACCGTCCGGATCTGGCAGGGTTCGTTACCACCAACCACAAAGGGGCGACCGGAGGCGGTATCGCGCTGCTGGAGCGTATCGGTGCGGGCACCGTGGATATGGGCGAAATTCAGATCCACCCAACCGTTGAGCAGAAAACGTCGTATCTGATTTCCGAATCCATCCGCGGCGGCGGGGCGATTCTGGTAAACCAGCAGGGCAACCGCTTTTATAACGAAATGTCGACCCGCGACAAAGTCTCGGCGCAGATCATCGCGCTGCCGGAGAAATACGCTTACATCGTCTTTGACGAGCATGTTCGCGCCAAAAACAAAGCCGCGGATGAGTACATCGCAAAAGGGTTTGTTACCAGCGCCAGCTCGCCAAAAGCCCTGGCGGAAGCGCTGGGGATGGATCACCACCAGTTCCTGGCAACGCTGGAACGCTACAACGGCTTTGTGGAGAAACAGCACGACGATGATTTCGGTCGCACCACCGCGCTGCGTGCGCCAATCAACGAAGGGCCGTTCTACGCCATTCAGATTGCACCGGGCGTTCACCACACCATGGGCGGCGTGACCATTAACACAGAAACCTGCGTGCTGGACAGCAACCACAACGTATTGCCGGGAGCGTTTGCTGCGGGTGAGGTTGTCGGGGGCATCCATGGCGGTAACCGCATCGGCGGTAACGCGGTGGCAGATATCATTATTTTTGGTACGCTTGCAGGACATCAGGCGGCTATGCGTTCGAAAACACGGTAAGGCTCCTGTTTCCCCGGCGGCGCGGTGCCTGCCGGGGCTACATCTGAGGACTCATGAAATGCCTGATAGCCATCGCGTTTACAGCTACTCCGCCGTTCTGATGGGATCGCCCATCCTCCTGAAACTCTTTTCCCATGACGAAGCGCTTGCCTCTCGCGTGTTTCGCCTGATCAAACAGTACGAAGATCTGCTTACCGTTAACCGAGCGCACTCCCAGGTAATGGACATCAACCATGCGGCCGGTCAGCATCCGGTTGCCGTCAGTCGCCCGGTGTTTGAGCTGATCCGCTGCGCGAAAGCGGCCAGCCTGCTTAAAGACAGCGCCTTTAACCTGGCGATCGGCCCGCTGGTGAAGCGCTGGAAAATTGGCTTTAAGGGGGACGCGGTACCGCCCGCGGACGAGATCGCCGCCTTGCTGGGCATCACGCATCCAGCGGACGTGGTGCTGGATGAAGCCAACAGCAGCGTGTTCCTTACTCGCCAGGGAATGGAGATCGATCTGGGGGCCATTGCTAAAGGCTATATCGCCGACAGGGTGCGGGATTACCTGCATAAAGAGGGCGTTGAACTTGGGCTGATCAACCTTGGCGGCAACGTCCAGACGTTAGGCTCGCCGGAGGGCGGCTGGCGCGTCGGCCTGAAAAAACCGTTCGCCGGTGACGCGCTGATTGGCGCCATGACGGTCGAAAACCGGTCGGTGGTGACGTCAGGCACCTATGAGCGCTACTTCGAGCTGAACGGCAAACGTTATCACCACATACTTGACCCACGCACCGGCTACCCGCTGGATAACGAACTGGACAGCGTGACGATTATTTCGCCAGACTCCCTCGACGGCGATATCTGGACCACGCTGATCTACGGCATGGGCGTGGAAAAGGGCTGCGCCGCGCTGCGTTCGCGCCCCGATATTGAAGCCATCTTTGTCACCAAAACAAAAGAAGTGGTGATCTCCTCGATGCACCACTTCCGTTTTACCCTTCTGGACGACAGCTACCGAATTACTGGCAGTACTGTTTGAGTAGGCCGACCTGTTCCGGCTGCAAACGGTAGCGATATACCGGCCGGCCGGTAGCGCCGTAGTGAATGCTGGTGAACAGGATATTAATTTGCGCCAGCCAGATCAGGTATTTGCGGCAGGAGACGCGGGAAATGTTGACCGCATTCGCCAGATCGTCGGTGGAAAACTCTATCTCCGGATGGCTGTCGATCCACTGGCAAATGGTGCGCAGCGTCTGCGGCGTCAGGCCTTTCGGTAATTTTTTGCTGTCGGCCAGCTCCGGAGCGCCGCCGTGGATCAGCCTGTCGACGTCGGCCTGTTCATAATACTGATGCGATCCCATCAGGCTGCGCTTTGCCTTCCAGCCGTTCAGCGCCTCTTCAAAACGCGGGAACTGGAACGGTTTAATCAGGTAATCCACCACGCCATAGTGCATTGAGGTCTGGATCGTTGCGGCGTCGGAGGCCGACGAGATCATGATGACGTCAATCGGGCGGCCCGATGCGCGGATGATGGGCAGCAGATCCAGCCCGTTATCCTGCTGCATATAGACATCCAGCAGCACCAGATCGATCGGCTGGCCTGGGTTGGCGATCAACGCCTCGGCCTGGTTGAGCGTGGAAGCGACGCCGCAGCAGCTAAAACCCTCAACGCGGTTAACATACAGACGGTTGAGGTCGGCTACCATGGCGTCATCATCGACAATTAACACATTTATCACGCGATATTCCTCTCGCTATCCCAGGGGATCTGAACAAAAAATTGGGTAAATACGCCAGGCTCCGACTCGACGGTAATATCTCCGCCCAGATTCTGGATCTGCTGACGCGCAAGGAACAGCCCAACGCCGCGGTTTTCACCTTTTGTTGAGTAGCCCTTTGTAAAAATAGCCTCCAGCCGCTCGGGATCAATGCCCGGACCGTCATCGCTGACCTCACCGCTCAGCCAGCCGTTCTGATAATGCAGCAGCAGGCCTATCTCGCCTTCCGGCTGGCCTTCCATCGCATCCAGGGCATTTTCGATTAAATTGCCCAGCACGGTGATCAGCACCGCAACCTGCTCTTCATTGGCGGTGTCGGGAAGCTGACTCTCCTCCGCCAGCGTCAGGGTCACTCCGGTCTCTTTAGCGCGGTTAATTTTACCCAGCAGGAAGCCCGCAATGACCGGGGATTTAACTTTACGTTGTATCGCGCCGATATCCGTCTGATAATTCTGCGCGGTCTGGATGATGTACTCCTCCAGCTTATCGTAGCGCTTCATGTGCAGCAGGCCGAGGATCACGTGCAGCTTGTTCATAAACTCGTGCGTATGAGCGCGCAGGGCATCAACGTAGCTGACCATGCCATCAATACGCTGCATTAACTGGCTGATTTCGGTCTTATCGCGGAACGTACTGATCGCCCCGATCACCTGATTCTGGCTTTTCACGGGGACCATGTTGCAGAGCAACAGCCGCCCGTTACAGCCGATCTCCTGATCCTGGCGGGCAATGCCGGTCCTGGATACTTCGCGCAGGCTGGCCAGCAGCGGTTCACTGCTGCTTTCGGAGTGCTGGCCTGAGGTCAGGAGTAATATTTCTCTGGCGGTGTGGTTAATCATCGTCACGCGCCCGTGCATATCCACGGCCATCACGCCTTCGCGCAGGGACTGCAACATGGCCTGGTGCTGCTCAAAGAGGGCTGAGATCTCGTAAGGCTCCAGCCCAAAGAGAATACGTTTCAGAACCCGGACCAGACCCCAGATCGCCACTGAGCTCATCAGAACGCTGAATAAGATGGTCCACACGGCGTTGAGCCGCCCGCGGGCAATCTGATCTTCAACTTTATTCAGCGAAATACCCACCACCACCACGCCGATCTGGTCGTGCTGGTCGTCATACACTGGCGTAAAGACGCGCAGCGCTTCCGCGAGCGCGCCGCGGTTAACGGAGACATTCTCTTTCCCTTCCAGGGCGGGCGTCAGATCGTCGCCAATAAAATGCAAACCTAACAGCGCTTCGTTTGGATGGGAATAGCGGATCCCACGCAGGTCGGTGACCACGGTAAACAGCAGGTCGTTGCGCTTCGTCACCGCCTCGGCAATCGGCTGGATGATGCCAGCCTGCGGCGATTCCATCAGGCCACGCTTGATCTCCGGGCTGTCGGCCAGCGTCCTGGCGATACCCAGCGCGGTATCTTTCACGTCATCGCGCGTGGCGCGGGTGATCTGCACAGAGTACAGCGCGAAGACCACCAGCAGCACCGAGCCGATAATCGCGCACACCATCAGCGTAACCAGCGTATTCAGCTTCATAGGGCGCTTGCGCGTCGGGGGGAAGGGCTGCAAATCGCTCATTAACACTCCGCGATGAATAAGAAAGGGCTAATTATCGCTGATGACGGGCGTTTCATAAAGCCATGTAAAGAGAGGCGTTTCGTGAGCCTCCTCTCAGGTGACCTATATAAAACACTTTATAGTGTGAGGGTACTCATAATAAGGAGGCAGTTTATGAGCATTATGCTTACCGGTACGGCCAGGGAAAGACGGCACGCCAGCACCACGAACATCGACAGATTATCGACGCTGGATATGCTTAACGTCATACACCAGGATGACGCGCAAATCTCTTCTGCACTTACCCCTCACTTAAGTATGCTGGCCCGCGTGGTGGATAACGCGGCGGCGACGCTTAGCCACGGCGGACGTCTGGTACTGACCGGCGCGGGCGCGTCCGGACGCGTGGCTGAACAGGCGGCAGAAGCGTTTGCGCCGGGAAAACATCCCGTCATTGCGATGACAGCAGGCGATCACGCCGGTAGCTACGCGCGCGGCGTTGCCGACCTTCAGACGATAGAATTTGGCGAGCATGACATGATGCTGGCGCTGTCCGTCAGCGGCAAAACCCCATGGGTATGGGGCGCGATGCGTCATGCGTGGTCTCTGGGCTCAACGGTTGCGATCATTACGGAGGATGCGCAAAGTGAAGCGGCGCAGCTGGCGAGCATGGTCATTGCCCCCGAACTGGGCGCGGATGTGGTGGCCGGGTATACCAACGCTAAAGCAGGCATTGCGCAAAGCATGATCCTGCATATGATCACCACCGGTCTGGCGGTACGTTCCGGACGGGTGTACAGCAACCTGCGCGTTGATCTGGAGGCAAGCAATACCAGATGGGCCGAACGACAAATTGCCATTGTGATGGAAGCGGGGGGATGTAGCCGGGCTCAGGCGAAGGCCGCGCTGGAAAGCTGTAACCACCAGTGCAAAACGGCGGTACTGATGGTGCTGACGGGGCTGGATGCCTGGAAAGCGCACGAATTGCTGGCGCAGAATAACGGGTTTGTTCGCCTGGCCTTGCAGGAAGCGCCATAACATTTCAGCGTCAAATAAAAAAAGCCCGCATCGCGGGCTTTAATATTGATGGGAATTAGAACTGGTAGGTCATGCCTACGCCAACGATGTCATCGGTAGAAATACCGTTGTCATTGTAGAAGGCATCATCTTCGTCCAGCAGGTTGATTTTATAATCAACGTAGGTGGAGAAGTTTTTGTTGAAGCTGTAGGTCATGCCCACGTCGATGTAGTTAACCAGATCCTGGTCTACATAGTCATAGCCATTGCCTGGGTGATAATCGTTACCGCCCAAATCGATGCCTTTAGAATAGACCCACGCCAGGGATGGACGCAGACCGAAGTCAAACTGGTACTGCGCTACGGCTTCAAAGTTCTGTGTTTTGTTGGCGATGCCATCGTTGCCGTACGGAGTCATGTTACGGGTTTCCGCATACATCATGGCCAGGTAGACATCATTAGCATCGTATTTAGCACCGATTGTCCACGCTTCCGCACGTTCACCGCCAGCATATTTGCTGAAGCGGTTATAGGTGCCAGCGCCGTAAGCGACCTGGTCGTTAGTACGGTCAGAGGAAGAATAAGCCGCACCCAGCGTCAGGCCGAAATCGAAGTCATAGGTGGTAGACATACCGAAGCCGTCGCCGTTCTGGAAACGAACGTCATCATGGCCGTTTTTGGTGCCTTCCTGAGTATTGATATAATGGCCTTCCTGATCTTCGTGTGGTCCACCTTCATTATTTCCCTGATATTGCAGCGCAAAGTTCAGGCCGTCGACCAGACCAAAGAAATCATTGTTACGGTAGGTCGCCACACCGTTAGTACGGCCAACCATATAGTTATCCGTCCAGGTGTAAGAATCTCCACCAAATACCGGCAGCATATCGGTCCAGGCTTCAACGTCATACACGACGCCGTAATTACGGCCGTAATCAAATGAGCCGTAGTCGCCATATTTCAGACCAGCGAATGCCAGACGGTTGAAAGATTTATCCCCTGCGCCTTCGGTGTCGTTAGCGTAGGTTTTATATTCCCACTGGCCATAGCCTGTCAGGTCGTTCGTGATCTGCGTTTCGCCTTTGAAACCCACCTGTACGTAGGTTTCATCGCCGTCGTCGCCTGGGTTGTCGGAGAAGGTATGACGCGCATCAACCTTACCGTACAGGTCAACTTTGTTGCCATTCTTGTTATACATTTCCGCCGCATTTGCTGCGCCAGCCATTAATAACGCGGGTACGAGAATTGCCAGAACTTTTCTTTTCATTATATATTCCCTTTAAATATAAATTGTCTGAATATATGTAATTACCCTCCGTAACTACATGGCTGATACTATTCTATGGATTATTATTTAGGTTCAAAAATAAATGTAATTAAAGTGGTAAAAATATTACAAAATATTTCTTTTTATCTCTTTATTTTTCATGTGAATTAATTCATTGAAAATATAGCGGGTAATTATTATTAAGTATTTCGTAATTCTATTTATAAAAGATTTTAATTCGGGTGTATTATAATTCACTCACTTTTGAGCAACAGGATGGGATGATGGAACTTGCGCAGTGGCAGCACCGTTATGAGCGCTGGCTCGACGAAAATCATTTTACTGATGATGCGGCGCACGATATCGCCCATTTTCGCCGCGTCTGGATGACCGCGCAGGCCATAATGGCTGACGAGGATAGCGATCCGCTGGTTGTGCTGACCGCATGCTACTTCCATGACATTGTCAGCCTGCCGAAAAATCACCCGCAACGTAGCCACTCCTCGCGGCTGGCAGCGCGAAAAACGCGCGAGATCCTCAGTCGCGATTTTCCTGATTTTCCGCCCGATCGTTATGCAGCCGTTGAACATGCCATTGAAGCGCACAGCTTCAGTGCCGGTATCGCGCCGCAAAGCCTGGAGGCCAAAATTGTGCAGGATGCCGACCGGCTGGAGGCGTTAGGCGCTATCGGCCTGGCGCGCGTCTTTGCCGTCTCCGGTGCGCTGGGCGCCGCGCTGTTTGATGCCGACGACCCCTTTGCCGGAACACGAGAGCTGGATGATAAAGCCTTCGCGCTCGACCACTTTCAGACCAAACTCCTGCGCCTGCCGGACACCATGCAAACCGCGCGGGGGCGCGAACTTGCGCGTCACAATGCCGATTTCCTGATCCAGTTTATGGCGAAGCTGAGTGCCGAATTACAGGGCGATTACCTCGGAACCGACAGCCAGATATTGACCCATTTCCGTCGCAGTGTGCGATCCTGAACTGTGGTACTCTGTTTTCTGTCTTTATTGTCCGGTTAAGAGAATGCAGGAAAATCGATCAGTGACTGTGCCCGCGCCTGAGCGGGTTGAGAAATCAACGGCAGCCGTGCAGGCACTCCTGCGTCAGCTGCTGGAAATGTATGATGCTAAAACGCTGGCAAACCAGCTGGTGGCCCATGGCGAGAGCCACTGGAGCCCGGCGATACTCAAGCGGCTGCTGATAAGCGACAGGGCAGGTCACCGCCTGAGCGATGGTGAGTTCCGCTATCTGCAAAATTTGCTGCCGCGTCCGCCTGCTGCGCATCCAAATTATGCCTTTCGCTTTATCGATCTCTTTGCCGGTATCGGCGGCATTCGCCATGGCTTTGAAGCTATTGGCGGGCAGTGTGTATTCACCAGTGAATGGAACAAACATGCCGTCCGTACCTATAAAGCCAACTGGTATTGCGATCCCGACGCGCACCAGTTCAACGCGGATATTCGGGATGTCACGCTGAGCCACAAAACCGGCGTCAGCGATGAAGAGGCCGCCGAACACATTCGCAATACCATTCCGGCGCACGATGTGCTGCTGGCGGGCTTTCCGTGTCAGCCGTTCTCGCTGGCTGGCGTGTCGAAGAAGAACGCGCTGGGACGCGCACACGGCTTTGCCTGCGATACGCAGGGCACACTGTTCTTTGATGTTGCCCGGATCATTGATGCCCGCCGCCCGGCAATTTTTGTCCTGGAGAACGTCAAGAATTTAAAGAGTCATGACGGCGGCAAAACCTTCCGCATTATCATGCAAACGCTGGATGAACTGGGTTATGACGTGGCGGATGCAGAGGACATGGGGCCGGACGATCCGAAAATTATCGACGGCAAACACTTCCTGCCGCAGCACCGCGAACGCATCGTGCTGGTGGGCTTCCGCCGCGATCTCAATCTGAAAGGCGATTTTACGCTGCGTGATTTGCCTTCGCTGTATCCGGCGCGCCGACCGACGGTGGCCGATCTGCTGGAGCCCGCCGTCGATGCGAAATTCATTCTGACCCCGGTGCTGTGGAAATACCTCTATCGCTATGCCAAAAAGCATCAGGCCAAAGGCAATGGCTTTGGGTTTGGCATGGTCAATCCGCTTAATCCTGACAGCGTGACGCGTACGCTGTCGGCGCGCTATTACAAAGATGGTGCGGAAATTCTTATCGATCGCGGCTGGGATAAGGCGCTGGGCGAAAAAGATTTTGACGATCCCCAGAACCAACAGCACCGACCGCGGCGCTTAACGCCGCGCGAGTGCGCCCGCTTAATGGGCTTTGAGACGCCGCAGGGCTACAGTTTTCGCATCCCGGTATCAGATACCCAGGCCTATCGTCAGTTTGGCAACTCGGTGGTGGTGCCAGCCTTTGCCGCGGTAGCTAAACTGCTGGCCTCACGCATCAGCAAGGCCGTTCAGCTTCGTCAGAGCGAGGCCGTCGATGGCGGACGTTCACAATAAGGCCACGCGCAGTAAAAACATGCGTGCCATCGGCACGCGTGATACCGCGATTGAAAAACGGATCGCGGGCCTTCTGACCGCCGCCGGGTTTGAATTCAGGGTTCAGGATGCCACGCTTGCGGGGCGTCCTGATTTCGTCATCGACGCGTACCAGTGCATCATCTTTACCCACGGCTGTTTCTGGCATCATCACGACTGCTATCTGTTTAAAGTCCCGGCGACACGCACCGACTTCTGGCTGGAGAAGATTGGCAGAAACGTCGAGCGTGATAAACGCGATGTTTCGCAGCTTTACGCTCAGGGCTGGCGGGTGCTGATTGTCTGGGAGTGCGCGCTGCGCGGAAGAATGAAGCTCAATGACGTGGAACTGACGGAGCGGCTGGAAGAGTGGATCTGCGGCGGCGGTCAGGCCGCGCAGATCGATACCCAGGGCATTCACCCGATCACGGTTTCTCCACCTCACACCTCGTGACAATCGGTTTCGCGGGCAGCAAATATTTACCCAGCGTGACCAGTACCACGGCAAAGACAATCACACCCAGCGCCAGCCATTCAATCGTCGACAGCACTTCGCCCGCAAAACCGGTACCCAGCAGCACGGCCACCACCGGGTTAACGTAGGCGTAGCTGGTGGCAACCGCCGGTGAGACGTTGCGGATCAGGTACATATAGGCGTTAATGGCGATAATCGAGCCAAACAGCGCCAGATACCCGACGGCCAGGAAACCTGAAAGGTCTGGCATCGCCGTCAGTTTTTCACCCGTCAACGCGGAGGCCATCAGCAGCACAATGCCTGCCGCGAGCATCTCAATCGCACCCGCCATCATCCCGGAGGGCAGCTCGATGCGGGAACCGTAGACCGAGCCGAAGGCCCAGCTCATGGAGCCGATCATGATCAGAACGGCAGCCCAGGGGTTCCCGCTCAGGTTACCGCCGCTGTTCAGCAGGATGATACCCACAAGCCCAATTGCGATGCCCAGCCATTCGAGCTTACGGGTGCGGATCCCGAAGAGACGACTAAAGCAGAGCGTAAACAGCGGCACGGTCGCGACAACCACCGCGGCGATGCCCGACGGCACGTTTTGGTGTTCGGCGACGGTTACCGCGCCATTGCCCACCGCCAGCAGCAGCAGGCCAATCAGGGCGGCGTTAAGCAAGGGACGCAGCGGCGGTAGCCGGTGGCCGCGCAGCAATAAAAACGCCATCAGCAGCACGCCAGCCGTAAGGAAACGAATACCGGCCATCATCAGCGGGGGCCAGCTTTCCACGCCTATACGAATGACAAAATAGGTGGATCCCCAAATGATATACAGGGAAAAGAGTGCTCCAATGAGCGGTAATAAATGCCGGAAACGCATAGTCCCTCACGACGAAATAAAAAGTTCGCTCATAGTTAACGCCAAAACTATCAGCCTGGCGAGTGCTTTAATTGTGTTGTTGATGTGAAATTTTTGTTGACGCGCGGTGCCAGTTTCCGGGCGGTGAGTTTTGTTCCATACTATTCACTTAATTAGCAAAAAAAGAAGGAAAGAGATTTTGGCAGGAAGTAGCTTATTAACATTACTGGACGACATCGCCACCTTGCTGGATGACATTTCGGTTATGGGAAAACTGGCGGCGAAAAAGACCGCCGGGGTACTGGGAGATGATTTGTCGCTTAACGCGCAGCAGGTCAGCGGCGTGCGGGCGAACCGTGAGTTGCCGGTGGTGTGGGGCGTTGCGAAAGGGTCCTTTATTAACAAGGTGATCCTCGTTCCGCTGGCGCTGCTGATTAGCGCCTTTATACCCTGGGCCATTACGCCCCTGCTGATGATTGGCGGGGCGTTCCTGTGCTTCGAGGGTGCCGAAAAAGTGTTGCATATGTTCGCTGCACGCAAAGAGAAAGACACCCCGGAAATGCGCCAGCAGCGTCTGGAAGCGCTGGCCGCGCAGGATCCAAAAACGTTTGAACGCGATAAGGTCAAAGGCGCGATCCGCACGGACTTTATCCTCTCGGCCGAGATTGTGGCGATTACGCTGGGGATCGTCTCTGATGCCCCTCTGATGAACCAGGTGCTGATCCTGTCCGGCATTGCGATCCTCGTGACGATAGGGGTTTATGGCCTGGTCGGGCTGATCGTCAAGCTGGACGATATCGGCTTCTGGCTGGAAAAAAAATCCAGCGCAATTGCGCGCGGCATTGGGAAAAGCCTGCTGGTGCTGGCGCCGTGGCTGATGAAAACCTTGTCGGTGGTGGGAACCCTGGCGATGTTCCTGGTCGGCGGCGGAATTATCGTGCACGGTGTTGCTTCGCTGCATCACATGATTGAACATTTTGCGTCAGGCCAGGGAGCGGTAGTCGCTGCGATCCTGCCCACACTGCTTAACCTCGTACTGGGCTTTATCGTCGGTCTGATTGTGGTAGCCGTTGTTAAGCTGGTTGAAAAAGTACGCGGGAAATCGCATTAATTATTGCTGACCCCGGATGCAAAAAGACTATTCCTCGTCTAAATTGAAAACGTTTCACCCTGATACAGGAGGCAGGTATGGTCTTTTTGATCAGTGATGAAGTTAAGCCCAAAAATGGTGGTCCAGGTATGATCGTCACCGGGTATTCCAGCGGAATGGTGGAGTGTCGGTGGCATGATGGATACGGCATTAAGCGGGAGGCTTTTCGCGAAGACGAGCTTCAGCCTGCTAATAAAAGGCAAAAACGCGACAAGGCTTAATCACACAACGCCCGGCCTTGCCGGGCGTTTTTACTGGCAGAAGACTTATCATATCGGATGGTGAGCGACAATCAGGGAGTGTGTGTGCAGCACGATACCTTTGTTGTAAAACAATCTTTTTTGCAGTGGCTGCATAAGCGTAGCAATCCCCGTTTGATTGTTAACCTCTGTTTTATCGTTGTCCTGATCTTTTCCACCCTCCTGACCTGGCGCGAAGTTGTGGTACTGGAAGATGCTTATATCTCCAGCCAGCGTAACCATCTGGAAACGGTTGCCAGTGCGCTGGACAGACAGCTTCAGTTCAGCGTCGATAAGATATTGTTTTTTCGCCACAGCATGCGTGATGCGCTGGAAACGCCGCTGGCGTTTGGCGTGCTGCATGATGCGGTAAAGCGTTTTGCGCATTTGCGTACGTCCCCCAGCTGGCAAATTGCGGTTGATAAACAGCGCACGTTACCGATCAACGGTGTTTCGGATGCCTTCGTTGAAAAGACGACCCTTCTGAACCGTGATGATGAGTACCTTGATAATGAACTGTCCGCCGCGCTTGAAGTGGGGTATTTGCTGCGTCTGGCATCCAGCCCTTCCCGCAACGAAGAGCGCGTGATTTATGTCTCTCGCGCCGGATTCTTTCTGGAAACGGATACGCCGGGAAATTCCAGCGATATCGTGCAGCGCTATTACCATCTGGTCACTCAGCCCTGGTTTACCCAACAGTCCGAGCGTGAAAACCGTGCGCGTGCCGTGCGCTGGTTTATCTCGCCGCCTTCCACCTTTGTCGGCAAAAAGCCGCTGATCACCGCCAGCGTGCCGGTTTATTACAATCACGTCTGGTATGGCGTGGTGGCGATGGATTTCACCTTTGCCACCCTGCGTCGCCTGCTGGTGGAAGCCGTGGGCGATAACCCGGAAGGGGAATACCAACTGTATGACAGTCGGCTTACCCAGCTTGCAACGTCTGAATCACCGGCTGCGGACGTTAATCATTTTGACGCGCGCGAATTAGCGCAGATAGCGCACGCGATAGAATCGGATTCCGAAGGCGGCATTCGCCTGGGGAGTCGTTTTGTGAGCTGGGAGCGTCTCGACCATTTTGATGGCATCGTCCTGCGCGTGCACACCCTGGATGAAGGGGTGCGCGGTGATTTCGGCAGCATCAGCATTGTGCTGGCATTGCTTTGGGCGCTGTTCACCGCGATGCTGCTCATCTCATGGCTGGTGATCCGGCGCATGGTCAGTAATATGTATTCGATGCAGAACTCGCTGCAATGGCAGGCCTGGCACGACCCTCTGACCCGGCTGAATAATCGTGGGTCGCTGTTCGAGCAGGCGAAAATGCTGGCGAAGCAGTGTGAACAGCAGTCGCTGCCTTTCTCGGTCATTCAGATCGATCTTGATTGCTTCAAGAGCATCAATGATCGGTTCGGGCATCAGGCGGGTGATAAGGTGTTGTCCCATGCCGCGGGTCTGATTGCCAGCACCCTCCGGACTAAAGATATTGCCGGACGCGTCGGGGGCGAAGAGTTCTGTGTGGTGCTGCCGGGCATGACGCTTGAAGAGGCGGCGGAAGTCGCAGAGCAGATCCGCGAGCGTATCGACAGCAAAGAGATCCTGATTAAGAAAAGTACCACCCTGCGCGTAAGTGCGTCGTTTGGCGTCTCTGGCGCGCAGGAGAAGGGCAATTATCACTTCGAAAATCTGCAATCCACCGCCGATGCGCGTCTGTATGAGGCGAAACAGCGCGGGCGTAACCGGGTCATCTGGCAGGATCACGTCAAAAAGTAATAAAGCCCCTCGCACCAGCCGGTCGGCCCGGTGTGCTGAGTGTGATAAACCCGGGCGGGATCGTTGTTCTTAAGGCTGACGCCCTCCCGGTTGAAGCCTTTCACCACGACGGCAAAGCCTACGCTGTCCAGCAGCGGGGCATCATTCGGGCCGTCGCCCAGGCCCAGCGTCGTCGGTTCGGAACCCTCGTGCAGGCGATACTGGTCCACAAGCCAGTGAACCGCCGCGTCTTTGCCGCAGCAGGTGTCCAGGATATGCCAGAATCGTGCTCCCTGGACAATCTTCAGCCCCTGCCGGGCGAGTTCGGCGGCAAAGCGTTCCATTTGTTCATCACTGTCACGCCAGATCAGCGTCACGGAAGCCTCGTGTTTACGCGCAAGCACTGAGCGGGGACGACTCAGCCCAGTCCATCCGGCGACCACGCGCTCATCCACGTCATCGAAGGTGGTGAATTTAAGATGCATTTCCTGACGTACCCGGGCAATACACTGCCGGATATCGTCATGCTTCTTTTCTGAGATGAACCGTGCGGCGTTTTCCCACCGTACGTCAGGCTGGATCACCGCGCCGTTTTCCGCAATATAGGGCAACCCGCCAAGCCCCAGCTCCTGCTGGATGTCATCCATCTCGGACGCGGTTTTGCTGCTGCACAGAATGACCGGTACCTGTTCATCCATTAACTTTTCCAGCCAGGGGGCCGCAGGCTGCCAGTCGAGTGTGTGAAAATCCAACAGCGTGCCGTCGAGGTCGGTAAAAACAAGCAGAGTCTCCTCAAACGAAGGCATAACGTCTCCCGGGTGATGATTTCACCTAAGATAAATCTTAAAAAAACAGGCATTGACGCGCCGTTGAAGTGGAAACGATCCCGACAAACCCACAGGCGGCGCATGTTTATACTCATAACCAAAATTCACATGTATAAAATATAATATTCGCTAAGAGAATATATGCTTGTAAGACTATTCCGTTGGGGATAATGTCTTACCTGCATCAGATTTCCTGGTGTAACGAATTTACAAGTGCTTCTTGCATAAGCAAGTTTGATCCCGGTCATCCCCATGACCGGGATTTTTTTCGCCTTAGCGGTTCGTCTCCGAGACGCTAAAGTCATGGATATCCAGCTCGAATGCTTCAGCCAGTTCACGGTAGGTATGGTAATCCCTACCATTGACCACGACACGGTCGGAATTATCCTCCGCGCGATGAACTTCGGACTCACTGATTTCATTGATGGCGGCAAGCAGGGCATCGACATCCACTTCAACCTCACGCTTAATGGTGTCGCTGTACTCTTTGTCGGTCTTCATGGCGGGTTCCTCATTTAATCGTCTCAACAGTTAAGTATAGACCGCACACAAAAACGCCATTCGCGCCAGGTGGCGATGCCAGGCAATGCAATTTGTTCTACACTGGCTCAAAACCACAGGAGGAATGTATGAAGGTCAACGATCGGGTAACCGTCAAAACGGACGGTGGGCCGCGCCGCCCGGGCGTGGTGCTGGCTATAGAAGAGTTTAATGAAGGCACAATGTATCTGGTGTCGCTGGAAGATTACCCGCTCGGCATCTGGTTCTTCAACGAACTGGGGCACCCGGATGGGATCTTTGTGGAAACGGCGGAATAGGGCGGCGTCGGGGGCGTCTTCTCCCCGGCTCCGGCTCCTGAAAAGCAAAATCTCTGGCCAGGCCAGAGATCAAGGTAGGGTACAACATGGCCGTGCAAATTAGCGCATATTAACGAAAATCCCATTCGTCACATTATCTGTCAGGCGTACGACATGGTATATGACTTGCTTATTATGCGTTTTAATTTTCCTTTTAATATTTCCTTTGTGTGACGATACTGTTTTTGCCTTGATATTCATCTGGTCTGAGATCTGAATTGTCCCTTGTCCAGCCATCCACATTCTTAGCATACTTGATTCAGTTCTGCTTAATGATAGGGTGGGTAAGTTAACCGCCCCTACATTCTTAACTTCTTTATTCAAATAATCGCCCAGGATATCATCAAGCGACTCTGGTTTAATCGATTTCGAACTGATTAATAAGTTTTTACGCACCAACAAATACTCATCGAAATGAATATTGGCGATCGCCATAAAAACAATAAACAGGGTCTTAGGATGCTGATTAATGATCTGCTTAATGTGCTGACTGTTAGCGGGGTCGTGAATGAAACAGTCCTCATTAATAAACACCACGCCGGGCTTGTGGGCGTCACAAGCGGCTGCGAGTTCTTCAACGGTGTGTGCATCGTTGATGTCTCTCTTTCTTACCCCTCTGCTTGCTAAGTACCCGGTTAACCCTAGCCGGGTGTAGCTGCATAAATCCATAATGATCGTTGACATGGCATACCCTCACTCAATGCGTAACGATAATTCACCACCTGCCTGAGAGCTCATAAACAGCCATACGGGATGGAAAAAATCTAATAAAACCTGTGAGCATGACAAAGACTTTCAGGCGAACTCACTATCCCGTAAAGTTACGTATAATTTGCCAGGAATCATCTTAAAGTAAAGTAAATATTAAGTATTGTGAGGTGGTTAGAAACATTTAAACCGCGTCAGATATATCCTGGTAGATGTTTTTCGAGATTATTTTTAGGAATATCCTCAGAAAGACATTGCAAACACTGCGGGTTATTATTTGCGTGGAAGTTCGCTGACAATATCCGCTAACAGATTGAATATCTCGCTGAATAAATGCTCGCAGAAGGGGGCGATAAGTGGCATCAATAATGACATTAATAAAAGGCCAACCGTCAAAGTCACCGGAAAGCCGATGACGAATACCGACAGCTGCGGAGCCATTCGGTTGAGTAAACCTAATGCGAGGTTAACGGTGAGCAGCAGGGTAATGATCGGCAGCGCCAGCATCAGCCCGTTGAGGAAGATCAGCCCGGCAGCCCGCACCAGCGCAAGAAACGCGTTGCTGTTTACCGGGTTGTCGCCAATCGGCAGCGTGTGGAAGGTGTCCACCAGCATCGAGATGAGCCACAGGTGGCCGTTGAACGAGAGAAACAACAGCATCGCCAGCAGGTCGATAATACGCGCCAGCACGGGCATATTCAGATGGCTGCCCGGGTCAACGAACGTCGCGAAAGACAGGCCCATCTGCAAACCGATAAGTTCACCCGCCGTTCGTACCGCGGCGAAGGCGAGCTGCATCGTAAACCCGACCGCCACGCCAATCATCACCTGTTGCAGGGCAATCCAGATCGCATTCGGGGAAAAGATCGGGATATCCACCGCCGGCAGGGTAGGGGCAACGATAATCGTGATAACGATGCCCAGCCCAATTTTGACGCGTTTAGGCACCGACTTTTCACTGAGTATGGGGGCGGTGGAGATCAGCGCCATGATGCGCAGCATCGGCCAGAAATAGATCCCGAGCCACTGAACAAACTGATCGCTGGTGAAATGCAGCATCGTCCGTCAGCCGATGATGTAAGGCAGATTGGTGAACAGGTTGCGCATATAGTCCAGCAGCAAATTGAGCATCCATGGCCCGGCAACGATAATCGCCACGAAGACGGCAATGATCTTCGGGATGAACGACAGGGTCATTTCGTTAATCTGCGTGGCGGCCTGGAGAATACTGATAATCAGACCGGTGACCAGCGCAACCAGCAGCAGGGGCGCGGCGACGGCAATCGCGACTTTCATCGCCTCCGTGCCCATCATCATGACCGACTCAGGCGTCATTGCGCGCTCCTCAACTGTAGAAACTCTGCGCCAGCGAGCTGACCAGCAGCTGCCAGCCGTCGACCAGCACGAACAGCATGATCTTAAAGGGCAGGGCAATGGTTGCGGGCGGGACCATCATCATCCCGAGCGCCATCAGGACGCTGGCGATCACCAGGTCAATAATCAGGAACGGAATGAAAATGGTGAAGCCAATCTGGAACGCCGTTTTCAGCTCACTGGTCACATACGCCGGGAGCAGAATGCGCATCGGCACCGCTTCCGGCCCCTGTAACTCACCGGTGTTAGCGAGACGGGCAAACAGGGCCAGATCCGCTTCGCGCGTCTGGCGAAGCATAAATTCACGTAATGGCTGCGCGCCCTTTTCCAGGGCAACCTGCATGGAAATTTTATCTTCGCTGAACGGCTGGTAGGCCTCGGTGTAAATCTTGTCGATCACCGGCGACATAATGAAAAAGGTCAGGAACAGGGCTAAACCCAGCAGCACCTGATTGGGCGGCGCGGACGGCGTGCCGAGCGCGTTGCGCAGCAGGCCAAACACAATGATAATGCGGGTGAAGCTGGTCATCATTAGCAGGATCGCCGGGATAAAGGTCAGCGAGGTGATGAATACCAGCGTCTGCACGGACAGGGACCAGCTTTGCCCCCCGTTCGCCAGCGGCGTGGAAACCAGCCCCGGCAGTTGCGCATACACAGAGGGCGCGAACAGACCCAGGCCTGTCAGCGTAAGGAATAACAAACGGCGCATCAGGATCTCCCGGGACGCTTGAGCAAACTCTTCATTACGGACTGGAAATCCGCAGGGGCCTGGGCGTTAGCCTCCACCGTGACAGGCGCAGGGGGGAGCGTGTGAAGGACGTTAATGCTGGAGGCGGTCACGCCCAGCACCAGTCGTGCATCTTCCACCTCCACAATGACCACGCGCTCGCGCGGTCCTAGCGGGGTGCTGGCGCTGACCTTCAACCCGCGGGTACCGGCCGTTTTCCCCGCCAGACCGAAACGCTTTGCCAGCCAGGCGGCGATAAGGATAAAGGCAATAATACCGAACAGCGCGCCGCTCACCTGGAGCAGCGGTGAGCCGGGTACGGCGGAGGGCGCGGACAGTGTTGCCTGGGTTTTCATACTTAACGACTCAGACGACGCATGCGTTCGGAAGGGGTAATGATGTCGGTGATACGTACGCCGTATTTATCGGCCACCACCACTACTTCGCCCTGTGCAATCAGGTAGCCGTTGATCAGAATATCCAGCGGCTCACCCGCTAAACCGTCAAGCGCCACCACGGAACCCTGCGTCAGGCGCAGCAGCTCTTTAATGGTCATGCGGGTGCGACCCAGCTCAACGGTCAGCTTGACCGGAATGTCCATAATCAGGTCGATGTCCTGCAACGTGCCGCTGACGTCGCCGCCGCCTAACTGCTGAAAGACCGCGTCTGCCGCGCTTTTCGTCGGCGTCGCTTTCTGCTCGTTTAACGCGTCAGCCCACAGATCGTCCAGTGCTCCGCTGTTTTCATCGGACGGATTGTTCATGTCACTCATTTGGGCTGTTCCTCATTCAGCGAATTCAAAATCGGGTTGATCAAGTGCTCAACGCGTAACGCATACTGGCCGTTAATCGTGCCGTACTGGCTTGTCAGCACGGGTACGCCATCCACATGGGCAATAATGCGGTCAGGTTTATCTATCGGCAAAACGTCGCCGGGTTGTAATTTCAGGATCTGCGATAACCGCATGGAGATGTCGGCGAAGTTGGCCACCAGCTCCAGCTGCGAATGCTGCACCTGACGCACCAGGTTTTCACGCCAGTTCTGATCTTCGTGACGTGAGTTCTCCAGCGGCGGGTTCACCAGCAGTTCGCGCAGCGGTTCAATCATGCTGAACGGCAGGCAGATGTTGAACTCGCCCGTCAGGTTGCCGATCTCGACGTGGAACGGGGTGTTCACGACGATGTCATTCGGGGAGGTGGTGATGTTGGTAAACTTCACCTGCATCTCGGAACGCACGTACTCCACTTCCAGCGGGTTAATCGCTTTCCACGCGTCGCTGTAGGATTCCAGCGCCAGCTTCAGCATGCGGTTAATCACACGCTGTTCGGTATGGGTAAACTCGCGGCCTTCCACTTTGGTCGGGAAACGGCCATCGCCACCGAACAGGTTATCCACCGCGATGAACACCAGGCTTGGCGAGAACACAACCAGGCCGGTACCGCGCAGCGGTTTCAGATGGATCAGGTTAAGGTTGGTTGGCACCGGCAGGTTGCGGGCAAACTCATGATACGGCTGAATGCGGATCGCACCGACGGTGATATCCGGGCTACGACGCAGCAGGTTAAACAACCCCATACGGAATTGACGTGCGAAACGTTCGTTGATGATCTCCAGCGCCTGTAAACGCTCGCGCACCACACGACGCTGGGTATTGGGATCGTAGGGACGAATATTATCATCGCCGGTCAGACCCGGTTTCGGTTCGTCACTTTTATCGCTGTCGCCGTTGAGCAGCGCATCGATTTCTGCCTGAGAAAGAATACTGTCGCCCATGTCGTTACCGCAGAATGAAGGCTGTATACAGAACGTCAGTGACTTCCTGCTTAGGTTGGCCGTTTACCAGCGGGGTCGCCAGCGTCTGTTTTATGGCATCGACCAGCTTTTGCTTGCCCACATCGGTGGCGAGCGCGGAGGCATCCTGACGAGAAAACAGCAGCAGCAGACGGCTACGCACTTCTGGCAGGTAGTCGTTCAGGCGTGCACGGGTCGCTTCATCTTTCAGACGCAGCGTAATACCCACGTAAAGCACGCGATCCGCATCGCCCAGGTTCACGGTGAACGTATCCAGCGGGTAGAAGACCGGCGCCGGTGGAGGCGGCGCTTCAGCTTTGGCGGCCGCGCTGGAGGGTTCCTGCTGCATACGCCAGTAACTGTAGCCTGCGGTGGCGCAGGCCGCGAGGGTAATCAACACCAGCAGCGGGATCCAGATGGAACGCTTGCTTTTTTTGGTGATAGCGGAGTCTGTCATCTGATACGAGCTTCCTGTTTCGGTACAGCTTAATACGGTGATTATCCCGTGTCCGGCTTAGGTCAAAGCGTGGAAAAGACGGGGATAATCACGTTACCTCTGGCGTTTAGGCAAAGATGTCTACGGCACGGCTGCCGCGCGCGGCGGATTGCAGGGCGGCAGGGGCAGGCAATAACTCTTCACTCTCATCGTTAAACCCGCCATGCTGGCCGGAACGCGAAGCGTGCTGTTGCTGCCCGGATGAGGACTGCTGTTGCCCGGCAAAGCCCTCGCTGCTGACGCTGCTTTGGGAAAGCTGAATGCCGTTTTCCGCAAGCTGCGTGCGCAGGATCGGCAGGGCCGCTTCCAGCGCCGCGCGGACGTGGCTGTGGGGCGAAACCATCTGCAACTGCGCCTGGTTGTCATCCAGCTTAAGCGAAATTTGCACCTGACCCAGATCCTCCGGGTGCAGACGCAGCTCTGCGGTCTGCTGTCCCTGCTTTGTGAACAGGGTGATGTGCTGGCTCAGATTCTGCTGCCATTCGTGCGTGCCCAGAGGCTGGCTTAACACCGGCGCTGTCGCAACGGTAGCGGCAGGCTGTGAAGGCGCCAGGTGACTGACGATCGGCGCCAGCGTCGCGGTTGGGCTGGCGGCAGACGACGCCGCGCTCGCTACGTCCTGCTTCTCTGCGACGGCGGCGACGGCTGGCGTAACGGCTGCCGTGGCGGGCAGCGACGTGTCGCTGTCCTGAACAGGCATTTTTTCCTGACCCGTTAACGCATGGCTAAGCGGCTGATGCTGGCCGTTGTCCGTCTGGGCTAGCGCAGAGGGGAGGGCAGCTCGGGGGGCGATCTCCCCTGTGCTCGCAGGCTGCGTCGCTACCGGGGTGGTGGTCTGCTGGTGCGGTAACATCGCCATCAGCGCGCTTAACCCGGCCAGCTCCTCTTCTTCAGTCGTGGTCTCGCTGTTTGTTTTCGCCTCCGGCTGGGTCAGCGTCTTCAGCGCATCCGTATTCGCTGCGGGGTTCAGGCCGGAGACGAGGCTTTGCAGGGAGACGGCGGTATCTTCACCAGTCAGGGTCTCCTGACGGGAGAGCAGTTCGGCGATTTTGGCCTGGAGCGTGGTATCACCGTTTTTTTCCTTTGCCGCTGTCGACAGCTTGCTGCCCGCCGCTTTTAGGTCCGCCAGCGTCAGCGGGGCATCTTTGCCTTTGCCGGTGGTCTCGGTCAACGCGCCCGCCAGCAGAGAGAGAAAATCTTGCGCGCCCTCAGCGCCTTTTCCGGTCAGCGTGCCGCCGGACGGGTCGCTGTCGGTCATCAGCAGTTGTTGCAGTGTGATCATTCTGGTTTCCTCATTGATGCGCGCTGGGCAAACTCATCCATTTTTTTCTGATCCAGACGGTTTTCCGCCAGGGTCGAGGCTGCAATCTGCCGGTCCTGTAAGGTTTGCCAGGCCTGCAACCGCTGTTTTTTCTCGCGCCAGAAATTCAGCGCGGTATCGACTTTTTGCGTCCACTGGTTAAGCTGCTGGCGATGCTGCTCAATCGCCTTTTCCAGCGTCTGGATAAACTGCTGATAGTTAATCCAGCGCTGGCTACCAATGCCCTGCGTCATGTCGGTGTTAAGGTTGGTGCGATATTCATGCTGATAGTCGATTAACATCTTCAACTGTTCTTCAGCCTGCTGGCACCCGCGTCGCATTGCGCCAAGCTGCAATGCGGCATCATCAACTTCTTTTTCAGCCAGATCTTTCAGCGTTGATAACGCACTGTTCTGCGCCATGACCTTCGCCCTCCACCTGTGTTACACCTGCGGGAAAATCAGCGCCAGTGCCTGGAGGGAATCTTCCCAGTCGGCGCGTTCAAAAATACCCTGTTGCAGAAATGCCTCCAGCTGCGGCCACAGGGCAATCGCTTTATCGAGCATCGGGTCGCTGCCTTTGGCGTACGCCCCGACGCTCACCAGATCGCGGTTGCGCTGGAAGCTGGAGAGCAGTTGTTTGAAGTTACGCACGCGGGCGTAGTGTTGCTCGGTGATCAAGGCCGTCATCGCACGGCTGATCGAGGCTTCAATATCAATTGCCGGGTAGTGCCCGGCTTCGGCCAGACGGCGCGACAGCACGATATGGCCGTCGAGAATCGCTCGCGCGGAGTCGGCAATCGGGTCCTGCTGGTCATCGCCTTCGGTCAGTACCGTATAGAACGCGGTGATGGAGCCTCCGCCGCTGATGCCGTTCCCCGCGCGCTCAACCAACGCCGGGAGCTTGGCGAAGACCGACGGCGGGTAGCCTTTGGTCGCGGGCGGCTCGCCGATGGCCAGCGCAATCTCACGCTGCGCCATCGCGTAGCGGGTCAGGGAGTCCATAATCAGCAGCACGTGCTGGCCCCGGTCGCGGAAATCTTCCGCAATACGCGTGGCGTAGGCGGCACCCTGCATACGCAGTAGCGGCGACACGTCCGCAGGCGCGGCGATCACCACCGAGCGGGCGCGGCCCTCCGCACCCAGAATGTTTTCGATGAAATCTTTGACTTCGCGACCACGCTCACCAATCAGGCCAACCACGATAACGTCCGCCTGGGTATAACGCGCCATCATGCCGAGCAGGACCGATTTACCCACGCCGGAGCCGGCAAACAGCCCCATACGCTGGCCGCGTCCCACGGTGAGCAGGGCGTTAATCGGCCGCACGCCGGTATCCAGTACGTGCTCGATTGGCGTGCGTTGCAGCGGGTTGAAGGGTTGGGTGATCAGCGCGCCGGTTTCGGTGGTATCAGGGGAGGGCAGGCCATCGAGCGGTTTGCCGCTTCCGTCCAGCACGCGGCCCAGCAGCGCCGGACCGAGCGGGAGCTGTTTGCCGCTTTGCAGGCCGTCACCGCTGATGTTTTTCGCGTAGACGCGGGCGCCGGGCAAAATCCCTTCCACTTCTTCAAGGGGCATCAGAAACAGGCGCTGACCGTTGAACCCGACCACTTCGCTTTCCACTTCACGCGTCTCCCCCCCGTCCTGACGCTCAATCACGCAGGTGGCGCCGAGCGGAAGTTGCAGCCCAGTGGCTTCCAGGACCAGACCGGTGGCGCGCGTCAGGCGTCCATAACGACGAACGGATGGCAGCTGCGCCATCTTCGTTTCAAAATTATCGAGCGTGTTAAGCCAGCGCGTAAGGCGAGCGGTCATCAGATGACTCCCGGTGCCGCCAGGCGGCACAGTTCCTGCCAGCGGGTCGCGACGCTGGCATCCAGATCGCCCTCATCCGCCGAGACCTTACAGCCTCCGTGATGGAGCGACGGATCGCCGCGCAGCCGCCAGCCGTGCAGGCTCAGCGTCGCGCCGAGGCTCTCTTCCACGCGCTGCAAATCATCAGGATGAACGCGCAGCTGCGGTTTGCCGCTGAACAGCGGCTCCTGCTGGAGCAGCCCCTGGATCTGCTTAATCAGCGCGGCGTTATCCACTACCGGCGTCTGGCCGATCACCTGACGGGCCGCCTCCAGCGCCATCTGCATCAGGCGCGAAGCAATCACGCTGTCGAGCGCATCCAGCGTGTGCTGAAACTCGCTCACCAGTTGCTGCATGCGGGCATGCAGCGGCGCCTGCTGCTGGCGCGCCTGCTCGATGCCCTGTTCTAAACCTTTCGCCAGCCCTTCCTGATAGCCCTGTGCGTGCCCGGTCTGACGGCCTTCGTTCATCCCGGCGTTGAAGCCCTGCTCGTGCGCCTGCATTTGCATCTGGGCCAGCATCTGGGCGCGTTGTTCCTCTTCACTCAGCTCGGGGATGCCCGCCCCGGCGTCGCCCTCGTCGGACGACACAACGGCAGGGGTGAACTCTGCGGTGGGAGGGGAGAGGTCGTCAGGCGTCCAGCGCTTCCACGACAGTTCATCAGACATAGGTGTCGTCTCCGCTGCCAATCACCATCTCGCCGGTTTCTGCCAGACGACGAACAATAAGCAGGATCGCCTTCTGTTCGTTTTCCACCTGAGACAAACGCACCGGGCCACGGTTGGCCAGGTCGTCGCGCAGGATATCGGCCGCACGCTGGGACATGTTGCGCAGGAATTTCTCGCGCAGCGGCTGCTCGGCGCCTTTGAGGGCGATAAGCAGCGATTCGGAGTCCACCTCCTGGAGCAGGCGCTGGATGCTGCGATCGTCCACTTCGACCAGGTTTTCGAACAGGAACATCTCGTCGATAATTTTCTGCGCCAGCTCGCCGTCGAACTCGCGTACCGCCGTAATAACCGCCTCTTCCTGCTGCGTTTTCATCAGGTTGATGATTTCCGCTGCCGTTCTCACGCCACCCATTTTGCTGCGCTTGAGGTTCTGGCCGTCGAGCAGGTTGTTCAGCACTTCGGTCAGCTCCGCCAGCGCGGCTGGCTGGACGCCGCCGAAGGTGGCGATACGCAGCATCACGTCGTGGCGCAGGCGCTCGTCAAACAGCGCCAGAATATCGGCTGCCTGACCCCGTTTGAGGTGGACCAGAATGGTGGCGATAATCTGCGGGTGCTCGTCGCGAATAAGATCGGCGGCGCTTTGCGGCTCCATAAAGTTGAGCGTTTCGATCCCGCTGGCGGTGTCGCGCGTTTCGAGAATATCTTCCAGCAGGCTGGCGGCGCGCTCTTCGCCCAGCGCCTTAACCAGCACGGAGCGCAGGTATTCGTTGGCGTTGACGTTGAGCGCGGCAAACTGCTCGGCTTCCTGCTCAAACTCCGCCAGCACTTCTGTCAGCTGCTTGTTGGAGATCTGGCGCACGTTGGCCATCGCCGCGCTGAGGATCTGCACTTCTCGCTGGGAGAGATGTTTAAACACTTCCGCCGCGCGATCTTCGCCAATGGTCATCAGCAGGATGACGCTCTTATCGGTGCCTGTAAGCGTATTACTCATGTTCGTTACCCATCCAACCGCGGATGACCAGCGCGACGACGCGCGGATCGTTATCTGACATTTCGCGAATGCGCTGGCTCATCACCTCTGCGCCCATACGCTGGTTAGCACGGCGCTGCTGCATCTGTTCATCTTTGCTGAGACGAACTTCAACCGCTTCTTCCTCGTCCGGACGCGCGTTCTTCTGTTCCAGCGCGGCTTTCTCGGCTTCAGCACGGCGCTGTAGCTGAGGACGAACGCCCTTACGCCACAGCAGCCACGCGACAATCAGCACCAGCAGCCAGCGGCCTGCGGACATCAGCTGATCGAAGAACGCCTGCTGTTGCCAGAACGGCAGTTCGCCACCGGTCTCATCCACCGGGTTGAACGGTGAGTTCACAACGTTGAGGGTATCGCCACGTTTTTCAGAGAAGCCCATCGCTTCGCGGGTTAAATCTTCGATCTGCTTCATCTGCTCCGCCGTGAGCGGCAGCGGTTTACTGTCCGGCAGCGTTTTGTAGTTCACCACCACGGCAACAGAGAGACGCTGAATATCGCCCGTGTTCAGTTTGGTATGGCGGATAGTCCGGTCGACTTCGTAGTTGGTCGTTTCGTTACGGCTGCTGTTACGCGGGCCGGTACTGTTCGCGGTCGAGGTCGTCTGCTGATTCGTTTGCTGACCGTTCTGCGGGTTTGCCGGCGGGGTGGAGATTGGCGCGGCGTTGGCAGGCGCAGGCTGGTTAGAGAGCGCGCCCGGCACACCGCCAGGATACTGTCCGCCGACCTGTTCCGTCTCATTGATCTGACGCGAGCGTAACACGGCGCGGGAGGCATCCCCGTTCGGAGCGTACTGCTCTTCGGTCTGTTCTTTATTCGAGAAATCAATCTGCGCGGTGACCTGCGCGTGTACGTTGCTGCTGCCGACCACCGGGCCCAGAATCGCTTCGATGCGACGCTGGAGACGGCCTTCCACATCCGCGGCGTATTTCAGCTGGGCGTCATTGAGATCGCGCCCGGCGGTGTTGGACTGCGTCAGCAGATGACCACTCTGATCCACCAGCGTAACGTTACCCGGCGGCAGGCCGGCCACCGCACTGGAGACCAGGTGCGTGACGGCGCTGATCTGCCCTTCATCCAGCGCACGGCCAGGTTCGAGGTTAACGGTCACAGAGGCCGAAGGGGACTTTTGTTCACGGACAAACAGGGACGGCTTAGGCATCGCCAGGTGCACGCGGGCACTTTTCACCGGGCCTAAGGTTTCAATCGTACGGGCCAGCTCACCTTCCAGTGCGCGCTGATAGTTAACCTGCTCGCTGAACTGACTGATGCCGAATTTTTCCTGATCCAGCAGCTCAAAACCAACCGCGCCGCCTTTTGGCAGCCCCTGCTGGGCGAGACGCAGGCGAAGCTCGTGCACTTTATCTGCCGGTACTTCAAGCGCACCACCGTTATCGGCAAAGCGATACGGGATGTTCATCTGGGTTAACTGGGTGACGATGGCACCGCCATCCTGGTCAGAAAGGTTGCTGTAGAGCGTGCGGTAATCCGGGCTTTTTGCCCATAAGACCATCGCGACAACGATCGCAATGGCGGCAGCGCCTGCCACAATCAACGGGATCTTAGGGTTGGCGCGAAGGCGGTTCATCCACTCGAGTGATTTATTCTGTGGCGCTGTCGATGCTGCTGTCGCACTCATTGCGCACCTCTTAAATCCTGGTGGTTTACGTTATTCGTGTAGAGAAACAAAACTGACTCCCGGGTCGGCAAACACGACAAAAGTTCCATACTGATGGCCCTGCCATTATTTGATGATTCGGGATTTTCTATGCGTCAAATAACCTGGTTTTTTAACGCTATTTACCGCCATTATCTTATTGACAAGCTGTTAGTCTTGACCTCGTAAAAAACCATCCAGGGGAGAGTCATGGCTATACAGGGCATTGAAGGGGTACTCAGTCAGTTACAGGCAACGGCGATGACCGCCCGTAATCAGAGCGTGGCTGACCAGCCGCCGGGCGTTAGCTTCGCCGGTCAACTGCATGCGGCGCTGGACCGGATCAGCGACAAGCAAAACGCGGCCCGTACCCAGGCTGAGAGATTTACCCTTGGCGAACCCGGCGTGGCGCTCAACGATGTGATGGCCGATCTGCAAAAAGCGTCGGTGTCATTGCAGATGGGGTTGCAGGTGCGTAACAAGCTGGTGTCGGCATACCAGGAAGTGATGGGCATGCAAGTTTAGGTTATCTAACCTAATGATATTTATAATTAATAACCATCCGATCCCACGGCGTGGGGCATGGATGGGGCAAACTCACTCAATTTCTGGTTGAGGATGAGTACCTGGTCCTGGTTATTTTCAGCCATCCAGGATCCGTACACCCGGTAAACCATTTGCGCGTCGGTGTGGCCCATTTGCTTCGCGATGAAGTTCGGGTTAGCACCGGCAGCCAACGACCAGCATGCATACGTGTGTCGGGACTGGTATGCTCTGCGATAGCGAATCCCGGCGCGCCGCATTGCTGCCTCCCATGACTGGTTGATCGACCCCACAGCGTAATGATGCCCGGCACGGCTGTTACGCGAAGCGATCTGCGGGTTGAACACGAACGTGCACGGATGCACATCGGTACGGCCATACTCGCGGAGTTTCACTTCAACCTGATACTGCTTACCCAGGCGTGTTAACTCGGCCTGGCTCTTCAGCACGTCGATCGCTGGCTGAATGAGGTTGATGATACGGTCCGTTCCGGCCTCTGTTTTCGGAAGGGTGAACTCCTTCGTTAACGTGTGGTTCCGGCGGATCATCATCGTACCCGCTTTCAGGTCGATATCTTCCCAGGCCAGCGACACAAGTTCTCCGTGGCGCACACCGGTGTAGACGGCAAGAGACCACATGTTTTTCAGTTGCTGGTGGGCGCAGGCGTTAATCAACCTGACAAACTCATCGCGCGTCAGCGGGTCAGGCTCGCATCGTGACCGCTTAAGCATGGCGATCCCGGTGAACGGATTCACCCGTACATAACCGCTATCAGCGGCAAACTTAAACATCCCGCCCATGGTCTTCATGTAGTTGTTGACCGTTCTGACGGAGCGGCCTTTAACCGGAGTTTTTTGCCCGGCCTTCAGAGTGTGATAACCGGTCAGCAATTCCTTCCTGATAAACAGCAGGTCTTCCTGCGTTACCGCAGATACCAGCCTGTCGCCACCAATCCTGGGCACCATGTTGCGCGCTATAGATGCATAGCGTGACATCGCGTTGGTGCTGATCTCCATGCGCTTCAGATCCAGCCATTTATTTGCCAGTTCGAGAACGGTTATCTCCTTGCTCTCAACCCCAAATTTCTTCAGGTTCGGTGAGTCCGGGAACTGGGCGGCATAGTTGAAGTTGCCGGTCTTAATCGAAAAGCACACCGACGCCCGCAACTCGCCAGCTACTTTTCTGTTTTTTGGTGTATCCGGCACGCCGAGGCTTTCACGCACCCGGCTGCCTTTATAGATGAACCATATGCGGAGCGTACCGCCATGGTTCTCCACGCCTGTTGGGTATGCTGACTTAGCCATTATTCCCTCCTGACGTCCAAGAGCCCGCTAAGCATAAACGGATCTTCATTGGCGCGCACCCGGCTGTTTCTTTGACATGCTCTCCACCCACTGGTCGACAGCCTTTCGGTTGTACATGCATTCGCTGTTTTTCTTCGGCACGCCGTCCGGTGAGACGTGAAGGTATTCCCGTCCTACCATCCAGCATTTTTTGCGGGCCCGCTCGATAGTGCCCGGGCGAAGGCCGGTAATCTCGACGAGCTTTTCTTCGGTTACCCAGTCATTGGGCACGATTAAGGTCATTTCGCTCATGGGTGTCTCCAGGCAAAAAAAGAGCCCGGCGCGGGGCCGGGCAAAAGGGATGACGTTGCAGTGCTTTCGCACCCAATAGCCAGCTCATAACTGGCTATCAGTTGCGTCATGGTTTGATGTGGAGGCGCGGCTCGCCGTCTTTCGGCTCCGGCCACTGGCGAGCCATATTCACCTTTAGCTTTTCTTCCAGCGCCGCGGTGATTTGCTCATCGGTGATACCGGCGCGCCGCTGCGCGTCCCATAGCAGGAACTGCATATCAGCCCATTCACTTAGGTCGGCAGGATCGGCAGCAGCTTCCAGTGCCTCTTTCGAAAGGTGCTTCAGAGGTCCGATGGGACCGACATTGCCGAAGGTCTTTTCTGACCATTCAGCGTGGCGCCGCCGGATCAGGTTTCTGGTGAACTGCGATTTCTTCGATTCGTAAGGTTTCACGCTCTCTCCTCATGCTGCACGCTGGGCGCGCAGTTTCTTCAGGTGTTCTGCTGTTTCGATTTCTTCTGCGATCCGCTCAGCCTGTGCTTTGGTCAGCGGCTCGAATTCATGCTGAAAGCGACCTATGCTGGCGATGCAGGTGCGACCGTTGCGGATGTAGTGGATTACTTCGTGGGTAGCGCGGAGGATTTTGCATGGCTCACCGAACATGTCGGCTTACCAGGTATTAGGCTGGATTATCCTGAACATTGGGCACCACCTTAAATTCGATTACCCAGACCCAAGGGTTGACCTTCCAACTTTCATCGCCGTAAATAGATGTCCAGAGGCGAGCAAATACATCGCTTAGGCAGTCACCACTTTCCATATCAGCAATACAGCAACCTTCTTTCGATGCATCAGAATCGCTTATGCTGTTTAACCTCTCTACCCGCACCCCGGTTATCTCCAACGTGATGCGGCTGGCCCAGCGCGGCATGTGAATCGAAGGAACCCATTTACCATACGGACCGTTTCCGTCAGCTGCGTAAAGAATGGCTGAACAACCAGCAGGCTCTTCATGATCAGGAACCGGGCTGAATGTTTCACGCACCCAGATGCGATCGCCGACGGCACCGAACGGACAGGCGTAGCCTTCATTCTCATCGGCAACGCCAAATACATCTTTCTTTGCAGGCTGCAAGTATCCGTTTTTATCGACCACGCCAGGCGTGTACCAGTGTGCGTTTAAATCCAGATCGTAACCGTTATGCGTTGGGTGGAAGCCATCAGACGGCTGAACTTTCATGACCCGCCGCGTCTGCGTCTTCCGCCCGTCGAGGATGGCGCGCACCATCTCGCCGTTAAAAATCATTCCGTGCTCTTTCACTGGATCCCCCTCTGCTTGTTCCTCAATTCGATGACGCTCTGACACTCCGCGCACGTCTGGCAGCCGGGAACGGCAGCGCGCCGCGGCTCGGGAATTGGTTCGTCGCATTCTTCACAACGCTCAGCTGATACGTCGTTACGGTTCACTCGGTGAGCGGAAAGGGCAGCGTTACGCTGAAGCTCTTCAATCTCTGCTGCGGTATCGATGATGTCCATGGTCAATGCTCCCGGAACTGTCGGTTAATTCTGTTGAATGTGAATGCCAGCAATAAAAAAGGCCGCTTTAGCGACCTGACGATTATTGATTTCATGGCTGAATCCACCCCTTGCCTTTAACGTGCTGGATGACACCAAGCTTCCTGAGCGACTGGAGCCGGCGGTCAAGGATGCGGAAGACGTCCATCGGGTGCTTTCCTTCTGCTTCAGCAATGACGAGGCACTCCTGCCTGACGGAAGGGCTAAATATCTTCGAAAACGAGGTTGGCTGAGCGCCGATAGCGCTTAACACCTCGCTATCAAGCTTCGCGTATTTGGTCATGCTGCACCGCCTTCATTCTTCTCTGCTTCGACTGCCATCTGCTCAAGCCGTCGAGATAGCTCGGCGGCCAGTGTCTGGAAATCTTCCTCAGACGCCACCGGAATCGGCACGAAGCGAATCCCGATATGCGCAAGGTTATTGGCGATTTCGAGGCTTTTCCTCAAATCAACGGGCGAGGCTCTATTCATGCGGCACGCTCCAGTTCTATGATCCCGCCGCGCACTGCGTCGATGATGCGTTCAAGGTATTGATAATTGTGATTTGGCACTGCCGGCCATTTGGCATACCACGGATCATCACCAAGTAGTTCCAGCAACTTCTCACCGACTCGGCAATCGCAACAGTTAGCCTTCACATCCTCAGCACCCTCTGCCTCCTCCCACATTTCCCTGGCATCATCAGCATCGATTTCCTGCTGGCGCCGGAGCTTGATGATCTCACCTTTGACGAATTCAAGGTTGGCGTCGTTGTCATCATCCACCGTGCTTTGCAGTTGCGGGTCGAAATAGCCTATAAGGTACTCATTGCTGACGCGCTTAATGAAGTCCTGCACGGTATCACCGCCCATAGCAAACCAGGCACCGGTCCAGGCCTTACCGAAGCAGGTGATGGTGATGCGCCCCTTACCGGGCTCATAGTTTTCAATCATCACCCTTACCGGGTCGAGGCGTTCAACATCTGAAATGGTAAACGCCAGAACATCGCTTTTTTCAACCTTCACGAATCAACTCCGAAGCGGCGATTAAGCCGACCTGTGTATACGACGAACTCCAGGAGGCTAACTCCCAGAGCTTCTATTTTCTTGTGATGCTTGTTGATGATGGGAGGCACCGTTTCGTTCCAGTTAGGCTTTGGCTTCTTGCGCATGGCCTGCTGGATTTCCTCGGTGCAGCGGCGGCAAGCTGCGCGGATGGCGTTGTCTTTTTCTGGCGTCATGCGGCCTCCCGGCGGGCGAGAAGTTTCGTCCCGAAAGCCATAAGCTCGTCCCGGTCCACAGTTGCAAAGTGGCAGTGTGTACGCGGATACGGTCGCCAGATGATGAGCATCGACCCTTTATTGTTGCCGCTGACTGGCTTACCGGTGACCGGGTTGATAAATGCGAGCCGCCCGGCAGTGATAAAGCGAACCTCACTGGCGGTCTGGATCGCCTCTTTGAACCAGCCAACCGAAGTGTCTGCCGGAACCAGCATGACCGTGCCGATCTGATTGGCGCTCTCGGCAGCGGCCTTCTTAACGAACGGCATGATGTCGCTGTATGGCGGGTTCAGCCAGACGTAGCCAGGCACATTCAGGTAATCAGCCCATGGCGTTTCCAGAGTGTTCTGCTCGGCGGTGATGAACTTCCTGCACAGAGCGTTATGCGGCGCTGCGGCGGCATCAAGCTGGAAGCAGAACTCAGCATCAAGGGAAGCGAAGAGGGCTGGTGGAGTGCGCCAGAGGTCGCGCTGGTCGAGCGGTGTTTTACTTCCGCCATAACCACCATTCAACTTCTCTGCTGGCAGCGCTGCGGCGATGCGCTCACCAATCCAGCGCATAACCGGCACCGCCATGCTATTGCCGATGGCTTTATAGCGTGGCCCGTCCGGGCATTCATCAGCATCCTTTCCGCGCCAGCCGATCAGAGTGTGATTATCAGGAAAGCCCTGAAGGCGCTCGCACTCAATCGGTGTTAGGCGGCGAACCTGCATACCCCACCCGATAGCCCCTACACCCATGCCTGCACGGCCGCCATTCGGCGTCAACAGCGCGTTGGCTGTGCCGTCATTTCTCACTTCGACCGTACTTCCTTCTGATCGCCCACGGATTGCCAATGTGAATGGTTCAGTAACTATCGCGTTTTCCTGTCCGTTGTTGCGTCCAAGAGTGTGCGCCAGTTCTCGGTTGGTGTCAGGATCCTGCGTGCCGTGCACTGCGAAAGTCTCAGTATCAAAATCCAACCTGATCCCATGCGCGGTGCAGGAGGTTGCCACATCAATATGGCCGGCGGTATTGCCACCGCCAAAAGCAATCAGATGTCCAGCTTGTGCCTGGTTGTCGTCTGCGCCACACGTTCCAACGCCTCTTGCAGTAAGTGCGGCAACAGCCTTTTGCGTTTCTCGGCGCGGCGCAGAATCCCGGCGCACGCTGTCGAGCTCAAAAAGTACCGCTGAGGGATCGAATCCTTTTCGAGCACTTGCGACAACGAACACACGGCGGCGTCGTTGGGCCACTCCGAAAAATTGAGCATCAAGGACGCGCCAGGCAATAACCCTTTCTGGTCCAGACACACAACCTGCGTGCGTCCATTTTCCCCCTGCTGGTTGCAATTCACTGCTTTCTCCGGCAAGTCCTGCCAGAAAGCACCCGAAGGCATTGTCTTTGCTGCTGAGCACGCCGGGGACGTTTTCCCAGACGATGATTGCTTCTGGCTCACCGCGTTCGCGGCGCTTTGCGTCGATTGCATTGGCTAATTCCACGTAAGAGAGGGTTAACTGCCCGCGGTCATCAGACAGGCCTTCACGTAAACCGGCGATGCTGAATGCCTGGCAAGGCGTACCGCCGACCAGAACATCAGGCGCTTCGACATCACCAGCGCGCACCGCATCGGCGATTTTGGTCATGTCGCCGAGGTTGGTTACTTCCGGCCAGTGATGGGCGAGGACTGCGGAAGGGAATGGTTCGATTTCAGAGAACCAGGCAGGTTTCCAGCCGAGAGGTTCCCACGCTTTACTGGCAGCTTCGATGCCGCTGCACACGCTTCCGTATTTCATGCCGCCTCCTGCCTTTCCCGATATTCCTCAGCGAGCCGCTGCGCCTTTAATGGATTGCTGACCACTTCACCCCATGGCATTAGCCAGCCGTTACCAATGAAGGGAAGGCACAGCGTGCCAACCCTGATGTCGTCGTGAGCGTGAGTCATAGGATGGACTCCATTTCGTCGATGTAGAGGCCCTGAGCAATCAGGCGGCGGCGGCGGGCGGCACGTTCAATGCATTCCTGCCGTCTACCTTCCTGCGACTGCTCTATGGCGCGCCGGGTGAACAGCCGCGATTTGCCCTGCGGCGTTACGACCTTTGGCTTCGTGACCAGGTCGAATGCCCGGTCGCAGATGCCGTCCTCGTTGACCCATTTTCCCGACTCAACGATCTGCGCTATCTGTCCTGAGCCGCGGGTAATGCCGTTGGCGACCCGGTTAAACTCAATGAGCGATACGCCAAACTTCTCGGCGATTTCGCTGCCGGTGACCGGGCGACCGCGCGTCTGAATCATCCAGATAACGCGCTCTCGGAGGCCGGAGAATTGCCCGGTGCGCCCGGGCCTGCGGTAGAAGGGTGTGCGTTTCATTTCCACTGCTCCCCGAACGTGAAGCCGATTTCCGCCAGCGCCTCGTCCATGTTCTCGATGAACTCCGGCACCATTTCGTTGAAATCGGTCATGTACTGTGGATCCCGCTCAACGACGACGTGGTGAATACCTTCGCGTTTCATGCGCGGGTCGTAGTTTGCAAAGAACCAGGCGTCTTTTCCGGTAACCCACATGCTGTACTGCACCTGGGCCATGTACGCAGACTTGATGGCTTCAAAACCCCCAAGGCGGAATTTCATGAAGTCGCGAGAGGTGAAAGGGCATTTAAGCTCAAGACCGAATCCGTTACTGCACAGGCCGTCAGGGGAGCACGCGGTGCGCATGCTCTCGTCACGGAACAGGATCGGAGACTCCGTGACTTTCACGTCCGTGGTGAACTCGAAGAGGGTGCGGGCGTCTTCCTCGTACTGCTTGCCCCAGGCCAGCGCCTTGGCGTTAACCTCTGGCGCGACGCCGGTGCATACCTCGGCGAGCAGCGTGTGGAAGTAGGACATTTTCATGTCTGTCCACTTCTTCCCAGATCTTGGCTTTGCGATGACGTTATGCACTTCGGAGGCGGTGATGACGCCGAGGCGCAGCCGGTGCCACGCCTCATCGCCCTGTTGGATGGTTGTTACGTCAATACCGGTCCGGGCCAGGATAATTTCTGGTGTCATGCTGCCGCCTTAGCTCTTTTCTGAAGGAAGCCATACCCTTTCTGCGCCTCTTCTTCAGTGAGTTCTGACGCCTCAAGGATTTGCCGCTTGAAGATGTCGCTGCAAAGAGGAAGAAAGTCTTGCTCCATGTCCTTACCAAGCTCTTTCAAAAGATTGGTAATGGACTGGATGGTTTCTTCGCTTGCGGCTGGTGGAAGCGCTTCTGTGGTGCTGCGGGGCGTGACGTCACGGATATCAACGTCCAGTGATTTGCCTTCCATTTCTTCGGCGGTAGGCTGCTGTCCAATCTCAGGCCATGCCTTACGCAACGCCTGGGCTTCTGCGCATTTAGCCAGCTGGCCGTATGGGCGCTTTTTCCACATCGCGTTCGGCGCCGTGGTGTCGCGTCCGCCGGTGGCGTAGTTTTCAATCCAGTATTCTTTGGCGCTGAACTCGACGATCTCTCCGCTAGGCATGCGCTTGTAGACGGTGTATTTGCACCACTGAGGGAATGTGACCTCGACACCAGAAAGCGTCTGCGTCGTGTCTGGACCGAACTCTGGTTCGCGGGCACCGGCATAATCACCTGAGCGGTCCGCCTGAATGCGGTAAAGCCCGATGCCCGGCATGACCACGTCGCGCCAGTCGCCTTTACCTGTTTTCGAGTCTTTGACGTACATCGGAACGAGGTGGACAGGTTTGAGCAACGGATCCAGCTGGCGTGCGCGGCAGTAGTCAAGCGCCATCATTACCGATTCGTCTTTGGCGCCAGGGTAGATGCTATTCTTCAGCGCGCTCCAGGTGGAGACGTCGACGCCTATCTCCTGAAGTGACGTCGCTGTGATTGTTAATTCGTTTGCCATCGTTAATCCCCTCAAAAATTAAAACGGGCAGCCGGTACGGTGTTCCCAGTCGTATTCCGCCTGGGCGTAAGCAACTGCAGAAATGAAATCGTTGTACGCCTCGCCAGCTTTATCGCTGCGAAGCCCTTCGTACGGGCTGGAGTCAATCGGGATCGTGAAGTGGAAGAGGCCGGACGGTTCTTTTGGCATCATGTCGATGATTTGCTGCGCCCGGTCACCGATCCACTTCTCTTTCTCGTCGTCGAGCTGCTGCTCAACCCATAGCCGATCTTCGATGCGGTCGTAAGTGAGGTATGCGTTCATGGCTGAACTCCTGAAATTTGGATGTGCAGATCCCGCCCGCAAAAAGCCAGGCCGATCGGTTGAATAGGGTGGTTAATATCAGTGAACCATCGGCTCGCCGCGCTCATTCAGCAGCACAACGACGGAATCACTTTTGATGATGGTTTTTTCGAAGATGTTGAAGGCGTACAGGCCTTTCTCAACGTTCGCAGAGGCGCGATAAGTTTTGCCGTGGTGTTGCAGCATTGTTCCCGGTAAAACCTCGCTACGTGGCACTGATGCGGTGCCGTAGTGCATTCCAATCATACCTTCACCTCAACCTGTTCCAGGAGGCCAGCGATATGCATCTGCCAGCGGTTCAGCACCAGTTTTTCCCGCGGTGCCGACACCGACGTCAGCTGCCACTCGTTATCGTTGAGCTTTTTGGCGGTGTACTGCTTGCCGTTATGGGTGACTGTCATGATGCCTCCCGAGCGCGGAGCATTGCGTCGGCAATGTGATACGCATCTTCGGCTAATTCTTTGTATTGTGGTGATTCAGGGCCTCCACCAAACGAATGCCCGTCCCATCTGCGCACAATGGCAGCCATGGCCTTAGCCGCGAAGTAGTAGCGTAGCGACATACCACCATTGGTAATAACCTCTTCCACACCTGGGGCTACCGTCTTTCTTATGTGCGGAAAAGCTGGTCCGCCATGATTTTCTTTGCTCATAATCATCTCCGCGCTTAAGGCCGCGCCGCCGAACGTTAAACAAGACTTCTGCGCTAATGGGCGGTGGATGGCCGCCGGTTGTCATAACTAACCGCACTCATAGAGAACGGTGAGGTATGAAAAAAGCCGCTGGTTAGGCGGCTTTACCTTCGAACTTTGCCCCGCAGAACGGGCAGTAATTAATTGCGAGTTTGGTGTCAGCGTTTGTTAGGCGCTGCTCCGGATCCCCGTTTTTCTTGCGTTTGCGATATCGCACGTTGAATGGGAGCATTACTTGGCAATAGTCGCCTTTTTCGAGAACCCAAACGCGGTTACCAAAATCACACTCATCCATCGAATGAACGGCGTCACCAAGTGCCTCTTTGACGCGCTCTATCATCCTTTCCTTAACTTCTGTGAAACACTTACATGCCATCGCCTTACCCTCTGTAGTTAACCGCTGATGTGGGAGAAATGCTTTGGTCGGTGTGGTGGATTCGTGGACCGGATTGATCCGCGAGCATCACGAATCAGCTGCCCACCACACCCCAAAACATTCCACTGTATGCCCCGGAATAATCCGGGGCTGAATGTTGGTTTTCAGTCGTCACTGTTACCTGTTACATAACTCCTCCGATACGGTGCGCCGCGTCGAAAAGGGTGGCAGCGGCTAGCCATTTGAACGTGATGCCCAATCGGGCGTGAAAGATTCTGTGATTCAGCCCAACCCACTCACTTCGAATGGACTGGAATAAATCTGTTTGCGCTTCGCACCTCTCATCCCGTCAGTGTTGCCCGTTCCCACGCCTTTATCGCTCTCGCGAGGGGGTAGCCTTCTCACCGACCGGTTCGCCGCCGGTGATACGCCGCATTTTGTGCGTTGGGGTCTAAACAGGATTACCGAGTGCTGTTCCGACTTTGCATGTTATTAAAAAGCAGGCGACTTGCTGTCCGCCGCTGGCTAACTTCGCTCAGCTGTCGATGTTTCGTTTCGATGGATTAAAGATACAGATAAAACTGTATTATCGTCAACAGACAAAACTGTATTTAATAGCGTGCGAAACATATGTTTCTGTATTTATGAGTAATTTATTTTGTAAGGACGAAAAAAAACCGGCATTAGCCGGTTTGATTAGACGTTTGAGAGGGGGTTTTAGCGTTTGCGGCGGTAAATACGGTGCTCAATCATTACACCGATAATGGTTAAAGGTTGGTGATCGCTGTTAATGACAGGGTAGTCGTCATTGAGTGGGACCAGTTCAAAGTGCTGGCAGCCGAGAGGGTCTACCCATGTCGGGCGGTATTTTTTGAAGGTTGCCTGTGTTCCGCCGTTCTTCGCAACAACAAATTCCCCAGGCGTGGGTTCTACCTCAGGGTCGACAATAATAACGTCACCAGCCTTAAAATCTGGTTCCATTGAGTCGCCTTCAATACGCAACGCAAAGGTGTGCTGGGACACATCCAGATCAGTAAGTATGTATTCAAGGCTGCCATCGAAAGCCTCGATAGGGTTTTTCTCAGCCAAGGCTCCTGCCTGTACGTAGCTTATCAACGGAACTCTCCTGCTGTTGATCTCTGCCATCGGCATAAACGCGCCGCCGTTCATTAGCCAATCGGCGTCGCATTTAAGCGCCTTGGCTATTCCAATTATATTACGTGGCTTGAGAGTTTTCCCATCTTCAATGCTCTGCCATGACTGCTGCCGAATACCGGCCTTCTCAGCAGCTTCTGTCTGGGTTAATCCCAGCTCAATTCTTTTTTGTTTAACGCGATCCGCAAGGCTCATAAATCCCTCTCTCTGTATGCCTTGATAATCACAGTTAAAACTGTAATTGACAAACAGAAATAACTGTCACAGAATACAGATAAAACTGTGGAGGTGATATGGAAACAATTTCTCAACGCCTCAAGCAAAAACGTGAAGAGATGAATCTGTCTCAGGACCAGTTAGCAAAACTGGCTGGCATGAAACAGCAATCACTTCAGGCCATCGAGGCCGGGACTACTAAGCGTCCACGTTATTTGGTTGAGCTGGCTCGGGCTCTCAAATGTGAACCTGAATGGCTTCTTTTTGGCGATGAGCCGAATAAAACAACAGCCGCTTAACGGCGGCTCTAACCACGAAAGGGAAAGCAATGCATTCACTTGCGTATCAACAAGGTAACAAATTTTCGCCAACGGCGATGATTTACCAGAATCGCCGGGAACCTGATTCCTCGGCGTTAAACATCGATGGGATCCGCGCAGCCGTACGCGCCTGGGCAGCTGATTGCCGCAGCCGTGAATTTGTCGCCGCTCTGATTGTTGAAGAGTGGCGGGCAACCGGCGGCACCGGGCTGGATATCCCGACTGACTCACACCGCCAGATGCAGAAGGTGTTCCGCTGGATCGACGGAGACACCGAATATGCGACCAACAACATTCGCCAGCTGGCGCCGGCAATCATGTCCGTCCTGCCGCTGGAGTATCGCCATCGACTTCTTCCAGAGGACAGTTTCATGTCCCGCTTAGCTCGACTTGAGAAGGAAACGAGCGAGGCGAAAGTGGCCGTTGCGATGAACGCCCCGCGTCACCAGAAGCTCAAGGAACTCAGTGAGGGGATTGTAGAGATGTTCCGTGTCGACCCGGATCTGACCGCTCCGCTGATGGCCATGGTCACTTCGATGCTGGGGGTTATGTGAGAACTATAGAAATGGCGAAAGCCGGTCTGCGCGAACAGAGCCGACTTTCTGGTGCAAAAACGAGAGTAGTTGCAGGAGGAATAATGGCAAAAAATCCACGCTATTACCATACCGCTGTACATAAAAACATAACCCGCGACCGCTTCATCCGCTCGGTTAACCCGATTGTGGCAGAGAAGATGCGCGCCATCCTGGAAGAACTGAAACGTAAGGAGAATGGCCGTGGGTAACGTATCCAATTTAGCCGAAGCCAGAGAGGCCAGAAGGCTCCAGAAACCGCGCACGAATGACGGTAAGGGGTTTGCCTTGCTGCACCGTAAAATTATGGATGTGCCGTTCTATAAGGACGCTGAGGCGGCTCATTTATGGGTTCACCTGCTCCTGCGCGCTAATCACGAACAGACACTGGTATCGACTGATGTCGGCGATGTGATCTGCGAACGCGGAGAGTTCATTACCGGGCGAAACACGCTGGCAATGGAAACGGGTTTGACCGCTGATCGCGTTAAATCACTGCTCCGTAAATTCCAGAATCTGGGCATGATCACCACCAAATCAAACAACCGTTTTACTGTTCTAAAAGTGGTCAAATATGACGAATATCAGTCAAATTTTTGTCCAGCCGATGTCCAGCCGGTGTCCAGCCCAAACGCAGTCGTACCAATGCCTGTGGAGGTGGAGTGTCCAGCCGATGTCCAGCCAGTGTCCACAGATAACAATATATTAAATAACTTACTACCTAACGGTAGTAAGTATGTCGCAAATGACCAGAAACCCGCTGAAGAGAAAAAGTCCCGTTTGTCATGCGATGAAGTATGGCAATGCCTGAAAGACGAACTGCCTGAAGCCCGGGGATGGAGATGCCTCACTGATGAGCGACGCAATCTAATCCGCACCTTCTGGGGTAAGGCTAACAAGATTGCCCGCAACCTGGACGGCAAGCCGATGGATATGGACGGTTTCAGAAGCTATCTGCGCTACATCGCTCAGAACTGCCGCTGGATGCTTGAAGACCGACCAGACCAGAAATCCGGGAAGACCTGGCGCCGCATGAAATTCGATAAGTTCCTGACCGAAAAGCTCTACATCGAAGTGCGCGAGGGGGATCGTGATGACCGCTGATTTCATGGCTGTACCACAAAACCTCGAAGCAGAGCAGAGCGTTATCGGTGGCCTGCTGCTGGATGATGACAACAGCGAGCGAGTCCAGAAGGTTCTGGCGATGCTCAAGCCTGAGTCGTTCTACAGCCGACCTCACCAGCTGATCTTTGCCGAGATGCGCCAGATGTTCCGCGACAACAAGCCAGTCGATGGTCTGACATTGTTCGACGCGCTTGAAGGCAAAGGGCTCGCGGAGCAGGTAGGTGGCTTTGCTTACCTGGCGGAGATAGCCAAGAACACTCCCAGCGCTGCAAACATCGTGGCATACGCTGCGTCAGTCCGGGAAGCCGCAATGGAGCGCTACGGTATCAGCCGCCTGACCGAAGCTACTGAGCTGCTGTATTCCCGTAACGGCATGAGCGCTACGCAGAAGTACGAGGCCATTCAGGGTATTTTCACCCAGCTCGCAGACCATTCAAAAACCGGTAGTCGCCGTGGGTTGAGATCGTTTGGCGAGGTTATGGATGACTGGGTAGCAGATCTGGAGAAACGCTTTGACCCTTCAGGCGAACAGCGCGGCATGAGTACCGGTATCCCGTCACTCGACCGACTGCTGGCGCCGAAAGGTCTGGTTAAAGGCTCTCTGTTCGTGATTGGCGCAAGGCCAAAGATGGGCAAGACAACCCTGTACGGGCAGATGGCGATCAACTGCGCGGTTCGTGAGAAAAAGCCAGCGCTGATGTTCAGCCTGGAAATGCCAGGCGACCAGATCCTCGAAAAACTGGTTGGTCAGAAGTCTGGAGTTAACCCGAGCATTTTTTACATGCCAGCCACGGATGACGCCGATGACCAGTACCAGGGCGATTACGACGGCGACTTTAAGAAGGCGATCGCCACCGCCGGGCGATTGAGTGAAATCGACATGCTGTACATCGACGATACTCCTGGCCTGTCACTGGCGCACATCGTTAGCGAAAGCCGCCGAATCAAGCGCGAGAAGGGCTGCGTAGGAATGATTCTGGTTGACTACCTGACTCTGATGACCGCCGAAAAAGCCGACCGTAATGACCTGGCCTACGGGATGATCACCAAAGGTCTGAAGAATCTCGCCAAAGAGCTTGGCTGCGTCGTCGTGCTGCTGACCCAGCTCAACCGCGAACTGGAGAAGCGAGTGAATAAACGCCCGTTGCCGAGTGATTCCCGCGACACAGGGCAGATTGAGCAGGACTGCGACTACTGGGTTGGTATCCACCGGGAAGGTGCTTTCGATGACAGCGTGCCGCCGGGAGAAACCGAGTTAATCCTGCGACTCAACCGCCACGGCAGTGCCGGAACGGTTTATTGCAATCAGAACAACGGGGCAATTTACGACACAGATCAGCAGGCCGCCGCCGCAGAACGCCGCGGGCGTGAGCAGCAGCCGAAAAAGAAAGGGGGATTCTGATGACCATAACCATTCGTGGGCAGATTCTTGCAGCCCTGCGTAATAACCCGGGCCTGAACAGTGCTCGTATTGCCAGCATGATCGGCATGACCACCAAAAAGATTTCCGGCCCGTTAAGTACGTTGTTTGCAGACGGCCTGATCGAGTTCGAAGGTAAGCACGGCCAGCGGCTGTATCGTCTGACCAGCTACGGCATGAAATACGCACCGGAAACCATACCGGCCATGCCGAAGGGAAATTCGAAGCTGGTGCAGCGTACAGAGGCAAACGTGATCTGCCAGGAGTGCCGCAACAGCGCGGCTATGAAGCGAGTATTGATGGTTTGGGGGAGGGAAGGGGTATGAAAATTTACATCGCAGGACCAATGACGGGTTACGAAAACTACAACCGTCCGATGTTTAACGCAGTAGCACAGCAGATGTTATCAGGTGGTCATGTGGCATTAAATCCGGCCACGCTCCCGGATGGTTTATCTCAGCGTGAGTATATGGACATCTGCCTGGCGATGCTTCGCTGCGCCGACGCCATTCACATGCTGCATGGGTGGCAAGAGTCGGAAGGTGCCGTCGCTGAGCATGCCATGGCTAAAAAGCTGGGAATTAAAATTTCTTACCAATTTGAAGGAGCTGCCGCATGAAACCAACATACGAAGAGCTGGAAGCAAAATGCGCGGCACTGGCTGCGGAGAATGCGCTTCTGAAAAAATCGGAGCCAGCACCATTCAGTAAGCTGATGATGGAGGCGCTTGATGTTTATCAGGCGGGCGCTGATGAAGTGCCGGAGTTGGCAATGCTGAGCGCATATAAAAAATTGCGAGATGGGCTAAAAACCCCAGCGACCGACGCTTTCCTGGCTGAAGTGCGGGCGCAGGGTGTAGAGATGCTCACCAAAGAGATGCATGCAGATATCAGCGGTGATGATGCACGCGAGTTCGCCGACAATCTTCGCAAAGGAGTGCAGTCATGATTACAGGAACCTCTCATTACGACGAAGTCCAGGTGGTGCCATGCACAATCTGCGGCGGTTACTACAAGGCTGATGAGCCAGAAATACACGTCTGCGAGGAGGCCGCCCAATGAGCAACATCGACAAACGCGCATTACGAGAAGCTGCGGAAAAGGCTACGAAAGGTCAGTGGGCTGTTGAGTTCGACGATGAGGTTTACTCCACTGATGGCGTGAACAATGAGCAAATAGCCATGGTGTTCAGTGAAAACGAAGTGCGTGACGCTGCGTTCATCGCCGCCGCTAACCCCGCCACCGTGCTGGCGCTGCTGGATGAGCTGGAAGCCAAAGACCGTCGCATCGAAGAAGAGATTGCCCGAGCTAACCGCGAGCATCACCGTGGTTTCATGATGGCGTGCGGGCATCTTAAAGAGCATTCAAACGTTCATTATGCTGATGCTGCCGAGATGGAGATAGCAGCCCTTCGCAATCGCATCAATGAGTTGGAGTCCGCCGCAGCCGGTAAAGGAGGTGCATCATGATCACCTTCACCAAAGAACAGCTTATCGCTTCTGCGCACGCGCGTATTGAGTTTGCAGAGATGATGCTGGCTGGAGAGTTAGAGCCCCTCAAAGAGCGCACATGGTCAATTGAACTGGAGCTGGCGCGTATCGCGCTGGCATCACTCGAAGCGGATAGTAAGTTAAGCAACTTCATCGCTACTCAGGAATCTCTGGGTGTCGCTTTTGAGAGGGTACTGGCTGAGAATATCGAAGAACTTTACGTTCCCAGCAAATCAACCCCGCCAGCGCTGGTATCTGATTCGCTTCTGTCTGAGCTTTTAGCGATAGCGAAGAAGGCGGCTGATGCAGCAGACGAATGCGCACATGCGGAGTGGAGCGATGACTCCATGGAGCATTCAACTGCAATAGCTGATTGGGAACGCCGCGCCTCCATGCTTCAGGGTGACGAACCTGTAACGACGGCTTACAAGTTGCCGGATGAGTTCGACTTCGATCGCTTCAACGATGTCGTATGGCTGGAGGCTGTGGCAAGCAATCCGCACATGCATTCACCAACAACATCGACTATCGCTATGGTGGCGCTGGAGCTGAACAGGAAATTAGCCGATGGCAACTCTCCGGTGATTCCGGATGGTTGGGTGATTCTTCCTGCTGAGCCAACCCAGGCAATGATGAATGCGTGGCTTTCAGAGGTCGCCAACTGGCACGGACATGCAGCAGGATACAGGGCCATGATTGCAGCAGCGCCGCAGCAGGAGGCTAAAAATGTCTAATTTGAAGCCAGGGAATGTTTATGTCGAAATATCTCACAATCAGGCTGGAGGCCTTTCCCTCTGCGTAAGCAACGATGATGGCGGGTGCCGAATCTCCGGTGCCAAGGTTGGCGGATGCGAAACTCTGAAGTGCTTTGAGGTTAATGCGGAGGAGCTAATCGCGCAGATTCGTGAGCACGCGAAAAAGGCAACTGGAGAGCCTGAGCATAACGACGAAATCGCTATTCAGGCAGGTATTGACCCAGCCTTAGCTGATGCTTACATGCAAGGATATCACGACGCTGAAGCGCGGAGAGCTGAGCGGCAGGATGCTAACTGATGTGATATAAAACCCCTTCATGGTGGAGGGGTTGCTTATGTCAGAATATGCGAAGCTGTCAGAAGACTTGTATCGGGAAGCGTGTCGCATTGTTGGCGAGTGCTGTCTGATGCTTGCCAGCAATGATGCGGAAACAAACAGAGACCAGCTGGTTCACGAATTAAAACGACTTCACTGGGAAATCATGAAGCAAACAGACGAATCCAATCTGCCTATTTTGCTTGCCATCGAAAGACTTACTACCAGCGAGGACTGGAAGAAGCCATATCTTGGATGATGCCTGCTCCATTCGAGCATAACAATCAGGCCTCTTCGGAGGCCTTTCTCTTCAGTTGATTTTGTTGAATCAACCGTCCATACTTTCTTTGCTGATGGCCTGAACACCCATTGGTGACTTCTGCGCATTTAAGGGGACTTAAATGCGACCACAATCTGAACTCCTCACCTTGTCACAGATGCAGAAATGCACCTGCGATTTTCTGCATTCTGCGTTACCTCTCGGAGGTGGCGCATGAAACAGCACTACTGCATCGTCAACGACACCGTTAAAGAGAACCTCATTGCGTACATTCGCACCCTGCCGGTAAACCCTCGCGCGCCGATGGTGGTCGAGGCCCGGGAAGAGACCCGCACCGATAAGCAGAATCGTTTGATGTGGCCGCTACTGAAAGACCTGTCTGACCAGGTTGTCTGGCACGGCGAAAAGCTGACCCGCGAAGAATGGAAGGACCTAATCACCGTTCTCGTAAACCAGACTCAGGATCAGGAACAGAAATCCGCGCCGGGCATCAACGGCGGCCGCGTTTATTTCGGCGTCCGCACATCCAAATCCAGCAAACGCTACATGGTCGACGTGATCGAGGCGATTTACTGGTTCGGAACCGACCGCGGCGTGAAGTTCTCCGAGGTATCCAGTAAGCGCATTGCCTGGGCGCAAGAGTGGAGGGTTTCCCGTGGGTAATCCTCTCGCACGCGTCATCACAAATCACATCTTCAACGTTCCGGCGCGCCGCAAGCGTAAGGCCGCGGTTAAGCCGTCGGATATTCCGACTCTGAAAGGCTACACCGCCCGCCTGGTGGATCAGAAATGGCTGCGTCTCGCGGCACGGAGGAATCATGCGTAAACCATCCCGCCGTAAATGCAAAGTATGCGGTGAATACTTCGAGCCGAAATTCCACGACATCCGGATCCGCTGGTGCAGTCCGGAGCACGGCACAATCCTCGCGATGGAAGAACGCGAGAAGGAGAAGGTGAAAGCCGCCGCTAAGCGAATCAAGGAGCAGAAAGATGCAGAGAAGGCCGGGCGCAAACGCCGCAAGGAACGCCTGGCAGAGCTACGGCCTGCCGGGTACTACAAGGCGCAGGCTCAGCAGGCATTCAACGCCTACATCCGTGCGCGTGATGCTGGTTTTCCGTGCATCAGCTGCGGCGAGGCCAACCCGCCTGATCTGCACGGCGGCCAATGGGACTGCGGTCACTTCAAAACGGTCGGCGCCAACCCTGAGCTGCGCTTTGAAGAACGCAACGCCCATAAGCAGTGCAAATCGTGTAATGCCGGGGCTGGGAAGTATACCGCCAAGGAGGCCGCTGTCGCGCAGCACTACGAAGCGGGCCTGGTCGCTCGTTATGGGCAGGATTACGTCGACTGGCTCAACGGTCCCCACGAAATGACCAACTACCGCCGTGAAGATTTCATTCGGATCCGCGATGAATACCGCGCCAAGCTCAAAGCACTGAAACAGCGGGAGGGCGCATGAAACTTGAGTCTTTATTTCTGCTGGCCTTTTACCTCATTCCGCTGATCGCGATGGGCATTATCAGTCATATCAATTACAAAAAATGTCGCATTCAGTTCTCAGCAATCAGCAAAGGTATTCGGTTTCAAAGAAAGTACCAAATGCTGAAAAGCCTTCACCCGGGCCGGGAGGACTTATGAATTTTTCAGAACTTCTCCGGTACCAGGCAGAAAGCGTTAAGCGCGCCAACCTGCCGCCAGTAGCAAAGCACAGCCAGACCAAAACCAACCAGCCTCAGAAGGAAGCCGCATAATGAAACTGGAATTAACCAACGACCAGCATCAATGGGTAGACCAGTGGCTCCAGTTGTGGGGCGCATGGTGCCAGACCGGCAAGATTGATAAAGCGATGATCAACATGATTGCCAGATTCATGGCTAACGTCGAGCCCCAGCAAGCATCACGGCCGGTATGTAGTGATGATGACGGGATGCTCATTGATGCTGTCATTCGCCACTACCTGAAGAATGTGGATGAAAATGCCTGGCGGGTTATCTTCGCCTACTACGTCTGCAACTCCAGCGAGATCCGAATTGCATCATGGCAGCATGCAGTAAGTAAGCCTCGCCTTATGAAGACGCGTGGCGGCAATCAGTACAAACACCCAAGCATCTCGACAGTCCGTAGAGAGGTGAAGCAAATCATCAATGCTTCATTGTTCTGTTTATACCAACCGCTTCAAAATGCGTTTAACAATCGCGAAAATGTGAGGAAAATTGCAAAAAAGCCTCACAACACGCTTGCTTTTCAATGAACAAATGAGCAGAATAAATCGTATATGTTGCCGTTGTTGTGTGTGACATGAATGAATGCCAAGCCTCGCCATTGTGCGGGGCTTTTTATTTGCCTGTAGCTCAGAGGAAAGAGCAACCGCCTTCTAAGCGGTTGGTCGCTGGTTCGAATCCGGCCAGGCGAGCCATCTGCAAAACAAGTCGTCATCGCGGCGGCTTTATCTTGCATCAGGTGCATAACTGAATTCGCGAATACGTTATGCCGTCCGCTCCACGAAACGGAGTGCACAACAGGAAAGAGCATTGGCGTGAAGGGCTCATAACCCAACCCACGCAGCAGCATGGAGTTGGCGCGAAGTGCTCAGTGCTCTGTCCGTTGTGGTGAATGCGCAGGCTGATGCGCAAGGGCAAGAATCTTTCGCTGGATTCGGTGTGGCCACGCAGCCCGCTGTAGGCAGTCGCAGCAAGCCGGAGATCAGCGCCGGCCACCACAAACCAAACCCACTACCTGGGACCTTCGGCCAGAGAGCCGACATTGCCTTACCCTCACATTGCCAGCCTGTCGCTGGCTTTTTTATTTTCAGGTCCCGGGAAACATCCTCGACACGCCTACTTGTTAAATCGTCCCGAGGGCCTGAACCAACTACACACGGAATAAATATGTCTGAGACCTTCACTATCGTAGGCGTTGGTCTTACATCGTCATCAGTCGGTGTAACCTTTGCCACGCTGTTTCCGGAGGCGACTCCAGCAGTGATGCTCGGATCACTCGCCGGAACGGCGCTATACGTTCTGACCTCAGATCCCCATCAACTCTGGAAGCAGGCTATCTTTGCGCTGATATCGTTTATCAGTGGTGTGTTCTTCTCCGTACCCATGGCGAAAATCATGGCCGGAATCATCAACACGCCGTTAAGCCTGATGAAGCCACCGGCCAGCATTGAGGTATCGCCAGCTGTCGGTGCAATTGTCACTGCTTCCATTTCCGTGGCAGTCCTGCTGCGTATTCTCCGCAAATCCAAAAGCGGGAAGATGCCGGGGCTGGGGGAGGAAGATAAATGACATGGCAGCTTCTTCTGATGGATGCAAACGCCATAGTTTGCCTGTTAATCATGGTCAGGCTGATGTTTTTCCGGAAGGAGGGAAAGCGTCATCGCCTGAGTGTCGCGGTGCTGGCCTATCTGGTCATTCTTGCCGCCGGATTCAACGCCTTCAACATTCTACTCGGCCACTACGTACAGGTTAACCTCGGAGATCTGCTGCTTAACTCCGTCATCTGCATGGCGGTGTGGCTGGCACGCGGGAACCTGGCGAAGGTCGTCATTACGGAATAGCCATGACTAAAGACGATATCTTTAACACCATCCTCGGCAAAGAGGGCGGTTATGTTGATCACCCGAATGATAAGGGCGGACCAACGAACTGGGGAATTACTCAGGCAACTGCCCGCGCGCATGGTTATACCGGTGATATGCAAAACCTTACACGTGAGCAGGCTCTGGCGATCCTTGAGTCTGATTACTGGTATGGCCCTCGCTTTGACCAGGTGGCAGAAGTATCCCCTTCCATTGCCGCCGAACTTTGCGATACCGGTGTGAACATGGGTCCATCGGTGCAGGTTAAATGGTTCCAGCGCTGGCTGAACGTTTTCAATAACCAGCAGCAGTTCTATCCGGATCTGATCGCCGACGGGCAAATCGGCCCACGTAGCATCAGCGCGCTAAAGTCCTTCCTGGAGAAACGAGGCGGCGAAGGGGAAATCGTATTGCTTCGCGCACTGAACTGTAGCCAGGGCCAGCGTTATCTTGAGCTGGCAGAACAGCGGCCAGCTAACGAGTCATTTGTTTATGGCTGGATGCGCGAGCGGGTGAGCCTATGACGACACTCAAATCTGTACTGGCGGCAATCGGAGTTACGATCCTGATGGTGCTTGGTGCGTTTGGTGTGGGCCGTTTGCGCGGACGTGAACAGGCTGAAGTAAAAGCAGACCGGCAGCGCACAGAAGAAAAGGCCGCAGCCATTGAGTCAGCAGCCGAACGCCGGGTAGAAGCAACGAAAGAGGCCAGCAATGTACAGCAGAATGTTAACCGCATGCCTGATGACGATGTTGATCGCGAGCTGCGTGACACGTGGAAGCGTCCCGGTGGCGGTTGATACAGCCTGTGACTGGGTAAAGCCAATCTACCTTACTGATCACGACATTGATGTTCTTGACCGCCAGACGAAGCGCGACATCCTCGCGCATAACAAAGCGTGGCAGGCGAACTGCCAGAAAACAAAAGGATCGGGGGCAAAGTGACGAAAACCAACCAGTGCAGTGAAGGTTTCGACAACCCATCCAAGTTCCGCGAGGAATGGGATAAGCAGACCAAGGGGAAATAGAGCCTCATCCATGAGGTTCTGACACAGTCTCTCCTCTGGACTTTAACCGTAGCAAATTCTCACAGCCTCGCATCCGCGGGGCTTTTTTATGCGCATCGCAGCGCATTGCCAACCGAGAGCCTATAGGAAGCGAGCCTGAGATAAATCGTTATCTCTCGGGGCGGCTTATCTATGCGAACAGGCTCGCAACTTATAGGTGAATTATGAAGAAGTTGATGACTACTGCTTTTGTATTCGTTCTGGTCTGGGGGCTGTTTGGCCTGCTGGTCTACGCTACGTTACAGGGCGACCATTCACTGATGAGCATCGTCGTGGCGGCATACTGGGCGATCATCGCTCTTGCATGCTTCATTTCGCCTCTGTTCCTTGTGGCTGTATTCATGGCCGGGAAAGAGAGTGACCCCATGGAACGTGCCAAGCTGTTAATCCCTCTGAAGGACTATTACAAGCGCAAGGGCGCGATCAGAAAGTTCATTGGACTTGTGACTATGGCGGCCATCTTCGTAATGCTGTCTTACTCCGGATGGGTATTCACATCGCTGTTTTACATCCTGGCATGTTGCTTTGTAACGCTGCTTAATTCGGTCGGCAGAGACAAGTTCGAAGAACTGACAGGGCACATTGTTAAGTTGTGATTCATTACAGAAGCTCTTCACTGAGGGGCTTCGATAATGATCTGTGTAACCCCGCAAGGATGGTGATCACATCTTGCTGACGGGTAAGCCGTAAGTGGCTAAGCACTTCTGAGAAGCAGGGCAACAGCTGCAACACGTGGAGAACGAAATGGCTACCGTTTACAGAATCACAATCACCAAAAAATCCAAAGAGTCTTTTACGGGGCTCATGACCCGCAGCCAGCCTGAGATCGTCAATGGCTATGTCGCTCTGGCAATGGATAACGGCAAATGGCGCTACTTCAGCCAGGACAGCATTGATGACTTCCTGTTTGAGCCTGTAGAGCAGCCAGCAGAACAAATAACGGAGTAACGAATGAGCAAACCGGACTGGGAGGCCATCGAGACGGCGTACCGGGCCGGAGTGATGTCCCTACGAGAAATAGCGTCACAGCACGGTATCAGCGAAGGCGCTATCCGTAAGCGTGCCAAGCGTGACGACTGGTCGCGTGACCTCAATGCGAAGATTCAGCAAAAGGCTGACGATCTGGTACGCAAACAGGAGGTACGCAAACAGGTACGCAACGAAAGCACTTTGACCGAGCGCGTACTGATAGAGGCGACTGCCGAGGTAATTGCCACGGTACGCATGGAGCACAGGGGTGACATTCGCCGGGCTCGAGAACTGACCAACACGCTATTCGATGAACTTGGTGCGCAGTGCGCAGATGTAAGCGCGCTCGAGCAACTGGGCGACATCATGTTTGACCCCGACGATAAAGGGCGGGACCGGCTCAATGAAATTTATCAGAAAGTGATCAGCCTGCCTTCCCGCGTTAAATCAATGAAAGACCTGAGCGACAGCTTGAAGACGCTGATTGGTCTCGAGCGTGAGGCGTACAGCATCGAGAATAAGGCTGAAACGAAAGAGGTCACCCATAACGTCATGCTGGTGCCAACCAGTGACAACGTGGATGACTGGGAGGCGGCAGCGCAGAAACAACAGGACGGGGTGCTCGGTGGATGAATTACAAAGCTGTATGGAAGCCACTGCCTGGATCTCAGTCCCTGGCGCTGAGCTGCCCGTGTAATGAGATCCTGTTCGAAGGCACTCGCGGCCCGGGCAAGACTGCTGCGCAGTTAGCCAGATTCCGGCGTAATGTCGGCGTGGGCTATGGCTCGTTCTGGCGCGGCGTCATCTTCGACACCGAATATAAGAACCTTGCCGACATCATCACTCAGTCGAAGCGTATGTTTCGCCTGTTCAACGACGGTGCACGCTATCTGTCATCTGCAAGCGAATTGCGATGGGTGTGGCCCACTGGCGAGGAGCTTCTCTTCCGCTTCGGCAAAGAGGCGGACGACTACTGGGATTTCCACGGGCAGGAATTCCCTTTCATTGGCTTTAACGAGCTGACGAAACAGCAGTCACCTGAATTCTACGAAATGATGTTCTCCTGCCGACGTTCATCGTTCAGGCCTGAAAACTACCCGCTGGAGAATGGGAAGTTGCTGAGGCCGATCCCGCTGGAGACGTTCAGCACGACCAACCCGTTCGGCATAGGGCATACCTGGGTAAAGAAACGCTTCATTGAGCCAGCACCGCGCGGAACCGTACAGCGCGACCGGCAAATGGTTTTCAACCCTCAGACAGAACGAGAAGAGGAAATCACGCTGACCCGCGTGGCCATCCACGGATCGTTCAAAGAGAACCCGTACCTTGACCCACAGTACATCGCTACCCTGATGGCCATCAAAGACCCGAACCGGCGCAAAGCGTGGGTAGAGGGATCATGGGATGTGACCAGTGGCGGGCGATTCGACCACCTATGGAATGAGTCGCTGCACGTCATTAAGCCGTTCCTCATACCGGATAGCTGGACCGTCGACAGATCCCATGACTGGGGTGAGTCGAAGCCGTTCTCTAATCTCTGGTGGGCGCAGGCTGATGGCACTGCCGCCGAGCTGCCTGATGGTCGGCAGTTCTGCCCGCCGGCAGGGACGTTAATCCTGATCGGAGAATGGTATGGCTGCCCGCCCGATGAGCTGAACAAAGGCCTGAATATGTCATCCACCAACGTCGCGAAAGGCGTGGCGTGGATTGACAAGCGGCTGGTGGGCGAAGATGTCGACGAGCCGGAAGAGATACAGATCGACGGAGTCACGCAGGGCCAGCTAAACATTGTTCCAGGAATATGCTCGGAAGTTATTCCGGGCCCGGCTGACAGCGCCATTTTCAATACTGGTGACGATGAGTTATCGATCGGTCAGAAAATGGAAAATCAGGGTGTCGAATGGCTTGAGGCCAATAAGAAGCCTGGCTCGCGAGTAAACGGGGCCTCGGTATTCGCTGACATGCTTGAGGCTGTAGTTGAAGGTAAGAAGCTGGAATCTGGCATCCCTGAGAAGCCTGCCTTTTACGTTTTCGAGCATTGTCGTGGCTGGATTAGCCGCATACCCGTGCTGGTTCGCGACAGCAAAAACCCGGACGACGTAGATACCCAGCAGGAAGACCACGACTGGGATGCAACCCGTTACCGCGTGCTGCACTCTCCTCGCCGTTCAGGGGCGATATTCTTCACATAAGGACAACTCAGTGAGTAACGATACAGAAATGCAAGTCCTCGCTGGGCTGATTGTGAATAGCCTCAACGAGGTATCGCGATCTCGACAGCTTTATGCGGCCGGCTTCAATAAATCAGGCAACACCAAGCGACATCATCTGTGGTGTGAATTTGGCTATCCTGAGCGCCTCGACTTTGACCACTTCTACAACATGTATGAGCGTAATGGAGCCGCGTTCGGCGCTGTTCATAAGCTACTGGATGCATGTTGGTCTGATAATCCTGTAATCGTGGATGGTGACGAGACGAAGAAGTCCAAAAAATCGACGCCATGGGAAAAGAAAGTCACCAAGCTCATGAAGAAATACTGGGCGAAGGTGAAGGACGCGGATAGACGTAACCTTGTCGGTCACTACTCAGCTCTCATTCTTCAGTTTGCCGATAGCCGTAATTGGGATGAGCCAGTTAATCGTGAAGTGATGCGTAACTCACGCGAACGCGGCTTAGTGAAGATGATTCCTGCATGGGAGTCGCAGGTTAAGCCGGGTGAATTAGAGCAGGATCAGAAGTCCCCTGATTACGCCATGCCGAAGTTTTATTATTTCCAGGAACAACCCGTGGGGGACAACGGCAGTATTGTTGGTCCCATGCGCTCCATCAAAATTCATCCTGAGCGCATCATCATTTTCTGCGAGGGCTCAGAAGATGAATCCTCACTGGCTGGAATCCCTTTCTTGCGTGCAGGCTATAACGACCTGCTGGATATGGCTAAAACCTCCGGCGGCAGCGCTGAGGGGTTCCTGAAAAACGCCAGCAGGCAGCTCGGCATTAACATGTCGAAAGACACCAAGATTGACAAAATCATGGAGGATGCCAAGAAAGCTGGTTATTCAGGGCTGGCTGAGGCTTTAAACGCTGCTATCCAGAAACTTAACTCTGGTACAGATTCGGCCCTGGTGACGCAGGACGGAGAGGCTAAAGTGCTTTCCGTTGCCGCTGCCGATCCGAGTCCAACGTGGACAGTGTCAGCTAACCAGTTTTCATCTTCAGTTCAGATGCCATTCACCATCTTGTTTGGTCAGCAGACGGGAAGGCTTGCTTCAGATCAGGACAAAAACGACTTTGCCAAGCGCTGTAATGGTCGCCGCAACGGGTTCCAGACTGACCGGGCAAGTGCAGTTATAGAACGGCTTTGGACTGTGGAGGTTATCGAGCCACCTAAATCTGGCGAAATCACGTTAACCTGGTCCGATCTACTCGCTCCAAGTGAGAAAGAGAAGATTGCCAACATGAAGGAAATGGCTGCGGTGGCGAAGGATACCCAGCAAGCCTACGGCACACCGGCTGTTGATGAGAACGAGGTCAGGGAAGCGGGAGAACTTGAGCCGCGTGAAGATGTTAAGCCGCCTGACCCCAAAAAAAAGGTAACGACCGATGATCCTCTTTCCGATGACACCGGAGCAAAAGACGAAAGTCGGGACACCGGTAGTTCCGCGCAGCAAGGTTGACCCGACCCGATCGGCAAGGCAGGTAACCGCGATGTTCCGGGATATCGAGGAGCGATATCTCGGCATCAAGCGCGCGCTGAAAGTTCTGTTTGACCAGCGCCTTACTGGGCGAGAGCGAGAGGTAAACAGCCATAACTGGCGCTTCCTGTGCCACGACCATGGCGAGGATATGCGGCTCTACCAGGTCAACGCTGGCAAGTTCATCTACGACATGTCAGCACAGGAACTGGCTGATCTGCTGGAAGCGGTGCAAGGCATTCTCGACGATTACCTGCTGGAAGGCGGCGAGCAAAACCTCTGGGCGATGAATTACGTCGTTGCAGAAGCGCAGCGTGGCACACTGGAGGCATTCAACAACCTCTCGCAGCAGTCTCAGGTGTACGCCAGCCAGACGACGCTAGAGCAGCTTTTAAGCAGCCCCGGTTATCTGAACCAGATTTCTGTGGCCAGGCTGACAACGTACAGCGACTGGAAGGTCATCAGCGATACAGCCCGTGGTGACCTGACCAGCATCATCACCGATGCGGTAGCGCGCGGTGTGAATCCTCGCGAGACAGCCAGCGTCATCAGCAAGCGTCTCGATGTGTCGATGTCGAAGGCCAAAACCATCGCTCAGTCTGAGCAGGTCGGCGCGCTTCGGCAGGCGCAATGGAACGAAACGGACTGGGCCGCTGACAGGTTAGGTCTGAATACCGGCCTTCTGTGGCTGTCAGCGCTAAAACCAACGACGCGCACCTGGCACGCCAGCCGTCACGGCAAGGTCTACACCACGGAAGAGGTGCGGGACTTCTACGCCGAGAATGGTAACCGGTACAACTGCTATTGCAGCCAGATACCGGTGCTGCTTAACGACGACGGCAGCATTTTCAATGAAGGTCTGGCAGACAAGCTGAAGAAAGAGCGGAAGCAATGGACCACTAAGGAGGCTGCGTGATGTATATTTATTCGCAGTTTTCTCATTGAGGATATCGCGATGGTAGTTGCTCCAGTGTCCGGCATGAAAGTTAAGTGGCGCAGCGTCTACTGGCCGATTGGCGAGTGGGTAAATGAAGAGGGTGATATTGTAGAAATCACTAAAAACTTCAGAGCGAAAAGCGACGATGGTGAAATCTTGGTTGTCATGAATAATGAAACATCCGGTGGTGGACATGGTGAGCCTGCTATTACATCACCAACGCCATCATTCATTCATGCTGACACGTTAGATTCGCTGCCACATCCGCCAGGTTTTATTGAAATCAAATAAATTACAGGTCGCTATGGCGGCCTTTTTTATTGCCTGAAATCCACCAATGAGGACCCAGCATGAAACGCAATCGCGTTAACGTGCTGACCGTCGTCAACTCCGCTTCAAACATCACCACTGAAACCATCGACGGCAAGCCACATATCGTGGTTCGCGGCATCACGCCTGTCGTGGACGATATCGTGATGAACCGGAAGTTGTACCCGGCAGCAGAAATCGAAAAGGCCTACAACACGCTCGAGCGTAACCCGATGCCGCTGGGCCACCCGAAAGTGGACGGCAAGCATGTGTCGGCGCGAGATGTCCGGGCGGTGAACGAGTACCACGTCGGGGCCTGGTTACAGAACGTCAGCCACAAAGACGGCAAAGTGACGGGCGACATGTACGTTAACCGCCATTACGCCGAGTCGAGCGAGAAGGGTAAGCGGCTGATTAACCGCCTGGATGAGATGCTGGCCGGCACCAACTCCGACCCGATCCACATCTCCACCGGCCTGCTGTATTCCGGCATAGCAGCCAACGGCGAGTCGAAGGGGAAAAAGTACAACGAAATCGCCACAAACATGATGTTTGACCATGTGGCTGTGCTGCTTGATGAGCCAGGTGCCGGAACGCCGGAGGAGGGCGTTGGCATCTTTGTTAACTCAGAAGGTGATGAGCAGCAGATCGAAGTTGCCCGCCTGGCTGACGGAATCGACTGCACCCGCGATGGCCTGATCAACAAAACCAAATTCTTCTTTACCAATGCCTCCAACTTTTCCTTCGACGACATCCAGCGCGCAATCAGTGAAAAGCTGCGAGAGGGTCGATCTGATGACAACTGGCTTTGGCCAGAGTCGGTATGGCCTGACACCTTCGTATATCGGGATGATTCCCGTTATTTCAAACAGAAGTACATCATCGACGATGACGGCAACGCCCAATTCGTCGGCGAACCTGTAGAAGTCGTGCGCAAACAACCTGAGTACGAGATTAAAACCAACGGAGAGAACGATCCGATGAAAGAGCTGATTATCAATGCGCTGCAAGCCGCTGGTAAGCCGACCGAAGGCAAGTCCGACGCCGAGCTGATGGACGCATACAACCAGATGAAGGCCGACGAAGCCGCCGCCAAGAAAAATGGCGACGAAGAAATCGACCCAGCAACCGGCAAGCCCAAGAAAAAAGAGCAGGCTACAAATAACGAAGAGATGCCAGCGTGGGCGAAAACACTAGCCGATCGCGTGGACGTCGTTTTCAACAGCCTGAACGCGAACGCCGACAAAGAGAAAGGCGAAAAGCGCGGGGCTGTGAAACTGGCGATGAACATGAGCGATGAAGAAGTCGCAGATCTGGACGGCAAGGCGCTCGACGCTATGTACGCCAAGTGCCAGACCTCTTTCGGCCTGAACGGTGCATTCCGCAACCAGGCTACCAACACCCAATCAGTCAGCGAAATGCCGGAGTAAAAAATGGCTAAAGACGGAAAACACGTAATTCACGCCGGTGGCGTATTCCCTAATCCGCTGCTCAACCGTGAAGGCCGCGCCACCGCGGTCAAGCCCGGCACCCTGGGCTTCTTCGATGCTGGCGTCTTCAAGGTGTCGGTAGATGGTAGCGAAACAGCGATTATCTATGTCGCTGACTTCGACTATCTGCGCTGCAAGACGGTAGATGACACGTTTGCTGTCGACGATCTGCTGGTGGGGATCCATCCACTGCCTGGCATGTTCCTGAACGTCCGCGCTGCCGCCGGTACCTACAAAAAAGGCGACGCTCTCTCAATCGTCAACGGCCAGGTGAAGAAATGGGCCACTGGCGAATCAGATCGCTGCTATTGCGACGAAGAGCGCTCAATCACCGCCGCTGCTGGCGACCTCATTCGCGTAGTGATTAAGTAAGGAGTCACTGAATGCTTGTTTATTCTAAATCGCTGGGCGAAAAGACCGGCAACCTGGCCGTGAACCAGTACCAGTTTGGTATGCTGACGCAGGAGCGTAATGCCGCTTTGAATCATCAGGGCATTAACGTAATGCAGGAAATGGCTGATCGCCTGAATGCAGTCAATCAGCTGAATGGCATCAACGCCGTTCGCTCCCCTGCTGACTTGTACAAGGCCTTTGACCAGACCGTGATGCGTCAATTTCAGCCGAACACTGAGTTCACTCTGTTCAACGACCTGATGCCGCTGTCTCGCTCGGTGCGCATCAACCAGACCGTGTACGAATATGCTAAGTCCGGCGGCCGCATGTGGGCTCACACCTCTATGTCAGGCCAGATCGGCGCGGCGTTGGATGCGGTGCAGTACCAGTACGACGGCACGATGGTTCCGGTGCACGATACCGGCTTCAAATTCCACTGGCGTGAGCCTCGCCTGAACAACCCGGATGCGTTCGACATCATCTCTGATGCTCAGTTCGAGTCCACCAACGAAGTCCGTCGCCAGTATGTGGATTACATCTACAACGGCTATCGTGACGCGGAAGGCAACTACATTAAGTTTGATGATAAGACCTGGAAAGGCCTGAAGAACGACGAACGTGTGGCTCTGGTTGATCTGGGTGCATCTGGTCTGAATATCGACTTTACCAGCGCCTCCGCCACGGCAGAGCAGATCCGCAATGCGGCGATTAAGCTTCGCGACACTCTCAAGCTGACCAACAATCAGTACGCAGAGCAGACCTGGTATGTGTCGAGCGCCATCATTTCAAACCTGGAGCGCTATTTCAGCGACAACTACCAGTCTGACACCATCCTGCAAGAGCTTCTGAAACTGTCCGGTATTGCCGCGATTAAAGAAGATGCTCAACTGACTGGTAACCAGATCCTGATTGTTCCGCTGACAGCTGGCGTGATTGCTCCAATTGTAGGTCAGGCGTTCGGCACCGTTGCCGACCCGCGTCCGTTCTACAACAGCGATTACATCTGGCGTACCTGGGGTGCTGCTGGCCTGATGGTTAAGACCGACATCAACAGCAAGAAATCTGTCATCTACGCATCGAGCTAAGGGGTAAGACATGGCACTGGTAGAAATCATAACAGACAATCTCTATGCCGGTGCCAACCTCCGAAAACTGGAGGTTGGTTCGGTGGTAGAGGTAGACGATGCAACGGCAAAACGTTGGATCGACACTGGCAAGGCAAAGGAGACCGACAAGAAGAAAGGCGAAAAGCTGACATTCGAAGTGTCCACCCCTTCCGCCAAAGCAGCGGACTTGAGTGGACTGCAAAAGCAACTTGCCGACGCACTGGAGCAGAACCAAAAGCTAATCGCCGATGGTGAAGCTAAAGACAAGGCTCATGCCGACGCACTGGCAGCAGAAACAAAACGCGCTGACGAAGCCGAAGCAGCATTGGCGGAAGCAATCAAGAAGGCGAAATAACCATGGCTGACCCAATCACAGCGGCAGACGTGCAGGCGTTCCTCGGTGAATTGGGTTACTCCATCCCGGGCGCGCTGCTGGATCCGATCCTCTGCGTGGTGAACAAGATTATCCCGTGCCTCGATGGTGCTGGCTATGACGACTGCACTGCGAAGCTGATCTTGATGTACGCCGCCGCGCTTATGGCTACGTCGTCCGGCGCGCGCCGCATCAAATCGCAGGGTGCGCCTTCTGGCGCGTCCCGTTCGTTTGAGTATGGCGACGACAGTATCACCTGGTTGCGCGACTCGCTGGCCCGGCTAGATACCAGCGGCTGCACCGGAGAGCTGCCGATCAGCGCCGGTAACAGTGTGGGCTTCTTCGCTGTGGTCGGAGGCTGCTGATGACGTACAAATCAGTTAAGCACGGGCTACCGCGTTCCTTCACTCGCGTATGGGTGATTACCGACACAGGGCGGGAGACTACCGGCTACGTGAAATCGGACGGCGAGTGGCATATCAACTGCGCGCGCATCCGGGCGACTGGCGCGAAGGTGCTGCGCTGGAAGGAGGGCTGATGTCATCGGTAGCGAACTGGAGCTATACCGCCACGGCGACCATCTGGCGCAAGCTGGAAGGTAATGACGAATACGGCGATCCGCGCGGCTATGCGGAACCTGAGCAAATCCTCTGCGATTACGAGGGCGGACTCAGCAAGAAGTTAGCCAGCCTGGGTGCTGAAATCGTCGTAAAGAATACGGTCTGGACGGAGTTCGCTCTGGCGGCCGCAGGTGATTATCTGCTGATTGGCGTTTCGACCGAGGCTGACCCGGTTGTGGCGGGCGCTGACGAGGTGAGGCAGGTTATTCGCTATGCTGACACGTTCGAGCGCCTGGCGGATGATTACGCCATCCTGACGGGAGTGTAGCCATGGGCATCAAAGTTAAGGGTATTAGCCAGGCGAAGAAAAACCTTAATGCTCTGGTTGGTGATATTCAGGGGAGAAAGGTCGTCAGAGCCATGCAATCAGCTTTGATTATCGGCGGATCTCAGGCGGCGCTCTATACCCCGATCGATACATCAACCCTCATCAATAGCCAGTTTCGCGAGATTACTGTAAATGGAAATCGCGTGACGGGCCGGGTGGGTTATTCGGCTAACTATGCTGCATACGTCCATGACCCAAGCGTACCTCAGAACTTCCGCCGGGCGACGGCAAGGAAGGAGTTTTTAACCAAAGGGTTTGATGATACCCGCAGGCAAATCGACGCGGTAATTAAGAAGGAACTATCACTTTGACCACTCCGATGTATAAGCGTGTTCGCAACGTGCTCGTTGATGCTGGGCTTACTACTGGCTACATCATCCAGTCTTTGTCTTGGGTAGATTCTGGAAAACTAACCGATCGGTTCATTGTCTTCCGCCCAAATGGCGGCACGGCGATAGACCGGGATATGGCAGCTGATTATTACGTTCTGGTTGACGTTATTGCAGGAACGGCTAAGGGCGATAAGGCCAAAGCCGAGGCCGATGTTGAAGCCATTATCGAATATGTGAAAGCCAATCCGATGACAAATCGCTGCCTGGGGCAAATCTCAAATATGGGCGGCATACCATCACCTGTAATGACTACCGAAGGGCGTATGGTATGGCGCCTGCAATTTGCCTGTCTCTTCGGCGGATAGCTAAAAATCAACATCACACAAGGTCGCTCTGAGCGGCCTTCTTTATTATCAGAAATGAGGTAAGCAACGATGCAAGGCTGCTCCAATAACGAACAACTAATTGGTCGCGCGAAGACGCTGGAACTGGCGTACGGATGCGCTGACATGGTGCCGGAGGAGGGTGACTGGAAGTTAATGGGTCTTCCAACTTCGGCTACGTGGGATTTAAGTCCTGAGGCGCTGACGTCTGATGCGGATAATGGCGGATTCAGTTCAAACCTGATCTCCAGTCTCGATCCAACCTATTCGATTGAAGGTGAGGTACGTGTTAAGGACCGCACCGACGAATTCGGCGTTCAGCAGTTCGTGAAGTATATCGTTGATGAGGTACGCGCCCGCCGTCAGCCTGGCGTGTGGATGCGTTTCCATTGGGGCGATTATTATCACATCGGCTACATGGTGCCGTCTGGTGCCAGTGATGGTGGCGGCGTAAAGGAAATTGTCACCTACAGCTTTGAGTTCAAGCTGGCAGATGGTTCTACTTTCCAGATCACCGAAGCTGATGGCGATATCGCGGTAACAGGCGTGACGGTTACACCAACCAGCAGTTCTATTGCGGCTGGTTCAAGTACAACATTCACCGTGAACATTTCCCCAGAAGATGCTGACAATAAAGTATTTACTGTCACTTCATCCGTGCCAGCTCGCGCTACGGTGGCTTTCTCAGGCAGTACCGTAACTGTATCTTCCCCATCGGGGGCTACGGCGGGAACCGCAGTGATTACTGTCACCACTGATGATGGTGCATTCACGGCAACCCACACCGTAACTGTCACTGTGTAAGCAAAACAAAGGGTAGATCGCTGCCCTTGATTTTGCTTATGGGGGGATAGATGACACCAGTTAAAGAGTTTGGAGAATGCCTTATTAGTGTCGGGGATAAGGACTACTTTTTCCGCCCGTCATTTCTCGCGATATCAAGTATCGGCGATCCGGTAGAAATCGTTCAGACGTTTTACGATCTTTATAATGATGAGGCCGCTAATCTCATCAAGAAGGCTGCCGAATCCTACATTCATTCAGAATATGATAGCCTGCCTGAATATGTAATTCACTACATCAAGAGCGGCATACTAAGCCGTAAGGCGATCATGGCTGCGCATGCGGTTTTGTCTGCATGCTGTGAGGATGATGTAGGGGATCTTATCGGCTGGATGAAGCCAAGTAAAAGCCGGAAGCGCGGATTTATGTGGCGGCAGGGTATTATGTCGCCTCAGGAAATGGTCATTATCGCTCAAAGCTTGATGATGCACGGAGTTATCGGGAAGGGAAACTTACGTAAGCTACAGCGCCACGAATCGAACGAGCCTACCAATGAATTCAGGGCGTCGGATTACATTATTGCTGCGAGAAATCACTTTAACATCAGTAAAGAAGAGGCCGCGCAGTTGACTATGACAGAGTTCCAGATGATGTTGGTTGCTAAATACCCTGAACAGAAGGGGTATACGCGGGATGAGTACGATAGCGCGGCAGATGACTACTTTGCGCGACGCAAGCGCAGGCTGGCAAGGGAGAATCAGAAGTAACCGATCTTCGGTCTACCAGCTTTTGAAGTCAATAAATCAACCTTTTCCGTTGCAACTGTGCTATTCCTGGTTAGGATGTTTCCACCTTTACCAATGGGGAATATGGACATGAAGAGGTTAGCCTTGGCATTGCTTGCAGTGGTTTCTTTTGGGTGCTTCGCGGCGGAAGAAATGAGAATTCCAACCGATACCAAAGCCACTTATACAGTCCTCGATAAAGACATTAATGGAAGTATGGCGACAATAGTCACAAAAAGAGTGGGACCTTCCGGGACCATTTTTACAAAACGCCTTTATGATTGCTCATCATGGACCGTGAAATATTTAGGTGAGGGTGAGTCTCTTGAGCAAATGAAGTCATCAAAATCTGATTCAAGAATGGCGAATATAGTAGAAGGCTCAATAGCAGATTACATAGGCCGAAAGGCCTGTCAGTGAGAATAACCCGCTCCGGCGGGTTTTTTTATGCCCGGAGAAAAGCATGGCCAACAGTGAACAGGTTGGGAATATTGTTTATCAAGTCCAAATGGACATAGCAGAGCTTATTGAAGCACAGCGTAAAGTAAACGATCGGCTTGATAAAATGGGCTCCAATTTCGACCGAGCATCCGGGTCGGTTAGCCGATTTGAGGGAGCGCTTAATAAAGTAGGAGTGGCGATTGCCGCAGCTTTCACCATCGAGACGGCCAAAAGGCTGATTGCGATTGGTGATGAGATGGCTACCTTGCAGGCCAGGATCACCAGGCTCAGCCCAAGTATTGATACAGCGAAAGAGACTATGTCAGCTCTTTCAGCTATTGCATCACAAACAGGTAACAGCCTTTCTGAAACAGAGCGTTTGTGGGAATCACTGACCACAGCATTAAAAAGCGCTGGTGCAACTAACTCTCAGATCCTTGCGCTTACTTCGACGCTTCAAAAGATAGGCACTATCGGTGGTTCATCCTCAGAGGAAATGGCTAACGCACTTCGCCAGTTCGGGCAGTCAATCGCCGGCGGCACAGTACGAGCCGAAGAGTTCAACTCCATCCTTGAGCAAATGCCAGAGCTTGCTCGCCAGATTGCGTCTGGACTTGGAATATCGATTGGTGATCTCCGCAAGAGAATGCTGGAGGGCAAGTTAACGGCTGAAGATGCCCTTAACGCTATTCAAAAACAATCCCAGTCTGTTAACGAAGAGTTCGACAAGATGCCTGTCAATATCGACAGGGCGAAAAATAGTCTGGACGTAGCATTTAAAAACGCCATTAACGACATCAATAATGCGATTGGCTTAACCTCGACCCTGGCGGGGTTGATGCAAAGTGTTGCTGATAATCTTAATTACTACAATAAAAATGTCGGTGATGCTTCCAGGATGCCGAAGCTTATCAAGCTACAGCAAGAATTAAATTCCGAGCTTAAAGATGGTCAGCGCTGGTATGAGACAGACTCAGTATTCCAGGCGCGCCGTGCGCAGGCCGCCGTTCAGTTAAAGCAGGTCGAAGGTGAAATTGCTCACATCAGAGCTAAAGCAGCAAGTGATGCTAAGAACAACCAAGGGTTCAAGACCGAAACAAGCGGAGACGATGCAGCAACATCAAAGCTGGTGAAAAACTCTGAGCGCAGGCTCGCTCTAGCCAAACTGGAAGGAGAGGCAAGAGCAAGGCTTCAGGCTCAGTATGATGCTGCCGACGCTGGGGTTACGGATCCGAAACGCATCAAGACTCTTCAGGATGAATATGCGGAGACGTACCGAGTAACCGAGGCGAGAAAGGAAAGCAATAAAACTGGCAAGAAAACTGAGGCGCAGTCCGAATCAATTGCAAATAAGCTTGAAAATTTGCGTCAGCAGTCAGAATTGGCAGCTGATTCAACGGAGGAGCTAAGCAGAGAGCAGGCCATATTACGTGCTCAGCAGTCACTGGGAAATTCTGCAACCCAGGAGCAAATCAAAAAGGCCGGTGAATATGCAGCAAAAGCATGGGATGCATCAGCGGCAGCCAAAGGGGTTACGGAAGCACTTAAGGCAATTCCTTTGCAGGCGGAGAATAAATCCTACGCCGAATCCATGCAAAATCTGAAGGCCGCACTGAACGCTGGGAAAATAGATCTCAAGGAGTATAACGCTGCCACGGAGAAAATGGCGCTCGAGCACCAGAATAACCTCGCCAAGATTAACGCCCAGGCCACAGTCAATCCGGTAGCTTCTGCCCGAGCCGAAGTTGACCCGGTACAGCAACTGGTGAACGAAAATAACCAGAAGTTAGCCCTGATGCAGCAATATCAGCAGCAGGAACAGGCGATACTCCAGCAAAGTTACCAAAAAGGGAAAATAAATTACGATCAGTTCGTTGCTGCAAAGGCAGCTACCGATGCCCAGTACCTTGCCTTGAAGACTGCGCAGGAAAACCAGTTCAATGAGCAGATGACAGCCGCTCAGTGGCAATTGCTCAGTCAACAAGGTCTGGGTTATGAAATGCTGACAAGCGCGGTGGATGCGTTTTCAGGTAATGCATCCAATGCGTTAACCGGGCTGATCACCGGAACGATGTCAGCGCAGGATGCTATGCGTTCGCTCGGGAATACGATGCTGAACAGCGTGGTCAATGCGCTGGTCCAGGTTGGGGTTGAGGCACTCAAAAACTTCATTATCGGTCAGACATTGGGCGCAGCGGCTACTGCTGCTGGAGCATCTCAGGCTGCAATATTGGCTACAGCTTGGGCTCCTGCCGCCGCCATGGCTAGCCTCGCTTCATTTGGGGCCAACTCAGTTCCTGCCATGACAGGAATTGCTTCAACGGTAGGCCTGGCACAGGGCCTTGCTTTAACCGGTATGCGTTACAATGGCGGCCCGGTGAATGCAGGAGGTCTTTATCAGGTCGGTGAGCGAGGGAAGCCGGAGATTTACCAGGCCAGTACCGGTAAGCAGTACATGATACCGGGCGACAACGGCAGGGTGATCAGCAACAAAGATATGACCGCAGGGGGCGGAGTTAGCGTCATAATCAACGTTCAGAATATGACGAGTGCCACATTTGACGCTCAAGCTACGAACAACGGGGATGGTACAATAACCGTGGATGCCATTATTGCTGACTTGAATAATGGAGGTCCTATATCGCAGGCTATCACTGGCAATACAACTGCGAAAAGAACACCTCGAGGTCAGTTATAAGGAGATATATGTGGTTATTGAGCCAAACGATGTGCAATCAATACCAACAGAGATAGGCAAGCCTCATAAGCTTTATCCAAACAGGGCAGTAGAGTTTGTCTTTACTCTAAAGGATGGCTCTACAATTAAAGGCATTGCTCCTGCTGGAGAGGATCTGGAATTTATTAATCATGGGGATATCGTTGACATTAAAATCAATGTTTACGAAGCACCGCCTGGTCCAAGATCCGTTGAATAATCAAACCCGCTTCGGCGGGTTTTTTAATGCCTGGAGCTTAGATGCCAATTATCGACTATCCCGACTGGCTGCCGCTGGCGCAGAAGGCCAGCAAAAACATGACTCTCGATACCGGGTTCCAGACCGATCAGCCAGCGGTCGGCCCGGCTATCTTCCAGAACCTTACTGACGACCTGAAAGTGACCTGGTCCCTGACGTGGATTTTCACCTTGGCTGAGGAACGAGCATTCCAGCAGTGGCTACGCAGCCCAAACTATCTCAACCGGGGCCTGAACTGGTTCAGGATGAATATCAATCTGGGCGGCAGTGGTCTCCAGTTGCAAGAGCTTCACTTCACGCAGATGCCGGTGCAAACCAGTATCGACGGCGGGGTGGTGACATGGACAGGAACCGTTATTGCCAACCATCTGTACAACGCCGATGACGAGTTCGACGACATCATTGTTGAGCTGCCGCCGCCGTGGGATTCGTGGCTGGATATCGTTGTCACGGGTTATCCGGACGGACGCGATCCGGAGAGTCTGCCTCGCGTTGATTAATTTTCATGCACAGGTAGCAAATGGTATAATAAATAAGCGCCTAGGGTAGCTCCCGAAAAGGCGGAACGTAGACCGCTCTGGCGCAACCATCATCTACGAAACCTGCTACGAGGTTTATATGAACTTAATTACTCCTCAATATCTATTTGAGTGTTTTGATTATAACAAAAATAATGGAGAGCTATTCTGGAAAGCTCGCCCCATTCACCACTTCAAAAGTGTAAAAGGTCAGCAAACTTTCAATGGGCAATTTGCCGGGAAAAAAGCTGGCAGATTAAATAATCGCGGTTATTTCAGGATTGCTATTAGTGGCAAGGAGATTCTAAACCACAGGATTGTTATAGCCTTGGAAACAGGCGTGATGCCTACAGACGAAGTGGACCATATCAATGGGATCAGGACAGATAACAGATACGAAAACTTACGAGTGGTTTCTCGCCAGGCAAATGCCAAAAACATGAAATTAAATATCAATAATACTAGTGGCATATCTGGCGTATCTTGGAATAAAAGAAGAGCAAAATGGAAAGCGGCGATCTGGATGAATTGCAATGAAATTCATCTCGGTTTCTTTGACTCTATTATTGACGCCTTTAATGCCAGGATAATCGCGGAGGTAAACTTCGGTTACCATAAAAATCATGGAAGGGTACAGCATGCCTACCTTCAGAGCTTATAAGCAGCAGCGCCCGACGCGCGGACTGTACGACACCATCACGTTCTACCATCCATCCTTCGGCTATGTCCGCCTGGTCGATAAGCAGTTCTTCCCGAAGACGCTTGGCGGCCAGACGTACACACCCGCCCGTTTTGAAATCGAAGAGAGCCAGCAGAGCGGTACGCCGGTGATCGACGCTACGGTGAAGTTAGGGCGTCTGTCGTCTGACATCAAAGCGCTGATGAAGCAGTGGAAGGGGGCGGACAGGCTGACAGCCATCACGGCCACGCGGCAGATATTCGACAGCGGAGACGTGTCGGTGCCGATTAAGTCGTGGCAGCTTTACGTCAAGACGGTGGACATCGATGCTGATGCCGCATCGGTCACTCTCTCCGTCACCAACCCTCTGAATAACAATATTGGTCGCCTTTATGATCCAGTCGAGTACACGGGACTTCAGTACCTCTGATTTTATCAGCAGGATGATCGGCGTGCCGTGGGCTAACCGGGCCTGTTCTTTCGAGAAAGTCGACTGCTGGGGATTGTGCGTGCTGTATTACCGGCACGTTCTCGGTATCGAGCTGCACCAAACTCCGGACTACGAAGCCGGGGCCGACTTCTTCACCTGCTATCAGGGCGACGTCGTCTTCTGGCGCCAGGCCGATAAGCCGGTCGAGGGCGGGATATTCGTTGGATACCGCGGCGCGCAACCGGCACACGTTGGCCTGGTACTGAACCGGCAGGTGCTGCACTCGCGTGGAGAGAACGGAAGCGTGCGCATGGACTCGTTACTGGTCATTCAGCGGGCATTCACCAAAGTGGAGTACTTTTCGTATGGCGCTGGTTGAGATATCGAATTTTCCGGGAACGCCTAAGCTGCGTTGTAGGGTGCCAAACGGCACCCTTTTTTATGACTGGCTGGCGGCCAATGACGCTACTTTCCACCGCGACCTGCTGATCGTCCGCAATGGTGTGAAGCTGGGCGACGATGACGAACTGGCGTTTGAGCTGAGTGAGCTGGACCACATCCAGATATTCGACCAGCCGAAGGGCATTGTCGGCGACATCCTGAGCCCGATTTTTAAAGTCGTTGGCCAGGTGTTTTCGTTCCTGGCGCCGAAGCCGGCAATCGCGAACAACGGCGGTAATACCGTCGACTCACCGAACAATAGCCTGACCGGTCAGACAAACACCGCGCGCGTCTACAAAGCCAAGCCGGATATCTACGGCCAAATCCGTTCGTTCCCGGATCTGATTCAGGAATCGGTATTTGAATACGTTCACCAGACGTCTACCGACGGAGGCCTGAAGTACGTCACAGAGTGGATGTGCATCGGGATCGGCAAATACGATTACGAGTCCGTGCGCTACTCAGAATCAAGCCTCGGTTCACTGGCCGGTGCCGAATTCCAGTTCTTCCAGCCTGGCGAAGTTATCCCGCAGATCGTTGAGGGGTACGGATTCGATGACGTTGACGGTCAGGAAGTTCCCGGTCAGAACGAAGCCAGCGACTTCCCGATCGAAACAGCAACGGCAAACACGGTCGTCAGCGGAACGTATTCCGGCGGCCAGATAGCGATGAAAATCGTTAAGCAGGCTGAGTTCGACTATTTCATGGGGCTGGTTCTGCCGCACGCGGTTACCTTCACCATCAACGTGACGTACAGCACCGCCTCCGGCAACGTTACTACCGATGCTACATTCTCCGGCACGCTGATTTCCGCGGTTGAAACAAACGACGGCGCGGTTGTTAACCCGGTGCGCTGGTACACGTTCACGATGAACCAGCTGGAGGGGCCGCAGGACATCCCGGCGAATGCCACGATCAACACCACGAAATTCGTCCTCAACGATAACGAGGCGCTGGTAGTGGGGCCGTTCTTTTCCCCGGTCGAGTCAACGCAGCTGTGGCTGCATACTCAGTCCAGCCTCGGCGGGAAGAAAGAGACCAACTGGAAGGTGGTTATCTGGAAGATCGACGACGAGTACAACCAAGTCCCTGGTACGCAGCAGACGTTTACATACAGGCAGACGACGCCGCATCAGTCGACGAGTGAGGTGTTTTATCGCACTGACAAGATCACTCCGACCGGCGGCTTCGGGAAGTACGCGGTCAGCTTCCAGCGCACGGACAACTCTGGCGACGCGTCACTTCTGAAGGTCGAAGAGATCCACAGCATTAACATCCGTACGAATGTCGTCCACCCGACCGACACGCTGGTGCGCGTAAAAGTCAGGGCGACGGAGAATGCCCTGGGCAGCCGTGAGCGCAAATACAACGCGCTGGTGACGCGCCACACCATCACATACGACCTCGACACGCAAACGGTGGATTACACGCTGCGGCCGTCGCGCTCGTTCGCTGATGCGGTGGCGCATACCTGGTTGATTATGGGTGAACAACCGGTAAGCAGTATTGACCTGTACGGTCTGTACTCTATTGCTGAGAGCCTGCCTGATGAACGGCTGGGCTACTTCGACTACACGTTCGACGACGAGAACGACTCGCTTGGCGACCGGGTGCAGGCGATCTGCAATGCGGCGTCGGTGGTGGCGTACTGGGATGACGGCGTGCTGACCTTCACTCGCGACCAGAAGGTTGACTATCCGGCTGCCGTATTCAACCGGGCCAACATGAAGACGGACGAGTACAAAATGACGTACGAAGCCACGTTGCCTGGTGGTTATGACGGTGTGCAGGTTTCCTACGTTCACCCGACCACGAACAACAAGACGTACATCAACTACCGCGTGCTGAACGGTGCCATCGTTGAGCAGGAAGCGGAAAACCCAAACAAGCTGAAGATCGTCGGCTTCCGTAATGAGTATCAGGCCCGGGAGCGAGCATTACGCGAAACCAAGCGCCTGATCTACTCGCGCGTGAAGATGAACGCCAAGGTGTTTGAGGACGGCATTATCCAGGTGGGTAGCGTCATCCAGATGCCAGACATCTACGACAGCAACCAGCAACAGGGTTACATCACCGGGCGCGCCGGTAATAACTTTGATACCAGCGAGCCGATCACGTTTACCGGTTCGATGTATGTGCTGGTGACAGACAGCCTGGGTAACCCGACGCTGCGCTATCCAGCGGCGGCGCGTGGCGACACGAAGTACGGATTCACCGCAGCAATACCCGATATTCAGCTCAACATCTGGAACGGAGACACTGTGCAGCTACCTTCGCGCTATCTCATTGCGACGGTTGAGGAGCTGGACAGTCAGCTATGGACGGTTAATAGCATCAAACCGAACACCGATAACACGGTATCTCTTACCGTCGCGGAATACAGCGACGCTATCTACGAATAAGCCCCATCCCAACAAACAACACCCGGCCTCGCGCCGGGTTTTTTATGGAATAAATATGGCTACGCAACCAACTCAAGATGCAGTACCAAGTGAATCACCTCGCGACTTGAAATTTAACGCGGGGAAAATTGACGAGTTCGTCACATCGATGGGGTGGACCTATACCGATCGCTTTGGTCAGAAGCACTACACCATTGAGGGCATCAACTATCTTTCCCAGCAGGCAATGGCCGCCTACGGTTACGTAATTCTTACAGGGAAAACTTTCACCACCGGCGCGACTATCAACAACCCTAATGAGGTGCTGCTGAACACCGCAGACGGCGAATATTACAAATGGACTGGTTCGTTTGCATCCGGCCCGAAAGTTGTTCCGGAAAACTCTACACCTGCCAGCACTGGCGGCATTGCGCCTGGTGCATGGATTGGGGTTGGTGATTCTTCATTGCGTGCTTCGCTGGCGGCTACAAGCGGAGCTGGCCTGGTGGGGATTTCGGTGGGCTCTGTCTATCCTGCCGGTACAGTCGGTTCTGCCATTCAATACCGCACCCCTCAGATGTATGGTATTGAACCAAGCACCACAAACATCATTGGCTCCGCTCTGGATGCTATGTTTGCCGCGGGAGGGGATATTCGTTTCGAGAAGCCTGGTACATATATCACTGATAGAACATGGGTGCTTAGAAGCGGAACCCGCTTGTGGATTGGTCCTGGAGTAACGATAAAACTTGCTAACGGCTCAAATGTACCTGTTTTCAAGAACTATTCATACGCAAATAGCTCAGCCGTAGATGCGTATATCGAGATCTGGGGTTCAGGAACAATCGATTATAATGGGGCCAATCAGACTGTTGTCGGCCTTGGATCGATGGCGTCAATCCTTAAAGGAATAACCAGCCTAAAAATTGGTGGTGGTATAAAGGTTATTGGCGCTAACAAATATGCATGGCTGGTCTGTAATGTCACATACTTAACTGCTGTTGGATTGAATTTCGACACCAATAGTGATGGACTGCACTGCCAGCCACCAATCCGCCATGCCTACATTCGGAACCTTAAGGGTAAAACTGGCGATGATATGCTGGCTTTTACTATTGGTGACTATGCAAATTACAATATAAGTGAGCCTGGTGATTTTTCTGATGTAGACGCTGAAGGGTTATTTTGTAATTACGCTCATTGCGCAGTAAAGATTACAGGAGATGGAACTGGTAACTTTGTTCGCTTCCGCATCTCAGGAATTTATGGAGATACTGAACAGTGTGTTGTTCGAGTTTGGGGCGATGCAAACTTAACAAAGACGGTTGTTAAAAACCTGACCATCGAAAACATCTTTGCTAAGCCAGGTAGCACTGGGTCAGAATTCGCAGCAATTGAGATTAATGACAGGGGGTTTGGTACCTCTGGGTATAGCATTGAAGTTGATACGTTCTTGATCAGAAACTTACGCTCACAAAACGATGCACAGCAATCCGTCTATTTCGCTGGCACCTTCGGCTCGGTAATACACGATTTAGTTATAGACGGCTTGCCGCGCTCTGCGTTCGCCATATTTGGCGTAAATAACGCGTCAACATTAGCCGTAGATAACCTGACAATCAAGAATGGTAATATAATTTTCCAGGATAATGCCAACTCTGCCGTTGTTGTGAATCGTGGCACAATAACAAATATGAACATTGAAAATGTTGCATGTAATTTTGTAAGTACAAACAATGGTCAAATAGCTCGGTTAATAGCAGGTTGCACCGTAACACGCGCAAACTGGGTTAATGTGTATCAGCTACGCGGCCAGCGTGGGTGGAACCATATCACATCTGCTATGACTGGCGGCACTGAGCTAAACTTGACAAATTACACTTGTGACGGCGAAGGCCGTATCGCACAGGTTACTGGTTCAACTCTATCGGTGAGAATGTCTAACTGTCGCCGTATTAACGATACCGGCGCTCAGACCGCATTCTTTGCAAGTGGTGGAGCAATTACGTTGTCTGGTAGTCTGGAAACCGGGTTTAACACTATCGGCACAAACTCTGGCGGTGTTATCAAAACAACGGCAGGCGTTCACAATATCCCATGTAACGTTGATCTTCTCACATCCGTAGATGGTGCGAGCGTGCATAACCTGAATACCTCTCTTTCATGTGGGGCTGGAAGGGTGTTGGTGCAAACCAAGGTATGGAAAAACCTTTTCTCTGGGGCTACATATACCAGCAGCATTTGATGGACAGGTCACAGGGATGTGATTATCGTTTGATAAGATAGGCAAAGATTTGTAGCATCAACTGACGATTCTTAATCAGGTGATTATAAAATGCGCAACAATGCATTGGATGCAGCGAAACTCCTTGCTTGTTTCTTTATCATAGTGGTTCATGTGGGTAATTTCCCAGAAATGCCACAACCTTTTGGTGAACTGTTCCGTGCATCCTCAAGATGGGCGCTACCTTTCTTCTTTCTTGCCTCTGGTTACCTGATGGGAACCTCTGCGCATGATGACATTGGTAAAAAGCTTAATAAGTTGGTTAGCATTCTTTTCTGGTCATCCATGTTATACATTCCTATTTTGTATAGAATGATGCAGGGTGATATATGGCGGATTATTGGTAAAGTTGTATCTAATGACGCCCTTCACGGCGGAACATTCTTCCACTTGTGGTTTTTAAATGCATTAATACTTGGCGTTATATTGACAAATTATTTTATAAAAAATGTAAGCATTAAGATATCGTTGTTTATATCAACAGCAATTTTGTTGGCGTGCTGGTACGGTGATTTGGTCAAGTCACTTCATTATGATATTTATATATTTTATGCATTGAGAACATTGATCGCGTTTTCGCTTGTTTATCTTGGGTGGTTCTTTGCTAAAAGTGGAATATTAAATAATATATCAACAAGAGTCTCTACGTCTGCAATATTTCTTGGTATAGTATTAATGGTCGTCGAGGTATACGGATTTGGTCAACTATTTAATGCCGACATGGTAGAAAGGCAATTTCCTCTGTTAGCTGCTCCGGTAAGTGTGGCATTGCTGAGCTTATGCGTGAATAAAAATATTGGTGATAATATTTTCTCTAAACTTGGCAGAGACTATTCACTGGGGGTATATCTTTTGCATCCATTCATTCTTTACATACTGACACATGATGTCGGGCCATATATAGGAAATAATTCGATGCTAAAGCTACTGATTAGTTTTAGCTCATCTATCATCATACTGATGATAGTTAAGAGAATATTTCCAATAGCGTACAGGAAGCTTAATGGAATAGGTGTGAAGTAATCTTCCTCGCAGCCCACTTCGGTGGGCTTTGCTCAAATAAATTCCCTGCCTCTTCATCCACTTACCAATCAGCTTACTCGTCTCGCTTGATCTGCGCCCATGAAAGATAATACTGTATGTACATACAGTTAATTGTGAGGTGTTTATGCCACGCACAGCAGACATTCATGCCGCACCCGTTGCGCATGCAGAGCCTTTCCTTCCTCCTTCTGCAAGCATTGTCGAAACGCAGGAAGGCTATGATGTCGTTGATAAGGCAGCTCTAATCAGACGGGGAGAAACATTGCTCATCTGGTTTTGCGGACGCCAGCAACATGCGTACTGGGCCGGTGATGCACTGATCACTGATGATGGTGAAGCCATTGAAGGCGAGGCGCTGGATGACGTTCGCCTTGTTGGCGTGGTCACGCATACCATTAGCCCGGTATGGGTAGACGACAATCCGGTGATGTGATGTTTGCCCTTGTAGATGTGAATTCGTTTTATGCGAGCTGCGAAACGGTATTCAGGCCGGACCTGTGGGGGAAGCCGGTTGTCGTACTCTCGAATAATGACGGCTGCGTGATTGCCCGATCGGCGGAGGCCAAAAAGCTCAGTATTAAAATGGGCGATCCGTACTTCAAGTGTAAAGACTACTTCCGGCAGCAGGGCGTGGTTTGCTTCAGTTCAAACTACGAACTCTACGCCGACATGAGTAACCGGGTTATGACAACGCTGGAGGAAATGAGCCCTCGCGTCGAAATTTACAGCATTGACGAGGCCTTTTGTGACCTGACCGGAGTAAGGAACTGCCGGGACCTGACTGAATTTGGGAAAGAAATCCGTGCGACGATATTACAGCGGACACATCTCACAGTCGGAGTCGGCATAGCCCAGACCAAGACGCTGGCGAAGCTGGCCAATCATGCTGCGAAAAAATGGCAACGGCAGACTGGCGGGGTGGTTGACCTCTCAAACGTCGACCGGCAGCGCAGGTTAATGGCACTGGTGCCGGTAGAGGATGTCTGGGGCGTTGGCCGGCGCATCAGCAAGAAGCTGAACGCTATGGGCATCAAAACGGCACTGGACCTCTCAGAACAAAGCACGTGGATTATCCGCAAGCACTTCAATGTCGTGCTGGAGCGAACCGTCCGGGAACTGCGCGGCGAGCCATGCCTGGATCTGGAGGAGTTCGCGCCGGTGAAGCAGGAAATTGTATGCAGCCGATCTTTTGGCGAACGCATTACTGACTATGAGCAAATGCGGCAGGCTATTTGCAGCTACGCGGCCCGTGGTGCTGAAAAGCTTCGCGGCGAGCACCAGTATTGCCGTTTTATATCCGCCTTCATTAAGACCTCTCCGTTTGCCCTTAATGAGCCGTATTACGGAAACAGCGCATCGGTAAGGCTGCTCACGCCAACGCAGGACAGCAGAGACATCATCAACGCCGCGGTAAAGTGTCTGGATAAAATCTGGAAGGACGGTCACCGGTACCAGAAAGCGGGTGTCATGCTGGGCGACTTCTTCAGCCAGGGCGTGGCCCAGCTCAACCTTTTCGATGACAGTGCACCTCGAGCTGGTAGTGAGAAGTTAATGGAAGTACTGGATCACCTGAATGCAAAGGACGGAAAGGGAACGCTCTATTTTGCTGGACAGGGAATACAGCAGCAGTGGCAGATGAAGCGAGAAATGCTGTCGCCTCGATACACTACGAGATTTTCAGATTTGCCTGTTGTCCGATAAAAGAGGTGCGCACCTGATAAATCTTACAATCGGATCGGTGGTGATTATGCTGATGGTATGGGAAGGCGTAAAGCGGCAAGTTGCGAAACTGGAAGGAGCTACGCAAAGTTTGGCGGTGGGGCATGGATGGGACACAAAACAGCACTCGTTCTAAGGCGAACTTAGACGACTGATGTTTTCGACGACTATAACCATCTGTTATTTGGTGCGCTCTTGGACGATCTTTGTCGATTAATAAAAATGTATGCTCATGTGATGGGGATGCAGGTTTAATCAATACCTATCTTACGCTGGCAGCCTGATGGCTTTAATGCCACAATATTTTTTTCTTCGCATGCAGGAAAGATGATGAAAAAAGTAGCAATTGTGGCTGCGATGCTGACGTTAGCGGGATGTGTTCAGGTAGATAACTATCAGGAAGTGATTAAGCACCCGGTACCTTCGCAACTGGCAGGTTACTGGCAGTCGAAAGGGCCGCAGAGCGCGATGGTGAGCCCGGAAGCGATCGCCACGCTGGTGGTGACGCCAGAGGGGGATACGCTGGATTGCCGTCAGTGGCAGCGCGTTATCGCGGTGCCGGGTAAGATCATGCTGCGTTCAGATGATTATTACAACGTGACGCGTAAGCTGGATGTCTATCCGCTGGAGCGTGATGGGGCGGCGCTGGAGTATGACGGTATGGAACTGTACAAGGTTGACCGTCCAACAGTGGAATGCGCAGATTACCTGAGCAAGAATCCGCTGGAGAGTAAGCTTCCGTAGCGGTAAAAGCAAAACGGCAATCATATTGCCGTTTTTAGGGTTTGCTCCCTCTCCCGGTGGGAGAGGGTCGGGGTGAGGGCATCAGGCCGCACTTTCCCAGCACTACAGCGCGTCCTCAATCACCCAGACGCTGACGCTTCCCCCGTTACAGAAGAACGTCCCTTCGCCATCCGCCGCCGTGGTCACGGTTTCCTCGCGGTTGCCTAAAAAATCACGCCAGGTCTTATTGCCGTAATTTTCCCCGAGGCAGATGGTCTTCTCGCCGTCATCACCATTCGACAGCACCACCACACAGCCCGGGTGCTCCTCAGTCCCGCTGCGGCTGAACGCAATGCAGTTTGGATGATCGAAAAACAGCGTCTGCACGCCGTGGGCAAAACGCTGCCGGGCGAGGATCAGCTCGTGGAGCTGTTCAATCACCGGCATATCGATGTGATACGTCTCGCCATCCCCGCCGGTGTCGTCATAGCTGGCGCCAAAAAGATCCGGATAGAACACGCTCGGCACGCCGTTTTCACGCAGCAGGATGAGCGCGTAGGCCAGCGGTTTGAACCAGGCTTCAACCGGGGCTTCCAGCGCCTGCAAGGGTTGGGTATCGTGGTTGGCTACCAGGGTCACGGCATGGAACGGATCGGCTTCCACTAGCGTACCGGTGAAAATCTGGCTCATATCGTAGTCGCGTCCCTGGCGTGACGCTTCGTGAAATTTCATTTGCAGCGGCGCATCAAACAGCATGGTTTTGCCGTCCACCTGATTGATGTAGTGCTGCAATTTATCCACTTCGTGAGACCAGTATTCCGCCACAATAAACAGCGGCTGCGGGGCCACCTCCTGGACGTGCTCAATCCACTCTTTATAGAACCAGGCCGGGATGTGTTTTACCGCGTCCAGGCGGAAGCCGTCGCAGTGGGTTTGCTCCATCACCCAGCGCGCCCAGTATTTGATCTCCTCCGTCACCGCATGGTTGCGAAAATCGATATTTTCACCCATCAGGTAATCGAAATTGCCCATCTCGTCGTCGACCTGATCGTTCCAGCCTTCGCCGGTGTAGTCGTTCACGATTTTGAAGATACCGTCCTCATTGGGGTTTTCAATGTGGTCGATACCGCTGAAGCATTTGTAATCCCAGATAAATTGCGAATACTGCCCGGCCCGAACGGGGAAGGTGTAGCGCGTCCAGGCTTCGCATTCGATGATCTCATCGCTGATTTGGGTGCGATCCTGAGCATCCACGCGCTGCACGCGGACGGGTTCCTTTTCATCGGCCCCCATTTTGTGGTTGACCACCACGTCCAGAAGCACCGCAATCTGGTTGCTTTTTAAGGCGTTGATGGCCTCCAGCAGCTGGGCTTTATCGCCGTATTTGGTGGCGACGCTGCCTTTCTGGTCAAACTCACCGAGGTCGAAAAGGTCATAAGAGTCATACCCGACGGAATAGCCGCCGGATGCCCCTTTATATGCTGGCGGTAACCAGACCATATTGATGCCGATTTCGTTCAGGTTGGGGGCTAATGCCGTGACTTCTCGCCACAGTTCACCGCCGGTGGGGTAGTACCAGTGAAAACATTGTAAAAGTGTTGGGTTGCGCATGCACCATCTCCATGAGGTCGCGAAACTCAAGTATGGAGCAGGTTTGGCTGAAATGCCTGGCGAACGAAACGGTTAACGCTCGAACGCCAGTTAAATGGCTAATTAATATCGCTATTACTTTGCGGAACCAGGACATGACCGCCCTGGTTACCGTAGGTGGAGAGAACGGTTTTCTGGATGGAGGATTGCCCAACCAGCTTCGCCAGCTCATCCATTCTGGCTTGCAGCAACGTTTTTACCTGGCCTTCGTTGTCCAGGATCACCCGCAGCGTCGGGCGAAGCTGCTCCTGAATCTGCATCGAAGGTTCACTTTCCTGAGTGAGACGAGCCAGTGAGTGCACCGCATTAACATAGTCGGTTTCACAGATGATCAGATCATCCCATAGTCCCTGCCGGGCCAGTCGCAACATCAACTGGCTCTGCTCAAGGAGTTGCTGATAAAGGGCATAAAGTTGCGGTGCGTTACTCATTAGACGGCGTCCTGCATCAGTTGTGGCGTACCGGCAACCTCCTTCCACCCGTCAGCGATATTGCGCAGCAAGTTTTCCACCTCTTCGATGGCGCTGGCGTCGTTATTCACGTTGGCGTGCAGGAGGCGACGTACCATATAGGCATAAAGGGCAATCAGGTTTTGCGTAAGCTCATCACCGTTATTTTCCACCAGGCCAACCTTCAGCCCGTTTTCGATAATGTTGATGGCTTTTGAGAGCGCCAGCCCTTTTGCCGGGATATTACCGTCTGCCAGGAACAGACGCGCGCGTACCAGCGCGCTGAGGGCTCCATCAAATAGCATGATAACCAGCTGCTGCTGGCTGGCGCTCATCACCGCGCTTTCAACTTCTATCTTTGCGTAGGCTTGCGTGCCTTTTGCGCCGTACATGTTATCCCCCTCGGGTCTGATTAGCGTTTACTACTTGTTGCTGGACGTATTTTCGAACTGCTGCGTCAGGTAGCTGCTGGTGTTGTTCAGCGAGGTCATCAGTACGTCCAGCTGGGTAAACTGGGCTTTGTACTGCGCCACTCTCGCGTCAATACGTTCGCTCACGGCGTTATATTGATCCGTTAACTTGTTCAGCGTTTTGCTGACGCCATCTTTGGCCGCCTGGATAATGCCTTTACTGGAAAGCCAGTCAGTCAGATGGGTGGCCATGGTGGTAGTGATCCCGGTGGTTTTACCGTCACCCACAACCAAATCTTTCACGGCAGACGGGTTATCCGTCAGCGCTTTTTTCAGCTTGTCGCTGTCCAGCTCCAGCTTGCCCGTGCTTGGATCTGAAGTAATGCCGACCTGAGACAGCGTTTTATAGGCGGTTCCGCCGACGGAGTTGCCCAGCATGGTTTTCAGCTGCGTCTGAATAGTACGCAGCGTGCTGTCCCCGAGCAGGGCACCGTTGCTGGAGTCCTGCGCATCTGTACCCGCATCAACTGCCGTATATTTGGTTAATGATGCAAAGCTGTCCTGAAGGGTGTTGTAGGCATCCACCCAGGCTTTCATCGCCGTTTCCGCTTTCGACGTATCTTTAGCGATCGTCAGCGTCTGGTTACCGGTGGTGACGTCGTTCAGGTTCAGGGTGATATCTTCCAGCGCATCGCTGATAGTGTTGCTGCTGTTTTCGATATCAACGTTATTCACCTTCAGCTTGGCGTTCTGCGCGGTGACGCTTTCTGTCATGCCGTTGCTGGCGTCGGTGCTGGTGCCGTTGTAACCCATAAAGGATTGCAGGGCGCTGTCGCCGCTCACGCTGATGCTGACCGCGTTGTCCGCCCCGGTTTCGGTGGAGGTGATGGACAGACGGTACTGACCATTACCGACGTTAATAATACTGGCGGTCACGCCGGCGTCAGCTTTGTTAATCGCATCGCGAATGCCGGTCAGCGAGGAGTTTGCCGCGCTGATATCGACGGTCACCGGATCTTTACCGTTACCGGCGGTAAAGGTGATCTTGCTGTCAGCCGTGGCAATGGCCGTTTTGGTATCCGGCTGCGCGTTTTTGGTCGTCAGGGTTTGCGCCTGCGCCAGCTGCGACACGCTGATGGTGTATTTACCGGCAATCGCGCTGCCGGTAGTGGTGGCGCTGAATGCCGTGGTACTGCTCGACGTGCTGGTCGCTGTAAACAGGTCGGCTTTATTCAGCGCGGTGTTGGCGGTCTGAAACGCTTCCAGTGAACTTTTCAACGTGCCGTAAGCGCTCAGCTTGGCGGTATACGATGTCTGTTGTTTGGAAATTGGCGTCAGCTGTGCTTTTTCGGCCGTGGTCAGACTATCCAGAATGTCTGCTAACTTAAGACCCGAACCAATCCCCAATGATGAAATACTTGCCATATTTATTCCTTAATCTATCGACACGTAGAACGAATAGTGGGGTTATCGGCCTTAATGGGGGAAAGTTTACGGTTAATTTCTTTTTTTTAATGGCGGGAATAACGGTAATAGAGAAGAGCTTTTCCGTGGCTAAAAAAATTAACGCGATCCTGAAAAAATATCTAAAGGTTGGTTTGGACCAGACGATAACACCTTTGACGGCGATGAAGCCGAAGGGTGGAAACCCAAATCTAACCAAACAGATTTGATGAACAACAGGAATCGAAATCATGGCACAAGTCATTAATACCAACAGCCTCTCGCTGATCACTCAGAACAACATCAACAAGAACCAGTCCGCTCTGTCTTCTTCTATCGAGCGTCTGTCTTCTGGTCTGCGTATCAACAGCGCGAAAGATGACGCTGCGGGCCAGGCTATCGCTAACCGCTTCACCTCTAACATCAAAGGCCTGACTCAGGCTGCACGTAACGCTAACGACGGTATCTCTCTGGCGCAGACCACTGAAGGCGCGCTGTCTGAAATCAACAACAACCTTCAGCGTGTTCGTGAACTGACCGTTCAGGCAACGACCGGTACTAACTCTGATTCTGACCTGTCTTCAATCCAGGACGAAATCAAATCCCGTCTGTCTGAAATCGACCGTGTATCTGGTCAGACTCAGTTCAACGGCGTGAACGTACTGGCTAAAAACGGTTCTATGGCGATTCAGGTTGGTGCGAACGACGGCCAGACTATCAACATTGACCTTCAGAAGATTGACTCTTCTACTCTGGGGCTGAATGGATTCTCCGTTTCAGGTCAGTCGCTTAAAGTTAGTGATACCATCACTCAAATTACCGGCGCAGCGGGTGTTAAACCTGTAGCCGTAGACCTTAGCGCTGTCGCAGGAGATCTTTCTTCTGCTACAGGCAAGACCATTGATGCATCCAGCCTGACATTACATAACACCTTAGATTCAAACGGTGTGGCAACTGATCAATTCGTCGTTAAGTCAGGAAGTGATTTCTATTCAGCTTCAATTAATCATGGAACTGGTGCAGTTACCTTAAACAAAGCTGATGTTGAATATAAAGATACTGATAATGGTCTCACGACTGCTGCTACTCAGGCGAAACAGCTTATTAAGGTAGCGGCAGACAAAGATGGCAATGCTGCTGGTTATGTAACGTTCCAAGGTAAAAATTACGCTACTACCGTTGCGACAGCTCTTGATGACGATAACTCCGTTACCTCTGATGCTAATAAAGTTGTAGTTGAACTTTCTACTGATACCCCAACTGCACAATTCGCTGGCGCATCTACTGCGGATCCACTGGCTCTGCTGGACAAAGCAATCGCGTCCGTAGACAAATTCCGTTCTTCACTGGGTGCGGTTCAGAACCGTCTGAGCTCTGCCGTAACCAACCTGAACAACACCACCACCAACCTGTCTGAAGCGCAGTCCCGTATTCAGGACGCCGACTATGCGACCGAAGTGTCCAACATGTCTAAAGCGCAGATCGTTCAGCAGGCCGGTAACTCCGTGCTGTCCAAAGCTAACCAGGTTCCTCAGCAGGTTCTGTCTCTGCTGCAAGGCTAATCGCCTGATTACGCTTAAACCCCGCTTCGGCGGGGTTTTTTCTGTCCGCATTTACGCGTAACCCCCCAAATAACCCCTCATTTCACCCACTATTCACCCGATTAAAACCCCTCCAGAATCGGATAATCATGCCGATAACTCAACTAACGCAGGGCTGTTTATCGTGAATTCACTCTATACCGCTGAAGGTGTAATGGATAAACACTCGCTGTGGCAGCGTTATGTTCCGCTGGTGCGTCACGAAGCATTGCGCCTCCAGGTGCGTTTGCCGGCGAGCGTGGAACTGGACGATCTGCTACAGGCGGGCGGTATCGGGTTATTGAATGCAGTTGACCGGTACGACGCTCTGCAAGGAACGGCATTTACGACTTACGCAGTGCAGCGTATTCGTGGTGCGATGCTGGACGAGCTGCGCAGCCGCGACTGGGTGCCGCGCAGCGTTCGCCGCAACGCGCGCGAAGTGGCGCATGCGATGGGGCAGCTGGAACAGGAGCTGGGGCGCAACGCGACGGAAACCGAAGTAGCGGAGCGTCTGGGCATTCCTGTTGAAGAGTATCGCCAGATGTTGCTCGATACCAATAACAGCCAACTCTTCTCTTATGATGAGTGGCGCGAAGAGCATGGCGATAGCATCGAGCTGGTGACGGATGAACATCAGCAAGAAAACCCGTTACACCATTTACTGGAAGGGAATTTACGCCAGCGCGTGATGGAAGCGATCGAAGCTTTACCGGAACGTGAGCAACTGGTGTTAACCCTCTATTACCAGGAAGAGCTCAATCTCAAAGAGATTGGCGCCGTGCTGGAGGTGGGCGAGTCTCGGGTGAGCCAGCTGCACAGCCAGGCCATTAAACGCCTGCGCACAAAACTGGGTAAGTTATAGGTGAGTCATTCGCCTTGGAAATGCCGCACAACGTATTGACAACCAGGAGTTATCATGACGGTGCAGCAATCTAAAAGACGGCCTTTAAGCCGCTACCTGAAAGACTTTAAACACAGCCAGACGCATTGCGCCCACTGTAAAAAATTACTCGACCGCATCACGCTGGTTCGTCGCGGTGAAATCGTGAATAAGATTGCGATTTCCCGCCTCGACACGCTGATGGATGAAGCCGCCTGGCTTGAAGAGCAAAAAGAGTGGGTAGCGCTTTGCCGTTTCTGTGGCGATCTCCATTGCAAAGAGCAAAGCGACTTCTTCGATATTATCGGCTTCAAGCAATTCCTGTTTGAACAAACGGAGATGAGTCACGGCACCGTGCGTGAATACGTGGTTCGCCTGCGCCGCCTGGGTCAGCATTTGACCATGCAAAATATCTCCCGCGATCTGCTGACAACCGGATACCTGGATGAAAATCTGGAGCCCTGGCTGCCCGCCACCAGTACCAACAATTACCGCATCGCGCTGCGAAAGTACGCGCAATATAAAGTCCAGATGCCGGGCGTCATAAAGCAGAAAGTCCGCGCCGGAACAACTTCTGATATATATTAAAAAAGAATAAGATGTAGCGCAGCCGCCTTTGACGTTGCAGGCGATTTCTCTACACTACTCAAAAATTCCACTGTATCGGAGTACTTATGAAATTAGCACTTCTGGGTCGTCAGGCGCTGATGGGGATGATGGCCGTTGCGCTGGTCGCGGGGATGAGCGTGAAAACGTTCGCGGCAGAGAATCTGCTCAACAAAGTTAAAGAGCGCGGCACGCTGCTGGTTGGGCTGGAAGGAACCTATCCTCCGTTCAGCTTCCAGGGCGACGACGGTAAACTGACCGGTTTTGAAGTGGAGTTTGCGCAGGAGCTGGCAAAACACCTCGGCGTTAAAGCCTCCCTGAAACCCACCAAATGGGACGGGATGCTGGCGTCACTGGATTCCAAACGTATTGACGTGGTGATTAACCAGGTAACCATTTCTGACGAGCGTAAGAAGAAGTATGACTTCTCCACGCCGTACACCGTGTCCGGTATTCAGGCGCTGGTGAAGAAAGGTAACGAAGGCAGTATCAAATCCGCAGCGGATCTGAAAGGTAAGAAAGTCGGCGTCGGTCTGGGCACCAACTACGAAGAGTGGCTGCGCCAGAACGTGCAGGGCGTGGACATCCGTACCTACGATGATGACCCGACGAAATACCAGGATCTACGCGTAGGCCGTATTGACGCCATTCTGGTTGACCGCCTGGCAGCGCTGGATCTGGTGAAGAAAACCAACAATACCCTGGCTGTCGCGGGTGATGCGTTCTCCCGTCAGGAGTCCGGCGTGGCGGTGCGTAAAGGTAACGAGGATCTGCTGAAAGCCATCGACGGCGCCATTGCTGAGATGCAGAAAGACGGCAGCCTGAAGGCGCTTTCTGAGAAGTGGTTCGGCGCAGACGTGACGAAATAAGTCTCTGACTGACAAAAAAAGGCGCTTTTAAAAGCGCCTTTTTTATTTCTCGCGCGTCTGCGTGCATAATGAAATAACAATTGTTTGCGTGACCGGAGGAACCATGTCACTACAGAATTTAACGCGCTTTCCCCGTCTGGAATTTATCGGCGCACCCACGCCGCTGGAGTATCTGCCGCGATTTTCTGACTACCTGGGGCGCGATATTTTCATTAAGCGTGACGATGTGACGCCCATGGCGATGGGCGGAAATAAGCTGCGCAAGCTGGAATTTCTCGCCGCCGATGCCCTGCGTGAGGGGGCGGATACGCTGATCACCGCCGGGGCAATTCAGTCTAACCACGTTCGCCAGACGGCGGCAGTGGCGGCGAAGCTGGGACTCCACTGCGTTGCCCTGCTGGAGAACCCGATCGGGACGCAGGCAGAGAATTACCTGACTAACGGTAACCGTTTGCTGCTGGATCTGTTCAACGTGCAGGTTGAAATGGTCGACGCGTTGACCGACCCGGCTGCACAGCTCGACGAGCTGGCGACGCGTCTGGAAGCGCAGGGTTTTCGTCCGTACGTGATCCCGGTTGGCGGCTCGAATGCGCTGGGTGCCCTCGGCTATGTTGAGAGCGCGCTGGAAATCGCTCAGCAGTGCGAAGGCGCGGTGAGTTTATCCTCGGTGGTGGTGGCGTCCGGCAGTGCGGGGACCCATGCTGGTTTAGCGGTCGGGCTTGAGCAACTGATGCCGGAGGTCGAGCTGATTGGCGTGACGGTTTCCAGAAGCGTTGCGGACCAGAAGCCGAAAGTCGTCACCCTGCAACAGGCGGTGGCTGAACAGCTTGCGCTTCAGGCGAAGGCAGAGATACTGCTGTGGGATGACTATTTCGCGCCGGGCTATGGCACCCCCAATGATGAAGGGATGGAGGCCGTTAAGCTGCTGGCCCGTCTCGAAGGTATTCTGCTCGACCCGGTCTATACCGGCAAGGCAATGGCGGGCCTGATCGACGGCATCGCCCGCAAGCGCTTTAAGGATGAAGGACCCATTTTGTTTGTTCATACTGGCGGGGCGCCTGCGCTGTTTGCCTATCATCCTCATGTCTAAAAATCAGGTAGAAAAATAATAATGCAAGAAAGTATTCAACTGGTTATTGATTCGCTGCCGTTCTTGCTTAAGGGCGCGGTGTTTACTTTACAGCTCAGTATCGGCGGGATGTTCTTCGGGCTGGTGCTCGGGTTTGTGCTGGCACTGATGCGCATGTCGAACATCTGGCCGGTGCGGTGGCTGGCGCGGTTTTACATCTCCGTGTTCCGCGGAACGCCGCTTATCGCCCAGCTGTTTATGATTTACTACGGGCTGCCACAGTTTGGTATTGAGCTGGATCCGATCCCGGCGGCGATGATTGGCCTGTCGCTGAATACCGCGGCGTACACCTCTGAAACGCTGCGTGCGGCGATCTCCTCCATCGATAAAGGACAGTGGGAAGCGGCGGCCAGTATCGGGATGACCCCGTGGCAGACGCTGCGCCGGGCGATCCTGCCCCAGGCGGCGCGCGTGGCGCTGCCGCCGCTGAGCAACAGCTTTATCAGCCTGGTGAAAGACACCTCGCTTGCGGCGACCATTCAGGTGCCGGAGCTGTTCCGTCAGGCGCAGCTGATCACCTCGCGCACGCTGGAAGTGTTTACCATGTATCTGGCGGCCTCGCTGATTTACTGGGTGATGGCGACGGTACTGTCCGCTCTGCAAAACTATTTTGAAAACCAGCTTAACCGCCAGGAGCGTGATCCAAAATGAGTGCAATTGACGTCAAAAACCTGGTGAAAAAATTCCATGGACAAACGGTGCTGCATGGCATTGATCTTGAGGTTGAGCAGGGCGAAGTGGTAGCAATTATCGGCCCGAGCGGGTCAGGCAAAACCACGCTGCTGCGCAGCATCAATTTACTGGAGCAGCCCGAAGGCGGGACGATCCGCGTGGGTGATATCACCATTGATACCGGGAAACCCATCAGCCAGCAAAAAGGGCTGATTCGCCGCCTGCGCCAGCATGTCGGCTTCGTGTTCCAGAGCTTTAATCTCTTTCCGCACCGCACGGTGCTGGAAAACATTATTGAAGGGCCGGTCATCGTCAAGGGGGAACCTAAGGAAGACGCGACGGTCCGCGCCCGCGAGCTGCTGGCGAAGGTTGGGCTGGCAGGGAAGGAGACGAGCTATCCGCGTCGCTTATCTGGCGGGCAGCAGCAGCGTGTCGCCATTGCGCGCGCGCTGGCGATGCGCCCGGATGTGATCCTGTTTGACGAACCCACATCCGCGCTCGATCCTGAGCTGGTCGGGGAAGTACTGAACACGATCCGACAGCTGGCGCAGGAGAAACGCACGATGGTGATTGTGACGCATGAAATGAGCTTCGCTCGCGACGTTGCCGATCGGGCTATTTTCATGGATCAGGGGAGAATAGTTGAGCAGGGGCCGGCTAAAGCGCTGTTTGCCAATCCGCAGCAGCCCCGTACCCGTCAGTTCCTTGAAAAATTCTTAATGCAGTAGCATTTTAGCGTTCAATTTGCTCCAGATGCCGCTTCTGGAGCAAATTATCCTCCCTTAAACTCCGTTCTGTTGCTTTTTTATTCCGCCTGATGTGGATAAGCCATCGCCAAATTAAAGATAATCTGCCTGTGGCCGATATTTTATATAAATAATCATGCTTTATGTGTTAGGTTATATTCACCATAATAATGATTATCTTTATCAGAGGCTTCATTCAGTAAGTATGAGGGATATAGACTTTTTCACCTGGCGACGGGAATGCTTCCTCCGGTTTCAGGAAATGACCTGTGCCGAAGAGGTATATCAGGAACTTCAGCGACAAACGCAGGGGCTTGAATTCGATTATTATGCGCTTTGTGTTCGACACCCTGTGCCATTTACCCGCCCGCGAACATCCGTCCATTCCAGTTATCCGCAACAATGGATGGCGCAATATCAGTCCGAGAATTATTTCGCCATTGACCCGGTGCTGAAGCCGGAGAATTTCATTCAGGGACATTTGCCCTGGACGGATGAATTATTCACGGATGCCCAGCAATTATGGGACGGCGCGCGGGACCACGGTTTACGCAAGGGAATAACGCAGTGTCTGATGATGCCAAATCATGCGCTCGGTTTCCTCTCCGTGTCATGTACCAGCTTACAGGCACACTCGATATCCAGTGAAGAAGTTGAGCTGCGTTTACAAATGCTCGTCCAGATGGCGCTCACTACACTGTTGCGCTTTGAACATGAGACGGTGATGCCGCCTGAAATGAAATTCAGCAAGCGTGAGCGGGAAATTCTGAAGTGGACCGCAGAAGGGAAGACGTCGGCAGAAATCGCCATCATTCTCTCCATCTCGGAAAATACCGTCAATTTCCATCAAAAGAATATGCAGAAGAAATTCAACGCACCGAATAAGATCCAGATAGCGTGTTATGCCGCGGCGACGGGGCTTATCTGACTGATATCACGTTCTGCGTGTCAGACGAGAAAACGGCTGAATGCTTTGCATCCAGCCGTTTTTGTTACTGGCGGTAGGCTTGTTTAATTTGCTTAACCGTATTGGCAAAAACAGCGGATTCCGCCTGGTCTTCCATCTGCGCGATCTGTTTTTCCATTTTAATGATCACACGACCAGCATCAGCCTGGCCCATCGCCTGTAGCATAAGCGTCAGCAGCGACTTCAGGCAGTTTACTTCCTGTGCCAGTTCCTGGTTATTCTCGGCAGTGGCAAATTCAGGTGTGCTCATTTATTTTCCTCATTATAAAACAGCGCATGAGCGCGACGATGAAAGTTAAGGCGGCGGAGTATACCACAAGCTACGGCAAAAAATGCAGTGGTTGTTTTTTATACTTATCGCGCAGTGATTATTGGGCGGCGCGGATTATGAAGGTACTCTGTCCAATATGTTAGCGACAATTAAATGTTTATCCCCGGTTCGCCATTCGTTAATTGTTGTTACAAAAAATCGCGCGCTCTTTTTCGTCAGAATTAACAACTGTTTTAGTAACTTTTTGAATGTCGATGCTAAAAAATAGCGGTAAAAGCCCAGCGGACAAGGGTTTTCTTTCCACTTGCTGTACAGCCTAATTTCCAAAAACGAGACCAGAATCGTATAGACGATTTTTTAGCGTTTTAATCTTGCATGGAAAACCGTTAATATAAACCCAATTAGCAGTCAGTAGCGTTATCCCTATTCTGGAGACATTTCCTTTGATCAACGTCCTTCTTGTTGATGACCACGAACTGGTGCGCGCAGGGATACGACGCATTCTTGAAGATATAAAGGGTATTAAAGTTGCCGGCGAGGCGTGCTGTGGCGAAGATGCCGTCAAATGGTGTCGCGCTAACTCCGCAGACGTGGTGCTGATGGATATGAACATGCCCGGTATTGGCGGGCTTGAAGCCACGCGCAAAATCGCGCGCATGTTCGTTGATACCAAAGTTATCATGCTGACCGTCCATACCGAAAATCCGCTGCCTGCCAGGGTTATGCAGGCGGGTGCTGCCGGGTATCTCAGTAAAGGCGCCGCGCCGCAGGAAGTTGTCAATGCGATCCGCACCGTACACGCCGGGCAGCGCTACATCGCTTCTGATATTGCTCAACAGATGGCTCTGAGTCAGATTGAACCGGAAAAAACGGAATCTCCGTTTGCCAGTTTGTCTGAGCGCGAATTGCAGATTATGCTGATGATCACTAAAGGTCAGAAGGTGAATGAGATTTCAGAGCAGCTGAACCTCAGCCCGAAAACGGTCAACAGCTATCGCTATCGAATGTTCAGTAAACTGAACATTCACGGTGATGTCGAACTGACTCATCTGGCCATTCGCCATGGTTTGTGTAATGCGGAGTCGTTAATAAGTCAGTGAGTGAAGCGTTCGATTCAAAAGCATTTCTGAAAACCGTCACCAGCCAGCCAGGCGTCTACCGTATGTACGATGCTGGCGGTACGGTTATCTATGTCGGTAAGGCGAAAGATCTGAAAAAACGCCTTTCCAGCTATTTCCGCAGCAACCTTGCCTCCCGTAAAACCGAAGCGCTGGTCGCACTTATACACAACATTGATGTCACCGTAACGCATACGGAAACGGAAGCGCTGCTCCTTGAGCACAACTACATTAAGTTGTATCAGCCGCGCTACAACGTTCTGCTGCGCGATGACAAGTCCTATCCGTTTATCTTTCTGAGCGGCGACACGCACCCGCGGCTGGCGATGCATCGTGGCGCTAAGCATGCAAAAGGTGAATATTTCGGCCCGTTCCCGAACGGTTATGCCGTGCGGGAAACGCTGGCGCTTTTGCAAAAAATCTTTCCCGTTCGCCAGTGCGAAAATAGCGTTTATCGCAACCGCTCCCGGCCATGCCTGCAATATCAGATTGGCCGCTGCCTGGGGCCGTGCGTTGAAGGGCTGGTGAGCGAAGAAGAGTACGCGCAGCAGGTGGAATATGTCCGCCTGTTTTTAGCCGGGAAAGACGATCAGGTGCTGACGCAACTGATTGCCCGTATGGAAAAAGCCAGCGCGGCGCTGGAATTTGAGGAGGCCGCACGCATCCGCGACCAGATTCAGGCGGTGCGCAGGGTGACCGAGAAGCAGTTTGTTTCCAATACGGGCGACGACCTCGATGTTATCGGCGTAGCCTTTGACGCCGGTCTGGCCTGCGTTCATGTGCTTTTTATTCGTCAGGGCAAAGTGCTCGGCAGCCGCAGCTACTTCCCGAAAGTGCCGGGCGGCACTGAGCTGGGTGAAGTGGTGGAGACCTTCGTCGGCCAGTTTTATTTGCAGGGCAGCCAGATGCGTACGCTGCCCTCGGAGATCCTGCTCGACTTCACGCTCGATGATAAAACCCTGCTGGCGGAGTCGCTTTCAGAGCTCGCAGGCCGCCGGGTGAATGTTCAGACGAAACCGCGCGGCGATCGCGCGCGTTATCTGAAGCTGGCGCGAACCAATGCCGCCACGGCGCTGACCACCAAACTGTCCCAGCAGTCGACCGTCAGCCAGCGTTTAACCGCGCTTGCTACGCTGCTTAAGCTGCCGGAAGTGAAACGCATGGAATGCTTCGACATCAGCCATACGATGGGTGAGCAGACCGTGGCGTCGTGTGTGGTCTTTGATGCCAACGGTCCGCTGCGGGCAGAGTATCGTCGCTATAACATCACCGGCATTACGCCCGGTGACGATTATGCCGCCATGAACCAGGTGCTGCGCCGTCGCTATGGTAAAGCGATTGAAGAGAGCAAAATCCCGGACGTTATCCTTATCGACGGCGGGAAAGGGCAGTTGGGGCAGGCGAAGGCGGTATTTGAATCGCTCGACGTGGAGTGGGATAAGAACCATCCGCTGCTGCTAGGGGTAGCGAAAGGGGCAGATCGTAAGGCTGGCCTGGAAACGCTGTTCTTTGAGCCGGAAGGCGAGGGCTTTAGCCTGCCGCCGGATTCCCCTGCGCTGCACGTGATCCAGCATATCCGCGATGAGTCGCACGATCACGCCATCAGTGGGCACCGTAAAAAACGGGCGAAAGTGAAAAATACCAGTACCCTTGAGACGATTGAAGGCGTCGGGCCAAAACGTCGCCAGATGCTGTTGAAGTATATGGGCGGATTGCAAGGATTACTCAACGCCAGTATGGAAGAAATTGCAAAAGTGCCGGGTATTTCGCAAGGGCTGGCAGAAAAGATCTACTACTCGTTGAAACATTGAGGGCTCTGTAGCAACATAGAGCTAAATTTTACTGACAACAGACAGTTACCGTCATCATGCGATTTAATATCCCTACGTTGCTCACTCTCTTTCGCGTTGTGCTCATTCCGTTCTTCGTCCTGGCATTTTACCTGCCGGTCGTCTGGGCGCCTTTTGCCTGTGCGCTTATTTTCCTGATCGCTGCCGTGACGGACTGGTTTGACGGTTATCTGGCGCGTCGCTGGAACCAGAGTACCCGCTTTGGCGCGTTCCTCGATCCGGTTGCGGATAAGGTGATGGTGGCAATCGCGATGGTGCTGGTGGCGGAACATTATCATACCTGGTGGGTAACGCTGCCTGCCGCGACCATGATTGGCCGTGAGATTATTATCTCTGCCCTGCGCGAGTGGATGGCGGAGCTGGGTAAACGCAGCAGCGTGGCGGTGTCCTGGATCGGTAAAGTTAAAACCACCGCACAGATGGCGGCGCTGGTATGGATGCTGTGGCGTCCGAATGCCTGGGTAGAGTGGGCCGGCATTGGTCTGCTGTGGGTTGCGGCGGTGCTGACGCTGTGGTCAATGCTGCAATATTTGAACGCTGCGCGCGGTGATTTGCTTGAACAGTGATCGTTTCGGCTTAATTTTCAGCAAACGATCCTGAGATGCAAAAAATAACGTTGACTCAAAACGTCATATCAGTAGAATGCAACGCATCGAACGGCGGCACAGTTAGCCGGACGACAATGAAATCAAGTGGTTAGGAAGTAGTTAAATAGTTACTTGATGACATGCGGGAATAGCTCAGTTGGTAGAGCACGACCTTGCCAAGGTCGGGGTCGCGAGTTCGAGTCTCGTTTCCCGCTCCAGATTAATGCATCGGCAGCTTGCGGGTGCAGGTCGAAAGACAACAGATTTAAGGCGCGTTAGCAAAGCGGTTATGTAGCGGATTGCAAATCCGTCTAGTCCGGTTCGACTCCGGAACGCGCCTCCACTTTCTTCCCTGGCCGGATGGTGGAATCGGTAGACACAAGGGATTTAAAATCCCTCGGCGTTCGCGCTGTGTGGGTTCAAGTCCCACTCCGGCTACCATGGGAAAAAGCAGAATAATCAAAGCAATAAGCAGTGTCGTGAAACCACCGAAAGGTGGTTTTTTTGTGCCTGCCATTCTGCTAATCAACAACCTTCATTTCTGACCCTCACGTAATAAAACAACGATCCTTTTCAACGGAATTAAACAGATACCCATTATGCTATCGTGTAGCGGGCGCGATTTGCAGTGTGAAGATTTGCAGGTTTGCGATCCTGATTCCCCATGCCATCACCTCATTTAAGGGACGCTATGTCTTTACCGCCATTGTATGCACTGCGTGCGTTTGAAGTTGCTGCGCGGTTGAACTCCTTCAGTAAAGCCGCTGAAACGCTCAATATTACGCCGGGCGCGGTCAGCAGACATGTTCGTACCCTTGAACTGTGGTTCGACTGCGAGCTTTTCAGAAGGCAAGGTCCTCGCGTGGAGGTCACTGAAGCCGGGCGAGTGCTTGCCGGACAGTTGAACGAAAGCTTCACGAGCATTGAATGGGCCTGCCGGGCATTTCGCAGTGAAAACCATCTGCTGCGGTTAAAAGCACCCAGCACCTTGACCATGAGATGGCTTCTCGACGTGCTGCGATCTTTTCGCAACAACCATGCAAAACCACAGGTTGAGATTGCCAGCGTCTGGATGGACATTGACACCGTTGATTTCAATCTTGAGCCCTACGATTGCGCCATTCTTCTCGGCAATGGGCGTTTTGGTGACACAACGGAAAGCCAACTGCTATTTCATGAATGGCTTATCCCGGTTTGTACTCCATCACTTATCGAACCGGCCCGGCAGCGGCTTCCGCAATGCGATCTGATCCATCCTTCACCGGACAGACGTGACTGGCGGCGCTGGCTGCGAAGAACAGGATTGTTCCCGGGGCTCGATATGAGCAGCGGTATGGTGTTCGATACCCTTGAACAGGGAAGTATTGCCGCGATGAACGGGCACGGCATCGCTATCGCCGACCTGCATCTCACGCTTGATGCCCTGAAAAGTGGCCTGCTGGGCCTGCCTTTCAGGGAAGCTATCGCGACGGGGGATGGCTACTACCTCGTCTGGCCAAAAAATTCACTCAAAAGAGAGAGCATTCAGCATCTTCTGGCCAGGCTGCAAAACCATACCCCGGTCGTTCCGGCGCTGGATATCGATTATCTGGCATACGATGACAGTCGGATTTATTAATACCGTTATGAATAAGATATATTTGCCATCTTTTTATAACGTTCTGGCAAAGCGCTGTTCAGGTTGAGCACCTTATCCAGAATATAAAATGCTGGCGTGTTTTTCTGCTGTTCAGCGTCAATAATTGCCGCGCGTAATAGCGTGGCGGCAGACGAAATCTTGTTAAAATAGTCCTCAGACTCCGGCGTCTGTAATTCACCAGAAGTGGCGTAACGCACGTCCGGCCAGCCAGAGAAGTTGAGCAGCGGGAGAGGGTTGCCTGCTTCGGGCTGACAGGATGAAAGCAACGCAGCTGCTTTTTGGGGATCGCGATAGGCAACTGAAAGCATATACGCGCGCTGCGAAAACGGTAACAGGGCGTCAGAATGATTTTTGGTGGAGATAAGCATGGTCATAAAATTCGCTAAATCGCCACCTGATGGGGTTTCAGATGGCGATATAATTTTCATTAACTGAAATAAAGCATCAAGTGTCATGTTTGCCCCGGTTCCTCACATTATGACTATTCAGTTTGCGCCTGAATGTTTTAATTGGCCCACCGTCCGGGTAGGTCGAGAGGATAATATTGGAAGGCGTACGTTTTTGAAAAACGATTAATAATCGCAATCACTGTGAGTTTTTCTCACTATAGCCTTTTCGTTTCACACGCCACCCAGATACGCCTTTCTCACCTCCGGATCCTTCAGCAACGCCTCGCCGCTGCCGCTTAACCGAATCTGCCCGTTAACCATCACATAGCCGCGGTCGGACAACTTCAGCGCGTGGTGCGCATTCTGCTCGACCAGAAAAATCGTCATTCCGTTACGGGCCAGTTCGCGCAGCGTCTGGAAAATCTGTTTAACCACGATTGGCGCGAGGCCGAGGCTGGGTTCATCCAGCAGCAGAAGTTTAGGACGGCTCATCAGCGCGCGGGCGATAGCCAGCATCTGCTGTTCACCGCCGGAGAGCGTCATCGCCCGCTGGTTACGTCGCTCCTTGAGGCGGGGGAAGAGGTCGAACATGCTTTGCATATCTTCCGCTGCATGCTGATTGCCGACGGGGATTGTCCCCATCAGCAGGTTCTCTTCTACAGACATATCCGGGAAAATGCGTCGTCCCTCAGGTGTCTGCGCGATGCCACCGGTGGCAACATAGTGGGTGGATTTGTGGCTGATATCCTCGCCGCAGAAGAGGATCTGCCCGTTGCGGATCCGGGGCTGACCAAAGACAGACATCAGTAATGTTGACTTCCCCGCGCCGTTAGCGCCAATCAGGGCTACGGTTTCCCCTTTATTAACCTCAAGCGAAACCTGCTTCAACGCCTGGATCACCCCGTAGAAAACATCCACATCCTGAAACTGAAGCATCGGTTCGCTCACAGGTTTACCTCACTTTCGTCGGTGCCCAGATACGCGGCAATCACTTTTTCATTGTGCTGGATCTCAGCCGGTTTACCTCTGGCAATCACATCGCCGTGATCGAGCACAATGATGTCATCTGAAATGCCCATCACCATCCCCATATCATGCTCGATCAGCAAAACCGTGATGTCATGGTGGTCGCGCAGGAACCGGATGATCTCACTCAGCTTGTGCGTTTCCACCGGGTTCAGGCCGGCAGCAGGTTCATCGAGACAAATCATCTCCGGGCCGGTACACATGGCGCGGGCGATTTCGAGGCGTCGTTGCTGGCCATAGGACATTTCCCCGGCCAGACGGTTCGCGCAATCCACCAGATCCACCACCTCCAGCCAGTAAAACGCCCGGTCCAGCGCATCGTTCTCTGAGTGACGATACGCAGGGGTGTTCAGCACCCCCGCCAGCAGATTGCGGTTGACGCGCATGTGCTGTGCCACCAGCAGGTTTTCCACAACGGACATCTCGCGGAACAGGCGGATGTTCTGAAACGTGCGCGCAAGACCCGCGCGGTTCACCAGATGCGTGCCGCCAAACATCTTATAGAACAGGCGTTGACCAAGCTGCGCCGGGTTGAGCCAGTCGCCCGGCTGGAATTTCTGGCCGAGCACCTGAATGACATTGGTGGTTTTATTTCGTGCATTGAACAGAATGTTGCCGCCGGAGGCCCGGTAGAAACCGGTCAGGCAGTTAAAGACGGTCGTTTTTCCCGCGCCGTTAGGCCCAATGAGTGCGGTAATGGAGCCGCGCTGCACCTCAAGATTGACGTCGTTTAAGGCCTTGATCCCGCCGAAGTGCATCATCAGATGTTCTACACGTAAAATCGTTGCGTTCATGGCGCCACTCCTTTACGCACGGCAAATCCGCTGCGGTTGATGCGGATCAGACCGCGAGGACGCCAGATCATCATCACCACCATCAGCATGCCAAACAGCAGCACGCGATATTCCGCAAAGCTGCGCAGCAGTTCCGGCGTGACGGTCAGCACAAAGGCGGCCAGTACGACGCCGACGGTGGAGCCCATCCCGCCCAGGACCACAATGGCGAGGATCAGGGCCGATTCAAAAAAGGTGAAAGAGGTCGGGTTAACAAATCCCTGGTAGGTGGCAAAAAACACTCCGGCGATACCTGCCGTCGATGCGCCCAGGGTGAAGGCCGAGAGTTTGACCAGAACGTGATTCAGCCCCATTGAACGGCAGGCAATCTCATCCTCACGGAGCGCTTCCCACGCCCGTCCAATGGGCATTCGGGTCAGCCGGTGTTTAATGTACAGCACCAGCATGACTACCAGGAACAGCACCGCATAGATGAAGATAAACTTCAAGTTGGGGTTATAGGTCAGGCCGAAGAACTCGTGGAAGGGGACGCCGCCTTCTTTGGCGCGTCGGCCAAACTCCAGGCCAAAAAAGGTCGGGGCAGGGGCTGAAACGCCGTTAGGCCCGCCGGTGAAGGTGAGCCAGTTGTTCAGCACCAGGCGGATGATCTCGCCAAACCCGAGCGTGACGATGGCGAGATAATCCCCGTGCATGCGCAGCACCGGAAAGCCGAGCAGGGCGCCCGCGCCCGCGGCCATTAGCGCCGCCAGCGGCAGCATGCTCCAGAACCCAAGCCCCAGATACTGATACCCGAGCGCCAGCCCGTAAGCGCCGATGGCATAGAAGGCGACATAACCCAGATCCAGCAGCCCTGCCAGGCCAACAACAATGTTCAGCCCAAGACCGAGCAGGACGTAGATCAGTCCGAGAATGGCAACCGTCAGAACGTATTTAGTGGCCACAAACGGGAAGCAGATCGCCAGCGTGACAATCAGCGGAATGATCCAGCGCATGCGGCTTTTATACGCCGGCGGCCGGACATACACCCCCGCATTGTCGGATTCAAACCGTGCCTGTAAACGTCTTCCGGCCGCCGTAGCTGAAAAGGCGCTCAGTAAAAAGCGTCCCACCATCACCGTGCCTACAATCCACGCCAGCCGCTGGCCGTCAAAGGTAAAGCTGTAACCATCCAGTATCACGCCCGCAATCGGGCCGAAAATAATCAGGGCGATCATTCCGGAAAAAATCGAGTCCAGAATGCAGCGCTTCAGGGAAAAACCGTCAGAGGTCATCGCGTTGTTCCTTACACTTTAGCCACGACGGGGCGGCCCAGCAGCCCCTGAGGACGAAAGATCAGAATTAGGACCAGCAATCCAAACGAGAACACGTCTTTATAATCCGAGTTCACCATCCCGGAGAATTGCGCTTCTGCGACGCCCAGAATCAGCCCGCCAAGCATCGCACCGGGCAGAGAGCCGATGCCGCCCAGCACCGCCGCCGTAAAGGCCTTGATGCCGATAACAAACCCGACGTAAAAATCAAAGGTGCCGTAATTCATGGTGATTAGCACGCCCGCCAGCCCGGCCATGGCTGCGCCGATAACAAACACCAGCGAAATAATTCTGTCGGTGTTGATGCCCAGGATGGAGGCCATCTTACGATCCTGCTGTACCGCACGGCACATGCGTCCTAAGCGGGTACGGTTGATAATCCAGGTCAGCACCAGCATGCCCGCGAACGAGGCGATGAGAATAAAGACTTTGGTATAGGTTATCTGGACAAACCCTTCGCCGAGGTGAAAACGCAGCACGCCATCAAGCATGGTGGGCACGCCCTGCTGCCGCGGGCCCTGGCTGAGCTGGACGTAGTTTTGCAGTATCAACGACATCCCGATGGCCGAAATCAGCGGTGCCAGACGCGTCGAGTTGCGTAGCGGCTTATAGGCGATGCGCTCAATCGTCCAGCCATAAACGCCGGTGACCACGATGGTGAAAACCAGCGTCCCCAGGATCAGCAGCGGAAAGGAGTGGAGTCCAAAAAACGCCAGCAGGGCCAGGCCAATGGCCGAGAGATAGGCGGAGATCATATACACTTCGCCGTGGGCGAAATTGATCATACCGATGATGCCGTACACCATGGTGTAGCCGATGGCGATAAGACCGTAGACCGAACCCAGCGTTAAGCCATTAATTAATTGTTGCAGGAAGAATGTACTCATGGTCGCGCACCTGAATAAAGGGTTACGCCGACAGTCAGACCTGCCGGCGCTGAGCAGATTCCGTCCCGTTATGGCACTTCTTTATATTTGCCTTTGTCATCCCACTGATAGACCACGTAGTCAGAGACTTTGAGGTCACCTTTGCTGTCCCAGGCTTTTTTACCCATCACCGTGTCGACAGGGTTGGCCTTCAGCCACTCGCTGGCTTTTGCGGAATCCGTCCCTTGCGTGGCCTTGAATGCCGCCGCGATAGCCTGCACAGACGCGTAGGCGTAGAGGGTGTATCCTTCAGGTTCAAATTTACCGGTGCGGAATTTCTCGATGACGGCTTTTCCGTCCGGGATCAGGCGTGGATCTTTACCGAAGGTCATGTAAATACCGTTGGTGTATTGCGCCCCACCGGCGGCGGTGACCATCTCTTCATTGACGATACAGTCTCCCGAGAAGAACTTCGCCTGCACGCCCTGTTCACGCATCTGGCGAACCAGCGGGCCCGCTTCCGGGTGACAGCCTCCGAAGAACACCACGTCCGGTTTTTGTGCGCCAATTTTGGTCACCAGCGCGTTAAAGTCTTTCTCCCCGCGGGATAACCCTTCGTACATCACCTCCTTCACGCCGCGTTTCGCCAGCGCCGCCTTAGTGGCGTCCGCCAGCCCCTGGCCATAGGTGTCTTTATCGTGGATGATGACCACCCGTTTGGCTTTCAGCTTATCAAGAATGAAATCGCTGGCGACCTGGCCCTGCTGGTCGTCACGTCCGCACATGCGAAATATATCGCTCATGCCACGTTCGGTAATAAGCGGGTTCGTTGAGCCGGGGGTGATGGAGAGGATCCCGGCATCGCTGTAGACCTCGGAGGCGGGCATGGTCGACGAGGAGCAGAAGTGGCCGACGACCGCTTTCACCTTATCCTGATCGACTAAGCGGTTGGCAACGGCGACGGCCTGTTTGGGCTCGCAGGCGTCGTCGCCCTGAACCAGTTTGATTTTCTCACCGTTGATCCCGCCGGCGGCGTTAATGTCTTCCGCCGCCTGCGTAGCGCCATGCCAGTATTGATCGCCGTAGGTTGCGTTCGGGCCTGTGAACGGCCCGGCCACGCCGATGACGATATCGGCCTGCGCGGAAAAGGCCGTCACCAGACAACCGGCCAGCACCAGGGAGAGGGGAGTTTTGGTAAATTTCAGCGACATTATTATGTTCCTTAGCAAAGAGGTTTTTGCACCAGGTATAAACCCGAACGCCTGATGGCATCGTAAATCCAAAAACAAGAGCGAGAACAAAATGCACTTTAGAAGCAATCTCATGCTTAATACGGCGAGGATCCCACGCACCGCGAAGCGCGCAGAACATTAAGCAAAAAGGTTGCCAGAATGGTTAATCCCTTGACCGGGTCACAACACGTTGAGTATAGAGCGCCGTTTTATGCGTCTTTGCGGGATGAGATGAATTTACAGCGGAGATCACATCTCCTTAACAACAAAGCCCATAAGTTGTGCAACGGTCACGATTTGCACGTTTTTGCAGCAATAAAGACCTAAACTTCAGATAGGCACGTGCGGCGATCTATGTCAGGATCGTTTTTTTTATCAGGAGTATCAGCAATGGCTGAAGGCCCATTAAATGAAAGCGAGATGGCGTGGCTGGAAGAGACATTAATCTCTTACGGTCACGACGATGCATCCGTGATTGACGTGTCCGAACTGGACGGCATGCTTACCGCAGTACTTTCCGGTCCCGTTGTGGTGGAGCCCGACACCTGGCTGGTGGCGGTCTGGGGTGGTGAGAAATATATTCCGCGCTGGAAAAACGATCGTGAGATGAACCGTTTTATCGATCTCTGCTTTAAGCACATGAACGATATTGCCGAGCGTTTGAGCGAATACCCGGATCAGTTTGAACCGCTGTTTGGCTATAACGACGTTGACGGTCAGAGCTATACCGTGGTGGAAGAGTGGTGCTATGGCTACATGCGCGGCGTGGCGCTGACGGACTGGTCATCCCTGCCGGAAGCGCTGGAAGCGGACCTGGCGGTGATTGCCCTGCACGGGACGGAAGAGAACAGCGAGAAGCTGGATGCGCTGACCGAAGAGGAGTACATGGCCAGCATCGAGAGCATTCAGCCTGCGGCGCTGCGTTTGTATAACTACTGGGTGGCTAACCCGCAGCAGCCGGAAGCGAAAAAGCCGATCGTGAACGGGTCGAAGGTGGGGCGTAACGATCCGTGCCCGTGCGGGAGTGGGAAGAAGTTTAAAAGCTGCTGCCTGCATTAAATCATTAATTACTGTGGCCTGAATGGGGCACGGGTGTTGAGTCCCCGCTAAAATCGGCGAACCGGAGACCAGATGACAAGGGCTGGACGCCATGGATGGCGGCCAGAGGCGAATCGAGACAGGATGTCGAGTTGAGCCGACCGCAGGCAGATGGTCGGGAGGTGAGCGCAGTGCGAAGCACCGATTTTCCGCGGGGCCGCGGGGATTGATAAGGGGGCCGCGGCGGCCCCCTTATCCCGTTCACATGCTGTGAAAAAATTATATTCTGTTGATCTTAAGGTGAACGGAACAGTACCTCAGGACCTGTATAAATAAGTTATCCCACTTCCGGCAGCATCCCCGCTGCAATCAAAATCTGCACCAGAATAATCACCACCCCACAACCAAACACCGCGCAAAGCATTGGCGTACCGCCCGCTACGCGATACCCCTGCTGCGGATGTTGCTGGCGGCTCTTCCACGCCAGCAGGGAAGGCAGCAGCAGGGCCAGAATGGATAACGCCACGCCAGCATACCCCAGCGCCATCACAAACCCGCGCGGGTAAAAGAGCGCGAAGGCCAGCGGCGGCAGGAAGGTCATCGCCCCCGTCTGTAAGCGTCCCGCAACGGTATTGCGACGCTGGAACAGATCCGCCATATAGTCAAACAGGCCAAGCGCCACGCCGAGGAAGGAGGTTGCCAGCGCCAGGTCTGCAAACAGATGTACCGCCAGCTCCACGTGTGAAGAGGCCACCACGTTACGCAGGGCAACCAGGAATCCATTCAGACCAGAATGCTCTGCCATCAGGCCGATAAAGGTATTGGAATCAATACTGCCCAGCGTCACCAGCTGCCAGAACAGGTAAGCAATCAACGGAATGGCGCTGCCGATAACAAAGACGCGGCGCAGCTTGCGAATATCACCGTTCATATAGCTCACGATGCTCGGCACGCTGCCGTGAAAACCGAAGGAGGTGAAAATAACCGGGATGGCCGAAAGCGCCAGACCTTTCTCCAGCGGGAGGGAGAGCAGGTTAATCTTGTGAACATGCGGTGCCAGCAGCACCAGCATCACAATCAGGAAGAGAATTTTGGCGCTGAACAAAAAACGGTTAAACAGATCGACCAGCGATGTGCCCGCGCAAACCACGCCGCCACCGATCAGCGTAAAGACAATGGCGCCTGTTTCCGGTGAAAGTGACGCGCCGAAGCCGTCATTGATACTTGACGCAATCAACTCCCCGGCGCCGCTGATGTAAGCGGCAGTCAGGGCGTACATCAGGAACATCATGCTGAAACCGGTGATCCACTGCCCGTAGCGTCCAAGATAGCGTGCAGCCAGGGAGCCTAAGCCAGTATCGGCAGGGACATGCTGATAAACCTCCAGCAATAATAGCGCGGTGTAACACATCAGGGCCCACAGACCGCCCAGCAGCACTACGGTAACCCCAAACCCGACGCCGGCGGCAGCCAACGGCATGGCCAACATTCCTGCGCCAATTGTCGTTCCGGCGACGATAAAAATACTTCCCAGAGTTCTGTTCTTCACGCTTTCCTCTACAACGCTTCCATACCGCGACTCATTCTGCGGCGCAGAGTAAGGGAAAAGCACCATCTCGTCAAATCACCGTTACATAGGGTGTAATAATTAATTTACAAAAAGAAAAGGGTAACCTGAGCCAGCGCAAAGCGTGCCGTGGAGGGAACGTTTAGTCTGCTTTTTATTTGCGAGAGGTAACCATGTCAATTCACGGACACGACGTGCTGAATATGATGATTGAGTCAGGTGAGCGCTATACGGAGGAGAGTCTGGTTGAGGCGATACATGCCCGCTTTGGCGAAGCGGCGCGTTTCCATACCTGTTCAGCTTCGGAGATGACGGCCGCGGAGCTGGTGGCGTTTCTGGCGGCGCGCGGAAAATTCATTCCGGCAGCAGACGGATTTTCCACTCACGAAAGTAAAATTTGCCGCCATTAAATAATGCGGTGCTGAAAACTCAGCACCGCTTTTCTGTTAATTCTGGGTATCGAGCGTCGACAGCTCTTTATCAATGAAGTACAGACCTTCCCCGGATTTACCTGCCAGAGATAATTTATCCAGCACGGATTTAAACAGCTTCTCTTCTTCGTGCTGTTCAGCCACATACCACTGAAGGAAATTAAAGGTTGGATAATCCTGGCTGGTCATGGCGGCATGAGCCAGTTCATTAATTTTCTGGGTGATCAGCTGTTCATGCTCATAGGTGGCGCGGAACAGTTCATCAAGAGAGCCGTATTCGGCAAAAGGCGATGCCACGTTATCAATGCGCGGCAGGCTGCCGGTGTCCGTCAGGTAATCAAACAGACGCTGCATGTGCGTCATCTCTTCCTGGGCATGACGACGCAGGAAGGCGGCCGCCCCTTCAAAGCTGTGATAGCTGCACCAGGCGCTCATCTGCTGATAAAGCAGGGAAGAAAAAAGCTCAAGATTCATTTGCGCATTGAGCTTGTCGATCATTTCAGTTTTTAACATGGTGCAGCTCCGGTTTATTAATTCTGGTTCACGATGAGCGACACTATAATTTGTTATTTAATTATTTGCAAAAAGTAAAATAAATATTTCTTTATTAAAAATACGAATGGGAATAAAACGCATTGCCGCCATTTATATTTATTAATGAGAATTGTTTTAGTTCTTATTAAATAAACTGCCAGCGTGACTGGCAGTAGCGGTTAATACCACGGATTCTGGCTGGAAGAGGTAACAGCATATCCCTGACATTTATACTGAATGGTCACACTTTCGTTCAGACAGAGTGAACCGCTGATCAGGGTGCAGGTTTTAATTGGCTGCCCGTAGGCTGACGCAGTGGCGTAGCCCATATGTTGACAGGCTTTGGTTGCCGTACCGTTATTAACATACTCATCAGACCAGGCGTTTTGCAGCATGGCCTGGCCATAGTCGAGGCGCACAATTCCGTTTGGGGCATCCGTACTGCTGACTTCTGCCTGACGGTTGATACTGCACCCGGCGAGCAACAGGATCGTTCCGGCTATGATTACACGTTTCATGGTTCACTCTGCGTGACGGGAAATACGCCATTGTAACCAACGCGATGGTACGCAATGGCTGGAATAGCCGGAGGATCTGCCCTCTCACTGTGCAACGAGCCGGGCCACCGCGCGAAATTGTGAGCGCATCTTTGTTTTTTAAAACAAGTTTTCACTTAATTTGAAAGTGCGTTTGTTTGATAGTAAGGTTAAGTTGAAAAGGTATCCACAGCGGGATCGCCCGCCATGCATTCAGGAGAGACAAGATGAAGATTGCACTGATGATGGAAAACAGCCAGGCCGCTAAGAATCCCATCATCCTTAATGAGCTGAAAGCCGTTGCTGATGAGAAAGGTTTTCCGGTCTATAACGTCGGTATGAGTGATGAGAACGATCATCATCTCACCTATATTCACCTGGGCATCATGGCGAGCATTCTGCTTAACGCTAAAGCCGTTGATTTTGTTGTTACCGGCTGCGGTACCGGGCAGGGCGCGCTGATGTCCCTGAACATCCATCCGGGTGTGATTTGCGGTTACTGCATCGATCCTGCGGATGCTTTCCTGTTTGCGCAAATCAACAACGGTAACGCGCTTTCTCTGCCGTTTGCTAAGGGCTTCGGCTGGGGGGCAGAACTGAACGTACGCTTTATCTTTGAGAAAGCGTTTACCGGACGCAATGGCGAAGGCTATCCACCAGAGCGTAAAGAGCCGCAGGTGCGTAACGCCGGGATCCTGAACCAGGTGAAAGCGGCGGTGGTGAAAGAAAACTATCTGGATACCCTGCGAGCAATCGATCCTGAGCTGGTTAAAACAGCCGTATCAGGCCAGCGCTTCCAGCAGTGCTTCTTCGAGAACTGCCAGGACAAAGAGATTGAAGCCTTCGTGCGCGGTATTGTTGGCTGATTTACTTTGCCGGGCGGTGAGTTGCCTGCCCGGCAGATAGCGTTACTTTTTCGATGAGACCGCGCTGCCCGCATCTTTAGTCAGCCGCAGCGTGTCAACCATTCCCACCAGGCAGATCAGCGCGATTGCCACAAATGCCAGCCGGAAGCTCATTCCCGGCATACCGGCAACCCCCATCGCCTCACTGACTTTTTCCCCGATACGAATACCAATCGCCCCGAGCGTGATCCCAAGCCCCACGGCAAGCTGCGTTGCAGTTGAAAACAGGGTATTGGCATAGCTCATCTGCGCCGATGGCACATCCGCAAAAGCCAGCGTACTGATGGCTGTAAACTGAATCGAACGGAAAACGCCGCCCAGATAAAGGATCAGCATGATGAGCCACGCGGGCGTCTGCGGCGTAATAAACGCGCAGGCCAGCAACGCCAGGACATTCAACGCACCGTTAATCAGCAACAGCCGCTTAAACCCCAGGCTGCGGATAAGCGGCGTCGTCGCCGGCTTAATGGTGAGATTGCCAACGAAAACCGCCAGCACCAGCAGGCCAGAATGGAACGCGTCCATGCCAAAGCCGACCTGGAACATCAGCGGTAACAGGAACGGAACCGCGCTGATGGAGGCGCGAAACAGCGATCCGCCGTACAGGGTGACGCGAAACGTCGACACCTGCATCGCATCGAGCCTGATCATCGGCCAGGTTGCCCGCTTAAAGTGACGCAGCGCCAGGCTTAAGGCGACGACACCGACGATAAACAGCGTGGCGGTTAATCCTGTTCGCAGAGGCTCTGCGCCCATCAACTCCATCGCATAAACCAGGCTCACCATAGCAAGGGTGGTGACAACAAAACCCGGTAAATCAAACGGTCGGCGCGTATCTTCATGCAGGTCTGGAATGATGCGCAGCGCCAGCAAAATGGCGATTATCCCCAGCGGCACGTTAATAAAGAAGATCCAGCGCCAGTCGGCATAGCTGGTAATGAACCCACCCAGCGGCGGGCCGATGATCGGCGCGACCAGCGCAGGCCACGTCAGGGTGGCGATTGCCGTGATGAGCTGATGTTTTGGCGTGGTGCGTAGCACGGCCAGGCGACCTACGGGCACCATCAGCGCGCCACCCATGCCCTGGAGGACGCGCATCGCAACGAACTGATCGAGCGTGGTGGACAGGCCGCAAAATACCGAGGCCAGCGTGAAGATCGCCAGCGCGAGGGCAAACACTTTTCGCGCGCCGAAGCGGTCGGCGATCCAGCCGCTGGCGGGGATCAGTACGGCCAGGGTGATCAGATAGGCGCTGATGCCGATATTCAGATCCACCGCCTGGTCGCCGAAGCTTTTTGCCATATCCGGCAACGCGGTGGCGATCACCGTCCCATCCAGAAACTCCATAAAGAAAGCACCGGCCACCAGCAGCGCCGCAGGCGATAATCCACGGCTCTCTTTGCCGGATACGTTTTCACTCATTCTCTTCCTGCCCGCTCAAAAAATTTTATAAACATTTACTGGAATTTATAAGCCTGTAACGTGCGGATTTATCATGGCTTTTTTTAACAAACCAGCAGCACTGAGGGTTTAATAACCGTGATGCAGGTCACAAAATGGTTGATTTTTGTGATGGTGGTCATATTATAAGCGTATTGACAATAACACCTGCATAACACGTTACTGGAGCAACATAATGAAACTGCGCAAAATCCTGAAAAGCATGTGGGCAAACTACTGCACAACGTTTAAAGACGTCCCGCCGGGTGCGATGTTCTGATAAAAAAACCTGCTTCGGCAGGTTTTTTTATGTCTGCGGACGACGAGAGGGAGATGGAAGGGCGTCTGTTTTGCTACTATGGCGCCCTTTGAATAAGGAGAACCCCATGTCACAAAACCTGAGCGCCGATCAGGAACTGGTATCTGACGTCGTCGCCTGCCAGCTGGTTATCAAACAAATCCTTGATGTGATTGACGTTATCGCGCCGGTTGAGGTACGCGAAAAGATGTCGACCCAGCTGAAAAACATCGATTTCACCAACCATCCTGCTGCGGCGGACCCGGTTACGCTCCGCGCGATCCAGAAAGCGATTGCGCTGATTGAACTCCGCTTCACACCGCAGGGTGAGTCACACTAAAATAAACCGATGTTTTAAAATTAGAAACTCTTTTCTGCTTTTACGTCGAAGGGCGACAGAGCCTGTCGCCCGCAGAAGGATCAGAAGAACGTCTGCACCAGCAGATAGCTCACCACGCAGGCACAGCTGACGCCAATCAGCCCCGGCAGAATAAAGCTGTGGTTGATGATGAATTTACCGATGCGGGTGGTGCCGGAGCGATCGAACCCGATACAGGCCAGATCGCTCGGATAGGTGGGCAGCACAAAGTAGCCGTAGGATGCCGGGAAGAAGGCCACCAGCATTTTCGGATCGATGCCCAGCATCAACCCCATCGGGGCGACCGCGGTCAAGGCCGCAGCCTGGCTGTTGACCAGTTTTGATACCAGGAACAGCACGATGGCATACGTCCAGGGATGACTTTTCACCACCCCCTCCAGCGCCATTTTCAGCTCGTCGAGATGCGCCTGAAAAAAGGTATCGCTCATCCACGCCACGCCAAACACCGAGAAAATCGCGACCATCCCCGCCTTAAATACCGCCCCGTTTGAAATGGCCGACGCATTCACCTTGCAGGTCATCAGCATGATGGCCCCGGCGATCAGCATCATCATTTGAATGACAAGGTTCATCGACAGGGCCGTCATTTTGCCTTTGATCTCAAACGCCGGACGCAGCTCGGGCAGCGCACCCAGCAGGACCACTACGGCAATCCCGGCGAAGAAGATCCACGTGGACCAGTAGGCCTGTTTCGGGAAACGTTGATCCATCAACGTCTCCGTTCCTCCATAGATAAACTCCCGCTGTTTCGGATCTTTCAGCTTTTCCTGAAATTCAGGATCGTCTGCGAGGTTTTTCCCGCGACGCAAGCTCCACAGCGCCGCAATGGCGACGCCAGACAGTGAGGCCGGTACGGAGACCGCAAGAATTTCGAGGATCCCCCACGCGTGGCCGATACCGTGCTGCGCACCCAGAATCGAGACCAGCGAAACGACGGCCACGGAAACGGGGGAGGCGGTGATCGCCATCTGAGATGCCACCGAGGCCACCGCCATCGGCCGTTCCGGGCGTATGCCTTTTTTCAGGGCGATATCCGCGATAATGGGAAACATGGTGTAGACGACGTGCCCGGTCCCGCACAGGAAGGTCAACATCCAGGTGGTAAACGGTGCGAGAAGGGTGATGTGCTGGGGATGTTTACGCAGCAGGCGCTCTGCAAACTGCATCATTACATTCAGGCCACCGGCGGTCTGTAGCGTGGCCGCACAGCCGATGACGGCGAGGATCGTGAGCATCACGTCAACCGGCGGTTTACCGGGTTGCAGACCAAAGACAAAACTCAAAACAAACAGGCCGATGCCGCTTATCAGCCCCAGGCCCATCCCGCCGAAGCGGGTGCCTATCAGCAGGCAGAGAATAATGACAATAAACTCAATGGTGATCATGATGCTCCCTCGTTAATGAATGTAATTAAACAAATCATTACACGATGTATGGTTATTCATTGGGAGCAAGATCTGATTTGTTAAATGTCAGCAAAAGCAGGGAGTTGGTACCCACTCCCTGACGGGCTGAGGGATCCCCAGTAATTTGAAAGCAAAAGCGATAACGTTGCCTTCAGAATAACTGAAGGCTTTCAGCGATGCCTCGGTCCGGCTGTAAATCGCTGAGGCGTTTCCTGTAGGCCGGGGCGAGGCGCAGGGATGCGCCGAGAGGGCGGGCTTTACAGGGATGTTACCTCCGCCCGTCCCCGATAAGCCGGAAGGAATAAGCCGAAGGTACCGCGAAGCGGCGATTTTCCGCCGGAAGCCCGGGTCGCCAGGGTGGTGGCGACTGAGCCACCCTGGCACGTTCACCGGTTATGCCGTGACAGAGTAGCAAGGAACATAAAGTGAACGGAATGACCACCAGAGCCGTATGTTCCCCCTCACCCCAGCCCTCTCCCTCAAGGGAGAGGGGGCCGTCTGTGCAGGCATTATTTTGTGGGGAACTCTCAGCCCTGACGGGAGCGGGTGAAGGACTTAGTGGTGTTGCACGGTAGCAATGTCGAGAAGATGGCGGTCCGTCTGCTCCAGACAAATCCCCGCGCGTTTCGCGTTGCGGATTTCATCTGCGAGCGTCTTCAGCAGCCAGCCATCCTGCTGCTGCTCTCTGTCCATATCACGTAAAAACTTGAGGGTAATGATGTCCCGTTGCGCTTTGGCTTCATCAGCCAGTTTGCTCAGCTTCGCACAGCGTTGCTCATACTCTTCGAGCGTTTTCTGAAACAGTTCTTCCAGAGAAGTGTAATTATCTTCAATCGTTTCAAGCTCTTTGACGGTAGGGTTTGCCCCGACAGCTTTCAAAAAGTTAAAGACGCGCATCATGTGCGTGACGTTACTTTGCGCCTGAGTACGAAAGAAGGTGGCAGTGCCGTTGAGGCTTTTTCTGGAACACCACGCGCTCAAATGCAGATGCAGATTTGAAGCATAAAACTCCAGGTTCATCTGGGCATTCAGTTTTTGCATCATCGTTTGGGTAGTCATTCTCATATCCTTATTGACTGTGGGACTTGATGTCCGCTACTTAACCTGACCCGGCAGGTATTGACGATTGAATGGCAGAAATAGATTTCTGCAAGGTAAAAAACTCGAAAATTCACTTCCTGTGTTCGATTTAAATAAGCATACGCTTCTCTTTGACTTAAGAAAACTCTTAATAAGGCTGTGTTTACCATACATTACAAATTTAAATATAGCCCAGAATAGAAAGAGGGTTAAGAGATTGTATTTAATATAACTTGTTGATTTTAATGGGTGTGAAATTAATATCGCTCATTTTTATCGTTTCAGGAAACGTTCTTTGGCGGGAAATTCTGTAAAAGTGTTAAATCAGAAATAATATCTGCAAATATATCCTGTCGTATCAAATTTGAGCTAAATCAATTTTCACTCAATATACGGTTCTGTGATCGCGTCGCAAGATTGTGATCTGATAAAGAGTGAAAATGAAACGCTGTTTTACATTGTTTCATTCGTTGAGGTTTATGATGGCTAACGTTGCGGTGCTGCTGGCACCCGGTTTTGAAGAAGCAGAAGCGATTATCACGATTGATATTCTGCGGCGTTTACAGATTGAGGTGGAGACGCTGGCCTGTGCGGAGTCCCGTGCGGTAGTGAGTTACCACAATATCCCCATGGTGGCTGACAGTACGTTAACGGAGCGCATTAATACGCTGTATGACGCAGTCGTGTTGCCCGGTGGGCCGCAGGGGAGCGTCAATCTTGCGGCTAGCAAGCAGGTGCTCCGCTTTGTTTCCGCGCATGACGAGCACGGCAAACTCATCTGCCCAATCTGCTCTGCGGCCGCGCGGGTGCTGGGCGGTAACGGGCTACTGAAGGGGCGTCGCTACGTCTGTTCCGGCGATCTCTGGCAGAGCGTTGATGAGGGAGTATATGTGGATGCGCCGATCGTTGAGGATAATAACCTCATCAGCGGCAAGGGGCTGGGGCACGCTTTTGACTTTGCGCTGGCGCTCTCTGCTCGTCTGTTGGGTGACGACGCCCCCGTGCGCGATCATGCTGAACACATCTATTACCGCTGGTAATTTTTCTGCCGGGCGCTAAAGCGTCCGGGTTACAGGGATTTCTTAGCTGACCTTATGGATAATCCTGCTTAACTCCCTTCCATTTGTAGGACAATTAGGTCCTTTTTTATGTCATTTTTCGCTGAATTTATGTACGCAATTACTGTAATTCTGCGGTGTGATGTCGCTCTCTTATGGATGATTAATTTCCCGCTAAAACTATCTCCAGCAATAACGCTTATGACGAGGTAAGCGCTAATGCCTTGTTTTAAGTCCGATTAAATAAGTTGTTCGCCATTATTCCCTACAGATAAGAATGCTAAAGCTGGAGTTTACCATGCACAAATTTACTAAAGCGCTGGCGGCCATCGGCCTGGCTGCCGTTATGTCACAATCCGCTATCGCTGAAAATTTAAAGCTCGGTTTTCTGGTTAAACAGCCGGAAGAGCCGTGGTTCCAGACCGAATGGAAATTTGCTGATAAAGCCGGAAAAGATTTGGGATTTGAGGTAATTAAAATCGCTGTACCTGACGGTGAGAAAACGCTGAACGCCATTGATAGCCTGGCGGCCAGCGGCGCGAAAGGTTTCGTTATCTGTACGCCGGATCCAAAACTGGGGTCAGCGATTGCCGCGAAAGCGCGCGGTTACGACATGAAAGTGATTGCGGTGGACGATCAGTTCGTGAACGCCAAAGGTAAACCGATGGATACCGTTCCGCTGGTAATGATGGCGGCCACTAAAATCGGTGAGCGTCAGGGCCAGGAGCTCTACAAAGAGATGCAAAAACGCGGCTGGGATGTCAAAGAGACCGCCGTGATGGCCATTACCGCTGACGAGCTGGACACCGCCCGTCGTCGTACCACCGGGTCCATGGACGCCCTGAAAGCGGCTGGCTTCCCGGAAAAACAGATCTACAAAGTTCCGACCAAATCCAACGATATTCCGGGCGCCTTTGATGCGGCGAACTCCATGCTCGTCCAGCATCCGGAAGTGAAGCACTGGCTGGTGGTGGGGATGAACGACAACACCGTACTGGGCGGCGTGCGTGCAACGGAAGGCCAGGGCTTTAAAGCACCGGACGTGATCGGGATCGGCATCAACGGCGTTGACGCCGTGAGCGAACTGTCTAAAGCGCAGGCGACCGGTTTCTACGGCTCTCTGCTGCCAAGCCCGGATGTCCACGGCTATAAATCCAGCGAAATGCTCTATAACTGGGTGACCAAAGGGGTTGAGCCGCCGAAATTCACCGAAGTGACCGATGTGGTGCTGATCACTCGCGATAACTTCAAAGAGGAGCTGGCGAAAAAAGGACTGGGCGGTAAGTAATACGCTGTGATTGCGCCCCTCACTCACCGTGAGGGGCCAGACGTACACACTACAGGAATCACGGAGTCGTTATGCAACAGTCTGATCCGTATCTCTCTTTCCGCGGCATCGGTAAAACGTTCCCCGGTGTAAACGCGCTGACCGATATCAGCTTCGACTGCTATGCCGGCCAGGTTCACGCCCTGATGGGGGAGAATGGCGCGGGAAAATCCACGCTGCTAAAAATTCTCAGCGGCAACTACACGCCCACCACCGGCACGCTGGCTATTCGCGGCGAAGAGGTGGCCTTTGCCGACACCACGGCAGCGTTAAATGCGGGCGTCGCTATCATCTATCAGGAGCTGCATCTCATTCCTGAAATGACCGTGGCGGAGAACATCTATCTGGGCCAGCTTCCGCATAAAAGCGGCGTGGTCAACCGCTCGCTGCTCAACTATGAAGCGGGCTTGCAGCTCAAGCACCTTGGGCTGGATGTCGATCCGCAAACGCCCCTTAAGTATCTCTCCATCGGCCAGTGGCAGATGGTGGAAATTGCCAAAGCGCTGGCACGTAACGCCAAAATTATCGCTTTTGACGAGCCAACCAGCTCGCTCTCGGCGCGTGAAATAGAAAATCTCTTTCGCGTGATCCGCGAGCTGCGCAAAGAGGGCCGCATCATTCTGTACGTTTCTCACCGAATGGAAGAGATTTTTGCCTTAAGCGATGCCATCACCGTGTTTAAAGATGGCCGCTACGTGCGCACCTTCACCGATATGCAGCAGGTCAACCATGACCAACTGGTGCAGGCGATGGTCGGACGCGATCTGGGGGATATTTACCACTGGAAACCGCGCGAGTATGGCCCTGAGCGTCTGCGTCTGGATAACGTCAAAGCCCCGGGCGTGCGCACGCCCATTTCACTCTCGGTGCGCAGCGGCGAAATCGTCGGGCTGTTTGGCCTTGTGGGGGCAGGGCGCAGCGAGCTGATGAAAGGGCTGTTTGGCGGCACCCGAATAACCCAGGGCCAGGTTTTCGTCGACGGGAAAAAGGTCGATATTCAGAAGCCTGCGCAGGCGATTAACGCGGGGATTATGCTCTGCCCGGAGGATCGAAAGGCCGAGGGCATTATTCCGGTGCACTCGGTGCGCGACAACATCAACATCTCTGCCCGGCGCAAGTTCATCCGTGCGGGATGTCTGATTAACGACGGCTGGGAGGCGAGCAACGCGGATCACCATATCCGTTCGCTGAACATCAAAACCCCCGGGGCTGAACAGCTGATCATGAACCTGTCCGGCGGCAATCAGCAAAAAGCCATTCTGGGGCGCTGGCTGTCGGAAGATATGAAGGTCATTTTGCTGGATGAGCCAACGCGCGGTATCGACGTGGGGGCGAAACACGAAATCTATAACGTCATCTATGAACTGGCAAAACGCGGTGTGGCGGTCCTGTTCGCCACCAGCGATCTGCCTGAGGTGCTGGGCGTCGCCGACCGCATTGTTGTGATGCGTGAAGGTGAAATTGCCGGTGAATTGCTGCATGAACAGGCGAATGAACAACAGGCGTTGAGTCTCGCCATGCCTAAAGTTAGCCAGGCTGTCGCCTGAGTAAGGAGTCAATGATGTCCTCTGTTACTACATCCGGAGCGCCGAAGTCGGCTTTCAGTTTTGGCCGCATCTGGGACCAGTACGGCATGCTGGTGGTCTTTGCTGCCCTGTTCGTCGCCTGCGCGATTTTTGTGCCGAATTTCGCCACGTTCATCAATATGAAGGGGCTGGGGCTGGCTATCTCCATGTCCGGCATGGTGGCCTGCGGAATGCTATTCTGCCTGGCCTCCGGCGATTTTGACCTGTCGGTTGCCTCGGTGATTGCCTGTGCAGGCGTCACCACTGCCGTGGTGATCAACATGACCGAAAGCCTGTGGATCGGCGTGCTGGCCGGGCTGCTGCTCGGCGTGCTGAGCGGCCTGGTGAACGGGTTTGTCATTGCGCGCCTGAAGATTAACGCCCTGATTACGACGCTGGCGACCATGCAAATCGTGCGCGGTCTGGCCTATATCATCTCCGACGGGAAAGCCGTGGGGATTGAAGACGAGCGCTTCTTCACGCTGGGCTATGCCAACTGGCTGGGTCTGCCTGCGCCAATCTGGCTGACGGTAGGCTGTTTGATCCTGTTCGGTTTCCTGCTTAACCGCACCACGTTTGGCCGTAACACGCTGGCGATTGGCGGCAATGAAGAGGCGGCGCGTCTGGCGGGTGTCCCGGTCGTACGGACCAAGATCATTATCTTCGTGCTTTCCGGGCTGGTATCGGCGGCGGCGGGGATTATTCTGGCGTCGCGTATGACCAGCGGCCAGCCAATGACCTCCATTGGTTATGAGCTGATCGTCATCTCAGCCTGCGTTTTAGGGGGCGTTTCCCTCAAGGGCGGCATCGGAAAAATCTCATATGTGGTGGCGGGGATCCTGATTCTGGGGACCGTGGAGAACGCCATGAACCTGCTTAATATTTCTCCGTTCTCTCAGTACGTCGTACGCGGCCTGATCCTGCTGGCAGCGGTGATCTTCGACCGTTACAAGCAAAAAGCGAAGCGTACCGTCTGATTTATTTTTAGCCATCAATATGCTCAACTATTAACCATAGTTGACCCCCTGACCGGCCCGCCAGTTTTGCTGACGGGCCGGTTGCCAAATGGCGAGCACCGTCACACTGTCTATACTTACATGGCTGTTTTGTTCACTGTAAGGAGGATTAGGGTGGCTGACTTGTTAACCGCACCGCCTGTACTGCCCGGAAAATTTGCTTTCTTTTTTGACCTCGACGGGACGCTCGCCGGGATTGAACCGCATCCGGATGACGTCGTTGTACCGGACACGGTGTTAGAGAATTTGCAGCAGCTCTCCCGACAGAACGAGGGGGCACTGGCATTGATTTCAGGGCGCTCAATGGCCGAGCTGGACGTGCTCGCCAGTCCTTATCACTTTCCGCTGGCCGGTGTGCACGGAGCGGAGCGCCGCGATATCCATGATCAACTGCATATAGTTTCACTCCCCGACACGCTGATTCAGGCGCTGCATACGCAACTCTCTTCGGCTCTGGAAATGCTTCCCGGTACGGAACTGGAAGCCAAAGGCATGGCCTTTGCGCTGCACTACCGTCAGGCGCCCCATCATGAGGCGGCGATCTTTGCGGTGGCAAGAAGCGTGGCGGAAGCCCATCCGGAGCTGGCGTTACAGCCGGGTAAATGTGTGGTCGAGATTAAACCGGCAGGAATTAATAAAGGCGCTGCCATTGCAGCGTTTATGGCGGAAGCGCCGTTCAAAGGGCGTACGCCAGTCTTTTTTGGGGATGACCTGACCGACGAGGCCGGGTTCAGGGTGGTAAACCAGGCCCAGGGCATGTCTGTCAAGGTTGGATCTGGTGAAACCATTGCCGGATGGCGGCTGGAAAATGTCGCCAGCGTCTGGCAGTGGATATCTGACGTCGCTAACCAGCAACAACAACAAATAGCGCAAAACAACGGGAGAAATCATTATGGGTCGCTTAGTCGTCGTCTCTAATCGCATCGCACCGCCGGATGATAAAAAAGCCAGTGCCGGTGGCCTGGCGGTCGGGGTATTAGGTGCCCTCAAAGCCGCGGGTGGTCTCTGGTTTGGCTGGAGCGGGGAAATCAGTAATGATGAGAAACCGCTAAAAAAGGTGTCACGGGGCAATATCACGTGGGCCTCCTTCGCCCTTAGCGAGAAGGACTACGATGAATATTATTCCGAGTTCTCAAACGCCGTGCTGTGGCCAGCGTTTCACTATCGTCTGGATCTGGTGAAATTCCAGCGTGAATCCTATGAAGGCTACATGCGCGTTAACGCGCTGCTGGCAGATAAACTGCTGCCGCTAATCGAAGAAGACGATATTTTATGGATCCACGATTACCATCTGCTGCCCTTCGCCAGGGAGCTGCGTAAACGGGGTGTGAAGAACCGGATCGGCTTCTTCCTGCATATTCCGTTCCCGACCCCGGAGATCTTTACGGCGCTACCGCAGCATGATGAAATTCTTGAAGCATTGTCTGATTACGACCTGCTCGGTTTCCAGACGGAAAATGACAGGCTGGCGTTCCTCGACAGCGTGTCGGGTAAAACCCGGCTGGTCACTCACGGCGGCAAATCTCACACCGCGTGGGGACGAAATTTCCATACCGAAGTCTACCCGATTGGTATTGAGCCAGACGAAATCGCCGAGCAGGCCTCTGGTCCGCTGCCGCCGAAGCTTGCCCAGCTCAAGGACGAACTCAAGCACGTTAAGAATATCTTTTCGGTTGAACGACTGGATTATTCCAAAGGGTTGCCGGAGCGATTCCTCGCTTATGAAACCCTGCTGGATAAATTCCCGCAGCATCACGGCAAGATCCGCTATACCCAGATAGCGCCGACCTCGCGCGGTGAGGTTCAGGCTTACCAGGATATTCGTCACCAGCTGGAGACCGAAGCAGGGCGCATCAACGGGCGCTATGGTCAGCTCGGCTGGACTCCACTTTTCTATCTGAATCAGCACTTTGAGCGCAAAATCCTGATGAAAGTGTTCCGCTATGCGGACGTCGGGCTGGTCACCCCGCTGCGCGACGGGATGAATCTGGTGGCAAAAGAGTATGTAGCAGCACAAGATCCTGCTGACCCGGGCGTGCTGGTGCTGTCCCAATTTGCCGGTGCGGCAAACGAGTTAACCTCGGCGCTGATTGTGAACCCTTACGATCGCGATGACGTGGCAAATGCCCTGAACCGCGCGTTAACCATGCCGCTTGCGGAACGTATTTCACGTCATTCAGAAATGATGGAGACCATCGTCAAGAATGATATCAACCGCTGGCAGGCGCGTTTTATTGACGATTTGCGCGCGATCCAGCCGCAAACTCAGGAAGGTGATCTGCAAAAAAAGATCGCGACCTTCCCTAAACTCGCCTGATTTTCTCCGGGGGCATTAATTGCCCCCGAGAGGCACCAGCAGGACATCCACCTGGCTTGACGAAACGATGGATTTTGCCGAGCATGCCGCCCGGGAAAAAAAGCTCTGGTTATGATTTCCGCAAATGACCAGGTCAACATTCTGTTTCTGACAAATGTCGAGAATATGTCCACTTAACTCGCCGGTGGCAATCACCGTCTGGTGGACAGGATATTTTGCCCGCTCAACCAGCTCGCGCAGAAATTGCTGCGTTTCCTCCTGAAGAACCTCACGAATATCTTCCAGCATTGGCGCTGCCAGTTGATTATACATTTCGGGTTCAGCAGCCAGGGTAATCAGACTTATGCGGGCATTATTCGGGCGGGCAATGGAAACGGCACGGGCGACGAGTTGATGACTTTCGGGGGAAACCGCAACAGAAACAAGAAGATGGGAGTAACTCATCACACACTCCTTTTATGTCAGAATGACACGTTTCTCAAGCTTTACCGCGAATCTGCCGCTTCTGCAAGAGGTACATGCGACAATAGTGTGAACCTTATCATAATTATTCATTAATTATTCTTATAAGAAGAATAACGAAATGGGGGCGCTAAATGAAAGTAATTAACAACTTAACGTAAATCACACATTTAGCCTTCCGTGCTGTTAAATCGCGTTAACCGATCGTCAACGCAAACGTGATGGTTACCCCTGGAAATTTGTTTCTCGAATCGAAAACTTAACCTGCTGTTTTTACTTAATTAATTCCGGCTGTTTCCTGACGTTCGCGCCCGTTCAGACGCGGAAAGGCTATGCTTCTTCGACGTAGCAATTTTCATACCCGATCCCCTCATCCCTCTGCATGAGTATTCGTTCCATAAGAATATAAACAAGCTTCAGTTGCTCAATAAATAGTCAAATTACAAGTCACGCTGATGGATTTATGGGTTACATTCGCGTAAATTATGTGACGGAGATCACATTTTTTTTAAATTCCAGGGGGGGGCTGCATTGTATGTGTCAAAACTGACGAGTAGAGTTTGCGTCGAATTAGGAAAAATCTTAGTTATTTGTAAGAAAAGATAAAATGTGTAACCGACATTTTGGCCATGTTAACCGGTCACGCGCTTTACGACGTACAAACCTAAATTCAACTATGCATTTGGCCTTTTCTTTTTATACCGGGTGATTTCCCGGCGACATCACGGGGTGCGGTCTTTCCGCATAAAAATAATAGTTGGTTATTCGGGATGGGAAAAATGCATACATCCGAGTTGCTAAAACATATTTATGACATCAATTTGTCGTATTTATTGCTCGCGCAGCGTTTGATTAGTCAGGACAAACCGTCAGCGATGTTTCGTCTGGGTGTTAACGAAGAGATGGCAACCATGCTGGGTGGATTAACCCTCCCGCAAATGGTCAAGCTGGCTGAAACCAATCAACTTGTCTGCCAGTTCCGTTTTGATAACCCGCAGACCATTACGCGTCTGACTCAGGAATCCCGCGTGGACGATCTGCAACAGATCCACACCGGTATTCTTCTCTCCACCCGCCTGCTCAACGAAATCAGCCAGCCTGATGACGTAGCCCGGAAGAAAAGGGCTTAACAATGAGCGAAAAAAGCATTGTTCAGGAAGCCCGTGATATCCAGCTGGCGATGGAACTCATCACGCTCGGTGCGCGTTTACAAATGCTGGAAAGCGAGACGCAGCTGAGCCGTGGTCGTCTGATCAAGCTGTACAAAGAATTGCGTGGTAGCCCGCCGCCAAAAGGTATGCTGCCGTTTTCGACTGACTGGTTCATGACCTGGGAGCAGAACATCCATGCTTCCATGTTCTGTAACGCCTGGCAGTACCTGCTTAAAACGGGCTTATGCAGCGGCGTTGATGCCGTGATCAAAGCCTACAAACTTTACCTTGAGCAATGCCCGCAGCAGGAAGAGGGACCCCTGCTGGCGCTGACCCGCGCCTGGACGCTGGTGCGTTTTGTTGAAAGCGGAATGCTTGAATTGTCCCGCTGCAACTGCTGTGACGGCAATTTCATTACCCACGCGCACCAGCCTGCGGGCAGCTTTGCCTGTAGTTTGTGCCAGCCTCCATCCCGAGCCGTAAAAAGACGTAAACTTTCCCGGGATGCTGCCGATATTATTCCACAACTGCTGGATGAACAGATCGAACACGCTGTTTAACCCGAACCTGTGGGCAAGATTCCAGCAGCGGTAAGCGATTACCGCTGCTTTTTTTTACCCTGCGTTCAGGTCATGCGCTCGAAATGAACGTCCTGCCATAGTCACTAGCGGAAGGATGATGTCGTGCTTATCTTATTAGGTTACCTGGTAGTTCTCGGTACAGTTTTCGGCGGTTACATGATGACCGGCGGGCACCTTGGAGCACTCTATCAACCGGCTGAACTTGTCATCATCGGCGGTGCAGGGGTAGGGGCTTTTATCGTTGGTAACAACGGCAAATCGATCAAGGGCACGCTGAAGGCGATTCCGCTGCTGTTTCGTCGCTCGAAATACACCAAAAGCATGTATATGGATCTGCTGGCGCTGCTCTATCGCCTGATGGCGAAGTCACGTCAGCAGGGGATGTTCTCGCTGGAGCGGGACATCGAAAACCCGAAAGAGAGCGAAATTTTCGCCAGCTACCCGCGTATTCTGGCCGACGCGATGATGCTCGATTTTATCGTCGATTACCTGCGACTGATCATCAGCGGCAACATGAACACCTTCGAAATTGAAGCCCTGATGGACGAAGAGATCGAAACCCACGAGAGCGAGTCCGAAGTACCGGCCAACAGCCTGGCGCTGGTGGGCGACTCGCTTCCGGCGTTCGGCATCGTGGCGGCGGTCATGGGCGTCGTTCATGCCCTGGCCTCGGCGGATCGCCCGGCGGCTGAACTGGGGGCGCTGATTGCCCACGCGATGGTGGGGACGTTCCTCGGTATTTTACTGGCCTACGGCTTTATCTCCCCGCTGGCGAGCGTGCTGCGCCAGAAGAGCGCCGAAACCACCAAAATGATGCAGTGCGTGAAAATTACGCTGCTCTCAAACCTCAACGGCTATGCGCCACCGATTGCCGTCGAATTTGGTCGTAAGACGCTTTACTCCAGCGAACGTCCGTCGTTTATCGAACTGGAAGAGCACGTGCGCGCGGTGAAAAACCCTAACCAACAGACGACAACTGAGGACGCATGAAAAACCAGTCCCATCCGATCGTCATCGTAAAAAAGCGCAAGCATAAGGGGCACGGGCACGGTTCTCACGGCTCCTGGAAGATCGCGTACGCCGACTTTATGACCGCCATGATGGCCTTCTTTCTGGTGATGTGGCTAATCTCCATCTCCAGCCCGAAAGAGCTTATTCAGATTGCGGAATATTTCAGAACGCCGCTGGCGACGGCGGTTACCGGCGGGCCGCGCATTTCGAACAGCGACAGCCCGATCCCCGGCGGCGGTGACGATTATACCCAGCAGCAGGGCGAAGTGAAAAAACAGCCTAACATCGACGAGCTGAAAAAAAGGATGGAGCAGGCTCGCCTGAAAAAACTGCGCGGTGACCTGGATCAGCTGATTGAAGCGGACCCTAAGCTGCGCGCGCTGCGTCCGCACCTGAAAATTGACCTGGTACAGGAAGGGCTGCGTATCCAGATCATTGACAGCCAGAACCGGCCGATGTTTAAAACCGGCAGCGCCGACGTGGAGCCCTACATGCGCGATATTCTGCGTGCGATTGCACCGGTGCTGAACGGTATTCCAAACCGCATTAGCCTGTCCGGACACACGGATGATTTCCCGTACGCCACGGGAGAGAAAGGATACAGCAACTGGGAGCTTTCTGCCGATCGCGCCAACGCCTCGCGTCGCGAGCTGGTGGCGGGTGGGCTTGATGATGGCAAGGTCCTGCGCGTGGTCGGCATGGCTGCAACCATGCGCCTTACCGACCGCGGACCGGATGACGCCATCAACCGTCGTATCAGTCTTTTAGTGCTGAACCAGCAGGCGGAGCAGGCCATCCTGCATGAAAACGCCGAAAGTCAGAATGAGTCACTGGACGATTTAAAACAGCCTGGGGCCGTCCCTTCGGCTGCCGTTCCAACATCGCCACCAGCCAATCCGAGGTGATAGCGTGAGCATGGATATTACCGATTTTTACCAGACATTTTTTGATGAAGCCGACGAATTGTTGGCCGATATGGAGCAACATTTGCTGGATCTGGTGCCCGAGGCACCGGACTCAGAACAGCTCAATGCCATCTTCCGTGCGGCGCATTCCATTAAAGGCGGTGCCGGAACGTTTGGATTTACCATTTTGCAGGAAACCACCCATTTAATGGAAAACCTGCTGGATGAAGCACGACGCGGTGAGATGCAGCTCAATACCGACATTATCAACCTGTTTTTGGAAACGAAAGATATTATGCAGGAACAGCTCGACGCCTATAAAAGTTCGGCAGAGCCTGATGCCGCCAGCTTTGAATACATCTGCAACGCGCTGCGTCAGTTAGCGCTGGAAGCCAAAGGTGAGGCGTCTGCGCCCGTTGTCCCTGCGGCAAAACTGAGCGTTGTTGACGCCGTGGCCGAACCCGATACGGCGCCTGACGCGCCCGCAGGAAAACTGCGCGTGGTGCTGTCACGTCTGAAGGAGAACGAGATCAACCTGCTGGAAGAGGAGCTGGGGAACCTGGCGACGCTCAGCAACGTGGTGAAGGGCAAAGACAGCCTGGCCGCGACGCTTGACGATGGGATTGGCCAGGATGACATCGTGGCGGTGCTCTGCTTCGTGATTGAAGCGGATCAGATTGCGTTTGAAACCGAGGCGGCGGCCGTTGAAGCGCCAGCTCCGGCAGAGAATACCCCTGCGGTAGTTGCCGCTGCCCCGGCCCTGAAAGCCGTGCCAAAAGAGACGGCCGCTCCGGCCCGCGGTGAAAAACCAGCGGCGCGTTCCAGCGAGTCCACGAGCATTCGCGTGGCGGTGGAGAAAGTGGATCAGCTGATCAACCTGGTGGGTGAACTGGTCATCACCCAGTCGATGCTGGCCCAGCGCTCCAACGAGCTGGACCCGGTGACCCATGGCGATCTCATCACCAGCATGGGCCAGTTACAACGTAACGCCCGCGATTTACAGGAATCGGTGATGTCCATCCGCATGATGCCGATGGAATATGTCTTCAGCCGCTTCCCGCGCCTGGTGCGCGACCTGGCCGGCAAGCTCAACAAACAGATCGAACTCACGCTGATGGGCAGCTCCACCGAGCTGGACAAGAGCCTGATTGAACGCATTATCGATCCGTTAACGCACCTGGTGCGTAACAGCCTCGACCACGGCATCGAGCTGCCGGAAAACCGTGTAGCAGCTGGAAAATCGCCCGTGGGCAACCTGATCCTGTCAGCGGAACATCAGGGCGGCAACATCTGCATCGAAGTGACCGATGACGGCGCGGGCCTGAACCGCGAGCGCATTCTGGCGAAGGCGATTTCGCAGGGAATGGCGGTCAACGAAAATATGACCGACGAAGAAGTGGGCATGTTGATTTTTGCCCCGGGCTTCTCAACCGCAGAGCAGGTCACCGACGTTTCCGGCCGCGGCGTGGGCATGGACGTGGTGAAACGTAACATTCAGGAGATGGGCGGTCACGTTGAGATCCAGTCTAAGCAGGGCGCGGGCACCACGATTCGTATCCTGTTGCCGCTGACGCTGGCCATTCTTGACGGCATGTCCGTTAAAGTGGCGGACGAAGTCTTTATTCTGCCGCTGAACGCGGTGATGGAGTCCCTCCAGCCGCGTGAAGAAGATCTGCATCCGCTGGCGGGCGGCGAGCGCGTGCTCGAAGTGCGCGGCGAGTACCTGCCGCTGGTGGAACTGTGGAAAGTGTTTGAAGTGGACGGGGCAAAAACCGAGGCCACGCAGGGTATCGTTGTGATCCTGCAAAGCGCCGGACGCCGCTACGCGCTGCTGGTCGATCAGCTGATTGGTCAGCATCAGGTGGTGGTTAAGAACCTGGAAAGTAACTACCGCAAAGTGCCGGGGATCTCTGCTGCCACCATCCTGGGTGATGGTAGCGTCGCGCTGATCGTCGATGTATCGGCACTTCAGGGATTAAATCGTGAACAACGTGTGGCGAACACAGCCGCCTGATTAAGTAAAAGGTAATAACATGACCGGTATGAGTAACGTAACGAAACTGGCGGGCGAGCCATCTGGACAGGAATTCCTGGTTTTCACTTTAGGGGATGAAGAGTACGGTATCGACATCCTGAAAGTGCAGGAAATTCGCGGTTACGACCAGGTAACGCGCATTGCGAACACGCCAGCGTTTATCAAGGGTGTGACCAACCTGCGCGGTGTGATTGTGCCTATCGTGGACCTGCGCGTGAAGTTTAGCCAGGGCGATGTGGAGTACAACGATAACACGGTGGTGATCGTCCTGAATCTGGGGCAGCGCGTGGTGGGGATCGTGGTGGATGGCGTGTCTGATGTGCTGTCGCTGACCGCCGATCAAATCCGTCCTGCGCCGGAGTTTGCGGTCACGCTGTCGACGGAATACCTGACGGGGCTGGGTGCGCTCGGCGAGCGTATGCTGATTCTGGTGAATATTGAGAAGCTGCTGAACAGCGAAGAGATGGCGCTGCTGGATATCGCGGCGAATCATGTAGCATAAAACAAAGCCGGGTGGCGGCTTCGCCTTACCCGGCCTACAAATGGCTCGAACACGTAGGCCGGGTAAGCGTCAGCGCCACCCGGCTCTTTTGTATCCTTACGCCTCCTGCTCCACCAGCGCTGATTCCGCTTCCCGCGCCCCTTCATTCTGCGACAGCATCGCCGTCGCAATCCCGTTCCCCAGCACGTTAATGGCCGATCGTCCCATATCCAGGAAATGGTCAATCCCCATCAGCAGCAAGATCCCGGCCACCGGAATGTTAAAGCTCGGAATAGTTGCCGCCAGCACCACCAGCGACGAGCGCGGTACGCCCGCAATCCCTTTCGAGGCCAGCATCAACGTTAACATTAGCACCGTCACCTCGGTGAAACTCAGGTGAATGTTGTATGCCTGGGCGATAAACATCGAGGCGAACGAGCAGTACACCATGGAGCCGACCAGGTTAAACGAGTAGCCGATCGGCAGGACGAAAGAGGCGATATTACGTGAACAGCCGAAGCGCGCTAACTGCTCCAGCGTTTTCGGGTATGCCGCTTCTGAGCTGCTGGTGGTAAACGCGACCAGCACCGGATCTTTCAGCATCGCCACCAGACGGAAAATCTCATTTTTCAGTACCATGTAACCTACCGCCAGCAATACCAGACAGGTCAGAAGGATCGCCACATAGTAACCGCCAATGAACGAGGCATAGTTCAGCAAAATGCCCAGACCCTGAGTGGCAATCACGGACGAAATCGCGGCAAAAATGGCCAGCGGCGCAACGTACATCACGTAGCCCGTCACTTTCAGCATAATGTGGGAGACCACATCCAGCGCCGCCACCAGCGGGGCGTTGAATTTTTGACCTAATGACGCGCCGCCGATGCCGAAGAACATCGAGAAGACCACAATTTGCAGGATCTCATTGTTCACCATCGCGCCGGCAATGCTGGTTGGAATAGTGTGTGACACGAAGGCTTTCAGCGACATCCCGCTAACGGCCAGGCCGGTATCAACCGTCTCTGTCGGAATGCTCAGGTTCAGACCGCTGCCGGGTTGTTCAAGGGTAACAATAAACAGCCCCACCAGAATGGAAAGTACGGATGAGCTGATAAACCACACCATCGCTTTACCCCCGACGCGCCCAATCGTCGACGTTTCACCCAGCTTCATAATGCCCACCGTCAGGGTGCTGAACACCAGCGGGGCAATCACCATCTTAATCAGCCGCAGGAAAATATCGGTCAGCAGGGTGATGTTCTCCGACCAGGCCTGTATCGCGTCGGGCGAAGCATACTCATGGATTGCCGCACCTGAAAGAATGCCCGCCAGCATGAAAATCACGATGAAGAGCGTGAGTTTGTTTGCACTTGCCACAAAAAGATCCTCTATGCGCTAAAAGAGTTTCCTGCGTCAATGCATACAAAATTTTTATTTAAGCGCAGGAAAATATTCGGGGCATAAATTGAAGTAAAGCTGCGTGAGTTACAACTTGTTTTTAATTTTTATGAAATTCGTTGTTTTTACTATGACGATATATTGTGACGCGGATCACATTACAGGCGATATATCCTCAAATTAAGCAAAAATAATGCCCGTTTTATTTTGCTAACTCTTTGTAATGTTTGTTAATAGTCTGTTAATTGGAGGGCGGGTGTCTCACCTTCGCTGAAAGTGGTTGAAGCGTGAACCATAAACTAAATTCTCAGTAACCGCGCCGGGGAATGTTTAAGCGGGGCTAACATACTGAACAGTATGAATAAAATAGGGTAAGCGGACCATTATTTCTTCTGGAGGGTGGTAAATGAAAAGAACACTTCTTTTTATCTGCGCGGGTACACTGCTGACGGCGGCGACTGTCGGTCAGGCGCTGGCAGTCACCAGTAGCGGTACTATCGGGGCGACGCTGACGCTGACGAACGGTTGTTTGATCAACGGCTCGCCAACGCAAAACGGCATTAACTTCGGGACACTCGATTTCGGGACCCATCCTGCGACATTCTCCACCCTGACAACCCAGTTAACCGGGGCCAGCGGCGGAAACACCTTTACCATTCAATGTACCACTGCCAGTTACACGGTGGCGATCACCGGCAACACCAACGCGACCGCACCCGGAACCGTTGTCGGCACCCCCGGCACACCCGCCCGCTATCTGGTGAATACCGCCAATGCGGCACAGGGCGTGGCATACAGCCTCTATAGCGACAGCGGGTACAACAACGTGATCGCTAACAACGCCGCGTTGCCCGTAGCTTCCACAGCGGGCGGGGTGAACAGCTATACCCTCTACGGGCGCATAACGGGCGGCGGCAATAGCGTAACGGTTGTACCGGGAACCTATACCGACACGATTAACGTCAGCGTCACCTACTGATTCAGCCATGAAGGCATTGTGTTTATGTCTGCGCGAAAGCGCAGAGGGCGTCGTGCACCCTTTTTTGGCCCTGCTCGTCGGGCTGATGATGAACTGCGACGCCAGAGCGGTGACCTCCCAGTCCTTCAGGGTGAGCGCGACGGTAGTACCAGGGTGCTCGGTGAGTACCGGCACGGGGGGGCGCTTTGGGACGCTGGATTTTGGAACCCGTAACGGCGTGGACAACACGCCGGTCAGCACCAGCTTTGTCGCCGACGGTGCGTTGTCCATCGCCTGCACGCCGGGCGTGGCGCTGAGCATGAGCATTGACGGCGGTCAGAATTACAGCTCGGTGCGACGGATGACGCGTTCAGGTGGGACCGAAGTTGTTGGTTACCGGCTCTACAGCAGCAGCTCTCTGGCGGCGAACAGCGAAATTGGGGTTAACCAGGCCATACCGATTACCTATACCAACAGCAATAACATCGCGCTGCCTCTTTTTGGCGTCGCGCTCCTGACGGGGTTTAGCCTGCCGGGAACATATTCAGATCAACTCACCGTGACCTTGTCATGGTAGGAAAGGGAGAACATCAATGAAGCCATTTTTCAGGCGATCAGGCCTGGTGGGTCTGTTGGGGGCAACGGCTCTGGCAGCGGGCCAGGCGCAGGCAGCGGCAACCATTCTTTTGTGGCCCATCGATCCGTGGCTTTCGGCAGAGGCCAGAGCAACTGAATTGTGGATCCAGAATCAGGGCAACAGCGCCACGACAATGCAGGTGCGTATTGTGCGCTGGAAGCAGGAGGGCGGATATGAGCGTTACACCGCCCAGCAGGATGTGGTTGCCAGCCCGCCGATCGTGACCATCGCCAAAGGCAGTAAACAGCTTATTCGCCTGATCAAGCAGGGGACGATCCCGTCGGGGGTTGAGCAGGCCTACCGCATTATTGTGGATGAAATTCCCCAGCCGGATGCCAAAGCGGAACCGTCCATGGGCCTCAAACTGCAAATGCGCTATTCCATTCCCTTATTTGTTTATGGGCAGGGGATCCCCACCCTCAACGAAGGGGCGCACCACGCGCTGGCGAATACTCAACAGCTGAGCTGGCGGGTCGTTCAGGAAGGGGGGAAACCCGCGCTTCAGGTCCGTAATCAGGGGGATGTGCACGTCCGGCTCAGCCAGGTTGCGGTTGAGCAGGGCGGGCAAAAACGCACGGTTGCCGAGGGGCTGCTGGGTTATGTGCTGCCAGGCAGCACCCGAAGCTGGCCGCTTCCGGCTGGGATTTATCAGCCGAACCGGATGAGCGCGCAAATTAATGCCAGGGATACGCAATGGCAATCGACGCCCGTCAACTGAAACCGGCGATGATGATCCTGCTTTGCGTCAGTACCAGCGCCTTTGCCGAAACCGGCGACGACAGTTTACCGCCGCCGCCGGATGCACGGACGATAAACGGCGAAGCAGTATTCCAGCTCGCCCTGGTGCTGAACCACTATGACACGGGTCTGGTGGTGCCGGTGACGCAGCGTGAGGGCGCCTGGTTTATTTCGGGCGCGGATTTGCTCCGCGCCGGGCTGCCGCCCGCGCATGTGCCAGCCGGAGAGGTGAATCTCTCGACGCTTACGTCGGTACGCGCAGAGTACGACAGTACGGCCCAGCGCCTGTTGCTGACGGTCCCCCGGGACTGGGTCGCGGCGCGGATCACGCCGTTCAGCGAACAGAGCATGCAAAGCAAACCGCACTATGGCCGCGGCGCGCTGCTCAATTACGACGTTTATACCAACCATTCCGAACACACGGGCGGCCAGGCGTCGGTCTGGCACGAGTTTCGCTATTTCAATGAGGATTATTCATTTTCATCGACGGGTTACGCCCGGCAGAATTTCACCGGTAACAGCGGACAGCAGGAAGGGTACGTGCGTTATGACTCTACGTTACTGATCACCAACGAAGAGGATGCCACCACCTGGTCCGCCGGGGACGTCATCAGCGATGCGCTGAGCTGGAGCACCAGCGTGCGAATGGGCGGGATCAGCTACGGGCGCGACTTCTCCCTGCGTCCGGATCTGGTGACCTGGCCACTGCCCGCGTTTTCCGGCGAGGCGGCCGTCCCGACCTCGGTCGATCTCTTTATTAATGGCTACCGTTCCGGCTCCACCCGCCTTCAGCCGGGGCCGTTTACCCTCACCAATCTGCCGTATATCAACGGTGCTGGCGATGCAGTACTGGTTACCACGGATGCGCTGGGACGTCAGGTGAGTACCACGTTGCCGTTTTATGTCAGCAGCGATCTGCTTAAGCAGGGGTTAAGCGACGGCGCCGTGACGCTGGGCAGCCTGCGGCGTAACTACGGTATTGAGAATTTTGACTATGGCCCGGCGGCGGGCAGCGGATCGTACCGCTACGGGGTGACCGACTGGCTGACGCTGGAGGGGCATGCGGAAGGGGCGGAGTCGCTGGCGCTTGGCGGCGCGGGCACGGTGCTGAAGCTTGGGCGTTTTGGCGTGGTCAATACCTCGTGGACCCAAAGCCGCATGCGCGGCGATAGCGGCGGCCAGATAAACTGGGGCTATCAGTACAACACCAGCGAGTTTAGCGTAGCGACCCAGCATACCCGGCGCGACCGTGGCTTCGGCAACCTCGCTCTGTACGATCAGCCCACCGTTTATGATGAAAATGATAACCCCGTTGCCAGCCTGAGCCGCAATACCGACCAGTATTCCTTAACCTTTAACCTCGGCGGATACGGCAATATCGGCGCGGCGTGGATCGGCGTTGAGAGTTTTGACAGCCAGAAAACTGAACTGCTCAACCTCTCCTGGAGCCGTAATCTGTGGGGCTCAAGCAGTATTTATCTGGCTGCCAGCCGTGACCAGCAGCGGGGCGACTGGACGGTTGCGCTGTCGTTGCAGGTTCCCCTCGGCGAACGTGACAGCGCCGCCGTCACCTTTGAAAACACCCCTGACGCAGGCAGCACTCAACGCATTAACTACAACCACTCGATGCCTTCAGACGGCGGCTTTAGCTGGAACATGGCCTGGGCCAACCAGTCGCGGTCGAGTAACTATCAGCAGGCCACGCTCGGCTGGCGGAATAACAACGTGGAGCTACAGGGCGGCGGCTACGGTGAGAAGGGCATGATGACCTGGTGGGGCGAGGCGATGGGCTCTGTCGTGCTGATGGACGGTGAGCTGTTTGCGGCGAACAAAATCAACGATGCGTTTGTGGTGATCAGCACCGATGGACATCCGGATGTTCCCGTCAGCTACGAAAACCAGCCGGTCGGAAAAACCAATAACAAAGGCTATCTGCTGGTGAGCGGCGTTTCCGCCTATTACCCGGCAAGTTACCGCATTGATACCCTGAACTTACCTGCGGATACCCGGCTGAAAGAGACCGAGCGTCGGGTGGCGATTCGTCGGCATAACGGTTATCTGGTGGATTTCCCGATGGAGCAGGAGCGGGTTGCCAGCGTGATCCTGCACGATGCGCAGGGCAATGCGATCCCGGTAGGAAGCCAGGTCAGACGCGCGTCCCGCAGCAGCGCGGTTGTCGGCTACGACGGCCTCGCCTGGCTGGAAAACCTCAACGACGTGAATCCGCTCGAGGTTACCACCCCGGAGGGTAAACGCTGTACGGCAACGCTGACCGTTGGCGCAAACCCTGAACATAAGCTGCAAACCTACGGTCCGCTGACCTGTCGGGAGGCGCCGTGAGACGCCTGTTAATCGCGCTCCTGCTGCTGTGCTCCGGCGGCAGCTGGGCGGCCTGTACCGTCAGTACGGTGAATGCCTCGTTTGGCAGCGTCACCTCGTTCGCACTCAGCGGCACCGGGGAAGTGGAAACGACGGGCACGCTGGTGGTGACCTGCGATACCGTTCTCAACCTGTTAACCAACGACTCGGTGACGCTGAATTACACCTCGGCATCCGTCTTCGCGAATAGCCGGGCGACCATGAAGCGTACGGACAACGCGGCTATTACCGATGTCATCCCTGCGCGGCTGTGCGGGGCGTCCGGCTGCGGCGGAAACAGTGAAATACAAATCAGCAAAGCCTATACCTGGAGCGGAAACACGCTGCTCGGGCTGCTGGGTTCAAGGCGCTACAACATTCCCCTTTATTTCCGGACCGTAATGGGGCAGAACGTCACCGCCGGGCCGTATCAGGTGTTGTTAACGTTCAGCATTAACTACAATGTGTGCGCCGTTGGCGCGGTCGGGGCGTGCCTGACCCCGCAAACCGGCACGGCAACCACCTCGATCCTCCTCAACATGACCGTCACCAACGATTGCAGCACCATGACCACGCCGGACGTGAATTTTAACAGCGCGCCGCTGGTGCAAAATTTTCCCACTGTTTCACAGTCGGTCGCCGTCACCTGCACCAAGGGCAGCACCTACACCATAGGCATTAATAATGGGGCAAACGCCCTGAACAACGTGCGTCGTATGGTCAGCGGCAGCAACTTCATGAGTTACGACATCTATAAAGAGGCGACCAGCAACCGCTGGGGCGGCAGCGGCAGCGAGCGCTGGGCCAGCGCCAGCTCATCGCAGGTCAGTACGGACGGGCTTTTACGTACCTACAACTATACCGCCAAAGTTCTGACCAGCCAGGCCACGCCGCCTGCCGGAACCTACACCGACACGCTGATTGTCGACGTCGCATTCTGACTCCCGCGCTTTTCCCTTTCGCAAATGTAAAGTTCCTGTGGCCTGTGCCGATAACACCGTTAATAAATCTATGAGAAGGTGTTGTATGTTGAACCGTATCCGCGTTGTCACAATGCTTATGATGGTGCTGGTCATTTTCGCACTTCTTCAGCTTATTTCTGGCGGCCTCTTTTTCTCGTCGTTAAAACAGAACCAGGACAGCTTCGCGGCCTCGAACGATTTGCGAATGCAGCAAAGCGAACTGACCACGACCTGGGATCTGATGTTGCAGACGCGTATCAACCTGAGCCGCTCGTCTGCCCGCATGATGATGGACCCGAATAACCAACAGAGCAGCGCAAAAACGGAACTGCTGAAGAATGCGCGCGCCACGCTGGCAGACGCGGCGAAACATTACGACGCCTTCAAAAAAATCGCCCCTCAGCCAGCAATGGCGCAGGCGAGCGCGAACATAGATGAAAAATATCAGGCCTACTTCGCCGGCCTCACGGAGCTGGTACAGTTCCTGGAGCAGGGCAATATGGACGCCTATTTCGCGCAGCCGACCCAGGGAATGCAGAACGCCCTCGGCGCGGCGCTCGGCGAGTACGCCAAAGCCAGCGGCGAACTTTATCACTCCGCCTTTACGCAAAGCCAGAACGACTACCGTTTCGCGAAATGGCAGATGGCGGTTCTCGCCCTCGCGCTGGTCATCGTGCTGGTGGCCGTGTGGTACGGCATTCGTCATATCCTGCTTAACCCGCTTGGCCGCGTCATTGCCCATATCCGTGATATTGGCCGGGGCGATCTCACGAAAACGCTGACCGTTTCTGGCCGCAATGAGATCACCGAGCTGGCAACCAGCGTCGACCATATGCAGCGTTCGCTGATTGATACCGTCGCCAACGTGCGCGAGGGGGCGGATGCCATCTATACCGGCACGAGTGAAATCGCGATGGGCAACAACGATCTCTCGTCCCGTACCGAACAGCAGGCATCCGCTCTGGAAGAGACGGCGGCCAGCATGGAGCAGCTCACCGCGACCGTGAAGCAGAATGCCGACAATGCCCGCCAGGCGTCGCAGCTTGCAGAAAGCGCGTCCGACACCGCCCAGCGCGGCGGTCGGGTGGTCGACGGCGTGGTGAAAACCATGCATGACATTGCCGACAGCTCGAAGAAAATCGCCGACATCATCAGCGTAATCGACGGTATCGCCTTCCAGACCAATATCCTGGCGCTGAACGCGGCCGTTGAAGCGGCGCGTGCGGGCGAGCAGGGGCGCGGGTTTGCCGTGGTCGCTGGCGAAGTGCGTAACCTCGCCAGCCGCAGCGCCAATGCGGCGAAAGAGATCAAAGCCCTGATTGAAGACTCTGTTTCACGCGTGGATACCGGCTCGGTGCTGGTGGAAAGTGCGGGTGAAACCATGAATGACATCGTGAATGCCGTGACGCGCGTGACGGACATCATGGGTGAAATCGCCTCTGCATCGGATGAGCAGAGTCGTGGTATTGACCAGGTCGCCCTGGCGGTATCGGAAATGGATCGTGTGACGCAGCAAAACGCCGCCCTGGTGCAGGAGTCCGCTGCCGCGGCCGCTGCGCTGGAGGACCAGGCGAGCCGCCTGAAAATGGCCGTCTCGGCGTTCCGTCTTACTTCAAAAACGACAAATACGGTCAACTCGCGGTCGGCGTACAGCGAAGCAACCCCGGCGCCCGTGACAACACGTACGCGCGCAGCGGTGACCGGACAAGATGAAAACTGGGAAACATTTTGACTGACAATTAAACCGCGGCTGCTTGCCGCTTGATGGGAGCGTGGATGTTAAATCGTATTCGTATCTCGACCACACTGTTTTTGATTCTGATCCTGTGTGGGGTTTTGCAGGTTGGCAGTAACGGGTTGTCTTTCTGGGCGTTTCGCGATGGCTATCAGAATTTGCAGGAAGTTGAGACGAGTAATCAGCAGCGCTCCGCACTGGCACAAACGCGTGCCGTGCTGTTGCAGGCAAGCACTGCGCTGAACAAAGCAGGGACGTTAACCGCGCTGAGCTATCCGCCGGAGGATATTAAGGCGCTGATGGTCGTGGCCCGCAGCAGCCTGAAGCAGGCCGACGCGCAGTTTAAGGCCTTTACGGCGCAGGAGGCGGTCAGTGAGAAAGAGAAAGCGCTGAAAGTCGCCATGAAAAAGACCTTTGATGTGTGGTACGGCGATCTCGACCATCAGGCGACGTGGCTGGAGAACAACCAGCTTTCTGACTTCCTGACCGCGCCGGTGCAGGCGTCTCAGGCGGCGTTCGACGGTAGCTTTAACGCCTGGCAGCAGGATATTAACCAGTTTGTGGCGCGTGCCGGTGCGGACAGCCGTACCAGCTACCGCATGTCAGGGGCGATTTTCCTGATCATGGTGATCCTGGCCGCCCTGCTGACCGGCGGCTCGCTGTGGTGGTCGCGCAAAATGATCGTCCAGCCGCTGGCCATCGTCAGCAGCCACTTCGACAGTATGGCGAAGGGCGATCTGGCGCGTCCGGTGGCCGTGTATGGCAGGAATGAAATATCAGCGATTTTCGCCAGCCTGAAGGCGATGCAGGGGTCGCTGCGGGAAACGGTAAGCAACGTTCGCCAGGGCAGTTACGCCATGCATACCGGGATCTCCGAGATTGCGGCAGGCAATAACGATCTCTCATCCCGCACCGAACAGCAGGCGGCATCGCTGGCGCAGACGGCGGCCAGCATGGAGGAGCTGACCGCGACGGTAAGTCAGAACGCTGATAACGCGCGTCAGGCGTCCGACTTGTCAAAACAGGCGGCGATGACGGCGAAACGTGGGGGCGATCAGGCCTCTCACGTCGCCAGCACGATGCAGGAGATTGCCGCCAGCTCGCAGAAAATTGGCGACATTATCAGCGTCATCGACGGTATCGCGTTCCAGACCAATATTCTGGCGCTGAACGCGGCCGTTGAAGCGGCGCGTGCCGGGGAGCAGGGGCGCGGGTTCGCGGTGGTTGCCGGTGAAGTCCGAAACCTCGCCAGCCGCAGCGCCAATGCGGCGAAAGAGATCAAAGGGCTGATAGAAGAGTCGGTCTCCCGCGTTCAGCAGGGCTCCGCGCTGGTGGATACCGCCGCGCAGACCATGCACGAGATTGTCACCTCCGTGACGCGGGTTAACGACATTATGGGCGAGATTGCCTCGGCGTCTGATGAACAACGCCGTGGTATTGAGCAGGTGGCGCAGGCCGTTACACAGATGGATCAGGTTACGCAGCAGAACGCCTCACTGGTGGAAGAGGCGGCGGCGGCTACCGATCAGCTGGCAAACCAGGCGGATCACCTTACCGGGTTGGTCGCCGTATTTAATGTGAAAGAGCACGTTGAAGCAGTAACAGAAGTCGGACGGTCACAGGCCGTGCCCGTTGTATCCTGAATGTGATTAAGAAGGCGCTATGACATCACCCATGCCCTCAGGGCAAACGTCATTATTGTTGCAGATGACACAGCGCCTCGCGCTGTCCGACGCGCATTTTCGTCGGATATGTCAGTTAATCTACCAGCGTGCGGGGATCGTGCTTGCGGACCATAAGCGAGACATGGTCTACAACCGGCTGGTGCGGCGCTTGCGTACGCTGGGGCTGGATGATTTTGGCCGCTATCTGAGCATGCTCGAAGCGAACCAGAACAGCGCCGAATGGCAGGCATTTATCAACTCATTAACCACCAACCTGACCGCGTTTTTCCGCGAGGCGCATCACTTCCCGGTGCTGGCGGAACACGCCCGTCGCCGTAGCGGAGAGTATCGCGTCTGGAGCGCGGCGGCCTCTACCGGGGAAGAGCCGTACTCGCTGGCCATCACCCTGGCGGACACCCTGGGCATGGCGCCGGGCCGCTGGAAAGTGTACGCCAGCGACATCGATACCGAAGTGCTGGAAAAAGCCCGTAACGGCGTTTATCGCCAGGATGAGCTTAAAACGCTGTCTCCTCAGCAGCTACAGCGTTACTTCATGCGCGGTACCGGCCCGCATGAAGGACTGGTGCGCGTACGCCAGGAGCTGGCGAACTGCGTGGAATTTGCTCCCGTTAATTTACTGGATAAGCAGTACAACGTGCCGGGGCCATTCGACGCTATTTTTTGCCGTAACGTGATGATCTATTTTGATAAAACGACGCAGCAGGACATCCTGCGTCGCTTTGTTCCGTTGCTCAAGCCTGACGGTTTACTGTTTGCCGGGCACTCGGAAAACTTCAGCAACCTCGTGCGTGAGTTTAGCCTGCGTGGGCAAACGGTTTATGCGCTGAGTAAGGAAAAAGCATGAGTAAAATCAGGGTATTGTCTGTCGATGATTCGGCGCTGATGCGTCAGATCATGACCGAAATCATCAATAGCCACAGCGATATGGAGATGGTGGCGACAGCACCCGATCCGCTGGTCGCGCGGGATTTAATCAAAAAATATAACCCCGACGTGCTGACGCTGGATGTTGAAATGCCGCGCATGGATGGCATCGATTTCCTGGAAAAATTAATGCGCCTGCGCCCGATGCCGGTGGTGATGGTGTCATCTCTGACCGGTAAAGGTTCAGAAATCACCCTGCGCGCGCTGGAGCTGGGGGCGGTGGATTTTGTCACCAAGCCGCAGCTCGGCATTCGCGAGGGGATGCTGGCGTACAGCGAGATGATCGCCGAGAAAATCCGTACCGCGTCGCGCGCAAAACTCGCGGCCCACAAGCCGATGGCAGCTTCGGCAACCCTGAAGGCAGGGCCGTTACTCAGCTCGGAAAAGTTGCTGGTCATTGGGGCGTCAACCGGAGGAACAGAGGCAATTCGCCATGTACTCCAGCCATTGCCGCTCTCAAGCCCGGGTATTCTGATCACGCAACATATGCCGCCAGGGTTTACCCGTTCGTTCGCGGAGCGCCTGAATAAGCTGTGCCAGATCAGCGTGAAAGAGGCGGAAGACGGCGAGCGCGTGCTGCCGGGTCACGCCTATATCGCCCCGGGTGACAAGCACATGGAGCTGGCGCGCAGCGGGGCGAACTATCAAATCAAAATTCATGACGGGCCGCCGGTTAACCGGCACCGTCCGTCGGTGGATGTGCTGTTTCATTCGGTGGCGAAACATGCGGGGCGCAACGCCGTTGGGGTGATCCTGACGGGGATGGGCAACGACGGTGCCGCCGGAATGCTTGCGATGCACCAGGCTGGCGCCTGGACGATTGCGCAGAATGAAGCAAGTTGTGTGGTGTTCGGCATGCCGCGCGAGGCCATCAATATGGGTGGCGTAAGCGAAGTGGTCGATCTTAGCCAGGTAAGCCAGCAGATGCTGGCGAAAATCAGTGCCGGACAGGCAATACGTATTTGACTCAGGAGTATTATTTTATGGCGGATAAAGAGCTTAAGTTTTTGGTTGTGGATGACTTTTCCACCATGCGTCGCATTGTGCGCAACCTGCTGAAAGAGCTGGGCTTCAACAATGTTGAAGAAGCAGAAGACGGGGTGGATGCGCTGAACAAACTCCAGGCTGGCGGGTTTGGTTTTGTGATTTCCGACTGGAACATGCCGAACATGGACGGTCTCGAACTGCTGAAAACCATCCGCGCGGATGCAGGCATGGCCTCTCTGCCGGTGCTGATGGTGACCGCAGAAGCGAAGAAAGAGAACATTATTGCCGCTGCACAGGCGGGCGCAAGCGGCTACGTGGTGAAGCCATTCACCGCGGCGACTCTGGAAGAGAAGCTCGGGAAGATCTTCGAGAAACTCGGCATGTGAGGTGATGGATATGTTGCAACCTGCTATGAAACCCGTTGAAGAACATTCGCCGAGCGACATTATTGCCCGCATTGGTAGCCTGACCCGCATGCTGCGCGACAGCCTGCGTGAGCTGGGGCTGGACCAAGCTATCGCCGAAGCGGCGGAAGCCATCCCTGACGCGCGCGACCGTCTGGACTACGTCGTACAGATGACCGCGCAGGCGGCCGAGCGTGCGCTGAACAGCGTTGAAGCCTCGCAGCCGCACCAGGATGCGATGGAGAAGGGGGCGAAAGCGCTGAGCAAACGCTGGGATGAGTGGTTTGAGAACCCTATTGAGCTGGCGGATGCCCGCGAACTGGTAACGGATACCCGTCAGTACCTGGGTGACGTGCCGGGGCACACCAGCTTCACCAATGCCCAGCTGCTGGACATCATGATGGCACAGGATTTCCAGGACCTCACCGGCCAGGTGATCAAGCGCATGATGGATGTGATTCAGGAGATTGAACGTCAGCTGCTGATGGTACTGCTGGAGAACATACCGGAACCGGCTGCCCGTCCGAAACGCGAGAACGAAAGCCTGCTCAATGGTCCACAGCTTGACACCAGCAAAGCGGGCGTGGTGGCAAGCCAGGATCAGGTGGACGATCTGCTGGACAGTCTTGGTTTCTGATTGCCCGTTTTGCCTCAGGTCGTTAACGCGGCCTGAGGCAGCTCAGAATAAAAACAGCGAAAAGAGCCCGAATAAACGGGCTTTTCCCGCCATTGGATTTTCTCTGCGCTGGCATGATACCCGTGAATTAATGGGCTGCGAGCAGGCACAGTGGCAGAAGAGAACGACGACAAAACAGAAGCCCCCACACCCCACCGACTTGAAAAAGCCCGTGAGGATGGGCAGATCCCCCGATCCCGAGAGCTGACATCCCTGCTGATCCTGGTGGTGGGCGTCTGCATAATCTGGTGGGGCGGGGAGATGCTCGCCCGCAGACTGGCGGGAATGCTCTCGGCTGGCTTACGTTTTGATCACAGCATGGTCAATGACCCCAATCTGATCCTCATTCAGATCATCAACCTTGTGAAAAGCGCGATGCTCGCCTTGCTGCCGCTGATCGCGGGCGTGGTCATCGTGGCCCTGGTTTCGCCGGTCATGCTCGGTGGCCTGGTGTTCAGCGGAAAATCGCTGCAACCGAAATTCTCTAAGCTCAATCCGTTCCCCGGCATTGCGAAAATGTTTTCCGCGCAAACCGGGGCAGAGCTTCTTAAAGCGATCCTGAAATCGCTTCTTATGGGCAGTACCGCCGGGTTTTTTCTGTGGCACCACTGGCCGGAGATGATGCGCCTCATCAGCGAGTCCCCGATGACGGCGATGAAGAATGCCCTGAACCTGGTCGGGTTATGCTCGCTGCTGGTGGTACTCAGCATTATTCCGATGGTGGCGTTCGACGTTATCTTCCAGATCTATTCCCATATCAAAAAGCTGCGAATGTCGCGTCAGGACATCCGCGATGAATATAAACAGATGGAAGGCGACCCGCACGTTAAGGGCCGTATCCGCCAGATGCAGCGCGCCGCCGCGCGTCGGCGCATGATGGAAGATGTGCCGAAAGCCGACGTCATCGTCACCAACCCGACTCACTACTCCGTGGCGCTTCAGTACGACGAAAACAAAATGAGCGCGCCGAAAGTGGTGGCGAAAGGGGCCGGGCTGATTGCGCTGCGCATTCGTGAAATTGCCACGGAAAACCGTGTGCCGATCCTGGAAGCACCGCCGCTGGCTCGCGCGCTGTATCGCCACGCGGAAATTGGACAACAGATCCCGGGCCAGCTCTACGCCGCTGTCGCAGAGGTGCTGGCCTGGGTGTGGCAACTGAAACGCTGGCGTTTAGCGGGCGGTCAACGACCTGTAAAACCTGAGAACCTGCCGGTGCCTGAAGCACTGGATTTTTTGAACGAGAAGGACACTGATGGCTAATCTGGTGGCAATGTTGCGCCTGCCCGGCAACCTGAAATCGACGCAATGGCAGATCCTTGCCGGACCGATTCTGATCCTGTTAATTCTGTCGATGATGGTGCTGCCGTTACCGGCATTTATCCTCGACCTGCTTTTCACCTTCAACATTGCGTTGTCCATCATGGTGTTGCTGGTGGCGATGTTCACCCAGCGCACGCTGGAGTTCGCCGCGTTTCCAACGATCCTGCTGTTCACCACGCTGCTGCGCCTGGCGCTGAACGTTGCCTCCACGCGTATCATCCTGATGGAAGGGCATACCGGCGCGGCGGCGGCGGGCAAGGTGGTCGAAGCCTTCGGTCACTTCCTGGTGGGCGGCAACTTCGCCATCGGTATCGTGGTGTTCGTCATTCTGGTGATTATCAACTTCATGGTTATCACTAAAGGGGCGGGGCGTATCGCTGAAGTGGGCGCGCGCTTCGTGCTCGACGGGATGCCGGGCAAGCAGATGGCCATCGACGCCGACCTGAATGCCGGGCTGATCGCGGAAGATGAAGCGAAAAAACGCCGTGCCGAAGTGACCCAGGAGGCAGATTTCTACGGCTCCATGGACGGTGCGAGTAAGTTTGTGCGCGGTGACGCCATCGCGGGCATTCTGATCATGGTGATTAACGTCGTCGGCGGCCTGCTCGTCGGCGTGCTGCAACACGGCATGGACATGGGCCACGCGGCGGAAAGCTATACGCTGCTGACCATTGGTGACGGTCTGGTGGCGCAGATCCCGGCGCTGGTGATCTCCACCGCGGCGGGCGTGATTGTGACTCGCGTCAGTACCGATCAGGACGTGGGCGAGCAGATGGTGGGGCAGCTCTTCAGCAACCCGCGCGTTATGCTGCTCTCTGCGGCGGTGCTGGGCCTGCTCGGTATGGTGCCGGGCATGCCAAACCTGGTATTCCTGCTGTTCACCGCTGCGCTGCTGGGGCTTGCCTGGTGGATGCGTGGCCGGGAAACGCAGCCTAAGGCAGAGCCTGCGCCGGTCAAAATGCCTGAGAACACCCAGGCGGTGGAAGCCACCTGGAACGACGTACAGCTCGAAGATTCGCTGGGGATGGAAGTGGGGTACCGCCTGATCCCGATGGTGGATTTCCAGCAGGATGGTGAGCTGCTTGGCCGTATCCGCAGCATTCGTAAAAAATTCGCCCAGGATATGGGCTTCCTGCCGCCGGTGGTCCACATCCGGGACAATATGGATCTCCCGCCCGCGCGCTACCGCATCCTGATGAAAGGGGTGGAAATCGGCAGCGGTGATGCGTACCCCGGCCGCTGGCTGGCGATTAACCCGGGCACCGCCGCAGGCACGTTGCCGGGTGAGCAGACGACCGACCCGGCCTTTGGTCTGGCGGCAATCTGGATTGAGAGCGCCCTGAAAGAGCAGGCCCAGATTCAGGGTTACACGGTCGTTGAGGCCAGTACCGTGGTGGCAACGCACCTCAACCACCTGATTGGCCAGTTCTCCGCGGAACTGTTTGGACGTCAGGAGGCGCAGCAGCTGCTCGACCGCGTAACGCAGGAGATGCCGAAGCTGACCGAAGATTTGGTGCCGGGCGTACTGACCTTAACCACCCTGCACAAAGTGCTGCAAAATCTGCTCGATGAGAAGGTGCCCATTCGCGATATGCGTACCATCCTTGAGACGCTGGCCGAACATGCGCCGCTGCAAAGCGATCCGCACGAACTGACGGCGGTGGTGCGCGTGGCGCTTGGACGCGCCATTACCCAGCAATGGTTCCCGGGAACCGGCGAAGTGCAGGTCATTGGCCTGGACACGCCGCTGGAACGTCTGCTGCTTCAGGCGTTGCAGGGCGGTGGCGGGCTGGAGCCGGGTCTGGCGGACAGATTACTGGCGCAAACCCAGGAGGCGCTGGCGCGTCAGGAGATGCTGGGCGCGCCGCCGGTGCTGCTGGTGAATCACGCGCTGCGTCCGTTGCTGTCGCGCTTCCTGCGCCGGAGCCTGAACCAGCTGGTAGTGCTGTCGAATATGGAGCTGTCCGATAACCGCAATATTCGCATGACGGCGACCATAGGAGGGAAATAATGCGTAAGTGGCTGTGGATCTTACTTTTCCCGCTGGCGGCGCAGGCCGCAGGCGAGGGGGCATGGCAGGCCAGCAGTATCGGCTTGACGCTCAACCATCGGGGTGAGTCGATCTCCTCCCGTCCGCTGTCCGCCTCTGAGCCCGTGTCCGGGCAGATGACGCTGGTGGCCTGGAATTACACCCTGACGGGACCCACACCGGCCGGGTTGCGGGTGCGGCTGTGCTCGCTGACCCGCTGCGCGGAAATCGAGGGTCAACGTGGCACTACCCAGGCCTTCAACGGGGTGTCTGCTCAGGAGCCTTTACGCTTTATCTGGGAAGTGCCAGGCGGTGGACGTCTCATCCCGGCGCTGAAGGTTCAGCGCAACGAGGTGCTCGTCAACTACCGCTAACTGCCCGCCTTTTCGCCAGTCTCCAGGCATTTCTGAAGGCTGGCTCGCAAAAATGACCTTCCCTTTTGATACAAAAGAAACGCTGTTTTATAAATCAGTGACACGCGTATTGACACTCTTTGCGTTTTTGCCATTCACCACTTTGTGATGGCAGAAACAGAAAGGTATCAACAGGTCGATACTTTTACTGTAGCCGTGTAAAAACTCCCGGACGAGGTTGCTTACAGGGAGTCTCCCAAAACTGATTAGGGTTGACGGCAATGAAAACACGTAAAATTGGACTCGCAAATTATTTTGCTTACGGGTCAGGGGACTTCCTCGGGGCGGGGACTACCGCCCTGACGGCCGCCTGGCTTTTGTATTTTTATACCACCTTCTGTGGACTCACACCGATTGAAGCAACCTTTATCTTCGCTGCCGCAAGGGTGCTGGATGCGGTTGTCAGCCCGTTAATGGGCTTTTTAACCGATAACTTTGGCACCACCTGGCTGGGCAAGCGTTTTGGCCGTCGTAAGTTCTTCATCCTGCTCGGTATTCCCTGCGTTTTCAGCTACTCGCTGATGTGGGTAGGGGACATGAGTTTCTGGTACTACCTGCTGACCTATCTGATCTTTGATATCGTCTACACCATGATCCTGGTGCCGTACGAAACGCTGGTGCCGGAGATGACGGACGATTTCAAACAGAAAACCAAATTCTCCGGGGCGCGAATCTCTATGGCGCAGATGTCCGCCATTCTGGCCTCCTTCCTGCCGGGGATCCTGCTCACGCATTTCGGCAAAGACAACGCGATCTCCTTCTTCTATGCAAGCCTGGTCTTCTCCGTACTCTGCGCGCTGATGCTTACTTTCGTCTGGTTCTTCACCTGGGAGCGTCCGCGGGAAGAGTGGTCTGAAGCGGCTCTGCGTGCCGAGGAAGAGAAGAAAAAGCTGACCCTGGGCCAGAGCCTGAACCGTCTTTTTGTCGAATTAAGTTCGACGCTGCGCATCAAGATTTTCCGCCAGCATCTGGGGATGTACCTTGGCGGCTACATCGCCCAGGATGTCTTTAATGCGGTGTTCACCTATTACGTGGTATTTGTGCTGATGCAGGAGGCGTCAATGGCGTCCAACCTGCTGGGCACGATGGCCATCTTCCAGTTCCTCGCCGTGATCGGCATGATCCCGCTGTGCATTCGCTTCGGACCTGCGCCGTCTTACCGCATGGTGGTCGTGCTGTTTGGTCTGGCTTCGCTCTCTTACGCGGTGCTTTATTACGCGGGCCTGAGCGACGTTTACGCTCTGCTGCTGCTGATCTCTGCGGTTGCCGGTCTTGGCCGCGGGGGTATCAACTACGTACCGTGGAATACCTACATCTACATTGCTGACGTGGACGAAGTGATCACCGGTCAGCGTCGCGAAGGGATCTTCGCGGGCATCATGACGCTGACCCGTAAAGCGTCTCAGGCCGGTGCGGTGATGCTGGTGGGGATCGTGATGCAGATGTCGGGCTTTGTCAGCGGGCAAAAAGTGCAACCTGCGGAAGTGAGCCACACCATTCTTATGATCCTGAGCGTTGGCACTATTCTGGTGCTGTTCTGCGGCTTCCTTGTCTCCCTGCGCTTCAAACTCAATTTGCAGACTCACAGCACCCTGCGTGAAGAGACCGCGAAAATGCGCGAGTCCGGCCATGCGATGCCAGAGGCGGTGACCCCGCAGGCCCGCGCTACCGTGGAGATGCTGGCCGGTATGCCGTATGAATCCCTGTGGGGCAACAACAACATCGGTTATCTGAATCGCAATAAGCCGGCGGCCCCTTCGCTGAAGGATCGCGCGGTACTGAATTCGACATACAACAGAGGTTAAGATGATGAAAGTTTGGCCTGTCAAACATAGCCCGTTACTGCGTCAGCCTGAGCGCTTTATCGCCAGGGATGAGCTGAAATCGCTGATTCAAAAGGTGACGCATAACCTGGTCAATATCCACGACAAAACGGGTGAGTTTTTGCTGCGGCTGGACGACGGGCGCGTGATCGACACCAAAGGCTGGGCCGGATGGGAATGGACCCACGGCGTCGGTTTATACGGTATCTGGCAGTATTACTGCCAGACCGGTGACGAAGGCATGCGCGAGATTATCGACAGCTGGTTTGCTGACCGTTTCGCTGAAGGCGCAACCACCAAAAACGTGAATACCATGTCGCCGTTCCTGACGCTGGCGTATCGCTACGAAGAGACCAAAAACCCTGCCTGGCTGCCGTGGCTGGAAAGCTGGGCGGAATGGGCGATGAATGAGATGCCGCGCACCGAACATGGCGGCATGCAGCACATCACCCTGGCGGAAGAGAACCATCAGCAGATGTGGGATGACACGCTGATGATGACGGTGCTGCCGCTGGCGAAAATCGGCAAGCTGCTGAACAAGCCGGAGTACGTCGAGGAGGCGATCTATCAGTTCCTGCTCCACGTACAGAACCTGATGGATCGGGAGACCGGACTGTGGTTCCACGGCTGGAATTACGACGGCAATCACAACTTTGCCCGGGCTCGCTGGGCGCGCGGCAACAGCTGGCTGACCATCGTGATCCCGGATTTCCTCGAGCTGGTGGATCTGCCGGAAAACAACGCCGTTCGTCGCTATCTGGTGCAGGTACTGAACGCGCAGATCGCCGCACTGGCAAAATGTCAGGACGAGAGCGGATTGTGGCATACGCTGCTGGACGATCCTGATTCTTATCTGGAGGCGTCGGCCACGGCAGGGTTTGCCTACGGCATTCTGAAAGCCGTGCGCAAGCGTTATGTCGGCGCAGAGTACGCAGAGGTGGCGGAGAAAGCGATTCGCGGCATCGTGCAAAACATCTCGCCGGAAGGGGAGCTGCTGCAAACGTCCTTCGGGACGGGGATGGGGAGCGATCTGGCGTTTTACCGCCAGATACCGCTGACCTCGATGCCGTATGGCCAGGCAATGGCGATTCTGTGTCTGACGGAATATTTGCGGAAATATTTCTGATAATAAAAAACCCGGCGCTCGCCGGGTTTCTTTTTTACATACGTTCTACGGTTTCGATACCCAGGGTATCCAGACCGAGCTTCAGTGTCTTCGCCGTCAGCTGCGCCAGCTTCAGGCGGCTGTGACGCACCGCTTCGCTCTCGGCAGAGAGGATAGGGCAGTGTTCGTAGAAGCCAGAGAACAGACCGGCCAGATCGTACAGGTAAGCACACATAACGTGCGGCGTACCGTCACGCGCGACCACGGAGAGCGTCTCTTCGAACTGAAGCAGGCGGGCAGCCAGCTGTGCTTCACGATCTTCGGTAAGGGTCACCGTGGCATTCGCCAGCACGCTTTCGTCGATATTGGCTTTACGGAAGACGGAGAGTACGCGGGTATAAGCGTACTGCATATATGGCGCCGTGTTGCCTTCAAACGCCAGCATGTTGTCCCAGTCGAAGATATAGTCGGTGGTACGGTTCTTGGAGAGATCCGCGTATTTCACCGCGCCGATCCCAACCGCGTTAGCCAGTTTCTCCAGCTCGTCAGCAGGCATATCCGGGTTCTTCTCGGCCACCAGGCGACGCGCGCGTTCCAGCGCTTCATCCAGCAGATCGGAAAGCTTCACGGTGCCGCCCGCACGGGTTTTGAACGGCTTACCGTCTTTACCCAGCATCATGCCGAACATGTGATGTTCCAGCGGCACGGAATCCGGCACATAACCCGCTTTACGCACGATAGTCCACGCCTGCATCAGGTGCTGGTGCTGACGGGAGTCGATGTAATACAGCACGCGATCCGCATGCAGGGTTTCGTAACGGTATTTCGCACAGGCGATGTCGGTGGTGGTGTAGAGATAGCCGCCATCCTTTTTCTGGACGATCACACCCATCGGTTCGCCTTCCTTGTTTTTATACTCATCAAGGAACACCACCGTTGCGCCTTCGCTTTCCACCGCCAGATTTTTAGCTTTCAGGTCCGCCACAATGCCTGGCAGCATCGGGTTATACAGGCTTTCACCCATCACGTCGTCACGGGTCAGGGTCACGTTCAGACGGTTATAGGTGAGCTGATTCTGGGACATGGTAATATCCACCAGCCTGCGCCACATCTCGAGGAAGTACGGGTCGCCGCCTTGAAGTTTCACCACGTAGCTGCGCGCGCGCTCGGCGAAGGCTTCATCTTCGTCATAGTGCTTTTTGGCTTCACGGTAGAAACCTTCCAGGTCTGCCAGCGCCATTTCGCCTGCGTTTTCCTGCTGCTGCTTTTCCAGATACGCTATCAGCATGCCGAACTGCGTGCCCCAGTCGCCTACGTGGTTAGCGCGGATCACCTTGTGACCAAGGAACTCCAGGGTACGCACCGCCGCGTCACCGATGATGGTGGAGCGCAGGTGACCGACGTGCATCTCTTTCGCCACGTTTGGCGCGGAGTAGTCAACCACCACGGTCTGCGCTTCTGGCTGAGCCACGCCCAGACGGTCAGACTTCAGCGCCGCGTCAACGTGGCTTGCGAGGAATGCAGGCTCAAGGAAAATGTTGATAAAGCCTGGACCGGCGATTTCGGTTTTGCTGGCGATGCCGGTGAGATCCAGATGCGTCAGTACCTGCTCAGCGAGCTGTCGCGGCGGCATGCCCAGTTTTTTAGCCACTGCCATCACGCCATTAGCCTGATAGTCGCCAAACTGTACTTTCGCTGACTGACGAACCTGTGGTTCGCAATCCGCAGGCGCACCTGCGGCAATCAGTGCCTGACTGACTTTTTCTGAGAGAAGAGCCTGAATATTCACCTGGATACCTTACGTTTTTGATGCGGGTAAAAAACACCCACGCCAGTTTAAGAATTTAGGGCGGGAGTATACTGCAAATGCCTTCGGGCGTCAGCCCTGCGGGGGGCGAAGATCGCTCAGAATCCAGGCGAAGACGGTATGCATAATCATGCAGTCGAAAAAACCGTGATTCTGCGGTTGGTCGACAGAGGGCAACAGAGTAAATTAGCGGCTTTGCGACACGAAACGAGACTGACCTATGGCGAACTGGCATACCATTGACGAACTGCATGATATTTCCGCAGATTTACCGCGCTTCACTCAGGCGTTCACAGAACTTGCCACCCGTCTCGGGCTGGATATCGCGCCGCTTGAGGCCGATCACATCTCTTTGCGCTGCCACCAGAATGCTACCGCCGAACGCTGGCGGCGTGGCTTTGAGCAGTGCGGAGAACTGCTGTCGGAGAATATCATTAACGGTCGTCCGATCTGCCTGTTCAAACTTCACGCGCCGGTAACGGTGGCGCACTGGCAATTCACCGTTGTGGAACTGCCCTGGCCAGGGGAGAAGCGTTATCCGCACGAAGGCTGGGAGCATATCGAAATTGTTCTGCCTGGGGAGCCCGAGACGCTGAACGCCCGTGCGCTGGCGCTGCTTTCCGACGAGGGGTTAAGCCAGCCGGGTATTTTCGTCAAAACCAGCTCGCCAAAAGGGGAGCGCGAACGCTTACCGAACCCTACGCTTGCCGTAACGGACGGCAACGTGACGGTGAAATTCCATCCCTGGACTATCGAGCAGATCGTCGCCAGCGAAGCGTAAGCATTGTGAGCGTCGATCCAGACACCAATCGGGCAACGTGCCACGATGGTACGTTGAGTGAAATTTAAGGAGGATGACATGGCGCTGCTGGAAATTTGTTGTTACAGCGTGGAGTGTGCCGTCACTGCGCAACGGCAGGGGGCCGATCGCATCGAGCTTTGCGCGGCACCTAAAGAAGGGGGATTAACCCCGTCCTTTGGCGTGCTGAAATCAGCCCGTCAGGCCATCACTATTCCGGTGCACCCGATTATTCGCCCGCGCGGCGGTGATTTTTGTTATACGGCGGGTGAGTTCAGTGCCATGCTTGAGGATATCGCCCTCGTCCGTGATTCCGGTTTTCCGGGGCTGGTGATCGGTGTGCTGGACGAAGACGGCAACATCGATCTTCCGCGTATGCGTCAGGTCATGCGCGCCGCCCGGGGGATGGCGGTCACTTTTCATCGTGCGTTCGATATGTGTCAGGATCCGATACAAGCCTTTGATACGCTGGCAGAACTGGGCGTGGCGCGCGTTCTGACGTCGGGCCAGCAGTCCTCGGCTGAAAAAGGACTGAAATTAATTACGGAACTAAAAGCACATTCCGGTGTTCCAATAATCATGGCGGGCGCAGGAGTACGCGCCAGCAATCTGGAACTGTTTTTAAACGCAGGGGTGGAAGAGCTGCACAGCTCGGCGGGTAAATGGATACCTTCACCCATGCGTTATCGCAATACAGGGTTGTCAATGTCGACGGATGCTGAAGCGGATGAGTACTCGCGCTACGGTGTGGATGGAGAGTCGGTTGCGGTAATGAAATCGTTGATTGAATGTCATCACGTGTAGCAACGTACCGATTTTTACCGCGCATCATGTCGCCCAATATGATGCTTGCTTGTACCAGGCCCCTGCAACTTCAACAGGGGCCTTTTTTTCTCCTTCATATTTCAAGCCGCAGCCGCGTTGGCCGCCTCGCTCACCCCGGTCACTTACTGATGTAAGCTCCCGGGGATTCGCTGCGTTGCCGCCTTGCTGCAACTTGAACTATTTTGGAGAAAACGTGCGACGCGTAGGCCGGGTAAGGCGCAGCCGCCACCCGGCTAAAGGCTACGGCTTGGTCGCAATCAATACCGCACGCATCGGGGCCGGATAGCCTTCTATGGTTTTACTGTGATCGTCCGGGTCGAGGAATTGCTCCAGTGATTCGGTGATCATCCAGTCGGTGCGGCGCTGTTCCTCAACCGACGTCACGCACACATCGGCGATGCGTACATCGACAAATCCACATTTCTCCAGCCAGTTCTTCAGCGCCAGCGCGGAAGGGATGAAGTAAACGTTGCGCATCTGCGCATAGCGATCGCCCGGCACCAGAACGGCATGTTCATCGCCTTCGATGACCAGCGTTTCCAGCACCAGTTCGCCGCCGCTGACCAGCTGATCTTTCAACTGCCAGAGATGCTCCAGCGGGGAACGACGGTGGTACAGCACGCCCATCGAGAAAACGGTATCAAACGCTTTCAGGGCAGGGAGTTGCTCGATACCCAGCGGCAGCAGGTGCGCACGCTGGTCGTTACCCAGGAGCTTACGCACCGCTTCAAACTGGCACAGGAACAGCTGCATCGGATCGATACCGACGGCCAGATGCGCGCCTGCGCCGATCATGCGCCACATGTGATAGCCGCTACCGCAGCCCACGTCCAGAATAGTGCGCCCGGTCAGGTCGGATAAATGCGGCAGAACGCGATCCCACTTCCAGTCGGAGCGCCACTCGGTGTTGATATTTACACCGTACAGCGAGAACGGCCCTTTGCGCCACGGCATCAGGTTACGCATCAGCGTTTCGATGCGATTGATCTGCCCGGCCGGGAGCGGCTCTTCGCTCTCCGCCGTCACGCTGTGCAGTAAATCCAGACGATGAGGCGTCAGTTCAGGCAGAAACTCCACGGCGTTGGACCACTGCTTCAACAGACCATGCTGCTGATCGCGCTGCCAGGTGGCAATTTGCGCAGGCAGGGTTTCCAGCCAGTGGGAAAGGTGGTTTTTGGCAATCAGCTGATAGAAATTACCGAACTCGATCATGCTGCGTCTCCGGCTTTAAGCGCCACCAGAGAACCAAAGTTAAAGCACTGGAACCACAGTTCGCTGTGTTCAAATCCGGCTTTGCGCAGGCGCGCTTTGTGGGTTTCTACGGAATCCGTCAGCATGACGTTTTCAAGCATGCTGCGCTTCTGGCTGATCTCCAGCTCGCTGTAGCCATTTGCACGCTTGAAATCATGGTGCATGTTGAACAGCAGTTCGCCCACGCTGGCGTCTTCAAAGCTGAATTTCTCAGACAGCACCAGCGCGCCGCCCGGGTTCAGGCCCTGATAAATTTTATCCAGCAACCGCTGACGATCGTCCGGCACCAGGAACTGAAGGGTAAAGTTCAGGACCACCATCGAGGCGTTCTGGATGTCGATATCGCGGATATCGCCTTCTACCACCTCCACAGGCGTAGGGGCTTTATACGCGTCAATGTGGCGACGGCAGCGTTCGACCATGGCCGGTGAGTTATCGACAGCCACAATCTTGCAGCCTTCGTGATGAACGTTACGACGAATGGACAGCGTTGCCGCTCCCAGCGAACAGCCCAGGTCATAGACCTGCGTGCCGGGTTGAACAAAACGCTCCGCCAGCATGCCGATCATGGAGATAATATTGGAATAACCGGGAACAGAGCGCTGGATCATATCCGGGAAGACTTCGGCTACCCGTTCATCAAAGGTCCAGTCGCCCAGGCTGGCGATAGGCGCGGAAAAAAGCGTGTCGCGATCTGACATAACGTAAAAATCCGGGAAAAATAAAGGGGCATATTGTGCGCTAATGGAAGGAGAAAACCAACTCCCACGGCATATACCAAAGGTTAGCCAGCACCATCAGCAAAAGCGAGCACCAGGTCGCGCTCATGCCGGAACGACGCCAGCGGATCAGGCGGTGGTGAAAACCATAATAATGCATCAAACGCCCTGCTATCAGCAGCAGCCCACAGACGTGCACCATCCAGGTTTCAGCGCCATCCATCTCCATTAACAGCAGTAAAATTAACGCGACGGGAATGTACTCGACCGCGTTGCCGTGGATGCGGATTGCGCTTTGTAGCTCAGAAAAGCCCCCGTCACCGTACGAGACGCGGTACTGCATTCTCAGGCGCACAACATCAAATGAAAACTTAATCAGCAGTAATGCACCTAACACCGCATACAGCGCGCTGACCATACTAACTCCCTGTTTTTGGCAGATGGCACGTCTCTATGATAGGGGGTGATTTCAGAAAAGAGAAGATTGTTGTGGGATGGACGGCGCGGGGCCAACCGACGGAACCGCCTGCTGCAAGGCTTGCCAGAGAGCATCGACCAGTTCAGGCGCCTGTGCGATATCCGGCGTATGTAAAAAAAGGTACGGCGTGGTGGTGTGCTCCCATTTCGCCAGCGTTTGCAGCCAGACGGCGAACATCTCCTCATTTTGCTGCATGTTATCGCTGCCGATAAACCGGACCATCGGGTTCTGTGCCGTTACGATCGCGTGGACGGACACTTTAGGTTTTTTGCGCTGGGCATCAACAACGGCTTCGCTGTGCGGGATTGCGCTATGTACGGGGCGGCTGTCGAGGATCACGCGGTTGACCGATCGTTCATGCAGGCCGCGATTGAGCGCTTTCTCCGCGTCGCCCTTGGCAAAGAATTCCGGATGCCTTACTTCTACGCCGTAGGTGAAGCCATGCGGCAGGGCGTCGAGAAACTGCCAGAGGGCAGGCAGGTCGCGCGGGCCAAACGTGGCGGGAAGCTGGAGCCAGTACTGGCCAATACGGTTGGCCAGAGGCGACATCCGGGTGAAAAACTCGTGGGTTAAATCATCGCAGTTGCGCAGCGCGGCGTTGTGGGAGATGGTCGCCGGGAATTTAAAGCAAAAGCGGAAGTCGTCGCTGGTTTGCTCGCGCCAGCGTTCGACGATCTCCGCGCGGGGCAGAGCGTACAGCGTGGTATTGCCCTCCACGCAGTTAAAGTGTCGGGCATACTCTTCAAGGCTGGTAATACCCAGGCGCACCCATTTCGGGTGCGACCACTGGGGCAGGCCCACGTACATCATAGCGCGCTGAGGATCTCATCCGTGCTGCGCACGCGACCGATACGCGGGAAGATATGGGTCATGCTGCCCTGGTGCTGATCCGCAGAGGCTGCGCTGCACGCATCTTCCGCGATCACCAGGTTAAAGCCCAGCTCCCAGGCGTTACGGGCGGTGGATTCCACACCGATGTTGGTGGAGATCCCGCACAGAATAATCGTGTCGATCCCGCGACGGCGCAGCTGGAGCTCCAGGTCGGTGCCGTAGAATGCGCCCCACTGGCGTTTGGTGACTTCTATATCGCTGTCGCGTTTACCGAGCGAGACAGGATATGTCCACCAGTTGTCCGGCAGCGCCTGCGCCGGGGCCTTGGCATCAACCGGCTGCTTTAACGCTTCGGCGAAATCAGCGGACCAGCCGACGCGCACCATAACAACAGGCGAGCCGCTGGCGCGGCATTTTTCTGCCAGGCGCGCAGCGCGGCTGACCACATCGTCAGCGGTGTGCGGACCACCGGCAAAAGGCAGAATGCCTTCCTGTAAATCAATGACCACAAGGGCGGTTTTGGTGGCATCAAGTGTAAACATCGTCACTCCCGTCAAATGATTGCTTTTCTACACCTTACGACGTGATGGCCTGTTATTGGTCGGATAATTTTGTTAATTTTTGTGAGAATAGGCAATAAGAGTTCAGCAAACGCGCGTCAGGCCGTGCTTCGCTCTTATCGTGCGGCAGAATTTCCAGTATAATAGCCGCCTTTTTTCATCCAGTTGTGACATACAGAAAGCTGCGACATCGTAGCCTGCGAGACAGGCGACAATCAGCCTGCGGCTAATTAAGGGATATCTCATGCGTACAGAATATTGCGGGCAGCTGCGTCAGTCCCACGTCGGGCAGCAGGTCACCCTGTGTGGTTGGGTCAATCGTCGTCGCGATCTTGGTAGCCTTATCTTTATTGATATGCGTGACCGCGAAGGTATCGTTCAGGTGTTCTTCGATCCGGATCGCGCTGATGCGTTGAAGCTGGCTTCTGAGCTGCGCAATGAGTTCTGCATTCAGGTGACGGGCACCGTGCGTGCGCGTGACGAGAAAAACGTCAACGCCGACATGGCGACCGGCGCTATCGAAGTGCTGGCGTCCGATCTGACGATCATCAACCGCGCGGAAGCGTTGCCGCTGGACTCCAACCACGTCAACACCGAAGAAGCGCGTCTGAAATACCGCTACCTGGATCTGCGTCGTCCGGAAATGGCTCAGCGCCTGAAAACCCGTGCGAAAATCACCAGCCTGGTGCGCCGTTTTATGGATGACCACGGTTTCCTTGATATCGAAACCCCGATGCTGACCAAAGCCACGCCGGAAGGCGCGCGCGACTACCTGGTGCCATCCCGCGTCCATAAAGGCAAATTCTACGCGCTGCCGCAGTCACCACAGCTTTTCAAACAGCTGCTGATGATGTCCGGCTTCGATCGCTACTATCAGATCGTGAAATGCTTCCGCGACGAAGACCTGCGCGCTGACCGTCAGCCAGAATTTACCCAGATCGATGTGGAAACCTCCTTCATGACCGCTGAGCAGGTGCGTGAGGTGATGGAAGCCCTGGTGCGTAGCCTGTGGAACGACGTGAAAGGCGTTGAGCTGGGCGATTTCCCTGTCATGACCTTCGCGGAAGCCGAGCGTCGCTACGGTTCCGACAAACCAGACCTGCGTAACCCGATGGAGCTGGTGGACGTGGCAGACCTGGTGAAAGCCGTTGAGTTCGCGGTCTTTGCTGGCCCGGCTAACGATCCGAAAGGCCGCGTGGCTGCCCTGCGCGTTCCGGGCGGTGCTGCCCTTAGCCGTAAGCAGATTGACGACTACGGCAACTTCATCAAGATCTACGGCGCGAAAGGTCTGGCCTATATTAAAGTGACCGAGCGTGCAAAAGGTCTGGAAGGCATCACCAGCCCGGTGGCGAAATTCCTGAATGCGGACATCGTGGAAGCGATCCTTGAGCGCACCGGCGCGCAGGACGGCGACATGATCTTCTTCGGCGCAGACAACAAGAAAGTGGTTGCGGATGCGATGGGCGCGCTGCGTCTGAAGCTTGGCAAAGACCTGAACCTGACCGACGAAAGCAAATGGGCGCCGCTGTGGGTAATCGACTTCCCGATGTTTGAAGACGACGGTGAAGGCGGCCTGACCGCGATGCACCACCCGTTCACCTCGCCAAAAGAGATGACGGCGGCAGAGCTGAAAGCGGCGCCGGAAGACGCGGTGGCAAACGCCTACGATATGGTCATCAACGGCTACGAAGTGGGCGGCGGTTCCGTGCGTATTCACAGCGGTGAAATGCAGCAGACCGTGTTCGGCATTCTGGGCATTAACGAGCAGGAGCAGCGCGAGAAGTTTGGCTTCCTGCTGGACGCCCTGAAGTACGGTACCCCTCCGCACGCGGGTCTGGCCTTCGGTCTTGACCGTCTGACCATGCTGCTGACCGGCACCGACAACATCCGTGATGTGATCGCCTTCCCGAAAACCACCGCAGCGGCGTGTCTGATGACTGAAGCGCCAAGCTTTGCCAACCCGGCCGCGCTGGCTGAGCTGGGCATTGAGGTGGTGAAGAAGGAAGAGAAAAACTGATATGGCATATAAGCGTCCCGTTTCGGTTCTGGTGGTCATTTATGCAGAAGACACGAAGCGGGTGCTGATGTTGCAGCGGCGCGACGATCCGGATTTCTGGCAGTCGGTTACCGGCAGCCTGGAAGAGGGAGAGACCGCGCCGCAGGCCGCCGCGCGTGAAGTAAAGGAAGAGGTCGCCATTGACGTTGCTTACGAGCAACTGACCCTGAAGGACTGTCAGCGCACGGTGGAGTTTGAAATTTTTAGCCATTTACGTCATCGCTATGCACCGGGCATTGAGCGCAATACGGAATCGTGGTTCTGCCTTGCGCTTCCCCATGAGCGGGAGATCGTGTTCACGGAACACCTGACCTACCGCTGGGTGGATGCGGCGGATGCCGCCGCACTGACCAAGTCGTGGAGCAACCGGCAGGCGATTGAAGAATTTGTAATTAACGCTGCCTGAGAAGGCGCGATTTTTGGAGAACTTTTTATGGCAGGTCATAGTAAGTGGGCCAACACCAAACACCGCAAAGCGGCACAGGATGCCAAACGCGGTAAAATATTTACCAAAATCATTCGTGAGCTGGTGACAGCGGCGCGTCTGGGCGGCGGCGATCCGGCCTCTAACCCACGTCTGCGCGCAGCGGTGGATAAAGCCCTGTCCAACAACATGACGCGTGACACCCTGAACCGTGCCATCGCACGTGGCGTGGGCGGTGATGAAGACGCGAACATGGAAACCATCATTTATGAAGGTTACGGTCCTGGCGGTACGGCGGTGATGGTTGAGTGTCTGTCCGACAACCGTAATCGTACCGTTGCGGAAGTGCGTCACGCGTTCACCAAAACCGGCGGCAACCTGGGCACTGACGGTTCTGTAGCGTACCTGTTCAGCAAAAAAGGCGTCATCTCCTTCGAGAAAGGCGACGAAGATGCGATCATGGAAGCGGCGCTGGAAGCCGGTGCGGAAGACGTGGTGACCTATGACGACGGTGCTATTGATGTTTACACCGCATGGGAAGAGATGGGTGCCGTGCGCGATGCGCTGGAAGCGGCTGGCCTGAAGGCGGATAACGCTGAAGTCTCCATGATCCCGTCTACCAAAGCGGACATGGATGCGGAAACCGCACCGAAACTGCTGCGTCTGATCGACATGCTCGAAGACTGCGACGACGTGCAGGAAGTGTATCACAACGGTGAAATCTCTGATGAGGTTGCAGCGACTCTCTGATGAGAGCCTGTAAACCGTTTACGGGAGACGCGTGATGTCGATTATTCTCGGGATTGACCCCGGCTCACGCGTCACCGGCTATGGCGTTATCCGTCAGGTGGGACGCCAGCTAACCTACCTCGGCAGCGGCTGTATTCGCACCAAAGTGGACGATCTGCCGTCGCGCCTGAAGCTCATCTATGCGGGCGTGTCGGAGATCATCACCCAGTTCCAGCCGGACTATTTCGCCATCGAGCAGGTCTTTATGGCGAAAAACGCTGACTCGGCGTTAAAGCTCGGTCAGGCGCGCGGCGTGGCGATTGTTGCCGCCGTGAACCAGGATCTGCCGGTGTTTGAGTACGCGGCCCGTCAGGTTAAGCAGACGGTGGTGGGCATTGGTAGCGCGGAGAAAAGCCAGGTGCAGCACATGGTGCGTACCCTGCTGAAGCTCCCTGCGAACCCACAGGCTGACGCCGCCGATGCGCTGGCCATTGCGATTACCCACTGTCACGTCAGCCAGAATGCGATGCAAATGAGCGAGTCGCGGCTCAATCTGGCGCGAGGCAGGTTACGATAATGACAAATCAGGCTGGATGTTTATCCAGCCTTTTTTTATTATGTCGGCAGTTAATTTCTTCCAGAACGCAGGAGCGTCACGTGATAGGCAGACTCAGAGGCATCATCATTGAAAAACAACCCCCGTTAGTACTGCTGGAAGTGGGTGGCGTGGGCTATGAAGTCCATATGCCAATGACCTGCTTCTATGAGCTGCCGGAGGCGGGCAAAGAGGCGGTTGTCTTTACCCAGTTTGTGGTGCGTGAAGACGCTCAGCTGCTGTACGGCTTCAATAACAAACAGGAACGCACCCTGTTCCGCGAATTGATTAAAACCAACGGCGTCGGGCCGAAGCTGGCCCTGGCGATTCTGTCCGGTATGTCAGCGCCACAGTTTGTGAACGCCGTTGAGCGTGAAGATCCAGCTGCGTTAATTAAACTTCCTGGCATCGGGAAGAAAACCGCCGAGCGCCTGATTGTCGAGATGAAGGACCGCTTCAAAGGTCTGCATGGCGATCTGTTCACGCCGGCAGCCGATCTGGTGCTGACTTCCCCGGGCGCGCCTGCATCTGATGATGATGCCGAGCAGGAAGCGGTTGCCGCGCTGGTGGCGCTGGGCTATAAACCTCAGGAGGCCAGCCGGATGGTGAGCAAAATTGCTAAACCGGATGCCAGCAGTGAAACTCTGATTCGTGAAGCGCTGCGCGCTGCATTGTGAGGTAAAGGATGATTGAAGCAGACCGCCTGGTATCGGCAGGCACCATTCAGCCAGATGACGTGGTGGATCGCGCGATCCGTCCCAAATTGCTGGATGAGTACATCGGCCAGCCGCAGGTTCGTTCTCAGATGGAGATTTTCATCCAGGCGGCAAAGCTGCGCGGCGATGCGCTCGATCACCTGCTGATTTTTGGGCCGCCGGGGTTAGGTAAAACCACCCTGGCGAATATCGTCGCCAATGAAATGGGCGTTAACCTGCGTACCACCTCCGGTCCGGTACTGGAGAAAGCAGGGGACCTGGCGGCGATGCTGACCAACCTCGAACCGCATGACGTGCTGTTTATCGATGAGATCCACCGTCTTTCACCGGTGGTGGAGGAAGTGCTCTATCCGGCAATGGAGGATTACCAGCTGGATATCATGATCGGTGAAGGCCCGGCCGCGCGCTCGATCAAAATCGATCTGCCACCGTTTACCCTGATTGGCGCCACGACCCGCGCCGGCTCGCTGACCTCTCCACTACGCGACCGTTTTGGTATCGTGCAGCGTCTGGAGTTTTATCAGGTGCCCGACCTTCAGCATATTGTAGGGCGCAGCGCGCGCTACATGGGGCTGGATATGAGCGAAGAGGGGGCGTTTGAAGTGGCGAAGCGCTCCCGCGGTACGCCGCGTATCGCCAACCGCCTGCTGCGCCGGGTGCGTGACTTTGCCGAGGTGAAGCACGACGGCACTATATCGGCCGAGATCGCCGCCCAGGCGCTGGATATGCTGAATGTCGATGCCGAAGGTTTTGACTACATGGACCGTAAGCTGCTGCTGGCGGTGCTGGATAAGTTCTTTGGCGGGCCAGTAGGGCTGGATAACCTGGCGGCGGCAATTGGCGAAGAGCGTGAGACTATCGAGGACGTGCTGGAGCCGTATCTGATCCAGCAGGGCTTCTTACAGCGAACCCCACGTGGTCGTATGGCGACGGTGCGGGCGTGGAATCATTTCGGTATTACGCCGCCCGCGATGCCGTAAGCATCGATAAATGGTAGCCCCGGTAAGCGAAACGCCACCGGGGACATGCTGACTACTGCGCGGTCTTTTTCATCATACTGAAAATAAACAACACCGCCGCGCACAATACCACCGACGGCCCCGCTGGCGTGTCATAAAACGCCGAGAAAGTTAACCCGCCCGTCACCGCGATCATTCCGATAATCACCGCGATACCGGCCATTTGCTCCGGCGTACGCGCAAAACGGCGCGCCGTGGCGGCAGGGATTATCAGCAGCGACGTGATGATCAGCGCGCCGACAAACTTCATCGCCACGCCGATGGTTAACGCCGTCACCAGCATCAATAGCAGCTTCACGCGCTGAAGCTTCACGCCGTCGACAAAGGCCAGATCCGGGCTGACGGTCATAGCCAGTAAATTTCGCCACTGCCACAGCAGGATCCCGAGCACCACTGCCACGCCAATGGCAATAGAAATCAGATCTTCGGGCGTGACGGCCAGCAGATCGCCGAACAGATAGGCCATCAGGTCCACGCGGATGTTTGACATCAGGCTCACTACCACCAGGCCCAGCGACAGGGCGCTGTGCGCCATAATGCCGAGCAGGGTATCAATTGCCAGATGAGGGCGTTTTTCCAGCCAGACCAGACCGGCAGCCAGCAGCAGCGTGACGACAATCACCGCATAAAATGGGTTCACGTCCAGTAACAAACCAAACGCCACACCCAGCAATGAAGCATGGGCCAGCGTATCGCCGAAATAGGACATTCTGCGCCAGACGACAAACGAGCCGAGTGGACCCGCGGCGCAGGCAAGCATAATCCCGGCCAGCCAGCCGGGCAGTAACAGTTCAATCATGAGTGTCCATTTCCCCGACGCAGGACGATTCGTCCCTGTAAATCATGGCGGTGATTGTGATTATGACGATAGATGCCCAGTTGCTCGGCGCCACGATGGCCAAACATAGAGATAAATTCCGGATGCATTGACACCACTTCCGGCGTGCCGGAACAACAAATGTGATGGTTCAGGCACAGCACTTCGTCGGTTTTGGCCATCACCAGGTGCAGATCATGGGACACCATCAGCACCGCGCAGTTTAGCTCCCGACGGAGCTGGTCAATCAGATCGTACAGCGCAACCTGACCGTTGACGTCAACACCCTGCGTCGGCTCGTCCAGGACCAGCAGCTGAGGGCTGCTGAGCAGGGCGCGGGCAAGTAATACGCGCTGGGTTTCACCGCCCGACAGCTTTTGCAAGGGCGCCTCAACAAGATGTCCCGCCTGAACGCGTTTCAGCGCCGGGAGGATATCCGCTTTACGCGTACCGGGACGGAGGCGCAGGAAGCGGCTCACCGTCAGGGGCAGGGTGGCATCGAGGTGTAATTTTTGCGGCACATAGCCGATACGCAACTTGTCTTGGCGGACGATAACACCTGCGTCAGGGGCTACCAGGCCTAATACGACGCGTACCAGCGTCGACTTGCCTGCACCGTTAGGGCCGAGCAGCGTGAGTATTTTGCCGGGCTTCAGATTCAGCGACACCTCAGAAAGGACGCGGCGCTGGCCGAATGAGACCGAAACATTTTCAAGAGAAACTAAAGTCGTCATGTCAATTTAAGCTTGCAGAAGTCATCGAATGTTATAATATCACATTCCACGCATTCATTACGATGATTAGTCGCATTATGTTACAGAAAAATACGCTTCTTTTCGCAGCTTTATCCGCTGCTCTTTGGGGTACAACAGCACAAGATGTTAACGCCGCCGTTGTCGCTTCGCTTAAACCGCTTGGATTTATCGCCTCTGCCATCGCGGATGGGGTCACTGAGACCCAGGTTCTGCTGCCTGACGGTGCTTCCGAGCATGATTATTCCCTGCGTCCATCTGATGTAAAACGCTTACAGAACGCGGACTTAGTCGTCTGGATTGGTCCTGAGATGGAAGCGTTCATGCAGAAGTCAGCCAGTCAGCTTCCCGCTGAGAAACAGGTGACGATTGCCGGGCTGTCCGGCGTGAAACCGTTACTCATGAAAGGAGCTGAGGACGAGGGTGACGAACACGACCACGACCATGCTCACGGTGAAAAAGGTGACGACCATCACCATCACGGCGAATACAACATGCATCTCTGGCTCTCCCCAGAGATAGCGCGGCTTACAGCGGTTGCAATCCACGACAAATTAGTGGAACTTATGCCGCAAAGTCGAATCAAACTCGACGCCAACCTGAAGGATTTTGAGGCTCAATTAGCCGCAACCGACAAACAGGTGGGTAACGAGCTCGCACCGCTTAAAGGAAAAGGGTACTTTGTTTTTCATGATGCCTACGGGTATTACGAGAAACATTACGGTCTGACCCCGCTGGGGCATTTTACCGTCAACCCTGAAATTCAGCCTGGTGCGCAGCGTTTACATGAAATCAGAACACAGTTGGTTGAGCAAAAAGCGACATGCGTTTTTGCTGAGCCACAGTTCAGGCCAGCGGTCGTAGAAGCCGTGGCCAGGGGAACATCCGTGCGCATGGGAACCCTTGACCCGCTAGGTACGAACATCCAGTTGAGCAAAGCGAGCTATTCGCAGTTCCTCAGCCAACTGGCGAATCAGTATGCGAGCTGCCTGAAAGGAGATTAACGAGGAAGTGAATACGTGCAACAGATAGCCCGCTCTGTCGCCCTGGCATTTAACAATCTGCCTCGACCCCACCGCGTTATGCTGGGGTCGCTTACAGTTCTCACATTAGCGGTCGCCGTCTGGCGGCCCTATGTTTACCACCCGAGTTCCGCCCCAATCATTAAAACCATCGAACTGGAGAAGAGCGAGATCCGCTCTCTGCTGCCTGAGGCCAGCGAGCCTATCGATCAGGCCGCTCAGGAAGATGAAGCGATTCCCCAGGATGAGCTGGATGACAAGATCCAGAATGAAGCCGGCATTCATGAATATGTTGTTTCTACTGGCGATACGCTGAGCAGCGTCCTGAACCAGTACGGTATCGACATGGGCAACATCAGCCAGCTCGCCGCATCCGATAAAGAGCTGCGTAACCTGAAAATTGGTCAGCAGCTTTCCTGGACCCTAACGCCCGACGGCGATCTGCAACGTCTGACCTGGGAGATGTCCCGTCGCGAAACCCGCACCTACGATCGCACTGCAAACGGTTTCAAAATGACCAGCGAATTGCAGCAGGGCGACTGGGTTAACAGCGTCATGAAAGGGACCGTCGGCGGCAGCTTTGTTTCCAGCGCACGCGATGCCGGCCTGACCAGCGCTGAAATCAGCTCGGTGATCAAAGCCATGCAGTGGCAGATGGATTTCCGCAAACTGAAAAAAGGCGATCAGTTCTCTGTCCTGATGTCCCGCGAAATGCTGGACGGTAAGCGCGAGCAGAGCCAACTGGTGGGCGTTCGTCTGCGTTCAGACGGCAAAGACTACTACGCTATTCGCGCGGAAGACGGTAAGTTCTATGACCGCAGCGGTACGGGTCTGGCAAAAGGCTTCCTGCGTTTCCCAACGGCGAAACAGTTCCGCGTCTCCTCCAACTTCAACCCGCGTCGTCTGAACCCGGTAACTGGCCGCGTAGCGCCGCACCGTGGCGTTGACTTCGCCATGCCGCAGGGCACGCCAGTGCTGGCGGTAGGGGATGGTGAAGTGGTCATGGCGAAACGCAGCGGTGCTGCTGGCTACTACGTTGCTATTCGTCACGGTCGTACGTACACCACCCGCTACATGCACCTGCGTAAACTGCTGGTCAAACCGGGCCAGAAAGTGAAACGTGGCGATCGCATCGCGTTGTCCGGTAACACCGGCCGGTCGACGGGGCCGCACCTGCACTACGAAGTGTGGATCAACCAGCAGGCAGTTAACCCGCTGACGGCAAAACTGCCGCGCACCGAAGGGCTGACCGGCAAAGATCGCAAAGATTACCTGGCGCAGGTGAAAGAGTTGATGCCGCAGCTGCGCTTCGACTAAGCTCTCCTGATTTAAAAAGCCGGCGTCAGTATGCGCCGGCTTTTTCTTTTGTGCGCGGGCGGCAGCCTCGCTACACTATCCGAATATATTTTTGCGTCACCAGACCCTGGAACCCGCATGGAAACCAAAAAAAACAATATTGAGTACATTCCCGAGTTTGAAAAATCTTTTCGCCACCCGCGTAACTGGGGCGCCTGGCTTGGCGTATACGCGTTTGCTGGCATGGCGTTGCTACCTGCTTCCCTCCGCGATCCGGTGCTCGGCAAAGTGGGGCGCCTGGCAGGGCGCTTAGGTAAAAGCGCACGCCGCCGCGCGCAAATAAATCTGTTGTACTGTTTTCCGGATAAAAGCGACGCTGAACGCGAAGCAATCATTGATGACATGTATACCACCGCGCCACAGGCCATGGCGATGATGGCGGAACTGGCGCTGAAAGGGCCGGAGAAGATCGTCGAACGCGTTGACTGGAAAGGGCTGGAGATCATCGACGAGATGCGTCGCAATGATGAAAAGGTGATTTTCCTGGTGCCGCACGGCTGGGGGGTAGACATTCCGGCGATGTTAATGGCGTCGCAGGGCCAGAAAATGGCGGCGATGTTCCATAATCAGGGAAACAAAATCTACGACTTCGTCTGGAATACCGTGCGCCGTCGCTTTGGCGGGCGTTTGCACGCCCGAAACGATGGCATTAAGCCTTTCATTCAGTCGGTACGTCAGGGTTACTGGGGCTACTATCTGCCCGATCAGGACCACGGCCCGGAACACAGCGAGTTTGTCGATTTCTTCGCAACCTATAAAGCCACGCTACCCGCGATTGGTCGCCTGATGAAAGTCTGCCGCGCCCGCGTGATCCCACTGTTCCCGGTTTATGACGGTAAAACGCATCGCCTGAGCATTGAGGTACGTCCGCCGATGGACGATCTGCTGACCGCAGACGATCACACCATCGCACGTCGCATGAATGAAGAGGTGGAGGTGCTGGTGGGGCCGCATAAGGAGCAATATACGTGGATCCTGAAGCTGCTCAAAACGCGTAAACCTGGCGAAACAGAGCCGTACAAGCGTAAAGAGCTTTTCCCGAAGAAATAGGAAACCTTCACCCCTCTCCCCTTAGGGGAGAGGGGATTGGAGCTTACTCTACGGTCAGTACGCGGGTGGTATTGGTTGAGCCGATGGTGCTCATCACGTCACCCTGCGTCACGATAACGATATCACCGGATACCAGATAACCTTTGTCGCGCAGCAGGTTCACGGCATCGTGCGCGGCGGCCACGCCGTCGTTGGTGCTGTCGAAGTATACTGGCGTCACGCCGCGATACAGCGCCGTCAGGTTCAGCGTACGCTCGTGACGGGACATGGCGAAGATCGGCAGACCGGAGCTGATACGGGACGTCATTAGCGCGGTACGGCCAGATTCGGTCATGGTGATGATCGCCGTGACCCCTTTCAGGTGGTTGGCTGCGTACATCGCGGACATCGCAATCGCTTCTTCCACGTTGTCGAACTGAATGTCCAGACGGTGTTTAGAGACGTTAATGCTTGGGATCTTCTCTGCACCCAGGCACACGCGCGCCATGGCGGCCACGGTTTCTGCCGGATACTGACCTGCCGCGGTTTCCGCTGACAGCATCACCGCATCGGTACCATCCAGCACGGCGTTCGCCACGTCCATGACTTCCGCACGGGTTGGCATTGGGTTGGTGATCATGGATTCCATCATCTGGGTGGCGGTGATCACCGCGCGGTTCAGCTGACGCGCGCGACGGATCAGCGCTTTCTGGATACCGACCAGTTCAGGGTCGCCAATTTCCACGCCCAGGTCACCACGGGCAACCATCACCACGTCAGACGCCAGGATCACGTCGTCCATCGCGTCCTGATCGCAGACCGCTTCAGCGCGTTCCACTTTCGCAACGATTTTCGCATCGCAGCCTGCATCGCGCGCCAGGCGGCGAGCATAGTTCAGATCTTCGCCGCAGCGCGGGAAGGAGACGGCCAGGTAATCCACGCCGATCTGCGCTGCGGTCACGATATCCGCTTTGTCTTTATCGGTCAGCGCTTCGGCAGACAGGCCACCGCCGAGTTTGTTGATGCCTTTGTTGTTGGAGAGCGGGCCGCCGACGGTCACTTCGGTGAATACCTTCATACCCTGAACTTCCAGCACTTTCAGCTGTACGCGTCCGTCGTCCAGCAGCAGGATGTCGCCAGGCACAACGTCAGCAGGCAGACCTTTGTAGTCGATACCCACTTTTTCCTTATCGCCTTCGCCTTTGCTCAGGTTGGCATCCAGCAGGAATTTATCGCCGATGTTGAGGAAGACTTTGCCTTCTTTAAAGGTCGATACGCGGATTTTTGGACCTTGCAGGTCACCGAGGATAGCAACATGGCGGCCCAGTTTAGCTGCGATTTCACGCACTTTGTCGGCACGTAATTTATGGTCTTCTGGCGTACCGTGAGAGAAGTTCATGCGCACCACGTTGGCACCCGCGGCGATAATCTTTTCGAGGTTATTATCGCGGTCGGTGGCCGGGCCTAAGGTGGTGACGATCTTGGTTCTGCGAAGCCTTCTGGACATGTAATACTCCGTTGACTGAAACAACTTTGGTGTTGCGTGAACATAGAATCGGCCTTCATCTATCGCAAGGCAGTAGCGAGGGGACCGAATGCCGTAAATCGTACATCGTAGTTATTAGGGAACATCGCTCTTTATAAGCAATTCTTTATCAAAACGCGATTCTTTCAGGGCTTCCTTGACCCGCTTCAAGTTATCCCGGAATTTTGCGCCCCGGCGTAAGGTAAAACCGGTCGCCAGCACGTCGATGACCGTCAACTGCGCCAGGCGGGAGACCATCGGCATGTACATGTCGGTGTCCTCCGGTACGTCCAGGGTAATGGCGAGCGTCGCTTCCCGGGCCAGCGGCGTACCTGCCGTCGTCAGGGCGATGACCATCGCATCGTTGTCACGCGCGAGCTGCGCCAGCTCCACCTGGCTCTTGGTGCGGCCCGTATGGGAGATGAGTACCACGACATCATCTTCACTACAATTCATACAGCTCATGCGTTGCAGCACAATGTCATCGGAGTAAATCACCGGCACGTTAAAGCGAAAGAACTTATTCATGGCGTCATGCGCCACGGCGGCGGACGAGCCAAGGCCAAAGAAGGCAATCCGTTTGGCCTGCGTGAGAAGATCGACCGCGCGATTCACTGAACTCATGCCCAGAGACTGGCGAACGTGGTCGAGCGTGGCCATAGCCGATTCAAATATTTTTGCGGTGTAAGCATCAACGCTGTCGTCTTCATCTACATTGCGATTAACATACGGGGTGCCGTTTGCCAGACTTTGGGCCAGATGCAGTTTAAAATCAGGAAAGCCGCGCGTGTCCAGACTACGACAGAATCGATTGACCGTCGGTTCGCTGACGCCCGATTCCTGTGCCAGAGCGGCGATGCTTGAATGAATCGCCTGAGCGGGCGCGGCGAGAATAACTTCAGCCACTTTGCGCTCGGATTTGCTAAGGTGTTCCAGTTGAAACTGGATTTTTTCCAGCATGTTCATTGTTAACAAGACGCTCATGAGGGCATAAACGATTTCATAAAGAGATGAAATCTTGATTCGATTTAGCCGATATTACCCCCGGGACTCCCGAAAGGGTAATCGTCGACAAGAAATGTTGTTGTTTTTTTTCATTACTTGATCGACGTCGGGTTTTGCTCTGACCCTGTTGCGCAAAGAATCGACGTTTGTTGCGTCATCAGACGGGCGTAATGGCCCGGGCGACGAAAAATCACCGTATCGCACGCGACGTTAAGCGCTAATGGTTTCAGGAAACGCGTAAAAGCAGTACAGTGCATTGTAATAAAATTACAACGATACCTGGCAGAGTACCAGGCGATCTAACTGAGGAGAATGACATGGCGGTAACGCAAACAGCCCAGGCATGTGACCTGGTCATTTTCGGCGCTAAAGGCGATCTTGCACGCCGAAAATTGCTGCCTTCCCTGTATCAGCTCGAAAAAGCGGGCCAGATCCATCCCGACACCCGCATCCTTGGGGTAGGGCGCGCAGACTGGGATAAGGAGGCTTATACCAAAGTCGTGCGCGAGGCGCTCGAAACGTTCATGAAAGAGAAAATCGATGAAAGCCTTTGGGATAAGCTGAGCGGGCGTCTCGATTTCTGCAACCTGGACGTCAACGATGTAGGCGCCTTTACCCGTCTGGGTGAAATGCTTGACCAGGAAAATCGTGTCACTATTAACTATTTCGCGATGCCGCCAAGCACCTTCGGCGCCATCTGCAAAGGTCTGGGCGAGGCGAAGCTGAACGCCAAACCGGCGCGCGTGGTGATGGAGAAACCGCTGGGTACGTCGCTGGCGACCTCGCGTGAAATCAACGACCAGGTGGGCGAGTTCTTTGAGGAGTGTCAGGTTTACCGTATTGACCACTATCTGGGCAAAGAGACGGTACTGAACCTGCTGGCGCTGCGTTTTGCCAACTCCCTGTTCGTGAACAACTGGGACAACCGCACTATCGACCACGTGGAAATTACCGTGGCGGAAGAGGTGGGCATCGAAGGCCGTTGGGGCTACTTCGACCAGGCCGGCCAGATGCGTGACATGATCCAGAACCACCTGCTGCAAATTCTGTGCATGATTGCCATGTCTCCACCGTCAGATCTGACGGCCGACAGCATTCGTGACGCCAAAGTGAAAGTACTGAAATCACTGCGCCGTATTGACCGCTCCAACGTACGTGAGAAAACCGTGCGCGGCCAGTACACCGCAGGTTTTGCCCAGGGGAAAAAAGTTCCTGGCTATCTGGAAGAAGAGGGCGCGAACAAGTCCAGCAACACCGAGACGTTTGTGGCGATCCGCGTGGATATCGACGACTGGCGCTGGGCCGGTGTGCCGTTCTACCTGCGTACCGGTAAACGTCTGCCGGCAAAATGCTCCGAAGTGGTGGTCTACTTCAAAAATCCGGAACTGAACCTGTTCAAAGAATCCTGGCAGGAACTGCCGCAGAACAAACTGACCATCCGTCTGCAACCGGACGAGGGTGTGGATATTCAGATCCTCAACAAAGTGCCGGGCCTTGATCACAAACACAACCTGCAAACTACCAAGCTGGACCTGAGCTACTCTGAAACCTTCAACCAGACGCATCTCGCCGATGCTTACGAGCGTCTGCTGCTGGAAACCATGCGTGGTATCCAGGCGCTGTTCGTCCGCCGCGATGAAGTGGAAGAGGCGTGGAAGTGGGTCGACTCCATCACCGAAGCGTGGGCAGCCGATCAGGACGCGCCAAAACCGTATCAGGCGGGAACATGGGGACCTGTCGCCTCCGTTGCGATGATCACCCGTGATGGCCGCTCCTGGAACGAGTTTGAATAACCACCTTCTCTAGCCCAAAGGTGTTATTTTACCGGTAACATGATCTAACACAGCAAGTGGCATAATTTTTATCTTTTAAGCTCCGCGTGGATTCACCCGCGGAGCTTTTTTTATTACACTCCCTTCAGACATTTTGCCCCTGTGCTCCGGATATCAGGCGTTTCAGCGTTGTTAACAACCGTCAGAAACTGTGTAAACTCCCGAGCCTGGACAGATAAATTAGAGGAGCTTTTATGAATCCGACATTGTTACGCGTAACACAGCGCATTGTTGAGCGCTCGAAAGAGACCCGTACTGCCTACCTTGCCCGCATCGAACAGGCGAAGAGTGAAACTGTCCATCGCTCTCAGCTGGCCTGCGGGAATCTGGCCCACGGCTTTGCGGCCTGCCAGCCTGGTGATAAAGACGCGCTGAAAAGCATGTTGCGTAACAATATCGCCATCATTACCTCCTATAACGACATGCTTTCAGCCCACCAGCCGTATGAGGCCTACCCGGCTATCATCCGCAATGCGCTGCACAGCGTGAACGCGGTGGGCCAGGTTGCAGGCGGCGTGCCGGCCATGTGTGATGGCGTAACCCAGGGCCAGGACGGTATGGAGCTGTCCTTGCTGAGCCGCGAAGTGATCGCCATGTCGGCGGCAGTGGGCCTCTCTCACAACATGTTTGATGGCGCGCTCTATCTGGGCGTGTGCGACAAAATCGTCCCGGGGCTGGTGATGGCCGCGCTGTCGTTTGGCCATCTGCCAGCGATTTTTGTGCCGTCAGGCCCGATGGCTAGCGGTCTGCCAAACAAGGAAAAAGTCCGTATCCGCCAGCTGTATGCCGAAGGAAAAGCGGACCGTCAGGCACTGCTGGAAGCGGAAGCCGCGTCCTATCATGCGCCGGGCACCTGTACGTTCTACGGTACGGCCAACACCAACCAGATGGTGGTGGAGTTTATGGGTATGCAGCTGCCGGGCTCGTCGTTCATCCAGCCAGATGCGCCACTGCGTAAAGCGCTGACCGAAGCCGCAGCCCGTCAGGTGACGCGCCTGACCGGTAACGGCAACGAGTGGATGCCAATGGGCAAAATGGTGGATGAAAAAGTCATCGTAAACGGGATTGTCGCCCTGCTGGCGACCGGCGGTTCAACCAACCATACCATGCACCTTGTCGCGATGGCGCGCGCGGTGGGCATTCTGATCAACTGGGATGACTTCTCCGATATCTCCTCCGTGGTACCGCTGATGGCGCGTCTGTACCCGAACGGTCCGGCGGACATCAACCACTTCCAGGCCGCGGGCGGCGTGCCGGTGCTGATGCGCGAGCTGCTGAAAGGCGGCCTGCTGCATGAGGATGTCAACACGGTGGCGGGCTTTGGCCTGCATCGCTATACCCTTGAACCCTGGCTGAACAACGGTGAGCTGGACTGGCGCGAAGGGGCGAGCGACTCGCTCGATCCTCAGGTTATCGCAACCTTCGAACAGCCGTTCTCTCCTCACGGCGGCACCAAAGTGCTGAGCGGTAACCTTGGACGTGCCGTGATGAAAACCTCTGCCGTGCCGGAAGGGAATCAGGTTATCGAAGCCCCGGCGGTGGTGTTTGAAAGCCAGCACGACGTTTTACCTGCCTTTGACGCGGGTCTGCTTGATAAAGACTGTGTGGTCGTGGTGCGTCATCAGGGACCAAAAGCGAACGGGATGCCAGAATTACATAAACTTATGCCGCCGCTTGGTGTATTATTGGACCGCCGTTTCAAAATTGCACTGGTAACCGATGGACGCCTTTCAGGGGCATCCGGTAAAGTGCCTTCAGCGATTCATGTCACCCCGGAAGCCTACGACGGCGGCCTGCTGGCGAAAGTGCGTGATGGTGACATGATCCGCGTTAACGGTCAGACAGGCGAGTTAACCCTGCTGGTGGATGAAGCAGAGCTGGCGGCGCGTCAGCCACATATTCCTGACCTGAGCGCGTCACGCGTGGGTACCGGACGCGAAATGTTTGGTGCGTTGCGTGAGAAACTCTCCGGTGCGGAGCAGGGCGCAACCTGTATTACGTTTTAAGACGACTTGATTTTAACGATCTGGCGAGAGAAAACTCTGATGAAAAACTGGAAAACAAGTGCAGAAGCAATCCTGACCACTGGCCCTGTCGTGCCGGTTATTGTGGTAAACAAACTGGAGCACGCTGTCCCAATGGCGAAGGCACTGGTTGCGGGTGGCGTTCGCGTTCTGGAAGTGACCCTGCGTACCGCCTGTGCGATGGATGCGATCCGTGCTATCGCCAAAGAAGTGCCGGAAGCGATCATTGGTGCCGGTACGGTTCTGAATGCGCAGCAGCTGGCGGAAGTGACCGAAGCGGGCGCACAGTTTGCCATCAGCCCGGGGCTGACTGAGCCGCTACTGAAAGCCGCAACCGAAGGTTCTATTCCGCTGATCCCGGGTATCAGCACCGTTTCTGAACTGATGCTGGGCATGGACTACGGCCTGAAAGAGTTCAAATTCTTCCCGGCTGAAGCGAACGGCGGCACCAAAGCGTTGCAGGCCATTGCGGGCCCATTCTCCCAGGTGCGTTTCTGCCCAACGGGCGGCATCTCTCCGGCCAACTACCGTGACTATCTGGCGCTGAAAAGCGTGCTGTGCATCGGCGGCTCCTGGCTGGTTCCGGCGGATGCGCTGGAAGCAGGCGACTGGGATCGCATCACTAAACTGGCTCGCGAAGCGGTAGAAGGCGCGAAACAGTAAGTTTGTTTGCCGGGTGTCGGCTGCGCCTAACCCGGCCAGCCAGACAGTTAAAACGGGCCTTTCGGCCCGTTTTTTTATCCTGCTACGCTGACGTTCGCAGCCGCTCTTTTTGCTCTCGCGACGGCTTCGTCCACATTTTCCCCGGTCGCTAATGCCACGCCCAGACGACGGCTTCCGTCGATCTCCGGTTTGCCGAACAGCCGGACCTGCAAGCCTGCGCCAACCGCACCTTCGACGTTATCAAAGGTGACATTCTGGCTGGTCAGCTGCGGCAGGATCACCGCCGAGGCTGCCGGGCCGTACTGACGGATGCCGCCAACCGGCAGACCGAGGAAAGCGCGTACATGCAGCGCGAACTCAGAGAGATCCTGTGAAATCAGCGTAACCATCCCGGTATCGTGCGGACGAGGGGAGACTTCGCTGAAGATCACCTCGTCGCCGCAAACAAACAATTCCACGCCGAACAGGCCGTAGCCGCCCAGCGCCAGCACCGTCTTGCGGGCGATCTCCTGTGCGCGTGCCAGCGCCAGCGCGCTCATCTGCTGCGGCTGCCAGGATTCGCGATAATCGCCGTCTTCCTGCCGATGACCAATCGGGTCGCAGAAATAAACGCCATCCACGGCGCTGACGGTGAGCAGGGTAATTTCAAAATCAAACTTCACCACGCCTTCCACGATGACGCGCCCGGCCCCGGCTCGGCCTCCCTGCTGGGCATAGTCCCAGGCGTTGTCCAGCGTGCTGCTGTCGCGGATAAAGCTCTGCCCTTTGCCGGAGGAGCTCATTACCGGCTTAATGATGCACGGGTAGCCAATCTCCTCTACGGCCTGGAGAAACGCAGCTTTATCCCCGGCAAAACGGTAGCTGGAGGTCGGGAGCTGTAATTCTTCTGCCGCCAGGCGACGAATGCCTTCCCGGTTCATGGTCAGTTTTGCCGCAGTGGCGCAGGGCACCACGCGCTGGCCTTCCTGTTCAAGGGCAATCAACATCTCAGTGGCAATGGCCTCAATTTCAGGTACCACGAAATCCGGTTTTTCGTCGGCAATTAACCCCCGCAGCGCATTACCGTCAAGCATATCGATGACGTGCGAGCGATGCGCGACGTGCATGGCGGGCGCATTCGCGTAACGGTCCACCGCAATCACTTCCACACCTAAACGCTGGCATTCAATGGCCACTTCTTTACCCAGTTCACCCGATCCCAACAGCATGACGGGCGTCGCGGCGGGACGCAGCGCGGTTCCTAAACGAGTCATAAAAATCCCCCTGAAAAAGATGCGGGCAGTATAAACGAAAACGTTTGCGTCTGTCTTGTATGGGGATAACCGGACAGCAGGGAAATTTGCGCTTCTTTAGTACTGACAGACATTTCCTGACACCCGCTCGCTTAGGCTGTGAAGGTTACGCACTGTTACGTGAGGAAAAATATGTCAGGCTGGATGAATCAACTGCAATCCCTGTTGGGACAAAAAGGCTCGTCGTCCGGCGAGCAGGGTCTGAGCAAGCTGCTGGTGCCGGGTGCGCTCGGCGGGCTGGCCGGTTTGCTGGTTGCCAATAAATCATCGCGGAAACTGCTTACCAAATACGGTACCGGCGCGCTGCTGGCGGGCGGAGGGGCTATTGCAGGCTCCGTCTTATGGAACAAATACAAAGACAAGGTGCGCATCGCGCATCAGGATGAACCGCAGTACGGGAAGCAGGTATCGCCGTTAGATTTACGCACCGAGCGGTTGATCCTCGCCCTGGTCTTTGCGGCCAAGAGCGACGGGCATATTGATGCCAGTGAACGTGCCGCAATTGAACAGCAGATGCGGGAAGCGGGCGTTGAGGAGCAGGGCAGGGCGCTGGTGGCGCAGGCCATCGAACAGCCGCTTGACCCGCAGCGTCTGGCGCAAAGCGTGAAAAACGAAGAAGAGGCGCTGGAACTCTATTTTCTGAGCTGTGCCGCCATCGATATCGATCACTTTATGGAGCGCAGCTACCTGAACGCCCTGGGCGATGCGCTGAAGATCCCACAGGACGTTCGTGAGGGAATTGAGCAGGATATTCAGCAGCAGAAGCAGACCCTCGTGGGCTAGAAGGCCATGTTTCGCTTGCATCATACGCGTGTTTTGCCAACCTTATAGGATGTAAAACGAAAAAGTAAGAATGCCATGCCTCCAAAAGCCCGACGTACTCCTTATGCGATCACCACGCATGGCGATACGCGTATCGATAACTACTACTGGCTGCGGGACGATTCTCGTTCCCGGCCAGAGGTGCTGGACTATCTGCACGAGGAAAACGACTATGGCCGCCAGGTCATGGCCAGCCAGCAGGCGCTTCAGGATCAACTTCTGAAGGAAATGGTGCAGCGTATCCCCCAGCGTGATGTCTCTGCTCCGTGGTGCAAAAACGGTTATCGCTATCGCCATATTTATGAGCCGGGAAACGAATATCCCATCTACCAGCGCCAGTCTGTGCTGAGCGCCGAGTGGGATGAATGGGAGATCCTGCTGGATGCAAACAAACGTGCTGCCCACAGTGAGTTTTATACGCTGGGCGGCATGTCCATTTCCCCCGATAACGCCATTATGGCGCTGGCTGAGGATTACCTCTCCCGCCGCCAGTACGGTTTGCGTTTCCGCAATCTTGAAACGGGAAACTGGTATCCCGAAATGCTGGATAATGTCTCCCCCGATTTCGTCTGGGGTAACGATTCAGAAACGGTCTACTACGTTAAAAAGCATGTCTCAACGCTGCTGCCTTATCAGGTCTGGCGTCATACGGTGGGGACCGATTCCGCCGACGATGAACTGGTGTATGAGGAAAAAGATGAGACGTTCTATGTCAGCCTGCACAAAACGTCGTCTCGCCACTATGTGATCATTTTCCTCTCCAGCGCCACCACCTCGGAAGTGCTGCTGCTGGATGCAGAGCTGCCGGATGCGCAGCCGCTGTGCTTCCTGCCGCGCCGTAAAGATCATGAGTACAGCCTGGATCACTTCCAGCACAGCTTTTACCTGCGTTCGAACCGCGAGGGCAAAAACTTTGGCCTTTATAAAACCAAAGTGCGCGATGAACGCAAATGGGAAGTGTTAATTCCCGCGCGCGATCAGGTGATGCTGGAGGGGTTCACCCTGTTTACCGACTGGCTGGTGGTGGAAGAGCGTCAGCGCGGACTGACCAGTATCCGCCAAATCAATCGCAAAACCCGCGAAGTGGTGGGCATTGCGTTCGATGACCCGGCTTACGTAACGTGGATCGGCTTTAACCCGGAACCGGAATCGTCCCGCCTGCGATACGGCTATTCGTCGATGACCACCCCGGATACGTTGTTTGAACTGGATATGGACACCGGGCAGCGTCAGGTGATTAAACAGGCTGAGGTCCGGGGTTTTGAGTCGGAAAATTATCGCAGTGAGCACCTGTGGGTGACCGCACGCGACGGCGTTGAAGTCCCAGTGTCGCTCGTCTATCACAAGGCGCACTTCAACAAAGGTAAAAACCCCATCCTCGTCTATGGCTATGGCTCCTATGGATCCAGCATGGACGCCGATTTCAGCAGCAGCAGGCTGAGCCTGCTCGACCGCGGTTTTGTTTATGCGATTGCCCATATTCGCGGCGGCGGCGAGCTGGGTCAGCACTGGTATGAAGACGGAAAATTTCTCAAAAAGAAAAATACCTTTAATGACTACCTTGATGTTTGCGATGCGCTGATCGCGCAGGGTTATGGCGATCCGCAGCTCTGCTTTGGCATGGGGGGCAGCGCCGGGGGCATGCTTATGGGCGCCGTGATCAACCAGCGGCCTGAACTGTTTAAAGGCGTTATCGCCCAGGTGCCGTTTGTGGACGTGGTGACGACCATGCTGGATGAGTCCATTCCGCTGACCACCGGGGAGTTTGAGGAGTGGGGGAACCCGCAGGATGAAACCTATTATCGCTACATGAAAGAGTACAGCCCGTACGATAACGTCGAGGCGAAAGCCTATCCGCATATGCTGGTGACCACCGGCCTGCACGATTCCCAGGTACAGTACTGGGAGCCCGCGAAATGGGTGGCGAAGTTGCGTGAGCTGAAAACTGACGATAATTTGCTGCTGCTGTGTACCGATATGGACTCGGGGCACGGAGGGAAATCAGGGCGATTTAAATCCTATGAAGGGGTGGCGCTGGAGTACGCCTTTTTGATTGGCCTGGCGCAGGATACGCTGCCAGGCCGGGCGGGGACTCAGGCTTCGCCTAAATAATGCTTCAGCGTCAGGCGCAGTTCCGGGCTCATTTTGTCGAGGTTGTTGTACAGCCAGCGCAAATAGCCCGGATCTTTGTCCGCCACTTCCGATACTGGCTTCCCGCGATATTTTCCGAACGTAAAGGTGGTCAGTAGCGCAGGGCGCCCGGTAATGGTCGCCATATCGTCTGGCGTCCAGCCGGAAGTATTCATGATATCAATCAGGAGCGCTGCGGTGATGTAGCAGTCGTAAAGAGCGCGGTGATGATGCAGCCCTTCCGGCGTCCGTACGCTGAGTTTGCGCGACTTATACAGCGCCATATTGCTGTATTTGATCCCCGGCCACAGACGGCGCGCCAGCTTCATAGTGCAAATCCATTCGCCGGGCATCTCCGGCAGCACGCGGCGGTCAAAGCTGGCGTTATGGGCCACATACCACTGGCTACCGTGGTAAAGAGGGATGATCTCTTCAATCCACGGCTTATCCGCCACCATCGATTCCGTAATACGATGTATCGCCATCGCCTGCGCACTGATGGGACGATCCGGGCGCACCAGATGGCTCATGGGGTTGACTATCTTTCCGTCAATCACGTCGACAGAAGCGACTTCCACAATTCCACCCTGCAAATCACAGGTTTCGGTATCGATAACGCGCAGCATTGATCGCTCCTGATCCAAAAATGCCTAGCCTAATGGAATGATATCGCCTTGCCAACCCTGTTGGCCTAAAGAACCGGTTAGCAGCAGTTCTCCCTTATCCGCACGTACGATCAGCTGACCTTTTTCATCCCATAACGCGCTACCGCCGCGCGCGTTCGCCATTAATACCGCGATGGCGTACTTGTGCGCGAAGCGTTGTAACGAACCGATGGATTGCCGCCAGCGATGCTCGCCCACGGCCAGGCTGCTGGTGAACAGCGTTGCCTCCGGGTCCAGTTCCGGGGCGTCAGCCTGGTTATCCACGATGGTTAACCGTTTATCGCCAGGAATAACACCCGCACCGTTGCCCTGCGGATAACGCCGAATGGTCGACAGGTTAGGGGTGAAAAGCGCGAGTCCTTTCTGGCGCTGGCCGTGTTGCTGGAGCGTAATACCAGCAATCACCGTGATGAAACGTGACTGGGCGGCGTGAAGGAGGGGGGCAAGCTGCAAATCGTCAGGGGGTGGGGGTAAGGATGTTCCGCCTGGACCGGTAAGCGAAAGCTCCGGAAAGACGATCAAATCGCACCCATGCCAGGCAGCCTCGGCAATAAAGTGCAGGTGATGTTTTACGTGCTCATCAACACAGTTGTGCCGCGGGGCATACTGAGCCGCGGCAATATTCCATCGTGACATCGTGACTTCCTTATACACTAAGTCGCTGGGATTTTAAGATTACACCTAAATTTATCAGGGTTTTCTTATCCTGCCACATAACGCGTAAGGAAGTGTAACGAGACGTTAAGCTTATTTAACTTTAGGTTCGTACGGCAGGCGCGAGAGATTGACGGAGGCGAGGCGATGCGCAATGAGACGTTCGCGAAACCAGTCGCGCAGATGCGCGGGTTGTTCACGCTCTACCACTTCAGCCACGACGGGCATGTTGTAACGCTCTTTGAATGCGACCCCCGCGGCGGCGAGATCGACATTCACTTTGTCCATCTCGTCCTGAGGAAGGGCGGCCAGATTAACGTTCATTTCCTTCTCCTTTTTCTGCGGCGGCAACGTTACCGCGATTGTTCAACGATGACAAGGGAGCAAAGGATGTTCCTCGACTCGTTAATTATACAGAGTTATTCTTTAGCATTCAGGCATAACGAAAAGGAATGATTGTGATGCATTTTACCCCTTCCCGTGTCGCGTGCGCGCTGGTCTTTCTGCTCTCTTCAGCCATCACGCCCTCAGTTCTGGCCCATGCGCATCTTAAGCAGCAATCCCCGCAGGAAAATACCGTTGCGGTGGCACCAGAGGTCATTACCCTGAACTTCTCGGAAGGCATTGAGCCTGCCTTCAGCGGCGTGGTGGTGACGGACGCGCAGCAGCACAAGATCCAGACCGGCGCGGTGAAGCGTGACGAGAAGGATAACGCAAAGCTGATTGTTCCTCTTGAGAAACCGTTGACGTCCGGCACCTACACGGTGGACTGGCATGTGGTCTCCGTGGATGGCCACAAAACCAAAGGCAGCTATCACTTTAGCGTGAAATAGCATGCTGACCCTGAGCTACGTCGCGTTACGCTTTATCCATTTTGCTGCGCTGATGCTGCTTTTCGGCAACGCGCTTTACAGCGTCTGGTTTGCGCCGTCTTCGTTGCAGCGCCTCACGGCCCGGCGTTTCCAGCGGCAGCAGAAACTCGCGGCCTTAATCAGCCTGATAGCGGCTCTGCTGATGTTTGGCCTGCAAAGTGGGTTGATGGGCAACGGCTGGGGCGATGTCATTCGTCCGGCGGTCTGGCGCAGCGTGCTGGGAACGCAATTTGGCGGCGTCTGGTTGTGGCAAATGGTGCTGGCCGTTGTGACGGCGGGCGCTGCATGGCTTACCCCGCAAAAAGGCTCACGGCTGTTACTGCTCGCGATGGGGCAGCTGGTGCTGCTGGCGGGCGTGGGACATGCCGCGATGAACGGTGGCGCACCGGGAGCGTTGCATCGTCTCAACCATGCGCTTCACCTGCTCTGCGCCGCGACCTGGGTGGGTGGTTTACTGCCGCTGCTGTTTTGTATGCGTCTGGCGAAAGGCCGCTGGCAGCCAGCCGCTATCTTTACCATGATGCGCTTCTCCCGCGTGGGGCATTACGCCGTGGCAGGCGTGCTGCTGACCGGGATAATCAATACGCTCTTTATTGTTGGCATAAACGTGCCGTGGCAGGCGCCTTATGTCCAGCTGTTGTTGTTCAAATGTGCGCTGGTCATGATGATGGTGGCAATTGCGCTGGCGAATCGGTATTTTCTTGTGCCACGCTTTCGCCCGGAGGCCGGGCGGGAACAACAGATTTTTATCAGGATGACACAGGCAGAGGTGGTGCTGGGCGCGCTGGTACTGGCCGCCGTCAGCCTGTTCGCGACCTGGGAACCCTTCTGACAAGGTTAAATAACATATGAAAAAGACACTGCTTTCTCTTTTACTTCTCACCTGTGCCAGCAGTGCGTTAGCCGCGCCGCAGGTCATCACTGTCAGCCGGTTTGAAGTGGGTAAGGACAACTGGGCATTTAATCGTGAAGAAGTCATGCTTACCTGCCGTCCCGGTAACGCGCTGTATGTCATCAATCCCAGTACGCTCGTGCAGTATCCGTTAAATGACGTGGCGGAGCAGCAGGTTGCCAGCGGGAAAAGTAACGGACAGCCTGTCAGCGTGATCCAGGTAGATGACCCGGCAAACCCCGGGCAGAAGAAGAGTCTGGCACCGTTTATTGAGCGCGCTGAAAAGCTCTGCTAGCCGTCAGGTTTCCAGTAAAAAAAAACCGCAGGTGCTTGTAAAAGCTCTGCGGTTTTTCACATTTAGTGATGTTCTGACGCTTTTTTTCAGACCACTTTTGCTGTGGACTGGAAAACCTGACGTCGTCATCTATTCTTAAAGGGCAAGGCGATTGAGCCTGCATTAATGCCAACTTTTAGCGCACGGCTCTCTCCCAAGAGCCATTTCCCTGGACCGAATACAGGAATCGTATTCGGTCTCTTTTTATCTGCTTGAAAATAAACGATAAAATCCGGTTTTCGTCTCAGCAGAAGGTTCACTTCCTGTGCGCCTGCCTCAAACATACCACAACCCGGCAGGCGTAAGTCCAGTCCTTTTTGGCTGTTTTGTTAAATTTTTGTTTGTATTTTGCCTGAGACGACTGCGGGACCAATGCGCGCATGTACGGAAGCCGCAATATCATCAAGTAACGCAAAGCGGCGACGGTATTCGGCGCGTTTTTTGCTGGCAATCTCATCCAGTGCTTTACGCTCTATCTGAAGCGGCAACTGCCAGCAGAAGGGGGAGAGTTTCTTTCCGTTCAGGCCTTCCCAGAACTCGTCGTAGCTGGCGTGAAAATGACGGCCTTTGCTCAGACGGTAGCGCAGCGCGCGGAAAACATGGCCTTCATCGCTGACGGCAAAAATCGCGCTAATGTTCGAGCGTGAGGCAAGCTGGAAGATCACCTCCATCAGCACGCGTTTCGGGAAAAGCCCATGGCAGGCACGGGTAGCCTGCTTAATCACCTCCCGTGAAACATGACGACGTGGACCCTGAAGGCCGCCGATCACCAGCACCGTACGGCCGTTACTGCGTGCGACACAGAACGTCAGGCTGGCAAGCAGCGTATTGTCATTGTCGTGCAGCCAAAGCGTGCTTTCGCCTTCGCGTTCGGCCTTACCTGCGGACGAGGCGTGGACGGTATAGATTTCGCCGTTTTTTGCCTCGAACCGGACAACCGGCACCTCTTGCGGGCTGGTCAGCGCGTGGGCGAGGGCGATGTTTTTCAGACTATCAATCCACTGATAGTGGCTGACGATAGCATCGGCCCGATCGTTTGAGTTCAGGCCGCGCATCAGATACTGGCGGTGAGTTTTGCTCGGCAAGGTAATTTGAGAGGTGAGCAGCCTGTCGAAATCATCGCGCCCGGACAGGGCCTCCAGCATGCGATGGGTGGAGGACCAGAATAAAAGCGAGCGCAGTAGGAACTTTAACCGGTAATCACGTTTGTGCCAGATTGGGCCGGGAACGCGTTTTCCTCTCACCAGTTCAGAAATAATATTTGTGCGATGCGGATAAAAAACATCGTTTTGCAGGTGTATGTTTGACACGTGAAAATCCCTCTTTTTATTCCGCTCTATTTTAAAGGCCAGGGAATAAGGGATTAATAGCGCAGCGATCTTTATTTCCGGCTGGTTTATGGTTTGTTTGGATTGGCAAAATCCAACGCCAGCTCATGACATTTTCTGTGGCAGCTATACTTCTTACAGGAGGCGTTATGTATCAGAAAATAGAGGGAGAACACTGGCGTCATGTCTGGGTTGTCAGCGATATTCATGGTTGCTATCAGTGGCTTATGGATGAGCTGAAACGACGGCATTTTAATCCTGATACGGATCTGCTGATCTCGGTGGGGGATATTATCGATCGCGGGCCTGACAGCGTAAAATGTTTACAACTGATGCAGGAAAACTGGTTTTATGCGGTACGCGGTAATCACGAGCAAATGGCGTTAGATGCGCTTGAAAATAATGATTTTAGTCTCTGGTCGATAAATGGCGGTAACTGGTTTACCGGGCTTAAGGACGCTCAACAAAAACAGGCGAAGGGTTTACTCGATGCGTGTCGGGACTTACCGCACATTATTGAAATAACCTGCAAAAACGGTCTGAACGTGATTGCTCATGCGGATTATCCCTCCGCCGAATATGGCTGGCATAAGCCGGTGGATGCCCAGCGCGTGCTGTGGGATCGCGACCGGCTAATGGGTTTTATGGTGGGCAAAGGGCAGGGCATTAGCGGTGCGGATCACTTCTGGTTTGGACATACGCCTGTGGACAAACGCTACGATTTTAACAATCTGCACTACATTGATACGGGGGCAGTATTCGGGGGCTTTCTGACGCTGGCGCAGCTTCAGTAATAAATAACCCGCCTTCGGGCGGGTTCTCTTTGAGTCAGGCAAGACGCAAGACCCAGGCATCGGTTTTACTGTCGTAATGCTCACGGTACAGAACGGAATGTTCCCCATCAAGGATCGCCGGGACGCTGGTATCTGCATCCCAGGCGTCCAGCTGCATGCACAAATCCGGATCGGATTTGCAGGGAATACTTAACGTTCGTTCGCCTTGTGATTCGCCGCGCAATTCAGCGTCGTCGATTTCAAAAGCGCCAATGCGTACGCTGGTTTTCGTCATAATGCTCTCCGGTTTGTTGCCCAAAATCTGGTATGACCAGTGCAGTCACCCATTCTTGATCCTAGACAAGGAGAGCGAAATCGCCAGTAAAAAAATGCGCTTTTTTTCAGGCGCTGCGGTTGTTACCGGTAAACAGGCGGCCATCGCGTACCAGTTCGCGCGGATAGCTGTTTTTCAGCCGCGAGCCGACTTTTTTCGCCAGCCCCAGCGGATAGCCCTGATACGTCACGATGACTTCATCCTGTGAGGGGCCGTCTTCCGGGTAAACGTCACGACCGCGATACCACTCTTCCGCTTCCTGATGCGTCAGGGCAAAGGTGTTCTCACTGCCGGCCAGCGCAATGACCGCTTCGTGCTGCCAGCGATAGCCTTTGTTGTGGATCTCCGCCAGGCGAATACCGAGGCGGGAGAAACGCACCTTACCAATCAGCGGTTCGATGTTGACCGGGAACAGCCACAGCTCTTTGTCACGCATCCAGAGGCGCAGGCTCTCATCCCAGTGCAGGCCGACTTTGCTCGCAGCCGCTTGCGCCTGTGCCGCCTCACGGCCTTTGACCGGCGTGAACGGGAAGTTGCCGACCTTAAACTTAGGGGCAGGCAAGGGATCGACGGCGCGGGTTTTACGCAGACGGGCAACAAAGAAGCCTTCGCAATCGTAAATCTGCGGGAAGACATGCAGGAAGCCTTCAGGCGTGGCCGCATGACTGGCCGAGTCGAAGAGGGTGTCCAGCGGCAGAAACTCGACGGCATCCGCATAGCGTTGCTTGAGCCACAGGCAGACGTCCTCGTTTTCATCGCGATTCAGCGTGCAGGTAGAGTAAACCAGCGTCCCGCCTGGGCGCAGGGCATGAAACGCGCTGTCGATCAGTTCGCGCTGTGTGGCGGCGATCTCCAGGTTGCTTTCAACGGACCAGTTTTTTAACGCATCAGGATCTTTACGCACCACGCCTTCGCCGGAGCAGGGCGCGTCGAGCAGGATGGCATCAAAGGCTTCCGGCAGGGCAGCGCCAAACACGCGACCATCGAAGTGCGTTAACGCGACGTTGTGGATCCCGCAGCGGCTGATATTGGCGTGCAGGACTTTAACGCGGCTGGCGGAAAATTCGTTGGCGAGGATCGCGCCGCGGTTGTTCATCCGGGCGGCAATCTGCGTGGTTTTAGAGCCCGGCGCCGCCGCGACATCCATAACCCGCTCAGGCTGGTTCCCGTCGGCAAACAGCGCAGCAACCGGCAGCATGGAGCTGGCTTCCTGAATATAAAACAGCCCGCTCAGGTGCTCGGCGGTGCTGCCGAGCGGCAGGCTCTCCTCGTCATCCCGTTCGATCCAGAAACCCTCTTCACACCACGGCACTGGCGTTAATTGCCAGCCGTAGGGGGAGACGAGATCCAGAAACGCCCCGACGCTGATTTTCAGCGTATTGACGCGAATACTCCGGCGCAAAGGGCGCTGGCAGGCGGCAACGAAATCGTCGAAAGAGAGATGAGCTGGAAGCGCCTCGCGCATCTGTGCGAGGAATTGTTCGGGAAGAAATACGGAGTTTTGAGCCACGGGCACACCACAGGGAAACATTCAGGCGCGCAGTGTAACATAAAGGCTCCGGCGCGTTGACACCGGAGCCTGCGAGATTAACGCGGCAGCGCCGTTCCCCATTCGCGCCACTCTTTCGGTTCACTTTCCAGCAGCAGGAAGTGTTTACCTGCCTGCGCCTTAGGTGCCAGAGGCGTGCCAGGCGGCGTCGCGAAGGCAATGCCGCCGCGAATGAACTGATTAAAGGTCCCCGTTTTGACCACGCCACCGGTCAGGCCGAAGTCCAGCGAGTAGCCTGAAGCGAGCCAGAACACCGAGTTGTTGCGCACCAGATGCTGATAACGCTGGCTGATGCGCAGGCCGACCATCACGCGATCGGACAGATTACCCAGCGTCAGGCTTGTTACTGTCCCTACTTCAATGCCGCGGAACAGGACCGGCGTACCGATGCCCAGCGAACCGGCTTCCGGCACTTCAACCACAATGCTCAGACCGTCCAGGTAACGGGAGTCGGTGATGGTGGCCTCCTGCAACTCAAATTCACGACGTGCGTTGCCGCGACCCGGTTCAACGTTAATGTACGGCTGAAGTATGGTATCGAGATGCTCAACCCCTGCGGCAGAAATTTGCGGCGTAACTACCGAGAAGCGCGAGCCTGCCCGGGCAAACGTCTGCACATATTCCGGATAAAGCACGGCGGTCGCCTGCACTTCATTGCGTGCGGTGATCAGCGTCAGCTTCTGGACCTGCCCGATATCAATGCCGAGATAGCGGATGGGCATGCCTTCTGCCAGTTTACCGGCATCAAAGGTGTGCAGGGTAATCTGCCCCCCGACCGCGCGCGCCGCGGTTTCGGACGGGAAGAGGATCCGCTTGTCACCTTTACGCATGTTGCCGCCCGCGCCGCTCAGGTTATCGAAGCTGATCGCACCGCGCAGGGCACGGGAGAGAGGCGATGCCTGTACGGTCAGCCCGCTGCCGTTGAGCTGCACTTTCGCGCCACCCTCAGCCCAGAACACGCTGTTTGGCGTGAGCAGCTTGCGGTACTCCGGCTTGATATGCAGTTCGATATCAAACGCGTCCGCACGAGGACGAACGGTGATCACTTCCCCCACCTCAAACTTACGGTAAAGCACGACGGAGCCTGCCTGGACATCCGGCAGCGTTTCAGCGCTTAAGGTCAGCGTGGTGGTTGGCAGGTCGCCAAGGCTATTTTCAATGACTTTGTCCAGATTGGCGAACAGCGGATAGCTTTCGCGCAGCGCACCTTTGCTGCCCGGCAGAATGCGGATCCCGCCGTTAACCCACTCACTGGCGCTGGCGCCGAGGAACTCAACCCCGTCCAGACCCACCTTCACGTCGACCCGACTGTTAACCACAAATTTACTGTCGCCGTGGACCAGGTTGCCGTACTGCGGATCGATGGCGGCGGAGAAGGAGACCCCTTTTTCCGACAGCTTACGTTCGAGGACCTGGCCCACCTGCACACCGTGCAGGATCAGCGGTTGCCCGGCTTCGATACCGTAGCTTTCCGGCGCATTCAGCGTAACCGTCAACACGCCCGGTTTTTGCAGCAGGGCTTTATCCGCCGGCGCGATAACAAAGTTTTTGTTCGGCGCACCTTCGCCGGGGATCAGCTCAAAGGTGCTTCCCGTCAGCAGAGAACTGATGCTGGCGTCGCTGAGGGAGAGCTTCGGATTACGCAGTTCAATGCGCGTTTTTTCCCGCAGGAGATCCACCACACTCGGATCCACCGTCATTTCGCCGGTAACGGAACCGCCCGCATTGAGGGTTAATTTTGTCAGTTGCCCGACCTCTAAACCCTGGTACATCAGCGGGGTCGAACCGGCTTTCAGGCCTTTGGCATCCGGCAGGGTCAGCTTGACGATGACACCGCGCTGGCTGTGCGCCAGGTCGGCGTACAGGCCAAAGGTATCTTCTGCGGCGGCAGGGCTGGAGTTAGCAGGTGAGTCGAAGGCGATAGCGCCATTCACCAGCGCCGCCAGGCTCTCAAGCTTCACTTTCGCACCGCTTAAGCTCAGGTCAGCATCGACGCCTGAGACGTTCCAGAAGCGGCTGCCTTTTTTCACCAGGTTGGTAAAACGGCGCTCGATGAGTACATCAATGGTCACGCCATCTTTGTTCGGGTTAATGGCGTAGTCGTAAACGCGGCCTACCGGAATTTTGCGGAAATAGACCAGAGAACCACTGTTCAGCGAGCCCAAATCCGGCGCGCGGAGATGGATCATCAAATCGCCGTTATTCAGCCGATATTTCGGCTGGGTATCCAGCGCAACAAAGTGATCCTGTGGCTCACCTTTGCCGGGCATCATGCCGATATAGTTACCGCCCACAAGCGCATCCAGCCCGGAAACGCCGGCCAGGGAGGCTTTAGGCGTGACCAGCCAGAACTGCGTTTCGGCACGCAGGGCATCCTGCATATCAGACTTAATGCTCGCCCGGACCTGGATTTTGTTCAGCCCTTTGCCAAGGGAAATATCCTGCACGGTACCCACTTCCACCCCCTGGAAGCGAACGGGGGTACGTCCGGCGACAATGCCGTCCGCAGACTGGAAATCAATCGTGATGGTACTTCCGCGATCTTCATAGCTCGTCCAGATAAGCCAGCCTGCGATCATCAGCGCGATAACAGGCAGCAACCAGAATGGCGAAATGCGGCGTTTTGTTTTAATTCTCGCTTCAGTCGGCGAAGCGGGCGTTTCCTGACTCATGTGCGTCCCAAAGTAAGCGGCTGTCCAGCCATTCCACTGCAAGAATAGTCAATATCACCGCAGAGCCGAAATAAAAAGCTGCGGGTCCCATGGTAAAAGCAAGTAACTGATCGCGATTGATGAGCGACATCATCAGCGAAATCACGAACAGATCCAACATCGACCAGCGACCAATCCAGGTCACAAATCGCAGAAGCAGGATGCGGGTGCGTAGTCCTTGTTCGCATTTAAAGTGAATGCTAATAAGCAGCGTAAACATCACCACCACTTTGGTAAAGGGCACCAGAATACTGGCGATGAAAACAATGGCGGCGACCCCCACGTTACTGTGCGCCAGAGAGATAATCCCCGAAAGGATAGTATCTTCCTGACGGGCGCCGTTCACATAAATTACGGAGATCGGCAGCATGTTGGCCGGGAACAAAAATACCAGGGAGGCGATTAGCGCCGCCCAGCACTTTTGCAGGCTGTTGTTGCGTCGCAATCTTAACGGAATGTGGCAGCGTGGGCACCTCCCGCGTTTATCCGGAAAACCGGTGTAATGGCAGCCCAGGCAGACGCGCAGGTTTTCATCAGGCCGGGTCGCGGGGCGCTGCGGGTAAAATCGCTCCCAAAGCTGTTCAACATTCAGATGAATCAGGGTCAAAATACTCAGCAGGACCAGTGAAATAAACGCGAAAAGGCCAATGCCGGGTTGTAAAAACGCATAATCCTGCACCTTGATGGAGGCCACGCCAATGCCTACCAGATAGATGTCCAGCATCACCCACTCCTTGAGCTTTTCCAGCATGAGCAGGACAGGGCGCAGGTTCATCCCCAGAATGTTGCCAAACCACAGGTAGGCAATTGCCGCGACCAGCACCAACGGCGCGCCGACGACGCAGAACAGCACCATGGCGGCCGTAAGCGGATCGCCCTGGCGCGTCATCTGCCAGATCCCCTGCAACACGTTAGCGTCAATACGCACGCCAAGCAGGTAGAGCTTTAACAGCGGCTCGGTCCAGGCGAAGGGCATCAGCAGCAGCATGGTGACCGCCATTGCCGCCAGACGCGTCAATGACCAGTCCCGGCCATCGCGGATTTTGGCATCGCAGCATGGACAAAAAGCACTTTGGTGCGATTTCATCTTCGGCAACATAAAAAGCGTATCGCACTGGGGACAACGCTGATAATGTGCACGGGGCAGAGCCTGGCTTACCGTACGGACAACGATCTTTCGTGTCGGCGTAATTTGGGGTGTTTTTAGGGCCATCAGTCGCACACAGATTAGTATTGTTGAAAGTTATAATAACTCATGAACGGATTCATCTTGAGCATGAGCGCATTTAATGCTTATTTTAATAGGCTATGCGGTAACTATGTAAGATAACTAAGTGATTGAATAATGAACAAAACAGAATTCTACGCGGATCTGAATCGCGATTTTAAGGCATTAATGGCAGGGGAAACCAGTTTCTTAGCCACTCTGGCAAATACCAGTGCGTTACTGTTCGAACGCCTTTCTGACGTGAACTGGGCAGGCTTTTATCTGCTGGAAGGTGACACGCTGGTGCTCGGGCCTTTCCAGGGTAAACTCGCCTGCGTACGCATCCCGGTAGGTCGTGGCGTGTGCGGTACCGCAGTGGCGACCCGTCAGGTTCAGCGTGTCGAAGATGTTCATGCGTTTGACGGCCACATTGCCTGCGATGCCAGCAGCAATTCTGAAATCGTACTGCCGCTGGTGGTTAAAAATCAGATTATTGGCGTTCTGGATATCGACAGCACGGTCTTCAGCCGCTTTACTGCCGAGGATGAGCAGGGGCTGCGCGCGCTGGCCGCAAACCTGGAAAATGTTCTGGCAGAGACTGATTATCATAAATTCTTTGCGAGCGTCGCAGGATAATCAACGGATAACGTAGCATTTACTGATAGCGTCATTATAATGTCGCCTGTTCATGCCTGCGCTTGTTGGCAACGTCCGTTGTAATCAGGAAATTTCATGGAAAATCAACCTAAGTTGAATAGCAGTAAAGAAGTTATCGCATTTCTGGCCGAGCGTTTCCCGCAGTGCTTCAGCGCTGAAGGTGAAGCGCGTCCTCTGAAAGTCGGTATCTTTCAGGATCTGGTCGCGCGCGTTGAGGGGGAGATGAACCTCAGCAAAACGCAGCTTCGTTCTGCCTTGCGCCTTTATACCTCGAGCTGGCGTTACCTGTACGGTATCAAGCCGGGTGCGACCCGTGTCGACCTTGACGGCAACCCGTGCGGTGAGCTGGACGAGCAGCACGTAGAACATGCGCGTAAGCAGCTTGAAGAAGCCAAAGCTCGCGTGCAGGCACAGCGTGCGGAACAGCAGGCGAAAAAACGCGAAGCCGCAGCGGCAAACGGTCAGGAAGACGCCCCTCGTCGCGAGCGTAAACCGCGCCCGGCACCGCGTCGTACTGAAAATAACGATCGCAAACCGCGTGCTGACAAACCCGCAGCTAAAGCCCCACGTGCGCCGCGCGAAGAGCCGCGTCACACCCCAGTTTCTGACATCAATGCGCTGAGCGTAGGTCAGTCTCTGAAGGTGAAAGCGGGTAACAACGCGATGGACGCCACCGTACTGGAAATCACCAAAGATGGCGTTCGTGTACAGCTGACTTCTGGTATGTCAATGATTGTACGCGCAGAACACTTGTTGTTCTGAAACGGAGGCCGAGCCTGGCATGAACACTTTTTTTAAGCTCACCGCGCTGGCTGGCCTGTTTGCTATAACAGGCCATGCTTTCGCTGTGGACGATATTACGCGTGTTGATCAAATTCCGGTTCTCAAGGAAGAGACTCAGCACGCGACGGTGAGTGAGCGCGTGACGTCGCGCTTTACTCGTTCGCACTATCGTCAGTTCGATCTCGATCAGGCCTTTTCGGCCAAAATCTTTGACCGTTATCTGAACTTGCTGGATTACAGCCATAACGTACTGCTGGCCAGCGATGTCGAACAGTTCGCTAAACGCAAATCCGAAGTGGGTGATGAGCTGCGCTCCGGAAAGCTCGATCTGTTCTACGATCTGTACAACTTATCGCAAAAGCGCCGTTTTGAGCGTTATCAATACGCGCTGAAAGTGCTGGAACGTCCGATGGACTTCACCGGCAACGACACCTTTAATCTGGACCGCAGCAAAGCGCCATGGCCGAAAGACGAGGCTGAACTGAATGCGCTGTGGGACGGAAAAGTCAAATATGACGAACTGAGCCTCAAGCTTACAGGCAAAGACGAGAAAGAGATCCGTGAGACGTTAAATCGTCGATACAAATTCGCTATTCGTCGTCTGGCGCAGACCAACAGTGAAGATGTTTTCTCGCTGGCGATGACCGCGTTTGCGCATGAAATTGATCCGCACACTAATTATCTCTCTCCACGTAACACCGAACAGTTCAATACCGAAATGAGCCTGTCTCTGGAAGGTATCGGTGCTGTGCTTCAGATGGACGATGACTACACCGTAATCAACTCCATGGTGGCCGGTGGCCCTGCGTCGAAAAGCAAAGCGATCAGCGTAGGCGACCGTATTGTCGGTGTGGGTCAAACCGGAAAGAGCATGGTGGACGTGATTGGCTGGCGTCTTGATGATGTTGTTGCGCTGATCAAAGGGCCGAAGGGCAGCAAAGTTCGCCTGGAGATCCTGCCAGCCGGTAAGGGGACTAAAACCCGTATCGTTACTCTCACCCGTGAGCGTATCCGTCTGGAAGATCGCGCGGTGAAAATGTCGGTGAAAACCGTAGGTAAAGAGAAGGTTGGCGTTCTGGATATCCCAGGTTTCTACGTCGGCCTGACCGATGATGTGAAAGTGCAGCTCCAGAAGCTTGAAAAGCAGAATGTCAGCAGCGTGATCATTGACCTGCGCAGCAACGGCGGCGGGGCATTGACCGAGGCCGTCTCGCTTTCCGGGCTGTTTATCCCGTCTGGCCCGGTGGTACAGGTGCGCGATAACAACGGTAAAGTGCGTGAAGATGCCGATACCGATGGTGTGGTCTACTATAAGGGTCCGCTGGTGGTGCTTGTCGATCGCTTCAGCGCCTCTGCATCGGAAATCTTCGCTGCTGCCATGCAGGATTACGGCCGGGCATTAATCGTCGGCGAACCGACGTTTGGCAAGGGCACCGTTCAGCAGTACCGCTCTCTGAACCGTATTTACGACCAGATGCTGCGCCCTGAGTGGCCTGCGCTGGGCTCAGTACAGTACACCATTCAGAAGTTTTACCGCGTCAACGGCGGCAGTACGCAGTGCAAAGGCGTGACGCCGGATATCATGATGCCGACAGGTACCGAAGAGACGGAAACGGGCGAGAAGTTTGAAGATAACGCGCTGCCGTGGGATAGCATTGATGCCGCGACATTCGTGAAATCAGGTGATATGAAACAGTTCGGACCGGAACTGCTGAAAAATCACAACGATCGCATCGGGAAGGATCCGGAATTCCAGTACATCATGAAGGACATCGCGCGTTTCAACGCTTTGAAAGCGAAACGGAACATTGTGTCTCTGAACTACGCCCAGCGTGAGAAAGAGAACAATGAAGATGACGCGACACGTCTGGCGCGTATCAACGATCGCTTCAAACGTGAAGGCAAGCCTCTGCTCAAAAAACTGGACGATCTGCCTAAGGATTACCAGGAGCCCGATCCGTATCTGGACGAGACGGTGCATATCGCGCTTGATCTCGCGAAGCTGGAAAAAGAGAAACCTGCCCTGCAACCTGCTCCGACAAAATAATCCCCCAACAGGCACAAGAAATTGTGCCTGTTTCTTTTTGTTCCTCTTTCTTCCGTCAGGCAGATTTCCAATTATGTAAAGTTGTGTCTTTCTGGTGACTTACGCCGTCTGGATGCTTGAAAATAGCCGTAATACCCATACGATGTGGGTAATCGCATAGTGCGTTTTGTTAAGCTGAGGTTAAAAGAATATTATGATGCGAATCGCGCTCTTCCTGCTCACCAACCTGGCGGTGATGGTGGTATTCGGGCTGGTGCTAAGCCTGACGGGAATTCAGTCGAGCAGCGTTCAGGGTCTGTTGATTATGGCGCTGCTGTTTGGTTTCGGTGGCTCTTTCATTTCACTGCTGATGTCCAGGTGGATGGCACTGAAATCCGTGGGCGGTGAAGTTATTGAGCAACCGCGTAACGATATGGAGCAGTGGCTGATGAGCACGGTAGCTCAGCAGTCAAAGCAGGCGGGCATTGCCATGCCGCAGGTAGCCATCTACCACGCGCCGGATATTAACGCGTTTGCTACCGGTGCGCGTCGTGACGCGTCCCTGGTGGCCGTCAGTACCGGCCTGCTGCAAAACATGAGCCGTGACGAAGCGGAAGCGGTTATTGCTCACGAGATCAGCCATATCGCCAATGGCGATATGGTCACCATGACCCTGATCCAGGGTGTGGTGAACACCTTCGTTATCTTTATTTCTCGTATTCTGGCACAGATTGCTGCCGGGTTTATGGGGGGCAACCGTGATGAGGGTGAAGAGAGCAACGGCAACCCGCTGATCTATTTTGCTGTTTCAATGGTGCTGGAGCTGGTGTTCGGTATCCTGGCAAGCATCATTACCATGTGGTTCTCCCGTCATCGTGAGTTCCACGCGGATGCCGGTTCCGCGAAACTGGTGGGTCGTGAAAAGATGATTGCTGCGCTGCAACGCCTTAAAACCAGCTACGAGCCGCAGGAAGCAAACAGCATGATGGCCTTCTGCATCAACGGCAAATCAAAGTCGCTGAGCGAGCTGTTTATGTCTCACCCGCCGCTGGATAAACGTATTGAAGCGCTGCGTAGCGGCGAATACCTGAAGTAACGTAATCGGGTTGAAAAGAACCGGGCTGGAGCCATTCTCCGCCCGGTTTTTTTATGCCTGCGCCTTTGGCTGGGTGACGCGAAGGCCGCTAATGACAGCCGCGAGGGTCGCCAGGGTCCCTGCGGTAATCAGCGCAACGTGTGTCGCATTCTGCCCGGAAAGGTTAAACATCAACGCCACCAGTGCGGCCCCGGTGCTTTGCCCTAACAGTCTTGCCGTGCCCAGCATCCCGCTGGCGCCACCGCTGCGATGACGTGGGGCAGAGGTGATAATCGTGTGGTTATTAGGGGACTGGAACAGACCAAAACCGGCCCCGCACAGGATCATGCGCCAGATAATATCCAGATCCCCCGGCGAGGCGGGCAGGAGCGCCAGCGAAAACAGTCCCACCGCCATGACAACCAGCCCAATCGCCCCCAGAAGCCCGGCATGGACGCGCTCAATAAGGTAACCGGCCAGCGGGGCCATCACCATGGTTGCCAGCGGCCAGGGCGTGAGCAGCAAGCCTGTCTCCACTTCTGAACGGCCAATCACGCTCTGCAAAAAGAACGGCAGTGCAACCAGCGCCAGCATCTGGGCGCAGAACGAGCAAATGGAGGTACAAATGGATAGCGAAAACAGCGGAATACGCAGCAAATCCACCGGCAGTAACGGCACGGGCAGCGCCAGCTGACGTCGAACAAAGAAAAAGCCGATGATAAGCATGGCAACGATTTCTGCGGCAATGAGCGACAAAGACTGTCCCTGCGCAAATCCGCTCAGCGCGGTAATCAGCAGGCCAAAGGTCAGCGCGTTCATCACAGCGCTGGGCAGATCGAAACGTGGCATGGTGTTTTTCGGACCATTTTCCGGAAGATAGCGCAGGGCGAAGAAGATCGCCACAATGCCCAGCGGCACGTTAATGGCAAACAGCCACTGCCACGAGGCAACGGACAGGATGGCGGCGGCAATCGTCGGCCCGGCGGCGGACGACACGGCCACAATAAAGGAGTTAATGCCCATCCCGCGCCCCAGGTGGCGGTGAGGGTAGATAAGCCGTATCAGGGCCGTGTTCACGCTCATTAGCGCCGCCCCGCCAAAGCCCTGTGCGATACGCGCCAGCGTAAGGGTGTGCAGTGAATCTGAAAGGGCACAGAAGAGCGAGGTGAGGGTAAAGACCACCAGCCCGCACTGGTACACCCGGCGATAACCAAACATATCGCCCAGGAAAGAGAGTGACAAAAGGGAAATCACAATCGCTATCTGGTACGCGTTGACAATCCAGATGGAGCTGGCCGGCGAAGCATTCAGGTCTTTGGCAATGGTAGGAAGAGCCACGTTGGCAATCGCACCGTCAAGGACAGCCATCGAAATACCGATGACAATAGTGGCAATTGCCCCGTACCGCTGCGGTAAGGGCAGGCCATCAGAAACGTTTTTTTGCATGGGAAAAGAATGACTCAGCGTGAAATTATTTTCAGAGTAACTATTTTAGCATCGTTATTTCGGTTTTATGTCGCAGATTTGTAACGAAGTAAACCCAGATAGATTGCAGCACGCATCACACGAATTTATAATAAAAACCGGTTCTGATTTTTATAAAACACTCTCCATGAGGTGATAAATGGCAATCGCAGATTTGGATAAGCAGCCAGATTCTGTTTCTTCCGTGCTGAAGGTGTTTGGCATCTTGCAGGCGCTCGGAGAAGAGCGTGAAATTGGTATTACAGAGTTGTCGCAGCGTGTGATGATGTCGAAAAGCACCGTTTATCGCTTTTTGCAGACGATGAAATCATTGGGTTATGTCGCGCAGGAAGGAGAATCAGAAAAATATTCTCTGACCCTGAAACTGTTTGAACTGGGCGCCCGCGCCTTGCAGAACGTGGATCTGATCCGCAGCGCTGACATTCAGATGCGTGAACTTTCACGACTGACGAAAGAGACAATTCACCTCGGTGCGCTGGATGAAGACAGTATTGTTTACATCCACAAAATTGACTCCATGTACAACCTGCGCATGTATTCACGCATCGGTCGTCGTAACCCGCTGTACAGCACCGCAATTGGTAAAGTACTGCTGGCCTGGCGCGATCGCGAAGAGGTGAAGCAAATCCTTGACGGGGTGGAATACAAACGCAGCACCGACCGCACGATTACCAGTACGGAAGAACTGCTGAGCGTGCTGGATAAAGTGCGTGAGCAGGGTTACGGGGAAGATAACGAAGAGCAGGAAGAGGGGCTGCGTTGCATCGGTGTGCCGGTGTTTGACCGCTTCGGCGTTGTCATTGCGGGCCTGAGCATTTCGTTCCCAACGCTGCGTTTCTCTGAAGAGCGTCTTCATGAATATGTGGCGATTCTGCATACCGCAGCGCGCAAAATTTCAGAGCAGATGGGCTATAACGATTATCCGTTCTGATCGACGCCACCAATAGAAACGCCGCACTTTTGCGGCGTTTCTGTAAGCGAAATTCAACGCGGATTAACCGTTATCAACCACAACAGATGATTTACGCAGCACAGGACAGTTGGTTAACCCGATGATCCCGCTGTCGGAATGGATGTACTGAGCCGTGCTTATCCCCTGGGCGGTAAGATATTTACACTGGATACCCAGACCCGCGGCATTTTCTTTGCTCCCCATTAATACGCCGTACCCACTTAATAACAGGCCGATCCAGACAATAGCCAGTACAATTACTGTACGAATAAGTAAACGCATCGTTGCCTCTTTTTTCTTTGTTGTCATAGAGTAAGCGTAACGGCTTTACGCAGTGAAACAAGTGCACGATTCCGAAAAGCGTCTGTTGAAGGTACAGTTAGCCCCTGTTTAAGATAACCGTGATAACCTGGCTGTATCAGGTCATAAGACGGAGTGTGGAGTGAAAAAAATACGCTGGGTAATTCTGATTATAGTGTTGATAGCATGCGTGGTGCTGTGGACGCAGACTATCAATGTGATGTGCGATCAGGATGTACAGTTCTTTAGCGGCATTTGTTCAATCAATAAGTTTATCCCCTGGTAGAGACCATTTTTACGCTGAGTGATGTCCTTACGCGGCGGCAGTGGTAAAATGGCGGTTTTTACTGAGGTGGTGAAATGGGTGAGTTACTGAATTCGGGGCTGCTGGGCATTGCATCCCTGGTAATGTCTTTGGTGGTGCTGGTCGTTGGGCTGGTGCTGTGGTTTTTCGTTAACCGCGCCAGCTCCCGCACAAATGAGCAGATTGAGCTGCTGGAAGCATTGCTCGATCAGCAGAAACGGCAGACTGCGCTGCTGCGTCGTTTGTGCGAAGCCAACGAGCCGGAGGAGAAAGCGGTACCGAAGGACGCTGTTGCTCAACAACAAGACGAGGAAGACTTCATTCGCCTGGTAGCTGAACGATAGTCTGCCCGGAGCGGGGAGGTGGCCTGACGTACGGCGTAAATCCCCTCCCTTATCAAATGCATCCCACAACATCCCGGCATTTAATTAAGCAGCAGTTAACTCATGTTTTAGCACACTGAAAACTGGCGAATATTTATCCTTATTTAACAAATTCAGTTTCGTTGAATAAATAGTGTGCTTTATCTTTACTGAAGTGTTTTATTTTTATCGAAACGTTTTGCTTGCCTTGTTTTGAGGCAGAGTCATAAAAATTTCATTATTTTGGTGCAGAATAACACTTATTAAATGGTGGTTTTTAATACAGTTAGCAAAATGTAATTAACATCGTATATTCCCTGACACATGTTGGTGCGTTGCAATGTTTTCAGCATAACTTTTCACAAAATGTCCTAACTCAGTCATTCCTTTAAAGAAATTCTGGGATTGGGATGGACGCTTTGAAATGATTGAGCTATGTTTAAAAAGTCTTTGATTACAGGGCGCGTCAACGCACCCTGCGGGCAGTGAGGTCAGGTGGCGCTTCATTTGACAATTCGCATAACTGTGCAGATTGTTATGGAGTAACGTCTGAATTTGTGCGGCGGATCGAGACACGTTTAAAAATGGCTTGCCATATTAAACGTTGTGTGTGATAACACGTTTTGGGTCAAACGAGGTACAGTTCTGTTTATGTGTGGCATTTTCAGTAAAGAAGTCCTGAGTAAACACGTTGTCGTTGAATACCGCTTCTCTGCCGAACCTTATATTAGTGCCTCAAGCAGTAATGTCTCAGTTTTATCTATGTCAAAGCCCGCGGGCTAAGAAAACACTCTAAGGAATTTTGCAAATGGCAAAGATTAAAGGTCAAGTTAAGTGGTTCAACGAGTCTAAAGGTTTTGGTTTCATTACTCCTGCTGACGGCAGCAAAGACGTGTTCGTACACTTCTCTGCAATCCAGGGTAACGGCTTCAAAACTCTGGCTGAAGGCCAGAACGTTGAGTTCGAAATTCAGGATGGCCAGAAAGGCCCAGCTGCGGTTAACGTAACTGCTATCTGATCGAATCACTGCTGACTGAAGCGCTCAGCGCTTCGATCTCAGACATAAGCCTCGCCGATGCGGGGCTTTTTTTATACGCTTATTTTTCAAAATATTACGTAATCTTCCTCTGTTATTATCTTGTTGCAAACCCGCGAGATTATTAGCATTGTTTTCCCGCCTTATTATCCGCTTTTCCCGTTAAATCAGGGCGTTGATTAACAGCCCTGGGGTTAAGGTGAAAAAAAAGACAATAACCACCACCGGAAATTTTACTCCGGCACGTTTTGCACTTCTGTGTCTCGCCATCTTTTGTAGCCTTGCGTTTCTGCTGGGCCGCGTAGCGTGGCTACAAATTATCAAACCGGATAATCTGGTGAAGCAGGAAGATATGCGCTCCCTGCGCGAAGTGGCGATAGACCCCCCGCGTGGGATGATTGTTGACCGTGAAGGGCGACCCCTTGCGGTGAGCGTACCCGTCCAGGCCGTCTGGGCCGATCCCAAAACAGTGCTGGAAAAAGGGGGGATCGGTTTTGACTCGCGCTGGCAGGCCCTGGCAAATGCCTTACACCTTTCTCTGAGCACGCTCGCATCGCGAATTAACAGTAACCCGCACGGGCGATTCATTTACCTGGCCCGTCAGGTTGATCCCGCCCAGGCAAAGTGGATCGATAAGCTGCGTCTCCCCGGCATCAACCTTCGCGATGAGTCCCGCCGCTTTTATCCTGCCGGGCACGTGGCGGCGAACCTGATTGGCTTCACCAATATTGATGGCCAGGGCATTGAGGGCGTCGAGAAAAGCTTTAACACGCAGCTTACCGGGAAGGCAGGCGTGCGGCTGGTCAGGAAAGATCGCTACGGACATGTGGTGGAGAACCTTACGGAGGTGGCTCCCGTACCTGCACATAATATCCAGCTTAGTATCGATGAACGCCTGCAAACTATCACCGAAGACGCGCTGGATAATGCCGTAGCGTGGAACAAAGCCGAATCAGGCGCGTCGGTGCTGATTAATATCCAGACGGGCGAAATTCTGGCAATGGCGAGCTTCCCCGACTTCAACCCCAATAACCGGGAAGGGGCAACGCTGGATGATTTTCGCAATCGCGCGATCAGCGACACCTTTGAACCTGGCTCGACCGTTAAGCCTCTGGTGCTGATGACGGCGCTACAGCAGGGGCTGGTACAGCCTGACAGCGTCATAGACACGCATCCCTACACTATTGATGGCCATCGTATCCGCGATGTGGGCTACTACCCCGAGCTGACGATGACCGGGATTTTGCAAAAATCCAGCGACACAGGCGTATCCCGTCTTTCGCTGGCGATGCCCGTGCAACGGTTACTGGATACCTATAAAAACTTTGGTTTTGGCGAGAGTACCGGGCTTGGTTTAACGGGAGAAAGCGCAGGTTTACTGCCGCAGCGAAAATTCTGGAGTCAGTTAGATCGGGCGACCTTTGCCTTTGGGTATGGCCTGATGGTAACCCCCCTCCAGCTGGCGCATGTGTATGCCACCATCGGCAGCTACGGCATTGAACGGCCTCTGTCCATCACCCGTATTGACCCGCCGGTGATTGGCAAGCGGGTGATGCCCGAGGAAATTGTTCACGAGGTGGAACATATGATGGAGAGCGTTGCGTTACCCGGCGGTGGCGGGGTCAAAGCGGCGGTGCGTAACTATCGCGTGGCGATAAAAACCGGGACGGCCAAAAAAATCGATGAACATGGTAAGTATGTGGATAAATACGTCGCCTATACCGCAGGCGTTGCGCCTGCCAGCGATCCCCGTTTCGCGCTGGTGGTGGTGATCAACGATCCGCAAAACGGTGCCTACTATGGCGGGGCCGTTTCTGCGCCCGTGTTCAGCGAAATTATGGGTAACGTCCTGCGCCTGGAAAACGTGAAGCCAGACGGGCTGCCGGCAGATTCTGACCATCTGATCGTGATGCGTCACCCAGCCGTTTATAACCCTGGCGAATAGCGGTACACTTCGCCTTTTGGTTTACGCCCTGGAGCTGTCATGTCTTTCAGTTGTCCCCTTTGCCACGCGCCGCTGACGCGCGCGGAGAAAACGTTTATCTGTCCACAGGGACATCAGTTTGACCGGGCGAAAGAGGGCTATGTAAATCTTCTGCCGGTACAACATAAGCGCTCCCGGGACCCGGGTGACAGTGCGGAGATGATGCAGGCGCGCCGGGCGTTTCTCGATGCCGGGCACTATCAACCGCTCAGGGATGCCGTTGTCGCCTTACTCCGTCAATATCTGACAGAAGGCGCATCCGCCATGCTGGATATCGGCTGCGGCGAAGGTTACTACACCGCCACGTTTGCTGACGTGGCGGCTGAGAAGGGTGCCGAAACTTTCGGGCTGGACGTGTCGAAAGTGGCTATCCGTGCGGCAGCCAAACGCTATTCAGCGGTAACGTTCTGCGTGGCCTCCAGCCACCGCCTGCCGTTTGAGGAAGCGAGTATGGACGCCGTGGTGCGTATCTATGCGCCGTGCAAGGCAGAGGAGCTGGCGCGCGTCGTTAAGCCCGGCGGCTGGGTTATTACCGTCACGCCAGGGCCGCGTCATCTGCTGGAGCTAAAAGGGCTGATCTATGATGAAGTTCACCTGCATGCGCCGCACTCTGAACAGCTGGCGGGCTTTGCGTTAAAGCAGGCGCAGTCGGTAGCGTATGAAATGACGTTGCAGGGAAGTGAAGCGGTGGCGTTACTGCAAATGACGCCGTTTGCATGGCGGGCAAAACCAGAGGTGTGGGAAACGCTGGCAGCGCAGACAGAATTTCGCTGCCAGACGGATTTCAGCATTCATTGCTGGCAGCGCGAAGGTTAACCCGCGAAGTGTGCCCAAAGGATTTGGGCACCAATCCCGATCAACACGATACCGCCCAGAATTTCGGCTCGTTTGCCTAACAGCGGGCCAATGAACCGACCCACCATCATCCCCAGCGTTGACATGATCAGCGTGGCGCAGCCAATCGCCAGCGCGGTGGCGATAATATTGACCTGCAAAAACGCCAGACCGACACCCACGGCCATTGCATCCAGGCTGGTTGCGATGGCGGTTGTCACCAGAAGCCAGAAGCCGTGGCGTTGCAGCGGCGCATCATCTTCATCGCCGTTACCACGAAAGCCTTCAATCACCATGCGTCCGCCGAGGAACACCAGCAGCACGAAAGCAATCCAGTGATTCCACTCCAGCACGAACTGGCTGGCGAGCATCCCCAGACCCCAGCCGATAAGCGGCGTCAGCGTTTCGATAGCACCAAAGATGAGACCGGTACGCAGGGCGTCGGAAAATTTAGGTTTATGGAGGGTGGCACCTTTACCAATAGAGGCGGCAAATGCGTCCATGGACATGCCAAAAGCCAGAAGGATCGTAGCGGAGATATTCATAAGAGCGTCCAGACCGGGGATATCCATATGACACATCACTGCCCCCAGTAAACAGCAGTTGATGTATCTATGGTCTCGCCTGATCGCTTTTGGCACAGTCAGTGTGCTGAAAACGATCCGTACGCGCCACGTTTTTCAACGAGTATGTTGACACGTACATTTCCCGCAGGCAGGAAATCGGCTACTCCCCAACGACGGGCGCAACCTTAACATATTTTGAGAATATAAAACAACAACGAAGATGGCTTTATATAGCCACTATATTGATAACGATTTTCATTTAGATTTATGCGTGAAAATATCGTTAACAAATATAAGGCAATTAACAGAGGAGATATAGCACCGGCTATATTGCTGGTTTAAGAATAATGCAATATATAGCCGATGCTATAATATTAACTCATTGAGTTTTAACGAGTAATTTGTAGATCTTTTCCAGGTCATCAATATTTTTGACCCGGATGAGCAGGCGGCGTTGTTCTAATTGCATCACCAGAACCCCGTCTTCGGATAAATTCATCTCTTTAATACGGTTATATTCTATCCAGACATTAGCGAAGAAGAATCCGTGTTTTTTAAAAATGAGTTTTGGCGAGCGGATCCAGAACAGGTAAATCGCCATTAATGCCAGCGCACATAATAACCATGTGGTTAATATTGCGCCGTGGCTGGTCACATTATTGTAAATCAGGATGACTACCAGACCGGCGAAGATAAACGCATCAATGCGTCCACGGCGTAAGAGGGGAAGGGTCAGCAGCGTCTCGCCGTGGCGGCGAGGCATAATGAACTCGTCATAGATCGCGTAAGCCAGAAGGGCAACAATAAATAAAACCAGTACGGTGTCCGTGACAGTCATTCATCCTCCAGATAAAAAGACCGGGGGCAAGCCCCCGGTCGGTAACGCATTTTATTACAGACCCAGCAGGCCGACGGCGTAGCCCGCGATACCGATGACGAAGAAGCCAACGATGATCCACAGCGGGTTCACTTTCTTACGCAGCAGCCACATACAGGCGAAGGTTAGCAGCAGCGGTACCAGGCCCGGCATCAGCTGGTCCAGAATCGTCTGCACGGTGGTAACGCGCGTCTGACCATCCTGACCAGTGATCGTCGATACCACCAGCGGGATGTTCACGTGCGTCCACTTGTTAACCAGCGCCCCCATTACAAACAGGCCGAGGATTGACGCCCCCTCAGTCAGTTTTTGCAGGAAGCCGCCGCCCATATCCTTAACGATATCCACCCCTTTACGATAACCGTACGCCACGCCGTAGTAACGGGTCAGCAGACGCACCGCGTTGAACAGGATGAAGAACAGCAGAGGACCGAGCAGGCTGCCGCTCATGGCGATCCCGGCGCCCAGCGCCGCAAAGACCGGACGCACGGTACCCCAGAAGATCGGGTCGCCCACGCCTGCCAGCGGCCCCATCAGACCAACTTTGATACCGTTGATGGCACCATCGTCGATCTCAGCCCCGTTCGCACGCTGCTCTTCCATTGCCAGCGTCACGCCCAGAACAGGCGCCGCAACATAAGGATGGGTGTTGAAGAATTCCAGGTGACGCTTAATTGCCTGACGGCGTGCTTCGTTGTTTTCCGGATACAGGCGTTTGATGGCCGGCACCATGGAGAAGCAGAAGCCGAGCGCCTGCATACGTTCGAAGTTCCATGAACCCTGAAACAGGTTAGAACGGATGAACACGCCACGAATATCACCCGGAGTGAGTTTTTTCTCAGTGGTAGTTTTTGTCATATCAACCATTTCGCTCACCTGTTAGTCCAGTTCGTTATCGAGATCGTTGTTACCAGCAGCCTGCGCAGGGGCACCCGCGACACGGTTGTATTTCGGGCTGAGCTGGATATAAAGAATCGCCATCACCGCACCAATCACACCCAGCGCAACCAGGTTGAAGTTGGTGAACGCAGCGGTAACGAAGCCAAGGTAGAAGAATGGCATCAGGTAGCCTGCGCGCATCATGTTGATGACCATCGCATAACCGACCACCACGATCATACCCCCGGCGATATTCAGACCGCTGGTAACCACTTCAGGGATCGCATTCAGCATGCCCTGAACTTCGCTGGTACCGACAGAAATCGCCACGATAACCGCAGGGATTGCGATACGCATCGCTTGCAGGAACAGGGAAGAAACGTGGATCCAGGAGAGCGCGGTGAGGTTGCCGTTTTCGGCCGCCTTATCCGCCGCGTGCTGGAAGGCAACGGTAATAGTCCGGACGATAATGGTCAGCACCTGACCCGCTGCGGCCAGCGGGATGGCCAGCGCGATACCGGCACCAATACTCTGATGACCAGCGATAACCAGAACGGTTGAAATAATGGACGCCAGCGCGGCATCTGGCGCAACTGCCGCACCGATGTTCATCCAGCCGAGGGCGATCATTTCCAAAGTACCACCGATGATGATACCGGTTTTCATGTCACCGAGAACGGCGCCAATCAACGTACAGGCCACCAGAGGGCGGTGGAACTGAAATTCATCAAGTACGGACTCCATACCCGCAATACATGCGACGATGAACACCAGCACAATCTGAAGAGTAGTAATCTCCATTGCACTTCTCCTATTACATAAGCTCTATATGAAAAACCGGCCCGGGCTTATTTCCCCACTTTGCCGATCAAATCCATCATTTTCAGTTTCTGGTCCGTGGAAACCTTACGGGCTTCCAGTTCGATACCGCGTGCATTCAGTTTGTTGAAGGCCTCGATATCTTTCGCATCCACTGAAATCGCGTTGTTGACCTGCGTTTTGCCCTGACGGAATGCCATACCGCCAATGTTAACGGAGGTGATTTTCACGCCGCCTTCAACAATGCGTTCGACGTCTGTCGGGTTGGTGAAGAGAAGCATCACGCGCTCACCCGCATATTTCGGGTTGTTGTAAACGCGGATCATTTTGGCGACATCCACGACGTGCGCGGTGACGCCCGGCGGTGCAACCTGGGTAAGAAGGGTTTTACGGACAGTGTCGGCGGCCACTTCGTCACTGACCACGATGATGCGTTGTACGTTGGTCTCTTTGGTCCAGCGTGTTGCCACCTGGCCGTGGATCAGACGGTCATCAATACGCGCAAGGCCGATAACCATGTAATCGTTCGGACCCATTGGCTTCGCCGGTGCTGCCGCCCTTGGTGCAGCAGGGGCAGGGGCCGGTTTTTCAACCGGCTGCGCTTTCAGCGCCTTCACGCCTTCGCGACCGGTTTCCACCGCCAGTGCCACCAGTTCATCAAAACCTGGGTTGTCGTCACGCGCCATGAAGGTTTCCACCAACATCGGGATATTCACCCCGGCGACGACTTCATAATGCTCTTTATCGACGACAATGCGGCTGGCAGCGTTGAACGGGCTGCCGCCCCATGTATCCACGAGAAACAGCACGCCTTTGCTGGTATCCAGCTTCTCAAGCTGAGCAGTGTATTTTTCAATCAGCGTCTCGGCATTTTCACCGGGAACGAAATCGATCCAGCCGACGTTTTCCTGCTCGCCCAACAGCATTTCTGCCGTTTTGAGTAACTGCTCCGCAGCCCAACCATGTGTGCCTATGACAATAGCAATGGTCACTTGCTACCTCCTTTTATTATCATGTATACGTCTGCCAGGCAGGCGTACTGAGAATCGTATTGGCGAACCGAATCGATTCAGATAAGGGTTAGAGTTCAAAAAACTAAGACTTCCGCGAATTATTTTAGATAGTGAAAAAATAATTTATGTGATGAAGATCCGTAATTTAGCTAAGCCTTACAGATTTTTCTTTAAGTTAATCCGCGTGTGTTACAGAAGTTTGCAAAGGAACGTAAATCTTTGCTAAAAACCAATTGTCTCTGATATGTTTAGCGTCCGTTTAATTATTCAGGAGTATAGGGCTACAGCCCACTATATGGACCGTCACCGACGTCAGTCATCTTCCAGGCCATTCCGCGCCTTATTCATCGGCGATCTTCGCCACGCATCGACTCTCATTCCCTTTGAAATGCCCGAAATTAGCGGGGCACCGTTTTGTCATTCCTTTAGCAGGAGCGTGTCATGGAATTCTTAATGGACCCGTCAATCTGGGTAGGCTTGCTTACGCTGGTCGTGCTGGAGATCGTTCTCGGTATTGATAACCTGGTGTTTATCGCCATCCTCGCGGATAAGCTGCCGCCGAAACAGCGTGATAAAGCCCGTCTGCTCGGCCTCTCGCTGGCGCTGATCATGCGTCTGGGCTTACTGTCTGTGATCTCGTGGATGGTCACCCTGACGAAGCCCCTGTTTACCGTCATGGATTTCACCTTCTCCGGCCGCGATTTAATCATGCTGGTGGGGGGACTGTTCCTGCTGTTCAAAGCCACAACAGAGCTGCATGAACGGCTGGAGAACCGGCAGCATGATGATGGCCACGGTAAGGGCTACGCCAGCTTCTGGGTGGTTGTTCTCCAGATTGTGGTGCTTGATGCGGTCTTCTCACTGGATGCGGTGATTACGGCGGTCGGCATGGTGAATCATCTGCCGGTGATGATGGCGGCGGTGGTGATTGCGATGGCGGTAATGCTGCTGGCGTCGAAACCGCTGACGCGTTTCGTCAACCAGCATCCGACGGTCGTTGTGCTGTGTCTGAGCTTCCTGCTGATGATTGGTCTGAGCCTGGTGGCAGAAGGGTTTGGCTTCCATATTCCGAAAGGCTACCTGTACGCCGCGATTGGCTTCTCGATTCTGATCGAGCTGTTTAACCAGATTGCGCGCCGTAACTTTATTAAGCAGCAGTCGAATCAGCCGCTGCGAGCCCGTACCGCAGATGCGATTCTGCGACTGATGGGCGGACGTCGTCAGGTCAACGTGCAGGCTGATAACGAGAACCGTAACCCGGTTCCGGTGCCGGAAGGCGCGTTTGTGGAAGAAGAACGCTACATGATCAACGGCGTGCTTTCGCTGGCTTCCCGCTCCCTGCGCGGCATTATGACGCCGCGCGGTGAGATCAGCTGGGTGGACGCCAACCTGAGCGTCGACGAAATTCGTCAGCAGCTGCTCTCATCGCCACACAGCCTGTTCCCGGTCTGCCGGGGTGAGCTGGATGAGATTATCGGTGTGGTACGCGCGAAAGAGATGCTGGTGGCGCTGGAAGAGGGCGTTAACGTCGAGGCCGTAGCGGCCGCGTCGCCCGCCATCGTGGTACCGGAGACGCTGGATCCGATCAACCTGCTGGGCGTATTGCGTCGTGCCCGCGGGAGCTTTGTTATCGTCACCAATGAATTTGGTGTGGTACAGGGCCTGGTGACGCCGCTGGACGTGCTGGAAGCCATTGCCGGTGAATTCCCTGATGCGGATGAAACCCCGGAAATCGTTGCCGACGGTGACGGCTGGCTGGTGAAAGGCACCACCGACCTGCACGCGCTATCGCACACGCTGGGCGTCGAAAACGTGGTCAATGATGATGAAGACATTGCCACCGTCGCGGGGCTGGTGATTGCCGTTAACGGGCAGATCCCGCGTATTGGTGATGTGCTGGAGCTGCCGCCGCTGCAAATTACTATCGTCGAAGCCAACGACTATCGCGTTGATATGGTGCGTATTGTTAAAGAGCACTCTGCACACGACGAAGAAGAGTAACGCTATCTAGCGTAACGGCAGTAAGGGCACGATGTGTCCGTTGTGGCGGGCTGGCGGAGAGTGACTTTCCGCCAGCCATTTCGGAAACTCGCGCAGCGGCATTGGCCGCGCATACAAGTACCCCTGCAAAATATGTACGCTGTGACGGCGCAGGTAGCGTGACTGCTCCTCGGTTTCCACCCCTTCCGCAACCAGTTCAATATTCAGCCGCTGACCCAGTGCAATAATAATATCCGTTACCGTTGAGTTCACGGCGTCGGTGCCGATCGCGGTGGTGAAGGATTTATCAATTTTCAGCACATCCGGATGCAGTTTTTCTAGCCATGAAAGTGAGCTGTTGCCGGTACCAAAATCATCAATCGCAAGTTTCACCCCTTTGCGGTGCAGCTCCCGCACTATGCGGTAATCCACATCCAGCAACGCATCGCGTTCGGTTAACTCCACGATCAACTGTTGAACAGGGCTGGCGTTAAACCAGATGCGGTTGAGATCCTGGATCAGCGCAGCGCGGCGAAAATGGCTGGCGGCCACGTTAATGCCGATATGGAAATCGCGCGAGGCCGGGAAATAGCCTATCTGCCGCACCGTTTCGCTGATGACGTAGCGGGTAAGCGGAACAATCAGGTTATGTTCTTCGGCCAGAGGGATAAAGACATCGGGCGAAATCCATCCCTGACGCGGGTTGTTCCAGCGCAGGAGGATCTCGACGCCGACGCATTCCCGGGTGCGGGCATTCACCAGCGGCTGGCAGAAGAGCTCAAACTCCCTGGCCGCAATTCCCATATTGATTTCCCAGGTGAAACTGATGCGCCGCGCGGTGGCGAGCCAGGCGATATAGCCCATCAGTAAGCTGAGCATTAACGCCAGCGGCAGCTGGGTGGGCAGATTTTTTAACGCCATTTCGCCAGGCCCGGGGCCGCTCACCGTGACGCTGAAAGGGTAATGCTGTGACGATTGTTCCAGCAGGGAGGCGTTTTCATCGAAGGTCGGCGTAGTCGTCACCTGTTGCCCGTCGCGGAGGAAGTTATCTCCTACTCTCAGGACAACGTCGGTGATCTGCGGCCGCTGCGGCTCGAGAATCATTTTAGTGATGAGATCGATATTCACCACCTCCATCACCCCGTCGTTGCCGTCGCTCGCGAGGGGAGACCACTGAATCAGTAACGGGCTGCCTTTTACCAGCCACCGATCGGTCAGCAGCAACAGCCTGGATTCACTGACCGGCAGCTCCGGCACAAACTCACTGACGGGCACATTACGGCTGCCAAAGACGCTTGAGCAATACAGTATTCCGTCTTGAATGAGGGCGATGGAGCGTACGGTCTGGAGGAGCGCCGCCTGTTTTCGCAGGATCAGATTTGCTTCGGAACAGGGTATGCCAACCAGTGAAAGTAGCGTTTCCCGCTGGGCCTCTAACGAAAGAAGCACCTTATCAAGCGCACGCACGGTGTGGTGGGTAAAGTCGTGGATCCGATCCTGATTTATGTTGCGCTGTGAAATAAAGCGAATACCCAGCGTCAGGACGAGCGTAACGAGCGCAACCGTGACACAGACGATAACGCGTTTTCGGCGATAGTCTTTAATGATCGTTTGTGCAGTTTGCATGAACGGTCGCCTGTTAAGCACCGGCCGGAAAAGCCAGACGCAACAGTGACAGTGTAGTGGGGAATACGTGAAGCGACGAGACGAGAGGGGAAAATTCGCCCATCCGTTGCAGATGGGCGAAAGGAAGGCTTAGTCGCACTGCACCTTAATGGCCAGACCGCCGCGCGAGGTCTCACGGTACTTCGCGTTCATGTCCTTGCCGGTTTCGTACATAGTTTCAATAACCTTATCCAGCGACACGCGTGGCTCGCTGGTACGGCGCATCGCCATACGTGAGGCGTTGATCGCTTTGACGGAGGCGATGGCGTTACGCTCAATGCACGGCACCTGCACCTGGCCGGCAACCGGGTCACAGGTCAGACCGAGGTTGTGCTCCATACCGATTTCCGCCGCCACGCACACCTGCTCAGGGCTGGCGCCCAGCAGTTCCGCCAGACCCGCTGCTGCCATAGAGCAGGCCACGCCCACTTCACCCTGACAGCCTACTTCGGCACCAGAGATGGACGCATTCATTTTGTACAGCGCGCCGATAGCACCTGCCGCGAGGAAATAGCGGATATAGATGTCCGGCGTCACGGGCTCAATAAAGTGATCGTAATAGGCCAGCACCGCCGGAACGATACCGCACGCGCCGTTGGTTGGCGCCGTCACGACGCGACCACCCGCTGCGTTCTCTTCGTTAACCGCGAGGGCAAACATGTTCACCCAGTCGACCACGTTCATTGGGTCATTGGAGAACTTGTCGGTAGTGACCAGCATGCGGCGCAGAGCAGAGGCACGACGCGGTACGCGCAGTGGCCCAGGCAGAACACCCTCAGTGTTCATCCCGCGGTCAATACAGGCGCGCATGGTTTGCCACACGTTAGCAAAATAGTCTTCGATCTCTTTCTTGCTGTGCAGCGCCAGTTCGTTCTGCATCACCATGCCTGACAGGGACAGACCGGTCTCTTTGCAGTAGCCCAGCATCTCGGTGGCCGATTTAAACGGATAGGGCACATTGACGTCGCCCGCGCTCTCTTTACCAAAGTGTTCTTCGTCAACGATAAAGCCGCCGCCGATGGAGTAGTAAGTTTTGCTGTAGATCTCTTTTTCGCCACTCCAGGCGTGGATGGTCATGCCGTTTTCATGCAGCGGCAGGTTGTCGCTACGAAAACGCATCCCGTCATCCTGCGGGAAGTCCACTTCGTGCTGGCCGTTAGCCAGCAGCAAACGACCGCGCGTTTCCACGTCGCGGATAAATGCCGGAATGGCATCAATATCAACTGTGTCCGGCATATTGCCCGCCAGACCCATAATAATGGCGATATCGGTGTGGTGGCCTTTACCCGTTAATGACAGTGAACCGTAAACGTCTACGGCGACACGGGTAACGCTTTCCAGTAATCCTTTTTCGACCAGATCATCGACGAACTGTTTACCGGCCTTCATCGGCCCTACAGTGTGGGAAGAAGATGGACCAATCCCCACTTTGAACATGTCGAATATACTAATCACTTTCACACTCCTGACAGGGTTACTGGGGTTCCAGTAACGATGTTATAACTGCGCATAGTGTAAGAGGGAACACCAACCTCGGCTTAACTATTCACATGAATTAAACTAATGGTTAACGATGGTTTTGCTAATAGCGCGACGCCGATCGCAAACCTGCCAGAAAAGGGTGGAATGTAAAGTATAGTCAAGGCTTCAGGCCGATTTGCAGGGCCAGCTCACGAATGATGCCTGCCGTCATGCCCCAGACAAAATAATGCTGATACCACGACAGCCAGACCCGATGATCGTGTCCGCGGCGGTGAATATCCAGCGGGTGATAGCGACCCAGACGAAGGGCCTCTTCCAGCGGCATTTCGAATACCGCTGAAACTTCATCGACGCTGGCGTGATACTGAAGATCGGGCGGAATAATGCCAACGACCGGCGTGACCTGAAAACCGGTTACGCTGTCCACTGGCGGCAGCACGCCGATCACCTCGACCGCCTCCGGGGGGATCGCCACTTCCTCATGCGCTTCGCGCAGTGCGGCGGCAATCAGGGATGCATCGGTGCTGTCCACCGCGCCGCCCGGGAACGCAACCTGACCGGCGTGTTTTCGCATATGCGGTGAGCGCTGGGTAAGCAACAGACCCGGCTGCTCACGACGCACGACCGGGATCAGCACCGCCGCCTGACGTTGATTCAGCGTGGCGCGGTTAACCTGGGGCCGCAGAAGCTGAAAGCGCGACAGAAAATCATCCAGCGTCAGGTTGTCTTTCTTCACCGTGAGTTCTCCAGTTGTTTCAGGATACGATTCACTTTATCAAAGGTTTCCTGATATTCCGCCTCCGCCTGGCTGTCGGCCACAATGCCACCGCCTGCGGAACAGTACAGGTTACCGTCGCAGGCCGTCAGGGTGCGAATAGTGATGCTGGTATCCATGGTGCCGCACAGACTCACATAGCCGATGCTGCCGCACCAGGCGTTGCGGCGATGCGGTTCCAGTTCGTCGATGATCTCCATCGCCCGGACCTTCGGCGCGCCGGTAATGGAGCCGCCCGGAAACGCGGCGCGGAGCAGATCGCAGGCGGTTCGCGAGGCCGGCAGACGTGCGGTGATGGTGCTGACCAGATGATGCACCGCCGGGAATGGCTCCACGACGAACAGCTCCGGCACGCGCACGCTGCCCGGCTCGGCGACGCGGCCAATATCATTGCGCATCAGATCGACAATCATCAGGTTTTCAGCGCGATCTTTCGGCGAGGCCGCCAGCGTCTCCGCCTGCTGACGGTCGGCGTCGGCATCGGCAAGGCGCGGCAGGGTGCCCTTTATCGGGCGGGTCTGAATCATACCGTCAGCCAGGTGAATAAAACGCTCAGGTGAAAGGCTGAGGATGGCGCCGTGTTCAAGGCGTAAAAATGCGCTGAACGGGGCCTTATTGCTGGCATTGAGGCGGGTAAACGCCTGCCATTCGTCTCCCTCGTATGCCGCCTGGAAACGCTGGGCGAGGTTGACCTGATAACAGTCGCCGCTGTGAAGATACGCCTGCACGCGGGAGAATTTTTCCGCGTATTCCTCCGCGCTCATGTTCGAGCGCCAGCCGGAGGTTAGCATAAAGTGTTCCGGGGCGGCGGGCCGTTGCGCCTCAAGCCAGGCCAGACGCGCCTGCACGTCCCGGTGGCTTAGCAGAGAAACCGTCTGCTTACGGTGATCCACGATCAGCGCCCAGTCATACAGCCCCACCGCCATATCCGGCAGGGAAATATCCGCCTGCGCATGCTCGGGCAGCTTTTCGAAACGGCGACCCAGATCGTAACCAAACAGGCCCAGCGTGCCCCCCTGGAAAGGCAGATCCGGATCCGGTGTGGCAGATAAGCCCAGAGCATGGATCTCGTTCTGAAGCCGCATCAGCGGATCGTCCGTTGGCGACAGCGCATCGGTCGTCAGCGTTTTAACCGGGTCGGCCACCAGAATGTCAAAGCGGCTGTAGGGGTGATCCGCATGCCCGGAGTGCAGCAGCATGGCAAAAGGAAGGTGGCTCAGACGGGCAAACCAGAACTCGGCGGCGTCTGCACGCCAGGGCAAGGTCATAACAGTGGGGAAGCGCATGTTCATGTATGGCATACTACCGGGCAGCGTGAAATAATTAGCGCGAATAATTTAGCAGGAGTTAACGATGTTTGCAGGTTTACCTTCTCTCAGCCATGACCAACAGCAGAAAGCCGTTGAACGTATTCAGGAGCTGATGTCCCAGGGGATGAGCAGCGGACAGGCAATTTCCCAGGTCGCGGAAGAACTTCGCGCCACCCATACCGGCGAGCGGATCGTGGCGCGCTTTGAGGATGAAGATGAAGAATAACCGGCTTACACTGCCGCGATAATCTTGATCTCAACCTTATATTCCGGTTTCATCAGCGTGGCCTGTACGGTGCAGCGTACAGGCGCGTGACCCGCCACCACCCACGCATCCCAGGCTTTATTCATCGCCGCGAAATCGTCTTTATTCGCCAGAAAAATCGTCGCATCCAGAATGCGGGATTTATCGCTGCCCTGTTTTTCCAGTACGGCGTCGATCTGCGCCAGGGTGTTGGCGGTCTGCTCGAAGGCGTCAGCGTCCAGATTGGCAGGGACGCCGGTGTAGTACAGCGTCTGGTTGTGGATCACCACATCAGACCAGCGGGCTTCGGCATCAATGCGCGTAATTGTCATAAACGTATCCTCGTTATCTTTCGTCGTCAGGCGGCAAGACTGCCATAATGTTCCGCCGTCGTCACTATTTGGGGTGGCACCGGAGAGAAGGGGCTGACATAATCCCTGTGCAAAAATACAGTGAGAGAACACCGTGGCAGACGATTTTTCCCCAGAAGGTCACTTAGCACAGGCTATTCCCGGCTTTAAACCGCGCGAACCCCAACGTCAGATGGCGCATGCCGTCGCGCACGCCATCGACAAGGCTCAGCCGCTGGTCGTGGAGGCCGGCACCGGTACGGGGAAAACGTATGCTTACCTCGCTCCTGCGCTGCGGGCGAAAAAGAAGGTGATCATCTCTACGGGATCAAAAGCGCTCCAGGATCAGCTCTACAGCCGCGATTTACCCACGGTGGCGAAAGCGCTGAAATACAAAGGGCGTCTGGCCTTGCTGAAAGGGCGTTCTAACTACCTGTGTCTGGAGCGTCTTGAACAGCAGGCGCTGGCGGGCGGTGACCTGCCGGTACAAACCCTGAGCGATGTGATCGTCCTGCGCGCCTGGGCCAACCAGACGGAGGAGGGGGACATCAGCACCTGCGCGAGCGTGCCGGAAGACTCCCCGGCCTGGCCGCTGGTGACCAGCACCAATGACAACTGCCTCGGCAGCGACTGCCCGCTGTATAAGGACTGTTTTGTGGTGAAAGCGCGTAAAACCGCGATGGACGCCGACGTGGTGGTGGTGAACCATCACCTGTTTCTTGCGGATATGGTGGTCAAAGACAGTGGTTTCGGCGAGCTGATCCCGGAGGCGGAGGTGATGATCTTCGATGAAGCCCATCAGCTACCGGACATCGCCAGCCAGTATTTTGGTCAGTCGCTCTCCAGCCGTCAGCTTCAGGATCTGGCGAAAGATATTACCATTGCCTATCGCACCGAACTCAAAGATACCCAGCAGTTGCAGAAGTGCGCGGACCGCCTGGCGCAATGCGCACAGGATTTCCGCTTACAGCTTGGCGAGCCGGGCTATCGCGGCAACCTGCGCGAACTGCTCGCAGACAAAAATATCCAGCGCGCGCTGCTGCTGCTCGATGATGCCCTTGAACTCTGTTACGACGTGGCGAAGCTGTCCCTCGGACGTTCAGCGCTGCTGGACGCCGCCTTCGAGCGCGCCACGCTCTACCGTGGGCGGCTGAAGCGGCTGAAAGGGATCAACCAGCCGGGCTATAGCTACTGGTACGAATGTACCTCGCGCCACTTCACCCTGGCGCTCACGCCGCTGACCGTTGCTGATAAATTCAAAGAGGTGATGGCGCAAAAGCCCGGCACCTGGGTCTTTACCTCGGCCACGCTGTCGGTCAATGACGATCTGCACCACTTTACCGAGCGCCTCGGCATTGAGCAGGCGGAATCCCTGCTTCTGCCGAGCCCGTTCGACTATGAGAAACAGGCGCTGCTGTGCGTGCCGCGCAATCTGCCGCTGCCTAACCAACCGGGCGCGGCGCGCCATCTGGCGGCCATGCTGAAGCCGATGATTGAGGCCAACAACGGGCGCTGCTTTATGCTCTGCACCTCACACGCCATGATGCGCGAACTGGCCGAGCAGTTCCGCGCCACCATGACGCTACCGGTGCTGTTGCAGGGGGAAACCAGCAAAGGCCAGCTGCTCCAGCAGTTTGTCAGCGCCGGTAATGCCCTGCTGGTGGCGACCAGCAGCTTCTGGGAAGGGGTGGACGTGCGCGGCGATACGCTCTCGCTGGTGATTATCGATAAGCTGCCGTTCACATCGCCGGACGATCCGCTCCTGAAAGCGCGCATGGAGGATTGCCGTCTGCGCGGGGGCGATCCGTTCGACGACGTCCAGCTGCCGGACGCGGTCATCACGCTTAAACAGGGGGTAGGGCGACTGATCCGCGACGTCACCGACCGCGGGGTGCTGGTGATCTGCGACAACCGCCTGGTGATGCGTCCCTACGGCGCCACCTTCCTCGCCAGCCTGCCGCCCGCGCCGCGCACGCGGGATATTAAACGCGCGGTCCGCTTCCTGGCGAACCCGACGGCGGAGTAATTCTTCCCGGAGTGTGTTAAGATGCGCGCCATTTTGTGACTGACCATTGCGAGAGCGCGACGACTGATGCGAATTCTGGCTATTGATACCGCGACAGAGGCCTGTTCCGTTGCCCTGTGGAACGACGGTACGACTTTTGCTCATTTCGAAGAGTGCCCACGGGAACACACCCAACGTATTCTGCCCCTGGTAAAAACCATTTTAACCGAGGGCAACACCGCCCTGACTGACCTCGACGCGCTGGCCTACGGCCGTGGTCCGGGCAGCTTTACGGGCGTACGTATCGGGATAGGCATTGCGCAGGGGCTGGCGCTGGGCGCTGACCTGCCGATGATCGGCGTCTCAACGCTTGCGACCATGGCTCAGGGCGCCTGGCGCATGACCGGCGCCACCCGCGTGCTGGCTGCGATTGATGCCCGCATGGGGGAAGTCTACTGGGCGGAGTACACCCGTGACGAAAACGGCGTCTGGCACGGCGAAGAGACGGAAGCGGTGCTTAAACCTGAAGCCGTCACCGGGCGCCTGAAGCAGCTCTCCGGTGAGTGGGCGACGGTCGGAACCGGCTGGCCGGCATGGCCTGAGATGGCGAAGGACACCGGCCTTACGCTGGTGGACGGTAACATGCTCCTGCCCGCCGCAGAAGATATGCTGCCGATTGCCTGTCAGCTGCTTGCCGCAGGAAAAACCGTGGCGGTTGAACATGCTGAACCGGTTTATTTACGAAACACCGTCGCGTGGAAGAAACTTCCTGGCCGCGAGTGAATCTCAGTAACAGGAACTGAGAAAAAGGAGTCGCATCATGGCGGTTCAGACTAAAGTTGTACGCTTTCTTATGGCAGGCGCGGTTGCCATAGCACTGAGCGGGTGCGTCACCGTTCCTGATGCGATCAAGGGCACCAGCCCGACGCCACAGCAGGATCTGGTACGCGTGATGAATGCCCCGGAGTTGTATGTCGGGCAGGAAGCGCGGTTTGGCGGCAAGGTGGTTGAAGTGTTAAACCAGCAGGGGAAAACCCGGCTGGAGATTGCCACTGTCCCGCTGGACGACGGCGCGCGGCCTGTTCTGGGTGAAGCCTCGCGCGGGCGGATCTACGCTGACGTCAGCGGCTTCCTCGATCCGGTAGATTTCCGCGGGCAGCTGGTAACCGTCGTCGGGCCGATTACCGGTTCGGTGGCGGGGAAAATCGGCAATACGCCATACAAATTTATGACCATGCAGGTGAACGGCTACAAACGCTGGCGTATTGCCCAGCAGGTGGTGATGCCGCCACAGCCAATTGATCCGTGGATGTGGGGACCGCATCCGTATCGTTACGGCTACGGTGGCTGGGGTTGGTACAATCCAGGCCCTGCACAGGTTCAAACAATCGTAACTGAGTAACTTACTGTTATTGTTAGGAAAGAGACAGCGGCTCAGCCGCTGTCTCTGTTTTTTTACGGATAAAACGAAAAAAAAGAGTGACGCGCTTCGCAACCTGCAATCTGAACAATTAATAAACTGGTACGCTGAGTTAATATAATGTTAACAAACTGTTTATTATCGGGGCTGTGATGACGACGAACACTCATTTCAGAGGTGATGCATTGAAAAAGGTTTGGCTTAACCGTTATCCCGCGGATGTCCCTGCGGAGATCAATCCTGACCGTTATCAATCCCTGATTGAATTATTTGAACACTCGGTACGGCGTTACGCTGACCAGCCTGCATTTGTGAATATGGGCGAAGTGATGACCTTCCGTAAGCTGGAAGAGCGCAGCCGGGCGTTTGCAGCCTATTTACAGGAAGGGTTGGGCTTGCAGAAAGGGGATCGCGTCGCGCTGATGATGCCAAACCTGCTGCAATACCCGGTGGCGCTGTTCGGGATCCTCAGGGCAGGGATGATCGTGGTTAACGTTAACCCGCTCTATACCCCGCGCGAGCTGGAACATCAGTTGAATGACAGCGGCGCGGCGGCGATTGTGATTGTCTCCAACTTTGCCCACACGCTGGAAAAAGTCGTTGAAAGAACCCAGGTTAAACACGTCATCCTGACGCGCATGGGCGACCAGCTCTCTACCGCGAAAGGTACGCTGGTCAACTTTGTCGTTAAATACGTTAAGCGGCTGGTGCCGAAATACCACCTGCCGGATGCCATCTCTTTCCGCCGCGCCCTGCATGCGGGCTACCGGATGCAGTACGTGAAGCCGGAGATCGTGTCCGAGGATCTGGCCTTCCTGCAATACACCGGCGGTACCACCGGCGTGGCCAAAGGGGCGATGCTGACCCACCGTAACATGCTGGCGAACCTTGAGCAGGTTAATGCCACCTACGGGCCGCTGCTGCATCCGGGCAAGGAGCTGGTGATCACCGCGCTTCCGCTGTATCACATTTTTGCGCTGACCATGAACTGCCTGCTGTTTATTGAGCTTGGCGGTCAAAACGTATTGATCACCAACCCGCGCGACATTCCGGGGCTGGTCAAAGAGCTGGCGAAATACCCGTTCACCGCCATGACCGGCGTGAACACCCTGTTTAACGCGCTGCTTAACAATAAAGAGTTCCAGCAGCTCGATTTCTCCACGCTGCACCTCTCTGCGGGTGGCGGGATGCCGGTTCAGCAGGCGGTTGCCGAGCGCTGGGTGAAACTCACCGGGCAGTATCTGCTGGAAGGCTATGGCCTGACGGAGTGCGCCCCGCTGGTCAGCGTTAACCCGCATGATATCGACTATCACAGCGGCAGTATCGGTCTGCCGGTCCCGTCGACGGAAGCAAAACTGGTGGATGATGAGGATAACGAAGTGCCTCACGGTGAGCCAGGAGAGCTGTGCGTCAGAGGGCCGCAGGTGATGCTGGGCTACTGGCAACGTCCGGATGCCACGGATGAGATCATCAAAGACGGCTGGCTGCACACGGGCGACATCGCGGTGATGGATGACGAAGGCTTCCTGCGCATCGTCGATCGCAAGAAAGACATGATCCTGGTGTCAGGGTTCAACGTCTATCCGAACGAAATCGAAGACGTGGTGATGCAGCACAGCGGCGTGCTGGAAGTAGCGGCGGTGGGCGTTCCCTCCGGCAGCAGCGGTGAAGCGGTGAAGATATTTGTGGTCAAGAAAGATCCTTCTCTGACCGAGGATGCGCTGATAACGTTTTGTCGCCGTCAGCTGACGGGCTATAAAGTGCCGAAGCTAGTGGAATTCCGGGATGAGCTGCCGAAATCCAACGTCGGGAAGATATTACGACGAGAATTACGTGACGAAGCCCGTGCCAAAGTGGACAATAAGGCCTGAGCTTCACGTTAATCGCCCAGACGCCGGTTAATCCGGCGTTTTTTATGGGCGCAAACAAAAGAGAGTCCGATTTGAATTACCAGATGATCACTACCAACGACGAGCTGGCTTCGCTGTGCGAGGTGACGCGTGAATTTCCCGCTATCGCCCTGGATACGGAATTTGTCCGCACCCGAACGTACTATCCGCAGCTGGGTCTGATTCAGATGTATGACGGCAAACACGTGTCGTTGATTGACCCCCTCGGCATTACCGACTGGGCGCCAATGCGCGAGCTGTTGCTGGATACCGCCGTGACCAAATATCTGCACGCGGGCAGTGAAGATCTGGAAGTCTTTCTCAACACCTTTGGCATCATGCCGCAGCCGCTGATTGATACCCAGATCCTCGCGGCGTTCAGCGGTCGTCCGCTCTCCTGGGGTTTTGCGGCGATGGTGGAAGAGTACACCGGTCTGACGCTGGATAAGAGCGAATCGCGTACCGACTGGCTCGCGCGTCCGCTGACGGCGCGTCAGCTTGAATACGCCGCGGCAGACGTCTTTTATCTTCTTCCAATTGCCGGCCAGCTCATGAAAGAGGCTGAGGCGTCCGGTTGGCTGTCTGCCGCACTGGACGAGTGCCGCATGACGCAGCAGCGTCGCCAGGAAGTGGTTGATCCGAAAGAAGCCTGGCGTGACATCACTAACGCCTGGCAGCTGCGCACCCGTCAACTGGCCTGTCTGCAACTGCTGGCTGACTGGCGTCTGCGTAAAGCGCGTGAGCGCGATCTGGCGGTTAACTTCGTGGTGCGTGAAGAGCACCTGTGGGCGGTGGCGCGCTATATGCCGGGTAGCCTTGGCGAACTGGACAGCATTGGCCTTTCCGGAAGTGAGATCCGTTTCCACGGTAAAACGCTGCTCGCGCTGGTAGAGAAAGCTCAGCAACTGCCAGAGGACGCACTGCCAGAACCGCTGCTTAACCTGATGGATATGCCGGGCTACCGCAAGGCGTTTAAAGACATCAAAGCGCTGGTGCAGACGGTGGCGGGGGAAAGCAAACTGAGTGCCGAACTGCTGGCTTCACGTCGTCAGATTAACCAGCTGCTGAACTGGCACTGGAAGTTGAAACCGCAAAATGGTTTACCGGAACTGGTCGCCGGATGGCGGGGGGAACTGATGGCCGAACGCCTGAATACCCTGCTGGAAGGGTATCCGCGCTAAAGAATTGTAGCCCCGGTAAGCGCAGCGCCACCGGGGAAATTGCCGGGAGGCGCGATGCTTACCCGGCCTACAAAACCACAAACGGATTAACGCGACTCTTCCGCTTCCGGAAGCGTCACGTTCAGCTCCAGAATCGAAATATCCCCGTCTTTTTGCTCCAGCTGAACGGTGACCATTTCCGGGTCAATCTGCACGTATTTGCAGATCACTTCCAGAATGTCTTTGCGCAACTGCGGCAGGTAGTGCGGTTCGGCGTCGCTGCGACGACGTTCCGCCACAATGATTTGCAGACGTTCTTTTGCGATGTTGGCGGTGCTTTTTTTCCGCGAGAGAAAAAAGTCCAGTAATGCCATAACTTATCCTCCGAACAGGCGTTTGAGGAAACCTTTCTTCTCTTCTTCAATGAAGCGGAAAGGACGTTCTTCTCCCAGCAGACGGTCAACGGTATCCGCATACGCTTTACCTGCGTCTGCCTGTGTATCCAGGATCACGGGCTCGCCCTGGTTAGAGGCACGCAACACGGACTGATCTTCCGGGATCACGCCAACCAGTTTGATGCGCAGGATCTCCAGCACGTCTTCCATGCTCAGCATGTCACCTTTGTTCACCCGGCCCGGGTTGTAGCGGGTCAGCAGCAGGTGCTCTTTGATTGGCTCCTGGCCATTTTCCGCGCGACGGGATTTCGAGGCCAGAATGCCGAGAATACGGTCGGAGTCACGTACTGACGAGACTTCCGGGTTGGTGGTGATGATGGCTTCATCCGCGAAGTAGAGCGCCATCAAAGCCCCGGTTTCGATACCGGCCGGGGAGTCGCAGACCACGAAGTCGAACTCCATCTTTTTCAGATCGTCGAGCACCTTTTCCACGCCTTCGCGGGTCAGGGCGTCTTTATCACGGGTCTGGGACGCCGGAAGAATGTAGAGGTTCTCGGTACGCTTATCTTTAATCAGCGCCTGGTTAAGGGTGGCATCGCCCTGAATGACGTTCACGAAGTCATACACCACGCGACGCTCGCAACCCATGATCAGGTCCAGGTTACGCAGACCGATATCGAAGTCGATTACGACGGTTTTCTTTCCCTTCTGGGCCAAACCAGTAGCGATGGCCGCGCTGGAGGTGGTCTTGCCAACGCCTCCTTTACCCGAAGTCACAACAATAATGCGTGCCATAGAAATTCCTTGTTAAAAGGGATCAATTTAACGGTTGAACGGTCAAAGCGTTATCTGCCAGTTGCAGACGGGCCGCTTTGCCATAAAATTCGGCTGGGATTTTATCGCTCAGCCAATATTCACCTGCGATAGACACCAGTTCTGCCGTCAGGTGAGTACAAAAAATTTGTGCTTCTCGATCGCCGCTGGCGCCCGCAAGCGCACGCCCACGCATCATACCGTAAACGTGAATATTGCCATCTGCAATCAGTTCTGCGCCCGCACTGACGTGGCTTGTAACAATCAGATCACAGTTTGGCGCATAAATGCGCTGACCGGAACGAACCGGCAGATCAATCAATCGCGTTTTTGTGACTGGGGCTACATTTTGCGCCGGAGGCGGGGGAGCGGGAACGGTTGCAGGCGTTGCACGCGGGGCTTTTTCTTTGCCCTCGTTTAACAAGGGCAAACCCGCGCGTTCAATTTCGGCTTTTAACTCTGCGTCTTTGCAGCCGCTAATACCCACGATGCGCAACCCCGTGGAGACGACGGCCTGCTGGAGTCGCTTCCAGTTAACCGGCCCCTCAAGGTCGCTTACATTGACGACGACAGGAGCATGCTTAAGAAAAGCGGGAGCCTGCGCGATTTTGTCTTCTAACGCCTGACGAATAACCTCGGGTTTTGCATCATGCAAATGAACCACTGATAAGGTGAAGCTACTGCCTTTAAGCTCGATGGGCGTATTTGACATCCTGGCCTTACTCAATTTGCTATTAACCGCAACACATCGCCGCGATATTCCGAAGAGTATCAGGCATGTTATAGTCAGGAGTATATTGAGGCAAGCAACCACCCGTTAATTCAGAGTAAAAACATGTTTTGTGTGATCTACAGAAGTACCAGCCGCGACCAGACCTACCTTTATGTCGAAAAGAAAGACGATTTTTCCCTCGTGCCTGAAGAATTAATGAAAAGCTTTGGCCGACCGCAGCTGGCGATGCTGCTGCCGCTGGACGGCCGTAAGAAGCTGGTGAACGCCGATCTTGAGAAAGTCAAAAAGGCGTTAATCGAGCAGGGCTATTATTTACAGCTTCCGCCGCCACCGGAGAATTTATTAAAACAGCACCTTGAGCTGAGCGGAAAGAAATAAGCCCGGGTCCTTCCGGGAACAACTCATCAACCGATTAGGGGTCGACCATGTATCAACATCATAACTGGCAAGGTGCATTACTGGATTATCCCGTCAGCAAAGTGGTCTGCGTGGGCAGCAACTATGCAAAACATATTCAGGAGATGGGCAGCGCCGTGCCGGAAGAGCCGGTTCTGTTTATTAAGCCAGAAACCGCACTGTGCGATATTCGCCAGCCGCTGGTTCTGCCGCAGGGACTGGGCTCGGTGCATCATGAAGTGGAGCTGGCGGTGCTGATCGGCGCGACGCTGCGCCAGGCAACTGAAGAGCATGTAGAGAAAGCGATTGCGGGTTACGGTGTCGCGCTCGACCTGACGCTGCGTGACGTCCAGGGCAAAATGAAGAAAGCGGGGCAGCCGTGGGAAAAAGCCAAGGGTTTTGATAATTCATGCCCGATTTCCGGTTTCGTTCCGGTGAGTGAATTTACCGACGATCCGCAGAACACGCCGCTCAGCCTGAAGGTCAACGGCGAGATCCGCCAGCAGGGAACAACCGCTGACATGATCCATAAGATCGTTCCGCTGATTGCCTACATGAGCCGCTTCTTCACCCTGAAACCTGGCGACGTGATCCTCACCGGCACTCCGGAAGGTGTGGGGCCGCTGCTTAGCGGCGACGAACTGGACGTCAGTTTTAACGGCCTGTCGCTGAAAACCCGCGTGCTGTAAAAGCACCTTGCCGCCTGAAAAGGGCGGCAAAACTTGCATCAACGTGCCAGACTCGTTATAAGGTGCGCTCTATTTTGACGTGTGGACATCCCGATGAACGACATTCCTTTCTGGCAAAGCAAAACTCTCGACGACATGACCGACGCGGAGTGGGAATCGTTGTGTGACGGCTGCGGGCAGTGCTGCCTGCATAAGCTAATGGATGAAGATTCGGACGAGATCTATTTCACCAACGTAGCCTGCAAGCAGTTAAACATCAAAACCTGCCAGTGCCGCAACTATGAGCGCCGTTTCGAATATGAGCCGGACTGCATCAAGTTAACCCGTGAAAATCTGCCGACCTTTGAGTGGTTGCCGCATACCTGCGCGTATCGCCTGCTGGCGGAAGGAAAAGATCTGCCCACATGGCATCCGCTGTTGACGGGGTCGAAAGCGGCGATGCACGGTGAACGTATTTCCGTGCGCCACATTGCGGTGAAAGAGTCCGAGGTGCGCGACTGGGAAGACCACATTATGAATCACCCTAATCGGTGATAATAAAAAACCCGCCGAGGCGGGTTTTTTATTGTGCGCAATTTTGTCGGGTGGCGCTGCGCTTACCCGACCAACAAAACTGACGTTGCCGTTTTGCTTTTACCTTCCAAAAAGATCGCGTTTCTTTGGTTTGAACGGCTGGGCAATCAGCACCAGCAGTGCCACCACAAAGTAGGCGACAAAAATGCCCACCAGCCACTGCGGCATCTCCAGCGTCAGGAATTCCCACTGGCGTACAGAGCAGTCACCGGAGGCCACAAACACCTGCGGCAGCCATTTATCCAGCGGCAGCCAGCTCGGGAAGCGGGCGGCAAAATCGCAGGTCATAAACGGCGACGGGTGAAGCTGCATCTGGGTGTGCTCCCAGGCAAGCGCAATCCCTTTCCCGGCGCTGTATAGCCAGATGGCAATTGCCGCATAGCGTAACGGTGATTTGGGTGCAATCGCACCTACCAGACCCGCGCCCATAATGCCGAACAGAGCACAACGCTCATAAATACACAGTACGCAAGGTTTCAGCCCCATCACATGCTGAAACCACAGCGCGACCATTTCCAGCGCAAAGGCGGTCAGGGCCATCAACAACCACGCTCCGCGACCGCGTGAGCACTGGTTCAAAAATCGCAACATAATCATTTCCCTGGAACATGCTTAGACAGCGCAGTGTAAACGAATTTTAATGCGCCGCAAGTATACCTGCTTGCAATAACCATTGCGTACAGGGAACGAGAGTAATTTTGATGCACAGCAAACCAACCAGGGTAAGCACCAGCGTATACGGCAGCGCCATCCAGACCATTCTTCCATAAGAAAGTCGTATGAGTGGTGCCAGCGCCGAGGTCAGCAGGAAGAGGAATGCCGCCTGACCGTTCGGGGTTGCCACGGAGGGGAGGTTGGTTCCGGTGTTGATCGCCACCGCCAGCAGCTCGAACTGTTCACTGCTGACAATCCCTTGCTCCATCGCGGCTTTGGCCTCATTGATGTATACCGTCCCGACAAAGACGTTATCGGATATAGAGGACAACAGACCGTTAAACAAATAGAACAGCGTTAGCTGCGAATCTGGCGTAGCCTGAAGCACAAACGCGATGATCGGCGCGAACAGATGTTGGTCAATAATCACCGCCACGACCGCGAAAAACACTGCCAGCAGGGCGGTAAACGGCAGCGCTTCGGTAAAGGCTTTTCCGATAGCATGTTCGTCCGTAACGCCGCCCAGGCTGGTTGCAAGGATAATTACCGACAGGCCAATCAGCCCCACCTCGGCAAGGTGGAAGGCCAGCGCAGCGATAAGCCACACGCCGATGAAACCCTGTGCAATCAGGCGCAGCGTCTCCTGGCGCGTGCGTTGTTTGCGGCTCTGCTCGTCAAACTTATGCAACTCCTGGCGGACCTGATCGGGCAACTTCGCGCCATACCCAAAGAGGTTGAATTTTTCGACCAGCACACAGGTGGCTAACCCGCAGACCAGCACGGGCACGCTGACGGGCGCCATGCGCAGGAAAAATTCGCCAAAATGCCATTCAGCCGCTTTGGCGATAATCAGGTTTTGCGGCTCTCCGACCATGGTCATCACGCCGCCCAGCGCCGTCCCCACGCCCGCATGCATCATCAGGCTGCGCAGAAACGCGCGGAACTGTTCCAGCACATCGCGGTTGTGCGCCTCAACGTGGCTGTCGTCCTGCAAGTTATCGCCAGGACGAGACGAGGCCACCCGGTGGTAAATCCCGTAAAAGCCGACGGCGACGCTGATCACCACCGCAACGACCGTCAGCGCATCCAGGAAGGCAGAGAGGAAGGCCGCGGCGAGGCAAAACGCCAGCGAAAGCAGCGTTTTCGACGGAATGCTCAGCAGCAAACGGGTGAAGATAAACAGCAGAAGCTGCTTCATAAAGTAGATCCCCGCCACCATGAAGATCAGCAGCAGCAGGACTTCAAGATTCGACGCTATCTCGTTTTTAACATGCTCCGCGCTGGTCATTCCAATGACCACGGCTTCCAGCGCCAGCAGCCCGCCGGGCAACAGCGGATAGCACTTCAGCGCTATCGCCAGGGTAAAGATAAACTCGGCGACCAACATCCACCCGGCAACGAAGGGATCCAGCAAAAAGATAACGGGATTAACGACCAGGAATACCAGTAAAGTAAGTTTGTACCAGTCAGGTGACTGACCTAAAAAGTTGCGCCACAGCGCGCGCCCAAATGAAATTTCCACGACAGACGTCCTTTACCCGTCAAATAAGACAAGACATCAGTATACGCAAAAATGGCGGCAGAGCGGGGGATTAAGCCATTTGTAAATTTCATAAAAATGAAACGGCGATCCCTCTTTTCTGTCTCTGCTGCGCTATCTGCCTCTGCGCGCCTCTGGTATGATGAGTGCAATTTGCTAAAGCTGTGTAATGGAAATCTCACTATGGTCATTAAGGCGCAGAGCCCGGCGGGTTTCGCGGAAGAGTACATCATTGAAAGCATCTGGAATAATCGTTTCCCTGCGGGATCAATTCTACCTGCTGAACGCGAACTCTCTGAACTGATTGGCGTCACCCGTACCACGCTGCGAGAAGTGCTCCAGCGTCTGGCGCGCGATGGCTGGTTGACGATACAGCATGGCAAACCCACTAAGGTGAACAACTTCTGGGAAACGTCCGGGCTGAACATTCTGGAAACGCTGGCGCGTCTCGACCACGAAAGCGTACCGCAGCTGATTGATAATCTGCTTTCCGTGCGCACCAACATCGCCACCATTTTCATCCGCACCGCGTTTCGTCAGCATCCTGAAGATGCGCTGAAAGTGCTTGCCACCGCTAATGAGGTGGAAGACCACGCGGATGCCTTTGCGACCCTGGATTACAACGTGTTCCGCGGTCTGGCGTTTGCTTCCGGCAATCCGGTTTACGGTCTGATCCTGAATGGAATGAAAGGGTTATATACGCGCATTGGTCGTCACTACTTTGCTAACCCTGAAGCCCGCAGCCTGGCGCTCGGCTTTTACCATAAACTGAGCAAACTCTGCACCGAAGGGCTGCACGATCAGGTCTATGAAACGGTGCGTCGTTACGGCCACGACTCCGGTGAAATCTGGCATCGGATGCAGAAAACGCTGCCGGGCGATTTAGCGATTCAGAGTCGCTGAAAGAAAAAACCTCTCGATTGGGAGGTTTTTTTTCGCCGGGTGGCGGCTTCGCCTGACCCGGCCTACAGGTCCCGTAGGCCCGGTAAGCGTAGCGCCACCGGGCAAAAAATCCCACTACAGCGTATTCAACCGCGCCGGACACCGGTCCAGCAGCTCCACGCTGCCATCTTCGTTCTGCTGCTCCAGCAACACGTCAAATCCCCACAGGCGATGCACATGCTTCAGCACTTCCTTACGCCCCTTATCCAGCGGCGCGCGGTTGTGCGGAATATAGCGCAACGTCAGGGAGCGGTCGCCGCGCAGATCCACGTTCCAGACCTGAATGTTCGGTTCAAGATTACTCAGGTTGTACTGGGATGACAGGCGCGAGCGGATCTCGCGATAGCCCTCTTCGTTGTGGATCGCGGAGATCTCCAGGTAGTTGTTGCGGTCATCATCCAGTACGGTGAAGAAGCGGAAATCACGCATGATCTTCGGCGACATGAACTGGCTGATAAAGCTCTCATCCTTAAAATCACGCATCGCGAAGTGCAGCGTTTCCAGCCAGTCGGAACCGGCAATATCCGGGAACCAGTATTTGTCCTCTTCGGTGGGCGACTGACAAATACGCTTGATATCCTGGAACATGGCAAAGCCGAGCGCGTACGGGTTAATGCCGCTGTACCACGGGCTGTTATATGCCGGCTGGAATACCACGTTGGTGTGGCTGTGCAGAAACTCCATCATAAACCGCTCGGTGACTTTTCCTTCGTCGTACAGGTGGTTAAGAATGGTGTAGTGCCAGAAGGTCGCCCAGCCTTCGTTCATCACCTGGGTCTGCTTCTGCGGATAGAAATACTGGCTCACCTTGCGCACGATGCGCAGGATCTCACGCTGCCACGGCTCCAGCAGTGGGGCGTTTTTCTCCATAAAGTAGAGCAGGTTTTCCTGCGGCTCGGAAGGGTAGCGACGCGCCTCGGCGACGGTTTTCTCCTCTTCACGTTTCGGCAGGGTGCGCCACAGCATATTCACCTGGCTTTGCAGATACTCCTCGCGGCTCTTCTGCCGGGCTTTCTCTTCCTGCAATGAGATCTTCTGCGGACGCTTATAGCGGTCAACGCCGTAGTTCATCAGCGCGTGGCAGGAGTCCAGCAGCTTCTCCACCTCGTCCACGCCGTAGCGCTCTTCGCAGTCGGTAATGTATTTGCGGGCGAAGATCAGGTAATCGACGATGGAGCTGGCGTCCGTCCAGCTGCGGAACAGATAGTTATTTTTGAAGAACGAGTTATGTCCATAGCAGGCGTGCGCCATCACCAGCGCCTGCATGGTAATGGTGTTCTCCTCCATCAGATAGGCAATACACGGGTTAGAGTTAATGACGATTTCATACGCCAGTCCCTGCTGCCCGTGCTTATACAGCCGCTCTGTTTCAATGAATTTTTTGCCAAACGACCAGTGCGGATAGTTAATTGGCATCCCGACGCTGGAGTAAGCGTCCATCATCTGTTCCGAGGTGATGACTTCAATCTGATGGGGATAGGTATCCAGACGATAGAGTTTGGCCACCCGGTCGATCTCCGCCAGGTAGACATCCAGCAACTCGAAGGTCCAGTCGGGTCCATCGCTCAGACGGGTGCTGTCCCTGGACATGGAATCTAGTGTAGCCATTAGCGCGCCCTCGTTGTTGGTCGCTCTCTCTGACTGGAGAGCCTCCTTTCAAGCATAGATCACCCCATTCAAATACGCGGGGCGCAGAAATTTTTTCTTTGCGATTTCGCGTTTTCGATACGGCAAATAAAGCGGTGCTCACAGAATTTTCTACTGGTTAAAAATAACGCGCAGCAGGAGATCCCAAATAAGCGCCATCCCCTGATACAGCGGGATATGTGAGTTGAGTCACCATAAAAAAGTCATATGTTGAATAATATTTTCAACTAGGTTATCAATCTGTAATTAGATGATTGTTCTTTTGCTCATAATGGAGTGGCTATGCGTGTTGTCATACTGGGAAGTGGTGTCGTTGGCGTAACCAGCGCCTGGTATTTAAGTCAGGCGGGACATGAGGTTACCGTTATCGATCGCGAATCCGGTCCGGCGCTGGAAACCAGTGCGGCGAATGCGGGGCAAATCTCTCCGGGCTACGCTGCGCCGTGGGCGGCCCCGGGCGTTCCGCTGAAGGCGATCAAATGGATGTTTCAGCGACATGCGCCCCTGGCGATAAGTCTTGACGGCACGCAGTTCCAGCTTAAATGGATGTGGCAGATGCTGCGCAACTGCGACACCCGCCACTATATGGAAAACAAGGGGCGTATGGTGCGGCTGGCGGAATACAGCCGCGACTGCCTGAAGGCGCTGCGTGCCTCAACGGGCATTGAATATGAAGGGCGTCAGGGCGGCACGCTTCAGCTGTTCCGTACCCCGCAACAGTACGAAAACGCGACCCGCGATATCGCCGTGCTTGAAGATGCGGGCGTACCGTATCAGCTGCTGGAAGCCAGCCAGCTGGCGCAGGTGGAGCCAGCGCTTGCCGAGGTCGCGCACAAGCTGACGGGCGGTCTGCGTTTACCGAACGATGAAACCGGCGACTGCCAGCTATTCACCCAGCGTCTGGCGCGCATGTGTGAGCAGGCCGGGGTGAAATTCCGCTTCAATACTTCTGTCGACAAACTGCTGTCGGAAGGTGAGAAGATTTACGGCGTGAAGTGTGGGGAAGAGGTAATTAAAGCCGATGCCTACGTGATGGCGTTTGGCTCCTACTCAACCGCGATGCTGAAAGGGATCCTGGATATCCCGGTCTATCCGCTGAAAGGCTACTCCCTGACCATTCCTGTGAAAGAGGACAGCGGCGCGCCGGTCTCGACCATTCTTGATGAAACCTACAAAATCGCCATCACCCGCTTCGATAACCGGATCCGCGTCGGCGGCATGGCGGAAATCGTGGGCTTCAATACCGAGCTGCTCAAACCGCGTCGTGAAACGCTGGAGATGGTCGTGGGCGATCTCTTCCCGCGCGGCGGCTTCATTGAGCAGGCGACGTTCTGGACCGGCCTGCGCCCAATGACCCCGGACGGCACGCCGATTGTGGGCCGTACACCATACAAAAATCTGTGGACTAACACCGGCCACGGCACGCTTGGCTGGACCATGGCCTGCGGTTCGGGCCAGCTGCTGAGCGACCTGATCTCCGGACGGACGCCGGCAATTCCGTTTGACGATTTGAGCGCCGCACGCTATCAATCAGGGTTTACCCCATCGCGTCCACAACACCTGCACGGCGCGCATAATTAAGGAGTCGTCATGTCCCGTCCCATTCTGGCCCAGCTGGATTTGCAGGCGCTGAAGGATAACCTGCAAATTGTTCGCCGTGCTGCGCCGGGTTCTCGTGTCTGGTCGGTGGTGAAAGCCAACGCCTACGGTCATGGTATCGACCGTATCTGGAGTGCGCTCGGCGGCACCGATGGTTTTGCCTTGCTGAATCTGGAAGAGGCCATCCTGCTGCGCGAGCGCGGCTGGAAAGGACCGATCCTGCTGCTGGAAGGATTCTTTCATGCGCAGGATCTGCCTCTGCTGGATAAGTACCGCCTGACGACCAGCGTTCACAGTAACTGGCAGATCAAGGCCATCCAGGACGCGAAGCTGCATGCCCCGCTGGATATCTATCTCAAAGTGAACAGCGGGATGAACCGTCTGGGCTTCCAGCCTGAACGGGTGCATACGGTCTGGCAGCAGCTTCGTGCGCTGAAAAACGTCGGTGAGATGACGCTGATGGCGCACTTCGCCGATGCGGAAAAGCCGGACGGCATTGCCGATGCCATGGTCCGCATTGAGCAGGCGGCAGAAGGTCTGGACTGTCCGCGCTCGCTGTCGAACTCAGCGGCAACGCTCTGGCATCCCGAGGCGCACTACAACTGGGTACGTCCGGGGATCGTACTGTACGGCGCGTCACCCTCAGGTCAGTGGCAGGATATTGCCAACAGCGGCCTGAAGCCGGTGATGACGTTACGAAGCGAGATTATCGGCGTGCAAACCCTGAAAGCGGGCGATACGGTGGGCTATGGCAGCCGCTATCGGGCAGCAGGTGAACAGCGCATCGGTATCGTGGCGGGGGGCTATGCAGATGGTTATCCGCGCATCGCCCCGAGCGGCACGCCGGTGTGGGTCGATGGCGTGCGCACCGGCACGGTAGGTACCGTCTCCATGGACATGCTGGCCATCGATTTGACGCCGTGTCCCCAGGCGGGGATCGGCTCACCGGTTGAGCTGTGGGGCAACGAGGTTAAAATTGATGATGTGGCCGCTGCGGCGGGCACCGTCGGGTATGAGCTGATGTGCGCGCTGGCGTCAAGAGTGCCTGTTGTGACGGTGTAACATGTGTGTGTGCCGGGTGGCGGCTTCGCCTTACCCGGCCTACAAAAGCCCGAACGTAGGCCGGGTAAGCGTTAGCGCCACCCGGCAAAAAAGCAGCTACTCCGCCTCCTCCTCCATCGGCCTTACGCCGACTTTGCGCACCGCGTTATCTTCTTTCTCCGCTACCGTCCAGATCATCCCGGCAAACTCCACCTGGTCACCGACGACCGGCGCAGCTCCTAATAATTGCTGAATAATCTCACCCAGTGTTTGCTGGTTATCGCGATTCTCCAGTCCACCTTCCAGGCCATAAATCAGCGCCACATCCGCAAAGCGGGCGCTGGCTTCGAGGATAAAATCGCCGAAGAAACGCTGATCCAGCGCCACCGGGGGCGACTGGCTGAACAGCTTGCCGAGGGCCGGCAGGTCGCGCTCGCGGCCAATCACGCAGAGGATATCGTTCTCACGCAGCCGCGTGCTGCCGGTCGGGTGAAGCAGGGCGTTATCCCGGAACAGGGCGGCAATGCGCGTTTCAGCGGGCATATGCAGATCGCGCAGGGACGCGCCCACGCACCACTTATCGGCGCTTAGCTGGTAGACAAACTGTTCCCAGGGATTCTCAGGGTGAATATCCAGCCCCACGCGGGAGACCGGCCAGCCAATGGGCGGTACCACCACTTTGGCTTTTTTCGCCGCCCAGCCCAGCGACGTCCCCTGGAATAGCAGCGACACCAGCACTACGAAGAAGGCGACGTTGAAGAACAGACGGGCGTTGTCCAGCCCGGCCATCATAGGGAACACTGCCAGAATAATCGGCACCGCGCCGCGCAGCCCCACCCAACTGATAAATATCCGCTCACGCAGGTTAAACCCGCGGAACGGCAGCAGCCCGGCAAACACCGACAGCGGACGGGCGAAGAAGATCATCCAGGCCGACAAAAGCAGCGCCGGCACGGCGATAGGCAGCAGGTCCGACGGCGTCACCAGCAGGCCCAGCACCAGGAACATGGCGATCTGCGCCAGCCAGGCCAGACCGTCGAAGTTCTGCAAGATGGCGTGACGGTTGCGAATCGGTCGGTTGCCCAACAGGAAACCGCAAAGGTAAACCGCCAGAATACCGCTGCCGTCCAGCGCGGTGGTGACGGCAAAGATCAGGATCCCACCGCTCAGGGCCAGCAGCGGGTAAAGGCCGGAAGGCAGCGTAATACGGTTAATCGTATGCTGTAACAGGTAACCGCCGCCGAGACCAATAATAATCCCGAGGCCAAACTGCTGGAGGATGTGCCAGGCGAACATCCAGCTCAGGCCGGTTTCGTGCTGCTGGATCATCTCAATCAGGGTAATGGTCAGGAACACCGCCATCGGATCGTTACTGCCGGATTCAATCTCAAGCGTGGAGCCAACGCGTTCGTTCAGCCCCTTGCCGCCGAGCAGTGAGAAAACCGCCGCCGCATCGGTAGAGCCGACAATCGCGCCAATCAGCAGGCCTTCCATTATATCGAGGTTAAACAGCCAGGCCGCCATCATGCCGGTCAGGCCGGAGGTGATCAGCACGCCGACGGTCGCCAGAGACAGCGCCGGGCCTAAGGCAACGCGAAACGAACTTGCCTGGGTGCGCATTCCGCCGTCCAGCAGAATCACCGCCAGCGCGAGGTTACTCACCATATAGGCGAAAGGGTAATTATCGAAGGGGATACCGCCGATACCGTCGATCCCGGCAAGCATGCCGATAGCCAGGAAAATGACAAGAATAGGTATGCCAAGACGCGATGAAAATGAACTTAATAAAATGCTAAAGGTTACCAGGATGGAACCCAGAATGAAAAGACTGATTATCGCTGTGGCACCCAATGTCGTCTTACTCCCACCTCAATGTGAACGCTGTTATTAAAACCCTAACATAATAACAACGTTAACTGCGTTTTATTGAGGGGGAATAACGGCTTTTTTATGCCTTTAAGACCGGATGACCGCTGATTGTTAACCGACTGCCTGAATTATCGTGTACAAGGTGTGCCTGGGCACCCAGCGGCAGGGTAACGGTTTGCTGCTCATGGCCGAAATCCAGACCGGGGATCACCGGGATATCCAGCCGGGAACGAATGAAATCAATCATCGTCTCCAGGGAATAGCCCGCATCGTAATCGTTAGGGGCTGAACCACTAAAACTGCCCAGCACAATGGCCGACTGCCGATCCAGGATCCCGGCGTGATACAGCTGCAACAGCATACGTTCGACGCGGAACGGGTGTTCGTTAATATCTTCCAGCACCAGTATGCCGTCCGTGATCTGCGGCAGCCACGGCGTGCCAATCAGCGACACCAGCATCGCGAGGTTGCCGCCCCACAGCTGTCCTTCACATTCCCAGTGCGGTCCATTGCCTTGCCACTCGATGGTGAACGTCGGGTTTTGCAGGGCGCGCCAGAAATGGTCCTGCGTAAACGCATCCAGCTCCGGCGCACCAAAGTTGCCGGCCAGCATCGGGCCGCTAAAGGTAATGACGTTATGCAACGCCAGCAGGCCGAGCTGGATCGCCGTGAAATCGCTGTGTCCGCAGATTAACAGCGGATCCTGCTGCTGGCGCGCGGCCAGCCCGGCCCAGTCGATGCTCTCCAGCAGCCGGCTTGCGCCATAGCCGCCGCGCACGGCCAGCACAATAGTGTTTTCACCTTCCAGCGTCGCCAGGCTGTTGATATCGCTCAGTCTCTGCGCCTCCGTACCGGCAAAACGCTGCATACGGCGGGGGATAATAGTCTGATTTTCTACCTGATGGCCCATTTCCAGCAGGCGCTGAACGCCCCGCTGTGCCGCCTCCTGGTTGATGCAGTAGCCTGACGGTGCGATGAGATGAAACTGAGGCATGGCAATTCCTTGCTGAATGAGAATCTAATTGTCTATATCATGCCGCTTATACGCCGCCTGCTTCAAGGGGCGACGTACCGCGATGACCGGCTATAAGGATAGATGACGTGAAATTGAGATGGTTTGCTTTTTTGATTGTGCTGCTCGCTGGCTGTAGTTCAAAACATGATTATCAAAATCCCCCCTGGAACCCTGAAGTGCCGGTAAAGCGGGCCATGCAGTGGATGCCGATCAGCGAACAAGCCGGGAAGGCCTGGGGCGTGAGCCCGCGTCTGATCACGGCGATCATTGCCGTGGAGTCCGGCGGCAACCCGACGCTGGTGAGTAAATCGAATGCGGTGGGGCTGATGCAGTTAAAAGCCTCGACGGCGGGAAGAGAGGTCTATCGCTACATGGGCTGGAAGGGACAGCCATCCACCAGCGAGCTGAAAAACCCGGAACGTAATATCTCTATGGGAACCGCTTACCTGAGCATTCTCGAGCATGGCATTCTGAAGGGGATTGACGATCCGGAAGTGATGCAATATGCGCTGGTGGTGTCGTACGTTAACGGAGCCGGCGCGCTGCTCCGAACCTTCTCATCCGATCGCAAAGAGGCGATAGAAGAGATTAACGATATGGATAAAGATGAATTCTTCGAGCACGTTGTGAAGAATCATCCGTCAGCACAGGCTCCACGTTATATCTGGAAAGTACAGAAAGCGATGGACGCCATGTAACGCCTTTGTCGGGCGGCAGCATGCTGCCCGACGCCTTTCAGCGCACTTTGTTCGCGCGTTCCCGCGCTTCACGCTCCAGTGAGAAGATGATGCGCTGTAGTTCGCGTTCGGCGCCTGGCCCGACATTCAGAAAGCGAAAGCTCAGTCGCGGCGTGGTAATGGTTTCGTTTTTGCTGTCCACCACCTTACGCTCGCTGATGGCAATCAGCTGGGCGTCAAACCAGAAGCGTCCCCATCCGCCCATATCCAGCTCAATCTGACTAAAACGCATGCCTTCCACCAGTCCTTCCGGCTTCGGCGTATCCATTAACGCGCCCATCCCGCCCAGTGACAGGTCGAAGAGACGAAAGCGGATCTCTTTTTTGTCCGGCATTTTTGCCTTACAGAAATAGGCCGGGTGAAGCGGGGCGCTGATGCGAAAAAACTCGCGGCGTTGCACGAACCAGAGGTTAGCGGGCAGGGGAGCGATAAACGCAGGCAAACCCTGGTACGCGATCGTGGTCAGGCGGGGCAGTATAAACTCGACTTTAGCCCCCTGCGTTTCGGCCATCACCGAGAGGTTTTCTGCCTGGAGCGCGGCACGGTTTTCTTCGCTCTGGCTACCCAGATCCACGATCAGGTGTTCTGCCGTCACGTCCAGGATCTTACTGATAAACTGGCTGGTTGACCAGTTGATGCGCAGCGGCACCTCGCCCTTTTTCAGGTCGCGTAATACCCCTAATACAGCCAGCGGATTTTGTTTCAGGAACTGCTCACTGTAGCTACTCACGCCAGATGGCTCCTCGATAGATGACAGACTGTCTCTGGGTTATCGGCACGCTGGCATGAAACTTAATACAAACGATCTGTTTTTCTCCGCCGATATTGATTTGCTAATGGAAATGATAATAATTGGCGTTCCCAATACCATCTAATAACAAGACGACACTATGAGCACCTCACGTTTTGCGTTATGCGCGTTGGCAGGCGCCGTCACGCTGGCATTGCAAACACAGGCTTTTGCAGAAGAACCCACCATCGTGGTGACCGGTACAGAGCAGGGCAGCGCGCTCCCTGCCTGGACCAACAGCGCCACGAAATCAGCCGTCGCGGAAAGTAAAACGCCCCAGGTGATCAACACCATCGCCGCTAAAGAGATTGAGCAGCGGCACGCCAGTTCGGTAAACGAGATCCTGCGCTATGCGCCGGGCGTTTCCACGGAGGTGCGCGGGAGCACCTCTTACATGAGCGAGTACAAAATCCGCGGGTTCAACGTCGAGCAGGAGTTCTACAACGGCCTGCAACTTCCCTATAACGTCACCGGGAACACTAAAGCGCGAATCGATCCGCTGCTGATTGAGAGCGTCGATATCCTGAAGGGGCCGTCATCCGTGCTGTATGGCGGTGGCTCCCCGGGCGGGCTGGTCAATATTCAGAGTAAAAAGCCGCAGAAAGAGGCGAAAACAGAACTGGGCTTTAACACCGGAAACCGCAATCTGAAAGAGGGGTACCTGGACTCCACGGGGCAGATTGCGACCAGCGACTGGAACTATCGCCTGCTGGGTAAAGCGACAGAGAGTGACGAACAGGCGCACACCACGCGCTATGAAAACTATCTGGTGGCCCCCTCCGTGACCTGGCAGCCGGATGACAAAACGCGCCTGACCATTGACGCGCTGGCGCAAAATACGCCGAGCCTGACGCCGTCTGATCCGATGCCGCTAAGCTATCTACGGTCTAAATACGCCGATCGTCGTGACTATGCCGGGGATGAGTGGAGCGGCTTTAAGCAGCGTCAGTGGATGCTGGGCTACAGCTTTGAACATGAGTTTGACAGTGGCTGGGGCTTTAGCCAGAAAGCGCGCTACTTTGACGTGGACACCCACCAGCGCAGCGCCTATTCAACCGGGACGGGCAGCGAGGTCTACCAGCTTAACCGCTTCGCCTATACCACGGATGAAGATTTACAGAGCTTCAACATTGATAACCAGGTCACCCGAACCGTCGCGCTGGGGGACTGGAAACATCATCTGCTGGCGGGCTTTGACTACCAGAAGCTGAACTCTCACTTCCATTATCGTTACGCCTCGTCCACACCGGGTATCGATATGCGTAATCCGGATCACTCGCAGATCGATAACGATGCGCTGGGGCTTGAAACCGCGCAGAAAAACCGTCTCAGCTATCAGCAGAATGGCTATTACCTCCAGGATCAGATTGCGTTTGGCGGGCTGAACGTGCTGGCCAGCCTGCGCTATGACGACTACCGTTCTGTCACCACCAACTATCTGCAAAACGGTGACAAAGCCTGGGTATCGCAGGATCGCCTCACTAAGCGACTGGGCGCGCTTTATGCCTTTGACAATGGTCTCTCGCCGTTTATCAGCTATTCGGAAGGGTTCGCCCCGGTATCGCCGCAGGGCACGTTGACCGCGAAAGACGTTAAGCCCACCACCAGCAAGCAGGTGGAGGGTGGGGTGAAATACCTGCTGGCGGATTACGCAACCACCTTCACCGCCTCGGTGTTTAACATTCGTCAGAAAAATGTGGTGACCAGCGATCCGGGCTTCCTCAACTATCGCCAGACCGGGGAAGTGGAATCGAAAGGTGCGGAGCTTTCCGCTATGAGTCGTCCAACGGATAAACTGACGCTGATTGCCAACTATGCCTACACCCACGCCATCAATACCGAAGATGACAAGTACCAGGGCAAACGACCGACGCAGGTCCCTGAGAACGCCTTTAATCTGTGGGGAGATTACACCTTTGACAGCACACCGCTGAGAGGGTTAACGCTGGGGGCAGGGGCACGCTACACCGGGCCGATGGAGATCTCGCCAGCCAACGACGCAGGCAAGCTGGGCGGTACGACGCAATACGATCTGGCGGCATCTTACCGCATGGGCGAGCTGGCGCCATCGCTGGAGGGGCTGACGCTGAAAGCGAGCGCGCAGAACGTCACCAACAAAGAGACGCTCACCTGCTATGACGCGACCAACTGCTGGATAGGCCGCGACCGCACGTTCCAGGTCGGGGCGAGTTACAGCTTCTGAAAAAAGCCCGGTGGCGCTTCGCTACCGGGCCAATCTATTGCACGGAACCGTCCCCTCGCCCCACCGGGGAGAGGGTCAGGGTGAGGGGCGCTACTGCGCCGCCTGTTTCGCAGGTGCAACATCATCGTTTGCCGCAGGCTGATTCTCCGGTACGCTGTCGCACGGCTTCTCTTTCGGGCAGACCATGTCCAGCATCCTGAGCGTCACGCCGTTACTCCAGCCGAAACCGTCCTGCAACGGATACTCACCGCCGCCACCGCCGGTACCGGTCGAAGAGACATCGTACTTCTCAACCAGTTTCTTCTCGCGATCGTAGGTATGCTGAACGTTTTTCAGGAAACGCCAGGTTACGTCCATCGCCACTTTCTGCTGACCATAGTTCTGCAACCCTTCCACCGCTACCCACTGCAACGGCGCCCAGCCGTTCGGCGCATCCCACTGCTGCCCGCTGTTGATGGTGGTGGTAGAAATACCGCCCGGTTTCAGCAGGCGTGACGACGCGGCTGCGGCCACTTTATCCGCGCGATCCTGTGATGCGGCCTTCACATACAGCGGGAAGAGGGCTGCGGCCGTCAGCTGATTACGCACCTTCCCGGTTTTCAGATCGTAATCCGCATACCAGCCCTCTTTATCGTTCCACAGGTGGCTTTCCATGGCTTTCTGACGTGCGGAGGCCAGCGCGTCATATTTACTTGCACTGGCGTTATCGCCGTCTTCCTGACTGGCGCGGGCCAGCAGTTTTTCCATCTTAAACATCAGCGCATTCAGATCCACCGGCACGATGCTGGTGGTGCGGATGGTACCCAGCTTCTGTGGATCGTCCATCCAGCGGGAGCTGAAATCCCAGCCCGAGGCCGCGGCAGAGCGCAGATCGCGGTAAATCTCGGTGGCCGGACGGTTAGGGTTATTTTTGGCGGTGGTCACGTCATCCAGCCACGACTCAGGGCGCGGCGTGTCCCGATCGTCCCAGTAGCGGTTGAGGATCGAGCCGTCATCCAGTTTCACCACGCGTTTGTTCGCCTGACCAGCCTGGAGCCCATCAGCCCCCTCCATCCAGTAAGCGTACTCTTTCTCCATCTGCGGACGGTATTTCTTCAACGCGTCGCTGTCATGCGTGGCCAGCAATTCCACCATCAGCGAGAAGAACGGCGGCTGAGAGCGGCTCAGGTAGTAGCTGCGGTTACCGTTAGGGATATGGCCCCAGGTATCAAGCTCGTAAGCGAAGTTGTCCACCATGTCGCCGATCTTATCCCAGTGGCCGCTCTCGGCCAGGCCCAGCATGGTGAAATAGCTGTCCCAGTAATAGACTTCGCGGAAGCGTCCTCCCGGCACGACATAGGGCTTTGGCAGGGGCAGGAGGGAGTCCCATTTGTTCGCTTTGTCAGTGGTGCGGGTCAGTACAGGCCACAGATCGTCTATGTGTTCGCGCAGGCTCTGGCCCTCAGGGGGAACGTATTTCTCACCTTCCTTCGGCAGGATAAAGTTCATCTCCACGAAGTGGCGCAGGTCAAAACCGGACTGGGTATGCTGCATCCGGTAATCCGCCAGGATGGTTAGCGGGTCGCTTTTGGGAACGGCATCCGCGAAGGTTTTCTGATCCGGGAACAGTTTGGCACTCTGTACTTCATTAAAGAGGGGGCCAAGGAGAATATCAGGTGAGCTTTGCTGGCTCGTTGGCTGGTCTTCAGCATAACCAAATGCGGTAACACCGAGTAGGGCGCCTGCCAACGTAAGGTGTAACAAGCCAGGGCGTAGCATTCGAGTTTTTATCATCGGTTCATCTCCATTCGTCGCTGGGCAGCGTCACCGCTGTCGTCAATCACCTGAAAACCTTAGACGAATATTGCCCGCTTCGCGTGTTAGATATCCCATTTTGCGCATTACCAGACAATTTACCGCCGCGCCCGGACGTGAGAAGCGCGCCGAAAACTATTTACTCGGGGAATGTTTTTTGGGGAATGATTTTAATTAAATATCCTGTCAGGGCACGCCATGAATATTGACCAGGCTTATGGGTTGCAACCTTTTTTAATTCTGTGAGCGGGATTGTGTTTCTTTATTACATTCCGCGAATAACTTTCCGTGAAGGTCACACAAAGTAAAAAACATAACCGACATAACAAAAAACATAATAGCCTGCCGAAAAGCATTTGGACGAAATAGAGTGGCCCATCACTTTGGGTATTCACTTTTATTTCAGGATGGATTCTATGCAATTTAAAAAAATGGTTGTCCTCGTGGGGGCACTCTGTTCTGGCTCTCTTTTTGCGGCACAAAGCGCGACGAGCGTAGATGAAAAACTGGCGCAACTGGAGGCGCAAATCGAGGCGTTGAAACAACAGCAGGCGGCCAGTCAGCAGGCTGCTCCCGTGGTCGTCCAGTCAGAAGAGCCCGTCAATAAAGACGCACCACCGAAGCTGACGCTTTCGGGCTTTGGAGATATAAAATTTTATGGCGATGTGGAATTTAATATGGATGCTGCCAGCAAAACCGGCAGTCTGACTTCTGTTAAGCAAAGTGCTAATAGCGACTGGGCACCGGGAGATAAAGAACGGTGGGATATTAATGGTCGTATTTTGCTGGGGTTTGATGGTTATCGAAAAATGGATAACGGCCATTTTTCCGGATTTTCTGTACAACCACTGGGCGATTTGGCAGGGCAAATGTACCTTGATGATGCGGTATTTTTCTTTGGCGCAGAAAACGACTGGGAAATTAAAGTTGGACGTTTTGAAGCCTACGATATGTTCCCGCTCAACCAGGATACCTTTGTTGAATACTCGGGCAATACAGCGGACGATCTTTATAGCGACGGCTATGGTTACATTTATATGCTGAAAGAGGGGCGTGGCCGTACCGACAGCGGCGGTAACTTCCTGATGAGTAAAACGCTGGATAACTGGTATTTCGAGCTGAATACGCTGTTCAAAGACGGCAGCGATCTGTACGTCGACCAGCGCTACCATGGCGCGGAACTGGAAAATGATAAGAACGTCGCCTATGTCCGGCCAGTTATTTCGTGGCAGGACGGCCCGTTCTCAACGGCCGTCGCCATGGAAACCAATCTGGTCAACAATGCTTATGGCTATCGGGATGACGCGGGTCGTTGGGTCGATCAGTCTGACCGCACCGGTTACGGATTCACCATGACCTGGGATGGTCTGAAAGCCGATCCTGAGGATGGCATAGTCGTGAATCTCAACACAGCGTATCTTGACGCCGCAGACGAAACGGACTTCACCTCCGGCGTCAATGCCCTGTGGCGTAACGCTGAGCTGGGCTATATTTATGCGCATAACGAAATCGACGAATTTAACACTTCAACCTTTGACGCAGAGTGTGAGAATGATTGCTGGATCACCGATCCGGGTGAGTATGATATTCACACTGTCCATGCGTCGTACCTTATTCCCAACGTAATGAAGATGAAGAACTTTAACATTTACCTAGGCGCCTACGCTTCGTGGGTGAACGCGTCGCCGAAAAAGGGAAGCGATAAGAACGACGATCGTTATGGTGGTCGTGTGCGGTTTAAATATTATTTCTGAAGAGTGTCATGATGCCCCTCTGTTAGCAGGCAGAGGGGCCATTTTGCAGGCCGGGTATGCGCAAGCGTCACCCGGCAATACGATCGGCTACAACCCTTTCTTATCCATCAGCACCGCCAGATCCACCAGACGGTTCGAGAAGCCCCACTCGTTGTCATACCACGACAGGATCTTCACCATATTCCCGCCAATCACCAGCGTTGAAAGCCCGTCGATGATGGATGAGCGCGGGTCGCCCTGATAATCACGGGAGACCAGCGGTTCATCGCTGTAGCCCAGGATGCCTTTCAGCGGCCCGCTGGCGGCAGCCTGACGGAACGCGTCATTCACCTCTTCGGCGGTCACGTTGCGGCTCAGCGTCACCGTCAGATCGACAATCGACACCACCGGAACCGGCACGCGCAGAGAATACCCGGTGAGTTTACCGTCAAGCTCGGGGATCACTTTCCCGAGCGCTTTTGCCGCGCCGCTGGAGTAAGGCACAATGGATAATGCTGCCGCGCGCGCGCCGCGCAGATCTTTTTCCGGCTGGTCATGCAGCGCCTGGCTGTTGGTGTAGGCATGCGTGGTGTTCATCAGCCCGTGCTCAATGCCAAACTGCTGGTGCAGCACCTGCGCCGCTGGCGCCAGACCATTAGTGGTGCAACTCCCGTTGCTGACCACAAAATGCTGGGCCGGATCGTACAGCGTGTGGTTCACACCCATTACCACCGTCAGATCATCATTTTTAGCCGGGGCGGAAATAATGACGCGTTTTGCGCCGCCGCTCGTGATATGCACCGCCGCTTTTTCACGTTCGGTGAAGAAGCCGGTTGCTTCAATTACCACCTCAACGCCTGCGTCTTTCCACGCAATGTTTGCCGGGTCGCGTTCACTGAATACGGTGATGCGTTGCCCGTCAACCTGTAGCGCGCCGTCCGCCGCTTCCACAGGCACCGGCAGCGTGCCGAGCAGAGAGTCATATTTCAGCAGATGGGCGAGGGTTTTACTGTCCGTCAGATCGTTAATGGCCACAATCTGGAGATCCGGGTTGCCCAGCGCTGCGCGCAGGACATTACGTCCGATACGGCCGAAACCGTTAATACCGACCTTAACCATGATGCACTCCTTATCTGTGTTGTCTGGAGTTACTGTAGGCGTCAGGTCAGATGGCGTAAATGACAAAAAAGGATCATATTACGCCATTCTGCGGCAGTGGAAGCGCTGGCGGTATTCGCCCGGCGTGAGATGAAGCTGCTTTTCAAAAACGCGGCGCAGGTTGATGCTGGTACCAAACCCGCTTTTTTCGGCAATGACCTCAAGCGGATCCTGGGTCTGCTCCAGAAGCTGTCGGGCGGCGGCCAGACGCGCTTCGGTGACATAACGGGCCGGAGGCACGCCCACGTCACGCGTGAACACGCGGGTGAAATTGCGCGGGCTCATGGCGACCCGTTCGGCCAGCCTTTCGACGCACAAATCTGCGGTGAGGTTTTGCAGGATCCAGCTTTGCAGTTCGCTGACTGGTCCGGTCGCGCCGGACTGCTCCAGATTATAGCGGCTGAACTGTAGCTGGCCGCCAGGCCGACGCAGGTACATCACCATATTCTGCGCCACATTGCGGGCGAGGGTGAAGCCGTAATCATCCTCCACCAGCGCCAGCGTCAGGTCAAACCCGGAGCTGACGCCGCCGGACGTCCAGACGGGGCCATCCTGAACATAGAGCGGGCCGCCCTCAACGTTGACCGCAGGATAGCGGGTTTTCAGGGTTTCCAGAAGCCGCCAGTGGGTCGTTGCCCGGCGCCCATCGAGCAATCCGGCCTGTGCCAGCAGCAGGGCCCCGCCGCAGACAGAGGCGACGCGTCGCGCATGCGGCGCGGCCAGGTGCAGCCAGTCCACCACGGCGGTGCTCTCCAGCTCATTCATGCCGCGGCCGGTAATGATGATCGTGTCCAGTGGCTCGCGCGGATCCAGCTCCGGCAGGCGATAGTCCGCCAGCAGGTTCAAGCCGGACTGGCCGTGGATCACCAGATGAGGCTGGGTGGTGGCGATAATGATGCGGTAGCGGGGCTGCGCAAGGCCGTCCGGGTGCAGCCGGTTGGCCTGCATCAGAATGTCGGCGATACCGGCGGCCTCAAACAACATGCCACCATCAGGAACGATAATCAGGATCTTCTTCATGTCCTGAAAAGTACCTTTATCACAAAATAAGTCAAGCGGAAGGCGAACATTGTAGAAGAGACAAATGAGGCGTGCCGGGTGAAAGAGTAGAACGGCAGATGTTGGGAAGAAGTAAAAGAAATATGTAGTAACGGTAAAACTTCTTGCGTGAGGTTCACTGTCAGCGCCGCTGAACCCCCCAGTTTATGGGCTGCAAGGGAGCGCGCTGAACGATGAGAGAGCAAAAAGATGTAGCCGGGCTTAATTGTTTAGGTGCAAAAAATAACCCCAAAGGGGAATTTTGCTCAGGTTATTTCGGATCGCGAAATTAAATTTCTGCCATTTTCTTTGCCGTCATTTGTTAATGCAGGACGCTCGTGCACAATAAAAGTTATCTTCTGAATGCAACAATGAAAATATCCCAGATATATCCCGCAGCGCACAGAAAAAATGAAATTCTACTAATTATGGTAGTGGCGATAATAAGGGGTTAGGTTAATGATAGTGGTTCTCTTTTGCCTGTTTAGTCATTAATTTTCATGCAGTTACGCTCGTAATTCGTCTAAGAAAAAGACGATTTTAGCTAAGTGCGCATTTTTTATGAGATTAATCCTATAATGCATTGGGCGTATCATTAAACGCCATTAAGCAGGCAGGAAATATTGAATTGATGACAAGCTCATGTAAACTTGTCTACCGTTTGTCAAAATATGTCAGGAGCATGCTGGGCCCATTTCTGTCGGGCTCGTGCGGTAGCTATGCCTTAAAATAGTTACCTGCTGAAAATATCCCGACTATTTTAACAATAGCACCTAAGTCAAATTTTATCCCCTCTCTTCATCCTCTAAATATCGCTACGGAAAAGCATATGAAACTGCGCGTATTGTTATCACTTCTGTTTGTTATGGCGGTGGCGGGCTGTAAGGCGCCGCAGAAACCAGCGATCACCGATGATACGATTGTGACCAGCCAGGTGAATGGCGTCACGCTGACCCACCGTCACGCTGTTACCCCTCCGGCGGAGTTCACTCAGGTGAATGAACCGTACCGTGCCATGTACCCGGCATCCCTGATGAGCCGTCCTGACTACGGCGGAAAAGTGATCCGTACGCTTGAGACCGGCAAAACTTACGTTGTGCTGGGGCAGGTTGAACATTTCTGGATGGCGCTGGCCGATGAAGGGAGTGAACAGCTGATTGGTTACGTGCCGATGCGTGCCGTGATCAAGGCTGACCAGTACGAAGCCACCGTGCGTAAACAGGCACTGCGCCCGAAAGCGCGTAAGAAAACCACCTGTGTTGATGTCGATGGCAACAGCAAAGCCTGCAAAGACAGCGCGAACGGTACCTGGATCCTGAACTAAACGGGTTTCATGAGCATATTTTTATGAATAATAAAAATTTTCATCGGATGTGGTTCCCTTTTTTTGCGTTGATTCTCGCGCTGATCGGTGGTTGTACGTCGTCTTCACACAGCGACCCCTCCCGCTACAATCTTCAGTTTCAGGCTCATCCTCAAATCAATGATTCTGCACCGCTTAAGGTCAGAGTATTGCTGCTGAAATCCGATGCGGATTTCATGTCCAGTGACTTCTACTCCTTACAGAACAACGCGTCAGCCACGCTTGGCGCGAATCTGCTGAACAGCGATGTGTTCTTCCTGATGCCGGGCCAGCTTTCGAAAACCCTGAGCGGACAAAGCTCACCGGAAGCGCGCTATATCGGCGTGATGGCGGAATACCAGGCGCTGGACGGCAAAAAATGGCGCGTCTCACTTCCTTTGCCTGTTCCCGGTGAAAACGCGATTTACCAGTTCTGGAAATGGTCCGCAGATGAACTCCAGGCCAGCGTCTTTCTTGACGTAAATGGTATCCGGGTCATCAGCCAGTAACGCCCTTCATAACAGGAAAGAGATCATCATGACGAAAGCAGAAAAGGTCGTCTGGACCGAGGGCATGTTCCTGCGTCCCCACCATTTTCAGCGGACAGAAAGTTACCTCCTCAACCACGTTCGTGAGTGGGGGGGCCTTGCAGCGATCGTATCTTTGGGGCTTTCTCGACCTTGAGCTGGATGAAGCGATGCTTCGCCAGGGCTGTATTGCCCTGAGCTACTGTAGCGGTTTGCTGCCTGACGGCACCTTTTTCCAGGTTCGCAGCGACCGCAACGGTCCGGCTCCGCTAAAAATCCCCGATAATCTCACCAATGAAAAGGTGGTGCTTGCGCTGCCGGTTCGTCGCGGTGGCCGTGAAGAGGTGATTTTCAGCGAGGAGCAGTCTTCTCTGGCGCGTTTTATTACCTTTGAACAAGAGGTGGAAGACGACAACGCCATGTCGGTTGGGGAGGCGACGGTCCAGTTTGGCCGCCTGCGTCTGACCCTGATGCTGGAGAAAGATCTGACGGCAGAATGGACCGCCATTGGCGTGGCGTACGTCACCGAAAAGCGCAACGATAACCACGTGCGGCTGGATAACAGCTACATTCCGCCAATGCTGAACGCCAATAACAGCCCGCAGCTGTACGGTATGATCAATGACCTGCACGGCTTGCTGGTGCAGCGTAGCCAGCAGATCGGCGGTCGACTGCGCCAGCCGGGGCGTTTCAATACGTCCGAGATGGTTGAGTTCACGCTTCTCTCGCTGATCAACCGCCACCTTGGCGACGTCTCACATTTAAAAACGCTGCCGCTGCTTCACCCGGAAGCGCTCTGGCGCAGCTGGCTGCCGTTTGCCACGGAGCTCGCCACCTGGACGCCGCAGCGTACCGCAGAGAGCATACTGCCGGTATACGACCATGACGATCTCGCCGTTTGCTTCAGCAAACTGATGCTGATGCTGCGTCAGGGGCTGTCGCTGGTCATGGAAGATCATGCCATCCAGCTGCCGCTGCACGAACGCTCCCACGGGCTGAACATCGCCACCGTGCCGGAGACCAGCATGGTCCGCGAATTTGGCTTCGTGCTGGCGGTAAAAGCCAATGTCCCCGGCGAACACCTGCAAACCCATTTCCCTGCCCAAATGAAGGTTGCGCCAGTGTCGAAAATTCGCGATCTGGTCCAGCTCCAGCTGCCGGGCATCATGCTTCGGGCAATGCCCGTCGCGCCGCCGCAGATCCCGTGGCATGCAGGCTACAGCTATTTCGAGCTCGAGAGGGGCAGCGAACTGTGGCACGAGATGGACAAGTCCGGGGCATTCGCGCTGCATCTCGCAGGGGAATTCCCGGGTCTCGATATGGAGTTCTGGGCCATCCGTAGCCCGACAGAATAATAAAGCGAGCGCTTAATATGCAGGAACGACAGGATACCGGCAGTGATGCCGTGTTTACCGGAGCCAGTGGGAACAATCAGCTGGTGGCGGCCGCCAATCCGCTGCTCAATGCGATTCCGCAAATCCGTCATTCGGTTTCCCACGACGATCAGGTCGGGCTGCGCCAGCGCCTGATTGACGAAATTCGCCGTTTCGAAGTGCGATGCCAGCAGGCGGGCTTACCGTATGAAGTGATTGTCGGCGCGCGCTACTGCCTCTGCACGGCGCTGGACGAAGCCGCCGCGCTGACCCCGTGGGGAAGCAGCGGCGTCTGGTCAAGCAATGGTCTGTTGGTGACGTTTCATAACGAAACCTGGGGCGGTGAGAAGTTTTTCCAGCTGCTGGCGCGTCTGTCGCAGAATCCGCGCGAACACATTCTGCTGCTGGAGATGATCAACTACTGTCTGCTGCTCGGCTTTGAAGGCCGCTACCGCGTGCTGGACAATGGCCGGACCCAGCTTGAAACCATCAAACAGCGCCTGTGGCAGATGATCCGTGGCGTGCGCGGCAGCTATCCGCCGCCGCTCTCGCCGCACCCGGAAGATCGCCCCGTTCTGCGCAAGCTCTGGCGGCCGATGATCCCACTCTGGGCGTGCGTGGCGCTGGTCGGCTTTATCGCCTGCCTGTTCTATATCGTGCTGAACTGGCGTCTGGGTGATAACACCAGCCCGGTGCTGGCGAAAATTTACCAGTCCCAACTGCCGGAAACCACCATCCAGCAGCCTGCGCGTCAGCTGCCAGCGGTGCTGAACCTGCGCGGCTTCCTGAAACCAGAAATTGATGCCGGTCTGGTGGCCGTTAAGGATGAGGCGGATCGCAGCGTGGTGATCCTGAAAGGGGACGGACTCTTTGGCTCGGCCTCAACGGTGGTGCGCGATCGCTATGAGCCGGTCATCGACCGCATCGCCCAGGCGATGAATAACGTCAGCGGCAAAATTCTGGTGGTGGGGTACAGCGACAACGTGCCGATCCGCAGCGCACGCTTCGCTTCTAACTATGAACTCTCGCTTGAGCGCGCCCGTTCGGTGCAAAAACAGCTCCAGGGTAGCCTCTCACAGCCTGAGCGCGTCAAAGCCGAAGGGCGGGGTGAGATCAACCCGGTAGCGCCTAACACCACGCCTGAAAATCGCGCCCGTAACCGCCGCGTAGAGATTACGCTGCTGGTATCGCCTGACAATACCCAGGCCGAGCTGAACGGATTGCCGCAAGGAAACTAAGGATGCTGACAACTCTACTTTCTATACTGACCAATCGCATTCTGTGGAGCTTCCTGGGCGTAACGGCGCTCGCGGCGGTCATCTGGATGATTGGCCCGCTGTTGTCCATCGTGGATACCCGGCCCCTTGAATCAGAGCAGAACCGCGTCATCAGCATTGCGGTGGTCTACCTGATTTGGGCCCAGAGCCACATTCTGCCGCGGCTGTATAACGCCTGGCTGAACCGTAAGCTGATGGACAAGCTCAACGAAAATACCACCAGCCCGGAGGCGGCCGATCCGCAGAAACGTCTGAACAGCGAGGAGCAGATCCTTGCCGGGCGTTTCGATGAAGCCGCCCAGATGCTGAAAAAAGCCCACTTCAGCAAAGCGGGACATGGCGCGCAGTGGACGCAGCGCTTCAGCACACAGTACCTCTATCAGCTGCCGTGGTACGTCATTATTGGCGCGCCGGGTTCAGGTAAAACCACCGCGCTGGCCAACTCCGGGCTGCAATTCCCGCTGGCGGATCGCTTCGGTAAAACCGCGCTGCGCGGCATTGGCGGCACGCGCAACTGTGACTGGTGGTTTACCAACGAGGCGGTTCTGCTGGATACCGCGGGGCGCTACACCACTCAGGAGAGCGAGCAGGTTCAGGACGCCGGGGAGTGGCTGGAATTTATCAACCTGCTGCGTAAATACCGCCGTCGCCAGCCCATTAACGGCGTGATTATCACCATCAGCATTTCCGACCTGCTTTCGCAGTCCGCTGAGGCCTCGCGCCAGCAGGCGGTCAACCTGCGCCAGCGTCTCTCCGAGCTGCATGAACAGCTGGGTATTCGCTTCCCGGTGTATGTGATGGTGACCAAAGCGGACCTGCTTAAAGGCTTCCGCGCCTGGTTTGCGGATTACGACAAAGCCCAGCGCGACCAGATCTGGGGCTTTACGCTGCCGTGGGAGCAGACCAAACACGCTGATTACGACCTGATGGGCAACTTCCAGCAGGAATTTTCCCTGCTGCAACAGCGTCTGGATGCTGGCCTTCCGGAAACCATGCTCAAAGAGCATGACGCCAAAACCCGTGCGGAAGCCTATCTCTTCCCGCAGGAGTTCGCCGCGCTGCGTCCGCTGCTGGCTGACTACCTGAGCACGGTCTTTGCTCGCTCAAACTTCGAAACCGAATTTTCGCCGCGTGGCATCTACTTTGCCAGCGGCACTCAGGAAGGGATGCCGTTTGACCGCGTGATGGGCGAGCTGAATCGCGCGCTCTCCTTACCTGAAGGGGGGGAAAGCACGCGCTGGGATTCGGTGAGCAAAGAGGCGCCGATCCCAGGCGCGAAGGGCCAAAGCTTCTTCATTAAAAACCTGCTGCAAAACGTGATTTTCCAGGAAGCGGGCATCGCCGGGGAAAACCGCTGGTGGGAACTGCGCAACCGCGCCGTGATGTGGTCCGGCTACGCGGCGCTGCTGGCCCTGCTGGTGATCCTGGGTGGCCTGTGGCTGACCAGCTACGCCAAAAATAAAGCCTATCTGGAAGAAGTGGACGCAAAAGTGCCGATGCTGGAGCAGCAGAGCAAGGCGCTGCAAAACCAGCCCCAGCGCGATCTGTTTGCGCTTCTGCCGCTGCTTAACAGCCTGGTGGATCTGCCGAAAAGCAATGCCTTCGACGTTAACGACCCGCCGGTTTCCCGCCGCATGGGGCTTTATCGCGGGGATGACGTCAGCGATGCCTCGCAGTCTCTGTACCAGAAGGCGCTGGATCAGATGCTGCTGCCCGCCGTGGCGATGCACATTACCACCTGGCTGCGCAACGACAACGGCAGCGATGTGGAGTACAGCTATGAGGCGCTGAAAGCCTATCAGATGCTCTACCAGCCGAAGCACTATGACGGCAAATTCCTGCACTCGTGGGTGATGCTCAACCTGCAACGCAACCTGCCGCAGAACGTGACGCAGGCGCAGCTTCAGGAGCTGGAATGGCACCTGACCCAGCTGCTGGAGCCAAAAATTCAGGCTTCACCGTATGCGCAGGATGAGGATCTGGTGGCACGTGAAAGGGCGCTTATCAACCAGCAGCCGCTCTCAACTCGCGTATATGGCCGCCTGAAACGTCTGCTGGAGCATGATGAGAACCTGAAGCCGGTTTCGCTTTCAGATCTCGGCGGCCCGCAGAGCGAGCTGGTGTTTTCCCGTAAAAGCGGCAAGCCGGTGAGTGAAGGCGTACCGGGCCTCTATACGCCGGACGGCTACTGGAAGAGCTTCAACGACCAGATCGACAGCGTGACCACCGCCCTGCACGAGGACGACGCCTGGGTACTGGGAGCGACCACCGCCCAGGAAGATAAACAGCAGATCGACAACGCCGTGCGCCAGCTCTACATGCGCGACTTTATCGTCAACTGGGATCGCTTTCTCGCTGACATTCAGCTCAACAACAGCGCCGATCTTTCCCAGCGTATTAACACCGCGCGCCTGCTTTCAGGCACCAACTCGCCGCTGCGCCGTCTGGTGCTTAACCTGAGCAAGGTGCTGACCCTGTCGCGCACTGCGCCTGCGCCGGAAGATGCGCAGAAAGCGGAAGACCAAAGCAACCGCGCCACCCGCACGCTGGAAGCGCTGTTCAGCAACGGTGACAATGCCCCGACGCAGGGCGCGGTCGTGACGCAGGCGCCTGAGCAACTGGTGACCGACCACTATGCGCCGATGATTGAGCTGGCGCAGCCGCTGGAGAAGGGTGGCAAGACCATCGTCTTTGACGATTTTCTTAAGCAGGTTGACGAGCTTTATCGCTACCTGACCGCCGTTCAGGATGCGGCAAACAGCGGTATGCCCGCGCCGGGCGGGGATGCAATCAGCCGCCTGCAAGCCAGCGCGGGACGTCTGCCGGGCGGGCTGCAAACCATGTTCAGCAATATGGCCGTCGGCGCCAGCAGCGATACCCAGCGTCGCGATCTGGAGAACGTGCGTAAGCGCATTAACGTGGAAGTGGGTGGGTTCTGCCGTCAGGCGATTGCCGGGCGTTATCCACTGGTGCGCAGCGCCAGCACCGAGGTGACGCCGGACGATCTCGCCCGCATGTTCGCGCCGGGCACCGGACTGATGGACACCTTTTTCCGCGACAACCTGACCAACAAGGTGGACACCACCCAGGCGAACTGGCGCTTTATGCCGGGCATCGACGGTAAAACGCTGCCGGGCAGCGAAGGGCTGTTGCGTCCGTTCCAGCAGGCGCAGTCTGTCCGCGATGCCTTCTTCGCCAACGGCGCGACCACGCCATCCTTCAGGGTGACGGTGCGCACCGTGCGGATGGACAACACCATTCTGAACCTGACGCTGGACGTGGACGGCCAGCTGCTGCGCTACAGCCACGGTCCGCAGGCGGTGCAGATCATGACCTGGCCGGGGCCGGGCGGGACGAACCAGGTGCGTATGCAGCTCGGTCTGGCCAATGGCAGCACCGCAACGCTGGTGACCAACGGTTCCTGGGCGCTCAACCGCTTTTTCGACAAGGCGCGCACCAGCCCTGGCGCGGGTAGCCTGAGCCGTCAGGCGACCTTCAACGTCGACGGACATCAGGTCACGCTGGAGTTTGCCCCGAACAGCATCCGTAACCCGTTCCAGCTTCCCCGTTTCTCATGCCCATAACCGCAAGGACAGCCGTATGACGAATACCCCTGCGATGAACCGTTATAGCTGGTATGGCAAATTACCCAGCGCCGGAGATTTTTTGCAGCGTCGCTTTCCGGATACCCTGCAACGCCAGTGGTCGCACTGGTTCCAGGTCGGCCTGCTGGCCTGGCAACAGGAAGAGCAGCGCAGCGGCGAGCGCCCGTTTTCTAAAGCCCCGGTGTGGAACTTTGTCGTCCCGCCGATGCTCGGTAGCCAGATGATTCAGATGGGCTGCCTGCTGCCGGGCCGTGACAGCGTAGGCCGCCACTATCCGGTATGCCTGCAACTGAGCTTCACCCCCGCCGAGTGGTCATCCCGCCTGCTCGGGCAGGCTGAAAGCTGGTACCAGCAGCTTGGCCGTCTGGGGCTGCACGCGGTGCGTAACAGCTATTCTGCCTCCCAGCTGGATGAAATGCTGATGACCATCCCGGCGCCCCAGCCGGTTGAGCCGCAAAAGCGTTCCGACATTCTCGACGTGATTGGCTATGACGACGATGGTCAGAGCACGCTGGGCTGGCCGCAGGCGGCAGAGTGTTTTGATCCGCTGCGCCAGACCAGCTACTGGTGGACAAACCGCTGCGACGGCTATCCGCTGTACACCCACGTCCACAGCGGAAACTTCACCGGGCAGCTCTTTACGCTGCTGTTCGATCCGGCAGGCGGCGCCCGTCCGGGCCGCCACGGTCTTTACCCGCCTATGTTTGAATAAGCAGGGATCTTATGAATATCGATGAATTTCTCGCGCCGATAAGCCCCGATAACCCCTGCGGTGAAAACCTGGAGTACGACGCTGATTTCCAGGCCATGGGTCAGGCCAGTCAGGGTAAAGCCGAGCAGCAGTTTGGCGACACCATCATTCCGGCAGAGCCTGCCGACTGGAACACGGTGGAAAAACTCGCCACCAGCCTGCTGGGTCGCACCAAAGATCTTCGCGTCATGCTGGCGTTAACCCATGCCTGGACGCGTCGTCGCGGGCTGGCAGGTTACGCCGACGGGCTACTGCTGGTGCAGGAAGCCCTGTCCCGTTACTGGGAGCAACTTTACCCGCTGCTGGAAGAGTATGGCGAAACCGATCCGTTCTACCGTATCAACGCCCTCGCCGGGCTGAGTGATAAATCTGACCTGACGGTCGCGGTGCGTAACGCCTCACTGCTCCGCTCAAACGGCGATGAGATTTCGCTCCGTGACGCCCAGGCGCTGCTTGACGGCAGTAAAACCGAGTGTCCGGATTATCCGGGCGGTCGTCCACGACTGATCGATGAGCTGGCCCGGGGCGATCAGCCCGGCACCGAAGCGGTAATCGTGATCAACGAACGCCTGCTGGCCATCCGCGAACTGCTTACCGGCTATCTCGGGGAAAGTGGCGTACCGGAGATGGAACAGCTGTTGAAAACCGTCGGACTGGTTTCCAGCGCCTGTCAGGTGACCGATATCAGCAAGCTGCTGCCGAACCGTGACGCGCAGGCTGAACAGCACGCCGAGCCGCAGCCGGTGGCCGCGTCGCCCGTTCAGCAGGTGACGGACTGGCGCAGCGTGCAGGTGACCAGCCGCGCCGACGCCCAGCTGATGCTGGAAAAAGCGAAGCAGTATTTTGCGCAGTACGAACCCAGCCATCCCGCACCGCTGATGATTGAACGGGTGCAGCGGCTGTCTGAACTCAACTTTATGGACATTATTCGCGACCTGGCGCCAGACGGCGTTAACCAACTGGAAAACATCTTTGGACGCCGCGAATGACGCGTCCTGGCATTATGACGACAGGCATGGAGTCTGCCGTTTCACCTTCACCGCGCATCTTTGATGGAGAACATCATGGCAATGAGTAACAGTGGACAGAAATTCATCGCACGCAACCGTGCTCCCCGCGTGCAGATCGAGTACGACGTAGAGATCTACGGCGCAGAACGCAAAATTCAGCTGCCGTTTGTGATGGGCGTTATGGCCGATCTGGTTGGCAAGCCGGTGGAAAATCTGCCAGCCGTCGACGAGCGTAAGTTCCTGGAAATCGACATCGACAACTTCGACGAACGCATGAAGGCGCTGAAGCCGCGCGTGGCGTTCCAGGTGGATAACACCCTGACCGGCGAAGGTAAGCTCAATGTCGATCTGACCTTCGACAGCATGGACGACTTCCTGCCGGACGCGGTGGCCCGCAAAGTAGAGCCGCTGAACAAGCTGCTGGAAGCCCGTACCCAGCTCTCCAACCTGCTGACCTACATGGACGGTAAAAACGGTGCGGAAGAGCTGATCGCGAAAATTCTCCAGGATCCGACGCTGCTCAAATCCCTGAGCCAGTTGCCAAAAAATGACGAAAGTGCGAAAGGTAGCGAGGAATAATCGATGAGCAACCAGACTCAACAACACGATCAGCAGGCGGGCCAGGCGTTCAGCCAGGACGAGTTCAGCGCGCTGCTGAATAAAGAGTTCCGCCCGAAAACCGATCAGGCGCGCTCTGCCGTAGAAAGCGCGGTTAAAACCCTGGCGCAGCAGGCGCTGGAAAACACCGTGACCTTCTCAAACGATACCTACCGCACCATTCAGAACCTGATTGCCGGTATTGACGAGCAGCTTTCACAGCAGGTGAACCAGATTATTCACCACGAGGAGTTCCAGAAGCTGGAGAGCGCCTGGCGCGGGCTGAGCTACCTGGTGAACAATACCGAAACCGACGAGATGCTGAAGATCCGCTTTATGAGCATCTCCAAGCAGGAGCTGGGCCGCACCCTGAAGCGCTACAAGGGCGTGGGCTGGGACCAGAGCCCGATCTTCAAAAAAATCTACGAGCAGGAGTACGGCCAGTTCGGTGGCGAGCCGTTTGGCTGCATCGTGGGCGATTACTACTTCGACCACAGCCCGCAGGACGTTGAGCTGCTGGGCGAGATGGCGCGCATCGGCTCTGCGGCCCACTGTCCGTTCATCACCGGCACCGCGCCGGGCGTGATGCAGATGGAGTCCTGGCAGGAGCTGGCTAACCCGCGCGACCTGACCAAGATCTTCCAGAACACCGAATACGCTGCCTGGCGTTCACTGCGTGAATCGGAAGATGCCCGCTATCTGGGCCTGGTGATGCCGCGCTTCCTGTCGCGTCTGCCGTACGGTATTCGCACCAACCCGGTGGACAGCTTCGATTTTGAAGAGCAGACCGACGGCGCGAACCACAACAGCTACTCCTGGGCGAACGCGGCCTATGCGATGGCAGCCAACATCAACCGCTCCTTCAAAGAGTACGGCTGGTGCACCTCGATTCGCGGCGTGGAATCCGGCGGGGCGGTGGAAAACCTGCCGTGCCACACCTTCCCGAGCGATGACGGTGGCGTGGACATGAAGTGCCCGACCGAGATCGCCATCAGCGACCGTCGTGAAGCGGAACTGGCGAAAAACGGCTTTATGCCGCTGGTGCACCGCAAAAACTCCGACTTCGCCGCCTTCATCGGCGCGCAGTCTCTGCAAAAACCGGCCGAGTATCATGACCCGGACGCCACCGCGAACGCGCGCCTGGCCTCCCGTCTGCCGTACCTGTTCGCCTGCTGCCGTTTTGCTCACTACCTGAAGTGCATCGTGCGCGACAAAATCGGCTCCTTCCGCGAGCGCGAAGAGATGGAACGCTGGCTGAACGACTGGGTGATGAACTACGTGGACGGCGACCCGGCTAACTCCTCCCAGGAAACCAAGTCCCGCAAACCGCTGGCGGCGGCGGAAGTGCAGGTGCAGGAAATCGAAGACAACCCGGGCTACTACGCCGCGAAGTTCTTCCTGCGTCCGCACTACCAGCTGGAAGGTCTGACCGTTTCCCTGCGTCTGGTATCTAAACTGCCGTCGCTGAAGACGAAGGACGCGTAATGATAATTGCCGCCGGGGGGCCATGCCCGGCGTTAGCTTTATAGTATGGAAATTTGAGAGGAAATATGACCGCGAGACCTTCGTTTGTTGCTGCCTGGGCGGCGGCAACACGTATTTACGATGCAAATGATTCTATCGGCAAAGTTAAGCAAGTTATCGGCGGCAAAGTTAAGCACAACTTCGAAATAGCGCCAGATGAGGGCGGGTGGTCAAATAGTTGTGCCGTACGGATGAGTTATGTTCTTAACTATACCGGGCATCCCGTTCCGCGTATTGCAAATCTCACGGTATCCGGTGCTGATAATAAATGGTACTTCTACCGCGTAAAGGATGTCATTGCCTGGTTGACGCGTCAGTGGGGTAAACCTGACATGATCGTGAGTTATCCTTCCTTACCCGTTGAGCAATTAGCCAACAAAAAGGGCGTCATTCTGTTTGAGGTACAGGGCTGGAGTGACGCCGCAGGTCATGCAACATTCTGGAATGGTTTAACCTGTTCGGATCACTGTTATTTCAATGCGCCGGAGACGAATTACACGACGACCAAAGCTAATTTTTGGGAGTTGCCATGAAAAAAATGATTGCTAGTCTACTGTTGCTCACCAGTTCCGCCTCTGTGTATGCAACTGACGATCCGGTGTCGTTTGTCAAAAAAATGCCTTATAAGCAAGTTGTTAAAGACGTTGTTTTTTCTCGCTGCCTGGCACAAGTTGCAGATGATAAAAGCCAGTTTTCTCTGGATGCAGCCCGTAGCAGTAGCGCATTACTGGAATGGGTGCCTTTCGATATTGAAAATGGCAATGACAAAATTAATGCTCTCATTAATAAATATAAAGGTGCAACCAATGCCTTTCATTCTGAGAGAAAACCCGATGTAAAAGGCGTAACCTTAAACTGCCTGCGTCTTTATCATAGTGACGAACTTAATCAACTTGCTCCTCAATTAATCATCGGAAATCCTGACCGCACCTGGATTCAGGATAATCCACAATAGTATAAGACTTCACATTCTTTCCTTTCGTTCAGGGGGAATGTAAGACTGTCAAATGACACGGGTCGTTTGATATGAGGCAGAGGTAAAATATGGACGGTTTTATTCAGCCCCATGCTTTCCTGTTTGCCATATAAGGGCTTTTTCGAAAGCAATATTGTTCATCCACGAAGAGTAGATATTATGGCTATTGATATGTTTCTGAAGGTCGAGGGTGTTACGGGCGAATCTAAAGATTCTAACCACACCGGCTGGACTGATATTACCTCCTTCTCCTGGGGCGCGTCCCAGCCAGGTAATATGAGCGTTGGCGGTGGCGGCGGTGCCGGTAAAGTGAACTTTAACGATCTGCACGTTAACGCTCTGATCGACAAATCCACTACAGCAATCCTGAAACACTGCGCAAGCGGTAAACACCTGACCAAAGTTGAACTGTCCGTCTGCAAAGCGGGTGGTCAGCAGGTTGAATACACCCGCATCACCCTGGAAGACGTTCTCGTGACTTCCGTTCAGTACACGGGTGCAGACAACGGCGATACCGTTGGCGTGACCTATGCATTCCAGGCTGCGAAAGTGAAACAGCAGTACTGGGAGCAGACCACTGCCGGTGGTAAAGGTGCTGAAAGCAGCGCTGGCTGGAACATCAAAGAAAACAAAGAAGCGTAATTGCGCGCGTGACCGGGGAGTTTTCCCCGGTCATTATTTATAGAGACTTAATTTCGTTTGCAAAGGGATGTCAATATGAGCGTAAAATCAACGGTTGCTCCTGGTTATTGTGTTGTTCAGCAGGCTGGTACGTTAGATTTCCAGGCAAGACTACTGTTCAATAAACCAGACAGTGAAGCGGCACGTTATTTTATGCAAGTGAACAGGGACACACGGTGGTTAAAACCCGGGCAAATATTGATCCTTAATGCTCCGGGTGCTGAAAATGCGGTTCAGCTAAAACAATTACAAAATGCAAAGCAAAAGGTTAATGGAGCATTGGCAGAACTGAATACAGATGAAGCTAATTTCTTTAACAAGCATTTTAGTACCATCGCAGCATTAACTAATTTTATGGATAAATCTCTCGGGGTGGTTGCTGATGCAGGTGAAAGGTACTTTAGCGAAATAGAAAAGAAATTAAAAGCTATCGAACTGGCTTATCAAAATCAATACAGAACGCAAGGCACATTGATCGGGCAGCAGTTTTTTGTTGAAAGGCAAAAACTTTTTTCTGAGCTGGACGTTTTATTAAATAAGCTGTCCAGACTAACGCTGAAACTGAAACCTTATGAAGAAATCAAGCACGCTTTAGGTTTATCAAGCAGGTCAATTGTCCACGAATGGAGTACTGCGGGTGTTGCCTCGATACGAGGGTATTCAACATATGTAGACAATGCTTCAAAAGCTGCCCGTTTTCTGAAAATGGGAGGATGGCTTGCTATCGGCTTCGCTGGTGCAAACACAACCAATGAAGTTTACGATGCCTGTACAGTAGGTAGAGAGCAGAGTTGTTCCAAAGTCGCCGTTAAGAAGTACAGTCAATTTGGCACCAGTCTTGCGGGCGGGATTTATGGCGGAAAATATGGCGCCATGGCTGGGGCTGGCGTATGTGTTGCATTGGGCGTGGCAACAGGTGGTGTAGGGTTGCTCGCGTGTTCTGTGGTAGGCGCCGCTGCGGGTGGATACATTGGTGGCGAAGTTGCCGGTGGAGCAACTGAGTATGTCATGGATAAACTATGGTGAATGTAGAAAATATTCTTTTATTTCTGATTGTTGTTTTATTTTTACTTGTCGTAATTATGGATCTCATCAGTTCCCGTTATTTTAAAAAACACGAGGCCGAATATAATCAGCTTCTTTCAGAATATCGGCAAAAAGGCTACGATCTCGATCTGGTGACAAATTACGCATTATTTTTTGGTTCGCTGGCGAACTATCAAAAAATAATCTGGTTTGTTCGTCTTCACAAAGGCGTGAAGATGAAATTTACCAAAAACAGAAATGTTCAGGATGATGCCTATAAATTCGTTCAGGCTTTACCGGAAGAGAGAATCGGCTGGATATTAAAACTGCATCGACGCTATAAAGTTCAGGCCTTACTTTTTACGCTATGGCTGCTTATCGGCATTATTTTCCTGAATGTAGTCAAATAGCTTTAATCAGCCCTTAACCCCCAAACCCCGCCGTTCTCATCCCCGAGAGCGGCAGCGTTTGAGCGCTAATCATACCAGCAGGAATACGCCATGCGATTCACGATTATTTCTACGAAACCCGGTCATCAGCCGCCGCAAAGCAGCTGTGATTTTTATGCCCCGGGCGGCACCATTGGGCGCGGTACGGATAACAATCTGGTGCTGCCGGACAATGACCGCACCATCTCGCGTTTGCAGGCCATCGTTCACGTCGACGCCAGTGGCGAATGCCGCGTCACAAACCGCGGCAGCGTTACCCGCGTGGTACTGAATGATATCCCGCTGGAGCGTGGGCGTCAGGTTGAGCTTCAGGATGGGGATATTCTCGGTATTGATGATTATCGCATTGAAGTCAGCGAACTCATTCATGACACCCAGCCCGTAAGCCGCATGGCGGCCAGCATGCAGCAGGCGCGCCCAGCGGCGACACCTGCACCAGCGCCGCAACCGAAACCGGCCAGCGCCGCGCCTCGCGGAAAAACTGAACCTACGGCCGTGCCGTCGGAAATCTGGGACAGCCTGATGCAGGAGTTTTCCATCTCCGACAGCATCTCCAGCAACCGGGCAAAACCACAGCCCGCCGCATCCCACGATCCGTTCTCTCAGCCTGCGGCCCCGGAGCGGAATGCCGAAGATCCGCTGGCAATGTTTAACGACGCCGAACCGTCGCTTGAACGTAAAAACGTTGATCCGGACACGCTGTTTAGCGATGAAGCGTTGTTTAAAAAAGAGAGCATCTTTGACGATGTCACCCCTTCAACGCTGGTACAGCCGGACGAAAGCAAACCTGCCCAGCCAAAGGAAGAGGCGTCGGACGAACTCGATCCGTTAGCCCTGTTTGGCGGGTCGGCGAGCGCACCTGCCGCGCGTCACGATGACCCTCTCGGCCTGATGGGCGGCGCGCCGTTAACCCATCCGGATGAAATCGTGGCCGATAAGCCGGAGCCAAAGCCTGAACCGCAAGCCGCACAGGAAGAGGATGCGCTGGCCAGCTCACCGCTGTTCGATCCGGAACCGACTGAACCACAGGACGCGCCGCGCGCGGAAGAGGAGCCCGCGCGCCCTGATTACGCTGGCTTCACCATGCCAACGCCGCAGGCCGTGGCGCGCAGCAACGCGCAGGCGCCTAAAGGCCGCCTGCGTATCGACCCGGTTAAAAACGCTGCATCGCCTGCTGCCTCCGCGCAGACCGGCGAGCGGGGCGAGGTGCTTCAGGGCGAACTGCTGGAGGCGCTGCTGGAGGGCATGGGCCTGAGCGAAATGCAGCCGGTACCGCAATTCGACCGGGAAAATATGCGTCAGCTGGGGCAGATCCTGGGCATGTTCTCGCAGGGGACCGTGGCGCTGCTCTCCTCGCGCTCCATCCTCAAGCGTGGGGTGAAAGCCGATATGACCATGGTGCTCGACGATGCGAACAACCCGTTCAAACTGTTGCCGACCGGGAAAACGGTGCTTATCCAGATGTTCGGCACGCCGATGCCGGGCTTTATGCCGCCGACCAAATCGGTGCGTGATGCGCTGATCGATCTCCAGGCACACCAGCTAGGGATGATCTCTGGTATCCGCGCCATTATCGCCGCCATGCTGCAATCCTTTAACCCGGAACAGCTGGAAGAGCAGGCGAAGCAGAACGGGATGACGTCACGCCTGGCGCTGCCGGGCAGCCGTAAAGCCGCGCTGTGGGATTATTTCGTGCGTAGCTATGGCGAGACGGCGGGCGAGATCGAGGACGACTTCCATACCCTGTTTGGCGAAGCCTTCCTCCATGCCTATGACATGGAGGTCAATCAGTACAAAGACTCACAAAGCGGATCGGAAGAAAAATGAATATCGCAACGGCTTCTCTCTCCCGCCAGGGGACGCGCGCCAGCAACCAGGATCAGACGGGAGAAACCATCGGGGAACGTTCAGCCTGCTTTGTCGTCTGTGACGGCATCGCGGGCCTGCCGGGCGGCGAGGTGGCCGCTGAGCTGGCCCGCAACAGCATTATTTCCCGCTTTGACGGCGACAAGCACCTGAATGCGCAGCATATTCGTGACTACGTCCAAACGGCGAACCGCACCATTCTCAGCGAACAACAGGCCGTGCAGGACTATCGCCGGATGGGCACCACGCTGGTCAGCCTGTTTATCGACAGGGATTACCGTCTGGCTTACTGGGCGCACGCCGGAGACAGCCGCCTGTACCTGTTTCGCCGCGGCTGGCTGTGGCATGTCACCACCGATCACAGCCTCGTCCAGCAGATGAAAGATGCCGGGCATCAGACCGACGATCTCAACAGCAACCTGCTGTATCTGGCGCTGGGTATTGAAAATGGCGGACCGGAAGCGAGCTACAGCGATGTCGTGCAGGTTGAGGACGGTGATGCCTTCCTGCTCTGCACCGACGGTTTCTGGCACGGCGTCAGCGAAGAGCAGATGAAGCAGTCGCTGCACATGGTCAATACGCCACAGGAGTGGCTGACCTTAATGAACCAAATCATTCAAAAGAATGCCGAACAGGAGGGCAATGCTCAGGATAACTATACCGCCGTGGCGGTGTGGATGGGCAACCCTCAGGACACCACTTTGCTGCATACGCTCTCTGACGCAGCACAATTTCTTCCCTGCGGAACTGATTAGACACACAAGGATTGATATGAAACTTTGGCTATCGGGTTTGGCTCTTCTGACGGTGGCGACCACCGCACAGGCTGAAAACTTCCGCATCGTGCAGTCTCCTGCGCAGAAGCTGGATATCTGGATCGACAACATTAAAGACAATACGCCGCAAAGCTGGTGTAAGGCGGACGTGGCGCTGCGTATCGTGGCGAACGGCAAGAAAGAGGTTTCGGTGCTGGAAAACTTCGTGCCGCGCCTTGGCTCGCTGCTGGAGCACCAGTGCAGCAAGCTGAATACCCTGAACTGGACGCTTAACGATCCGGAAGGCACGACGCTTGCCCGGGGCACAGCGGCTAAAGCGCAGGACTGGGCGCTGGTGGTGAAGCAGCAGGAAACGGCGGCGGCAACGACCTCCACCTCAGGCGCGCTGCTGCCGCCTGACCAGAATCCGGAGACGCACACCGTGGCGGCAGATCGTACGCCATGGCAGGAGTTCACCCTTCAGGACGGTTGCCATCTGCGCACCTTCTGGGAGGGCGGTTCCTCCGCGCCAGCGCTGTTTATTCCGGATTCCGACACCACCCGCTGCGGCAACGGCAGCTGGCTCAGCGGCCACACCGTGGTGACGCAGAACCGTAACGGGACGCAGAAAGCGATTCCGGTCACCTACATTCACGGCTTCCCGGTGATGGGGCTGAACAACGCGGTCGATCCTGAAAAGGCGCTGATCACCTCCGTCAACAAAGAACGCATGGTCTTCAGCACCCCGAACAGCGACCAGAGCTGGATGATCCTGCCGTACGACAGCACCCTGAACGGCTGGAAGAGCAACGGCACGGTGGCGGTGGAAATCACCCGTGAGATCGCCAGCGACGACGCCAGACTCCAGGCGCGTATCGCAGAGGTGAAGAAGATCTGGAACGCATGGGTTGCACCGGGCGCGGAGCTGAACGTTGTTCTGATTGACACGCTGCGTCCGCAGCTGCGCGATCCGGCAGTGGGCGCCTGGCGCGCGGCGAATTAAGGAGGGGCTATGAATACGCTTTATCAACGTCTGGCGGGGGAGTCGATTAGCGACGCGCTGCTTCGCCTGGAAGCCGATATCAAAGCCCGTCCGGCGGATGCCGATCTGCGCGCTGCGTTTGTGCAGTTTCTGATCCTCAGCGGCAACTGGGCGCGCGCCCTGACCCAGCTGAAAAGCTGGCTGGCGCTGAAGCCGCAGGCAAAACCGACCATAACGCTGCTGGAGCAGGCCATTCAGGGTGAACAGCAGCGGGCGCGCGTGTTCGCGGGAGAGGTACGACCGGCAATGCCCGAGGCGCAGTGGCCGTGGCTGACGACGTTAGCCCAGGCGCTGACCGAAAGCGCAGGGCAAGCGCAAACGCTGCGCCTGGCGGCACTCGAACAGGCCCCGGCAAGCCGCGGGCAGGTCACGCTGGAGAATGAAGAGAGCCATACCTTTGAATGGCTGATGGACGGCGATGCCCGTCTGGGGCCGGTGTGTGAAACCCTGGTCAATGGCCGTTATTTCTGGGTGCCGTTCTGCGCCATCGACGCGATCCGTTTTCAGGCTCCGGCCAGCGTGACCGATCTGGTGTGGCGTCATGCGCTGGTCCGCCTCACGGACGGCACCGAGCAGGTGTGTCAGATCCCGGCGCGTTATCCGTTTGCTGACGGGGCGCCAGACAGCGTTAAGCTGGGGCGCACCACCGAATGGCTCCCGCTGGACGATGACGGCGTCCTGTATGAAGGCATGGGACAGAAAGCCTGGCTGAGCGAGCAAAGCGAAAGCCCGCTGCTTACCCTGAGCCTGGTGACATTTACCTCGGATGGTGCGGATGAGTAATCCCGCTGGCGAAGGCGATCTGCTGCGCAGCGGCTGGCAGGCCCGCAGCAGGCAGGAGAAAGTGGGGGCGCGCGACAAAATGCAGCCCTCACTGCTGGATCGCCTGACGGATAACGATCCGGAAAAAAAACGCGAGTCCGCCAACAGCAATCTGATTACCCACGCCGCGCTGCGTCGTAACGTCCTGCGGGATTTACAGTGGTTGTTTAACACCATTAACCACGATGCCTCCAGCGATCTGAGCGGGCTGACGCAGGTGAGCCGTTCCGTCGTGAATTTTGGCGTGTCGCCGCTGGCGGGGAAAAGAATGTCCGATATTGAATGGCACGATATTCAGCGCAAGCTCACCGAAGCGATTATTAACTTTGAACCGCGGATCCTGCCGCAGGGGCTTCAGGTTCGCTGCGTGTCCGATACCTCCTCGTTAGATCTGCACAACGTTCTGTCTATCGAAATCAAAGGTCGCCTGTGGTGCGTGCCGTATCCGCTGGAATTTCTCTTTCGCACCGACGTCGATCTTGAGAACGGCCATTTTGAACTGAAGGATGCGGGGTAATTATGGAAAGCAAACTGCTCGAATATTACAACCGTGAACTGGCCTATCTGCGCGAGATGGGCGCAGAGTTCGCCGAACGCTACCCGAAAGTGGCGGGGCGGCTCGGCATGCGCGGCATCGAAGTGGCGGACCCGTACATTGAGCGCCTGATGGAAGGTTTCGCCTTCCTGACCTCCCGCGTGCAGATGAAAATGGACGCCGAATTTCCGCGCTTTTCACAGCGTATGCTGGAGATGATTGCGCCAAATTATCTGGCACCTACGCCGTCGATGGCGATCGCTGAAATTCAGCCCGACAGCAGCCGGGGCGACCTGAGCAAAGGCTTTATTGTGCCGCGCGGCACCATGATGGACAGCCTGGCGCTGAAAAAAACCGGCGTTACGTGCAGCTATACCACGGCGCACGAGGTGAACCTGCTGCCGTTAAAAATTGAGCGGATCGAGCTGGGCGGCGTTCCCGCCGACCTGCCGCTGGCCCAGCTCGGCCTGAGCCAGCGGGGGATCAGCAGCGCCTTACGGATCCGCATTGCCTGCGATGGCCCGCAGCATCTCGGGCACCTGGACTTTGACCGCCTGGAGTTCTTCTTAAGCGGCCCGGACATCGAGGCGCTGAAGCTGCTGGAGCTGGTGATGGAGCACCACGCGGGTATTGTCTGCCAGACGGTCAGCAAGCAGCCCCAGCGCCAGCTGCTGTCGTCTGACGCCCTGCGTCAGGAAGGCTTTAATGCGGACCAGGCGCTGCTCCCGGACGATCTGCGCAACTTCGACGGCTATCGCCTGTTGCAGGAGTACTTTGCGTTCCCGGCGCGTTTTCGTTTCATCAGCCTGAGCGGGCTGGGCAAGCTGATCCAGCGCTGCGAAGACGAAAAAGCGTTTGATATCTTCATTCTGCTCGACAAGAGCGACGATCAGCTGGAGCGCGTGGTGGATGCCAGCCACCTGGCGCTGCACTGCACGCCGGTGATCAACCTGTTCCCGAAAGTGGCGGCCCGGCAGAAGCTGAGCGAAAGCCAGCATGAATACCACCTGGTGGTGGATAACATCCGCCCGCTGGATTATGAAATTTATGCCGTGAAAAAAATCTATGCCAGCGCGGATGGTCAGCGGGACGACCAGACGTTTCGTCCGTTCTGGAGCACCTGGAGCGGAGACGCGGGCAACTACGGCGCCTATTTTTCCCTGCGCCGTGAGCAGCGCGTTCTCTCCGAACACGCGCTGCGCTATGGCACCCGCACGGGCTATATCGGCTCAGAGGTCTTCGTCTCGCTGGTGGATGCGCAGCACGCGCCGTGGCAGGAGAATTTGCGCTACATTTCCGCCGAGGTGCTGTGCACCAGCCGTGACCTGCCTCTGATGCTCCAGCAGGAGCTTGGGCAGTTTATTATGGCCGACTCCATGCCGGTGAAGGCGTTAACCCTGCGTAAAGGCCCGACGCCGCCGCGTCCGGCGCTGGCGGAAGGGTTCAGCACCTGGCGGCTCATTAGCCAGCTGCAAATGAACTACCTCAGCCTGATGGACAGCGAAAACGAAGAGGGCGCTGCCGCGCTGCGTCAGCTGTTAGGGCTGTATGCCAACCTGGCCGAGACCCCGGTTGCCCGTCAGGTGGATGGCGTTCGTCACTGCGTGCTGGAGCCGGTGCACCGCCGCGTGCCGGAACCCGGCCCGGTGGTGTTCGCCCGCGGGATCGGCATCACCCTGACGGTGGACGAACGCGCCTTTTCCGGCGCCAGCCCGTGGCTTTTCGGCAGCGTGCTGGAACGCCTTTTTGCCCGCCTGGTCTCCATCAACAGCTTTACGGAGTTCACGCTCAAGAGCCAGCAGCGCGGTGAAATCGGCTACTGGGCGCCGCGCATGGGTAAAAGGGCGCTGGTATGAGTGAAGTTGCCCCTGTAACGCTGCGCGTGCATCGCCTGACGCCGCTGCCCGATGCGTTCTGGCGCGGAGTGCGCGAGACGCCGTGGCGCTACGATCTGTTCCAGCTGTTAAGACGCATTGATGCCCAGGGCGGTGAGCGTTACCCGCTGGGGCGCGCGCCGCTGCCTAAATTTGAGCCGCTGCGTATTGGTCAGCAGCCTTCAATGGGCTTTGCGCCGTCAACGGTTGCTGAGGTCCGGCAGCGGGAAGAGAACGGACTGCATGACGTTTCCATACTGAGCTTCGGCCTGTTTGGTCCTAACGGCCCGCTGCCGGTGCACATGACTGAGTATGCCCGCGAGCGTATTCATCATCATCAGGATCACAGCCTCAGCGCGTTTGCCGACCTCTTTCACCACCGCCTGACGCTGCTGTTCTACCGCGCCTGGGCGGACGCGCAGCCTGCCGTTTCACTGGATCGCAACGACAACAGGCGCTTCGAAGGGTATCTGGCATCGCTGATTGGCATGGGGCAGCCTGCCCAGATGTCGAAAGGCAGCCTGAGCGCGCACGCCCGCTTTACTCACGCCGGGCACCTGACCCGCCACGGGCGGGATCCGGAAGGGCTGGAGAAGATCCTGCGCAACTATTTCAACGTGCCGGTCAGGCTGGTGGCCAACGTCCCGCAGTGGATGCCGCTCTCAACGCGGGAGCAGGCACAGCTGGGCGAGGGGCGGCGTATGCCGCGCATGGGAGAGTCCGCTTTTCTCGGCATTGCGGTACGCGACGTGCAGCATAAATTTCGGCTTGAGATTGGCCCGTTGAGCGCAGACGACTACAACCGTTTTCTGCCGGGCGAAGGGTGGGTGACCGAGCTGCGCGACTGGGTGCGACAGTACGCCGGGGTGGAATTTGAATGGGAAACACGGGTGATCCTGCGCGCTGATGCGGTGCAGGGCGCCACGCTCGGTAGCGCCGGGCGATTAGGGTACAACACCTGGCTCGGCCTTCAGCCTCAGCCTGTTCCGCGTGGCGATCTGGTGTATCGCGCAGAGCGATAATCCTTCCGTATACCGAATCATTGTTAATGGAAACTAACATGTCAGAAATTAGCCGTGCCGTGCTTTTCGGCAAACTGGATACGCTGTTATTTACCTCTCTGGAAAGCGCGACTGCCTTCTGTAAGCTGCGCGGCAACCCGTACGTTGAGCTGGTGCACTGGCTGCATCAGCTGATGCAGCAGCAGGATGGCGATCTGCAACAGGTCATCCGTCACTTCGCCCTTGATGAGCAGCAGCTGACGCGCGATATCGTGGCGGCGCTGGATGCCCTGCCGCGTGGCGCGAGTTCCGTGTCTGATCTTTCCGAGCATATCGACAGCGCCGTCGAGCGCGCCTGGGTCTACGGCTCGCTGAAGTTTGGCGTCAGCCGCATCCGCGGCGGCCATTTGCTGATCGGCATAATGAAAACGTGGAATCTGGCTAACGTGCTGAAAAGCATTTCGGCGCAGTTCACCCGTCTTAACGTCGAGGTGCTGATCGAGCAGTTCGACGCCATTTGCGCCAGCAGCAAAGAGAGCCAGCAGGCCGCCGCCGCTGCGGACGCGCCTGCCGGGGCAGTACCGGCTGCGCAGGGCACGCTGGCGCAGTATGGTCAGGATCTGACGGCGCGCGCCCGGGAAGGGAAAATCGACCCGGTGGTGGGGCGCGATGAAGAGATCCGCCAGATGGTCGATATTCTGATGCGTCGTCGCCAGAACAACCCCCTGCTGACCGGGGAAGCCGGCGTCGGGAAAACGGCGGTGGTGGAAGGGCTTGCGCTGCGTATCGCTGACGGCGACGTGCCGGAGCCGCTGCAAAACGTTCAGCTGTGGCTGCTGGATATCGGCATGCTTCAGGCCGGAGCGGGCATGAAAGGGGAATTTGAGGCGCGCCTCCAGGCGCTGATTAACGAGGTGCAGTCCAGCGCCACGCCAATTATTCTGTTTATCGATGAGATCCACACTCTGATTGGCGCAGGCGGTCAACAGGGCACCGGCGATGCCGCTAACCTGCTCAAGCCTGCCCTGGCGCGCGGGCAACTGCGCACCATCGGCGCGACCACCTGGGCGGAATACAAAAAATACATTGAGAAAGATCCGGCGCTGACCCGCCGTTTCCAGACCGTACAGGTTCACGAGCCGGACGAAGCCAAAGCCGTGCTGATGCTGCGCAGCACCGTGTCGCCGCTGGAAACTCATCATCAGGTTTTACTTCTCGACGAAGCGGTCAGCGCGGCGGTGAAACTGTCGCATCGCTATATTCCTGCGCGTCAGCTGCCGGATAAAGCGGTGGCGCTGCTGGACACCGCCTGCGCGCGCGTGGCCGTCAGCCAGAGCGCGCCGCCTGCCCAGCTGGAAGATTGTCTGCGTCACCTGGCGGCCCTGGACGTGGAGCTGGAGATTGCTGAACGCGAAGCGCGCGTGGGGGCGGGCGATCCGGCGCGTGTGGCGGCCTTAACCGCCGAACGTGACGCGTTCGAAACCCAGCGCAAAGCTCTGGCCCGTCGCTGGGAAGAAGAGCGCACGCGGGTGCAGGAGATTATCCGTCTGCGTGCCGCGCTGTTTGCGGCGGGTGATGAGGATACGGCTGAACTGCGCGGCCAGCTGGCAGAACAGCAGCAGGCGCTGAAGACCTTACAGGGTGACGAACCGCTGCTGTTTGCCGCGGTGGATGAGAACGTGGTGGCTGCGGTGGTCTCAGACTGGACCGGGATCCCGCTGGGCCGGATGGTGAAAAATGAGATCGACGCGGTGCTGAATCTGGCCGACACGCTGAACCAGCGTGTTATTGGTCAGCGTCACGGTCTGGATCTGATTGCCCGTCGGGTAAAAACCTCGCGGGCGAAGCTTGACGATCCGAACAAACCGGTCGGCGTATTCATGCTCTGCGGGCCATCCGGCGTGGGTAAAACCGAAACCGCGCTGGCGCTGGCGGAGTCGCTTTACGGCGGCGAGCAGAACGTTATTACCATCAACATGAGTGAATTCCAGGAAGCGCACACCGTTTCGACGTTAAAAGGTGCGCCTCCGGGCTATGTGGGCTATGGTGAAGGCGGCGTCTTAACCGAGGCCGTGCGCCGCCGTCCCTACAGCGTGGTGCTGCTGGATGAAATTGAAAAAGCGCACCCGGACGTGCACGAGATCTTCTTCCAGGTCTTCGACAAGGGCTGGATGGAGGACGGCGAAGGGCGTCACATTGATTTCCGTAATACCATTATTATTCTGACCTCTAACGTCGGCACCGACCTGATCGCAGCCATGTGCGCCGACCCGGAACTGATGCCGGAGCCTGACGCGTTAAGCGGCGCCCTGCGCCAGCCGCTGCTGGAGGTGTTCCCGCCTGCGCTGCTGGGCCGCCTGCTGGTGGTGCCGTATTACCCGCTGAGCGACGAGATGCTGGGGCAGATTGTGCGTCTTCAGCTCAGGCGAATTCAGCGTCGTCTGGAAGAGAATCACAACATTATTTCTGAATTTGACGACAGCGTGGTCGAACAGATTGTTCAGCGCTGTACCGAGGTTGAGTCGGGCGGGCGTATGGTGGATGCGATTCTGACCAATACGTTGCTGCCTCAGATGAGCCAGATTTTACTTACCGCCAGCCGCAGCGACGAGCAGTACCGACGTCTGCATGTCACCTGCGAGCAGGGCGAGTTCCACTGTCAGTTTGCCGCGTAATAATCATCAAGAGAACTGTAAAAGATGACGGATAATGATAACAATCGGACTGTCCCAAACGCGCTCCCGGTCGGGTACCGTTTCAATGAGTTTGAGATAAAAGAGGTGATTGGCGGCGGCGGATTCGGCATCGTCTATCGCGCCTGGGATCACCAGCTCGAACGCACTATCGCTATCAAAGAATTTATGCCTTCCTCCCTCGCCGTGCGCGGCGAGGATATGACGCTGGTGCTGCGCAGCGAGCGCTTCGGCAAAGCGTTTTCTGCCGGTCTGAACAGCTTCATCCAGGAAGCCCGCCTGCTGGCGCGCTTCAACCACCCGAACCTGCTGCACGTATTGCGTTTCTGGGTGCAAAACGACACGGCCTATATGGGGACGCTGTTTTACAGCGGTACCACGCTGTCGCGTCTGCGCGAAGAGAAACCGGAGCTGATTAACGAGGCGTGGATCCGCCGCATGCTGCCAATGCTCTTCGGCGCCATCAAAACGATCCACGACGAGGGTTATCTGCACCGCGACATCTCGCTGGATAACATTCAGATTCAGGATAACGGCCTGCCGGTGCTGCTCGATTTCGGATCGGCGCGCCGCACCATTGGTAATCTCTCGGATGAGACGGAAACCATGCTGCGTCCGGGCTTCGCGCCTATCGAGCAGTATACCGACGACAATGAAAGCGAGCAGGGGCCGTGGACGGATATCTACGCGCTCGGCGCCGTATTGCGCACCCTCATCGTCGGCTCTCCGCCGCCGGTCAGCGTGGTGCGTTCGATTCAGGATACCTGCAAACCGCTGGTGGAGCTGATGCCGCAGGGGTATTCTATCCCGTTGCTACAGGCCATCGACAAGGCGCTGGCGCTGCATATGGAAGACCGTCCGCAATCCATTGAGGAGTTCGCGGCGCTGATCGAGATGCCCGTCGCCGGTATCGACGAGGTGCTTACCGCGAAGAAGACCGGCACGATGCTGGTGCCGGTGGAAGAGGAGACATCTGCTTCCGCGCTGGACTGGCGACGTTACAAGCTTCCGGGGCTGGTGGCCGCGGGCGTGCTGGTTGGGGTGGTTGCCGGTGCGATGCTGTTCGGCGGCGACAGTCAGGAAACGCCAGCGCAGACGGCGCAAACGCCTGCCGTGAGCCCTCCGGCTGAGACCTCCGCCCAGGCGGAAACCAGACCGGCAACGGCAGACGTGAGCGAGCCGGTTGCGCCACCTGCTACGGCGCAGCAGAGTGCGCCGCCTGTCGACGCCAGCCCGGTCGCGCTGGTCTACATCCGCATGCTTGATGGCGAGACGCTGAAGGTGAACGGCGAGTCTAAAGCGCTGCGTCCGGGCAATAACGGTTACGCATCGCTGAAATTGCCTGCGGGCGAGACCCGCATTGAACTGGAAGGCAATGGAAGAACGCGTACCCAGACGCTGGATATTGCGAAGCCAGGCACCTGGCTGGTGAATCCGTAGGAGTTTAAACAGGAGATACTATGGAAGTGTACGATCTTCGAAGCCAAAGGCTTCGTCCAAAGGAATTCGAAAAGATTGTCTCTCCTGTCTATGCACGGAGCGACGTAGGGCGTGAGTTTGTTGTGGTGCGAGGCGTTTCAAATCCATTTCACAGCATTGATGGTTTAACGTTACGACATCGTTTCGAATTTAATCCTAATGCCGTTTTTGATCCCCTCTATGCGCAAAATCTTAATAAAATAGAGCGGTTAATTGACTCAGGGGAGGTGGTCTTAATAGATCACCGTCAACGGACAAAAGCCCTATATCCCTTTTTCATCTCTGAGTCAGGGGAGTTGTTTTGTGTTGATGAGACGATCTACAACTCAGCTTTTGTGAATTACGTCCTCGAACGTTACCGAAATAATGTCGCTCTATTTGGAAAACCAGCCCCAACGCGTGATTCATTCGTTCCCTCTACCAATAATTACGGACCGGGTTACTGGAAAACTGTTGAAGATGATTATCATGGCACAAAAAATGTTGTGATTATGGCGATTAATCGACTGACGAGCATGGGGGATGAGGGACGAGTATTTGGGTCGGACGGTAAAGATTACATGAATACGTCGCGCGATAAAATTCAGCGCTGGACAGCGCTACCCGGAGATCTGGACGGTGAATCGCGCGTGTTTATATCTGCGAAATCGGTCATCAGACGATACGGAGAACAACGATCCATTTATCAGAAATACCTTGAGAGCGATGATTCCTGGGCAGTAAGTGGTAAATCATGGCAATGGATACCTGGAGTCAGAGAAGAGGATTATGAATTTAAAAAGTAAATTATGGTATTTCTGGGGAAGCATGGATGTACTGGCTCTTTTGCTTTATTCTGTAAACTCACTTCGCCAGGACAGGATCCCCTTCATTTCAGATTTAATCGCGTTCACAGGAACCTCAGATGTAGTTTCAGGAGGCGGTTACTACTTTATCGTAACACTCTTTTTTATATTTGATTTGCTCTTATTACTTTCACTTTTTATTTCAGCTTGGTTGTTTTTTAAGAAAAAAGACGTTGCGATTAAATTTGCCCTTATTCAGGAAGTTTTCCGTCTAATTTCGTTCAGATGTTCGGTTTCTTTTTTCCCACTTCTGGTAAGTGTGTTTGGTATTTCAAGTGTCTGGGTAAATTTAGGATTGTTCGTTATCTCGGAACTGCTAAAAGTATATTCTCTTGTTTACTTAATGGGCAAAAGAAAAAGAACTCATTCACTTTAATATATAAATGACGCTGATGCGTAGATGCGAACCTCTTTTCTGAATCGCATAAGCTAGATGGAATAAAGATTATGCTCAACCGAATTACCGTTCAGCTCCCGGTTGAGGGGCTGCTCTTCTGGAAACTCTCCGGCCGCGAGGCCATGTCCGAGTCGTTCGCGCTGACGCTGACCCTTCTCGGCACGGACGCGCGCATTGACCGCAGCAGGCTGCTGGGCCAGCCGGTCACGGTGACTATCCCCACGCAGAACCTGCTTACCCCCCGCTATATCAACGGCAAGGTGACGCGCGTGGCGGTGAGCGCCGTGGAGCTGACGGGCACCCGCTATGCGGTGTACCAGCTGACGGTGGAGCCGGACCTATGGCCGATGAAACGCGACCGTAACCTGCGTATCTTCCAGGGCCAGACGGTACCGCAGATTGTCAAAACTCTGCTGGGTGAGCATCTGGTTAACCTCGAAGACAAACTTACCGGCAGCTACCGGGTGTGGGACTACTGCGTGCAGTATCAGGAGTCGAGCCTGGACTTCATCAGCCGCCTGATGGAGCTGGAGGGGATTGCGTACTACTTCAGCCACGAGGCGGACAAGCATACCCTGGTACTGACCGACGCCGCCACCCAGCACCAGCCGTTCAGCGGCTATGAGGTCATTCCTTACCACCAGACGCCGTCCGGCGGCAGTACGGACGAAGAGGGCATCAGTCAGTGGGCACTGGAGGACAGCGTGACGCCGGGGATATACAGCCTCGACGACTATGACTTCCGCAAGCCGAACGCGTGGCTGTTCCAGGCGCAGCAGAACCCGGCGTCGCCGAAGCCGGGCAGCATCGACGTGTACGACTGGCCGGGGCGCTTTGTCGACAAAGGTCACGGAGAGTTCTATGCCCGTATCCGTCAGGAGCGCTGGCAGGTTGAGCATCAGCAGATTCAGGCCACGGCCACGGCAGCGGGCATTGCGCCGGGCCACATCTTCACGCTAACCAACGCGCCGTTCTTCAGCGACAACGGCGAGTATCTGGTGACGGCGGCGGGCTACCACTTTGAAGAGAACCGCTATGCGAGCGGCGAGGGGGAGACCATTCACCGCACCGATTTTACGGTGATCCCGTCGGCGGTGGTGTACCGCCCGGCGCAGTCCACGGCGTGGCCGCGCACCTACGGCCCGCAGACGGCGAAAGTGGTCGGGCCGCAGGGCGAGAGTATCTGGACGGACAAATACGGCCGGGTGAAGGTGAAGTTCCACTGGGACCGTCTGGCGAAAGGGGATGACACCAGCTCCTGCTGGGTGCGCGTGTCGAGCGCCTGGGCGGGCCAGGGCTACGGCGGGGTGCAGATCCCGCGCGTCGGCGATGAGGTGGTGGTGGACTTTATCAACGGCGACCCGGACCGTCCGATTATCACTGGTCGCGTGTATAACGAAGCCAGCATGCCGCCGTGGGCGCTGCCGGCTGCGGCGACGCAGATGGGCTTTATGAGCCGCACCAAGGACGGTTCCGTGGACAACGCCAACGCCCTGCGCTTTGAGGACAAGGCGGGCGCAGAGCAGGTGTGGATCCAGGCCGAGCGTAATATGGACACCAGCATCAAGAATGATGAAACGCACAGCGTCGGCGGCGCGCGCAGTCATTACGTGAAGAAAAATGAGCTGCATCGCGTGGAGGCTAATCAGATCCAGGCCGTGAAAGGCGGAACCGAGATCCTGACGGGTAAAGGCAAGCTGGATGCGGCGGTAGAGCAGTATGTTATTGCTTCCGGGACGAAGCTGCGGCTGGTCTCGGGCGAGAGTGCTATTGAGCTGAACGCTAACGGTAAGATTAACCTGATCGGCAAAGAGTTTAACTTCTTTGTGGAAGGGGATGGTTATATTACCACGGGCGGTAAGCTGCACCTGAATACCTCTGGCACTAAACCTGGCACAACGGCACCGGGGTCGGGACATAAAGGGGATATTGATGCAGCTGTGCAGGAGAAGTTTTCGCCTGAACAAAGAAAGAAAGGGGCAGGAGCGTCTCCTGTGCCATCAGAGTCTGCAACGAAACCAGCACCTCAAGCTACAGCAAGTAATGCCACTTCAGCACCACCGACTCAAGGTGAGGACAAGTTTTCAAAGATCTCACCTATTATTTTCCAGAATGAAGGCGGATACGTTAATGACCCTAACGACTCCGGGGGAGCTACCAATAAAGGAATTGCGTGGAAAACATGGCAGAAATATGCCAAGGAAGATCTTGGCGTTGAACCCACATTGGATAACCTAAAAAATTTAACCAATGAACAAGCTGAGACAATTTACCGTAAACGTTACTGGGAGCCGTCTGGATTTAACAATCTTAATGATCCTAAACTCGCACTAATGTCTTATGATTGGACCATAACCTCCGGCGGAGCCGGTAAACAAATCCAAAAATTGCTGAACAATGAGTTTGGCCAGCAGTTGATTGCAGATGGGAAAATAGGGCCTAAGACAATAGAAGCAATGAACAGCGTAAGCGACTCAGCGAAACTTACGTCCAGAATAGCGGACATCCGTAAAGAGTATTATGAAAATCTTGTGGTAAATAATTCCAAAAATGCTAAGTTTTTGACAGGTTGGTTAAATCGAGTTGATCGGTGTGCACAGGTGGCTTTGTAATGAATATAAAATTAGTAATGTTATTGATGGTTGCAGGTTTTAATAGTGGTCATGCAATAGCTAAAGATATGTTTTCTGGTCAGTGGAGCGGAGAACAAAAAAATGAGTCAACACTCACTTTACGATTAACTCAAGCTGGTCAAAATGTGAATGGTAGTTATTGTTATGTTACGCAAAACGGTAACCGCATTGACTGTCCCCCAGATGATGAGAGTAATCTAAAGGGTGTTATTGCTGAAAATAGAGCAAATGTGGAATTTAACTCTTCATTTGGTGGTGAAAAGGGACGTGCGAAACTGGAAGTGGTTGGTGATAAAATGATTTGGACTTTAATTACACCGCCACAGAAAGGTGAATATTCTGCTCCGCGGAATTATGAGCTAACAAGAGAGTTAAAGTCATCGGCGTCCGAAAAAAGAATTTTTGATACCGATAAATTCAATATTACTCTAGTAAATAAATGTGGTTCTTTTGAAAGCGACTGCAATGATATGTTTTATCTTGGAATTAGAAAAAGTGATAATAGTACAATATCTTTAGATGGTAAGACTTTAAACGATGCGACAGGAAAAGTAATTGGTTCTTTATTTAAGAATGGCGAAATTACCTATACAGTTACCTATAACCCATTAAAATTGGTAGTCAACAAAGGTGGTCATATTTTAGTTGATCAGCCAGGTCAATGGGTTAATAAGTAGAACCTATTACTAAAGGTCAGTATTCTCTGACCTTTATTTTTGCCTTAACTTTCCTTGATATTAATCACCCCGAGTTCACTTATGAAATACACCCTCCAGGAAGGTTCCTTTACCCTTTTTCCTGCCGCCTGGCAGGACAACAGCATGAACATCATTCGCGATGACGAAAGCGGGCTGTCCGTGGTGGTCAGCCGCGGCGTTATCCCGGATGGCAGCGACTACGAACAAGAGTTTCACCGCCAGTGGGACGTGCTGCGTCCTCAGATGGGTGAGATCGCCCAGAGCGAATTTCAGCACGTAAAAGCCGGGCCTGACGGAAAAATTAACGGGCTGGAAGTTGAGACCACCTTTGACCGTAACGGCCAGCGCCTGTGGCAAAAACAGCTGGCCGTGCAGACGCCGGGCAAACCGGTACTGATAATTTTTACCCTCTCGGCCTTAAAAGCCTTTACGGAAGAGGACGAGGCGCGCTGGAGCGCACTGAAGCAGAGTCTGACGCTAAACGACAACCGGAATGTGTAAGGCATGAGCGATAACAACGCGGCCCGTAAGGGCGACGAGATTATTCACTCCAGCATTTTTGCTGATATTACCAGCATTGTGGCGGAAGGTGCCGCCTATGCGGTGATTGGCGCGGCGGTGGGCGCGGCAGCGACCGTCGCGGCCCCACTGCTGGGAGCCGGGGCCGCAGCAGCAGGCGTGGCGGCGATTGGATCCAGCTGTCTGTTGAGCGGCATTATCGGCGGGGTTCTGGCGAACGTCGCCGGGATCACCGACGATATCAGCAACGCCGCTGAAGGGCTGGGTAACGCGCTTTTCCCGCCGTCGCCCGCGGGCAAAATCACCACCGGTTCGAGCAATGTTCTGACAAATAAACTTCCCGCTGCACGCGCCGCCGGGACGTTAACCCCTGCCGATACCCCGTCCCCTGAGCCGCAGTCGCCGGGCAGCTTTGCCGACTACGCGGGCATGCTGCTCTCCGCTGCCGGACAGTTCGGCAGCGAGATGTGGCAGCCGAGCGTCGCCTCTGCCGCCGCAGGGACCTCGCCGCTGGAAGAAGACAAGGTGGCGTGTGATAAACACTCCGGGCCGCAGTATCTGGCGGAAGGCTCGAAAAGCGTCTTCATCAACGGACAGCCTGCGGTGCGCGCAAAAGATCGCACCACCTGCGAGGGCACCGTTTCCGACGACGTCTCCCCGAACGTGATCATAGGCGGCGACACGCTCACGGTCCGCGATATCAAAAGCGGTAAAACGCCGGGTCTGGCGCTGGGGATGATTGCGCTCTCCCTGCTGCGCGGGCGGCCAGGCAAGATCCTGAAAAACATGCCCTGCGCGCTGGCTGCTGCCGGTGGCGGGATGCTGGCGGATATGGCCGTCAACGCCGTGTTCGGCTCCTCGCACCCGGTTCACGCCGCTACCGGCGTGAAGGTGCTGAATGACGACGACGAACTCGATTTCTCGCTGCCAGGGCGCTTTCCGCTGCGCTGGCAGCGCAGCTACAACAGCCTGACCACCCGCGAAGGGCTTTTCGGTCTGGGCTGGGCTACCACCTTTGACAGCTATCTGGCGCTGGAAGAAAACAACGCCACCTGGTTCGATGAAACCGGGCGCGAGCTGAGCTTTGAACTGCCGCCGGTCGACCGCGCCTTTTACAGCATCAGCGAAGGCATCATTATCCGCCGCAATGAGAGCGGCGACGTGGCGATAGCTGACGATGACGGCGCGGTGTGGCGTCTGTATAAACCGACCCGCGCTAACCCCTCCATCCTGCGCCTGGCCTCCCTCAGCGACGAGTACGGCAACGCGTTGCTGACGGAATGGGATGAGCACGGGCGGCTGGTCGGTCTGCACGATGAGCCGCGAGCGATCGATGTCACCCTGCGCTATGACGATGAACGTTTCCCGCAGCGCGTTACCGCTGCCAGCCATTTTGACGGCAACCAGACATGGCCGCTGATGCAGTGGGGGTACGACGCGCGCGGCCAGCTGGCCAGCGCAACGGATGCCTCCGGCGTGGTAACCCGTGAATACCGTTATAACGATGATGGCCTGATGGTCTGGCACCGTCTGCCGGGCGGGCTGGAGAGCGAATACCGCTGGCAAAAATTCGACCACTGGCGCGTGGTGGAAAATCGCACCAGCACCGGCGACGGCTGTCGCTTTACCTACGATTTAGCCGCCGGGCTGACGACCGTCGATCACTACGACGGTCAGACGCGAAAGCATTACTGGAACGCGCAAAACCTGATTGTTCGCTACGTTGACGAGCGCGGTGAGAACTGGCGCTACGAGTGGGATGACAACGAACTCCTCACGCGTCGCATCGATCCGCTGGGTAATGCCGTTACCTTCGTCTATGACGAGATGGGCAACCGGGTGCAGGAGATCGACGCCGACGGCAATACCCGCACCACCACCTGGCTGGAGCACCGTGCGCTTCCGGCGTCCATCATCGAAGCCGACGGTAGCGCCACCCGGTTCCTGTATGACGAACATCACGGGCTGAAACGCGTGGTGGATCCGATGGGGCAGACCACGCTGCTGCGTCGGGACGAGTTTGGTCAGGTTGTGGAAGAAGTTGATGCCGCCGGGAACAGCCGCTACCAGGAGTACAACGAAGCCGGGCAGATGGTGCGTGCGACGGACTGTTCTGGCCGCGTGACACAATACCGTTATCATCCGCTGGGCTGGCTGGTGGCTGAGATAAGCGCCGACGGCGAAGAGACGCGTTACCGCTACGACGCCGCGGGGCGTCCGGTGCAGCTCGACCGATCAGAAGGCTGGACCGAGTCGCTCAAATGGAACGAACGTGGTCTGCCGGTGAAGCATGCGGGCGCCGACGGGAAAGAGAGCGAGTTCAGATACGACGAGGCAGGGCGCTTAACCGCCACCCGCAATACGCAGGGTGAAGAGGTGCGCCGCCGCTGGGACAGCCGCGGACGGCTGGTCGCCATGGAAAACGAAAACGGCGAAGCGTATCAGTTCCGCTGGGGCGCAGACTCGCTGCTGCTGGAAGAGGTGGGACTCGATGGCGTGGCCTCGCAGTATCGCTACGATGCCTGCGGACGTACGATAGCGCGCACCTTTGCCGCCGGACATCCGGAGGCCATTACCCATGCCTTCGCCTGGAGCGCGAGCGGCCAGCTGGTCGCCCGCACCACGCCGGAAGGGCAGACCCGCTACCACTACACCCCGTCCGGACTTGTGAGCCGGATTGGGCTGCATCCCGCGCTTTCAGCCGATGCCTGGAGCGCCGAGGCCGAGCAGGAGCTTGTGTTTGAGTATGACGCGCTCGGGCGCGTCACGCGCGAAACGGGCGAGCACGGGGAGCTGGCGTGGGAGTATGACGCGCTGGGTAACCGCACCTCCGTCACGCTGCCCGATGGTCGGGAGCTGAAACAGTTCTACTACGGCAGCGGACATCTGCTCAGCATCGCGCTTGATAAGCTCTCGGTCTCCGACTTTACCCGCGACGAACTTCACCGTGAAACCAGCCGTACGCAGGGGCTGCTAATCACACGCAGCGAATACGACCGCCTTGGCCGACTGCATCGCCGGGACGTCTTTACCGGCAATGCCCAGCGCCCGTCGCCGCGCCGCTGGTCCCGCCGCTGGGATTACGACTATCGCAATAACCTGGTGCGGGAAGAGCGGGACGATAACCCGTTCAGCTGGTACCGCTGGCAGTACGACAGCGCCGGACGTCTGCTGGTTCAGGACGGCACGCTGCCCGGCCAGGAGCAGTGGCGCTGGGATGCTGCCGGTAACCCGCGCGAAGGCTCTGCTGAGAAGGTCACGCACAACCGTCTGACGCACCTCAACGGCATTCGCTGGCGCTATGACATCCATGGCCGCACCGTGGAGAAGGATAACGGCCAGACCCGCTGGCACTACCGCTATGACGGCGAGCACCGCCTGACGGAGGTCATCAGCCAGCCGCGGGACCGCAACAGGCCGCAGACGCAGGTCAGCTTCCGCTACGATCCGCTCGGGCGACGCATCAGCAAAACGCGACGCCAGATGCTGTTTGGGCAGCCAACCGGTAAGCCAGTCACCACCCGGTTTGTCTGGGAAGGGTTCCGGCTGTTGCAGGAGGTGCACGGGGATGTGCCGCTCACCTACGTCTACAGCGATCAGGACAGCTACGATCCGCTGGCGCGTATTGACGGCGTTGATGCCCCGGAGATCTTCTGGTTCCACTGCCAGCCCAACGGCACGCCGGAGCGGATGACGGATATCGAAGGGCAGGTACGCTGGGAAGGGGTGAGCAGCGCCTGGGGCAAGCTGCTGCGGGAAAGCGAGACGCAGGTATCAGGATATTCCCAGAACCTACGTATGCAGGGGCAATACCTGGACCGTGAGACAGGGCTGCACTACAATCTGTTCCGGTATTATGACCCGGACTGCGGACGATTTACGCAGCAGGACCCGATAGGGCTGGCGGGAGGGATTAACCTTTACCAGTATGCGCCGAATGCGCTGGGGTGGGTAGATCCGTGGGGGTTGACTCCTGACGATCTCATTCGTTACCGGCCACATGATTCTCTTTCTGCTCAAGGTGGAGCTAGAAGCTCTGCTATTTCTAGGGCATGGGTGCAAGAAAAAGCCTTATTGCAGGATGGTGGGGCTGGCACAAGAAATTGGACAGCGCAAGAGAGGGATTTAATTTTGAAGACTCCCAACAAGAGCCTAACCTCTGTGATGTCCCGGGCAGGCTATACCGGGCATCATATCAATTCGGTAGAAGGCAATGGTACACTTGGTTCCAAATGGCAAGGTGATCCGAGGAACATTGTATTCTTGAAAAATCATAACCATCCCGACAAGTTCAATGAGCATGTCCATGGTGATCAAGGACATAGAGGGAATACTAAGAACTCGACGCGTGGGCGCTTAATCGATAGAGAAAGAACATTAAAATCTAGACAACGATGTAAGCAATTATAGGTGGAAAGATGAACATAAAAAATGCAGTCCAAGATCTTGTGAACAAATTTAAAATGAATGAATTGAATATGGGAGAGATAGACTATACAGACGATGAAAATGAGACTTCTTTTCCCGTGAATTTAAATGGGGAGGTTGATTTTTTTTATCGTCATTTGATTTTAAATGACAGTCCAACATTTGATGGTACTTTTTATTTACAGATTATTGAACCTCAAGATCTCAACGAAATATTATCCGGTTGGCGAGTTCAAAATGATACGGCTTGGCGCGATGAATATATAATCTTTGCTGAAAGAAATGGTGACGTTCTTTTTTGTGACACCCAAAATCTAACATCTCCTGTTTATGGTAGCATTCAAAAACGAAACTTTATAATTTCTGGTTCCTTAGCTGACTTTTTGAATGCTTTTTGTTCTGCTATTGAGATGGAACAAAATAATTATGATGGTGATGCTACAGATGATGAATTTAATTTAAGAGAAGATTTTCTGGAAGATATCGATGTGATGCTTAAAACTAAACTAAAAGATGTTGAGGTTGAAGGGTTTAAGAAATTCTTTTTTGGTTAGTTTTTAAGTTTTTTAATAATAAAGATTTACTGTCTTAGATACCTCCTTGCTTCTAAAAGCATTTATTTCTTATTCCCCTTTTTATAGGTGAGGAGGTTTATTTGCTATTGCTAATGAATAAACACATGAATAATACTTACATCTCTTGTAGAAAAAGGAAACGAATTTCATGATAAAAAAATAAGCCGAGGCTTTAGAGCAATAACAAAATGTCCGGCAGGCTCTTCCTGAGCCGCAGATCGAATGGAAAATTGCCAACTGCAACTCTGCGTACATGTACAGTGCTTGCTTTGCTCTCAAGGAGAACGATGAGGCGAAAAAATGGGGGGGAGAGGATACTTAGTACACGTGGATCGGATATAGAGACAGCGCCGTTAATCGACCTCGGCATGGTTTTTTATGAGTTGAATCAATTTGATGAAGCGTACAAATATTTTAATGATTCTTATAACTACGTCAAAGAACGAACGTTTCAAGACAGAGCTGAAAAATACCTTGAGTTCTATTTTCCTAAGAGTGCGCAAGTTCGTTTTTTTCATAAAAAACAAATCAAACTTTAAACAAGAAGTTCATCCCATCGCCATTTTTAACGATTTGATTTTTTGCTTTCTGCACGCAACTTCCCTTTTTCTTTACGTCATGCTCATTCTTTTAAGTGTAAAGTCTTTAGATATTAGACTCTGAGCCTTTAAAAGTCTTTTACCAGCTGTACGCAATAATGAAATTATGACAACTGCGATCGTCTGCTGGTAATCCACCTCGAACGACTTGCTGGAAAGGACACGCACAACCCCCTGACGCATGCTTAATCCGTTAAATCAAGGGGGATTGGCTCCTAAGCACGTTGATCCAACAACGCCAGGTAGATCGTATGTATTACCATCAGTATGGGCAGAATGGCTTGAAGAAGTAGCGATTCCAGGCTCCGGTAATGTAAAATAGGTTACTATATGAATATTAATAAAGATGATGATCTCCTTGTGATAGTAAAGAAAGAAGGAATATATTATTGGTTCGTGGCGTTCAAAGAAATGTGGATTTTAGATAGAATTAAATGGATAGAGGGTTTTGTGAAAAGTGGGGTGGAAATAAATCTAAAGGATGTCCATAAGGAAAGATATGACATACCCGTAGTAAATGAAGAAAACGCGCAGATATTTATTGATGGGTTAATTAAAGATGGCTATTCATTCGATAAGGATGACATAGCTGATGAGTTTTTTAGTAGGCTTTCGCAAAAAACAACTTGGTGGGATATATATGATCTTATGCCGGATTTGCTTATAGATTTTGATAATAAAAGACTATATTCTGAGTATGTTGAAAGTATGCATTATCAAAAATATGTTCCTGATGGTTGGCAAGGTGAGCTTGTTGATTTCTGCGGTAATGGAACGTTACCTCAAGATGAAATGTTCTGGATAAAGAATGGAACAAATCATAGAAACGTTATCATTGCTGAAGGGTAAAAAAAATTTTCAGCATACCATTTTAGATTATGCAATTGTCTTACAACACGCGAGTTAGTTTTTGTGTTAACCGATAAAAAGCCATTATTAACCGTTGTAACCCTATTTGATGCTTAGGGCAAAAGCTTCTTTGCCTGCACTGCCACGAGGCACATTTTTCTATTACTTAAAAATCATCTGAACGAAGAAGGGGTTGTTGTCTTTAGCTATGTGGAAAACCAAAATGGCTGGCATGATTGGTTTTATTTAAATGGTATGAAGCGTAACGCGTTGTCTCGATCAGGCCCTGCTTATTATGATAAAATGCGATTCAAAACTTTTAACGATTCCCGCTCGCAAAAAAAAGGATTTAGAAGATATATTATTGTCGACCGGCAGACCTCTCCTAAGAAACGGTGGTGTCAGCCTCGCTAAGTATTAGAGTCTGGCCTTACTTGTTGAGTGATTAATCGAGGTGCCTTTTCAGACGTTAAAGCTTGCGACTACACAAATCATTTCTTTGGAGGTGAGCAAGAAGTCAGATCTCTAAGATATTTTTTTGACTCCCTAATAAAAAATGTACGTGAAAGCGTGGATTTTTCCCGTTCATAAAAATTAAACGTAAACAAGAAGTTCATCACATCGCCATCTTCAACAATGTAGTCTTTTCCTTATGCACGCATCTTGCCTCCTTCTTTCGCGCCTGGCTCTTCCTGACCCAGCTCTTCCATAAACTCTTCACGGTCGGCATCGTCCAGTTCAGTATTATCGGATTCAACCGTGGCGCAAACTACTAACACTAACGAACCCGCAGCGAATATGACCGTCTTGGCCGCCTGCATCGCCGGGATATAGTTACCGGTAATTTTCAGTGCTCTTGGTTGCACCGCTGGGATACTACCGGTAACCCGCTCGAAGGATCTGCTGAGAAGGTTACGCACAACCGGCTGACGCAGCTGAACGGCATTCGCTGGCGCTATGACGTCCACGGACGCACCGTGGAGAAAGATAACGGACAGACCCGCTGGCACTACCGCTACGACGGTGAGCACCGCCTGACGGAGGTGATCAGCCAGCCGCGGGACCGCAACAGGCCGCAGACGCAGGTCAGCTTCCGCTACGATCCGCTCGGGCGACGCATCAGCAAAACGCGCCGCCAGATGCTGGGCGGCCAGCCAACCGGCAAGCCGGTCACCACGCGGTTTGTCTGGGAAGGGTTCCGGCTGTTGCAGGAGGTGCACGGGGACGTGCCGCTGACCTACGTCTACAGCGATCAGAACAGCTACGACCCGCTGGCGCGCATTGACGGCGTTGATGCTCCGGAGATTTTCTGGTTCCACTGCCAGCCCAACGGCACGCCGGAGCGGATGACGGATAGCGAAGGGCAGGTGCGCTGGGAAGGGGTGAACAGCGCCTGGGGCAAGCTGCTGCGGGAAAGCGAGACGCAGGTATCAGGATATTCTCAGAACCTGCGGATGCAGGGGCAATACCAGGACCGTGAGACAGGGCTGCACTACAATCTGTTCCGGTATTACGACCCGGACTGCGGGCGGTTTACGCAGCAGGACCCGATAGGGCTGGCGGGGGGGATAAACCTTTACCAGTATGCGCCGAATGCGCTGGGTTGGGTGGATCCGTGGGGGTTGGCATTAAAGGGAGTCGACTTTACAGGAAGCCCAGATCTTTTCCCAATCAATGGAACAAAACAGAATATTGTATCTATTACAATGCAAGGAACTCGAGATAGAGATTTCACCGAGGCTTTCAAGGCAGCCGGTATTTCTAAAAGCGATGCAACTGGATATACATGGCATCATGTCGATGATTTTGACCCAGCCACAGGAAGGACAACAATGCAATTAGTAAAAACTTCTGCGCATGAAGCTACTTTCCCACATAAAGGCTCAGTCTCACAATTCGAGAAATATTTTGGTGTAAAATATGGTTCCCAAGAAGCCATTGCTGTTTCTCATTCTAAAGGCTGGTTGAAGGGGCGTGTCCCGAAAAAATTGCGTGCAAACTGTCATCAGTGAGGTATAACCTATGAACCATTTCAGTAACTGTGAAAAAAAGATTGGACGTGCAGATATTACTAAAACGGAAGAGAAATTATCTATTACTCTTCCGGATGATTTCGTTTCACATTATCTGCAATTTAATGGTGGCACTCCTGAGAAAAGTTGGTGGGACGGTGATGAAGATTTTGAGCCAGTAGAGGTGGCAGGGTTTAAACCGTTTGTTTATAATAGTCAGACAAATAATGACCCTAGATCTTTAATCGACGGTTGTTATATCAGCATGTTGGATAGGGAAGTGATTCCTAAAAACCTGCTTCCTTTCGCAAATGATTGGGGAGGGAATTTCTTCTGTCTAGATTTAGACAATTACTCAATAGTATATTTTGCTACAGATTCTTTTGATGAGGATTTGACTATGCAAGAGAATCACATAAAACTTCAAAGATATCTGACAAATTCATTTGCCAATTTTGTTAATGGATTAGTAGCAGAAGAAGATCTTTCTTAAAGAATATTTAAAAATTTAATCGATTTATTTACTTCGATTGCTGTTGTTTTGATATTCATATTTTTAATAAAGCTCTGTGACACAAACCATAGGGTTTTATTATAAAACAGCATGACAGGCTTGGTGGTATGAAAGCAGCTAGAATCCCATGTAGAATAAATCAGGTTAAAAAATGAAGATATCCCAGTTAGCAATACATAGGTTAAATAATATTAATTGGTTTGTTAATCTTGGTGTAGCAACGACACTCCCTGGTGTTATCCAGGCTCAGTCCCTTAGCTTATTTATAAAAGGCTTGAATAGCGATGAATGGGAAAGTGCCACCTTGGAGGCTGGTTATGAAATAACGGGCTATCTCGCAAAAAAACACACTAACAAATATCAATATTGGAACTCTTTGGTCAAAGAAGCTAAGAAAGTTGTGGAGAATGATATTATCCCAAAAATAATCTTCCCAGAGTCTGAGAAAGGATCAATGACTGAGAACTTAAAATGGGACCTTGTGAATTACTTGCTTGAAGATGCGTATAGTTCTTTACTACATGAGCCATTCGCTTTTGAAGGCTTAATTAATGTTTATGAAGCTGGGCATATGCCCTGTGGATGGTCAGGTACTTGGCCAGCGGGCAAACTAGTTATCTATTGATAGGACACGCGAAAAAAAATCCACGCCAAAGCGTGGATTTTTTTCATTCAAAACAAATCAAACGTTAAACAAAAAGTTCATCACGTCGCCATCTTTAACGATGTAATCTTTCCCTTCCGCACGCATCTTGCCTGCTTCTTTCGCGCCTTGCTCACCCTTGTAGGTGATGAAGTCTTCAAACGCGATAGTCTGCGCACGAATGAAGCCTTTCTCGAAGTCGGTGTGGATCTTACCAGCCGCCTGAGGCGCGGTCGCTCCCACAGGGATGGTCCACGCACGCACTTCTTTCACGCCAGCGGTGAAGTAGGTTTGCAGATTCAGCAGCTCATAGCCCGCGCGGATCACGCGGTTCAGGCCCGGCTCTTCCAGACCCAGCTCGGCCATGAACTCTTCACGGTCGGCGTCGTCCAGCTCAGCGATGTCGGATTCAACGGCAGCGCAAACCGCCACAACTACAGAACCTTCAGCCGCAGCGATTTCACGCACTTTGTCGAGGTACGGGTTGTTCTCGAAACCGTCTTCGTTGACGTTGGCGATGTACATGGTTGGCTTCAGGGTCAGGAAGCTCAGGTATTTGATCGCCGCTTTGTCTTCGTCAGTCAGGTTTTTCAGCGCGCGCAGCATGCCCGCGTTTTCCAGCTGTGGCAGACATTTTTCCAGCGCAGCCAGTTCCGCTTTCGCATCCTTGTCGCCGCCTTTGGCTTTCTTCTGCACGCGGTGAATGGCGCGCTCGCAGGTGTCAAGGTCAGAGAGGGCCAGCTCGGTGTTGATGACGTCGATGTCGTCAGCCGGATCCACTTTGTTGTTAACGTGGATAATGTTGTCGTTCTCGAAGCAGCGCACAACGTGGCCGATCGCTTCGGTTTCACGGATGTTGGTCAGGAACTGGTTGCCCAGGCCTTCACCTTTGGATGCGCCTTTTACCAGACCCGCGATGTCCACGAACTCCATGGTGGTTGGCAGAATGCGCTGTGGCTTCACGATTTCCGCGAGCTGGTCCAGACGCGGATCGGGCATAGGAACAACACCGGTGTTCGGCTCGATGGTACAGAACGGGAAGTTCGCCGCTTCAATACCTGCTTTGGTGAGCGCGTTGAACAGGGTGGATTTGCCAACGTTTGGCAGACCGACGATACCGCATTTGAATCCCATTTCTAAATCACCTTAATATCTTGATAATCAATCCGTTAACGATAACCGATTGAAGAAAAGTAAATAACTACGCCTATTATACACGTAACCCGCGCGACGCGCGGTAAAAAAGCCCCAGGGCGCCGTTTATTGCGCTTTGAAAGCGTGCAGTCGATTGGTGGCTTTCGTCAGGCCGTCCTGAAGCCAAATCTCGGTGCAGCGAGCCGCTTCGTCCACCGCTTCGTCAATCAACTTCTGCTCAGAAACCGGGGGTTTACCCAATACGAAACCAACAACTTTGTTTTTATCGCCCGGATGGCCGATTCCCACGCGCAAACGGTGGAAATTAGGGTTATTACCCAGTTTGCTGATGATGTCTTTCAGACCATTATGGCCGCCATGACCGCCGCCCAGTTTGAACTTCGCCACACCTGGCGGCAGGTCCAGTTCGTCGTGGGCCACCAGGATCTCATCCGGATTGATGCGATAAAACGTTGCCATGGCCGCCACGGCTTTGCCGCTCAGGTTCATAAAGGTGGTTGGCACCAGCAACCGCACGTCAGCACCCGCAAGATTGATGCGTGAGGTATACCCGTAAAACTTGGGTTCTTCACGCAGGGGAGCGCGCAAACGCTCCGCCAGCAGATTAACATACCAGGCACCGGCGTTATGGCGGGTAGCGGCATACTCTGCGCCCGGATTGGCGAGGCCGACAATCAGTTTAATCGTCACGATTTACTTCCTAATGGGTTCCAGATCTGGCGCGTAGTTTACTGTCTGGCGCGCCGCTTGACAAAGTTCTGCCTGCGGTACACCGAAATGCGAATAATTTCCTCTTTGAACAATTAGAATTTCAAGCTGTTCAATGTCTTATTTGTAAATTTTTGTCCGGGAGTGATCTGTAAATGTGATCATTCACGCAACTCATATAAGAGGCGTTGTCTATACTTTACACACAAGGAGAAGGGGCTTTTCCCCTGACAACCCAAAGTTCCGGAGGTGACATATGAAACGCAAAAACGCTTCAATGCTCGGTAACGTGCTAATGGGGTTGGGACTGTTCGTGATGGTCGCCGGTGTCGGTTATTCAATCTTAAACCAATTACCGCAGCTTGACCTCCCACAATACTTTGCGCATGGCGCGGTGCTGAGTATCTTCCTAGGTGCGGTATTGTGGCTCGCCGGGGCGCGCGTGAGCGGACATGAGGAAGTCTGCGATAAATACTGGTGGGTGCGCCATTACGATAAACGATGCCGCCGCGACCAGCGCAAGCATAGCTAGTGCCCCATAAAGAACACCGAAACGACTTCATCTGAAGTCGTTTTTTTTTGCATGACGCATTGACCCTCACGTAACGTAAGGCTCCAGAGTAACGACACTGGCAGAACAAAAGGAGCCGTTATGTTGATACAGGTGGGTGAACTGGCGAAACGTGCCGGGATCACCGTGCGGACTTTGCATCACTACGAGCAAACAGGGCTGTTGTTACCTTCTGCCAGAAGCGCGGCAGGCTACCGGCTTTATAACCTGACGGATGTGCAGCGTCTGCATATGATCCAGACGCTGGCAAAAGCCGGGCTGGAGCTTGCCGAAATCAGGGATTTTCTGGAACAGCGTTCGCTGTCATTAGCCGAATTACTCGACGGGCAAATCACTCTGCTGGACAAGCAACTGCGTAGTATCCATACGCTGCGCAACCGGCTGGTGGAGTTGCGTACCGGGCTGACCGACGATGCGACGCCGGATCTGGAATCCTGGCTACAGACTCTGGAGTTAATGAATATGTACGATCACTGGTTTAGCAAAGAAGAGTTGCAGCAACTGCCGTTTGCGGTAGAGAAAGAGGCGCTGGCGGATATCTGGTCGGGGCTGGTGACGGAGGTTAAACACTTGCTGGAACAGAACGTCAGCGTCACGGACGCGCGGGCGACCGATTTGGCTTCACGGTGGATGGAACGCCTGGAGCAGGATACCGCAGGCAAACCGGAATTTTTGACCCGTCTGAACGAGATGCACAGCGTGGAGCCGCAGATGCAGGAGCAAACCGGCATTACGCCGGAGATAACTGATTACATCACGCGGGCGTTTGCCGAATCAAAGCTCAGCATCTGGGAGAAATATCTCACTGCCGAAGAGATGGCCTTTACCCGGTCGCACTACTTTGACCGGATGATGGAGTGGCCGCCGTTGGTGGCGAAGTTGCATCAGGCGCAGCGGGATAATCTCAGTCCCGCTTCTGACGATGCGCAAAAGCTGGCAGAAAACTGGCTGGTTTTATTCCAGTCCTATGCGGGAACAAACCCGCAGACCCAGCAAAAATTTCGTCTCGCCATGCAGCAGGAGCCGCATCTGATGAAGGGCACGTGGATGACGCCTGCCGTGCTTGAATGGCTCCAGCAGGCGATCGGGGTGATGATGCAAAGACGCGTCTCTGCATCAGATGACTCACAGATCCGCTAACGCAGCTTCACGGTTAGGGTAGAAGGACAATCGGCCAGGGATTGGCTGCACGCCCGCGCGCGCCATGGTGCGCAGGGGCTGGAATTCAAGGTTACTCACCCGCAGTTCACAGCCTTCCGGCAGACGCACAACAAAGCGCTGGAAGGCATCCAGACCGCCGGCATCCAGCACCGGGACGGCATCCCATTTCAGCACCACAATCCGTTTGCCCGCGATGCGGGATTCCAAATCGCTGAACAAACCTTCCGCTGCGGCGAAGAACAGCGGACCAATCACGCGCAGCACCAGCACATCGTCAGGCACCTCAACGTTAACCGGGGAGAGACGCGTCATCTGCGCGATGCGGCGCATAAACAGCAGCGAGGCCAGCACAATGCCGACGCTGATGGCGATAACCATATCGAACAGTACGGTCAACGACATGCAGATCAGCATCACGATAATGTCGTCTTTCGGCGCACGGCGCAGCAGGTTAACCACCTTATGCGCCTCACTCATGTTCCAGGCCACCATCAGCAGCAGCGCAGCCATGGCCGAGAGCGGAAGCCATGAAAGCAGCGGGGCAAGGATCAGCAGCGCCATGATCACCAGCAGGGAGTGAATGACCGCCGAAACCGGTGATGTCGCGCCCGCACGTACGTTCGCGGCGGAACGGGCAATCGCAGCCGTAGCGGTAATACCGCCGAAGAACGGTGCAACGATGTTCCCTAAGCCCTGGCCGACCAGCTCGCTGTTGGCTTTGTGCTTAGTGCCGGTCATGCCGTCGAGCACGACGGCGCAGAGCAGGGATTCAATCGCGCCCAGCATTGCCATGGAGAACGCGGCAGGCAGCAGAGCGCGAAGGGAATCCCAGCTTAGGGTGAAGCTTGAGCCCGGCATGTCCCACGGCAGAACCAGCTGCGGCAGCAGCTGCGGAATGCCGCTGCCCTGTGAGCCGTCCGCCAGAACATAGTGGAACTGGGAGCCAATGGTGGCGACCTGTCCACCGAGCAGGTTGACAACGCCCATCACCGCGCAGCCCAGCAGCAGAGCGGGCAGATGCCCCGGGAGACGAATGCCTAAGCGAGGCCAGACGATAAGTGTGCCGAGGGTAACGATGCCAATGGCTGCATCGCCCAGGTTGGCCGTCGGCAACGCCATAAACAGCGCGCCCACTTTCTGTAAATAGTGCTCCGGAACATGGGCCATTTGCAGGCCGAGGAAATCCTTAATCTGCATGGTCCCGATGGTAATCCCAATCCCCGAGGTGAACCCCAGCGTTACGGAAAGGGGAATATATTCAATCAGGCGACCAAAGCGGGCCAGACCAAACAGAATTAAAAAGATGCCGGACATCAGGGTGGCAACCAGCAGGCCTGCCAGACCAAACTGTTGGGAAACCGGGTAGAGGATCACCACAAAGGCGGCAGTCGGGCCGGAGACGCTGAAGCGGGACCCGCCCGTCAGCGCAATCATAATCCCCGCAACGGCCGAGGTGTACAGCCCGTACTGCGGCGCGACGCCGCTACCAATCGCCAGCGCCATCGCCAGCGGGATGGCAATAATCCCGACGGTGATCCCGGCTATCAGGTCACGAACAAAGCGTGACGATGTGTATTTCTCTTTCCAGCAGGCGTCGATGAGGGCGCGAAAGGGCAGAACATGTGAGGAGGTTACGTTTTTCACAATTATCTATCATCCGTGTGCGCATCATCTGTCATGTGAATGGCAGGTGAAGGAGGCATAAGTCATACAAATAAATACTATAAACAAAAAAACCCGCCGTAGCGGGTTTTTTGGCCGTGTTCGATCAGTGTTCGAACATTGCAGAGATCGATTCTTCGTTGCTGATACGACGAATCGCTTCGGCCAGCATCCCGGACAGAGTCAACGTACGCACGTTTGGCAGCGCTTTGATCTCGTCGCTCAGTGGAATGGTATCGCACACCACAACTTCGTCAATGACGGAGTTACGGAGGTTGTTTACCGCATTGCCGGAGAAGATCGGGTGAGTGGCGTAAGCGAATACGCGTTTCGCACCACGCTCTTTCAGCGCTTCAGCGGCTTTACACAGCGTACCGCCGGTATCGATCATGTCGTCCACCAACACGCAGTCGCGGCCAGCCACGTCACCGATGATGTGCATCACCTGAGAAACGTTAGCGCGCGGACGGCGTTTGTCGATGATCGCCATGTCGGTATCGTTCAGCAGCTTCGCGATAGCACGAGCACGTACCACGCCGCCGATGTCCGGAGAAACCACAATCGGGTTGTCCAGATTCAGTTGCAGCATGTCTTCCAGCAGGATTGGGCTGCCGAATACGTTATCAACCGGCACGTCGAAGAAGCCCTGGATCTGCTCTGCGTGCAGGTCAACCGTCAGTACGCGGTCAACGCCGACGCTGGACAGGAAGTCAGCGACAACTTTAGCGGTGATTGGCACACGCGCGGAACGGACGCGACGGTCCTGACGTGCATAGCCAAAGTAAGGAATAACAGCAGTGATACGGCCAGCAGAAGCACGACGCAGCGCGTCGACCATAACAACCAATTCCATCAGGTTGTCATTCGTTGGAGCACAGGTGGACTGGATGATGAAAATATCACCACCGCGTACATTTTCGTTAATTTGTACGCTGACTTCGCCGTCGCTAAAGCGACCTACAGCGGCGTCGCCGAGGGAAGTGTACAGGCGGTTGGCAATACGTTGTGCTAGTTCCGGGGTGGCGTTACCAGCAAAAAGCTTCATATCAGGCACGAGAAGAACCTCAGGCATGCGTCCAGTGGTGGATAGCGTTCGCCGCAAACTGCGGGGCCTAAGCAAACGCTATCCAGGCGGTGTATTAAAGAGCGCGATGCAACGTCTGGAACAGGGTGACGTTGTCACCGAAACTCAGTCTGCGCCAGAATGGCCTGCTGTAGGGGGGAGGTGTTCATCCCGCGTGCTACAAAACCATGCAGCCAAACCGGCGCTTGCTCAAGCACCTGACGGGCGGCGGTTTCGGTGTCAAATTCAGCAAAGACACAGGCCCCTGTACCGGTCAGGCGCGACGGCGCGTATTCTAACAGCCAGGAAAGCACCGCATCAACCTCGCGAAAACGTTTTCTTGCGATATCCTCGCAATCGTTGCTGAATTCACAATTTAATAACGTTTTTATTGACCGTGCCGGGGTATTTCTTTTCAGGTCAGGATCTTTAAAGATGACCGGGGTAGGAATGCTCACGCCGGGGTGAACGATCAGATACCATTTTTCCGGCGGATCGACCGGCGTGAGGATTTCACCGACACCTTCAGCGAACGCCGCGTGGCCGCGCACAAACACCGGTACATCGGCGCCCAGCGTCAACCCTAACGCTGCCAGTTCGTCCGTCGTCAGACCGCAGCCCCAGAGGTGGTTAAGCGCCACCAGTACGGTCGCGGCGTTTGATGAGCCGCCGCCAAGACCGCCGCCCATCGGCAGGCGTTTGTCGATACGGATATCCGCACCGCTTCCCGCCGGCAGACGACCCGACGTCGACGCCGTTTTCATTAGCAGGCGGGCAGCGCGCACGATCAGGTTATCGTCATGCGCCACGCCGTCGACCGGCGTCAGCAGGCAAATCTGCCCGTCCTGACGCGGTTCGATGGAGATGGTGTCGCCGTAATCGACAAACTGAAACAGGGTTTGCAGGGTGTGATAGCCGTCAGCGCGCTGCCCGGTAATGTAGAGAAACAGGTTCAGTTTTGCGGGAGAGGGCCAGTGGGTCATCATTTAACGATCCAGTTGTCCATTTTCAGCTTGATACGCTGGCTACCCTGCGTCAGCTCCATATTGGACGGCAGCGACGGTTGCGTCTTGCTGTCATACGCGCTGTACACCACTTTCCAGGTTTTACCGCCCTGGGTGTAGTTCACCTGGCTCAGACGGTATTGATCGTCGAGCGTATAGTCGGTTGCGTCACCCGGCAGGCCGAGGATCCACTGGCGCAGACTATTGAGCGGAATCGGCATTCCGGTCAGCTTGCCAATCATCTCTTCGGCGTCGGTTGCCGTGTAGTGCTGGCCTTTGTTATCGGTGATCTGCGCTTCGCCAGGCTTCGCGTTAAGCTCCAGCTCGGTGCTGCCCAGCGGGTTCAGCAGCAGCAGGCGATAGTTGTCCTGACCCGTTTGCTGCCAGAAGAAGCGAGCGTAAACTTTTTGTTCGTCAGAGAGATAAGCAAATGCACCGCGGGTCTGGTACTGGCTTAATTTCAGCACGTCCTGCTGGTGCTGACGCCACTGCGGTGAGTCAGGGCTTTTGCCCGGGCCTTTCGGCTGATGAACGGAACAGGCGGTCAGAACCAGGGCCGCCAGAGGCAGCAGGCGAATCATTCGGGTCATAATGATGACAAATCCTTGAGATACGTTGCAGTTATAACTGTTAATGCTAGCGTTGAAGGGTGCCACCGTCTACGTTCAAATTATCTCAAAGCGTGGCGTAAGCTATTACTCCGAAAGGGGGCAGTCTCTTTTATTGATCTCGCGCATCCTGTATGATGCGTCCTGCTAACCTTATTAACGCTGGTACTACTCCCGCTCAACATGACCCTATTAGCACTCGGTATTAACCACAAAACGGCCCCGGTTTCACTGCGAGAACGCGTTACGTTTTCGCCGGATACGCTCGACCTGGCGCTGGACAGCCTGCTTGCACAGCCGATGGTGCAGGGTGGCGTGGTGCTGTCGACGTGCAACCGTACCGAGCTGTATTTGAGCGTAGAAGAGCAGGACAACCTGCACGAGGCGCTGATCCGCTGGCTGTGTGACTACCACAACCTCAACGAAGAAGAGCTGCGCAACAGCCTGTACTGGCATCAGGATAACGATGCGGTCAGCCATCTGATGCGCGTGGCCAGCGGTCTGGATTCGCTGGTGCTGGGCGAGCCGCAGATCCTTGGCCAGGTGAAAAAAGCCTTCGCGGATTCCCAGAAAGGGCATCTGAAAGCCAGCGAACTGGAACGAATGTTCCAGAAGTCATTCTCCGTGGCGAAGCGTGTGCGAACCGAAACCGACATTGGCGCCAGTGCGGTTTCGGTTGCTTTCGCGGCCTGTACCCTTGCCCGTCAAATTTTTGAATCCCTGTCGACCGTCACCGTACTGCTGGTGGGAGCGGGCGAAACCATCGAGCTGGTGGCGCGCCATCTTCGCGAACACAAGGTGAAGAAGATGATCATTGCCAACCGCACCCGCGAACGTGCGCAGGTGCTGGCAGATGAAGTGGGCGCTGAGGTGATTGCGCTGAGCGACATCGATGAACGTCTGAAAGAGGCGGACATTATTATCAGTTCTACCGCCAGCCCGCTGCCGATTATCGGGAAAGGGATGGTCGAGCGTGCGCTGAAATCCCGCCGCAATCAGCCGATGCTGCTGGTGGATATCGCCGTTCCGCGTGATGTCGAACCGGAAGTGGGCAAACTGGCGAACGCCTACCTGTACAGCGTGGATGATCTGCAAAGCATCATTTCGCACAACCTTGCCCAGCGTAAGGCGGCGGCTGTGCAGGCGGAAACCATCGTTGAACAGGAAACCAGCGAATTTATGGCCTGGCTGCGCGCGCAAAGCGTCAGCGAGACCATCCGCGAATACCGCGGTCAGGCGGAGCAGGTGCGTGATGACCTGACGGCCAAAGCGTTAGCGGCCCTTGAACAGGGCGGCGACGCGCAGGCGATTATGCAGGATCTGGCCTGGAAACTGACCAACCGCCTGATCCATGCCCCAACCAAATCTCTTCAGCAGGCTGCCCGTGACGGGGACGATGAACGCCTGACAATTCTGCGCAACAGCCTCGGGCTGGAATAGCGCCCTATACCCATTTTCTAAGACAAGGTGCATTTACGCCTATGAAGCCTTCTATCGTCGCTAAACTGGAAGCTCTGCACGAGCGCCATGAAGAAGTCCAGGCGCTGCTCGGCGATGCCGGGATCATTGCCGACCAGGAACGTTTTCGCGCGCTGTCGCGTGAATACGCGCAGTTAAGTGATGTTTCTAAATGCTTTACCGACTGGCGACAGGTCCAGGAAGATATCGAAACCGCGCAGATGATGCTCGACGATCCTGAGATGCGCGAGATGGCGCAGGAAGAGTTGCAGGACGCGAAAGCGCGTTCAGAAGAGATGGAGCAGCAGCTTCAGGTGCTTCTGCTGCCGAAAGATCCGGACGATGAGCGTAACGCCTTTGTGGAAGTCCGCGCCGGTACCGGCGGCGACGAAGCGGCGCTGTTCGCCGGGGATCTGTTCCGTATGTACAGTCGTTATGCCGAATCCCGTCGCTGGCGCGTGGAGATCATGAGCGCCAACGAAGGCGAGCATGGCGGCTACAAAGAGGTTATCGCCAAGATCAGCGGCGACGGCGTGTACGGTCGTCTCAAGTTTGAATCCGGCGGTCACCGCGTGCAGCGCGTGCCTGCGACAGAATCTCAGGGACGCATTCATACGTCAGCCTGTACGGTGGCGGTGATGCCGGAGCTGCCGGAAGCGGAACTGCCGGATATCAACCCGGCGGATCTGCGCATCGACACCTTCCGCTCTTCAGGGGCAGGTGGTCAGCACGTTAACACCACCGACTCCGCTATCCGTATTACTCACCTGCCCACCGGGATTGTGGTTGAGTGTCAGGATGAACGTTCCCAGCACAAGAACAAGGCTAAAGCGTTATCCGTGCTGGGCGCGCGCATTCACGCGGCGGAAATGGCGAAACGTCAGCAGGCGGAAGCCTCTACCCGCCGTAACCTGCTGGGCAGCGGCGATCGTAGCGACCGTAACCGCACCTATAACTTCCCGCAGGGTCGCGTAACCGACCACCGCATCAACCTGACGCTGTACCGTCTGGATGAGGCGATGGAAGGCAAGCTCGATATGCTGATTGAGCCTATCGTGCAGGAATACCAGGCCGACCAGCTGGCGGCACTGTCCGAGCAGGATTAATGGATTTTCAGCGCTGGTTACGCCATGCCGCCAGTGAGCTTTCTGCAAGTGAAAGCCCGAAGCGCGACGCCGAAATTCTGCTTGAGCATGTGACGGGTAAAGCCCGCACATATCTGCTGGCTTTCGGCGAAACCGCGCTGACCGCTGAACAGCAATCGCAGCTGGAGGCGCTGCTTGCCCGCCGTAAAACCGGCGAGCCGGTGGCGCATCTGGTTGGCGAACGCGAGTTCTGGTCACTTCCGCTGTACGTTTCAGCGGCCACGCTGATCCCGCGCCCGGACACCGAGTGTCTGGTGGAGCAGGCGCTGGCGCGGTTACCGACGCAGCCGTGTCAGATCCTCGATCTCGGTACTGGCACCGGCGCGATTGCGCTGGCGCTTGCCAGCGAGCGACCGGACTGCACCGTGACGGCGGTAGACGTGATGCCTGATGCGGTCGCCCTCGCGCGGCGCAACGTTGAACGGCTGGGGCTGAACAATGTTTCCGTTCTGCAAAGCAGCTGGTTTGCCGCGCTTGAAAGCCGCATGTTTGAAATGATTGTCAGCAATCCGCCCTACATCGACGAAGACGATCCGCATCTCGCGCAGGGCGACGTGCGTTTTGAACCGTTGACCGCGCTGGTCGCTGCGAATCAGGGACTTGCGGATCTCGATCACATTGTGACAACGTCACGACAACATTTGCTTCCCGGTGGCTGGCTGCTGGTGGAACATGGCTGGACGCAGGGAGAGGCGGTGCGAGCGCTGTTCACGCGTGCCGGATACGCTGCCGTGGAAACCTGCCGGGATTACGGCGGCAATGAACGTCTGACGCTGGGGCAGTGGTCATGAGCCTGTTTACGCTGCTGATCTCCGTTCACCTGATTTCCGTTGCCCTGACCATCGGCTTTTTCATTGCCCGCTACTGGTGGCGCTACAGCAACAATCCGCTGATTAACGCCCGCTGGGTACGCATCGCCCCGCACTGTATCGACACGGTGCTGTTCCTTTCCGGAGCCGGGTTAATGTGGAAAACCGGCTATCTGCCATTTACTGATAAAGGCGCATGGCTGACTGAAAAGCTGTTTGGCGTTATCATCTACATCGTTTTGGGTTTTATCGCGCTTGGGCGTCATCGTCCGCGCAGCCAGCAGACAGGGTTTATCGCCTTTTTGCTGGGTCTGGTGGTGCTGTACATCATCATTAAACTCGCCACCACAAGAATACCGTTACTGGGGTAAGTCATGAGGTCCTTAGCCGATTTCGAATTTAACAAAGTGCCGCTCTGCGATGGTATGATCCTGATTTCAGAGATGATCCGCGACGATTTTACGTCACAGTACGTTTACGCTGAACTGGAGAATCTGGTCAGCCTGGCGCGCGAAGAGATCAATCAGGCACGTCCGCAGGACTGGCAATTAGAGAAGCTGATTGAGCTTTTCTACGGCGAATGGGGTTTCTGTGACACGCGAGGCGTGTACCGCCTGTCTGACGCACTGTGGCTGGACCAGGTGTTGAAAAATCGTCAGGGCAGCGCCGTCGCGTTGGGCGCCATTTTACTGTGGGTTGCGCACGAGCTGGATATTCCACTGGTGCCGGTCATTTTCCCGACGCAGATGATTTTGCGGGCGGAGTGGCTGGACGGTGAGATGTGGTTAATCAATCCGTTTAACGGCGACACGCTGGATGAGCATACGCTGGACGTCTGGCTGAAAGGCAACATCAGCCCGATAGCGGAGCTGTTCAATGAAGATCTCGATGAAGCCGATAACGCCGAAGTGATCCGCAAGCTCCTGGATACGCTGAAGTCTGCGCTGATGGAAGAGCGTCAGATGGAGCTGGCTCTGCGCGCAAGCGAAGTGCTGTTGCAGTTCAATCCGGAAGATCCGTACGAAATCCGCGACCGCGGCCTGATTTATGCGCAGCTCGACTGCGAGCACGTGGCGCTGAATGATTTGAATTATTTCGTCGAGCAATGTCCGGAAGACCCGATCAGCGAGATGATCCGCGCGCAGATTAACGCGATCGCGCATAAACACATTACACTGCATTAATCTTAATTCCGATTCACACCTGAATAAGGCGATCCTATGAAACAAAAAGTGGTTAGCATTGGTGATATCAACGTGGCAAACGACCTGCCGTTCGTGCTGTTTGGGGGTATGAACGTTCTGGAATCCCGCGATCTCGCTATGCGCATCTGCGAACACTACGTGACCGTGACCCAAAAGCTGGGCATCCCGTACGTGTTTAAAGCCTCTTTTGACAAAGCCAACCGCTCCTCCATTCACTCCTACCGTGGCCCGGGCCTGGAAGAGGGGATGAAGATTTTCCAGGAGCTGAAACAGACGTTTGGCGTGAAAGTGATCACCGACGTGCACGAAGCGTCTCAGGCACAGCCCGTGGCTGATGTGGTAGACGTGATTCAGCTTCCGGCGTTCCTCGCTCGCCAGACTGACCTGGTAGAAGCGATGGCGAAAACCGGTGCCGTGATTAACGTGAAAAAACCGCAGTTCGTGAGCCCTGGCCAGATGGGTAACATCGTCGACAAGTTTATCGAAGGCGGTAACGACCAGGTGATCCTCTGCGACCGTGGTTCAAACTTCGGTTATGACAACCTGGTTGTGGATATGCTGGGCTTCAGCGTGATGAAGAACGTCTCTAACCAGTCCCCGGTGATTTTCGACGTGACCCACTCCCTGCAATGCCGCGACCCGTTTGGCGCCGCGTCTGGCGGGCGTCGTGCGCAGGTGACCGAACTGGCGCGCGCCGGTATGGCAACCGGCCTGGCGGGTCTGTTCATTGAAGCGCACCCGGATCCGGCTAACGCGAAATGCGACGGTCCATCCGCGCTGCCGCTGGATAAGCTGGAGCCGTTCCTGAAACAGATCAAAGCGATTGACGATCTGGTGAAGAGCTTCGACGAGCTGGATACCAGCAACTAATAAAAAAACCCGCTTCGGCGGGTTTTTTTATGGGGCATATTGCCGGGTGGCGCTGCGCTTACCCGGCCTACAAAACCCGTAGGCCCTGCAAGCGAAGCGCCGCTGGGCAAAAGGGCTACGCAAATATAGTCATCAGATACGCAATAAACAGCGCCATATGCGCCGCGCCGTTCAGCACATTGGTGCGGCCGGTGGAGAAGGAAATCTGGCACAGCAGCAAGGATGCCACCATCACAATCATCTCTGGCGCACCCAGCGCAAACTGCAATTCATTCCCCGTCATAAAGGCAATCAGCGTCACCACCGGAACGGTAAGGGAGATGGTCGCCAGAACGGAGCCGAAGAACAGATTCATCGCCCGCTGCACCTGATTATTGAGCACCGCTTTCAGCGCTCCCAGACCTTCTGGCGACAGGATCAACAGGGCCACCAGGAAACCGGTAAAGGCGACCGGCGCGTTCAGTTCAGTTAACAGCGCCTCCAGCGGGTTCGCATTCATCTTGGTGACCGCAATAACGGCAATCAGATGCACGATCAGCCAAACCGTATGCCACGCGCTGCTGTGCGCCGACGGCTTACCGTGATGCGGGTCATCGTCGTCGCCGTCGTCTTCATGCTCGTAAACAAACAGGCTCTGGTGCGTTTTGGTCTGGATCAGCAGGAACACGCCGTACATCGCCGCGGAAATCAGCGCCACCAGCAGCGCCTGGCCGGTGGTGAAATTTGCACCCGGCAGCGCCATCGGAAATACCAGCACAATAATCGCCAGCGGGAACAGGGCGATCAGGTACTGTTTAATGCCAAAGAGGTTCATGTACTGGGTGGCAAATTTGCGACCACCTAATAAAAGTGAAAAACCGACCAGGCCGCCGGTAACAATCATAATGATGGAGTAGAGCGTATCGCGCATTAGCGTTGGCGCGGCGTCGCCGGTGGCCATTAATGCGGAAATTAAACTGACTTCAAGAATCACAACCGAAAGGCTTAAAATTAATGACCCATACGGCTCTCCAAGACGGTGGGCTAACACATCCGCATGGCGTACCACGCTAAATGCACTGGTTAAAATACCCACCAGAGCCAGAATATTGATCCCCACAACCACTGGCAATGACTGACTGCTTCCCCAGAAGAGCAGCACAGCCAGTGCCAGAACCGGGAAAATGAGAGAGGTCTCCTTGTGGCGGGTTTTTACCGCCTCGTGTGTTGCTGTCATGTGTTTCTCCAACAATGCAGGTGCTTGTAATTATAGATAGATTTTAAAGGTATTAAATTAACAGAAATCTGTTAAATACCCTGTATTTTTTACTTAATTTTACCCTTTATTATAATTTTTATGCCTGAGGCTTATAATGCCTTATTTCTGTTAAATATTAGTTTAATAACAATGAATTGCATTTTTATATTGTTCATTTCTTTCTGTCGGGTGGCACCCTCGCGTATCGTCGTCCACACTTATCTTTTAGCCAAAAGAGAAGTTAACAATGCCATACAAATCGAAAAGCGAATTACCGGATAACGTGCAAAACGTATTGCCTGCCCACGCCCAGGATATCTACAAAGAAGCCTTTAACAGTGCCTGGGATCAGTACAAAGATAAAGAAGATCGCCGGGACGATGCCAGCCGTGAAGAGACGGCGCATAAGGTGGCCTGGGCCGCCGTGAAAAATGACTATGAGAAAGGGGACGATGATAAATGGCACAAAAAGAAATAGCCGCCAAATAACACGCTGCCTCCATTTTGACATTTCAGGCGGTTGACCTGCCGCTGTATTGCATCTGGCCCGCGAATTGCTTATCGTTGCTCAACTGCTGTTAAAATGAACAGCACAGAATGCCGGGAAGGCGAATTACAGATGTCGCAAGGAAGCATGCAGTGGCGGAGGTGGAATGTGTTAACGCGTGATTTCTTGATGAAGGCAGATTGTAAGACGGCATTTGGTGCTATTGAGGAATCGCTTCTGTGGTCGGCTGAACAACGTGCGGCGTCGCTTGCGGCAACGCTGGCCTGCCGCCCGGATGATGGCCCGGTCTGGATCTTTGGTTACGGCTCGCTGATGTGGAACCCGGCGCTCGAATTTGTTGAATCAGCAACCGGAACGCTGCCTGGGTGGCACCGCGCCTTTTGTTTGCGCCTGACCGCCGGACGCGGCAGCGCCTGTCAGCCTGGCCGCATGCTTGCACTAAAAGAGGGCGGGCGCACCACGGGCGTGGCATACCGGCTGCCGGATACCACGCTGGAAGATGAGCTGACGCTGCTGTGGAAGCGCGAGATGATCACGGGCTGCTATATGCCCAGCTGGTGCAAGCTGGAACTGGATGACGGGCGCACCGTCAACGCGCTGGTGTTCATTATGGATCCGCGCCACCCGCTGTATGAAGCCGATACCCGAACCCAGGTGATTGCCCCGCTCATTGCCACCGCCAGCGGACCGCTGGGCACTAACGCCCAGTACCTTTTCTCGCTAGATCAGGAGCTGACGCGTCTCGGCATGCAGGACGACTGTCTGAGTGAGCTGGTGGTGAAGGTGAAAGCGCTGCTGGAAGGGAACCCGCTCAGCAATACGCTGCGGCCGGGTTTTGCCTGATAATACGCCCGGCTGACCGGGCGTTTACGGTTATGCCGCCACGTAACTTACGGAATGTTCGAGCGACTGGCTGTGGCTGTCGATCAGCACATCCCAGGTGCCGGTGTAAGGCACCGTCAGCCAGGCCTTATCGTCCTGGACGGTAAGGATATCTGCCTGCGATTGCTTCTGTCCTTTTGTACTCATCAGATGGATGCGGCAACGCTCTGAGCAACGTACCACTACCGTATCCCCGCCAAACAGTTTCAGACTCGTTTTAACTCGTGCCATTTTATACCCCGTCGTTTTTGCCCATCCCGAGCGTGATGTTGTTCACAATTTACTCATTGCATAACACCAAAGGGGCAGGGGTGGGATGCTGATTTCGATCAAAAAATGGCGCAACGATTAAACAAAAATGACAAAATCCCTGAAACCTTTCAGCGGACGCGCGTTTACCCTGCTTAACGCGCGCCCGGGAAAAATTATATGCGGAAATGGCCAGCGGTCTCAGCAAGGTCGCCCGCCTGGCTTTGCAGCGCGCTGGCCGCCGCAGCAGACTGTACAACAAGTTCGGCGTTCTGCTGCACCATGCGATCCAGGTGAGTCACCGCGTGGTTAATCTCATGGATCCCTTTCATCTGCTCGCGGGTGGCAATGGATATTTCACGCATAATGCCTGACACGCTCCCGACGCTGGCGCGGATCTCATCCATGCTGTCGCCCGCAAGGTGCACAAACCGGGAGCCGGTTGCAACGCTTTCGGTGGTGGAATCAATAAGGGATTTGATTTCCTTCGCCGCCTGAGCGCTGCGGCTGGCCAGGTTACGTACTTCCCCCGCAACGACCGCGAACCCACGGCCTTGTTCCCCGGCACGCGCCGCTTCCACCGAGGCGTTAAGCGCCAGGATATTGGTCTGGAAGGCGATGCCGTCAATGACGCTGGTGATATCGCCGATTTTCGCGGAAGCCAGTTCGATGGACTGCATGGTGCTGATGGCCTGAGCGACGACGTCGCCGCCGCGGGATGCGGCGGCAGAGGCCTTGCTCGCCTGTTCGTTCGCTTCTGCTGCCGACTCGTTTGACTGCGTAACGGAGGCCGTGATCTCTTCCACGGCGCTGGCGGTTTCGCGAAGGCTTGATGCCGCCTGCTCGGTACGCCCGGAAAGATCCTGATTGCCTGCCGCAATCTCATGCGCGGCGTTTTTCACTGAGGCGCTGGCATCACGCAGCTGGACCATCACCACAGAAAGCTTATCGCTGAAGGCGTTAAACGCCTGCGCAATTTGCGCCACTTCATCGCCCCCCTTATCCGGCAGACGCTGCGACAGATCGTTAGTACCGTTGGCAATGCTGTTCATCGCGTCACGGATACCGGACAGCCGCTTAAGCAGGCGGGCAATCAGGAGGTGCATGAGGGCTCCGCTCAGCAGGGCGAGGATCGCCAGAGACAGTGCAGATGCTTTTAGCAATGACCGCATCCCGGCGGTTGCATCGCCGTTATCGAGCGCCACAACCAGCAGCCAGTGCGTCCCCGGTACGGCGGTGGCCAGGAACGTTTTTTCGCGTCCGTTAAACGTTCCGTCAACCAGGTTGCCGCTTTTCAGGGTGGCAAAATCGGTCCCTTTGATCGTCTCCGTAAAAGGCTTAAGCGTCAGCGCAGGATCGCTGCCGGCAATAACGGTGCCGTTGCTGTCCAGAAGCAGTCCGCTGCTGGCCGGAGTCGGGTGAATACCGCGCACGTTAGCCACCACGCTGTCCATCGCCACATCGCCCGCCACCACTGCTTTCAGGGCGCCTTGCTCTTTAACCGGTACCGCGAACGTCACCACCAGTTTCCCGGTGCCCGCGTCTACATAAGGTGCAGTCACTACCGGACCATCAGCGCTGACGGCCTGCTGATACCACGGGCGAAGGGTGGGATCGTAATCAGCGGGTACCCCGGTTGGGTCAGAAAATTTAGCCGTTTTGCTGGCATAACCCACGTAGACGTTGGTGAATCCACCCGCCAGCGCAAGCTGTTTAAACACCGGAACCGGATCGTCGCTGAGCGCGACTGGTTGCGCCGAGGTGATGACGGTCATTTTGCTGTTCACCCAGTCGGCAATCGCCATGTTGTGGCTGGCGCTGGTGCTGGTCAGAATATCGCGCTGCGACTGCTGATTATCCTGGCGCGTGACCTGAAAGTTAATAATGGTATTAAGAAGAAGGGCGACGACCAGACAGCCTGTCGTCGCGGCAATGATGCGGGCGCGAATGGATCTGAACATAAGTGTAATACCTGCTGTGTTGTTTCCATGCCTATCGGCAACGGTGCAGGTAAACTTGATGCTGAAACCGCGTCCATAAGAAAATAATATTTTTATCGGGTTATTATTAAAAAGTTAATACTTTATCGGCGGAAAGCGTCCATTCAGCCAGCTCCACCAGCGTGCCAATTTCCACGCCATCAATCAGCGGTAGCCCGGTAATGCCGCGCCCGTCGGTACAGGTTTTGCACAGTTTGACCGCAACGTTTTGCGCGGTCAGGATCTCCAGCATTTGTTGAATGTTGTAGCCCTCTGCGGGTTTCTGCCCCTTCAGCCCGGCCGTGACGGCATCGGACATCAAAAAGAGGCGCAGCTCCAGCTCACTCTCCTTATCGCGCAGCGCGATTGCCAGGCGCAGGCTGTTAAAAAGGGATTCACTGCCGTAGGCCGCACCGTTGGCGACGATCACAATCTTCTGCATGTTGACTCCTGTTCTTTGAAAAGGCACGAATATTGCTTCTCGTACCGAAGAATACGTATCGGGGAGAGAAACGATGACGATAGTGGCTGGCAGTTCCCCTGGCGCAACCGAATGGTTCCAGCGTGCGAGAATGTTGCGCGAGGAACAGCTCGGCAGACTGGCGCAGCTGGGCGCACTGGTGAACGGCATCAGTCGACTGGTGCATATGCTACAGTGCGAGCGCGGTGCGTCAAATGTCTGGCTCTGCTCGCAGGGCAAATTGTACGCGCCTGAATGCAAGGCCAGCAGGGCCCTGGTGGATGAAAACCTCGCCGCATTGCACCGTCTGTTTAACGAACCGCTGCCTGGCAGCGCCCTGTGCGAACGTATTGCCAGCGCACTGCACGGCCTTGAGACGCTAACGGCGCTGCGTGATGGCGTTACAGGTCAACGCGTCACCGCGCCGCAGGCGATGGAACACTACAGCCGCATACTGCGTCATTTGCTCAGTATCGTACCTCAACTCAGCGACAGCATTGACGATCCGCACATCGCGGGCCGATTTGTGGCCCTTTACAGCCTGATGCAGGGCAAAGAACTTGTGGGACAAGAGCGGGCGCTGGGGGCTATTGGTTTTACCCAGGGATTCTTTGACGATGAAACCCGCCAGCGGCTGGTGGATCGCATTGATGGCCAGCAGGCCTGCTTTGAGGTTTTTATCTCCCATTGCACTCCAGACGTGCAGGAGACGTTTATCCTCAACTGCCAGCCGGGTCTGGAGACTGAAAAACTCAGGCGTGAAGCGTGCACCCGCCAGCCTCCGGCAGATAACGGCGATACCGCCCTCAAATGGTTTGCCCTGCAAACCGCGCGCCTTGAGCACCTGCGCACGCTGGAGGAGGTGGCAATTGCCGATCTGATGACGGCAGTTGAGGAGCGCCGCTATAGCGAAAACCTGCACGTAGACGATGAGCACGACGATATCCTGGCGCGATTTCCTGACAGACCGCTGCTGCCGTTGGTGCGCCAGCAGGCGCGTGAAATTGAGCAACTCTCCCGTCAGCTTGCTTCCCTGCGCGACACGCTGGAGGAGCGTAAGACCATCGACAAAGCCAAAAGCGTGCTGATTACGCACCAGAACATGAGCGAGGAGCAGGCGTGGACCGCCCTGCGCAAAATGGCTATGGATAAAAACCAACGCATGGTGGATATCGCCCGTGCGCTGCTTACGGTGAAAAATTTGTGGAAGATACCTCCTGGGGAGTAGTTGCACAGTCAGTGGGCATTTTGTGCCTGATTGAGGTGCGTAATACAGCGCTCTTCTTGCATAAACCCCGTAACGCCGGGGATGAAAAGCTGGCATTACCTTTGCATTAACAGATTAACCATTTTCGACGATGCGCCAACGGCGGTGCATGCGTCTTCGGGATAAAGGCGTCCACCGGTGCTTCAGCACCGTCGGGCGCTTTTTTTTGCCTTTTTTCAGGAGCAATTATGGCGGATTTGTCGAGACGGCGGTTATTGCAGGCCAGCATGCTGGCGAGTGGTGCGATGCTGTTGCCGGGTGTCATGCAGGCCGCATGGGCGGCGGGGTCAGATAAGCCGGAGCAGGATACCGTGCGTATCGGGTTTATCCCCCTGACCGACTGCGCGCCCGTGGTTATCGCGGCCCTGAAGGGGTTCGATAAAAAACACGGCATTACTATTGTGCCGACCAAAGAGGCGAGCTGGGCGGCGGTGCGCGACAAGCTGGTGGCGGGCGAACTGGACGCCGCGCACATTCTTTACGGCCTGCTGTACGGTCTGGAGCTGGGTATCGCGGGCAAGCCGCAGCAGATGGCGAACCTGATGACCCTCAACCAGAACGGTCAGGCCATTACGCTCTCCAGCGATCTGGCGGAGAAGGGCGTTCGTGACCTCGACGGGCTGAAAAAGCTGATTGCGCAGCAGGCGCCGGGAACCTACACCTTCGCGCATACCTTCCCGACGGGAACGCACGCCATGTGGCTCTACTACTGGCTGGCCAGCGCGGGGATTAACCCGTTTGACGACGTGCGCACCGTGGTGGTGCCGCCGCCGCAGATGGTGATGAACATGCGCATTGGCAACATGGTCGGGTTTTGCGTTGGCGAGCCGTGGAACGCGCGGGCGATTAACGACCGCATCGGATTTACCGCCGCCACGTCGCAGTCCATCTGGGCCGATCACCCGGAAAAGATCCTCGGCACCCGACGCGACTGGGTGGCGAAAAATCCGCACACCGCACGGGCGCTGGTGAGCGCCGTGATGGAAGCCGCGCGCTGGATCGAGGCGTCAGCGGAAAACAAACGCGAAACCGCGCAGATCCTCTCGCGCCGCGCCTGGCTCAACTGCAAGGAACAGTATCTCACCGGACGTATGCTTGGCGAGTACGACAACGGGGTCGGTCAGCGCTGGCAGGATGCGCACCCGATCCGTTTCTTCAACGAGGGTGCCGTGAGCTACCCGTATCTCTCAGACGGGATGTGGTTCTTAACCCAGTTCCGCCGCTGGGGCTTGCTCAACGCCGCGCCGGATTACGCGGGCATTGCACAGCGCATTAACCAGACCGCGGTCTGGCAGGATGCCGCGACCGCCGTGGGCGGCATGTCCACACCGTCATCACCATATCGCAGCAGCACCCTGATGGACGGCACCGTCTGGAACGGCACCGATCCGGAAGGGTACGCCAACCGCTTCGCCATTCACCGTAAAGGGGCCTGAGTATGCAGCATCTGCAAAATACAAAACCACAAGAGACGTCAGAGAGCGGGGAAGTGATTGTCCTGCCTCCGCTACAGGTTCGCCGTCGTGCGCCAGCGTTTACGCGTCGGATGAATGATTTTTTACAGCGCGTCATCCCGGCGCTGCTCGGTCTCGGCCTGCTGGTGGTGCTCTGGCAGCTGGCAGCGATAAACAGTAAAGGCTTTCCGACGCCGCTCAGCACGCTCGATTCGGCCATGACCCTGTTTGCCGATCCGTTTTATCGCGACGGGCCAAACGATATGGGCATTGGCTGGAACGTGCTGGCGTCGTTGCAGCGCGTCGCCATCGGCTTCGGTCTGGCGGCGATGGCGGGCATTCCGCTGGGCTTTTTGATTGGCCGCTTCACCTTTTTCTCGCGCATGTTCAACCCGCTGATCGCGCTCCTGCGTCCGGTCAGCCCGCTGGCCTGGCTGCCTATCGGCCTGCTGCTGTTCCAGAAAGCGGAGCCTGCATCGAGCTGGACCATTTTTATCTGCTCCATCTGGCCGATGGTGATCAACACCGCTGAAGGGGTACGCCGTATTCCGCAGGACTACCTCAACGTGGCCCGGGTGTTGCAACTCTCAGAGTGGACCATCATGCGCCGCATTCTTTTCCCCGCCGTGCTGCCTGCGGTGCTGACCGGGGTACGTCTTTCCATTGGCATTGCCTGGCTGGTGATTGTCGCCGCCGAGATGCTCACCGGAGGTTTAGGCATTGGATTCTGGATCTGGAATGAGTGGAACAACCTCAACGTCGAAAACATTCTCATCGCCATCGTCATCATTGGCGTGGTCGGGTTGCTGCTGGAGCAGGGGCTGATGCTGATCGCCCGTCGCTTTAGCTGGCAGGAAAAATAAGGAGTGAAGATGAAACCGTTAATTCAGGTCCAGGCCGTGAGCCAGCGTTTTTCCACCGCCAGCGGCGAGTTTCTGGCGCTGCAAAACGTCTCTTTTGATATCCACGAGGGCGAAACCGTCAGTCTGATTGGTCACTCCGGCTGCGGCAAGTCGACGCTGTTAAACCTGATCGCCGGGATCACGCTGCCGACGGAAGGCGGGCTGATTTGCGACAACCGCGAAATCGCCGGGCCGGGGCCAGAGCGCGCGGTGGTGTTCCAGAACCATTCGCTGCTGCCGTGGTTAACCTGCTTCGACAACGTGGCGCTGGCGGTGGATCAGGTCTTCCGTCACACCATGAGTAAGGCCGAGCGCAAAGCGTGGATTGAACACAACCTCGACCGGGTGCAGATGGGCCACGCGCTGCATAAGCGCCCAGGGGAGATCTCCGGCGGCATGAAGCAGCGCGTCGGGATTGCCCGGGCGCTGGCGATGAAGCCGAAAGTGCTGCTGATGGATGAGCCGTTTGGCGCGCTCGATGCGTTGACGCGTGCCCATCTTCAGGATTCGGTGATGCAGATCCAGCAGGCGCTGAACACCACCATCGTGCTCATCACCCACGACGTGGACGAGGCGGTACTGCTCTCTGACCGCGTACTGATGATGACCAACGGCCCGGCGGCCACCGTGGGTGAGATCCTGCGCGTCGATCTGCCGCGCCCGCGCAACCGGGTGCAGCTGGCGGACGACAGCCGCTATCACCACATGCGCCAGCAGATCCTCCATTTCCTCTACGAAAAACAGCCGAAAGCGGCGTAATGAGGGGGCACGATGCGACTGGTCATTATCGGTAATGGTATGGCGGCAGCCCGGCTGATTGCGTCGCTCACCGGGCGTGTTCCCGGTCGTTTCGCTGTCACCGTCATCGGTGACGAGCCGGAGCAGGCGTACAACCGCATCCAGCTTTCGCCGGTGCTGGGTGGCGAAAAGCAGGCGGAGCACATCTGTCTGCACGATGAAGACTGGTACACGGCACGAGGCGTGACGGTGCTGCGAGGAGAAAAGGCGCTCGCAGTAGACGTCAACGCGCGTGAAGTGCATACCTCTGCTCGCACGCTGGGCTGGGATGCGCTGGTGTTTGCCACCGGGTCTACCCCTGTCGTGCCGCCGATCCCCGGGGGCGATGCGCCGCATGTGTTCACCTTTCGCACCCTGGCAGAGACCCGCGCCATCCGGAACCTCTCCGGACCGGCGGTAGTGCTGGGCGGCGGCGTACTCGGCGTGGAGGCCGCGGCAGCGCTGGCGCGCAACGGTGACAACGTCACGCTCGTGCATCGCGGTCCGTGGCTGATGGAACAGCAGCTGGATCAGCAGGCGGGACTGCTGCTGGAAGAGGCGCTGGCGGTGCGGGGCGTACGCTGTGAACTCGCCTCCGGCATCACCGCCATCGCTGACGATGCCGTGACGTTGCTCGACGGACGCCGCATCGCCGCCACGCGCGTGGTGCTGGCCACGGGCGTGCAGCCCAACGTTGCGCTGGCAAAAGCCAGCGGCATTCGCTGCGCGCGCGGCATCGTGGTGGATCAGCAGATGCAAACCTCCGTGCCGGATACCTACGCCATCGGCGAGTGCTGCGAAATTGACGGCCAGACGTTTGGCCTGGTCGCCCCCTGTCTGGCGCAGGCGGATATTCTTGCCGCGCGGCTGGCCGGGGAGGTCACCGCGCCGTTTACCCTGACCGACAACGGCGTGCGCCTTAAGGTGACCGGCGTGGCGCTGTTCAGCCTCGGACGCGCGACGGCGCAGGCGGACGATGTGGTCTGGAGTTCATGGGATCCGCTCACCCGTCACTATCGACGTTTACTGATCCATCAGGGGGCGCTGGCTGGCGTGCTGCTGATGGGTGACTGCCGCAGCGCGGCAACCTTTACCGATTTACTGGCAACGGCTGCGCCCGCCCACGCGGACTGGCTGTTCGATCGTTTCACAACGCAACCGCAGGTTGCAGGACAGAACGCTATGACAAAACCTACTCTGGTGGTGGTTGGGCACGGTATGGTCGGCCATCATTTCCTCGAAGACTGCGTTAACCGCAATTTGCATCAGCAGTATCAGATTATTGTTTTTGGCGAAGAGCGCTATGCCGCCTATGACCGCGTGCATCTGTCGGAATATTTTGGCGGACGCAGCGCGGACTCGCTCTCGCTGGTGGCGGGGGCGTTCTTTGCCGATAACGGCATTGAGCTGCGCCTCTCGCAGCAGATCGTCGCTATCGATCGTGATGCACACGTAGTGCGCACCGCCAGTGGCCATGAGACCCACTGGGACAAACTGGTGCTGGCGACCGGCTCGTACCCGTTCGTCCCGCCCGTTCCGGGCAACGATCTGCCGGGGTGTTTTGTCTACCGCACCCTCGACGATCTGGACAACATTGCGGCCCATGCGGCAGGCTCTCGCCGCGGTGTGGTGATTGGCGGCGGCCTGCTGGGGCTGGAGGCGGCAAATGCGCTTAAGCAGCTCGGGCTGGAAACTCACGTGGTGGAGTTTGCGCCGAACCTGATGGCGGTGCAGCTCGACAGCGACGGCGCGGCAATGTTGCGCAAGAAAATTGAGGCGCTGGGCGTAGGGGTACACACCAGTAAATCGACGACGGAGATTGCCACCGCAGACGACGGGCTGGTGCTGCGCTTTGCCGATGGTGAACAGCTGGAAACGGACATGGTGGTCTTCTCTGCTGGTATTCGTCCGCAGGACGCGCTGGCGCGCAGCAGCGGGCTGGCTGTCGGCGAGCGCGGCGGGATCTGCATTGACGACGGCTGCCGGACCTCGGATCCGGATGTGCTTGCCATCGGTGAATGCGCGCTGTGGGATGGGAAAATCTTTGGCCTGGTGGCACCGGGCTACCAGATGGCGCGCGTGGCCGCCGCTGTGCTGGCGGGTGAGGAGAAGCGCTTCACCGGCGCGGATATGAGTACCAAACTCAAGTTGCTGGGCGTGGATGTGGCGTCGTTTGGCGATGCTCACGGGCGCACGCCGGGTGCGCTGAGCTACCAGTGGACGCACGGGCCGCAGCAAATCTACAAAAAGATTGTGGTCAGCCACGACAGCAAAACCCTGCTGGGTGGCGTGCTGGTGGGCGATGCCAGCGAATACGCCACGCTGGTGCAGATGATGCTCAACGGCATCAGCCTGCCAAAAGAGCCGGAAACGCTGATCTTACCCGTATCGTCAGGCAGCGCGCCGAAAGCGCTGGGCGTGGCGGCGCTGCCGGAAAGCGCGCAGATCTGTTCGTGTCATAACGTCAGCAAAGGGGATATCTGCCAGGCGGTAAGCGCGGGTGCGACGGATATCGGCGCCATTAAGCAGTGCACCAAAGCGGCGACCGGCTGCGGAGGCTGTAGCGCGCTGGTGAAGCAGGTGATGGAGTTCCAGCTTGCAGAGCAGGGCGTGGAGGTGAAAAAGGATATCTGCGAACACTTCCCGTACTCGCGTCAGGAGATTTATCACCTGGTGCGCGTCAACCATATCCGCACCTTCGACCAGCTTATCAGCCGCTACGGTCAGGGACACGGGTGCGAGATCTGTAAGCCGCTGGTGGGATCGGTATTGGCTTCCTGCTGGAACGAGTATCTGCTGAAACCGGCGCATCTGCCGTTGCAGGACACCAACGACCGCTATTTCGCCAATATTCAGAAGGACGGAACCTACTCCATCGTCCCGCGGATGCCTGCGGGTGAAGTGACCGCCGACGGGCTGATCGCCATCGGCCAGATCGCGAAACGCTATAGCCTTTACAGCAAAATTACCGGCGGGCAGCGTATTGACCTGTTTGGCGCCACGCTCGAACAGTTGCCGGAAATCTGGCAGGCGCTGGTAGAGGCCGGGTTTGAGACCGGACATGCTTACGGGAAATCCCTGCGCACGGTGAAATCATGCGTCGGGTCGACCTGGTGCCGCTACGGCGTGCAGGATTCCACCGGCCTCGCGGTCAGGCTGGAGCACCGCTACAAGGGGCTGCGCGCGCCGCACAAAATCAAAATGGCGGTCTCCGGCTGTACCCGTGAGTGCGCAGAGGCGCAGAGCAAAGACGTAGGGGTGATTGCCACGGACAAAGGCTGGAACCTCTATCTGTGCGGCAACGGCGGGATGAAGCCGCGCCACGCGGATCTCTTCGCCAGCGATCTGGACGACGAAACGCTGATCCGCACCGTTGACCGTTTCCTGATGTTCTACATTCGCACGGCAGATCGTCTGCAACGCACCAGTACCTGGATGGATAACCTGGAAGGCGGCCTCGACTATCTGCGCGAGGTGATCCTCAACGACAGCCTGGGGATCGCCCACGAGCTGGAGCAGGAGATAGCCCGGGTGGTGGAGACCTACCAGTGCGAATGGCAAACCACCCTTAACGATCCTGACCGCCTGGCGCTGTTCCGCACCGCGGTAAACGTCCCCGCCGCGGAGGGGAACAAGCGCTGGCAGGAAATTTGTAATATCGACGAGATCCCGGAGCAGGCGGGCATTGGCGCGCATCTTGGGCGCAAACCGATTGCGCTGTTCCGCTTTGGCAAAACCGTTTATGCCCTCGACGATCGGGAGCCGGGCAGCCGCGCGAACGTGCTTTCACGCGGCATCCTCGGCGATGCGGCGGGGGAACCGGTGGTGATCTCGCCGCTCTACAAGCAACGTATTCGTCTGCGCGACGGGTGTCAGGCTGAGAGCGGGGCGCCTGCGGTGCGTGCCTGGCCGGTAAAAATCGAAAACGGCAAGGTGTGGGTTGGAAATGAAGAGCTGGTGATGCGCGCGGAGGCCTCATGACGGAAACCCGGACAACGTGCCCTTACTGCGGGGTGGGCTGCGGCGTGGTCGCCAGCGCAGACGGTGAAAAGGTGAGCATTCGGGGGGATGAAACTCATCCGGCGAATTTCGGTCGTCTGTGCGTAAAAGGATCCGCCCTTGGGGAAACCACGGGGCTACAGGGACGACTGCTGCGCCCGGTTGTCGATGGCCGGGAGGTGGCATGGCCGCAGGCGCTGGGCGAAGCGGGCGAGCGGCTGCGGAACATTATCAACGAATGGGGGCCGCAGGCGGTGGCGTTTTATGCCTCCGGCCAGCTGTTGACCGAGGATTACTATGCCGCCAACAAGCTGATGAAAGGCTTTATCGGGGCGGCGAACATTGATACCAACTCGCGGCTGTGCATGTCATCGGCGGTGGTGGGCTACAAACGCGCCTTCGGTGAAGACGTGGTGCCGTGCAGCTACGAGGACGTGGAAAACAGCGATCTGGTGGTACTCGTTGGCTCGAACGCGGCCTGGACGCATCCGGTGCTGTATCAGCGGCTGGTGCAGGCAAAACACAACAATCCGCAGATGAAAGTGGTCGTGATCGATCCGCGTAAAACCGCCACCTGCGATATCGCCGATCTCCACCTCGCGCTCAGACCCGGCAGTGACGCCGGGCTGTTTGTGGGGTTGCTCAATCTGATTCAGGGGCGCGGCGAGTGGACGATCCCTCGCGTGGCGGCGTTTTGCGATCTGCCTTCAGACGAGATTGGCACCTTCTACGACTGGTTTGTCACCGCGCCACGCGCGATCACGCTCTACACCATGGGGATCAACCAGTCCTCCAGCGGCAGCGACAAGTGCAACGCCATCATTAACGTGCATCTTGCCAGCGGGAAGTTTAACCGTCCTGGCTGCGGCTCGTTTTCGCTGACCGGACAGCCAAATGCCATGGGCGGGCGGGAAGTGGGGGGACTGGCGAATCAGCTGGCGGCGCACATGAACTTCGAGCCGGACGATCTCTCGCGCGTGGCGCGTTTCTGGGGAACGGAACGGCTGGCGCAGACCCCGGGCCTGATGGCGGTGGAACTGTTTGACGCCATTGCCCGCGGCGAGGTGAAGGCGGTGTGGATCATGGGTACCAACCCTGCCGTGTCACTTCCCGACAGCCACGCGGTGTGCCAGGCGCTGGCGGCCTGCCCGCTGGTCATGATATCTGAGGTGATGCAGGAGACGGACACCAGCCGGTTTGCCCATATCCGTTTTCCCGCCCTGGGCTGGGGCGAGAAAAACGGCACGGTGACCAATTCTGAACGCCGTATCTCCCGCCAGCGCGCCTTTCTGCCTGCGCCGGGCGAGGCCAGACCGGACTGGTGGATCATCGCCCGGATCGCAGACCAGCTCGGTTATGGCGATGCCTTCGCCTGGGAACACCCTCAGGAGATATTTTGTGAACATGCGGCGCTGACGGCGTTTGAAAATAACGGCGAACGGGCGCTAAACCTGCGCGAACTGGCGTCGCTGTCGCGAGAGGCGTGGGACGAGCTGGCGCCGTATCAGTGGCATGCCGGTGATTTCCCGCAAAGAACGCTTGTTCCGGTTGACCCCTCCCCGCATGGGGCAGGCGTCGACGAATTGTACCCCTTGATACTGAATACCGGGCGGATCCGCGATCAGTGGCACACCATGACGCGCACGGGGTATGTTCCGCGTCTGATGCAGCATATCGATGAGCCTTTTGTTGAGATGAACGCAACCGATGCGGCGCGCGCCGGGCTGACTGACGGCCAGCTGGCGCGGGTAAGCTCCCCGCGCGGAGTGATGGTTGCCAGAGTACGTATCTCCACCGCGCAGCGTGCAGGCGAGCTGTTTGCGCCGATGCACTGGAACGCACAATTTGCCCGGCAGGGTAAGGTCAATGCGCTGGTGGAAGGGCGGGTTGATGCCGGGTCCGGCCAGCCGGAGAGTAAACAAACCGCGGTGAGGATCATGCCCTGGCTACCCGCCTGGCAGGGTGAACTGTATGCCCGCGAGCTGCCAGCGCTGCCGCCGTCGGTCTGCTGGTGGCGTAAAGCCTCACGTCTGACGGTGGCGGGGGAGCAGCCGTTGCTGTCGTGGATCATGGCGTACGCCAGCGGTCGGGGCTGGCAGTTACAGGTGGCACAGACGGGAGAACGCAGCAGCGTGCTCGCCTGGCATCACGGTGAGCTGATGCTGGGCTACTGGGAGGGCCATACGCTGCCGGCGCTGGCGCATGCGTTTATTGAAGAAGCCTTTGCTGCTGCGCCCGTCCAACTTGCTGAACGCCATGCGCTGCTGCACGGGCAACGGCCGGACGAAGATGCCGATCCCGGGCGAATTATCTGTAGCTGCTTCAGCGTGGGTGAAAATACGATACGTAAGGCAATAGCCGGAGGCTGTGATTCTGCCCCAGCGCTGGGCGTGAAGCTGCGCTGCGGCACGAACTGTGGTTCCTGCGTGCCGGAGCTGAAAGCGCTGTTGGGATAATAGTGAAAGGGCGTCGGGTGGCGGCTTCGCACCGGTACGAATTTGTAGGTCGGGTAAGGCGAAGCCGCCACCCGACAAATCTTTTCAGGATATTCCTGAAATTTCTCTTAAGACTGGTTTTCAGGGCTTATGGCGTTAACATAATAAGTGTTTGTTCATAAACACAGGTTCTGATTGACGACGTTGAAGGTTGTATCGTCCCGCATCCGTTTTTTGCTGTTACTCCCCCTTTTTACGGCTGGAGCCGTTCATGGTGCGCCGAAATCCTTCGTGCAGCAGGCGCAAAATCCGTTTGATAACAACGGCGATAGTCTGCCGGATCTCGGCATGGCGCAACCGACCAGCGAAGGCGAAAAGCATCTGGCTGAAATGGCTAAGGCCTTCGGTGAAGCCAGTATGACCGATAACGGCCTGACGGCCGGGCAGCAGGCGCGACAGTTCGCGTTTGGCAAGGTGCGGGATGCCGTGAGCGGGGAAGTCAACGAGCAGATTGAATCCTGGCTTTCACCCTGGGGAAACGCCAACGTCAATGTGCTGGTGGATGACGACGGCAACTTTAACGGCAGCAGCGGAAGCTGGTTTATCCCCTGGAACGACAATACCCGCTATCTGAGCTGGAGCCAGCTTGGGCTGACGCAGCAGACAGACGGGCTGGTGAGTAACGTCGGGGCAGGTCAGCGCTGGGTTGCCGGAAACTGGCTGCTGGGCTACAACACTTTTTACGACAACCTGCTGGAAGACAACCTGCAACGTGCCGGGCTGGGCGCAGAGGCGTGGGGTGAAAACCTGCGCCTGTCGGCCAATTACTACCAGCCGTTCGCTGGCTGGCAGCCGCGTTCCGACATCCGCGAGCAGCGCATGGCGCGCGGATACGACGTAACGGCCAAAGCCTGGCTTCCCTGGTTTCACCACCTGAACACCAGCGTCAGCTTTGAACAGTATTTTGGCGATAACGTCGATCTGTTTAACAGCGGTACGGGGTATCACAACCCGGTTGCGGTCAACCTGGGGCTGAACTATACCCCCGTACCGCTGGTCACCCTGACCGCTGCCCATAAGCAGGGGGAGAGCGGCGTTAGCCAGAATAACCTCGGGCTGAAGCTCAACTATCGTTTTGGCGTGCCGCTGGCGAAACAGCTTTCCGCCGGGGAAGTGGCGGCGACGCGCTCGCTGCGGGGCAGCCGCTATGATTCACCCGATCGCGATAATCTGCCCGTGATGGAATTCCGTCAGCGCAAAACCCTCTCGGTATATCTGGCCACGCCGCCGTGGGATCTTAAGCCAGGCGAAACGGTGATGCTGAAGCTGCAAATTCGCAGCACGCACGGTATCCGGCAGATCCACTGGCTGGGTGATACCCAGGCGCTCAGCCTGACCTCACCGGCAAACGGCAACAGCAGCGATGGCTGGAGTGTGATCATGCCTGTATGGGATGATTCAGAAGGGGCGAAAAACGCATGGCGGCTTACGGCCGTGGTGGAAGATAAGGATGGGCAGCGTGTCTCCTCCAATGAGATCACGCTTTCCGTGGTGCAACCGCTCGTCGCAATGCCTGCCGACGATCCACGGTGGAAGTTGCTGCCGGATGAGTAAGTTAAAAAATGCGCTCCTGATGCACCCAGACGGCGGCTTCGACGCGGGATTTTAACTTCATTTTTTTCAGCATGTGTTTGACATGCACTTTGTCCGTGCTCTCGGTGATGTCCAGACGGCGGGCGATCATTTTGTTCGGCAGCCCCTGGGCAATCAGCTTCAGAATGTCACGCTCACGCGGGGTCAACTGGCTGACGTCACGATCAGACGTGGCGCGGTTCGCACGCAGGCTGGCGGCCAGTACCGGCGTTAACGCTTCACTCAGCACCATCTCGCCTGCGGCAGCCTGTTGCAGCGCCTTGAGCAGATCTTCCGGCTCCATATCTTTCAGCAGATAGCCGTCTGCCCCTCGCTTGAGGGCGGTGACCACGTCTTCTTCATGGTTTGAGACGCTGAAGACCACCACCCGGCCAGAGAGGGATTTCTCCCGCAGCTTGTCGAGGGTTTCCAGGCCATTCATGCCCGGCATGTTGAGATCGAGCAAGATCAAATCAGGATCGAGCGATTCGGCAAGTTCAATACCCTGTTCGCCGTTACTGGCTTCCCCGACGACGGTGATATCTGGCGCCATGCTGACAAGCTGTTTAACGCCAGTGCGCAGCATCGGATGATCGTCAATCAACAGGATAGATGCCGGTTCCTGATTAGTCATGGTTTTCTCCTTGAGCAGTTATGAGGGGCTTTTCGGGTATAAAGGTGACCACAACTTCGGTGCCACCTGACTCTCCCCGGCGAACCTGGCAATCACCGCGCAGGCTTTGCGCGCGGTCTCGCATGATAATTAAACCATAATGGTTCGTTCGTTCGGCATTTTCCGGCACGCCGCGGCCGTTATCCTGAACCCTGAGCTTCACCTGATTATCCTGGCAGCTGACGGTGACCGTGACGGCCGTCGCCTCGGCATGCTTGAGCACGTTGCTCAGGGCTTCACGGGCAATTTGCAGCAAATGGATCGCCTGGTGAGAGGGAACAAAACGCGGTGGCAACTGGTAATCCAGTTTCACCGGGAAGCCCAGCCGGGCACTAAACTCCTGACAGCTGGACTCCAGCGCAGGGCGCAGCCCCGGCTCGGTGAGCTGCAAACGGAAGGTGGTCAGCAGCTCGCGAAGCTGAACCCACGAGGTGTTAAGCTCGTTGCGGATCTGGCTGAGCAGCTGTTTGCTGCTCTCGGGCATGCCTTCGTCCTGCATTTGCAGGCAGCTCACCTGCATCTTCATGCAGGAGAGGGACTGGGCGATGGAGTCGTGCAGCTCGCGGGCGATGGTGGCACGCTCCTCCATCACGATCAGCTGCTGCTGTTTCTCCTGGTGGCGGTCGAGCGCCAGCGTGGCCGTGAGCTGCTCAACAAGCGTATCGACCAGCTGCTGCTGGTCGTGGCTCAGGTGACGTCCGGCGGGCAGGGTGGCCAGCAAAATACCGTACTGGGTATGGCTGTCCATCAGCCGCCACTTGAGGGTCGTGCCGCTGGTGGTAAGCGGCGGCAAGCCGCGCGGGCACAGATGACACCCTTTATCGTCGCAGGAGATGTCCGACTGACAGGTAAATTCCTGATGGTTTTCCTCATCTTCAACGTCGTAAACCCGAAGCTCAAGATCGCGGAGCAGAGTCAGATTTTGCAGGCCGTTCAGTACCGGCGAGAGACGTTCGCAAAGCGGGACCTGCATATGCAGGCGACGGTTCGCCTGCCAGAGGAAAGAGAGGATCTCGTTTTTCTGCTCAAGCCCGGCGGTTTTCTCCTGGACGCGTTGTTCCAGTACCGCGTAGCTTTCTGATAGCTCTGCCGACATGGTGTTGAGCGCCTCGCCTAGCATCGCCATTTCGTTGCGCCCGCTGATGTGCGTGCGCTGGGTAAAATCGCGCTGTGTGACGGCGCGGGCCATCGCCAGGAGCTGTTTCCAGGGGTTAAGCAACCGCGCGCGCAGCCAGATAACCGTGAAAATCAGCAGCAAACCCATAAACAGCGCCATTGCGCGGTGAACCATCACCACACGGTCAATGCGTAACTCTGTGGTGCGATCGAATGAGGAGACAAGATGATCGATGCGTGACACAAACCCGGCGACGTCCCGGGCGACCGTTTCCCGGTCTTCCGCCCGCTTTAACCCAGGCTCCAGCTGGGTATGCCAGTAGCCCTGAAGCGCCTTAAGCTGAGATTGCTGACCGTCACGGATGGCGGCTCTTTCCAGTTCAGGGCTGAATGCGGTAAGCTCCATTTCGTCGATAAGCGGTTGGTCAGCCTGCGTCAGCGGCACCGACGCCAGCAGCCGGTAACTCTGCATACGTAGCGAGCCTGCCTCGTTGATGGCATGCGCGTTACCCTGTACACCCTGTACCAGCCAGCCAGAAATAGCCATGCCGGTCACACCGATAGCGGTGGACAGCAGAACAATAAGCGCCAGCTGGTTAACCAGCGTCAGCGGAGATAAACATCTTTCTAACATAGAGTTGCCGGGCTCCTGACGTGACCTGATTGCAGGAATGGCGCTATTCTGGTGCATACCCTGGAGTATACCCATACCAATAAAGGATTACCTCTAAATTGCCAGAGGGGTAACGGTTAGTGGGTGGACGAAGCAGGGATGCGTCAGCACCGTGAAAAACCACACCTTTTTTACGTTTTGCATCTACTCATTAAGTGTGATGGCTTTTTTTTCGCCGCAAAACCTCCCACTTTTCCTTTGATTTATATCAACTTACCGCCGCTCTAAAGCCCTAATGTTTGCAGCATCATTCGAGAATCAGAGGTGTCTATGAGTCACTCTTCCGCTCCCGAAAGGGAAACTGGTGCCGTTATTACAGACTGGCGTCCAGAGGATCCGGCGTTCTGGCAACAGCGCGGCCACCGTGTAGCAAGTCGTAATCTGTGGATTTCCGTTCCATGTCTGTTACTGGCGTTTTGCGTCTGGATGTTGTTTAGTGCGGTTGCGGTTAACCTGCCAAAAGTGGGCTTTACCTTTACCACCGATCAGCTGTTTATGTTGACCGCGTTGCCGTCGCTTTCAGGCGCACTGCTGCGCGTTCCTTACGCGTTTATGGTGCCGGTCTTTGGCGGTCGTCGCTGGACGGCTTTCAGTACCGGGATCATGATCGTGCCGTGCGTGTGGCTCGGTTTTGCGGTGCAGGATACCTCCACACCGTTTAGCGTATTCGTGATTATCTCTCTGCTGTGCGGTTTTGCGGGGGCGAACTTTGCGTCCAGTATGGCAAACATCAGCTTCTTCTTCCCGAAAGCGAAGCAGGGTGGTGCGCTGGGCATTAACGGCGGCCTCGGTAATATGGGCGTGAGCGTGATGCAGCTGATTGCCCCGCTGGCGATCTCTGTCTCCATCTTTGCGGCCTTTGGCGGCGGCGGTGTGACGCAGCCCGACGGTTCCGTGCTGTTCCTGCAAAACGCCTCCTGGATTTGGGTACCGTTCCTGGTGGTCTTTACCCTGGCTGCGTGGTTCTTCATGAACGATCTGTCCGCGTCCAAAGCGTCACTGAGCGAGCAGCTGCCAGTGCTGAAGCGTGGCCACCTGTGGGTGATGGCGCTGCTGTATCTGGCGACCTTCGGCTCGTTCATCGGTTTCTCCGCAGGTTTTGCCATGCTGTCTAAAACCCAGTTCCCGGACGTGCAGATCCTTCAGTTTGCCTTCTTCGGTCCGTTTATCGGCGCGCTGGCACGTTCGCTGGGCGGGATGATCTCCGACCGTCTGGGGGGAACGCGCGTTACGCTGGTGAACTTTGTTGTGATGGCCATCTTCTGTGCGCTGCTGTTCCTGACGCTGCCTGCGGGTGGTGAGGGGGGTAACTTCTTTGCCTTCTTCGGCGTATTCATGGTGCTGTTCCTGACCGCCGGGCTGGGCAGTGCGTCTACTTTCCAGATGATCTCTGTCATCTTCCGCAAGCTGACCATGGACCGCGTCAAAGCGCAGGGTGGGAGCGACGAGCAGGCAATGCGTGAAGCCGCCACCGATACCGCTGCGGCGCTTGGGTTTATCTCTGCGATTGGCGCGATTGGCGGCTTCTTTATTCCAAAAGCGTTCGGCATCTCACTGGATCTGACCGGCTCTCCGGCGGGTGCGATGAAAATATTCCTCGTCTTCTATATCGCCTGCGTGGTCATCACCTGGCTGGTATATGGCCGTAATACCAAGAAAAACAAGTAAGCTTGATTATCCGTTTGCGCGGACTGAGTGCCGCGCTTTTTTTAATCGCTAAATAGTTACAACATACTAATAGCTTTTCCTGTGGTCATACGCAGGTAACGCTGTGATCGCCATCGCTTTACAGGTGTTTCTACCCCTTAATACCTAAGATGTTAAATTTTGCCTCGCTTATTGTACGATAAATAAAATATATCCATATAAATCATAAAGTTAAAAAATATTAACGGCTACCGCTTTGGTGGTATTTGATCTAATACCCCCCCTCAGAGTCCCCCTTCGTCTTGATCGTTATCAATTCTCACCATCTTTCATAGCGTTACCTTCGCTGCAAATCAGCAATGTCGATTTAGAGAGCCACAGGCTCCACACAGGAGATACCCGATGAGCAAATTTTTGGACCGGTTTCGCTACTTCAAACAGAAGGGTGAAACTTTTGCCGATGGGCACGGCCAAGTTCTGGATACCAACCGGGACTGGGAAGATGGTTACCGTCAACGCTGGCAGCATGACAAAGTTGTCCGTTCTACCCACGGCGTAAACTGCACTGGCTCATGTAGCTGGAAGATTTTCGTTAAAAACGGTCTGGTGACCTGGGAAATGCAGCAGACCGATTATCCGCGTACCCGTCCGGATATGCCGAACCACGAGCCGCGCGGCTGCCCGCGTGGGGCCAGCTACTCCTGGTATCTCTACAGCGCCAACCGTCTGAAATACCCGCTGATGCGTAAACGCCTGATGAAAATGTGGCGTGAAGCGAAAGTGCAGCACAGCGATCCGGTTGATGCCTGGGCCTCCATTATTGAAGATGCCGACAAAGCGAAAAGCTTCAAGCAGGCGCGTGGTCGCGGTGGTTTCGTTCGTTCTTCCTGGAAAGAGGTGAACGAGCTGATTGCGGCTTCCAACGTCTACACCGTGAAAACCTACGGTCCTGACCGTGTGGCAGGCTTCTCGCCAATCCCGGCGATGTCGATGGTCTCTTACGCCTCCGGCGCGCGCTACCTGTCACTCATCGGTGGTACCTGCCTGAGCTTCTACGACTGGTACTGCGACCTGCCGCCAGCGTCGCCTCAGACCTGGGGTGAGCAGACCGACGTGCCGGAGTCCGCCGACTGGTATAACTCCAGCTACATCATCGCCTGGGGCTCTAACGTTCCGCAGACCCGTACCCCGGATGCGCACTTCTTTACCGAAGTACGTTACAAAGGGACCAAAACCGTCGCCGTGACCCCGGACTACGCCGAAATCGCCAAACTGTGCGACCTGTGGCTGGCGCCGAAACAGGGTACCGATGCCGCAATGGCGCTGGCGATGGGCCACGTCATGCTGCGTGAATTCCACCTCGACAAGCCAAGCCAGTATTTCACCGATTACGTGCGTCGCTACACCGACATGCCAATGCTGGTGATGCTCGAAGAGCGTGACGGCTATTACGCCGCAGGCCGTATGCTGCGTGCCGCGGATCTGGTGGACGCGCTGGGTCAGGAAAACAACCCGGAGTGGAAAACGGTCGCCTGCAACAGCAACGGCGAGCTGGTGGCGCCAAACGGTTCTATCGGCTTCCGCTGGGGCGAAAAAGGCAAATGGAACCTGGAGCAGCGTAACGGCACCACGGGTGAAGAGACGGAGCTGCGTCTCAGCATGCTGGGCAGCCAGGATGAGATCGCCGATGTCGGCTTCCCGTACTTTGGTGGTGAAGGTTCCGAGCACTTCAACAAGGTTGAGTTGCAAAACGTTCTGATGCACAAGCTGCCGGTGAAGCGCCTGCAACTGGCGGACGGTTCTACTGCTCTGGTCACTACCGTCTACGATCTGACCATGGCGAACTACGGCCTGGAGCGCGGCCTGAACGACGAAAACTGCGCGACCAGCTATGATGACGTGAAGGCTTATACCCCAGCCTGGGCGGAGCAGATCACCGGTGTGCCACGCGCCCAGATCACCCGTATCGCCCGCGAATTTGCGGAAAACGCCGACAAAACCCACGGTCGCTCCATGATCATCGTCGGTGCCGGTCTGAACCACTGGTATCACCTCGATATGAACTATCGCGGCCTGATCAACATGCTGATCTTCTGCGGCTGCGTCGGGCAGAGCGGCGGCGGCTGGGCGCACTACGTGGGCCAGGAAAAACTGCGTCCGCAGACCGGCTGGCAACCGCTGGCGTTTGCCCTTGACTGGCAGCGTCCGGCTCGTCACATGAACAGCACCTCCTACTTCTATAACCACTCCAGCCAGTGGCGCTACGAGACGGTTACCGCCCAGGAACTGCTGTCGCCGATGGCGGATAAATCCCGCTACAGCGGCCACCTGATTGACTTCAACGTGCGTGCTGAACGCATGGGCTGGCTACCGTCTGCGCCGCAGCTGGGTACGAACCCGCTGCGTATTGCGGAAGCGGCGAAGAAAGCGGGCATGTCACCGGTGGACTACACCGTTAAATCCCTCAAAGACGGCTCAATCCGCTTCGCGGCAGAACAGCCGGAGAACGGTAAAAACCATCCACGTAACCTGTTCATCTGGCGCTCTAACCTGCTGGGTTCGTCCGGTAAAGGTCACGAGTACATGCTGAAATACCTGCTCGGTACCGAAAACGGTATTCAGGGTAAAGATCTCGGCAAGCAGGGCGGCGTGAAGCCGGAAGAAGTGGAGTGGAAAGACAACGGTCTCGACGGCAAGTTGGATCTGGTGGTGACGCTGGACTTCCGTCTGTCCAGTACCTGCCTGTACTCCGACATCGTGCTGCCCACTGCCACCTGGTACGAAAAAGACGACATGAATACGTCGGATATGCATCCGTTTATTCATCCGCTGTCTGCGGCCGTTGACCCGGCGTGGGAATCAAAAAGCGACTGGGAAATTTACAAAGACATCGCGAAGAAATTCTCTGAAGTCTGTGTAGGGCACCTGGGCAAAGAGACCGACGTGGTGACGCTGCCAATCCAGCACGACTCCGCTGCCGAACTGGCGCAGCCGCTGGACGTGAAGGACTGGAAAAAAGGCGAGTGCGACCTGATCCCGGGCGTAACCGCGCCGCACATTATTCCGGTTGAACGTGATTACCCGGCAACTTACGAACGCTTTACCTCTATCGGCCCGCTGATGGAGAAGATCGGTAACGGCGGTAAAGGCATCGCCTGGAACACCCAGAGCGAAATGGATCTGCTGCGCAAGCTCAATTACACCAAAGCAGACGGCCCGGCGAAAGGCCAGCCGATGCTGAACACGGCAATTGATGCGGCAGAGATGATCCTGACCCTGGCCCCGGAAACCAACGGCCACGTGGCGGTGAAAGCCTGGGCGGCCCTGAGCGAGTTTACCGGTCGTGACCACACGCACCTGGCGAAGAATAAAGAGGAAGAGAAAATCCGCTTCCGCGATATTCAGGCCCAGCCGCGCAAGATTATCTCCAGCCCGACCTGGTCTGGCCTCGAAGATGAACATGTGTCCTATAACGCCGGATACACCAACGTTCACGAGCTGATCCCATGGCGCACGCTTTCTGGCCGTCAGTCTCTGTATCAGGATCACCAGTGGATGCGTGACTTCGGTGAAAGCCTGCTGGTTTACCGTCCGCCAATCGACACCCGCTCCGTGAAAGCGGTGATGGGCGCGAAATCGAACGGTAACCCTGAGAAGGCGCTGAACTTCCTGACGCCGCACCAGAAGTGGGGTATCCACTCCACCTACAGCGACAACCTGCTGATGCTGACGCTGTCGCGCGGGGGGCCAATCGTCTGGATGAGCGAAGCGGACGCCAAAGATCTGGGTATCGAAGATAACGACTGGATCGAAGTGTTCAACAGCAACGGCGCCCTGACGGCACGTGCGGTGGTGAGCCAGCGTGTACCGGCCGGGATGACCATGATGTACCACGCGCAGGAACGTATCGTTAACCTGCCGGGGTCTGAGATCACCGAGCAGCGCGGCGGTATTCACAACTCCGTGACCCGTATTACGCCGAAGCCGACCCACATGATCGGTGGTTATGCCCAGTTGGCCTACGGCTTTAACTACTACGGCACCGTAGGATCGAACCGCGATGAGTTCGTGGTGGTACGTAAGATGAAGAATATTAACTGGTTAGATGGCGAAGGTAATGACCAGGTACAGGAGAGCGTAAAATGAAAATTCGTTCACAAGTCGGCATGGTGCTGAATCTGGATAAATGCATCGGCTGTCATACCTGCTCAGTCACCTGTAAAAACGTCTGGACCAGCCGTGAAGGTATGGAGTACGCCTGGTTCAACAACGTGGAAAGTAAGCCGGGCACCGGCTTCCCGACCGACTGGGAAAACCAGGAGAAGTGGAAGGGCGGCTGGATCCGTAAAATCAACGGCAAACTGCAACCGCGCATGGGTAACCGTGCCATGCTGCTGGGTAAAATCTTCGCTAACCCGCATCTGCCGGGCATTGATGATTACTACGAGCCGTTTGATTACGACTACCAGAACCTGCACAACGCGCCGGAAAGCAAACACCAGCCGATCGCCCGTCCTCGCTCGCTGATCACCGGCCAGCGCATGGACAAAATTACCAGCGGTCCAAACTGGGAAGAGATTCTGGGCGGCGAGTTCGAAAAACGCGCCAAAGACCAGAACTTCGAGAACATGCAGAAGGCGATGTACGGCCAGTTCGAAAACACCTTCATGATGTACCTGCCGCGCCTGTGCGAACACTGCCTTAACCCGGCGTGCGTGGCGACCTGCCCAAGCGGCGCCATCTACAAGCGTGAAGAAGATGGCATTGTGCTGATCGACCAGGACAAGTGCCGCGGCTGGCGTATGTGCATCACCGGCTGCCCGTACAAAAAAATCTACTTCAACTGGAAGAGCGGTAAGTCTGAGAAGTGCATCTTCTGCTACCCGCGTATCGAAGCCGGTATGCCGACCGTCTGCTCAGAAAGCTGCGTAGGTCGTATCCGCTACCTCGGCGTGCTGCTGTACGACGCGGACGCGATTGAAAATGCCGCAAGCACCGAGAACGAGAAAGATCTGTATCAGCGTCAGCTGGACGTCTTCCTCGATCCAAACGATCCGAAGGTTATTGAGCAGGCGCTGAAAGACGGTATTCCGCAGAGCGTGATTGACGCCGCACAGCAGTCCCCGGTGTACAAAATGGCGATGGACTGGAAGCTGGCCCTGCCGCTGCACCCGGAATACCGCACGCTGCCGATGGTCTGGTACGTGCCGCCGCTGTCTCCGATTCAGTCTGCGGCGGACGCGGGTGAACTGGGCAGCAACGGCATTCTGCCGGACGTGGAAAGCCTGCGTATCCCGGTTCAGTATCTGGCCAACCTGCTCACCGCAGGGGATACCCAGCCGGTACTGCTGGCGCTGAAACGTATGCTGGCGATGCGTCACTTCAAACGTGCGGAAACCGTTGACGGCGTTAACGATACCCGCGCGCTGGAGGAGGTTGGTCTGACCGAGGCGCAGGCGCAGGAGATGTACCGCTATCTGGCAATCGCTAACTACGAAGATCGTTTCGTGGTGCCGAGCAGCCACCGTGAACTGGCTCGCGAGGCCTTCCCGGAGAAAAGTGGGTGTGGCTTTACGTTTGGCGACGGTTGCCACGGGTCAGACAGCAAATTCAACCTGTTCAACAGCCGCCGCATTGACGCGATGGATGTGACCAGCAAAACGGAGCCGCACCAATGATTGAACTCGTCATTGTTTCGCGTCTGCTCGAGTACCCTGATGCTGCACTTGTGCAGCATCAACAGGAACTCTTTGATGCACTCGCGTCATCTGAAAACCTGGATAAAGAGGATGCCCAGAAGCTGGGCATTTTCCTCCGCGATCTGCTGGCACACGATCTTCTTGATGCGCAGGCGGACTACAGCCATCTGTTTGACCGGGGCCGTGCCACGTCTCTGCTGCTGTTCGAACACGTTCACGGTGAATCCCGCGACCGTGGTCAGGCGATGGTGGATCTGATGGCCCAGTACGAGCAGCACGGTTTGCAACTCGACAGCCGCGAGCTGCCGGATCACCTGCCGCTGTATCTGGAATATCTGGCACAGTTGCCGAAAGAGGAAGCGCTGGGCGGGTTACAGGACATTGCTCCCATTCTGGCGTTGCTCGGCGCGCGTCTCCAGCAACGTGAGAGCAGCTATGCAGTCCTGTTCGACCTGCTGGTGAAACTGGCTAACGCCTCGGTTGACAGTCAAAAAGTGGCGGAAAAAATCGCGGATGAAGCCCGTGACGATACCCCACAAGCACTGGATGCCGTCTGGGAAGAGGAGCAGGTGAAATTCTTTGCTGACCAGAGCTGTGGCGAATCTGAAATCTCCGCGCATCAGCGTCGTTTTGCCGGAGCGGTGGCTCCGCAATATTTGAATATCTCTAACGGAGGACAGCACTAATGCACTTCCTGAATATGTTCTTCTTTGACATTTACCCGTATATCGCGGGCACCGTATTCCTGGTGGGAAGCTGGCTGCGTTATGACTATGGCCAGTACACCTGGCGTGCTGCCTCCAGCCAGATGCTGGATCGTAAAGGGATGAACCTGGCGTCAAACCTGTTCCACATCGGGATTTTGGGGATTTTCGCCGGTCACTTCCTGGGGATGCTGACCCCGCACTGGATGTACGAAGCGTGGCTGCCGATTGACGTGAAGCAGAAGATGGCGATGATTGCCGGCGGCGCCTGCGGCGTGATGACCCTGGTGGGTGGTCTGTTGCTGCTGAAACGCCGTCTGTTCAACCCACGCGTGCGGGCTACCACGACCGGAGCGGACATCCTGATCCTCTCCCTGCTGATGGTGCAGTGTGCGCTTGGTCTGCTGACCATTCCGTTCTCTGCGCAGCATATGGACGGCAGCGAAATGATGAAGCTGGTGGGATGGGCGCAGTCTGTCGTGACCTTCCGCGGGGGCGCTTCTGAGCATCTGGACGGCGTGGCGTTTATCTTCCGCGTTCACCTGGTGCTGGGTATGACCCTGTTTGTGCTGTTCCCGTTCTCTCGCCTGGTGCACATCTGGAGTGCGCCGGTGGAGTACCTGACGCGCAAATATCAGATTGTGCGTGCTCGTCGCTGATTCGCTGTATTAATACAACCCCGCATTTGCGGGGTTTTTTTTGTCCCCGATCCAGCGGGGCGTGCGGATGCCGGGTGGCGGCTGCGCCTTACCCGGCCTACAGACCCTATTTGTAGCCCCGGTAAGCGAAGCGCCACCGTGGAAAACAGGCAGGGAAGGATTACTCCCGGCATCGAGAAATATGGTGCATTGTGCTTGAATGAGTGCTTAAGAATGTGGAAGTGATGGTGGTGGGGGAAGGATTCGAACCTTCGAAGTCGATGACGGCAGATTTACAGTCTGCTCCCTTTGGCCGCTCGGGAACCCCACCAGGGATAATTCATATTTTGAGGTAAAGCTGGAGATGGTGGTGGGGGAAGGATTCGAACCTTCGAAGTCGATGACGGCAGATTTACAGTCTGCTCCCTTTGGCCGCTCGGGAACCCCACCACGGGGTAATACTTTTAACTGGCCTGCTTCCTGTTGGAAGCGGGGCGCATCATATCAAATGAGACGCCCCTGTAAAGCATTCCTTTAGGAAAATGAAGCTGTTTGCCTGCTTTTTATCCGTAAAGGCGTAAAGCTAATCAATTCATTTTCCGAGGGATTAAAGAATAATCGTTCTGTTGCCGTACACAAAGACGCGCTGAGCAAGTACCTGATACAGCGCACGGCTCAGTACATTCTTCTCAACGTCACGGCCAGCACGCATCATATCTTCTGCCGTATAGGTGTGATCCACGTGAATCACGTCCTGCATGATGATTGGACCTTCGTCCAGATTGTCATTCACGTAGTGCGCGGTTGCGCCAATGATCTTCACCCCACGCTCGTATGCCTGGTGATACGGACGCGCGCCAATAAAGGCTGGCAGGAAGGAGTGGTGGATGTTGATAATCTTGTTCGGGAAGCGCGCCACGAAGGATGGCGTCAGCACGCGCATATATTTCGCCAGCACCACGTAGTCCGGGTTATGCGCTTCAATCGCAGCTGCCATCAGGTTGTCGTGCTCTTCACGGGTATGGCCTTCGTGACTGACCAGTTCAAACGGAATGTCGAAACGTTCTACCAGCGTACGCAGCGTCTCGTGGTTGCCAATGACGGCGGCAATTTCGACGTCCAGGCCACCGTAGTTGGCTTTCATCAGCAGATCGCCCAGGCAGTGCGCCTCTTTGGTGACCAGAATGACAATGCGGCGACGGCCCGCCGGGTTCAGCTCGCGCACCGAGCCTTCCGGCAGGGCGCTGTCCAGATCGGCAAGCAGGGTTGTGTCGTTGAAAATGCCTTCCAGTTCGGTACGCATAAAGAAGCGACCGGTACGGTGGTCAACGAACTCGTTGTTCTGCACGATATTCAGTTCATGCTTGTAGCAAATGTTGGTAATTCGTGCGATCAGCCCTTTTTGATCGGGACAGATAGTGCGCAGAACTTTACGTTGTAATGATTGCATCGCCGGGAAATCCTGTTTATGTATTTGCGAAGTCTGAGTTGTCAGGCATTACTGCCGCAACACTTTTTAAATTTTTTTCCTGAACCACAGGGGCAGGGATCGTTACGACCGAATTGCGGACGTGTGCCGTCAATATAATACCATTGCCCGCTGTCCTTTAAGAACCGTGAGCGCTCAATGATGGCGCCGGGTTTGTTTTGTTCGCTAAAGCGGGCGACAAAACTGACATAGCCCTCGTTGGCATCGCGGCCGGGAGCGGCTTCAAAGACGGTGAGGCCCAGCCAGACGGTGTTGGCAAATCCGGCTTCAATCTCTTGGCGAAAATCGGCAGCATGGCAGGACGGATGCCAGGTTTTAATCAGGTAGTCTGCGTTTTTGATCACAAAAGCAGTATACCGCGAGCGCATAAGGTGTGACGGGTCTGGTGCAACCTGCTCGCCAGAAAGATATCGCTGGCAACATAGGCTATACTCCAGAGCGCTACCACAGGGGCAGAGTTGAGACACGATTCTCTTCCTGGAACAAAAAATAAGGCGTTAAACGCTTAAGGTAGCAATATGTTAACTGAGCAGGTGCGTTGACGCTATGTCGGGAATCCAGGGGAAGTAAAACAGGGCTAATGAGAAAGGTAAAAATTGGACTGGCGTTGGGCTCAGGTGCAGCCCGGGGTTGGTCACATATTGGCGTTATCAATACCTTAAACCAAATGGGGATTGACGTTGATATTGTCGCAGGATGTTCAATCGGGTCGCTGGTCGGATCCGCGTACGCCTGCGGTAAGCTCCCGGAGCTTGAAAGCTGGGTGCGCTCCTTCAGTTACTGGGATGTGCTGCGCCTGATGGATCTCTCCTGGCAGCGTGGCGGCCTGCTGCGCGGCGAACGCGTGTTCAATCAGTTTCGTAAGATAATGCCCCTCGCTGACTTCAGCCACTGCCAAATGCCTTTCGGTGCCGTTGCAACCAACCTCAGTACGGGCAGGGAGTTATGGCTCACTGAAGGGGATATTCATCTTGCCGTTCGCGCATCCTGTAGCATGCCGGGGTTAATGGCGCCTGTGCCTCACAACGGCTACTGGCTCGTTGATGGGGGCGTAGTGAATCCTGTACCCATCTCTCTGACCCGCGCCATGGGGGCGGATATCGTTATTGCCGTGGATTTACAGCACGACGCACACCTTATGCAGCAAGATTTGATGCCGGTTAATCTTCAGAGCGATGACGCGGAAGAAGAGAAACTTGCCTGGCATGCGCGATTACGCGGCAGAATAGGGCGCCTGACCGCCCGTCGCGCGGTGACCGCGCCGAACGCCATTGAAATCATGACGACCTCTATTCAAATCCTTGAGAATCGCCTGAAGCGAAACCGTATGGCTGGCGATCCTCCGGATATTCTTATTCAACCCTATTGTCCACAAATCTCTACCCTTGATTTCCACCGGGCTGAGGCCGCCATAGCAGCGGGCTCGTTAGCCGTCGAAAAGAAAATAGATGAATTGTTGCCTTTTGTGCGTACAGCACGTTGAGCACTTTTTTGATTACTTCAGCAAAATCTGACAGGCGATAGTACCAATAGCATGCCACTATTGAGTAACTGTCAGCCAGGGGAGGAACCATGACACAGCCATTGGCCGGAAAACATATTTTGATAGTAGAAGACGAGCCCGTTTTCCGATCGCTACTGGATTCGTGGTTATCCTCACTGGGGGCAACCACGTCCCTTGCCGAAGATGGCGTCGAGGCACTGGAAAAAATGGCCAGCATGGCGCCTGATCTGATGATCTGCGACCTTGAGATGCCGCGCATGGACGGATTAATGCTGGTGGAAAACCTGCGTAATGAAGGTTATCAGACACCGATACTGGTGATCTCGGCCACCGAAAATATGGCGGATATTGCTAAGGCGTTGCGTTTAGGTGTGCAGGATATTCTGCTCAAACCGGTTAAAGATTTGAACCGTCTGCGTGAAACGGTGTTGGCCTGCCTGTATCCCAATATGTTTAATTCCCGGGTGGAAGAAGAAGAACGTCTTTTCCAGGACTGGGATGCTTTAGTCAGTAATCCGCTCGCGGCCGCGAAGCTGCTTCAGGAACTTCAGCCGCCGGTGCAGCAAAATATCTCTCATTGCAGAGTAAATTATCGCCAGTTGGTAGCGGCTGACCAGCCAGGACTGGTGCTGGATATTGCGCCGCTCTCGGATTCCGACCTCGCTTTTTATTGCCTGGATGTTACCCGAGCGGGAGATAACGGCGTTCTGGCGGCCTTATTACTCCGGGCGCTGTTTAATGGATTGCTACAGGAACAATTATCCCATCAGGGGCAACGACTTCCTGAGTTAGGCAGTTTACTAAAACAGGTCAACCAACTTTTTCGCCAGGCCAATTTGCCGGGGCAGTTCCCGCTTCTGGTTGGCTATTATCACAGCGGGTTGAATAACCTTATTCTGGTATCTGCGGGTTTAAATGCCACACTGAATACTGGCGAACACCATATTCAGGTGAGTAACGGCGTGCCGTTGGGTACGCTGGGAAATACTTACCTTAATCAAATTAGCCATCGCTGCACCTCCTGGCAGTGCCAAATTTGGGGTGCCGGAGGGCGGTTACGCTTAATGTTGTCCACGGAGTAAGCAGTCAGATTTTATTTTTCAGATTGCTTTACCTGTGTTTTTGCTGGCAGTGCTACTATCGCTGCAAGTTTCATGCGTATTTGTCTTAATTGATCGGCAACGCGTTCTTTTCAGACCCGTATTAGTGGCTGAGACGGTATACTCAACGCGTTATTAAATGCATAAAAGTTCAAAACTTGAACAGTTCAGGAGAATTTCAATGGCTGCCCTTAATTCGAAAGTCAGAAAGGCCGTTATCCCGGTGGCGGGATTGGGTACCAGGATGTTGCCAGCGACGAAGGCAATCCCAAAAGAGATGCTGCCTCTGGTTGATAAGCCATTAATCCAGTATGTCGTGAATGAATGTATTGCAGCAGGTATCACCGAAATTGTGCTGGTGACGCATTCATCTAAAAACTCTATCGAAAACCATTTCGATACCAGTTTCGAACTGGAAGCAATGCTGGAAAAACGCGTTAAGCGCCAGCTGCTGGAGGAAGTGCAGTCTATTTGCCCTCCACACGTTACCATTATGCAGGTTCGTCAGGGCCTGGCGAAAGGCCTGGGGCACGCAGTATTGTGCGCACACCCGGTAGTGGGTGATGAGCCGGTCGCGGTTATTCTGCCTGACGTGATTCTTGATGAGTACGAGTCCGATCTTTCCCAGGAAAACCTGGCGGAAATGATTAAACGCTTCGACGAAACCGGCAGCAGCCAGATTATGGTTGAGCCAGTCGACGACGTGACCGCTTACGGCGTGGTTGACTGCAAAGGCGTTGACCTGCAACCTGGCGAAAGCGTACCGATGGTTGGCGTTGTTGAAAAACCTAAAGCGGACGTCGCGCCGTCTAACCTTGCTGTCGTTGGCCGTTACGTACTGAGCGCTGAAATTTGGGCGCTGCTGGCGAAAACACCTCCGGGTGCGGGCGATGAAATCCAGCTGACGGATGCTATCGATATGCTGATCGAGAAAGAGACCGTGGAAGCCTACCATATGAAAGGTAAGAGCCATGACTGCGGGAATAAGCTCGGTTATATGCAGGCATTCGTCGAATATGGTATTCGCCATAACAGCCTGGGTGAAGAATTTAAAACCTGGCTCAAAGGTAGCGTGGGTATTAAGTAATAAACTCACCAGCCTGTGAACAAGACCGGTGTGGCGTTGCCCACCGGTTTTTTTATGCCTGTCACTCTGTAATTGGTGGGGGATTGTCAAGGACGTTAAATAGTAAGCCTCGCAATATGACAGAATGTAAGGAGATGTTCGGGCGAATATTACAGGCATAAAAAATCCCGCACAGAGCGGGATTTTTCAGAATCTTTCCAGATTAATCCTTGATCAGGAAGTCATCCAGTTGTTTACCTTGTTCGTCCATTGCTTTCTTGATTACAGCAGGAGTACGACCCTGGCCGGTCCAGGTTTTCTCTTCGCCGTTCTCATCGATGTAGCTATATTTAGCAGGACGTGCCGCGCGTTTTGCTTTGGTACCGGTTTTAGCCGCAGCCATGCTGTTCAGCAATTCGTTTGGATCGATACCATCGGCAATCAGCATTTCACGATACTGTTGCAGTTTACGTGTACGTTCTTCGATTTCAGCCGCAGCTGCGCTTTCTTCTTCACGACGTTCGTTAACTACAACTTCTAATTTTTCGAGCATTTCTTCAAGCGTCTCAAGGGTACATTCTCTTGCCTGCGCACGAAGAGTACGGATGTTGTTCAGAATTTTAAGTGCTTCGCTCATTGTAGTAATCTCAAACTTATAATGGGGGTGGGTTTGTTGTCCTAATAATAGAGCCTTAATTTCACTTGTGCAATAGGTGGGAATGTAAGGAATTCAAAAAATACAAAATAAACGACGCTATTATTAATTACGCTAACTTAAATTTCATTGTTTGTTGGGTCTGTGAGATATCGTTTCAAACGGCAAAAGCGCGTCATTTGCGTGTATGTTTTGTGACTTTTACCTCAGGAATTATAGTTGCGGTTGATAAATATCAGCCTTTTGTATTACCCCGAGTAAGCGCAGCGAAGACAAGAATAGTTAATAAATAGTGAATTTTAATGAACGAAGAAGACACTATAAAAAGAAGTGTTATCTCTGGTTGCGGACTCACCTTATTGTCAGTGTTTAATGCCTTTACTGCCTGTTTTAACGCATTATTTTGCGCCACTCGCGAAGGATTTACTGATGCATGGCAGGCTGGAGAGCGCAGCCCGCCGCTGATGACGGTACAAAATATGGTACAATGATCCATCGGGAATATTACACATTGATTAGGGTTCTTCGGCCAATGGCACAACTTTATTTCTACTATTCGGCAATGAATGCAGGGAAATCGACGGCGTTACTGCAATCCTCATACAATTATCAGGAGCGGGGGATGCGTACCGTTGTTTATACCGCCGAAATCGACGATCGCTTTGGGGCAGGGAAGGTGAGCTCAAGAATAGGGCTCTCGTCGCCTGCAAGGCTGTTTAACCCTGAAACGGACCTGCTGGAGGACATTCGTGCCGAGCATGCCTCTAAGCCTGTCCATTGCGTGCTGGTAGATGAAAGCCAGTTCCTGACCCGAGAGCAGGTCCATGCACTTTCAGAGGTCGTTGATGAGCTGGATATTCCCGTTCTTTGCTATGGATTACGTACCGATTTTCGTGGGGAGTTATTTGCCGGCAGTCAGTATCTGCTCGCCTGGTCGGATAAGCTGGTTGAGCTGAAAACAATCTGCTTTTGTGGCCGCAAGGCAAGTATGGTTCTTCGCCTGGACCAGTCGGGTAAACCCTATGCTGATGGCGAGCAGGTGGTGATAGGAGGCAATGAACGTTATGTCTCGGTCTGCCGCAAGCATTATAAAGAGGCGCTGGCTGTAGGCTCGCTGACGGCGTTACAGGGCGACAATCGAAAATAATAAGAATGTTTTACGTATCCTCAGATATAAAAAAACCCGCCAGCGGCGGGTTTTTTTATCATACTGTCAATCAAGCATTTTTCTTCGCTTTCTTGTCAGCCTTTACAACTGCGGGGATTTCAACTTTTACGGCAGCGACATCGCTTTCAGTGAAGTTACGACCGTAATAAGTATCCAGCAGGATCTGTTTCAGTTCGGAAATCAGTGGGTAGCGCGGGTTAGCACCAGTACACTGGTCATCGAATGCATCTTCAGACAGCTTATCTACGTGAGCGAGGAAGTCAGCTTCCTGAACGCCTGCTTCGCGGATAGATTTAGGAATACCCAGTTCAGCCTTCAGGCTCTCCAGCCATGCCAGCAGTTTCTCGATCTTCGCGGCAGTACGGTCGCCCGGTGCGCTCAGACCGAGGTGATCTGCGATTTCAGCATAACGACGGCGCGCCTGTGGGCGGTCGTACTGGCTGAATGCAGTCTGCTTGGTTGGGTTGTCGTTGGCGTTATAGCGGATAACGTTGCTGATCAACAGGGCGTTCGCCAGACCGTGAGGAATGTGGAACTGTGAACCCAGCTTGTGCGCCATGGAGTGACAGACACCCAGGAAGGCGTTAGCAAACGCAATGCCCGCGATGGTGGCCGCACTGTGTACACGTTCACGCGCAACAGGGTTTTTCGAACCTTCGTTGTAAGAAGCTGGCAGGTTTTCTTTCAGCAGTTTCAGCGCCTGCAAAGCCTGACCGTCAGAAAACTCAGAAGCCAGTACGGAAACGTAAGCTTCCAGAGCGTGAGTTACCGCATCCAGACCACCGAACGCACACAGTGATTTCGGCATTTCCATGACCAGGTTGGCGTCAACGATAGCCATATCTGGCGTCAGTGCGTAGTCAGCCAGCGGGTATTTCTGACCGGTTGCGTCATCAGTCACAACGGCAAATGGCGTCACTTCTGAACCGGTACCGGAAGTGGTGGTGACGGCGATCATTTTCGCTTTCACGCCCATTTTCGGGAACTTGTAGATACGTTTACGGATATCCATAAAGCGCAGCGCCAGTTCTTCGAAGTGAGTTTCCGGATGTTCGTACATCACCCACATAATTTTCGCGGCGTCCATTGGGGAACCGCCACCCAGTGCGATGATCACATCAGGTTTGAAGGAGTTCGCCAGTTCAGCGCCTTTACGTACAACGCTCAGGGTTGGGTCAGCTTCAACTTCAAAGAAGACTTCAGTTTCGACGCCAGCCGCTTTCAGAACAGAGGTGATCTGGTCTGCATAGCCATTGTTGAACAGGAAACGGTCGGTCACGATGAGCGCACGTTTGTGGCCATCAGTAATCACTTCATCCAGCGCGATTGGCAGAGAGCCGCGGCGGAAGTAGATAGATTTCGGAAGTTTGTGCCACAACATGTTTTCAGCTCGCTTAGCAACGGTTTTCTTATTGATCAGGTGTTTTGGACCAACGTTTTCAGAGATGGAGTTACCACCCCAGGAACCACAACCCAGAGTCAGGGAAGGTGCGAGTTTGAAGTTGTACAGGTCACCGATACCACCCTGAGAAGCAGGGGTGTTGATCAGGATACGTGCCGTCTTCATCTTCTGACCGAAGTAAGCAACACGCTCAGGCTGGTTATCCTGGTCGGTGTACAGGCAAGAGGTGTGGCCGATACCGCCCATCGCCACCAGCTTCTCTGCTTTATCTACCGCGTCATCGAAATCTTTCGCACGGTACATTGCCAGCGTCGGGGAGAGTTTCTCGTGAGCAAACGGCTCACTTTCATCAACGACTTTCACTTCACCAATCAGAATCTTGGTGGTAGCAGGGACGCTAAAGCCAGCGAGCTCAGCGATTTTATACGCAGGCTGACCTACGATAGCCGCGTTCAGCGCACCATTTTTCAGAATCACGTCCTGAACGGCTTTCAGTTCTTTACCTTGCAACAGGTAGCCGCCGTGGCTGGCGAAACGTTCACGAACGGCGTCGTATACCGAATCAACCACGACAACAGACTGTTCAGATGCACAGATAACGCCGTTATCGAAGGTTTTAGACATCAGCACAGAGGCAACAGCACGCTTGATATCAGCCGTTTCGTCGATCACCACAGGGGTATTACCTGCGCCTACGCCGATGGCTGGTTTACCGGAGCTGTACGCTGCTTTAACCATACCAGGACCACCGGTCGCCAGAATCAGGTTAATGTCCGGGTGATGCATCAGGGCGTTGGACAGTTCAACAGAAGGTTGGTCGATCCAGCCGATGAGATCTTTTGGCGCACCCGCCGCAATGGCAGCCTGAAGCACGATATCTGCTGCTTTGTTGGTGGCGTCCTTCGCACGTGGATGCGGGGAGAAAATGATTGCGTTACGTGTCTTCAGACTGATGAGAGATTTGAAGATGGCGGTAGAGGTTGGGTTAGTGGTTGGAACGATACCGCAAATGATGCCGATCGGTTCTGCGATGGTGATGGTGCCGAAAGTATCGTCTTCTGACAGCACACCGCAGGTTTTCTCATCTTTATAGGCGTTGTAGATATACTCTGAAGCAAAGTGGTTTTTGATCACTTTATCTTCAACGATACCCATGCCGGATTCGGCAACGGCCATTTTAGCGAGAGGGATTCGAGCATCAGCAGCAGCCAGAGCGGCCGCGCGGAAGATTTTATCAACCTGTTCTTGGGTGAAATTGGCATATTCACGCTGGGCTTTTTTCACGCGCTCGACGAGGGCGTTCAGTTCAGCGATATTGGTAACAGCCATAATGCTCTCCTGATAATGTTTAAACTCTTTTAGTAAACCAGCGCTCGATACGTCTGAGAGTATAGTCAGAGCCGATCCCACTTGCGTAACACACAGTAAAACAAAGGATTACTCACTGCTCCAGCTCACTAATTTACTAAAAGAGCCTTACCTTAGCATCATACCTTTTTGATAGGTGATCTCCCTGGCGGCGTAACCAAGATTACTCACTTCTGAGTACGAAAATTATGATCGAGATCAATTTTGTCCTAAGCTGATACCTTTCAGCAGGGTTATTTTGTGCTAATTATTCTACTGTTAAATAATTAAGTAACTATTGGAAGCGGCGATATCATTGATTACACAAATGTTTAACATCATGAATTGATAACGTTTAAGAACAGATTTCTGGTGAAGTATGCGGCTAAAAAGCGTATCTTCAGCGCGGATTTATCATGACACGCAGTTTATCCCTGGCCATGCTCAATTGCGGAGCTTAATGTGATTCAAACGCTCTTTGATTTCCCTACATATTTCAAGTTTTTTATCGGCTTGTTTGCTCTGGTTAACCCGGTAGGGATCATCCCTGTCTTCATTAGTATGACCAGCTATCAGACGGCTGCGGCACGAAATAAAACCAACCTGACGGCAAACCTGTCGGTGGCGATCATCCTACTTACGTCTCTTTATCTCGGGGACGCCATTCTTCAGGTCTTCGGCATCTCGATTGATTCGTTCCGTATAGCAGGCGGGATCCTGGTGGTGACGATTGCCATGTCGATGATCAGCGGCAAGCTGGGGGAGGATAAACAGAACAAGCAGGAAAAATCAGAGACAGCTATCCGCGAGAGCATCGGGGTTGTGCCACTGGCGCTGCCGCTGATGGCGGGCCCGGGGGCGATCAGTTCCACCATTGTCTGGGGAACGCGCTACCACAGCCTGATGCACCTCATTGGCTTTTCTGTTGCCATTGCGCTGTTCGCGCTGTGCTGCTGGGGCGTATTTCGTATGGCGCCATGGCTGGTTCGCTTGCTGGGACAAACGGGCATCAACGTGATTACTCGTATCATGGGTCTGTTGTTAATGGCGTTGGGCATCGAATTTATCGTTACCGGTATTAAAAGTATATTCCCCGGGTTAGTACACTGACTTTCATTTGAAAGAGCGGAGCCAGCGGCTCCGTTTTTTTTACGTGATTATCTGCAAATCATATAAATAAAGTTGAAATAGGCGCCAGTCATAATAAGTTCTACTAATAATCCTCTTCTGTTGTTTTTCAAGGGGTTGTTTATTTTCATTTCCCCTTGCCGCGCATAAATCCCTCAAACCCTCTGTTATTTTACTCACATGATACTCTGGGGCTTGCTGACAGATAACCGAAATGATATTAGTAATTTCGACGCTGACTCAGACGAATGTGCTAAATAATAATCAATTGTTAAATTATCGTGAAAAATCGTTCAGCTAAGCTTTGTCGTCGCGTTTGTAGCAACAAAATTTCTTATCCATATGAATTTAATCTCTTTTTGTTGGTTTCGGCGTAAGCCAGGGTTGGCGCCATAGTTATGCCAGCCATCGTAAAAGAGAAATGCTTAACAAATTTGCAAAATGTATTGGCGAGAGTTGGCACCATTTGGTACTTTCCGGCCTTATATTTTGCAGCATTAAACAAGTTGATGAGAACTATTTTCATGTAGCCCTCACATAAGATATCCAACACATCTCTCTGACAGGGGAGAGGTGTAAAGAATCGACGCAAGACCGCCGTACGAGCGGTCAGTAATAATGAAGTCGGTGATAGCAAGAAGTAAAAAAAGAACCTGACAGTAGCAAAAAAAACTCCTGCGCTGTACAGGCCCCAACAGGGGATTACACAACTGGCGAAGGCCGGTCATTATAATGAGTGGAGTATCAACACAATGTCCATCATCACAAAAAAAAGTCTGGTAGCGGCGGGGATTTTAACTGCGCTAATCGCGGGCAACGCTGCAATGGCTGCGGACGTTCCTGCTGGTGTTCAGCTGGCTGAGAAGCAAACGCTGGTACGTAATAACGGTGCGGAAGTGCAGTCTCTTGATCCGCACAAAATTGAAGGTGTTCCAGAGTCTAACGTTAACCGCGATCTGTTTGAAGGTCTGCTGGTGACTGACGTAGACGGCCACCCGGCTCCGGGCGTGGCGGAAAAATGGGACAACAAAGATTTTAAAGTCTGGACCTTCCATCTGCGTAAAGATGCGAAATGGTCCGACGGTACGCCGGTTACCGCCGAAGATTTCGTCTATAGCTGGCAGCGTCTGGCGGATCCAAATACCGCCTCCCCGTATGCGAGTTACCTCCAGTATGGCCATATTGCCAATATCGATGACATCATCACGGGTAAAAAGCCAGTTACCGACCTGGGCGTAAAAGCCATCGATGCCAACACCTTTGAAGTGACGTTGAGCGAACCTGTTCCGTACTTCTATAAGCTGCTGGTTCACCCGTCCGTCTCCCCGGTACCAAAATCCGCAGTAGAAAAATTTGGTGAAAAATGGACGCAGCCTGCGAATATCGTGACCAACGGTGCATATAAGCTGAAGGACTGGGTCGTTAACGAACGTATGGTGCTGGAGCGTAACCCGCAGTATTGGGATAATGCGAAGACCGTTATCAATCAGGTCACCTACCTGCCAATCTCTTCTGAAGTGACGGACGTAAACCGCTACCGCAGCGGTGAAATCGACATGACCTATAACAATATGCCGATTGAACTGTTCCAGAAGCTGAAAAAAGAGATCCCTAAAGAAGTTCACGTCGATCCGTATCTGTGCACCTACTATTACGAAATTAACAACCAGAAAGCACCGTTCACCGACGTACGTGTTCGTACCGCACTGAAGCTGGCTCTGGATCGCGACATTATCGTGAATAAAGTGAAGAATCAGGGCGACCTGTCGGCTTACAGCTACACCCCGCCTTACACCGACGGTATGAAGCTGGTTGAACCTGAATGGTTCAAATGGTCACAGGAAAAACGTAACGAAGAAGCGAAAAAACTGCTGGCTGAAGCTGGCTATACCGCCGACAAGCCGCTGACCTTTAGCCTGCTGTATAACACCTCCGATCTGCATAAAAAACTGGCTATCGCCGTCGCGTCAATCTGGAAGAAAAACCTCGGCGTGAACGTGAAGCTGGAAAACCAGGAATGGAAAACCTTCCTCGATACGCGCCACCAGGGAACCTTTGACGTGGCACGTGCAGGATGGTGTGCGGACTATAACGAACCGACCTCATTCCTGAACACCATGCTGAGCGACAGTTCGAACAATACCGCACACTATAAGAGCCCGGCGTTTGATAAGCTGATTGGCGAAACTCTGAAGGTGGCAGATGACGCCCAGCGCGCCGATCTGTACGCGAAATCAGAACAACAGCTCGATAAAGACTCTGCGATCGTTCCGGTTTACTACTACGTTAACGCCCGCCTGGTGAAACCATGGGTAGGGGGTTATACCGGTAAAGACCCGTTGGATAATATTTCCGTTAAGAATCTTTATATTATCAAGCATTAATGGCAATACGTGGGGCGAGCGAGCTTGCCCCACTGTGTCTATTTTGTAACATTCATCAGGCACACGCCAGAAGGTACGGGCAATGTTGAAATTTATCCTGCGTCGCTGTCTTGAAGCGATTCCAACGTTATTTATTCTAATTACAATTTCCTTCTTCATGATGCGTCTTGCACCGGGCAGTCCTTTTACCGGTGAACGCACGCTTCCGCCAGAAGTTATGGCCAACATCGAAGCGAAATACCATTTAAACGATCCTATCACCACGCAGTACTTCAACTATCTGAAGCAACTTGCACACGGTGATTTTGGTCCGTCATTTAAATATAAAGACTATTCCGTTAACGACCTGGTGGCGTCCAGCTTCCCGGTATCGGCTAAATTAGGGGCTGCTGCATTTATCCTGGCCGTTGTTCTCGGTGTCACTGCGGGCGTTATCGCTGCGCTAAAACAAAATACCCGATGGGATTACGCCGTAATGGGGGTCGCAATGACCGGGGTGGTTATCCCCAGCTTCGTTGTCGCGCCGTTGCTGGTCATGATATTCGCCATAACCCTGAAATGGCTCCCCGGGGGCGGCTGGAACGGCGGGGCGCTGAAGTTCATGATATTGCCGATGGTGGCATTATCTCTGGCCTACATCGCCAGCATCGCCCGTATTACCCGCGGTTCAATGATTGAAGTCCTGCACTCGAACTTCATCCGTACCGCCCGTTCGAAAGGGCTGCCGATGCGCCGGATTATTTTCCGTCATGCCCTCAAGCCTGCACTGTTACCGGTACTCTCCTATATGGGGCCTGCTTTCGTCGGCATTATCACCGGCTCAATGGTGATTGAAACCATTTATGGCCTGCCGGGTATCGGGCAGCTGTTTGTTAACGGGGCGCTTAACCGTGACTATTCGCTGGTGCTGAGCCTGACGATCCTCGTGGGCGCACTGACCATTCTGTTTAATGCCGTTGTCGATGTGCTGTATGCCGTTATCGACCCGAAAATCCGTTACTAACTGGAGCACGCCATGATGTTGAGTAAGAAAAACAGCGAGGCGCTGGAAAACTTCAGTGAAAAGCTGGAGGTCGAAGGTCGTAGCCTTTGGCAGGATGCCCGCCGTCGTTTTATGCATAACCGTGCCGCCGTTGCCAGCCTGGTCGTGCTGGTGCTTATCGCGCTGTTTGTAACCCTGGCGCCAATGCTCTCTCAGTTCACCTATTACGATACGGACTGGGGCATGATGTCCAGCGCGCCGGATATGGAATCCGGGCACTATTTCGGTACCGACTCTTCCGGCCGTGATTTGCTGGTGCGTGTGGCGATTGGTGGCCGTATCTCCCTGATGGTTGGCATCGCAGCGGCGCTGGTGGCGGTGATTGTCGGCACGCTTTACGGTTCGCTTTCCGGTTACCTCGGCGGGAAAGTGGACTCCGTGATGATGCGTCTGCTAGAAATCCTGAACTCCTTCCCGTTCATGTTCTTCGTCATTCTGCTGGTGACCTTCTTTGGTCAAAATATCCTGCTGATCTTCGTGGCGATCGGGATGGTGTCCTGGCTGGATATGGCGCGTATTGTGCGCGGCCAGACGCTGAGCCTTAAACGTAAGGAGTTTATCGAAGCCGCACAGGTTGGTGGCGTTTCTACCGCCAATATTGTGGTGCGTCATATCGTTCCTAACGTGCTGGGCGTGGTGGTGGTGTACGCCTCCCTGCTGGTGCCAAGTATGATCCTGTTTGAATCTTTCCTGAGCTTCCTGGGATTAGGTACGCAGGAGCCGTTGAGTAGCTGGGGCGCTCTGTTAAGTGATGGCGCAAACTCCATGGAAGTGTCACCGTGGTTACTGCTGTATCCGGCGGGCTTCCTGGTCGTCACCCTGTTCTGTTTCAACTTTATCGGCGATGGCCTGCGTGATGCCCTCGACCCGAAAGACCGTTAAGGAGCGCCGTCATGACCATTATTGAAACGGCAACCGCGCCACAGGCGCAACAGCGGACCAGCGCACTGCTGGACGTTAAAGACCTCCGCGTGACGTTTAAAACCCCCGACGGTGATGTTACTGCCGTTAACGATCTCAACTTCGACCTGCGTGCCGGTGAAACGCTGGGCATTGTGGGCGAATCCGGTTCCGGTAAATCCCAGACCGCATTCGCGCTGATGGGCCTGCTGGCGTCAAACGGCGTGATCGGCGGTTCGGCGACGTTTAACGGGAAAGAGATCCTGAATTTGCCGGAACATGAGCTGAACAAGCTGCGCGCCGAGCAGATTTCAATGATTTTCCAGGATCCGATGACGTCCCTGAACCCCTATATGCGGGTGGGTGAACAGCTGATGGAAGTGCTGATGCTCCACAAGGGGCTGGGCAAAGCCGAAGCGTTTGAAGAGTCCGTCAAAATGCTGGATGCGGTGAAAATGCCTGAAGCACGCAAGCGCATGCGCATGTATCCGCACGAGTTTTCCGGCGGTATGCGTCAGCGCGTTATGATCGCGATGGCATTGCTTTGCCGGCCAAAACTGCTGATCGCTGATGAACCGACCACCGCCCTGGACGTGACCGTTCAGGCGCAGATCATGACGTTGCTGAATGAGCTGAAGCGCGAGTTCAACACCGCCATCATCATGATTACCCACGATTTAGGCGTCGTTGCCGGGATCTGCGACAAAGTGTTAGTCATGTATGCAGGCCGCACGATGGAATACGGTAATGCTCGCGATGTGTTCTACCAGCCAGCCCATCCGTACTCTATCGGGCTGTTGAATGCCGTTCCGCGTCTTGATGCGGAAGGGGAGTCGCTGCTGACTATCCCGGGTAACCCGCCAAACCTGCTGCGTCTGCCAAAAGGCTGCCCGTTCCAGCCGCGTTGTCCGCATGCGATGGAAATCTGTAACAGCGCACCGCCGCTGGAAGCGTTTGCCCCAGGCCGTCTGCGCGCCTGCTTTAAGCCGCTGGAGGAGCTGGTATGAACGCGATCGACGAAAAAAGAAATGTGCTGCTCGAAATCGCTGACCTGAAGGTCCATTTCGATATCAAAGACGGTAAACAGTGGTTCTGGCAGCCTGCCAAAACCCTGAAAGCGGTGGATGGCGTCACGCTACGCCTGTACGAAGGCGAGACCCTGGGCGTGGTAGGCGAATCCGGCTGCGGCAAATCGACGTTTGCGCGTGCGATCATCGGCCTGGTGAAGGCCACCGACGGGAAAGTGGCCTGGCTTGGCAAAGATCTGCTGGGGATGAAGCCGGATGAATGGCGCGACGTGCGCAGCGACATCCAGATGATTTTCCAGGATCCACTTGCGTCCCTGAACCCGCGTATGACCATTGGCGAAATCATTGCCGAGCCGCTGCGCACCTATCATCCGAAGATGCCGCGCCAGGAAATTCGCGATCGGGTGAAAGCGATGATGCTCAAGGTGGGTCTGCTGCCTAACCTCATCAACCGCTACCCACACGAGTTTTCCGGCGGTCAGTGCCAGCGTATCGGTATCGCACGCGCGTTGATCCTTGAACCAAAACTGATTATCTGTGATGAGCCGGTTTCGGCGCTGGACGTTTCCATCCAGGCCCAGGTGGTTAACCTGCTACAGAAACTGCAACGGGAAATGGGGCTGTCGCTGATCTTCATCGCCCACGATCTGGCGGTGGTAAAACACATTTCGGACCGTGTGCTGGTCATGTATCTGGGCCACGCCGTAGAGCTGGGCACGTATGATGAGGTGTACCACAATCCTCTGCACCCTTATACCAAAGCGCTGATGTCTGCGGTTCCCGTTCCGGACCCCGATCTGGAAAAAAATAAAACCATTCAGGTTCTGGAAGGTGAACTGCCTTCGCCAATCAACCCGCCTTCAGGCTGCGTATTCCGTACTCGATGCCCAATAGCCGGGCCGGAATGTGCGAAAACACGGCCGGTTCTGGAGGGCAGTTTCCGACATGCGGTTTCCTGCCTGAAAGTAGACCCGTTATAATCGCAAGGGCTGACATGATGTCAGCCCTTATTTTTCGAGGTTAATGTGTCGCGATTATTCACGTCGGCCCGCCAGCGGCTGTATCACCTTTTATTTGATCCTGAAACGGTTTCCGGTCGCCGCTTCGAAGGTCTGTGTGGTTTATTTGCGCTGATTAGCGTCATTATTATCTTTATCGAATCCGGCGCCGGAACGCAGTACCACATGACGTATGAGGAGTGGCACGTTTTCGTCTGGCTGGAATTGATTGTCACGCTGGTGTTTACTGCGGAATATGTGCTGAGGGTCATTAGCTGGCCAAATCCGGCGAAATACGTTTTCAGCTTCTGGGGATTTATTGATTTAGCCACCATCCTGCCGCTGTATGTCATGTGGCTGTGGCCTGAGATCAGCTTGAATTATGTGTTTGCCTGGCGTGCAATGCGGGCGATTCGTGTGTTACGGATTCTCAAACTGCTGCGCTTTATGCCGTCGCTGCGGGTTTTTTGGGTTGCCATTGTCAGCGCCCGCCACCAGCTGATTCTCTTCTATTCGTTTATTGCTATCGTGATGATCGTTTTTGGCTCCCTTATGTATTTAATCGAAGGGCCGAAATACGGGTTTACCACGCTTAATGCGTCTGTTTACTGGGCTATCGTCACGGTGACCACCGTGGGCTATGGCGATATTACCCCGCATACGCCGCTCGGACGTATTGTGGCATCGGTTCTTATCCTGATCGGCTATTCGGTGATAGCGATTCCGACGGGGTTAATTACCACCCATATGAGCAGCGCCTTCCAGAACAGTAAGCAGCAACGCAAATGTCCGAATTGTCAGCAGGGGAATCATGAACCCGGCGCGCGGTTTTGTCACCGCTGTGGAAATGCCTTACCGGATTAAATAAAAAGGCTGCGCGGGCAGCCTTTTTTATTATTCGCGCCAGAGGATATGGCACAGTTTGTGATCTTTCTCGCGGCACAGCAGGACGCGGGCAAAGATGTCGTTAATTTCTCCGCCGTCTTCATCTGCAAGGCCAATCACCACCTCGGCGAAGAAGTCCGGGTTGAGATCAAAATCGACATGTTCGGCCCAGTCTTCAGCCGGATCGAACAGCTCAGCACCGCCACGCTCTTCGAATTGCAGGTTGAAAAGAATGACGTCAGCAGGGTCGAGATTATCGACCGCCAGCTCGAGAAAAATATCGTAGGCCTGTTCGAGCGTTTCGTCTTCGGTCAGGCGATTGTTCAGATCCATTTCCATGATGACTACCTGTTAAACATCGTTGGGCACGTTTTACAGCAACGGACTAAAGAAGTAAAACAGTCGTTCGGCAATTCGCTGCCACAGCGGACGTTTCGCCCACAGTCTGGCGTCCAGCAGGCGTGAGCGGGAGATATAATCGTCCTGAACCGCTGCCAGATCGCCACCGAACCCGGCGTCATCAATGACCAGCGTAATTTCAAAATTCAGCCACAGACTGCGCATATCGAGGTTGACAGTACCCACCAGGCTCAGCTCTCCGTCCACCAGCACGCTCTTGGTGTGTAACAGGCCGCCTTCGAACTGATAAATTTTAACGCCTGCGGCCAGCAGCTCACTAAAGAACGCGCGGCTTGCCCACCCGACCAGCAGCGAATCGTTCTTGCGCGGCATAATAATGCTCACATCCACTCCGCGCTGTGCCGCTGTACAGATGGCATGCAGAAGGTCGTCGCTGGGAACGAAATAGGGCGTGGTCATGATCAGATATTCCCGCGCGGAGTAGGCGGCGGTAAGCAGTGCCTGATGGATCAGATCTTCCGGGAAGCCAGGACCGGAGGCGATAGTGTGGATAGTGTGCCCGCTGGCTTCCTCAAACGGCATGATATTGCCATCCGGCGGCGGGGGAAGAATGCGTTTCCCGGTTTCAATTTCCCAGTCGCAGGAGTAGACGATGCCCATTGAGGTCGCGATCGGTCCCTCCATCCGCGCCATCAGATCGATCCATTGCCCCACGCCGGATTCCTGCTTGAAGAAGCGGGGGTCAACCATGTTCATGCTGCCGGTGTAGGCGATATAGTTATCGATCAGAACCATTTTCCGGTGCTGGCGGAGATCCATGCGGCGCAGAAAGACGCGGAAAAGATTCACTTTCAGCGCCTCGACCACCTCGATACCGGCGTTGCGCATCATGCCTGCCCACGGGCTACGGAAAAAGGCCACGCTGCCGGCGGAGTCCAGCATCAGGCGGCAGTGGATACCGCGATGTGCAGCGGCCATTAGCGATTCGGCGACCTGGTCCGCCATGCCGCCCGGCTGCCAGATATAAAACACCATCTCGATATTATGCCGGGCGAGCTGGATATCACGGATCAGCGCCTGCATCACATCATCAGAAGAGGTCATCAGTTGCAGCTGATTGCCTTTTACCCCAGCAATCCCCTGGCGGCGTTCGCACAGCTTGAACAGAGATGCGGCCACGCTACTGTTCTCTTCAGCGAAGATATGCTTGCAGGCTTTAAGGTCGGCAAGCCATTTCGCCGTGGAGGGCCACATGGCGCGGGCGCGTTCGGCGCGGCGTTTACCCAGATGAAGTTCACCGAAAGAGAGATAGGCGATGATGCCCACCAGCGGCAGAATGTAGATAATCAGAAGCCAGGCCATGGCGGAAGGTACCGCTCTGCGTTTCATCAGAATGCGCAACGTCACCCCGGCAATTAACAGCCAGTATCCTAAAATGACCAGCCAACTCACCACGGTGTAGAAGGTTGTCATAAATAAAAAATCCTTTTGAAAGCGTATTGTTATGAGTTTACGCATCAGGATTCATCTGGCAAATAAAAACGGCAGATAAAAGCGCTGGTTTGCCGCCTGCTTAGGCATATAATGGCATCTCTGTTAGAGAAAGAGTTGTAGACATGAAGCGCAGTAGAACTGAAGTTGGGCGCTGGCGCATGTTGCGACAGGTGAGTCGTCGTAAGGCTCGTTGGCTGGAAGCACAATCCCGCCGCAATATGCGTATCCACGCCATCAGAAAATGTGGCCTGAACAGACACCGTAACGCGCTGTTGTTCGCAGTCCAGGACATCTAAAAAGCATGAAGGGCACCGTAAAGGTGCCCATTAAACATCCAGGCTATCAATTTTTGCAGTCTCCTTCCGTTTGCTTTCCACGATATACTAACATCCCATAACGTCATGATATTAAAAGATGAATCCTTATCTCTGGATTTTTATTGTACTTTTGGCGCTGGATGCGCTCAGAGAAGATTTAGGACTTTCGTCATTTTCCTCATTGGCAGATTATGTTTTCGCATGGGGAATACATTGGCTTTATTAAAGGAAAAAAGGATGAACGGAAAAGTAATGGCAGCACTCTTTGGGATTGCGATATTAAGCGGTTGTGCCAGCAGCAAAACCTCACCCGAACGGCACGCGTTTTATTTCGTGTCGCATCAGTCCAGCTTTACTGGCGGCAATTACACCTCCAGCGTGCAGAAAAATTATCAGCTGAACGTGGCGCAGTTCCGCGAGCTTTATGCCCGGGGCAAAGCTGACCGCGCGGAAGGGCGGACTGAGGCTGAAGCCAGTGAATACGCGCAAAGCATTCGCGATCAGCTAAAAGAAAATGCGAAGTCGCAGGAATTGTTCGCAGGCAACGCGAAGGATAAATGGTCTTCGGACATGGACAGTAAAGACGCCCTATTATTTGGTAACGAACTGGCCGCGACTTATCTTGATGGCTATAACGGCGTACAATAGCGCAACTGATTCAGGGGATACCGTAATTACCGGTATCCCCGCTGTTTTTGAGCGAAAGGAGTGAGACGTGTTTGCGGAGTTTGGTGTACTGAATTTCTGGACCTATGTTGTCGGCGCATTTTTTATCGTGCTGGTTCCAGGACCGAACACCTTGTTTGTGCTGAAAACAGGGATTGGCCACGGCGTTAAGAAAGGCTATCTGGCAGCCACCGGTGTGTTTATTGGTGATGCCGTGCTGATGTTTCTGGCCTGGGCGGGCGTCGCCGCGTTGATCCAGACCACTCCGGTTTTATTTAATATTGTCCGCTATCTGGGCGCGTTTTATCTGCTGTGGCTGGGCGGAAAAATGCTCTGGTCCGTTATAACGCGTCACAAAAATGCGCACGAAAGTAGCGCCGAACCGGCAAGCGCAATCCTTAAGCGTTCGCTGGTGCTGAGCCTGACGAACCCGAAAGCGATTCTCTTTTACGTGTCGTTCTTCGTGCAGTTTATTGATGTCAATGCGAAGAATACCGGCACGTCGTTCCTGATCCTCGCCACAACGCTTGAGCTGATCAGCTTCATGTACATGAGCTTCCTGATTTTCTCAGGCGCGTTTGTCACGCGTTACCTCAAAACCAAAAAGAAACTGGCGAAGCTGGGGAACGGGCTGATAGGTCTGCTGTTTGTCGGATTTGCGGCGAGGCTGGCGTCGCTGCACTGAATGAAGAAAAGGCTCCCGAGGGAGCCTTTCGTTTCAGAATACTTTTTTATACGGACGAACCGTGACTTTTTCGTACACGCCGGCTGCGACGTACGGGTCTGCTTCTGCCCAGGCCTGCGCGGCTTCCAGAGATTCAAACTCGGCAATCACCGTGGAGCCGGTAAAACCCGCCGCGCCCGGATCGTTGCTGTCAACGGCAGGCATCGGGCCTGCGGTCAGCAACCGACCTTCATCCTGTAGCAACTGTAAACGCGCCAGATGAGCAGGGCGAACGGAAAGACGTTTTTCCAGAGAATCAGGTACATCTTCAGCGTAAATCACGTAAAGCACGGCAAAGCTCCTTAACCGGTAAAAGTGACAATTACGTTATGTGAAAGCACAAATGACTGCAATGTAAAGATAATAACAATGTTAAAACCCTGATCTGGATGCCCCTTTTTTGCCCTCATGTACGCTTAAATTGCGCCAGGACAAAGTGTCTTATTGAATATGATTGCTATTTGCATTTAAAATCGAGGTTCGGTTTTTTAACGTTGATGATTATGACTTCGATGACCCTTGATTTACCTCGCCGCTTTCCATGGCCGACGCTGCTTTCCGTCGTTATTCACGGTGCTGTCGTGGCGGGTCTGCTCTATACCTCGGTTCATCAGGTTATTGAAATGCCGGCGCCAGCGCAGCCAATTTCTGTGACCATGGTATCGCCTGCGGATCTTGAGCCGCCGCAGGTTGCGCCGCCGCCGCCACAGCCCGTTGTTGAACCCGAGCCGGAGCCAGAGCCCGAGCCGGTTCCTGAACCGCCGAAAGAAGCGCCGGTAGTGATCCATAAGCCGGAGCCGAAACCTAAGCCGAAGCCAAAACCCAAGCCGGTCAAAAAGGTGGAAGAGCGTCCGAAACGCGAAGTGCGTCCGGTTGAGCCACGCGCCACGCAGCCGGTTGAAAATGCCGCCCCATCACGTCCGCTGATGAATAACACCACGACCGCGACAAAACCGACGGTAACGGCGCCAGCAGGCCCGCGCGCGCTGAGCCGTAACCAGCCGCAGTACCCGGCACGTGCCCAGGCGTTACGTATTGAAGGGCGTGTACGGGTGAAATTCGACGTTACGGCCGATGGACGTGTCGATAACGTGGAAATCCTGTCCGCACAGCCGGCGAATATGTTTGAACGCGAAGTTAAATCGGCCATGCGCAGGTGGCGCTATGAAGCCGGTAAACCCGGCAATGGGTTGATTGTGAACATTGTCTTCCGCCTGAACGGCGGGGCACAGATGGAATAAAAGAAGCCTCCGCAAGGAGGCTTTTTTTACCTGAGGATCAGCTCCGTGGGAGCTGGCGGGGCTTACCGTCGCTATCCACCGCCACATAGATGAATAATGCCTCCGTCGCCTTATAGCGCTGACCAATCGGCTCAGAAGAGACTTTTTTCACCCATACTTCAATGTTGATGGAGACAGACGTATTGCCGCGTTTTACGCAGCGTGCGTAACAGCACACCACGTCCCCCACCGCGACAGGGCGCAGGAAGGTCATGCCATCGACCCGGACTGTCACCACGCGCCCGTGTGCAATCTCTTTTGCCAGGATTGCACCGCCCATATCCATCTGCGACATCAACCAGCCGCCAAAAATATCGCCATTGGCATTCGTATCCGCAGGCATTGCCAGTGTGCGTAAAACCAGTTCGCCCTGTGGGGCGTCATTTGTTGTCATTGTTTTTAAACTCTTAACTGAAGACTTCAGGCGGGATGCTACTATGATTTCTGGCTGGAGAGAATAGGGTTAGCGCCCGCAGAGCAGGCGCCAGCGGGTCAGAAGGACAGGGTCACGCCGGCGTAATACGCACGGCCTGGTTCGTTATAGGTCGATGCACCGTCATTTTCTCGGTAAATTTGCTTATCAAAGAGGTTGCTGATCCCGGCATTCAGGCGGAGATCTTTTGTCAGTTGATAGTTACTACCGATCCCAACGATGGAATAGGCGCCAATCTCTTTATCTGACATCGCATTCTGCTCTTTGCGGATTTCAGCATTTTCTCTTGGCTTCTGGCGGCCATACATCGTCCAGCTAAGGTTCGCTGAAAGTTTGCTGTTAACCTGCCAGTCGAGCATCGTGTTGACGGTATATTTTGGGATAATCGACAGAGGGTTGCCGGTGTCCTTACTTTCAGACTGAATCATATACGTCGCATTGGTACGCCAGGTTAGCGTGTCGCGAATAACCGGGACGGTGAGGTTGCCTTCCAGCCCCTCAACAACAGCCTTTCCTCCGTTCTGCCACTGAAGGATATTTGCGCCGCTGCTTGTCTGGCCCAGCACATCCGTTCCTGAAACAATCTTGTTTTTGTAATCGTTGCGGAACCAGGTTATGCCAGCCTCGTAGCCTTCCAGCGCGAAGGCCAGGCCAATCTCTTTGTTCACGCTGATTTCAGGATCCAGATCCGGATTACCTAACAGGTAACAGCTTCCTTCGGAAACGTTGTTCGGGCAGCCATTGCCGCGGGTGGAAAGCAGATAGCCTTCGCTGGATTGATACAGGTTTGGCGCTTTAAATACCCGAGCGATACCCGCTTTAACCTTGAACATGTCACCCAAATCCTGAGAGAGGTTCAGGCTAGGACTCCAGTTGCTGCCAAACTGATTGTGATAATCAAAGCGGAGCCCTGGGATCAGGTTGGTGCCCTGGCGCGCTTCAATATTGTCCTCAAGATAGATGCCAGTGAGGTCAGCGCTGTTTTTGCTGTTGCGCTCAGAAGCTGTACCGGGAACGCCGTTAATCACTTCTCCCGACACATTTGTCGCCTGCATTGAGGCCGGATCGTTCAGTTCATCACGGTTCCATTCTGCACCCACGGTTAGCGTCTGTTCGACCAGCCAGAAGAAAGGCATGTTCAGTTCACCCGTTGAACGGTATGACTCCAGCCGGCTGGTATCGTATTTATCGCTATTGATCATCCCCTCAACTTTGCCCGTAGAGCCTTCTTCCAGGCGGGTGTTGTTGGTCTTTTCATAATAAACACCGAACTTTGACTGACCCCAGTCCCAGATGCCGTTGTGCGTAATGCCATAAGACTGGCGGTACATTCGGTTCGTTTCGTGTCCATACAGGGACGACACCAGACCGTCAGGGCTGACGTTGCAGTTGCTGTATTGAGTATCACCCGCGTAGATATTGCCCTGGCGGCTGTAGCTGTAGTCGAAATCGATAATCTGCTGTGGCGTGAGTTTCCAGGAGAGCAGGGCATTAATGTCCTTGTTGCGCACGCCTTCACGTCCGGCGGCGTAAGAGCCGTTTTGCGCGGTGTTGATGTCCTGAGCATCTGCGTCAGTTTTGTTGATATTCCCGTACAGGCGCATCGTTAACGCATCGCCCGCAAGGGGGCCGCTCAGATCAAAATTAGCGCGTTTCGTCGCTCCCTCTTTATCATTTTCAGGCTGGTTAGTGTACAGGGAGAGCGAGCCGTGCCAGTCGTTAGTCGGGCGTTTGGTAATGATGTTGACGACGCCGCCGGCCGCCCCCGAACCATAGCGGGCGGCAGCAGGTCCCCGGAGCACTTCAATGCGCTCAACCATCTCTGGCGGAACCCAGTTGGTATCCCCGCGGGTGTCGCGCTCCCCGCGCCAGCTGTAGCGCACCGAGTTACGTGACGTCACCGGCACACCGTCAATCAGAATCAGCGTGTTCTCCGGCCCCATACCGCGGATGTCGATCTGGCGGTTGTTACCGCGGCTGCCTGTCGCGCTGTTTCCGGTGAGGTTAACCCCGGGCATTTTGCGAATAATTTCAGAAAGATCGTTAACCGGTGGATCCTTTTCTATGTCCTTTGCCGTGATGATGGAAACCCCCGGCTGTTGCTTCAGCGCCTCTTCAGCGGTGGCCTGAACAACCATTGTTTCACCATCGGCGAGAGGATCTTCCGCTGCGTGTGCGCTCTGGTATAACGTTGAAAGAATGGCGAGCGTAAGTGTAGCCGGGGCAAATCTTATTATGTTATTCATCAACTCATTTCCATTTGTTAAAAATGCGATGACGAATATTAATGATAGTCATTCTCATTACAATAAAGTGACAGCAATCTCCATAAAATCTTCATGATTCAGACATTTTCGCAGGGAGGATGTAGAGAAAAGAGAAGGCGGGATAAGAGGCCAGACCGCGTGGCGATCTGGCCAGAAGGATCAGTGCTTGTCATCCTGCGGCATGTGGCGATAAATATAAACGCCGCTGAGCAGGGTGAAGATAAGAGTCAGCGCCGTCAGACCAAACACCTTGAAGTTGACCCAGATATTCTGCGGCAGCCAGAATGCGATATAGATATTCGCCAGACCACACAGAATAAAAAATAGTGCCCAGGCGATATTCAGACGCCCCCACACAGCCTGCGGCAGGGTCAGTTCTTTCCCCAGCATGCGCTGGATCAGCGGCTTCTTCATCACCCACTGGCTGATGAGGAGTGCGCCCGCAAACAGGCCGTAAATCACCGTGACCTTCCATTTGATAAATTCATCATTGTGGAAGAACAACGTCAGACCTCCAAACACCGCCACCATCAGGAAGGTGATGAGCGCCATCTTTTCAACTTTGCGATAGCGAACCCAGCTGTAAATCAGCACCACAGCCGTTGCCACAATCAGCGCCAGCGTGCCGGCATAAATGTCGTACAGCTTATAAAAAGCGAAAAATACGATCAGCGGTAAAAAATCAAGAAACTGCTTCATTCTGCGATCCCAGTTACTGACGAATTAACATGTACAGGCGGAACAAATAGACCAGCAGCACGGCTGAAATCAGATTGCTCAGCGTATTGGCGACAACCGCTCCGACGTTTGGCGTTAACACCGCAAAATTCGGCGCAAACAGCAACAGCAGAGTTTTGGCCAGCAGCCAGCTGATAACGGCCGGGGCGACCAGTCGCATATTGGCCCATGCGAGCCTGATGCTGCTGCGCATGGCGGTGAAAATGCCCATTTTGTCCTGCACAACCATTACTGGCGCGAATGAAAGCACGATAGCCAGCAGCACGCCCGGAACGACAACCAACATTATCCCCATCTGGACCAGCAGCGTGGTAAGGAAGATGAGGATAAACAGTTTTGGCAGCACCGGAGCGCTGGCCCCGATTGCACGTAACGCGCTGACGCGTTGGCCGGCAGACACCAGCTGGATCATCAGCAACACGCCACCCGCCAGAATGGCGTTGCCAATCAGGCCCGAGAAGGTAGATGCCGCAGATGCGCGCAGCAAGATTTGCTGTTGCTCTGGCGTCATATTCTGTACAAGGTCAAACAACCCTGCGCTGCCTGCAAGATGATCCCCCTGGCTCAGCGTGGCAATCTGTTCATCACTGGGTGAGAACGCATGACCCAGCACCACCGTAATAAAGGCGCACAACAACGCGATCAGTAAAAAGGTAATGAACTGATTGCGGAAAAAATTTCCCGTGTCACGGTAGACAGACTTCGCCGTGATAGACATGCACTCTCCTTGAGTATTGCAGGTGTTAATTAGCCGGCAATTGTACACCGGATAACACGCTGGTGGCAGCATCAAGGCTTGTATGGAAAAGCATATCTTTGTAAAGCGGCGGTAATCCATAGCGGGCGCGGGCGCGATTGCATGCCTCATTGACCTGCCATCCTTTCCCGACATCGCGAAAGTGCGACACGGGCTGGGGCGATCCGCGTAAATGGAACAGCGGGTGGATACCCCAGGCTCACCTTGCAGTGCCACACAGCGGCTCTGTTTTTGGTTGGTGCCGCGCATACAGCGCAGAAAAGGGGTTAAGGGTTCCGTGAGATCAACCGGAACGGTGCCGCCGCCATCGCTGGCTTCAGCCCAGTAGAAAGAGACTCGAAAATACGCACAACAGGCTCCGCACGTCATGCACGGGTTATGATCACTCATGGCACACCTGCAAAAGTAGAACGCATCAAATCACATTGTGAGAGCGATAAATTATCCAGCCGCTACAGGAAGCGCAAGAGAGGGAAGACAGAAAATTTTGTAACCATGAAATGCCAAAAATTGACGCGGTAACAACTTATTGCTTTATGAGGCGTCACCAAAAATTAACCTAGATCAATGAATGTTAACTTACTGGTTTTAATGTGATCTGTGTTAGATCACTTATTACTCATTTGTGAGTATATTCTCCTCCGCAATTAAAACCACAACGATGGAGCGGATATGAAAAAATTAGCGGTGGCAGCCCTTATCTTAAGCAGTCTCTCTGGCGGCGCGTACGCGCATGAAGCAGGCGAATTCTTTATTCGTGCCGGTTCGGCAACGGTACGTCCAACGGAAGGGTCCGATAATGTACTGGGTATGGGCGGGTTTAACGTCAGCAATAACACCCAGTTAGGCCTGACGTTTACGTATATGGCAACGGATAACGTTGGCGTCGAGCTTTTAGCCGCCACGCCATTCCGTCACCGCGTCGGTTTAGGACCGACCGGGGACATTGCCACGGTTCACCATTTGCCACCAACGCTGATGGCGCAGTGGTACTTCGGCGATTCCAGCAGCAAGGTGCGCCCTTATATTGGTGCAGGCGTTAACTACACCACCTTCTTTGATGAGAAATTTAACGATACCGGTAAAGAGGCCGGGCTCTCCGATCTCAGCCTGAAAGACTCGTGGGGCATGGCGGGGCAGGTTGGTCTGGATTATCTGATTAACCGTGACTGGCTGATCAACGCCTCGGTCTGGTATATGGACATTGATACGGACGTGCGCTTTAAAGCTGACGGGCAGCAGCAAAGTATCAATACCCATCTGGATCCGTGGGTATTTATGTTCTCAGCAGGCTATCGTTTCTGACAGAAGATATATCCCCTGTCAGCCGGTGATTGCTGTAAGGTGGTTGTTCCATACACCTGGCTGGAGGGGATATCCCCAACATCAAATTTGAGTGTCCGGTTTGTGCAGGTAAACAGTTTCAGTTCACGACGTTCAGCCCAGCACATAGCCTACCTCACGGTGCTATCTGTTCCGTTTGCGGAACACGTCTCACCATTCATTCATGCCTGCCGAAGCTCAGACGACGACGGTGGCCAAAGCCAGTAAACTAGAAAAGGCCTCTGAGAGGCCTTTTTAGATCGTGAAGTCACTTCTGAATTAAATAACGAATGGTTGGTCCGTCCTGCTGGATATCCAGCACGGTATAGCCGTGATTTTTGGCATCAAGAGGAATGTTATTGATCGACTGGGGGCAATCGCTCACCACTTCCAGAATTTCACCTTTCTTTAGCTGCGGTAGCGCTTCAAGCGTGGCGACGGCCGGGTAAGGGCAAGGTTCACCCACCATATCGAGACGATAATCAGGCACGATCTCTTTCATGCGGCATTCTCCTGAGTTTCAGTTTTGGCGGTGGCGCGTCGGAAGAAGCGCTTCTCTTGTGCAACAACCAGTAAGAAGGCGATAAGCAGCAGGGCGTAGGTCACCAGGAGCCCCCCGAGTGGACCAAAGGTATTCAGCAGGTTGACCTTGTCCCAGTTTGTTGCCAGTACCGGAGAGACGTCATCCCAGTAGTAGGCCAGAATGGTAGAGCCAATCACGTTACCCAGACCCACCCACCAGTAATGCACCTGGCCTTCCACAGCGCGATACATCCAGCCGGTTTCACACCCGCCCGCCAGCACGATGCCAAAACCAAACAGCAGCCCGCCAATGACGGCATTTGGGCCCGCCCACATGATTTTCGGTTCCACGCCGAGCTGAACGTAGCTGAAGATGCCGATCGCGCTCACGGCCATACCGGCAATGATCGCCTTCGCCATCATGGTGCGTCCGGTGATCCACATATCGCGAAACGCGGAGGTAAAGCAGATCTGCGCGCGTTCAATCAGCAGACCAAAACCGACGCCGAACAGCATGGCCAGGCCAAGTTTTGGCTGATTCATCGCCGTGCAAATCGCCCAGGCAACCATGGCAAAAAAGACCAGCATACCGAGGCGGAAGCGACGACGCGCCTGATCGGGTTTTTGCGTTAACGGAGAGGCAGCGCTAACTTTCGTCATTTTCACCGGAATGCGGAACAGCGGCAGCAGGGTGAATTTAGCACCGAAGTAGGAGCCGATGGCGGTGGCGACGGCAAAGAACCAGGCATGCAGCGAGAACTGCGGAATACCGGTAAAGAACGCGGCCAGATTACAGCCCATCGCCAGGCGGGCGCCAAACCCGGCAATGATGCCGCCGACCACGGCCTGCATAATGCGGATGCGGCTTTTCGGCATGCGCAACTTAACGTTGTTGGCCCACAGCGCGGCCGCAAAACAACCGCCGAACATGCCAATGATCATCATCCCGTCGATGCGGGTCAGCGGTGTGCCCTCAAGATGGATCAGTTTGAAGTAGCCCCACTCTTCGGCATGGACGCCTGCCAGCTGTAATAGCTGCCCACCCCAGCGGGTAAACTCGCCCGTAACAGCCCAGAAGGTGCCGGTAATACCGAAATAATAAGTAGAGAGAATGCCTGCCGCGATAACGGCCGGAACAGGTGACCAGAACTTAACCAGGTAAGTCTGTTTGAAGGAATGCCATGACATGAATAACCTCTGAACTCAGAAGGGTAACGCTAAAAAGAGCCCAGATCATACGCTTACGCGAAAGTTTGGAAAGTCATTCACACCGAAAATATCGACAGGATCAATTTTGACCTGCTTCTTTCAGGAAGAGAGAAGGGAAAACCGCCTGACGCCGGGGCCAGACGGTGTTAACGGTTACGCCTTGCGCGTGGCCGCTTTCATGGATGTGACGAATGCGTGTAACTCAGCCAGCATCTGCTCTGGCTTATCCACGTTCTTCTCGATAATTTTCACGATAGCCGAACCGGAAATGGCTCCGGCGGCTTTCGCGTCAATTGCCGCAGTAACCTGATCCGGTGAGGAAATGCCAAAGCCCTGAAGCGGCGGTGCAGCATGGTATTCTGCCAGCTTCTCCACCAGATGATGCAGCGGCAGCGCGGCTTTGTTTTCCGCACCGGTGACGCCCGCACGGGAGAGCAGGTAGGTGTAACCTCGTCCGTAAGAGGCAATCTGGCGCAACAGATCGTCATCGGCATTCGGTGGACAGATGAAAATCGGCGCGACGTTGTGGCGCATTGCCGCCTGACGGAATGGCGCAGACTCTTCAACGGGCACGTCAGCCACCAGCACGGAGTCAACGCCCACGCGGGCGCACTCTGCGTAAAACGCATCAATACCGCGGCTGAACACCAGGTTGGCGTACATCAGCAGGCCGATCGGAATGGTCGGGTGCTTCTGACGGATCGCCGCCAGCATTTCAAAGCACTGGCTCGGCGTCACGCCCGCGGCAAACGCGCGTAGCGTTGCGTTCTGAATGGTCGGGCCATCCGCCAGCGGATCGGAGAACGGAATACCGAGCTCCAGCGCGTCGGCACCGGCATCAATCAGGGTGTCGATAATCTTCAGCGACTGCTCCGGGCCGGGGTCGCCCAGCGTCACGAAGGGAACGAAGGCGCCTTCCTGGCGAGCTTTCAGTTGTGCAAATGCGTTGTCGTAGCGTTCCATCAGATTTCCCCTCGTGCTTTCAGAATATCGTGAACGGTGAAGATATCTTTGTCACCGCGACCGGAAAGGTTTACCACCAGCAGCTGCTCTTTTTCCGGGTTTTCCTTCATCATTTTCAGCGCGTGCGCCAGCGCGTGGGAAGACTCCAGCGCCGGGATGATCCCTTCATTGCGGCACAGCGTTTTGAAGGCCTCCAGCGCTTCGTCATCGGTGATGGAGACATAATCCGCGCGGCCGGTGCTGTTCAGGAACGCGTGCTGCGGCCCTACGGACGGGAAATCCAGCCCGGCAGAGATTGAGTAAGACTCTTCAATCTGCCCTTCATCGGTCTGCATCATCGGGGCCTTCATGCCGAAGTAGATCCCCACGCGGCCATGCTTCAGCGGCGCACCATGCTCGCCCGTTTCAATACCGTGGCCGGCAGGCTCAACGCCAATCAGCCCAACGCTGGTTTCGTCGATAAAATCGGCAAACATGCCGATGGCGTTAGATCCGCCGCCAACGCAGGCGATCACCGCATCCGGCAGGCGACCCTCTTTTTCGAGGATCTGCGCTTTAGTCTCTTCGCCGATCATGCGCTGGAATTCCCGCACGATGGTCGGGAACGGGTGCGGGCCCGCGGCGGTACCGAGCATGTAATGGGCGGTTTCGTAGCTGCCAGACCAGTCGCGCAGCGCTTCATTACAGGCATCTTTCAGCGTGGCAGAACCGCTGTGCACCGGGATCACTTCCGCCCCCATCAGACGCATACGGAACACGTTTGGCGACTGGCGCTCAACGTCCTTCGCCCCCATGTAGATGCGGCATTTCAGGCCGAGCAGGGCGCTGGCGAGGGCGGATGCCACACCGTGCTGCCCCGCGCCGGTTTCGGCGATGATTTCGGTTTTACCCATCCGCTTCGCGAGCAGCGCCTGGCCAAGCACCTGGTTAGTTTTATGCGCGCCACCGTGCAGCAGATCTTCACGCTTAAGATACAGCGTAGTTTTAGTGCCTTCGGTCAGGTTGCGGCACTTTGTCAGCGCCGTCGGACGACCGGCGTAGTTTTTCAGCAGGTCGGTAAACTCCGCCTGAAACGCCGGATCTTTCTGTGCGCTCACGAACGCTTCTTCCAGCTGGCGCAGCGCGGGCATCAGGATTTGTGGGACATACATCCCACCGAACTCACCAAAATACGGGTTAAGTAATGTCGTCATCTTCTCTTCCTTAATATGCACGCAGAGTTTTAAATACCGATGCCAGCTTGCTGGCGTCTTTAATGCCCGGTTGGGACTCTACGCCTGAATTGAAATCGAGGCCTGCGCAGCCGGTTTTGGCCGCTTCCACACAGTTATCGGGGCTTAATCCCCCCGCCAGCAGGACATTGTCCAGCACTTCGCCACGCAGCAGTGACCAGTCAAAACGCTGCCCCGTGCCGCCCTGGCCGTTGTCGAGCACGTATTTATCAACATGCTTCAGGTTACGCGCGGGCAGGGTGGCGCCAACGCTTTGCGCTTTCCAGATCTGAACCTGAGGCGCCAGAACATGTCGCAGAGCATCGATGTACGCCTGATCTTCATCGCCGTGCAGCTGGACCGCGCTCAGGGATAACGCGTCCGCTTTTGCCGCAACGTCGTTAATATCCGCATTGCGGAACACGCCCACGTAGCTCAGAGGCGCAGCCGCCATCACCTTGTGCGCCTGTTCCTCATTAACGGCGCGAGGAGAGGACTCAACAAAGATCAGACCACCATAGATCGCGCCCGCTTCATATGCGGCCTGCGCATCCTGTTCACGGGTCAGGCCGCAGACTTTGTTCTCACCCAACAGCACGCGGCGCACGGCCGCATTAAGATCGTCGTGTTCCATCATCGCGGAGCCGATCAGGAAACCGTTGGCAAAGTGGCTGAGTTCGCGCACCTGAGCGTAGCTGTTAATCCCGGATTCGCTGATCACCGTGACGCCCGCGCCCAGACGCGGCGCAAGCTGGCGCGTACGGTTGAGGTCAATCGACAGGTCGCGCAGGTCGCGGTTGTTAATGCCGACCACTTTGGCTTCCAGCGCGATGGCGCGCTCCAGCTCCTCTTCGTTGCTCACTTCGGTCAGCACGCCCATATTCAGGCTGTGCGCGACGGCCGAGAGCTGGCGATACTGCTCGTCATTCAGCACGGAGAGCATCAGCAGGCAGGCATCTGCCTGGTAAAAGCGCGCCAGCCAGATCTGATACGGGTCGATAATAAAGTCTTTGCACAGTATCGGCTGCGGCGCGATGCCGCTGACTACGGGCAGAAAATCGAAGCTGCCCTGGAAATATTTCTCATCCGTCAGCACAGAAATGGCAGACGCATGATGCTTGTAGATACCGGCAATACGCGCCGGGTCGAAATCGTCGCGGATCACGCCTTTGGACGGAGACGCTTTTTTACACTCCAGAATAAACGCGGTACGCGCGCCCTGGAGCGCATCATAAAAACGACGGCTGCTCGGAACGACGTCATTCTGAAAACTGGCGAGCGGCTGCTGTTGCTTACGGGCTTCCACCCAGATGGCCTTATCGGCGACGATTTTCGCTAAAACGGTCTGCATTATTTACCCTCTTGCCGCAAGTGCGGTAACGCGATCGTAAGCTGCACCGGAGCGCAGTACGTCCAGAACTTTTTGGGCGTTGGCTTTCAGATCTTCCTCGCCATGTAAACGCATCAGCATGGCTACGTTGGCCGCCACGGCGGCCTCATGGGCGGCCTCACCTTTACCTTGTAATAAGCGCGTGAGAATGTCACGGTTTTCTTCCGGCGTGCCGCCCGCCAGGGCGTCCTGATGGTACGGGGTCAACCCGAAGTCAGCGGCCTCAAGCTGATAGTTCAGCACTTCGCCGTTATTCAGTTCCGCCACCAGCGTGGGCGCATGCAGGGAAACTTCATCCATCCCGCCGCTGTGTACCACGGCGGCGCGTTGGTAACCGAGGACGCGCAGCGTCTCCGCAATCGGCAGGACCAGTTCCGGGCTGTAAACGCCAATCAGCGCAAGCGGCGGGTGCGCCGGGTTAATGAGTGGACCGAGCACGTTAAACAGCGTGCGGGTTTTGAGCTGCTGGCGAACCGGCATCGCGTGGCGGAAACCGGTGTGATACTTCGGCGCGAACAGGAAACAGACGCCCAGGTCATCCAGCGCTTCACGGGAACGCTCGGCGTTCATGTCCAGGTTGATACCGAAAGCCGCCAGCAGGTCGGACGATCCTGAACGGCTGGACACGCTGCGGTTGCCGTGTTTCGCCACCTTCAGACCGCATGCCGCGGCCACAAAGGCGCTGGCGGTGGAAATATTGATACTGTTACTGCCGTCGCCACCGGTCCCGACAATATCGGCAAACGGATAGTCCGGGCGCGGGAACGGGGCGGCATTTTCCAGCAGCGCGGTTGCCGCGCCGGCGATCTCCTGCGGGCTTTCGCCACGTACCTTCATGCTCACCAGCGCAGCGGCCAGCTGCTCAGGCTTCAGCTCGCCGCGCACGACGGCGGAGAACAGCTGATGGCTCTCCTGCTGGCTCAGGGTCTGAGCCTGATACAGTTTTTCCAGAATCGGTTGCAGGGTGTTGGTCTGCTCCAGCTTTTGTAGCGCCCAGTCGAGCGTTTGCTCCAGCAGACGCGCGCCGTTGGACGTCAGGATAGATTCCGGGTGGAACTGCATCCCGCAGACGCGATCCGCATCGTGACGCACCGCCATCACCATCCCTTCAAACGAGGCGTTAATGGTCAGCCCGGCCGGAATATTGCTGCCGACCAGCGAGTGGTAACGGGCTACCGGAAGCGGGTTTGGCAGACCGGCAAACATCGCCTGACCGTCATGTTCAATACTTGACGCTTTGCCATGCAGGATCTCCCCCGCCTGACCCACGTAACCGCCGTAGGCTTCGACAATCGCCTGGTGGCCGAGGCAGATGCCGATAATCGGCAGCTTGCCGCGCATTCGGGTCAACAGCTCAGGCATACAGCCTGCTTCGCTCGGTGCGCCTGGGCCCGGGGAGAGCATCAGCACCGGGTTTTGCATGGTCGCCAGACGGTCAATCAGCGTCTGGGCCGGAACGTGGTTGCGATAGATAACGACGTTGTGACCATTCGCACGCAGCTGATCTGCCAGGTTGTAGGTAAAGGAGTCGATATTATCGAGCAGCAGAATGTCAGCCATCAGAAAATCTCCTGTGCATGGTGTGCGGTAGCAATGGCGCGCAGTACCGCGCGCGCTTTACTGCGGGTTTCGTCGGCTTCCGACTGCGGAACAGAATCCAGCACAATCCCGGCCCCGGCCTGGACGGTGGCAATGCCGTCCTCAACGTAGGCGGAGCGGATCACGATGCAGGTATCAAGGTCACCGTGAGCGGTGAAATAGCCCACGGCACCACCGTAGCTGCCGCGACGGCGTCCTTCCGCTTCGGCGATCAACTGCATAGCGCGGACTTTCGGCGCGCCGCTCAGGGTGCCCATGTTCATGCAGGCGCGGTAGGCGTGCAGAACGTCGAGGTCGTGGCGCAGTTCACCCACCACCCGGGAGACCAGGTGCATGACGAAGGAGTAGCGGTCGACTTTGGTCAGGTCCGCCACGTAGCGGCTGCCAGGCGTACAAATGCGTGCCAGATCGTTACGCGCCAGGTCAACCAGCATCAGGTGTTCGGAGAGCTCTTTATGGTCGGTACGCATTTCCAGTTCGATGCGGCTGTCGAGATCGCGGTCCAGGGAGCCATCGGCACGACGGCCGCGTGGACGGGTTCCCGCTATCGGGTAGATCTCAATCTGGCGGCTGGTGGCGTCGTACTTGAGGGAGCTTTCCGGCGACGCGCCAAACAGGGTGAAATCATTGTCCTGCATAAAGAACATGTACGGGCTTGGGTTGCTCTTTTTCAGCACATCGTAAGCCGCCAGCGGCGACGGGCAGGGCAGTGAAAAGCGACGGGACGGCACCACCTGGAAAATCTCCCCGGCACGAATCGCTTTTTGCATCTGACGCACCACCGCGCCGTACTGGTCGTCGGTCTGACTCACCTCGCAGGTCATCTTTTCAACACGCTGCACCGGGAGCGCGGGCGGTGCTTCTGACATCTGCTGTTGCAGTTGGGCGATGCGCTGCGCGAGGCGATTTTTCTCAGACTCAGACGGCGTGAAAAGGCTGGCCTGGATGCGGGTATATTTTTTCTGATGGTCGATCACCAGCAGGGTTTCGGCCAGGTAGAAACAGTAGTCCGGGCAGCGGTTTCCCTGCTCGGTTTCCGGTAAATCTTCAAAGCCAGCAACCAGGTCGTAAGCAAACAGCCCGCCAAAAAACATTGCTTCGCGCTCAACTTCCGGCACGGCCACCAGATTTTGCAGCAGGCGAAAGGCGTCAAAAACGGAGAGCGAGCAGAGGCGGGCATCCTCATCCAGCAGCTGGCTCACCGGCGGGAAATGCAGAATACGCAGGTCCGGGTGGCGTTCATTTTCAATGCCTGAAGGCAGCGCCGCATCCAGCAGCGGCAGGAGCGACGCGCCATTGTCAGACAACGCCCTGATAGTGACGGTGTCACCTAACGCGGTAATGCGCAGCGCGCTGTCAACCAGCAGCAGGCTTTTGAGGTCGTCCTTACTGTCGATATCAGCTGACTCCAGCAGCAGCGTCGCGGGACGTGCGCCGCACACCTGATGAAACAGCGCGGTAGGGTTATGGCGATAGGCCGCCTCGCAGGTCAGCAGTTCGAGATGAGGTTTGGCTGTTTGCATGTTGTTGTTCTCATATTCTGTTCAAAAAAAAGCCCGCTGGGTAGCGGGCCGGGTATCTGTTTGCATTTCGCAGACGCGTGACACTGCCCGAAGATCAGGAAGTACGCCACCAACCGTGCAGAGCGAAATGTGCTGTCATTTTCAGATACCTTTCTCGTGTGAACTTGCGTACTAGTTAACTAGTTCGATGGCGTGTTGTCAACCCCTGATTTCAGTATTTCACGGTTAGTCGGTATCATAGGGGCTTCGGATGTCTCCAACCTGTTATGGGAAGTGCTTTGAGCGATACCACCTACGCCGTAATTTATGATTTACATAGCCATACGCAGGCTTCAGATGGCCTGCTGACACCCGAAGCTCTGGTCCATCGCGCCGTTGAAATGCGTGTCGGCACGCTGGCAATAACCGATCACGATACCACTGACGGCATTCCCGCCGCGCGCGCCGAGATTGCCCGCAGCGGACTGGCGCTGGATCTGGTGGCCGGGGTTGAGATCTCGACGGTCTGGGAAAACCACGAAATTCATATCGTTGGCCTGAATATCGATACAGAACATCCGGCCATGCGTGCTTTTTTGCAAGAACAAAAAACACGCCGCAATCAACGCGCGGAGATGATTGGCGAACGTCTGGAAAAAGCACATATTCCCGGTGCGCTGGAAGGCGCGCGAAAGCTGGCGAACGGTGGGGCGGTGACGCGCGGCCATTTCGCCCGTTTTCTGGTGGACGCCGGTAAAGCGACGACCATGGCGAATGTCTTTAAAAAGTATCTGGCGCGCGGGAAAACCGGATACGTTCCCCCACAGTGGTGTACAATAAAACAAGCTATTGATGTGATTCATCATTCTGGCGGTAAGGCCGTGCTGGCCCATCCGGGGCGGTATAATCTTTCTGCTAAATGGCTGAAAAGACTGCTGGCACACTTTGCCGAATGCGGCGGTGAGGCGATGGAAGTTGCCCAGTGTCAGCAGGCACCCAATGAGCGTTCGCAGCTCGCGGCCTACGCCCGTCAGTTTGGTCTGCTTGGGTCACAGGGTTCAGATTTCCATCAGCCCTGCGCGTGGATTGAACTGGGGCGCAAGCTCTGGTTACCCGCGGGCGTTGAGCCTGTCTGGCAGCTCTGGGAACAGCCACAGCAAATTGAAGAGAGGGAAGTATGAGTCAGTTTTTCTATATCCATCCGGATAACCCCCAGCCACGTCTGATTAATCAGGCCGTGGAGATCGTCCGCAAAGGCGGCGTTATTGTCTACCCAACCGATTCTGGCTACGCGCTGGGCTGTAAAATTGAAGATAAAGGGGCGATGGAGCGCATCTGTCGCATCCGCCAGCTGCCGGATGGCCACAACTTCACCCTGATGTGTCGCGATCTCTCTGAGCTGTCGACCTATGCTTATGTTGATAACGTGGCCTTTCGTCTGATTAAAAACAACACGCCGGGTAACTACACCTTCATTCTGAAGGGGACAAAAGAGGTGCCGCGTCGTCTGTTGCAGGAAAAACGTAAAACCATCGGCATGCGCGTGCCGTCGAACCCGATTGCCCAGGCGCTACTGGAAACCCTCGGCGAGCCGATGCTCTCCACATCGCTGATGCTGCCGGGCAGTGAGTTTACCGAGTCCGACCCGGAAGAGATCAAAGATCGTCTGGAGAAGGTGGTGGAGCTGATTATTCATGGCGGTTATCTTGGTCAGCAGCCGACCACCGTGGTGGATCTCACCGAAGACGCGCCAGAAGTGATTCGTGAAGGCGTGGGCGATGTTAAGCCTTTCTTGTAAGGGTGTAAGCAGATATACTACGCGGCCATCAAAGCAGGGCGCCGCCCTGTTTTTGACCTGATTCGACGCCTGTGAAGGCGACACCTGAGGAAGCTCAATGAGCGAGAAGTTACAGAAAGTGCTGGCGCGCGCCGGCCACGGTTCGCGCCGTGAAATCGAAGCCATTATTGAAGCAGGCCGCGTGAGTGTGGACGGTAAAATCGCCACGCTCGGTGACCGCGTTGAAATCGTACCGGGGCTGAAGATCCGCATTGACGGCCATCTTATCTCCGTGAAAGAGTCTGCTGAACAGATCTGCCGCGTACTGGCTTACTACAAGCCGGAAGGCGAACTGTGTACCCGCAACGACCCGGAAGGTCGCCCGACGGTGTTTGACCGTCTGCCAAAATTGCGTGGCGCCCGCTGGATTGCCGTAGGGCGTCTGGACGTGAACACCTGCGGCCTGCTGCTGTTCACCACCGATGGTGAACTGGCAAACCGTCTGATGCACCCGAGTCGTGAAGTGGAACGTGAATACGCCGTTCGTGTTTTCGGCCAGGTTGATGAGAACAAACTGCGCGACCTGTCGCGTGGTGTTCAGCTGGAGGACGGCCCTGCGGCGTTCAAAACCATCAAGTTTACCGGTGGTGAAGGCATTAACCAGTGGTACAACGTTACCCTGACAGAGGGACGTAACCGCGAGGTGCGTCGACTGTGGGAAGCGGTCGGTGTCCAGGTGAGTCGCTTGATTCGCGTCCGCTATGGCGACATTCTGCTGCCGAAAGGCCTGCCACGTGGCGGCTATACCGAACTGGATCTGACGCAAACCAACTACCTGCGCGATCTGGTTGGCCTGACGCCAGAAACCACGTCGAAAGTGGCGGTAGAGAAAGATCGTCGTCGCATGAAGGCGAATCAAATCCGCCGTGCGGTGAAACGTCATAGCCAGGTCAGCAGCAATCGCCGCTCTGGCAGCCGTAATAACAACGGTTAATTGAAAAGCCCGGTGAATATACCGGGCTTTTTTTTCAGTAATCAATCCCAATTTGCGCTTTGATACCCGCATCGAACGCATGCTTAACCGGACGCAGCTCGCTGACGGTATCGGCCAGCTCCAGAATGTCCCGATGACACCCGCGCCCCGTGACGATCGCCGTCTGGTGTGCAGGGCGGTTCCTGAGGGCCTCCAGCACGGCTTCCAGCGGCAGGTAGTCATACGCCACCATATAGGTGATCTCATCCAGCAACACCATGTTCAGCGACGGGTCTGAAAGCATTCTTTTGGCATGCTCCCAGACGGCGAGGCAGGCTGCGGTATCGGTTTCCCGGTTCTGGGTATCCCAGGTAAAACCGGTTGCCATTACCTGAAACTCAACGCCATGCGGCTCGAGCAGATTACGCTCGCCGTTGGGCCATTCACCCTTGATAAACTGGATCACGCCCACTTTCTGCCCATGCCCGACTGCGCGGGTGGCGGTCCCAAATGCGGCGGTGGTTTTGCCTTTGCCGTTGCCGGTGAACACGATTAGGATACCGCGCTCGTCCTGAGCGGCCGCCACGCGTGCATCAACCTGTTCTTTCAGACGCTGCTGGCGCTGCTGATGACGATCATCACTCATTGCGATATCCCCGGTTTGCGGCCTGGCTGGGCATCGAAGGTCATTCCGGTTTTGCGACGGCTGTCGTCACCCATCAGCCACAGGTAAAGGGGCATGATATCGGCCGGGGTTTTAAGCTTCTGCGGATCTTCTGTCGGGAAGGCGCTGGCGCGCATTTTGGTGCGCGTACCGCCTGGATTAATACAGTTAACCCGCAGGTGGCGGCTTTGATACTCTTCGGCCAGCACCTGCATCATTCCTTCGGTGGCAAATTTTGAGACGGCGTAAGCCCCCCAGTTCGCACGCCCCTGACGCCCCACGCTGGAGGAGGTAAATACCAGCGAGCCGGAATCGGAGTTGAGTAATAAAGGAAGCAAGGCCTGGGTCAGGAAAAACGTCCCGTTGACGTTAACCTGCATCACCTGCTGCCAAATTTCCGGATCCTGTTCATCCATCGGGCGCACTTCGCCCAGTAACCCCGCGTTGTGCAGTACGCCGTCCAGACGCGGATAATGTGTGCTGATCCGCTGGGCAAGGGCCTGACATGACGCTGGCGTGCAGGTCAGCAGATCGAGCGTATACCAGGGCGTGGGGGTACCGCCGGCGTTTTCGATTTCACGGGCGACGGCCTTGAGCTTTTCTTCATTACGTCCCAGCAGAATAAGGCTCGCACCGTATTCAGAATAGGTCAGCGCCGCTTCGCGACCAATCCCGTCGCTGGCACCGGTAACCAGAATGATGCGGTTCTGTAGAAGGTTTTTTTGTGGCTGATAATGCACGGTGGCTCCTCAGGCGCATTGGGCGTGACTTGCACCTTTATTTATGACTTTTCGGCTTTATGCCCGAAACAGCGTCAGAATTCAATCAGTCTACAGGACAGAACGCTGGGAAATTAACAATTTGCAAAGATTTAAACCAGAAGCGGGGGATTCCTGAAGCCGCCTCGCAGAGGTAATGTCCAGAGCGAGACGCCTGCGCAGGGCTGTTGTACACTGGCGTGAAAGATTCGTGGTTAAATCAAGGTGGAACGCGTGGAATTACTTTCTCAGTATGGGTTGTTTTTGGCCAAAATCGCGACGGTGGTTATTGCTGTCGCGGTGATTGCCGTCCTGATTGTCAACCTGACGCAGCGTAAGCGTCAGCGTGGTGAGTTACGCATTACCCGCCTGAGCGAGCAGTATAAAGAGATGCAGGAGGAGATGTCTCTGGCGCTGCTTGACGATCATCAACAGAAGCTGTGGCTAAAAGCCCAGAAGAAAAAACATAAGCAGGACGCCAAAGCCGCGAAGGCGAAAGCTAAGCTCGCCACGCCACAGGCTGACGCAAAACCGCGCGTCTATGTGCTCGATTTTAAAGGTAGCATGGATGCGCATGAAGTCTCCTCTCTGCGTGAAGAAGTGACGGCGGTGCTGGCCGTGGCGACAGCCCAGGATCAGGTGGTGGTACGCCTTGAAAGCCCGGGCGGCGTAGTGCATGGGTATGGACTGGCGGCTTCGCAGTTACAACGTCTGCGGGATAAACAGATCCCACTCACCGTTGCGGTAGATAAGGTCGCGGCGAGTGGCGGCTATATGATGGCGTGCGTGGCGGATAAAATCGTCGCGGCACCGTTCTCCATTATCGGCTCGATTGGGGTGGTCGCGCAGATCCCTAACTTCAATCGTTTCCTGAAAAATAAAGAGATCGACATCGAACTGCATACGGCGGGTCAGTACAAACGTACGCTGACGCTGCTCGGCGAAAATACCGAAGAGGGACGGCAGAAATTCCGGGAAGATCTGAACGAAACCCACCATCTGTTCAAAGATTTCGTGCACCGCATGCGCCCAACGCTGGACATTGAGCAGGTGGCTACGGGCGAGCACTGGTACGGCACGCAGGCGCAGGAGAAAGGGCTGGTGGATGAAGTGGGTACCAGCGACGACCTCCTGCTCAACCTGATGGAAGGCCGTGAGCTGGTGGGGGTGCGCTTCACCCGACGCAAGCGCCTGCTCGACCGTTTTACCAATAGCGCGGCAGAAAGCGCGGATCGTCTGCTGCTACGCTGGTTGCAGCGCGGCCAAAAGCCGCTGCTGTAAAGAAAAACGCGAGGCAGATGCCTCGCGTTATCGTTTTAATCGACCAGGTGGTACTTCTCTGAGAGGGTATGCGCCAGGTATTTAAACATGTTAAACACGGCGGTGCTTTTCGGGGTGGGTAGCCCTTGTTCATCAAGGAAGTATTCACCGCTGAACACCAGCACGCCATTACGTTGTTCCACGCCAGTCGCTTCAATTCCCGCCAGGGTGTCTTCATGGTCGCGAATGAGTTTGTTTGCTTCGATAAGCAATGAAGCTCGGTCAATGGGTTGGGTCGTATTCTGCATATTCCACTCCTTAAACAGTGACAATAGTCTACGCCTGGGTCGCTTCGGGGGCAAATTTTCCCTGTTATCCGAGGGGATAAGAAACAGGGGCTGGCTGGCGGGATTTGCTTTTGCATGCTAATAAAGTTGCGTAACGAATTTTATCAGGTACAGTGTGCGCTTTCGTCATTCTGGCAACAGAATTGCTTGACATTCGACCGGGAATTCGTCACGAATGAACTTTGATGTGAGAAAAATACCCGAAAACTCAATGACCTGGATGTCGCCATTCTGACGTTCGGTAACACATAGGGGTTGATATCCCCTGACGATGTCGCAATATCAATGGCTCGTCGTCAGCGGAAGGGAAATCAACGTGCGGCGTATTCCTGGAAGAATTAAATTAGGTAAAGGTGAATATGGGTAAAGCTCTCGTCATCGTTGAGTCCCCGGCAAAAGCCAAAACGATCAATAAATATCTGGGCAATGACTACGTGGTTAAGTCCAGCGTTGGTCACATTCGCGATTTGCCGACCAGTGGCTCAGCCAGCAAAAAGAGCGCAGACTCTACCTCCACCAAAGGGGCTAAAAAGCCTAAAAAGGATGAACGTAGCGCGCTTGTCAACCGCATGGGTGTTAACCCATGGCACAACTGGGATGCACATTACGAAGTGCTGCCAGGCAAAGAAAAAGTCGTTAACGAGCTGAAACAGCTTGCTGAAAAAGCAGACCACATTTATCTCGCAACCGACCTTGACCGCGAAGGGGAGGCCATTGCATGGCACCTGCGGGAAGTGATCGGGGGTGATGACAAACGCTACAGCCGTGTAGTGTTCAACGAAATTACAAAGAATGCGATTCGTCAGGCGTTTGAAAAGCCGGGTGAACTGAATATCGACCGTGTTAACGCTCAGCAGGCGCGTCGCTTTATGGACCGCGTTGTAGGCTACATGGTCTCGCCGTTGCTGTGGAAAAAGGTCGCTCGCGGCCTGTCTGCGGGGCGTGTGCAGTCTGTGGCTGTTCGTCTTGTTGTTGAGCGTGAACGCGAGATCAAAGCGTTCGTCCCGGAAGAGTTCTGGGAAGTGGATGCGAATGTCACCACGCCGGGCGGCGATGCGCTGCCGTTGCAGGTGAGCCATCACAACGACAAACCGTTCCGTCCTGAAAATCGCGATCAGACCATGGCCGCCGTGGCGCTGCTGGAAAAAGCGCGTTATCAGGTTCTGGATCGTGAAGATAAACCAACCAGCAGTAAGCCTGGCGCACCGTTTATCACGTCAACTCTCCAGCAGGCGGCAAGTACCCGTCTGGGTTACGGCGTGAAGAAAACCATGATGATGGCCCAGCGCTTGTATGAAGCGGGTTACATCACCTACATGCGTACTGACTCCACCAACCTGAGTCAGGACGCTGTCAACATGGTGCGTGGCTATATCGAGGACAACTTCGGTAAGAAATACCTGCCGGACGGGCCTAATCAGTACGCCAGCAAAGAGAATTCTCAGGAAGCGCACGAAGCGATTCGTCCTTCTGACGTTTCTGTTCTGGCTGAATCGCTGAAAGATATGGAAGCGGACGCCCAGAAGCTGTATCAGCTGATCTGGCGCCAGTTCGTAGCCTGCCAGATGACGCCAGCGAAATACGACTCCACCACGCTGACGGTCGGCGCGGGTGATTTCCGCCTGAAAGCGCGCGGCCGCATTCTGCGCTTCGACGGCTGGACAAAAGTGATGCCAGCGTTACGTAAAGGTGATGAAGACAGAACGCTGCCTTCAGTCAACAAAGGTGACGAGCTGTCGCTGGTTGATCTGGTCCCGGCTCAGCACTTCACCAAGCCACCTGCGCGCTTCAGCGAAGCATCGCTGGTGAAAGAGCTGGAAAAACGCGGCATCGGTCGCCCGTCCACCTATGCGTCAATCATTTCGACCATTCAGGATCGTGGATACGTTCGCGTCGAGAACCGTCGTTTCTATGCTGAAAAAATGGGTGAGATTGTCACCGACCGTCTGGAAGCGAACTTCCGTGAGTTGATGAACTATGACTTCACCGCGCAGATGGAAGACAGCCTCGATGAGGTTGCCAGCCATAAGGCAGAATGGAAGAAAGTTCTCGACAGCTTCTTCAGCGATTTTACCAATCAGCTTGAGAAAGCCGAGAAAGATCCTGAAGAGGGCGGCATGCTGCCTAACCAGATGGTACTGACGAGCATCGACTGCCCAACCTGCGGCCGTAAAATGGGGATCCGTACCGCGACCACGGGCGTGTTCCTCGGTTGCTCTGGCTATGCACTGTCGCCGAAAGAGCGTTGCAAAACCACCATCAACCTCGTGCCGGAGAACGAAGTTCTCAACGTGCTGGAAGGTGACGATGCGGAGACCAACGCACTGCGCGCTAAACGCCGCTGTAAGAAATGCGGCACGGCGATGGACAGCTACCTGATCGATCCCAAACGCAAACTGCACGTTTGTGGCAATAACCCGACCTGCGATGGTTATGAGATCGAAGAAGGTGAGTTCCGTATTAAGGGCTATGACGGTCCAATCGTTGAGTGTGAGAAATGTGGTTCCGAAATGCACCTGAAAATGGGACGCTTCGGTAAGTACATGGCATGCACCAACGACGACTGTAAAAACACGCGTAAGATCCTGCGTAACGGTGAAGTTGCGCCGCCAAAGGAAGATCCGGTTCCGCTTCCTGAGCTGCCGTGCGAGAAGTCAGACGCGTATTTCGTGCTGCGTGACGGTGCTGCTGGGGTATTCCTGGCGGCCAACACCTTCCCGAAATCGCGCGAAACCCGTGCGCCGCTGGTAGAAGAGCTGTACCGCTTCCGCGACCGTCTGCCGGAGAAACTGCGTTACCTGGCCGATGCGCCACAGCAGGATCCGGAAGGCAACAAAACCGTGGTGCGCTTCAGCCGTAAAACGAAGCAGCAGTACGTGGCGGCAGAGAAAGAGGGCAAAGCGACCGGATGGTCAGCCTTCTTTGTCGACGGGAAATGGGTTGAAGGCAAGAAATAATCTTCCCTTACCGTAACTTACCTGTAAAAGGGCCGGACTTCCGGCCCTTTTTTATTACGTAGTTATTATTTTTTGTTCCGTACTATACAGCCTGGCTATAAATGATATAGTGGTTATAGTTAACCCGTTTCTTATTATCAAATCGTCTTAAGCGATTGACGCATGCGCTAAATCGGATGGTCTGGCATGAAATTACAGCAGCTTCGCTATATCGTTGAGGTCGTCAATCATAACCTCAATGTCTCTTCCACCGCAGAAGGTCTTTATACCTCTCAGCCCGGCATCAGTAAGCAGGTGCGTATGCTGGAGGATGAGTTAGGTATTCAGATATTTGCCCGCAGCGGTAAGCACCTGACTCAGGTCACCCCGGCAGGACAGGAAATCATACGCATCGCACGGGAAGTGCTCTCCAAAGTCGACGCCATTAAATCCGTCGCCGGGGAACATACCTGGCCGGATAAAGGCTCTCTGTATATTGCCACCACGCATACACAGGCGCGTTATGCGCTTCCCGGGGTGATCAAAGGCTTCATAGAACGCTATCCCCGCGTTTCCCTGCATATGCATCAGGGCTCACCGACGCAAATCGCAGAGGCCGTGTCTAAAGGCAATGCAGACTTCGCTATCGCGACGGAAGCGCTCCATCTGTACGATGATCTGGTCATGCTCCCGTGCTACCACTGGAACCGCTCTATTGTCGTGACCCCGGATCACCCGCTGGCGGGGAAGGGCGAAGTGACAATCGAAGAACTGGCGCAATACCCGCTGGTGACCTATACGTTCGGCTTTACGGGCCGGTCTGAACTGGACACCGCGTTTAACCGCGCCGGATTAACGCCACGGATTGTCTTTACGGCGACGGATGCGGACGTCATAAAAACGTATGTGCGTCTGGGCCTGGGCGTTGGGGTTATTGCCAGCATGGCGGTGGATCCTGTCTCAGACCCGGATCTGGTGCGTCTGGATGCGCATGATATTTTCAGTCACAGCACCACCAAGATAGGTTTTCGTCGCAGCACGTTCCTGCGCAGCTATATGTATGATTTTATTCAACGCTTTGCGCCACATTTAACGCGCGATGTGGTGGATACAGCTGTGGCGTTACGCTCCAATGAAGACATCGAAGAGATGTTTAAAGACATTAAACTTCCCGCCAAATAATCACTCCCGGTATCTTTCTCCTGCGGAAAGATACCGTCATTCCGCTTTAAACCTGAATTAGAATTATCATCATCTACGCCCACTGACATATATCGTCATAACCCATTTGATGACTATGGTTTTACTGTCGCAAATTTGCGACAAAAGTAGAAACTAATTTACAGCTGTGCAAATTATTCTTTTCAATTATTTATTTCGGGTCAAAAGATTGAATTTTCCCGGGCTCGGATACGTAAATTCACTGGCTTTTCGGCTAAAGTTTCTTTAGGATTTATCTCATCAGATGATTACTTGTGCCAATTGTTTGGTCTCTAAATGATAAGCGATATCGATTGTATGAGGTTAGCAATGCCGTCAGGAAGTGAAGAACCGCAAAGGGATCCCGCGCTTAAGCGTAAAGCCTGGCTGGCGGTCTTTCTTGGCTCTGCCCTGTTCTGGGTGGTGGTTGCTCTTCTTGTCTGGAATTACTGGGGTTGATTATGGTCATGACGGTGCGTACAGAAGCGAGAAAAGAGATGTGTCAGCTTCGTGACAATGCTCACAAAGCCCGTAAGGCGCCAGCAACCAGCGTGCCAGCTTCCTGGAAACTGACGCCGCAGCAGCAGGCCTTTATTGATGTGTTCGCGGAAGACGAACCCAAAAAACAATAATTTTGATTTTTGCGTAATGATGCAAATAGTCTGAATATAGACCGTGCACTTTTGTACTCCTTAATAAATACACATCAGCAATATAGAACGAGGGCAGACCTCGCAACCTTAAATAATTAAAGTCTGGTGTCCCTATGATGAATAACATGACAACCGTAAAATACTGGTCATGGCTCGGCGTATTCTCAGCGTCGATCCTCTTCTGGTGTCAGCTCCTCTGGCTGGCCTTGCACTAAATCGTAAAACCTCGCCACGGCGGGGCTTTTTGTTTTATCCCTCGCGTTAGACCATTCCTAAATTTATCAATTTGGGTTGTTATCAAAACGTTACGACATCTTTGTGTTATCTTTAATTACAGCCCTGATGATTGTCAGGACATCCCTGTTTTTAAGGAGGAGCTTATGTCGTTAACCCTACGCGAAGCCAGTAAGGACACATTACAGGCGGAAAATAAAACCTGGCGCTACTACAGCTTACCGCTGGCTGCCAGAACGCTTGGGGACATTTCGCGGTTACCCAAGTCGTTGAAAGTTTTACTGGAAAACCTCTTGCGCTGGCAGGATGGCGACTCGGTTACCGAGGAGGATATCCAGGCTCTGGCAGGGTGGCTGAAAAATGCTCATGCAGACAGAGAAATTGCCTATCGCCCGGCCAGGGTGCTGATGCAGGATTTCACCGGCGTGCCAGCGGTGGTGGATTTGGCAGCTATGCGTGAAGCCGTTAAGCGTCTCGGGGGCGATACAGCTAAGGTTAACCCCTTGTCCCCGGTAGACCTCGTCATTGACCACTCCGTCACCGTCGATCACTTTGGTGACGACGATGCTTTCGGCGAAAACGTCCGTCTGGAGATGGAACGTAACCATGAACGCTACGTATTTCTGAAATGGGGTCAGCAGGCTTTCAGCCGCTTCAGCGTTGTTCCACCGGGCACTGGCATTTGTCACCAGGTCAACCTGGAATATCTTGGCAAAGCCGTCTGGAGTGAATTGCAGGATAAAGAGTGGGTGGCTTACCCTGATACGCTGGTGGGCACCGATTCACACACCACCATGATTAACGGCCTTGGCGTTCTGGGCTGGGGCGTCGGTGGTATTGAAGCGGAAGCGGCCATGCTCGGCCAGCCGGTATCAATGCTCATTCCCGATGTGGTGGGCTTTAAGCTGACCGGTAAATTGTCCGAAGGCATTACCGCCACGGATCTGGTTCTGACGGTCACCCAGATGCTGCGTAAGCATGGCGTGGTGGGCAAATTCGTTGAATTTTATGGCGATGGTCTGGATTCACTGCCGCTGGCGGACCGGGCCACCATCGCCAACATGGCGCCGGAATATGGCGCGACCTGCGGCTTTTTCCCGATTGATAGCGTTACGCTGGAGTATATGCGCCTCAGTGGTCGCAGCGAGGAGCAGGTGGCTCTCGTTGAGGCCTACACCAAAGCGCAGGGCATGTGGCGTAACCCGGGTGACGAGCCGGTATTTACCAGTACGCTGGAGCTGGATATGGGCACCGTTGAGGCAAGCCTCGCAGGGCCAAAACGTCCGCAGGACCGCGTCGCCCTGAGCAACGTTCCGAAAGCCTTTGCCGCCAGCAATGAGCTGGAAGTTAACGCCGCACAAAAAGATCACCGTCCGGTGGACTATGTTCTGAACGGGCATCAGTATCAGCTCCCTGACGGCGCCGTGGTGATCGCCGCTATCACTTCCTGTACCAACACATCCAACCCGAGTGTGTTAATGGCTGCCGGGCTGCTGGCAAAAAAAGCGGTAGAGCTGGGGCTCAAGCCACAGCCTTGGGTTAAAGCCTCCCTGGCGCCTGGTTCGAAAGTGGTATCCGATTACCTGGCACAGGCCAGACTCACGCCTTACCTCGACGAGCTGGGCTTTAACCTGGTGGGCTACGGCTGTACGACCTGCATCGGTAACTCTGGTCCACTGCCTGAACCTATTGAAATGGCGATCAAGCAGGGGGATTTGACCGTTGGCGCGGTACTTTCCGGTAACCGAAACTTTGAAGGGCGTATTCATCCGCTGGTGAAAACCAACTGGCTGGCCTCGCCGCCGCTGGTTGTAGCCTATGCGCTGGCCGGAAACATGAACATTAACCTGGCGACCGATCCGATTGGTCACGATCGCAAAAATGAACCGGTCTATCTGAAAGACATCTGGCCATCATCGCGCGAAATTGCGCGCGCGGTAGAGAAAGTTTCCACCGAGATGTTCCGCAAAGAGTATGCGGAAGTGTTCGAAGGCACAGCGGAATGGAAAGCGATCGACGTGGTGGGTTCCGATACCTATGACTGGCAGGATGATTCCACCTATATTCGCCTGTCGCCATTCTTCGACGAAATGCTGGCGGAGCCTGCACCGCTGAAAGATATTCACGGCGCGCGCATTCTGGCGATGCTGGGCGATTCCGTCACCACCGACCATATCTCCCCTGCGGGTAGCATCAAGGCGGACAGTCCGGCAGGTCGGTATCTGCAAAGTCGTGGCGTGGAACGTCGCGATTTCAACTCCTACGGTTCGCGCCGCGGTAACCACGAAGTGATGATGCGCGGGACCTTTGCCAACATCCGCATTCGCAATGAAATGGTCCCAGGCGTGGAAGGGGGTATGACGCGCCACCTGCCGGATACAGAGGTCATTTCAATTTATGACGCAGCCATGAAGTATCAGCAGCAGGGTACGCCGCTGGCCGTTATTGCCGGTAAAGAGTACGGCTCCGGTTCCAGTCGCGACTGGGCGGCAAAAGGTCCGCGTCTGCTCGGGGTTCGCGTGGTGATTGCCGAATCCTTTGAACGTATCCACCGCTCAAACCTGATCGGGATGGGGATCCTGCCGCTGGAGTTCCCGCAGGGCGTAACGCGTAAAACGCTGGGTTTGACCGGGGAAGAGCAGATTGATATCAGCGGTCTGCAAAATCTGCAACCGGGTAAAACCGTTCCGGTGAAGTTAACGCGCGCAGATGGAACGACAGAAGTGCTGGATTGCCGGTGTCGTATTGATACGGCAACAGAGCTGACCTATTACCAGAACGACGGCATTTTACATTATGTGATTCGTAAGATGCTGGACTGATAAAACTCGCCCGGCACATGTGCCGGGCGTTTTGCGTTTACTCGCTCAGCAGATGCCCCATTTTGGCAGCTTTGGTATCGAGGTAGTGCGCGTTTTTCGGGTTGCGGCCGACAATCAGCGGTACGCGTTCCACAATATTGATGCCCGCTTCAGTGAGGATTTCCACTTTTTTCGGGTTATTGGTCAACAGACGCACCTCGTCCACGCCCAGCAGCTTGAACATATCCGCGCACAGGGTGAAATCGCGCTCGTCAGCAGCAAAGCCGAGCTGATGGTTCGCTTCGACGGTATCGTAGCCCTGATCCTGCAACGCGTAGGCGCGGATTTTATTCAGCAGGCCAATATTGCGACCTTCCTGACGGTGATACAGCAGAACGCCACGTCCTTCCTCTGCGATATGAGAAAGGGCGGCTTCAAGCTGAAAACCGCAGTCGCAGCGCAGGCTGAACAGCGCGTCACCGGTCAGACACTCTGAATGAACGCGGGACAGCACCGGCGTTTGCCCCGAAATGTCGCCGAACACCAGGGCGACGTGATCTTGCCCGGTTGCCAGTTCTTCAAAACCCACCATCAGGAAATCGCCCCATGGGGTTGGCAGTTTGGCTTCTGCCACACGTTTAAGCTGCATGTGATTCTCCAGACCAGGCTGACACGTTTCGTGCCTTTGCCCCATTATGCTTTCTGTATCGGACTATTTTGCCACAAGCCCGGCAACTTCACCTAATCACCACCACGCTTTACAAACGTTAAACGCACAATCCGACATATCCACCAGAATGATGAAATTCAGTTATGATTGTGGTGCTTAGTGAAAAAGGAGAGGACATGCTTTCAATTGCCAGACGAACGGCCGCAGGAGCCGCCGTATTGCTCGTTATACCACTGGTCGTTTGGTTCTCCGGCTGGATGTGGCAGCCCGGACAAAACGAGACGTGGCTGAAAGCCTTATACTGGATAACCGAGACGGTCACCCAGCCGTGGGGGATTATTACGCACGTGCTGCTCTGTGGCTGGTTCCTGTGGTGCCTGCGCTTTCGCCTTCGCGCGGCGCTGGTACTGTTCGCTATTCTCGGCGGCGCCATACTTATCGGGCAGGGGGTGAAGTCGTGGGTCAAGGATCGCGTGCAGGAACCCCGTCCTTTCGTCGTCTGGCTGGAAAAAACGCATCATGTTCCGGTGGATGAGTTCTACAATTTAAAGCGTAAAGATCGCGGTGCGTTGGTAAAGGAGCAGCTTGCAGAATAGCAGAATATCCCGACCTTTTTACGCAAACACTGGCAAAAAGAGACCGGCTTTGCGTTTCCTTCCGGGCATACGATGTTTGCTGCCAGCTGGGCGCTACTTGGCGTGGGACTGCTGTGGCCGCGTCGGCGTACCCTCACGATTGCGATTTTGCTGGTCTGGGCGACAGGCGTAATGGGCAGCCGGATGCTGCTGGGGATGCACTGGCCGCGTGATTTGGTGGTGGCAACGCTGATCTCGTGGGTACTGGTGACGCTGGCGACCTGGCTTGCACAACGTTTTTGTGGACCATTGACGCCGCCGCCGGAAGAGAAGGAAGAAATAGCCGAAAGGGAGTCTGGCGGAACCTGAAGGTTGATATTCCGCATTTTGACCATAAATCCATGTAGGGCGCGTTACTTTTTCCATTTCGCGCCCGCCACTAAAATGGTAGCTTATAAGGCTGATTGCAGTGAGTTGAACACGCTTTATACGCTCGAACCACATAACGGGAAGTCATGTGAAATATTTACTCATTTTCTTACTGGTGTTGGCGATTTTTGTCATTTCAGTCACATTGGGCGCGCAAAACGATCAACAGGTAAGTTTTAACTATCTGCTGGCGCAGGGCGAGTACCGGGTGTCGAGCCTGCTGGCGGTGTTATTCGCGGCGGGTTTTGTCATCGGCTGGCTTGTATGCGGCCTGTTCTGGCTTAAGGTTCGTGTTTCTCTTGTTCGCGCTGAACGTAAAATTAAACGACTTGAACATCAACTTACGCCTGCGTCTGACATTCCGGCGAGCTCTGGTGTGCCGGTAGTCAAGGAATAATCGAATATGCTGGAGTTGTTGTTTCTGCTTTTGCCTGTCGCCGCAGCCTATGGCTGGTATATGGGCCGCAGAAGCGCGCAACAAACAAAACAGGATGAAGCAAACCGACTCTCCCGTGACTACGTAGCGGGGGTGAACTTCCTGCTGAGCAATCAGCAGGATAAAGCGGTGGATCTGTTCCTCGACATGCTTAAAGAGGATACCGGCACCGTTGAGGCGCATCTCACCCTGGGAAACCTGTTCCGCTCGCGCGGAGAGGTTGACCGTGCCATTCGTATCCACCAGACCCTGATGGAAAGCGCTTCGTTGACCTATGAGCAACGGTTGCTGGCCGTGCAGCAACTTGGGCGGGATTACATGGCCGCGGGGCTTTACGATCGCGCCGAGGATATGTTCTCTCAGCTGGTGGATGAGACGGACTTCCGTATCGGTGCGCTTCAGCAGCTTCTGCAAATCTACCAGGCCACCAGCGACTGGCAAAAAGCGATTGATACCGCCGAACGGCTGGTCAAACTCGGTAAAGACAAACAACGCGTCGAAATTGCCCACTTCTATTGCGAGCTGGCTCTCCAGCAGATGGGTAGCGATGACATGGATAAAGCCATGGCATTGTTAAAGAAAGGCGCTGCGGCCGATCGCAACAGCGCGCGCATCTCGATCATGATGGGGCGGGTCTTTATGGCTAACGGTGATTACGCCAAAGCCGTGGAGAGCCTGCTTCGCGTTATCGATCAGGACAAAGAGCTGGTCAGCGAAACGCTGGAAATGCTGCAAACCTGCTATCAGCAGTTAGGTAAGCAGGACGAGTGGGTTGCGTTTCTGCGTCGCTGCGTTGAAGAAAACACCGGTGCCACAGCCGAACTGATGCTGTCAGATGTCGTCGAAGAGCACGAAGGGAGTGATACTGCCCAGGTATACATTACCCGTCAGTTGCAGCGTCATCCTACCATGCGGGTATTCCATAAGCTGATGGATTACCACCTTAATGACGCAGAAGAAGGGCGCGCTAAAGAGAGCCTGATGGTGCTGCGAGACATGGTGGGTGAACAGGTGCGGAGCAAACCGCGCTATCGCTGCCAGAAATGCGGTTTCACCGCCTATTCGCTTTACTGGCATTGCCCTTCCTGCCGGGCGTGGTCCACCATTAAGCCAATCCGAGGTCTGGACGGGCAGTGATTTTTTAAAACGCCTCATTTTAGTTACAACATACTAATGGTTGTAGTAATTTCATCAGCACCGAGCGGTCTGGGGTTCGGCAGGAAAAGCATTCGATTCTGTTCATTTACCCCGAGGGCAGGTAGAATGCACGCCGTTTATCTGTTCCGCGCCGCTGCGCGCCCATAGACGAAAAGGGCTGGTCATGACGTCTGTTACATCCTCCACTTCCCGCGTAGTTACCGATTCTCCCGTAGTTGTTGCTCTGGATTACAATAACCGTGACGCCGCACTGGCCTTTGTTGATGGCATTGATCCCCGCGATTGCCGTCTGAAAGTAGGCAAAGAGATGTTTACGCTGTTCGGCCCGTCAATCGTCCGCGATCTGCACCAGCGTGGCTTCGACGTTTTCCTCGACCTGAAATTCCATGATATTCCAAATACCACTGCGCACGCCGTAGCTGCGGCGGCTGAACTGGGCGTGTGGATGGTTAACGTTCATGCATCCGGCGGGGCACGCATGATGACGGCTGCGCGCGAAGCGCTGGTGCCGTTTGGCAATGACGCTCCGCTTCTGATCGCCGTCACCGTGCTGACCAGTATGGATAAATCCGACCTGCGCGATCTGGGTGTGACGTTGTCACCTGCCGAACACGCGGAGCGTCTGGCGCGCCTCACGCAACAGTGTGGTCTCGATGGCGTGGTCTGTTCGGCTCAGGAGGCGGTTCGCTTCAAATCTGTGCTAGGCCGCGACTTTAAACTGGTAACGCCGGGCATCCGTCCGGCAGGCACCGAGTCTGGGGATCAGCGACGCATCATGACGCCAGAGCAGGCGCTGAGCGCGGGTGTAGACTATATGGTGATTGGTCGCCCGGTGACGCAATCCGCTCATCCGGCAGAGACCCTGAAAGCGATTAATGCATCACTGAAAAAGGGGGCATAATGCGTGACGCCAACAGTCGTCTGGTCTATTCAACGGATACCGGGCGCATTGAAGAGCCAAAAGAGAAAGCTGAACGTCCGAAAGGCGATGGTATCGTGCGAATTCAGCGCCAGACCAGCGGCAGGAAAGGTAAAGGGGTTTGCCTTGTCACTGGCATTGATCTGGATGATGCAGACCTGGTAAAGCTCGCCGCTGAACTTAAAAAGAAGTGCGGATGCGGTGGGGCAGTAAAAGACGGCATTATTGAGATTCAGGGTGATAAACGGGATTTAATTAAAACGCTGCTGGAAGCCAAAGGAATGAAAGTTAAACTGGCGGGCGGCTAAAATAAATGAGCCACGGACATTGCCGTGGCTCTTTTTTTACGTGCGTAAGTCAGACCTGAAAATACAAAATATATTATTATACCGGTGAGAGCCGTTATGGTGATTATTTGCCCACCTGGTGACCGATAACACCACCTACGGCAGCACCACCTAATGTACCCAGCGTACTACCATCCGTTAATACTGCACCACCAAGCGCACCAGCACCGGCACCAATCGCGGTGTTACGGTCACGTTTAGACCAGTTAGAGCAAGCGCTCAGGGACATTGCTACAGTGATTGCCAGAACAGCGGCGGCTAATTTTTTGCTGGTAAAGGTCATAATACTTTCTCCTGAATTATCGATTCACGGAAAGGAATGCACTTTAAGTATAGACAATATCCATACTTAAATTCTGTTCCCGTGAAAGCTGGTCGCGCAGGCGTTTCATCATCACGCAGGTGATAGTCACTTCCTGTTATATCGCTAATATTAATTTTACGTGTTTAGAACGGTTTCAACAGGTAAAAACTCTTAAAGGCAGGGTCGGAATACTCTCAGAGAAAGGTTTAAGTGCGCCCATTATTCGGGCGCAGCAGGATAATCAGGCCGTTTTTTTCACAATATCGACAGTCAGGCCGTCTTGTTCTAATTGCTGGCGATATTCATCGCGCAAACGCTCATCCGTAATCACACGGCTGAAGCGTGAAGCCGGACCCATCGTATAAGGGTGTACGGCGCCAAACTTAGAGCTGTCGGTCAGCACTATCGCTTCACACTCTTTGGCGAGCACTGCGTTAACCACGTCTGAACGCATCATGTCGCGACCGGTAAAGCCGGTGTCGGGCTGCCAGCCGTCAATACCAATGAATGCTTTACTGAAGTGAACCTGCTGAACATATTGACGCGTTAATGGCCCCACCATGCTTTCGCTTTTCTTCTGATAAATGCCGCCCAGCAGTATCACCTCGCACTGAGTTTCCTTCAACAGATGGGCGATATAGCTGCTTACGGTGATGATGGTAACGTCTTTTTGATCGGCGAGCGTGCGCGCCAGAAGAGCGTTACTGCTGCCATTTTCAATAAAGACGGTCTCACCGTTATTCACTAAGGATGCAGCAAACTCCGCCAGCTCCCGCTTGAGCGCATAATTGTTCATCATGCGGGTTTCGACGTCGTCGCTGTCCAGTGGAACGGCATATCCGTGCGCACGCCGCAGGTAGCTCTGTTTTTCCAGCAGATTCAGATCCTGACGAATGGTGACTTCAGAAACGCCGGTGGCTTTAGCGAGATCGACCACGCTTACGCGTCCCTGATCGATCACCATCTGCAAAATGATTTGTTGTCGGGAATTCATAGCATCCATTTAAAAGGCAAGGGCGGAAACGACGTGGCTACACTTCCCACGGGGCTTTAGGTTGAGTGGATTCTGGAGCGTTATCAGCGCCGTTATCAGCCAGCAGTTCAGACTTGAGGATTTCAAGGTTACGGATAGCAGAGTGATAATCGCCTGCGACAAGAATATCCAGCACAGTATCAATACGCTGTGCCACGGCTGTTGCATCAATGTTAGACATAAGCTCACCCTGAAGCGAAAAGTTAATATTATCAATGATGCAGAAAATTGATTCAAAAGAGAAGGTAAAAAATGCAATAACCAAAGTTCATAAATGAAAGTGATAAATTTGGCCCCCGTATGCTGCGGGTTGTAGGGGTGGATTAGTCTAAAACTGCGCGCAACGCGCTTTTTTATAAGAGGAATTCGACTATGACAGTTATCAACCAGACAACCTGCACATTGTTTACTGATGCTGAACGATTCACTCAACTGGCGGCTTATTATGAGGCCGAACGGCGTACGGTGTGGATGATGTTACGTGCCACGCCACGGCCTTGCTTCAATCATGCGCTGATCGAGGAGATCATGAATCTCTCCTGGCTGGTTCGACAGTCCGGATTTGTCGTTGATTTTTGGGTCACCGGATCGCTGGTCCCCGACATCTACAATACCGGCGGTGATTTACAGTTCTTCGTTGAGTGCATCAAAAACAACCGACGCGAAGCGTTACGCGCCTATGCCCGGGCCTGTGTGGACTGCGTTCATGCCGCCTCGCGAGGGTTTGATACCGGAGCTGTCACGCTGGCTATGGTGGAAGGAAGCGCGTTAGGGGGCGGGTTTGAAGCCGCGCTGGCGCATCATTTCATTCTGGCCCAGCGCGATGCCCGATTAGGCTTTCCGGAAATCGCGTTCAATCTGTTCCCGGGCATGGGCGGCTATTCACTGGTGGCGCGTCGTGCCGGCATGAAAATGGCGGAGGCGCTGATCTACAAAGGTGAGACGCATACGGCGGAATGGTATGAGCAGCATGGTCTTGTGGATCTCTTATTCGAGCCGTTACAGAGCTATGTTTCGGTGCGGACGTTTATCGACACGCTACAGCCGAAGCTCAACGGCGTAAGGGCCATGCTGCGTGCGCGTACGCGCGTGCTGCCACTTCCGCGAAGCGAGCTGATGGACATTACCGAGGATTGGGTTGATACCGCCTTCTGCCTTGAACCGAAGGATATCGCCTACATGGAGCGGCTGGTTATGCTGCAAAATCGCCATCAGGCGACGGGCTTACGCAAAGCCAGCTAACGGACATTTCTGGCCTGATAGCGCTTTAGCCATCGCTCGAATGCGGCAGCGGGCATGGGCTTAGCAAAAAGATAACCCTGCCGTTCGTTGACGCCATTCTTCGTCAGAAAGGCGTCTTCTTTTGCACTTTCCACCCCTTCAGCAATGACCTGCAAATTTAACGCCTGCGCCACGGCGACTATCGCACGCACCAGCGACTGTGAAATGGACTGCTTATGGATGTCCCGCACGAAAGCCTGGTCAAGCTTAATGGCATCGATAGGGAAGCGCGCCAGCTGCGACAGGGAAGAGTACCCCGTACCAAAGTCATCCAGGTGAATTTGCGCTCCCAGGCGGCTAAACTGCTGGATCACTGACAGGGCCAGCTCTTCATTTTCAATGAGACAGCTTTCGGTCAATTCCACGTCAATCGGGCAGTATTCAAAACTCAGGTCTTTCAGCGCCTGCTTCAGGTCGCTGAAGATGGTCTGGTCCGCCAGCTGACGGGCGGAGACGTTGACCGCGACGCGAAGGTTGATCCCCTTGTCGCGCCATTTCGCCACCTGGCGCACCACATCAAGCATAACCCAGCGGCCCAGGGGCACAATCAGCCCTGACTCCTCAGCATAGGAGATAAATTCCATCGGCGGGATCAGGCCACGCTCTGGCGACTGCCAGCGCACCAGCGCCTCCAGACTTCTGACTTCGCCGCGCCAGGTTATTTTGGGTTGGTAGTGGATTAACAGCTGATCGTTATCCAGCGCTTTACGCAGGTTGGTATCCAGCCACAGGTATTCAAATACGCGCTGGTTCATCTCTGGCGAGAAGACGCAGAATTTGCCCCGGCCATTTTCTTTGGCGGTGTACATGGCGGTGTCGGCATTACGAATGACGCTTTCGCGATCGTTACCGTGCTGGGGCGCAAGCGCGATGCCCAGCGAGCAGCCGGTGTAAACCTCTATCAGCCCGATGCGGAAAGGCTGACGAAGTCGGGTCAGTATGCGCGATGCCATGGCTTCCAGCGCGCCCTGCGAGGTATCGGTGGCCAGCACGATAAACTCATCCCCACCCAGGCGCGCCAGGGTTTGTCCTTCGTCCAGGCAGCTCAGGATCGCCAGCGCAACGGCCTGTAGCAGCTGGTCGCCAAACATATGCCCATAGGCATCGTTCACTTTTTTAAAGTTATCCAGATCGAGATAAACCACGCCTACCTGGGTGTCACCCCGAGCGGTGATGGCATCAGAGATCAGCTCATGGATGGCGTTTCGGTTAGGCAAACCGGTAATCGTATCCGTATTGGCGAGTACGCGCAGGCGCTCCTGGGCCCGACGCTCTTCGGTTATGTCGGTACCTGAACAGATGAGGAAAATTTCATTTTTCCCGCTGCCGCTGTGAACAAATTTATTTCTGAAGAGAAACAGGCGCTGCCCTTTGCGGGTCTTGATCCAGCGTTCAACTTCGTACGAGCTGCCGTTACGAAAAAAACCGGTGATGTTGCGTTTGGAGGCTGCGGCTTCGCTACGACTCATAAACAGTTTGAACACGTTTTGCCCGATAACTTCCTGTTCCTTCAGGCCCGTATATTCTTCACTTAAACGGTTGAAGCGCTGAATATTCCCGTTCTGGTCGAGGATCACAATCACGGAGTTAGCCTCGGACACTACCTGTTCGGCGAAGGAGAGCCCCTGCGCCAGGTCCCGCGCCACGGAAGGGGTATCGTTCCAGGCTGATGCCGTTCCTGCCCACTCATTTTTGTTAATTTTACGGCCGACAAGATGAACGGGAACGTCCACACCGTACAAGGGCAGGGTCATGGCAATGCTGGAGGTTATCACGGTGAGCTGGCGGATCAGCGCGGCCTGCTCATCATCCAGCGCCACCACCTGAATGATGTCAGCGCTTTCACTGGCAGCAAGATGCAGAGCATTGCTGTCTGCTGTCAGTCGCCACCAAGGGCTATGCGTACCCATGTAACGAAACAGCAAATTCTGCTCCAGATCGTCCATCACGTTTTCTCCCGCGGCTGCTGAGTAGCGCACAAATTATTCATTTGCAGTCGACAATGACGGCTCTCTTTTACTGTAGATAATTCTGGCGAAATGTGGCGATGGGAAACAGAAAAGTGTGAGAATAAACGATGATTTTGCGGGAGATAATACAGAAGAGAACTCCCGGCCATCCCTTAACGGAACGGCCGGAAGTTTACGCGGTTATCAGGCGACAGGGCGCGCGATAATACTGCGGGTTTCCATGCGCACTTCAGCGATGGTGACATCAATCACGTCAGTGACCTTGTAAACCGTTTCGCCTTTAATTTGCACGGTCCCGTTTTCCTGGCTACAAACCAGTTCGTCGCGAACGGCATGCAGGAACGGGGCAGGAATAAAGGCAACGGCGCCATTATCCACCAGACGAACGCGCATACCGCCGCGGCTGATGTCAATGATTTCAGCCGGGAAACGGGTGTCAGTCCCTGCCTTATCATTCAGGAAGCGCGCGTATAACCAGTCGCCGACATCACGCTCCGCCATACGGTTGAGACGGCGACGTTCTGCCATCTGCAACGTCGTATCATCCTGTGGGCGGGCAACAGATTCCCCTTTGATGATCGCTTTCAGCAGACGATGGTTAACCATATCGCCGTACTTACGGATCGGGGAGGTCCAGGTCGCGTAAGCCTCAAGGCCAAGGCCGAAGTGCGGGCCTGGCTCGGTGCTGATTTCCGCAAAGGACTGGAAGCGGCGAATACGGCTGTCAAGGAACCCTGAAGGCTGCGCGTCCAGCTCGCGGCGCAGTTTGCAGAAACCTTGCAGGGTCAGCACTTCCTCAGGATCGACGTGTACGTCATGGGTTTTCAGCAGGGCAGCCAGCGCTTCGGTGTTCGCCGGATCAAACCCGGTGTGCACGTTGTAAATGCCAAAGCCTAATTTGTCGCGCAGCACGCGGGCGGCACAAATGTTGGCGGAAATCATCGCTTCTTCAACGATGCGGTTGGCAATACGGCGCGGCTCAGCGATGATATTCAGCACTTCACCTTTTTCACCCAGCACAAAACGGTAGTCCGGACGATCTTTGAAGACCAGCGCGTGAGTTTGACGCCATTCGCTGCGGCTCAGGCAGACGCGGTGCAGCAGACGAATTTGTGCGGCAATGTTGTCGGACTCGGGTTTCCAGCTGCCCGTGTTCTCCAGCCAGTTGGACACGTCGTCATAGGCCAGCTTGGCTTTGGATTCGATGGTGGCGGCGAAGAATTCAATATCTTCTTCAATGGTACCATCAGCCGCAATGGTCATCCGACAGGCCAGCACCGGACGTACTTCGTGCGCACGCAGCGAGCAAAGATCGTCGGAGAGTTCACGCGGCAGCATCGGAATGTTAAAGCCCGGCAGGTAGTTGGTGAACGAGCGCACTTTGGCCATCTCGTCCAGCTTGCTGCCTTCGACAATCCATGCGGTAGGGTCGGCAATGGCGACGGTCAGATGCAGTTTGCCATCGGCTGTCTCTTCGGCATACAACGCATCGTCCATATCCTCGGTGCTGGCGCTGTCGATGGTGACAAAGTCCGGCGCCGTCAGATCGCGACGTTCCAGACCTTCGTCCTGCATTTCAGTCGCCACGCCCTCAGGCGCTTCTTTTTCGAGGTTGTGGCGCGCCAGCGTCACCCACCATGGGACGAAATGGTCGTCGCCGAAGGTAATGTATTGGGTAAGCTCGGCGTAAAAACCGCGATCGCCTTTTAAAGGATGACGGCGCATCTCAGCAACCGCCCAGTCACCCTCAACAAAATCATGCTCAACGCCACGCGCGGCGCGGCACGGAATAGCATCTTTCAGGAGAGGATGATCCGGCACGACAGAAAGACGATCGTCTTTTTTATGCACTTTCCCGACAAAGCGGGTCAGGAAAGGTTCGATCAGTGCTTCCGGCTCGGCAGACTCTCGTTCCTTTTCGGTATGAATAACGGCCGAAATGCGGTCGCCATGCATCACTTTCTTCATCTGAGGAGGCGGAATGAAGTAGCTCTTCTGCCCGTCAACTTCAAGAAAGCCAAAGCCCTTTTCCGTGGCTTTTACGACCCCTTCTGCACGCGGCGTCTGGGAATGCAGTTGCTGTTTAAGCTGCGCTAGCAGCGGGTTGTCCTGAAACATAATGTTCTATTTTCGTAGCCATTGAGCGGCTGACAGTTTTACGCGAATCTCACTGCTACAGCAAGCGCTCTTTAGGTAAAGGGTATGGTTATTCCTCTTTGCCGAGCGCCACGCGCAGACGGTCCAGCCAGCCATAAAATGCATCTCGGGTAAGCAGGTTGATGGCCTTCTCTGGCGAGAGACCTGACCCGGTCAGGGGCGTTAACTGGGCGGCGCTAAAGCGATCCGGAGAGGCGACAAGCAGCGCACGAGCGGCCGAGATCATCGAAGACGCGGGACCTTCACTTCGCGGATGGTTAAGCAGAATTTCGCCCGTCAGATCAAGCAGCATCGGCTCATGACACAGCACAGGAGTAAGCGCTTCAAGCGCCGGTTCCGCCTGCCAGCGTGAGAGCGCCTCAAGCTGAAGCGCACTGGCATATTTTAGCTCAACCGGGGGTAGCGTGGCGGTCCATCTGCTGAAGCTGACCGGCAGCGTATGGGGCTGAATGTGATGCCCGGGCAGCCAGCGTACCGGATGGCCAAGCAATGCCTGAAATACCGCGACCACTCGCGCCTGAAAACCGACAAAGCCGATGATCTGGTTGATGAGCACAATGTCATACGTTGTGAGTCCAACCTCATCAAGCTGGTTTTGGGCTTTATCATCGATGACATCGGGTGAGCTGGCTAACTGGCGGGCATACTGGGTAATTTCTGCAAGGCGTCGATTGCTTTCCCGGGAGGAGTCCGGCCCCGGAAGAGGGGCGAGCAGAGCAGCGTAGTGGTTACAGAGCCGCTGAACGCCACACGCCTGGGCAACCGTTAATGCCGTGCTCAGCCTGTCGTAGGCGCTGAGCGTATGCAGACGGTTCACGGGAGTATCAAGTGGGAACAAAAGATGACAGAGGGTTCGGGCATGCGTAAGCCAACCAGCACAGCTTGCGAGAATGTCATCGGGCAGGGCTAGATCGAGCAAAAAACGGTCGTCGACGTTAGCGGCTTCGGGCACCAGCGGCAGAACGTCCGTCTGCGAATGATTCGACTGGGTTTCATGATACCAGTGGCCTTTGCCGGAAAAACGGCGTTGTTCCATGGGCGTTCCTTGATCTCAAAATGGCGATCAATATCCTGGCGTAAGGCGGATGAGGGGAAAAATATTGTTAGGTGATAACAAATAGCTGAACGGAATAACGAGGGGCGGGGCGGAAGGAAACTCTCTTCCCTGGCGGGAAGAGAGTGACAAGCTTATTTGATTTCCAGCTCGTTCATTGCAGCGATGTTGAAGCCGCCGTCAACGTGAACCACTTCGCCGGAGATGCCCGCGGAAAGGTCAGAGCACAGGAATGCCGCAGAGTTACCCACATCTTCGATGGTAACGGTACGACGAATCGGGGTAACCGCTTCGCAGTGTGCCAGCATTTTACGGAAATCTTTGATACCGGAAGCGGCCAGGGTACGGATTGGACCCGCAGAAATAGCGTTAACACGCACGCCTTCAGGACCCATCGCGTTCGCCATGTAGCGCACGTTGGCTTCCAGAGACGCTTTCGCCAGACCCATAACGTTGTAGTTAGGGATAGCACGTTCTGCCCCGAGGTAGGACAGAGTCAGCAGGGCTGCGCCCGGATTCAGCATCGCGCGGCAGGATTTTGCCATTGCAACGAAGCTGTAGGAGCTGATGTCGTGGGCGATTTTGAAGCCATCACGGGTAACCGCGTTCACGTAGTCGCCGTCCAGCTGGTCGCCAGGAGCGAAGCCGATGGAGTGAACAAAACCGTCGAATTTCGGCCATGCTTTTGCCAGTTCAGCAAACATGCCATCAATGCTTTCGTCTTGTGCAACGTCACATTCCAGAACAATGCTGGAACCCAGCTGCGCGGCAAATTCTTCAACACGGCCTTTCAGCTTGTCGTTCTGGTAGGTGAACGCCAGCTCAGCGCCTTCGCGATGCATTGCCTGTGCGATGCCGTATGCGATGGACAGTTTGCTGGCAACGCCAGTCACCAGAATGCGCTTACCGGAAAGAAAACCCATAGCTTTAATCCTTATATTCATTGCTTATTTTGCCTTGTAATTCATAGCGTTACAGGCAGTATTTCAAAATCATTCGAAATTAGCTCGAAATTATAGCCCACTCACAGCCCCTTGTGTCACGATATTTCTCGCTCCTGCACCGTGAATGGGCTCACGGAAGAGGTCGAACTGTCTCTTCATCAGGCTGTTTCGTGTGTATCCCAGCAGTATATCACCGCACGCGGGGTTCGCCTCATCCAACCAGCGGGCACCGTGACGCCGCCCTCATGCTGATGTGTCCAGCGCCTTTTGCGCAAAATGATCCGTTTAGCCCTTTAAACGCTTTAAAATTGCGCGAGGGTTGATAACGGCTATGCCATTTTGCGTCTTTATCTGTGTGCGGTAAGAAGGAAGATGAAAAATATTACGTTGGCCGAAAAACTGATCATGCTGTCAGGTGCGGTGCTTTTCGCACTAATGATCGCGGTGAACTCCTTTTGCGTGAATGATAATCCTGGTTTCAGGGTGCCTATGACCACCTATTTGATCGTCATGATTGCGCTGTTCTTTCTGGATACCATTATCTTTATTTTTATCCAGATGCTGTATGCCTCCGACCGAACGCGTTTTTCATTATTCATTCTGAGCCTGGCATTTCTTAGTGGGCTGGTTTATTTTATTGAGACGATCATTGTTATTCAGCTTCCGGAGCATGCTGGTTTTACCCAGGCGGCAAAAACCAACGATACGGCGGTATTCTATTTTTTCCGGCAGCTGAGCTTTATCGTATTACTGGCGCTGGCGGTCCGTGTGGAGAAAATCACGAGACGATCGGCGCTCAGATTCCGAAATAAGATCAGCATGACGTTAGCATTAATGATGTCATTGGTTATATTTCCGATGCTGGCCCATTATCTCAGCAGCTACCATCCGGCCTGGACATTAACGATTGCAGCATACGAAGATGAACATCATCATCCTGTCTGGGATATCAGGTACGTAAACGTTCTGATCCTGCTCTGGTCGGTTTTACTTTGTTATATGATTTCAGTGACACGCCTGGCGTCCGGGATCTGGAACAGTATTATTGTGGTCTGCCTTTCCGCCATCGTTTACAATTTTTTCCTCTTACTGCTTGATACCTACAATCTGTCGCTCTGGTATATCAGCCGGGCAGTAGAGGTCCTCAGTAAATTATTTGTAATTTGTACCTTAATGTTCCATGTCTTTAACCTGTTGAAAATTTTTGGCGATCGGGTTGATCGCGATCCGCTTACTCAGATCTACAACCGTAAATATTTTTATGAGGCACTTCCGCGGGTCCGCTCGCTCAGGACAGAAAAGGGGGCCAGCATTATGATGCTGGACATCGACAACTTTAAGTCGATAAACGATAACTGGGGGCATCTTGTGGGGGATCGCGTGATTCTGGCGGTCGTGGATATTATCAAAGACAGCATTCGCGATAACGACATCTTTGCCCGACTGGGAGGTGAGGAATTTGGTCTTCTGCTGCCGGATACCGACGGTAAGCAGGCTATTGCCGTCGCGGAGCGTATTCGCCAGAACGTTCAACAGCGCACCGGGCCGGGCTATCATTATGCTCTCCCGGTAAAGGTCACATTAAGTATCGGCGTGTGCTCAGCCATTCAGAATAACGTCAACAGCTATGATATTATGCGTGACGCGGACGAGGCGTTGTATGAGGCTAAGCACAACGGTAAAAACAGAATCGTTACCAGACAGGCTGAATGCAGCTGAGGTTACTGGATGGGGATGAACACATCAAAATCGACACGCTCATCGCTGTACGCATTAATTTTCATCAGGTAATTACCGTCGCGCAACATCAGGCGTTTATTTACCATCGCCTTAACGAAGCCAATCTTGTTAAACGCGCTGTAGCTTTCCCAGCTTCCGCTAAAGGGCATTCTTGCGTATCTCCCCCGCACAATGCAGGATTTTTTATTTGTCACGGTGTCGCTTTGTAAAGCGTACGATATTAATACCTCTACCAGATACGATCGGCTTTTGCCTAACTCGGGGCGGCGGGGCATCAGAATAATTTTATCGATATCATGGCGGTTTTCTGTCAGGAGCTTTTTGATTTTTTTAGTAATATCATGTACCGAGGAATCAAAAAGATGATCGTGCTCGATAATTTCATGCGTATAGACAAACGTTTCATCCAGAAAGCAGACCTCAAGCTCAGGCGTTTCCAGTTCGCTTAATAAAAAAGAGGGCTGTAAGATGTCAAAATTCCACCCTCTGGCACATCTGTACTCAGAGGGTGTCAGCCCCATCATTTTTTTAAAGGCTCTGGAAAATCCCTGGCTGCTCTGGTAATGGAATAAATACGCAATATCCGTCACCGGAATCGACGTCATTCTCAGCATAATGGCGGCACGGCTTAACCTCCTTCGGAGAATATACTGACCTAAAGAGAGCCGATACTTCTCTTTAAACCATGTTTCGATGGTTCTTCTGCTGTATCCAATATCTGCAACCAAATCATCAATGTGTAAAATAGTAAAGTTATTTTCTTCTACCCAGGAGAGAATATAGTTACTGATGCTGTCTTTCATTTGTGCGTCAGTGATAGCTTAACGGTAAATCAGTTTGCTGCCTTATGTTAATTCGCGGGCGTAGGGATCCTGGCGATAACCTTAATTTCGAAATCAAAACCCGCAAGCCAGTTAACGCCTATTGCTGTCCAGTTTGGGTAAGGAGCGTGCGGAAATGCCAGTTTTTTCGCCTCCATGATGACGGGAAACTGGTTTTCAGGATCGGTATGAAACGTCGTGACATCGATCAGATCGTCAAAAGTACATCCTGCGGCTGCCAGCGTCGCCCGTAAATTATCGAACGCCAACTGCACCTGAGCGGGGAAGTCGGGTTCAGGTGTGCCATCGCTGCGGCTGCCAACCTGACCGGAAACAAATAACAGATCGCCAGAGCGGATTGCAGCTGAATAGCCATGCTCTTCATAGAGGGCATGGCGATTAGCCGGAAAGACGGGGTCACGTGGATGCATGGTTTTTCCTTTTCTGTCAGGGGTATTGTTGTGGTTGCGCAGTAGAAGTAACATACGCGATGTATGTCAAAAATGTAATCCACATACGCCGCGTATGTCAAATTATAATTACCGCTTAATGAAGGAAGTCCCATGGCTACAAAACGTCGCGCTGAAACGGCCCAGGAAAATCGCGAGAAAATGATTCAGGCGGCGCGGAAGGCGTTTGCTGAAAAAGGCTATGCCGCAGCGTCAATGGATGAACTCACGGCAAGCGTGGGGTTAACACGCGGCGCGCTATATCATAATTTCAACGACAAGAAGGGATTACTGGCAGCTGTGGTCGCGCAGATAGACAGCGAAATGGCAGCAAACGCAAAAGCGATTGCCGCCGCCGCCGAAGATGACTGGGAGCGACTGCTGGCGGAGGGCATCGCCTATATCAAAATGGCGCTCGTTCCGGAAGTTCAGCGTATCGTCCTTCTTGACGGTCCGGCTGTTCTGGGCGACCCGGCGCAATGGCCCAGCCAGAACAGCTGCCTTGAGTCGACCCGTCAGACCATCGAAAAAATGATGGAGTGCAACGTAATCAAAAAGATGGATGCCCGAGTCGCAGCCCATCTGCTGAATGGCGCTGCGCTGAATGCGGCTCTGCTGATTGCCGCGAGCGATGAACCGCAGAAGACACTTCCGCATGCCATAGAGGTGTTTACTCTGCTGGCAAGCGGGTTACGCAACGGCTAACGATCTTTACGCCACGCGTCCGCCGTCAATGCTTCACCAAAGTGTCCGGCAATCAGGCGTTTTGTCAGGTCGTGGAGCGGGGAGGCCAGTACGTCAGCGGTACTGCCGCGCTCAACCACTTCTCCCTGGTGCATCACCAGCACCTGATCGCTGATGTGCTTCATCATGCCCAGGTGCTGAGTCACGTAAATATACGAGATCCCCTGCTTTTCCTGTAATTCCAGCATCAGGTTAATGAGCTGCGAACGCATCGACATATCCAGCGACGCCAGCGCTTCGTCGGCGATGATGACCTTCGGGCGCAGGATCAGCGCGCGGGCCAGACCGAGACGCTGTTTTTGGCCAGGGGCCAGCATGTGCGGGTAATAGCTGACATGGTCGGGCAGGAGGCCTACCAGACGCAGGGTTTCGACAATCCGTTTGCGACGCGCTTCCGGCTCCAGGTCGGTATTCAACCGCAGCGGGAAATCCAGGATCTGGGAAATACGCTGACGCGGGTTCAGGGACGTCGACGGATCCTGAAAAATCATCCGGATGCGCTGACTGCGAAAAGAGTAGTCCCCAAATTCCAGAGGATGATCGTCAATCAGTATTTCACCGCCGCTCGGCTCGACCATACCCGCGAGCATTTTTGCCAGGGTCGATTTGCCCGAGCCGTTTTCACCGATAATCGCCAGCGTCTGCTTTTCGCGCAGCGTAAAGCTCAGCGGTTTAACAGCCTCGACGGTCTGACGGTAAAACAGGCCGGTGCGATAGCGAAAGGTCTTACTCAGGTTACGTACTTCCAGTAAGGTTTCGACCATTTCACTCTCTCTCCATGTTCAGCGGGAAATGACAGGCAAACAGATGGTTTTTCGGCCCTGTCAGGCGCGGTGTTTCAATGCATTTGCGCTGAGCATACGGGCAACGCGGACCCAGACGGCAGCCAATGGGCAGCGATTCCAGCAGCGGTATCGCGCCAGGCAGTGTATTCAGCCGGCTTTTGTGCGGCATCGCGCTGCCAAAGTCCGGGATCGCCCTGATCAGCGCCTGCGTGTAGGGATGATGCGGCGTCGTCACCAGGTCTTCGCTTGGCGCGGTTTCTACCGTCTGGCCGCAATACATTACATCAATTTTATCCGCCCATTTGCTCAGCATTTGCAGGTCGTGGCTGATCAACAAAATGGTGGTGTTGTTATTCTGGTTCAGACGCGTGAGCAGGCGGAAAATCTGGGCCTGGGTGGTTGGCTCCATCGCGTTCGTTGGTTCGTCCGCAATCAGCAGACGCGGCTGATTCGCCAGGGCGATGGCAATCATCACTTTCTGGCATTCACCGTCGGTCAGTTCGTAGGGGAAACTGCGCATCGCGTCTTTATGGTCTTTGATCCCGACACGGTGCAACAGCTCAATGGCACGGCGTTTACGCCAGCCGAAACGCTGCCACCAGCGGCCTTTATAGGTCCACCCGGGGATGTTCTGCATCAGCTGTTTCCCGACGCGCTCGGACGGGTCGAGACAGGATTGCGGCTCCTGGAAAATCATCGAGACGTTATGGCCCACCAGTTTACGGCGTTCGCGCGGGGAGAGACGCAACAGATCGATGTCGTCGAAGCGCATACGATCGGCGGTCACCCGCCAGTTGTCCTTCGCCACGCCGCAAATGGCCTTGGCGATCAGACTTTTCCCCGAACCCGATTCGCCCACCAGCCCGCGGATTTCGCCCTCTGCGAGCGTAATACTGATGCGATCCACGGCCTTGACCCAGCCTTCGCCCGTTTTAATTTCGATCGTGAGGTTGCGGATATCGAGTAACGGCATTATTGCACCCCCGCATTGATTGCGCGGCGGATCCCGTCGCCCAGCAGGTTAACGAGCAGCACGCTCACCATGATGGCCGCGCCCGGCAGCATGACCGTCCACGGCGCAACGTAAATCAGCTCCAGCGCATCGCCAAGCATAGCGCCCCATTCCGGGGAGGGGAGCTGCGCGCCCAGGTCCAGGAAGCCCAGCGCTGCGATATCCAGAATCGCCATCGACAGGGCGCGGGTGATCTCCGTCACCAGCCCGGCGGCAATGTTAGGCAGCACGGCAAACCACAAAATATTAAACGTGGTGGCGCCATCCAGACGGGCGGCGACGACATACTCTTTCTCCAGCTCGTCGTGAACCAGGCTGTAAACCGAGCGCACCATGCGCGGCAGAATGGCCAGCCAGACGGCGAACATCGCATGGGTGAGGTGCGGCCCCGCGAAGGCCACGACGATAATCGCCAGCAGCAGCGAAGGAATAGAGAGCAGGGTATCCAGAATATGGTTAAGCACGGCCGACCGCAGCCCGTGGGTTGAGCCGGCAAAAATGCCCAGCGCCAGGCCGCAAATCGCAGCGGCCAGGGTGACCACGAACGCGCCGCCTACCGTCGGTGCGGCGCCGCTCAGTAAACGACTTAGCACGTCGCGTCCGAGATCGTCAGTCCCCAGGAAGAACGAAACCTCCCCGTAACGCGACCACGACGGCGGTAAAAGCTGATAACCCAGGAACTGCTGATCGATGCCATACGGTGCAAACCACGAACCCAAAACGCACAGCAACACGAGGCCAATGCAGCCGTAAAAGCCGATCATCGCCGTGGTGTCGCCGTAAAAATTACGCCACACGGTGCGTAGCGCACCGGGCGTGCGCTTTTCGCTGTAGACGTTATCGTAAGGCATACCATTCCTTATGCTTCAATGGGTTGGCCATGGCACCCAAAATATCGGAAATAACGTTAACAATAATGACCAGCGAGCCAATCACCATTACGCCGGCGGAGATCGCCGCGTAATCCTGCTGGCGAATGGCGTTGATCATCCAGCGCCCAAGGCCCGGCCAGCTGAAAACCATCTCGGTGATCATTGCCAGCGTCAGCATGGTTGAGAATTGCAGCCCAAGACGTGGGATTACGGGGGGCAACGCATTGTGCAGCACATGGCGACGTAAAATCGTCAGGCGAGACAGTCCGCGCGTGGCGGCGGCTTTCACATAGTTTTGATCGAAGACGTCGATAGTGCTGATGCGCATCAGGCGGATCACTTCGGTCGTCGGCGCGACGGCCAGCGTAAGCACCGGCAGCACCATGTGGCGCAGCGCGCTCACGATCATTTCGTCGCGCCAGACTGAATCAGAAAGCCAGGCGTCAACGATCGCGAAGCCGCTCACCGTTTGCACGTTATACAGCAGGTCAAAACGGCCAGATACCGGCAGCCAGCCTAACGTCAGTGAGAAGAAGAGGGTAAGCAGCAGCGCCAACCAGAAAACAGGGATGGAAAAGCCAATTAAGGCAAGCGCGCTAATAAATTTATCCTGCCATTTATTACGATAAATTCCCGCCAGCATTCCCACCGGGATCCCCACCATGAGGGCAAAGCCAAAGGCGAGTATACACAGCTCCATGGTGGCCGGGAAAACCACTTTCAGCTGTTCGGAGATGAGCTGTCCGTTGATGCTGGACACGCCAAAATCCCAGTGCAGCAGGCCATTAAACCAGAACAGCCAGGCGTCCCAGAGAGATGAGCCCTGAAGCGGGGCGTGCGGCGTAAAGTAGCTCAGGCTAAAGCCGACAAAGGTCAGGAAGAACAGGGTCACCAGCAGTAACAGTAGCCGACGCAAGGTAAATATAATCATGGTTTCTTCACCTCTTGTTCTTTCTCACGGGTCACGCCCGCGAAGGAGGCGTTACCAAACGGGCTGAGTACCAGCCCTTTAATATCGTAACGGTAGGCCTGGAGGCGCAGGGAAGAGGCAAGCGGCAACACGGGAAGTTCTCTGGCCAGAATATTTTGCGCTTCATCGTAGGCCTCAATGCGTGAGGCAAGCTGTTGAGACGCCAGCGCTTTTTGCAGCACGGCATCAAATTCCCGGTTACACCAGTGGGCGTAGTTGGTCTGGGAGTTGATTGCCGCACAGCTCAGCAGCGGACGGAAGAAGCTGTCCGGGTCGTTACTGTCGGTGGACCAGCCAGCCAGCGTTAAGTCGTGATTCATGTCCATCAGACGCGCCTCCTGGAAACGGCCTTCGACAGGCACGATGATCACCTTAATGCCCACCTGCGCCATATCAGCCTGCAACAGCTCCGCCGTTTTCAGCGGGCTGGGGTTCCACGCCTGAGAGCTGGTGGGCACCCACAGCTGTAGCGTCAGGTTTTCTGCCCCCAGCGCTTTAAGCTGTTCGCGCGCTTTCGCCGGATTATATTCCGTAATCTTCGCCTCGCCGTCATAGGCCCAGGAGGCGCGCGGAAGAATAGAGGCGGCGGTTTCCGCGGTACCGTAGTAAATCGACTGCATCAGACGCTGGTTGTTGATCGCTAACGCCAGCGCATGGCGCACGGCCGGATTATTCAGCGGCGGCTTATCGGTGTTAAACGCCAGATAAGCGATGTTCATGCCCGGGCGCAGGGTCAGGCGCAGGCGTGGGTCGTCGCGCAAAATGGTCAACTGGCTGGCCGCAGGCCAGGCAAGCACGTCGCACTCGCCGGTCAGCAGTTTGGAGAGTCGGCCTGTTCCACCTGAACCCAGATCAACAATAACCTGCGGCATCAGCGGCTTGCCGCGCCAGAAACGATCGTGGCGTTGCAGGCGAATGTATTGTCCGGCGCGGTACTCTGCTAACTGGAACGGACCGGTGCCTACAGGCTCACGATCGAGACGTTCCTGACGATCCTTTTTCGTCAGCTGATCCGCGTATTCGGCTGACATGACCGAGGCGTAGTGCGTCGCCAGATGCCAGAGGAAGGAGGCATCCGGGCGATTCAGACGAAACTCAACCGTACGGTTATCCAGTTTGCGAACGCTTTTGACCGAGTCCGCGAATTGCAGACTGTCGAAATAGGGGAAGTTCCCGCCATTAACGTTATGCCACGGATGATTGCGGTTGAATATGCGCTGGAAGGTGAAAACCACGTCATCCGCGTTGAGCTTACGGGTTGGGGTAAACCACGGGGTGTGCTGAAAAGCGACGTCATCGCGTAAACGGAAGCGGTATGTGGCGCCGTTATCCATCACTTCCCAGCTCTCGGCAAGTTCCGGGACCAGCCGATAGGTGTAAGGATCGACATCAAGCAGGCGATCGTAAAGCTGCGCGGCCAGCGTATCAACAATCAGGCCGCTCCCCGCCTTTTGCGGATTAAAGGTATCAACTTGCCCGCTGACGCAGTAGACGAAACCACTATCACGGATATCAGGGGGCACAGCGCGATCGGGCGCAGCAAAGGCCAGATTGCTGAACAGACCGAGTGCAAACAGGGACGATAAAACCAGGCGCATAGTTTTTAAGGTTTTTAGATTCGATCTGCAAAGTGTATCGCACTTACGCCTGCTTCGTAAAAATGTCTGGGGGTAAGTGCTGATAATGTCAGCGCATTTGATGTTTTTTGAGCAATGCCCTTAACTGATGGTAGGTCAGACCCAGCAGTTCAGCTGCCCGTTTCTGGTTATATTTCGCCTCTTTCAGGCTCTGCTCAAGCAGCTGTTGCTCCTGCTGATGCTGGAACTGGCGTAAATCGAGCGGCAACGCCGGAGCCTGCTGGCGCGTCGCCGGAGCAGGGAGCTGTTTATCCTCGCGCCGAAACGGATCGAGAATAATGTTGTCCAGTTCGGTCTCGCTGCTGCCATGCCGGTAAACGGACCGTTCCACCACGTTTTTCAGTTCACGAATATTGCCCGGCCAGTGGTAACCGAGCAGGGTCCCGGTGGCCCGTTCGCTGAAGCCCGGAAAGAGAGGCAGACCCAGTTCCCGGCACATCTGAATGGCAAATTGATCGGCCAGCAGCATGATATCGCTGCGCCGCTCCCGCAGCGGCGGCAGCTGTACAACATCGAAAGCCAGCCTGTCCAGCAGGTCGGCGCGGAATTTGTCCTCAGCCACCATCGCGGGCAGGTCGGCGTTGGTGGCGCACACCAGGCGAACGTTGACCTGGAGGGGCTGACTGCCGCCAACGCGTTCCAGTTCACCGTACTCAATGACGCGCAGCAGTTTTTCCTGCACCAGCATCGGCGCGGTCGCCAGCTCGTCGAGAAAGAGCGTTCCGCCATCGGCGCGCTCAAAGCGTCCGGGATGGCGTTTTTGTGCGCCGGTGAAGGCGCCAGCTTCATGACCAAACAGCTCGGTGTCGAGCAGGTTTTCATTCAGCGCCGCGCAGTTAAGCGAAATAAAAGGGCCGTCCCAGCGGCCAGACAGAAAGTGCAGGCGGTTAGCGATAAGTTCTTTACCTGTTCCGCGCTCACCAATAATCAGCACCGGTTTATTCAGTGGCGCGAGGCGCGATACCTGTTCAAGCACTTCCAGGAAGCTGTTGGCCTCGCCAAGCAAATTATCTTTATATTCAGCCATGATGAAATTAACCACTCCTTAGTGATATTCACCAGGTGAGAATAGCCGCTGGCTGGATAAATATCAATCACACTCAGTAAAATCAATAAGATAAAAAGTTGGCATGGGATTTGTATTAACTACTCAGCAGGGCATCGCCCGATAACAGAACTATGAGGATTGAATTATGGGTATTTTTTCTCGTTTTGCCGACATCGTGAACGCCAACATCAACTCGCTGCTGGAGAAAGCGGAAGATCCGCAGAAGCTGGTGCGCCTGATGATTCAGGAGATGGAAGACACGCTGGTTGAAGTACGCTCCACCTCCGCCCGCGCGCTGGCAGAGAAAAAGCAGTTAACGCGTCGTATCGAGCAGGCAACTGCCCAGCTTAACGAATGGCAGGAAAAAGCGGAACTGGCGCTGCGTAAAGATAAAGAAGATCTGGCTCGCGCTGCGCTGATTGAGAAGCAGAAGCTGACCGACATGGTTGCCACGCTGGAACACGAAGTGACGCTGGTGGATGATACTCTGGCGCGTATGAAGAAAGAGATTGGTGAGCTTGAAAACAAACTCAGCGAAACCCGTGCACGTCAACAGGCGCTGGCGCTGCGCCACCAGGCTGCAAGCTCGTCTCGCGACGTGCGTCGCCAGCTGGACAGCGGCAAGCTGGATGAAGCGATGGCCCGTTTCGAATCGTTTGAACGTCGTATCGACCACATGGAAGCTGAAGCCGAGAGCCACAGCATCGGTAAACAGAAAACCCTCGATCAGCAGTTTGCTGACCTGAAGGCCGATGATGAAATTAGCGAGCAACTGGCTGCGCTGAAAGCCAAAATGAAACAAGACAACCAATAATAATTCCTGCGGCACCTGAGCGTGCCGCATCGTAAGACAAGGAGTACACATGAGCGCGCTTTTTCTGGCTATACCCCTGACCATTTTCGTGCTGTTTGTTCTGCCCATCTGGTTATGGCTGCACTACAGCAACCGCTCTTCACGCGGTGAGCTGTCGCAGAGTGAACAACAGCGGCTGGCGCAGCTCTCTGCCGAGGCAAATAAAATGCGCGAACGTATTCAGGCGCTGGAAGCGATCCTGGACGCGGAACACCCGAACTGGAGGGAACGGTAATGGCTGGACTGAATCTGAATAAAAAACTGTGGCGGATCCCACAGCAGGGCATGGTTCGGGGCGTTTGCGCCGGGCTGGCGCACTATCTGGATGTTCCGGTAAAACTGGTGCGTGTGGTCACCGTATTGTCGATTTTCTTCGGCCTGGCCTTTATTACACTGGTGGCATACATCATCCTGTCGTTTGTACTCGATCCTATGCCGGAAGGTGAGCTGGATGCGGAGAACACGCCAACCAGCAGCGAGCTCCTGAACGCGGTGGATGAACAGCTGAGCGCAGGGGAGAAGCGATTGCGCGAGATGGAACGTTATGTCACCTCCGATACCTTTACGCTGAGAAGTCGTTTTCGTCAGCTTTAAGAGAGAACTTACATGAAACAAAACTGGCAACAGGCCGGTCAGAAGGTAAAACCCGGCCTGAAAATCGCAGGTAAACTGGTTCTGATGACGGCGTTACGTTATGGCCCGGCCGGTGTGGCGGGTTGGGCGATCAAGTCTGTTGCCCGCAAGCCGGTCAGAATGATGCTGGCGGTCGCTCTGGAGCCGCTGTTACAGAAGCTGGCAAAACGCGTTTCCCGGCGCTACCTGTCACGCTAGTTCCTCCCGCATAAGCCCTTTCTCGCCCAGAGAAGGGGCATGACTTTCCCTTCTGCGTTTCTTCTGCTTTTCTGCTTTCTTTGCGGCAGCTCACAATAATGCGTTGCGCTGCGCTGAGATTGCTGCTTTCTGCCCCCGGGTCCGTTGACAGATATTTTACATGGGAGTAGATTGCCAATCCGTGGGACCGCTACCATGGAAAATAATGTGAACGCAAAAATTAAAAAACTTATCAATCATATTTACGGTGAATCATTTTCAGATGCACACCTTAACGTGTTATTAACTAAGCTTGAAAAGGCGGCGGTTAATATTACGGAAAAGCGTAAGTCAGGCTGGGATGAAAAAGACGTTGTGCTGATTACCTATGCCGATCAGTTTTCCGCGAAAGGGGAGAAAGCGTTGCCGGTATTTACCCGTTTCTATAATGAATGGCTTTCTCGCACGTTTTCTCATGTCCATCTGTTACCGTTTTATCCGTGGTCGTCGGATGATGGATTTTCCGTTATTGATTATCACGAAGTTGCACCTGAAACCGGAACCTGGCGAGATGTCGCGGAATTAAAACAGTCTGCCAGCTTAATGTTTGACTTCGTTTGCAACCATATGTCAGCGAAAAGCGAATGGTTTGCTAATTATCTGGCGCAGAAGCCGGGCTACGAAGATTTCTTTATTTCTGTCGATCCCGAAACCGATTTATCGGCGGTGACGCGTCCCCGCGCATTACCGCTGCTGACGCCGTTTACGCTTAATGATGGCAGCGTTCGTCATCTGTGGACCACATTCAGCGATGACCAGATCGATCTCAATTTCGCCTCGCCGCAGGTGCTGATTGCCATGGTTGACGTTCTGCTCCATTACCTCATGGAAGGGGCGCGTTATATCCGTCTGGATGCGGTCGGGTTTATGTGGAAGATCCCGGGAACCACCTGTATCCATCTGGAACAAACCCATTGCCTTATCCAGCTGTTCCGCGCCATTATGGACGCCGTGGCGCCTGGAACGGTGATCATCACTGAGACAAATGTTCCCCACAAAGACAATATCTCTTACTTCGGTGATGGTGAAAATGAAGCCCAGATGGTCTATCAGTTTTCCTTACCGCCGCTGGTGCTGCACGCCGTTCATCGTCAGGATGTTAAAGCCTTGTGCCAGTGGGCGGGCTCGCTGGCGCTGCCTTCAACTTACACCACTTGGTTTAATTTCCTGGCTTCACATGATGGTATCGGATTGAACCCGTTACGCGGCATCCTTCCGGAATCAGAGATCCTCTCGCTGGTCGAAAAGCTTCAGCAGGAAGGCGCGCTGGTCAACTGGAAAAATAATCCTGACGGAACGCGAAGCCCCTATGAAATTAATGTCACCTATCTTGATGCGTTGAGTTTGCGAGACAGCTCAGATGATGAGCGCATTGCGCGGTTCATCCTGGCGCATGCTGTGTTGTTAAGTTTTCCTGGCGTACCGGCTGTATATATTCAAAGCATTCTTGGTTCGCGTAACGATTATGAAGGTGTCGAACGTCTCGGATATAATCGCGCGATAAACAGGAAGAAATACACCGCAGGTCAGGTTGATCGGGAGCTTAATAATAATAAGAGTATACGTTATCAGATTTATTCTCGTTTGAGTGAGCTTATTGCTATTCGTCGCGGCGAGCGTGCGTTCCATCCGGATAGTCAGGCTATTTTTGACGCAATCGGTGAACATATTCTTAAAATTGTTCGTGTTGCTGAAAATGGCGAGCGAATGACAGCATTATTTAATTTTAGCAATAAAATGCAGACCGTTTATGGACAAACGCTCTTTGGTAGGGAATTACTCTCAGGACAAGATATTAGCGGTACGGAACTGACCCTCAATCCATGGCAGGTAATGTGGATTAAAGAAAACTAAAAAGGACCCTAAAATGAAAATGCCCAAAATTGTGCTGTTATCAGCACTGGTTTCGTGCGCCCTGTTATCAGGCTGTAAGGACGATAAAGCATCTCAGGTCACCATTGAGTTTATGCACTCGTCGGTAGAACAGGAGCGTCAGGCAGTTATTACGAAACTGATCGAAAAATTCGAGAAAGAAAACCCGACTATTACGGTGAAACAGGTCCCCGTTGAGGAAGATGCCTATAACACCAAGGTCATTACGTTGGCCCGTACCGGCGCGCTGCCGGAAGTGATTGAAGTCAGCCATGACTACGCCAAAGTCATGGATAAAGAGCAACTGCTGGACCGTGACGCGATCGGCAACGCGATTAAAGCCGTCGGTGAAGATACCTTTTACGACGGTATTTTACGCGTTGTTCGCACCGAAGACGGCAAGGCATGGACGGGGGTGCCGGTTAGCGCGTGGCTGTCCGGCGTCTGGTATCACAAAGATGCGCTCGCGGCAGCGGGAATCGAAGAACCGCACAACTGGGAGCAACTGCTGAAAGCCAGTCAGGCGCTCAACGAACCGGCGAAAAAACATTACGGTATCGCGCTTCCAACCGCAGAAAGCGTCATGACGGAGCAGGCCTTCTCGCAGTTTGCGTTGTCAGGCGGAGCCAACGTCTTTGATGCAAACGGCAACGTGAAAATCGATACCCCTGAAATGTCGAAAGCGCTGGCGTTTATCGGGCAATGGCCGCGAACACCATGCCGGGCTCCAATGATGTCATGGAGATCAAAGACGCCTTCATGAACGGCTCTGCGCCTATGGCCGTTTACTCCACCTATATCCTGCCCGCGGTCTACAAAGATGGCAATCCGGCCAACCTGGGGTTCGTGGTCCCGACGGAAAAATCATCAGCCGTGTACGGCATGATCACCTCGTTGACGATCACGACCGGCCAGACCGAAGAGGAAACGCAGGCGGCAGAAAAGTTTGTGACCTGGATGGAGCAGGCTCAAAACGCGTCTGACTGGGTGATGATGTCCCCTGGTGCGGCGCTGCCGGTGAACAAACTCGTGGTGGGCACTGAGAGCTGGAAAAACAACGACGTGATCAAAGCCTTTGGTCAGCTGCCTTACGAGCTGATTGCGCAGTTCCCGAACGTCCAGGTATTTGGCGCCGTAGGCGACAAAAACTTTACCCGCATGGGAGATGTTACCGGGTCCGGCATTATCAGTTCCATGGTGCATAACGTGACGGTGGGACAAAAAGATCTCAGTGCGACGTTAAGCAACAGCCAGAAGAAACTGACTGACCTGATATCACAACGATAGGAGCGCTTTGCGAAGGGAATTATGAAGACGTTGTTTTCTGGTCGTTCAGATATGCCTTTCGCCATGCTGCTGTTGGCCCCCAGCCTGATTTTGCTGGGGGGCCTGGTGGCCTGGCCAATGATTTCCAACATTGAAATCAGTTTTTTACGTTTACCGCTGAACCCGAGTATTGATGCGGTGTTTGTCGGCCTTGATAACTACATTCGCATTCTGGGCGATGCTGCGTTCTGGCACTCCCTGTGGATGACGTTCTGGTATACGGCGCTGGTCGTGCTCGGCAGCACCGGGCTGGGACTGGCCGTAGCGATCTTCTTTAACCGTGAATTCCGCATGCGGAAAACGGCTCGTTCACTGGTGATCCTGTCCTACGTGACGCCGTCTATTTCACTGGTATTTGCCTGGAAATACATGTTCAACAACGGCTACGGGATTGTGAACTATCTGGGCGTTGATCTGCTGCATCTCTACGATCAGGCGCCGCTGTGGTTCGATAATCCTGGCAGCAGTTTTGTGCTGGTTGTGCTGTTCGCCATCTGGCGTTACTTCCCGTACGCCTTTATCTCGTTCCTCGCGATTTTACAGACCATTGATAAATCATTGTACGAAGCGGCAGAGATGGACGGAGCAAATGCCTGGCAGCGTTTTCGTATCGTGACGTTGCCCGCCATCATGCCGGTGCTGGCCACGGTGGTCACGTTGCGAACCATCTGGATGTTCTACATGTTTGCGGATGTGTATCTGCTCACCACCAAGGTCGACATTCTGGGCGTATATCTCTACAAAACCGCCTTTGCGTTCAATGACCTGGGTAAAGCAGCCGCCATTTCCGTTGTGCTGTTTGTGATCATCTTCGCGGTCATTCTGCTGACCAGAAAAAGGGTAAACCTCAATGGCAACAAATAAACGCGCTCTGGGCCGTATCGGTTTTTATCTGGGACTGGCGCTATTTCTGATTATCACGCTGTTTCCGTTTTTCGTGATGTTGATGACGTCGTTCAAAAGCGCGAAAGAGGCGATCTCGCTGCACCCGACCATTCTGCCGCAGGAGTGGACGCTACAGCACTACATCGACATTTTTAACCCGCTGATTTTCCCGTTTGTGGATTACTTCCGTAACAGCATGGTGGTGTCGCTGACCTCCTCGGTCATTGCGGTGTTTCTCGGCACGCTGGGCGCGTATGCGTTATCCAAACTGCGCTTTAAAGGGCGCACGACGATCAATGCAAGCTTCTACACCGTCTATATGTTCTCCGGGATCCTGCTGGTGGTGCCGCTGTTCAAAATCATCACCGCGCTCGGCATTTATGACACCGAACTGGCGCTGATCATCACCATGGTGACGCAGACGTTGCCTACCGCGGTCTTTATGCTGCGCAGCTATTTCGACACCATCCCGGACGAAATCGAAAAAGCCGCGATGATGGACGGCCTGAACCGCCTGCAAATCATCTTTCGCATCACCGTGCCGCTGGCGATCTCGGGTCTGGTGTCGGTCTTTGTCTACTGCTTCATGGTGGCGTGGAATGACTATCTGTTCGCCTCCATTTTCCTGTCCAGCGCCAGCAACTTCACGTTGCCGGTCGGGCTGAACACGCTCTTCAGTACGCCAGATTACATCTGGGGTCGCATGATGGCTGCATCGCTGGTAACGGCACTTCCGGTCGTCATTATGTATGCCCTGTCTGAACGTTTCATTAAAAGTGGTTTGACCGCCGGCGGCGTGAAGGGCTGAGGCGGCCGATTTTAACAAGGAGTCAGTCATGAAAAAATTAGTTGCAACAGCGCCTCGTGTAGCGGCGCTGGTGGAATACGAAGATCGTCCTGTTGCAGCACACGAGGTGAAGATTCGTGCCCGTTATGGCGCCCCGAAACACGGCACCGAAGTCGTGGATTTCCGCGCGGCAAGCCCGTTCATCGATGAAGAGTTCAACGCTGAGTGGCAAATGTTTACCCCGCGTGAAGAAAGTGCAGCGCGCGGCATCGAATTTGGAAAATTCCAGCTGGGGAACATGATCGTCGGCGACATCATCGAATGTGGTGCGGACGTGACGGAATACCACATCGGCGACAGCGTCTGCTGCTACGGCCCGTTGCAGGAAACGGTCATCGTTAACGCGGTGAACAACTATAAGCTGCGCAAAATGCCGCAGGGCGCATCCTGGAAAAACGCCGTTTGTTACGATCCGGCGCAATTCGCCATGAGCGGCGTGCGTGATGCTAACGTCCGCGTAGGGGATTTCGTCGTGGTTGTGGGGCTGGGCGCGATTGGTCAGATTGCGATTCAGCTGGCGAAAAAAGCCGGCGCGTCAGTGGTTATTGGTGTCGATCCTATCGAACATCGCTGTGAGATCGCCCGCCGTCACGGTGCAGACCACTGCCTGAACCCAATCGGTACCGATGTCGGTCTGGAAATTAAGAAACTGACCGGTAAGCAGGGCGCAGATGTGATCATCGAAACCAGCGGATTCGCAGATGCGCTGCAATCTGCGCTGCGCGGTCTCGCCTACGGCGGCACCATCTCCTATGTGGCTTTCGCCAAGCCGTTCGCGGCGGGCTTCAACCTTGGTCGCGAAGCACACTTCAATAACGCCAAAATTGTCTTCTCCCGCGCATGCAGTGAACCCAACCCGGATTATCCGCGCTGGAGCCGCAAGCGTATTGAAGAGACCTGCTGGGAATTGCTGATGAACGGTTATCTCAGTTGCGAAGATCTGATCGACCCGGTCGTCACCTTCACCACCAGCCCGGAAAGCTATATGAAGTATGTCGATCAGCACCCGGAACTCAGTATCAAAATGGGCGTCACTTTTTAAGCTAAGGACAGCAAATCATGAATATCGCAACACAAAACCAGGCCTTTTTCCCGACCGCTATCATGGAAAAATTCGAATACATCAAAGCGATGGGATTTGATGGCTACGAAATCGATGGCCGACTGCTGGTGGAAAACCTCGACGAAGTAAAAGCGGCTATCAAAGCCACCGGCCTGCCAGTCACGACGGCCTGTGGCGGTTACGATGGCTGGATCGGGGATTTCATCGAAGAACGCCGCCTGAACGGTCTACAGCAGATTGAACGCATCCTGGAAGCGCTGGCAGAAGTGGGCGGTAAGGGGATTATCGTCCCGGCTGCCTGGGGGATGTTTACCTTCCGTCTGCCGCCAATGACTTCGCCACGTAGTCTGGACGGCGATCGCAAAGCGGTCAGCGCTTCTCTGCGCTGGCTGGATGAGGTTGCAGCGCGCACCGGTACTACCGTCTACCTGGAGCCGCTGAACCGCTATCAGGATCATATGATCAACACTCTGGCCGACGCGCGTCGTTATATCGAAGAGAATGGCCTGAAGCACGTGCAGATCATCGGTGATTTCTACCACATGAATATTGAAGAAGACTCCCTGACGGAAGCGCTGCATCAGAACCGCGACCTGCTGGGTCATGTGCACATTGCTGATAACCACCGCTATCAGCCGGGCAGCGGCAGCCTCGATTTCGCCAGCCTGTTCGATCAGCTGCGTGCCGATAACTATCAGGGTTACGTCGTGTACGAGTGCCGGGTGCGTGCCGACGATCCGGCTCAGGCCTATAAGGACTCTCTCACTTACTTGCGTGAATGCTAAGGATGACTAGCGTGATGAGTGCTTCTACACCTTTGCCTCTGCGCGTCGCCATCATTGGCGCCGGGCAGGTTGCGGACAAAGTGCATGCCTCGTATTACGCCACGCGCAGTGATGTTCAAATGGTGGCTGTCATGGACAGCCGCCTTGAGCAGGCACAGGCGTTCGCGGAACGTTATGCTATTCCATCGGCATGGCAGGACGCTCACGAGATGTTGCAGGAAGTAAAACCGGATGTGGTGAGCGTCTGTTCGCCTAACCGGTTCCATTTTGAACATGTGATGGCGGCTCTCGAAGCAGGCTGTCATGTGATGTGTGAAAAGCCGCCGGCGATGACGCCGCACCAGGCGGATGAGATGCGTCTCGCGGCGCGCAAGGCTGGAAAAGTCCTCGCGTACGATTTTCACCATCGCTTTGCCCTGGATACCCAGCTCCTGCGCGATGCGGTTATGAACGGAACGCTCGGTGAAATTTACTTCACCTCCGCGCAGGCGCTGCGTCGTTGCGGTGTGCCGGGGTGGGGCGTGTTCACCAATAAATCGCTTCAGGGCGGCGGGCCGCTGATCGATATCGGCATTCATATGCTGGATGCCGCGATGTATGTGCTGGGCTTCCCGGCCGTGAAGCGGGTAACCGCGCACAGCTTCCAGAGACTGGGGAACCGGAAACACACCGGCCAGTTTGGCGAATGGGATCCTGCGCAGTTTACCGTGGAAGATGCCCTGTTTGGCACGATTGAGTTCTGCAACGGTGGCATTCTGCGTCTGGACACCTCTTTTGCGCTTAATATCTGCGAGCAGTCGATCATGAACGTCTCTTTCTGCGGTGAGAAGGCGGGTGCAACGCTGTTCCCGGCACACATTTATAACGACGAAGCCGGTGTTTTGCAGACGCTGACCCAGCGTGAAGAAGCTGACGATCGGAGACATCTGCGCAGTATGGACGCGTTTGTTCGCCACGTAATGGGCGAGCCGGTCATGATTGCCGATGCGGAGCAGGGGCTGGTGATCCAGCAATTAGTCGCGGCGTTATATGAAGCCGCGGAAACAGGGGAAAGCGTGACGTTATGCTGAACCAGTCTGTATTAACCGATCCGGGCTTTTGCCCGCATAGCCTGAATAAGTACGCGTCCATTATGGCCTGCGGCAATGGCTACATGGGCATGCGCGCCACGCATGAAGAAGATTACACCCAGCAGACCAGAGGCATGTACCTTGCGGGGCTGTATCATCGCGCGGGACGCAACGAAACCACTGAGCTGATCAATCTGCCGGATGTCACCGGGATTGATATTGAGCTGGACGGCGTCAATTTCACGCTCCTTTCAGGCGAAATTCTTGAGTGGCAACGCGAGCTGGCCTTTGCTAACGGCGAACTGCATCGTAACGTTGTCTGGCGTTCGCCGGACGGAAAACGCTATCACCTCGAGAGCCGTCGTTTTGTTTCGCTGGACCAGTTGCCCTTAGTGGCTATGCAGCTCTCGATCACACCGCTTGATGGCGCCGCTCAGGTCGTGCTGAAAACCGGCATAGATGCGACACAAACAAACAGCGGCAGGCAGCATCTGGATGAAATCTCGGTAAGGGTCTTTGACCAGCACTACATGCAGGGTGTGTATGAAACGCAGGACCGGGCGTCTGAAGTTGTTGTTTCGGCGTTTTGTCAGCTCTCCGCTAAGAGCGATAGCTGTTTCACTGCCAAAAATCGTCGCCTCAGCGTTCATCATTCTCTGACTATCTTGCAAGGTGACACTGTCACGCTTGAAAAAATCGTCTGGCTGACGCATCGCTGCGATAAATCGCTCTCGCAGGAGTCTTTCGCCCGCAACGCGCTGGCCGATCTCAAAGTCTGCGCGGCAAGAGGCTACGATGCGTTGCTTGAAAGCTCAGCGTACGCCTGGGAAGCGGTCTGGCGTGATGCTCGGGTGGAAGTGACGTGTGCAGAACAGCAGGATCAGCTGGCGCTGGATTACGCCGTCTGGCATCTGACGACAATGACGCCTGCTCATGATGAGCGAAGCAGTATTGCGGCGAAAGGGCTGACGGGTGAGGGGTATAAGGGACACGTCTTCTGGGATACCGAAATTTTCCTGCTGCCGTTCCATCTGTTTACCCGTCCACAGATTGCCCGCAGTCTGCTGCGCTATCGCTGGCTCAATCTTTCGGGCGCGCGTGAAAAAGCACGCCGTAACGGTTGGCCGGGCGCGTTGTTCCCGTGGGAAAGCGCCGCCAGCGGACAGGAAGAGACGCCAGAATTCGCGGCCATTAACATCCGCACCGGGGTTCGCCAGAAGATCGCCTCCGCACTCGCTGAACACCACATCGTGGCAGATATTGCCTGGGCCGTTGTCGCTTACTGGCAGGCAACACACGACGATGCCTTTATGCGCAATGAGGGCCTGACGCTGCTGATGGAAACCGCTTCGTTCTGGATGGGACGCGCGACGGAAATTAATGGTCGTCTTGAGATCCATGACGTGATCGGACCGGATGAATACACCGAGCATGTCAACAACAACGCCTACACCAACTATCTGGCCTGGCACAACGTTGCCTGCGCGCGTCAGTTTATGGCGATGTTTGGGCGTGAAGATGCGCGTTTTACGGAGAATGCCGGGACGTTTCTGGCGCGCCTGTGGCTGCCAGAGGCCGACGCAGAGGGTGTGATCCCGCAGGATGATACCTTCATGGCAAAACCTGCCATCGATCTGAGCCGCTATAAAGCCAAAGCGGGTAAGCAAACCATTCTGCTTGATTACTCTCGCGCGGAAGTGAACGAGATGCAGATCCTGAAGCAGGCCGACGTGGTGATGCTTAACTACCTGCTGCCGGAACGGTTTACGCCGCAGCAATGTGCCGCCAATCTGGCGTTCTACGAGCCACGCACGATCCATGATTCATCCCTGAGTAAAGCCATTCACGGCATTGTGCTCGCACGCTGCGGTGACACTGACGGGGCGTATGCCTTCTGGCGCGATGGTATCGCCATTGACCTGGGAGACGACCCGCACAGCAGTGATGATGGTATTCATGCCGCCGCCACCGGTGCGATCTGGTTGGGCGCCATTCAGGGATTTGCTGGCCTGCACATTAGCGAAGGGGAGCTGCATCTTGCGCCGAAGCTGCCTGCTCACTGGCAGAAACTCGCCTTCCCGCTGCGGTGGCGGAACGCAACGATGCACATTACCTGTGAAGATGACCAGTTAACCATTGAAACTACCGCACCTGTCACGTTGACGCTGTGGGGTAAAGCGCTGCACGTATCAGGGCGAAAGGTCTGTGCGCGTAAGGACTTTCTTGCATCTGTTAATGGGACCGCTACCACGGAGGGGCGCCATGACGCTTAACGCTGTTGTATTCGATCTGGACGGGGTGATCACCGATACCGCGCATCTTCACTTTCTGGCCTGGCGCGCCGTGGCGGAGGAGATTGGTATCACCTTCGACGAAGTATTTAACGAACAGCTGAAGGGAATAAGCCGTATGGACTCCCTACAGCGCATTCTGATACATGGCGGGAAAGAGGGGATGTTCAGTGACGAGCAGCGCCTGGCGCTGGCGACGAAAAAAAACGCGCTTTACGTCCAGTCGCTGGCATCACTGACGCAGGATTCGCTGCTGCCGGGTATTCGCGACGTGCTGGCGGATATTCGCGCCGCGAAGGTCAAAATTGGCCTGGCATCCGTATCGCTTAATGCTCCTGGGATTTTGCACGCGTTGGGTATTCATCAGGCTTTCGATTTTTGCGCCGATGCTTCGCGCATTTGCCGCTCAAAGCCGGACCCGGAAATCTTCCTTGCGGCCTGTAAAGGACTGAACGTGCGTCCTGAAGAGGCCATTGGTATCGAAGATGCCGCCGCAGGAGTAGATGCGATTAACGCCGCAGGAATGCTGTCGGTCGGGATTGGGCCTGGCCTGAACCATGCGGGATTACAACTTCATTCAACGCAGGAACTGACCTGGGAACACCTGACGGCGTTCTGGGCATCCCGGGCGTATTGATAAGGAATTAATAATGGCTCAACTGTCTCTGAAACACATTCAGAAAATCTATGATAACCAAGTCCACGTGGTGAAGGATTTCAACCTCGAAATTGAAGACAAAGAATTTATTGTCTTCGTCGGTCCATCGGGCTGTGGGAAATCCACGACGCTGCGAATGATTGCCGGCCTTGAGGAGATCAGCGCGGGTGAACTGATTATTGACGGGGTTTGCATGAATGATGTTCCCGCAAAGTCCCGTGATATCGCGATGGTCTTCCAGAACTATGCGCTCTATCCGCATATGACGGTCTACGACAACATGGCGTTTGGCCTGAAAATGCAAAAAATTGCGCCCTCCGTCATTGAAGAACGCGTTAGCTGGGCGGCACAGATCCTGGGCTTGCGCGACTATCTCCAGCGTAAACCTGGCGCGTTGTCCGGCGGTCAGCGCCAGCGCGTGGCGTTAGGCAGGGCGATAGTGCGCGAAGCGGGGGTCTTCCTGATGGATGAGCCTTTATCCAACCTCGATGCCAAACTTCGTGTGCAGATGCGCGCTGAAATCAGCAAGCTGCACCAGAAGCTTAACACCACCATGATTTACGTGACGCACGATCAGACGGAAGCCATGACGATGGCGACCCGCATCGTGATTTTAAAGGACGGCATCATTCAGCAGGTGGGCGCGCCGAAGCAGGTCTACAACGAGCCGGCGAATATGTTCGTTGCAGGGTTTATTGGTTCGCCTGCGATGAACTTCATTCGTGGCGCGATCGACGACCGCTACTTTGTGACGGAAACGCTGCGCCTGGAGATCCCGGAGGACAAGCTGGCCGTACTGAATGCGCAAGGTTACCAGCGTAAAGCGGTTGTCTTTGGGATCCGTCCGGAAGACATTCTCACCGCACAGCGAAGCGGTGAAAACATCACGGCGAAGATCAGCGTTGCTGAGCTGACCGGGGCTGAATTTATGCTTTATGCCACCGTGGGTGGGCATGAACTGGTTGTCCGTGCGGGAGCGGCGGATGATTATGTTGCCGGAGAGAATATCGGCATCCAGTTCGATATGAATAAGTGCCATTTCTTCGACGCTGATACTGAAACAGCTATTAGATAAGAAAGGTGTTCGCCGGAAATGAAAGTTTCCGGTTTTTTGTGTGTTAATTATAAAGGAATATTTTAATGAGTACTCTACTAAGAAGTGCTGCGCTCGTTCTGTGCGCAGGGGTGAGCTGCGCGCAAGCAACAGAATCAGCCAAACAGTGGGAATTTAATATTGGCGCCATGTATGAAATTGAAAACGTCGAAGGTCAGGCTGACGATAAAGATGGATTATATGAACCCTCCGTGTGGTTTAATGCCACATGGGATGCCTGGACCATTTCGCTGGCTATGTATCAGGAAGGGCCGGTCGATTACAGTAGCATGACGCGCGGCACCTATTTCGATCGTCCTGAAGTAGAATTACGCTATCGTTTTATCGGCACCGATGATTTTACGTTCGGCCTGACCGGTGGCTTCCGTAATTATGGCTATCACTTTAAGGATGAGCATGGTGCTAAAGACGGTAGTGCTAATATGCAGCGCTATAAAGTTCAGCCTGACTGGGATATTAAACTAACCGACGACTGGCGTTTTGGCGGCTGGTTTGCCATGTATCAGTTTGCCAACGATCTGGAAAAAACCGGCTATTCTGACAGCCGCGTCGAGACCGAAACCGGTTTTACCTGGACAATTAACGAAACGGTCTCGGCAAAAGTTAATTACTATTTAGAGCGCGGTTTTAATATGGACGGCTCACGAAATAACGGTGAATTCTCCACTCAGGAAATTCGCGCCTATCTGCCGATTTCATTGGGTCAGACGACGCTAACGCCTTATACCCGTCTGGGACTCGATCGCTGGTCAAACTGGGACTGGCAAGACGATCCTGAGCGTGAAGGACATGATTTCAACCGTTTGGGTATGCTGTACGCCTATGATTTTAACAATGGTTTATCCATGACGCTGGAATATGCCTACGAATGGGAAAACCATGACGAAGGGGAAAGTGACCGCTTCCACTATGCCGGTATCGGCGTGAATTACGCGTTTTGATAACACTTCACCAGGGGCGTTTGCCCCTGGTTTTTAGCGTAATGAAGCCGCATCTGAAAAATGCGTTTCAACCAATATCTTATGCGGGGCAGGTTTACCCGCTATGCACCTGAACAACACATCGCAGCTCTCTTCGCCCAGCTTTCTGGTGGGGATATCAAAGCCGCCAGGCGCAGGGGTTAAAATGAGAGATAGCATTGGGTCGCTGTATCCTGCCATTGCGACCTGTTCCGGGATCGTCAGGTTTAGCGCATCCGCGGCACGATAAAGACTCAGCAATTTCATACTGTCTGTCGCAAAAACCGCATCGGGCGGGTTGTCTGAAGAGAGTAGCTGACAGGCCGCCTGAAGCGCGCTTTCATGGGTGTATCCGCCATCAATAACCCAGTCCGGGTTAATTGCAATACCCTGCTTCTCAAGGCTCGATTTATAGCCCGCCAGGCGATCGATAGAAACGTGATAATCGAGCGGGGCATGCAGGCAGGCAATTTTAGTGCGACCATGATTGATAAATGAGTCGGTTAATATGGCGCTGTCACGGAAATTATCCGTGTCGACAGAATAGATATTCTGGTAATTACCTTCCACTTTACCAATAACAACCACGGGCACGCCATATTCGTCCAGCGTCGCGAAAAAAGACTCGTTCGCCGGCGAGCTTAGCATGATGATCCCCTTGATCATCTTCTGCTTTATTTTACCCACGCATTTTTGCAGATCATCTTCGCTGCTTTTGGACGTTTGTAAAATAACATCAAAACCTTCTTCTTCTGCTTTTGCCGTTATGGCATGCAGTACATCAGAGAAAAACGGATTTCCTGCGGTGGTTTTGGTTGAACGGGTCGAAATAACCATAATGGCGTCGAAGCCAGAAGAGGTGAGTGCGCGGGCAAGTTTATTCGGTTGATAATTTAATTCTTCTATCGCCTTCAACACCTTTTCGCGCGCTTCAGGAGAAATATTCGTTTGTTTATTCAGAACGCGCGACACGGTTGATTTCGAAACGCCAGCAACGCGGGCAATATCATAGATGGTGGGTGACATACACCTTACTCACTCCAGACGGACAGCAATTGCGCCCATCTTACTGGAGAGAAAACGGCAATAGCAATAATTAAGAATTGATAATCAACGATCTGCCCCAATTTACTGTATTCTGAAGTGACTTTTTTCAGGGTTCCAGGCAATGAAGGACTGCGATGAAGCGACTTAAAAACGAATTCAATTCTCTGGTGAACCGTGGCGTTGATCGCCATCTGCGTCTTGCCGTGACGGGGCTGAGCCGCAGCGGTAAGACAGCATTCATTACGGCGATGGTCAATCAGCTGTTGAACCTGCATGCAGGGGCGCGCCTGCCACTGCTTAGCGCGGTGCGCGAGGAGCGGTTGCTGGGGGTAAAACGCGTACCGCAACGTGATTTTGGCATCCCCCGTTTCACCTATGATGAAGGTCTGGCGCAGTTATACGGGGAGCCTCCCGCCTGGCCCACCCCGACGCGTGGCGTGAGCGAAATCCGGCTTGCGCTTCGTTTCCGCTCGAATGAATCCCTGATGCGTCACTTCAAAGAAACGTCCACGCTCTATCTCGAAATTGTGGATTATCCGGGCGAATGGTTGCTCGATTTACCGATGCTGGCGCAGGATTACCTGAGCTGGTCCCGACAGATGACCGGTCTGTTGCAGGGGCAGCGGGCAGCGTGGTCGACCAAATGGCGCCAGCTTTGCGAAGGGCTGGACCCGCTGGCACCGGCGGATGAAAACCGTCTGGCCGTCATAGCTGAAGCCTGGACGGATTACCTGCATCAATGCAAGCAGGAGGGGTTGCATTTTATTCAGCCGGGCCGTTTTGTTCTGCCGGGCGATTTAGCCGGCGCTCCCGCGCTTCAGTTTTTCCCGTGGCCGGACGTTGACAGCATCGGCGAATCGAAACTGGCGCAGGCGGACAAGACCACCAACGCCGGTATGCTCCGCGAGCGATACAATTATTACTGTGAAAAGGTGGTTAAGGGCTTTTATAAAAATCACTTTTTACGCTTTGACCGCCAGATCGTGCTGGTGGACTGCCTGCAACCGCTTAACAGCGGGCCGCAGGCGTTTAATGATATGCGGCTGGCGCTTACGCAGCTGATGCAAAGCTTTCATTATGGCCAGCGTACGCTGTTTCGCCGTTTGTTCTCGCCGGTCATCGACAAGCTGCTGTTTGCCGCCACAAAAGCTGACCATGTGACGGTCGATCAGCACGCCAACATGGTATCCCTGCTGCAACAGCTGGTGCAGGATGCCTGGCAGAATGCGGCCTTCGAAGGGATCAGCATGGACTGTCTGGGGCTGGCGTCCGTACAGGCAACGCAGAGTGGGTTGATTGACCTGAATGGCGAGAAAATTCCGGCCCTGCGGGGCAACCGTCTCAGCGACGGGGAGCCGCTCACGGTCTATCCGGGGGAAGTTCCGGCGCGTCTGCCGGGCCAGGCTTTCTGGCAAAGCCAGGGTTTTCAGTTCGAAGCCTTCCGTCCGCAGAGCATGAACGTTGACCAGCCATTGCCGCATATCCGTCTGGATGCCGCGCTGGAGTTTTTAATTGGAGATAAATTGCGATGACGGAACCGTTAAAACCACGCATTGATTTTACCGGCCAGCTTGAGCAGTCCCCGCATGAGGCGTTTAAAACGGCGCAAACCTTCAGCGGGCCGCAGGCCGACAACTTTGCTCCCGTGCTGGCAGACGAACCGATGGTTGAAGAGGGGCAGGCGGAAGCGGTTGTTGATGCGGCACTGCGCCCGAAACGCAGCCTGTGGCGCAAGATGGTGACCGCCGGGTTAGCCCTTTTTGGTGTGAGCGTAATCGGTCAGGGCGTGCAGTGGGGCGTCAATGCCTGGCAAACGCAGGACTGGGTGGCGCTGGGGGGATGCGCCGCCGGGGCGTTGATTGTTGGTGCGGGCGTTGGCTCAGTCGTCACCGAGTGGCGTCGCCTATGGCGTTTGCGTCAGCGTGCCCACGAACGCGATGAAGCGCGGGATCTGCTGCACAGTCACGGCACAGGAAAAGGGCGTGCTTTTTGTGAAAAGCTTGCGGCTCAGGCCGGGATTGATCACTCTCACCCGGCGCTTCAGCGCTGGTATGCGGCGATCCACGAAACCCAGAATGACCAGGAAGTGGTCACGCTCTATGCCCACATTGTTCAGCCGGTGCTGGATGCGCAGGCTCGTCGTGAGATCAGCCGCTCGGCGGCGGAATCTACCCTGATGATCGCCGTCAGTCCGCTGGCGATGGTGGACATGGCCTTTATCGCCTGGCGCAACCTGCGCCTGATCAACCGCATCGCCAGACTGTATGGCATTGAGCTTGGCTATTACAGTCGGCTGCGCCTGTTCAAACTGGTATTGCTGAATATCGCCTTCGCCGGGGCAAGCGAACTGGTACGGGAGGTCGGGATGGACTGGATGTCGCAGGATCTTGCGGCCCGTCTCTCTGCCCGGGCGGCGCAGGGGATTGGTGCCGGTCTGCTGACGGCACGCCTGGGCATCAAAGCGATGGAAGTTTGTCGTCCACTCCCCTGGATCGATGGCGATAAGCCGCGGCTGGGGGATTTCCGTCGCGAATTGATTGGCCAGCTTAAAGAGACGCTCAATAAAAAACCTGCTCAGTGAGGTTTTGTTTACTAATCGTGCGGGCTGTCAATATTTGTTGACAGCCACCTTCCCGAATACCGTTATCTGACATATCATTTTATTGTTATTGGCTTAAACGGTGAATTTCCCATGCGTCTGGAAGTCTTTTGTGAGGACCGTCTCGGTCTGACCCGCGAGTTACTCGATCTTCTTGTTTTACGTAGCATTGATTTACGTGGCATAGAGATCGACCCTGTCGGGCGAATTTACCTCAATTTTGCCGAAATTGAATTTAATACCTTCAGTAGCCTGATGGCGGAAATCCGCCGTATCGCTGGCGTTACGGATGTACGCACCATCCCCTGGATGCCGTCCGAGCGGGAACATCTTGCGCTGAGCGCGCTGCTGGAAGCAATGCCGGAGCCGTTTCTCTCTCTCGATCTGAAAAATAAAGTCGAGCGCGTTAACCAGGCCAGCTGCCAGCTGTTTGCGCAGACTCAGGAAAAACTTATCGGGCACCACGCCACGCAACTGATTACCGGTTTTAATTTCCAGCGCTGGCTGGACAGCAACCCGCAAAATACCCATAGCGAGCATGTCGTTATCAACGGACAGAATTTCCTGATGGAGATCACGCCGGTCTACCTGAAAGGGGAAAATGCCGCGCGGGTGCTCACCGGCGCGGTGATCATGCTGCGCTCCACGGTGCGCATGGGACGCCAGTTACAGAATCTTTCCAGCCAGGACGTCGGCGCATTCAGCCAGATTATTGCGGTGAGCCCGAAGATGCGTCATGTAATCGACCAGGCGCGCAAGCTGGCAAATCTTACGGCGCCGCTGCTGATTACCGGGGATACCGGTACGGGGAAAGATCTGCTGGCGCATGCTGTGCACATGGCCAGCCCGCGTGCGGCAAAACCGTATCTGGCGCTGAACTGCGCGTCTATTCCTGAAGATGCGGTGGAAAGTGAACTGTTCGGGCATGCGCCGGAAGGCAAAAAAGGCTTCTTTGAACAGGCGAATGGCGGCTCGGTGCTGCTGGACGAGATTGGCGAAATGTCGCCACGCATGCAGGCGAAACTGCTGCGTTTTCTCAATGACGGCACGTTCCGCCGTGTGGGGGAAGATCATGAAGTACACGTGGATGTGCGCGTCATCTGCGCCACCCAGAAAAACCTGGTGGAGCTGGTGCAGAAAGGGGTATTCCGCGAAGATCTCTACTATCGTCTCAACGTTCTGACGCTCAATATTCCGCCGCTGCGCGATTGTCCGCAGGACATCATGCCGTTGACAGAACTGTTCGTGGCCCGTTTTGCCGACGAGCAGGGCGTGCCGCGTCCGAAGCTCTCTGCCGACCTGGGCACCGTGCTGACGCGTTACGGCTGGCCGGGCAATATTCGTCAGCTTAAAAATGCGGTCTATCGCGCATTAACTCAGCATGAAGGGTATGAACTGCGTCCTCAGGATATTCTGTTGCCGGATTACGATGCCGGGACGGTCTCGGTAGGGGAAGAGGCAATGGAAGGCTCGCTGGATGACATCACCAGCCGTTTCGAGCGTTCGGTGTTAACGCAGCTTTATCGCAGCTATCCGAGCACGCGCAAGCTGGCTAAACGTCTTGGAGTGTCTCATACCGCGATTGCGAATAAGCTGCGCGAGTATGGGTTAAATCAGAAGAAGGGTGACGAATAAATAAAAAAGCCTCTTTGCAGAGGCTTTTTTACGTTTAGGCTTTAAGCGCCTCAAGTGCAGCGGTGTAATCCGGTTCAGTAGTGATTTCGTTAACCAGCTCACTGAAAACAACGTTGTCGTTTTCGTCGATCACCAGCACCGCACGAGCAGCCAGACCTTTCAGCGCGCCTTCGGAAATGGCAACACCGTATTTTTCCAGGAAATCCGGGCTGCGCAGAGTGGAAAGGGTGATGACATTGCTCAGGCCTTCAGCGCCGCAGAAGCGGGACTGGGCAAACGGCAGGTCAGCAGAAATGCACAGCACTACGGTGTTGTCCATTTCGGTCGCCAGCTGGTTGAATTTACGCACTGATGCAGCACAAACGCCAGTATCGATGCTTGGGAAAATGTTCAGGACTTTACGTTTGCCAGCAAACTGGCTCAGCGTGACGTCAGACAGATCTTTAGCCACCAGAGTAAAAGTCTGTGCTTTGCTGCCAGACTGTGGGATGGAACCTGCAACAGCAACCGGGTTGCCCTGGAAATGAACGAGTTGTGACATAGATATCTTCCTGTTTACAAATAGTTAACGTCGTGGCTAGTGTATGTCATCCGCAGTTAGCACGGCAAACCAATTTTCTGCCTTTCCGGCCTGCAAGGAGTCAGTGATGAGAAGCGTTAAGGTCTATGAAGAAGCCTGGCCATTGCACACCCCGTTTGTGATCTCGCGCGGCAGCCGTAATGAGGTCTGTGTGGTCGTGGTTGAATGTGAAGAGGACGGCGTAAAAGGCGTGGGGGAATGTACCCCTTATCCTCGCTACGGAGAAAGCCTGGCGTCAGTCATGGCGCAAATTATGACGGTGGTGCCCGAGTTGCAGGCGGGTCTGACGCGCGAGGCTCTTCAGCTTCGGTTGCCGGCCGGCGCGGCACGCAACGCGATTGACTGCGCACTCTGGAGTCTGGAAGCGGCGAAACAACAAAAACCGCTGCCTGCGCTGCTGGACGTTACGCTGCCGCAATCGATCGTCACCGCGCAAACGGTGGTCATCGGTGAACCAGAGCAAATGGCCGCCAGCGCTCAGGCGTTGTATGCCACCGGTGCAACATTATTAAAGGTGAAGCTCGACGATCGTCTGATTAGCGAACGCATGGTCGCCATTCGTGCGGCGGTGCCTGATGCCACTCTTATCGTCGATGCGAACGAATCATGGCATAGCGAAGGGCTGGCAGCCCGTTGTCAGCTGCTTGCCGATCTGGGCGTCGCCATGCTGGAGCAACCCCTCCCGGCAGAAGACGATGCCGCCCTGGCGAATTTTATTCATCCGCTTCCCGTCTGTGCAGATGAAAGCTGTCATACCCTTGAGAGCCTGTCAGCTCTCAAGGGACGCTACGAAATGGTGAACATTAAGCTGGATAAAACAGGTGGATTAACCGAAGCCCTGGCACTGGCACAAGATGCCCAGGCGCAAGGCTTTGTTCTGATGCTGGGCTGCATGTTGTGCACGTCAAGAGCGATCGGCGCTGCGCTCCCGCTGGTGAACAGCGTGCGTTTTGCCGATCTTGACGGCCCAACCTGGCTGGCGGTTGACGTATCACCCGCCCTGAATTTTACCTCCGGTGTACTTCATCTTTGAGGCTGCCAGCGCAGGAGATCTGTCATCGCCCGCAGGTATTTTTCGCTCGCTTCATCCGAGGAGATGGGCGGAAACTCAGCGGTGATACAGTGAAGGCTGAGGTCCGCGCACCAGCTGCCAAACGACCCGGGTGTTTCATAGCCAACGCTGCTCACCAGAGGTAGAGCAAACGCATCCGCCAGCCACTGTCCGAGCGCCGTATGACGAGGATCTTCAATACAGGCGAGGGGATCGTGGAAAGAGATAACCCAGGCCGGGTGGATCTTATGAATAAGCTGGCACAATGCCTGAGTCTCCGGTTCGGAACCGGGTTTGTCTCCCGTGAGCAGGACAACATCTCGCTCCTGCGCCGAACTGTTCCAGCGATACACCGTTTCACCGGCGCGCCAGTTTGCCGCCGGGAAGTTCCTGTTCAGGTCAACGCCGCGTGCATTCGCCCGTAATCCAAGCTGACAACCGTCCGGATTGACGGTCAAAATCACATGATGACGTCGTAAATCGGGGGCCAGCGTACGTAGCGCGCACGAGAGCGTCACGACAGACGAGTTTTCATCGCCATGCGTGCCCGCAATGATTAAGCCGCTATTGCGATCGGCCTCGGGTGCCGGAAACCAGATCAGCGGCGCGCCTAAAAACGAGCGTCCATAATGTTCAGTCCCGGGCGGGAAGGCGCCGCGTTCCGTTCTTGGTCGGGTAGTTGCCATAGTAAACCCTGATCATAAAGTCACTTCTGGCAGTGTTGTGCAAAAGCCGCGCTTAATCAAATAGTTTCCGTGTGTGTGGAAAATTGCCTGACATCAACTTTCCGGAGGAAGCATTTGCATTTCTCCGTTTCGAAACAAATAATTACGCATCTGCCTGTTACCTGACATCATTAAGGGGATCGTATGAAGCATCCTGTTTCGCTTCTTTGTACTGCGCTGTGGCTGTGCGGGCTTTCTTCACTTTCATATGCCGCGGAGGTTCCCGAAGGAACGGTTCTGGCGCAAAAGCAGGAGCTGGTTCGACATATTAAAGATGAGCCCGCTTCGCTCGATCCGGCAAAAGCGGTGGGGTTGCCCGAGATACAGGTGATCCGCGACCTCTATGAAGGGCTGGTAAATCAGAACGAAAAAGGGGAGTTAGTTCCCGGCGTGGCGACGCGCTGGCAGAGCAATGACAACCGCGTCTGGACGTTCACGTTGCGGGATAACGCTAAGTGGTCTGACGGAACCCCGGTGACGGCACAAGATTTTGTCTATAGCTGGCGTCGTCTGGTTGATCCTAAAACAACGTCACCTTTCGCCTGGTTTGCGGCGCTGGCGGGCATTAACAATGCCCAGGCCATTATCGACGGCAAAGCTGCTCCGGATACCCTCGGCGTGACGGCGGTGGATGCTAAAACGCTGCGCGTGCAGCTGGACAAACCGCTGCCCTGGTTCAGCAATCTGACGGCTAATTTCGCGTTTTATCCTGTTCAAAAGGCCAATGTGGAAAGCGGTAAGGAATGGACGCGCCCTGGCGCGCTCATTGGCAACGGTGCGTATGTGCTGAAAGATCGCGTGGTGAATGAAAAACTGGTGGTTGAGCCGAACTCTCATTACTGGGATAACGCCAGGACGGTGCTTAAAAAAGTCACCTTTGTGCCGATCAACCAGGAGTCCTCAGCGACCAAACGCTATCTGGCGGGCGATATCGATATTACAGAATCGTTTCCGAAAAACATGTACCAGAAGCTGCTTAAAGATATTCCGGGTCAGGTATATACACCGCCACAGCTTGGGACCTATTACTACGCGTTTAACACGCAAAAAGGCCCAACCGCGGATGCCCGCGTACGTCTCGCGCTCAGCATGACTATCGACAGACGTATTATGGCGGAAAAAGTCCTGGGGACCGGCGAGAAACCGGCCTGGCATTTTACTCCCGATGTCACTGCGGGTTTTACGCCGGAAGCCTCGCCATTTGAGCAGATGACGCAGCAGGAGCTGAATGCGCAGGCGAAAACGTTGTTGCAGGCGGCAGGCTATGGCCCTCAGCGGCCGCTAAAATTAACGCTGCTGTACAACACGTCTGAAAACCATCAGAAAATTGCGATTGCCGTCGCATCCATGTGGAAGAAAAATCTGGGTGTTGACGTTAAGTTGCAGAATCAGGAGTGGAAAACCTACATCGACAGCCGCAATACCGGGAATTTTGACGTCATCCGTGCATCGTGGGTAGGGGACTACAATGAGCCGTCGACATTCCTGTCGCTGCTGACCTCCTCCCACAGCGGGAATATCTCACGATTCAACGATCCTGCTTACGATAAGATTATTCATCAGGCGACGCTCGAAACTACTGAAAAAGCGCGTAATGCCGACTACAACATGGCCGAGAAGATCCTCACCGAGAAAGCACCGATTGCCCCTATTTATCAGTACACCAATGGCCGTCTCATCAAGCCATGGGTTAAAGGTTATCCGATAAATAACCCAGAGGATGTTGCGTACAGCCGTACAATGTATATTGAAAAGCACTAAAAAGAGCTCAGGGCGCTACGTGATTATGGTTAACATCCATTAACCGCATAAGCGCCCGCTCTCAGGGTTGATAGTTTTACAGCCTGGTTATTTCCGAATATCCCCTTCATATCAGCCCATCACTCATTGTCATGATGAATATCTTCAGAGAGATTCTTCCTCCCGTTTATCGAAAAACGCGTAGTCATTTATTCGCCATTCCTGTAGCAGTGTAGTCATTACTGTTTTTAAGATTAAATTTGTCCGATACAGGATTTTTTCATATTCAGGCCATTTATTGAATTAAAACCTTATTTCTCTGCACTGTTACGGGACGCGTTAATAAATGCATTGATGTAAATCAATTATTCAACCTCATGGAACAATAAGTTCAATATTTCCAATCAAAGCAGTCATTTCTGCCAAATTAATGTGAATAAATAGTTAATTTTTACTGTGTATCATGTATCTATGGCATTTATGAGTACAATGATTTAGTGGAATATTCTTAAGAAAAGTCTAATTGTAGATCTTTGATCTGGAAAGTTGATTTTAAATGGGCTTTTGCTCTAATATGGTTTTGTAAAGAAACGTCACTCACTTAACATTTATTTCTTTTAAAGAAAGGGACTGCTATTGCCGATTCATTCCAGAATGAGGTGCCCAAGGCACGCATAAACTTAAAGCTGGCTCTGCATACAGGTGGCGCGCAGAAGAAAATCGAACTGCCGCTTAAACTCCTCACCGTCGGTGATTTCAGTAATGGAAAAGAGAATCGCCCATTATCGGAAAGGGAGAAAATTAACGTCAATAAAAATAACTTCAACAGCGTACTTTCGGAATTTAACCCGGAAGTGAATCTGACGGTTCCTAACACAATGGCCGGGGATGGTTCGGAAGAAAGCATAAAACTGAATTTCTCCGATATTAAGGATTTCGAACCTGAACAGGTTGCCCGCCAGATCCCCCAGCTCCGCGCCATGCTGGCCATGCGTAATTTATTACGCGACCTCAAATCCAATCTCCTTGATAACGCCACTTTCAGAAAAGAACTCGAGAAAATTCTTAAAGACCCGGCGCTGTCTCAGGAATTACGCGACGAAATGAGTGCACTGGCCCCGAAATAAGCGGCATGTGTAATTTAATGGATTAACCGGGAATATGCTGATGTCTGTGAATACTGAAACCGCCTCCGCGCAGGGGCAGACCACCGTACTGGAAAAAGAGGGCGTTTACGCCTCCCTGTTTGAAAAAATCAACCTGACCCCGGCCTCCAGCCTGGGGGATATCAATGCGTTTCTGGATGACGCCGCGCTTTCTGACGCTCCGGCGGGTGAACGCCTGACGGCGGCGATGCAGGTGTTTATGGACTGCATCCGCAAATCCGGTCAGCCGGTGGAGAAGCTCGACAAAACGCTGATTGACCACCATATCGCTGAGCTGGATTTCCAGATCAGCCGTCAGCTGGATGCCGTAATGCATCACCAGGAGTTCCAGAAGGTGGAGTCCCTGTGGCGCGGCCTGAAGCAGCTGGTGGACAGCACCGACTACCGCCAGAATGTGAAAACCGAAATTCTGGATGTGTCGAAAGAAGATCTGCGTCAGGACTTTGAAGACGCGCCGGAACTTATCCAGAGCGGCCTCTACTGGCACACCTATACCGCCGAATACGACACCCCGGGCGGCGAGCCGATTGGCTCCGTGATTTCATCCTATGAATTTGACGCCAGCCCGCAGGATGTGGCGCTGCTGCGCAACATCTCTAAAGTGTCAGCTGCCGCACATATGCCGTTTATTGGCTCTGTCGGTCCGAAATTCTTCCTGAAAGATTCGATGGAAGAGGTCGCTGCAATTAAGGATATCAGGTGTTTGACCGAGGCTTCATGCGCGACGGCGAGGGGCGGGAAATTGACTTCCGTAACACGGTGATTCTGATGACCTCCAACCTCGGCAGCGACCTCATCATGCAGATGCTGGAGGAGCAGCCGGAGGCGACAGAGCCGGACCTGCATGAACTGCTGCGTCCTGTCCTGCGGGACCACTTCCAGCCCGCGCTGCTGGCGCGCTTCCAGACGGTGATTTACCGTCCGTTGGCAAAGGCAGCGATGCGTACCATTGTGGAGATGAAGCTGAATCAGGTGAGCAGACGCCTCAACCGTCACTACGGTATGACTACCCATATCAGCGAAAGCCTGTACGACGCACTGACTGCCGCCTGCCTGCTGCCGGATACCGGTGCGCGCAATATCGACAGCCTGCTGAACCAGCAGATTCTGCCTGTGCTGAGCCAGCAGCTGCTGATGCATATGGCAGCGAGGCAGAAGCCGCATACCCTGACGCTGGGCTGGGATGAGGAAGAGGGCATAGTGCTCGAGTTTGACCGGACAGAAGGTGAGCATGCATGAGCAGTAATCTTCCCTTACGATTCAGCCACAGCCATCACCTGCTGTCGGTGAAGGGCTGCGATGCAGAGCTTGATGTACTGGCGTTTGAGGGTGATGAAGCCCTGAGCACACCGTTCAGCTACCGTACTGAATTCACCAGCGCGGACCATGCCATCAGCAAAGAGATGATGCTGATGAAAGCGGCTTCCCTGACGCTTCAGGCCCCGGTTGACCAGGGTTACGGCATCAAAATACAGCAGCCGGTGCGGGTGATTCAGGGCGTGGTCACGGGTTTTGAACGTCTGGGTACCTCAAAGGATGAAACCCGTTACGCAGTGACGCTTGAGCCGCGTCTGGCCCTGCTCAGCCGCTCGCACCAGAACGCCGTCTACCAGGATATGTCCGTCCCGCAGATTGTGGAGAAAATCCTGCGCGAGCGCCACGGCATGCGCGGCCAGGACTTCCTGTTCTCACTGAGTAAAGAGTATCCGCGCCGTGAGCAGGTGATGCAGTACGCTGAGGACGACCTGCACTTTATCACCCGCCTGCTGGGCGAGGTCGGTATCTGGTTCCGCTTCACCACCGACACGCGACTGAACATCGACGTGGTGGAGTTTTACGACAGCCAGCAGGGGTATGAGAAAGGCCTGACTCTGCCGTCGGTGCCGCCGTCAGGGCAGCACTCACAGGGGGTGGACTCGGTGTGGGATATGGAGTGCCACCATAACGTGGTACAGAAGGAGGTCAGCACCTGCGACTACAACTACCGTCAGGCCTCGGAGGATATGAACACGGCACAGGACGAGCTGACACTGATATGCGGAGGCGGCTATATCAAAATCAACGGCGGAAATGTTGAGATTGGTGGTCCGGGTAAACTGCTGATTAAGAACACGGGTACCCGCGAAGCAGTGGAAGCCATTTGCTGCGGGTATGTTGTTCATGCTGGTGGCTGCCAGCATCGTCGCAGTGGGATGGCAGACGATGCATGCGCCAGATTCAGTACAAACTCAGCTGGCCGCGTCCCTGACTCCTTTACCTGAAGGACTCTCTACAGCACAGTTGCAGGCGCTGCAACAAACGTCACCGCCACCTGAACCGGGGATCAGCAAGACACAGCAGCTGTTAGCGCAGCTTTTATACCTGAAACCAGACTGGGCAGTAAGCTACGGCGACCATCTGGTGCAGCAGGCGCTGACGCTGTGGCCTGAAGAGGCCAAACCCCTGGCGCAACAGTGGCACAAGCAGATTAGCGTTGCCGGACTTGCAGAGTCAGAGCTGAATGGCTGGCATCAGGGAATGACGCAGTTACAGCAGTTGACGAACAGGCTAAACGCGCTGGATGAACAGAAGGGGAAGTACATGACGGTCAGCGAACTGAAATCAGCCGTGTTTGCCATGTCGCAGTCCTTCAGCCATACCGTTCCGCTTGAGGAGCAGCTTCGTCTGCTTTCCATTTTACCTGCCGGGCAACCCCTGTCAGCAGCGCAGCTAAACCAGACCGAACAGCATCTTCAGCAGTTGATTGCCAGCTATGCCCTGCTGAAGCACCAAAAAGAATAATGAGACTGGCGAAAAACACGGAGTTGTCATGTCAGCAAGAGAGCGTTTTTTTAAGAAAGTGCAACAGAATATCGGGGACAAACCAATCTATGTTAATACGGCTGAGGCCGAAGTCAGGGCGTTTTGTGAGAGGATGGAGGATCTTGCGCAGCAAATCATTACATGGTTTGAAGGTTCTGGTATTGAAATATTTTTATCTAAAAAACATATCACCGATTTAAGTACGGTTGGCTACAGCCTCAGTAGCGGTATATGTCGTTATGCCATTACGACGATCATTTTGCAAAATGGGGATCGCAGCGTCACCATTATGCCAGAACAGGTGATCAGGGGGCCGGAGAAGGGGTGTGTGACGATGAGTATTAATGTCCCCGATAGTCTGTCGGGGGCGAGTATATTCCATTTAAGCATGGCGCCTGATACAGGCTGGTATATTCGTCGCGGGCATCAAAGTGCAAAAGAGAATATTCTCATGAATGAGGACTGTTTTTTCCAGACTATCGACTGTCTGGCCTGAACGTAAGCCACTCTAACGGGAGGGCGCGTATTAACTACGTTAATTTATTAAGCACCACTAAACAACGGCGCCCTACAGTACCCCTCCTTAAATATATAATTGCCATTTTTGAAGGGGTATCAGCAACCAAACGACAAGCCAGACATTTAGCGTAAAACATGCTTTTTGTCCGCCTTAAGTAAAACTGCGCAAATCAAACTGCAAAACAACAAACCAGCGACGAACGTGAGGACAAATTCGTATGGCAATGCTATAACCCTTAATGCCAACCAAAATATAATGTCCCAGGAAAACGTATGCTAAGAAATATTAGTGTCAGAACGTTCATTGTCTATTTCCTTTTATGTGTATTTTTGGTAAGTGATGGAGTTATAGCGCTATTTTCACGGAATTCTTCGCTTTTTATTGCAGTCATAATTGTACAATTCATCGCCTTATTTTTACTCTGGGCGTACATGACCAAATATCTTGTGATGCCGATCAATACGGTGAAAAAAAGCATTGAAGAAGTGACGTCAGGCAAACTTGGCGTGTCGATACCTGAATTTGGCAACAACTGTGCGGGACGACTGATCCCGGGGATTAACAGTCTCTCCAGCAACATTGCAACGCTGGTTCGTGAGATCCGCGCCTCCTCGCAAACCGCGATGACCCTGTCAGATCAACTCTCTTCACGCAGCGCGCAGCTTTCCGTCAAAACAGAACAGCAGTCAGCTTCGCTGGTGCAAACGGCAGCAAGCATGGAAGAGATGGCTGCAAGTACAAAAAATAATGCCGACAATACCCGTTTAGCCAGCGAGCAGGCGAATATCGCGACGTTACAGGCGCGTAAAGGCGGAGAATTAATGGGGCAGGTCGCGAACAATATGCAGTCGATTACCGACTGCGCCCAGCAAATGACAGAGATTATCTCGCTGATTGACGGTATCGCTTTTCAGACCAATATTCTGGCGCTTAACGCCGCCGTTGAAGCGGCAAGAGCGGGCGACCATGGTAAAGGGTTTTCTGTGGTCGCGGGTGAGGTGAGAAGCCTGGCGCATCGTAGCGCCGAAGCGGCAAAAAATATTAAGTCACTGATTGAAGTTACCAGCCATAACGTGACGCAGGGCGTTAACGTGGTCTCTGAAGCCGAAAAAAACATGCATGACATTGTTACCGGTTCGGGCAATGTGAGCAGACTGATGGATGAAATATCCGCCTCAACATCAGAACAGGAAAAAGGTATTTCACAAATTACGCAGGCATTGTCAGAGCTTGAACGCGTAACGCAGAGCAACGTGTCGATGGTTGAGGAACTCAATGGGTCGTCAGATGTGCTGCGCAATCAGGTGATTGAGCTCCAGACACGAACACGTAATTTCCGTCTGGAAAATGAGTTCCAGACTGATAATGCATTAAAAAGCCGCGAATGGGCGGTGAATTCCTGAACGTATTCAGGACGATGCCTCACATAATTATTGCTTAACCCTCGGCGAAAGCTAGACTGACACCGAAAGAGATAAAACGGTGGAGGCGCTGTGGAGAGCATTAAAGGGTCTGAGGTTAACGTACCTGACGCAGTTTTTGCATGGGTGTTTGATGGACAAGGCGGCGCAAGGCCGCTTGAAGATCAGGATCACATCGACAGCGAACATCCATGCTGGCTGCACCTCAACTACACGCACCCGGACAGCGCAGAGTGGCTCGCGTCCACGCCGCTACTGCCCAACAACGTTCGGGATGCGCTGGCGGGAGAAAGTCTCAGACCCCGCGTCAGCCGGATGGGTGAGGGGACGTTAATTACGCTGCGTTGTATAAACGGCAGTACGGATGAGCGTCCGGATCAGTTGGTGGCAATGCGTGTTTATATGGATGAACGGCTGATTGTTTCCACCCGCCAGAGAAAAGTGCTGGCGCTGGATGACGTCATTAACGATCTGAAAGAGGGCACCGGACCTACGGATTGCGGCAGCTGGCTGGTGGATGTGTGTGATGCGCTGACCGATCATGCCAGCGAGTTTATAGAAGAACTTCACGATAAAATCATCGATCTGGAAGATAACCTGCTCGATCAGCAAATCCCCCCACGTGGTTTTCTGGCGCTGCTGCGTAAGCAGCTCATCGTGATGCGCCGCTATATGACCCCTCAGCGCGACGTTTATGCGCGGCTGGCCAGCGAACGCATGAGCTGGATGAACGATGATCAGCGCCGCAGAATGCAGGATATCGCTGACCGGCTCGGACGTGGACTGGACGAGATTGACTCATGTATTGCCAGAACGGCAGTCATGGCGGATGAGATAGCCCAGGTGATGCAGGAGTCGTTAGCCAGGAGAACGTACACCATGTCGCTGATGGCGATGGTCTTTTTACCGAGTACCTTCCTGACGGGGTTGTTTGGCGTAAACCTCGGAGGGATCCCCGGCGGTGAATATCACTATGGCTTCACCACGTTTTGCGTCATGTTAGTGGTTTTGATTGGGGGTGTTGCATGGTGGTTGCATCGTAGTAAATGGCTGTAAATTTACGCTTTTCTGAGGCAGAGTCGGCTTCAAAACGACATTTTAATTGAGCGAAGTCAATAAACTCCGACCATGTTAGGTGCAATATTACTCCCGCAGGTGAATGCAACGTCAAGCGATGGGCGTTGCGCTCCATATTGTCTTACTTCCTTTTTTTGAATTACTGCATAGCACAATTGATTCGTACGACGCCGACTTCATAGTCGGCTTTTTTTTGCCTCCTGTTTATCTGCGTCTACCCTTTAGGAGTAAGCACCCTAATCTGGAGGAAAAGATGAGTATGCTACTTGCCCTGCAACGCCTCAACACCTGGCAGTCCGATCCGGTGCCCACCGATCCGACGCCGATACCCGATCCTGTCCCACGTCCGCAGCCGATGCCGGATCCGCCGCCCGATGAAGAACCGATTAAATTGTCGCATCGTTAGCGCAGATCTGCGAGGATACGCGCCATCTGACTGCAATCATTACCACGAGAGTATATTGTGACCGCTTTTTCCACGCTGAACGTTCTGCCTGAAGCCCAACTGACTAACCTGAATGAGTTGGGCTACCTCACTATGACCCCTGTCCAGGCCGCCGCGCTGCCGGCTATCCTTGAAGGCCGTGACGTGCGCGTGCAGGCGAAAACCGGCAGTGGAAAAACGGCTGCATTCGGGCTAGGCCTGTTACAACACATTGATGCAACCCTGTTTCAGACCCAGTCCCTGATACTCTGCCCGACGCGCGAGCTGGCCGACCAGGTCGCGGGTGAGCTGCGTCGTCTGGCGCGTTTTTTGCCTAACACTAAAATTTTAACGCTCTGCGGCGGGCAACCGTTCGGTGCGCAGCGCGATTCCCTTCAGCACGCGCCGCATATCATTGTGGCAACGCCGGGCCGTCTGCTCGATCACCTGCAAAAAGGCACCGTTTCACTCGATGCACTGCAAACGCTGGTGATGGATGAAGCTGACCGCATGCTGGATATGGGCTTCAGCGATGCGATTGACGAAGTGATCCGCTTTGCCCCAGCCACACGCCAGACGCTGCTCTTTTCTGCCACCTGGCCAGAGGCGATAGCGGCGATCAGCGGGCGCGTGCAGAAGAACCCGCTGACCATTGAAATCGATACTGTCGATGCGTTACCGGCGATTGAGCAGCAGTTCTTCGAGACATCGCAGCACGGCAAAATTCCACTGCTACAAAAATTGCTGAGCCAACACCAGCCAGCGTCCTGCGTGGTGTTCTGTAATACCAAAAAAGATTGTCAGGCGGTGTGCGATGCCCTGAATGATGCGGGACAGAGCGCATTATCGCTGCATGGCGATCTGGAACAGCGCGATCGCGATCAGACGCTGGTGCGTTTCGCTAACGGCAGCGCACGCGTGCTGGTTGCAACGGATGTGGCGGCCCGTGGCCTGGATATTAAATCGCTTGAGCTGGTGGTGAATTTCGAACTGGCATGGGATCCGGAAGTGCATGTCCACCGCATCGGGCGTACCGCGCGCGCAGGTAACAGTGGTCTCGCCATCAGCTTCTGCGCACCTGAAGAGGCGCAGCGCGCCAATATTCTTGCGGAAATGCTGCAACTGAAACTCAACTGGGTGAATACCCCTGGTAATATCAGCATCGCTCCGCTGGCGGCGGAAATGGCCACCCTGTGCATCGACGGCGGTAAAAAGGCCAAAATGCGTCCCGGTGACGTTCTGGGGGCGTTAACTGGGGATATCGGTCTCGACGGGGCAGATATTGGCAAGATCACGGTCCATCCTGCGCATGTCTACGTAGCGGTACGCCAGTCGGTTGCGCATAAGGCCTGGAAACAGTTGCAGGGCGGGAAGATTAAAGGGAAGACCTGCCGCGTTCGACTGCTGAAATAAGCTTAAAACGCGTCTCAGAAATGATATCTGAGACGCTCCCAGGTTACTTGACTTCTACCACGTTCAGGCGCAGTTCATCGAATTGCGCATCCTCTTCCTCTGGCTGCCACCCAGCAGGCTGCATCGGGATCTCTTCGCGGTCAAACGCCAGATCCCCGCCATTCACCACCTCTGAACCGTGGTTAATCCCTTTGAAATCGAACAGTTCAACGTCGGCCAGGTGCGAAGGCACCACGTTCTGCATGGCGCTGAACATGGTTTCGATGCGGCCCGGATAGCGTTTATCCCAGTCACGCAGCATGTCGCCAATGACCTGACGTTGCAGGTTCGGCTGTGAGCCGCACAGATTGCACGGAATGATAGGGAAGGCTTTGGCCTGGGAGAAACGCTCAATGTCTTTCTCGCGGCAGTAGGCGAGTGGGCGGATCACGATGTGTTTGCCGTCGTCGCTCATCAGCTTCGGTGGCATTCCCTTCATTTTGCCGCCATAGAACATATTCAGAAACAGCGTTTGCAGAATGTCGTCCCGGTGATGACCAAGCGCAATCTTGGTGGCGCCCAGTTCGGTTGCGGTGCGGTACAGAATGCCGCGACGCAAACGTGAGCAGAGCGAGCAGGTCGTTTTGCCCTCTGGGATCTTCTCTTTAACAATGCCGTAGGTATTCTCTTCTACGATTTTGTACTCAACGCCCAGGTTCTCAAGGTACTCCGGCAGGATATGTTCCGGGAAGCCGGGCTGTTTCTGATCGAGGTTAACCGCGACCAGGGAAAAGTTCACCGGTGCGCTTTGCTGTAGATTGCGCAGGATCTCCAGCATGGTGTAGCTGTCTTTACCGCCCGACAGGCAGACCATGATGCGATCGCCTTCTTCAATCATGTTGAAGTCTGCAATGGCTTCGCCCACGTTACGGCGCAGTCGCTTTTGCAGTTTATTCAGGTTGTACTGTTCTTTCTTGTTAATTTCTTGATTTTGTTGCATCTATTCGTTACTCAGATCTCAAATGGGGCACAGGGTGAGGAAAACGATTTCAAAGCGTCAGCTTCGTGTTCATCTCTTCTATCCATGTAGCATAGATTTCATACACCATCTGCGCATTTACGTGCCCCATCTGGTTAGCGATAAAAGACGGGTTTGCGGCTACCGGTAAAAACCAGCATGCGAAAGTGTGTCGTGTATGGTACGGATTGCAGCGCCGAATGCCAGCACGATTTACAAATGAGCTCCACAGGAGAAGTTTGGTTAAGACTGAAGGGTTGTCTACACTTACAGCTTACGCAGTAAAAACGGAGGTGAAAATGACTGACCGTCCCGTTAATGGTGACCATCCTGATTATAATCCCAGCCCGGATAACCCGGAAAAGGATGGAAGAAAAGCGAAAGATGATCCTGGCTCAGCGCCTGAATCAGGCGATAAAGATCCAGAGTAATGACCTGCCGCCTTTTCGAAGGCGGTTTTAACACCCATTCGGCCTCTCTACGCGCACCGCTATTCATGTTGTCCTCATCAACGTTGTCTGATAACCGCTCAGCACCCCTCCTGTTTTGCCTGGCGAACAGCTGAGATAAAGCACGGATCTCATTCCCGCGTACCAGCGCGTTTTACATTTCTCCTGCTACGCTTTTGAGGGGGACAAGGGAGCGCTTCTATGAAAAATAAAGACGAGCAGACAGGATTAGTTGGGCTGGCGATTGGTGCCGCCGTTATCGGGCTGGTTTCATCCCAGAAGATCATCAACCGTGAAAGTATTGTCGCTGAGCTGGTAAGGCTCGGCAGGCAGAAGGGGGATGGTGTCGAAGATGAGGTCTTTTTAAAAGCGGCTGAGTTAGTGAGAAAAGGAGTATAACAATGGCTGATATTCGTCATGCACAGTGTCATTGTGGGGCGGTGAAATTTACGGTTGAGCTGACGGACGGCCTGAATACCGCACGTCGATGTAGCTGCTCGTTTTGCAGGATGCGTGGGGCGGTAGTGGTTTCAGCGCCTTTGACGGGCATTAAGGTGACGCAGGGCGCGGACACGCTCACAGAGTACCGTTTCAACACCGGCACGGCGCGCCATTTCTTCTGTTCGATTTGCGGTATTTACACGTTCCATCAACGACGTTCCAATCCCAATGAATATGGTGTGAATGTTGCCTGTCTGGAAAATGTCACGCCATTCGACTTCCCGGAAGTGGTGGTAATGGATGGAGTTAATCACCCTATGGATGGCGACAGCGGAGTATTTGGCTATCTCTCTTTCCGCAAAGAACAGGCGAAACAGCGATAAAAATTAGCCCGCAGATCGCTGCGGGCTAACGGGATTAGAACTGGTAAACCAGACCTAACGCTACAATGTCATCCGTACCGATGCCATTGTTTTTGTAGAACGAATCATCTTCATCCAGCAGGTTGATTTTATAATCAACATAGGTGGACATGTTTTTGTTGAAATAGTAGGTAGCACCGACGTCAGCGTATTTCACCAGATCTTTATCGTCCTGGCCATTGCCCAGGTCTTTACCTTTGGACTGTAAATAGGAAATAGCCGGACGCAGACCGAAATCGAACTGATATTGTGCGGTGACTTCGAAGTTCTGGGTTTTGTTTGCCACGGTGTTTTCGTCATGAGCATCACCGTAAGGCGTCATATTACGTGTTTCGGAATACATCGCCGCCAGATAGATGTTGTTTGCATCGTATTTCAGACCAGCAGTCCATGCATCCGCTTTATCACCACCCGCAGTGGTATGCATTTCCTGATCGTTGGTACGGTCAGATGACGCATATGCCGCGCCCGCGCTGAAGCCCATGCCAAAATCATAAGTCGCGGACAGACCATAACCGTCGCCATTCTCATGACGTACATCGCGGCCGTTATTGGTGCCTTCCTGATTGTTGCTGGCATCTTCATTATTACCCTGATACTGCACCGCGAAGTTCAGACCCTGCACCAGACCAAAGAAGTCGGTGTTACGGTAGGTAGCCACGCCGTTTGCACGACCGGTCATAAAGTTATCGGCATAAGTATAAGAGTCGCCACCAAATTCTGGCAGCATATCGGTCCAGCCTTCAACGTCGTACAGGACGCCATAGTTACGGCCGTAATCGAAGGAGCCGTAATCGCCCACCTTCACACCCGCGAAGGCCAGACGCGTCCAGGACTGATTGTCAGAACCTTCGGTGTTGTTTGCCTGAATGTTGTATTCCCATTGTGCGAAGCCGGTCATCATGTCGTTGATTTGGGTTTCACCTTTGAAGCCCAGTCGCATATAGGTTTGATCGCCATCTTTAGACGCGTCGTCAGAGAAATAATGCAGACCATCTACTTTGCCATACAGATCCAGTTTATTGCCGTCTTTATTATAAATTTCAGCTGCGTGAGCGGCGCCAGCCATTAACAAAGCGGGGATCATCAGTGCCAGTACTTTTCTTTGCATTTTGATTATTCCTTTGCAGTTATTTTTTTATTACTTCGTGAACTTTCCGGGCTGGAAAGCTGTCCCATGCTAAATCACTCTGACGGCGGATGAATAAAATATAATTGTTACGGGTTAAGTAAAATCCAAACTAAATGATGCGGTAGAAATAACGATTGATGCCATGAATGAATTATTATAATCAATACAAAATAAAAATTATTAATTACGTGGAAAACAAGGTAACCTCCACGCCGTTATATGCCTTTAAGATTTTTTCATCCATAATTCCCGTGAATATTGTTCAGAACATTGAGGCAATTTTCACCGATCTTCTGGATTCGCCCGGTGCACGTGCATCGGGCTTTTTTTGGCAAAAAAATGCCCGGACAAGCCGGGCATAAAGTTATTCACTGGTCGATTTTTCGGCTTTCCCCGCCAGTTGCGCCAGGAAGTCATAACGCTTCTGTAGATCCGCTGCCGCATCCTTCCATAGCTGCTCTGCCACTTCTGGCTGTTGAGCGTTCAGCCTGCGGAAACGCTGCTCCTGAAGTAAGGTTTCGGCAAGGGCGTCTGACGGCGGACGCGAATCCAGCGCCAGCGGCAATTTCCCTTCATCGGCACGGCGCGGGTCGAAGCGGTACAGTGGCCAGAAGCCGGTTGCGGTGAGCTGACGCATCTGGTCGTGGCTGAGCGCCAGATCGTAGCCATGTTCCTCACACGGACTGTAGGCGATAATCAGCGACGGCCCTGGATACGCTTCCGCTTCCTGAATGGCTTTCACCGTCTGGTTGAGCTGCGCCCCCAGCGAAATCTGCGCGACGTAGACGTGTCCATACATCATCATGCTGACGCCCAAATCTTTACGCGCCTTGCGCTTGCCGTGCTCACCAAATTTCGTGACCGCCCCCAATGGCGTTGCTTTCGAGGCCTGTCCGCCGGTGTTGGAATAGCACTGAGTATCAAGCACCAGAATATTGACGTTTTCGGTCAGGCTCAGGACATGATCAAGACCGCCGAAACCAATATCGTAGGCCCACCCGTCGCCGCCGATCAGCCAGACAGATTTTTCAACCAGCGCGTCAGCATCAGTCAGGAGTTGTTCAGCCCCTTCAACACCCTTAAGCGCGTTGCGCAGTTCAGCAACCTGCGCGCGACGAACGTCAGGTGTGGCCTCCGCATGCAGGGCATCATTCAGTTCTGCCGGGATCTTATCGGCAAACTGTGCCAGCAGACGCATTACGCGGGCGCGGTGCTGATCGACCGTCAGACGGAATCCCAGACCAAATTCTGCATTGTCCTCGAAAAGCGAGTTTGCCCACGCCGGGCCGCGACCGTTCGCGTCGGTGGTGTATGGCGTAGACGGCAGGTTACCCCCATAGATTGACGAGCAGCCCGTCGCGTTGGCAATCAGCATTCGGTCACCGTAAAGCTGAGTGAGCAGTTTGATATACGGTGTTTCGCCGCAGCCGGAGCACGCCCCGGAGTACTCGAAGAGCGGGGTGATGAGCTGCGAGGTACGAATGTCAATGCGTTCCAGCTTGTTGCGATCGATTTCAGGCAGGTCGAGGAAGAAATCATAATTCACTTTCTCTTCTTCAACATGTTCAAGACGCGACATCATATTGATGGCTTTGATTGACGGGTCCTGACGATCTTTCGCCGGGCACACCTCGACGCACAGGTTACAGCCGGTACAGTCTTCCGGCGCCACCTGTAGGACATATTTCTGACCACGCATATCGCGGGATTTTACATCCAGCGAGTGCAAACTTTCCGGTGCGCCATCTAACGCTTCTGGCGACACCACTTTGGCGCGAATGGCGGAGTGCGGGCAGGCCGCCACGCAGTGGTTGCACTGGGTGCACAGCTCTTCTTTCCAGATAGGGATCGCTTCGGCAATGTTGCGTTTTTCCCAGCGGGTCGTACCCATCGGCCAGGTGCCGTCAGGCGGAAGCGCAGAGACGGGAAGGGTGTCGCCCAGTCCGGCAAGCATCGCCGCCGTGACGGTTTTGACGAAATCCGGGGCGGCGTCAGACACCACTGGCGGCCGGTTCGGACTGCTGGCATTGACCGGCTGCAACGGCACCGCGAACAGCGATTCGCGGGCCAGCGCCAGCGCCTGCCAGTTGCGCTCAACCAGTTCCTGACCTTTGCTGCTGTAGCTTTTGGCGATTGCACCCTGAAGCTCCATCAGCGCGCTGTCGCCCGGCAGAATATTGGTCAGGTGGAAGAACGCCATCTGCATAACCGTATTGATGCGCGCCGCCAGGCCGCATTCGCGGGCGATCTTCGCGGCGTTAATGACATACAGGCGCGCCTGTTTCTGGTTAAGCACCGCCTGCACTTCCTGGGGCAGGCGTGCCCAGACCTCGTCGGCGCTGTAAGGGGTGTTGATCAGGAAAATACCGCCGGGCTTCAGGCGCTCGGCCATCTGATATTTATCAATGAACTGGAGCTGGTGACAGCCAACAAAATCCGCCTGAGAAATCAGGTATGCCGAGCGGATCGGGTGTTCGCTGACGCGCAGATGGGAAACGGTCAGTCCGCCCGCTTTTTTGGAGTCGTAGACGAAATACCCTTGCGCATACCACGGCGTAGAGTTGCCGATAATTTTGATGTTGTTCTTGGTTGCCGAGACGCTGCCGTCGCTACCCAGACCGTAGAACAGCGCTTCCAGTTTCGCAATCGAGGGCAGGGTGTTTTCCGGCAAGGGCAGAGAAAGGTTAGTCACGTCATCATAAATGCCGACCGTAAAGCGCGGCTTCGGTTTTGCCTCGCGGAGTTCAGCAAATACCGCCAGGACGCACTCCGGTCCGAACTCTTTGGAAGACAATCCATAACGCCCGCCAATGACGCGCGGCAGCGTTTCGCGCTCACCGCGGTTAAACGCCTCAGCCAGAGCGGTCATCACATCCAGATAAAGTGGCTCAGCCTGTGCGCCAGGCTCTTTGGTGCGGTCCAGTACCGCCACTGCACGCGCGCTATCCGGCAGGGCTGCGAGCAGGTGTTTCGCTGAGAAGGGACGGTAGAGGCGAACTTTGAGCACGCCAACTTTTTCACCACGCGTCAATAGCTCATCAACCACCTCTTCACAGGTGCCAATGGCGGAGCCCATCAGGACGATCACGCGCTCGGCCTGCGGATGCCCGTAATATTCAAACGGCTTATATTCGCGGCCCGTCGCAGCGGCAAAATCGTCCATCGCCTGTTCAACGTGCTCATAGACCGCGTTGTACCACGGGTTTGTCGCCTCGCGGGACTGGAAATAGGTATCCGGGTTCGCAGAGGTACCCCGGATCACCGGATGTTCCGGATTGAGGGCGCGAGCGCGATGCGCATCGATGTCAGCCTGCGGCAGCAGATTCAGAAGGGTGTCGTCCGGCAGCGGAACGATTTTATTGATCTCGTGGGACGTGCGAAAACCATCGAAGAAATGAATAAATGGCACTCGGCTTTTCAGCGTGGCGATATGCGAAATCAGTGCGAAGTCCTGCGCTTCCTGCACGCTGCTGGCGCAGAGCATAGCGCAGCCGGTCTGACGCACGGCCATCACGTCTGAGTGGTCGCCAAAAATAGAGAGCGCGTGAGTGGCTACGGTGCGTGCGGCAACGTGCAACACAAACGGCGTTAATTGCCCTGCCAGCTTGTAAAGCGTGGGGATCATCAACAGCAGCCCCTGAGACGACGTGAACGAGGTCGACAGGGCACCGGTCTGCAACGCACCATGCACGGTGGCAATGGCACCGGCTTCGGACTGCATCTCTACAACCCGCGGGACATCGCCCCAGACGTTTTTTATCCCATTACCAGCCCAGGCGTCAGCCTGTTCAGCCATCGTGGAGCTGGGAGTGATGGGGTAGATGGCGATCACTTCGCTGGTACGAAACGCAACAGACGCGACTGCACCATTGCCGTCAATAGTTTGCATAGGACAACACCCTTACATTGCGCAAAAAGAGGGGCCTGAAAAACGACGACAGACCCTGAATATTATCTGTGTATTTTAGCAAAGCTCAGGTTTTACGATTTTCGCTTTTGTGTTTTTGGTATGCGCTGTATCAATGACTCGATGGCTACTCGCGTTAAAAAATTGCGAGAAATTGTTACTAGGGCGCATAAATACGCACATCCGCTCTCGACGATGCGGCGCGTGATGCCTATTATGCATAGGTTTCGCTTTATTTATGGGGAGGAAGGTATGCGTTCAGCATTTTGGGTCGGATGTGCCGCGTTACTGTTGTCGGCATGCAGCAATGAACCTGTACAGCAGGCGACAGCGGCACACGTTACGCCGGGTATGCGAGCGGCGATGTCCAGTTCAGGTCAGGCCAACTGCGCAATGATCGGCGGTTCACTCTCCGTTGCCCGTCAGCTCGACGGCTCCGCCATCGGCATGTGCGCATTGCCAAATGGCAAACGCTGTAGTGAGCAGTCGCTTGCCGTAGGTTCGTGCGGAAGCTACTGAGTTATTCAACTCGCTTAAACATCAATGACTTATTGGCTGTCGCCAGGGTTAACTGGTCTTCGGTCAGGTCTACCTGTGCGCCTGTGCGTAGCATATCAGCGATGGTCTGATCCAGTTCATTTAGCTGCGGCTCGGTGCAGAGTTTCCGCGTCATTGCCAGCGTTTTGACCGTCAACTCTCCTTCGGACAGTTTCCCCTGGCCATTGAAGCCGTTGCACATTGTGCCGGAGACGACAATGTTGTTAATCAGGCTGATATTGGGTTGCGCACTGAAGCGAATTTCAGGCTGCGTTTTCCCGCCTTTAACCGCTTTGCCATCCACATTTTCCAGAACGAAACGATGATTCTCTAGCTGTTCGGTCTGAACGGAGGCTTTACCAGGATTAACGCATCCAGCCAGTGCGAGGCTGATTAAACTTACTGCCGCGAGCTTTTTCATTTTTTTTCTCAAACTATCAATACCGTAAATATTTTTTCAGTGTAACCATACCCTCCTGGGTGTTAATGGGGTTTATCTGAAAGTGCGGGAAGGGACTGGGCGGCGGCGCACCCGGTCAGTGAGTTAGTGCGATTTAAATCCGGCTGCGGTCATCAGCATTTTAAAGAGCATACTTACGCAGGCCAGCGCCAGAACGCTGCCGCCCCAGATGATGGCAAGCCACATCAAACGTTTCCATACAGGTTGTTGCATCAGTGATAACCCTCCCCATGCTGTACTTTTCCGCGAAAAACGTAATAACTCCAGAAGGTGTAGACCAGAATCACGGGAATGATCAACAGTGCACCCACTAACATAAAGCCCTGGCTTTGGGCTGGCGCAGCGGCCTGCCAGAGGGTAATGTCCGGCGGGATGATATGCGGCCAGATGCTGATCCCAAGCCCGCTAAACCCAAGAAAAACCAGCCCTAACGTCATGATAAACGGCAGAGTATGGCTCGCAGGATCGTTCAGGCAGCGCCACTGGCACAGACTCAGGATCGCAACCAGCGCAGGAACGGGCAGCAGATAAAACAGATTCGGCAGCGTAAACCAGCGCGCAGCAATAGCTGGTTGGGCGAGAGGGGTCCAGATACTGATTACTGCAATGAATACCAGAAGCAGGAGCAGAAGCACTTTCGATACCTGACGCATCCGCTGTTGCAGGGCATTTTCGCTTTTCATTACCAGCCACGTTGAACCTAACAGCGCGTAAGCCACCACAAGACCCGCACCGCAGAAAAAATTGAACGCGGTAAACCAGTCAAACGGACCACCGCTGTAAGCGCGACCAGTGACGCTGAACCCATGGATGACCGCGCCGACGGTGATGCCCTGGCTAAAGGTCGCCACAATTGATCCGCCAATAAAGGCCTTATCCCAGAACGGGCGGTGCGCCGGAGTGGCCTTGAAGCGAAATTCGAAGGCGACGCCACGAAATATAAGCCCGATCAGCATTATTGTCAGTGGAATGGTTAGCGCGTCGATGATAACCGCATAGGCGAGAGGAAAGGCGCCAAACAGGGCCGCACCGCCAAGCACCAGCCAGGTTTCGTTGCCATCCCAGACGGGAGCCACGCTATTGACCATCACGTCGCGGTCGTCCGCATTCGGCGTTGCCGGAAACAGGATCCCTATCCCCAGATCAAAACCGTCCATCACGATATACATCAACGTGGCGAAAACGATAATCACGAACCAGATAATGGAAAGATCGATACCCATTACGGTTACTCCTTAAATTCAGTGGTGACGGCAGAAAGCGGACGAGCAGGGCGGCCATCGGATTCAGTCGCGAAGGATTCATGGGGCTGCGGCCCTTTTTTAATCAGACGCACCATATAGCTGTAACCCACGCCGAATACCGCGGTATAAACCACGAAGAAGGCCAGCAAACTGACGCTCATGTGCAGATCGCCATGCGCGGAAACCGCATCCTTTGTACGCTGTAGACCATAGACGACCCAGGGCTGGCGGCCGACCTCCGTTGTTACCCATCCGGCGAGGATCGCGATCAGCCCGGACGGCCCCATCAGCAGGGCAAACCACAGGAAGGAACGTGAGGTATAAAGGCGCTGTTTATAACGCAGCCAGATTGCCGTCACGCCCAGGAGCAGCATCAACATTCCCAGGCCGGCCATGATGCGGAAAGACCAGAAGACAATGGTGGCGTTCGGGCGATCTTCTTTTGGGAACTCCTTCAATGCCGGAACCTGTTTATCGAGACTGTGGGTCAGGATCAGGCTGCCGAGAGCGGGAATTTCCAGGCCAAAACGGGTCCGTTCCTGCTCCATATCCGGCCAGCCAAATAGCAGCAGTGGGGTAGGCTCACCCGGCGGATTCTCCCAGTGGCCTTCTATGGCGGCTATTTTCGCTGGCTGGTGTTTTAAGGTGTTAAGCCCGTGCATATCCCCCACCAGCGCCTGGACTGGGGCCACGATCAACGTCATCCACAACGCCATGGAAAACATGGTGCGAATAGCGGGCGTATTGTTTCCGCGCAGCAAATGCCAGGCCGCGGAAGCACCGACAAACAGCGCGCTGCTGAGAAATGCCGCTATCGACATGTGCAGCAGGCGGTAAGGGAAGGAGGGGTTAAACACCACGGCAAACCAGTCCACCGGAACGACCTGACCGTTGATGATTTCATACCCTTGCGGTGTCTGCATCCAGCTGTTTGACGAGAGGATCCAGAACGTAGACATGAGGGTCCCCAGTGCGACCATGCAGGTCGAAAAGAAGTGCAGCCCTGGCCCGACCTTATTCCAGCCAAACAACATTACCCCGAGGAACCCCGCCTCAAGGAAGAACGCGGTAAGCACTTCATAGGTCAGCAGGGGGCCGGTAATACTGCCCGCGAACTGCGAAAACCCGCTCCAGTTAGTGCCAAACTGATAAGCCATCACCAGGCCGGAGACCACGCCCATCCCAAAATTGACGGCGAAGATCTTCGACCAGAAATGGTACAGCGAGCGCCAGACGGGATTTTTTGTTTTCAACCACAGCCCTTCCAGCACGGCGAGATAGCTCGCCAGGCCAATGGTTATCGCCGGAAAAATTATATGAAAGGATACGGTAAAGGCGAACTGTATTCGCGCAAGATGAAACGCATCTGGACCAAACATGCACTGCCTCAATGTTAAACGGTGTACTGTTATGATAGAGAGGCGGCAAGTGAGATATCAGAAGCAGAAATCGATAATTTATTTATAACAGTTGTGGGAACACCTGAACTTTATCTGGCTGATATAGGTAACAAGGAAGAATAAAAAATTTCTTTTTATGATTTTTACGCATTAAACAGCTTGCTTTGTCGCCAGCAACATGCGTTAATGGATTTCTGGTTTTGAATCCAAATAAATATCTGACGTAGTTTTATAAAGCAGTTCTCATCACGTTGTGCCTCTCCGCAGCCTCTCTTGGGTCTTTATCTACATTCCGATTAGTTTTGTATCGAACCATTTATTGCCTGATCGGCTCATGAGTAATTTACGTTTTTACGTTTACAGGAGAATCCTATGACTTCTTATATCCATTTCCGCTGCCCATGCTGTCATGGCTCGCAGTACCGCACCTCAGCGTTTGATGTGTCTGACAAAAATCCCTTCGGCGCGAAATGCATTTTCTGCAAATCGTCGATGATCACGCTCGACCACCTGGCCGCAGCGCGTTCTGCTCAGAATCACATTACTGAGTACCGCAAGTAATCTGCCGCGTTTCCTATAACAGTTAGCAAAATCTTCTCTTTTTCTCCTGCTGATATACACTGTCAGCAATAAGGAGAATCTGATGAAAAAATACCAGCGTCTGGCGCAACAAATTATCTCGCAGATTGAGCTTGGCGTATGGTTGCCGGGCGATAAGCTGCCTTCTCTGCGAGAGCAGGTGGCAAGCAGCAGCATGAGTTTTATGACCGTGGGCCACGCGTATCAGATGCTGGAAAGTCAGGGGCGTATTGTTGCCAGACCGCAGTCAGGCTATTACGTTGCCGCCCGCCCGACCACACACCAGCCTGCACCGCCCGCGCAGGTGATGCGCGATGAAGTGGTCGACATCAACACCTATATTTTCGACGTGCTACAGGCCAGCCGCGACCCCTCCGTTGTCCCTTTTGCCTCGGCGTTTCCCGATCCGCGCCTTTTCCCGCTTCAGCAACTCAACCGATCGCTGGCTAACGTCAGCAAAACGGCTACCGCCATGAGCGTGATTGAAAACCTGCCGCCGGGTAACGTCGACTTACGTCATGCCATTGCCCGTCGCTACGCTCAGCAGGGAATGAATATCTCCCCGGATGAAATTGTGATCACCGCGGGCGCGCTTGAGGCGCTCAACCTCAGTTTGCAGGCTGTGACTGAACCAGGGGACTGGGTTATCGTTGAAAACCCCTGTTTTTATGGCGCACTCCAGGCGCTTGAACGTCTGAAACTGAAAGCGCTGTCGGTTGCCACTGACGTGCGTGAGGGCATCGATCTCAGTGCCCTTGAGCAGGCGTTAAATGATTATCCGGTGAAAGCCTGCTGGCTGATGACCAACAGTCAGAACCCGCTCGGCTTCACGCTGAGTGCAGAGAAGAAAGCTCAGCTGGTGGCCTTACTCACCCGGCATAACGTCACGCTGATTGAAGACGATGTTTATAGCGAACTCTACTTTGGCCGCGAAAAGCCGCTTCCGGCAAAGGCCTGGGATAAGCAGGATATGACGTTGCACTGCTCCTCATTCTCCAAGTGTCTGGTGGCTGGTTTCCGTATTGGCTGGGTGGCGGCGGGAAAACATGCGCGACGTATTCAGCAGTTGCAGCTGATGAGTACGTTGTCCACCAGCTCTCCCATGCAGCTGGCGCTGGTGGATTACCTGGCGACCAAACGTTACGACGCCCACCTTCGCCGTCTGCGACGCACGCTTGCTGAACGCAAACAGCAGGCCTGGCAATCGCTTTTGCGTCATATGCCTGCCGGCGTCAAAATCCATCATAACGACAGCGGCTATTTTTTATGGCTTGAACTGCCTGAACAGCTGGATGCGGGGCGGTTGAGTGAGAAGGCGTTAACCCATCAAATCAGCATTGCGCCCGGCAAGATGTTTTCCACCTCCAATATCTGGACACCGTTTTTCCGTTTCAATACCTCATGGGGCTGGGGCGAGCGGGAGGAGCAGGCGGTCGTCCAGCTGGCGGGGTTAATCCGCGAAATGATGCTGCACCCAGTCACACCTTGATGAAAATTCCTGAAGCGACATGACGCGCGGTCTACCTTTAGTAAGGGAGCGCGGATTGGTAACGTGACGTTGTCACGTTTCTGCCCGCCAGAACGTGTGCTGACAGCGAAAACAATGTCGATTTCAACAGGACGATGCTATGCAAAATCAATTGCTGATTAATGGTGAACTGGTGACCGGCGAAGGTGAGAAGCAGGCGGTTTATAATCCTGCCACGGGTGAAGTGCTGCTGGAGATTGCTGAAGCGTCGGCAGCACAGGTGGACGCTGCCGTCCAGGCTGCCGATCGCGCGTTCACAGAGTGGGGACAAACGACGCCGAAAACGCGCGCCGAATGTCTGTTGAAACTGGCTGATGTGATAGAAGCCAACGCTGACGCGTTCGCAAAAGTGGAGTCCCTTAACTGCGGGAAACCGCTGCACTGTGTTCAGGGAGATGAGATCCCGGCCGTGGTCGATGTGTTTCGCTTCTTTGCCGGGGCCGCCCGCTGCCTGAACGGGCTGGCTGCCGGAGAATACCTCGAAGGACATACCTCGATGATCCGCCGCGACCCGGTTGGCGTTGTCGCCTCTATTGCGCCCTGGAACTACCCTCTGATGATGGCGGCGTGGAAGCTGGCGCCCGCGCTGGCGGCGGGAAACTGTGTCGTCATCAAGCCGTCTGAAATTACCCCGTTGACGGCGCTGAAGCTGGCGGAACTGGCGAAAGATATCTTCCCGCCAGGCGTGCTGAACGTGCTGTTTGGTCGCGGAAAAACCGTAGGAGATCCGCTGACCGGCCACGAAAAAGTCCGTATGGTTTCTCTCACCGGCTCTATTGCTACCGGAGAACATATTATCGGGCATACCGCATCTTCAGTTAAACGTACCCATATGGAATTGGGCGGAAAAGCCCCGGTCATTGTCTTTGACGATGCAGATTTGGATGCCGTGGTTGAAGGCGTGCGTACGTTTGGTTTCTACAATGCTGGTCAGGATTGTACCGCAGCCTGTCGTATCTATGCCCAGAAGGGGATTTACCCCGCGCTGGTCGAAAAGCTGGGCGCAGCCGTTGCCAGCCTGAAAATGGGCGCGCCGGACGATGCGTCAACCGAGCTGGGCCCGCTCAGCTCCGCAGCGCATCTTTCCCGCGTTTGTGCTGCCGTGGACGAAGCCAAAGCCCTAGGACATATCCGCGTCGTCACCGGTGGCAGTAAAAAAGAGGGAGACGGATATTACTTCCAGCCAACGCTGCTGGCCGGGGCGAAGCAGGAAGATGCGATCGTCCAGCGAGAAGTGTTTGGCCCGGTGGTCAGCGTGACAGAATTTGAGGATGAAGCGCAGGTGCTGAGCTGGGCTAACGATTCGCAATACGGCCTGGCCTCGTCCGTCTGGACAAAAGACGTCGGACGCGCCCACCGACTCAGCGCGCGGTTGCAGTATGGCTGCACCTGGGTCAATACCCATTTTATGCTGGTGAGCGAAATGCCGCACGGCGGGATGAAGTTATCCGGTTATGGCAAAGATATGTCGGTCTACGGACTTGAGGATTACACGGTAGTCCGGCATGTCATGATCAAACACTAAACCCTCATGCCCGGCGCAGTGCCGGGCGATTCAGCTTACCAGCCACAGACCTCGTGTTCATTTTCCGTATCGTAGGCACGAACGGTGTTCACCAGATCCTTCACGACATCTGCCGCGACGTCCGGGATCAACAGCTCCATTGGCGCTTCTGTTTCATAATCCACCGACACGCCGTTGCTGTTGTTGGTGACGGTCACGGTATAGGTAGCCTTACCCATTATTTACTCCTTATGCGTGTTGACCACTTTACCGATGCCCGCACCGCTGAGCGTGACGGCAGGATCCGCAAAAAAGTCGATATTAAAATAGGTGTCGTCGGTCAGTAGCTCAATGCGGTGCCATTTTTGCGGTGGGGAGATGCCAAAAGAACCGGCCTCAATGACCACTTCCAGATCGGGTTCGGTGGCGTCGCCATCGGCAAAGCCAAAGTAACGCACCGCACCCTGCATGACGGACAACCGACCGTACACGCCGGCTTTGGTGTTGTGATGAGTAAAAAGCGCTTTTGGGGCGGTCTCTTTATTCCAGAACGGCGTCGAGCGGGTATGAACAAAGTTTTCAGGAATACGTAACATAATAGTTTCCTTCATGTTGGCGGGCGCTTAAAGGGACTTAAGCACCTCAGGTTCAACAAAGAATTCAATATTGAACAGGGTGTCGTCGGTCATCACCTCAATGTGGTGCCATCTCTCTGGCGGGAAAACGCCGAAACGACCCGCTTCAATGACGAGCTCGCTGTCAGGCTCAGGTGTAAATTCATCAGCATAGCCCAGATAACGCACTGCGCCACGCATCACCGACAGGCGAGGGTAAACGCCCGGACGCGTGCCCGTATCCAGGTGGCGTTTAAAAATGCCGGCGGGGGCCGTTTCTTTGTTCCAGAAAGGCGTGGAACGGGTGTGAATGCAACTCTGCGGAATGCGTAGCATGTTTCCTCCCTTAAAAGCCTGCTGGTATTAAACTGCTTTCTGAGGGGATGGATTTATCAAAAAGTGCATTAAATATGCATCTTATCAATAATAACCGTTTTTCTTTACCCGGCGTTGTTACACAAGGTACTCAGTTGTTATTATCCTTAGTATTTAAGTGGTTATGATGTAACGAAAAAACTTGATCTGTGTCAACATATGACGCATATTGCGTGCGGTTATTTTTCGGCTCAGGTAAACAGAATGACGTTGTATCAAAAGATGTTGGTGTTCTACGCAATTATGGCCTCCATCTGCGCATTAATCACCTGGTTCCTGTCTAAAGATCGTAAACGTATTCGCCTGTTGAGCGCATTCCTGGTGGGTTCCACCTGGCCGATGAGCTTTCCTGTTGCCCTGTTGATCTCTCTTTTCTGAAGCACGCTTCCAGAATCGGCATCCAGACATAGCATTCCATACATTGAGGCTGTATAAATATACAGTCCGTCATACATGGAGTGCTTATGAACAGTTTCTATTCGCAGCAAGCAGGCTGCACTGTGCGCTGGCAGGATCTTCCCGGTTTCGGTGACCCGGTTGTGTTTATCCACGGGTTGGGCTGTGCATCGTCGTATGAATATCCTCGTATTGTCTGTGATACCCGTTTCGGGGGGCGCAGAGCCATTCTGATCGATCTTCCCGGTAGCGGTTACAGTGACAAACCTGACAACTACCGTTATCGCACGAGCGAACAGGCGCAGGTGGTGGTTGAACTGTTAAACCATCTCGCCCTGGATAGTCTCTGGCTGTATGGTCATAGCATGGGGGGGAGTATCGCGATCGAAACGGCAGCACTGTTAACGTCGCGCGTTAAGGGCCTGATAGTATCTGAACCCAATTTTCATGCGGGTGGCGGGATGTTCAGCCGAGCAATTGCGGCCCAAACGGAACAACATTTTCTGGAACAGGGCTATGATGACATGCTGCGGGCGGAAACGTCGCCGTGGGCTGGAAGCCTTCAAAGCAATGCCCCCTGGGCCGTCTGGCGCGGCGCAACAAGCCTGGTCGAGGGCGTTAAACCTGACTGGGCACACCTGTTCTTGTCATTGAGCTGCCCGGTAATGTTAGTTTTTGGTGAGCGATCCCTGCCTGATGACGATTTTAATCGCCTGCAACAAAACGGCGTTGCTGTAAAAATTATCCCTGATGCGGGCCATTCAATGTCCTGGGAAAACCCGTCAGCGTTGGCTCAGGCTTTATCTGGCTTCATAAACGGCTCATGAAGGGGTAGCCCGCATTGCTGCGGGCTGCAATGATTAAGACAGCAGGGCAGACAAGGCTTTCCGCGCAGCAGGCTGAACGTCATACGGGCACTGATAATCCACGTTTTCAATCGCGCGGGTGTAGAGCGCAACCAGCCAGTCATAAACATAGGCTGTCGCCGCATGGACAGGCTGCTCGCCAAGTCGGGTAAGACGGGGTGAAGCGCTGCTCACAACTGGCGTCACAAAAATTGGCTGACCTTTGCGGATCCGGCTTGCAGGCCGTTCAGAAACGGGCGTCATTTCATAGCCAAGCCAGCTAATGAAATTGCCTGTCGCGGCATGCAGCTGCGCGGCGCTGCTTTTATTTTTTTCTGCAATGCGTTGCAGTTGCAGCGGCAGATCCAGCCGGTAGCTGGTAACGATCAGCACATCCGCAATCTGCTGTAATACCTCTGCGTCCAGGCCCAGACGGGCAGCCGCCGCGTCGTTGCGACTCCACTGACGAAGATGGTTAACCCACACGTTATGGGCCAGCCGCGCCTTATCCTTGGTCTGCAACGCGCCTGGATTTTCCTGCGTCTCTTCCGCAAACAGATCGATAACATCGTTAAACAGGCCGTTGACCTGTTCCTCACGAGGCTGGTGAACGGTCAGCAGCGTCTCAAACGCGTTTAACGGCGGCAGAAGCCCCTCAAGCAATTCACCATGACGAGCGGCACTGCCTTGCAGCGTTCGGACCATTTTTTCGGCCTGTGCCCGCCCTGCGCCTGGTTCCTGGGTGAGAGGGGCGACATATGGGCGCATCAGCGTCGACAGTGACTCTTGTAACAGCCTTTTCAGCGCGCGGAGACGCTTCTGGCGCTGTGCCGGCAGGGTAGCCTGCGACAGCCACTCAATCACCCGCTGCATGCTGTGGGTATCGAGCGCCTGAAGCGTGCCCCAGCGCAGACCCGGCTGGCCCAGCAATTGCTGCACCGCTTCGTCCAGATTCTGCTTTGTGGTAAACCGCGCATCATGAGGGGTAATGGCCCAGACCAGCCCCGGCAATGCGGATTCTTCAACCGGCTGAGTCTCTTTGATCCAGTTTTGCAGGAGCCTGGCCGTTTTTGCGGTCTGCTGGTGGTGCGCCGTCGCATTACAGATAACCAGGACATCCGGCTGAATGTGCTGCCGATAATGCTCCAGCAACCACAGACATTTTGCCTGCATCATCAGCGGCGTGTTTTCCTCAGAAATGGCAGGAATATCAATGACGTCAACGTTATCCAGCACGCAGTTCTCAACGGGCAGCACCACTTCGCGGGTCAGAGATGCCAGTACATCGACGGGCAGGCTAATGGCGTTAAGCAGCTCGCCGTTTTTTACCGGATGAAGCAGTGTTTCCTGTGCTTCCGGCACGGTAAACGCCCCGTGAGTAAGGAAGCCTTCGCAGGGCAGACCAAAGCTGTCCACCAGCAGACTCAACGGCGCCGCAAGCGCGCTGGCATGGCTGGTTTGATGCAGCACCTGGGCGAATTTAAGCCACTGCTGGGTTAACTCCTGCTGCTCACCCCACAGCAGAGACCAGACGCTGGCGCGGGTGCTGAGATCAAGCGACGGAACCAGCAGGGCAAACTGGTGCCACAGGGCATCATCAATATGCTGCTTAGCGCCGGGTACTACGCTTTGCCAGAACCGGGCAATGGTCGCGACTTCCCGCGCCGTCATTCCCGGCACGCTCTGCGGTTGACGCAGCGCCCGCCACTTTTCAAGCCGGGCTTCAATCACCGATTTATCCACCGCGCGGATCTGCGGATCCAGCGTGGTGCGCGCAATAAACAGCTGCACCAGCTCGGCCTCCGTTACCAGGCGCAGGCGCAGGGGAAACGCGTCGTCTGCGACCTCGCGGGACGCTCTGCTGAAACGCACGGCCATGTTGGTCGGCGCATGCCCGGGGTTAATATGCGAGAAGTAATCAAACGTGCGTTGACCCGGCGTAACGTTCAGCCGTTCGTCGCCGCTGCCGCACAGGGCAGCCAGCAGGTGCGCTTTTGCGGCCTGCGAGTGGCCGTATAAGCCGATGCTGCCCTGGCTGACAAGGGCGCGATCGAGCGCCTCTTCACGTGCCCTTGCTGCGTTAAGGCGGGCAAGCAGGGCGTCGGCTTCGTTATCCAGCATCGGGGCGTGCTGTCGCGTCTCGTTGATCCACCCGATTAAGGCCTGAGTGGTGGCAGTCGTCGCAGTCATTTAAGGTATACGCTCCCGCTGTCGATCCAGTAGTGGCTGCCGCTGTGTCGGCGATCGGCCAGAGTATTCAGTTTAAAGGTCAGGGCGTCCGGCGGCACGGGCGTGCCGTCCTGTAGCCAGGCATCACTCAGCTCGAAAGATTCCGGGCCTTCCTGCTTAGTGCCGCCACGCAGCTTCAGGCGCACGTTCAGTACGCCGTCGCCCGCAATGGCTTTCGCCAGTTCGGCTGAGTTGATGCTCAGGGTATAGAGCGGCGTCGCGGGCCAGCGGGCATTGGCCAGCTGCCGGAAGCCGAGCGTAACGTTGCCGCGCAGCGGGAAGTGCAGACGGGCGTCCAGTTTCGCGCCGGGTTTATCGAGGTCGATATCGTGATACCAGACGTTCTCGTCCCGCAGGGTATTGATCGTGTTATCCAGCACGCCCAGATAGCGCACCGTAGAGTACGCGCCGATATCCGCTGCTTTAAAGTTAAAGCGCGGCAGACGAAGATCCAGCGCCAGGCTACAGAGCATCGCTCCCACCGCAGCGGTGGATTTCGGGTTGCCGATCCGTCCCTGCTGGCTGAACGGATACCATTCATGAACCTGGTATTTATCCAGCCAGACGATGCGGTTGACGGGCACCGGTTGCAGGTGGCGAATCAAGGCCTGAACGCCCGGCAGACAGCCCGGCCGTCCCGTGATCAGCAGGATATCGCAACTGTAATGAGAGATCGCCTCACATACCGCATGAAGCGGGGCGGCAAGCGTGAACTGACCCGCCAGCATGGCGTCCCGCATCTCCCGGAAGCTGACGTGCAGCGGTACGCTGAACAGATCAAAGTGTTCTGAGCCGGCAGGCAACGCATGGTCGATCGCCTGCTGGAGATAATTCATCACGTTGCGCGTCGGTTTTTGCGCAAGCAGATCGCCAAAGGTGGCATGCAGCCCGACCAGCGGATCGTCAACATCGCTCGATTCCCACGCCGCCAGGATCGCGTGACCGATCGGCATAAAGAGCTGAAGCGCCGTCTGCTGGCGCAGGACCGCCTGGGTATCGATCCGCCCGGAGTCACCGAACAGGGATGCCATCAGCTGGGAGGCATCGGCTATGCCGGATTTCTGAAGCTGGGTTTGCAGGGCGGGCAGAACGTAGCGCTGGATCACGTCCAGCAGCGTGTCGTCGCCAGCGACCTTGAACCCTTCGCGGAACAGCAGCTGCGGGGTGATTTTGACGTTATTCCCGGAACCATCATCTAACTGATAGTGCGTGATGGCCATATCCGTCGTGCCGCCGCCGATATCAATCGAGGCCACGCGTAGCGCACGCCCCGGCTGGACGCCAGGCTCAGGCGCGCGATCCGGACGGGCGAGGGAGGCGAAAAAGGCCTCGGTCTGGCCACCAAAATGGGAAATGGCTTCGTTATACAGCCACACCAGCTGGCCGCAGCTGGCCTCGTCCCACTCCATCTGGATCTCAGGGACCGGCACCACGCTTTTTTCCTGCTGCTTGCGGCTGGCAAAATCTTCATCCTGCGGGTGCCAGCCCATCGCCTTCCAGACGATGGCGATGGCTTCGAACATGCGGCGACGGAAAATCTCGCGCTCCTGTTTCGGCATTGCCGAAGGCAGGGTGAGGATCAGCGTCCGCAGCTGGCGGGGAGAGGCCGGGAAGCCGAGCCGCAGGCGGGTGGCCACGCTGTTAATCTGGCCAAGCGCCTGAGCCAGCAGCTCGCAGAGCATGTGCGTCATCAGGGTGCTGCGGCTGTACTGCGGAGAGAACACCGGCAGGCGCTCATCCTGCGGCAGCGTAAAGAGCGGTTCCCCGTCGTCGTTCATCAGGTTCATCAGCGGAAACGCAGTTGCCAGCGGTTCGCGCTGGGTTTTGCTGTTCATCTGGCTAAAGCGCCAGTCCTGCACCACCGGCGTCTCGTCCCACAGATAGCGACGCGGGCTGGAGATGCCGCTGTTGCCTTCCGTGCCCAGACGCTGCATCGCCAGCTTACGCGCTTCATCACCCACGCGGACAATCGACGGCCAGACGAACGCATCCTCCCGGCCGCTTTCCACGGAGAAGTGCTGTTTGCCAAAACGCGCTTCAGAAAACTCAAGTCGGCTGGTAAACAGCGGCTCATTCAGGAACTGCGGCTCACTCAGAGATCGTACCTGAAGTTCAGCCGTCTGGCGCAGGCCGTCGTTGGCATCACCATGATCTTCAATAATCACGCCGCAGGTATGGGTGTTGCCTACGTCAAGGATCAAATCGACAGGAATAGCAGGGGTGCTCAGGGTATGGGTGACAAACTTCACTTCCGGCACGGTGAGTTGTTCACCGAGCATGGAGAGCAGGTTGAGCCAGTGCGCCTGATATTCAAAGCTGCGCATGGCCTGATGCAGCTCGCGCTCGGAGCGTTTTTCAACCCCGTCGGCAAACTGCGTGAAGGCTTCGCGCAGCCAGCCGTCAATCCAGGTCTGGTCGAGGAAACTCTCAACCTCACTGTCGCGCCAGGCGAGCGCGAAACGCGTGCCGTTCAGGATATCGTTTTCAACCGGCGACAGGGCAGACGTCGCATGCTCTGCAATCTGGCTGTCGAGCGCGACGGTGACCCGGTGCGTATTGCCAGCTGCGTCGGGCGTGGAAAGCTTTCGTACCTGGACGCGCGCCCAGTTATCCGGGCCTTCAACAAACGTCCGCGGCGGGTTAAAGCGCAGGAAAGGGAGTGGCAGCCAGACGCCGTCCAGCACGGTCAGGGAGTCATGCAGTGGAATGGTGCTTTCAGGCTTGACCACTTCCGGCTGCCCGCCATCGGTGGCAGGGAGCGTGTACCGGCCGTTAACCAGGTCAAAATCCAGACGCAGCAGCGGGCCATTTGCCGTTTTACGCACGAAACGCCCGTTGCTGGCGGTGTCCTGCGGAGTCAGGCCAAAATCGAGAAACTGCACGCCGCTGTTAGCAATCAGCGTCACGCTCTGTTTATAGTCGCAAAGATTAACCAGCATAGGATCAAACACCTGCTTTCTTGAACGTCAAAGGAACGACGGTGTTGGCATCGTAACGTGCGGTGCATTCCGCCACATCGCTGGCACCTGCCTTACAGGTCACTTCCGGCATCGGATAGCGTGAACCGTCGGTGCAACGCGCGTTTCCGCGCGTTTTGATCAACAGCTCGCCGTTGCTGTGTAATCCGGAAAAGACGTCTACCCGGCAGACAATGTTGTCGCCATGCACGACCCGGGCGAAACCTTTATTGTTCTGGATCTGGTAGCGCAGCGACGGCGGTTTGCCGGTGAGCGGATCCTGCACATCGAGAAACGCGCGCCAGGTGCCGTTCAGGAAGCGCGTTAACCCCGCTTTGACCTGGTTTGCCTCCATCACCATCGCATCTTTCGGTATCGCGGTAATGACCACCGGTTCGGCTGCCGGGGCAGGCGTTTTCACCTTCGGCTCTACCACTTCGGCCTGGTGCAGCGGGAGTTTCAGTTCAAGCGGCTCAACCGTCTTTATGGGGGCCGGAGCAATGGCGACGGGTACTGGCGCTGGTGTGGCAACAGGCGCTGCGATCGGGGCCTGTTTTGGCCAGAGCAGCGGGGTGGCGATGGCTGCAATAATGACGGCGGCAACCGGCAGCAACCACAGGGGGGAGCGACGTTTTTTCTGTATGGCCGCCGGTGCGGGCTCTGGCGGCGCGGCGTTCATGCGCACCGGCTCTGGCGTATACAGTTCATCGTCGGTGATACGGACTGTAGTCACAGGCGTGATAAGCGGCGCGTCGGCCTGCTCAAAGGTCACCACCGGGGCCGGTTCTGGCTCCGGTTCAGGTTCAGGCTCGTTAATCACCACTGGCTCAGGTTCAGGGACCAACGATTCGCGCAGGCAGTCCAGCACGTCATCGCGCGCGTTTTCGTTAAGGTTGACGAAACCCCAGAAGCAGATCACCGGTTTGCCATCCACCAGGAAAACAAAGTTTTCACCGGGAAACTGAAAGGCTTTTGAGAGCAGAGAGCCAAACAGTTGCTGCGCCGTTTTCGGTGACTGAAGGCATTTTTTACTCAGCGACTCCACGCTGGTGAGCGTGTTTTCCAGATAGCGCAGGGCGCGATAACGATCATCTTCATCCGCCGCCTTCCAGCTGGAGACGGTTCCCTCAACCGGGGAGTACCAGTCAACGCGATCGCCGCCGTCGTTGACCTGGGGGATGGCCAGGCAATCAACGATAGCCTGTTGTTTGCGCAACCGAAGCGCTTCGCGGATTTGCAGCGCTGATTCAAAAACGGCCTGTCCGCCGCCGCCAACGGCCTGAAAATCATCCAGATTACCGCTGCGTAAAAGTGTTTTTGCCACGATTTGGTCCTGTAGACTTTTTCACGCCATTACTTTAGCGAATCAGGTAAGCAAGCAAACGGCTGAGGAGACGGCAAAAGGGACGATTTCTTGCGGCATTGATCGTGACGGTTGTGCTTGACGAATAATGGACCTTAAGGCAAATCGGTTTCTGCGGGCTGATGCTAAAACCAGCGAAATGTACGGCTTTAGAATAACCTGATAGTGATTCGTTATTTGTCAGGCCAAAACGTCTGTGCTGTTATTACTGTTCACTATAATAAAACCGAAAGGGTAATAACCATGTCTACAGGGAAAACCGTGCTCGCCCTCGCGCTGAGCGCGCTGCTACCGGCAAGCGCCGCATGGGCGGCAAACAAAGACACCATTATCTACTGCTCCGAGGCGTCGCCGGAGTCGTTTAACCCGCAGATCGCCAGCTCTGGGCCCTCATTTGTCGCCAGCTCGCAAACGCTGTATAACCGTCTGATTAACTTCGACCCGGTAAAAAACACGCCGGTGCCTTCTCTGGCCGAGTCGTGGACCATTTCGCCAGACGGCAAAACATACACGTTTACCCTGCGTAAAGGGGTAAAGTTCAACAGCAATAAATACTTCAAACCGACCCGTGATTTTAACGCTGATGACGTTATTTTCTCCGTTATGCGTCAGAAAGACCCTAAGCATCCCTATCACAATGTTTCCCAGGGTAATTACGAATACTTCAATGACGTGGGCCTCGACAAGCTCATTCAGGATGTGAAAAAGATCGACGATTATCACGTTCAGTTCACGCTGAGTGAACCCAACGCGGCGTTCCTGGCCGACTGGGGAATGGACTTCGCCTCGATCCTCTCTGCCGAGTACGCGGACGCGATGCTGAAAAAGGGTACGCCTGAAAATGTGGATACCTGGCCAATCGGCACCGGCCCGTATGTGCTTCAGCAGTACAAGGTGGATTCGCTGATCCGCTACGTCGCCAATCCGAACTACTGGGAGGGAGAGGTGCCGACCAAACACCTGATCTTCTCCATCACGCCAAACGTTGAGACGCGTCTGGCTAAGCTGCAAACGAACGAGTGTCAGATCATTCCTGCGCCGTCGCCGGTGCAGTTTGAAGCGATCAAGAAAAACAAAGACCTGACCCTGCACTCGGTGGATGCGCTGAACGTGGGGTACCTGGCGTTCAACACGGAGAAAAAACCGTTTGATAACGTGCTGGTGCGCCAGGCTCTGAATTACGCAACGGACAAAAAGGCCATTGTTAACGCGGTCTTTATGGGGTCTGGTACGGTCGCTAAATCACCGATCCCGCCGAACATGCTCGGCTTTAACAAAGACCTGAAGGATTACGGCTACGATCCGGAAAAAGCGAAAGCGCTGCTGAAGCAGGCGGGTCTGGATAAGGGCGCGGAAGTGACCCTCTGGTCCATGCCGGTTCAGCGTCCGTACAACCCGAACTCGCGACGCATTGCGGAGATGATCCAGGCTGACTGGGCGAAAGTGGGCGTGAAGGCGAAAATCGTCTCATACGAGTGGGGGGAATATCTCTCCGGCATGCGTAAAGGCGAGCATGATTCCGCGCTGTTCGGCTGGATGTCTGATAACGGCGATCCGGACAACTTCGCCGATGTGCTGCTGGGTTGTAACAGCATCAAAACCGGATCTAACGCCGCGCGCTGGTGTGATAAGGGGTATGATGAGCTGGTGCAAAAGGCCAAACTGACCAGCAACCCGGACGAACGTGCGAAGCTGTATGGCCAGGCACAGGAGATTTTCTACCAGCAGGCACCGTGGATTGCGTTAGCTAACGGCAAAACGTTCTACGCGACCCGCAGCAATGTGACCGGGTACAGCGTGAGCCTGATGGGCAGTGACTTCTCGAAAGCGAAGCTGAACTGATCGTATTCTTGCCGGGTGGCGGCTACGCCTTACCGGGCCTACAGTTAGCACCCGTAGGCCCGGTAAGCGTAGCGCCACCGGGCACGTGAAAAGGAGTGACAATGTCACATTTAACCGATGTTATCGCCCGCGTCGACGCCGCCATCGAAGAGAGCGTAATTACCCACATGAACGAACTGCTGATCGAATTAAGCGATGATGCAGAGCTCAGCCGTGAAGATCGCTATACCCAGCAGCAGCGCCTGCGTACCGCGATTGCGCATCATGGTAAGCAGCATAAAGAAGAGGCGGAGGCGCGCCATGCCCACCTCACGCAGGGTGGGACTATCCTGTAAGGGTTAAAACTGGCGCCGTGCCACCAGCCAGGCGCCGACCACCAGCATCACTGCGCCGCAGACCGGGCCTACCAGCGCCCGCAGGGGGACACCGTTGCTCTTGAGGATGTCCATCACCAGGCCGCCAATCAGCTGGCTTGCCACCAGCACGGCAATGGTCGTTGCCGCGCCCACATTCTGATACCCGCTAATACTGGCAAAGACAAAAAATGACCCCAGCAGGCCGGGGACTAACGTCCACCAGCGCACCGTTGACGCCAGTTCGCTAAACCCCGCCAGGCCATTTTTCATAAGCAAAATGCTGACAAACAGCACAATTCCCACCAGCGAGTTCAGCAACATGGCGATAAGAATAGTGGAAGAGGATTGCGTAATGCGCACCATCAGGGTGTTTTGTACCACCAGCCCAATCCCGGCGGCCACCAGAAACGCTAACGTCAACGATTGATTCATGGCAGAGCATCCGGATCGTTGCGCTCATCGAGCTGGAGTTGCATAAAGGTTAAATCCAGCCAGCGACCGAATTTGGTTCCCACCTGCGGCATATTACCGGTGGTAACAAAGCCCAGGGTTTCGTGCAGATGAATCGACGCATGGTTCTGCGCCTCGATACCGGCAACCATCACATGTTTACCAATCTGGCGGGCTTCCTTGATTAATTCCGTCATCAGCAGCCGACCGATGCCTTTGCCCTGATGATCGGGATGAACGTAAACCGAGTGCTCCACCGTATGGCGAAAACCGTCGAACGCTCGCCAGTCGCCAAATGAGGCGTATCCCGTCACAACACCTTCTTCTTCACTGACCAGCACCGGATAACCCAACAGCGTGCGCGCCTCAAACCATGCAATACGGTTATCGGTGTCGACAGTTGTATCGTTCCAGATGGCGGCGGTGTGCAGCACCGCATGGTTATAAATTTCACCGATAGCGGCACAATCTTCTTTGCAGGCATGACGAACGATCATGGTAAACCTCTGGCTGTGTTGTTTACTATAGTAGTACGATTCACTCACAATATTACACAGTTCTTGTGTTGCATCGCTACGACAAAATCCCTATTTTTTTGTCACCAAACTGCCCCGAAAAACCATCCGTACACTATAGTATGACGTCATGAACACAATGACAGACAATATGAATCAACGCATTAGCGCCCGCATACGCCTTGAACGCGAGTCGCGGGGCTGGTCATTAAGCGAACTGGCCGAACGGGCAGGTATTTCACGCGCCATGATCCATAAGATTGAACGGGGGGACAGTAGCCCAACGGCGACGCTGCTTGCCCGGTTATCCGGTGCCTTCGGTATTAGCATGTCTACGCTCATTGCGCGCGCGGAAATGCAGGAGGGCAAACTGTTACGTCTGGCGAACCAGCCCGTCTGGCGCGATCCGCAAACCCACTATTTACGTCGTCATGTGTCGCCGCGCAGCGATATGCCTATTGACCTCGTCCAGGTGGAACTGCCCGCGGGCAGCGATGTGCCGATGCCCGCCTCCTCTTATGCGCTGGCGCGACAGCTGATTTGGTTGCAGGCAGGTGAACTGGTCTTTCTGGAGGGGGACACCCGCCATGAAATGAAGGCCGGAGATTGTCTGGAACTCGGGCCGCCGAACGACTGCCGGTTTATTAACAAAACGGATGAATCGTGCCTTTATCTGGTCGTGCGGCTTAATCAGTCCGGCTCATAATGCAAAGGCGATCCGCTGGATAACGTGCCAGACTTGAATGACATTTTCAGCTGTAAGGAGCGATGAATGAGTCAATCAACTACGCAAAACCGACGCTGGGTACTGGCTTCCCGTCCACACGGCGCACCGGTTGCCGAAAATTTCCGCCTGGAAGAGCAGCCGATCCCCACGCCCGCAGAGGGGCAGGTGTTATTACGCACCGTATGGCTCTCGCTTGATCCGTACATGCGGGGCCGTATGAGCGATGCCCCATCCTATTCACCTCCTGTCGAGATTGGCGCGGTGATGGTGGGCGGCACGGTAAGCCGCGTCGAGACCTCCCGCCATCCGGATTATAAAGAGGGCGAGTGGGTTCTGGGCTACAGCGGCTGGCAGGAGTATGAACTTTCCGACGGGAAAGGACTGGTCAGGCTGGGCGAAAACCCGTCGCACCCTTCATGGGCACTCGGCGTGCTGGGAATGCCGGGCTTCACCGCGTATATGGGGCTGCTTGATATCGGCCAGCCTCAGGCGGGGGAAACGCTTGTCGTGGCGGCAGCCACGGGGCCGGTCGGCGCAACGGTGGGGCAGATCGGTAAAATCAAGGGGTGCCGGGTTATCGGCGTGGCCGGCGGGGAGGAGAAATGCCGCCATGCGGTCGACGTGCTCGGTTTCGACGCCTGTCTGGATCACCATGCGGATGATTTTTCCGAACAGCTGGCGAAAGCCTGCCCGCAGGGCATTGACGTGTATTATGAAAACGTCGGCGGTAAAGTCTTTGACGCCGTACTGCCGCTCCTGAATACCTCCGCGCGCGTACCTGTTTGCGGACTGGTCAGCGGCTACAACGCGACCAACCTGCCGGATGGTCCGGATCGCTTGCCGCTGCTGATGGGGACCATCCTCAAAAAACGCATCCGCATGCAGGGCTTTATCATCGCTCAGGACTATGGTCATCGTATCGACGAGTTCCAGCAGGAAATGGGACGTTGGGTGAAGGAAGGCAAAATTCACTATCGCGAGCAGGTCACCGAAGGGCTGGACGCGGCGCCGGAGGCGCTGATTGGGCTGCTGGAAGGGAAAAACTTCGGCAAGGTCGTGATCCGCGTGGCGGCGGACTAAACAGAGCATCGGTTATGGCGGGCAAAGTCCGCCATAATTATTTGTGAAGATACGATATATTGTCTTTAATTAATCCATAAGCATTGCGCGCCATCGGCCCAGCTGAGCCAGAAGTGGTAAACGTAATATTAATTGAACAATTTTTATTTTAACGCGCGCCCTTCATACCAGGCATGACGATACAGGATATATCAAACCGGCGATGTTTTTTTAAACAGTCGCTGAAAATGGCATTTTGTTTTGGCTACGGGAATTAAACATGCTTGATTTGGAAAACCTGGAAAAAGCACAAAGAATCAGTCTGACGATGCAAGTTGAGAACAGTTTAAAGGGAGCGTTAATTACGGGCTCATTAAAACCTGGGGCTCGACTCATCACGAAAGAGATTGCGGATAAATTAGGCACCAGCATCACACCGGTGCGCGAAGCCCTGCTGCGCCTGGTGTCGGCAGGCGCATTACAGGCCACGCCTGCTCAGGCGTTTTTGGTGCCAGAGGTTACGCTGGAGCGTTATAACGAAATTAACGCCATTCGAAAACAGCTTGAGCCGATGGCCGTTGCGGCGGCGTGTCAGAATATGACCGAGACCAAACTGGATGCATTACGCGCGCTGTCAGATAACTTCAGCACCGCCATGCATCAGGGCGACGTGCAGAAGGCGATCCATGCCAACCGCGTGTTCCGGTTTACGCTTTATCAGTATGCCGAAATGCCGACCCTGAACTCGCTGATTGAGCAGCTCTGGGTACGGATTGGTCCGTGTATCAACTACCTGCACGAAGAGATGAAAGATATCCCTGCAACGACTTACCATTATGCCGATCTGCTTTCTGCGCTTGAGCAAAGGGACGTGACGGCCAGTCGGGAAGCGATCGACCGAGCCATTGATGAAGCTAATATCCTCCTGCAACGGCAATACTACAGTTAAGGATCGCACTGGCGCACTTATTTTTTATTCGTTTTAAACTTCCCTGAGTATATTCCCGGCGCTTAAGGCTACCGGGAATGATGTTATTTTTTACCGGCAACGTGCGCTGCCGGAAAATGTTTTACTCAAAGCGATAAGAGACCGACAGGCCCACGCCATAGTTACGGCCAGGGGCGGGTTCGTAATAGCGATTGTAGCCGGCGTTTACAATCTCTGAGCCGACGTACTCTTTATCAAACAGGTTATCGACGCGACCAAAGATGTCCATTCCCCATTTGCCGTAATTGAGTTTATACCCGGTATTCAGACCGACCACGGTATAAGAGGGCGCTTTGGCGGTATTGGTGTCGTTTGCCATCACGTCGCTCATGTAGCGGGCATCTGCCCCCGCGTACCAGCCTTCCTCAGGCTCCCAGCCAAACGACGCATACCCCATGTTACGGGCAATCCCCGGCATCCGGTTGCCGCTACAGTCTGCATTGCTACAGACGTTGGTACGGTAGGTCGCATCGAGATAGGTCCACGCCATTTTCAGCTTCCAGTTTTCGGCAAACTGCTGGTCGAGCGCAATTTCCACACCCTGACGGCGCGTTTTCCCCGCATTTTTGTAGGTAGTGCGACCATCTTTGTTTTCGTCCACCACGATCTCGTTGTCGGTATCCGTGCGGAACAGCGCCGCCGTCAGGATGCCATTGCCGATGCGGGTTTTGCTGCCAATCTCATAGGTGTTGTTGGTTGACGGTTGCAGATTAATATTGAGGCCGCCTTTGCCATCAGAACGGTAGGAGAGTTCGTTGATGGTCGGGGTCTCAAATCCACGTCCCGCCGCGGCATAAAGGTTCCAGGCGTCGGTCACGGCGTATTTCACCGCACCAGCCGGGAGCCATTTATGGTAGCTGGCGTCACCGCTGTCATCGCCGTTTTGCGGGGTAATGTAATGATCGTTGGAGTCAAACCAGACGGAGCTGTAACGCACGCCCGCCTCAACGGACAGCTTTTGCGTGAGCTGCCACTGGGTTTGCAGGTAGGGATCAAGGTTCCACATCAGGTTACGTTCGTCACGGCGTTTGTTACCCTTCACGCCAAAATCCGGCACGCCGTTGTTCATCACGAAGTTTTCATACCCGCGGCGATTTTCACTCATATTTTCGTAGTTAAGGCCGGTGGTAAACGTTACCGGCACCAGCAGCTCGCCGCGGTGGGTCCAGCGGGTATCAATACCCTGATAATGGCGCTGCATATCAATTACGCCGCCCGAATGCGCTGGATTTTCAGTCTGCGTGGTATCCGGAATGGACTGGTACTGGGTCATTTCACGCTCACCGGCGTACATCATCACGCTGAGGTCGTCCTGTTCGCTCAGCTGACGGTCGTAGCGGATCCCAGCCTGGGTCTGCTTAATGGTTTTACGCGTATTGTACTGATCGCCACGGGGTGACTGGCGCGGGTTGTTCTGCCACTCCTGATAACTCAGTCCGCCCGGATCGTTGGCTTTCATGTCCACGCTGTTAAAAATCAGCGTTAGCTTGCTGACATCATCAATGCGCACGCCCAGTTTCGCGTTGGCGAGGTTTTTCCGTGCGCCGCTGTGGTCACGATAGCCATGTGTGGTGAAACGGGTGGTGGATACCGCATAGTCCACATCCCCCGCCTGAGTCCCGTCGCCCACCGCACCGGTGGCCTTCATGCCGTAACGCCAGGTGCCGTAGCTGCCGTAATAGCTGCTGGCTTCAATTGTGGCTGGCTGTTGTCCGGTCTGGGTGTTGATGTTAATCACGCCGCCGGAGGCATTGCCGTACAGGGCAGAGAATGGGCCGCGCAGCACGTCGACGCTCTCAATGCTGTTGAGGTCAATGTTTGACGTCTGCCCCTGGCCGTCGGGCATGGTTGCCGGAATGCCGTCCACGTACATGCGGATCCCGCGTACGCCGAAGGTCGAACGCGCGCCGAATCCGCGAACGGAAAGTTGCAGATCCTGAGCATAGTTCTGGCGGTTCTGGATTTGCAGGCCTGGTACGCTCCCAAGGGATTCAGAAAGGTTGATGCGCGGTGTGGCATGTCGCATATCCTCGCCGCTCACCACGCTGACTGCGGCCGGGGTGTCCAGTTCGGAGACGGTTTGCGGCGTGGCGCTGACGATCAGGGTCTGTTCTTCCGCGGCCATCGCACTCAGCGGGCCAAAAATGACGGGAACGAAGAGCAGTGGTAGTGATGCCTTACGGGCAGTAATAATTTTCATGGAGTAAACCGGTTAAGAAAAATTCGAACCAAATCAACTGGAACCTGTGTATATATGTTAAATCCTTTGTAAATGTTATGAAAACTATAACCGCACATTTCGTGAATGTAAGGTTTTGAAGGAAAGAAATACTCCACATTCAACTCATTAATGATTACTATTCTCATTAAAATAACGGCAAAGCGATGACTTTGCCCACCGGAAGTGATGTCAGCGGTAAATCTCCTCATTTGAAAAGGAATTGTTATGTCTTTACGTCATCTGTGCTCGCCGCGCCTGCGTGGGTCTGTGTTGTTGGGCTCTTTACTGTTTGCCGGTACGTTCCAGGTTCATGCCGCTGAAGAGATGCTGCGCAAAGCGGTCGGCAAGGGCGCGTATGAAATGGCCGTCAGCCAGCAGGAAAACGCGCTGTGGGTTGCGACGTCACAAAGCCGAAAAACCGATAAGGGCGGCGTGGTCTATCGTCTGGATCCGGTCACGCTGGAAGTGACGCAGGCGATTCATAACGATCTCAAGCCGTTTGGCGCCACGATCGATAACGCCACCCAGACGCTGTGGTTCGGTAACACCGTCAACAGCACCGTGACGGCGATTGACGCCAAAACGAGCGAGGTGAAAGGGCGCCTGGTGCTGGACGATCGCAAGCGTAGCGACACGGTGAAGCCGCTTCAGCCGCGCCAGCTGGTGGCCGATGACACGACCAATACGGTGTACATTACCGGTATCGGCAAGGAGAGCGTGATCTGGGTTGTTGATGGCGCAACGCTGAAGCTGAAGGACACCATCACCAACACCGGCACGTTCAGCACCGGTCTGGCCCTGGATGCGAAGGCAAAACGCCTGTATACCACCAATGCGGACGGCGAGCTGGTGACCATTGATACGGCAACCAACAAAATCCTCAGTCGTAAAAAAGTGCAGGATGACGGAAAAGAGCACTTCTACCTGAACCTGAGCCTGGACACTGCCGGCCAGCGTGCGTTTGTGACGGATTCAAAACAGCCAGAAGTGCTGGTGGTGAATCTGAAAGATGGCAGCGTGATGCAGAAAATCGCCGCGCCAGCATCGCTGGCCGTACTGTTTAACCCGGCGCGTAACGAAGCCTATGTGACGCACCGCGAGGCGGGCAAGGTGAGCGTGATTGACGCCAAAACCTACAAAGTGACCAGGACCTACGATACCCCGGTTTACCCGAACAGCCTGGCGCTGTCTGCGGACGGTAAAACGCTGTACGTAACGGTGAAACAGAAATCAACCCGTCAGCAGGAAGCGACCCAGCCTGACGATGTGATTCGTATCGCGCTGTGATGGTGGAATTGCCCGGTGGCGCTGCGCTTACCGGGCCTACAAAACCATGAGATTTAGGCCGGGTAAGGCGAAGCCGCCACCCGGCTTTTTTATTAACGCGAGGTTTCTTCTACCAGCGGTGCGTCGTGCTTTTCATCGTCGTGATGAAGCGGCGCGGTGCTGTGGATCTCGTGAACGCGCTTACGCACGCCGAACCAGCCAGCAATCAGCAGAACCGCCAGCAGTGGGATCGTCGCGATGGTGTAAGTACCGTTCGGGTAGTCAAACGCCATCAGTACCAGCACGCTGAACAGGAACAGCAGGGTGAGCCAGGAGGTCACCGGTGCGCCCGGCATCTTGAAGCACACATCAGCCGCTTTGCCTTCTTTGATCGCTTTGCGCAGACGCATCTGGCAGACCACAATAAAGGCCCAGGAGGCGATAATCCCCAGTGCAGCCACGTTCAGAACGATCTCAAATACGCGGGACGGCACCAGATAGTTCAGGAACACGCCAAAGACGTAAACCACCAGCGTGGCCAGAATCCCCGCATAAGGAACCTGCTGCCTGCTCATCTTCGACATAAACTTCGGCGCAGAGCCTCCCATCGACATGGAGCGCAGGATACGGCCCGTCGAATAGAGCCCGGAGTTCAGGCTGGAGAGCGCGGCGGTCAGTACCACTATGTTCATGATGCTGCCCACGTACGGCACGCCCAGCTTAGAGAAGAAGGTTACAAACGGGCTTTGCCCCGCCTGGTATGCATTCCACGGCAGCAGCAGCACCAGCAGCACCACGGAACCCACATAGAACAGACCGATACGCCAGATCACGCTGTTGATGGCTTTTGGCACCATCGTCTGCGGATCTTTACATTCGCCTGCCGCCGTACCGACCAGTTCGATGGAAGCAAAGGCGAACACCACCCCCTGCACCAGCACCAGCGCAGGCAGCAGGCCGTGCGGGAAGAAACCACCGTTATCGGTAATCAGGTGGAAGCCGGTTGCGTTACCGTCCAGTGGTTTACCGGTACCGAGGAATACGGTTCCGACCACCAGGAAGATCACAATGGCCAGCACCTTCACCAGTGCGAACCAGAACTCCATCTCGGCGAACCATTTCACGCCGATCATGTTCATGGTCCCGACAATTGCCAGCGCCCCAAGGGCGAACACCCACTGCGGCACATCGCCAAACGCGCCCCAGTAGTGCATGTACAGCGCAACGGCGGTGATATCGACGATACCGGTCATCGCCCAGTTAACGAAGTACATCCAGCCCGCGACATACGCGGCTTTTTCACCAAGAAACTCGCGGGCGTAAGAGACAAAGCTGCCGCTGGAAGGGCGGTGGAGTACCAGTTCGCCGAGGGCGCGAAGGATGAAGAAAGAGAAGATCCCGCACACCAGATAGACCAGGGCGAGAGCGGGGCCAGCCATTTGCAGACGTGCGCCTGCACCTAAAAACAGACCTGTACCGATAGCGCCGCCGATGGCGATCATCTGCACCTGACGGTTGCCCATCGCCTTGTGATAGCCCTCTTCATGAGAGTTCAACCAGCGACGTTTCGCAGCATGATGATCGGCTGCGCTTTTATTGCTTGTTTTCATTGAGTTACCTGTTTGCCTGTCTGAACCATTAACGTGATAGTCCTGCCTGGCAGATGTCGAAACAAACGATTGCTTCTGCGCAGACACATGCTGCCTTTCCAGTCATTCTGTGTATGGATAAGGCAAAACATGGCGAGGCATCCTACCCGCAATTGTTAAGCGACGCAAAATATAACCGTGTCGAAAGTGATGCTCGTCGAAGGAAATCGTGTGGTCAGAGCAGACGGCGATCACAACGCGCTGAATCGTGACGTTTTTTTAGGCAAAAAGGTCTGTGAATGCTGATTTAATCATCAGGTTTACTTAATAGTTACTTATAGGTAGAGCTTATGAATGCCGCAGGGCTGCAATAAGTAATGCAAACGCGGTAGTGTGCTGGCGGCGGCTCGGATAGTACAGATGGTATCCCGTAAAAGCCGGGCACCAGGCTTCAAGCACACGCACTAACCGGCTCTCAGCAAGGGCGTCCTGAACCGCATCTTCCGGGACGTACACCAGCCCCAGACCGTTTTCGGCGGCATCGATGCGCTGCGGCAGGCTGTTGAGGATCAGCTGGCCGTCAACCCGCACGCGCAGCTCACGTCCGTCCCGTTCAAATTCCCAGGCATATAATCCGCCGCGTGTGGGCAGGCGCATATTAATGCAGCGGTGCTGATCAAGCTGCTCCGGCGTCTCCGGTACGCCGAAACGCTGCAAATACTCTGCCGACCCGACGACCGCCATGCGCATGTCCGGCGCAATACGAACGGCAATCATATCTTTCGCCACCTGCTCACCCAGACGCACCCCCGCGTCAAAGCGGCCATCGACAATATCAGTCAGCCCATTGTCCACCGTGACTTCAACGTTGATATCAGGATACTGCGCCATAAAGGGTTTAAGCACAGGCCACAGCACCGCAGACATGGCGTGCTCCCCGGCGGTAAGGCGAATATTCCCGGCAGGTCTGTCGCGGGTATCACGCAGCGCGGTGAGTTCCTGCTCGATCTCCAGCAGATGGGGGCTTAAGCGCATGAAGAGTTGCTCGCCGGCCTCGGTAGGGGCCACGCTACGGGTGGTGCGGGTTAACAGACGGACTTCCAGCCTCGTTTCCAGATTGCGCATTGCGTGGCTGAGCGCCGACTGAGATACCCCAAGCTGCGCCGCGGCGCGGGTAAAGCTGCGCTCCCGGGCGACGACCATAAAGGAAAGCAGATCGTTGAAGTTGTCTTTTAACATGGCGGTTTACTCGATTTATGAATTGAATTCATGGTTCCTTTCTGATTATGCACTCTAATGCTCCCCATGGCTTTACGCTACTGTTAACGCAACAGCAAACGAGGAGTTAATCATGAAAATTATCCGTAGCGGTTCGTTACCTTCCGTTCAGGGCCCAGAGGCCTGGTTTACCGGCTGCGTGCGCATTGACGCGCCTTTCCAGGCGACTGAACCGGCAAAAGTCGGCGGCGCAACCGTCACCTTTGAACCCGGCGCACGTACCGCCTGGCATACGCATCCTCTTGGACAAACGCTGATCGTGACGCAGGGGCGCGGCTGGTTACAGGAGTGGGGGAAAGAGGCGGAACCGCTGAATCAGGGTGATATCGCCTGGATCCCACCCGGCGTGAAGCACTGGCACGGCGCAAGCGCGCAGACGGCCATGACCCATATCGCCATCGCAGAAGCTGTCGACGGGAGCCCGGTGGCATGGCTGGAGAAGGTCACCGATGAGCAGTATCCGAACGAGTAGTCTGGCGTTTCGTAAACAAATTATTAACGTTATGATTCGATCCGTTTTCTTCAGCATGTGCAGGCGGAACGGTGAAAATCAATATCATAGGCACCAGCGGAAGTGGGAAAAGCACGTTTGGCAGGCGAATCGCGGAGGCGCTGGCTATCCCTTACATTGAGATGGACAGGCTTTACTGGCGAGCGAACTGGCAGGGAACACCGGATAATGAGTTTCTTGCAACCCTGGAAAAAGCGCTCGCCGCCTCGCCTGACTGGGTCCTGGACGGAAATTACAACCGCACACGCGACGTTAAGTGGCGCGACGTCGATCTGGTGGTGTGGATAGATCGTGGGTTTATCCGCACGCTCTGGCAGGCGGTGACGCGGGCCTCCAGACGCGCCTGGCACAAACAGGAGCTCTGGCCCGGCACGGGGAACCGCGAAAGCTTTCGTCGGTCGTTCCTTAGCAAGGACTCTATTATCATCTGGACGATCAAAACCTGGCGCAGCAACCGCAAACGATATGAGGCGGATATGCAAAACCCGCAGTACGCACACATTCGCTTTCGCCGCATTACCCGACGGCAGGATGCGGAAAGACTCATTACATCGCTCAAATCACGCCGATGACAGACGCTCTATTGCCGTTTTCCGGCAATCCAAATGTAAATTAATTGTTTCTCAGAGGTGAAATCCACCTTTAATAATGACGACATGTTAAGTCAAACGAGAACGCAACATGTCATGGCGAATCAGCATTCTGGATAAAAGCCCCGTCGCAGAACACGAAACAGCCGCCGATGCGCTGGCGCGAACCTTAGCACTGGCGCAACAGGCAGAAACGCTGGGTTATCACCGCTTCTGGATTGCCGAACACCACAATACCCCGCAGCTTGCCAGCCCCTCGCCGGAGCTGCTGATTGCCTGGATCCTCGGGCAAACAAAACGTATTCGCGTGGGCTCAGGCGGCGTCATGCTGCAACATTACAGCCCCTATAAAGTCGCCGAAAATTTTAACGTACTGGCCGCCATTGCGCCGGGCCGGGTTGATCTGGGCGTTGGCAAAGCGCCCGGCGGTCTGCCGCTCTCTACCCGCGCCTTGCAGCACGGCCTTAATCCGCAGGAAAAAGGCAGCTTTGCTGAACAACTGACGCAGCTCGATCGCTGGATCCGCCCTGAAAATCAGTCAGCGGAGGAGGACGTTCGCGCCACGCCGCTGCCGCCGGTGCCTGCCCGGGGGTTTCTGCTGGGCGCCAGCACAGAAAGCGCGCTGCTGGCGGCCTCCCTCGACTGGCATTTTGTTTTTGCCGCCCATCTGAACGGTGATCCTGAGCTGCTGCGCGAGGTCGTCACAGCCTGGCGTCAACACAGCGTCCGGGAGGTGATTGTGGCCGTGCAGGCCATTGTTGCCCCAACCCAGGCTGAGGCCGATGCGCTGGCGCAGAAGGTTGAAGTGTGGGGCGTGGAGCTGGCAAACGGACAGCGCGTCACCGTCGCCAGCGAAGAACAGGCCTACGCCTTTGCGCGGCAGGCGGGGAGTGAACCGGTGCGCATCGCGCGTCGGGCGCAGTCTCTGCTGGCCGGAACGGCGGCGTCGGTGCTTGAACAGCTCAACGCGCTGCATCAGCAGTGGGGGATTGACGAATTTATCATCGACACGCCGGTCGCTGATGGCGCAACGCGCGTACAGTCCCTGCGACTGCTGGCCGAGGCGCGTCTTAACAGGGAGGTTACCGTATGAGCTTTAGCGAACAACTGATTGCCTGGCGCCGTGAGCTGCACCAGAACCCTGAACTCTCTGGTCAGGAGGTCGAAACAACGGCGCGCCTGCGCGAGTGGCTGACGGCAGCCGGGATTGCCCCGCTGCCTTACGATCTCCAGACCGGGCTGGTTGCGGAGATCGGCACGGGCAACGCACTGGTTGCGCTGCGCGCCGATATCGACGCGTTACCCATCGACGAGCGCAGCGGGGTGCCGTTTAGCTCCCGGCGCGCCGGGGTGATGCATGCCTGCGGACACGACATTCACACCAGCGTGATCCTCGGCGCCGCGCTAAAGCTGAAAGAGCGGGAAGCCTCGCTCAACGGTCGCGTGCGGATCCTGTTCCAGCCAGCGGAAGAGAATTTCGGCGGAGCAAAAAGCATGGTGCGGGCCGGGGCGTTACGCGACGTACGCGCGATTTTCGGGATGCATAACGAGCCGTCACTGCCGGTCGGCGAGTTTGCCACGCGCGGCGGCCCGTTCTATGCCAACGTTGATCGCTTCGTTATTCACGTGACCGGCAAAGGCGCGCATGCCGCACGTCCCCATGAAGGCAACGACGCCATCGTGCTCGCAAGCCAGCTGGTAACCGCGCTGCAAAGCGTAGCCAGCCGTAACGTCAACACGCTGGATTCGGTTGTTCTGAGCGTGACGCGCATCGCCGGGGGGAATACCTGGAACGTGCTGCCGGAAAGCGTTGAGCTGGAGGGCACGCTGCGCACGCACCGCACGGAAGTGCAGCAGAACGTGAAAGCGCGCGTCGGTGAAATCGCCGCCGGATTTGCCAGCGCCTTTAGCGCGCAAATCAACATCACCTGGTACGCCGGGCCCACCGCGCTGGTGAACGATGAGCACTGGGCCGGTTTTGCCACCTCGGTCGCGCGCGAAGCGGGATATGAAACCCGGCATGCGGAACTGCACATGGGCGGGGAGGATTTCGCGGTCTATCTGCAAAACATACCCGGCGCGTTTGTCAGCATTGGCAGCAACAGTCCGTTTGGGTTACATCACCCGGCATTTAACCCGGACGAAGCATTAATCGAACCCGCTGCCCGCTATTTTGCTCAGCTCGCGGAAAAAGCCCTGCAACACGTTTAATTAATTTGAGGTGAATATGTCTGCACATCGTCAATTGCGGCTGGGGACCATTTTGCATGGTGCATCCGGAAATATGTCTGCCTGGCGCCACCCGGCGGCGGTCGCGGATGCCAGCATTAATTTTGATTTCGTTAAAGAAACGGCTTTAAAAGCAGAAGAGGGCAAGCTCGACTTTATATTTGTGGCCGACGGCCTTTATATTAACGAGAAATCCATTCCGCATTTTTTAAACCGCTTTGAGCCGCTGACGGTGTTGTCCGCGCTGGCGAGTATCACCTCGCGCCTGGGGCTGGTCGGCACGTTATCCACCTCCTACAGCGAGCCTTTCACCGTTGCACGCCAGTTCGCCAGCCTCGATCACCTGAGCAACGGACGCGCGGGCTGGAACGTGGTGACGTCACCGCTGGAAGGGTCAGCCAGGAACTTCTCCCGCGAAAAACACCCGGAGCATGCGCTGCGCTACCGCATTGCCGATGAGTATCTCGACGTGGTGAAGGGGCTGTGGGATTCCTGGGAAGGGGATGCCTTTATCCGCAATAAAGAGAGCGGACAGTTCTTTGATGCGTCGAAACTGCATACTCTTGATCACCACGGTGATTTCTTCCAGGTTTCCGGCCCGCTGAATATTGGCCGCACGCCGCAGGGACGTCCGATTGTCTTTCAGGCTGGTGCGTCCGACGACGGTAAAAAGCTGGCGGCAAAACACGCTGACGCCATCTTTACCCACCATGACACGCGGGAAGAAGCCCAGGCTTTTTACCGCGATGTTAAACAGCAGCTGGAAAGTCACGGCCGCCGCGCAGAGGATTTACATATATTCCAGGGCGTCAGCGTGATTGTTGGAAACGACGCCGATGACGTAGAAAACCAGTATCAAACTACGGCGGCACTGGTCTCCATTAATGATGCGCTGAATTACCTCGGACGTTATTTCGAGCATCACGACTTCAGCCAGTATCCCCTCGACGCGCCGTTCCCGGATATTGGCGATTTGGGCAAAAACAGCTTCCGCAGCACCACCGATGAAATCAAGCGTAACGCCCGTGAGCGCAACTTAACTCTGCGTCAGGTCGCGCTGGAAGCCGCATCGCCGCGCCCGCGTTTTTCCGGCACACCGGAGCAGGTGGCCGATGGTTTACAGGCCTGGTTCGAAGAGAAGGCGGCGGATGGCTTCATCATTCAGGGCGGCACGCCGGACACCTTCCCGCGCTTTGTTGACCAGGTGGTGCCCGTTTTACAGGCGCGCGGCCTGTTCCGCACCGACTATCCCGGCACCACGCTGCGCGAAAGTCTGGGCTTAGACGAGCCCAAAAATCAGTTCACACAACAATAAAAGAGAAAAACGCTATGCAGAAATCATCGCTTATTCTGGCGCTTGCGCTGGCCTTTACCCCTGCCGTCTGGGCAGAGAACGTCAATATTAACGGCACCGGCGTGAGCATTGAGGCCAATAAAACGCCGATCAATACCGCCAAAAACAGCGATGCGATCGCGCAACTGCCGAAAGACTATCGTTTTGCCGTGCCGGGGAAATTTACCGTGGCGGTGGCGGGACTGAATCAACCGCCACTGACGGTCTTTTCCGACGACAACAAAACTCTGCTGGGAAGTGAGGTCGACATCGCGCGTCTGGTAGCGGACAGCCTCGGACTGGAGCTGAACGTGGTGCCCACCTCCTGGGAGGATTGGCCGCTGGGGGTTGCCTCCGGGAAATACGACGCGGCTATCAGCAACATCACCGTCACTAAAGCGCGCAAAGAGAAGTTCGACTTCGCCACCTACCGCAAGGATTCACTTGGCTTCTACGTGAAATCCACCAGTCCGATCAACTCGCTTGTGAAGGCAGAGGATATCGCCGGGCTGCGCATCATCGTGGGTTCCGGCACCAACCAGGAGGCCATCCTGCTGGCATGGAACGAAGAGAACCTCAAAAAAGGGCTTAAACCCTTTACGCCGATCTACACCAAAGACGACGCGGCCCAAACGCTGGCGCTTCAGTCCGCACGCGCGGACGCCTACTTTGGCCCGAACGTGATCGGTGCCTGGAAAGCGGCGCTTAACGGTAAAACCAAACTGGTCGGCAGCGTCGACGGCGGCTGGCCGAAGGCGGCGCATATCGCGGTGACGCTGAAAAAAGGCAGCGGCCTGGTCGAGCCGGTTCAAACCGCGCTGAACGGCGCGATCAAGAACGGAGATTACGACAAAGTGCTGAACCGCTGGGGGGAAGGCGTGGAGCGTATCCCCAGTTCCGAAGTTAACCCGGCGGGTCTGGGCGATTAAGGAGGCGCTATGCGCGAACAATTTCGTGACGTTTCGCCGGAAGATGCCGATCTTCAGCCCATTATCGAGGGGCTTTTCGGTGAGTACGCCGCTCGTTACGGCGACTACTTTTCAAAGGATGCGGAAGTCGAGCTGACAGAGTGGTACCTGGCGCCGCAGGGGCTGTTTATCGTCCTGGAGCGCGATGGCGAGATCATCGCCACCGGTGCGTACAAGCCCTTCGACGAACACACCGCAGAGATCAAACGCATCTGGACGAATAAAACGCTGCGCCAGCAGGGGCTGGCCGCGCGCGTGGTACAGGAGCTGGAGCGCCGGGCGGTGCTGGCGGGCTACAGCCGCATCTACCTGACCACGGGGTTTCGCCAGCCGGAGGCGGTGCGGCTCTATCTCAGTCAGGGGTATCAGCCGCAGTTCGATCTTAACCGCGATCCGGAAGAGTATAGCCAGCCGCCGTTCGACGGTCGGCTGCGTTTCACCAAGACGCTGATCCGCGAAGCGCTCAGCAAAACCGCATAAGGAGCGACGATGAGCAACGTTGAAACCATAAAAGTGGTCCCGGCACGTTATCCGCTGCGCGCTGCTGGCGCCGTGGTGGCGCTGTTTGTACTGGCGGTCGTGATCCAGTCCGTGGCCTTTAATCCGCGCTGGGAATGGGCGGTATTTGCCCGCTGGTTCTTCGACCCGGTGATCCTCGAAGGCGTCGGCCAGACGCTGCTGCTGACGTTAATAAGCACCGTACTGAGCGTGGTTATTGGCGGCATGCTGGCGCTGGCGCGGCTCTCGTCATCATGGCTATTGAGCAGCCTGGCGTGGGGGTACATCTGGCTGTTCCGATCGTTGCCGCTGATCGTGGTGCTGATTATCCTCTATAACTTCTCCTATCTCTACGACACGCTCTCTCTCGGCGTGCCTTTTACCGGCATTACCTGGGGCAGCTTTGAAACCATCAATGTTCTCGGGCAGTTTTCTACCGCCATCGTGGGGCTGACGCTGGTGCAGAGCGCCTATACTGCGGAGATCATTCGCGGGGGCTTCCTTGGGGTCGACCACGGTCAGTATGAGGCGGCCGCTGCGCTGGGGCTGCCGGCGTGGCGTCGCACGGTGCGCATCATTCTCCCCCAGGCGCTGCGCACCATCCTGCCGTCCGGGTTTAACGAAATCATCAGCCTCGCCAAAGGGACGGCGATGGTTTACGTGCTGGCGATGCCGGAACTGTTCTACACGATCCAGATGATCTACAACCGCACCCAGGAGGTGATCCCGCTGTTGATGGTGGGGGCCGTCTGGTATCTGGTGATCACCACCGTACTGTCTGCCATCCAGCATGTTATTGAGCGTGGACTTGCCCGCAGCGAGCGCCGCTCCGCCGTAAACCACAACCGGGCGACCAGTCGCGCGCGTTCCGTCACCGCTTCGCCAGCACAGGAGCCTGTTCATGCAAGCCTCTCCTGAAGGACACATTTCCATTACCGGCGTCAGTAAGTTTTTTGGCCGACATAAAGCGCTCGATAACGTCACGCTTGAGATCCCGCCGGGCTCCGTGACGGTGATCCTTGGCCCCTCTGGATCGGGAAAATCGACGCTGCTGCGCACCATTAACCATCTGGAGCGCGTAGACGAAGGCTTTATTCAGATTGACGGGGATTACATCGGCTATCGCCGTCAGGGTGACAAACTCTACGAGCTAAAAGAGAAAGAGATCCTCAAACAGCGCGTCAACGTTGGGTACGTGTTTCAGAACTTCAATCTTTTTCCGCATCTCACGGTGCTGGAAAACCTGATTGAAGCACCCATTGCGCATAAAAAGTTCAGTAAAAAAGAGGCTGTTGAAAACGCATACAGCCTGCTGGATGTGGTCGGACTGCGCGATAAAGCTGATGCATGGTCGCGTCACCTCTCCGGCGGCCAGCAGCAGCGTATCGCCATTGCCCGCGCGCTGGCGCTGCGCCCGCGCGTGATGCTGTTTGATGAACCCACCTCGGCGCTGGATCCAGAACTGGTTGGCGAAGTGCTGGACGTGATTAAAAAGCTCGCCCGTTCCGGCACGACGCTGGTGGTGGTCACCCATGAGATCGGTTTTGCCCGGGAAGTGGCGGACCAGGTGGTATTTATGGTCGACGGTAAAATTGTGGAGCAGGGCAGCAGCGACGACGTGTTAAACCGACCGTCGCATCCGCGAACGCGCCAGTTCCTCTCAAAAGTGCTGTAAGGAGCGCAGATGAAATATGGACTCCTGGCGGGGCTGGTCTTCACGACGGCGAGCTACGCCAGCATTGATTTAAAGGCCAACGAACAGCCGCTGCCGGTGACGGTTGATCAACAGGCAGTGGCGAAAATCCCGGCGAACTATAAATTTGTTGAGCCGGGTACCCTCACGGTGGCGATTTCAGCCCTGAATTCTCCGCCGCTGGCGCTGCTGGCCAGTGATAACCGCACCCGTATTGGCAGCGACCCGGATATCGCCCGGTTGCTGGCGGGCAGTCTGGGGCTGAAGCTGAAGCTGGTGCCAACGGCGTGGGAAGACTGGCCGCTGGGGATCACTTCCGGGCGTTATGACGTGGCGTTGGTGAATATCGCCGTCACCGAGCAACGTAAGGCGAAGTTCGATTTTGCGACCTATCGCGTCGATTCCCTCGCCTTCTCGGTGAAATCCACCAGCAACGTACAGTCGATCACCCGTGCGAAAGATCTGGCCGGTAAAAAGGTGATTGTCGGGTCAGGCACCAATCAGGAACGTATTCTGCTGGGCTGGAACGAAGAGAATAAAAAGGCCGGGCGCGAGCCTGCGTTGCCGGTTTATCTGACCGACGACGCCTCAGGCAATCTTTATATTCAGTCCGGCAGGGCGGATGTTTTCTTTGGACCGCAGTCCGTTTCGGCCTACAAAGCCGCGTTAACCGGCAAAACCCGCGTCGTGGGATTAGGGCCGAAGAAAGCCTATGTCGCCACCACAACCAAAAAAGGTAATGGGCTGGTGTATGCGTTGCAGGCTGCGCTGGACGGTGCGATTAAGCGCGGGGAGTATCAAAAGGTGCTGGCGCGCTGGGGGGAGGCGGGCGAAGCGGTGACTTCTTCTGACGTTAACCCGCCCGGGATAACCTACTAATGGTGCTCTACACTTAGGGTTTTCATCCCTGAGGGGGCAACATGATCAAACTCTATGGCGTACCCGGCTGGGGATCGGCAATCAGTGAAGTGATGCTGACTCTGGCAGACATCCCGTATCAGTTCGTCAACGTGGACGGGTTTGACCAGCCCGGCCCGCAGCGCGAATTGCTGTTAAAACTGAACCCGCTGTGCCAGGTGCCGACGCTGGAGCTGGAAAATGGGGCGATCGTGACGGAAACCGCAGCGATCGCCCTGATGGTGCTCGACAGACGTCCCGACCTCGCGCCGCCCGTAGGGCAGGCCGAGCGCCAGCAGTTTCAGCGCCTGCTCATCTGGTTTGTGGCGAACGTCTATCCCACCTTTACGTATGCAGATTACCCGGAACGCTGGGTGCCTGATGCCCCGGAACAGCTGAAGAAAAATTGCATTGAGTACCGAAAATCGCTCTATCTGTGGTTCGACAGCCAGCTCAGCGCCTCGCCGTTTGCGTTTGGCAAACAGCTGACGCTGCTTGACGTCTATATTGCCGTTGCGCGTACCTGGGGGCCACGTCATGAGTGGTTTGCCACTAACACGCCTAATATTACCGCCGTCGCGGATGCCGTCTGCGCGCTGCCGGAACTGCACAAGGTGCTAAAAGCTAACGATATAATCTGATAACGTGGAACGCTCACCTATAAAAGGAGCCCTGCCCATGCCACACGTTGATATCAAATGTTTTCCACGCGATCTGACTGACGAACAAAAAACGGCCCTGGCGGCGGATATCGCCGAAGCGATCGCCCGTCATCTGAACAGCAAAGATCGCTCAATCTCCGTGGCGCTTCAGGAGGTTCAGGAAGCTGACTGGAAGGCGCAGGTCTGGGATACCGAGATCGGCCCGAAACTGGATGAACTGATTAAGAAGCCCGGTTATTCGATGTAACTTGCCTGCCGGGTGGTGCAATATCACCCGGCGCTCCTCGCTTTTATTCCCTTTCGCAAAAATCGATAATAAAAACCATAACGATTCCGCTACAATTCATCCTTCCGAACAATATTCGTTGAATCAGCAGGTAAGCACTGCAACTGCACCAGATTAAGTACAAATTAGTAAAAGGATAATTTTTCCATGACAAAATTACCTCAGTTTTCACTCGCCTTTATTCATCCTCGTTACTGGCTCAGCTGGGCAGGCATTGCCGCGCTCTGGTGCACGGTTCAGCTTCCGTACCCGCTGCTGTTGAAAATAGGTCACGGGCTTGGGCGTCTGGCTATGCGCCTGCTTCCACGCCGCGTGGAGATCGCCAGACGAAATCTTGAGCTTTGCTTTCCTGATATGAAAGAGGACGAGTGCGAGCGTTTACTTGAGCGTAATTTTGAATCGGTTGGAATGGGCGTCATCGAAACGGGGATAGCGTGGTTCTGGCCAGACTGGCGCGTACGGAAACACTTCAGCGTAACCGGCTACGAACATATGGAACAGGCGCGGGCGCAAGGAAGGGGAGTGGTGCTCATTGGCATGCATTTTCTCACGCTGGAATTAGGCGCACGCATCTTTGGCATGCTCAACGCGGGTATTGGTGTGTATCGTCCCAACAATAATGCGTTGCTCGACTGGCTGCAAACGCGCGGTCGTCTGCGTTCCAATAAAACCATGCTTGACCGCTATGACCTGAAGGGCATGATCCGCGCGCTGAAGCAAAACGAGATCCTGTGGTATGCCCCGGACCACGATTATGGCAAAACGAATAGCGTGTTTGTGCCGTTTTTTGCCGTCCCGGACGCCGCGACAACTGCCGGGAGCTACATGCTGGTGAAAAGTGCCAGACCGGCCGTGATCCCGTTTGTACCGCGCAGAAAAGCAGACGGCACAGGGTATGAGCTGATTATTCTGGAAGATATTAGCGATACCTTGCAGGGAGGCGACAAAGCGTCGGTGGCCACGCAAATGAACAGAGCGATTGAGCGCGCCGTGATGATGGCGCCTGAGCAATATATGTGGCTGCATCGCCGGTTCAAAACCCGCCCTGAAGGCCAGCCGGACCGGTATAAACGCAAAAAACAGGTCGCGTCTACTGCAAGAACCTTTTCTGCCAGCGATATTTCGGACCGGTCGAGTATCCAGCAGTAGCCCGGCAGGGCGGATGCCGGTGCGCTCCGCCCTTTATAAATCCTGCCGCGCTGGATAGAATTACCGCATCCATATTGACGGGATGCCCAACATGACCGGAAGAGTCGATTATCATCTGGAAAAATACCTCCTCACCGAAGCCGGTGAGCCGGAACGTCTGACGCGCCAGTGGGCGGAGGTGATGCGCGAGTGTCATGACCAGAAATCCGGGGCAGAAGAGCGGCTGCGTCTCGCGCTGCTGAACGTGGATTATGTGACCAGCTTTGAGCTTCCCTTCCGGTTACTTCTTACCCGTGCACCGCAGCTGATTGATAGCATCAGAAATGAGTTTCAGCTCAGTCAAAAAAATGTCCTGTTCAACGGGAAGCGGTTTGGCTGCGTCTACAGCCTTAAACAGGATTTGAACGGCATTCCGGATGAATTTACCTACCACCTGAAGACCCGTATTCAGCGGATCGATGCGTCCGGCGGTTCGGAAGTGCCTTACCGGCAAATCGCTCAGCAGGTGAAAGCCCCCCGCGAGCGCCTCCAGCTGGCGCTGGAACAGGGGCTTGCGGTCACCGCGCTTGACGGGCTTTTCTGGTTTGGCCTCCAGCGCATAGCCGCCGAGGTGCAGCGGTTAAGGAAGACCGGGATGAGAATAGTCACGTCCGATAGGGAGGTGTTCGACACCCTTACCGGAACAATACGGCGCATTCCGGTTTATCGTCTTGAGGACGCTGCCGCTACTTAGCCTGGAGCAGGATCGCCAGCAGTCCAGGAAAGCGGGCGTCCAGATCCTCTCTTCTCAGTGAGATCATATTCTCGCGCCCCTGCGGGCGCTGCCAGATCACGCCGCTGTCGCGCAGCACGCGCCAGTGGTGAGTCATAGTAGATTTCACCACCTCTTCCGGGCGCAGCGCGTTACAGCTCAGTTCGCTGCCGTCGGCCAGCCTGCGGATAATCGCTAATCGCAGCGGGTTGCCGAGGGCGAACAGCACATTTTCCAACACTATTTGTTCAGGTTCCGGGTGGTTTGGGATCATCGTTTTCCTGCGTCTCGCGTGAGATTGAGCTATATCAACAATAGGTCAACCGTTAAAAAATAGTTCGATAATACTCGTACAATAGGACTATTATAACAAACGAACGAACACGCGACCATCCCGGTCGTCACAAACCAGTCATGAAGACTTAAGGAAATAACATGCCCCGACCCATTCCACTCGAACGTTATCGCAACATCGGTATCTCCGCGCATATCGATGCGGGCAAAACAACCACCACTGAGCGCATCCTGTTTTACACCGGGATGAGCCACAAGCTGGGTGAAGTACACGATGGCGCGGCAACCACCGACTGGATGGCGCAGGAGCAGGAGCGCGGGATCACCATTACGTCGGCGGCGGTAAGCTGTTTCTGGCCCGGTATGGACAGAGGCTTTGAACCGCACCGCATCAATATTATCGACACCCCCGGGCACGTGGATTTCACCATTGAGGTGGAACGTTCCATGCGTGTGCTCGACGGTGCGGTGATGGTCTATGACTCCGTCGGTGGCGTGCAGCCGCAGTCGGAGACCGTCTGGCGTCAGGCGAATAAATATCACGTCCCGCGCCTGGCATTCGTCAACAAAATGGACCGCCCGGGTGCGGATTTCTTCCGCGTGGTGCAGATGATGCAGGAGCGGCTGAAAGCCAATCCGGTCCCGATTGTGATCCCCGTGGGGGCAGAAGAACACTTCACCGGCGTGGTGGATCTCATCAAGATGCGCACCATTCTGTGGGACGATACGACGCAGGGCATGGCGTTCAGCTATGCGCCAGTGCCTGACGATCTGCTGAGTACCGCCCAGGCGTGGCGAGAAAAAATGGTTTCGGCTGCGGCAGAAGCCAGCGATGAGCTTATGGATAAGTACCTTGAGACGGGCGAACTGGATGAAGCGGAAATCATCCAGGGGCTGCGCGTCCGGACCATCTCCGGTGAAATACAGCCCATGCTGTGCGGCAGCGCCTTCAAGAACAAGGGCGTGCAGCGCATGCTCGACGCGGTAATTGAATTGATGCCGTCCCCACTGGACGTGCCCGCTATTGATGGGGTTGACGAAGACGGACAGCACGCCGAGCGCCACCCAAGCGATGATGAACCGTTCTCGGCGCTGGCCTTCAAGCTGATGAGCGATCCGTACGTCGGCCAGCTGACCTTTATCCGCGTCTATTCCGGCATACTGCGTAAAGGCGACGCGGTGTACAACCCGGTGAAGGGTAAGAAAGAACGTATCGGGCGCATCGTGCTGATGCATGCCAACGATCGCCATGAGGTGGACGAACTGCGCGCAGGGGATATCGCGGCCTGTGTCGGGCTGAAAGACGTCACCACCGGTGACACGCTGACCGACCCGAATGCGGTGATCACCCTTGAACGGATGGAGTTCCCGGACCCGGTTATTTCGCTGGCGATTGAGCCGAAAACCAAGGCCGATCAGGAGAAAATGGGGATCGCCCTACAGCGCCTGGCGGCGGAGGATCCGTCGTTTCGCCTGCACACGGACGAAGAGTCCGGACAGACCATTATCTCCGGGATGGGCGAGTTGCATCTGGAGATCATCGTTGACCGCATGAAGCGTGAGTTTGGCGTTGAGGTGAACATTGGTCGTCCGCAGGTCACCTACCGTGAAACTCTGCGTAAAGCGGTGAAGGATATTGAAGGTAAATTTGTCCGACAGTCCGGCGGGAAAGGGCAGTACGGTCATGTGGTCCTGAGCCTTGAGCCGTTAGCCGCCGGGAGTGGTTTTGTGTTTGAAGATGCCACCAAAGGCGGGGTGGTGCCGCGGGAGTACATCCCGTCGGTGGAAAAAGGCTTGCGAGAAGCCATGAATACGGGAGTGCTGGCGGGCTATCCGGTGGTGGATGTGAAAGCGACCCTGACGTTTGGTTCCTACCATGACGTTGACTCCTCGGAGATGGCCTTCCGCATGGCGGCGATCCTCGGCTTCAAAGAGGGCGCACGGCGGGCGGATCCGGTTATTCTTGAGCCGGTCATGCACGTTGAGGTGGAAACTCCGGAAGAGTACGCCGGGAACATTATGGGCGATCTCTCCTCCCGTCGCGGCCTGGTGCAGGGGATGGCAGAGCAGTACGGCAGCCAGATTATTCGCGCTGACGTCCCGCTGGCTGAGATGTTTGGCTACGCCACCACGCTGCGCTCGATGTCCCAAGGGCGCGCGACGTATACGATGGAGTTCGATCATTTTGCGGAAGCTCCGCGGAATGTGGCGGATGAGATTATTACGAAGCGTGTGAAGAGTTAATTAATTGCACATGGTAGTCATTTGGCTACCATGTGCCTTTATTATTACGACAGGGAGTTTATGCCTGTTACTTAATTAGCGTCGCCGATCGCACTTTCCATTTTCCTTGCTCTTCAACGAGACAATCTGCAATAACATGATCTTGCTTCTTACCAAATGCGACATAGACGTTTGTGCAAACGGCGTCAAAATCAGAATGTAAGACGGTTATCTGATTCCAGTCATCATCCCAGTCCTGCGCTTTGATAAACATATCCGCATCGGGCATATCTTTGTCGTTACTGTCGCCAGAGTACATTTCTTTAATTGCTGCAATGGTCCCTGAGGCTACGTACTCGTTCATAATGTCTGGATTGAGTACGGGCGGTTTGTTCTGATCTAACTGCGCTATATACCATTGATTGAATTTAAGCGCCACTAGCCCCGGTGCATAGGTGGTTTCCGCGCCCGCTAAGGAAGACAGGATGAAAAGTAAAAAGAAGAGTGGCTTCGATGACATAATGTGCCTAATTACCGATGCTTTTTGCTTGAGCATTTTATTTGGAATATAAAATTTCGCCATATCTATCCAGGACATCAATATTTCCTTAACGGGGAATTGCTAACTCAGCAACTCAAGAAATATCCTCCGTTCTACAACGCAGTGGTAAACATAAAATGCCATAGAAATTTTATATAATTCAGATCGGTATAATTAAAAAATCATTCCAGCGCCTTGACCATTTTCCCGCTCGCGACAAACGTACCCGCACCCAGATGATGCAGCGTATTCAGCTTATCCCCGTCAAACTGCCAGCGTCCGGCGACAAATGCGCGTTCATCCGCCGCGGCGGAAACCACTTCGCCAAACAGAGTGTCATATTTCTCGGCCGCAGAGGTTACAGGTAATAACCGGCACTCCATCCACGCCAGACATTTTTCTTCTATAACCGGCAGGCCAAGCTCAGGGCCATAAATAACCGGGATCCCGTAGCAGTTAAATTTATCCTCGTCGCGCCCGCTGACGCTGCCGACCGCCCAGGTCCAGTTGGCTGCCGCCACGCCGGGGATCACAATGCCGAATTTCCCGCTGCGTTCGATCAACTCCCGTGACCACGCGCTTTTGTCTACCACAATCGCGATACGCGGGGGCTCAAATTCCACCGGCATAGACCATGCGGCGGCCATGACGTTGCGACGATCGATGGTCTCATCCCGGCTGGTGATGAGCACGGTTGGACCGTGATTCAGAAGACGGCTGGCATGGCGTAATTCAACAGGGCGAAAGTGGTTCATAGGATCTCCTCATGTACACGATGAGTATGACGAAAAAGCACTTTTGCGCATATGCATAAGGGAAAATAGTTTATAAACAGGGGATATCACATCCTGGAGCAAATCATGTCCCCATTTCTGAGTGCTTATTTCGCCCGCACGGGCTGGCAGCAGCCCGTACAGGTTGATATCGATACCCTGCGGGGGCTGCATTTACACCATAACTGCGCAATCCCTTTCGAAAATATCGATGTTGTTTTGCCGCGGGAAATCCATCTGGACGACGGGTGTCTGGTGGATAAACTGGTCACCGCGCGTCGGGGGGGGTATTGCTTCGAGCAAAACGGCCTGTTTGAGCGGGTGTTGCGCGAAGTCGGGTTTACGGTGCGCAGCGTGCTGGGGCGGGTTGTGCTGGCCAATCCGTCGCAGATGCCGCCACGCACGCACCGGTTGCTGCTGGTTGAGCTGAACGGCGAGCGCTTGATCGCCGATGTGGGATTTGGCGGACAAACGCTGACGGCGCCGATTCGTTTGATCGCCAACGAGGAACAGGAAACCCCACACGGGCGTTATCGTTTGCTGAGCGAGGGTAACGACTGGGTACTGCAATTCCGCCATCACGAGCACTGGCAGTCGATGTACCACTTCGACCTGGCGACCCAATACTTCAACGATTACGTGATGGGAAACTTCTGGTCGGCGCACTGGCCGCAGTCCCATTTCCGTCATCACCTGCTGATGTGTCGCCACCTGCCGGACGGGGGCAAGCTGACGCTGACCAACTTTAATTTTACCCACTGGCAGAACGGGCATGTGGAGGAGCAGATCCATTTGCCGGATGCGGAGGCGCTGTATAAGCTGATGCAGGCGCGGTTTGGCCTGGGCGTTGATGACCCGAAGCACGGCTTTACCCTGGCAGAGCTGACGGTCGTGATGGCGGGGTTTGATACGCATCCACAGGCAGGTAAATAGCCCGGTGGCGGCTACGCCTTACCGGGCCTACAGCGGCTTGAAACGTAGGTCGGGTAAGGCGAAGCCGCCACCCGACAAAATCAACGGCGCGATCTCACTACCTGATAGCGACGGGTGAAGTACTCAAACGGCGCGCTCCACACGTGCACCAGACGGGTGAACGGGAAGATAAGGAAGATCGTCATCCCCAGCACCAGATGCACGCGGAAGATCGGTGCGACGCCGCTCAGCATTTCTGACGAGCCTCCCTTAAACGTCACGATCCCCTGCGCCCAGCCGACCAGCTTCATCATCTCGCTTCCGTCAGGATACTGGGCGGAGAAAGGAATGGTCGACAGCCCAAGGATGCACTGAAGCAGCAGGATACTCATGATGATAATATCCGGCGTGGTGGACGTGGCACGCACCCGCTGGTTGAACAGGCGGCGGATCAGCAGCATCGACCCGCCAATCAACGTCAGCACCCCGCAAATACCCCCCGCAATCATGGCTAACTGCTGTTTAACCGCGATGGGTAAAAACCAGGCGTACATCCAGTGCGGGGTTAACATGCCGAACAGGTGCCCGAAGAAGATCCCCAGAATGCCAATATGAAACAGGTTAGAGCCCCAGTTCATACCGCGCTTGCTGAGCATCTGGCTGGACGATGCGCGCCAGGTGTACTGCCCGTAGTCGTAGCGCAACCAGCTGCCAAGGAAAAACACGGTGGCGCAGATGTACGGATAAATGTCATAGAAAAACACGTTCAGGTAATGTGTCATTTTGGGCCTCCGGCGCTGACGTCCACGTACTGCGGCGCGACGTCCTGGCTAAAGCGTCGTTGATATTGCTGCATCGGCGAGCTGTCGCACGATGTGGCGTTGTCTTCAATAAACTTCACCTGTTCCTCTTCCCACACGGCGTCCAGCGCCTGACGGGTATCATCCCGTTTTTCACCGGACACCTGTTTCGCCACGCTGTCGCTGGAAAGGCGCGTTCCGGCCAGCGTCAGCAGGGCGTCAAACAGCTGGTAATGTGCTACCTCACGCTGTTTCAGGCGTCCACCAATCAGCGCCAGGATCGGCGCGACGTTTTGCAGCCCTTCACGCGCCTCGTCATCGCTGACGATACTGAGATATTCCAGATAGAGCGGCAGATAGTCCGGCAGCTCGCGGCAGTCAAGCTGAAGGCCGGCTTTCTCATACTGGCTCATGAGATCGACCATCGCCTGACCGCGATCGCGGGACTCGGCGTGAACGTGTTCGAACAGCAGTAGCGAGGTTGCGCGCCCCCGTTCAAACACTTCGCACCATTCGGCCTGCTTATCCAGCAGCGGGGCGCTCAGGTGCTGCTGCGCAAACGGCAGCAGCATGGGCGCGTCCTGTTCCACCAGGGAAAGCGCTTCGTCACGGTTTTCCCACAGCAACTCATCGGGATACTCAATGAGCAGCGCGATGATTTTGAGGATCTGCATTACTCTCCCTCCCCGTGTTCACGCACCTCGGTGATGTTGATCGCGTCAATGCGGCTGCTGTTGAAGAGGTTGAATTTGGTGTCGGAACCGTGGCAGCCGTCGCCAAAGGTGAAGCCGCAGCCGTTTTTCTCCGGGAAGGCGTCGCGCGCCATTTCGCGGTGGCTGGTCGGGATCACGAAGCGGTCTTCGTAGTTGGCAATCGCCAGGTAGCGATACATCTCTTCTACCTGTTCTTCCGTCAGGCCGACCTCTTCGATGGCGCGGGTGTCGGTCACGCCTTCCACGGTCTGGGAACGCTTGTAGTGGCGCATCGCCATCATGCGCTTCAGGGCGCGCAGCACCGGACCGGTATCGCCCGCGCTGAGCATGTTTGCCAGGTACTGCACCGGAATGCGCAGGCTTTCTACGGCAGGCAGCACGCCGTCGCTCTGCGGCAAACCACCCGCGTCCGCGTAGGACTGAATCGGTGACAGCGGCGGCACATACCAGACCATCGGCAGGGTGCGGTATTCCGGATGCAGCGGCAGGGCAAGCTTCCAGTCCATCGCCATTTTGTAAACCGGGGAACGCTGTGCCGCGTCGATGACGTTCTGCGGAATACCCTGTTTTAGCGCTTCCTCAATCACCGCCGGATCGTTCGGGTTAAGGAACACGTCGCACTGGCGCTCGTACAGATCGGTTTCATGCTCGGTGCTCGCTGCCTCCTCGATACGGTCCGCGTCATACAGCAGCACGCCAAGGTAGCGGATGCGCCCGACGCAGGTTTCCGAGCAGACGGTCGGCTGACCGGACTCAATGCGCGGGTAGCAGAAGATGCACTTCTCTGACTTGCCGCTCTTCCAGTTGAAGTAGATTTTCTTGTACGGGCAGCCGCTGATGCACAGACGCCAGCCGCGGCATTTGTCCTGGTCGATCAGCACAATGCCGTCCTCTTCGCGCTTGTAAATCGCACCGCTCGGGCAGGTGGCAACGCAGCTCGGGTTCAGGCAGTGCTCGCACAGGCGCGGCAGGTACATCATGAAGGTGTTTTCAAACTGACCGTACATCTCCTTCTGGATCTTCTGGAAATTGCGGTCGCGGGCACGTTTTTCGAACTCGCCGCCCAGCAGCTCTTCCCAGTTGGGCCCCCATTTGATTTTATCCATTCGCTTGCCGTCAATCAGCGAGCGCGGGCGGGCGGTAGGGAGGTGATCGCCCTCTGGCGCGCGGTGCAGATCCTGGTAATCGAAGGTGAAGGGCTCATAGTAATCGTCAATCTGCGGCAACACGGGGTTGGCGAAAATCTTCGACAGCACGCCCATTTTGCCGCCGAGGCGCGGGGTCAGCTTGCCGTGAATACCGCGGATCCAGCCGCCTTGCCACTCATCCTGATCTTCCCAGTTTTTCGGATAGCCGATACCCGGTTTGGTTTCGACATTATTAAACCACGCGTACTCCATCCCTTCGCGCCCGGTCCAGACGTTCTTACAGGTGACCGAGCAGGTGTGGCAGCCAATGCATTTATCGAGATTCAGAACCATGCCAACCTGTGAGCGTATTTTCATTTTTTCGCCTCCTGTACCTGATCCCGACCTTCGCCGTCCAGCCAGTTAATGTTTTTCATTTTGCGGATCATGATGAACTCGTCGCGGTTCGAGCCGACGGTGCCGTAATAGTTGAAGCTGTACGCCAGCTGCGCGTAGCCGCCGATCATGTGGGTCGGTTTCGGGCAGACGCGGGTGACCGAGTTGTGGATCCCGCCGCGCCGTCCGGTTACTTCTGACCCCGGAATGTTCAGGATGCGCTCCTGAGCGTGGTACATCATGGTCATGCCCGGCGGCACGCGCTGGCTGACCACCGCGCGGGCGGTGAGGGCGCCGTTGGCGTTGAAGGCTTCGATCCAGTCGTTGTCCTCAATGCCCAGCTCGCGCGCGTCGGTTTCGCTGATCCAGACGATTGGCCCCCCGCGCGACAGGGTCTGCATCAGCAGGTTTTCGCTGTAGGTGGAATGAATGCCCCATTTCTGGTGCGGCGTCAGGAAGTTAAGCGCTTTTTCCGGGAATCCGTTCGGCGGGATTTCGCGCATATGGGTAACGCTGCGGGTGTCAATCGGTGGACGATAGGCCACCAGACTCTCCCCGAAGGCGCGCATCCAGGCATGATCCTGATACAGCTGCTGGCGGCCCGAAATCGTGCGCCACGGGATCAGCTCGTGAACGTTGGTATAGCCTGCGTTATAGGAGACGTGCTCGCTCTCAAGGCCGGACCACGTCGGGCTGGAGATGATTTTGCGCGGCTGCGCCTGAATATCGCGGAAGCGGATTTTCTCATCTTATTTGTTCAGCGCCAGATGAGTGTGATCGCGTCCGGTCAGTTCGCCGAGGGCTTCCCAGGCTTTGACCGCGACCTGACCGTTAGTTTCCGGCGCAAGGGCGAGGATCACCTCTGAAGCGTCAATGGCGGTCTCGATGCGCGGGCGACCTTTCGCCGGGCCGTCGAGCTTGACGTAGTTGAGCTTGCCGAGGAAATCGACCTCGTTCTGGGTGTTCCACGATATGCCTTTTCCGCCGTTGCCGAGCTTGTCCAGCAGCGGCCCAAGGGCCGTAAAGCGCTCGTAGGTTTCCGGATAGTTGCGCTCGACGACTGCAATGTTTGGTGCGGTTTTGCCGGGGATCAGATCGCACTCGCCTTTGCGCCAGTCCAGAATATCAAAAGGCTGCGACAGCTCCCCCGGGGAGTCATGCTGAAGCGGCTGTAGCACCACGTCAGTTTCGGTGCCGAGATGTCCGACGCACACTTCAGAGAAGACTTTGGCGATGCCCTTGTAAATCTCCCAGTCGCTGCGGGACTCCCACGCCGGGTCAACGGCTGCGGAAAGCGGGTGAATAAACGGATGCATGTCCGAGGTATTCATATCGTCTTTTTCATACCAGGTGGCGGTGGGCAGGACGATATCCGAGAACAGGCAGGTGCTGGACATACGGAAATCGAGCGTCACCAGCAGATCCAGCTTGCCCTCAATGGCGGCGGTTTGCCATTCCACCTCTTCAGGTTTCACGTCGTCCGTTGAGCCTAAATCCTCACCCTGAATACCGCTTTCGGTGCCAAGCAGATATTTCAGCATGTACTCATGGCCTTTCCCGGACGAGCCGAGCAGGTTCGAGCGCCAGACGAACAGATTGCGCGGGTGGTTCTTGCCGTTGTCGGGCTGTTCACAGGCGAAGCGAATATCACCTGATTTTAACGCCTGCACGGTATAATCCTGCGGCGACATCCCGGCGGCGTCGGCGCGGGCTTTCACGTGCAGCGGATTAAGGTTGAGCTGAGGGGCCGACGGCAGCCAGCCCATGCGCTCGGCGCGCACGTTGAAATCGATCAGGTGTCCGGTGAATTTCGTCGCGTCTGCAAGGGGAGAAAGCAACTCCTGGGCGGTCAGCTTCTCATAGCGCCACTGGCTGGCGTGGTTGTAGAAGTAGGAGGTGCTGTTCATCTGGCGTGGCGGGCGGTTCCAGTCCAGCGCGAAGGCCAGCGGCAGCCAGCCGGTTTGCGGGCGCAGCTTCTCCTGGCCGACATAGTGCGACCAGCCGCCGCCGCTCTGCCCGACGCAGCCGCAGAAGACCAGCATGTTGATCATCCCGCGGTAGTTCATGTCCATGTGGTACCAGTGGTTCACACCGGCCCCGAGGATGATCATCGAACGACCGTGAGTTTTGTGCGCCGTGTCGGCAAATTCACGGGCGATTTTTTCTATCAGATAAGCGGGGACGCCGGTAATTTGTTCGCCCCAGGCCGGGGTGTAGGCTTTTATCTCGGCGTAGTTTGTCGCCGCGTTACTGTCTTCCAGACCGCGATCGAGGCCGTAGTTTGCCAGCACCAGATCGTACACGCTCACCACGCGTCTCTGGCTGCCGTCGGCCAGCGTCAGGGTTTTACTCGGTACTCGGCGCGTCAGCACCGGCTCCTGCTTCACGCTGCGGAAATGCGGGTTCTCGTTGCCCCCGAAGTAAGGGAAGGCCACGTCTGCCACGCTGTCGTGGGTGATGAGCAGGGAAAGCGTCAGCTCGGTTTCCTGTCCCGCGGCCAGCGACTCCAGGTTCCATTTGCCTTTTTCACCCCAGCGGAAGCCGATGGAACCATTCGGCGCCACCAGATTTCCGGCCACGTCAAAGGCGATGGTTTTCCACTCCGGATTATTGGTTTCACCCAGCCCGTCGGCCAAATCCGACGCGCGCAGCATGCGGCCCGGCACCACGCGACCGTCAGCCTGTTCATCCAGCAGGACCAGCATCGGCATGTCGGTGTAGCGGCGGCAATAGTTGAGGAAGTACTCGCTCGGGTTATCAAGGTGGAACTCTTTAAGGATCACATGGCCCATCGCCATGGCAAGGGCGCTGTCGGTACCCTGTTTGGGGGCCAGCCACTGGTCGCTGAGCTTCGCTACCTCCGAGAAGTCCGGCGTAATGGCGACGGTCTTGGTGCCTTTGTAACGCACTTCGGTAAAAAAGTGGGCGTCCGGGGTGCGCGTCTGCGGCACGTTCGAGCCCCAGGCAATGATATAGCTGGAGTTGTACCAGTCCGCCGATTCCGGCACGTCTGTCTGTTCGCCCCAGGTCATCGGCGACGCCGGAGGCAGATCGCAGTACCAGTCATAGAAGCTCAGGCAGGTGCCGCCGAGCAGGGAGAGATAGCGCGTACCGGCGGCATAAGAGACCATCGACATGGCCGGGATGGGGGAAAAACCGGCTACCCGATCCGGGCCGTAGTTTTTGATGGTCCAGACGTTGGCGGCAGCAATCAGCTGGTTAAGCTCTTTCCAGTTTGAGCGGATAAAACCGCCTTTTCCGCGCGCTTTCCTGTAGCTCTGCGCTTTCTGCGGATCGTTTTGAATGGCATCCCAGGCCAGCACCGGATCGGTATGCTGCGCCAGCGCCTCGCGCCAGAGTTCGATCAGCCTGCGGCGTACCAGCGGGTACTTGAGACGGTTGGCGCTGTAGAGATACCAGGAGTAGCTTGCGCCACGCGGGCAGCCGCGCGGTTCGTGGTTAGGCAGGTCAGGGCGGGTGCGCGGGTAGTCGGTCTGCTGGGTTTCCCAGGTTACCAGGCCATTTTTGACATAAATTTTCCAGCTACAGGAGCCGGTGCAGTTAACGCCGTGGGTGGATCGCACAATTTTATCGAACTGCCAGCGCTGACGGTAGCTGTCCTCCCAGTCGCGGTTGGTGTGGTACACCTGCCCGTGCCCATCGGCGAAACTGTCGCCTTTTGTTTTGAAGTAACGGAAGCGGTCCAACAGTTTGCTCATGACATTTCTCCTGCTTCGATAGCATGGCCGGAGGGTAAGGCATCACGCTCCGGCGAAGATGTAGTTATTATTTTTGTGAGGATTTGCGGCCGTACACCAGCCAGGTGACGAGCACGCAGACGATGTAAAACACGAGGAAGACTTTCATGGCGCCCACCGGGGAACCGGTCATCGCCAGGGATGTGCCAAAGGCTTTGGGAATAAAGAACCCGCCCACCGCACCGATGGCAGAGATAAAGCCCAGCGCGGCAGCCGTTTCGGTCACCGCTTCATGCTGCGCCTGTTCGTCGCTCCCGCCATGTTTTTTCACGCGGTCGAGGGTGATTTGGCGAAAGATAATCGCGATCATCTGGAAGGTCGAGCCGCTGCCCAGGCCTGCGGTCAAAAACAGGCCCATAAAGACCAGATAGAAGGCCATAAAACTGCCTGAACCAGACCCGGGGAGCGTCAGGAAAATCAGGGCGCTAAAGATGGCCATAAAGACGAAGTTGATCAGCGTCACCCGTACGCCGCCCAGCCTGTCCGAGATCATCCCGCCAGCGGAACGCGCCAGGGCACCGATCAGCGGGCCAAAGAAGGCGAGGTGGAGGATATTCACGTCCGGAAACTGGGTTTTTGACAGCATAGCAAAGCCTGCCGAGAAACCGATAAACGAGCCGAAGGTGGCCAGATAAAGCAGGCTCAGCAGCCAGAGGTGAAAGCGCTTAAGCACCGGAAGCTGGCTGGCAATGGACGCTTTCGAGCTGGCGATGTCGTTCATGCCAAAAAACGCCGCAAGGGTAGCAAGAATCAGCAGCGGGGCCCAGATCCACGCCGCGTTCGCCAGCCACATCGTCGAGCCATCCTCCTGGGGGACGCCGTGAACGCCGAGGAAGGTAAACATCGGCAGAAAAATCACCAGCGGCGCAACCAGCTGCATCACGCTCACGCCCAGGTTACCCAGCCCGCCGTTAATGCCCAGCGCGCTGCCCTGTCTGGCTTTCGGGAAGAAGAAGCTGATGTTTCCCATGCTGGAAGCGAAGTTGGCGCCGGCAAAACCGCACAGCAGTGCGATGATGATAAAGACCCAGTAAGGCGTGGCGGTATTCTGGATGGCGATCCCAAGCCAGACACAGGGTACGACCAGGATAACGGTACTTAACACGGTCCAGTAACGTCCGCCAAATATCGGCACCATAAAAGAGTAGGGGACACGCAATATCGCGCCGGAAAGAGAAGGTAATGCCGTTAGCATAAAAAGCTGATCGGTGCTGAAATTAAATCCGACCTTATTAAGATTTACCGCAATAGCGCTAAACAACATCCATACACAAAACGCGAGAAGCAAACACGCCACGGAAATCCACAGGTTTCTACGTGCGATATGTTTCCCTTTATTCTCCCAAAATTGCGCGTTTTCCGGTTTCCAGTTACTCAACAGATGCTGATTACTCTTCTCGCTTTGATGTGACATATCACCCTCTTGCTTACCCAAATGGAGAGAAAAAAGAAGTGAAAACAGAAAGATACCTTTCGGCAGTTTGTAGAAATTTTTGGATGTTATGGGATACATCTGAAAGGATAGATAAAAAAGCGAATCCCTGAGTTTGGAATGGGAATCAGGGTTCGCTTTATGTGTTACTAATTGTAACGATTTGCGGAAATTAATACCCCGATGGGAGTATTAAAACAATTCGAGGGAAATAAGCTTATCCAGATGCTTATTAAATGCCGCGTCGTCCATTTCAGGCATATTTAATACGTATATGCCATCCAGGCCACATACCAGACCAATTAAACGCCAGGCGATATTTTCCGGCTGGTCAGCAAGCGTAAAGGCGTTGGCCTCCGCCCCGGCGCGGATAATCGCGACCGTTTCCTGGTGCCACATCTCCATGGTCAAAACGTAGGCGCCTTTGATATCGCTATCCCGGCTGGCGAGAATTTGCGCCTCCCGCCACAGTCGAATGTAGGGCTCAAACCCGCCGTCATCGCTGCCGAGCATGGCATGCAGGCGCTCGCGCCAGCCAGCGTTTTCGCCAACGATTTCAGCATCCAGCAAATCGCGGATCAGCCGGACAAACGCCAGCGATTTAAGCTCGCCCGCCGACGCAAAGTGGTGATGTACCTGCCCGGTGGCGACGCTCGCTTCGGTGGCGATGCGGCGCACGGTCATTGCAGCGAATCCTTCGGTCAGCGCCACGCGCATCGCGGCCTGGAGGATCTCTTCCCGCCGCTCGTCCTTGCTCAGATAACGCATAATTTCTCACTCTCAATGGCAACGAAACGAGTGTAACAAAGAGCTGGACAAGTGTTCAACTTTACGTAGGATCGCAATCTGGACATGTGTCCAGTTTTTAACTGAAAAGGAAATTTATGTTTCGTCAGTGGTTAGCGTTAGTGATTATCGTGCTGGTGTATATCCCGGTGGCGATTGACGCGACGGTGCTGCACGTGGCGGCGCCAACATTGAGCATGACGCTGGGTGCCAGCGGCAACGAATTGCTGTGGATTATTGATATTTACTCGCTGGTGATGGCGGGAATGGTGCTGCCGATGGGCGCGCTGGGCGATCGCATAGGTTTTAAGCGCCTGCTGATGATCGGCAGCGTGCTGTTTGGCCTGTCATCGTTAGCGGCGGCTTTTGCGCCTTCCGCGGGCTGGCTGATTGCCGCCCGCGCGTCGCTGGCGATAGGGGCGGCGATGATCATCCCGGCAACGCTTGCAGGGATCCGCACCCTGTTTACTGACGCGCGGCACCGTAATATTGCCCTCGGCGTCTGGGCGGCCGTTGGGTCGGGCGGCGCGGCGTTTGGCCCGCTGATTGGCGGCATGTTGCTGGAGCACTTTTACTGGGGGTCGGTGTTCCTGATTAACGTGCCGATCGTGCTGATCGTGGTTTCGCTTGCTGCGCGCTTTGTGCCTGCTCAGCAGGGGCGTCCCGAACAGCCGCTCAATATCAGCCATGCCATTATGCTGATTGTCGCCATTTTACTGCTGGTCTATAGCGCCAAAACCGCCCTGAAAGGGGTGCTGTCGCCGTGGATGGTGGCCTGTACGCTGCTTACCGGAGCGGTAATGCTGTTTATCTTCGTCCGTATCCAGCTACGCGCGCGCGTGCCGATGATCGACATGCGCCTGTTTTGCCATCGCATTATTTTAAGCGGCGTGGTCATGGCGATGACCGCCATGATTGCGCTGGTGGGCTTTGAACTGCTGATGGCGCAGGAGTTGCAGTTCGTGCATGGTTTTACGCCGTTTGAAGCAGGGATATTTATGCTGCCAGTGATGGTGGCGAGCGGATTTAGCGGGCCGATCGCGGGTGTGCTGGTCGGGCGTCTGGGGCTGCGCATTGTCGCGGCCGGAGGCATGGGGCTTAGCGCGGTCAGTTTTATCGGCCTGTCGACGCTCGATTTCAGCACCCAACAGTGGCAGGCGTGGAGCCTGATGGTGCTGCTGGGCTTCAGTGCCGCCAGCGCACTGCTGGCATCGACGTCAGCGATCATGGCTGCGGCGCCGAAAGAGAAAGCGGCCGCCGCAGGCGCGATCGAAACCATGTCCTACGAGCTGGGTGCTGGTCTGGGTATCGCCATTTTCGGTCTGCTGTTAACCCGCAGCTTTTCGGCGTCTATTGTACTGCCACAGGGGCTGAGCGCGTCGCTGACCGATAAAGCCTCGTCGTCCATCGGTGAAGCGATGAAGGTGGCGCAGGAGCTGACGCCGTCGCTGGCCGAGCCGGTGATGACGGCGGCGAAAACCGCGTTCATCACCTCGCACAGCGTGGCCCTGGGCAGTGCGGGAGGCATGCTGCTGATTCTGGCGGTCGGGATCTGGTTTAGTCTGGCGAAGGTCGGAGGGCAGCAGTAATAAAAAAGGCCAGCCGCGAGGGCTGGCCTTTTGAACTAACAGATCTTAGAACTGGTAGGTCAGACCTACAGCTACGATGTTGTCGGTAGCCACTTTGGCATCTTTGGTGAACTGGCTGTCATCCACGAGGTTGATTTTGTAATCAACATAGGTGGACATGTTTTTGTTGAAGTAGTAGCTCGCGCCAACGTCAACGTATTCAACCAGGTCCTGGTCGCCATAAGAACCGATGTCTTTACCTTTGGATTTCAGGTAAGCGATGGACGGACGCAGACCGAAGTCGAACTGGTACTGAGCCACAACTTCGAAGTTCTGCGCTTTGTTGGCAACGTGACCGTTACCGAACGCCGTCATGTTGCGGGTTTCAGAGTAGGTGGTTGCCAGGTAGATGTTGTTCGCATCGTACTTCAGGCCAGCAGCCCAGACTTCTGCGTTTTCGCCACCGGCGTTCAGGTTGCTTGCAGCACGAACCTGACGGTCGGTACGGTCAGATTTCGCGTAGGTCGCACCCACACCGAAGCCGTCGAATTCATAGGTAGAAGACAGACCCCAGCCGTCACCGTTGGATTCGGTAATATCGTCACGGTCGTTTTTACCCTGGTACTGAGCAGCCACGTTCAGGCCGTCAACCAGACCAAAGAAGTCGGTGTTACGGTAGGTTGCAACGCCAGTGGTACGGCCGGTCATGAAGCCGTCAGTCTGCGTCCAGGTATCGCCACCGAACTCTGGCAGAACGTCAGTCCACGCGCCGATGTCATAAGCCACACCGTAGTTACGACCGTAGTCGAAGGAACCGAATTCATCGAATTTCAGACCAGCGTACGCCAGACGGGTTTTGTTGCCGTCGGAACCTTGAGCTTCAGAGCGATTGCCCTTGAACTCATATTCCCACTGACCGTATCCGGTCAGCTGATCGTTGATCTGAGTTTCACCTTTGAAGCCCAGACGAACATACGTTTTGTCGCCGTCGCTACCAGCATCATCAGAAAAATAGTGCAGACCAGTAACTTTGCCGTACAGATCCAGTTTGTTACCGTCTTTGTTAAAAACTTCAGCCGCGTTAACAACGCCAGCTGCCAACATGGAAGTCACTGCCACTGCAACTAATTTAAGTTTCATCTTAAATAATCCTTATAATTTTATTTAGGTATTTCCTAAGCCACCTGAGCGATTTTTAAACGAGGCTTATCGTCAATGGCAGACTATTTTTAAAATTCCGTAGACTGCTTTCAATAATAAGTTTCAAAATATTAAAGATAATTTCAATTAGTGTGATCCTGATCGGATAAATTGCCCTTAAATCGGCCAATCAGGTTAATATATAGACATAAAGTGATTATTAACCAATCAAGATAATATGGCTGTGAATAGTTGTCGGACGTTTTAGTTTTTTGGTGGGATTAAAAGGGTTTGGCAGGGAATGTCAAAGCATGTGGCAGGATAACCTTTTTTAAAACAGTTGATTATAAATTTCTCGGGAAACCAGAACCTGTTTTTTAAGAGAAATATTCAGAAATAAACTATTGCACTTTGTGCTATATAGCGCGGGAATATTGGCGCTGAATTAATTACCTGCGTTGTCAGTTTATGTCAATTTCCACAACAACTCTGGCTTTCTGACAGCACTCTATACAGAAATTTAATTACTCTCTAATGTTACGAATTATATTCGAGGGTGTGATCACATATTAAAATATTGTTAATATTTTGCCGGGCATATTCGGTACCCGGCAAAAATAAAAATGCTATTTGCGGGTGGCATACCAGCACAGTAACGATCCGGCGCACACCATCAATGCCCCTTGCCAGAATGAGAGCGAAAGCGGAGAACTCAACAGAATAGCCGCCAGTGCGGCGGAAAGAACTGGCGTGAAATAAGAGACAGCCGCAAGCACCGTGACGTTACCGTGAAGAATACCGATATTCCAGGCGGCGTAGCCAAAGCCAAGCGCAACCCCACACATCAATAGCTTCACCACAACCGGGACGCTGAACACCATTTCGGGCTGATCGCTGACGGCATATTTGACCCACAGGCTCAGGGCGGTCAGCAGGACGAAAAGGGTAATGCCATTTTGCCCTTTGGCATACTTGCTGGTGACGGTGCAGTAGGCGGCCCAGATAAAAGCGCCAGCAAACGCCAGCCCATAACTTAGCGGACTGGAAACGACGTTCTGCATGATGTCATTCAGTTGCAGACCGTTTTCGCCACCTAAAACCCAGCACACCCCCAACAGCGAGATGAGAAGCCCAGGGATCACCCACAGGGTGGTTTTTTGCCCGTTGAACAAAATCGCGAACGCAATCGTCAGGCTTGGCCACAGATAATTGACCATACCGACTTCAATCGCCTGTGAACGCGTCGCGGCGTATCCTAGCGACAGGGCCAGGCACATCTCATAGCTGACAAACAGGATGCTGCCCGCAATGAGATAGCGCGTGGAAAAACGCCGAAGATCGGGAAAACCCACCGTCACCAGACACAACAGCCCGCTGACGGTGTAAATCATCGCCGCGCCGCCCACCGGGCCCAGTCCTTCACTGACGCTGCGGATGAGACCCACCATAGTGCTCCACAACAATATGGCCGCCAGGCCTGTCAGCGTTGCTCTTTTTCTGTCCATTACCCTGCCAGTCTTCTAAAAATCAAAGGGAAAACTTATAGCATCTATTTGCTTCACCTGGCGAATTTTCAAAGAGCCTGTTAACCCAAAAGGATTAGCAAATCGTACCGGCAGTGACTATTAAGGGGGCGAAGTCTGGCGACCTTGATTTGACGCAAAAAAAACAGGGGCTTTGCTGTTAGTTTGCGGCGCGAAGTCTTATCAGATAACGAGGACAGCAATGGACGTCAGCCGCAGACAATTTTTTAAAATCTGCGCGGGCGGTATGGCCGGAACAACAGCCGCAATGCTGGGATTCGCTCCCAAAATGGCGCTGGCTCAGGCACGCAACTATAAACTGCTGCGCGCGAAAGAGATCCGTAACACCTGCACATACTGCTCCGTGGGTTGTGGGCTATTAATGTATAGCCTGGGTGATGGCGCAAAGAACGCCAAAGAAGCGATTTATCATATTGAAGGGGACCCGGACCATCCGGTGAGCCGCGGGGCGCTTTGCCCGAAAGGGGCGGGGCTGCTGGACTACGTCCACAGTGAAAACCGTCTGCGCTACCCGGAATATCGTGCGCCGGGCTCTGACAATTGGCAGCGTATCTCCTGGGACGAAGCCTTCTCCCGAATTGCAAAACTGATGAAAGCGGATCGCGACGCCAACTTTATTGAGAAGAACGAGCAGGGCATCACGGTAAACCGCTGGACCTCCACCGGGATGCTGTGTGCCTCTGCGGCAAGTAATGAGACCGGCATGCTGACGCAAAAATTTGTGCGCTCCCTCGGCATGCTGGCGGTTGATAACCAGGCGCGCGTCTGACACGGACCAACGGTAGCAAGTCTTGCTCCAACATTTGGTCGCGGTGCGATGACCAACCACTGGGTTGATATCAAAAACGCTAACGTCGTGGTGGTAATGGGCGGTAACGCCGCTGAAGCCCATCCGGTGGGATTCCGCTGGGCGATGGAAGCAAAAAACAACAACGATGCGACGCTGATCGTCGTCGATCCGCGCTTTACGCGTACGGCATCGGTGGCTGATATCTATGCGCCGATCCGCTCCGGTACGGATATTACGTTCCTTTCCGGCGTGCTGTTGTACCTGATCGAAAATAACAAAATTAACGTGGAATACGTTAAGCATTACACCAATGCCGGCCTGCTGGTACGGGAAGATTTCGCCTTCGAAGATGGCCTCTTCAGCGGCTATGACGCCGGGAAACGTCAGTACGATAAATCGTCCTGGAACTATCAGTTCGACGAAAACGGCTACGCGAAACGCGATGAGACCCTGAGCGATCCGCGCTGCGTGTGGAACTTGCTGAAACAGCACGTTTCCCGCTATACGCCGGACGTGGTGGAAAACATCTGCGGTACGCCGAAAGCGGACTTCCTGAAAGTATGTGAAGTGCTGGCTTCCACCAGTGCCGCCGACAGAACCACTACATTCCTGTACGCGCTGGGCTGGACGCAGCATACCGTGGGCGCGCAGAACATCCGTACCATGGCGATGATCCAGCTGCTGCTCGGCAACATGGGGATGGCCGGTGGCGGCGTGAACGCCCTGCGCGGGCACTCTAACATTCAGGGCTTAACCGACCTCGGCCTGCTGTCGACCAGCCTGCCGGGTTACCTGACCCTGCCGTCCGAGAAGCAGACCGACTGGGAAAGCTGGCTTGACGCCAACACGCCAAAAGCGACGCGTCCGGACCAGGTGAACTACTGGAGTAACTATCCGAAGTTTGCCGTCAGTCTAATGAAATCGTTCTACGGCGACGCGGCGCATAAAGAGAATGACTGGGGCTTTGAGTGGTTGCCGAAATGGGACCAGGCTTACGATGTCATCAAGTATTTCAATATGATGGATAAGGGCGACGTCACGGGGTATATCTGCCAGGGCTTTAACCCGGTGGCGTCATTCCCGGATAAAAACAAAGTCGTTCGCAGCCTGAGCAAGCTGAAGTACATGGTGGTTATCGATCCGCTGGTCACCGAAACGTCTACGTTCTGGCAGAACCACGGTGAATCAAACGATGTCGATCCGGCAGCGATTCAGACCGAGGTGTTCCGCCTGCCGTCGACCTGCTTTGCGGAAGAGGACGGTTCAATTGCCAACTCTGGCCGCTGGCTACAGTGGCACTGGAAAGGTCAGGATGCGCCCGGCGAAGCGCGTAATGACGGCGAAATTCTGGCCGGGATTTACCATCGTCTGCGCGAGATGTACCGCGCCGAAGGCGGCAAAGGCGCTGAGCCGCTGCTGAAGATGAGCTGGAACTACAAGCAGCCGGATCATCCTGAGTCCGAAGAGGTGGCAAAAGAGAACAACGGCGTGGCGCTGGCCGACCTGTACGATGCCAACGGTAATCTGGTGGCGAAGAAAGGACAGCTGCTCAATAGCTTCGCGCTGTTGCGTGACGACGGTACCACGGCCTCTTCCTGCTGGATCTACACCGGCAGCTGGACGGAGCAGGGTAACCAGATGGCCAATCGCGATAACGCCGATCCGTCAGGCCTGGGCAATACCCTGGGCTGGGCATGGGCGTGGCCGTTAAACCGCCGCGTACTGTACAACCGTGCCTCCGCAGACGTGAACGGTAAGCCGTGGGATCCGAAACGCATGCTGATCGAGTGGAACGGCACGAAGTGGACGGGGAACGATATCCCGGACTTCAACACCGCCGCGCCGGGCAGCAACACCGGGCCGTTTATCATGCAGCCGGAAGGGCTGGGACGTCTGTTTGCTATCGACAAACTGGCGGAAGGGCCGTTCCCGGAACACTACGAGCCGATGGAAACGCCGCTCGGCACTAACCCGCTGCACCCGAATGTGGTCTCCAGTCCGGTGGTACGCATCTATGAAGACGACGTGCTGCGTTTAGGCAAAAAGGACAAGTTCCCGTATGTCGGCACCACCTACCGCCTGACCGAGCATTTCCATACCTGGACCAAGCACGCGCGGCTTAACGCCATCGCGCAGCCGGAACAGTTTGTGGAGATAAGCGAAACGCTGGCGAAGGCGAAAGGCATTGCCAACGGCGATCGCGTGAAGGTCAGCAGCAAGCGCGGCTTTATTCGCGCGGTGGCGGTGGTCACCCGTCGTCTGCAAACGCTGAACGTGCATGGCCAGCAGGTGGAAACCGTCGGTATACCGCTGCACTGGGGCTTTGAAGGTGTAGCGCAGAAAGGCTACATCGCCAATACCCTGACGCCAAACGTCGGCGATTCAAACTCGCAAACGCCGGAGTATAAAGCGTTTCTGGTCAACATCGAGAAAGCGTAAGGAGCGATTAAATGGCGATGGAAACACAAGACATTATTAAACGCTCCGCGACCAACCCGATAACGCCCGCGCCTCGTGCGCGGGATTACAAGGCAGAAGTCGCCAAGCTGATCGATGTCTCCTCCTGCGTGGGCTGTAAGGCCTGCCAGGTGGCCTGCTCGGAGTGGAACGATATTCGCGACGAGGTGGGGCACTGCGTTGGGGTCTATGACAATCCTGCTGATCTGAGCGCCAAGTCCTGGACGGTGATGCGCTTTAGCGAAACCGACCAGAACGGCAAGCTGGAGTGGCTGATCCGTAAAGACGGCTGTATGCACTGTGAAGATCCCGGCTGCCTGAAGGCATGCCCGTCTGCCGGGGCAATCATTCAGTACGCCAACGGGATCGTCGACTTCCAGCAGGATAACTGCATCGGCTGCGGTTACTGTATTGCGGGCTGTCCGTTTAATATCCCGCGCCTCAATAAAGAGGATAACCGGGTCTATAAATGCACGCTGTGCGTCGATCGCGTCAGCGTCGGCCAGGAGCCTGCCTGCGTGAAGACCTGTCCTACCGGGGCGATCCACTTCGGTACCAAAAAAGAGATGCTGGACGTGGCACAGCAGCGGGTGGATAAGCTCAAAGCGCGCGGCTATGACAAGGCCGGGATTTATAACCCGCAGGGTGTCGGCGGTACGCACGTCATGTATGTTCTGCACCACAATGACCAGCCGGAGCTGTATCACAATCTGCCGAAAGATCCGGCGATCGATACCTCAATCAACCTGTGGAAAGGGGCGCTTAAGCCGCTCTCAGCAGCGGGCTTTATCGCCACCTTTGCCGGGCTGATTTATCACTACATCGGTATCGGGCCGAATAAAGAGGTGGATGACGACGAGGAGGAGCATCATGAGTAAGTCGAAGATGATAGTGCGCACAAAATTTGTCGATCGCGCCTGTCACTGGACGGTGGTCATCTGCTTGTTCCTGGTGGCGGTATCCGGCATATCGTTCTTCTTCCCGACGCTACAGTGGCTCACGGAAACCTTCGGGACACCGCAGATGGGGCGCATTCTGCACCCGTTCTTCGGCGTGCTGATTTTCGTGGTGCTGATGTTTATGTTCGTGCGTTTCGTTCATCACAACATCCCTGACAAGCAGGATATTCCCTGGATTAAAGGGATTGTTGAGGTTCTGAAAGGCAACGAGCATAAAGTCGCGAAGGTGGGCAAATACAACGCCGGGCAGAAGATGATGTTCTGGACCATCATGAGTATGATTTTCGTGCTGCTGGTAACCGGAGTGATTATCTGGCGTCCGTATTTTGCCCAATATTTCCCGATCCAGGTGGTGCGCTACGCACTGCTGATCCACGCGACCTCGGCCATTATTCTGATCCACGCCATCCTGATCCATATGTATATGGCCTTCTGGGTGAAAGGATCGATTAAAGGCATGATTGAAGGGAAGGTGAGCCGCCGCTGGGCGCAAAAACACCATCCGCGCTGGTATCGGGACGTTGAGCGTCTTGAAGCGCAAAAAGAGAGTTCGGAAGGGTTGAAGTAAACCTCGCGCCGTCGGCATTGTCCGGCGGCGCTGCACTTGCGCGGGCAGGAATAACTGCCTGGCAGGCTGGCGTCATGTGTTAGTCAATAAGCGATCAATTGCTGCTATAACATCCTGACGAGCGTTACGTAAATTACAAACAAAGTCTTTTGGATTAATTTTCTGGTTATTAATATTGGTTATCATTGGCGAATAAATCAGAAAGGTTTCAAATTCAATATTTATTCCTGGAGCCAGCTGGCTCTGCCATAGCGGTAGCGTGTTATTTCTCGCGAGGGGTACAATGACGCGAGTGGGGAGATCGTCATAATAATCATCCTGGATAAGCATATAATAAGGAAGCTGGTCCCGCGTTGCCGCAGACGTATTACGATAAACATTAAATTGTCTCAGCATTAAAGCACCCTGAAAAACTCATCATCAGTGATAGTTCCATGTTTCTCCACAAACTCATTCATTGCTCGTATAAATGCACGATCCGCTTCTGATAGCTGATGTGATGGTGTCGAGCCTGGCTTAGCATGGGTTGTAGGCTTTGTTGCTGCCTTAGGTCTGGAAGGGGTCGATTCTGCCGTGCGTTTCATCGGTTTCTCCTTTGTTGGTGCGGTCATTATCAACCGCAGCCAACAAAAAACAATACTGTTTCCCCTGGTAATCTACATTATGCGAGCCGTCTTCCAGTAATATCAAAATTGCTCTGCAATATACCGGAAGGGATATTTTGTAGGCTTCACTTTGCCGATCTTGCGTTTCGGTAAATCCACCTTGCCTACGTGAATTTCTTTATAGGGGATCTGGGAAAGCAGATGCGAAATAATATTCAGCCGCACCCTTTTTTTATCTTCTGAGCGCGCCACAAACCACGGCGCCCAGGCGGTGTCGGTCGCTTTAAACATCGCGTCGCGGGCGAGGGTATATTCATCCCACAGATTGAAAGATTTAATATCCATTGGAGACAGCTTCCAGATCTTGCGACCATCATTGATGCGATCGCGCAGGCGTCGCTCCTGCTCTTTTGGCGTTACTTCAAGCCAGTATTTCAACAAAATGATCCCGGCATCGACCATCGCTTTTTCCATTACCGGCGTTCCATCAAGAAATTTTTCGGCCTGCTCTTCGGTACAGAAACCCATGACTCTTTCCACGCCCGCGCGGTTGTACCAGCTGCGGTCAAAAATAACGATTTCCCCGGCAGAGGGCAGATGGGGAACGTAACGCTGAAAATAGAGCTGACTTTTCTCTTTATCGGTGGGGGCCGGTAACGCAACAACGCGAAACACCCGAGGGCTGACGCGTTCGGTGATGGCTTTGATAGCGCCGCCTTTACCGGCGCCGTCTCGCCCTTCAAAAACAATACAGACCTTTAACCCTTTGGCGACCACCCATTGCTGGAGCTTAACCAGTTCAACATGGAGGCGGCGAAGCTCTTGCTCGTACGCTTTGGTTTTGAGCGGCGCGTTTTTAACGACATCATCAACAACATGGGTTTTCTTCTTACTGACCATGGTGGGTCTCCCTTTGTATCCGGTCGCGGGATCGAGGCCGTACTAAGAGTGTAATCGGCCTGAATGAATGGATTAATGTGTCAGAAATCTGATTTGAACTGGTTCACCATACAAGTTTAATCAATAATGCACGCTGCATATTTTTTAACAGTGGTCGCGGTATGAAAAAGACAATTTTTTCGTTAGCACTGGGTACCTTTGGCCTGGGGATGGCTGAGTTTGGCATTATGGGCGTGCTGACCGAGCTGGCTCATGATACGGGCATTTCGATTCCCTCCGCCGGAAATATGATTTCGTTTTACGCTTTTGGCGTGGTGATCGGCGCGCCGATTGTGGCGCTGTTCTCCAGCAAATTTTCGCTGAAAACAACGCTGCTGTTTCTGGTGGCGATGTGCGTCGTCGGTAACGCGCTCTTTACCTTCTCTGACTCCTACGTGGGGCTGGCGGCGGGGCGCTTAATCTCTGGTTTCCCGCATGGCGCGATTTTCGGAGTGGGGGCGATAATCCTGTCAAAAATCGCACCGCCGGGTAAAGTGACGGTCGCTGTGGCCGGGATGATTGCCGGGATGACCGTTGCCAACCTGCTTGGCGTGCCGCTCGGGACGTGGCTGGGACATGAATTTAACTGGCGTTACACCTTCTTTTTGATTGCGGTCTTTGACGCGCTGGTGATCCTGTCTGTTCTGCTGTGGGTGCCTGACATTCACGACACGACAACCACCCGGCTGGCAGAACAATTCCACTTCCTGAAGAAACCGGAACCGTGGCTGATTTTTGCCGCTACGATGTTTGGCAATGCCGGGGTGTTTGCCTGGTTTAGCTTCGTGAAGCCGTTTATGGTCAATGTGTCAGGCTTTTCCGAGGGCGTCATGACCGCGATCATGATGCTAATGGGGCTGGGCATGGTGCTGGGAAATGTCTTCAGCGGCAAGCTGTCGTCACGCTTTAGCCCGCTGCGCATTGCTGCCACCACCGACCTGGTGATTGTGGCTTCGCTGCTGGCGTTGTTTGCCTTTGGCGAGCTTAAAACAGCTTCACTGGTAATGGGATTTGTCTGCTGCGCCGGGCTGTTTGCGCTCTCTGCGCCGCTGCAAATTCTGCTGCTGCAAAATGCGAAAGGCGGCGAGATGCTGGGGGCCGCAGGCGGGCAAATGGCGTTTAACCTCGGCAGCGCAATTGGCGCCTATTTCGGTGGATTGATGATTACGCTCGGCTTTAGCTGGAGCTATGTCACGCTGCCGGCCGCGATTTTATCCTTCTCTGCGATGACCTCTCTGCTGATGTATGGTTATTTATGTGCCAAAAAGCGTCAGGCCAACGCAGGTGCGCTGGCCTGATTGCACACTTTGCCCGCTGGTCGCGGGCGCAGAAGGGGACTAAACGAATTTCGCCAGCGGGTCAGCGGCGGCAAAAGCGACCGCTTTGTCTGCTGCTGGCGGGTAAATCAGTTCGTTGGTGATGGCGACTTTGATCTTTTTGCCTTCCTCGCGCACGGATTTAACGCGCTGTTCCCAGCCCTCGGTGTATACCGCGCCCCAGCCACCTAAATCCAGACAGGTGACGTAGTTCACCTGACGGTAAGGGTACGGCTCCAGATTTAACAGGCTGGCCGCCGCGTTGTGTCCGGCGAATTTCCCCAGCTGGATCGCGTGCTGGCAGGTCATCAGCGCCGTGTTGCCCGCATCGTCCGTTTTGGCGTGCGCCATATCACCCGTCGCGTAAACCTCAGGATGCGCAGGAACCTGCAACGTGTCGTTGACGATCAGCCGACCCTGAGTATCGCGTTCCCCGTCAATTTGCAGGCTGAGGAGGTTAGCTTCTACCCCTGCCGTCCACACTACAGTGGCGCTGGCAATGCGCTCTCCGTTTTTCAGCGTTACGCCGCTGGCATCGATGGCTTCAATTTCACTGTTTAAACGCCATTCAACGCCGAGCACGTTGCTTGCTTCTTCAATTGTGTTACGCAGCGCCTCGCTATAACGCCCGCCGATGGTTGCACCTCTTTCAACTACGATTACTTTAGTCTTTGTATCAGCGCCGAAGCGAGTACGGAGTCGGGCAGGGAGTTCCGTTGCCAGTTCGATGCCGGTAAAGCCGCCGCCACACACGACCACGGTATTACGCTCCGGGGTGGAGGGGCGCGAAACCAGCGAATCAAGATGCTGCTCGAATAATCTGGCGGAGTCGAGTTGGTCGATATCAAAGGCGTATTCAGCCAGACCGGCAACAGGAGGACGTTTAGTCTGGCTACCGGTTGCGAGGATCAGACGTTCCCAGGCGACGTCAGCAATCGCGCCGTTTGAATCGCGATACAAAACGGTTTTAGACGAGGTATCAATACGTTGTGCTTCGCCCGCAATAAAGGCGATACCCAGCTCAGCAAACAGTTCGGTCAGCGGCGCGACCATCGTCGACACGTTCTCTTCATAAAAGCGTGGGCGAACGCGTAGCTCCGCAACAGGGGCCAGCACGGCAATGCTGAGGCTATTGTTACCCGCCAGAGCAGAAAGGCGTGCGGCGCTGACCGCAGCCCACATACCGGAAAACCCACTACCCACAATTAAAATCTGCTTTTTCATACTCGATCCTTTAGTGCGTCAGGCTGTATGTCTGACATAACTGCCACTATACTTGTCGGAGTTAACTGCGACAACTTCTATCTGAGTTAAAAATCGTTATAATGCAGCGAACAATGACCCGGAGTGAGCCATGGCGTTTTACAGTTCTGGTGTGGAATATGGCATTCATAGCCTGATGTGTATGGTGGATGCAAAAGGCAATGAACGTGAGATGAGCGTCCGGGAGATGGCGGCCTTGCAGGGCGTGCCGTACGACTATCTTGGAAAAATCTTCACCCGTTTATCACGCGCGGGGCTGGTCATCAGCACCGAAGGCAAAGGGGGAGGCTTCCGGCTGGCGCGTCCGGCCGAGCTGATCAGCGTGCTGGACGTGGCGCATGCCATTGACGGCGAGAAGAATATGTTTGAGTGTCGGGAAGTGCGTCAGCGCCTGGCGGTGTTTGATGAAACGCCACCTGCCTGGGTCTGTGACGGCCCGTGTGGGGTGCGCTCGGTCATGGACAGCGCGCAGCAGCGGATGGAAGAGGAGTTAGGGCGCCATACCATCCTGGATCTGGCGCGGAAGATGTATCGAAAAGCGCCGGACACGTTCCAGATCGAGGTTCAGGAATGGATTTCCGATCGCCGTTCGTCCACGTGAAAAGCCGGGCAGGGCAGAGCCGCTACCCGGCCACCGCGGTTAAGAACGTAAATCAATCACCATACGGCCACGGATCTGGCCCTGTTCCATTTCTTTGAAGATGGCGTTGATATCTTCCAGTGGGCGCATTGTAACTTTCGGTTTCACCTTACCTTCAGCCGCAAACTGGAAGGCTTCGAGCAGATCCTGACGGGTACCCACCAGGGAACCCACTACCTGAATCCCATCCAGGACCAGACGTGGAATATCCAGGCTCATCGCTTCCGGCGGCAGGCCAACAGCCACCACGCGGCCACCGGCGCGAACTGCGTCAACGGCAGAGTTGAAGGCCGCTTTCGCTACCGCCGTCACCACCGCCGCATGCGCACCGCCGGTTTTCTCCTGAATCACTTTTGCCGCATCTTCACTGCGGGAGTTCACGGTTAAGTCTGCGCCCATGCTGGCAGCGAGCTTCAGCTGTTCGTCATTCACGTCAATGGCGATAACTTTCGCATTGAAGACATTTTTGGCGTATTGCAGCGCGAGGTTGCCCAGACCGCCCAGGCCATAGATCGCAATCCACTGGCCGGGTTTGATGTCAGAGACTTTTACCGCTTTGTAGGTGGTGACCCCGGCGCAGGTGATGCTGCTGGCCGCCGCAGAGTCCAGTCCGTCCGGAACTTTAACCGCGTAATCCGCGGTTACGATGCACTCTTCCGCCATGCCGCCGTCAACGGAGTAACCCGCGTTTTTCACCTCACGGCACAGCGTTTCGTTGCCGGTATTACAATATTCACAGTGGCCACAGCCTTCGAAGAACCACGCCACGCTTGCACGATCGCCTACTTTTAGCGACGTGACGCCAGCACCAATCTCTTTGACGATACCAATCCCTTCGTGGCCGAGGATCACCCCGGTTTTGTCGCCAAAATCGCCATTCTTAACATGGAGATCGGTATGGCAAACGCCACAGCACTCCATCTTCAGCAGCGCTTCACCATGTTTGAGCGCGCGTAAGGTTTTTTCTGTGACATTAACCTGATGATCCTGAGTGACAACAGCAGCCTTCATGTGTTTCTCCTTTCATGATGAGTATCTGCATAGCAGGTCTGATTACCCATTAAGGATTAATACTTTGACGCTGTAATGCAAGGCAACCGCAACATAATGTCATTATTTGATGCATTTTCGGATTAAGAAAAGGCTGTACCCCTCATAAATTGGGGTGAAAAACACTGGCCCGGCGACATCACCGCCGGGCTCAGATTTACAGTTGCGCTTCTATCACCTCAATCTCTTTTCGCCATTGCGCCTGTAACTGCGGTTTTTGATGTTTTGGCTTGCGCGCCAAATCTTCTTCCAGCAGCGTTTCCAGGGCAACCAGGCGTTCGAGCAGATCGTCAGACGTTGAAGAGGGCGCCTTCAATGCGTTATTCGATGCCTCAGGTACAACAGGAGCGGTGTCCTCACGCAGACGCTCAAACACCGCCTCCGCATCGTGCCATTCGCTCAGCCTGCCGTCCTCAATCAGCCAGAAGCGGTTACAGCTCTGGCTAATTAACTGACGATCGTGGCTCACCAGCAGCACTCCGCCTTCAAACTGTTGCAGCGTTTCCGCCAGCGCCTCTTTGCCTTCCATGTCCAGGTGGTTGGTCGGTTCATCCAGCATCAGCAGGCTATAACGGGCAAGCGTCAGGCCGACGAACAGCAGGCGCGAACGTTCCCCGCCGCTCAGCGTACTGACTTTTTGCCCGTGACGCGCCCACGGGAACCCGGCACTGATGAGCGCCATTTTACGGGTCTGCGGATCTGGCGCGAAAGGCTCCAGCGCATCAAGCAGCGCCGCATCATCTGGCAACTGGTGCAGCGTCTGGTCGTAGTAGCCGGGTGAGACGCGCGGATGACGCTTAAGCCGCTCGTCCGCGATCTCGTCGCGAAAATGTCGCCAGATAAGCTTCAGCAGCGACGATTTTCCGCAGCCGTTACGACCCACAATCGCCACGCGATCGCCGCTCTTCAGCCGCGCGCTGTCGAGAGTAAACAGGTCTGGCAGGCCCGGCGCCGGGGGGACGCCGAGGTGAGTCATTTCCAGCAGACGGTCAGCGCGAAGCGCGTCCCCGCGCAGGGTTAAGGTCCACGGGCTTCCCGCCGTCAGTTCCGTCTGGGTCTCTTTCAGGCGTTCGACCTGTTTTTCCATCTGCTTAGCCTTACGGGAGAGATCTTCGTTGTCATAGACCTTGCCCCAGGTCGCGAGACGCCGTGCGCTGGCCGTGACGCGGTCGATCTCTTTTTGCTCTGCCTTATGGCGCAACGCATCGCTTTCGTCTTTTGCATCGAGCGCCAGACGGGCGGCAGTGCAGGGAAGGGCAAAGGCGTGCAGCGTTTTATCGCGCAGGATCCAGCTGCCGTTGGTTACCGCGTCCAGCAGTTGCCTGTCGTGTGAGACCAGCACAAAGCTGCCGGACCAGTTTTGTAGAAACTGCTCCAGCCACAGCAGGGTCGGCAGGTCAAGGTGGTTGCTCGGTTCGTCCAGAAGCAGCAGATCCGGATCGCTTATCAACGCTCGTGCCAGCAGCAACCGCGTATGCTGGCCGCCGCTCAGCGTGGCGGAGGTTAACGCCGTTTCCTGCGTCGTGAAGCCCATTCCGGCCAGCAGCGACTCGGCTTTCCAGCGCAAACTGTCGCGCTCACCGATCGACAGCTGCGCCAGCACCGCATCCAGCATGGTCAGGGGATCAAGAGTCTCCGGCAGATGTTGTTCCACGCGCGCCAGCAGGCAATGCCCCGCCAGTGAAACGGTTCCGGCAGCAGGGGACTGCGTCCCGTCGAGGATTTTCAGCAGCGTACTTTTTCCGCAGCCGTTATCACCCAGCAGGCCGATGCGATCGCCTTTTTTCAACGTAAAGGAGAGAGAGTCGAAGAGCGTGCCGAACGCTGTATCAACGCGTAAAGAATGTGCAGTGAGTAAAGTGCTCATTGTTGCTTACCCAGGAGTTACAGGCATGTTTATGCCTCGTCAAACATCGCTGACGATAACTCAGTAAGCCCGAGAGAAGGGATTTCAGGGGTTGGTGTCTTCGCTCAAGCGGAAGTTATCGCAGCACGATACCGATAACGCTTGAGCTGGTGCGATCACCAAATGTATGTGAAACATTGAAAATTTCACAGTACAGCATAATTGGCCTCCTTATATATTCAGTAGGTTAATGGATGAAGGGAGTGTAGCGGGGGAAAATGGGTTTGGCTAGTGGGAGGTGCCGTATATTCCCCTCACCCAGCCCTCTCCCCTTTGGGGAGAGGGCTGGGTGAGGGGCAATGCTTAAATAGAAGTACGACGATAGCTACGGTATTCCGGCATCCAGAAGTTATCGTCAATCGCCTGCTGCAACGCATCGGCAGAGGTTTTCACCGCGACGCCTTGCTGCTGCGCCATTTTGCCTACCGCGAAGGCAATTGCGCGGGACACTTTATGAATGTCTTTCAGCTCCGGCAGTACCAGGCCTTCACCGTTATTCACCAGCGGTGAGTGACCTGCCAGCGTTTCGCTCGCGGACATCAGCATTTCGTCGGTGATGCGTGACGCGCCGGAGGCGATAACCCCCAGACCAATACCCGGGAAGATATAGGAGTTATTGCACTGTGCGATGGGATAGAGTTTGTCCTTCCACAGCACCGGATCAAACGGGCTGCCGGTCGCGACCAGTGCCTTACCTTCTGTCCAGGCGATGATATCCTGCGGCGTTGCCTCCACGCGTGAAGTCGGGTTAGACAGCGGCATCACGATAGGGCGTTCGCAGTGCTTGTGCATCTCGCGAATAATCTCTTCCGTGAAGAGGCCGGTCTGCCCGGATACGCCGATCAGAATGTCCGGCTTCACGTTGCGCACCACGTCAAGAAGCGAGAGCACTTCGTTATCCGTATCCCAGTTTTTCAGGTTTTCACGCTTCTGCACCAGTTTGGTCTGGAACGGGAGCAGGTTTGGCATACCGTCGGTCAGCAGGCCAAAACGGTCCACCATAAAGACGCGGGAGCGAGCCAGCTCTTCGCTTAAGCCTTCGCGCTGGGTCTGGGCAATAATTTGCTCGGCGATGCCGCAGCCCGCGGAGCCTGCACCCAGGAAGACAATTTCCTGATAGCTGAGCTGGCTGCCTGCCGCACGGCTCGCGGCAATCAGCGTCCCCACTGTCACTGCCGCAGTGCCCTGAATGTCATCGTTGAACGAGCAGATCTCATCGCGGTAGCGGTTCAGCAGCGGCATGGCGTTTTTCTGTGCGAAGTCTTCGAACTGCAACAGCACGTCCGGCCAGCGGTGCTTCACGGCCTGGATGAAATCATCAACAAACTGATAGTACTCGTCGTCGGTAATGCGCGGGTGACGCCAGCCCATGTACAGCGGATCGTTCAGCAGTTGCTGGTTGTTGGTCCCCACGTCCAGCACAACCGGCAGGGTGTAGGCCGGGCTGATCCCGCCGCAGGCGGTATACAGCGAGAGCTTACCGATGGGGATCCCCATCCCACCAATGCCCTGGTCGCCAAGGCCCAGAATACGTTCGCCATCGGTTACCACGATCACCTTGATGTTGTGATTAGGCACGTTTTGCAGAATGTCGTCCATGTTGTGACGGTTCTGATAGGAGATGAACACGCCGCGGGAACGACGGTAGATCTCTGAGAAGCGTTCACACGCCGCGCCGACGGTTGGGGTGTAAATGACGGGCATCATCTCTTCGAGATGGTTCTGCACCAGGCGGTAGAAGAGGGTTTCGTTGGTGTCCTGGATATTACGCAGGTAGATGTGCTTATCGATTTCGGTTTTAAAGCCCTGATACTGGATCCAGGCGCGTTCCGCCTGTTCTTCAATGGTTTCAACCACTTCAGGCAGCAGACCCAGCAGGTTAAAGCTGCTGCGCTCTTCCATGCTAAAGGCGCTGCCTTTGTTCAGAAGGGGAAACTCCAGTAAAACCGGACCGGCGTAAGGAATATAAAGGGAACGATGTTTTTTCAGTTTGTTGTCCATGTCACTCACTCTTTTTAAGAAGATCCGTCCCTGACACTGCTGTTTGTCATCTTTCTGGCCTGTGCTACGGGGTGCGGTCGGGGGGTATTATAAAGGAGCTAAATATTAATTACCGCAACACATAAACAAAAACACCACCGGGGTAACCGATGGTGTTGTGGATTTCGTACTGGAACTTACTTGCCTGCCTGACGTTTCCTGCCGGTGGCGTGGGTCACTTGCGTTTCGCTCCCCTCTTCAATAACCACTTTGCGCTGGTTTGAGAGCTTGTAGTTCAGTCCCAGAATGTGGCGTGCCTGACGGTTCGATTTCATATTAACTCCTCAATCCCGTTGATAGTTTTAAGGACAAGTTTGCTCACGCAAACGAAATGTAACCCCTTAGGTTGCAGATCCAGCTTAGCAGGTTTTTACAAAGGTGCATTTTGCCCGCTAACGACATAGTTGATGGTTTGCTGGTAGATGTCACTGAGGATGTCATTGTCTGTGGCTTCCACCCACCTGGTCAGTTCCATCAAAATGTCATCTTCGGTAACAACACCGTGCTCCGCCTGGAGACCCTGCGCAATCGCGTTAACGAGTTCGGGTTGTGCTGCTGTGGTATGTGCCGGGTAATAAGTAAACATGCTGCCTCCGTGTCGTTGTCTGTTTAATGTTACGGCGTGCAAAATCGTAATTCGCATTCAGATTGGCAAATATTTTCGCCGTTGTGGTTCAGATTCGTCCTGGAAATAAAAATATCATCTCCCGTAGCACAGAAATAAAATTCAGGGTTTCCAGCGGCGTAAATTTGTCGTTTTTTCATAAGGCATGGGCGTTGGCCAGGAAATCAATTCTACAATGCTGCCCCAGGGGGTTTGCCCATAGCAGAAAGCATTACCTTCACCTTGCTCATCCGGAAACGTGAGCGGCTTTGGCGCGGTAAACATCTCCCCGCCAGCAGCGGTGAAAGCGGCTATCGCCTTATCAAAATCATCAACATAAACAGCAAAATGCTGGAGGCCAAAGTCGCTGGCGCGGGCGGGCATTCCCTGTTCAGGGCCATGCATTTCGAAAAGTTCTATGCCGGGTCCGTGGGGCATGACGAGCATGCGAATGGCGTGAATTTTTGTGCCGGGAAATAATTTTAAGGTGTGCTGCTGGGCGGGCTGATCAATATTATCGGTTTGCGCATCGACAGAATGATATAAAACCTGGGCGTCGAAAGCGCGTTCAAAAAATAGGGTGGCTTTTTCAATGTCGGGCACCGTAATACCGATATGGTCGATGCCCCTTACTGACGATGGCATAGTTAACTCCTGCTATAAAAAATTTAAATATAGCAGGAGATAATCAGGCTATTACCACTTCATTTCGCCGGTATTCACTTTGGCACTCAGTTCCAGCGAACTGGCTTCCGCCAGATTCGGCCACTGTTTTTTCATTGTGTTGATGACGCCGGTTGACGCTTTATCTGCCGTGAGGGCCTGTTCAAACTGCTGTAGATAGCGACGGGTAAAGTCGATAGCGCCGGTACCTGCTGGCGGTGTCCCCAGGTAGTGGCCCGGAATAACGTGTTCGGGCTTAAGGGCTGCCATGCTATCCAGCGTCTGCTGCCACTGTTTGCGGCTTTCCGGCGTTTGGGTATCTGCCGTCCAGACGTGAATGCCCCATGAGACGCCCGTGCCGCCGAGGATGGTTTTTGCGGATGGGATCCAGACATACGCCGCATAGCTCTCAGGCTCTTCAATATTCACTCTCTCACCGTCAATCATAAAGGTGGTTGAGGCAAGCACTTGCGGCACGTAGAGCTGCGTCGGCGCGCCGTCTTTCATCTGTGCCCCCCAGAAGGCGAGCTTCGCGTCTTTTGTGGCCTTGATATGGTCCACCACCTGTTGCGTGGCGACAACTTTGGCATTAGGGAAGGCTTTCACCAGCGGTTGCAGGCCGAAATAGAAATCCGGATCGCCGGAAGTGATCACGATTTTGTTCAGCGTTTTACCGCTGTGGCGAATTTTTTCTACCAGCGCTTCGCCATCTTTCACGCTGAACTGGGCGTCAAACAGTACCGCCTCTTTCGGGCCAGACACCAGGGTGGAAGAAACGGCAAAAATGCCTTTTTCCTGCGGGTTGTACGTATCAACGGTCAACGGCGCGGCAAAGACGGCCGGAGTGAAAAGGGTTGTCAGCAAAGCAAGGCGGGCGATGGTCATGGTCATCTCTCTGTTCTTCAGGAAAGTCTCTATTGTACGGATCTCTTCATTTGCCAGAATTCCTGAAACAGGAGATGCTTAGTTTCATAAATCGAGCAAATGGAGGTCAAAATGGATCGCGTTATTGCCGCCCAGGTGTACAACCGCATCTGTGAGCTGGGGAGTTTAAGCGCGGCGGCGCGGGCGCTGGGGATCTCCCGTCCGATGGTGAGCCGTTATCTGGAGCAGATGGAGAAGTGGGCCGGGGCGCGGCTGGTGAACCGCTCCACCCGCAAGCTGACGCTGACGGCGGCAGGAGAGAAGGTCCTGCAAAAGACGCGTACGCTCTCGCAAATTTGTCAGGAAATTGAAGATCAGTCAGTGAAGGATTTACCCTCAGGCACGCTTCGCGTCGCCTGCGCGCATTTTACCGCGATGCAGATTATCGCTCCGGTGCTGCCCGATCTGTTGCAGCGTTACCCTCAGCTGCGCATTGAGCTGGATGTTAATAACCATCCGGTAAGCCTGGTGGGCGAGCGAATTGACGTGGCGATCCGCATCACCGATAACCCCGAACCGGGCATGATCGCCCGCCGACTGGGAGAGTGTCGGTCCGTACTTTGCGCTTCGCCGCACTACCTTGCCAGCCGGGGCGTTCCAGAGCAGCTGGAGGACTTAGCACGGCACAACTGCCTGCATTACAGCTTTTTTGCCGGTCAGTCGTGGCGTTTTTTGACGCCCGAAGGGGAGCCGATCACGACGGCGGTCAGCGGCAATCTCAGCGCCAGCATCTCGTCACTGCTGATGGAGGCGGCGATAAACCACTGTGGTATTGCCATGCTGCCCGAGCGCGAGGCCGACGCGGCGCTAAGGCAGGGCAGCCTGGTGCCGGTGCTCAGCGCCTTTACGCCAAAACCGATCGGTATTTTTGGTATTTATCAGTCGCGAGACTATCAGCCTGCGGCGCAGCGTGTGTTCCTCGACGCGCTGGCAAACCACCTTGCCACGCGCTCGGACTAATCTGTCTTCCCTGCAAAATGGATTATGCGTCCTATACTTATCCCTTTGTAAGCCAAAAGGAGAGCAAGAATGACGATTCATAAGCACGGTTCAGCACACTGGTCTGGCGACATCAAACGCGGCAAAGGGACGGTCTCAACAGAAAGTGGCGTCCTTAACCAGCAACCTTACGGCTTTAACACCCGCTTCGAGGGCGAAAAAGGGACCAACCCGGAAGAGCTGATTGGCGCAGCGCACGCGGCCTGTTTCTCTATGGCCCTGTCGCTAATGTTGGGCGAAGCGGGTTATACCGCCGATTCCATCGATACCACGGCGGATGTCTCGCTGGATAAAACCGACAGTGGTTTTGCCATCAACAAAGTGGCGCTGCAAAGCAAGGTGACGGTACCGGGTATCGATCCGCAGCAGTTTGACGGCATTATTCAGAAAGCGAAGGCGGGTTGTCCGGTGTCGCAGCTGTTGAAAGCCGAAATCACGCTGGATTACAAACTGAACTGATATCTGGCCGGGCAAATGCCCGGCTAACCTTTCACCGCCGCAGGGAAGACCTCGGCAAGCCACGCAATAAACACTCTCAGGCGATGTGTTAAATACCGACTCTGTGGATAGACTACGTGAAAAGGATACGCCTTAGGACGCCAGTCGCTCAGGACCTCTACCAGCGCGCCCGTTTCCAGATGCGTTCTCGCAGCATAGCCAAACGTCTGAATAATCCCTAAACCCGCCAGCGCCGCGGCCAGGTGTGCGTTGCTTTCATTGACTCCAAGATGGTGCGGAACGCTGATCTCCAGCGGTTCACCCCGATCGAGGAACCGAAACGGGAATGCGCGTCCGGTAACGGGGGAAAGGTAGCTAATCAGCTTATGGCCGTTGCGCAGCTCCTGCGGATAGGCAGGGATGCCGTGAGTCTTAAGATAGCCCAGCGTCGCGCAGGCTATCATCCGGGCGTCACCGATATGCCGGGCGATAAGCGAAGAGTCATCCAGCGGGCCGCCGCGGATCACGCAGTCTACGTTTCCACTGATTAAGTCTACCGGACGGTCGGCTACCCCCAGGTTGATGCGCAGGTCCGGGTAGCGCTGAAAAAAATCCGGCAGCAGGGGGATCAACACGTCCCGGGCGGTTGACCCCCCCACGTCGATACGCAAATGGCCTTTAGGCGTGCAGCACGATGCGCGAAAGGCGGTATCAATGTCCTCTATATCGATTAATACCCGCAGCGCTTTCTCGTAGTATTCCATGCCTTCTGCCGTCGTGACCACCCGGCGCGTAGTACGATGCAGCAGCCGTGTTTCCAGGTGCGCTTCAAGTGATTTTACCAGCTTACTCAGCGTAGCTATCGGCATGTTCAGGGAGTCTGCCGCTCGGGTAAAGCTTCCGGATTCAACCACCCGCGTAAAGGCGCGCATTGCCATTAGCTGATCCACACAGATCTCCTCTGATTATTTCCTGCTGTGAAAATTCATTTTCATTTTTGCCCGTTTATCACGAATCCCGCAAGATCTAAAGTCTGCCTGACGCGGGCAAACGCTCCTCTTTTACATCACAACAGAAGGTTATGAGTATGAATACAACGCTTGCAGGAAAAATCGCTCTGGTGACCGGCGGCAGCACCGGTATTGGTCTCGCAACGGCACAGGAGCTGGCGGCGCAGGGAGCGAAGGTCTATATAACCGGACGTCGTCAGGCCGAACTGGATGCCGCGCGGGCAGACATTGGCGCGGCGGCGGTAGCTATCCGCGCGGACGTCTCCAGAATGGCCGATCTGGATGCGGTTTACGCGCAGATTGCTAAAGAAGAGGGACGACTCGATATTCTGTTCGCCAACGCCGGGGGCGGCGACATGCTGCCGCTGGGCGCCATCACCGAGGAGCAGTTTGACCGGATTTTTGCCACCAACGTGCGCGGCGTGCTGTTTACCGTCCAGAAAGCGCTGCCGCTGCTCTCCTCTGGTTCATCCATTATCCTCACCGGATCGACGGTTTCAATTAAGGGGACGGCGAATTTTAGCGTCTACAGCGCCAGTAAAGCCGCCGTGCGTAACTTTGCCCGCTCCTGGGCGCTGGACTTACAGGGCCGCGGGATACGCGTCAACGTCGTCAGCCCTGGCCCCGTGAAAACGCCCGGTCTTGGCGATCTGGTTCCCGAAGAACAGCGTCAGGGATTATACGATGCGCTGGCGGCCCAGGTGCCGCTGGGTCGCCTGGGCGCGCCGGGCGAAGTCGGAAAAGCCGTGGCGTTTCTGGCGTCCGATGCCGCCAGCTTTATAAACGCCACGGAGCTGTTTGTCGATGGCGGGATGGCGCAAATCTAGCGGTTACGCCAGCAGCGTACGCTTCGGTCTCCGGCTGCGGGCTGAAGCGGCTGCGGCCGTTCGCATCCTTCAGCTGCCAGCGGGCAGCGGTCGCGGAAGTAGCAGCCATCGGGCAGGCGGCGATTACCGGGGAGATCGGTTTTGCGTAATGCCAGATCTTCGTCCAGCGGTTCTCCGGTACGGGGAACGGAGTCAAGCAGCAGCTGCGTATACGGATGCCGTGGCTTGCCCAGCACCTGGTCCGCCGGACCCAGCTCCACGATCTGCCCCAGATACATTACCGCCACCCGGTCGCTCATGTGCCGGACCACCGAGACGTTGTGCGAGATCAGCACGTAGGTCAGATTTCGCTGCTGTTGCAGGGCAACCAGCAAATTGAGGATCTGCGCCTGGACGGAAATATCCAGCGCGCTGGTGGGTTCATCCAGCACGATGATGTCCGGATCCGAAGAGAGCGCCCGGGCAATAGCGATGCGCTGGCGCTGTCCACCCGAAAACGCATGCGGCAGGCGGTCAAGATATTCCGCCCGAATGCCCACCTGCTGCGCCAGCGTCTCAGCCAGCTGACGACGCTCCCGTTCGCTGCGGCGTTGCTGTATCCACACCGGCTCGGTGATGATGCGCCAGACGGGTAAACGCGGGTCGAGGGACGAGAGCGGGTCCTGAAATACCATCTGCATACCGCCTGCCGCATTCGCGCGCTGACAGGCACCGGTACTCGGTTTGAGCATGCCCATCAGCAACTGCGCCAGCGTGCTCTTTCCACAGCCGGATTCCCCTACAACGCCCAGCGTTTCGCCGCGATGGATCCGGAGATCCATGCCGTTGAGGGCGTGTACCTGCTCCTTCACGCGCCCCAGCCAGTTTTTGCGCGCAGGAAAATTCACATGCACGCTATCCAGTTCCAGCAGTACCTCAGACATGTCGTGTCTCCTGTTGTGGGTACCAGCAGGCAGCCTGCTGGCCTTCTGCGCCCGTGGAAATTAAGCGCGGCGTTTCGCTGCATTTCGCCCCGGCAGCAAAACAGCGTTCGCGAAAGGCACATCCGCACGGGAGGTGGCTGAGGTTAGGCACCGTGCCGGGAATGGCCGGGAGGATCTCGCGCGGTTCACCATTTTCCGGCGCGCACCGCAGCAGGCCAATTGAATAGGGGTGCACAGGATGGTGGATCAAGGTCTGCGTGCTGCCGCTTTCGATCACGCTGCCCGCGTACATAACGTACATCCGGTCACAAAGCTGCGACACCACCGCCATATCGTGACTGATAAACAGCACCGACGTCCCGCTGGCGCGCGCTTTGTGTTTCAGCAGACGCAGCACCTGACGCTGAACGGTCACGTCCAGCGCGGTGGTCGGCTCATCGGCAATGATCAGCTCCGGCTCGCAGGAGAAGGCAAGGGCGATCATCACCCGCTGGCGCATGCCGCCGGAAAGCTCAAACGGATAGCGATCCATCACCTGTGCCGCATCCGGGATTTGCATCTCGCCCAGCAGGGCGATCGCCTTCTGCTGCGCATCGCGACGGGAAAGCGACTGATGCTGGCGGATCACCTCCACCATTTGCCTGCCAATCCGGCGCGTGGGGTTGAGCGCCGTCATCGGCTCCTGAAAAATCATCGCCACCCTGGCGCCGCGCCACTGACGAAGCTGTTTTTCCGACGCATTCAGGACATCTTCCCCGAGCAGCGTGACCCGGCCATGGTGAACATGGTAACTGCCTTCCGGCAGCAGGCGCATCGCCAGCATCGCGGTGACCGATTTTCCCGAGCCGGATTCGCCCACCACGCCGACAATTTCACCCCGGCCAATCTCCAGCGAGACGTGGTTGAGTGCGTGGACGTCACCGCGAAAAATGGGGAAGCTCAGGTGCAAATCTTCAATCGATAATACGGAATCACTCATGACTGCTTCCCTCCTGATTTGGGATCCAGCAGGTCGCGAAGACCATCGCCAAACAGATTAAACCCAACCGCTGTGATCAGAATTGCCGCCCCCGGAAACGCACAGTACCACCACTGGTCAAGCACGTAGTTACGCCCCACGGCCACCATCGCGCCCCATTCGGCGGTGGGCTGCTGCGCGCCTAATCCAATAAAGCCGAGCGTGGCGGCCATCAGAATGGCGCTGCCGATATCCAGCGACGCTTGTACGATCAGCGGCGGCAGGGCGTTACGCAGGATATGCCAGCTGATCAGGTGCCAGCGCGATGCGCCAAAGGTGCGGGCGGCCTGCACGTAGGTGAACTGGCGCACCACCAGCGTTTGCCCGCGTGCCAGCCGCACGTAAAACGGAATGCGTACAATCGCAATCGCCAGCATCGCGTTAAACAGGCTTGGGCCGAGCGCGGCAGCCAGCGCCATCGTCAGCACCAGCGAGGGGATGGAGAGCATAATGTCCATGACGCGCATAATGATGGCGTCGCCGCGCCCGCCGAGTACGCCGGACAAACAGCCGAGCAGCGAACCGATGCCGCCCGCAATCACCACCACCGCCAGCCCCGCCGTGATGGACTGCTGGCTGCCCACCAGCACGCGGCTGAACAGATCTCGGCCCACCTCATCGGTGCCAAACCAGTGCTGGGCTGAAGGCGCCTGCAATCGCGCGGTCAGATCCAGCGCGTTCGGATCGTGCGGGACTATCCACGGCGAGACCACCATCATCAGCAGCATCACGATCATAATCACCCCGCCGATCAGCGTGAGCGGGCTTTTGCGTAGCATCCAGAACAGCTTTGCCCAGTTGATGCGCTGTTTGGCGGTGCTGACGGGGACGGGCGTTTCCTGAGTTAACATCATTCGGCACCTCCGCGCCCGATTCGCGGGTCGATCCACAGATACAGCAGATCCACCACCAGATTGACGAAGACATAGGCCAGCGATACCACGACCGCGAAGCCCATGACGGCAGGGAAGTCCAGCGCCTGAATGGAGGTCACCACCCAGGCTCCCATTCCCGGCCAGGCAAACACGGTTTCGGTAAGGACTGCCCCGTACAGCAGATCGCCCAGCGCCAGCCCGAGCACGGTAATGGAGGGGATCATGGCGTTGGGTAAGGCGTAGCGCAGCACGATGTACCAGCCCGGCAACCCGCTCGCGCGGGCGGTACGAATATAATCCTCGCTCAGTTGCTCCAGCATAGCGGAACGCACCTGACGCGCCACAATACCCAGATGCACAAAGGCCAGGGTCAGGGAGGGTAGAATCAGGTGCTGTAGGGCGTTGAAAAACACCTCGCCGTTGCCTTCCAGCAGGGCGTCCAGCAGATAAAAGCCGGTAACGTGGGCAGGCGGATCGAGCCAGTCGTCCAGCCTGCCGCCGCCGGGCAGAATTTGCAGTTGCCCGTAGAACAGAACGATTACCCCCAGTCCCAGCCAGAAGGCAGGCGTCGAGATGCCCGTCATCGCCATCAGTCGCACCAGGTGATCCAGCCAGCGGTTACGGTACACCGCCGATAAAATGCCCAGCGGTACGCCAACCACCAGCGCCAGCAGCAAAGAGCAGAAGGCCAGCTCCAGCGTGGCGGGGAAAAAGGCTTTCAAATCTTCCGCAACGGGGCGACCGGTACGAATGGAGGTGCCCAGATCGCCGTGCGCCAGCGCCTCTACATAGCGGCCAAACTGAATATAGAGCGGTTGATCCAGCCCCAGCTGCTGGCGGATGCCCTGCACGATTTCATCGCTGGCGCGGTCACCGGCCAGCAGGCGGGCCGGATCGCCGGGGATCAGGTGTGAAATAATAAAAGTAATAATACAGACACCGGCCACCACCAGGATTAACCCCCAGCAGCGCTGGCGCACGATGCTCCAGAACGTCATACACTTCCCCCCGGCGTGGGCCGTTACTTACTCATGGTGGCGATGTTAAAGACCTGCTCAAGCATCGGATTAAAGGTGAAGCCTTTGACCTCTTTGTTCATCGCCAGCTGGTAGTTCTTCTGGAACAGATAAACGTAAGCCGCCTCGTCAATCACCACTTTCTGCGCCTGCTGGTAATCTTTGGTGCGTTCCGCCTGATCGGTGGTTTTCAGTGCCGCCTGCAACAATGCATCGACCTCTTTGTTCTCATAGAATGAGCGGTTACCCGGCAGCCCTTTTTTGTCCGATTCGAACCAGTAGTTCATGAACATGTACGGGTCAGCGAAGTCCGGGCTCCAGTTACCAATCGCAATGTCATAATCACCTTTGCCGACGCGGTCGCGCATGGTGGCGTTCGCCAGTTTCTCGAGCTTGACGTTAATCCCCAGCTTGCCCAGGCTCGCCTGCGTGGAGAGGGCGATAGGCTCCCAGTTCGGGTCGTTATCGGAGTAGAGGAACGTCAGGCTGGCCGGTTTATCGTTGACTTTCTCCAGCGCCGCTTTGGCCTTAGCCTCGTCAAAGCTGTACTGCATGGCGTTCGCATCGAAGCCCCACATGCCCTCCGGGATCGGGCCGCGCATCTGCTTGCCGTTCCCGCTGAGAATGCCTTTCACCATCCCCTGATAATCGGTGGCCCAGGAGACCGCGCGGCGCAAATCCACCTGATTCATCGGAGGCTTACTGTTGTTCAGATAGAGGTAGGTCACCCGCAGGGACGGGTATTCCGCCACGGCCACTTTGCCTTCCTGCTTCAGAGCGGCAAGCTGATCCACCGGCAGGGCGTCGGCGATATCCAGATCGCCACGGGAAAGTTGCAGGCGACGCGAGGCGCTTTCACCGATAATCTTCACCGAGACGCGCTTGAAGTGCGGCTTTTCACCCGGCCAATGTGGGTTGGGCACCATCACCAGCTGCTGACCTTTCCGCCAGCTTTTCAGCATAAACGGTCCGGAACCCGCGGTGTTTTGCGCCAGGAAACCGCGCGCGTCGTCGGCGGCATTGGCTTTCAGCACCGCCGGGTTGACGATCGACGCGCCGTCATTGGCCAGCGTGTAGAGGAACGGGGCGAACGGCTGGCTGAGGGTGAATTTCACCGTATGCTCATCCACCGCGTCCACTTTCAAATCTTTCGGGAACGCTTCGGAAGGTCCCTGATTAATTTTCAGCAGACGTTCAAACGACAGCTTGACCGCTTCGGCGGTCACCGGCGTGCCGTCGGAGAATTTTGCATTATCTGCCAGGGTGAACGTCCACTCTTTCTGGTCGTCAGACGCCTTCCAGCCCGTCGACAGATCGCCTTCCACCTCCGTGGTGCCAGGCTTGTATTTCACCAGACGCTGGTACGAGGGGTAGGTCACCGTCCAGTCGTTGTTATCGATAGTGACCGCCGGATCCAGCGTTTGCGGATCGGCAGCTTTCCCAATCACCAGCATATCTTTTGGCACCGCCGCCAGCGCGAGAGGGGCGCTCAGGGCGAGCGTAGCGGCAATCAGGGTTGTAAGCAGCGTAGTTTTCATGGCCGGGCTCCAGAATTAGAGTGAGTGTGTGGTCGGATAACAGGCGAACTGGTCATCTAACAGCGGGTAGCTGGCGGCGTTCGGCAGTTCGAAATGCCACCACTCGCTGCTGATGCCCACAAAACCGCCGCCGTACATCACGGCGTTCAGGAGCAGACGATTTCGCTGCGCCTCGGGCGGAACGGAAGGGTGCCAGGCATGAGAACGGTCGTGCATTTCGTCAAACCCGGCGCCCATATCCAGCACGTTGTCGTGTTCATCCATCAGCGTGACGTCAATGGCGGTGCCCCGGCTGTGGTTAGAGCCAATTGCGACATCCACCACGTATTCCGGATTGGGGCAGGCATCCCAGAGTTGCGACTGCGCCTGCTGGGGGCGGTAGGCGTCGTAAACCACCAGCTTCAGACCGGCCAGCGCGGCGATGCTGATCGCTTTCGCCAGCGCGGTGGCGGCATCCGTATGCAACAGGCACGCGGCGTGCTGGTAGATCGGGCGGCCAGTGATGTTATCGGCGGTCGCGTATTTCAGATCGATATGCAGCGTGGGAAAGGTTTTCGCCACATCAATCAGTTGACTCTCTTCAGGCATAGCTCCGCTCCTTTAGCGTTCAAATTGACCAAACTCTTGTTGTAGTTGTCGGTTGATTGCCAGACGTTCCGGCAGCGCATCGCCCAGCGCCTCGACAACGCCCGACAGCAGCAGGTTGAAGAGACAGCTCACCGGCGCCAGCGAATCCCAGAAATGGCCGGTATCGGTCTTCACCTGGAGTAAATCAATCGGATAATCCCGCGCCCACGGGCACCAGATATCGGTGATCAGCGCCATCGCCAGGCCTTTTTCGCTCGCCACGCGGCAGTACTGGCGGGCAATGGCGGAGTAGGCGCGGGTATCCGTCAGCACGATATACGGGTTAGCAAAGCCGGAGTTAAGCGACTCCACCCAGCTACCGGAGAGCCCTTCGGAATAGCTCACCCGCGGGCGCAGATACTCAAGATGGCTGAAGAACGCATTGGCGATCCCGCGCGTGGACTGGATCCCCAGCACGAAGACGGCGTCGGCATGGGTAAGTTGCTGGACCACCTGCCTGAACGTTTCGCTTTGCGCCAGCTGGTAGACATGGGCAATGGCGTCCACCTCCAGCGACAGGGAGTGCTGAAGGCGATCCGACAGCGGCTGTTGCTGCTTCCAGGAGTCGAGACGCTCGTTAATGCCCCAGGGCTGGTGGGGATTGCGCAGGCTTTTTTTGGCGTCGTCCAGGTTGCGATAGCCCAGCTTGCGCAGAAAGCGTCCGACGGTGATCCCGCTGGTTGCCGTGGCCAGCGCCACGCTCTCTGCCGTTTCAAAGGGGATCTGCCCGACGTGCGCCAGCATCCAGCTTGCCACCCGTTTTTCGCTCGGGGTGAGCTGGCTAAAGGTCGCTTCGATACGGCTCAACACCTCAGGTTTGGTCGTCATACCGCCTCGCTGTTAACTGGCTGTCAAAGGCCGGGTTTCTGTTACCGGATTAACAATGCAGGACGCGTGCCATGTTCACATTGCGGCGAAAACGCGCTGTGCAGCAAAGTTAATGCAATATTTGTTTAACAGATGCTCAGCATTTGTGCAGCGTAGTTCACTTTTGGTGCAGTGTCCGGCCTGAGCGGTATCTATTTGGTGAATACGTCAGCCTCTTCACATTTTTTGGTAAGATGAACGCTCTGTGGATAAGGGAGGGAGCCTCACATGGCGAATTTGCCCTGGCGGGTCAGCGTGCGCCTGATGGCTCTCGCAAAAAAAATAGCGATGGTCATCGGGATCATTGTGCTCGTGCTGCTGGCGGTGCGGGTTTATCTTTCGCAGCAGGGGCCGGCCCTGCATCACTGGCACACCTGGCGGGCTGACGAAATGTCCGTGCAGGAGATGGATAACGCGACCTTCGCAGCGTATGTCGCGCGGGAAAACGCCATCTTCACCGCTCTCGATGCTGAGGTGACGGCGAAAGTCACCCCCGCAGAGCGCACGCCGCTGAACCGTTATTACCGCCAGAGCCTGGTGTGGCCAGGACACTTTTCCCCGGATGCAAACCGGTCATTCGTACTGATGCCTGCCGGAAAGCCGCGCGGGGCGGTGGTATTGCTGCACGGTCTGACGGACTCGCCCTACAGCGTCAGGCATCTGGCAGAGAATTATCAACAGCACGGCTTTGTGGCCGTAGTGCCTCGTTTGCCCGGACACGGCACGGCGCCGGGTGCCCTGACAGACGTTGACTGGGAGGCGTGGCTGGCCGCATCGCGCCTTGCGGTTCGTGAAGCGACACGCCTGACGGGGAACGATCTCCCCCTGCATCTGGTGGGCTACTCCAACGGCGGGGCGCTGGCGATGAAATACGCCCTCGACGCTCTTGATGCGCCTGAACTGCGTAAACCTCAGCAGATCGTTTTGCTCTCACCGATGATTGGCGTCACGGCGTTTGCGCGCTTTGCCGGATTCGCCGGGCTACCGGCCATGTTACCGGCGTTTGCCAAAGCCGCGTGGCTCAACATTTCGCCGGAATATAATCCTTATAAATACAATTCGTTCCCGGTGAATGCAGCACGTCAGTCCTGGCTGCTTACCCAGGCGCTGCATGAGCAGATAAACCGCGATGTTCATGATCACAAACTGGCGCAGCTTCCGCCGGTGCTGGCGTTTCAGTCGGTCATGGATTCAACGGTCAGTACCCGCGCCGTGGTCAGCGGGCTGTTTGACCAGCTTCCGGCAAACGGCAGCGAACTGGTAGTTTTTGATATCAACCAGGCCGGGAGTTTCCGTCCACTGTTCAGGCCATCATCCTGGACGGCGGTGGCTGACCTGCTGCCCGAGGCAAAAAGGCGTTACACTGTCACAATTGTGACCAATGCCAGCCCCGACAGGTTTGATATGGTGGCAAAGACGACGCCAGCGGGTAGCACCCGGGAAACGGTGATGCCGCTGTCTGTCGCGTATCCGCAGGAGGTTTATTCCCTGTCGCATGTTGCTATTCCGTTCCCGCCTGATGACGATCTGTATGGCCGCCATCCTGAGGTGAAAAACCACTACGGTATCAGCCTGGGGACGATAGCCCTGTGGGGAGAAACATCGGTTCTGAGCGTTGGCAAAGATGCGCTGATGCGCGTGACGTCGAATCCGTTCTACGATTATATGCAGACGCGGATCGACAGCCGTATCGGGGAGAATTAAGCCCAACGTGGAATAGATTAGGTCACACCGGGGAACTGTGTTAAACAGTACCGTTCAGGCGTATACCCCATACCGGACCCCGTTTCTGTGCTGACAACTCTTATTTATCGAAGCCAGCTGAGCTTAACCTGCACCTCCGCAGCGTTAAGCGCGCTGGTTGAACAGGCCAGGATCCGTAACACGGAGCAGGGCATCTCAGGCATTCTTCTCTCCCGTGGACGTGACGTTCTGCAAATTCTCGAAGGCACGGAACAGCGCGTCGTCGCGCTTTTTAACACCATCCGTGCGGATGACCGGCATACCGGCGTGGTGGAGCTGATGCGCGATTACGGCCCGCGCAGACGTTTCGAAGACGTGGGAATGCTGCTGTTTGACCTGGATGTTCAGACCCCGAAAGCGGTTCTGGCGTCGGTTCTGCATTACAGCAAGCTGGAAAGCTATCTGACTTCTGAGGATCGGGTCTTCAAATTTATTCAGACCTTTATCACCGGCAAAACCGCTATCCCACCCGCTTCGGACTATGAGCCTGATAAATGGACGCTTTCGCGAGAGCGCGCGCCGTTTGGTAAAGGGTTAGGTCTGCTGGCGGGACAGCCCTGCCAGTTTGCGCTGCAACCCATTGTCGAGCCGTCCGAAGGCAAAATCAGTTCTCTCGAAGCGCTTATACGCGGAAACGACGGCGGCAGCCCGGAGCATTTCTTCCGTAGTCTCGATCGTGAACAGATTTACGAAGTCGACCTGCAAACCAAAGCCTGGACCTTTGCGCTGGCGCAAAAGCTCGGCATCGGCAGCCACAAACTGGCGGTGAACCTGCTGCCAATGTCGCTGGTTAACGTGCCGGGCGCGGTAGAGTTCCTGGTAACGCAGATCAAAAAGCACAATCTACAGCCAGAGCAGGTGATCATTGAAGTCACTGAGAACGAGATGATCTCTGGCTTCAACCAGTTTAACAGCGCCATTAAACAGCTGCGCGCGGAAGGGGTTGGGCTGGCGATAGATGATTTTGGTTCCGGCTATGCTGGTCTTTCACTGCTCACCCGGTTTCAGCCGGATAAGCTCAAAATCGACAGAGAGATCGTCAGCGATATCCACCTGAGCGGGCCCAAGCAGGCGATTGTGAAGTCGATAATCAGCTGCTGCACCGATCTGGAGATTACGCTGGTCGCAGAAGGCATTGAGAAGATAGAAGAGTGGTGCTGGCTTGAATCCGCCGGTATTCGCCGCTTCCAGGGCTTTTTGTTCGCCCGCCCGCAGCTCAATGGCGTGGGTGATATTCACTGGCCCCATCGGGTGGGTTAAGCAAATTTTCCCTCGCCATATTTCCCCGACACCCTGCCTGTGCTTAAATAGCTAAACCGGTTTAACATGATTTAGCTAAGAAGGTGATATGGAGACGATCTGGGTACTTGGCGATGCAGTGGTGGATCTGTTGCCCGACGGAGAGGGCAAACTGCTGCAATGTCCTGGCGGCGCACCGGCCAACGTTGCGGTAGGGGTAGCGCGTCTGGGCGGCAGAAGCGCCTTTATAGGCCGGGTGGGCGACGACCCCTTCGGGCGTTTTATGCAAAAAACGCTTGCGGATGAGCAGGTTAATACAGAATGGCTGCGCCTGGACCCGCAGCATCGCACCTCCACGGTGGTGGTGGATCTCGATAACGACGGTGAACGTTCCTTTACCTTTATGGTTCGCCCGAGCGCTGATTTATTCCTCGACTCTGCCGATCTCCCGCCATTCCGCGCCGGGGAGTGGCTGCACGTCTGCTCTATCGCGCTCAGCGCCGAACCCAGCCGTTCCGCGACGTTTCAGGCGATGGCCGCGATCAAACAGGCGAGGGGATTCGTCAGCTTTGACCCCAATATCCGCGCCGATCTCTGGCACGATGAAGTCGAGCTGCGTCAGTGTCTTGAGCGGGCATTAGCCTGTGCAGATGTGGTGAAAATCTCGGTGGAAGAACTGGCGTTCTTAACCGGAAATGCGCAGGTCCATGAGGGGCTGGCGGCGCTGATGCGCACCTGTCCGGCCAGGCTGGTGCTGGTGACGCAGGGAAAAGAGGGCGTCACCGCCTGGCAGAAAGGTGCGTTGACGCACTATCCTGCATCACCCGTGGAATGCATTGATACCACCGGCGCGGGGGATGCTTTCGTCGCCGGGCTGCTGTTCGGTCTGGCTCGTGATGGCCAGGCCCGTCTCTCAGAGGTCATCACGCTGGCGCAGCGCTGTGGGGCGCTGGCGACAACCGCAAAAGGGGCAATGACCGCGCTGCCTTATCATCACGAACTGTAATTCACCTCTCCAGGCCTCCGGTCGGCGGCCTGAATTGTCGCCTCGATCACACTTACTAAAACGGTTTAGCAAAAAACGTTGCCGATTCAAAATTCAACGGTTTAGTATCATCAGCCTAAACCGGTTTAGCAATTTAGCACTTTCACCGATAGTTATTAGGGATGCGACAAAATGTATAAAAAACGCAGACTTGCCGTGATGATAGGCATGCTGGCCGGGAGTACCTCTGTTTTTGCCCAGACGGATATGACACGTATCGAAGCGCGCCTGGCAGCGCTGGAGCAGCGTTTGCAGGAGGCGGAAACCCGCGCGCAGGTTGCTGAAAAGCGCGCAACGGCAGCGGAACAGAAAACACAGCAGCTGGTGGCTGCGCAGCAGGAAGCGCAGACCTCCACACAGGCGGTGGCGCAACGTACTACGGTGCTGGAAGAAAAAGCCGACCGGACAGGCGGTTTTGAATTTCACGGTTACGCCCGTTCCGGCCTGCTGATGAACGACGCGGCCTCCAGCAGCAAAAGCGGCCCTTATCTGACGCCCGCCGGGGAAACCGGCGGGGCCATCGGGCGTCTGGGGAACGAAGCGGATACCTACGTTGAGCTGAATGTTGAGCACAAACAGACGCTGGAGAACGGTGCGACGACGCGCTTTAAGGCGATGCTGGCCGACGGTCAGAAAACCTATAACGACTGGTCGGCAGACAGCAGCGACCTGAACATTCGTCAGGCCTTTGCCGAGCTGGGCAATTTGCCGGACTTTACCGGTGCGCTGAAGGGCAGTACCTTCTGGGCGGGTAAGCGTTTTGACCGCGACAACTTCGACATTCACTGGCTGGATTCCGACGTGGTGTTTCTCGCCGGGACCGGCGGCGGCGTCTACGACGTGAAGTGGAACGATACGCTGCGCAGTAACTTCTCCCTTTATGGCCGTAACTTCGGCAGCGAAGAGGAGATCGACAACAACGTTCAGAACTACATCCTCAGCATGAATCACTTCGCCGGGCCGGTGCAGATGATGGTCAGCGGCTTACGGGCAAAAGATAATGACGACCGTAAGGACAGCAACGGCGATCCGATTAAAACCGACGCGGCCAATAACGGGGTACATGCGCTGGTTGGTCTGCATAACGAGAGCTTCTACGGCCTGCGGGAAGGTTCCGCCAAAACGGCGCTGCTTTACGGCCACGGTCTGGGCGCCGAGGTGAAAAGCATTGGTTCAGACGGCGCGCTGCTGTCAGAAGCCGATACCTGGCGTTTTGCAAGTTACGGTGTCACGCCGCTGGGCGGTGGCTGGCACATTGCGCCCGCCGTGCTGGCGCAAAGCAGTAAGGACCGCTACGTGAAGGGCGACAGCTATGAGTGGGTCACGCTCAATACGCGTCTGATCAAAGAGGTGACCCAGAATTTCGCCCTCGCGTTCGAAGGCAGCTATCAGTACATGGATTTAAGCCCGGAAGGCTACAAGGATCGCAATGCGGTTAACGGTAGCTTCTACAAGCTGACCTTCGCCCCGACGTTAAAGGCGGGCAAAATTGGCGATTTCTTCAGCCGTCCGGAGCTGCGCCTGTTCGCCACCTGGATGGACTGGAGCAGCAAGCTGGATAACTACGCCAGCGATGACGCCTTTGGCAGCAGCGGCTTCAACGCGGGCGGGGAATGGAACTTTGGGGTGCAGATGGAAACCTGGTTTTAACCCTTCACGCTCCCGCATCGCGGGGGCGTTTCGAACACCATAAAAAGAGGTCAGGAAGAGGTATCTATGGATTTTAATCATATTGCGCGCGAGCTTATTCCGCTGCTCGGTGGCAAAGAGAACATTGCCAGCGCGGCACATTGCGCCACGCGCCTTCGTCTGGTGCTGGTCGATGATGCGCTTGCCGACCAGCAGGCTATCGGCAAGGTTGAAGGCGTGAAAGGCTGTTTTCGAAACGCCGGGCAGATGCAGGTGATCTTCGGCACCGGGGTGGTGAATAAGGTTTACGCCGCGTTTATTCAGGCGGCAGGGATTAGCGAGTCCAGTAAATCGGAAGCGGCGGATATTGCGGCCCGCAAGCTGAACCCATTCCAGCGTATCGCGCGTCTGCTCTCCAACATCTTCGTGCCGATTATCCCGGCGATCGTGGCCTCGGGTCTGCTGATGGGCCTGCTGGGGATGGTTAAAACCTACGGCTGGGTTAATCCGGATAACGCGCTCTATATCATGCTGGATATGTGCAGCTCGGCGGCGTTTATTATTCTGCCGATCCTGATTGGCTTCACCGCCGCGCGGGAGTTTGGCGGCAACCCGTATCTGGGGGCAACGCTCGGCGGCATCCTGACTCATCCGGCGCTGACCAACGCCTGGGGCGTAGCGTCCGGCTTCCACACCATGAACTTCTTCGGTCTTGAAATCGCCATGATTGGCTATCAGGGAACCGTCTTCCCGGTGCTGCTGGCGGTGTGGTTTATGAGCATTGTGGAAAAACAGCTGCGCCGGGCGATCCCGGATGCGTTAGATCTGATCCTGACGCCGTTCCTGACCGTCATTATCTCCGGCTTCATTGCGCTGTTGATTATTGGCCCGGCGGGACGCGCGCTGGGCGACGGGATCTCCTTCATTCTTAGCACCCTGATTGCCCACGCGGGCTGGCTGGCCGGGCTGCTGTTTGGTGGGCTTTATTCGGTGATTGTCATTACCGGCATTCACCACAGCTTCCACGCCATTGAGGCCGGGCTGCTGGGTAATCCGTCGATTGGCGTTAACTTCCTGCTGCCGATCTGGGCGATGGCGAACGTGGCGCAGGGCGGGGCGTGTCTGGCGGTGTGGTTCAAAACCCGCGATGCCAAAATCAAAGCCATTACCTTACCGTCGGCGTTTTCCGCGATGCTGGGCATCACCGAAGCGGCAATTTTTGGCATCAACCTGCGTTTTGTGAAGCCGTTTATCGCGGCGCTGATCGGTGGTGCGGCGGGCGGTGCCTGGGTGGTCTCGGTGCATGTCTACATGACCGCCGTTGGCCTGACGGCGCTTCCCGGCATGGCGATTGTCCAGGCCAGCTCGCTGCTCAACTATATAATCGGCATGGTGATTGCCTTTGGCGTGGCGTTCACCGTCTCTCTGCTGCTGAAATATAAAACGGACTCTGAATAATGACCTTATCTTTCCGCTGGCCTGCCGTGTTGCAGGCCGTTATGCAAGGCCAGCCGCGTGCGCTGGCGGACAGCCACTATCCGCAGTGGCATCCCGCACCGGTGACAGGGCTGATGAACGATCCGAACGGGTTTATCTGGTTTGCCGGGCGCTACCATCTGTTTTATCAGTGGAACCCGCTGGGCTGCGATCATCGCTACAAGTGTTGGGGGCACTGGAGCTCAGCAGATCTGGTGCACTGGCAGCACGAGCCAATGGCGCTGATGCCTGACGAAGAGTATGACCGCAATGGCTGTTACTCCGGCAGCGCCGTGGATAACAACGGCGTGCTGACCCTGTGCTATACCGGCAACGTTAAGTTTGACGATGGCGGCCGCACCGCCTGGCAGTGTCTGGCGGTGCAAAATGACGATGGCACGTTTGCCAAACTGGGACCGGTGTTGCCCCTGCCGGACGGGTACACCGGGCACGTCCGCGATCCGAAAGTATGGTGGCATGACGGGCTGTGGTACATGGTGCTCGGCGCGCAGGATCGACAGCAGCGCGGCAAGGTGCTGCTGTTTACGTCAGCCGATTTACACACCTGGGCGTCCTGCGGCGAAATCGCCGGTCACGGCGTCAACGGACTCACGGACGCGGGCTATATGTGGGAGTGCCCGGATCTATTTGAGCTTGATGGCACACACGTCTTGATCTGCTGCCCGCAGGGGCTGGCGCGCGAACCGCATCGCTATCTCAACACCTATCCGGCCGTCTGGATGCGTGGGGCATTTGATTATCAAACGCCTGCATTTGCGCACGGCGAGCTGCATGAGCTTGACGCCGGTTTCGAATTTTACGCGCCGCAAACCACGGTGGCAGAAGATGGCCGCCGCATCCTCATCGGCTGGATGGGCGTGCCGGACGGCGAAGAGATGCTCCAGCCTACGCGGGCGCACGGCTGGATCCACCAGATGACCTGTCCTCGCGAGCTACGCTACCGCGACGGTAAGCTCTGGCAAACCCCGGTCCGTGAGCTGGAAACGCTGCGCGAGGATGAACATCACTGGCAGGGACGCGCCAGCGATGCCCCGGTGCTGGCGGGAGCGCGTCTTGAGTTCGAACTGAGCGCATCGAGCGTGAACGTGGATTTTGCCGGCGCGTTGCGGCTGATTGTGGATGATGAGGGGATCCGTCTGGAACGCGCCAGTCTGAAAACCACAGACACGCTGACCCGCTACTGGCAGGGCAATGTTCATCATTTACGCGTGCTGTGCGACTGTTCCAGCGTCGAAATTTTCATCAATCACGGTGAAGGCGTCATGAGCAGCCGCTATTTTCCTGACCATCCGGCCCAGGTACGCTTCGAAGGTGCGTCCGATATCACATTACGCTACTGGTCGCTGCGCAGCTGCATGATAGAATAGAGGTTTTGGCAGCCGGATCTAAGTCGTTGTGAGAAAAACAAAACGCGTCACCATTAAAGATATCGCGGAGCTCGCGGGGGTATCAAAAGCCACCGCCAGCCTGGTTCTGAACGGCCGCAGCAAAGAGCTTCGGGTGGCGGAGGAGACACGCGAGCGTGTGCTGGCGATTGCCAAAGAACATCATTATCAGCCCAGCATTCACGCCCGTTCGCTGCGGGACAACCGCAGCCACACCATTGGTCTGGTGGTGCCGGAAATCACCAACTACGGGTTTGCCGTTTTTTCTCATGAGCTGGAGACCCTCTGCCGCGAGGCGGGTGTTCAGCTGCTGATCTCCTGTAGCGATGAAAATCCGGGCCAGGAGACGGTGGTGGTCAATAACATGGTGGCCCGCCAGGTGGACGGGCTGATTGTCGCCTCCAGCATGCTCAACGACGCGGACTATCAAAAGCTGAGCGAACAGTTGCCCGTTGTGCTTTTTGATCGTCATATGAACGACAGTTCTCTGCCGCTGGTTCTCACCGATTCAATTACCCCAACCGCCACACTGGTGGCCGACATCGCGCGCCAGCATCCGGATGAGTTCTACTTCCTCGGCGGTCAGCCGCGGCTTTCCCCGACGCGTGACCGTCTTGAAGGGTTTAAGCAGGGGCTGCGTGACGCTGGCGTCGAGTTACGTCCGGAGTGGATCATTCATGGTAATTACCATCCGAGCTCCGGCTACGAAATGTTTGCCGAGCTTTGCGCACGCCTGGGCCGCCCGCCAAAAGCCCTTTTTACCGCCGCCTGCGGTCTTCTGGAAGGGGTGTTGCGCTATATGGGGCAACATAATCTGCTGCAAAGCGATATGCGTTTGGCCAGCTTTGACGATCACTATCTCTATGATTCTCTGACCATTCCTGTCGATACCGTTCGTCAGGATAACCGCCAGCTCGCCTGGCACTGCTTTGATCTGATTGGCAAACTGATTGAAGGGGAAACGCCGGAGCCGATCCAGCGTAAGCTGGATGCCACCCTGCAACGGCGATACAAGGCCGTAGAGTGACAGGGTAACGTCTGAGGGTGACATCAATAACTTTAATTAATTAAAGATTGGATTCAGCCGATAACCAAAGGGAAATTATATCCCTGAGGTGTGTTATGTCATTGAAAAAATCATCCCTGATTATCCTGTTTTCCCTGCTTTTCTTCTTTGTGGCCAGCACTATCACCAGCGTTGGGCTCATCATTAAAAGTAATACTTCGCTGGATAATGTGAACAAAGAAATTCAGGTGGTTCTGTCCATTATTGATCCCATTAACCACAGCCGAACCCTGCGGGTCAGGGTTATGGAGTATGTGAAAATGGTGGAAGCAGGAGACGCTACCGATCTGTCTGCGAAACTGGCCTCGGTTAAAGAGGCGCTGACCAAAGCCGATAGTGCATTTTCGGCGTTTATGGCCTCGCCGCGTTTGCCGGACGAAGCCCCGCTGGTCACTGCCTACCAGGAGGCGTGGCAAAACTACCGTAACCAGGGACTGGCGCCTCTCATCGCCGCTGCCGCCGCTCACGATGTGTCGCGGTTCAACGCTCTTATTCCCGTGGTGTCTCAACTCGATCGCCAATATGAAATTGTGCTCGATCAGGTTCTCTCCGTTCACCAGAAGTACGCCAAAACGCTGAACGAGGATGCGAGCCATAATTTCGTGTCGGGTCTGGTTATTATCGCCTGCATTGCGGTGCTGTTCGTGGTGGTGATCTTCGCCGTCAGCCTGCTGATGAAACGCGTGGTCTTTGCGCCGGTGAACCTGGCGCGCGAGCACTGTCGCCAGATTGCGGCCGGGAAGCTGGACGTACCGGTACCGATCAAGCGTGATTCCGGGAATGAAATCAATCACCTGATGTCCTCGATGGAGCAGATGCGCCAGGCGCTGCTCTCCACCATTTCTCAGGTGCGCGACGCCAGCCACACCGTGACGCATGCGGCGCAGGAAATTGCCTCCGGCAATATCGACCTGGCCTCCCGTACCGAGCAACAGGCTTCGGCCCTGACCCAGACGGCCGCCAGCATGGAAGAGCTGAGCGCGACGGTGGCGAATAACACCGACAACGTTTTCCAGGCCGGTAAGCTGGTGCAGGATGCCGTGAAAAATGCCCATACCGGTGAAGCGGTAACCCGTGAAGTCATCGAAACGATGAATACTATCGCGTCCAATTCGAAGCGTATTGAAGACATCACCAGCGTCATCAACAGCATTGCTTTCCAGACTAATATTCTGGCGCTAAACGCGGCCGTTGAAGCGGCGCGTGCTGGCGCGCAGGGGCGAGGATTTGCCGTGGTAGCAAGTGAAGTGCGCACCCTGGCACAAAAAAGCGCGGTGGCGGCGAAAGATATCGAAAGCCTTATCGCCCAGTCTGTTTCCAGCGTGAAAAACGGTGCACAACTGGTGAATCGTTCGGGAGAGGTGATTGATTCTATTATCAGCTCTGTGAATAAAGTGCATACGCTGATGGAACAGATTTCGGTTGCCTCAGAAGAGCAGAGCCGCGGGATTGGTCAGGTTGGGCAGGCCGTAACGGAGATGGACGGTGTGACCCAGCAGAACGCGGCGCTGGTGCAGCAATCCGCCGCCGCCGCGGCCTCGCTGGAGGAGCAGGCGCAGCAGCTGTCCCAGAGTATCTCGAGCTTTAGTTTGCCTGCTACGGCGTGATGTTCAGAGAGGCTCCTGAGGGAGCCTTTTTAATGTCTGCATGTAGCCGCTGCACAATCTCCTTCAGCCATTACTGTTATCCGTACAAAGCCGCTATCACATAAATTTTATCTTTCCCCGGCAATATTTCTGTTCCTCATCCGTCTACCTCATCAGAGACCATAATCATTCAACATAAACGAGGTACACATGAGAAATTTTGATATGCACGGAAAAGGTCACGGGCGTGGTTTGGGCCGCCATCGTATGGGTAAGGGCATCGTGATTGGCGCAGTCCTGTTCGTGGTGCTTGGCCTGCTGGTCATGTCCCTGTGGAACGCGTTGCTCCCGGCCATCCTGGGGATTAAAGCCATTGGCTTCTGGCAGGCGCTGGGGATCCTGCTGCTGAGCCGCATTCTTTTCGGTGGGCTGGGTTTCCGTCCGGGCATGTTCGGTGCACACCGCCGTATGCACGAACAATGGATGAATATGAGCCCCGAACAACGTGAGGCCTTCATTCAGCAGCGTCGGGCGGGATTTGGGCGCCACGGTCATTGCCGGTGGCACGATGGCCGGGATGAAAAGCGAGATGATAACGGTGCAAAAGCGCCGGAAGCCGAGTGAGCGATATGAAAGCCGGTGAGGCGGGGGAATCATTACTGATCTCGGCACTCAATGCCTGCCGCGCGCGGCTAAAAGCCTTCATTCGCGGACGGACTGCGGTTCGTGATGATGTCGATGATATTCTTCAGGAAGTGACCTGGCAGTTGATGAAAGTGGAACAACCGGTCGAGAACGTCGCCGCCTGGCTGTTTCGCGCCGCACGAAATGAGATGATCGACCGGGCGCGAAAAAAGCACGAGGTTTCACTGCCGGGGTACCTGACAGCAGATGACGAAGACTTTCCGGAGCAGGAGATTGCAGAAACGTTATTCGGCGTACCGCAAACGCCGGAGGAGGAGTATCTCAACATGCTGCTATGGGAAGAGTTGGGGCAAGCCCTGTCGGAACTGCCGCCACCTCAGCGCGAGGTGTTTGAAAAAACGGAATTTGAGGGCTACAGCATGAAGGTGCTGGCAGAGGAAACAGGCGACAGTGTGCAGGCGTTATTATCCCGCAAACACAAAGCCGTGCGATTTTTGCGTAGTCGCCTCAAGGATATTTATGAAGCGTTGACAGGGCAATAAACTTCGACCACTCTGAAAAACAATATTTTAAAGGGGTCGTTATGCTTCAACGGTTAGCAAAGAAAAAGGTGCTGTTACTCTCTGCTCTGATGGTTACAGGGCTGGTCAGGGCAGAGGAGTCGCTTCCGGATGTGGTGAAGCACTTCAGTGAACAGCAGGACATCAAAATCATCAAGAAAATTGACGCCCCCGGCGGCGCGCCAGCGTGGCTGGGGAAATATCAGGACATGGGCGTGACGCTCTTTCTGACCCCTGACGGAAAGCACGTCGTGTCTGGTTATCTTTATGATGAGAAGGGAACCAACCTCAGCGAGGCCTTTTTCCAGAAAGAGATCTACGCCCCGATGGGCCGCGAGATGTGGAAAAAGCTCAATGCGGCGCATCCCCTGAAAGAGGGCGCGGAGAGTGCCCCGCGCAAAGTCTTCGTCTTTGCCGACCCGTTCTGCCCGTACTGCAAGCAGTTCTGGGCTGAAGCGCAGCCGTGGGTGAAGGCTGGCAAGGTTCAGCTCAATACGCTGCTGGTTGCATTTCTTAACCCGAACAGCGGGCGTAACGCATCCGCGATCCTTAATGCGAAAGATCCGGTGTCGGCCTGGAAAACGTACGAGCTGTCCAGCGGGAAAAAGCTGCCGAAACCTGAAGCTGCGGCTTCCCGGGAAACCGTTGAGATCCTGCAAAATCACCAGACGCTAATGGACAGTCTCGGCGCGAATGCCACACCGGCTATTTATTACCTGAATGAGCAAAACGAACTGCAACAGGTCGTGGGTATGCCAGACGCAAAACAGCTTGAGGCAATGTTCGGACCGAAGCCGTAAAAAGAAAGGCAGAAACAGGACGTTTCTGCCTTTTTTCAGTCAACTACCCCAGCGTCCCCGGAGGTAATTTACCGCCTCCTGCGTCTGCGGCTGGTTAAGATAGTCTTCACGGAACAGGATGGTGCCCTTAACGTCTGGCAGTGAATCGTTGAGGTCGAGCTGTTTTTTCAGCTCCGGTACGCCGCCGTTCACCGTCCAGTCCGGTTCGTTTCTGGAAGGCGCGCCCACTTTGTAGAACGCGATCCCGATATACAGACGGGTATGGGTCGGTTTCACCACGTCAGCCCACCATTTTGTCAGCACATCGTAACGTGCCGCGTCGCGGGCGAAGGGCCAGTAGATCTGCGGCGCAATGTAATCCAGTAAACCCTGCTGTACCCATTTGCGCGTGTCAGCGTAGGATTCATCATAGGCTGCGGCACCGCGCGTGTCCGAGCCTGCCGGGTCGAAGGAGCGATTGCGCCAGACCCCCGCCGGGCTAACGCCAAATTCGACCTCAGGTTTAGCCTGCTTGATCGCCCTTGAAACCTGCACAATCAACTGCTGCGTATTGTGTCGACGCCAGTCCGCTTTTGACGCAAATCCTTCGCCATAGCGCCTGAAGGTCCAGGCATCATTCAGGGTGGACCCCGGCGTCTCGGTGTAAAAATAGTCATCGAACTGAACGCCGTCGACAGGGTAGTGATTTACCACTTCCATCACCACCTGGGTTATCCATTCCCGCACGTCGGGAATGCCCGGGTCGAGAACAAAACGATCCCCCGAGGTGCGGATCCACTCCGGATGCTGGACGTACACGCTGGAAGGATGAAGCGACGAGGTGCGGTTAAGCGCGGCGATGGTCGACGGCTTCGTGTTGGTGGAAACGCGGTACGGGTTAAACCAGGCATGAACCTTCATCCCGCGCTTGTGCGCTTCATCCAGCATAAACTGAAGCGGATCGTAACCGGGATCTTCCCCGATAGTCCCCGTCAGGGTATCTGACCACGGCAGTATTTTAGAGGCCCACAGCGCCGTACTGTCCGGTTTTACCTGAAAGAAGACGGTGTTGATCCCAAGATTTTTCAGCTTATCGAGCTTGTCCGTCAGCGCCCGCTGTTGCTGGGCGATACGCTGGTCCGCGCTACGGCCATTCACCGATGACACAGGAGGCCAGTCGAGACGGGAGACGGTCGCCAGCCAGATCCCGCGCATGGGTTCGTTAGTCTGCTGTAGAGGTTTCTCCTGCGGCAGCGGGGTAACGAGTGATTTGGGTGGTTTGGAAGTGCAACTTACCAATAAAAGCGCGCAGCCAAGCAGCGCGCCAGTCCGTTTTACGTGTCGCATCATTTGCGTGTTAGCTCCTGGGTGTCCGGCTATCCGTCCAGGGATTAAACGCCGGTTCGTCCTGTTCCCCGTTACCGTCATCGTGAAGAGAGTCGAGGTAGAGGGCTTCAACTTCCGCCCGCGCCCATGGGGTGCGGCGCAGGAACTTCAGACTCGATTTAACACTCGGGTCCTTGCGAAAACAGTTGATTTTGATTCGGTTGCCCAGTTCATTCCAGCCATATCGCGCAACCAGCGCGTTAACCTGCATTTCGAGCGTTACGCCATGCAAAGGATCGTTGGAAACATGTGCTGTCATAGGCGTCCGGTAGTCTCATTTTTTATGGGGATGTGATAAACGCTCAAAGGTTACAAGAAAGCAGGGAACGCGGCAATTTCAGCGTGAGGTTCTTCACCCGTGAAGGAGAGGGTTACCCAGTAATTTGAAAGAAAAAGCTATAACGTTGCCTCAGAAAAACTGAGGGCTTTCAGCGATGCCCTAAGTGAACGGAATGACCACCAGCGCCGTATGTTCCCCCTCACCCCAGCCCTCTCCCTCAAGGGAGAGGGGGCCGTCTGTGCAGGCATTATTTTGTGGGGAACCCTCAGCCCGTGAAGGGTGAAGAAGATTTTCCGGTTAACGCTATTTTTTAAACAGTTCAGGCGCCCACGGCGTCGGGTCTACCTCCATAAAGGGCGCACGCTCAAAGCGGGACTTCAGCGCCCAGGGCACCGTACAGTCGAAAATCGTTTTGCAGGTGATCCCGTTGCCACGAATGGAGGGGCTGTAGTCCGGCGTCTGAGACGGATCGAGCTGGTGTCCGCGGATCCCCGGCAGATGGGTGATGCTGACATCGCCCTGCATACGGGTGGTCATCGCCCACAGGATGTCGTCGCTGTCGAAAATATCCACATCTTCGTCGACGAGAATAATGTTTTTAAGCTCGGAATAGGTGGCTAACGCAATGAGTGCCGCCTGACCCTGACGCCCTTCGTCAGAGGGCTGGCGTTTTTTCACCTGCAATACGCCAAGAAACTTGCCGCCGCCAGCGGTATGCGCATAGACGTTTTGCAGAAAACCGGGGATGGCTTCTTCCACCGCATTACGGATGCTGGCCTCCGTTGGCAAACCGGCCAGCGTGGTGTGCTCCTCGCCCGGTCCTACCAGGGTTTGCAGGATCGCCTGATGACGCATCGTGACGGCCTTCACTTTGATTACCGGTAAGGAGGGGTTAGCCTCCCCACAGTAGCCGGGAAATTCCGGCATCGCGTGCCCGGTGTGGGTATGCTGATCTTCTTCTACACGCACGCCCGGCAGCAGTTCGCCTTCGATGATAATTTCCGCACGCGCTATCGCTTTTTCATTTACGGCCACACCCTGCACCAGCTCTACGGGGGTCTGACGTAACGCGCCGGCGACCCCCAACTCGTTGTAGCCGAAGGGCGTGGTAGGGGCTTCGAAACAGGCGCCAATATAGATAGCGGGATCGAGACCCATATTGATCGTGACCGGCAACGGTTTGCCCGCCTCCTCGGCTTTCTTACGGAACACTTCAATATGGCGGCCTGCGGCAAGGAACATGGAGAGCTCATCGCGCTCCTGCACGCAGAGACGGTGAATAGTGACATCGGTCAGTGAGGCATCTTCCGGATCGCTTGCCAGCACCAGCCCCAGACAGAAGAACGGACCGGCATCTATCGGCGTGTTGGTCGGTGCCGGAAGCAATTTACGCAGATCGAAGTCCGGATCGTCGGCATAAAACACCTGTTCCTGACACGGCGCCTGTGCCGCCGGAACCACAACGGGAGCAATCGGGTTTTTCACGGCCTGGCCGACATGTTTTGCCAGTTCAGAGGGCTCGCAGCCCAACAGGAGCGCCGCCCGCTCGCGGCTGGCGTGCATTCCGACCAGAATACGGGAGTCGGGATATCCCTTAATAGCGTTAAACATCATCGCCGGGCCAATGCGCGTCGGACGTTTTACCGTGCCGCCAGCACCAATATGCCGGTACACACCCGCCAGCTCCGCGTCAGGATCGACAGGATGGCTGGTTTCAAGGTATTGACCTTCATGGCGTTTGAGCAGTTCGATAGCACTTCTGAGATCGTTGATGTGGTTTTTCATATTTCCCTCCTCGGATGAAGGCTTCCATTCTTAACCGGACGAAGAGGGCTATCAATTGCATCATTTATGCTATTTTAATATGAATTTTATTATCAATAATAAAGGCATGGTATGCAGTTTCGACTGATGCGCAATTTTATCGTGGTGGCGGAAGAGCTTCACATGCATCGGGCGGCGGAGCGCCTTAACATGGCGCAGCCAGCGCTGAGCCAGCAGATAAAAACGCTTGAAGATCGTCTTGGGGTCTTGCTCTTTAGCCGGGCGAATCGTCGCCTGACGCTGACGCCAGCCGGTGAGGCATTTCTCAGTAAAGCCAGAGTCGCGATTTTAATGACCGATCAGGCGATTCTGGATGCCAGACAGACGGCCAGAGGGGAACAGGGCGTGCTGAATCTCGGATGTGTTTCAAGTGCGATATTCGACAGTAAGCTACCCGCCGCGCTGCGGCTTTTACATGAGAAATGGCCCGCCATCAGCCTTTCCATGATCACGGGTAACGTGCAAACCCTTTATACCGGCGTGCAAAGCAACCAGCTGGATGTGGCCATTATTCGTGCCCCGTTACCGCTATTGCCTGACGATCTACAAAGCCGTCCATTTACAACGGAAAAGGCCGTGCTGGCCTTACCTCGTCAACACAGCCTGGCGGGCTCCGCCGCGCTGACGCTTGCGTCGGTGAAAGAGGAGAAGTGGATCGCCCTGCGCGACCCGGAGGGGATGGGGCTGGAGCAATATTTCTACGATGCCTGCCACAGCGCGGGCATACAGCCTGACGTTGTGCAAAATGCCACCGATGTCCCCACGGTGATAAGCCTCGTCTCGGCAGGGTTTGGCATCGCCATGCTGCCCGCCTCAGCGAAGGCGATATGTGTACAAAACGTCGTCTTTGTGGATATTCTTGACCGACTCCGGGAGAGCGAGCTGACGCTGGTTTGCCACCGGATTATTCGCTCTGAGGTCCTGAAAAAATTGATGAGCATCCTCGATCATACCTGACGTCCGGCGGCCTGAAGAAGCTGTTCTCGCAGCCAGCGGTTAGCCGGATCCTGGCTGTTTTTCGGGTGCCAGTACATACCGATGACGATCGGAGGGAGATCCAGCGGCGGCGGAAAAATATCAAGCGTTTGCGTGAACCGTAGCAACATGCGTCTGGGTAGGGTGCAGAGCAAATCGGTACCGGCAACAATCGCAGGCGCCATCGCATAGCTTTGCGTCGACATCACCACGTTACGCTGGTGGCCAAGCCCCGCCAGATGCTGATCGACAAAGCCCGCGAACGGGTCGCCCTCGGATGAAACCACCAGGTGGGAAAGGCTGCAATAGCTTTCCAGATCCATCGGCCCCGTACCGCGCGGATGGCCTTTACGCTGGGCGGTGGCATATTCATCGTCAAACAGCTTGCGTCTGACCCATGCATCGTGCGCCCCCGCGTTAACGCCGACATAAATATCCACATCGCCATTTTCCATCTGCGCTGGCAGCAGCGGGGTTTCCGGGAGCGCAAAACGCAGGCGGATGCCTGGTGCTGCGCTGCTAATCTGATTCTGCAACTCTGCCCCCAGCATCAGCGCCGGGTTCTCGTGCAGGGCAATCACAAAGGTGCGGTTGCTGTTCTGCGCGTTGAACGTGGTGGGTTCAAGCATCGCCGATATACCCTGCAAAACCGTCGCGACCTGCGGCCTTAACGCCTCGGCGCGCGGCGTAGGTAACACCCCACGTCCGTGTGGGGAAGGGATAAACAGCGGCTCATTGAACAGGACGCGCAGGCGCGCAAGGCGGGCAGACATCGCCGGCTGGCTGATGCCCAGCCGCGCGGCCGCATGGGTGATATTCTGATCCCTGAGTAACGCATCCAGCGTCAGGATCAGGTCCATATCCATATCGGAGGAGGGCATCTTATTGTGCGTCATAGCTTGCTGCCGTTATTCAACAGGGAAGGTTAGCCATTGCCAGAAAAGCAGTCACTGCATTACCTGGCTCCTGCATGCGGCTGATCATGACCAGATTTGCTGTCAACGCCTGAGCATTCAGGTTGCGGTAAATCAGTCCGGGTATTTGCACCTGTTGCAGGGGGGCGGGAACCAGCGCCAGACCGAGCCCGGCTGCGGCAAATGCCAGAACGCTTAGCGTACTGTTTGAACGATGTGCCACGCAAAAACCATCCCCGAGCTGCTGCGCCAGCAGCAAAGTCAGATTTTCATTGGCGTCATGCGCGTCGTACAGGACCAGGGGATGACCGGCGAGCATTTCAACGGAGAGGTGCGGATGGATGGCTAAGGGATGATCGTCACACATTGCGATTATCATCTCCCAGTTTCCGGTTTTCTGCACCCTGATCTGCGGATCGGCTGTCGTACTGTTATCCGGTGTATAACCGACATCAATATGCCCTGCGAGGATCGCAGCTACCTGTTTCTGGGGAGCGATTTCCTGAATGGTGACTTCTGCATCCGGATGGGTTTTACGGAAGCGACGTACATCGGTAATCATTTTGCCACTAAAAATGGCGTTACCGGCAAAACCGACCCGTACACGCCCTGTCTCTCCCCGTATCGCACGCTGGACTGCCAGACGCGTGTGTTCCATTTGTTCCAGCATCAGTCTGGCTTCGCTGAGAAGAAGCGATCCGGCCTCAGTAAGTTCCACACGACGGCTGGTGCGGATAAACAGCGGACCGCCTAACTCAGTTTCAAGGGCTTTAATCTGCATGCTGAGCGCAGGCTGAACAATATTGAGTCGCTCAGCCGCGCGTCCAAAATGCTCTTCTTCTGCAACAGCCAAAAAATAGCGTAAGTGCCGGAGTTCCATTGCCACCCTGACTCATCATTAAAAATGATTGTTTAGTAATATATATATATTTGAGTATAAACCGCTTCACGGCCAAACTGAACGCATCAACTCAAACAGGAACCAAACAATGCAAACTCACCAACTGCAAGACCGTCAGGATCTTAACGACCTCATGAATGGCTGGATGCACCGCGACCTGGGCGAATGGGAGCAGCTGCGTAATCTTTTTCATCCGGACGGCACAATCGAAATTACCTGGTTCGAAGGGCTCGCGAGCGATTTTGTCGAGGGTTCCATGCGTATGGGCGCTTCAGATTTGCGCACAAAACATATGATTGGCTCGCCCGTCGTCACTTTTAACGACCGCGGCGACAAAGCGATTCTTGAAACCAATGCGATGATCATCGCTGAAAATATAAAACTTAATATTGGATGCGAATGCCACAATCGTTTCTACGATCTGGCAGAAAAGAGAGAGGGCGTATGGAAGCTGTTCCATCGTCAGAGCATCTACGACATGGGTATTTTCACCTTTCCTCTGGGCCCGGTTGAGATTGATTCAAAAATTGCTGCCAACTATCCGCGGGAATATGCCGCGCTAGCTTATCTGCTGGAACAAAGCGGTTTTCCCCTCGGCCGCGTATTTGCCACGCGTGACAGTGAACTAGAAGCGAATATGAAAGCGAACGCAAAAAAATGGCTGGCTGTCTGACAGGTTGAGCGCAGGGCCGAACAGATTTCGCCGGCTGGTTAATACCCGGCCGCGGGGCCCTGGGCGTGAGATAGCGGTCCCAGGCTGACATATTTAGCCTGGGACGCAGAGACTCTCTTATTGCGCGTCCCGGTTGGTATAGGTCACCGGAACCCACGCGTAGCCTTCCCGCTCACCTTTCTTCACATAGCCGATCCCGGGGAAAGGCAGATGTGGCGCCGCAATCAGACCTTTGTTTTTCACAAACTCAGCGAACGCTGCGTTGCGTACCCGGGCGGCTCCGTCCTGATCCTCATCGTAAGCAATCGTCACGTTGGGCTGTGGGAACTGAACCGCGGCAACGTGAATGATGTCGCCGACAAAGGTAATTTTTTCACCTTTGCTCTCCAGCGTGTAGAACGCGGACCCTGGGGTGTGGCCCGGGTGAACCGTACCGCTGATGCCCGGCAGAAGCTGTTCCGTCCCGGAGAAAGTCTTCACTTTCCCGGCATCCAGATAGGGCTTTAAGGTCTTGTGCGCGACGTCGAAGTAGTTCTGGTCATAGCCAGATTTTTTCTGGTTCTCGTCGTTAAAGAAGAAATCGATATCCGGTTTGCCGACATACACCTGTGCGCGGGTAAATACGCGCTGACCGTCTTTGACCAGGCCGCCTGCATGATCGGAGTGCGCGTGGGTGATCAGGATATCGGTGATGTCCTGCGGCCTGATACCCTGCGTCGCCAGGCTTTCAATCAGCCGCCCGCCTTTGCCAGGGCCAAAGAGCTGACCGGAACCGGTATCCACCAGAATTTTGTGGCCGGGCATAGCGATATAGAACGCGTTAATCGATGCTTCCACCGGATTGGCCTGGAAGTTTTTGGCCAGTAACGCATCGGTATTTTCCGCCGTCGTCCGGCGCAGTAAGGCGTGCAGGTCCTGCGGCACGCTGCCGTCCGTAAAGGCGGTGACAATCGTATCGCCAACCTGAACGCTGTAGCCGCCGGCCTGCTGTTTCACCACATGCTGCGGAACGCTGGCCACCGCGTGGATCGCGGGAAAGAATAAAACCGAACCGGTCAACAGGGTTGATAACGCAAGTTTTTTCACAGTAAACATGATGGGCTCCTCAATAGTAAGTTCATCATAGTTCAACTGAGATTTTTGAGAACAGCAGGGAAGTGAATGTGACCTATCCATGAAATGGATAGGTCTGAGAGGATGCTTTACAGCACGCCGGTACCGCCGTCAGAGCACCATACTTGTCCGGAGGCGTATGAGCAGGTATCTGAGGCAAAAAGCACATACAGCGGTGCGATTTCAACCGGCTGGCCCGGTCTGCCCAGGGGCGTATCTTCCCCGAACTTCTGAACTTTGGACTGCGGCTGACCGCCGCTGGACTGAAGAGGCGTCCAGTATGGACCTGGCGCGACGGCATTCACCCGAATGCCACGCGGTCCCAGCTGCTGGGCCAGAGACTTGGTAAAGGCCACGTTACAGGCTTTGGTCTGCGCATAGTCCACCAGGATCGCGCTCGGTTTAAACGCCTGAACGGAAGTGGTGTTGATGATCACGGCGCCTTCCTGCAAATGGCGCAGCGCAGCTTTGGTGATCCAGAAGGGGGCATAGACGTTGGTTTTAAACGTCGCGTCGAAATCTGCCGTGGTGAGATCGTCGATCGATTCGCAGTACTGCTGGCGTCCGGCGTTATTCACCAGGATATCCAGGCCACCCAGTTCCGCGACGGCTTTTTCCACCAGCGTATCGCAGAACGACTCCACGCGAATGTCGCCGGGAATGGCGACCGCTTTACGGCCTTCGGCCCGAATCAGCGCAATGACCGATGCCGCATCGGACTCCTCTTCCGGGAGATAGCCAATAGCCACATCTGCACCTTCACGGGCATAGGCGATCGCTACCGCGCGACCAATTCCGGAATCACCGCCGGTAATCAGCGCTTTTTTTCCCGCCAGTTTGCCTGATCCGATATAACTTGTTTCACCGTGATCCGGTATTGGCTTCATTTCCGATGCCAGCCCGGGGGCCCTTTGCGGTTGTTCAGCAAACGGTGGACGAGGGTAATGCAGCGTGTGATTATTTCCTGTAGACATACCGGCCTCCTTAATAGTGAATTCCAAGATTAGTCGTTAATTAAACGTAAGCGGGCAAAATTGACAAATTCAGACAAATCTATCTTCTGGTAGCGGATATAAAATATTTTCTCAAGCCAGCATGTAATACCAGAAAAGGGCGACCTCATCTTTTTCCGGCAGGGCGTTGTAAAGGTAGCGATCGTAACCGCCGAGAATAAACCCATAGTGACGATAGAACTGACAGGCAGAAACATTAACGTTCTGCGTCTCCAGCCGTAACCCGGGCGCATTGAGGCTTCGCGCCCAGACGTGGGTGGCGGACATCAGCTTGTGCGCCGCGCCCGTACGGCGTTTTGAACGCTCTACGGCAATGTAATCCACCGAAATAAATTTATTCCAGTTGCAGGACGCGGTAATAAAACCGGCGATTTCACCGTCATCCGTTTCGGCGATAAGAAATATTGAATCCGGATTAACGCAATGATTTTCCAGCGTCTGGAGATCAAGTTCATAGGTTTTAAGATAAGGTTCGGTCAGCGCCTCGATATGCAAATCACCATTGAGAAATGGCTCTCTGGCAATCTCATCAACCTTGAAAGAAAAATCACAACATTCAAGGCGGGCGAGGTCTGTACTTAATCCTTTTCGAATATGCATAGTATTCCTTAAGTGGGAGTTATAAATAGATAATAGACGAAGCGGCATCTCCTGCTGGCATAACACTCTGTAGATCCTGGTCTAAGCTTGTATTTCGTTCCGCGTAAAAGGTGGTCATTCGAGGACAATGAATGGAATTCAGAACATGTCGCAGGCACTGGGGTGCTGAGTTTATTTCCGATGACGTTGTACGTTTTCGCGTCTGGGCAGAAGGGCAAAAAGATCTCACGTTGCGTTTAACCGATACCGACATTCCCATGGCGGCGGTGGGCGACGGTTGGTTTCAGATTGACGTGCCCGGCGTCAGGCACGGTACGACCTATCAGTTTGTTTTACAGGATGGAATGGCGGTGCCGGATCCGGCCTCACGCGCGCAGCAGGCTGACGTCAACGGCCCGTCGGTGGTGATCGACCCGCGTCGCAGCCAGCCCACTCAGCGGGAATGGCAAGGACGACCGTGGGAAGAGACGGTGATCTACGAGCTGCATATCGGCACCTTCACCGGGGAAGGAACCTTCAGGGCGGCCATCGACAAACTGCCTTATCTGGCCGGGCTGGGTATTACGCAACTGGAAGTGATGCCCGTGTCCCAGTTCGGGGGCGCGCGCGGATGGGGGTATGACGGCGTACTGCTGTATGCCCCGCACTCGGCTTATGGCACACCGGATGATTTTCATGCCTTCATTGATGCCGCCCACGCGCTCGGGCTTTCCGTGGTGCTGGATATCGTACTCAACCACTTTGGCCCGGAAGGTAATTACCTGCCGTTGCTCTCGCCAGCGTTTTTCCATCAGGATCGTATGACCCCGTGGGGCAACGGTATTGCCTATGAGGTTGAGGCCGTCCGGCAATACATTGCCGAGGCGCCGTTATTCTGGCTCTCGGAGTATCATCTTGACGGTCTGCGCTTCGACGCCATCGACCAGATCCATGACGACGCTGAGACCCATATTCTTCCCGAGATAGCGCAACGGATCCGCGACGCATTTCCGGATCGGCATATCCATCTGACCACCGAAGACAGTCGCAACGTGATTTTCCTGCATCCGCGCGATGAGCATGGTCAGACGCCGCTTTTCACCGCCGAATGGAATGATGATTTTCACAACGCCGCGCATGTCTTCGCGACCGGGGAATCACACGCCTATTATCAGGATTTTGCCTTTGAGCCGGAGAAAAAACTGGCGCGGGCGCTGGCAGAGGGCTTTGTCTACCAGGGGGAAATCTCGCTTCAGACCGGAAAATCGCGCGGGGTAGAGTGTCGCGAGCAACCTCCGCAGTTTTTTGTCGATTTTATTCAGAATCACGACCAGGTCGGCAACCGTGCCCAGGGGGAGAGGCTTATCTCTCTGGCAGGCGCGGATAAAACGCGTGTGCTGTTTGCGGCGCTGCTTATGTCGCCTCATATTCCGCTGCTGTTTATGGGCGAGGAGTATGGCGAAACGCATCCGTTCCTCTTTTTCACCGACTTCCACGGCGACCTGGCGAAAGCCGTGCGGGAAGGGCGCGCGAAAGAGTTTACCGGCCATGCCGGGCACGATGAAACCGTACCGGACCCCAATGACGTAAATACCTTTATGCGGTCGAAGCTTGACTGGAACAAGGCAGACACGGAGGAAGGCAGGGCGTGGCTGCACGCTACGCGCGAACTGATTGCGCTGCGTCAGCGCTTTATCGTCCCGCTACTGAAACAGCGGGGCGCCGTGGAGGGTAACGTCCTGCAAACGGCGCTCGGCATGGTTGCCGTGAGCTGGCGTTTCCCGTCCGGTACGCTGTCGCTGGCGCTGAATATCGGCAAAAAGCCGCTCGCCTTACCGAACCTGCCCGGAAAAACGATCTTTAGCTGGCCGGAGGCAGTCGATAACCTGCCGGCAAACAGCATTGTTGTTCGCTTAGCTGATGGAGAAGCAGCGCTATGATCCCTTCCTCTACTTACCGAATTCAGTTTCGCAACGGCATGACCTTCGATCGCGTGGTGGACCTGATTCCGTATATGAAAGACCTTGGAATTAGCCATCTTTACGCGTCGCCTGTTTTCACCGCAACCACGGATTCCACCCACGGCTATGACGTGACCGACCCCAACGAAATCGACCCGGCGATTGGCGGGCGGGAAGGGTTTGACCGCATGGCGGCAGCGCTGAAACAGGCGGGGATGGGGCTGATTCTGGATATCGTTCCTAACCATATGTCGACCTCGCTGGAAAACCGCTGGTGGCGCGATGTTATAGAACAAGGCAGGCAGAGCCGCTATGCGGCATATTTTGATATCGACTGGTCCCGACCGCTGACGTTGCCGTTTCTTGGCGACACCTTTGAAGCCGAGCTGGAGCGGGGGGCTATCACCTTAAAACGTGACAGTGTCACCAACAGCGCAGCGCTGGTTTATTATGATACCGCCTATCCGCTTAATCCCGGCACGTATGCCGAAGGCAAGAGCATCGCTGAGATCCACGAGGCGCAAAGCTGGCGGCTGATGTCCTGGCGGGAAGCGCCGAAACAGCTTTCATGGCGGCGCTTTTTTGAAATCACCGGGCTGGTCGGCGTGCGGGTAGAGGATGAGGCGGTCTTCGCAGACACGCACCGCCTGATCCTTGAGCTTGTTCACGCCGGGGTTGTCGACGGCCTGCGCATTGACCATGTGGACGGGCTTGCCGATCCGCTGGGCTATTTGCAGCGCCTGCGTGCGGCGACCGGACCGGATTGCTACATCACGGTAGAGAAGATCCTCGCCAAAGGGGAACAGCTTCCTCCGGAGTGGCCGGTCTCGGGTACTACGGGCTATGAGTTTATTGCCTCGCTGGCGGAAGTGCTGGTGGATGATACCAACCTCTCGCGACTGGAGACGCTCTACGACGAGACGCTGGGTACGACCGTGGACAGGCAGGCGGAACTTCGCAAAGCCAAAGGGCTGATGACCGATCGTAATTTTGAAGGTGAATTTACCACGCTGCTCAAAATAGCCAGCGAGCTGGCCGGGCATAACGGCGCCCAAGTGGAGCATGAGTATATCCGCCATGCCCTGCGCGAGCTGCTTATCGCGTTTCCGGTGTATCGCACCTACGGCACCGGAGAGGGGCTGACGCCACCGGATGTGGCGCTGCTCAGTCGCGTGGTCGCCAGCGTCGACACCTCTGAACCCGCGCTCAGCCTGATCGTGCGTATTCTCACCGGCGATCTGCCGGAGGATGACCACGCGCTGGCCTCGCTTTTCCGCACCCGTTTTCAGCAACTGACCGGGCCGCTGATGGCGAAATCGGTAGAGGATACGCTGTTCTTTCGCCATAACCTGGAGCTGGCCCTGAACGAAGTCGGCGCCGACCCGACGCCGCGCGCGTTTTCACTTTCCCGTTTTCATCAGGAGATGCGTATTCGTCTTGCCCGCCAGCCCGATGCGCTGCTGGGAACCTCCACCCACGACACCAAACGCGGCGAGGATGCGCGAGCGCGACTATACACGCTGACGGAAGCGCCAGATCTGTGGGGGGAAAACCTGGCGCGCTGGCGCCAGATGAACCAGACGCAGGTTCGATTCCTCAACGACGGCACCGCGCCGAACGCCGCCGACACCTGGATGATCTTCCAGGCGCTGGCGGGCGTCTGGCCAGCCACGCTGTCGCCAGACGATCGTGATGGTCTTAAGTCACTGGAAGAGCGTTTCCTCGGCTTTATTGAGAAAGCCCTGCGCGAGGCCAAGCAGCGTACCGACTGGATCGACAGCAACGAAGGGTACGAGAGCGTGGTGCTGGACTACGTGCGCCATCTGCTCTCCCCGGATAACACCCTGTTCCTGCGTGATTTCAGTGCCGCACTCCAGCCGTTTATTCGGGCTGGGTTAATGAACAGCCTGAGCCAGACGGTGATCAAGCTGACTGCGCCAGGCGTACCGGACATCTACCAGGGCAGCGAAGGGCTTAACTTCAGCCTGGTCGACCCGGATAACCGCCGCGAACCGGATTTCACCGCGCTGGCGGAAAACCTCAGCGTAGCGGATGGAACCATTTTTAACGATGCGCAACGCTGGCGAGAGGGCAGCGTGAAGCAGTACGTCACCGCCACGCTGTTACGGCTGCGGCCGCATTACCCCGCGCTTTTCCGCTACGGCGACTGGCTGCCGCTGAAGGTGACCGGCGAGCGGGAAGAGAATCTGATCGTTTATGCCCGCATAAAAGATGACGAGGCGCTGATCGTCGCCGTGCCGCGTCTGGTGTTTGACGTCACCGACAATGCGATGCTGTGGGCCAATACTACGGTGGCCATACCCCAGGAGCTGGCCGGGAAGCACTACCGGGATCTGTTTACCGGTGAGCGCCGCCTTCTGCCAGAGACGCTGGATTTAACGTCTGAAAAGGGATGTTTGTTGGTTCTGCTTACCTGCGACTAATCGAGGAGAACAAAAATGCCAAAGGATACAACGTTTGAAATTCGGGCCGGTCATGGCCAGCAGTTGGGCGCAAATTATGACGGGAAAGGGGTGAACTTCGCTCTGTTTTCCGCCCACGCGGAGCGGGTAGAGCTGTGTCTGTTTGATCCTTCGGGAAAAACAGAAATAGCCCGCCTGGAACTGCCGGAATATACCCATGAGGTCTGGCACGGCTATGTGCCGGATCTGAAACCGGGGGCGCTGTATGGTTACCGTGTGTATGGCCCTTACGATCCGGAGAACGGTCACCGCTTCAATCCCAATAAGCTGCTTATTGACCCCTATGCCCGTGAACTGGTGGGTGACATTGAGTGGAACGATGCCCACTTCGGCTATGAGCTGGGACACGATGAGCTGGATCTCAGCTTTGATACGCGAGACAGCGCGCCGTTTACGCCCAAATGTAAGGTCATCGACCCCAATGCCGTTGACTGGCAAGACTCCCGCCGACCCGATATCCCGTGGCCGCATACCGTGGTCTATGAGAGCCACGTCAAAGGTTTTACCCAGCTTAACCCGGCTATTCCGCCTGAACTGCGCGGTACGTTTGAGGGGATGGGGCATAAAGCGTCGGTGGAGTACATCAAAAGCCTCGGCATTACCTCGGTCGAGCTGCTGCCGGTTCACTGGTTCCCTGACGATCAGCACCTGCTCAATCGCGGCCTGAAAAACTTCTGGGGCTATAACTCGCTCGGTTTCTTTGCGCCAGCGTCCCGCTATTACGGCCCGGCGGGGATCAAGGGTTTCCGCGACATGGTGCGTGCCTATCATGACGCGGGCATCGAGGTGATCCTCGACGTGGTCTATAACCACACGGCGGAGGGCAACGAGCTGGGGCCAACCCTGTCGTTTAAGGGGATTGATAACTTCTGCTATTACCGCACCATGCCGGATCAGCACCGGTATTACATCAACGACACCGGCACCGGGAACACCGTTAATACTTCCCACCCGCGCGTATTGCAGATGGTCATGGACTCCCTGCGTTACTGGGCAGAATCGATGCAGATTGACGGTTTCCGCTTTGATCTCGGGACCATTCTTGGACGTGAGCCGGAGGGGTTCGATCCGCGCGGCGGCTTCTTCGATGCCGTGACCCAGGATCCGGTGCTGTCGAAGCTGAAGCTCATAGGTGAGCCGTGGGATATCGGCCCCGGCGGGTATCAGGTGGGAGGCTTCCCGCCTGGCTGGGGTGAGTGGAACGACAAATACCGCGATACGGTACGTGAATACTGGAAGGGGGATAACGTCTCAAACGATTTTGCCGCCCGTCTGTTAGGGTCCGGTGATTTGTACGATCTGCGCGGGCGTCGTCCGTGGGCCAGCGTCAATTTTATCACCGCGCATGACGGCTTCACGCTGAATGACCTGGTGTCGTACAACGAGAAACATAACGCCGATAACGGGGAAGATAATAACGACGGACATAACGATAACCGGTCGTATAACTACGGCGAAGAGGGGCCGACGGAGAATCCGGATATCATCGCCACCCGCGAGCGGCAAAAGCGCAACTTCCTCACCACGCTCTTCTTCTCGCACGGCACACCGATGCTGCTGGCAGGCGATGAGTTTGGCCGGACGCAAAAGGGCAATAATAACGGCTATTGTCAGGACAGCGAGATCTCCTGGGTAAACTGGAAAGGGCTCTCTGAAAACGACGAGAAGCTGCGCGACTTTACCCGTCGGCTGATTGCCCTGCGCGCGACGCAGCCGCTGCTGCGACGTGAGAACTGGCGCGACGGGCTGGAGATCCGCTGGTTTAACGCCGGTGGCGGACCGCAGCAGTCGGAACAGTGGGACGAGGGTTCCACCCTTGGTCTTGCCATCAGCCGTCCTGATCTTGAGCAGGAAGAGGGCGTCTGGCACGACGTGCTGATGCTGTTTAACCCGTTTGAAGGTACGGTGCCATTCCAGATCCCCCAGTTTGGCGAAGGGGGTTGGGTGCTGGAGCTTTCGACGGCGGATGAGGCCCCCACAGGGGAAATCATCACGGAATCCGTCGATTATGAACTGGCCGGGCGGAGTATGACGCTTTTCCGCCGTCCTTAAAGCGAGGCCGCCGCGCGTGCGGCGGTATCATACAGGGAGGAGATCGCGCGGAGTAACTGCGCGGTCTCGCCAATTGATGCTCCCGGAATGCCGCTTTCCGCATGAATGTTGATCAGGCAGGCCTCCCGCACCTCCCGGTACTTCATGCACAGCGCTTTTCCCTCCGCCGTAGTAGAGAAAAAAAGCTCTTTTCCGGCTTTCTCGCTGGTGACATATCCCGCCTTAACCAGCTTTTTCAGCGCATACGTCACCACGTGGGTATCTTCCACGTTCAGCACAAAGCAGATGTCGGCCAGCTTTTTCTTGCGGTTGCGGTGATTCACGTGGTGCAGAAGCGAAACGTCAAAGGCCCCCATATCCGGTTCACCCGCTGCGGTCATGCAGCGCACCATCCATTTGTTAAACGCATTGCTGGTCATGATCAGCGCATATTCCAGCTCTGATAATTCAGCACACCGCTCTGAGACGAGATGACGGGAGGAGACGATTCGCCCGTCCGCAATATCGTCGTGGTTTAACGCTGTCGTCTTTTTCTTTACTGTCATAACGATCCTTCCCCCGAAATGTAAACCCGTCGATAAAATAAGAACATTTTATTGATAAATTGTTTACATGTTTTTGACGTTCAGATATAGCTTTTTAGTGCAGGTTCTGTGGAGCCTGACGCAAAACACAACATCGCGCGCCGTAATGCACCGGCTTCGCTCTGCTGCGAAGTATAAAAAATAGCCGTCGGCGCGCAACGCTCACTTTGGATAGGGTAACGTTTATGGACAGTTCTACACTGTTGCCACTTATCGGGATTCCGGTGGTGGTTATTGGTTTTGCACTGCGTTTCAACCCGCTGCTGGTTGTCGTGGTGGCGGGGCTGGCGACGGGCCTGCTGGTTGGCATGGATTTCGGTATGCTGCTGGAAACCTTTGGCGAAAAGTTCGTGAATAGCCGATCGCTTGCCACCTTCATTCTGATCCTGCCGGTGATTGGCCTGCTGGAGTATTACGGGCTGAAAGAGCGCGCCCAGGCCTGGGTCGCGAAGATCGCCAGCGCCACCTCGGCGCGTATCCTGATGCTCTACTTTGTCGCCCGCGAAGGGACGGCTGCGCTGGGCCTGATGTCCCTTGGCGGCCACGCGCAAACGGTGCGTCCGCTGCTGGCGCCGATGGCGGAAGGGGCGGCCCTGAATGAATACGGCGAACTGCCGCAGACTATCCGCGACAAAATCAAAGCCCATGCCGCCGCGTGTGACAATATCGCGGTTTTCTTTGGGGAAGATATCTTTATCGCCTTTGGCGCGGTACTGCTGATTGATGCGTTCCTGAAAGAGAACGGGATCGAGGGGATCGAACCGCTGCATATCGGCCTGTGGGCCATTCCGACCGCTATTGCGGCACTGATCATCCATATGACGCGTCTGCTGCGCCTCGACGCCAGCATTCGTCGCGACGTGATGGCCTGGAAAGCAGAGCAGGGTACGCAGGAGATCGCACCATGATGACCCTCATTACCATTAACCGCGTGTACTACCTGATCGGCTTCGTCGTGATGCTGCTGGTTGTGATGACCCTTCGCGATCGCGCTAACCCAAAACGCTATACCACGGCGCTGTTCTGGTTTCTGTTCGGCGGGATCTTCCTGTTTGGCGATCTGATGGTGCAGGAGCTGGGTAAGTCGCTGGCGTATCGCATTATTGGCGGGGCCGTTATCGTGATTGCGCTGCTGGCCGGTTTCGGGCTGGTCGGGAAGGGGTACTATAAAATGTCCACCGAGGAGGAGCGTGTTGCCTCGTCGAACCGGCTGAAAAACTGGCTGTTTTTACCGGCACTGATGATCCCCGTGGTAACGGTCATCGGGACGCTGTTTCTGAAAGGCGTGTCGATTGGCGGCGTTTATCTGCTCGACCAGAAACAGCTTACGCTGGCGGCGCTGTGCGTGGCCTGCGTGGCGGCTATCCTTACCGGCTGGTGGCTGACAAAAGGTACGCCGCTGCATGCGGTGCGTCAGTCGCGTCGGCTGGTCGATACCATTGGCTGGGCGGTGATCCTGCCGCAGATGCTCGCCATGCTCGGCGGGGTGTTTGTGGTGGCGAATACCGGCGAATCGGTACAAAAGGTGGTCAGCCTGTTTGTGAACCCGGACAGCCGCTTCATGCTGGTGGTCATTTACTGCGTGGGGATGGCGCTGTTTACCATGATCATGGGTAATGCCTTCGCAGCCTTCCCGGTGTTAAGCGCCGGTATCGCTCTGCCATTCCTGATTAACGTCCATCACGGTAACCCGGCGCCGCTGCTGGCTATCGGTATGTACGCAGGCTATTGCGGCACGCTGATGACGCCGATGGCCGCCAACTTCAACATTGTGCCCGCCGCGCTGCTGGAGCTAAAAGACAAATATCAGGTTATCAAGATCCAGATCCCGACCGCGTTAACCCTGCTGGTGGTGAACGTGTTCTTAATGTATTTCCTCGTGTTTCGCTAAGGAGCTGCAATGGAATTAACGCAACATCAGGCTGACGCCTTCGCCAGAATGCCGTTGACCTATTTACGTCAGGAATACCCGAACCACATTATGCATCTGCTCAACGACGACGGCGACGTTCTGCCGCCTCGCGAGCTGCACCCGATCTTTTACGGCTGTTTTGACTGGCACTCTGCGGTGCACGGCTACTGGCTGCTGCTGCGCTGCCTGCGTCTCTGGCCCGAACTGCCGTGCCGGGAAGAGATCATCACTCTGTTCGAAGAACACCTGACCGACGAGAAGGTGGCGAAGGAGCTGGCCTATTTTACCGCGCCGTTCCGCGCGTCGTTTGAGCGGCCTTATGGCTACGGCTGGCTGCTGGCGCTGGCGCAGGAGCTGAAACAGTCGTCACTGCCACAGGCGGAGCGCTGGTACCAGACGCTGCAACCGTTAACGCGGGATATTCGCCAGCGGCTGGTGGATTACCTCAGCAAGCTCACCTATCCCATCCGCGTCGGAACACATTACAACACGGCGTTTGCGCTCGCGCTGGGGCTGGATTATGCCCGGGCGGTGACGGATGACGGGCTTGAACAGGCTATCCTGGACGCGGCGACGCGCTTTTATCATACGGACACGCAATATCCGGCGCATTATGAGCCGGGCGGCGACGAGTATATCTCCGGGGCGCTGACCGAGGCGTTACTGATGAGTAAGGTGGTAGAGAATTTCCCGGCCTGGTTCGATGCGTTTCTGCCTGAAGTGGGTGCCGTTTCAGCGCTGATGAACCCGGCTGAGGTAAGCGACCGCACCGACCCGAAAATCGCACATCTGGACGGGCTTAACCTCAGCCGCGCGTGGTGTATGAAGCACATTGCCCGTGCTCTGCCGGAAAACCACCCGGCGCAACAGGCGTTACAGGATGCCGTTGCGCGCCATCTCTCGGCAAGCGTGGAGCATGTTGTCGGCAGTCACTACAGCGGCGGCCACTGGCTGGCGAGTTTTGCGCTGCTGGCGCTGGAGTAGCGCTTAGTTATATTTTTGTGCTCATCCTGTTTCCGCAGGATGAGTGATTTTACGCAACCGGCTCGCGCTGACGACGACCGCTACCGCAGAAGCTGCGGCGGCGACCCACAGCGCAACATGAATTGGCCTTTCATCTGCGGCCAGCAGAACGGCCACGGCGGCGGCGCCAAGACACTGCCCGAACGTGCGCATAATGGATAAAACACCGGATGCATAGCTCGCATGCTCACGAATAACGTTGGAGAGCATTTCCCGGTTATTGGGACTCTGAAAGCAGCCAAACCCCACTCCGCACACCAGACTCCGCAGGCAGATATCCCATATTGAAGGGCGGTCGGGTAATGTTGCCAGCAGGATCAAACCGACGACAAAAATCATCAGCCCCAGGATGGATATCGCCGGGGCTGAAATCGTGTCTGCCCACCGGCCTGCATGCGGCGCAATCAGTACGATCCCTAGCGGCCACGGCGTAAACAGCAGGGCAGACAACACCGGGCTGTAGCCGTATTCGCTCTGAAACAGGAAGGGCAGCGCAATAAAGGTGATCCCCTGGCTGACAAAAGCAATCATCGACGTGAAGGCCGCGAGGGTAAAAAAAGCCGTCGTATTACGGTATCGCAGATGTGGCACCCAAGAATGGAACGCGACCCTGGTCACCGCTGGCTGAGAGAGCAAATTCTTGCGATATGCGGTGTGGAGAGGTCAGACATGATTAAGGGTTCTGTATAGCGATTGCTATACACAGCGCTTATGCTATGCTTGTAAAGCAATTGCTATACAAGAGGTATACCTATGAAATCAGATGTTCAACTCAATCTCAGAGCCAAAGAATCCCAGCGGGCGCTTATCGATGCCGCCGCAGAGATCCTCCATAAATCACGCACGGACTTCATTCTGGAGATGGCCTGTCAGGCAGCCGAGAATGTGATCCTCGATCGACGTGTATTCAATTTTAACGATGAACAGTACGCAGAGTTCATTGACATGCTCGATGCCCCGGTCGCGGACGATCCTGCCATAGAAAAACTGCTGGCAAGGAAACCACAGTGGGACGTGTAACAGCACCAGAGCCCTTATCCAGCGTCCATCAACTGGCGGAGTTCGTCAGTGGAGAGGCCGTGCTTGACGAATGGCTAAAACAAAGAGGTCTGAAAAACCAGGCGCTCGGCGCAGCCCGAACGTTTGTCGTTTGTAAAACGGGCACGAAGCAGGTCGCGGGATTTTACTCTCTGGCTACCGGCAGCGTTAACCATACGCAAGCGACAGGTAATCTGCGGCGTAACATGCCGGATCCCATACCCGTGATTATACTTGCCCGTCTGGCTGTGGATGTCTCGTTACGCGGAAACGGGTTGGGAGCCGATTTACTCCACGATGCGGTTTTACGCTGTTATCGGGTAGCTGAGAATATCGGGGTGCGAGCGATCATGGTTCATGCACTCACTGAGGAAGCCAAAGCGTTTTATATCCACCATGGTTTCAAAGCATCGCAGACTCAGGAACGGACACTGTTTCTCCGGCTTCCCCAGTAGAGGCACAGGGAAGGGGTGGGATGCGATGGGCTTATCTGATGAGGGATAGGCTTCATAATATCTTATTTAACATAATATACATTATGCGCACTAAGATTAATTAAGAACAAATCCAGCCGTTTCGGGCCCATCCTTGTTCTGCTCATTCAGCGCATTATGTCCTTCGATTCTATGCCCTTAACGCTCATAACTGTCGTTACGGTTTTGGGTGTTCTCCACGGCAGTCACCTGCACATCCTTAAAGCGCAACCCATCCACACCGGAAATTTTCCCGAACTCTGACGCGTCAATCAAAATTCCGTCCAGTGTTAACCCGGTCACAGGACGCTCCGGATACCCCTCAATGAAAAAAGCCCGCGAGAAATATTTGTTGTCTGAGCGATGCGCCGACATATTTTTAATCGTCAGTCCGCTGACCGCAGTAAGACCGGCTTCGCCCTCAACACCTTCAGCCAGCTTGCGCCAGTGTTCTGGTTTATCAGATAAATTTCCCCGGTCGCCATAGCTGTACTGCGGAAACCAGTTCAGCTGGATCAGCACCGGAAAACGTACGTCCGTAAGATGTAAATTTTGGACGGTGATATCACGGATAAATCCGCCCCGGTTGCGGGCCGACTTAATGCGAAACCCGACGCCCGTACCGTTAAACGCGTTATCTTCTATCAGGACGCGTTCAATGCCGCCTGAGGTTTCGCTCCCCAGCGTGATCCCGGACCCCTTATTCAGCGTACAACCGCGAATCACGATATCCCTTGCGGTACGTGCTTTTTGCGCCGCTTCGCGTCCTCGTCCTGATTTTATGCAGATATTGTCGTCATTACAGGAAACAATGCAGCGTTCAACCCGCACCTGTTCACAGGAATCGATATCAATCCCGTCGGTGCTCGGCCCCGCAGAATTGCTGATTTGCACGCCCTCAACCGTGATATGGCGCGAATAACAGAGGTGCACGTTCCAGAATCCGGACTCCCGACTGGTAAAATCACGCAGCAGAATGCTCTGGCTTTCAAAGACCAGAATATTGCGCGGGCGCTGACAGTCGTAATCAACCACCCAGCGCAATCCTCTGGCGCTGTAATCGCCGACCATGCCGCTGCGCTCGTCATCGCCCCAGAAGCGTTGCCACCAGATAACACCCTGCCCGTCTATTGTGCCTGTACCGGTAATACTGACGTTTTCACAATCGATGATATTAATAATGCCTGCCGGCCAGCGCATATCAATGCCCGCCACCCGGGTGTTTATCAGGGGATAATCAGCCAGATCCTGGCTTCCAACGAGCTGTGCGCCAGCGTCCAGGCGAAGCGAAACACCGCTTTTCAGGAACAGTGCTCCGGTCAGAAAACGGCCTTGCGGAATAACAATGACATCGTTCTGTTGAGCGCTATTTATGGCCTGCTGAATGGCAGACGTTGACAGGCGTTGCGCGGTTGGGTCCGCGCCGCACGTCAGAATGGAGACCGCTTTCATGGCTTGTCCTTAAACAGATGAAAGCCTTAGTCTAGAAATCCGCGTGAAGGATAACCTTTGTCTGTTTGACAGCCACGCGGTCAGGCTGGCAAAAAAGCAGATATTTACTGGCTTGCGATCACCGCAACGCCCTTTTCTTTCAGAGCGCTCACCCAGCGTTCATCCGTTGTGTTTTCAACAACCAGCGTATTCACCAGCGACAGGTCGCCAATCACAAACGCCGAGGCCGTGTTGATCTTTTCCGGTGAGGCCAATACCACCGTTTCCGCCGCTCTGCCGGAAAATGCACGTTTGATGCACGCTTCTTCGTAATCTCCGGTGGTCAGCCCGGCCTCAGGATGAACGCCGGTGACCCCCATGAAGAACAGATCCGCATGAATATTATTGATGCCTTCAATAGTGGCCGCGCCGACCGTGACGATGGAGTGTTTATACAAACGACCACCAATCAGGATCACCTCTATGCATGGATGGTCGACCAGCCCCAAAGCGATACCCGGGCTGTGCGTCACCACGGTTATCCGTAAATCGGGTGGTAAGAACGTAATAAGTTCGGAGGTGGTCGTCCCGCCATCGATGATCACCACCTGCCCCGGTGAAATGAGCTGCGCGCCTCGCCGTGCCACGCGTTTTTTTGCATCCATTTTAACGGACTGACGCTCGGCAAAAGGCGCAATCGCTGACGATGCTGGCAGTGCGCCGCCGTGAACACGCTGCAAACGCCCTTCTGCCGCCAGTTCACGTAAATCCCGGCGGATAGTGTCCTCAGACACCGAGAAAAAGAGGCTGAGCGCAGTAGACTGGACCTGACCTTCCGCCTCCAGTTTTTCCAGAATCAACTGTTTACGCTGGCTTGTGAGCATGAATTATTCCTGTTGTTGCACGATATGCCTTGTATTTGCACGATAGTGCTGTTTATGATGCTTACTCTACGAGAGGAGAGCCAAACGTGCAATCAAAACGTGCAGATATACGCATCATCAACAGCGAAACGTTGTCCGACAACTGGTATAACCTGAAAAAATACACTTTTGACCTCCAGCGCAGCGATGGCGACTGGCAGCGACAAGAGCGTGAAGTGTATGACCGGGGGAATGGCGCGACGATCCTGCTCTATAATCGCGACAGCAAAACCGTCATTCTGACGCGTCAGTTCCGTTTCCCGGTGTTTATAAATGGTCACGAAGAGGATCTCATTGAGGCGGCCGCCGGGTTGCTCGATAACCTTGACCCGGAAAGCCGGATTAAGGCCGAAGCGGAAGAAGAAACCGGGTATAAGGTGACGCGCGTAGAGAAAATTTTTGAGGCCTATATGAGCCCGGGCTCAGTTACCGAGAAACTCTACTTCTATCTGGCGGAATATCACCCGCAGGATCGGACCAGCGCGGGCGGAGGCGTTAAAGCAGAGGGAGAAGATATCGACGTACTGGAAATGACGCTGGACGACGCGCTTCGGGGCATTGAAAATGGGCAGATTGTCGACGGAAAAACCATCATGCTGCTCTATCACCTGGCCCTGAAAGGCATTTTATAATCTCACCATTAGCCAGATACCTTCCCCGGCGCAGGTATTTGCCTGTGCTATTCTTGCTGAACACCTCAACATGGAGATGCGAAAATGGCCGACTGGGATCCCTCTCTTTATCTACAGTACAGCGCAGAACGCACACGTCCCGCCGCTGAGTTGCTCGCCCGGGTGCCGCTTGCTGACATAACCTCTGGCGTGGATTTGGGCTGCGGGCCAGGCAACAGCACCGCGCTGCTGAAACAGCGCTGGCCTTCTGCGCAGATCGCCGGCGTGGATAACTCCCCGGCCATGCTGGAGGAAGCCCGACAGGCCTCGCCAGACTGCCACTTTGTTGAGGCGGATATCCGGCACTACAAACCTGACCAGCCTCTCAGCCTGATCTATGCTAACGCCTCACTGCAATGGATCCCGGACCATTACCACCTTCTGCCACACCTGGTTTCACTGCTCCAGTTAAACGGCGTGCTGGCGGTGCAAATGCCTGACAACTGGCTTGAGCCGACGCACGCCCTGATGCGTGAAGTTGCCTGGGAACAGGGCTACCCCGATCGTGGCCGCGAGCCATTGCCGGGTATCCATGCCTACTACGATATTCTGACGGAAGCGGGATGCGACGTGGATATCTGGCGCACCACCTACTTCCATCAGATGAGCTCTCATCAGGCGATTATTGACTGGGTCAGCGCGACGGGGTTACGGCCGTGGTTACAGGAACTCAACGAAAGCGAGCAGAAAAACTATCTGAAACGCTACCTTGAGCTGCTGGAAGAGCAGTATCCGCTCCAGGAGAACGGGCAGATACTGCTGGCTTTTCCGCGCCTGTTTATGGTCGCTCAGCGGGTTCCGTAAGCCGGATCAGGAACGCGCTTCCTTGAGCAACTGCTGAATTACGGCCTCCTGCTTGTCGTAGTTCCCCTCGCCAAACGCGGTGTAACGCAGTTGCCCTTTCGCATCGAAATAGTAATGTGCTGGCCAGTACTGATTTCCGAACGCGCTCCAGATTTTGTAGTTATTATCCGTCACTACGCGGTACGGCAGCTGCCATTTGTTGACCGCGTTTTTCACCGATGATAACGGCTTTTCCCAGGGGTATTCCGGGGTGTGGACGCCAATCACTACCAGACCTTCAGACTGATATTTCTTCGCCCAGTCACGCACGTGCGGAAGCGTATGCTGGCAGTTGATACAGTCCCAGGTCCAGAAATCGATAAGCACAACTTTCCCCCGCAAGGCCTCAGACGTGACAGGGTCACCGTTTACCCAACCCGTACCGCCGCTTAATGACGGTAGCTGGCTGCCCGGCGTCGCGTCAGCGACCGGTTGCAGTTTCACCTGCGTGGAGGTGGGTTGCGCAAGGCTCAACAGGGCACTTTCCAGCTGGTCGGCAATACCGTTGGCGCCTTTCAGGGCTGAGGTCATCCCGCTGGCGTTGAACGCAACGGCGGCTAACATCATCACTCCCGCTCCCTGACGCAAACGCGCCATCAATGCGGATTTGGCTCTCAGAGGGGTTATCAACTTACGGCCCCCCGCGACAAGCAGCCCCAGCATCAACGCGCACCCGCTGCCGTAAGCGGCTAACAGCGCTCCGGTTGCGATAGCCGAGTGGCCCGCAATATTAATGCTGAAGATCGCCCCGAGAATCGGTCCGGCACAGGGGGACCACAGCAGCCCGACGGCCAGCCCTGCCAGAAAAGCCGAAACCAGGCCGCGTCGCTGCATGCTGTGGGTGTTGAGAACGTTTCCCGCGCTGACCGCCGGGCGGGCAATGCGCTGAGCGAACTGCGGAAAGATCAGGGCCAGGGCGGCAATGCTCAGTACCAACAGCGCAATCCAGCGACCGATAATGGTGGCGTCAGCGATCCACTCGCTGGCAACCGTTACTACCATCGCCACCAACGTGAACATCACAATCATTCCCGCCAGAAGCGCCAGAATGTGTTTGCGCTGCCCCTGAAAGCCAGCGAACAGCAGAGTAATGACGGGAAGCGTGCACGGACTGAGCAGGCTAATCATGCCGCCTAAAAAAGCGATTATCAGAAACATAACGACCTCACGATACGGTTGCTGCGAAGGTGCAGTGAGGTTATTTCACCGTACGAATGTGTTCAGGCCGTGTGCGAAAAGCTGAATTTTGTCTGCCTGCGTATCGGCGCGGGGTGCAGATACACAGGCGTACAATTAACCGCGCGGAAGGATCACGCTTACGGCCAGCCCTCCCTCTGCCCGGTTTGCAAGATGCAATTTCCCGTCAAGCTGGGCGGTGAGCTGCGCGGCAATGGCGAGGCCTAACCCGGTGCCGCCCGTTTCCCGGTTGCGCGACGTTTCAACCCGGTAGAACGGCTGTAACACCGCCTCCAGTTCTGCCTCCGGGATGCCAGGGCCGTTATCCATAATGCGGAGCGCTACCTGCCTTTCATTTTCATCAATCTCTATTACCGCGCTATCGCCAAACTTCAGCGCATTATCCAGCAGGTTGGTCATTACCCGGCGCAATGCCTGGGGACGAGTGACGATCGGCAGACGCGCATTGCGTGCATGAAACTGCACGTTTTTACCAATGTCCTGATAATCACTGGCGATGCTGTTAACCCACGCGTTCAGTTCCAGTTTCAGCGTGGTCTCTTCCAGGGATTCTGATGACCGGGCATAGGCAATCCCCTCCCGTACCAGGCGCGACATATTATCCAGGTCGCTCAGCAGCTTATCGCGGAGTTCGGGCTGATCCGCCATTTCGATCCGCAGCTTCATGCGCGTGATGGGCGTCTGGAGATCGTGAGAAATGGACGCCAGAATCTGCGCGCGTTCACGCAGATACGTCTGTATCCGCGACTGCATCTCATTAAAAGCGTGCGCTGCCTGGCGCACCTCAACCGGACCTTTTTCAGTCATCGGAGAATGGGCCGCAGGATCGAGGGAATCAACCGCGCGCGTGAATTGCAGGAAGGGCCGGACAACCTGGCGCACGGCAATCCAGGAGCAGAGCGCGACAAGTAACAGCTGAAGAACCAGCACCACGGGCAACCAGCTGGCGACAGGCGGCATGCGCGGGATCAGATCGATGGTGAGCGGTGCGCCGTCGCGGAGCGTCAGATGGGCCTGAATATGGGAAATCGGCCCCGGCACCGCCGTAAAGTGGAGCGGATATTGTGCTGAAAGCGTCTCTTTCAGGGTGCGAATCGCATCCCGCGAGCGCTTGTCCGTTGGCGCGGGGCCTGCCTCGCCGGGGCCAAGGATATAACGATAATTACCGCGACTGAGCCGTGCCAGCCACTCTGGCCGCTCTTTGGCCGGAAGCCGGTCTAGAATGGCCACGCTGGTCGCCACGTCGTTCTCAAGATTGCCCAGCATAACCGTACGCGCGCTGCGCATTCGCTCAACCATGACCAGCGTCAGGCTGAGTGCGTTAGCCAGCAAGAGTCCAAGCAGCACAATGATCAGCAGCCGGGCCAGTAAGGTGCGGGGCCACAGCGTCATTCATTGGCCTCGACGATGGTCACCGGCATGGTAAAAACGTAGCCTTCGCTGCGAACGGTTTTAATGTAGGCGGGCGTGCGGGCATCTTCATTCAGACGCTGTCGCACGCGGCTCACCAGGAGATCAATCGAACGCTCAAACAGCTCGGCATCACGTCCCTGCGTCAGGTTCAGCAGCTGGTCGCGGGTCAGCACCCGTTGAGGATGATCGAGGAATACGCGCAAAAGGCGATATTCCGCCCCGCTGAGCGCCACAACCATCCCCTCGTTATCAATCAGATGACGCGCCACGGTATCCAGCTGCCATTCCCCGAACACCACCAGGCGCCCTGCCTCGGTCACCTGAAGATTAGGCGGCATAGTACGAAAACGACGCAGGATAGCTTTGATACGCGCCAGCAGTTCGCGGGCCACAAACGGTTTCACCACGTAATCGTCGGCGCCCATCTCCAGCCCCAGGATGCGGTCCGTGTCCTCGTTGCGCGCGGTGAGCATCAGGATCGGCAGATCCTTATGCCTGCTGCTGCGCAGCTGTCGACACAGCGTCAGGCCATCATCGCCGGGCATCATCACGTCCAGCACCACCAGGTCGATATGCTGTTTGTCGAGCACTGCGCGCATCTCTTTCCCGTTCGCCGCGCCAGAGGCGTGGTAGCCGGATTTCACGAGGTAATCGACAATCAGTTCACGAATATCCCTGTCGTCATCGACGACAAGGATGTGATCAATATGCTCCACCGCAGGCTCCTGATTAAGAGGTAACGGATTGAAAATAGCACATATCAGAGCTTATCCGCGTCGACAACGGCGTTAACAAAGTCCTGCGGATCTTCCTGCGGCGGGTTGTGACCAACCGTTGCGCCGAAAGTACGGTGCTCATATTTTCCGGTGAATTTCCCCGCATAGGCGGCGGGTGCAGGATGTGGTGCTCCGTTGTTACCGCCCTCGATGGTGATGGTCGGCACCGTAATGTTCGGCAGCGTAGCCAGCTTTTGTTCGTAGGCGTCATATTTCTGCTCACCCTTCTCCAGCCCCAGACGCCAGCGGTAATTACTGAGCGTGACGGCAACGTGGTCCGGATTATCGAGGGATTTGGCGCTGGCATTGAAGGTGGCATCGCTGAATTTCCAGTCAGGCGAAGCCTGGGACCAAATCAACCGGGCAAAATCGTGCGTATTTTTAGCATAGCCTTCCGCACCGCGCGGCGTGGCGAAATAGAACTGATACCACCACTGAACCTCTGCCTTCGGCGGTAAAGGCTGTTTGCCAATCGCCTGGCTGCTGATCAGGTAGCCACTCACCGAGACCAGCGATTTCACGCGTTCCGGCCAGAGCGCCGCAACGATATCCGCCGTACGCGCCCCCCAGTCATAACCGGCAAACACCGCCTGTCTGATATTCAGGGCGTCCATCAGGTTGACGATGTCTTTTGCCATCGCCGCAGGCTGGCCGTTTCGCGGCGTTTTTTCAGAAATAAAGCGCGTGGTGCCGTACCCGCGCAGGGACGGCACAATGACACGATACCCCTTCGCAGCCAGCGCGGGGGCCACGTCTGCATAACTGTGAATGTCGTACGGCCAGCCATGCAGCAGGATCACCGGTTGCCCCTCTTTTGGCCCGATATCGACGTAACCGACGTTCAAATCGCCAGCGTTAATCTGTTTAACCTGGTTAAAGGCCGACGCGTAATCCTTACCCGTCGCTTCTGCCTGACAGGACATCACGATGCCAAGTGAAACGGTCAGGGCGACGGCTGAGTATGCGAGTTTATTAAACATGATGTTATCTCCGGGTAAGTTCAGTTGACGGAGATATAACACCATGCGTTTGTATAGGAGATGTGTGCGGATGCGGTTTTATTGCATACCTGTGTATGTATCACAGACGCAGATACAGTGTGATACAAACCCGGTTAAGGGGTGATTCGGTACCGGACGTAATCGTCGGCTTCACCATAGTGGTCATACAGCTTACGCGCCGGATTGTGCATGCGGGTTACCCAGTAGAGTTTTGACCACCCTTCCCGCTTACCCTCATCGATCAGGGCGTCGATAAGCGCTTTACCCGCCCCTGCGCCACGTTCGGCAGCGTCAACAAATAGATCTTCCAGATAGGGGTAAGTTTGGATATCGAAAATTATGTACGTTAAGGTTAATTTTTTGCCATCACGTCATTAGTATATTCACAAACAGACTCGCCATTATTGACTGTATGCTGGAGATTCAGCTCCGTTAAGTAGCCGTCTGCCAGATACAAAACCCGGTCTGCAGAGGCTATGGTTTCCGGGCGATGGGCTATCAGCAGAACAGGAAGCCCCAGTTGACGTAAGGTCTGGCTTATCCGGATTTCACTCTCAACATCAAGGTGGCTGGTCGCTTCATCCAGTAACAGGAATCCCGGTTTCTTGTACAACGCCCTTGCCAGCAGAATGCGTTGTTTTTGTCCTCCGGAAAGCCCTCCGCCGGTTTCACCAATCAGCGTCTGATACCCCATCGGCATTGCCATAACATCGCTGTCGATAAGTGCCAGTCTTGCGCACTGGATCATTCGTTCATAATTTCGGTCATCACTGAAAAAAATAATGTTATCTGCTACAGAACCTTTGAAAAGATGGTCATCCTGCAGTACGGTACCGATACGCTGACGAACCTGAAAATAATCCGGATGCGTATGCAATATGCCAAATGCCCTGATCCTGCCCTCATCAGGGATGTGGATCCCAAGGATAAGCTTCACCAGTGTCGTTTTCCCGCATCCGGATTTACCTGTAATGGCAACGACTTCTCCGGGATTGAGTGTCAGCGACACCCCGCCGATTATCGGATTTTCCCCTCCCTTGTGGCTGAAGATGATGTGCTCAAGTACTAGAGGAGCATGAGCATATTCATCCATCTCCCTGCGGGATACAGAAGGAATGTGCGAAGCGTTGTTATGCTCACGAAAAGGCTGTTGCTGAAGGCCTTCTGTCGGGGTCAGTACAATATCAGCCAGTCGTTCGTTGTAAACATCGAGCATACGCCAGGAAAAAAACTTATCAGTCAGGCTACTGATACTGGAAGAAAAACGCGTCTGATAGGATAAATAAGCAACCAGCATGCCGACGGTGAAGGTTCCATTCAATACCTCCCCGGCGCCTTTCCACAAAATGATTGCTGATACCACGCTGCCGGTAAGAGTGTGAGCAATGTCATAGCACATCAGCAGACGGCTCTGACGCAACTGCGTATTTCTGCGGGCAACGTTGAGATTCAGCCAGGCGGCCTCACGATGTGCCGTCACACCGTTAATTCTCAGGCTGAGGATCCCGTTGAGTGTTTCAAGAAAATGCCCGGACTCCTTGGCACCTGCATCCCAGGCATCTTCTGCCGACTGTCGAAGGGACGGATACCACAGTGCCCTCAACACACCATAGAAAATGGCTGCAAGTACGGCGATCAATGTCATTTCAGGACTGTACAGCAGCATCATGCAAAGCGCAGTCACCACGAGCAACACATCCAGAATACCTTCCAGCACTTGCGTAGTCAGCGCCTGCTGGATGGTATCTACCGCCTCAAAACGAGCATTAATACTCCCCTTACTGCGTGCATCAAACCAGGCCAGAGGAAGATGGACCAGATGATGGAAAACCCGTGCTGTCCACTGCATGTTAAAATTGACGGACAGTGTAATACTCGCCCACTGGCGGGCCAGTGACAGCAGCAGAAGCGCAATAATAATGACGGTCAACAAACTCTGGTCGGCAGCCACCAGGACTTCATCAATCACCAGCTGGTTGAGAAGCGGGCTTCCCAGTGTCAGGATTTCGAGTGCCACGGCAAAAACGATAATTCGCGACATTGCCGACAACAGACCCGGTGTTTTACCTGTCAGTTGGCGCAGATGGATTTTTTTCCTTTCATCCCGAGCGGTAAAATCACTGGCTGGCATCAGCTCCAGCGCGACGCCGGTGAAATGTTTTCCAGCATCCTGTAGGGAGAGCGTTACTTTTCCCTTTTCCGGATCATGAATAACCAGCCTGCTTCCGCGAACTTTATGTAGCACAACAAAATGATTCATGTTCCAGTGGATAATACACGGGAGAGAAAGGGATCTTAGGTCCTCAAGCTCCAGCCGAACTGCCCGGCTGGATAATCCGATACCGGCCGCACATTCAGTCAGTCTCTGCAGGGTCATCCCTTGTGAGCTGATACTGAAACGTTCGCGCAGTGTGGGTAAGTCTGTTTGCAGACCATGCCAGCAGGCCATCATGACCAGGCATGCCAGACCACATTCCGCTGACTCTGTCTGTCGGGTGAGAGGAAGCTGTTTTCTCCCGGTCCATTTAAGTGTATCCATCACAGCTTTCCTTTCAGGCTCCAGAGCGGCTCAGTCAGCCACTCCCACAAATTGCGGGTATCCAGGCTGACATCCCCCTCAAGAACCATGCCGGGGCGCAGGGCTTCCTGTTTCCCATAAGCCAGAATAAAAGTATTTTCAGGTTCAACGATGACGCGGTAATGACCTTCATTCTCCTTCCAGGTCACAGGAGATACGGAGAGTAAATCAGAAGATGTCAGCGTTGTATGGCTTATTTCACGGATAGTCCCGTACTGCACACCAAACTTCTGATAGGGGAAGGCAGAGAACCGCAGGGCAACACGCTGCCCCGCCTGAATAAAGCCAGCATTCTGACTGGTAGCATAGAGTTCTATCTGCAAACGGGCATTGTCGGGAATGAGGGTCATGACAGGTTCAGATGCCCTGACAGACTGTCCCTGTCTGACCAGCACGGCAGCAACGGTTCCGGATACCGGTGAAGTCAGCGTGAAATTTTCCTTACCTGCCAGTTCGTCCTGCTGTTGCCTGATCACCTGCAACTGCCTGTCCATTTCAGCCTTCCGGCTTTCACCCTGAACGATGAGATGGTCAAGGTCGTCTTTAGCAGCCTCCATCGCGGTGTGCAGTTGCAGAAGCCCCTGACGCTGATCCTCAACGTTTTGCTGTGACGTTGAAACGTCAATCTGCTTCTGCTGGTATTCGATATCTGATACGTAATGCGTATCAGCAAGTTTCTTATAGCGCTCCATAACAGACACGGCCAGCGCAGCCTGATGCACGGCAAGTGACAGACGCTTTTCTGCACTTTTAACCTGAGGTTTCAGGGAAACTATTCGCTGTTGTATGGCATGCTGCTGCTGACTGTTGTCACGCAATTCCAGGGTCTGTTGAGAAGTCAGCATTGTAAACTGAGTTTGTAGGGAAAGTCTTATAGCAGCGAGTGTACCTGCCCCCTGTTCGTTGAAATGTTCACCGCTGATATGATAAAGAGTCTCACCGGCAATAATGTGTTGACCTTCTGAGGCGGTCAATTTGGTTACGTAGCCAGCATATTGAGGAGTGATTTTTACCAGCCCGGATGAGGGCATAACGATTCCGGAAAGGTGAGCCTTACGTGTATAGCTACCATAAAGAATAAAGAGTATCAGGCACAGAAATATGAATAACGTTGTGAGTGCGCTTACTGATAAACCGAATGACGCAGGTAAAACAATCTCACCATAATCAGAATCTGTTTGATGATTTAAAGCCTCTTCCCTGAAGATATTCATATCCCAAATACCCTTCAAAAATTTAACGACAAAACAAAAGCATTCATGCACGAATGAATTATAATAGGATAAAAAAGCCCTCTGCTTCTTATTCTAACTATTAATAGCAATATTGACACAAAAAAAAGAATGGATTGATCTAAAATGTTATAATACTGTCCATGCATCAGACAAAAAGACAATGAAGTCAATATACATGGGATAATATACTTTTTATTAAAAATTGAGTGGAAAACACCGAAGATACAGCCCCTGCATATAATCTCCTCATAATATGGGACTACGAAGGCGGCTATTATAAATGCTATAAAACTAATATGGGAAGGTCCATAATGATATAAATTATCCCTGTAAAGATAAACATTATACTGAACCAGCAAAATGACAAACAACACAACAATAGAAAATTTTATTGAAGTTAAATCTCTACTTGGGCGTAATTTAAAACCATCCAACTTCCTTAAGTAAAAAATATACAAGAAAAATGCAATTGAAAATTCCGCAATAAACAATAAGAAAAATGACACATCGAGAGTAAGATAGCGGAGGGTTATGGATGGCGATAACGTAATTATTATTGAGATAACAGACGCAATAAAAAGAACAATTACGTTTTTCTTACTATAAATGAATGGATAGACATGCCTAAAGATTATCATGTTCAACCTATTATTAATTCATATTTTATATAAGAATCAACAAATATGGCTATGATATCGTAATCATTTTTTGATATCATGCACTTTAACTTCAGTGAACATTTGTAATGATTCCATTCTGCAACACAACAATTTTTATCGGAGTGTACTTTATTTACTTTTAAACCTATTCATCAAGTTAACGCCCCATCGAGTTACTGCTATTAATACAATCAACGCAATAATAAACCTTGATATAATCCCTGGCCGTGATACTTCGTCAAACTCAAGAACTTCAGCGTATTTCAAAAGGGTAAATGCGATAATGAAAAAAAATAAGTAAATTAGGAAATTTAAAAATTGTTTCATGCTTAACCCGATACTTGTGATTACATTAACTTTATCAAAAATAATAGCTCATCATGACTACTTCGAATAATCATTAAATATCGAAACACCTAGAATAACATTCAGTTATAATGAGCTTTTAAATTATTATCACACACAACTCAAATTACTTACCAACGGCATTGTCCGGGGCCGTTGTAATTATTACTTTTATCTTTACTACCACGATCTGAAAAACTTTCTTTTGTGCACTGGCCAGCTATAGCTCCACCAATTACCCCAGCGGTCATACCCACTGGCCCCCCAGGAGAGCCGGCGATTAGACCACCGATGATTCCTGCGCCGCATGAGTCAACGCCCTTGTAAATAGAGCCATTGTTTCCTTTTGAATTACCAGGTTTAGAGCTGGTGTTACGACTACCGACACCTTCATAATTACCGCTTCCATTGCCGCCACTTACTAATGCTATCTCATTAAGGCTTAATGCTCTTATATTCGACATAAATCATCTCCATTTAATTTAGTTTTGCATTTTGTGCTAAAAAAATATCTTATATTACTTAATGTAAAGAAAGTGTATTTATGTAAGCAAATGTAAATAAGATATTGAACTTCGTAAACCGTAGCTCCATTTGGGAGCAGTTCAGCTCCTGCATGGGCAGGCCTATAACACGAAATCGACCTGGAGGTACGGTAATGTTCAGGCATCTTTTCTGACGTCCAGCGCGCAATCACTTCTGCGTCGTAACAGATTTTACAGCCATGGCGCATCGCTTCGTTACGGACGTGCCAGAGTGTTTCGGCTTCTTCGGGCCTGGCTTTTCTTGGCATTACATACTCCTTTATGGATAAATCTGAATAACAAAAGCACGACCAACTGGAATGTGATATTGATGAAATATCAGAACCCAAACAAATGATAACGCTCAAATATGGAGATCACCGGATGACGATACCCACGCTTACGACAGAACGCTTATTACTTAAACCCCTTGTTGCCGCCGATGCCGCCCAGATCCAGCAACGCTATCCGCGCTGGGAGATTGTCCGCTATATGGTGGCTTCAGTCCCCTGGCCCTACCCGGAAAACGGTGCAGAAAATTATGTCAACAACGTTGCACTGCCCGATATGGCCAAAGGGATTGCGTGGTTCTGGACGATTCGCCGTCGCGAAGCGCCTGACGAACTGATGGGGTTGATTTGCCTGTATGACGTGGAGGACAACAACCGGGGCTTCTGGCTCGCGCCGGAATTTCAGGGCCAGGGATATATGCGCGAGGCGAGTATTGCGGCCACGGACTACTGGTTCAATACGCTTAACAAACCGGTGTTGCGCGCGCCGAAAGCGGCGGCCAACAGCCGCTCCCGACGTATTTCAGACAGCAGCGGCATGCGGCTCATCAGGACGGAGAAGAAAGCCTATGTCAGCGGCCTGCTGGATTCGGAGCTGTGGGAAATCACCCGCGATGAGTGGAATGCCCGTCAGGTCAGCTGATAATGCTTATCCGGCATCAGTCTTTCAGGGATATTCTCTTCATCGTTCATCTGCAACAGATCGCGCTCCATCATGTTGCAGATGGCGTCCAGCGGCAGATCGTTATCTTCCGTCCCAAAAGGATCTTCCAGCTCTTCCGCCAGCGTATCCAGCGAGATAAAAGTGTAGGAAATCAGCGCAGAGACAAAGGGCGTCATGTAATGCAGATCAACTACCAGCGCAAACGGCAGCATGATGCAGAACAGATACACCGTCCGGTGCAGGATCAGCGTATAGGCAAACGGGACTGGCGTATTGGCGATACGCTCACAGCCAGCCAGCACGATGGACATATCATTCAGGCGGTTGTTGAGGCTGTGAAACAGAATGTCTGAAAGGTGCCCGCTACGCCGCCGTACGGCCAGCCACTCCCCCATGATCAGCAGGATACGGTTCGCCGGCGAGTTGGCGTCCATCACTTTCCGTAAATCGTCAGGAGCCAGATAGCGGGACAGCTGATCGGCATTGGTTTCTCTACGAAGGGTCATACGCAGACAGTTAGCAAACGCGATTTGCAGGCGGACAAACTCTCCAAGATGTTTATCATCCGGCAAGGTGTTTTTTACCTCGCGAAACAGCGAGCGCGCCGCTATCATCAACTGCCCCCAAAGCAGACGCGCCTCAACGTAGCGCGAATAACAGGCGTTATTGCGAAATCCCAGGAAGATGGCGATAGCCACGCCCAGAATGCTGAACGGCGCGACGGTAAACCGGATACCCAGCGAGGTGTACCACGGCAGCATGACAATCACGGCGATGGAAAGCAGGAAGTTAAGCAGCAGTCGGGTATAAATTTTGGGAAGTACCGAACCATGCCAGACAAAAATCAGTTGCAGCCAGTGCTGTTGAGGACGAACAATCATAATCAGCTTCAGAAAAGTAAAGAGCGCGGCTATTAAACGTGATCCCCCTCACGGTTGCAAGCATGTTAATAGTTCATTGCATTTTCTGACCTGTTAAGCCTCAACCGCACGGCGCTGCATGTGCTTTTTAAAAAAAGAACGTATAGTATGTTGTAACTAAAAGTAGTCTGTAAAAAACCCGGCCAACGCCGGGCATTATGATTAGCAGAGCGGTTTTACCGCATCGCGCATGCCTTTGCTTAAAATTGCATCCAGATCCAGCGCAACCTGGTCTACCAGTCCGTTCACCAGAGTGAGATCCTGTTCCCAGTGCTCGCTCACGCTTAACACTGACGATACCAGTTCACGGGTAGTGACCTGTTTGTCGTGATGTTGCGTCCACAACTGCTGGTAACGTTCAAGCCAGTGCGCATCGTCCTGCACCGGATAGCGCTCACCGTTGCGCTCGGCACGGTAAAATGCAATCAGCGCCGCCAGAGCAAAGGTCAGACGTGCTGGCAGTTTGCCGGTCGCCTTCTGCCCTGCCAGCAGTTGCGGCAGAATGCGGGTGCGGTACTTGGTCATCCCGTTCAGGGCAATCGACAGCAGCTGATGCTTAATGTACGGATTACGGAAACGCCCCGTTACGGCACTGGCGAAGGAGTGCAGCTCGTCGCGCGGCAGATCCAGGACCGGAATAATCTCCTCATATATAGCCTTCTCTACGAACGCGCAAATTTCCGCGTCGTTCATGGCTTCCCCTACCGTATCCAGGCCGGCCTGAAAAGCGACCGGAACCAGCGCCGTGTGCGCGCCGTTGAGGATCGCCACCTTACGCTCTTTATACGGCTTGATATCGTCAACAATCAGGACGTTGAGCGGGTATTTATCCAGGCGCAGTTCAGCTGCAAGTGATTTCGGCCCCTGAATAACAAACAGATCGAAATGTTCCGCCGTGTCGAGGAAGCTGTCGTGATAGCCCAGCCCGGCTTCCAGCTCTGCCACCTCATCACGCGGATAGCCGGTAACAATGCGGTCAACCAGCGTCGAACAGAAAGTGTTAGCATCATTCAGCCACGCAATGAATGCCGCCGGCAGCGCCCACTCCTGTGCATAGCGCAGCACCAGTTCACGCAGGGCATCGCCGTTGTAGTCGATGAGTTCGCAAGGAATGATAATCCAGCCTTTATCCGCTGCCCCGTTAAAGTGGGTAAAACGCTCGAACAGCAGACGCGTCAGTTTGGCCGGATAGCTGACAGCTGGCGCATCGTCAAACTTATCCCCCGCGTGATAGCTGATCCCCGCCTCCGTGGTATTGGAGAAGACAAACCGCATGTCAGGGTTATGGGCGAGCTTCAGAAATTCATCGTACTGGCTGTAGACGCTGATTTCACGATTCACGGAACGAATAAGACGCGCATCGCTTACCGCTTCCCCCTGCTCATTCAGACCGCGAATAACCGTTGTATACAGACCATCCTGGGTGCTCAGGGACGGCGGAAAATCGCTCTGGATCGGCCGCACAATCACCACACCGGCATTGAGATCGGTATGCTCGTTTAAGAGGTCGATTTGCCAGTCAACGAACGCGCGCAGGAAGTTACCTTCGCCAAACTGGATGATACGTTCAGGATAGCGCGCACCGGGGAAATCACGACGGTTGAGTGTGTTCACAATGGAGGTCCTTTATGATTAGTCATACAGCCTGATAAGATTGGTGTGATAACTTATCAAAACTTCAGGACCATAACCCCTGTCTGGATCAACTCAGGATGCGATGGTGAAAAATAATCACAGAAATTTATAGAACACCGAGGTCGCCGTCATGTCCCCGTTCGGCATCAGGGCGTAGCGTGGGATCTCCCCCGCCTTTTGCCAGCCTGCTCTCTGGTAAAACGTCTCCGCGCCGCTGCCGGTTGAGGTATCAAGCACCAGTACCGTAAGCGCTTTTTCACGTGCAACCGCCTCCAGGGCTTCCATCAGCGCCATTGCCGCCCCTTTACGGCGCGCTTTCTCATGAACCAGCAATTTCGCGACATCTGCACGGTGCGGCTGGTTTTCAGGCTGATCGGTGATGAGCTGGACCGTGCCAACCAGCCCCTGCTCCGCATCAAAACAGCCCAGGACTGTACGCTCGTCGCGCCCGACGCTGTCTGCGACGCCGAGCCAGAAGGTTTGGGCTTTCCCGGCAGAAAAAGGCAGCATAAAGCTGACGGAGGCGCCGCCGTTGACACAGTTGACAAGAATATCGTTCAGGGCATCGATGTGGGTGAGGATGTCCTGCCGGGAGAGAGGTTTAATCAGCATGGGAGAGTTCATTGCGCGTCCTTAGGTTGAATCTCTCCACTTTGCTATTAACATTTTTGTAACGCAATAAGCGATGACATAGGATTTCGTTATGTCATTTTTCGCCGTGGTGTTGCCGCTTCATGGCGTACATTTGCGCATCCGCGTGTTTTAGCCATGCCTGCATATCGTTGCGGTGATGATCGAACTCGCTCAGCCCCCAGGAAAACTGTAACGACCAGGGATGCAGCTGACGCGCGTTATACTTTTCCGTTTGTTCAACGAGATACTGCATGGCGATCCAGGCGCCGGGTTCATCGGTATCCGCAAACAGCACCGCGAACTCATCTCCCCCGAAACGTACCAGCAGATCGGCCTCGCGGAACGAGGAACGCATCAGGGCGGCCATCGCTTTCAGAGCTTTGTCCCCCTCCTGATGTCCGAAGCGATCGTTAATGGTTTTGAAATGGTCCAGATCCAGCCAGCCAAGGGTTAAGGGTTCTGCCCGACGCTGCGAAACCGACAGTGCAAACTGCGCAAACTGGTTAAACCCGCGACGGTTAAACAGCCCCGTGAGTTCATCGGTTGTGGCCGCGCTAACGGCCGCAAATTCATCCTCTGCCAGCGCGCTGAGATCGGCCAGTACGGCGGCATCCGCCGCGGTAAACTCACGAGGCGCGTAATCAATGAGACACAACGATCCCACGCACGCCCCGTCACGTAAACGCAGCGGGAAACCGGCGTAAAAGCGCACGCCCGGATCTCCCACCACCTGCGGATTATCCGCAAAGCGTTCGTCCAGCAGCGTGTCACTCACCACCAGCGGCGCGTCACCCAGGATCGTATGACCACAAAACGAGAGATCGCGAGGCTGGGTGGCAGGTACCTGGCCGTCGGCAGACTTCACGATCGCGGCGTGGTCATCCACCAGCGTAATCATCGCCAGCGGCACCCTGAAAAAGCGTGTTGCCAGCCGCGTAAGACGATCAAACGCGGGGTAATTGTCGATCTCAAGCAGACCGGACTCGCGCAGAGCATTCATGCGCTCCGCTTCATTCACGGGAATTTGAGGTGCCTTCATAACGTCTCCTGACGCTGAGCATTAGTAAAAGCGTAGCTTAAACAGAGACATTGTCAGTTCAGGAGGCACGATTTACCTCTATGACCAGCCAATGATGGATTACGTTGACGATATACTGTTGTTGCTGCGCACTCAGCGGCACGCCCTGCGGGATAGCGTGCCACTTAGCCAGACAGCCCCGACAGCAGGTTGCCGTGGCATGCTGGGCGATAAAAACCGGATGGCCGCGCATTGGCGTCTGCTTACCGTCATTCACTGGGTGCGCAGGCGCCAGCCGCGCGGCGACAAAATCAGCAGCATGCTTATCGATAGTCTCCGCGCCCTTATCCCAGCAGTATTGCCGCTCTTTCGTCCCTAAATGAAATCGTGAACGGAACGTGGAGCGAGCCAGGCGCGCGAACAGAGGATCTAACGTGGACATCAGTATACGGACCGTCCAAGGCGTTTGGTCAGCTGTTCCAGCGCCGCCACGCCCGCCAGTGAATTTCCGGTCTCGTCCAGTTCCGGGCTCCAGACGGCAATCGCCATCTCGTGAGGGACAATCGCCACGACCCCACCGCCAACGCCGGATTTAGCCGGCAGCCCCACGCGCCAGGCAAACTCCCCGGCATTCTGATACATTCCGCTGGTTGCCATTAAGGCGTTGATCTGCCGGGCCTGCATCGGGGAGACAACGTCCTCGCCCAGATGCGGGGCATGGCCCTGATGCGCCAGAAACAGAAAAGTCTGCGCCAGTTCGACGCAGTTCATCTTCAGCGCGCAGTAATGAAAATAGTTTTGCAGCACCGTGGCGACGTCATTATGAAAGTTGCCGAAGGACTTCATCAGCCAGGCGATGGCGGCGTTACGTGCAGAGTGTTCAAACTCAGAGCGCGCTACCACCGGATCGTAGGCGATGTCCTGCACGCCGGAAAGCTGCCGCACAATCTGGAGCATCCGCTGGCGCGGCGCGCTCAGCCGGCTTTGCAGCATATCGCACACCACCAGCGCCCCGGCGTTAATAAACGGGTTACGCGGCTTACCCTGTTCGATTTCCAGCTGGAGAAGGGAGTTGAACGGCTGACCGGACGGATCTTTGCCCACCCGCTGCCAGATCTCCTGCTCGTCATACTGGCGCATGGCGGCAACGAGGCTAAGCACTTTTGAGATCGACTGAATCGAAAAGCGCTCAAGCGCGTCTCCCGCCTGAAAACGCTGACCGTCGACAGTACAAATGGCGATACCGAGCTTATTACCGCTGATCGAAGCCAGCGCGGGAATGTAATCGGCAACCTTACCCTGCCCCAGTAACGGACGAACCTGCGCCAGAATCTCGTCCAGCATCTCATTATGGATGACCGCAGCCACACTTTGCTCCTTGCCCTCAGGCTAAAACGGGCTGCGAGTATAACAGAGGCTGATACGTCACGTCAGGCAGGGAGACGAAAACGCGAGACGGCCTGCAACAAAAGATCGGACTGCTGATGCAGGCGCTCAGAGGCATTTGACGCTTCGCTAACCAGCATATCTGTCCGACGCGATACCTGATTCAGCGCCTGAAGCTGACGGGTCATCTGATGAATGCTGTCCCCCTGATTCAGGGTAGCCAGCGAAATATCATTCAGCAGGCTGCTCAGATTCGCCACCAGCCCGGTGACCTGTTGCAAATTCTCTTCCAGACGGTTTACCACCTGAGAACCTTCTTCAATGCCCTGTAGCGAGTGGTTAATCAGCGCCTGGATGGTTTGCGTAGAGTGACTGCTTTTTCTGGCCAACAGTCCCACTTCCCGGGCAACCACCGCAAATCCGCGCCCCTGCTCTCCTGCATGGGCGGCTTCAATGGCAGCATTGAGGGCCAGAATGTTGGTCTGAAACGCCACGCTGTCGATCATCGCGACGATCCCGCGCATCTCTGAGGATCGGTCGACGATCGTCTGCATCGAGCCATTCACCGCTGACATCATTTGCTCCCCACCAGCGGCAGCCTGTCGGGCTTCATCCGCGCGCGAGCGGGCGAGTTTAGCATAACCCGTGTTCCCCTCAACGTGGGTTTCGAGATCGGCGATGTGTGCGGTCACCTCCTCCAGCTCTTTGGCCTGTCGCGTAGACTGCTGATAAAGCTTCTGATTCCCCTGCGCAAGCGATCCGATATTTTCAACCATGGAGGTAGTGGCCTCGCTGACCTGGGTCACCAGTTGCTGGAGCCCGCGCTGCATGGCGGTAATACTGCCGCTGAGCTGGCTGATTTCACGGTTAAAGCGCACAACGTCAGGCGGCGTGCCTGACAAATCCCCTGCCGCAAGCTGGTTAATATGGATAATCAGACGGCGTAGCGGGGATATCACCCACTTCGCCATTCCGAACCAGACGGCAATGGCAATGGTCAGCAGCACCAGTGGCGCAAACAGGAACAGCCGTTGCAGACCTGAGAGTTGTTCCATGAGCGACTGACGCCCCTGTATCGTCTGCTTCTCACTCCGTTGCTGATAGCGTGCGAAATTGTCATTAAAATCGGTCTGAAACGCCTGGGCGGGTACGGCGAAAAAGAGGTCGATGCTGTTGGTTTTCACCAGCCCCTCCGCCTGCTCTCGGATGGCGTCGAAAAACAGCTGATAGCTGTTAACCAACCCCTCGTCTTTCGGCGGATTAAGCGCGAGCCAGGCCTGCCATGCCTGCTGTGACGCCGCCAGGGATTTTTGCGCCTCGTCCATCAGGCTATGCCAGCTTCCTTCCGAGCCGGTCTCCTTGTCCTGCATAAAGTACACGCCGGAGCGGTTGAGCAGATCGCTGGCCGCCAGCAGAGAAATACGGGCCTGATCCAGCCTGCTCTGCTGCTGCCAGGCCAGCTGATTGCGCTGTTCGTTACGCTGGGCTTCATTCAGGGAGGCGGTCAGCAGGAAGGAGGAAGAGAGTTGCAGGGCGGAGAAAAGGCCAATAATACAAAAGATGCCGGTCAGCAGGCCAAACTGACGAGGGATAAAGCGCGGCGCAAGACGACTAAAAATTTGCGTTAGGTTCATAATTTTCTTCTGTAACAATACGTTAGACGCGAGCGAGTCTACGAAACGAAAATGACAGAACCATTACGCAAAAATGACAGGAAACGTGAATTGCCGGGTAGCGGCCTGGCCTTACCCGGCAACAAGACTAGACGCGATCCTTCCACACCGTCTGCACATTACAGAACTCATGCAGGCCGAAATGAGAAAGCTCTCGCCCGAAGCCGCTCTTCTTCACCCCGCCAAACGCGACGCGCGCATCGCTGGCGCTGTAGCCGTTGATAAAGATCCCGCCGCACTCCAGCTCGCGCGCAAAGGTTTCAGCCAGCGCATCGTTCTCGGTAAAGACCGTCGCCGATAAGCCAAAATCGCTGTCGTTAGCCAGCTGCAATGCGTGCGCCGCATCGTTCGCAATGGTAATTGCCGCCACCGGACCAAACAGCTCCTGACGAAAGGCCGTCATCTGTGGGGTGACGCCGCCGAGTACGGTTGGGGCATAATAGTTACCGGTCCCGGACATCTTCTCTCCGCCCAGCAGCAGGGTCGCCCCTTCCGCCAGCGTAGCCTGCACCTGCTGATGCAGTTCATCGCGAAGATCAAATCGCGCCATCGGGCCAATATAGTTATCTTCCTCATCCGGTGCGCCCATCTCCAGCGCCTTGACCGCGTCAACAAAGCGTTGGGTAAAGGCGTCCGCCACGCCCGCTTCCACAATAAAGCGTTTTGCCGCCGCACAAACCTGCCCGGTATTCTGATAACGTCCGGCCACCGCCGCGTTGACGGCCAGATCCAGATCGGCATCGTTCAGAACGATAAACGGATCGGAACCGCCCAGCTCCAGCACGCATTTCTTCAGCGCCGCGCCCGCCTGCGCGCCAATTGCCGCACCAGCCCGAACGCTGCCGGTTACGGTCACCGCCGCGATACGACGATCGTTAATCGCCTGGCTGACGCCGTCATTCGTCGCGTTCACCCAGCCAAAGACCCCCTCCGGGAAACCGGCATCCGCGAATACCTTCCCGATCAGCTCCGCCGAGCCGAGCACATTAGGCGCATGTTTAAGCAGATAGCTGTTCCCTGCCAGCAGGATCGGCACCGCACCGCGCAGCACCTGCCAGAGCGGGAAGTTCCACGGCATCACCGCCAGAACGGGCCCAAGCGGACGGTACTCAATCACCGCATTTTCGACCTGGGTAGATTCCGGGTGCAGCATCGCCGGGCCGTGTTCAGCGTACCAGTCGCAAAGGCTGGCGGACTTAGCCACCTCCGCACGCGCCTGCATAATGGGCTTGCCCATCTCCCGGGAGATAGTCTGCGCCATCTCTTCCGCACGACTACGCAGCGCCGCACCCAGATCGCGAAGTTTTTGCGCCCGGTGCGCCACGCTTTCGCGTCGCCACTGACGAAAACCGGTATCCGCCTGCGCAATGGCACGCTCAACGTCATGGGACGTTGCCCACGGGTAAGCAGCCAGCGTTTCGCCGGTAGCCGGGTTGACAGAGTGGGCATGGGTAGCAGATGAATAGGTCATGATGTTCTCCACGTAATAACAGTTGATTGATTGTGGCCTACTCTGCTATTTCTTAAAAATGAATAATACTCACCACCTTATTCACAATACGAGAACGGTATGGACTTAACTCAGCTTGAGATGTTTAACGCCGTCGCACTGACCGGCAGCATTACCCAGGCGGCGCAGAAGGTACACCGGGTGCCGTCAAACCTCACCACCCGCATCCGACAGCTAGAAGCGGATCTCGGCGTGGAACTGTTTATTCGCGAGAATCAACGCCTGCGGCTTTCCCCCGCCGGGCACAATTTTTTGCGCTACAGCAAGCAGATCCTGGCGCTGGTTGACGAAGCGCGAATGGTCGTCGCCGGGGATGAACCGCAGGGATTATTCTCGCTCGGCGCGCTGGAAAGTACCGCCGCCGTACGCATTCCGGAAAGTCTGGCGCGGTTTAACCAGCGCTATCCGCGCATTCAGTTTGCGTTGTCCACCGGACCTTCCGGTACGATGATTGACGGCGTGCTTGAGGGGACGCTCAGCGCCGCCTTTGTCGACGGGCCGCTCTCGCACCCGGAACTAGAAGGGATGCCGGTTTACCGGGAAGAGATGATGCTGGTCACCCCTGCGGGTCACGCAGAAGTATCAAAAGCCACGCAGGTGAGCGGCAGCGACGTGTATGCCTTTCGCGCCAACTGTTCTTACCGGCGTCATCTGGAGAGCTGGTTCCATGCCGACCGCGTCACGCCGGGAAGGATCCATGAGATGGAGTCCTATCACGGGATGCTCGCCTGCGTGATTGCCGGGGCAGGCATTGCGCTGATGCCCCGCTCCATGCTGGAGAGCATGCCGGGCCATCATCAGGTGGCGGCGTGGCCGCTGGCGGAAAACTGGCGCTGGCTCACCACCTGGCTGGTGTGGCGACGCGGGGCGATGACCCGCCAGCTTGAGGCGTTTATCGCGCTGCTGAACGAGCGTCAGCCACCAGCGCCCAGTTGTTAATGATGAACGTAGTCCTGGAGTCGAAGGAAAATTTTTCCCTTCATATACAGCGTGGCCTGCCCGCCAATCAGCACGCGGTCGCCTTTCAGCTCGCAGCGCAGATCCCCGCCGCGCAAGGAGACCTGGCGGGCCGACATCTGCGTTTTACCAAGCTTTTCGCTCCAGTACGGGATCAGCATGCTGTGAGCTGATCCCGTCACCGGATCTTCCGGCACCCCTTCCCCCGGGCAGAAGAAGCGGCTGACGAAATCATACTCATCCCCCGGCGCCGTAACGCAGACCATTTTCCCGAGCGGGAGCATGGCCGCAATATCCGGCGTCAGCGCTTCCACCTGCCGCTGGCTGTCGAGCACCACCATGTAGTCACGCCCCACACGCACCTCGTCTGCTGCGTTAATGCCCAGCGCGCTGAACAGCACTGCGGGTGGAGTATCGACAACCTCGGTTGACCACGCCGGGAAATTAAGCGTCAGCCAGTCGCCGCTGCGTTGTACCGTCAGATCGCCGACAAAGCGCGTGGTGAAGGTGATTTCCGTATGCGGATAATCCAGGTATTCGAAAATAACGTGAGAAGCCGCGAGGGTTGCGTGGCCGCACAGGTTAATTTCATCCTGCGTGGTAAACCAGCGCAGTTCAAACCCGTTATCCGTTCGGACAAAGAACGCCGTCTCTGACTGATTATGCTGCTTCGCCATCTTCAGCAGCGTCTCATCCGGCAGCCACGCTTCCAGCGGACACACCGCCGCCGCATTGCCGCCGAACGCCCTGTCGCTGAAGGCATCTACCAGATAAAAATCAATTTCCTGCATCGTTGGTTCCTCTTAGATTTGTTCAGCGCAGAAATACTGTGCCCTTCAGATACAGTGCCGCCTGCCCGCCCATCCGCACGCGGTCGCCCTTGAGTTCGCAGCGTACGTCGCCACCACGGGCAGAAACCTGGCGGGCAAACATCTGTGTTTTGCCAAGCCGTTCACTCCAGTACGGGATCAGCATGGTGTGCGCGGAGCCGGTGACAGGATCTTCCGGCACGGCCACGCCTGGCGAGAAGAAACGGCTGACAAAGTCGTATTCCCCCTCGTCCCGGGCAGTGACGGCCACTTTATGCTCGCCCGGCGTCATGGCGGAGAAATCCGGATTAAGGGCTTCAACCTGCTCGCGGCTTTCCAGTACCAGCACCCAGGCGCGGCCTTTTCGCGCCTCGACGTAGTGGCTGATACCGAGTGCGGTGAGCATCTCCGGTGGCGGCGTCTGTGCCTGCGTCGGGCAGGCCGGGAAGTCCAGCGTCATCCAGTCACCTTCACGACTGACGGTCAGGCGACCAGAGGCGGTGTCAAAATGAAGGCGTGAGTCCGGATAATCCAGTTCGTGAAACAGTACATACGCCGCGGCAAGCGTCGCGTGACCACAGAGATTAACCTCGGTGAGCGTGGTGAACCAGCGCAACTCGATCCCCCCTTTGGTACACACAAAAAACGCGGTTTCTGACTGGTTATGCTGTTGTGCCATCCGCAGTAACGTCTCATCCGGTAGCCATGCGTCGAGCGGGCACACCACCGCCGGGTTGCCGCCAAAGGAGGACGCGCTGAACGCATCTACCAGATAAAAATCAATCTCCTGCATCGTGTTACCGCCTGTTTTTGTTGTGTTGTTCTTTATCTTCGATGAAAACAACCCCGTTCGCTACCGCTGCATGAAGGTAAATTTTGTGATTCACATCACATAACGGTTGAGTTTTCGCCGTTTAAGGCTTTAAGATCGTCTCCTCATCTTTCAGGCAACGAATCCCAGATATCTTTATGACAACACACACGGTTTCCCGCAGAGTCGCGTGGCTACGCGTGGTCACGCTCGCCATCGCCGCGTTTATTTTCAACACCACGGAATTTGTTCCGGTTGGGCTGTTGTCCGACATCGCCGCCAGCTTCCATATGGAAACGGCACAGGTTGGCATTATGCTGACCATCTATGCATGGGTGGTGGCGCTGATGTCGCTGCCGTTTATGCTGCTGACCAGCCAGATGGAACGTCGTAAGCTGCTGATTGGGCTGTTTGTGGTGTTCATTGCCAGCCATGTGCTGTCATTTATGGCATGGAACTTTACCGTGCTGGTCATCAGCCGCGTCGGCATCGCGTTTGCCCATGCCGTTTTCTGGTCGATCACCGCGTCCCTCGCCATTCGTCTGGCTCCGGCGGGAAAACGCGCCCAGGCGCTGAGCCTGATTGCCACCGGAACGGCGCTGGCGATGGTGTTAGGCCTGCCGATCGGGCGCATTGTGGGACAATACTTCGGCTGGCGCACCACCTTCTTTGCCATCGGCATGGGGGCGCTGATCACCCTGGTGTGTCTGATCAAACTGCTGCCAAAACTGCCCAGCGAACACTCCGGCTCGCTGAAAAGTCTGCCGCTGCTGATGCGTCGACCGGCGCTGATGAGCATCTATCTGCTGACCGTGATTGTGGTGACCGCCCATTACACGGCCTACAGCTATATTGAGCCGTTTGTTCAGGTTGTGGCGGGCTTTAGCGCTAACTTTGCCACCGTTCTGCTGCTGATCCTGGGCGGCGCGGGGATTATCGGCAGCATCCTGTTCGGGAAGCTGGGCAATAAGCACGCGTCTGCGCTGGTAAGCAGTGCGATTGGTCTGCTGCTGGCATGCCTGCTGTTACTGATGCCTGCGGCAGGCAGCGAGAGTCATCTGGCGATCCTCAGTCTGTTCTGGGGCGTGGCAATCATGATTATTGGTCTGGGAATGCAGGTCAAAGTGCTGGCGCTGGCCCCGGACGCCACGGACGTAGCGATGTCGCTCTTCTCCGGGATTTTTAATCTGGGGATTGGAGCCGGTGCGCTGGTGGGAAATCAGATCAGCCTGCATGTATCGATGTCGTCCATTGGTTATCTCGGGGCGATTCCGGCGCTGATCGCGCTGATCTGGTCGGTGCTTATCTTCCGTAAATGGCCGGTCGCGATGGAAGAACAGTCCAGCCACGGTTGACGTTTGTTATGCCGGGTGGCGGCTTCGCCTTACCCGGCCTACGAAGCATTAATATCCGTGTTCTTCATCACCGCCAAGATAACGGAATCTTTCATCTGTCATTTTGGTCTGACAATCATAGATACCGATTCTCGTTGCCAGAGGAGTGGTTGCAGAAGACGCATCGCTTATTTTGCCGCATTTTTTAGCTTTTTCATTGATCCACATGTTCTGCTCCTTTTTCATCGAAGCTTTGACGGAATCAGGAAGATACTTCCATAGTTCGTTTAACTGGCGATCGCTATCAGAATAATTACGCGCGGCAATATTTAATTTATTATTGAGTTCAGCCTTTTGAAGTTCATCTTTATTCATGGCGAGGGTAGCCATCGCCGCTATTGATTCAGAGATATAATCTTTATTATTGTATTCATATGAAACTGAAATATCTTTCCCATTATCCGCCATCGATAACGAGTAGGTAAACTTGTCCCATTGAACGCTATTGTTAAGCACCTTTCCACCATCGTTAATTATACGTCTCAGTCTGTCAGGGTAGGATGCAATGTAACCCATGATTTCAGAAGGCACAGTGAGCGTGACAGTCGCGCTACAGCTCCGCGCCTGCGCTTCGTCATCAGACGATTTTGTTGTGACATTTGCCATTACAATTGCGATTTCATTAGCTTTTGCAATGTAGTCCTTGAGCGGTTTACCGTAGAAATCCGAGGGGTTAGCGAGATAAGCTACCTGTAACTTACTGACTGCATCATCTCTTATTTTTGACTGAGCAGCAGAGATGGCATCATCGCGACCGCATTTGAAATCTGGCGTGGAATCAAACAACCCAGCATAGGCATTTAATGAAAAAAGCAGTGTACTCACTGCGATAAATGAATATTTTGCTCGCATGTCTATAACCCGAAAAGAAATGAATGCTGAACGTTACTTTAAGCGGTAATACACAGCAAGGCAGTGGATTATATTAATGCAGAAAAAATTCGATTTTCAGAATGTATTTATATTCATAAGAATTATATCCATTGCGAGTAGGCCGGGTAAGGCGAAGCCGCCACCCGGCAACGTTCTCAATGATACGTCTTAACAATCTCCAGCACGCCGTTAATAATAAACTGCACGCCCATACAGACCAGCAGGAAGCCCATCAGACGGGAGATAGCCTCAATCCCCCCCTTGCCCACCCAGCGCATAATCGCCCCGGAGCTGCGCAATGATCCCCAGACGATAATGGCGATAAGCGCAAAAATGATGGGCGGCGCAACGGTGATAACCCAGTGCGGAAATGTCGACCCATCACGCACCGTTGAGGCGGAACTGATGATCATCGCAATCGTCCCCGGCCCCGCCGTGCTCGGCATGGCTAACGGCACAAACGCGATGTTGGCGCTCGGTTCGCTTTCAAGCTCCTCCGATTTGCTTTTGGCTTCCGGGGATTCGTGCGCTTTGTGCGCCGGGAACAGCATCCGGAAACCAATAAAGGCCACAATCAGCCCGCCAGCAATACGCAGACCGGGAATCGAAATACCAAAGGTATTCATCACCAGTTGCCCGGCGTAATAAGCCACCATCATTATGGCAAAGACATAGACAGAGGCCATCATCGACTGCTGATTGCGCTCTGCGCTGTTCATGTTCCCCGCCAGCCCCAGAAAAAGCGCCACCGTCGTTAACGGGTTCGCCAGCGGCAGCAACACCACCAGTCCAAGCCCCACTGCTTTAATCAAATCCAACATAATGCACCGCAGTCCTTATCCTTATTCAACATCGCAATTATAGGGGCAAATCCTCGTCCGGAGCCATCCGACAGCGTAACCATAATTGTCTCGCGTAATTCATAACCCCAGATTATCTGTATGATTTAAAAGCGTACAGAATAAGTTCCTGAAGCGTTTTAGCATTTCGTGGCATCGGCCGATTCATTCAGTTGACTTATACTTGCCTGAGCAATAATATCTGCCGTGACTAAACTACTTGCCAGGGCAACCATTGTGAAAAGCACCAGTGACCTCTTTAACGACATAATCCCACTGGGTCGTCTTATTCATATGGTTAACCAGAAAAAAGATCGCCTGCTCAATGACTATCTGTCACCGCTGGATATCACCGCAACACAGTTCAAAGTGCTGTGTTCCATTCGCTGCGAAGTGTGTATCACGCCGGTTGAGCTGAAAAAGGTGCTCTCTGTCGATCTGGGTGCGTTAACCCGCATGCTGGATCGTCTCGTCTGTAAAGGATGGATAGAACGAAGCCCTAACCCGAATGACAAACGTGGCGTACTGGTGAAACTGACCAGCGATGGCGCGGCCATGTGTGAGCAATGTCATCAATTAGTAGGACAAACACTGCACCAGGAACTGACAAAAAACTTATCGGCAGATGAAGTGGCAACGCTTGAGCTCTTACTCAAGAAAATCCTGCCGTAAACAGAAAAAGAGGTATGACGATGTCCAGACGCAATACTGACGCTATCACCATTCATAGCATTTTGGACTGGATCGAAGATAACCTGGAATCTCCACTCTCTCTTGAGAAAGTGTCTGAGCGTTCAGGTTACTCAAAATGGCACCTGCAACGGATGTTTAAAAAAGAGACCGGCCATTCATTAGGACAATATATTCGCAGCCGCAAGCTGACGGAGATTGCCCAAAAACTGAAAGAAAGCAATGAGCCGATCCTCTATCTGGCGGAACGCTACGGATTTGAATCGCAACAGACCCTGACGCGTACGTTCAAGAACTACTTTGACGTGCCGCCTCATAAGTACCGTATTACCAGTATGCCGGGTGAATCCCGTTATCTGTATCCGCTAAAACATTGCAGTTAATCATCGCCTGTTAAGACGTAACCGAGGAAATCATGAAATTTATCGCCTCCGCCGCCCTCACCTTGCTGGTGCTGGTTTCCGGCCAGAGCTTCGCGGAGCAAACCCCCAATGCGGGGCAGCAAAATAATCGTGACACCATGATTATGCCGTCCACGCAAAACCAGTCGCCCTGGGACTTCAATCACATGGGCGCTGGCAGCGACAAATCCGACGAATTAGGCGTGCCGTATTACAACCACGACCTGTAATTCGTTTTTGCCCCGCTAATGCGGGGCTTTTTTCTGCCTTAACCCCGCACCTGCGTTGCCCGACGCACCCGCAAGCCAAAGACGTTGATATACAGCCCGGCCATAATCAGCCCTGCGCCACACAGTTGCAGCACGCTGAGCGTTTCATCCAGCAACAGTGCGGCGCTGGCAAGCCCGACCACCGGTACCAGCAGCGATAACGGCGCCACACGCCAGGTTTCATAGCGTCCGAGCAGCGATCCCCAGATACCATAGCCAATGATTGAGGCGACTAACGCCAGGTAGATCAGCGACAAAATGGTCGTCAGGTCGATCTCCACCAGGCTTTTCAACATCGCCTGCGGACCATCCAGAATAAACGACGCGGCCATAAACGGCACGATTGGGATCAATGCGCTCCAGACCACCAGCGATAAGACCGGCGGACGCGTCTCGTGCTGCATTATCAGTTTGTTAAAGATATTGCCGCACGCCCAGCTCAGCCCCGCCGCCAGGGTGAGCATAAAGCCTAGCAGCGCGACATGCTGACCGTTGAGGCTGCCTTCAATCAGCACCAGCACGCCAAAGACCGCAAGGCTAATGCCCGCCAGCTGCTTGCCCTGCAAGCGTTCGCCGAAGACAAATGCGCCGAGAATGATGGTAAAGAACGCCTGCACCTGAAGCACCAGCGAAGCCAGGCCCGCAGGCATACCGAATTTGATGGCGCAAAAAAGAAACGCAAACTGACCAAAGCTGATGGTAAGGCCGTAGCCCAGCAGCAGCTTAAGGGGAATTTTCGGGCGGGCAACGAACAGCAGCGCCGGGAAGGCCACCAGCAGGAAGCGCAACCCCGCCAGCATCAGTGGAGGCATGTTGTGCAACCCCATTTTGATAACCACAAAATTGAGTCCCCACACCACGACAACCAGCAACGCTAACAGCCCGTCTTTCCGCGTCATTTTCCGCCCCTGAATTATTAAAATTTTGTAAACACTTCAAGGTAACAGAAAAAATAGCCCCGCGAGAAGATCATTAATTCTGGTACTGGAGAGAAGCACCTGCGGATAAATTGGGTGCTATACAAGCTGCCGATCCCATGATAATCCTGTAATAACACAACAAAAAAAGCATAAGCATTTGTCGGGCAGGAAAATGAAACCATCAATCAGGCGCTCAACCGCAGCGCTGCTGGCATCGTCATTGTTATTAACAATTGGCCGCGGGGCAACGCTGCCCTTTATGACCATATATCTCACACGCGTGTACGATATGAGCGTGGAGAATATTGGCTATGCCCTTACCGTGGCGTTGACCATCGGCGTGGTGTTTAGCCTGGGGTTTGGCATCCTGGCGGATAAGTTCGACAAAAAACGCTATATGCTGATCGCTATCGTAGCCTTTATCGCCGGGTTTGTGGTGATTCCGCTGGTGAATAACGTGACGCTGGTGGTGCTGTTCTTTGCCCTGATTAACTGCGCCTATTCCGTCTTCTCAACGGTGCTGAAAGCATGGTTTGCCGACGTGCTGACCTCCAGCGAAAAGGCGCGCGTTTTCTCACTCAACTACAGTTTCCTGAACATTGGCTGGACGATCGGGCCGCCGATCGGCACCCTGCTGGTGATGTACAGCCTGCAACTGCCGTTCTGGCTGGCCGCCTTCTGCGCCGCACTGCCGCTCGGGTTTATCCATTTCTTTGTGCAGAAAAGCATAGCCTCAGACAGCCCTGAGGAGAAAATGCCGTGGCAGCCCTCGGTGCTGCTGAAAGACCGGGCGCTGTTCTGGTACACGCTCTCCGGCCTGCTGGCGTCGTATGTGGGTGGATCGTTCGCCACCTGCATTTCCCAGTATGTCCTCGCCGCACATGCGGACAGTGATTTCGCAGAAAAGGTGGTGGCCGTTGTGCTGCCCGTCAACGCGGCGGTGGTCGTCACCCTGCAATACGCGCTTGGACGTAAGATCACCGCCAGCAATATCCGTCCGCTAATGACCGCCGCGACGCTTTTTTTCATCCTCGGGCTGGGCGGGTTTATGCTTTCCGGCGAGAACCTGATTTACTGGGGGATCGCGGCGGCGATTTTCACCCTGGGTGAAATTATTTATGCACCGGGTGAATACATGCTGATCGACAATATCGCCCCGCCGGGCATGAAGGCGAGCTATTTCTCCGCCCAGGCGCTGGGCTGGCTCGGCGCGGCGGCGAACCCGATGATCACCGGGCTCATCCTGACCCATCTGCCGCACTGGTCATTATTTATCATTATGATGGCCGCCATCATTGCGGCCTGGCTGATGATATTGCGCGGGATGCGCGTGAAAAGTGAAGATAGCGTGTCGGGTGGCGCTGCGCTTACCCGACCGACAAAACCCTAATCGTAAGCCGGGTAAGGCGAAGCCGTCACCCGGCAAAACCAACACCCTAGTGGTGCAACATCTCCTCCACCACCTGCTCTTTGTACATCTCATTCGGGTAGTAGGTCGGCCAGTTATCCATCTCTTTCAGCAGCGCCTCGTGGGAGGTGTTGCCCATAAAGATATGGAAGTGTGAAGAGGCTTTCGGCCCGATGATATGGTCGCTGAACTGCACAAACTTAGGCGCCTGGCTCGCGTTATCCTTGCACTCAAACAGGTAGCGCACGCCTTTTTTTCCCGACGCATAGGTCAGAATTTTGTAGCCGCTGTAGTCGTAGCGGCAGCTGCTCACCGTTTTGCCGCGGTGGAATTCCATCACGTTGTTTTCAATGCCGATGGCGTCCACATCCGTCGCGTACCCCTTGCGGTAGTAGGCCTTCACCTCGGCAGCGGATTTTTCTCCCTTCTGCGCTTTCTTTTCGAAAACCGGATCCAGCGAACCATCAAGCAGGAACGGATAAACGGACTGCCAGGTCCCGTCCCAGTCAGACAGCGTCCTGTCCCTGACGTCTTTATCCTCAAAGACGCCGTTTGCCGCCTTCTGTTCCGCCTCTGTCATCTGATGACCGTGCGAATGGGCAAAAAGCGAGCCGCTTACCAGCAGCGTTCCCAGAGTCAGCGCAATTTTTGCAAGTTGTGCAGCCACAGCAAAATCCTCATTCCGTTTTATAAGAATGAGGATGTTATATTATAACATTTCAGATCGCAACCAGCCCGCGAACGCCCTCCTGCTCCATGTTCTCCCCGCGCCCCTGCTGGATGATGCTGCCGCGCGACATCACCAGATAGCTGTCGGCCAGCTCTGCCGCAAAATCATAAAACTGCTCCACCAGCAGGATGGCCATATCCCCCCGGTTCGCCAGGCTGCGGATCACCTGCCCAATCTCTTTAATCACCGACGGCTGAATACCTTCCGTGGGTTCATCCAGAATCAGTAACCGTGGACGGCTCGCCAGCGCGCGACCTATCGCCAGCTGCTGCTGCTGACCACCGGAAAGATCGCCTCCGCGTCGGTGCTTCATCTCCTTCAGCACCGGGAAAAGCTGCCAAATCTCCTCCGGTACGCTCCTTGCGTTTCCCGCGGAGAAGCGTGACAGCCCCATCAGCAGGTTTTCTTCTACGGTCAGACGCGGAAAAATCTCCCGCCCCTGCGGAACATAGGCCACGCCGGACTGCACCCGCTGGTGCGGTTTACTGTGAGTGATGCTCTTTCCCTCCCAGACGACCTCCCCGGCTTTCACCGGGATCAGCCCCATCAGGCACCTCAGCAGCGTGGTTTTGCCCACCCCGTTGCGCCCCAGCAGGCAGGTAACTTCCCCGACGACCGCCTCAAAGCTCACCCCGCGCAGAATATGACTTCCGCCGTAGTACTGATTCAGTTCGCTAACCTGTAACATCACCTCTCCTTAACGTCCCAGATAGACGTCAATTACCTGTTCATTGGCCTGTACCTCGCGAAGCGAACCTTCCGCCAGTACCCGCCCCTGATGCAGCACCGTGACGTGGTCGGCGATGGTCTCGACGAAACCCATATCGTGCTCAACCACCATCAGCGAATGCTTGCCTGCCAGGGTTCGGAATAGCTCGGCAGTGTATTCCGTCTCTGCGTCGGTCATACCGGCAGCGGGTTCGTCCAGCAGTAACAGATGCGGGTCCTGCACCAGCAGCATGCCGATCTCCAGAAACTGCTTCTGTCCGTGGGAAAGCAGCCCGGCACGGCGATCGCGCTCGCTGCCAAGCCGCAGCAAAACCAGCATCTCATCAATGCGGTCGCGCTGCTCGCCGCTGAGCGTGGCCCGCAGGCTCGCCCAGACGGACCTGTCGGCTTTCATGGCGATTTCGAGGTTTTCCCCTACGGTCAGCGCTTCAAACACGGTCGGCTTCTGGAACTTACGGCCAATGCCCTGACGGGCGATGGCCGCCGGTTCCAGGGCAGTCAGATCGATGGACTGATCGTAAATAGCTTTCCCGCTTTTTGGCCGGGTTTTGCCGGTAATCACGTCCATCAGCGTGGTTTTACCGGCGCCATTAGGGCCAATGATGCAGCGCAATTCTCCGACGCCGATGTTCAGCGAGAGATCGGTCAACGCCTGAAAACCGTCGAAACTGACGTTAATGGCCTCGAGCTGCAACACCGGATCGGTCTGCTCGCGGTAACGGTCGCCCGGTAGCTGGCGGGTAAAGAGTCCTTCAGAGGGCTGCATTAATTCTCTCCCTTACGAAACAGACCGAACACGCCGCGCGGTAAAAACAGCGTCACGGCGATGAAAATCAGCCCCAGAAACAGCTGCCAGTACTCCGGCATCGCCACGGTGAAAAAGCTCTTCGCACCGTTGACCAGCGCCGCGCCAATCACCGGGCCCACCAGAGTGCCGCGTCCACCCAGCGCTACCCAGATGGCCGCTTCAATCGAGTTGGTCGGCGACATTTCACCCGGGTTGATAATGCCCACCTGCGGAACGTACAGCGCTCCCGCCAGGCCACACAGCACGGCGGAAAGCGTCCAGACCAGCAGCTTGAAACCGCGCGGATCGTAGCCGCAGAACGTGAGACGGTTTTCCGCATCGCGCACCGCCGTTAAAATGCGGCCAAATTTACTCTTCGCCAGCGCGTAGCCTGTGCCCAGGGCCAGAAGCAGCAGCACGACCGTTGCGAGAAACAGCGCGATCCGCGTGGTGGTCGCCGTGACGGAAAACCCGAGCAGCGTGGTAAAGCCGGTAAAGCCGTTATTGCCGCCAAAGCCGGTTTCGTTGCGAAAGAACAGCAGCATGCCCGCGTAGGTCAGCGCCTGGGTCATGATGGAGAAATAGACCCCTTTGATCTTCGAGCGAAAAGCAAACCAGCCGAAGACCAGCGCCAGCAGGCCGGGGATCGTCACAATTAACACCAGAGCCCATGCAAAATGCTGCGTTCCCCACCAGAACCAGGGCAGCTCGCTCCACGAGAGAAACGACATAAACGCGGGCAGCCCGTCCCCGGCCGCCTGGCGCATCAGGTACATGCCCATCGCATAGCCGCCCAGGGCGAAGAATATTCCGTGCCCCAGTGAGAGCATACCGGCATAGCCCCAGACCAGATCGAGGGCCACGGCGACAACTGCGTAGCAGAGGATCTTGCCGATGAGCGTCAACATCCACGTAGAAACGGCCAGCGGATGCGTTGCGGGCAACAGCGCGAGAAAAGGCAGCACCAGCAGCGCCGCAACCAGCAGACTGCCGAAGATTTGCGTGGAGCGCGGTGCCCTGCGCGCCAGTGTTAAGGTCAATGGCTGGCTCATCAGTCTGTCACCCTCCCTTTAAGTGCGAATAACCCCTGCGGACGTTTCTGAATAAACAGAATGATCGCCACCAGAATCAGGATTTTGCCCAGCACGGCGCCCATCTGCGGTTCAAGAATTTTATTGAAGATCCCCAGACCAAAGGCCGCCGCGACGCTACCGGCCAGCTGGCCGACGCCGCCGAGCACCACCACCAGGAACGAATCAATGATGTATCCCTGGCCCAGCTCCGGTCCCACGTTCCCCAGTTGGGACAATGCCACGCCGCCCAGCCCGGCAATGCCGGACCCGAGGCCAAACGCCAGCATATCTACCCGTCCGGTGGGGACGCCGCAGCAGGCCGCCATGCTGCGGTTTTGCGTCACCGCCCGCACGTTCAGCCCCAGACGCGTTTTATTCAGAATGAGCCAGGTGAAGAACAGCACCATCAGCACAAACCCGAGCACCACAATGCGGTTCCACGGTAGCGTCAGGTTGGCGAAAACCTGCACCCCGCCGGACAGCCAGGCCGGGTTTGCGACCTCAAGGTTCTGGGCGCCAAAGGTCATGCGCACCAGCTGGATAAGCATCAGGCTGATCCCCCAGGTGGCGAGCAGGGTTTCCAGCGGGCGGCCATACAGATGGCGGATCACCGTGCGCTCCAGCACCATCCCGATACCTGCCGTCAGGCAAAACGCCACCGGCAGCGCCACCACCGGATAAAGCGCCAGCCACTGAGGCATCCACTGCGCCATAACCTGCTGCACCATCCAGGTGGCATACGCCCCGAGCATCAGCATTTCGCCGTGGGCCATGTTAATCACCCCCAGCAGACCATAGGTGATAGCCAGCCCGAGCGCGGCCAGCAAGAGTACCGATCCCAACGACAAGCCCATGAAGGCCTGCCCCAGCAGTTCGCCCCACATCAGCCGGTGCTGAATACCCTCCAGGCTCTCAGCGGCGGCGGCACGTACCCGTGCGTCCGGCTCGGTTTGCGCCCGGGTGAACGGCGTCAGCGTGGCCTGAACGTCCGGATCGTCAGACTGTCCCAACAGTTCAACCGCGTTGAGGCGCGTTTCCGCCTGCGGACTCGCCAGCTGAAGATTTGCCAGCGCCAGCCTCAGCGACTGCCGGGTGACGTCATCCGTTTCGCGGTTAGCCCGCTGTTGCAGAAACCCGAGCATATCCGGCTGGGCGTCACGCTGAAGTTGCCGCGCGGCATGACGCCTTTCGGTGACACTGTCACTGACAAGCTGATGCGTCGCCAGCGCCGTGACGGTTAACACGCGCAGCCGGTTGGTCAGCCGCACGGCTTTGGTCGTTCCTTCGGCGCTCTTTGCCGCGCCCAGGGCAACCATTTCGCCGTCGATGCGGGTAAAAGCCTTCTTCTGGCTGTCGGTGTAGAGGTTCTCCTGTTGCAGCGCTTTAAGCAGCGGCAAACGTGCAGGTTCCGGCGTGGCTGCCCAGCGGGTCAGCATAGCGATCTGCTGGCTGCGGCTAGCGGCAACGAAATCATCGGCATCCGATGCCTGCACCATCCCTGGCAGCAGTCCGGTAAGCCACACAATCGCAATAATTATGCGCATGGCGTTCATGACGTCTCTCCCTGGTGGTGGCTTAGTTGCTGGCGGTTTTCATCGGCTGGTCAGGTTTTTTGTCATTCCCGGCGATAAACGGGCTCCACGGCTGAGCGCGTACCGGCTGTTCGGTTTGCCAGACGACATTGAACTGGCCGTTGCCTTCGATTTCACCAATCATGACGGGCTTATGCAGGTGGTGGTTGGTGGCATCCATGGTCAGCGTAAAGCCGGACGGCGCGTTGAACGACTGGCTCGCCATTGCCGCGCGCACTTTGTCCACGTCGGTTGTCCCCGCTTTTTCAACCGCCTGCGCCCACATATGCAGGCCGACATAGGTCGCTTCCATCGGATCGTTGGTGACGACGGTATCGGCATTCGGCAGCTTATGGGCTTTCGCGTAGGCTTTGTAGGCCGCGACAAAGGTCTGGTTGGTCGGGTTATCGACGGATTCAAAGTAGTTCCACGCCGCCAGGTTACCCACCAGCGGTTTGGTATCAATGCCGCGCAGTTCCTCCTCGCCCACCGAGAACGCCACCACCGGCACGTCCGTGGCTTTCAGCCCCTGGTTCGCCAGCTCTTTATAGAAAGGCACGTTGGAATCACCGTTGATGGTGGAGACCACTGCCGTTTTACCGCCCGCGGAGAATTTCTTGATACTGGCGACGATGGTCTGGTAATCGCTATGACCAAACGGGGTGTAGACCTCTTCAATATCTTTATCTTCCACGCCTTTCGAGTGCAGGAAGGCGCGCAGGATCTTGTTCGTGGTGCGCGGGTAAACGTAGTCCGTTCCCAGCAGGAAGAAGCGTTTCGCGCTGCCGCCGTCCTCGCTCATCAGGTACTCCACCGCCGGGATCGCCTGCTGGTTAGGCGCCGCGCCGGTATAGAAGACGTTAGGTGACATCTCTTCACCTTCATACTGCACCGGATAGAACAGCAAACCGTTCAGCTCCTCAAAAACCGGCAGAACTGATTTACGCGATACGGAGGTCCAGCAGCCAAACACCACGGCGACCTTATCCTGGCTCAGAAGCTGGCGGGCCTTTTCGGCAAACAGCGGCCAGTTGGATGCCGGGTCAACCACCACCGGCTCCAGCTTTTTCCCGAGCACGCCGCCTTTGGCGTTGATTTCGTCGATGGTCATCAGGGCGACATCTTTCAGGGGCGTTTCTGAAATGGCCATCGTGCCGGAGAGTGAGTGCATGATCCCGACTTTAATGGTCTCTGCGGCCTGGACGCCAAAACTGACCCCCATGGCGACCACGGAGGCGGACAAGGCGAACGCTTTTATAAAGGTACGACGGTGCATATTTTCACTCCTGAAAAAGAAAGCTGTGCGAAGACGTCCGTTACCGCCCGGACGCAGAAAAAGTAACGTCAGTTTCAGGAGAGCAAAAAGGGTGCCAGGTTGCAGAGGCAGGATTTAAACGGGTTCGAAGAGAGGATCAACGGGAAACGACTCAGAATGGTACAGCGCTGCACTGTAATAATGCAGCGCTGTGAACGATGTTACCAGACGTCGCTGGCGATTTGCGTCACCAGGCGAACTTTATCCCACTGCTGGGCTTCGCTCAGGCTGTTACCCTCTTCCGTGGAGGCAAATCCGCACTGTGGGCTGAGGCAAATCTGCTCTTTCGCCACGTAGCGCGCGGCCTCTTCCAGACGCGCTTTCACCCCTTCCGGGTTCTCCAGTTCACCGTGCTTGGTGGTGATTAGCCCCAGAACCACCTGCTGTTTACCCGGGCGCACAAAACGCAGTGGCGCAAAGTCGCCGCTACGGTCGTTGTCGTACTCCAGGAAGAACGCGTCGACGTTCACCGTACCGAACAGCACCTCCGCCACCGGCTCATAGCCGCCTTCGGAAATCCAGGTTGAGCGGAAGTTGCCGCGGCAGACGTGTAGCCCAATGGTCAGATCGTCCGGTTTGCCCTCCAGCGCCTTATTCAGCACCCGGGCATAGGTTCGGGCAAGTTCGTCTGCATCATCACCGCGCTCGCGGATCTGCCGGCGCTGGTCTTCTGAACAAAGGTAGGCCCAGACGGTGTCATCCAGTTGCAGATAGCGGCAGCCTGCATCGTAAAAGGCCCGAATGGCATCGCGCCAGGTGGTCGCCAGATCGTCAAAGTAATCTTTCAGATCCGGGTAGACCGTGGCATCAATATCCTTGCGGCCACCGCGGAAGTGCAGCACGCTCGGGCTCGGAATAGTCATCTTCGGCTGTGCGTTACCGCTGATGCTTTTGAGGTAGCGGAAATCTTCCAGCATAGGATGATCGCCGAAGCCCAGTTTGCCCGTTACGCGCACGCCATGGGCTTTGGTCTGCACCCCGTTGAACTGAATGCCCTGCTGCGAATCATAACGCTCTACGCCCTGTAGCCCGTCAAAGAAGTCAAAGTGCCACCAGGCGCGGCGGAATTCACCGTCCGTTACCACATGCAGACCGCAGGCGCACTGCTGCTCGACAACATGGCGAATGGCCTCGTCCTCAACCGCGCGAAGCTGACCGGCATCGATCTCACCGCTGGCAAATTGCAGACGGGCCTGTTTAACAGAATCCGGGCGTAAAAAACTGCCGACTACATCGGCGCGGTACGGGGCATGGTGTCGCTGCATGGAAATCTCCTCTGTCTGTCGGCGTTAATTGCCCACAGTGATAATTCATCTCTTGAATCTTTAGACTTCTGGATGTCTAAACGTCCTGAAAAGATGTCATACCGGCTCTCCGCCGACAAACGAGAAAATTTCATCTGTGTTGAAATAAATTCATGTTCACAGGGCGGGTGATGAAGATCCTGCAAACGCGAACCGCTCATCTTCCCAGCCGGTCATGCCCCCGAGCATAATCTTGACCGGCAGACCCAGACGCGCCAGCTTCAGCGCCGCCCTGTCCGCCCCGTTGCAGTGCGGGCCTGCACAATAGACGACAAACAGCGTGCCCTCTGGCCACGCTTTCATCCGCTCGGCGGTGATCTGGCTCCAGGGTAAATGCAGCGCGCCGGGCAGATGCCGCCGGGCAAAATGTTCAGGTTTTCCGACAACGTGCAGCAGAACAAAGTCCTGCTCACCGCTGGATACCGCGTGATGGACATCGGCGCAGTCCGTCTCGACGCTCAGACGACGCAGGAAATGCCCCACGGCTTCCTGCGGCTCAGCAGCCGGAAATTCAGTAACATAGCTCATGAATCTTCCTCATTTGTGGTGTTTGTGTTAACACTACTTTATCCCTTAATTCAGCCCATGAATGCGTCCGCCTATGCCAGAAAACAGCAAAAAGATGACAAACTTAAGACATTCCTCGCCGCGCGCGGTCGTGCTGGCATATGACGGTTTATGTACCTTTGAGTTTGGCGTGGCGGTAGAGATCTTTGGCTTGCCGCGCCCGGAGATGGGCGAGGACTGGTATCAGTTCGCCGTGGCGAGCGTGGATGACGGCGAGCTCCGGGCAACGGGCGGGATCCGTATTCTGGCCGATGGCGATCTGCGTCTGCTGGAGACGGCGGATCTGGTTGTCGTACCCGGCTGGCGAGGGCTGGACGAACCCGTACCCGACGCGCTCTGCCAGGCGCTCCGCGCGGCGCATGCCCGCGGCTGCCAGCTACTCTCAATCTGTTCTGGCGTTTTCGTTCTGGCAGCCTCAGGCCTGCTTGACGGGCGGAAGGCAACCACCCACTGGCGCTATACGCAAGCTCTGAAAGCACGCTATCCCGCTATCACCGTGGTTGAGGATGTGCTGTACCAGGACGAAGGCGATATTCTCACTTCCGCAGGCAGCGCCGCGGGGATTGATCTGTGCCTGCACGTGGTGCGTCGGAATTACGGTATTGAAGCGGCAAACCGCGTGGCGCGTCGGCTGGTGATCCCGCCCCATCGGGACGGCTCGCAAACCCAGCAACTTAGCCGACCGGTGGCTCAGTTGCGGGAGAGCCAGCGCCTGGGCCAGCTGTTTGATTATCTTCACCAGCATCTGGCCGTTTCCCATACCGTCGAATCGCTGGCCCTGCGGGTGGGTATGAGTCAGCGCACTTTTCTGCGCCGTTTCCAGGACGCAACCGGAACAACGCCCGCGCGCTGGTTATTAACTGCGCGATTGCAGCGGGCAAAAGATTATCTCGAAAACAGTCGACTCAGCATCGACAATATTGCGGAACAAACCGGATTTGGACAAAGCGCCACGCTGCGCCACCATTTCCGGCAGCAATTTGCGCTTTCGCCCGCGCAATATCGCAAACAATTTTCACAGCCGGTACGATAAACGGGCAAAAAAAAACCGCCATAATCTGGCGGTAAATGCTTGCATGGATAGATTTGTATTTTGGTATCTACGCTCCGGTATTCCATACCGGGATGTGGATCATCTGCAATCTACCACTGTGAGCCTCAACGAAGCATAAACGAATCGATTAACCCGCTTTGGTATTAATTTGCAGATAACGCATCAGCCCCTGCTCTGCACTCTGGCGGGCATCATCATTAATCGCTTCGAGATAAAACGCACGAGAGACCCCATACGGCGCCTGCTCGGATGGATAAACGGCGAACTGGAAGGTTTTGCCCCTCGCCTTATTGGTACAGCCCAGCTCCCAGCGATCTTCACTTACCTGGGTGCTATTACATTCGACACGTCCGTAATCGCTGGTTAAATACGATCCGACACGGCTTTTTGCTGACTGAATATATTCTGGTTCTTCATTTGAATAGATGCTGGCCGCAGCACCCACCGCAACCACTACGCCCAGAAGTGATAGCACGATTATTTTTTTCATTTATTCGATCCAATCCTTAGCCAGAAAAATCTTATTGTAAATGATTTCCCAATAAATCTAGCTTCTCTTTGCATACCAGAAATGGGAGTTTACAACGGCGATATTGCTTTTAAGAATAGTCTTAAGTGAGTTTTATTGCGACCACAATTTTTGACAGTCTATTTTCTCAAATTTAAACAGTCGAATAATTACTCTATGAAATTATCCCTACGATGACCGTAGCGTATTTTCAGGGGATAAAGGATGTTCAGAAAAGAATTTTCGCTACTGCTGGTGATTAGCGCCCTGTTCTCAGGGCAGATTATGGCGGAGCACAAAGGGCATGAATTTGTGTATGTGAAAAACGCCGACCATCAGCTTCGTCATGAAGCTGACAGCGACGAGTTACGCAGCGCGGCTGAGGAGTCTGCGGAGGGGTTGCGCGAGCACCATGCCTGGCAGAAATCGCGCAAACCGGATACCCACTCTGCGGGTTAGCTGCCTTTACGCTTCGGCAGGGTCTTCATCAAATCGTCAGGGCTGACGGAGGCCACAATGCTTCCCGGAGGCGGCATTTTGAAGATGTGATTCTTCATCTTGCCGATAACGTGCATTTCACACGGACGGCAGTCAAACTTCAGCGTCAGCACTTCATCGCCATTCACCAGCTGCATCGGCGTCGCTTTCCAGCTTTTAATATTGCCTTTCGCCTGTTTCGGACAAAGGTTAAAGGCAAACCGCAGGCAGTGTTTGGTGATCATCACCGGCACATCGCCCTTCTCTTCATGCGCTTCATACGCGGCGTCAATCAGCTGCACGCCGTGACGATGGTAAAACGCACGCGCTTTGTGGTTGTAAACGTTCGCGAGGAACGAGAGATGCGTGTCCGGGTAGACCGGCGCAGGCACCGTTTCGGCCTTACGGCTGCCGCGCGGATAGTTTGCCAGCCGTGCTTCATCCAGCATCTCTGCCGTTTCACGGCGGAACTGGTTCAGCAGGCTGTTCGGCACGAACAGCGCGTCCGGCAGATTCACCTCAATATTGCGCGCGTAATAAATGGTCTGCCCCAGCTTCGCCACGCCATCCTTGAGGTTGCTAAGCGCTTTCTCCGCATTGTTCGCCACCTCGAACAGGCCGTCGAGCGTATGCGTCACGCTGATACCGTCTTCGCAGGTCATGGTCAGGATCAGCTGCTCTTCCCAGCCCCCCAGCGCGATATCCACCGCAATGCGGCGCTCGCTGGAGGTCTTGAGCAAGGCCTGCTGCCAGTTGTGATCCAGGTTACGGTTAAGCGCTGCATTAGGACGGGCTTTGTAGAGATCGGCAGGCATTTCGTTCGGCCAGACGCGATAGCGATTTTCGCCGGTTTTCTCCACCGTATTGGCGCGGAAACCCACTACTTCACGTTTGATCATCACGTTGAGACCATCGCCGTTCGCCAGCGGCTCTGTAACCTGAACGTCAAGATGATCTTTCGCCACTTTCAGCACTTCACCCACCGGTAAACCGATAAACTTCGGTGAATCGAACGCGCCAATATCCCCTTTACGGGCATTCACGAAATAGTCCGTGCTGCCGCGGTGGAAGGTCTTGTCCGTCGACGGAATAAAGAAATGCTCTGTACGACCGGCGGACGCGCGCGCCAGGTCACCGCGATCGTCGATGATGGCATCCAGCATCTGACGATAATGGGCGGTGATATTTTTCACGTAGCTCATGTCCTTGTAGCGCCCTTCAATTTTGAAGGAGCGTACACCGGCATCGATCAGCGCGCCGAGGTTGGCCGTCTGATCGTTATCTTTCATCGACAGCAGGTGTTTTTCGAATGCCACCACGCGGCCCTGATCGTCTTTCAGGGTATAAGGCAGACGGCAGGCCTGAGAGCAGTCGCCCCGGTTAGCGCTGCGCCCCGTCTGGGCGTGAGAGATATTACACTGCCCGGAATACGCCACACACAGCGCACCGTGGATAAAGAATTCAATGGTCGCGTCGGTCGCCTGGTGGATATCGCGGATCTGGTTCAGGTTCAGCTCGCGCGCCAGAACAATCTGCGTAAACCCGACGTCCGAAAGAAACTTCGCCTTCTCAACAGTGCGGATATCGCACTGGGTGCTGGCATGCAGCTCAATCGGCGGGATATCCAGTTCCATAACGCCCATATCCTGAACGATCAGGGCGTCAACGCCGGTCTGGTAGAGATCGGTAATAAGACGCTGCGCGGGCTCAAGCTCATCATCATGAAGAATGGTGTTCAGGGTCACGAACACCTTCGCCCCGAAACGGTGGGCGAACGGGACCAGCTCGGCAATGTCGCGCAGGCTGTTGCTGGCGTTATGACGGGCACCGAAGCCAGGGCCGCCAATGTAGACGGCATCTGCTCCGTGAAGAATGGCTTCACGGGCAATGGCGGCGTCGCGGGCCGGGCTTAGCAGTTCAAGATGATGGGAGTGCAGGCGCATACTTCGTCGTTATCCGTTATGGTCAAAATGGCGGCTATTGTAGTCAGAAGTCTGTGCCAGTGAAACCGTTTTGCGACGCTTTAGCGGGGATAATGGATCAGAGAGTGAAAATGCACCGTCCGGGCGCTGCTGTTGCGGTACGCGTGCGGTTTATCGCCGGCAAAACGCACGCCGGAATCAGCGTATAGCGTGCGCCAGACACCGTCAATCTGCATGTCCAGCTCACCGCTTATCACCACCACGTGCTCGATCACCCCGGCTTCGTGCGGCGTGGACTCACTCAGCGCGCCGGGCGAGAGAGTAATGGAGAAATGGTCGAACTTAAGCTGCTCATCCCAGGGGAAAAGCGGTTTCACCACCATCGCCTGCTGCTGCGGATCGAACACCGCCTGCGGTTCGCTTTCTGGAGTGATAAACGCCGAAAAAGGTACGTTCAGCCCGGTGGCAATTTTCCACAAGGTAGAGACCGTCGGGCTGGACTCATTGCGTTCGATTTGCCCAAGCATCGCTTTCGACACGCCCGTCTCTTCCGCCAGTTTCGACAGGCTCCAGCCCCGCGCCTGACGCAGCGCTTTCAGTGTGGTTGCCAGGTGTTGAGTGATATCCATAGTTCCTCCCGTTGCGGCAAAGCATACCACTTGTACGCTATAGCGCACAGTGATACCTTATCCCGGACGTTATAACGCACAACGGAGTTTCCATGCGATCGACTGCCTCTCTCTTTCCTGCCGTGCTGGCCGGTTTTGTTGCCGTGCTGGTGGGCTATGCCAGCTCTGCCGCCATTATCTGGCAGGCGGCTGCGGCGGCTGGCGCCAGTACACAGCAAATCGCCGGATGGATGACCGCGCTGGGGCTCGGGATGGGGATCAGCACGCTGGCATTGTCGTGGTGGTATAAAGCCCCGGTGCTGACCGCCTGGTCGACGCCCGGCGCGGCGCTGCTCGCCACCAGCCTGCAAGGCGTGACGCTGGCGGAAACCATCGGGGTATTTATATTCGCGAATGCGCTGATTCTGCTGTGCGGTGTCACCGGCCTGTTTGCCCGGTTGATGAAACTGATCCCGCACTCGCTTGCCGCCGCTATGCTGGCGGGCGTGCTGTTACAGTTTGGCCTGAAGGCATTTAGCAATCTTGAGGGACATATTTTTCTTTGCGGCAGTATGCTGGCCGCCTGGCTGGTGGCCAAAGCCGTCGCGCCCCGCTACGCCATTGTCGCCACGCTGCTGGTGGGCGTGTTCGTGGCCTGGGCCGGAGGTGACGTTGTCACGGACAGGATGACGTTATCGGTCATCATGCCGGAATTCATTGCCCCTGCGTTCACCATCACCAGCCTGATCAGTATCGGCTTACCCTTCTTCCTGGTGACCATGGCGTCGCAGAATGCGCCCGGCTTCGCCACCATGCAGGCATCGGGCTATCCGCTGGCGGTCTCACCGCTGATCGTTGCCACCGGCGGGCTGGCGCTGCTGTTATCCCCCTTCGGCGTTTATTCTATATGCATCGCCGCCATCACTGCCGCCATCTGCCAGAGCCCGGACGCCCATCCGGATGCCAGTAAACGCTGGCTGGCCGCGGCGGCGGCAGGCGGGTTTTATCTGCTGGCGGGGGTGTTCGGCGGGTCGATTTCCGGGCTGATGGCCGCCCTGCCGCTGAGCGGCATCCAGACGCTGGCCGGGCTGGCCCTGCTCGGCACTATCAGCGGCAGCTTGTATCAGGCACTGAACCATGAAGCAGAGCGCGACGCGGCGATCGTTACCTTCCTGATGACCGCCAGCGGCGTCACGCTCCTGGGAATTGGCTCCGCCTTCTGGGGCCTGGTGCTGGGTGGGATCTGTTACGCCGTCTTCTCACGCCTTCGCCGCGCGTAGCTGTGACGGCGTGATGCCGGTCATACTGCGAAAACGGTTACTGAAATGGCTGGCGGAGTTAAATCCGCAGGCCAGCGCGATGTCGGTGAGCGGCGTGGTCGTGTGCTGCACCAGCGCTTTGGCCTTCTCCATGCGGCGCTGCATGACATACTGATGCGGCGCCAGCCCCATCGACTGGCGGAACATCCGCGCAAAGTGATACTCACTGAGTGCGGCCTGGCCCGCCAGTTCCGCCAGCGTTAAGGGTTGCGCCAGGTTTTCCTCGATAAAGGCCAGCACGTTGCGCAGTACAAACGGCGATAACCCGCCGGTCACCACCGGCAGCTTCCACTGTACGCTGGAATAGTGCTGGACCAAATGCGTCAGCAATAAGGTCGACGCGGTGCTCAGGGTGAGCTGATTGGCGTTTTGCTGCCAGTCGCAGCCGAGCAAAAACTGGCGATAAAGGGCGGTGATTTTCGGATCGCTGCCGAAGATTTTTTCCTCGAGCGTCAGCGATAGCGGTCGTTTATCCCAGATTTTCTCCCCCACATCCCGCAGGTGTTCATCGGTGCAGTAAAGGTGCACGAACGACAGGTCGTCACGAATATCCCATGTGGATTCGCTCTCTTCCGGCATCAGACAAAAACGGTCCGGCCCGCCGCCATTTTTCCAGCCACCCGGCGTTTTTTGATAGCTTTCATAACCATCCGCCACGTACAGGCTAAGGGTGTGATGGTTGCTTTTCACGGTGATCGTGTCGTGCTTGTTGTACCACGCCGCCAGTTGAATGCCAGTATTGAGCGCGACGGTTTCCCGCAGCACTGCATTTTGTTGGCGTAACGTTTCAAAGGTGTCGTAAACGAGAGACATGGCCGTAAACAGGTGATTAATCAGACTGTCAGTCTAAGAAGTGTTGCAGCCTGTTACCAGCCATCGCGCGAGAAAAAAGCGCAAGAATTTGCAAGTCCGGCGCAAGACGATGAAAGCCGGGCCCCCCTTCTTTCGCCACACTGTTGTTTTTCGCGGTATGAGAAGAGAGACACCATGAACGCATTACTCTATGGGCTGGTCGTTGTGATCTGGGGCACGACCTGGATCGCCATTTTTTTGCAACAGGGGCCGGTTGCAGCGCCGGTCTCCATTTTCTGGCGCTTCGCCGTGGCCAGCGCCACGATGATGATCGTCCTGGTCGCCCTTCGCCGCCTGCGCAGGCTGGCGCTGCGGGATCATCTCTACTGCATGCTTCAGGGCTGCTGCGTTTTCTGTTTCAACTTCTGGTGCTTTTACACCGCCGCCGCCCATATCAATACCGGCCTTGAGTCGGTGATTTTCTCGATGGCCGTGCTGTATAACGCCATCAACAGCTTTATCTTCTTCGGCCAGCGCCCACCCGCACGCTTCTGGACGGCGGCAGCGCTGGGGCTTATCGGGATCATTACCCTTTTCTGGAACGATCTGCTCGCCAGCGGCTGGAGCGCGTCGTTGCTTACGGGCATCGGGCTTTCCGCCCTCGGCACCTACGGCTTCTCGCTGGGGAATATGATCAGCATGCGTCATCAGCGAAACGGGCTGGAAACTATGACCACCAACGCCTGGGCGATGCTGTATGGCACCGTCGTGATGGGCTTTATCGCCCTCTTCAGGGGCGATAGCTTTATGCCGGAATGGACGGTGAGCTATATGGGGGCGCTGCTCTATCTTGCGCTGTTTGGCTCGGTGATTGCCTTCGGCGCCTACTTTACGCTGGTAGGCCGCATTGGTCCCGGTAAAGCCGCGTACAGCACCCTGCTGTTCCCGCTGGTGGCGCTGTCGATTTCAACGGTGTACGAGGGTTACGTGTGGCATCTCAACGGGATCGTCGGCCTGCTGTTGATACTGGGGGGAAATATGGTGATGTTTACGAAGCCGGAAACCTGGTTCCGCCGCCTCCGGACGGCATAAAAAAACGGCCTGCGAAAATGCAGGCCGTTTTTATTATTTTGTTGTCTGATGGACATCAAACATGGTGGCATCCGTCGCCATGTCATCCACAACCTGCTTCAGGGTGCCGAAGCCCATCGGCGTATTCTCGTTCGCCAGCTCTTTCCCTTCACCCTTACGAACAACCTTAATCACCGGTTTGTTCGTGGCCGCATCGATTAACTCACCTTCGAAGAACAGATGCGTATCCATGGTGCGATGGCCCGTTGCCATCTGCGTACCCGCCACCAGCAGCGCCACAGGCACCACTTCATAGAACTGCAAACCTTCTTTGTCTGAGCTCACACCGGTAATGGCGCCGCGGAAGATCAGGCTATGTTTGCCCGGCGTCGTCACAATCGGCTTACGCTGACCAATCGCGGTTTTCAGTTTGGTATTGGTATAATTCAACAGCTCATCAAGCGTTTTTTGCCCAAGCTGAGTGGTCGGTTTTGGCGTCGGATAATAGGTTATCGGGGTCCAGATAATGCTGTCGTAATTCGCCTCATTATAGGACGGGTCAACCCAACGCAGGGTTGGCTTCCCGGTTGCAGATTTCATCTCCTGCAAGCCTGAGTAATCTTTTAAAAAGCCTGAATATTGATCGGGGGCTGCGACTTTGGACGCACAGCCTGAAAGGGCCAACAGACCAGAAAGCACTGCAACTTTAAAAAAAGTGTGAGTACGCATGATGGTATTCCATGTTATCTGCAAGTATGCACTTGAAGTTATAACAAAAAACCGGGCGATGTGTTGTGGCAAAAAATGACGAAGACAGCACAAATAGCGAAAAAACTGCCCGACCGAAACCGGGCAGTGAAATATTACTCCTTCAGGTCCACTTGCCAGAACAGGTGTTTGCCGAAGGGATCGATTTCATAGCCCGTGACCTCTTTACGGACTGGCTCAAAAATCGTCGAGTGGGCAATCATTACCGCCGGCATTTGATCGTGCATCATCTGCTGCGCCTGCTTGTACAGCGCCACGCGTTTATCGCGATCGGTTATCGATTTGGCTTCGGCAATCAGGTTATCAAACGGCTTATAGCACCATTTGGCCGAGTTCGACCCGCCGTTGGCGGACGTACAGGTAAACAGCGGGCCGAAGAAGTTATCCGGATCTCCCGTCGCCGTTGTCCAGCCCATCAGCGCGGCCTGATGCTCCCCGCCCTTCACGCGCTTCAGGTATTCGCCCCATTCGTAGGTCACGATTTTGGTCTGCACGCCCACTTTCGCCCAGTCCGCCTGGATCATCTCCGCCATACGCTTTGCGTTCGGGTTATACGGCCGCTGCACGGGCATGGCCCATAGATCGATGCTTACGCCGTTGGCAAATCCCGCCTCCTTTAGCAGCGCTTTCGCTTTTTCTGGATCGTAATCGTAGTCTTTCAGCTCGCTGTCGGCACTCCAGACGCCAGGCGGCAGCAGGTTTTTCGCCGCCGTGCCGGTGCCGTGGAACACCGCCTCAATGATGGCCGGTTTGTTAATCGCCATCGCCAGCGCCTGGCGCACTTTTACGTTATCCAGCGGCGGCTTTTGCGTGTTAAACGCCAGGAAACCGGTATTCAGACCGGCCTTGCTCATCAGGTTGATGTCTTTGTTAGCCTTCATACGCGGCAGGTCCGCCGGATTCGGGAACGGCATCACCTGGCACTCATTCTTCTCGACTTTGGCAAAACGCACCGAGGCGTCCGGCGTGATGGTGAACACCAGACGATCCAGCTTCGATTTTCCCTGCCAGTAGTCAGGGAAAGCGGTGAAGAGGATGCGGGAATCCTTCTGATATTGCGCCAGCTTAAACGGCCCGGTGCCAATCGGCTGCATATCGACCTTTTCTGGCGTGCCCGCTTTCAGCATGGCATCGGCATACTCCGCCGACAGAATGGAGGCAAAGTACCACGCCAGATCAGCGACAAACGGCGCTTCCGGATGCGCCAGGGTGAAGCGCACGGTGCGATCGTCAACTTTATCAATGGCGGTAATCAGGCTGCCGAACTCCAGACTTTCGAAGTTGGAATAACTGCCGTTGGAGACGTTATGGTAGGGATGATTCACATCTTTCTGGCGCATAAACGAGAAAATCACGTCGTCCGCGTTGAAGTCGCGCGTCGGCGTGAACAGCTTATTACTGTGGAATTTCACCCCTTTGCGCAGGTGGAAGGTGTAGATCTTGCCATCCTCGCTGACCTCCCAGCTTTCCGCCAGACTCGGCACCAGTTCGGTAGTGCCCGGTTTGAAATCGACCAGACGGTTATAAACCGGTACGGCGCTGGCGTCCACGCTGGTCCCCGACGTATAGAGCTGAGGATTGAAATTTTCCGGCGATCCTTCGGAGCAATACACCAGCGTTTTTGCCGCGACGGTGGAACTGACCGTCAGTGCAGCAAGCGCCAGCGTTATCATTGTGAATGTGCTTTTCATCATTTATTCCTGTCTTTTTAATTCGACGGCTAATTACTTCTTTTGCCATTTCATAAATAACATTAAAGTGATGGCGCAAACACATGAAAAATAAATACAGAAGGAAACACTATGGGCTCAGAACTCTCCAGACAATTAACCCAACGCTTTTTCCGCTATCTCGCCATCACCAGCCAGAGCGACCCGAAAGTCAAAACCCTGCCCTCCACCCCGGGTCAGCACGACATGGCGCGGGAGCTGGCGAAGGAGCTGAAAACGCTGGGGTTAGATGATATTGTGATAGATGAGTTCGCCACCGTTACCGCCGTGAAAAAAGGCAATGTTCCCGGCGCGCCGCGGATTGGTTTTATTACCCATATCGACACCGTCGACGTCGGTTTATCCCCGGATATTCATCCACAAATATTAACGTTTACGGGGAATGATCTCTGCCTGAATAAAGAGAAAGATATTTGGCTGCGCGTAAATGAGCACCCGGAAATTCTGGCTTATCCCGATGAGGAGATTATTTTCAGCGACGGAACCAGCGTATTAGGCGCAGATAATAAAGCGGCCGTCACCGTGGTCATGACGGTGCTGGAAAACCTCACCGCTGAACATAAGCATGGCGATATTGTGGTGGCGTTTGTACCCGATGAAGAGATTGGCCTGTGTGGCGCGAAAGCGCTGGATTTAAAGCGCTTCGACGTCGATTTTGCCTGGACCATCGACTGCTGCGAGCTGGGGGAGATTGTTTACGAGAACTTTAACGCGGCGGCGGCTGAAATTCGCTTTACCGGCGTCACGGCTCACCCGATGTCCGCCAAAGGGGTGCTGGTCAATCCGCTGCTGATGGCAACGGATTTCATCAGCCATTTCGATCGCCGGCAAACCCCGGAATGCACCGAGGGGCGCGAAGGTTATATCTGGTTTAACGGCATCCAGGCCGGGCAGAACGAAGCGATACTGAAAGCCAATATTCGTGATTTTGACAAAGATGGTTTCGCCGCCCGCAAGCAGCACATTGCCGATGTGGCGGCGCAAATAGCCGCGCAGCATCCCACGGCAAACGTGGAATACCGCATTGAGGATACCTACAGCAATATCAGCAATGCGATTGGCGAAGACCGCCGCGCGATCGACCTGATGTTCGAGGCGATGGAGTCGCTCGGCATCACCCCAAAACCGATCCCCATGCGCGGTGGCACGGACGGGGCGGCCCTGTCAGCCAAAGGCCTGCTCACCCCGAACTTCTTCACCGGCGCCCATAACTTCCACTCGAAGTTTGAGTTTTTACCGCTGTCGTCGTTCGAGGCCTCCTGTCGCACTGCCCTGCAACTCTGTCTGCTGGCCGCGCGTTAAGCGGGCTTGCGTGCGAGCAGAGTGGCGAAGCGTAGCTTGATACGGTTCCCGTTGGCATCGGTACGGTGGAGTTCCCCCACCTCTTCGTTGTACTTGATCAGCTCCCAGCCTTCGTAGTAGTTGCTCAGTTCACCGGTTTTGAAGGCAAACGGGAAGCCGACTGTGCACGGATAATCCTCCGTATCCATGGCAGCAACGATCAGGTTATAGCCGCCTGCTCTGGTGCAACGCTGCATATTGGCGATAAGACCAGGGATGGTATTCGCTTCGAGGAACATCAACACGACGGTGGAAAGAATAAAGTCGTATTCGCCGTCAAAGGTCAGGTTGTTCAGATCCTTAATCGCCGTTTCAAGATTCGCGATCCCTTCCGCCGCCTTAATGCGCTCGATGTTATCGATGCTCATCGGGTTTTTATCCCACGCCGTCACGTCATAGCCGTTGGCCGCGAGGTAGAGGCTGTTGCGGCCATTTCCGCAACCCAGATCGAGCGTTTTACCCGGCTTAACAATGTCCGCGCTGAGCAGCACCTCTGAGTGCGTGCGGGTCAGCCCATATTTCTCAGTAAAGTAGTTTTCATCGACAGTCATTATTTTTCCTCAGATTGCATAAGCAGTGCCTTATCAGCGCGCACCAGAAGTTTGCCCTGCATCAGCAAGATAAAAGTACGGACCAGCAGCATCGCGATGATGACGTTGGTGAAAATAAACAGGGGAACCGCGAGGGCATGAAAGAACCCTGACGGACTGCTCTGCCCCAGATGTAAACCGGTGGTCGCCAGCGCCGACACCCCGAACGAGAAGCTCCAGAACGACGCGTTGAACGGCTGCGACAGATACCACGGCATCAGACGCAGCATAAACAGGAGTTGCAACAGGCCATAGCCGAAAAGCATTTTGGCGAAGGTGTCCGCTTCGCCGCCGTTGACGCTAAACCAGGCGCTACAGGCCACCAGGGCAGGCGCAAGCTGGATACCGAGCGAGGTACGAAGGGCAGCGGGCAGTTCGCCCGCGCTGCGCAGGCGTTGCAAAATGACCGGCTCCAGGCTCAGCCAGGAAAAGACCCCGGCACCAAGGAACACCAGCCCCGCGTCGTGGAAGCCTAGCGCACCGCAGGCCATCGCGCTGATAAAATTGTTCGCTACCGTCGGCAGATACAGTCCCGGCGTCGTGGCTTCTTCCGGATGCTTGCCGCGCCACAGCCCGGCGCTTTGCCAGGCGGCATACGCAAGCTGGATCACCACGCCCACGCTAAACAACCCCAGCGCCAGCGGGCGATACCACGGCACAAAGCCGATGGCCACCAGCAGCGTTGTGGCAGGAAACAGGCTGACAAAACTGCTCATTACCGAATGCCGCATCTCGGCCAGCACGCTATGTGGAAACCGTACCGCACGGGTAAGAAACGCCACGCTCAGAAGGAACCAGATCGCCACCGCCAGCGCCACCAGGATCTCGCCCGGCCAGCGCGTCACCGGCCAGATGGTGCCGGCGTAACGCCAGGCGAACCCCATGCCTATGGTTCCGAGGACCATACCGAAATACCCGGCGGGCAAGTTAAGAACGCGTTGGTTTTGGTTATGCATTTTTTTTAAACTTTAAAATGTATTTTAAATGCCATTTTAAGGGGTTTCCTGAGCGGACGCCAGCACTTCGAAAAACCAAAACTTTGCTACGTTTATTGAAAGGCTTTTCAGGGATAACACGATGACAAAATATCGGCTTAGCAATGAAACGCGTCTCTGGCGCTGGCAGGACGGATCAACGCCGTGCACAACGCCTCTCAGACAAATTATTGCCGTGAAGGATTTTAACGATGTGACCAGCGGGACTAAAGGCGGTTGGGTTGAGGATGAACACGCGCTCGCCCAGGACGGGGATTGCTGGGTTTACGATGAAAACAGCGTGGTGTTTGCCGGGGCCAGGATATCCGGTAACGCCCGCCTCACCCAACCCTGCATCGTAAGCCATCGCGCACACGTTGGCGGCAACGGCTGGCTTGACGCGGCAGAGGTGAGTCACGGGGCGGTAATAAGTGACAACGTCACCATTCAGCACTCCACCGTACGCGGGGAATGCCGTATCGCGGATGATGCGCGGGTGCTGCATAACAGCCTGGTGATTGCAGCCAAAGGGCTGACACCCGACCGTGAGCAGATCCTGCAAATCTATGACAGAGCCACGGTCAGCCAGTCACGTATTGTGCATCAGGCGCAAATCTACGGCGATGCCATGGTGACCTGGGCCTTTGTTGAGCACCGCGCCGAGGTGTTCGATCGCGCCATTATTGAGGGCAACGCGCTGAATAACGTCTGGGTGTGCGACTGCGCCAAAGTGTACGGCAACGCCCGTCTGCTGGCCGGTCTGGAGGATGATGCCATCCCGACCGTGCGGTACAGTTCACAGGTCGCGGAAAACGCCCTCGTCGAAGGCAACTGCGTCATTAAACACCACGTATTAATAGGCGGCGAGGCGTGGTTACGCGGCGGGCCGATCCTGATTGATGACAAAGTGGTCATTCAGGGGCGGGCGCGTATCAGCGGCGATGTCCTGATTGAGCATCAGGTGGAAATAACGGACGATGCGGTTATCGAGGCGCTGGAGGGTGAAAGCATTCACGTCCGGGGAGCCAAAGTGATCAACGGCGACACGCGGATCACCCGGACGCCGCTGCTGGGGGCGCTATAGCGGGAAGATTCTGGCGTACAGGTTCACGTCATCGTAGCGACCGTTGAGCATTTCCGCTTCCCGCAAACAACCTTCCAGCGTGAAACCGTTGCGCTGCGCCACCCGGTTACTGCTCTGGTTATCCACGCGACACTTGATCACAAAACGGCGGATCTCGCCGCGCTCAACGTAATAGCGCATAAACGCCTGGAGCGCCTGAGAAAGAATACCCTGCCCCTGATGCGCCTCGTCAAGCCAGTAGCCGATATACCCGGCCTTATTCGCAGGCTCGATCGCGTTGAAGGAGAGCACGCCCACCAATTCGTCATTCATAAAAATCAGGAACATTTTGGCGTAACCGCGCTGGTGCAACATCTGGTTGCTCTGCACGTTGCGGCGCGTGTCCTCTTCGCTGCCGACATGCTGCGCCCAGTCAAAGGCGGTTTGCAGCCAGGTTTTGTTTTTGATTACGAGGTTATGCAGATCGGTGGTATAGCGCTCTTCGACGGCGCGAAGCTCGATTTCCTGGTTAACGGGGATGATTTCTGAAGACATGGTGCCTCTTAATTGCCGGGTGGCGCTAACGCTTACCCGGCCTACAAATGCGTCCGGAGCAGGCCGGGTCGCCACCCGGCACAAACCCAGTAGGACTAGCGCATGATCCGGTCGTCAACGTAGTTACGTTTGTCCGGCGCGGGCGGGAAGTACTGGTACAGCCAGGTCTCGCTGATGGCATCGCCCTGACACCGCAGGAACAGGCGCATATCCACCGGCTCGGTGGAGTCAGAGGTTGGATACCAGTCAAACAGAATGCGATATCCGTCGAACGGCTCGACGTAGAGGATCTCCACCTGCTTCGCTTCACCGCTGGACAGGGTGATCACCGGCTCAATGCCCTTCGGTGCGGCGGCCTTCAGATCGCCCCCGACGAAATCAATGGCAAAGCGACGGGCCCACACTTTCGGGTAATTTTCACCCGGCGCCCAGCCCTCCGGGAAGCCTCCCATACCGGTACGGGTGGCGTAGACGTTTGCCAGCGGGGAACGCACCGGCGGCTGCGCGCTCCAGTAGAGACGGTATTTGAAGTCCAGCTCATCACCCGCCTGCACCGGTTTCTCTGGCTGCCAGAAGCAGACCACGTTATCGAGCGTCTCGCCGGTTGTCGGGATCTCCATCAGGGCAATGGAACCTTTCCCCCAGTTGTTGCGCGGCTCGACCCACAGGCTTGGTCGCTTGTTATACCAGCCCATGACGTCCTGGTAATGGGAGAAGTCACGGTCAAGCTGCAACAAACCAAAGCCCTTCGGGTTTTTATCCAGGTAGGCGTTAAATTGCAGCTTTTGCGGGTTGTTCAGCGGCCGGCAGATCCACTCCCCGTTACCGCGCCACATCGCCAGGCGGTCTGAATCGTGGATCTGCGGATGAATGGTGTCGCACATGCGGCGTTCGTTGTTGCCGCAGCTAAACATGCTGGTCATTGGCGAGATGCCGAGCTGCTTGATGTCTTTGCGCGCATAGAGATGGTTTTCGACGTCCATGATCACCTGGCTCTTCTCACAGTGGATCACAAACTTATAGGCACCGGTAATGCTCGGGCTGTCCAGCAGCGCATAGACGGTAAAGGTGGTATCACCCGGCTTCACGGTTTCAAACCAGAAGGAGGTGAAATCCGGGAACTCTTCCGGGGTGTCGGTAAAGGTATCCACCGCCAGACCACGCGCAGAGAGGCCGTACTGGTAGGTATCATCCACCGCGCGGAAGTAGCTCGCGCCCAGGAACGAAACGATATCGCGTCGCGCCAGCTCCGGCGCTTTAAAGACGCGGAATCCGGCGAAGCCGAGGTCGCTCTGCCCTTCAAGCTGGCGGGTATCCACGCCCGTATCGCCGTAGCTGAACAGCTCAGGCCGGAAGTGGATCTCACGCGCCTGAGAGGTGGTTTGATCCAGCGAGAACATGCGCACGCGGCGGCGGAACCCCATCCCCATATGGAAGAACTGGGCGTCCAGCTGACGGCCTTCAATGTTATTCCACAACGACTGCTTCTCATCGTAACGGATGGCGTTGTACGCCTGCGGCGTCATGGTGGCCAGCGTTTCCGGCAGCGGACGCGGCGCACCGCCCCACGCGGTTTTCGCCAGATCGTGCGCCATGGATTGCAGAACAGAGAAGTCAAAGCGACGGCTCTGACCGTCGGCAATGTCGGAGTCAGCAGCATACGCCGCCTGGGAAAACAGAGAAGCAAGGCCAGAAGTGCCGCTCAGGGCAGCCATTGCCAGGGAACCTTTGAGAAAACGTCTGCGATTCATGCCTGAGAAAACGTCCTTATGGTCGTGTGAATGAGTTTCGCGCGCAGCGAAATGACGGCAAGAAAGAACGCACAGCCTAAACAAAAACGGTTAAGAATCCAATTGTTGGCGGGTGATTATCTGAACAAACCGAGAAATATTTTCTGTCGACCAGAACGGCCTGAAAAAGGGGTAAAGTTATGTATAAAAGTGTCCCGGCTGGACATCAACAGCCGGGACCAACGAGGCGGTTATTTTACGCTGACATCGATACCCGGGAAGTACTTATCAGCCAGTTTAGCGATCGTGCCGTCGGCACGTACTTTATCAATTGCGGCATCAAGCTGCTTTTTGGTGGCCTCATCCCCCTTACGCAGCCCAAAGCCGATCCCACTGCCGAGGATGGTGTCGTCCGACACCGGTTTGCCGATAAAGCCAAACCCTTTACCCTGCGGCTTACTGAGGAAACCTGCCTGCCCGGCCGCTGACATGACCAGCGAGGCATCGATGCGGCCATTCAGCAGATCTCCCCAGGCCATATTCTGATCTTTATAAGACACCACGGTGACACCGTGCTTTTCCCAGTGCTCTTTGGCGTAAGTTTCCTGAATTGAACCCTGAAGAACGCCGATGGTTTTGCCCTTCAGCCCTTCGGGGGTAGCCTCTACCGCAGAACCGGCTTTGCCCACCAGCTGTGAGGGAATGCGATAGATGGGCTGGGTGAAATCAATGCTTTTGCGACGCTGTTCGGTGATGTTCATCGCCGAGTTTATGGCGTCGAACTTTTTCGCCACCAGACCGGGGATCAACGCATCAAACGAGGTTTCAACCCAGCTGCACTTCAGCGCGGCGGCTTTACAGATGGCATTTCCCAGCTCTATGTCAAACCCTTCCAGCTCCCCTGACGCATTGCGGCTTTCAAACGGCGGATATTCCGCTTCCAGCCCGTATCGCAACTCGGTAGCGGCAAACGACGAGAATGAACACAACAGTCCCATGCCGACAACTAACGCGCGTAATTTCATCTCAAATTCCTTAACGTGGTGTAACCCGACAAAGGGCCTGGGCACCTGCCCTTAACGTCGCCTCATCTTTCGCAAAAGAGAGACGGATTAACTTATTGTCCGTGCCATCGGCATAAAACGCCGACAGCGGAATGGTGGCAACCCCGCATTCGACAATCAGCCTTTTCACCATCTCGCTGTCGCGCTCGTCGCTAAAGCCGCTGTAATCCGCCAGCAGGAAGAACGAACCGGCACTTGGTAGCAGCCTGAACGGTGAGTCGGCGAGCAAACTTTGCAGCAGATCGCGCTTGCGCTGATAAAACGCCGCCAGCGACAGCCAGGTTTGCGGATCGGTCATGTGTTCGGCAAACGCGTACTGCATCGGCGTATCGGCCGAGAACATTAAAAATTGATGGACTTTACATATCTCATCCATCAGCTCCGCGGGTGCCACACAATAACCCACGCGCCAGCCGGTGACGTGATAGGTTTTTCCGAAAGAAGAAATAATCACGCTGCGCTCCGCCAGCTGCGGGTGCGTCGCCATTCCGTGGTGCGGTTCGCCATCAAAAACGACGTGCTCGTACACTTCGTCAGACAAAATGATGATGTCGGTGTGGCGCGTCAGCGCTGCCAGCTGGTGCAGATCGGCGGCTGAAAACACCTGCCCGCTCGGGTTGTGCGGCGTATTGACGATGATCATCCGCGTGCGCGGGGTAATAGCCGCCCGTACTTCATCCCAGTTCACGGCAAAATCCGGTACCGTCAGCTTAATGGCGATCGGCATCGCCCCTTGCAGACGCACAATCGGCGCATAGCTGTCAAAGGAAGGCTCGAAATAGATCACCTCATCCCCAGGATGAACCAGCCCGCTGATGGCTGAGTAAAGCCCTTCGCTGGCGCTGGCGGTCACCAGTACCTCACTCGCCGGGTCATAGCGCGTGCCATAGAGCGTGGCAATTTTGTCCGCAATGCGCTCCCTGAGCGGTTGCAGCCCGGTCATGGAGGCGTACTGGTTATGCCCTGCCTCCATGGCGCGGGTCACGCCGGTGATAAGTTTTGGGTCGCAGGAAAAATTCGGCGCACCCTGAGAAAGGTTGATGGCGTTATGCCGGGCTGAAAGCTGGCCGATAACGGTAAAAATGGTGGTTCCTACATCGGGCAATTTGGATCGTGTCTGCACCGGCGTTTTCAAAGTCATCCTCTGTCCCTTCTCGTGGTGAATGCATAACTATTCAAACAACAACTTCATTGCCGGGACAATCGAATTGTTGTCATAATAGCCATGACAAAAACGCATAGCTAAGGTGAGATATGTCGCGTCGTTCATTTCCGCTCAATGCCGTAGAGACGTTCATCGTGACCGCGCGTCACCTGAATCTTACCCATGCTGCCAGGGAGCTTTGTCTGACGCAGGGGGCGGTAAGCCGCAAAATCGCCTCGCTGGAAAGCTGGTTCGGCTTCCCGCTGTTCGAGCGCCATGCGCGCGGCCTGCGTCTCTCCTCTCAGGGAAGCGCCCTGCTGCCGGAGCTGCAATCTGCGTTTGAGCACCTGCTGAACGTTGCTGAACAGGCGCGAACGCACCAGACCGTTATTCGTCTGAAAGCGCCTACCTGCGCGATGCGCTGGCTGGTGCCGCGTCTGCTACAGGTGGAGCACGAACAGCCGGAACTCCAGATTGCGCTGACCACCACCACCGATCATAACGTCAATTTCAAAACCGAATCCTGTGACGCGGCGATTGTGTTTGGGACACACATGAGCGCCGGCGATCTGCTGTTCGAAGAGGCCTTAACCCCGGTGATGAGCCCGGTACGGGCCGGTTCTGCGCTGGAAACTCTCACCTTCCTTCACCCCACGCGGGACAAAACGGACTGGACGCTGTGGCTGGCGAAACAGCCGGGTCCGCCGCCAGCTATGCTCAAAAATCAACACTTCGAAACCATGGATCTGGCCATTACCGCCGCCATTCAGGGGCTGGGCATCGCCATCGCGGATGAAACACTGGTGGAGGAGGACGTGCGCGCCGGACGGCTGATGCGGCCTTTTGACACAAGCATAAAGACGGGGGCGAGCTACCGGCTGGTATTACGCGACGCACCCGGCCCGGAAAACGGACTGGATGCGTTTCGCGCCTGTTTGCTCAGTCGAGGCTGACGTGGTGTTTCATCACCCGTTTGAAGAGGCTCATACGGGCACGCATGAAGCGGTTTTCAAGCCGAAAACCTGCATGTTTATTCACACCAATACGTAACAGCACGTCCCGCCCTTTCCGGCAGGCGGGCCAGCGCGTGGGCCCTGCCAGGCTATCGCGTGCCCCCGCATCCCGGGCGAAGCTCACCCAGTAGTCCGCCACCTGAGCGGCGAAGGCCAGATCGCGTTCATTTACATACTGCCGCGAGGGTTCCACCTGTCCAAGGGTATCGAACACGTAGGGCACTTCGTTGCCGTGCCAGGCGCCGTTGATGTACGTCGCGTGCTCCGCTTCAGCCACATAATCAAACCAGTATCGCCAGCACAGGCCGCCCGCCCGCTGCTGCGCCTGCATCACCACGTATCCCATGGTAGTGAAGGCCATGTCGCGGCATACCTGCCTGCCAAGTTCCTCATCGCCCTTCACGCCAGGATAAAGCAGCTTAATCAGCCCCAGGCCAAAGCGCCGCTCGCGGCGAAGCTTCTGGATCTGCCCGGCCAGATCGACCCCGAACACCGACATCACGCTGGCTTCGTCGCTGTTTGACCCAATCATCACCGGTACAGGATGCTGGCGGGCCGCGAAGAAAACGTCGAGCATGGCCTCAGGCAAAACGCAATCCCCCACGATGGGCGCAGGGGCGATATTCAGCGGCGAGGTCAGCGGCCAGAACGCCTCAGGCGGGATCGCGCGAAGCTGTTCAGCGGTGGCATTTTGCAGGCCGAAATGGGCGGCAATCGCTTCGCCTTTGTGCATGGCCTGCCCGCGTGGGGTGTCGGGCAGCGTGTACCCGCTTTGCACAATGGCTTTATGGAACAGTCCTCGCGCAAGCGGAGAGGCCATCAGCGACAGCACGCTGCGCGCGCCGGCCGACTCGCCAAATACGGTGATGTTCTCAGGATCGCCGCCGAACGCGGCGATGTTATCGCGCACCCATTCCAGGGCCTGGATCTGATCGAGCAGCGCAAAGTTATGCACCACGCGCTCTTCTTCCCCCTCCAGCGCCGGATGGGCAAAAAAGCCGAGGTGTCCGAGACGGTAATTGATCGTCACCACCACCGTGCCGCGCTTCGCCAGCGCCCTGCCGTTATACGGAGGCAGCCCGCCAGCGCCGAGGGTAAATCCTCCGCCGTGCAGCCAGACCATCACCGGAAGCGGATCGGCGCGTGCGACTGGCGACCAGACGTTAAGGTACAGGCAGTCTTCAGAGAACTGGCCGGGATCGCCGCCACCCAGCTCCTGACAGCTTTCGCTGCTCTGCCAGCTGGAGGCGGAGAACGCCGTCGCCGGACGTACGCCATCCCAGCGCGCGGGAGGACGCGGGGAGCGCCACCGCCACTGGCCTACGGGCGGTGCCGCATAGGGAATGCCGCACCACACGTGAGTATCGCCTTCAGTAAAACCAATCAGTGCGCCCTGGCGCGTTTCAACCACAGGGGCGGAGGGATTTTCCATACCAACCTTCTTTTTCCATCACACCCTTGCAGAGTAACGGTTTCAGAGCAAACCGCAACGCTGTTTGCTGCGCGCTTCCGCCTCCTCGTAAAGCGAAAACTCGTCGTAAACCGCACAGCCGAGCGCGGCTTCGAAAGCATTGCGGCTGGCATTGCCATGGCTGCGCGCCTGCGTTTCATTGCCAAGATTCGACTGGAAGATCCCCGCCGCACTGACGGGCAGAAAATCCTCGTAGGTGATGGGCTGTGCCACAACCCAGCCGCGTTCGATCAGCGGCTGCGGATCGTCGCCGGGACGAAATGCGTGGCGATGCGCCTCACCTGTCGGGGTCAGACGGTAGCGGAAATAAGCCAGCCGCTGACGGCGCAGGAACATTTCGCTGTCCGGGAAGGCGCTGAAGATCTCGCGCAGGTGAAGCTGGTGGGTCAGGTTGTCTTTGCCGGTCCCGGCCTGGTTTAACAGACTGTCGTACAGCTCGCGCCCTTTCGGCGTAAGGGCCACGCCGCGCTGCTCAATCTCACCGAAACGCGCGGTATGGGTGCCCTTGTGTTCTCCCGCGAAAAGCACCGGCTCCTCCAGCGCCTTAAAGCTGGTCTGGCGCAGGAGGATCGGCACCTCGCGGCGCGGCGGGCCTTCAATCAGAATTTTCGGCTCAATGCCGTACTTCGGCATTAGCTCCTGCACCCGGTCGATATCCAGCGTGCGCGGCGTGAGATGGTTGATATGGCACCCCGGGAAACAGACCACGTCGGCAATCAGGCGATGTTCGTTGCTCAGCGCCAGATAGGTTTCCTGATCGACCGTCGCATGGCGATGCCAGCGGAAGGTTTCCAGGGCTTCCTGCACAAATTCGCGCGCCTGTGCCTCAGTAAAGTGTCCCTGCGCATCATGCAGGTCGATCAGTTCCAGGCAGCGCGGCGTAAAGATGTTGCGCCGGGAGAGGATCTCCGCCGCCCTTTCGCGCAGCGCAACGTTTTCAATCAGCTCAAGGCGCAGCAGCGAGGTAAAAATGCGAAACGGATTACGGCAGAGCGCCGCATCGTCTGTCGGACGAAACGCCGTCGAGTGGACGGGCACGCCCGCCTGGGAGAGATCGTAATAGCTGACCGGGTACATGCCCATAATGGCGAAGATCCGGCGCAGGGTGGAAAGCTCCTGCGCGGTGCCAACGCGGATCGCACCGTGACGTTCAACATTCAGGCGCGCCAGTTCGTCTGCGTTTGCCAGTTGTTCATGTAAAAGTGGGTTATTTTCCAGAACCGCCAGGTTAACGTCCGCCACCAGTTCCAGCAAGGTGCCGTACTGCGGAACTTCCTGCTGGTACATCGCCGACATAGCCTGCGAAAAGTGTTCCCGAATATCATCAGCCGTGATGGTGTTCGCCATGATGTCATGCCTCCAGTGAATACTACCTGGAGTGTAGAGAAGCCCGTTCCTTTCGTTGGGAAGAATTTACGAATTGTGATCCAGGCAGACCAGTGGTCAAAGCGTGGGCATTTTCGAAAAACGGTTGTAACTCAAATAGATCAAATGTTAAAAATATTTTGCTATCAGGTTATCAAATTCAAACATCTTAACTTGTCACCCGCGTCGCTCTGTTTTTAACATCGCCTATGGAAAAAAATGGTCTGTTCAGTCAGCGCATACGCTTGCGCCATTTGCATACTTTTGTGGCCGTCGCTCAACAGGGAACGCTGGGGCGAGCGGCTGAAACCCTTAACCTCAGTCAGCCTGCACTATCCAAAACGCTGAACGAACTGGAACAGCTTACCGGAACCCGCCTGTTCGATCGCGGCCGTCTGGGCGCTCAGCTTACTCTCGTGGGTGAACAGTTCCTGACGCATGCCGTTAAAGTTCTCGATGCCCTCAATACCGCCGGTCAGGCGCTCAACCGTAAAGAGGAGTCGGCCAGCGACATCGTGCGCGTGGGCGCGCTGCCAACGGCGGCGCTGGGAATACTGCCTGCGGCGATCGGCCAGTTCCACCGTCAGCAAAAGCACGCCACGCTTCAGGTCGCGACCATGAATAATACCATGCTGCTGGCGGGCCTGAAGTCAGGCGAGCTGGATCTGGGCATTGGGCGGATGTCCGATCCGGAACTGATGAGCGGCCTGAATTACGAGCTGCTGTTCCTGGAATCGCTGAAGCTGGTCGTGCGTCCGAATCATCCCCTGTTGCAGGACACCGTGACCCTGAGCCGCGTGATGGAGTGGCCGGTGGTGGTCTCACCAAAAGGAACCGTTCCGCGTCAGAATGCGGAAGCGTTGCTGCAAATGCAGGGCTGCACGCTGCCTTCCGGGTGTATTGAAACGCTTTCGGCGTCGCTGTCGCGCCAGCTTACGGTGGATTACGACTACGTGTGGTTTGTGCCGTCCGGCGCGGTGAAGGACGATCTGCGACGCGGTGTGCTTACGGCGCTGCCGGTAACATCGCCCGGCGCGGGAGAACCGATTGGGATCCTGACGCGGGTAGATGCCCCGCTCTCTGAAGGCGCCCAAACGCTGTTAAGCGCCATTCGTAAATCAATGCCTCTCTGACCCTAAACGCAGAACCCGCCGCGAAGGCGGGTCTGTCTTACTCAGAACGTTTCCCAGTTATCACCTGAGACGGCCGCCGCCGGTGTTAAAGGCGCGGATTTCGCTGCGGTTGCAGGGGCTGTAGTCCGTCCAGCCCCTGCCCCGATGAGACGAAACGCGCCAACGGCCTCCGTCAGACGTGCGCCCTGCTCTTCCAGCGAGGCCGCCGCCGCAGAAGCTTCTTCCACCAGCGAGGCATTCTGCTGCGTCACCTTATCCATCTCGGAGATCGCCTGGCTCACCTGAACAATGCCGCGGCTCTGCTCATCGGACGCCGCTGCAATCTCCAGCATAATATCGGTGACGCGTTTAACCGCCTCGACGATCTCATTCATGGTATTGCCCGCCGCAACCACTTCCCCGGAACCCTGATCGATAAGCGACACAGATTCATTAATCAGGCTTTCAATCTCTTTCGCCGCATTCGCGCTGCGGCTTGCCAGGGTGCGGACTTCACTCGCCACGACCGCAAAGCCGCGTCCCTGTTCACCCGCACGCGCCGCCTCGACCGCCGCGTTGAGCGCCAGAATATTGGTCTGGAACGCGATACTGTTAATCACGGCGGTAATTTCAGAGATCTTCTTCGAGCTGGTGGAAATATTACCCATGGTTTTCACCACGCCGGAGACCATCTGCCCCCCCGCGGCTGGCCTTACCGGAGGCATCTTCTGCCAGTTTACTCGCATGATGCGCGTTATCGGCGTTCTGTTTCACCGTCGCGGTGAGCTGCTCCATGCTGGCCGCCGTCTGTTCAATCGCCGCCGCCTGCTGCTCGGTACGGGAAGAGAGATCGGTGTTACCCGCGGAGATCTCGCTGGTTCCACGGTAGATCTCCTCCGCCCCTTGCCGCACGGTGCCCACGGTTGTCACCAGCGCGTGCTGCATCGTTTGCAGATCGCGCGTCAGGCGGCCAATTTCGCTGCGTCCGGTCGGTTCGTCCGGCATGGTCAAATCGCCTTTTGCGATATTTTCGATACGCGTAGCGGCTCGCTGGAGCGGGTTTATCACCGTACGGCGCAGCACCACAAAGGTGATCACCGCCAGCGCCAGCGCCAGGCCAAACGCGCCGAACATAAACATCAGCCCCAGCCGGGTGCGGGTGTGAGCCTGTGCCGTCAGCGCGTTGGCGCGTTCGGTGCGGATTTTTATCGCCTTCAGCAGCACCGCGTTATAGGCATCGTCCAGCGGACGCGCGGTCTCATTTTCGTGGTTAATAATGGCTTCAAACATGCCATTTTTGGCATATTTCAGCATCGGCTGCATACCGGCGATGTAGGCGTCATAGCGGGCTTTCAGATCGCCATCCAGCGCTTCATCAGCCGGGGTACGAACGGTGCGCTTCATATAGGCGGCAAATCCATCCTGCGACTGCCTGATGCGGATCTCAGCCTCAGCGATGTTTTGTTTCATCGCCTCCATCTCCGCGATACGGCTGGCCGCACCCGCGTGGATCATGTTGATACGGGCGGTGCGTAAATGGTTGGAACTGTTTGACAGACCGGTGCGCACCTGGATTTCTGCCGTGACATCCTGCTGATCGTTATCGGCCTGGAGCAGGAAATAGCCTGCCAGACCTGAGCTCAATGCAAACAGGAGAATAATGCCACCGAGAATGGAGGAAAACAGCGGAACCAGCCGGATGTGATGCAAAAAACTCAGCTTAGGCTGCGCCTGCATCGATGTTGTGTTGTCCATGACCGTCGACTCTCTTATAGGTAAGATGCGTAATAACACGCCTGTAAAAGAGTCATCGGCACGCCAGGGAATTAAATTACGTCTAAAAGCGCCGGACAGGTCACACTTTAGAGAAGATCAGGGAAGAAATGCCAGCGGAAAAAACCGCTGGCAGAATAATCAGTTGTCGCCGAAATGGATAACGGTACGAATGGACTTTCCTTCGTGCATCAGATCGAAGGCTTCGTTGATCTGCTCCAGCGGCAGGCGGTGCGTAATGAACGGGTCAAGCTGAATTTTACCGACCATCGCATCTTCAACCATGCCCGGCAGCTGAGTACGGCCTTTTACGCCGCCAAATGCCGACCCGCGCCATACGCGCCCTGTCACCAGCTGGAAGGGACGGGTTTTGATCTCCTGACCCGCACCGGCCACACCGATAATGATGCTCTCGCCCCAGCCTTTGTGGCAGCACTCCAGCGCTGAGCGCATTACGTTGACGTTGCCGATACATTCGAAGCTAAAGTCCACGCCGCCATCGGTCAGCTCAACGATCACATCCTGAACCGGTTTGTCGTAGTCTTTCGGGTTGATGAAGTCGGTCGCCCCCATCTCGCCTGCGAGCTTAAATTTCTCCGGGTTGGTATCCACAGCAATGATACGCCCAGCTTTCGCCTGTACCGCGCCCTGGATAACCGCCAGACCGATCCCGCCCAGGCCGAACACCGCCACGGTGTCACCCTCTTTCACTTTCGCCGTGTTATGCACCGCGCCGATACCGGTGGTGACACCGCAGCCGAGCAGACAGACTTTATCCAGCGGGGCCTGCGGATTCACTTTCGCCAGTGAGATCTCGGCGCACACCGTGTATTCGCTGAAGGTGCTGGTACCCATGTAGTGATAAATGGGCTCGCCGTTATAGGAGAAACGGGTGGTGCCGTCCGGCATAAGTCCTTTGCCCTGCGTGGCGCGCACGGCCTGGCAGAGGTTAGTTTTGCCGGATTTGCAGAACTTACACTCGCCGCACTCTGCGGTGTAGAGCGGGATCACATGGTCGCCGGGCTTCAGGCTGGTGACGCCTTCACCCACTTCCACCACCACACCGCCCCCTTCGTGGCCGAGCACCGCCGGGAATACGCCTTCCGGATCGTCACCGGACAGGGTAAACGCATCGGTATGGCAAACGCCGGTGTGGGTAATTTTGATCAGCACTTCGCCTTTCTTCGGCGGAGCAACATCAATTTCAACGATTTTCAGCGGCTGGCCTGGGCCGAACGCGACAGCTGCGCGAGATTTCATGATGTCTTTCCCTTGTTGTGAGGTGTGTGGGTTTATTTTAGATAAGAGCGCAGTAAATGGCCGACTTCCGCCATCCGCACTGCCCGCTGATCCGGGGTGGTCTCCCCCGTCACCAGCTCATCTTTGAGGTGAATTTCGACCATTTCCCCCATCAGACCATTGGCAGCGCCGCGCACGGCGGCAATTTGCTGCAAAATGGCGAGACAGGGATCGCCCGATTCCAGGGCGCGTTCAAGGGCATCAACCTGGCCCCGAATGCGGCGGACGCGGGTCATAATACGTTTTTTATCTTCGGGTGAATGCGGCATACGCCCTCCTGATACTATAGGGGGGTATTGTATCTGTTAATACGATTTTATGTAAACATGAAGTTTAGTGTGGGTTTTGAGTAGAGCCGTAGGAAATGTGAAAAATCAGCGTCTGGAGTTAATATTGGTGACTCGCTGATATACCAGAAGTGGGCAATCAGGTGCGTCATGAGCGAAAAGTAGATTGGATAAATCCATGGCAGACATGCACTGTCCCTTTAAAATTAACGTGTTGGTTGTTCTTGTTATTAAGTGTAATGCAAGTGTGGTACAGATGAAGTCATACAACGTCATTCTCCCTTAAAAATCCTACTTTTAAAGACTTGTGCAAGCACACCACCCCCCACTAAAGAATGTAGGTGTCATAAGAATACGAAAAAGAATAGACTAATACATGTTGGATATATTTATCTTTGATAACATTTAGCCTGTAGTAAAAAAATAAGTCGGATACAGCATGTTCGGACAGAAAACATTGCTGAAACTGGTTCGGATCCGGTTTATCTAATAGAATTTCTCTACACTTTGATAAATATTACTATCACAATTGGGTTTTACAAATTGAATTCGGATCACAACGTTTCATCATTAAGGAATGACTAAGTATGAAAAGAATTGTTCTCGCCTCTTTGGTTGTAGCTTTTTCGTTATCTGCTAACGCAAATCAATTAAGCATTGATGACCAAATTAATAATGCTTGCGCTAAGGCCTTAAGCGGTGACAAAGAACCTTTGGGTGACTTCCCGCCAGATAGTTATGCTGCAACAGTCAGTCCGAAAGTTAAAGATGCTTACAACGAAGTTTTAAAATCTCGGTCCTCTATTGTAAACGATCAGAGTTTACAGAATGCAACCAGTTGCGCCAACCTTGTTAGAGATAAACTGAAATCAAAAGGTGAGTACAAAGAAGAAAAATAATTGCCAGGGTGGAGAAACAGCATTTTTTGTGGAACTGAACGCTTTCTCTATCAGAGTACGTTCTTAAGAAAATATCGACAAGATAGTTCCGCAGCTGTGTTTTCCACCTCTCGCTGGTCCCTCAATACCCTAACATCCCGTTGCCAGAAGGCACCCTCTGTAATGACAGCGCCCGCCTAAACAGCACAGACGAGTCTGACGATATTTACGCTTTCGTCTCGTCGTGACCAACCCTATTTAGCTCAAAATGTTAAAAATCCGCACTTATATGGCACAATGTGAACAGAAATAACATTCTCGTCACCTAACATACTCGCTACAAACAAAATGGTGGTGTTAATGATTGTACTAAAGAGCTTTTTATTCTTCGTTGGCGCAGCAGCCGCTTGCGCACTTATTGTACTGTGTCTTTGGGTTGATATGCGGTTTGTCGGCCATGATATTCCGGAATTATCACTGACCGAAATTATGCAGGAAACGGTATTAGCGACTATTGTCTTTCTCCATTTTCGTCTGGCGAAAATGGACGAATCCATGCGTTACTGTAATATTCTGGTGGGCGGATTTTTCCTGACAATGCTAATTCGTGAACTGGACGCGCTTTTTGATCTCATTTCTCATGGGAGTTGGGTGTGGTTCGCGCTGATTACCGCTCTGCTGGCGTTAATTCGCCCCGTTATGCATTTTCGCGCTACCCTGGAACAGCTGGCAAAATATACCCAATCCCCCTGGTACGGCATTCTGTTGAGCGGCCTGCTGGCTGTACTGGTCTTCTCCCGCCTCTTTGGAATGCAGGTGCTGTGGCACGACATCCTGGAGCATGGCTATATGCGTGTCGTGAAAAACGCCGTGGAGGAAGGTTCGGAATCATTCGGCTATATGCTGTGCCTGGCCGCATCCCTTGGCTATTACGTTACCTTTCACACTCACGCACGACAGAAACAGTCTCTTCGCGCTGCGTAGAGAAAGATGGCGAGGGAAATATTTATCAACGACATTTTTTGGACGTTATGGTGGTCATGTAAGAAAGACATGTCCTAAAAAGGGGCAATCTGCCGTCGGTTTCAGCGAATTCTCGCTCACTCCTGCAATCAGCGTCTATCCTTAGACTACCAACAAAAGGAGGCTGGAATGTCTGATTTCGACACTGATAAAAATGCACAGTACGCTGGCGATAAAGCCAAAAACAAACTTGATGAATTATCCGGCTCTGCGCAGCAGCAGTTTGGTGAATTCGTTGATTCCCCTAAACACCAGGTGAAAGGTGCAGCGAAAAAATATGCTGCCCAGGCCAGTGATGCCGTCTCGGATGTCACTGAAGCCGTCAGAAACAATCCCTTAACGGGCTTAATCGCTGCGGGTGCGGTAGGTATCGTTCTGGGACTTCTGCTGGGACGTAAATAATTTCAGGCCCTTCGGGGCCTTTCCTTTTCCCCTCTTTCCTGCTCTTCCCCCCCCCTATTGTTGATAGTTTTCCTGACAAAAACACGATCCATGTGAAAAGTTGTACAATTTTAATGTACAGATTTGATCGAATAGTATAAATTCAATGCCACTGATGTTACAAAATTGTTTGTTAACGGTGGAAAATTATGCGTCGCAACCATGCTCCCTCTACAGCAGAAAGCGCTATCACCTTGTATTTTAACAAGGATAATGTCCCAACACAGCAGGAAACCCTTGGTGCTATCGTCAGTGAGATCATCAAAGAAAATGTACAACTGAGCAGAATGACAATCTGTACAAAGCTGTTGCGCAGAATTGAAGAGTCAACGTCTGACGTTGAGAAAGCGCACTATAACGGTCTGATAGCCCTCTTCTTCGAGCGTTAACCTGAACACTGTTTTTTTAACTTACTAAGTTAGTCATGCTGAGTGAGAATAGAGCTCCTGAATGCGATGACTAACCCCATGCTACAGCCTGCTGCGTGTAGCAGAGTGAGATTGAAGCTATGCATAGAACTAAATTTGAACGACTTAAGGATGACCTTATCGGTGAGGCCGTATTATCCATACTGAAAGAGAACGGACCTATTACCTTTGCGTCTCTTGCTAATCGCCTGCGGGCGATGGCTAACGTTGAATCAAATGATGAACGCAAAAATGCATTGATTGCCGCTGAAGATGAAGTACGCCAGCGTCTAACCGGCGTATCGCACGATCGGGGAAGAGTGATGGGCGATTATGATATTGGGCGCATGCGCTCTCTCTTTACTCACAACACGCTTCTGACCCCAGACAAGAAACACTAATTTTAACCGAAACGGTGACCACCATGAGTAAAGCGATTATGCAGCAAACGTATAATTTTGAAGCCCTGCACGATAAAGAACTGGCGGAACATTTTCTTAATGCTGGAAAGCATCTCAGTGGTGAGGTTGAAGTGTTGGGCTCGGCAATACGCTGTATTATGCTGACCGGTGACAATCTCTCAAATAAAGAGATTATCCTGCAACTGATTCACGCCCTCGAAATTACCGAGGAGCCCGAAGCCTGCGATGTCATTCGAAACACGCTTGAAATTGTTGTCGGTTTTACGCGCGATGATATCTGATAACAGATTATTGCCCTGGTGAGTGACTGTTTTTGCTGGTGGTCGAAGAGTTAAGTCTGTCGTACCACCAGTATAGTGAAGCCATTAACTAAATAGCCGTAACATTCGATCCAGCTCATCTTCTTTAACCGCCCGGGAAAGATAATATCCCTGGAAGCGCTTAACCCCTAATGCGACAAGTTTTTCAAATTTTTCTTCGCTATCGACGCCTTCCGCAACGCATTCCCTTCCCGTCATGTCGCTGTATATCTGTATCGCTTTAATAATGCTATTGTCATTGTCGTTAGCAACAAAGTGCTCAACTATATCACGGTCAAGCTTCAGTCCATCAACATTAATCTGTCGGATGGGTAACATAGCGTAATTTCTGGAAAAGCAATCATCCAGAAACAGCCGGCATCCCTCGGCGCGTAAACGCTGGAGAGTGACAGGAATATTTGGATCCTTTGTTACATCAATGGTTTCAGCTAATTCGAAGACAAGTTTCCCGGCCCACTGCGGTTTCAGTAACATTTCAACGGCTTTTTTCGCCATTCCCGGCAGCGCGTTCCCGGCAGCCAGTTGAGGAGGAATATTAACCGAAAAATAATATTTTCCATTGTATCTGTTGATACCTGATACGGCCGCGTGAATGACTAACGCCGTCAGCTTGAGCCAAATTTCGCCATTTTTTATCCCATCCAGAAATTGGCCTGGTTTCAGGACCTGACCGTTTTTATGCCAGCGCAGCAGAATTTCAAAGCCCACTCCTTTTTTATCGCCATCGGTAATAATTTGATAAGCCGCAAAGATTTCCCGCTTATGTAACGCCTGCAATATATTTATTTCTACTTCCGAAAACCCCTGCGTTTTGTTCTTTACTGCACAGACCTCATCCCTTAAGACACGTGCATCGCTAAACCACACTCTGATAAGATATAATTTACCCAACCCCACTTTACGATGAGTATAAATGGTTTTATCTGACAAACCTAACCTCGCTGACTGCTCTTTTATCGAAATACCCCGATAAAAATTCAGCAATACGGTTAACTCACGTTTTGTTAAACCATGCAGGCTTTCCTTACCTTCCTTCTCAGGTCCTTCACGCAATAAACGTGACGAATCGGCATGCACATCAGAAATACTCTCTACACAATTCATTACCTCTGAAATATTCGCCACCCTGATCCTCGACAACGATTTGGTATTATTAACGAGACTTTTCAGCGTGGCATAAAGCCATCTCTCTGGTATTGCACCATACAGGGTCACGCTACAAATAACCGGCAGTGCATTCAGAACCGAGACCAACCGTTTCAGGCTTTCAAGAAAGGCAGCGACGTCGCGACCAGGAAAAACAGAAACTTCAGGCTGTTGATTTTGCATCATTTTTTGCACATCACCTGAGCAAACTTCATCCTCTTCAAAATGGAGCCGCGTGGCGTTTACGCCACGAGACTTCAGAAGCAGGCTATACCCCTCGAAGGTGAAACCGCAGGCTGAAATAACGAATCGTTGCTTGTAGCAAGTACCTTGCATAAAAGGTAAGTTTTGAGACATAACCTGCTCCTGAGAATGTAAATATCATTCCCAAATGTGATTAAAGCCAATATTCTTTGTCGCATTGAATAATTTTACCGCACCCCATTTGGTTAATAAACCGTTATCAATGTTATGCACGGGAACATCTTTGCGTTAATCAACCCACTCATCCATATGCAGCATAAATATTACTTTCTTTTCATATAACGACAGTAAATATGCACTTCACAAGGTATAATGAAAATTCCGAAAAAGAAGACCAGACACTTCATCTTATCGGCCCAGACAAAAAGAGAAAATGCTATGGATAATCACATTTCATCCAGGGCTTTGCTACATCGAAGGGATGTTATTAAAAACAACCCGCGATTTGGTGAAGCTATAACAGAGCACTACAGAATTAATGATGCCATTTATAAAAAACAACCCTTGTTCTACAAAACGATGCTTCAGGAATCACGCTTCAACATAATACTGTCAATGTGTTGTTTTGTTTTTGGTAATCAGGCTGAGTCAGTTTCAGAGATAAAGGCACTGTGTACCCGCTATAATATCGCCAGTCCTAACAGTGTTATCGCGATCATCACCATACTTAAGACCACCGGGCGAATTAAGACCTGGCGCTGTACCGAAGATCGCCGAAAAACAAAAATCGCGCCAACGGAAAAAGGACTGGATGAGCTGAAACGCTATATGTCCGGGGCGTTTACGCCTGTTAGCATTCTTTTTCCGACATTCAATATAAATGCTAACCTTCTGGACAATGATATTCTGAGGCACAACTTTTTCCGGCGCGCCGCAGAGTACCTTTTCCGCGGATTAACATTCAGGAAAGTGCTTCCGGAGGTGGGTTTATTTATTGATAAGGATGGTGGCCGAATGATTATGCTCTATCTCTATTTGCAGGCCATCAAAAACAAAACAGCACATGGTGCCATAATAGCGTATTCAGCCAGCACGCTGGCAAAAGAATTTTTCGTTTCGCGTATTCATGTTAAACGGATTATCAAATCGGCGCAGGAGGCAGGTTATCTTAAAGATCGCGGCGATGGCCGGATGTCAATTTACCCGGCCTTTATCGAGCTGGTCGAAAATTATGCCGGATTATATTTTGCGTATGTCACACATTACATCAACGTGGTACCAAAAGAACGACGCCATGCTGTCAACATGACGCCTACACTCTGATCTGACGGGCGTTCGGTTTGCTGAACGCCTTTTTTATCGCTCGCGCAGCGCCTCTTTTGCCTTATTCAATGGTTTCAGCAGATAATCAATGACGGATTTACTGCCGGTTTTGATATCAACCGTGGCTATCATGCCCGGGAACACCGGGAATTCCTTGCCCTGCCTGTTGGTCAGATGGTTACTGTCAGTACGAATATAAACGCGATAATAATAAACATCCCGTTTCACCTCGTCCTGAAGGGTATCCGGGGAAATCATCGTCACCTCCCCTTCCAGCCCGCCGTAGATCGAGTAGTCATAGGCGGTGATTTTCACCAGCGCTTTTTGCCCGGGATGGATAAACGCGACATCGCGCGGCGAGATTTTCGCTTCTATCACCATCTGGTCATCAAGCGGTACCAGGCTCATCAGTTTGCCGTTCGGCGGGATCACCCCGCCCACCGTCGTCACGTCAATGTCCTTCACGATGCCACGCACCGGTGCATTAAACGTTAAGCGGGTGAGTGAATCTTCGCGCCCTTTCATGACCGAACGCTGCGCTTCCATTTCTGCGTTCGCTTTCGCCAGTTCTTCGCGGGCGCGAACGTAGTACTGGTTTTTCATCTCGGTGATTTTGCTCTCCAGCTCATTTTTTTGACGTTCAAGGCGTAAGACTTCGACCTTACTGGCTGCCCCCTGCGTCACCAGCGGGCGCGTTAATGCCAGTTCACGCTGCACGAGATCCGCTCCCTGGCGTAAACCCGCCAGCCCTTTTTCCAGGCTTTCGCGACGTGACTGATAAAGCGCCGTTTCCTGTTTGACCAACTCAACGTCGTCATCCAGCTCTGCCGGGAATGTCAGCGCGGTGTCGTTCACCTCAGCATTCAGACGCGCGGCCGTCGCCATCGCAGCGTTTAATCGAGACTCGCTCTCCAGCACGCTGGACTCGGTTTTCGTCCGGTCCAGTTGGGCAAGCTGTTGACCACGCTCGACGATATCGCCTTCGCGCACCATCAGACTGTGGATAATCCCCCCTTCCAGGGACTGGATCACCTGCTCGTGGGAGGACGGGATCACCTTGCCGCTGCCCGTCGTGACCTCATCCAGCTGGAACAGGCTGGCCCAGGTAATAAAGACCACCAGCAGGGCAAACAGCGACCATGCCACCAGCGACGAACGCGGCAGGCGCGGCTCCTTCAGCCGGCTGTTAAAGCGGGAGAAATCATTCATGCCACGCCCTCCGTTTTCAGTTTAACCGTGCGCTGCGGCGCCTGCTGCGGGGCCATTCCGTGCTGGCGTAAAATGGCATCACGAGGGCCATCCATCACCACTTTGCCGTTTTCCAGGACGATGATGCGGTCAACCAGGTCCAGAATCGGCAGACGATGCGTCGCCACCACCAGCGTCCGGCGCTTACCGAGCCACTGGTGCAGATGCTGGATAAACTGCTTCTCGCTGACCTCATCCAGCCAGGCGGTGGGTTCATCCAGCAGCAGAATATTCGGCGAGGTGATCAGCGCGCGCGCCAGCAGCAGCGCCTGACGTTGCCCGCCGGAAAGCCCCGTTCCGCCCTCATTGATGATGGTGTTCAGCCCCATTTTCTGCTTGCGCACAAACTCCAGCGCGCCGCTGTTGACCAGCGCCTGATGGATTTCCTCGTCTGTCGCCAGCGGATTACCCATCAGGATGTTGTCGCGTACGGAGCCGAAGAACAGCCGCGCCTGCTGGCTGAGCAACTGCATGTCGCGGCGCACGTCGGCCGGGTCAAGATGATTGAGAGCAATATCGTCCAGCAAAATGCTGCCCTGCTGTGGCTCCTGCATTCCCGCCAGCAGATGCAGCAAGGTGCTTTTCCCCGAACCATTCCGCCCGAGCACCGCCACGCGCTCCCCTGCGCGAATGCGCAGTTTGCTGATATTCAGCACGGTAAGCTTCTCTTCTTCATCGTAATAAAACCCGACGTCGTCCAGCCGATAATCACCGCGCAGATGGGCTTTATGCACTTTTTTGCCGTGCTGGGGATCGTCAATCGGGCGCTGCATCAGGTCATCCAGTCCCTTGCGGGCCACCTTTGCCGACTGCCAGCGGGAGAGCACGCCGGAAATCTGCGACAGGGGCGCGATGGTGCGGGACGCCAGAATCGAGGTCCCCACCAGCGCACCGGTGGTCATGTCGCCGCTGATAACCAGATAACACCCCACCAGCAGCACCACGGCGTAGACGATAGACTGCACCTCCTGGGTCCAGGTCAGCAGCAGCCCCGTCAGCCAGCGCTGCTTCATGCCGACGCTCGCGGCAACGTCATTGGTGTTATTCCACTGGTTCTGGAACCTCTGCTCGGCGCGCATTAGCTTGATGTCCTCAAGCCCCTGCACCGCTTCCACCAGCGTGGCGTTACGAATCGCCGATTCACGCATCCCTTCGCTGGAGAGTTTTCCCAGCGGGCGCTGCACCAGCAGGCCGCGAATGAGCAGCAGCGGTACGGCCAGCAGCACCACCAGCACCAGCGGGCCGCCAATCATCCACAGAATGAAGACGAACAGCAGGAAGAACGGCAGATCGGAGATAGCGGCAATGGTGGTGGAAGTGATCAGCTCCCGCACCGACTCCAGCTCGCGGATCTGGGCGATAAACGACCCGGTCGATTTCGACCGTGCGCCGTTTTTAATCCTCAGGGCGTGGGCAAACACGCGCTCGGAAATACGCAGGTCGGCGCGTTTCCCTACCACGTCCGAAATATGCACCCGCAGCATGCGCATGATGAATTCAAACACGATGGCGATCATCACACCGCCAAACAGCACCCACAGCGTGGCCTCCGACTGGGACGGCACCACCCTGTCATATACCTGCATGGAAAAGACCATGCCGGAGAGCGCCAGCACGTTGGCGACCAGCGCCACCAGCATTATGTCGCTGTAACGACGCCAGTCTTTCAGCGCCAGCTGCCAGAACCAGTTTTTCTCATAGGGTTTGATGTAATCATCCACGCGCGCATCCGGCGTGGACTCCAGGGGACGCAGCACCATCAGCCCCTTTAACCGCGAACCGAGTTCGTCGCGCGTCAGCGTCGTCTCCAGGCCCCCGTCGCCGCTAAACTGCACGCTGACGTTCCCTTCGTTGTCCATACGGTTGATGACCGCAATTTGCCCGCCGGTGAACTCCGCCAGCAGCGGTAAACGCCACGGATCGAGCGCTACGGCTCCCGCCGCCACCCAACGCATCCCCAGCCCAAGCTGGCGCGCCATCTCCTCCAGCACCAGCTGGCGTGGAGACTGGCTTTCATGGTTAATCGTGACCCGAACATGCTCCGCCGAAAAATCCAGCCGATAATATTTCGCGATGATGAGCATGCCCTGCAACCAGGGTTCGTACTGCGGATGTGTCTTCATAATGCTACGTCCTGTTCAGGGCGATGATTTCGCACTGAAATGATACCTTTCCGGGATGATTAGAAATCGAATACTGTCTAAACGAGCCCGCAAAATAATCTTGTGAAATATAGGGTTATGGCTATTCGTGTAAAGAAACGCAAAAGACCGCGAGGAGCGCTCCCCGCGGCGTTGTTTTACGCAATTAACAGTTGATGATTGGCCAACAGCGTCGCCAGATCCGTCTGCACGCCGTTCAGCGTCACCAGCGTGGTGGGCGTGAACTGACCGCCCGTCCCGTCCAGGTCAACCTGGATCTCGGTGTTGCTGCCGTTTTGCACAACGCGGATGTAGTCGGCGATGTTGCCCGCGCTGCTGTCCAGCGTCGCCACGCCGTTCACGTAGCTCGCCGAGCCGGTGCCGGTATAGCCGCTGTCGGAAAGCAGGTCGCGCAGATCGATACGGTCCGTATCCGCCGTCCCTTCCCAGGTGCCGACGGTAAAGCCGTTCACCACATCGCTACCGTTGCCGCCCGTCGCGTCAGACGCGTTGATCAGCTTATAGAGCAACGTATCGTGACCGCCGCTGCCGATGTTGAAGGTGTCGTTCCCGCCCCGGCCTTCGAACTGGTTATCACCGCTGTTGCCGGTGATCACGTCGTCATAGTCGGAGCCGTTAATCCCTTCAATATTCAACAACCGCGTGGTACCGAATCCGGTGTCCTGCGCCGTTGAGAGGCGCAAATCAACGGTTATCCCAGAGGTGGCATTACGATAATCCACCACGTCCATGCCGCCGGTATTGCTCCAGGTGTCGTAGTCGGAATGGGTATTCCAGCCGCCGGAGCCGTTATAGGTATAGGTCCCATCCTCTGCGATAAAGGTGTCGTTATACCCGGTACCGGTGATGGTTCCGCTGTGGCCGCCGGTGGCCGCTTCGGCGGTGAGAACATAACCCTCTTTGCCGTTGCCCGCGTCCAGGCCGGTCCAGGTGACGTTATCCGAGACGCCGTTGGTGATCTTCACGATCTCCGCCGAGTAGGTTTCGTTCGGATCCAGCCCGTAGAAACTCACCAGCGCAGAGGTATCGTTCGAGCCAATGCCGGACTGAGCGTTGATGATCTGCGAGGCCACCAGCACGCCCGCAGCGTTATACAGATTGACCGTATTGCCGTAGTACGCGTTGATGCCTTCGCTATCGACAATGTGCAGATGCATCGCGGTACCGTCAGCGATCTCCGCATTGTTCTGCACCAGCACCACCTTACCGTTCTGCTGAGACACCAGCAGATCCTGCGCACCGTCCCAGTTGTAGTCCACCGCGGCGACACCGGTGACGTTGGCCAGCCCAGAAGCCAGCTGGCTTGAAGTCCAGGTTGAGCCGTAGCCGTTGTTGGTGAACAGGGTCGCCGTCTGTGAGCTGCCGTAGGTGCTGAGCTTGATGATGTCCATCTGCCCGTCACCGTTCCAGTCTACCGCCACCGACAGATAGCCCGCCGTGGCGTTAGAGGCTTCCACCGCGCTTTTGGTCGTGGAAAGCTGCCCGGTACCGTCGTTGTAGTAAATCACCCCGCCGTTGTTGTTGTAGCTGCTGCCGAGGTACAGATCCATGTAGCCATCGCCGTTAAAGTCCGCCCACGTCATGGAGGCCGCCGTGGTGGTATTCGAGGCGTTGGCCACAAACACGTTGGTCAGGTTCTGGCCAATGGAAAGCGTACCGTTCCCGTTGTTGTTAATCACGGTGAGCGAGTACGCCCCGCTGCGGTTGGTGTGCTGCACGATGTCCACGGTACCGTCGTTGTTCAGGTCGACGCCGGAGATTTCACGCCCGGAATCGAACTGGCCGTAGAATCCACCTTCCCCGCCGGTGCCGTCCGGCGACAGAACGCCGTTGGTATTCACCAGGTAGGTCAGGGAGTCCATACCGGCATCGCCGTACGCCAGATCAAGATAGCCATCGCCGGTTTTGTCGTAGGCAATTACGCCGCCGTACCAGATGGTGGTTCCCATCGCCAGCTGGCTGGCGGTGTAGCTGCTGCCATCGTAGGTCCACATCACCTGCGTAGAGCCCGCGTAGGTGTTCTCCGTCGCAAAGATATCCTGCGTGCCGTTACGGTCAAAGTCAGCTGCCGTCTGGCTCACCACATAGTAGCTACGGGTGTTAGTTAACGTATTCCCGGCATAGGTTGAATCATCGCTGCTGGAATAAGACTGTCCATTAGCAATGATATTCCACAGCCCGCTGCTGTTCATGCCGAGAGTCATGGTTGAGTTGTTGCTGTTCCCCGCAGTGGTCGCCCAGTCGGTATTCACCGAGGTGGTATCGATCACCAGGCTACCGGTTGCCGTACCGGTGGTGTTACCGTTGCCCGCGCTACTCTTCACCTGCGCGGTTACGTCGTAACTCGCCACACTCAGGGCATCGCTGTCCGGGATCTGTAGATACCAGGTATTGTGATCCGGGTCGACGACCACCGCACCGCCGGTCTGGGAGGTGTAGGTTTTCCCGTTCACCGTCACCACCAGATATTCACCGTTCACCAGGTCTGCGGAGACCGTACCGCTGACAATCGGCGTGGTATCCGAGGTGGTCTGGGCAGTAATCGCCGCGGTGGTGGTCGGGATGCTGGTATCGACGTTCAGCACAAAGCCATCCGATTCCGTGTAGTTACCGGCTTTGTCGGTGACGCGCAGAATGTAGGTGTGATTCCCGTCGAGCAGGCCGTTGTCCTGATAGGACCAGCTTGCGCTGCCGTTCATCGTGACCTGACCCAGCAAGATCCCGTCCCGGTAAAGCTGCACGATTTCGCCATCTTCCGGAGCGCGGTTAAGCGTACCGTTGATCAGCGGCGAGGTATCGTCCGTCGCGACTGATGCGCCGTACGTGCCTGTACGTTCTCCTTCCCCGTCGGTATAGCTGACCACCGTTCCCACCGTGTCAGGCGGCGTGGTATCAACCGTTACCACCTGCGAAGAGGTTGAGCCGACGTTGCCCGCCTGGTCGATGATCCGCACCTGGTAGGTGTAATCCCCATCTGCCAGATCGCGGGTATCCGTATAGCTCCAGCGCTGGTTAGTGACGGTAGTGTCAATCCAGGTATTACCGCCGTCGAGGCTGATCTGTACGCGCTCGTCGCTGGCCAGCGCGCTGCCCAACGAGCCGTTGATCGTCAGCGAGGTGTCCATGGTGATGAAATCACTCCCGGACTGCCCGGTATCTTCGCTGATGCTGTCAATGGTGATGCCGTACTGCGGCGCCTGGGTATCCACCGTCACGTCCTGCGTGGTGGTGGCCCCAACGTTGCCCGCCTGATCGACAACCCGCACCTGATAGCGGTAGTCGCCGTCGGCCAGGGTGCGGGTGTCGTTATAACTCCACCGGGTGCCGCTTACCGTGGCGTAAACCCAGGTGGTGCCGCCATCCATGCTCACCTGCACATACTCACCCGCCCCGAGTTCGTCCCCGAGCGTCCCGTTGAGCGTGTACGAGGTCGAACTGGTCAGGAAGTCGTTATTGTCGAAGCCGGTATCGACGGTGATGTTATCCACGGTAACCGTAATCGCCGCATCCGGCGCGACCGTATCGACCATCACCTGCTGATGAGCGCTGGCACCTACGTTGCCTGCCGCATCCACTACGCGAACGTAGTAGTCATAGGTCTGGTTACCCAGCGTGCGGCCGTCCACGTAGTACCAGCTGTTGCCAGTGACGATCACGTTCTGCCAGGTGACCCCGCCGTCGATGCTGATCTGGGCATATTCGCCGTCGGCCAGCGTTGCGCCGAGCGAGCCGTGCAGCGTCAGGGAGGTATCATTGGTGATAAAGTCGCTGCTGCTCAGGCCGGTATCGTCGCTGATGCTGTCGATAGCGATCGTTTTGCTGGCGTCCGGCGCGACGGTATCAATGGTCACCACCTGGCTGGTAGTGGCGCTGATATTCCCCGCGTCGTCAATCACCCGCAGCTGATAGTTGTAGTCTCCGTCGGCCAGCGTGCGGCCGTCAACGTAGGTCCAGCTCAGGCCGCTGACGCTCACGTCAGTCCAGGTTGCGCCACCGTCGAGGCTGATCTGAGCGTGGTCGCCGCTGCCCAGGGCCGCGCCGAGCGTCCCTTTCAGGCTGATCTGGTTGTCGCTGGTAATAAAGTCGCTGTCGGACAGGCCGGTATCCTGCGAGACGGAATCCACGGTAATAGTCGCCGCCGCAGGCTTCGTCAGATCGATTACCACGTCCTGGCTGTCCGTTGCCCCAACGTTGCCTGCATTGTCGATCACGCGCACCTGGTACTGGTACGTACCGTCGGTCAGGGTACGGCCATCGGTGTAGCGCCAGGTGGTGCCGGTGACGGTCAGGTCAATCCAGGTGGTACCGCCGTCAAGGCTGATCTGCGCCTTCTCGTTATTGCCGAGCTGCGCGGTCAGGGAACCATTCACCACCACCTGGCTGTCGTTGGTGATGAAGTCATTCGCGCTGAGGCCGGTATCGTTTTGCAGGGAATCAATGCTGATCCCCATCGACGGTGCGGTGAGATCCACGGTAACGGTATGGTTATCGCTGGCGCTGTTGCCGATGGCGTTGCTCACCTGCGCGTTAATCACGTACGAACCGCCGTCCGCCAGCGCGGTCACGTCTGCGCTGCCGACCGTATAGCTCCAGGTGCCGTCATTTTGAACGGTAGCCGTGTAGGTTTTACCGTTAAGCGTAATGGTCACCGTCTGGCCCGTTGGCGCATCGGTGGTGCCGCTGATAACCAGCGGCGTGCCGTGCTCGGCGGCGTTGACGATATCATCCTGCGCAAAGGTGTTAATGGCGATGGTCGGCACGTCACCGTTCAGCGTCACGTCGTGCGTTGCGCTGCCCGGGTTACCTGCCTTATCGCTCACCGTAGCCGTAATGGTGTAATCCCCGTCGCTCAGTCCGAGGAAGTCGCGTCCCGGTACGAAGACGGACCAGGAGCCATTCGCCGCCACGGTCGCCTGATAGCTGTGGCCGTTGAAGGAGACGGTCACCGTCTGGCCCTGCTCCGCGGTGGTGGTCCCGCTGATGGTCTGTCCCGCCAGCTGCTCGGCGTCGTTGACGATATCGTCATCGGCCACGGTGCTGATGGTCACGGCTGGCGCGACGGTATCGACCGTTAAGGTATGCGTCGTCTGGCCGTTATTACCCGCCTTGTCGTTCACCGACGCGGTGACCGTCAGCGCGCCTTCGCTCAGGTTGGCAAGATCGGCGGCCGGGACGTCGAGCGTCCAGGTGCCGTCGTTTGCCACAAGCGCAGTGTAGGTTTTCCCGCCCAGCGTGACGGTCACCGTCTGGCCTGCTTCCGCGCTGGAAGAGCCGTGTACGGTGAGCGGCTGCTGGGCTTCCGCCGCATTCAGCACATCGTCGCCCGACAACGTGTTCACGCTAATCACCGGCGCGGTGGTGTCCACGCTGATGGTGTGCGTCGCCGAGGCGCTGTTCCCGGCGCTGTCCTGCGCCGAAACAGAAACCTGGTAGCGCGCGCCGTCGGCCAGGGTGCCCACGTCGGCGGCCGGTACGGTGGTTGTCCAGGAGCCATCGCTCTGGATAGTGGCCGTATAGCTCTTACCATTCAGGGTGATAGTGACCTGCGTGCCGTTAGCAAACTGCGCGCTCGAGCCGTTGATGACCAGCGACGCCCCCGCTTCTGCCGCATTGATCACGTCATCACCGCTGAGGGTGTTGACGGTCAGCGCGACCGATGCGGTATTTACCACCACGTCATGGGTCTGGGTGCTGCTGTTGCCCGCGCTGTCGGTGATTGTCGCGCTGAGGGTCACGGTGCCGTCGGTCAGGGCAGAAATGTCGCTGGCAGGAACGCCCACGCTCCATTTGCCACTGGCGTCAACGGTGGTGGTGTACTGGTTCGAACCTATCGTGATGACCAGCTTATCGCCGACGCTGGCGCCGGTTGCGGTGCCGCTGATGACCTGCGCCTGCCCGTGCTCAACGCTGTTGATGACGTCATCGCCCGCCACGACGTTAAAGCTGACGGTCGGCGGCGTAGTATCGAGCGTAATCGCTTTGCCCGCGCTGCCCGGGTTACCCGCGGCGTCACTCACGCTCACCTGCACGGTGTAGCCGTTATCCGCCAGAGTGGACAGATCGGCGGCCGGCACGTTAATGCTCCAGACGCCGCCCTGCTGAACCTGTGCGGTATAGCTGTTTCCACCGAGGTTAACGGTTACCGTCTGACCGACTTCAGCCGTGGTGGTGCCGGAAATGGCCACGCCCGCAGCCGCTTCGCTGCCGTTGATCACGTTGTCGCCGGCTACCGTGTCAATGGTCACGGTTGGCGCCGTGGCATCGACGCTGTACTCCCGGCCCGCAGACGCGCTGTTGCCGTTCACATTGGTCACGCTCACCTGCACGCTGGCGTCGCCGTCTTTCAGACCCGCAAGATCCGAGGAAGGCACGGTGGCCGTCCAGTTGCCGTCGGCATCGACTTTGGCGGTGTAAGACTTGCCGCCAAAGGTGATGGTCACGGTCTGGTTCTCTTCCACATTGGAGGTGCTGCCGGAAAGCACCAGATCCGCGCCTTTCTCCGCCGCGTTAATCACGTCGTCGGTGGCGATGGCATCAATGCTGATCGCCACGGCTGCCAGATCGACGGTGACGTCGTGGCTGATAGAGACCGGATTGCCCGCCGCGCTCTGGCCTGCAACGGTCACGGTAACCGTGCCCGCAGCCAGGGCCCCGACGTCTGCTGCCGGGATCGCCGCGCTCCAGGTACCGTCTGCCAGCACGGAGGCCGCATAGGTTTTGCCATTGACGGTCACGGTGAGCGTAGTGCCTGCCGCCAGTCCGTCGCTGGAGCCGGTGACAATCAGGTTCTGTCCATGCTCGATGCTGTTAATCACATCGTCGCCCGCGACGGTATCCACGCGCAGGCCCGGCAGGCTGGCGTCGATAGTGATATCGCGCTCGCCCGTTCCCGTATTGCCATGGTCATTAGTGACGGTTGCTGACACCGTTAAATCGCCATTGCCCAGCGCGGTCAGGACGGATTCCGGCACGTTAACGGACCAGGTCAGATCGCTCTGCACCGTCGCGGTATAGGTGTTGCCGCCGATGTTCACCGTCACGGTGTTACCGATGTCCGCGTTCGCCACCTTACCGGTAATGGTCTGGCCTGCGGCCACTTCCGCCGCGTTGATGACGTTGTCCCCCGCCACGGTGTTGATGGTGACGGTTGGCAGCGCGGTATCGACAAGCAGGTTCGCCGTAGTGCTGATGCTGTTGCCCACGCCGTTGGTGGCCGTCGCGCTCAGGGTGTAGCTGGCTTCACCGAGGCCTGACAGATCCGCAGCCGGAACCGTCAGGCTCCAGGTGCCGTCTGCCGCAGTCGTCGCCGTGTAGTTTTTACCGTTCATGGTCACGGTGACTACAGTGCCTTCCGCCAGGTTGGCGCTGGTGCCGTTGACGCTCAGATCCTGCCCTTTTTCTACCGCGTTCAGGACGTTGTCATCGCTGATAGCGTTGAAGCTGACCGACGGCAGACCGGTATCGACGGTCACATTATGCGTGCCGCTGCCGGTATTGCCCGCCGCGTCGGTGACTGACGCAGTGACGGTCACGCTGCCGTCGCTGAGGCCGGAAATGACGCTGGCCGGAACGCCCACGCTCCAGTTACCCGCCGCATCCAGCACGGTGGTATAAGTCTGGCCGCCGATCGTGACGGTGACCTTATCGCCCGCCGCCGCGCCGGTGGCGGAGCCGCTGATAATCTGCGCCTGATTGTGTTCAGCCACGTTAATCACGTCGTCGCCTGCCACGGTGTGGATGGTCACTGCCGGAACGGTGACGTCCACCGCCAGGGTGTGGTCCACCGACGCCGGGTTACCCGCCTTGTCGCTGACGGCCGCGGTCACGGTGACGCTGCCGTCGGTTAATCCTGCAAGGTCAGCTGCCGGCACGTTCAGCGTCCAGCTGCCGTTCGCGCTGACGGTTGTGGTGTAATCTTTGCCGTTCAGCGATACGGTCACCGTCTGGCCTGCTTCGGCGGTACTGGTGCCGGAGATTGCCAGGTCGGACTGCGCTTCCGTGGCGTTCAGGATATCGTCGGTGGCAATCGTGTTGATGGTCACGGACGGCGTGGTAGCATCCACGCTGTACTCGCGTCCCGCAGACGCGCTGTTGCCGTTCACGTTGGTGACGCTGACCTGCACGCTGGCGTCGCCGTCTTTCAGACCGGTCAGATCCGCAGACGGCACCGTGGCGGTCCATTTACCCTCAGCGTCCACCGTGGCGGTGTAGTTCTTGCCGCCGAAGGTGATGGTGACGATCTGGTTTTCTTCGACGTTCGAGGTGGTGCCGGAGAGCACCAGATCCGCACCCCTCTCGGCGGCGTTGATCACGTCGTCGGAAGCGATGGCGTCAATGCTGATGGCGACGTTTGCCAGATCCACCGTCACATCATGGTTGATAGTCACCGGATTGCCCGCGCTGCTCTGGCCTTCAACGTTCACGGTGACCGTGCCTGCGGCAAGGGCACTCACGTCCGCAGAAGGGATCGCCGCGCTCCAGGTGCCGTCTGCCAGCACGGTAGCCGGATAGGTTTTACCGTTTACGGTGACGGTCAGCGCTGTGCCCGCCGTCAGGCCGTCGCTTGAACCCGTGATAATCAGATTCTGCCCGTGTTCGATGCTGTTAATCACGTCATCGCCCGCTACGGTGTCCACGCGCAGGCCCGGCAGATTCGCGTCGATAGTGATATCGCGCTCGCCGCTGCCGCTGTTGCCCACGCCGTTCGTGACGCTGGCGGTCACAGTCAGATCGCCATTGCCCAGCGCGGTGAGCACAGACTCCGGTACGCTGACGGACCAGGTGAGATTGTCCTGTACCGTTGCGGTGTAGCTGTGGCCGCCAACAGACACAGTCACGGTGTTGCCCGCTTCGGCATTCACCACTGTGCCGCTAATGGTCTGGCCGGTTGCCAGCTCCGCTGCGTTGATCACGTCGTCGCCCGCCACGGTGTTGATGATGACGCCAGGCAGCACGGATTCCACGTTCACGGTGTGCGAGGTGCTGGAACTGTTGCCGACGCTGTCCGTCGCGGAGGCCGACACGGTGTAAAGCGCTTCACCCAGTTGCCCCACCTCGCTCGCCGGAACGGTTGTGGTCCATTGGCCATTGGTGTCCACCGTGGCGCTGTACGCTTTGCCGTTGAGCATCACGGTGACCACCGCGCCCGCTGCCAGCCCGGAAGCCGTACCTGTGATGGTCAGATCCTGCGTTTTCTCGCTGCTGTTGATCACATCGTCACCGGACACGGTGTCAATGGTCAGCACCGGCGCGGTGAGGTTGACTTCAACCTCGTGCGTTGTGCTGTTGCTGTTTCCGGCTTTATCGGTCAGCGCCGCGGTGATGGTGTAATCCCCGGCGGTCAGGGCACTCACGTCCGCCGCAGGCACGCCCACGCTCCACCTGCCGGAAGTGTCCAGGGTCGCGGTGTAATCTTTGTTATTGATGGTGACGGTCACCACGTCGCCCGCCGCCGCACCGGTCACGGAACCGGTGACAATCAGCGCCTGCGCATGCTCGGCGCTGTTGATCACGTCGTCGTCGGAAACGGTGTTAATGGTCAGCTGTGGCACCGTGGTATCCACCAGCACATCGCGGTCCGCCGAGGCCGGGTTACCCGCCTTATCCGCGACGGCTGCCGTGATGGTGTAATCGCCGTCGGTAATCGCGCCGATATCCGCAGACGGTACGGTGACGCTCCAGCTGCCGTTCGCCTGTACGGTGGTGGTGTAGTCCACGCCGTTCAGCGTCACGGTCACGGTCTGGCCCGCTTCGGCGTTGGAGACACCGTTAACGACCAGATCCTGCTGCGCTTCGGCCGCGTTGATGATGTTGTTGTCGCTGACGATCTCGATGGACACCGTCGGCGCGGTGGCGTCCACGCTGTATTCGCGGCCCGCCGAGGCGCTGTTGCCGTTCACGTTGGTGACGCTGACCTGCACGCTGGCGTCGCCGTCTTTCAGTCCGCCCAAATCGGCAGACGGTACGGTCGCCGTCCAGTTGCCGCTGGCATCCACCGTCGCGGTGTACAACTTGCCGCCGAAGGTGATGGTAACGGTCTGGTTTTCTTCCACGTTGGTGGTCGAGCCAGACAGCACCAGGTCCGCGCCTTTCTCAGCCGCGTTGATTACGTCGTCAGAAGCAATCGGATTAATGCTGATGGCGACTGCCGCCAGATCCACTTTCACGTCGTGGCTGATGGAAACCGGGTTACCCGCCGCGCTCTGGCCGTCAACGGTCACGGTGATCGTGCCTGCGCTCAGCGCGCCGACGTCCGCCGCCGGAATAGCCGCCGTCCAGGTGCCGTCCGCCAGCACGGTTGCCGCGTAGGTTTTGCCGTTGACGGTGACCGTCAGCGCCGATCCGCTCGCCAGCCCGTCGCTGGAGCCGGTGATAATCAGGTTTTGACCATGTTCGATGCTGTTGATCACATCGTCGCCTGCTACGGTATCCACGCGCAGGCCCGGCAGGCTGGCATCAATCGTGATGTCGCGTTCGCCGGTGCCGGTGTTGCCGTGGCCATTGGTCACGCTCGCTGTTACGGTGAGATCGCCGTTACCGATAGCGGTTAAGACGTCAGACGCCACGTTAACCGACCAGCTCAGGTCGTCCTGAACCGTCGCGGTATAGGTGTTGCCCCCGATACCGATCGTGACAGTGTCACCGCTCGCCGCGCCGCTCACTTTCCCGCTCAGGGTTTGTCCGGAAGCCACTTCCGCCGCGTTAATCACGTCGTCGGTGGCAACCGCATTAATGGTGACCTGCGGCAGCGCGCTGTCGACCAGCACGCTATGGCTGGTATTCGCGCTATTACCCGCGGTATCGGTCACGCTGGCCGTCACGCTGTAGCTTGCTTCGCCCAGTACCGAGACGTTTGCCGCCGGAACGGTGACGCTCCAGTTACCGCTGGCATCGGTGGTGGCGGCGTAACTGATACCGTTCAGGGTTACGGTGATGCGGGTCCCGTCCGGCTGGTTGCTGGTGCCGGAGATCAACAGGTCCTGGCCTTTTTCGGTCGCGTTGATCACGTCGTCAACCGCCAGGGTATTGATGGCAATCACCGGCGCGGTCAGGGAGACGTCAAACGCGTGCGTCGCGCTGGTGCTGTTGCCCGCTTTATCGGTGAGTGTCGCGGAGATCGTCTGATCGCCGTTAGCCAGCGCGCCCACGTCCGTCGCCGGAACGCCCACGCTCCAGTTGCCGGACGCATCCAGCATCGCGGTGTAGTCTTTCCCGTTCAGGGTCAGGGTAATCACATCGCCCGCCTGCGCGCCCGTCACCTTGCCGGTGACAATCAGCGCCTGGCCGTGCTCGGCAATATTAACAATGTCGTCGCCCGCCACAATGTTGAAGATAATCTGCGGCACGGTAGTGTCGACCAGCACGGACGCCCCCGCGCTGGCCGGGTTGCCCGCTTTATCGGACACGGTCACCGTGACCGCCGCGCTGCCGTCGGCGATCCCCGCCAGATCCGCCGCCGGAACGTCCAGCGTCCAGCTGCCGTTCGCCTGCACCTGGGCGGTGTACTGATTGCCGTTGAAGGTCACGGTGACCGTCTGGCCTGCTTCGGCAGTAGACGTCCCGCTCAGGGTCAGATCCTGCGCCGCCTCTGCCGCATTCAGCATGTTGTCGCCGCTGATGGTGTTGATGGTGACCGCTGGCGCGGCGGTATCGACGCTGAATGCCTGCGAGGAAGAGGCCGCGTTGCCGTTCACGTTGGTGACGCTGACCTGTACGCTGGCGTCGCCGTCCTTCAGGCCGCTCAGATCGGCAGCCGGTACGGTGCAGGTCCAGTCGCCGTTGGCATCGACCGTCGTGGTCCAGGTTTTACCCGCAAAGATAATGGTAACGGTCTGGCCCGCTTCAACGTTCGAGGAGGAGCCGGACAGCACCAGATCCTGGCCTTTTTCTGCCGCGTTAAGCACGTTGTCGTCCGTCACGCTGTTGATGCTTATCGCCACCGGGGCGAGATCGACATCCACAACGGTACCGATATTCACCGGGTTGCCGGAGGTATCCTGCGCGCTGGCGCTGATGGTGAGCGACCCGTCCGCCCACCGGGAGACGTCGGCAGCCGGAACCGCAGCCTGCCAGGTGCCATCTGCCAGTACCGAGGCGGAATAACTCTTGCCGTTGATGGTCACGGTGACGGTGCTACCCGCCGCCAGGTCGGTGCTGGTGCCGGAGATAACCAGGTTCTGCGCGTGTTCAATAACGTTAATGACGTCGTCACCGGCGACGGTATCAATGCGCAGGCCGGGCAGCTGGGCGTCAATGGTGACATCCAGGGAAGACGATCCGGTATTGCCGTGCGCGTTCGTTACGCTGGCCGATACGGTCAGGTCGCCGTTGCTGAGCGCGGTTAACTGACTCTGGGTTAACGGCAGGCTCCAGGTGAGATCGTCCTGTACGGTGGCCGTGTATGTCTGCCCGCCGAGGATAATCGTGACGGTATCGCCCGATGCCGCGTTAGAAACCTTTCCGGTCAGGGTTTGCCCTGCGGCCACTTCCGCCGCGTTGACGATATTGTCGCCCGCGAGGGTGTTGATGGTGACCACCGGCAGCGAGCTATCCACCAGCACATCGTGCGTGGCAGCGGCGCTGTTGCCCACATTATCGGTGACGCTCGCCGTCACGGTGTAATTGGCTTCACCCAGCGCGCTCACCGCAGAGGCGGGGACGGTAACGCTCCAGTTGCCGCTGGCGTCGGTGGTGGCGGTGTAGTTGATACCGTTCAGATTAACGGTGATGGTGGTTCCTTCCGGCTGGTTGCTGGTACCGGAAAGCAGCAGATCTGCGCCCTTCTCTGCCGCATTGATCACGTCATCCGCGGCCAGCGTGTTAATACCGATAACGGGCGTCACAGTATTGACCACCACATCCACTGAACTGCTGCCGGTGTTGCCGGATTGGTCGGTCACGGAGACGTTAATGGTCCAGGTGCCGTCCGTCAGCCCCTGAACGACGGACGCAGGCAGGCCGAGGCTCCAGTTGCCTGCCGCATCCACCACGGTGGTGTAGTCCACGTTATTGATGGTGATGGTGACCAAATCGCCCGCCGCCGCGCCGGTGACGGAGCCGCTCAGGATCTGCGCCTGAGCATGGGCCAGCTGGTTAACGGTGTTGGTGTCGGTGACGAAATCGTTGATGATCACCTGCGGCACGGTGGCATCCACCAGCCCAACGCGGTCCGCGCTGCTGCTGTTGCCCGCCACGTCACTGACGGTGGCCGTCACGGTGACATTGCCATCGGTCAGCGCGCCTACGTCGGCGGCAGGCACGTTCAGCTGCCAGCGACCGTCCGCCTGTACCGTGGTCTGGTAAGATTTACCGTTCAGCGTCACGGTGACCGTCTGGCCCGCTTCAGCGGTTGTGCTGCCGCTGAGCACCAGATCCTGCTGCGCTTCTGCCGCATTAATGATGTTGTCGTCGGTCAGGTTATCAAGCGTAATGGCTGGCGGCTGCGTATCGACGATCACCACGCGTGAGGCGTCCGCGCTGTTGCCGTTGACGTTAGTCACGCTGACGCTCACCTGCGCACGCCCGTCGATCAGCGTTTCCATCGCGCTCGCCGGAACGGTCAGGTGCCAGGAGCCGTCCTGCTGCACCTGTGCAGTAAAGGTTTGATCCGCGAATTTCACCACCACGGTCTGCCCGGCCTCCACGCCCTGCGTCTGACCAGAAAGCGTGACATCCGCACCTTTTTCCGCCGCGTTGAGCATATCGTCAGTGGTTACGGTATCGATGGTGACGGCCACCGCATTCAGGTCAAGCTCGATCGGGTGTTCAGCCGCCACGGTGTTGCCCCAGGTATCTTCCGCGCTGACGCTGACGGTCATGCCTCCCGCCGTCCATGCCTGAAGGTCCGCCGCCGGCACGCCAATCTGCCAGTTGCCGCTGGCGTTAACCGTGGTGACGTATTCGACATTATTGATGGTAACGGTGATCTGTGTGCCTTCGGCCAGATGAGTGCTGGAGCCGGTTACGGCCAGATCCTGCTGCTGCTCGATGGCGTTAATCACGTCATCGCCAGAGATCGTGTTCACGCGCAGGCCCGGCAGTTCGGCGTTGATGTTGATATCACGTTCGCCGATGCCGGTATTGCCGTGCGCATTGGTGACAGAGGCGCTGAAGGTTAAATCGCCGTCGCCAAACGCCTGGAGGTCGGCCGATGGGATCGTCACGCTCCATTTGAGGTCGCTGCCAACCGTCGCGGTGTAGCTCTTGCCGCCCACGGTGACAGAGACGGTATCGCCCGCCGCCGCGCCGGTGACGCGTCCACTGAGGGTTTGGTCAACCGCCGCTTCGGCGTTATTGACCAGGTTATCCCCGGCAAAGGTGTTGACGATCACCTGCGGCAGCACGGTGTCTACCAGCAGATTCGCCTCGGCGGAGCCGCTGTTACCCACGCTGTCGGTGCCGCTGACGCTGACGGTGTAAAGGGTATTCGCCAGATCCAGCACGTCGGAAACCGGCACCTGAACGGACCAGCGACCGTTCTCAACGGTGGCCTGATAGTTAACGTTGTTCAGCGTCACGGTGACAGCGCTGCCGTTCGGCAGATTACTGGTCCCGCTCAGGCTCAGGGGCTGCATGGCCTCCTGCGCATTCAGGACGTTATCCTGGCTGATGGGGTCAAGGGTAAATTCCGGCGGGTTGCCGCTCAGCGTAATGCCGTGCGTCGCGCTGCCGGTGTTGCCCGCCGCATCGGTCACGGAGACCGAAATGCTGTGGCTCCCTTCCCCCAGCGCGCCAATGACGGAGGCAGGCACGCCGACGCTCCAGCTGCCGTCCGCCTGGACGGCACCGGTAAAGGTCTTGCCGCCAACGGTCACGGTGACAATGTCGCCCTCCGCCGCGCCGTTCGCCTGGCCGGAAATAATCTGCGCCTGCCCCTGCTCGCTGGTGTTCAGAATGTCGTCGCCCGCGACGGTGTTGATAGTGACCACTGGCGCTGCGGTATCGACCGTGAAATCGGCGGTGGTGGATGACCCGTTACCCGCTTTGTCGCTGACGTTTACCGTCAGGGTGTGCTCGCCGTTAGCCAGCGCCTGTACTTCACTGGCCGGAAGCGTAACGGACCAGCTGCCGTCGCTGCCCACGGTCGCCGTGTGATTTTTGCCGTTCAGCGTGACCGTCACAATCTGGCCCGCTTCCGCATCGGTTTTCCCGGTCAGCGTCAGCGGCTGATTATGTTCAGCCGCGTTGATGATGTTGTCCTGGGCGATCGTGTCGACAGAGATCACTGGCGAGGCGGTATCCACGCCAATCGTCTGGCTGCCGGACACGGTGTTGCCCGCCGCGTCTTTTCCGCTGACGTTGACCGTCCAGGTACCATCGCCCAGCGCCTGTGCGTCGACCGCAGGGACCTTCACGCTCCATGCGCCGTTTGCCCCCACTTCTGCGGTATAGGTTTTACCGTTGAGCGTGACGGTAAGCGCCGTTCCCTGGGCCAGGTTTTTGCTGGTGCCGGACAGTGTAAAGCCAGCGGCCTGCTCGCTGGCGTTGATCACGTTATCGCCCGCCGTGGTGGCGAGCGTCACGCTGGTATCCGCTGTAGAAACGGTTACGGTAATACTGCCCGCAGAGGTCGATTTACTGCCGTCGATCTGTACGACGGACCAGGTATGTTCCCCGTCCGCCTGGGTCGGGAGTGTTACCGTCCAGGTGCCGTCCTTCGCAACCATGGTGCTGGCGATGGTGCTGCCGTTGCCGTCTTTAACCTGAATGGTCGCGCCCGGCTGCCCGGTACCGCTGAAGGTGGGGGTGTTGTCATCCGTGACCTCTTTTGCACTCAGCACGCCCTGCTTGTCACCCGCGTTGTCCGTCAGCAAAAATGTCGGCGTGGCGCTTTCGACTTCTTTTGTATTATCAATAACCCTGGTTTTGGTTTCGCCATCGCCGCCGTGAGCCAGCAGTGCGCCGATCGCACCGCCCCCTAACGCCGCACCGGCAATCCAGCCCCACGGCGCATCGCTTAAGACGCTTCCCTGCTCCAGGAAAGGTTCAATGCTGCTAATGGGTGCAGCCTGGGCGGTTAATTCGGTGGCGGCAACGCCTGATGCTTCCCCGGCATCGGCAAATGAAATATGCGTCAACGCCTGGTTATCGTTAAATACCAGCTCGGAATGATTATGGGTTTCCGTGTCTTCGACAAAATAATTATTGCAGCGGATCACGCTGCCATCTTTCATATAAATGAGGAGGTCATTCCCCTGGCGGACATAACGCACCACGTCCTGAGCAGAACCCTGAATTTCAATCACGCTCGGTGAGGAAATAGAGACCGAGAGATTCCCCTCTCCGGTTAATTTCGTCTTCTCTGCCGTTTTGCGAATGATGACATCAACAACTTTTGCGGTACTCATATTCTTCTCCTTGCAGGTGCGCGTATTCCTGTGGATATGTCCACCAGAGGGATGTAGCTATCCTTGGGAAAAATCACCCATTATTGTCTGACTTATTTCGCGCAGAAAGGCGCGCCTTTTTTTAACTTAAATCAGGTAATTTCGCGGCAGCGTTTTTCTCTATTCCGATAAGCGGCAAGAGATTATCCACCGCAGAGGCGTAATTAATCGCCGCACTCCAGCCATCGTATTCAGCCATTATTTTCGCTGAGGTGGCAGACCAGACATCCTGCTCCACGCTGAGCAGATCGTTAATGCTGCGCTTGCTCAGGGTATATTCATTTTTGTAGACATCGCGGGCGCGCAACGCATTTTCCAGCTGACGCTTCCCGGCTTCCATTCGTCCACGCGCCCCGGTCCAGTCGGCCTGTGCGACGGAGGCTTTTTGCAGGACATCAAAACGGGCCTGATCGACCTGGGACGATGCCATTGCCCTTGCGCCCTCGGCCTGACGGACGCGCGCCGAGACCGCGCCGCCCTGATAAAGCGGTGCGTCAATATTGAGCTGGATCTGATCATCCCAGTACGCGCGATTATCAGACTCATAGCGGGTGCGGCCCCCTTTCAGGCTTAAGGTCGGCCAGTGCTGAGACCTGGCGGTTTCTACGCCGTACTGGGCTGAACGCTCCATGTTCTGCGCGGCCATCACCGTTGGGATCAGTGAATAATCAATCCGGTTGAGAGAATCCGGCTCCACGGCCAGACCTCCCGGAACCGGTGAATAGCGTTCAGCCTGTATGCCAGTTAATACCGCCAGCCGCGCGCGGGCGCTGTTCAGAGAAGCATTATACTGCTCTACCGTCGCCTGCATCCCGGCGATACGGGTGCGGGTCTGAAGCTCATCAGAGGTGGAGCTTACGCCAGCATCGGCGCGGAGTTTTGCCAGCTGCTCAACGTTTTTAAGCGCCTGCACGTTCTCTTTTGCCGCCTGCAACAGATCGCTGTAGCGTTTTACTTCCACATAGCTGAGGGCCGTTTTTTCCGCGACGGCAGACATCGTGCTCATCAGTTGGTAGCGATAGCTGTCACGCTGAGCTGAAGACTGGCTGATGCTGTTATTGGTCTTGCCAAAATCGTACACCAGCTGCGTCAGGCTCAGGCCCCAGGCTGCGGAATTTCGCAACGAGCCGCTTGAATCGGTGGTCTGGCTGTGACCCGTACTCCCGTTCAGGGCTATTTGTGGCATCCAGCCACTGCGCGCTTCGTCTATTTGCGCCTGGCCGATCCCCAGTTGCGCTGCCTGCTGGCTCACCGAGGGGTCGCGATCGAGAGCGAAAAGAATACTTTCTTTCATCGTCATTGCCGCAACGGGAGATATCCCCGCCTGGCCGTTATTTGCATTAGCCGCAGTCACCACCAGCGAAATTAAGGTCAGGGAGACAGATAATCTGAGCAACCTGTTATTGCATTTCATCTTCATAATATCCCCCGACTCCAGGTGATAGCCAAATAAATACCCAGGAAGAGGTACAAATAATTCTTCAGAAATCCCTCACCTCTTCTCGATTAATTTGGGTAATAGTTCCCCAAGCCCATTTCAATTGAGATGAGAGCCGTTCAATCTCTTTTTTTCTTTTAAGAATTTACTTAAATATTTATTGATTCGCAGCATAACAAAATGTGATATGAGCAACCACACCCGCAATGTTAATGCGGTGTTACAAATAAGAAAAAAGATGGGGTTTCTGGACAAAACGTTATAAAAGGCCTTTCAGATGAAACAAATAAACCCCCTGTAATATAAAGAAAATTCTAAAATGCCCCGGTGTACATTTTTGCGTTAATTTCACCCCGAATCAGACACAAAGATTTTCAAAGAAATGTCAACTTAAGTAATACACCGAATAAAATTGAATTATTTTACTTTAAAAATAAAAACTCATAGATATATGCACTAATTTATAATTACAAATTAGTTAAACATTCTGGTTAGAGCCAATAATCCGGCAGCTTAAGCCAAATTTTCAAGTGAAACATAGCGATAACAACATACCTAAAAGATACATACATGTTTTTGATGACTGATTAATGCGATATCAATAATCACATCATTAAACTGTTTTTGGATAACATCCCGCACCTGTCGCGATTCCCTTTCCTGCAAAATGCTGTAAACTGCGATTTATTGCGACATTTTGCAGGATACTGCCCCATGCATAAAACCGCCAGACAGAAATATGTGCTTGATATCATTACTGAGCAAGGCCAGGCCAGCATTACCGAGCTGGCAGAGCGATTGCAGGTTTCGGCGGACACCATCCGTCGCGATCTGACCGACCTGGAAAAACAGGGACTGGCACAAAAAAACCATGGCGGCGCCATCGCGCTGAATCTCTCGACGATGACCCGAGTAAGCAGGAATAGCTTGCTCCCTGAAATTAAGCAGCGGCTGGGTAAACAGGTTGCGCAATGCGTGCCTGCGGGCTCGACGCTTTTTCTGGACGCCGGAAGCACACTGCTGGCCGTTGCCTCTTTCCTTCAGGGGCCGCTGACCATCATCACCCCTTCTCTTGATATCGCCCAGCAGGTTAGCGATCGGGAAGATATTGACCTGATCCTGCTCGGTGGAAAGTGGGATCAGAAACAACGCCTGTTTGCCGGAAGCGCCACCCTTTCCCTGCTCTCTCGCTACCGGGCGGATATTGCCATCCTTGGCGCATGCGCCATCCATGCCGAACTCGGATTGAGCGCCAGTCAGGAGGCGGATGCCGAAGTGAAGCGTGCCATGCTGGCCGCAAGCCAGGCGCACTGGGTAGTCGCCGACCATCTAAAACTCAACCAGTGCGAACCGTATCTGGTGTCAGGGTTATCCGAGATTCATCAACTGTTTTTAGATCGTCCCTGGGCAGAGCTCGGGGACCATAGCGCCTTGCAGGTTACCGTTGGCGCGCATTAACGTGGAGAAGGTCATGAATAAAGTGAAGACAATGAATATTGCGCTGATCGGGTATGGTTTTGTAGGTAAGACGTTCCATGCCCCGCTGATCCAGTCCGTCGAAGGCCTGAAGCTGGCGGTGGTCTCATCCCGGGATGAAGAGAAAGTGAAACGCGACCTGCCGGACGTCCTCGTTGTCGCCACGCCGGAAGAGGCCATTCAGCATCCGGATATCGACCTGGTGGTTATCGCCTCCCCTAACGCGACCCATGCGCCGCTGGCCACCCTGGCGCTCAATGCCGGCAAGCATGTGGTAGTGGATAAGCCGTTTACGCTGGATATGCAGGAAGCGCGAGATCTGATTGCGCTTGCGCAAGAAAAACAGCGCCTGCTCTCGGTCTTCCATAACCGCCGCTGGGATAGCGATTTTCTCGGCATTAAGCAGGTGATTGAGCAAGGCCGTATCGGTAAGGTGAAACATTTTGAGTCGCATATCGATCGTTTCCGTCCGGAGGTTCGCGTGCGCTGGAGAGAGCAAAACGTGCCCGGCAGCGGCCTGTGGTTCGACTTAGGCCCGCATATGATTGACCAGACGCTACAGCTTTTTGGTCTGCCGCAGTCGGTACAGGGCAACATCGCCACCCTACGTGACGGCGCGGAGATTAACGACTGGACGCACGTGGTGCTGAATTATCCGGAACACAAAGTGGTCCTCCATTGCAGCATGCTGGTGGCGGGTGGCGTTGCCCGCTTTACCGTCCACGGCGATAAGGCCAGCGTGGTGAAAGCGCACATCGATCAGCAGGAAGCCCAGCTGCTGGCAGGCGTCGTTCCGGGTAGCGAAAGCTGGGGTGAAGACAGCGACGCTATGGTGCTGTTTAATGCCCAGGGTGAAGCCAGCGCTATCCCTGCGCCAAAAGGCGACCAGCGGCAGTACTATATAAACGTGCGCGATGCCCTGAACGGCAAGATTGACAACCCGGTCCATCCGGTGGAAGCCCTGGCGGTGATGGCGGTGCTGGAAGCGGCGGTAAAATCTTCGGAAACGGGTTCAACTCAGGAACTGGACTTAACGGCGCAGGAGCGCGCGCAACTGCAATAAGCCGCAAAAAAATGCCCTGCGGGTTCGCAGGGCATTATCGGTTACTGACGCTTTTTCGGCATCATGCGCAGCAGCGTGTTGTCCTTCCAGAAGTAGTGATGCATCAGCGCGGCAAAGGCGTGCAAACCAATCACGAAGTACCCCAGATTCGCCAGCGTTACGTGCCACTCCTTTAGGGTATCCACCAGGTCAAAATTCCCCTCCGCCGCATGCGGCATCGTCAGGCCAAACGCAAACCAGTCATTTCCCCGGTTATACATCATCACCATGCCGATCAGCGGCAGCGTAATGAACAGCAGGTAGATTACCAGATGCCCGAGATGGGACAGCCCGGTGATCATCGCTTTTGGTTTCGGTTGAATAGGCGGAGCCGGGAATTTGAGGCGGATAAGCAGGCGCGCCACCATCAGCACCAGGATGCTGATCCCGCAGGAAACGTGGATCATATTAATAAGCGGACGATCGGTTCTTGGGAACCACCCTCTGAACTCCATGGCGCAATAGGCCATAATGACTAACAGAAAAACCAGCCAGTGAATGCTGATTTGCAGACCCGTATATTTTGTGCGCATGTTGTTTCCCGATAAAGAATCATTATCGCGCCAACATAACCACCTTTCCTTAAAATGTGAACCCCCTCGCATGGAGGGGGCTCCTGATTACGACTGCAAATAGACAACCTGCGTCTGCAAATACTCATTCAGACCGTGTTTGCCATCCGCCCCGCCGATACCGGATTTACGCCAGCCTGCATGGAAGCCCTGCATCGCTTCAAAGTTTTCACGGTTAATGTAGGTCTCGCCGAACTTAAGCCCCTTAATGGCTTTCATCGCGACGTTCAGGTCCTGCGTATAAACAGACGAGGTTAAACCGTAGTCGCTGTCGTTGGCCATTTTCAGCGCCTCTTCCAGAGTGTCGAATGCCACCACTGGCAGCACCGGGCCAAAGGTCTCTTCGTGCATGATGGCCATATCCTGACGTACGTCCAGCAGCAGCGTTGGGGGATAAAAATACCCTTTGCCTTCTGCCGCTTTACCGCCAAGGACCACTTTAGCCCCCTCCTGCACCGCGCGCGCCACCTTCTGCTCCACGCGCTCCAGCGCGGCGGCGTTGATCAGCGGCCCCATGGCAATATCCGTTCGCTCAGCCGGATTGCCAAACTGGACGGCTTTCATTGCCTCGCCCAGACGATTAACAAAGCGGTCGTAGATCCCCTTCTGGACATAGACACGTTCCGCACAGTTACACACCTGTCCGGTATTGATGACGCGTGAATCCACAATGGCCTTCACGGCCAGCTCGAGGTCGGCATCGTCCATCACGATGGCCGGGGCTTTACCGCCCAGCTCCAGCCCCACTTTGGTGATGTTTTTCGCCGCCGCAGCCATGATCTTTTCACCTGCCCCGACGCTGCCGGTCATGCTGACCATCGCCACTTTCGGGTTCCCGGCCAGCTCCTGTCCGACGGTTTCACCCCGGCCCAGCACAAGGTTAAAGACGCCTTTCGGCAGGCCAATCTCATCGACGATTTTGGCAAACGCAATGGCGTTGTTTGGGGTAAATTCGCTCGGCTTGATAACGATGGTGTTACCGGTGAGCAGCGCGGGAGCGAGCTTACGGGCAATCAGGAAGAAGGGGAAGTTCCACGGCAGAATGCCGGTGGTGACGCCCAGGGCACGCTTAAACACCAGAATACTTTCGCCCGGACGGTCGCTCTGAATGATTTCCCCTTCATAACGGCGTGCCCACTCGGCCATATAGTCGATATAGTCAGCGGTAAAGTTCACTTCCACTTCCGCCAGCTGCTGGATCTTGCCGCCTTCGGCCACAATCAGCGCGCTGATTTCACTGACGCGCTCGCGGATCCCGGCGGAAATTTTGCGTAGCCAGCTGGCGCGTTCAATAGCAGGCAGCGCCTCCCAGCCAGCCTGCGCGCGATCTGCCGCGTCAATGGCCTTGCGGGCGTCCTCGGCGCTGCCGTCGGGAATACGGGAAATGACCTCTTCCGTGGCCGGATTGATCACGTCAATCCATGCATCACCCTGCCAGGCAACAAACTGTCCATCAATATACATAGGATGTTGTACGGGTACTGTCATAACCTGCTCCTGTAATCACACTGTTTTTAACAAGTAAACTTAATGTTAAAAACTATAATTACCGGGGCAATTGCCTACTCTATGAGTCTGTTTTTGTGAGATATCTCATAAAAGAAACGGGTCAGCCCGTTTCCAAAATCACAAATCGGCAACACAGGATGCCCGTTTGCGTAAAAGATGGCGCAAACGGGCAGAGCATCACAGCAGGGAACGGCTCACCAGCGCGTCGGTGAGAATGACGTCGTTTCGCAAGATCTGCCACGCGGCGTCCACGTCGGCAGGGATATCGACATGGGCAATGAAATCACGTCCCGCCGGACCGTAGCCGTTGATGTCGTCCCTGAGTCGCGGAAATTCACCCAGCACCAGCGACAAGTAGCGCTCTACCGGCCATAACCCCTCGACCGGGCCGCTAAACACCAGACCGTCGTCGCTGTTTTGCAGCACGGGCGTCAGGCCGGGATGACTCACCCATGCGGTCGATGCGGCCTCGTCGCGGCAAACGCGGGCAAACGTAGCCATTGTGCGACGCTGCATTGTCGGGTCCTGCACCACCAGCACCCGGGCGGCGTTCAGTCCGGATTGTTTCATCAACGCCCGGCTGAAGCGGGCGTTTTCGCCACAGTTGGTCGACTGATCCTCAACGTGAAGATGCTCGGCCGGAATGTTCCAGAACTCACGGGCGATGTCGGCCAGAATAGCCGCCTCAGCCCGCCCGGTGGTGGGTATCCTGTTATAGCGGGGGTGTTTCGCAATCGCGGCGTAGAGGAAGGTCGTCGAGTGACCGATCCCGCCGCTGATGATCAGAGGAACACCCTGTTCAGCCGCGATTTTACAGGCAGCATCAATCGCGGGGATCACCGCATTACCCGCCAGAATCACCAGATCAACGGGCTGGTTGTCCTGATAGTCGTCCTGAGCAAGCCACGCCCCAACGGTATTCACGGCGTCGAGGGTTGTGCCAGGCAGACAGGGAAAAAGTGCCATTGTCATCGTTACCTCCTTACAGCATACAGAGCCTTCGATTATCCCCCTTTCTTTGCGTCATGCTATGGCATGAATGCTGAAAAAACGGGCCGGGATGTGCTCAAAAAGCACTCACATTTGATTAACATGAGAAAATCGTATTCACTTGAATTATGATTTGCGTCAGCCTTAGAATCATTAGCCCGCTCACAATTCAACTTTTTGAAAGGTAAACCCCGTTATGCGCCTGCCCCAACGCGACCCTTATGCTCCTCGCGAGTGGCAGCCACACGAGAAACCCGCCCTGCTGGGTTCCCCTTCCACCCCGGAACATCCAACGTCGAAACGAATCGCCTATGGCGTGGTCGGCCTGCTGGTGTGTCTGACCGGGGCGCTGGGTAACGCGGTCGTCACCGCCAATCTGCAAAATCTGCAAGGCACCTTTGGCGCCTGGTCGACTGAAATCGCCTGGCTCCCCGCCGTCTATGTCATGACCAACGTCTCCATCAACCTGCTGCTGGTAAAATTTCGCCAGCAGTACGGTTTGCGCGCCTTTACGGAAGGCTTCCTGGTGCTGTATGTGCTGGTCACCTTTTTCCACCTGTTTGTGAACGATCTCAGCTCGGCGCTGATGGTACGGGCGGCACACGGGATGGTCGCCGCCGCGCTCAGCTCGCTCGGCATTTATTACCAGATACAGGCCTGGCCCGCGAAGCACCGACTGAAGGCGCTGACCATCGGCATAACCGGGTCGTCGCTGGCGATCCCGCTGGCGCGGCTGTTCTCCACCGAGCTGTTACAGCTTGATGAGTGGCGCGGGCTGTACTTCTTCGAGCTGGGTCTGGCCCTGATCTCCCTGGCCTGCGTGATGGCGCTCAAGCTGCCGCCGGGCGATCGACGCAAGGTCTTCGAGAAGAAAGATTTCATCACCTTCTTTTTGCTTGCGCCCGGCATGGCGCTGCTGTGCGCGGTTCTGTCGTTAGGGCGTCTGGACTGGTGGTTTGAAGCGCCGTGGATCGGCTGGGCGCTGGCTCTCTCGCTGGTGCTGATTGTCTCCGCGATCGTGTTTGAACATAACCGCAACAACCCGCTGCTTAATACCCGTTGGCTCTCCAGCGGCAGCATCGTACGCCTGGGGCTGATCATGCTGCTGATCCGCATCGTACTGGCGGAGCAGAACACGGGCGTCATCGGCTGGCTGCAATATGTAGGCTTACAGAATGAACAGATGACCCATCTGGCGTGGGCTATTTTCGCCGGGATCGTCTGCGGTATCGTCACCAGCTGTCTGACGATTAAGCCCACTAAACTGGCCTGGCCGATTATCACCTCGCTGGCGCTGATGATCGTTGCCTCGCTGCTGGACAGCCAGTCCAACAACCTGACCCGGCCAGATCAGCTTATATTCAGCCAGTTCCTGCTGGGCTTCGGCAGCGCGTTCTTCCTTGCGCCTGCGATGCTGGCCGCCATTGGCGGGGTGATCGCCGATCCGCGCAATCTGGTCAGCTTTTCCGTGATGTTTGGCATGAGTCAGAACCTTGGGGGCCTGCTGGGTTCCGCGATCCTCGGCACCTTCCAGACCTGGCGCGAGAAGTACCATTCCAGCCTGCTGGCTGACCAGCTCACCACCCTTAACCCGCTGGTGAACGAACGGATTCAGCTTTACACCCAGATGTACAAAAGCCTGATTGGCGACAGTTCCCTGCTGGGAACTCAGGCCATTACCCAGCTCCAGACGGTGACGGCGCTTGAGGCAAACATCCTGGCTTACAACGATACTTATCTCCTGACGGCGAGCATTGCCACTGCCACGCTGGTCTGGATTTTATGGCGCTTGCTACGCCTGCGCATCACCGCCCGTATGGCCCTTAAGAACGCCACTGGCAACAAGTAATGACTATTTTTCAGGAGAAGTTATGAGTCAGCAGGATGCCGCCAAAGAGCAGGCCAACACCCGCAAAAATGTGCGCGTCGTTTCCATTTTCACCGCCGCGGCTATCGGTATTGTCGGGGTACTGGTGATCCTTTATGCCTGGCAGCTGCCCCCGTTCACGCGTCATGCCCAGTTTACCGATAACGCCTACGTGCGCGGCCAGACAACGTTCATCAGTCCCCAGGTAAACGGCTACATTACCGAGGTCCATGTTCAGGATTTCGCGCAGGTTAAAAAAGGCGAGCTGCTGTTGCAGATAGATGACCGCATCTATCGCCAGCGCGTCCATCAGGCCGAGGCGCAGCTGGCAATGAAAATTGCAGCCCTGAATAACAACCTGCAACAGCGCAAAAGCGCGGAAGCGGTGATTGCCAAAAACGAGGCGGCGCTGAAAAACGCCCGTGCCCAAAGTCTGAAAACCCAGGCGGATTTGAAACGCGTGAAAGAGCTGACCGCGGACGGCTCCCTCTCCATTCGCGAGCGCGATTCGGCGCTGGCCAGTGCCGCCCAGGGGAGCGCCGATATCGACCAGGCGAAAGCAACGCTTGAGATGTCGCGTCAGGATTTACAAACGGTCATCGTCAATCGCGGTTCGCTGGAAGCGGACGTTGAGAATGCGAAAGCCGCGCTGGAGCTGGCGCAGATCGATCTGCAAAACACCCGGATTGTCGCGCCGCGTGACGGTCAGCTTGGGCAGATTGCAGTGCGTCTGGGGGCGTACGTCACCGCCGGGACGCACCTTACCACGCTGGTCCCGCCGCAGCACTGGGTGATCGCCAATATCAAAGAGACGCAGCTGGCGAATTTACGCGTCGGACAGCCGGTGAAATTTACCGTCGATGCCTTAAACGATAAAGCCTATCAGGGCCGCGTAGAGAGCATATCCCCGGCCACAGGGGTCGAGTTCAGCGCTATCACCCCGGACAACGCCACGGGCAACTTTGTTAAAATCGCCCAGCGCATCCCGGTACGCATTGAGGTACTCGGTGAGCCGGAGGCGTACCGGTTGCTGCGTCCTGGCATGTCGGTGCAGGTGACCATCGACACGCGGGAGGCGAAACAATGACGCTTCGCCCGATAGCCGGCCTGCTGATAATGACTATCCTGGCGGGATGCCAGTCGGTAGACGTTGAGCCCGCCAAATCGTCCCTGCACATACCGGCCCAGTGGCGCGCGACGTCGGGGCCAGCCAGCCCGACAGAGCAGCTCTGGTGGCGAAATTTTCACGACAGCAATCTGAATCGCTATGTGGATCAGGCGCTGAAGAATAACAGCGACGTGCTGATTGCCCGCGAGCGGATTAACGAGTACCAGGCCCGGGTGTACGCCGCTGACGGCAGCCTGTTCCCGTCGCTTGACGCGGGCGTGACCGGGACGCGCGCGCGCTCGCAGTCCGCCGCCACGGGGCTTCCGGTATACGGTACGTTGTACAAAGGCAGCCTGACCGCCAGCTACGACGTGGATATCTGGGGCGTAAACCGCAGCACCTCCCGTGCCGCTGGAGCGTCGCTGGAGGCACAAAAGGCGGCGGCTGCGGCGGCTGATCTTACCGTCGCATCCTCGGTGGCCTCCGGGTACGTCACCCTGCTGTCGCTGGACGAACAGCTTCGCGTTACCCGGTCCACGCTGAAGTCGCGTGAAGAGGCGTTCAACCTCGCCAAGCGACAGTTTGAGACGGGATACAGCTCTCGCCTTGAGCTGATGCAATCGGATTCTGAGCTGCGCGCCACCCGCGCCCAGGTTCCACTGCTTCAGCACCAGATTGCGCAGCAGGAAAATGCGCTTAGCCTGCTGCTGGGCAGCAACCCGGGTGACGTTGCGCGCAGTGAAAGCTTTGATGCCCTGACGCCGCTGAAACTGCCCTCCCAGCTGCCGTCGACGCTACTGAACCGACGCCCGGATATCGTCCAGGCTGAACGTCAGCTGATTGCGGCGGACGCGACGCTGGCGGCATCGCGCGCCAGCCTGCTGCCGTCGATCAACCTCACGGCCACGGGATCGGTGCAGGATCGCACGCTGTCGGGATTGCTGGATAACCCGCTACAGCTCTGGAGCGTGGGCGGCAGTATTCTTGCGCCGCTGCTGAACCGTCAGGCGCTGAATGCGCAGGTAGATATCTCTCAGTCCCAGCGGAATCAGGCGCTGTATAGCTACGAAAAAACCGTGCGTAACGCGTTTGCTGAGGTGAATGACAGCCTTGATGCCATCACCCGCTATCAGGAACAGCTTACCGAGCTGCTGGCACAGCAGACGGTCGCGCAGGAGACGCTGCGGATTGCGCAAAACCGCTACCGCAACGGATACTCTTCTTATCTGGATGAGCTCGATGCGCAGCGCACGCTGTTCTCGGTGCAGACCAGCGTGGTACAGGTGAAAAACAACCTGCTGCTGGCGCAAATTGATTTGTATAAAGCGCTGGGCGGCGGCTGGAGCAGTGCCTGAAGACATGCCCGGAGGCGCTGCGCTTACCGGGCCTACATTTCGCACCCGACGATACCCTCCAGGGAGTCAATCTATGCAACAACAGTGGTGTTCAGTAGATACTTACATGATTTCTTCGCTTATTCCTGAGGATGAGGTTCTCCAGAGCGTGCTTGAAAACAACAAACGCGCCGGTTTGCCCGAGCACGATGTTGCCGCTAATCAGGGGCAACTGCTGGCGCTGTTTGTCCGCATGACACAGGCGCGTCGAATACTGGAAATCGGTACGCTGGGTGCGTATAGCTCAATCTGGATGGCGCGCGCCCTGCCGCCGGATGGAAAGCTGATTACGCTTGAAGCGGACCCGAAACATGCCGCTGTTGCACGCCAGAACATTCACCTTGCGGGACTCAGCGATCGTATCGAATTGATTGAAGGCCCGGCGCTAAAGTCGCTCGAGAATTTCGGTGACGTCCCTCCCTTCGACCTGATCTTTATTGATGCCGATAAGCCTAACAACCCCGGTTACCTGGAGTGGTCGCTGCACTACTCCCGCCCCGGCACGGTCATTATCGGCGACAACGTGGTACGTGACGGCGAGGTGATTAACGGGCAAAGCGACGATGCACGCGTGCAGGGAGTACGGAAGTTTATCGAGATGACTGGAGATAACCCGCGCTTAACCGCCACTGCGCTGCAAACGGTGGGCATTAAGGGATGGGATGGGTTTACGCTGGCGATGGTGAACGGGTGAACAAAAGCCGGGTGGCGGCTACGCCTTACCCGGCCAACATGTTTTACCGTAGGCCCGGTAAGCGCAGCGCCACCGGGCAACGGTTTTAGCCGGAAATCTGCTCCATCGCCTGCAAGATACGCTTATCCGAAATGGGATACGGCGTTCCCAGCTGCTGAGCGAAGAAGCTGACGCGCAGCTCCTCGATCATCCAGCGGATCTCCCGCACGTCGTCATCATCGCGACGCGCCGGCGGCAGTTTGTTGAGCCACTGCTGCCACGCCTGCTGCACGTTTTCGACTTTCAGCATCTGCGCACGATCGCGATGCGGATCGACCGCCATTTTCTCCAGACGCTTCTCTATCGCCTGCAAATAACGCAGCGTATCGCCCAGACGCTTAAAGCCATTGCCGGTGACAAAGCCGCGATACACCAGCCCCGCCATCTGCGCCTTGACGTCCGACAGCCCCAGGGCCATGGTCATATCCACCCGCCCCTTCAGGCGCTTGTTGATATTGAACACGGCGGTAAGGATCTGCTCGACCTGTTTGGCAATCTCGACCACGGTGTCGTTCAGCTCCGCGCGCACCTTTTCATGAAGCTGAGCAAAGCCCTCTTCCGTCCAGACCGGACCGCCCGCCTCGTGGATCAGCTTATCCACACCGCAGGAGATGCAGTCGTCGATCAGGTCCAGCACCTTACCGTACGGGTTAAAGTAGAGCCCCAGCTTGGCTTTGTTCGGCAGCTTCTCGTGCAGATACTTAATCGGCGACGGGATGTTAAGCAGAAGCAGTCGACGCAGCCCGCGCCACATCATCTGCTGTTGCTCCTGCGGATTGTCAAAGAGCTTAATCGCCACGCTGTCGCGCTCATCCACCAGCGCGGGCCAGGCTTTCACCTTGTAGTTCCCGCGCTTCTGCTCGTAGCTTTCCGGAAGCTGACCAAAGCTCCAGATGTGCAGCCCGCTCTGCTCAATGCCGTCATCGGCCACCGCAGAGAGCGTCTCCTGGACTTTACCTTTCAGCGCCTCTTTCAGCTCCGTCAGAGAACGGCCTTCGAGCAGCTTTTTGTTTTTATCGTCCACCACGCGGAATGTGATTTTCAGGTGATCGGGCACCTGATCCCAGTTCCAGTCGTCGCGGTCGATGGTGGTTCCGGTCATGCGGCGGAACTCACGCTCCAGGGCGTCCAGCAGCGGCAGCTCCAGCGGTGTGACGCGGCCTAAAAACGCTTCGGCGTAGTTCGGCGCCGGCACAAAGTTACGCCGCACCGGTTTAGGCAGGGATTTGATTAACGCAATGACCAGCTCGCGGCGCAGGCCGGGGATCTGCCACTCAAACCCGCTCTCTTCCACCTGGTTTAACAGCGGCAGCGGAATGTGCACCGTCACACCATCGGCATCCGCGCCCGGCTCAAACTGATAGGTCAGACGCAGCTTGAGGTTGCCCTGATGCCAGAAGTTCGGATAATCGAGCTTGCTGACCGACTCCGCGCCCTCTTTGATCAGCATGCTCTTTTCAAAGTTGAGCAGGTCCGGGGCCTCTTTGCTGGCTTTCTTCCACCAGCTGTCGAAATGGCGCGCCGAGATCACATCGTGGCTGATGCGCTGATCGTAAAACTCAAACAGCGTCTCGTCGTCCACCAGAATGTCGCGACGGCGGGACTTGTGCTCAAGCTCTTCCACCTCGGCGCGCAGCTTCAGGTTTTCGCGGAAGAAGGCATGACGCGTCTGCCAGTCGCCTTCCACCAGCGCGTGGCGGATAAACAGCTCGCGACTCAACGCCGGATCGATCTGGCTGTAGTTAACCTTACGCGCGGCCACCACCGGCAGGCCGTAGACGGTGACTTTTTCCGTCGCCATCACCGCGCCCTGCCCGCGCTCCCAGTGCGGCTCGCTGTATGAGCGTTTCAGCAGGTGCTGCGCCACTGGTTCAACCCACTCCGGATCGATACGCGCGGCGATACGCCCCCACAGACGGCTGGTTTCCACCAGCTCGGCGACCATGGTCCACTTCGGCGGCTTCTTAAACAAACCGGAGCCCGGGAAGATGGAGAAACGCGCGTTGCGTGCGCCGGTATATTCCTGCTTATCCGCATCCTTCATCCCGATATGAGACAGCAGGCCGGTCAACAGGGCGATATGGATTTCGCGGTACTCCGCCGGTTCACTGTTCACCGGGATACCCAGCTCTTTCACCACCTGGCGCAGCTGGGTGTAGATATCCTGCCACTCGCGTACTCGCAGATAATTGAGGAAATCCACCCGGCACTGACGGCGGAACTGGTTCGAGGAGAGCGCTTTTTGCTGCTCGCCAAGGTAGTTCCACAGGTTCACAAAGGCGAGGAAATCGGACTCTTTATCGTGGAAGCGACGGTGTTTTTCATCCGACGCCTGCTGCTTGTCCATCGGACGCTCGCGCGGATCCTGAATGGAGAGCGCCGAGGTGATGATCATCGCCTCGCGCACGCAGCCGTGTTTTTGCGCCTCCAGCACCATGCGCGCCAGACGCGGGTCGACCGGCAACTGGCTAAGCTGGCGGCCCAATGGCGTTAGCTTGTAGGCCGTCGCCTGTTCGTCGGTGGTGATGGCCCCCAGCTCTTCCAGCAACCGCACCCCGTCCTGAATATTGCGCTTATCCGGCGCTTCCACAAACGGGAAGGCGGCGATATCGCCCAGCCCCAGCGCGGTCATTTGCAGGATAACGGATGCCAGGTTGGTCCGCAGGATCTCCGGATCGGTAAACTCCGGGCGCGACAGGAAATCGTCTTCCGAATAGAGACGAATACAGATCCCTTCCGACACGCGGCCGCAGCGCCCCTTACGCTGATTAGCCGACGCCTGGGAAACCGGCTCAATCGGCAGGCGCTGAACTTTGGTGCGGTAGCTGTAGCGGCTGATGCGCGCCGTACCCGGGTCGATCACGTATTTAATGCCCGGTACGGTCAGGGAAGTTTCGGCCACGTTGGTCGCCAGCACGATGCGGCGCCCGCTGTGCGGCTGGAACACGCGGTTCTGCTCGCTGTTCGACAGGCGCGCGTACAGCGGCAGGATCTCGGTATGGCGCAGATCGCGTTTGCCGAGCGCATCGGCGGTATCGCGGATCTCGCGCTCGCCGCTCATGAAGATCAGAATGTCGCCAGAACTCTCGTTGCCCAGCTCGTCGACGGCATCAAAGATGGCCTGAAGCTGGTCGCGCTCGGTATCGTCCGCCTCTTCCACAATCGGGCGATAGCGCACTTCCACCGGATACGTGCGTCCTGACACCTCGATAATCGGCGCATTGTTGAAATGTTTTGAGAAGCGCTCCGGGTCGATGGTCGCGGAGGTGATGATGATTTTCAGATCCGGACGCCGGGGCAGCAGCTCTTTCAGGTAGCCGAGCAGGAAGTCGATGTTCAGGCTGCGCTCGTGCGCTTCATCGATGATGATGGTGTCGTACTGCATCAGCAGACGATCCTGCTGGATTTCCGCCAGCAGGATACCGTCGGTCATCAGCTTAACCATGGTGTTATCGCTGACGTGGTCGCTGAATCGCACCTTGTAGCCGATGCAGCCACCCGGCTCCGTTTGCAGCTCTTCCGCAATACGGTTCGCCACGGTGCGCGCCGCCAGACGACGCGGCTGGGTGTGACCGATCAACCCTTTCACCCCGCGGCCCAGCTCCATGCAGATTTTCGGCAGCTGAGTGGTTTTACCTGAACCGGTTTCCCCCGCGACGATCACCACCTGGTGGTCGCGTACGGCCTCAAGAATGTCCTGTTTCTTCTGGCTGACGGGCAGATTTTCCGGATAGGTAATCTCCGGACGTGCGGCTTCACGCAGCACAACTTTCCCTGCCGCCTGTTCAATCTCGTTGGCCATCTCCTGGTAAATGGCCTGTTGTGCATCAGGATTTTTAACCTTCTTAACGCCGTGCAGACGGCGCGTAAACCGCTGTTTATCGCGCAGCATCAGCGAATCAAGCTTTTGCATCAGCATCGGGAAGGTCAATTTTTGGTGTTCTGTCATAGCGTTAACGGGCAGTGCACTGCCGGATAAAATCTCTTTTTAATGATTGGTATAGAGTACCACATCAGCGCTTTTCGCGCCTTATTCAAAAAATTCGAACATAGGCTTCGATATATTGCGCTATCCCTGTGGCAGGATTGTGAATAAAGTGTCAACAAGCAACGGGGCAACCCCCTCAATCAAATACAAAACAGGAATTTCCCATGAGCAAAGTATTAGTGTTGAAATCCAGTATTCTGGCAGGGTATTCACAGTCTGGTCAGCTGTCTGACTATTTCGTTGAACAGTGGCGTGAACAGCACAGCGCGGATGAAATCACCGTGCGTGACCTGGCGGCAAACCCAATTCCTGTGCTGGACGGCGAGCTGGTTGGCGCGCTGCGTCCGAGCGATGCGCCTCTTACCCCGCGTCAGCAGGAAGCCCTGGCGCTCTCCGACGAGCTGATTGCTGAGTTGCAGGCGCACGACGTTATCGTGATCAACGCCCCAATGTACAACTTCAACATTCCTACCCAGCTGAAGAACTACTTCGACCTGGTGGCGCGTGCTGGCGTAACCTTCCGTTACACCGAGAACGGCCCGGAAGGTCTGGTGAAAGGCAAGCGTGCGGTTGTACTGACCAGCCGCGGCGGTATTCACAAAGATACCCCTTCCGACCTGGTCGCACCGTACCTGACGCTGTTCCTGGGCTTCATCGGCATTACCGACGTGAACTTCGTGTTCGCTGAAGGTATCGCTTACGGCCCGGAAGTGGCCACCAAAGCGCAGACCGACGCGAAAGCCGCTATCGACAGCCTGGTCGCTGCCTAAGTTTTCCCCCTCTCACCGCCCGGTGGGAGGGTTTTTCTTTTCCCCCGTATTTCGTTATCATCCGCACCCACTCTCCAGCCCGGCGGCCTGATGTCTGTCATTATCGATACGTTTATTGCACCACCCTGTCACGACGACATTGAGATCCTCTGGCAGGACGAGCATCTGCTGCTGATCAATAAACCTTCCGGTCTGCTCAGCCTGTCGGGGAAAAATCCGCAAAACCTCGATTCCGTCCACCACCGTCTTGTTCAAACCTTTCCCGGCTGCACGCTGGTGCATCGTCTTGATTTTGGCACTTCGGGTCTGATGGTCATTGCACGTAACAAAGCGATCAACGCCGCGCTTTGCCACCAGTTCAGTCAGCGCGCCGTGAACAAGGTTTACACCGCCCTGCTGTGCGGACATGTGGAACAGGACGAAGGGACCGTGGATGCGCCGATTGCCAAAGATCCGGCGCTGTTTCCGCTGATGACGATCTGTGCCTGCACCGGTAAGCCCGCTCGCTCCCGCTATCGGGTGGTGGAACGTATTTACCAGGATACGACAATGCCGCTGACGCGGGTTGAGCTTACCCCGGAGACCGGGCGCACCCACCAGCTGCGCATTCACTGCCAGCAGTTAGGCCACCCTATTCTGGGGTGCGATCTGTATGGTGGTCTGGAATGGCCGGGGGCGGAAGAAACGCCCCGGCTGATGCTGCATGCAAGCGCTCTGAATTTTATTCATCCGCTGAGCGGCGAGACGATGAACGCCCGTCACGCCGCGCCGTTCTGAGCGGGGATTACCACATTAAATCGTCAGGGATTTTGAAGTCTGCGTACGGATCGTCTTCGTCCTGCTCTTCCTGACTCAGGGCGCTGTTTAGCACAATGCTGTCCGCATCGCGCTGGGCAATTTTATCCGCCACTACTGCCGGGATAATCGCGTAATCACAGTCGCCATTCGCGTTAATCACCAGTCGGGCAATCGCCAGACGGCCGTTGATCAGCTGGGTTTGCGTCTGCTTATCGACCTCGATTTTTTTGATAAGGTTGCCGTCGGTAAAGTTAAAGGTAATGTTGCCCTTCGCCACGGTGATGCGGTTCATCTCAATCAGCTGCTTCACCTGCGCCCTGAACTCTTTTGCCAGCACCGCCTGTTTTTGCTGTTCGCTCAGCTGTTTATCACGCTCCAGCTGGGCTTTCTTGTTCTCTTCAACAGCCTCTCTCGCCTCGCGAGCCTGGACGCGGGATTTTTTCGCCGTGCGCTGGACCTTCGCCATCTTTTTACTGCTGACTAAGCCCGCTTTCAGCATCTGCTCTTGTAGGGTGAGTTTTGTCATGTTCGTTTAAACCGGTTGGAAATGTCGGGGGATTATACCTGAATCGCGCAGTTCATGAAGAACCCTCATGTTGCAGTGAAATTAAGTCACTTCCCCTGCGCCAGTGGCTCAGGCATAAATTATGCATTGATAACGTTCCGGCAACATGAACTTAGGATGCATAACCAAATGAGTCAGGCTTTCACATTTACCCTTAAGCGCAGTTGCTTTGATGAAAATTATAACCCGTCAGAAAACACGCGTACCACCACCAACTTCGCCAACCTGGCGCGTGGCGAGAAGCGTCAGGAGAACCTGCGCAATACGCTGGTGATGATCAACAACCGCTTTAACGCGCTGGCGAGCTGGGATAACCCGAAAGCTGACCGCTATGCCGTCGAGCTGGAGATTATTTCAGTCGATATGAATATCGGCGGCGATTTTACTTTCCCGGCCATCGAAATTCTGCAAACGACGATCGTGGATAAAAAAACCCACGAGCGCATCGAAGGCATCGTCGGAAATAACTTCTCATCGTATGTTCGTGACTATGATTTCAGCGTCCTGCTGCTGGAGCATAATAAATACCGGGCCCGTTTCTCCCTCCCCGAGAATTTTGGCGAGCTGCACGGCAATATTTTTAAAAGCTTCGTTCATTCTGCGGAATATCAGGCGAACTTTAAAAAAGCGCCGGTGATCTGCCTGAGCGTCTCCAGCAAAGACACCTATCGTCGTACCGGTAACCACCACCCGGTGCTGGGCTATGAGTACCAGCCGGACGGCGAGTCGCTAACGGAACAGTACTTCGCGAAGATGGGCCTGAAGGTTCGCTATTTCATGCCGGAAAACAGCGTCGCGCCATTTGCCTTCTTCTTCACCGGCGATTTACTGCGTGATTACACCAATCTGGAACTGATCGGCACCATCAGCACCATGGAGACGTTCCAGAAGATCTATCGCCCGGAAATTTATAACGCCAATTCCGCTGCGGGACAGTGCTATCAGCCCGACCTGAATCAGCAGGATCACTCTTTAACCAAAATCGTCTATGACCGTGAAGAGCGCAGCCGTCTGGCCATTGAACAGGGTAAATATACCGAAGAGCGGTTTATCAAACCCTATAAAACCCTTCTTGAGCAGTGGTCTCAACACTTCACGCTTTAATTTTATACGGATAAAAGGTTCTTTTATGAAAACATTGCTCCCGACATCAACGGCTGGCAGCCTGCCGAAACCCACCTGGCTTGCGCAGCCGGAAACGCTCTGGTCGCCGTGGAAACTCCAGGACGAAGAATTACTGGCAGGGAAACAGGATGCGCTGCGTTTGTCTCTGGATGAACAGATTCGCGCCGGGATTGATATCGTCAGCGACGGGGAACAAACCCGCCAGCATTTTGTCACCACCTTTATTGAACATCTCAGCGGCGTGGATTTTGAGAACCGTCAGACGGTACGCATCCGTAACCGTTACGATGCGAGCGTGCCGACCGTGGTAGACGCGGTGGCGCGTCAGAAGCCGGTGTTTGTTGACGACGCTAAATACCTGCGCCAGCTGACTGACAAGCCGATCAAGTGGGCGCTGCCCGGCCCGATGACCATGATCGACACGCTATACGATGCCCACTATAAAAGCCGCGAAAAGCTGGCCTGGGAGTTCGCTAAAATTCTCAATCAGGAGGCCCGCGAGCTGGAAGCGGCCGGCGTCGACATTATTCAGTTCGACGAACCTGCCTTTAACGTCTTTTTCGACGAGGTGAATGACTGGGGTATCGCCGCACTGGAGCGCGCCATTGAAGGGCTGAAATGCGAAACCGCGGTACATATCTGTTACGGGTACGGCATCAAAGCCAATACGGACTGGAAAAAGACGCTCGGCTCCGAGTGGCGCCAGTATGAAGAGGCATTTCCAAAGTTACAGACCTCGAAGATCGATATCATCTCGCTGGAGTGCCACAACTCGCGCGTGCCGATGGATCTGCTGGAGCTTATCCGCGGTAAAAAAGTGATGGTCGGGGCAATTGACGTCGCCACCCAGACCATCGAAACGCCTGAAGAGGTGGCCGATACGCTGCGCAAGGCGTTGCAGTTTGTTGATGCAGACAAGCTCTATCCGTCCACCAACTGCGGTATGGCCCCCCTTTCCCGCCAGGTCGCCAACGGTAAGCTGAAGGCGTTAAGCGCCGGGGCTGACATTATCCGTCGCGAGCTTGCCCGCTAACCTTCAGGTTTGCCAGTACAGTGGCGTACCGAATCGCTCAATATAGTAATCAATCACCGCCCTGACGTTCAGGGGCGGATGACGCGCGTTCGGGTAAATCGCCGCAATCGTCAGTGGCTCCGTATTAATTGAACACTCCATTTCCGGCAGCAGTGCCACCAGCTCACCGCTTTTGAGCCGTTCGCTCACCATCCAGTCCGGGAAAAGCACAACGCCCATGCCGCCCAGCGCCGCAATCAGGAGCGTTTCCGCGTTATTGGAAGTCATCAGCGGTACAATGGGATAGTGAACCCACGCCTCGCCCGGCCGCCGGATCAGCCAGCGGTTAGGCCCGGACGAGCCGCGGTAAACCAGACAGTGGTGACGGCTGAGATCGTCCGGCCCCTCGGGCGCGCCATGTTTTTGCAGATAGTCCGGCGAGGCCGCCAGATGATAGAACTGCTGCCCGAACACCCGGGCGTGAAACGAGGAGTCAGTCAGCGCGCCGATGCGGAAGATAACGTCCGCGGCGTCACGGTGCGGATCGATAAAATCGTCGGTGAGGGTCAGTTCAATGGAGAGACGAGGGTAACGCGCCAGAAGCCCCGGCAGGCCCGGCGCGATGTGCCTTTGTCCGAAAAAGACCGGGCCATTGATACGCAGCGTGCCCGACGGCTCGCGGGCGCGTTCATCCAGCTCGCGTCGCGCGTCCTCCATATTCCCGGCCATCGCACGGGCATAGCGCACAAAAAGATGCCCGCTCTCTGTGGGCATAATCGCCCGCGTGTTGCGGTAGAAAAGCTGTTGCCCGAGGGCGTCCTCAAGCTGGTGGATCACGCGTGAGACCTGCGACGCAGAAATCCCTTCCCGCCTCGCCACCACGGAAAAATTCTGCGTTTCATAAACGTCGATGAAGATCAGCAGCGCGCGAATGCTGATATGTCCGGCATCCATCATTAATGCATTTCCTGCAAAGGTGTTTCCTGCATTATGGCATTTTTCTCAATGATGTTCAGACGTAATCTTCTCCGCCTGGAAAAAGGAGAAAAAGCGTTATGCACATTATTTTAATTTTACTGGTGATTGCCGGCGGCATGGGGCTGTCCGTGGAAGCCGGGCTGCTGGGGCCGCTGGGCGCAGAGGTGGGCGACCTGTGGGCGGCGTTCAGCATATTCAGCGTGGGAACGGGGCTGACGTTTCTGCTGATGCTGTTTTTCAGCCCCCGCAACAGTCCCTCATTTTTTGCGCAGCCTTCATGGCACCTGTTGGGCGGCGTGCTCGGCCCGGTTTACGTCATCATTCTCACCATTGCCACGCCTGCGATCGGCATTGCCATGACGATGATCGGCATTCTGGCAGGCCAGGTTTTTAAAAGCCTGATTATCGACCACTATGGCCTGCTGGGTACGCCGCACCGCAGGATCGATACAAAACGCATTATTGCGCTGGGATTTATCATCGCCGCGCTCATTCTCGTGGCGCAGGGGTAACGTTATGACAGTGATTATGATTATTCTGGCGGTGATTGGCGGCGCAACGCTGAGCATTCAGGCTGCCATTAACGGGCAATTAGGCAGCAGCGTGGGGGTATTTAAAAGCGCGTTTCTGACGTTTTCCGTCGGCGCGCTGGTGACCGCCATGCTGATCTTCTTTTTTGAGCCGAAACAGGCGGTCAGCCTGATGGATGTGCCCAAATGGCAGCTTCTGGGGGCCCTGTGCGGCGTGCCCTATATCGTGATTATGGTGCTCGCAGTGCAGCGCATCGGGACCGCCGTTGCCACGGTAGCGGTTATCCTGGGCCAGCTGGCCATGAGCATGCTGATTGATAACTTTGGCTGGCTGAACAATGAAGCCATTCCGTTTTCAGTGAGCCGTTTCGGGGCCGTCGTCTGCCTGAGTATTGCGCTCTTCTTCATCTACTCAAGCAGTAAACCTCAGCCCGAAGAGGATTGACCGCCCTCTTTGCGGGTAAAGAACAGCGTCACCGTGGCGACGGTGACGCCAAATTTCTTCATCTCGGTTTTATTAAACAGACGGGTGCTGTCCTGCAAATACATCCAGTCATCAAAGTGCAGCAGCCAGGTTTTGCCGTCCGCCTTCACGTTCATGCTGTAGCGCCAGTTAAGGGCATTGCCCGCCGCCTGGCCTGTCGCGACACCTTCTATGTCACCCGCCGTGCCTTCATAGCGATTCTGCCCAACGCGGCGGATATGCCAGACGCGCTGCTGCTTCTCGCCGTCATCGTAGACAAAATGTTCATTCAGGGTCAGCGTATCGCCGATAACATCCCCGGCAATCTCGACGTGAAAACGACGGATCTGCTTACCGCTGCGATCCTGCACCATCCCCCACGCCTCGGTTTTCCCCTGGAAGTAAGTAAAAATATCAAGCCGTGGCTGCTGCTGACGATACTCTGTCACCTCGGTGCTACATCCGGCCACCAGCATCGTCAGGGCAAGCGCCATTAACAGGAAACGTTTCATTGTGGTCCTCCGATTAACTGCTGACGCAGTTCAGGATACTCGCTCAGCCACGCTTCACTCTGCGGCTCCTGCTGCAAAATGCCCTGCGCCTGCCACTGGTCGCGGGTCGCCTCAACCAGGTCGTCACCATCGATGTCCCGGGCATAGGTGATAATCAGCGCATTATCGCCGTCTAACCCTGTATAGCTGCCGTCGGGCGTCAGAAGCTGAGAGGTATAAACGGTAAACGGCCCCCAGGTGAGAGTGGCATCACCCACCTTGCGCCAGCCCAGCCAGTCTGCCGCCTGCACGGTACAGGTGAAGACGGACAACGCGAGCATCAGTACCAGATTTCTCATTGTTGTCTCCCCATCAACAGGTGGAAAAACAGCATCAGCACCAGCCAGCCGGGGAACATCCAGCCGACGACGATAAAGGTCGGCTCCTGAAACGTAATGGCCCCCAGACGCTCGCCGATCAGGTAGGCCACCGGCCCGCCCAGGGTCGCCAGCACCGTCAGCAACCAGCCCGGCAAGGTGGTCGTGCGGGTCAGTTGCGTCCAGACGGTGGCAAACATTAGCCACAGCGCCACCATCCATAGCGGCATCAGGGACGCGCCCGTGAACGCAATCAGCCCCGTCAGCGTCCAGTAGAGATCAAACCCGATGGCCAACAGAAATACCTGCCCGTAGCGCTTCATACGCGTTCCGCAGTCAGCTGCACCACGCTGATGGTGCGGGCATTAAACCCGGCTTCACAGTAGCCGAGGTAGTACAGCCACATCCGGCGGAAACGGTCATCAAACCCGAGCTTTTCAATCTCCTGCCAGGCGTGAACGAACCGCTGACGCCAGTGCGCCAGCGTGCGGGCGTAGTCCGGTCCCATATCGAAGAGGTTACGCACCACAAAATCGGTATGGCGGGTCATGAGTTCATTCATGGCGGTGATGCTGGGCAAAAAGCCGCCGGGGAAGATGTAGCGCTGAATAAAATCGACGCTTTTGCTGTAGTCGCGATAGCGTTGATCCTGAATGGTGATGGCCTGAATCGCCATCCGCCCGCCTGGACGCAGACGCGCCTGGCAGGTGCGGAAAAATGTTGGCAGGTAGCGTTGACCGACGGCCTCAATCATCTCAACCGACACCAGCTTGTCGTAGACCCCGGTCAGATCGCGGTAGTCGCAGAGCAGCACCTCAACACGATCCTGCAACCCTGCCCGGGCGATACGCGCGGTGGCCCAGTGGTACTGCTCCTGCGACAGCGTGGTGGTGGTCACCCGGCAGCCGTAATGACGGGCGGCATATTCCGCCATCGCCCCCCAGCCGGTGCCAATCTCCAGCAGATGATCGTTTGCCGTGAGCGCCAGCTGGTCGCACAGCCTCGCCATTTTCGCCTGCTGAGCCGCGGTCAGATCCTGCTCGTCCCCGCTAAACAGCGCGCTGGAGTACAGGAGATGTTCATCAAGGAAATGGGCGTAAAAGGCGTTGCCCAGATCGTAATGGGCGGCAATATTTTCCCGCGCCTGCGCGCGGGAGTTGCGCCGCATCCAGTGCCGCAGCCGCTCCACCGGTTTCCCGAGCAGGCGAAACCCTTTTTCCAGCTTTCCGAGGATTTGGCTATTGCGCGCAATCAGCTCCAGCAGCGGCGTCAGGTGGGGCGTCTCCCAGTCGCCATCCATCCACGCTTGTGCCGCGGCGAGGCTGCCCCCGGTTAAAATGCGCCAGTAGACGCCCGGAGCAAGTACCTGCACCTCAGCGTGAAGCGCGGCGGAGGCGTCGCCGAACTGGAACGTCTGCGCGCCTTCACGCAGCGTCAGCGAGCCACCGTGCAGGCCATTCAGCAGGCGGAAGAGCAACCATCGCGCGACGCGGACGTTGCGCGGGATATCGGGTTCAAGCGCAAAGACGGGATTGGTCATGAGCGTTCACTCCTGCTGAGGGGATGGTTATGCAGCGGTACGCGCTTCAGCCACAGCCTGAGCGCCTGCCAGTAAATGGCGAAAACGGTTTTGAGGGTCATCAACGGGATCCGCGCCAGCAGCGAACGCAGCGCCGTGCGCGTCAGCGGGACCCGGCGCAGCGTCAGGGTGGCATCAAACACCTTCGTCTCCTGATGGTTTTCGATATGCATGCGCAGCGTGCTGTCCGGGCTGTTGAAGCGCCAGTGGTAGATCATGTCCATCGGATTAAAGGGCGAGACGTGAAACGCTTTCTCCGTCGGCGGGGCGTCCCGCCCCGCTACCGCGTAGTAATGTCGTTCATTCCACGGCGTGTTACGGACTTCGGCGAGAACCCAGCGCAGGGTGTCTTCCCCGTCATAGCAGTAGTAGAAATTGACCGGGTTGAAATGAAAACCGAAATAGCGCAGCTGAGTCAGAAGCATGACCCGCCCCGCCGGACGTTCGCCGGTCAGATTTTCCAGACGCTCAAGGACACGCGCTTTGAGCGGCGTACCCAGCGGGTAGTCCGCATCATAAAATGCCGCGGGCGCAACGCGGTTACGACGCACGCCGACGGAGGGCAGCGCGTCCAGCTCATCCAGATCGAGCCAGGCCATAAACACGCTGTAGGTAAAGTGGTGCGCTTTCGGCGCAAGCCGACGATGGCGCAATGTACCGTGGTATAGGCAGCTGTTCATCTCAGTTGCCCTCCCCGGCCGCGATAGCGTTGACCACGTCCAGCGCACTGCGTACGCCATCTTCGTGGAAGCCGTTGTACCAGTACGCGCCGCAGAACCAGCTCCGCTGGCGACCGTTTATTTCGCCGCGCCGGGCCTGTGCTTGCCAGCTTTGCGGGTTAAAAAGCGGATGCTCATAGACAAAGCGGCGCAGCACAAACCGTTCCTCCACCGGCGTTTCCGGGTTGAGGGTGACGCAAAACAGCGGGCTACCCGGCGGCAGTCCCTGCAAGATATTCATGTTGTAGGTGACGCAGGCGCTGGCCTGATCCTGCTCGCTGAGGCGGTAGTTCCAGCTCGCCCACGCGCGTTCGCGCACCGGCAGCCAGCGCGGATCGCGGTGAAGCACCACCTCGTTACGCTGCCAGCCGATATCCCCCAGCACCTCGCGTTCAGCCTGCGTTGGGCTGGCGAGCATCGCCAGCGCCTGAGCGGAGTGGCAGGCGAAGATCACCTGATCAAAAGTGTCTGTTACGCCCTCACGCGCAATATCAACCCCGCGATCGTGGCGAATAACCTGCTGCACCGGCGCGTTAAGGTGCAGCGTCAGGCGATCGCCGAGCGTATCCAGCATCGCGCGGATATACTCCCTGGAGCCGCCTGGCACCACGTACCACTGCGGACGATGGGTAATGTCCAGCAGACCGTGGTTTTCAAAAAAGCGTAAAAAGAGCGGCAGCGGAAAGCGTTTCATCTCCTGTAGCGACGACGACCAGATAGCCGCCCCCATTGGCAGGATGTAGTGGCGCGCAAAAAAGGGCGTAAAACGGTGCTGGCGCAGGAACGTTTCCAGCGTGGCGGAACCATCGACTTCGCCCCGGAGCGTCTGTTTCGCCAGCCGGTTAAAGCGCACGATCTCCTTCAGCAGCGTCCAGAAAGCCGGGTTGAGCAGATTACGTCGCTGGGCGAACAACGACGTCAGCGTGTGCCCGTTGTACTCCAGCCCGCTCTGCGGGTTGTGCACCGAAAAGCTCATCTGCGTTTTTTGCCCGCAGATGCCCAGTTCGCTGAGCAGCCCCATGAAGCGCGGATAGGTGCGGTCGTTGTAGACGATAAAACCGGTATCGATGGCAAAGCTGCCCTGCGGCGTATCGACATCCACCGTTGCGGTATGGCCGCCCGGCGTGGCCTGCGCCTCAAACAGCGTGACCTGATGATGTCCGGCGAGCCGCCAGGCACAGGTTAACCCGGCGATGCCGCTGCCGATAATTGCGATTTTCATGGTCGCACCATCCTGCGCAGCAGTGCGCGCTGAAGTACATCGGGCAGGCCGGAAAGCAGGCGCAGCGCCAGGCTGAACCCGGCGGGAAACGCGATGTGATCCTTCCCTTTTGCCAGACCGCGACGAATGGCGTGGACGGCGTCCCCCACGCTGACCCGGCCCGGCATCGGGAAATCGTTTTTGCGGGTCAGCGGCGTGTCGACAAAACCGGGTGAAACGACCGTGACGGCAATCCCTTTCGGTTCCCAGTCGAGGCGCAGCGTATCGGCGAACCAGGTTAACGCCGCCTTGGAGGCGCCATACGCTTCGGCTCGCGGGAAGTGAAGCCAGTGCGCCATCGAACTGACCAGCACCACGCGGTTGCCGGATACCAGCTGCGGCTGCAACGCCGCAAGGCAGTTTACCGGCCCGATGAAATTGGTGGTCATGACCCGCGTCACCAGCTCGGCATCCACCTCGCCGCGGTCGAGATACTCGCAGGTTCCGGCGCAGAGAATCACCGTGTCGGCAGTACAGTCCGCCAGCGCCTGGCGACAGGCGTCCCTGTCTGTCATATCGAACAGGCGCACCGTAATGTTGGGGCTGTACTGATGCACGGCTGCCAGACGTTGCGCATCGCGCCCGCAGGCAATCACCCGGTAACCATCGTCGGCAAAAGATTTCGCCAGCCCCACCCCGATGCCCGAGCTTGCGCCGGTGATCAGAACCGTTTTCATGATTTCACTCTTCGCTTCACGCCGCGCACGGCCCAGCCGAGTATCGGGAGATGTTCGTAAATCATCTCTCCGGCATCGTAGTAATCCCGCTGGCGAACAATGCGATCGTCGCGCATGTCTACCACGGAGCAGCCCGGCAGCTGGCGCATTGCCCCCCCGGCGATACGCGGGTGCGACCAGTGCATCATCCAGGTGACCACAAAGCGATCGCCCTGCTGCAACGGTGCATCGACGGTAAAGCGACAGTGCTGGACGTTAGCCAGCAGATGGGTGAAATAGCGTTGAATCGCGAACACCCCGCTGTGTTCGCCAAAGGGATCGATAAGCGTGGCATCGGCGCGATAAATCCCCGCCAGCGCCGAAGGTGGCTGGGTATCCAGCGTGGCGTAGTAATCAACGAACCGACTGATGACGGACGGCAACGTGCTCATGGGTCACATCCTGGGTATAAACAACGTAGCGGAATCGCATAATTTAAACTTACACAATTAACTTTATTTGTCCAAGTTTGCGCAGAAATATTTTTTATTCTTATTATTTTTCAGTTACATGGAATGTCACCACGCACAACCATTTTGTGAAAAATATGAATTTCTCCGCCAGGCTGCCGTTTTTTTAGGGATAACCTTAAGGCAAAGGTGCCATTTATCTTCCAGACTTATCCTTTTAATTCATAAGGATGTCACGCGATGAAACATTTACTGATGACGCTCTTTTCCAGCCCGGAATCCTTGTTGCAGGTCATGAGTCACCAGGAAATTATCGAAGCCGTAGAGGATGGCGACCGCATCATCATCGATCAGGATGGAAACGCCTCGGTTAACTACAAAAGCCACGAAGTACGGCAGGACTTTCTGCGCCATGTCAACGCGCTGAAGAGGGCCTGAAATGGGAACGGCAATATTCATGGTATTGATGGTATGCGGGTACTGGTACACCAGCCGCGACCTCTCAACACGGTTTAAAATCAAGCGATCCTTTGGCTGGGACGTCTATTTTCTTGTTGCACTGTATGGCTGTATTTTTGTTCTTCAGGGGGTGATCGCCACCGGCCTGCTGTGGCTGCTGTTGTTCGCCCTCTCCGCCGCCGATAACACGTTCCATTTCACGTCAGCAAAATATGCCGACTGGCAAATTGATTTTATGAACTGGAGCTTCCTGGGGATTCAGGCCCCGGTGGTGGTGATGCTGACCTTCGCGATCCTGTTTTGTCTCTACCGATCGAACTGGGCCGGAAGCGCGCGGCTGGACGGTGAGGGCCGGAAAAAATTGTACAAGCGGCTGGCGCAGTCGAGCGGGATTGAACAACTGCTCTATCAGTGCATGGAGGAAGGTGAACTGGCGCACGTCACGCTGAAATCGCGGCGGATCTATATTGGCATGATCCATACCGCCACGCTGGAGTATGAAAAAACGGCCAATATCGTGCTTATTCCGATGCTGAGCGGCTACCGTGACGGGAAGAACATGCAGCTCTGTATCGAACATAACTACAGCAAATGGTATGCCGAGCATGACATTACGCTCGATTCGGAACCCAAAAGCGCCATGGATTTTCGCAAAGTGATCATGCTGGATCAGATCGAGAGTATTTCGCTGTTCGATCCGGCAAGCGCCAGCGCGCTGGCGATGCGTGAATGAAAAAAATGGCGCCTTATCGTAATAAGGCGCCAGGATTAACCAGGATTAACGCTAAACTTATGGCGTGACAATATTGAACCAGAAGTCAAATGTGTCAGGTAGCTCAGCATCTCTTCCAGCTTCGCTCTGTCTCCGCTCACCTTGACGTCACCCTTGTCCATCGCCTGCTTGAGCGTCTCTTTCTTAAGGATGATGTCGTTCAGCGTGGTGCGGTCCAGGGTGATGGTTGCGTCAGCATCCTTCGCCTGCGCGTTGGCGGTATGGTTCAGCACGCCGTTTTCCAGCTCCAGCTTATATTTGCCGCCATCCTTACCGAGATCGATGTTAAAGACCGCTTTCGCGTTACCGGCCCGCACCCCGTTGATGTGCACGCCCAGGTAGTCGAAGAACATTTCCGGGGTCATCGCCCGCACGGTATCCGGGCTGGCGGTGTTCGGCGTCGGCAGCTTCTTCACGCCATTACGCAGTTCCTGCGCGCCGGTCAGGTAGAAGTTACGCCAGGTGCCCGCTTCCGCCTGGTAACCTAACTGCTCCAGCGCGTCGGCTTCCAGATTACGTGCCGCAGCGTTCTGCGGATCGGCGAAGACAATTTTGCTGGTCACCTGCGCCACCCAGCGGTAGTTGCCCTGCTGATAGTCAGCTTTGGCTTTCTGCATGATGGCATCGGCCCCTCCCATGTATTCCACAAACTTCTTCGCAGCCTGTTCAGGCGGCAATTCGTCGAGGGTAGCCGGGTTGCCGTCGAACCAGCCGAGATAAAACACGTAGGTGGCTTTGACGTCGTGGCTGACGGAACCGTAATAGCCGCGGCTCGCCCACTGTTTTTCCAGCGATTCCGGCAGTGTAAATTCAGCGGCGATCTCGTCGCGGGTCAGCCCCTTGTTTGCCATACGCAGGGTCTGGTCGTTGATGTAGCGATACATATCGCGCTGGCCTTTCATCAGCTTGACGATATTCTCGTTGCCCCAGGTCGGCCAGTGGTGCTGCGCAATAATCACTTCCGCGTCCGCGCCCCAGCGCTCAATGGCGGCGTTGATGTACTTAGACCAGGCCAGCGGATCGCGGATTTTCGCGCCGCGCAGGGAGTAGGTGTTGTGCAGGGTATGGGTCACGTCCTCTGCGGCTTCGATCATTTTCTTCTCTTTGACATACCACAGCATTTCGGACGGGGCTTCTGAGCCCGGCGCCATCATAAAGTCGTAGGTCAGCCCGTCAATCACTTCCTGCTGGCCGGTATGGGTAATGTAGTTGGTCGGCGGGATCAGGGTCACCGTACCCGCAGAGGTGGTGGTGCCAAGACCCGCCCCCACCTGGCCTTTTGCATCCGGCTTCAGCAGGTTGCCGTACATATAGCTCGCACGGCGGCTCATCGCATTCCCGGCCATAATGTTTTCGGAAACCGCTTCTTTCATAAAGCCTTCCGGGGCGTAGATCTTCACTTTGCCGGACTTCACGTCGGCTTCGTCAACCACACCGCGCAGGCCGCCGTAGTGGTCGACGTGACTGTGGGTGATCACCACAGCGACGACCGGTTTCTTCCCGCGGTTTGCATAGTAGAGATCCAGCGCTTCTTTCGCCGGTTCAGCGCTTAACAGCGGGTCGATAACGGTGATGCCCTTCTCGCCTTCAATGATGGTCATGTTGGAGAGATCGAGATTGCGGATCTGATACACGCCGTCGGTGACCTTAAACAGCCCGCCAATGTTGATCAGCTGTGACTGACGCCACAGGCTCGGGTTTACCGTATCCGGGGCTTTTTCACCCTCTTTCACGAAATCATATTTCGCCGGGTTCCAGATAACGTTCCCCTGCTCGCCTTTAATCATGTTTTGTGGCAGCGGGGCGATAAAACCTTTATGGGCGTTCTCAAAGTCGGTTTTATCGGCAAACGGTAATTTGTTATACAGGGCGTTATTTGCCTGCCGGGTTGTGGCAGTGGCATCCTGCGGCTGCACTTCCGCAAACGCGGAAAGCGACAGCGACGTCAACACACCGGCAAGCGCCAGATGTTTAGCAATTAGGGTTAATTTCATTGAATGGCCTCATAGATTAATTGCGCCGCCTGGATATTTACGGTTGGCGGATAATTTTAATGCGAACTCATTGACGACCATTCTAATCAGAATACTTTCTCATCATAGTCCCATATGGGACTGGTTATTTATCGGTTCGTAATCCGGGGACTATTGCTGCTATACTCGTTACCACGGCAGACGTTGCGGGGAGAGGCTTAGCGTGAATTTTCAGGATATCCATACCTATTATCAGCAACTCAATATTGGGCAATTCTTTCCGCACATGCTTTGTAAAGGCGAGGCCTTAACCGTTGCCGCAAATAAAAAATTCACCGTCGAGCCTGGCTATATCTATTTTTGCACTGAAGGGTCGCTGACAATATTAATGCCTGATGATGGCCTAAATATTGGCAATACTATCGAGTATATGCCGATAGGGTTAATGGAAAGGTATTGTCCACTGGCGAAGTATGAATATCGCAGCAGTGCGAAGGTGAAGCTGGTGAGAATAGCCTGGGCCGACTTCGACCAGCTATTTTTCGAGGGCGGGTCTGAGCGCATGCAGGCGCTGGCCACCATACTGACCTACATGTCCATTTTCACCATCGACCTGCACAATGAACGCAGGCAGGTCACCAGCTACCAGACCATCAAACCGATGCTGTACCGCTATCTCTATCGGCAGGAGACCCACACGGGAGAGAATGAGGGCCTGGCGCTGTTTATCATTAAGCGCACTAACCTGTCACGCACGCATGTCTTTCGCGTGCTGGCAGATCTCAAAGCCGGGGGCTATATCACCATGAAGCGCGGAAAGCTGGTGTCGATTGACCGGCCCCTGCCGGAAGCGTATTAAGCTCATCTTCACGCCTTGAGCAACACGCGGGAACGAACGGCCTTATTTATCCCGGCCAGCCGACTTGGGCCGTAAATTCTCATCGAAGACCAGCCGTTTGCGTCCGGGCTCTTCTTCCCGCAGCGGCTCCACCTGATGCAGCGTCTGCTTACAGCGATCCACCAGTACCTGATACTCCCGCGTGCCCTGCTTTTTCCACTCTATTTCCTGCGCGCTTAACTCACGAATCGCTTTCGCCGGACTGCCAAGAATTAAGTGATTCGCAGGCATCTCCGCTTTGGCCTTCACAAACGCCGCCGCCCCGACGATGCTGTTTTCGCCGATCGTCGCCCCGTCCATCACGACCGCATTCATCCCCACCAGCGCATTACGGCGGATAATGCAGCCGTGCAGGATCGCGCTGTGGCCGATATGCCCGTCCTCTTCCACCACCGTGTCCTGCTCCGGAAAACCGTGCATCACGCAGTTATCCTGGATGTTCGCGCCGTCTTTAACCACGATCCGGCCAAAATCACCGCGGAGGCTGGCGTTAGGGCCAACGTAAACGCCCTTGCCCAGAATCACGTCGCCAATCAGCACCGCGGTCGGGTGTACATAGCTCTCGTCAGGCACGACCGGCGTCAGACCATCAATTTGATAAACAGGCATACCCTCTCCTTATGTGATATTCAGACCACCAAAACGCTGGTGATAAAGCGTGCCGGGAGCGGGCAGCTCGCCCACGGAGGTTTCCCCCTTCTCACTGACAAACGCCAGGGCTCCCGCCGCCACGCGCTGATAGATGTTAATACACAGCTGTCGCGCGCTCTGTCCCGCCCAGTGCGCAGGAAGTAACTCCTCCGGCAACAGCGGATCTTTCAGCACCACGCGACGATAAAAATGAATGAGTAACAGCTGGATCTGGAAGCAACGTTCCGGGGTCAAATCCTCAGGCGGTGCTTCTTTCAGCAGCGGCAGCAGCGGACGGAACGAGTTGATAAACGTTTCGTACATCGCGTTTTGTTCGGTCAGCTGCCAGCACTCTTCCACCCGCGAACGCAGCGCCGCGCGGGACAGCGCCAGCGGCGAATGGGCCTCAAAGAAGATGACGTTTTCCGCCACGCCCGCGTCGTGGAGCAGCGACTGTACGTCCGCCAGATGCTGCGACGGCGAGGCCATCAGGCTCGGTGCCAATGTGCCAAACCCTTGCCATATCAGCTGTTTTTTCACATCGGCCAGCGTGGTTTTATCCAGCCCTTCTGACAGCAGCAGCAGCCATTTACCATCCCACGCCGGCAGTTCCGCACGGTAGATTTTATTTTCCGCGCGGCGGGTCAAACGCAGCCCCTTGTCGCTGAGACGGTAAAAGCTGCGACGGCCAATGCGGGACACGTCCAGCCAGCCCTCTTTGTTGAGGCGAAACAGCGCGGTGCGCACAAAGCGCTCCCCGAAACCCATCCCTTCCAGCAGGGCCGCCAGGCTGCCGAGCCAGATCTCTCCGCCGCGATGGGAAAGCGCGTCGCCATACAGCGAGGAGATAAGCGACGTTCCGCTGACGGGAACAGAGCTGACTGCGTGCTGGATAAAGGCATCAAGTTTATTCATGTGATTCATTCTGTTGTTATTTTTTTCCTGGATGAATCATAGCATACGAATCTGGGGTGTACCCTCACCCTAACCCTCTCCCAAAGGGAGAGGGAACTTAATACACCCTCTCCCTTTGGGAGAGGGCTGGGGTGAGGGAAATTCAACCGTTGGCTGCCACTTTACGCAAATCAAACACCCGGCAGGCTTTACCCTCGGAGCGCGGAATGCTGCCGCAGTTAACGATCATCACGTCGGTTGAGATCCCCACCATCGATTTAATCCGATGACGCAGCTGATGGCACACCTGACAGCGCTGTTCATGGGTCAGCGTTAAGCTGCTCTGTTTCAGCTCGACCTTCACCGAAAGTGAATCAAGATGCCCGCGGCGGTTCACCTCCAGCTGATAGTGCGGCGAAAGGTGTTCGAACTTAACGATCTCCTCTTCCAGCTGAGACGGGAAGACGTTCACGCCGCGAATAATGAGCATGTCGTCGCTGCGACCGCTGATGCGATCCATCCGGCGCATGGTGCGTGCGGTGCCCGGCAGCAGGCGCGTCAGGTCGCGGGTGCGGTAGCGGATCACCGGCAGCGCCTCTTTGGTCAGCGTGGTGAACAGCAGCTCGCCCTGCTCGCCGTCGGCCAGCGGCGTGCCGTCATTCGGGTTGACGATCTCCGGATAGAAGTGATCTTCCCAGATGGTCGGGCCGTCAGCGGTTTCAAGACACTCCATCGCCACGCCCGGCCCCATCACTTCGGAGAGACCATAGATATCCAGCGCGGTAATGCCCAGCCGTTTTTCAATTTCGCGGCGCATCGCCTGCGTCCACGGCTCGGCGCCAAACACGCCGACGCGCAGGGAACAGGCGCTGGCATCGCCGCCCATCTGACGCTCCAGCTCTTCAATCAGGTTCAGGCAGTAAGACGGCGTCACCATGATCATATCCGGCTGGAAATCGCGGATCAGCTGCGCCTGCTTCTCCGTCTGTCCGCCGGACATCGGGATCACCGTCGCTCCCAGACGCTCGGCACCGTAGTGCGCCCCCAGCCCGCCGGTGAAGAGCCCGTAACCGTAGGCGACGTGAATTTTATCCTTCGCGCTGCCCCCGGCGGCGCGCAGGGAACGGGCGACGATATTGGCCCAGTTGTCGATATCATTCTGGGTATACCCCACCACGGTCGGCTTTCCGGTGGTGCCCGACGAGGCATGGATGCGTACCACCTGTTCCATTGGCACCGCAAAGGTATCAAACGGGTAGTTGTCGCGCAGATCCTGCTTGGTGGTGCACGGGAATTTTTGCAGGTCCGCCAGCTCGGTGAAATCGTCAGGGTGAACGCCCGCGGCATCAAACTTGCGTTTGTACATCGGAACATTGTTGTAGGCGTGGTGCAGCGTCCACTTCAGGCGCGCGGTCTGCAACGCCTGCAATTCATCAATGGACGCGGTTTCGATCGGATCAAGCTTTGTTGTATTTATCATCGCAGGGTACTCACATTATTGTTCGCTCAAACACGCTCAAGGATCATGGCAATGCCCTGACCCACACCGATGCACATCGTACACAGCGCGTAGCGCCCGCCGCGTCGGTGCAATTCATTGCTTGCGGCCAGCGCCAGTCTGGCACCGCTCATTCCCAGCGGATGACCTAGCGCGATCGCCCCGCCGTTCGGGTTGACATGCTCCGCGTCATCCGGCAAGCCCAGCTGACGCAGCACACCCAGCGCCTGTGCGGCGAAGGCTTCATTAAGCTCAATGACGTCCATATCGGTGATACTGAGTCCGGCACGCTCCAGCACCTTGCGGGTGGCGGGCACCGGGCCTAATCCCATCAGGCGCGGCTCGACGCCCGCTGTCGCCATGGCCACAATGCGGGTGCGCGGGGTTAACCCCTGGGCAAGCGCCATCGGCTCGCTGGCGATAATCAGCGCCGCCGCCCCGTCGTTGACGCCAGAGGCGTTCCCCGCCGTCACCACACCGTTCTTACGGAACGGGGCTTTCAGCGCGGCAAGCTGTTCCAGGGTGGTTTCGGCGCGCGGATGCTCGTCCACGCTCACTTCCGTTACCGCACCTTTTTTGCCCGCCACCTGTACCGGGATAATCTCCTGCGCCAGAACGCCATTCTGCTGCGCCCGCGCGGTGCGCTGCTGGCTGCGCAGGGCAAATGCGTCCTGATCGGCACGGCTTATATTTAACAATTCCGCTACATTCTCTGCCGTTTCCGGCATGCTGTCAGTTCCGTATTGCTGATGCATGAGCGGATTCACAAATCGCCAGCCGATGGTGGTGTCGAAGATCTCCGCCTGACGCTGAAACGCCGCCGTGGCTTTGCCCATCACGAACGGCGCACGGGACATGGATTCGACGCCACCGGCGATCAGCAGATCGCCATCCCCGGCCCTGATGGCGCGCGCCGCAAAGCCAATGGCATCCAGACCGGAGCCGCACAGGCGGTTAATGGTGGTGCCGGATACCGTCTGCGGCAGCCCGGCCAGCAGCGCCGACATGCGCGCCACGTTGCGGTTATCCTCTCCGGCCTGGTTCGCGCAGCCGAAGATCACGTCATCTATGCGCTCCAGATCTAGCTGCGGGTAACGCGCCAGCAGCGCACGCAGCGGCACGGCCCCTAAGTCATCGGCGCGCACGCTGGATAATCCTCCGCCGTAGCGACCAACCGGGGTACGCACCCCCTCACAAATAAATGCGTCACGCATCAGACTTCTCCTGTCACACTGCCGCCGGTGCGGTGCGATTTCCCGCGAAAAAGAGCGACGGTTTTCTGGTGTTGGTTCTGAATTTCAATGTCGTAGACGCCGGTCAGTTTGCCCTGATGCTTCACCCGCGCGGTGGCGGTGAGCTTATCTCCGGCAAAGCCCGGACGCAGAAAATCGATGGCGCAGCCTGAGGCCACCGCCGCCAGCCCCTGACTGTTGCAGGCGTAGGCAAAGGCGGTATCGGCCAGCGAGAACAACTGTCCGCCGTGGCAGGTTTTATGCCCGTTGAGCATCTGCGGGGTGATGGTCATGGTCACCACCGCGTAGCCCTCGCCCATGTCGATAATGTCCATCCCCATCGCCTGCGCGCAGGCGTCCCGTTCGTACATCGCGCGGGCGTTATGCCAGGCGTTATGACTCATAGCTACTCTCCAGAAGCGCACGCTGGCGCAGCAGTGAACAGGGGCGATAGCGTTCCTCGCCGTAGTGACGTTGCAGATTCTCCAGCAGCGTTAACAGACGCTGCCAGCCAAGGCGCTCGCCCCAGGCGATGGGCCCGCAGGGATAGTTGACCCCTAAGCGCATGGCGGTATCGATGTCTTGCTCGCTGGCGACCCCTTTTTGCAGGGCGTCCAGCGCTTCGTTGGCAATCATCGCTACCGTGCGCCAGACCAGCAGGCCGGGGTAATCGGCAATCTGTACCACCCGTTTCTCCTGATGCTGCAACCAGTAAATGGCTTTCTGCGTGGCGGCGTGCGGGTTGCCCGGTGCGGCGGCTATCACGGCCACATCCCGCTCGATGCGGTCGACCACCACCACCGGGCAGCCGTGGCGCAGCGCCAGCGACTGCGCGGTTTCACCCTGCGTTTCGATCAGCAACAGATCGTCAATTTCCGTGACACCGTCACTTCTTCGCTGTACGCGCATCGGGCTGAAGCTGTCGCTGACCGGGGCGAGCCAGCTGACGGCGGGTTTCTCCTCCAGCCAGCGGTAAACGCCCTGCCCGCTTTTCTTACCCAGACGCCCCGCCAGCACTAGCTCCTGCTGCACCAGCGACGGCAGAAAACGACGCTCCTGCCAGAAGGCGTTAAACACGGAGCAGGTCACGGCAAAGTTGACGTCCTGACCAATCATGTCCGTCAGCTCAAGCGGCCCCATCGGGAAGCCTCCGCCGTCTCGCAGGGCGGCGTCGATCACCTCGGGCGTTGCCACCTGCTCTTCCAGCGCGCGCCAGGCTTCCGAGTAGAACGGGCGCGCCACGCGGTTGACGATAAACCCCGGCGTGGACTGGCAGCGTACCGGCTGCTTTCCCCAGCTCAACGCCAGCTCGCACAGTGCATCGGCCACTTCGGGAGAGGTCGCCAGCCCGCTGACCACTTCCACCAGCTTCATCACCGGGGCAGGATTGAAGAAGTGCAGCCCGGCGACGCGTTCAGGGTGGTTTATCTCCGCCGCAATCGCGGTAACGGAAATGGACGAGGTATTGCTGGCAAGCAGCGTCTGCGGCGGGCAGATCTCTGCCAGCTGGGTAAACAGCGCTTTTTTTACCTCAAACCGCTCGGAGGCCGCCTCGATCACCAGATCGGCTTTCGCCAGAGCACTGATAGTCGTCACCGGCGTAAGGCGGGCGAGGATCTGTTCCCCGGCGTCGGCAGAGAGTTTTCCGCGCGCAACGCGAGAGGAGAGCCGCTGATGAATGCCGTCGATGGCGCGGGAAATCGCCGCTGCATCAATGTCGTACACCAGAACCGGATGACCGTGGCTGGCTGCCACTTCGGCAATACCGGCGCCCATGGTGCCGCTGCCAATGACGGCGACCGTATGGATATTCACCATCTTATTTCCCCGTAAAGTTCGGCGCGCGTTTTGCCAGGAACGCGCTGACGCCTTCCCGGTAGTCGTCGCTGCGTCCGGCCAGACGTTGATAGTCGCGCTCCAGATCAAGCTGGGCGTCGAGGGTATTGGTTTCGGCGGCGTTGATCGCCTGCTTGATCAAGCCCAGGCCAAAGGTCGGCTGCGAGGCAAAATGCAGCGCCATCTGCTGTGCGGTGGCGGAGAGCTGGTCGTCGTCCACCACCTGCCAGATCATTCCCCAGGCCTGTGCCTGCTCGGCGCTGAGCTTATCGCCCAGCAATGCCAGCCCCATGGCGCGGGCGCGTCCGGTCACGCGCGGCAGCAGCCAGGTTCCGCCGCAGTCCGGTACCAGCCCGAGCTTGCTGAAGGCCATCACAAAGCTGGCTGAACGGGCCGCAATCACCATGTCGCAGCCGAGGGCCAGCGTGGCCCCCGCGCCCGCCGCCACGCCGTTAACCGCGCAAATCACCGGCTTCGGCAGTTTTGCCAGGCGGCGCACCAGCGGGTTGTAAAAAGTCTCAACGGACATGCCCAGATCGGGCGCGGGGCCGTTCGGGTCGACGCTACGGTCGTTAAGATCCTGCCCGGCGCAGAAACCACGTCCTGCCCCGGTGATCAGCAGGCAGCGGATGGCGTCATCGCGCTCGGCCTGCTTCAGGCATTCGGAAAGCTGCTGGTGCATGACGTCGTTAAAGCTGTTCAGGCGCTCCGGGCGGTTCAGCGTAATGGTCATTACGCCCTGCTCAACATGGCTCAGAATAGATTCCACAATTAGCGTCCTTTAAAGTCTGGGGTGCGTTTTTGTAAAAAGGCGTTGATACCTTCCCGGCGATCGTCGGTGGCCGCGAGCAACGCAAACAGCTGACGCTCCTGCGCCAGCCCGGCCTGAAGCGGGACTTCCTGCGACTGGCGAAGCGCCTGCTTCGCCGCCTGTAGCGCCAGCGGCGAGTGGCGCGCCATCCGCGCCGCCTGCTTCAGGGCGTACTCCAGCGTCAGCGAGGCCGGATAGACGTCGCTGACCAGCCCGGCGCTGTGCGCCTGAACCGCCGTGATGCTTTCGCCCGTCAGCACCATTTTGCTGGCCAGCGATTTACCCACGCTGCGGATCAGCCGCTGGGTGCCGCCTGCGCCCGGCATGATCCCGAGGGTGATTTCCGGCAGGCCAAAACGGGCGTTATCGCCAGCAATCACGACATCGCAGAGCAGCGCCAGCTCACAGCCTGCCCCCAGCGCGAAGCCGTTCACGGCGGCAATCAGCGGTTTGGTGAAGGCGTTGATCCGCGCCCACAGCTGCGGGCGGATATCGTTCAGGGTGGCGGGCAGGTCTTTCTCCGCCATTTCGTTGAGATCGGCCCCGGCGGCAAAGCAGCGTTCGTTGCCGTACACCACGCAGACGGCGATCTCAGCATCCGCGGCGGCGGCCTCAAGCTGCTCCGCGATTTGCAGGAGCAGCGCATTGTTGAGCGCGTTGCGCGCCGCCGGACGGTTAAGCGTCAGCTGCAACACGCGACCGTGACGGGTGACAATCAGTTCACTCATGCCATCCCCTTCGCATCAAAATCGACGATAACATCGGCGGTTAACGGCAGCGCCTGACAGCTCAGCACATAGCCTGCGGCCAGCTCGTCCGGCTCCAGGCTGTAGTTGGTCGCCATATCGACTTTTCCGCGCAGCACTTTGCATTTGCAGGTGGCGCATACGCCGCCCTTGCAGGCGTAAGGCAGATCCGCCCCCTGACGCAGGGCCGCGTCAAGAATGCTCTCGTCGTCCGCAGTCAGGGTGATCTCCCTGTCGCGCCCGTCCTGACGGACGGTGACCTTCTGCCCGTCGGCCTGCACGCTGGCTGTCCGTTTAACGGCGGTACCCGGCGTGTTAAAGCGCTCAAGATGGATCGCTTTTTCCGGCATACCCAGCGCTTGCAGCGCCGCTTCGGCCTCATCCATCATCGCCGACGGGCCGCAGATGAAGGCTTCATCGTACTGGCGGAAATTCACCAGCGTTTTTGCCAGCGCCTGGAGCTTTTCCCCGTCAATGCGGCCATGGAGCAGATCGCTGTCGAGCGTCTCCTGGCTGAAGATGGCGATCAGCTGCAAACGCTGCGGGTATTTATCTTTCAGGTCCGCCAGCGCCCGGCGGAACATCATGCTCTGGCTGCTGCGGTTGCCGTAAATCAGGGTGAAGTGGCTGTGGGCTTCAGTGGCCAGCGTAGCGGACATAATTGCCAGCATCGGGGTGATCCCGGACCCGGCGGCAATCGCCAGATAATGGCCTTCGCGTTCGGCCTGCGGCTGATAGCCAAACTGCCCCTGGGGCACCATCACCTCCAGCGCCATGCCCGGTTTGATCTCGTCCCGGGCATAGCGGGAAAAACGTCCGCCCTCGATGGCTTTGACCGCCACGCTGATCTCACCGCACGCGGTGCTCCGGCAGATGGAGTAGCAGCGGCGCAATTCATCCCCGCCAGGACTGGCTTTCAGGGTCAGATGCTGACCGGGACGGAAGCGGTACGCCTCCTGTAACGCCTGCGGCACCGCGAAGGTAATGGTCACCGCGTCGCGGGTTTCGGGTTCTACTTTTGCCACTGTTAATGAATGAAACGTTGTCATGGCAGCCTCAAATACATTTGAAATAGTCGAAGGGCTCACGGCAGGTATTGCAGCGGTAGAGCGCTTTGCAGGCCGTGGAACCAAATTCACTGATGAGCGAGGTATCGGTGCTCGCACAGCGCGGGCAGCTCACCTCCGCGGGAACGTGGGCATGGCAGCTATGGCCGACAGGCGGGCTGATGCCATATTCACGCAGGCGCCTGCGGGCATCGTCGGTCATCCAGTCGGTGGTCCAGGCGGGCTCCAGTTGCAGCACAATATGTACCGGGCTAAAGCCGTTTCCGGTCAGGGTTTCGCGGATCGCCCCCAGCAGATGCTCTGTTGCCGGACAGCCCGAATAGGTTGGCGTGAAGCCGATGACCCAGCCTTCCCCCTGCGCCTTCACGCTGCGCACCATGCCCAGGTCGGTGATGGTCAGCACCGGCACTTCCGGGTCGGGGATCTGGCTTAACAGCGCCCAAATCTGCGGGATTTGTGCAGGCGCGATGTCGACGAGGCGTTGCATGGCGTCCTCCTTTACCACTGCTGGCCGGGGTAAACGCGCTGGAGATACTGCATCTCTGCCAGCATCGGCCCGAGGTGTTCGGTATGTAGCCCCTTCTTGCCGCCCGTGCGATACGCCACCTCTTCGGGCACGCGGAGGGTGGCTTCCGCCAGGCCAGCAAACACTTCGCGCTCCCACGGGTCCCGCAGGTCGCGCGGATCAACCGCCACGCCGTCATCAATTAGCGCCAGCTCGACGTCGTCGGCGTCGAACAGTTCAGCCGTAAAGCGCCACAGGCTATCCACCGCCTGCTGCATTTTTTGTGCGGAGGTCTCTGTTCCGTCCCCCAGCCGCACCAGCCAGCCGCGGCTAAAGCGCAGGTGATAGCGTGCCTCCTTAATGGCTTTTGCCGCGATGGCGGCAAGCTGACTGTCGCTGCTATGGATCAGCCGCTCGTAGAGCGCCACGTTCCACGCATCCATCAGATACTGACGGGCAATGGTGTCAGCGAAGCTGCCGTTTGGTTGTTCCACCAGCAGCAGATTGCGGAACTGACGCTCATCGCGGCCATAGGCCAGGGTGTCTTCATCGCCCTTACCCTCCCGTTCAGCGGCGTAGGTCAGGAAATTGCGCGCCTGCCCGAGCAGATCAAGGCCGATATTGGCGAGCGCCAGGTCAATTTCCAGCTCCGGCGCGTGGCCGCACCAGGCACCCAGACGCTGTGAGAGCACCAGACCGTTGTCGCCCAGACGCAGGGCATAAGCAGATACGTTGTTCATCCCCAACCTCACATATGCTCGATGCCATCAGGGATGGTGTAAAACGTCGGATGGCGGTAGACCTTGCTTTCCGCCGGATCGAAAAACTCCCCGCTCTCTTCCGGCTGGGAAGCGACGATTTCACTCGCCTTCACCACCCAGATGGAACAGCCTTCGCTGCGGCGGGTATAGGCATCGCGCGCGTTTTCCAGCGCCATGCGGTCGTCGGCAGCGTGAAGGCTGCCCACATGCCGGTGCGACAGCCCCTGCTTCGAACGGACAAAAACTTCGTATAACGGCCAGTAAACATTGCTCATGGTTGATTCCTCTTATGCGGCCTGGCGGGCGCGTTGTTTTTCCGCGTGGGCCAGAGCGGCTTCACGCACCCATGCGCCGTCGTCCCAGGCTTTACGTTTTGCGGCCAGACGTTCGTGGTTGCAGATCCCGCGCCCGGTGATCACCTCGTCAAATTCCTGCCAGTCGATTTCGCCGAAGCGGTAGTGGCCGCTCGCTTCATCGAAACGCAGGTCGGGGTCCGGCACGGTCATACCGAGCATCTCCACCTGAGGCACCGTGTTGTCCACGAAGCGCTGGCGAAGCTCATCGTTGCCAAAGCGTTTGATCTTCCAGGCCAGACTGCGGGCGCTGTTTGGGGAGTTGTCGTCGTTGGGTCCAAACATCATCAGCGCGGGCCACCAGAAACGGTTGATGGCGTCCTGCAACATCTGCCGCTGGGCTTCGCTGCCCTGCGCCAGCGCCATGCAGGCCTCAAAACCCTGACGCTGGTGGAAGCTCTCTTCTTTACAGATTTTCACCATCGCCCGGGCATACGGACCGTAAGACGTACGACACAGCGCCACCTGGTTCACAATGGCCGCCCCGTCCACCAGCCAGCCAATGACGCCGATATCGGCCCAGCTCAGGGTCGGATAGTTGAAGATGGAGGAGTATTTCATCTTGCCGTCGAGCATCTTTTGATAGATGTCCTCCCGGGCGCAGCCCAGCGTTTCCGCCGCGCTGTAGAGGTACAGGCCGTGTCCGGCTTCGTCCTGCACCTTCGCCAGCAGAATGGCTTTCCGGCGCAGCGTCGGCGCGCGGGTGATCCAGTTTCCTTCCGGCAGCATGCCGACAATCTCAGAATGGGCGTGCTGTCCAATCTGGCGGATCAGCGTCTTGCGGTAGGCATCCGGCATCCAGTCCTGCGGCTCGATGGCCGTCTCCTGTGCGATGCGTTGCTCAAAGCGTTGTTCTTGCGTCACATAACCACCTTTGTGATTCGTTAAATCACCACAAATAGCAAAATGGTGAATCATTTGGTTTCTTAAAAGTTACACAAAGGTTAAATATAACCCCAAGAAGCGTTTGTTTATTTTGTGACGACGCTCGCAAGCCTTTTGATGAAAGGCCGATAACGCAAGACTTTCGGGTGGTCAGGCTAAGCAATACAGATCACAACGTTAACAATTCATTAAAACTCAGCTTGATTTTTATGATTCACGATCAAACTATTGATAGTGAAATCACGAAACATCTGGAGAGAAGAAATGCAGCAGTTAGCCAGCTTCTTGTCCGGCACCTGGCAATCAGGCCGGGGCCGCGAGCGCAACATCACCCACGCCATCAGCGGGGAAACGCTATATGAAGTGACCAGCGAAGGGCTGGATATGGCGGCCGCGCGCCGTTACGCCATTGAACACGGCGGAGAAGCGCTCCGTGCAATGAGCTTTATCGAGCGCGCCGCCATGCTGAAGGCGGTGGCCAAACATCTGCTGAGCCAGAAGGATCGCTTTTATGCCCTGTCAGCCCAGACCGGCGCGACGAAGGCCGACAGCTGGGTGGATATTGAAGGCGGTATCGGCACCCTCTTCACCTACGCAAGCCTCGGCAGCCGTGAGCTGCCGGACGATACCCTGTGGCCGGAGGATGAACTGATCCCGCTGTCGAAGGAAGGCGGCTTTGCGGCACGTCACGTGTTAACGTCGAAATTCGGCGTGGCGGTGCATATCAACGCGTTCAACTTCCCGTGCTGGGGGATGCTGGAAAAGCTCGCGCCCACCTGGCTTGCCGGGATGCCCGCCATCATCAAGCCCGCCACCGCCACCGCGCAGGTGACTCAGGCGATGGTGAAAGCGATCGTCGAGAGCGGGCTGGTGCCGGACGGCGCCATCAGCCTGATCTGCGGTGGCGCGGGCGATCTGCTGAACCAGCTCGACAGCCAGGACGTGGTGACGTTTACCGGATCGGCCAGCACCGGGCAGAGTCTGCGCGTCCACCCGAATATCGTCGCGCATTCCATTCCGTTTACCATGGAAGCAGATTCTCTCAACTGCTGCGTGCTGGGTGAGGACGTGACGCCGGAACACCCGGAGTTTGCGCTGTTTATCCGAGAAGTGGTGCGCGAGATGACCGCCAAAGCCGGACAAAAATGTACCGCCATCCGCCGCATCATCGTGCCGGAAGCGCAGGTTGACGCCGTCAGCCAGGCGCTGATTGCGCGGCTGGAGAAAGTGGTCGTCGGCGATCCGGCCCAGGAAGGGGTGAAGATGGGGGCCCTCGTCAACGGTGAGCAACGTGCTGACGTGCAGGAAAAAGTCGATCATCTCCTTGCCGCGGGCTGTCAGATCCGTCTGGGTGGTAAAGCTGATTTGCAGGCGGCTGGCGCATTCTTCCCGCCCACCCTGCTGTTCTGCCCGCAGCCGGACGAAACCCCGGCCGTCCACGCCATCGAAGCCTTTGGCCCCGTTGCAACCCTGATGCCCTGCCGTAACACCGAACACGCCATGCAGCTGGCGCGGGCGGGCGGCGGCAGCCTGGCGGGAACGCTGGTTACGGCAGATACCCGCGTGGCGCGGCAGTTTATTGCCGGGGCAGCGCGCGCCCACGGACGTATTCAGATCCTCAACCAGGAATCCTCGAAAGAATCCACCGGCCACGGTTCACCGCTGCCGCAGCTGGTGCACGGTGGTCCGGGACGTGCGGGCGGCGGCGAAGAGCTGGGCGGCCTGCGCGCGGTGAAGCACTATCTTCAGCGCACGGCCATTCAGGGCAGCCCGTCCATGCTCGCCGCGATCGGTAAACAGTGGGTCCGTGGCGCGGAGGTGCAGGAAGATCGCGTTCATCCCTTCCGTAAATACTTCGAGGAGTTACAGCCGGGCGACAGCCTGCTGACCCCGCGTCGTACCCTGACGGAAGCGGATATCGTGAATTTTGCCTGCCTGAGCGGGGATCATTTCTACGCCCATATGGACAAAATTGGCGCGGCGGAGTCGATTTTTGGTGAGCGCGTGGTACACGGTTATTTCCTGATTTCCGCCGCGGCGGGGCTGTTTGTCGATGCCGGGGTTGGGCCGGTTATTGCCAACTACGGCATGGAAAACCTGCGCTTTATTGAGCCGGTCAAGCCGGGTGATACCATTCAGGTGCGCCTGACCTGTAAACGTAAAACGCTGAAGAAACAGCGCAATGCCGAGGAAAAACCCACCGGCGTGGTGGAATGGGCGGTGGAGATCTTCAACCAGCACCAGCAGGCCGTGGCGCTCTACTCCATCCTGACGCTGGTGGCGCGCCAGCAGGGTGACTTCTGACCCACCTCTTTCTTGCCGGGTGTCGCTCCGCATACCCGGCCTACAACTACCTGACCGGGGTGTGATATCCCCCGGTCTTTTTTTAACCTGGCAAGACTGACAAACAACCTGGCAGATGCAGGCAAACGCTTTTCGTGCGCGCCTGTCAGGATAAGGCTGACACAACACAATAAACACAACAAGATGAGGTCTGCGATGGGAAGCAATTCTTCTTTTTCTGCCCGTAGAACGGCACTGGCCATGGCCGTTGCGCTCTGTTGCGCCTGGCAATCCCCTGTTTACGCTCACGGCAGCGAGGCGCATATGGTCCCGATGGACAAAACGCTTCAGGCGTTTGGCGCGGACGTGCAGTGGGATGATTACGCCCAGATGTTCACCATCGTCAAAGACGGTGCCTTTGTGAAGGTCAAACCCGGCGCAAATACCGCCATCGTTAACGGCAAACCGCTGACGCTCCAGGTGCCCGTGGTGATGAAGAACAATAAGGCGTTTATCCCGGAGACCTTTATCAACGATGTTTTTCAGTCCGGTCTTGATCAGACATTCCAGGTTGAAAAAAGCCCCCACCCGTTAAACGCGCTGACGGCTGATGAAATCAACCAGGCCGTAGCCATTGTGAAAGCCTCTGCGGATTTTAAACCCAATACCCGCTTTACCCAGATTGCGCTGGCTGAGCCAGAAAAGGCCAAAGTCTGGGACTTTGTGCTTAACGGCACGGCGGTGGATGCGCCCCGCCAGGCCAATATCATCATGCTTGATGGTAAACACATCATCGAAAGCCGGGTGGATCTGAAGGACAAAAAGATCCTCCGCTGGGAGCCGATCAAAGACGCGCACGGCATGGTGCTGCTGGATGACTTCAATACCGTGCAGCAGATCATCAATGAAAGCCCGGAGTTTGCCGCCGTGCTGAAAAAGCGCGGCATTACCGACCCGAAGAAAGTGATCACCACTCCGCTTACCGTCGGCTTTTTTGACGGCAAGGATGGGCTGAAACAGGAAGACCGCCTGCTGAAAGTGATCAGCTATCTCGACGTGGGCGACGGTAACTACTGGGCGCACCCGATCGAAAACCTGGTTGCGGTGGTGGATCTCGAGCAGAAGAAAATCCAGAAGATTGAGGAAGGCCCGGTCGTGCCGGTTCCGCTCACGCCGCGCCCTTATGATGGCCGCGACCGCGTTGAAACGGTGAAAAAACCGCTGGAGATTATCGAGCCGGAAGGCAAGAACTACACCATCACCGGGGACAGGGTGCACTGGCAGAACTGGGATTTTCATCTGAGCCTGGACTCACGCGTCGGCCCGATAATCTCCACCGTGACCTATAACGACAACGGCAAAAAGCGACAGGTGATGTATCAGGGATCGCTCGGCGGCATGATTGTGCCGTACGGCGACCCGGATATCGGCTGGTACTTTAAAGCCTACCTGGACTCCGGCGATTACGGCATGGGTACCCTGACCTCCCCGCTGGTGCGCGGCAAGGATGTTCCGTCTAACGCCGTGATGCTCAACGAAACCATCCCGGATTACACCGGCGCGCCAATGGAGATCCCCAGGGCGATCGCCATTTTCGAGCGTTACGCCGGGCCGGAATATAAGCATCAGGAGTTAGGTAAACCCAACGTCAGCACCGAACGCCGCGAGCTGGTGGTGCGCTGGGTCAGCACCGTGGGTAACTACGATTACATCTTCGACTGGGTATTCCACGAAAACGGCACTATCGGCATTGATGCAGGGGCTACGGGCATTGAAGCGGTGAAAGGCGTGCAGACGAAAACCATGCATGATGCCACCGCGAAGGATGACACCCGATACGGAACGCTGATCGACCATAATATTGTCGGTACCACCCACCAGCACATCTACAACTTCCGTCTGGATATGGACGTGGACGGCATCAACAATAAGCTGGTGGCCATGGATCCGGACGTCAAACCGAACACCGCTGGCGGACCGCGCACCAGCACCATGCAGGTTAATCAGTATGATATTAATACCGAACAGCAGGCGGCACAGAAGTTTGACCCGGGCACCATCCGCCTGCTGAGCAATACCAGCAAAGAGAACCGCATGGGCAACCCGGTCTCGTATCAGATCATCCCTTACGCGGGCGGTACACACCCGGTAGCGTCCGGCGCGAAGTTTGCCCCGGACGAGTGGATTTATCACCGCCTGAGCTTTATGGATAAACAGCTGTGGGTGACGCGTTACCATCCCGACGAGATGTACCCGGAGGGAAAATACCCGAACCGTTCCACGCACGATACTGGCCTCGGCCAGTACAGCAAAGATAACGAGTCGCTGAACGACCAGGATAACGTCATCTGGATGACCACCGGCACCACCCATGTCGCCCGTGCCGAGGAGTGGCCGATAATGCCGACGGAATGGGTGCACACGTTACTCAAGCCGTGGAATTTCTTTGACGAGACGCCAACGCTCGGCAAGAAAAAAGAGCAGAAATAACCCACCGACCGGGCGTAATGCCCGGTTTTTCATCCGCTTACTTGCTGAATTACTCTCCCCGATTATAGTTATTGTTACCTCGCTTAATCCTTTTGCATTTCTTGACACACTTTCACCAGGATTCGGAGTCTCCACAAACAACGTCACAGTTTACTGAGAGGTTTTAGGATGAGAATCAATGAGATCGTCAGGAGTCTCGCGCTGGCGGGATGTTTTATTTCTGCCAGTTCCGCCTGGGCCGCAGAAGCACCTAAGGATGCCACCGCAGCAACGCAACAGGCCAACAACGCACTCTTCAACCAGCTTCCTTTCTCCGATAACACCGATTTTACCAACGCCCACAAAGGGTTTATTGCCCCGCTGCCTCAGGACATTATCAAAGGTGAGCAAGGCAACACCGTCTGGGATCCGCAGCAGTACGCTTTTATCAAAGAAGGCGATAAGGCGCCCGACTCGGTTAACCCGAGCTTATGGCGTCAGTCCCAGCTGATTAACATCAGCGGTCTGTTTGAAGTGACCGAAGGCGTTTACCAGATCCGTAACCTCGACCTGTCAAACATGACCATTATTGAAGGTAAAGAAGGCATTACCGTGGTCGACCCGCTGGTGTCGGCGGAAACGGCCAAAGTCGGGATGGATCTTTACTATAAAAATCGCGGTAACAAGCCTGTTGTCGCCGTAATTTACACCCACAGCCACGTTGACCACTATGGCGGCGTGCGCGGCATGGTGGACGAAGCAGATGTGAAGTCCGGCAAGGTGAAAGTCTACGCGCCCGCCGGATTTATGGAGGCCGCCGTCGCGGAGAATATCATGGCGGGTAACGTCATGAGCCGCCGCGCCAGCTATATGTACGGCAACCTGCTGAAGCCGGATGCGAAGGGCCAGGTCGGCGCGGGTCTCGGCACCACCACCTCCGCCGGGACGGTGACCCTGATCGCCCCGACCAATATCATCGAGAAAGATGGTCAGAAAGAGGTGATCGACGGCCTGACCTATGATTTTATGCTCGCGCCGGGATCGGAAGCGCCTTCCGAGATGCTCTGGTATATCGAAGAGAAAAAGCTGATCGAGTCTGCGGAAGATGTCACCCATACCCTGCACAACACCTACTCCCTGCGCGGCGCGAAAATTCGTGAACCGTTGCCATGGTCGAAATACATCAACCAGGCGATTGTACGCTGGGGTGATAACGCCGAAATCATTATGGCGCAGCACCACTGGCCGACATGGGGCAACGACAACGTGGTTAACCTGCTGAAAAGCCAGCGCGACCTGTATCGCTACATCAACGACCAGACCCTGCGCATGGCGAACGAAGGGCTGACCCGTGACGAGATTGCCGCCAACTTCAAACTGCCAAACTCCCTGGCCAATACCTGGGCAAACCGTGGCTATTACGGTTCTGTCAGCCATGACGTTAAAGCGACCTACGTGCTCTATTTAGGCTGGTTTGACGGCAACCCGGCGACCCTGGACGAACTGCCGCCTGAAGAAGCCGCGAAGAAATTTGTGGACTATATGGGCGGTGCGGATGCCATCCTGAGCAAAGCGAAAACCGACTTTGACCAGGGGAACTACCGCTGGGTGGCTCAGGTGGTCAGCAAAGTGGTCTTTGCCGATCCAAATAATCAGGCCGCGCGAAACCTGGAAGCGGATGCGCTGGAGCAGCTGGGTTATCAGGCTGAATCAGGCCCGTGGCGTAACTTCTACCTGACCGGCGCCCAGGAGCTGCGTAACGGCGTGGTGAAAGGACCGACCCCGAACACCGCCAGCCCGGATACCGTGCGCGCGATGACGCCAGAAATGTTCTTTGACTATCTGGCGGTGCACATTAACGGTGAAAAAGCGGCGGATGCAAAATCGGTGTTTAACATCGACCTCGGCAGCGACGGCGGTAAATACAAGCTGGAGCTGGAAAATGGCGTGCTGAACCACACGGCGAACGCCGAAGCGAAAGACGCTGACGCGACAGTGACCCTCAACCGCGATACGCTGAATAAAATCATCCTGAAAGAAGTGACGCTTAAACAGGCGCAGGATAACGGCGATATCAAAGTGACCGGCGATGCCGCAAAACTTGATGCCATGCTCGGTTACATGGATAAATTTGAATTCTGGTTTAACATTGTGACCCCGTAAAGGCAGCACTCGCGGGCGGACGTTCCGCCCGCTCAAGGAAAATTCTCTTCAATGGAAAAAAGACATCCAGCCACACCCGAACCCGCGATATGGCCTACCCGTAAATCAATGGTTGTTCACGGGCTGGCCGTGAACCTGCCGTGGCTCGCCTTTGTGAATGCCAGCTTTGCCCTTATGGTCCTGCTGCGCAATTCGTTGTTCGGCCATATTGATGCCCTGCTGCACATCAGCCCCCCTCTGCGGCAGATGATTGACGCCTCCATGCTGGGCGTGGTGATCCTTTCCGTGGCGCTGGTGATCATGGCCTGGCGCCACATCCGCGGCGTCAGCGCCGTTTTGTTTATGTGCAGCCTGCTGTGGTCGATAAGTTGTTACTGGTTTATCAACGTGTTACAGCTTCCTCATCCCTGGCCTATATTCGTTACCCTGCTGATGGCCGGTATGACCGCGCTCTATTTTCACCCGGTGGCACTGCTCTGCTTCACCGTTCCGCTATGGGTAAGCCTGCCCGTTGCCAGCATGCTGCTGAATCAGGAAATTAATTATCGCTTTGCCGGGCTGTGGGTGGTGTTCACGTTCATTCTCGTGTGCGGGCGCTATATCCTGTTGAGCTGGTTTGAAGAGGCGTGGCGTCGCAACCAGCAGAATCAGCGTTTAATTTCGCGGCTGGATGCGCTGGCCCATCAGGATCCGCTGACGAAAACGGCCAACCGCCGGGCGATGGAGCTGGTGCTGGAAAATGCCGTAGAGCAAGGCAAACGCTTCGCGGTGCTGATGCTGGATGTCGATTACTTCAAACTGTATAACGATACCTACGGTCACCAGGCCGGAGATGCGTGCCTCGCGCGGGTGGCAGAGGTGCTGAACACCTCGGTGCGCACGCCAGAGGATGTGGTTTCGCGCTACGGTGGCGAGGAGTTTGTGGTGATCCTCTTTGACTGCGAAGAAAGCGTTGCTGAGAAAGTCGCCGCGCGGATCCAGGCTGGCCTGCGCAACGCAGCCATTCCGCACAGCGCGTCGAAGGTGAGTGAATGTGTGACGGCGAGTATGGGCATTGCAGGCTATACCGCAGGGCTGGCCGGCCCGGAAATCATTGCCCGCGCCGATGCGGCGCTGTACAGGGCGAAGGAGGCCGGGCGGGATCGGTGGTCGCTGTAAGTTACGCCGGGTGGCGCTGCGCTTACCCGGCCTACAAAACCAACCTTTTCCTCGATCCCGTAGGCCGGGTAAGGCGTAGCCGCCACCCGGCGTTTTTTTAATACCGCACACACACCGACTTGGTTTCACACCAGCCGTCCAGCCAGTCGGGGCCGAAATCAGCGCCCGGTGCCGGACTGCTTCATGCCGCCGAACGGCAGGTTGGCGTCTATCAGCGTGTGGCTGTTCACCCACACGGTTCCGGCCTGTAACCTGTCGGTATACGCCAGCGCTTTACTGATGTTCTGCGTCCAGACGCTGGCCGTTAAGCCATATTCAGTGTCATTCGCCAGCTGAAGCGCCTCTTCCCCATCGGCCACACGAACCAGGTTC